>CAVUQS010000013.1:0-183541 GCA_963743705.1 Bryobacterales bacterium | reverse complement strand
GCGATCGAACGGCTACATCCGCCAAATGAGCCAGCATGATTACTCCTTGCTACGACTCTTCTCAAGGTTTGCGCGCCAGTTGCTCCAGCTCCGCGCGGTCCACGACCTCGTTCTCTACCAAGCCGACCAGCAATTGTTCCAGCGAGCCGTCGCAAAACTTGTCGAGGATCTGCCGCACCGCCAACACCGCCACATTCCGCGGTTTTTTGATGCCGCTATAGACGAAAGCTTTACCCTCGATTTTGTGATTGACGTAGCCCTTATCCTGTAGGCGCCGCAGCACCGTGCGGACGGTGGAATCCTTCAAGACACTGCGCCTTGCCAGGGCCTCGCGAATCTGTTCCGCGGTTCCTGGGCCGCTCTTCCAAAGGATCTCCATCAACTGGTGCTCGAGCTTGCTGAGCCCTTTGTGCGGTGATGTCGAGCGATTGCGGACTTCCTGCTACATGATGTAACAGGAAGCGGCAAGTGTCAAGAGGGAAATTAGCGGGATGTTTTCACGCGCGGTGTGCGCCTGCTGGTTCGCGGTAGCTACTTCTTCGGTTTGTATTCGACGAACAGCTCCGGAAACTGCTGCTTGAGCGTCTTCAATCTTGGGACGATCGCAAACCTGAATGTGTTGGGTTATCCGGGATTGTAGTAGGCGTAGTCCTGATGATAATCCTCGGCGCGATAGAACGCCTTGAGCGGCGTCACTTCGGTTACGATCCGGCCGTGAAAGACCTTCTGTTGATCGAGCTGGGTAATGTACGCTTCCGCCAGCCGCTTCTGATCTTCGTTGGCATAGAAAATCGCAGAGCGGTACGACGTTCCCACGTCCGGACCTTGCCGGTTCAACTGCGTCTGGTTCGTGCGCCACCGAGAAATAGATGCGCAACAACTGCCCGTAGGTGATGCGCGAGGGATCGTAAACCACCTGAACCGATTCGGCGTGCCCGGTAGTTTCGGTAACCACCTGCTGATAGGTTGTAGTTTTCGCGGAGCCGCCCGCGTAACCGGCCGCGGTCGAGATGACGCCCTTGACTCGCTGAAACACGGATTGCACGCCCGAGAAACAGCCGCCAGCGAAGACAGCCGTCTCTTTTCCAGACTGCTTGGTAAGCGGAACATCCGTGGTTGGGGGCGGGATAGGCGGTATTGGCTGCGCAAGCGGCGGCGCCTACAAGCAGAAATCCGGCAGCGACGGAGCGCAAAGCGCTTGGAAAAGCCATTACGTAACCCTCTAACTTAATGGTACGCTCACAAGCGTTATTTCGGCTGCTTAAGCCTTTAAAGATTTCCGGTCATACTGGTAAATTTCGGCGATGGAGCCCCATCCCCCGGAATCGCTTGCCGGGGAGAAAACGGGTCCTCCACCCCCGGCTCAACCAAACGTAAACGCGAACGCCCGCGCCTCCCGCGTCCAGGAACTCAATTTCGAAGGTGCGGAACCTGTCGATGGCGCCTTTTTGCCTGACGAGTTGATACAGCCGATGCTCTGTGATTACGCCATTGCCCTGCGCGTCGGTATCGACGCCATGGTTTTCCCCCTGCGCCTTGCCGTCGATTCTCTCTACGCGGAAGCGCATCCGTTTTCCAGGCGTCGCGGACCCCAGCACTAAGTGCACGTCGCGTGCGCGGAACCGGTAGCATGATTTTCCCCGGCGCTGAATTCAAGTCTGCGACCTGCGCTCCGTCGGTCCAATTGCCGGCAGAAGCCCACTGGTTGAGCTCCAGATGTTGCGGCGCCGTATAGCGGGTAAATTGCTTCGTTTTGGCGCATGCCGCCTTCGGACAGGAAGCCATCCGCGCTATTGTAGCCGATATAGGTTTCGTTGGATTGCACATCGCTGTCGGGCGGCGCCTCCGCGCGCCGGTCCCGGCGACCTGCACGGCGCCGGCGAATGGCGCGCTCCCATCACGTTCCTTCAGCAGTTCCTGGATGGTGCTTCTCCGTTTCGTCATACTTGCCTTCGCCGAAATGGTGATAGCGAATCTTACCCGTGGCGTCGACGAGATAGTCCGAAGGCCAGTATTGGTTGCCGAATGCCTTCCAAACGCCGTAATCGTTGTCGAGCGAACCGGCACCGGGTAATCGATTTTGAGTTCCTTGACCGCTTGTTGGACGTTGCTCAAGTCTTTTTCGAAGGGGAATTCCGGAGTGTGTATGCCGAGCACGATCAGGCCGCTGGCCTTGACAACCTAACCGCCGGAGGCGCGGATATAAGGCAGAGTCCGTAGACAGTTGATGCAGGAGTAAGTCCAAAAATCCACCAGCACCACGTGTCCCCGTAATGACTCGTCGCTCAGCGGTTGCGAATTGATCCAGGGGTGCGCGCTGGAAAGATCGGGGAATGTACTGGGGCCGGTGGATTTCCCCGGCGCCGACGACGACATCATCATCATCATGGCCGGAGCTTCCTTTTTCGGTTGCAGCCGGTCCACCAGCGATTGTTCAACTCCGGAAGTACTGGCCAGAAAGCTGCGTCAGCAGCCCCCGATCGAAGCCGAACGCGATCACTGCCACACCCGCCAGCACCGTCACCCCCAGCACGCGGCGAATCCAAACCTCGGCGGTCAGAGATTTCCTGAGCGCGCCAAAGAGAGATCGCCCGGCCAGCAGCGCAATCGCCAGCGAGATAGCGGCGCCGGCTGCGTAGGCGAGCAGCAGAAACGCGGTTCGCCCGCTCGCTCCGCCAACCGCCGCGCCAGTGAGAATCAAGCCGAGGCGGCCCGGCGCACGGCGCCCAAAGCAGGCCGGTCGCGACGCCAAGCAATAACGATCGGCCGGTATCCGGACGGTCGCCGCCCCTTTCCGCCGATGCGATGCGGCTTCCCATGCGGACCAGTGGCCGGGAGAGCCACGTAGCTAGAGACTCCGAAAGCAGCGTTAGTCCGAAGATCGCCAGAACCACGATTGCCGCGATGCGGCCGTACTGATTGGCCCGCACGATCCAGCCGCCGCCGACGGTCGCCAGGGTTGCGAGCGCGGCAAACGTCAAGGCCATGCCGGCTAGAAGAGGAAGTCCGGACTTTCGAAACGGGCGGTCGGCTTTCGAGAATACGAACGGCAGAATTGGTAGAATGCAGGGGCTGAAGACCGTTAAAATGCCGCCCAGGAACGCCAGAACGAGGAGGGCCATTTTGTTACATCCCGAGGGTCTCTATCATACGGTACGATGTCCAGTATACACGTCAGATCGCGCGATTCCGCGCGGCGCTGACGCGCGCGTCGAAGGAGGCAAGCAATGACTGCGTTTCGTTCCCAACAGCCACCGCGCCGGCTGATCCTGAAGCTGCTGAGCGGTGGAATTCCGGCCGCAATGGTTCTGCGGGCGCCGGCCGCATGGGCCGCGAACGGCAAGAAGACAGTACGTATCGTCGATTTCGATGCGTCCGGCGTGCGAAAGGGAGTGGTGGAAGTAGAGAAGGTCGACAAGCCCGCCGCCGACTGGAAGAAGCAGTTGACGCCCGAGCAATTCGCCATCGCGCGTCAGGCCGGCACGGAGCCTCCCGGCTCGGGAAAGTACGCGTATAACCACGCCGATGGGCTCTACCACTGCATCTGTTGCGACATCGTTCTATTGACTCGAAGACCAAGTTCGAATCGGGAACGGGCTGGCCCAGCTTTTGGCAGCCGATAGCGAAGGAGAACGTGGTCACGCGCACGGACAACTCTCTCGGAATGGCTCGCGAAGAGGTGCTTTGCAGCCGCTGCGACGCCCACCTGGGGCACGTTTTCGACGATGGGCCGCCGCCTACGCACCTTCGTTATTGCATGAACTCGGCAGCGCTGAATTTTGTTCCGCGGGATAAGTCCTGAGGTGGCATTGTAAGCTCGCCGTTCACTCACTCGCGTCCCACTAACCGTACCGCGCGGCCGCAGTCTAACCGACAGCCGGGAGACTATCCATGCCCAACGCGGTCCGCACCTTACTCACTGTGCTAGCTCTTGCCGCTGGCGTTCATCTTTGCTGTCCGGCCAGGACACGCTGCTCTCTTTCGACGCCGCATCCATCAAGCCCAACCGCAGCGGCCCTGACCATGTCCATATCAATCAGATCGGTGACCTGCTGAGCATGTCGAACATCACCTTGAAATCCTGCATCGTCATGGCCTATGGCGTGAAGGATTATCAGGTCGTCGCCAGTGTGGTTGGATTCGGAAAGATACGATATTGTGGCGAAGGCGGCCGGCGACGCTGCTCACGATCAATCTATGGCGCGGCTGCAAACGTTGCTCGCAGAGCGTTTCCGAGTCGCGCTGCATCGCGAAACCAGGGAGCATCCGGTATACGAACTAGTCGTGGCCAAGAGCGGGCTCAAGATGAAGCGTGAGCCGGCGGCCGCGCCCGGGGGATTCGCACATCAGCAGCCACAACAACCCGTATCACATCGTCTTTCAGGCCGCTTCCATGGCGCAATTGGCCGGTTTTCTCGAGCGTCCGAAAGGGGGCCTCGACCGGCCCGTCGTCGACAAAACCGGCCTAGACGGAGCCTATAGCTTTACCCTCGACTGGACGCCTGAAGACAACGGGGACCCATCTAACCCCAGGCCAGCCGCGAAAAGGGCGCCGACGAATGGCCTCCTCTTTTGGTCGCCCTTCAGGAACAACTGGGATTGAAGCTGGAGGCGCGCAAGGGACCGATTCAGGTGATCGTCATCGATCACGCGGAAAAAGTTCCCACTGAGAACTAACTACGTGCTGCGGTGAGCTACTTGATCTTTGTGACTTCCTGGAGCAATTGTTCGGCGATCTGGCGGAGCCGCGGATCGCTACTCTTTGCCGCCAGCTGCAGATGTTCTTCCGCGGCGGCTTTATCGCCACGGTCCAGCAGCACGCCGCCCAAATTAAGCTGCGCTTGACACAGTTCGGGGTTTAGCCGCACGGCTTCCCGGTATTCCTGGATCGCCTGGTCAACTGAGCCCTTACGCTCCAGCAGCGAACCATGCAGCTCGTGCGCTTCGGCAATGCGCGGATTCACTTGCAACGCCGCCTCTACTTGCGCCTGCGCCTCGTCGAAGCGCCGCATTCCGTTCAGCATGGAAGCGTAGTTCAATCGCGATGCCGCGTCGCCCGGCTGTAGACGGATGGCGAGCTCGAATTCGTAACCCGCCTCGGGCAAGTTCTGTTTCCACGAAAGTAGACTCGCCAGATTGCCATGCGGCTCGCTGTAATTCGGCAGGATGCGCACGGCTTCGCGGAATTCCGCTTCCGCGCCGGCGACGTCGCCGGTCTGCGCGAGAGCGATGGCGAGCCCGTTATGCGCCGTCGGCAGTTCAGGGTCGATGGTGAGCGCTTGCTTCAGCGCCGTGATCGCGGCAGCGGGTTGACTCACATCGAGCGCGGTCTGGCCGAGGGCATCCCACGCCCGCGCATCGCCAGGCGCGGCTTCCGTAGCGCGCTTCGCCACCGCCAACGCCTGTGCGAGATCGCCCGTCGCCTTCAGGGAAAGGTTGAGGTTGAGAATGGCCGGCAGATATGTGGGATCGAGCCGCAGTGCCTGTTGAAACTCCTGGATGGCGCGCGCGGGTTGCCCAGCCGAGCGCCAGGCGTTGGCTAACTCAAAGTAAGGTTCGGGACGCGACGGGTTGGCGGCCGCGATGGCCTTCTCTAGCTGCGGAATCCCTTTCTCTAAGTTGGACCCTTCGCGCACTTGCGCCAACGCCAGATAGAGCGTGTCCGCGGGAGTCTTCGGTAAATCCGCGGGATAGTAAGGAACCACTTCGCCGTGATACGCCGTGGAGGCGTTTTCGTGATACTCCGGGCGTTCGGCCAGCAGATCGCCCGCGGGCTTTACGCGTTGAATCCGGTGATCTGTCACCACCATGTGGACGATATCGTCGGTGCGCCGCTTGGGCATGTGGCACTCGATGCAATTCGTCTCCGCCGTGTGCTTTTTCGCCGCAACCGTTTGCGCGAATGGCTGGCCGTGGCATTGCTTGCACGCGGTGTTGTATAGCGCGGCGCCCTCGTTGCCGTGCCGCACGTCATGCGGATTGTGGCACGTGGTGCATTTCAGCGCGCCCTTGCTCTGGAGAAAGCACTGCGATTCGCGCATACGCGTCACAGCGCTGGCGGTTTCGAAACGGTCCGTCTTCGCCGGTCCAGGCGCTTCGTCGAACGCTAACGCGAACGATGCCAAAGGCTGCCCGGGCTGATAGCTAAAGTCACCGCGATCGTAGCGCTTGATGGCGTGCGGCAGCCGGAATTCGGTGGTCTTGAGATGGCATTGCGCGCAGACTTCGAGTTGGCGGTCGTCGCTCAGCCGCGCGGGGTTCACGATGGCGGCGCGAATCGTCTCGGGCTTCGCGCCCGCCGTTGCGGCGGCCGCCACGTGCCGTTCGCCCGGTCCATGGCAACGCTGGCAATCGATACCTTCCGGAAGGTCACCGCTGTAGATCGGCAGGTCGCCGAGACGCTCGTGGCCCGCCGGTGTTTTCGGATAGGCGTTGTGGCAGAACATGCAGTCGTAGCCGATCCGCCGTTGGGTATAAGGATAATCGGCGGTATCGAAACCGGGGTTCATCGCCCAGTAGCCGCCTTTTTCCGCATACCAGGCGAGCGGCAATTGCAGCAGCGTGCCATCCGCGTTGCGGTGCGTATACGTTCGCATGTGATTGCCGGAGCCGACGATGTAATCGACCTCTTTCTCGTCGATGTTGGTTTGCTGGCCGTCAAACCCGAGTTGGTAGCGCCGCTGAAAAATGCGGTCGCCCTTGCGCAACATCTCGTAATGGGTGCCGGACGCCGCGTGGTAATAGGTGTTGTTTTTTGTGAAATCCTCGATCAGGATTTCCGGCTTGGGGGCGGAGAATGAACGTCCCATTCCGTTCTGCCGGTAGGTTTTTGCGATGGCCGCGTGACAGCCCGCGCAGACCTTGGAATTGACGTAGCCTTGCGCCAGCGCGGAGGCCGAAAGCAGAACCGGCATGAGGAGAAGGCGTCTGGGGACGCGCATGGCGGCTCATAGTGTAGCACTTGTAAACTAACACTTGTAAAATCTTTGGGATAAGGCTTCAGAAGGGGGTTGCGTGTCGCCAGTTGAGGACGCCCGGTACGCGTTTGCGGCGATTCCCCGCAGATTGTTATAATCAAACGCGCAGGGCCACCCTAGCTCAGTTGGTAGAGCGGCTGATTCGTAATCAGCAGGTCGCCGGTTCAACCCCGGCGGGTGGCTCCATAAATCAATCACTTAGAAGCCGATCAAGCGCTTCTCCGCCGTAGTCGCAATCGCTAAAACCTCTTGCGGACCAGCCATACAAGATAAGGTCCGCCAACAATTGCCATGACCGCGCCGGCGGGCAGTTCGGCCGGAGCGAGAACCACTCGTCCGATGGTGTCGCAGGCGGCCAGCAACACTCCGCCAAGCAAGAGGGAGCATGGCATCAAAACGCGGTTGTCCGCGCTAATGCGGGATCGCACCAAGTGGGGAACAATCAAACCCACGAATCCGATTGGCCCGGTGAGCGCGATCGCGCCAGCGGTGAGGATGGAACCGCAGCAATAGCCGGTGATCGTCAGCCGACGCAGGTCTGCGCCGCGCGATCCCGCCCACGATTCTCCGACCGCCAGCAGGTTCCAGCCGCGCGCTTGCGTGATGACTACGATCGACGTGGCCAGGACCACCAATCCGAATACGCACAACGCGCGATAGCTTACGGAATCGACGCTGCCCAGCAGCCATTGGGTAATCGAAAAAGAGCGGCGGTCGCGAACCACGCTGTTGATTAAGAGGATGAATGCGGAACAGATGCTGTTCAGCGCGATTCCCGATAGAAGCAGCCGCACTCCGGAAAGCTGGCCGCGTTTCCACGAAGCTCCCGCGACCACGAAAAGAACGACCGCCGCGCCCGCCATCGCGCCGAGCCAGGACGCGGGAAATCCGAGCAGCCGTTCCAGATCCAACGCGAACGTCAATACCGCGCCCAAAGCTGCGCCCGCCGATACGCCGAGCGTGTAGGGCGTTGCCAGGGAATCACGCAGCATCGATTGAAACAGACTACCTGTCAGCGATAACGCGCCGCCCGCGAACAGGCCCAGAAGGGTGCGCGACACGCGCAGTTGGACGAAGATCGGGTAGTCGGGAGCGGCTTTCGCAAATACCCGCTGCATGCTGATCGAGCCGCTTCCGATCCATGGAAGCAGGCACGCCGCCAGGAGAAACGCGACCGCCGACCAACCGATCCAAGCCACGGCCGGCGAACTTCCGCGCGAGGCAATCATTGATACAGCACCCATGGCTTGCCCTCCGGAGTTTGGGACATACGCAGACGCGGAGAAAGCCGCGAAAGCCATTCCGGATTGCGGGCCGCGTCGTTGACGGACAGGTCGGAATCTAAATCCCCCCGATCGAGGAGAAGAACGCGCGTGCAGTGCGCCAGGGCGAGATTCAGGTCATGCGTGACAGCGATGCAAAGCGCACCCTCGCGCGCCAGTTCCGCCAATGTCGTGAAGCAATGCAGTTGTTGATGGATGTCGAGATATGTCGAAGGTTCGTCGAACAGCATGACCGCCGGGCATTGCGCGATGCACGCCGCAAGCAGTACGCGCTGCTGCTCTCCGCCGCTCAACGTCGAGACGAGGCGATCGCGGACTTGGAGACAATCCATACGGCGCATGGCATCCTGCGCGTAGGCGCGATCTTCGTCCGATTCGAACCAGCGATCCGCATAGGCGTAGCGTCCCATCAGCACCACCTGCTCCACCGTGAACGGCAGTTCGTTCCTGGTCCCCTGCGGCAGATGGCTGACGCGCCGCGATCGCTCTTTTGCGGTCCACGAGAAAACGTCGCGGCCATCCAGGAGCGTCTTGCCCGAATCGGGAGCGCGCAGCCCTGCAACAATATCGAGCAACGTACTCTTGCCCGCGCCGTTCTTCCCCATGAGCACGATAAATTCGCCGCTGCGGGCGGTAAATCGGATGGAATCGAGAACCTGATGTCCGGGATAGCCAAAGGAGACATCCTGCACTGCGAGCAGCGCATCCATCAGGGTTTGACCTTCTGCCGGATAGCCGCCTGGATCTTGGTTCGAATTAGTTCCACGGCGTCCACCACGCGCGGCCCGGGAGTCACCAGAGTTTCCGACGTGAGTCCGAAGACCATTCCATTTCGGACCGCTGCCAATTCCTTGTGCGAGAGCCAGGATTGCCGAAGGCGTTCCTCTTGAGGCCCAGGCTCGGTTGCCTCGCCCATCATCGACATATCCAAAATGAGGTCCGGATTCGCGCGCACGATCGTCTCGAGCGAAATATGCGGATAAGGAATCGCCGTATCGTTCAAGATGTTGCTGCCTCCCGCAATTTGGAGCAACTCTCCGAGATAAGTAGAGGGGCCCACCGCGATGAGGTTCGTCAGCAGGCCGGGCGTCCTTCCGACTACCATCAGCACGGTTGTTTTTTGCCGGCCGGCGTTCTCGCGGCGAATCGCCTCCAGTCCGGATCGGATCTGTTCGTTTAAGATCGCAGCCTTATCCGGTACGCCGGTGGCTGCGCCGATGTCGCGAATCGTCAAATACACCTCATCCAACGATCCGATCTCGATCTGCGCATACCGGATGCCCAGCGCGGACAGGCGGTCCGCCAAACCCGAACCCGTCTTTTCGATGATGACCAGATCGGGACGCAATAACGCGATCTTTTCAGTGTCGGGCTTGATGTAAGTGCCGATTTTCGGCAGCGCCAGCACCGCCGGGGGATAGCGGCAATATGTCGAAACCCCGACCACGCGATCTCCGACTCCCAGGGCGAAGAGAATTTCCGTTGCGCTCGGGAAAGTCGATACGATTCGCTTGGGTTGCGCCCACGCGGAAAGAGTCAGGGACAGGGCTGCGAGAAAGGTGACTAAGCGTCTCACCGCGCGCCCTGCCTTCGCTGAAACACATAGACCGGATGTCCGCTTCCGCTTTGCAGCCGCTCGGCGTAAACGCCGAACACGCGATCGAGCACATTGGAAGTCAGAACGCCATCGCAATCACCCGTGTATGCGATGCGCCCTGATTCAATCAGCGCCACTTTCGTTGTATAGCGCGCCACGGCATTCAGATCGTGTGTCGCGAGGACGATCGATTTTCCCGCTTGGGAGAGTGTTCGGCACAGGTCCAGAATCTCGAGGCCATGCTGGACGTCGAGACTCGCCGTCGGCTCATCGAGCAGGATAATTTCAGGCTCGACGGCAAGGCTGCGCGCGATCGCGACTCTTTGGCGTTCTCCGCCGGAGAGGCTTGTCACGAAGCGCCCGCGAAGATGCCCGATGTCACAGCTTGCGATGGCGTCGTCAATAGCCCGGCGGTCTTCGGAAGTTGCGCGCTCAAACCGGCCTCGCCGCGGATGGCGCCCCATCGCGACCACCTCTTCCACAGTGAATGCGAAGTCCATTCGAGTGTCCTGCGGCACAAAAGCGATGCGCTGGGCCAGTTCACGGCGGCCAAACTCAGCCAATTTCTTTCCGCCAATTCGGATCGAGCCTCCCTCGAGAATCCAAATTCCGGCTAGCACTCGCAGCAGCGAACTCTTGCCGCTGCCATTCGGTCCGACAATCGAAAGAAATCCGCCAGGCTCGATGGTGACGCTCACGCCATCGAGAATCGCCCTGCCGCCGCGACGCAGTAGGATATTTTCGGCGATCAGAGTGCTGCTCATGTAGCGCTCGCCTCCCAATAGCGGCGCATCAGCAAAGCAATGAACAGAGGACCGCCAACCAAAGCGGTAATGACTCCGAGCCGGATTTCAACCGGCGGATGAATCGTCCGCGCCAGAAGATCGCACAGAATGAGAAATGCGGCGCCAGTCAACGCGCTGGCCGGAATCAGGGCCCGGTTGGAGGGGCCAAGCAATAGCCGGACCGCGTGCGGAACCACCAGGCCGACGAATCCCACCCCTCCGGCGACGGCGACGGAGGCGCCCGTCAGAATGGCTGCCGTGAGCGCAAGAAATCGCTTGGACGATTCGACGTCTACTCCAAAAGAGGCCGCCGTCTCTTCTCCTTGTTGGATGAGATCAAGGTCGCGCGTTTGAAACATCGCGGCCGCAAGTCCCAAAAGGATGAATGGCGCGCAGAGCCAAACATGCGTCCACGAGCGCGCGTCGAGACCGCCCATCATCCAGAACACAATCTCCTGGCCGACCTGCCAGTTCACAACGCTCAGCGAGATCAGCAGGCTCGATACGGCGCTGAGCAGAGACGTCATCGCGATGCCCGCGAGCAGAAGCGTTCCCACGGGTGTGGCGCCGCCGCGGGTTGCCATCGCGTAAACGACGATGAGCGCGGCGAACGCGCCAACCATCGCTGCCACCGGCAGTGAAATGACGGAACGCACTGCCCACCCGGTCGCAAAGGAGATCACCGCGCCAAGAATGGCGCCCGAGCCGGTTCCCACAAGGCTCGGCTCCGCCAGCGGATTGCGGAACAATCCCTGCATGACCGCGCCGGCCGCGGCCAGCCCCATTCCCACGAACGCCGCCACCACTACTCGCGGCACGCGAATCAACCAGACAATCACCGTGTCGGCCTGCGTAACTCCTGCCGGATTTACCCAACCCGCAGGCAGCAGTTTCAGCCCGGCGACATGAACAATCGTGCGCCAATCGACCGTCGTGCTGCCTACCGCGATCCCGGTCAACACGCTCACGATGAGGATGGGAAACAGCACGGCATAGAAGGCCGTCAGATTGAGCCGGCGTTTACCCATAGAGCGCCTCCGCGAGCGCGGTCATGATCAACCGCGTAAAGGGCGAGGTGGGCAAAAAAACATGTTGCTCGAAAACCAGAATGTGTCCGTTTCGCGCGGCCTGCGTCAGGCTGACACTGGGATCAGCCATCAATCGCGCGAGTGCTTCTTTGGTCTTGCCCTTCTCTGCGCTGGCGACGATCCATTCCGGGTTCCAATGGATGATCTGTTCGCTGTTGATCTGGTCGTATCCCTTCAGGCCGCCTACCGCGCCGACATTGATTCCGCCAAGCGTTTGGACGACGTCCTGGAACAGTGTTTCGCTTCCGTAGCCATACGTTCCCCCGAAACCAAGAATGCGCGGATGTGGCGCATTCGCTGGCCGCCGCGCCTTCGCTCGATTAATATCGCTCCAGAACTGCTCAATCTGACGTTCCGCGGCGGCGTCTTCCCCCGTCAGATAACCGGTTAGGCGTATGGTCTCAGCGACCTGTTTGAGCGTCGTGAACATGGTGAAGGCGCGATAAATCGGAACCTGCGCCGAGCGCACGATGGCGCAAAAGTCGGCCCGCGAACTGTTCGATACGATCAGCAGATCCGGATCGAGACGCAGCACCCGTTCGGGATCGGTGGCGATGGCCGGCCGATACTTGCGCGCCTGCTCGTAGACGTTGCTGAAGCGCTCTTCATATGCGCTTTCGCTCACTGCAACGATGTGCTCCGGTGGAACCACCGAATAGACATACTCATCGATCGACCAGTATTGAGAGACGATGCGCTTGGCCGGCCGCGCAACGCGGACTACGAACGAATCGCTATCGATCGCCTCGCGAGGATATTGCATCGAACCCGTGCGGATCGCGGAATTTCCGTAGCCGTCTCCGGGACGGGCCGCGCGATCTCCTTCGCTGAGAGGAGCGAAACTGCCGACGGCCGCGGCGATCGTTCCAACGAGGGTCATCAGCAATAGAGAAGGCAGCGAAGATTTCATGCGGGGAAGGGGAGACTCAGACAACTCCTCACCAGGCGCGCGACCACTTGGGGCCGGCTTTTTCGTTCATCTCACGAAGCGAATTAGTTACGCCAGCCTCCACTTCGAGCTTACGCGCGAAAAGCCACAGCAGGTCCGATAAGCGGTTCAGATACGCGAGAATATTTGGATTCACCGTCTCGCCCGATTCCACCAGACGCACAACGCAACGCTCCGCCCGCCTGCAAACGGTTCGCGCATGATCGTAAAAAGCTCCAGCCGGATGCTCGCCAGGAAGCGACCAATCCGACAATAGCCCCTCCATCGCCTCAATCTCGTGGACCTGCCCGGTGAGTTGCTCTACCATTTCTTCCGGGATTGGAACTTGCGGCTTGCTACTCTCGGCGGGCGTGGCGAGTCCGGAGCCAACACGGAACAGCTCACGCTGGATCAGTTTCGTGCGGGCGCGCAGATCTTCGTCGGTGCACTGAGAGCGCGCGACGCCCAGAACGGAATTCAATTCGTCAACGGTTCCGTAGGCTTCGACGCGCAGGGACGATTTCGAAACCCGAATTCCTCCCGCGAGCCCCGTCTGCCCGCCGTCGCCGCGTTTCGTTGCGATACTCATGAAATTGCTCCTTGGTTGACGACTGGAATCACCGCGATTTGAGCCACTTATTTCCGCCAGTTCTCCCCGCCGATCGTGAGTGTGAGGCCGCTGCGAATGGTAAACGGTGCGGCCGGGAAGCCAAACGCAGCCTGGTAATGCTGGCTGAAGAGATTTTCGATCGAGGTATAGAGAGACACGATTGGGTTGACGTGATAGCGCCCGCTCAAATCGAACTTCTGATACGCCGGAGCCAGGCCTTGGTTCGGTAGCAGAAGAGTATTTCCGAACAGAGCATCTGAAAGGAAGGTGCTGTCGTCGCGCCGGCCGACCATATACCCCGTAAACGAACCGGTGAACTTGCGGCGGCTGTAATACAGGCCCACGCTTCCGCTATTAGGCGCCCGGTGGAAAGGACGCTGCCCTTCGAGAGGCGAGTAAGC
Source organism: Bryobacterales bacterium (assembly GCA_963743705.1). Taxonomy (GTDB): domain Bacteria; phylum Acidobacteriota; class Terriglobia; order Bryobacterales; family Bryobacteraceae; genus PALSA-243. Next base: position 169,872 of record CAVUQS010000013.1, on the reverse strand, counting down.
GCCGATCGGGATTCCAGGAAAAGCTGGATTAAACGCAGGATCGCCGAACGCCTTGGTCACGATGGCGTTCAATCTGGTGTAGTTGGCGCGGACACGGAATCCGTGGCCAAGATCGGCGTTGACATCCAACTCCACGCCCTGCGAACGAGTCGAGCTTGCGTTCACATACGCGCCGTAGCCGGATGCGGTGGCGGCTCCTGGATTGACGCCAATCGAAACCAGTGACGTGGGGTCAAGGTAAGTGATCAGGTCGAAGAATTGGTTGTGAAAGTAAGCGGCGTCGAGTCGAATCCGACCGTTCCAGATGCCCTGACTGATGCCCGCGTCGAACCCCTGGCTTCGTTCCGGTCCGATTTCTCCCACGCCGAACTGCGTCCTTTGCGCGGGCGTCAAAAGGGCATAGAGCTGATTGGCTTGCTCATAGGTGCTGGGTTCCTTGATCCCCCTCCCGTAGTTGAAGCGCAGCTTCGTATCGGAAAAGAAGGACGTGACCGAAGGCCGCCGCAAGTAATATGCCGCCGATACGCGAGGCGACGCGGCGAATCCAAAGACCGCATTATTTTCCAGCCCCACTCCGCCCGTGAGATATAAGCGGTGGCCCACGCTTCCATGGCCTTCTGTGAAGTAGCTGTAGTTATCTCGCGTGAAGCCGGATCCGTTTTCATGTTCGTAGCGGAACCCGAACGTGCCAGTCCAGTCTCCAACGAAGCGGTAATCCGATTGTCCGTAGGCCGATCGGCGCGCTTCGTAGTCGGGAGATATCTCCGGATACGAGCCGGCGTAGTCCAAAATGGCTTGACCGGTAACGCTGTACCCATTCGCGCCCTTGATGGTGACAACGTTCCCCAGATAATTGCCGAATCCGTATGGGTCGGGTTGGCCCGTCGGACTGGGATTCTCGTACGTCGAATTGAACTCCCCGTAGGCAAAGCGAAAAAGATTGTGCCAGCGAGAGGTGGTTTGATTCTGCACGGTAGCGCTGAGATAGGTGTTCTGATTGCGCTGCGACGAATCGTCGGCGATTCCATATAGCAACAGGCCGTTGGGCGAGCCAAGGTCAGTCCAGTTTCTCCGGTAGGTGACGCGGACGCTGGTTTTGGCGTTGGGTGACCAACCGAAATTCCCAGCGTATGTCGCGTTGTGAAAGAAGTCGTTGGGGTAACTCCCCTGCGTGTCGAATCTCGAAAACATCGAGAAGTAATCGAACTGGCGGAACGCTCCGGAGAACGACGCCAATTGATAGTGAGTGCCGAAATTGCCCCCATCCGCCGAGACCTGCAGCTCAGGAGTTGAGGACATTCCTCGTTGCGTTGTGATGCTGACGACGCCCGCAAGCGCGTCCGCGCCGTAGAGAACGCTATTCGCGCCCTTGAGAACCTCGACGCTGCTCACCCCGCCGTTCGACAATTGGGCAAAGTCGAATGTTCCCCCGATTCCGTTGGCCGGCACGCCATCGATCATGACCTTGTTGAACGCCGATTCGCCGCCCCGAATGAACAGCGATGTAATGCCGCCACGCTGGCTGGTTTGGACAATTTGCGCTCCTGAAACTTGCCGGAGATTCTCCAGCACATCGAGTTTATTCTCCGCCTGGATGTCATCGCTGCCGACGAGCGTGACAGATGCGCCGACTTGCGAGACCGGGGTTTCAGACCCGGTCGCCGAGACGACGACCTCCTGTTTCAAAGCTCCGGTTTGCAGCGAAACATTCTGCGTCGTGACGCCAGTGCCGCTCACGAACACATCGGATCCGATGAAGGGCGCAAAGCCGTTGGATTGCGCCGTAACGCGATAACGTCCGGCTTTCAGAGATTCGAAGGCAAAAGTTCCGTCCGCGGCGGACGCGGTTTCGCTGGCGGGAGCTCCATTTTGCACGAGCTTGACCTGGGCGCCCTGAACGATAGCCCCGACCGGATCTACTACGGTTCCGCGGATTGTGCCTTGGGCGTACGCCGACGCGCAAGATGCCAAAACCGCGAAGAGGATGGCGATTCTATTTCGCCATCGAAGCGAAGTGTTCACTTAGTCTGTCTCCCTCAGAATGGCGACAGACTCTCTGCGCAAATAGAATCAGCCCCAGTAGGGCGCGTCGATTTGTGGCGAGGGTGGATTGCACTCTTTCCGTTCTCCGCAGAAAGTCAGCCGTCTTTTTCTCAGGTAGGTCTCCTGGCTGGGAGGGAGGCAGACTAATCTGCCAACCGTCTCACCTTCCCCGGTCTAACTTCAACCGAGTGGTTCTTTGAAACGGCAACCCTCGTTCACAGTGGCGGGACCGCGCCGGTTTCGCACCGGACTTCCCTTTTATCCCCTTGCGGGGCACCTGAGCTTTCAACGCTACCACACGCCCTAATCGTCGTCAACAAAGATTCACGCTCGTTATGTCCCCTAAATTTTTGACCAGACGAGCGCTGCAATGATAAGAATTGCGAAGATCAAACCCGTCGCGGCGATCAGCAGGGTGGCCCGGCGAAGATCCTGTCCTTCGCCCGCGGCCGGGTCCGCCGGGTCGCCCAACCATACCTCGGTTACGAGTTTTCCGTGCGCCCAAATGGGGCCGATCAGCTTCCGGCTGATAGCGCCCGCAGTGGCCGCTTCGCTCCATCCCGAGTTGGGCCCGGGAACGATGGCATGCTGCCGCCATCCCACGACAAAGCTCTTCCGGCCCGAATAACCGGGCAGTAGAGACGACAACCCTGCAATCAACAGCCACGTCAGGCGCGCGGGGATCCAATTCATCAGATCGTCAGTGCGGGCACCGCACCATCCGAATCCGAGATATCGCGGAGTCTTGTACCCGACCATGGAATCCATTGTGCTGACAATCTTGAATAACACCAGGCCAGGCAAGCCCAACATCGCGTACCAGAAGATCGCGCTGATGAATCCGTCGGTAAGATTCTCGCTGAGGCTTTCGATGGCGGCTCTTCGGCACGCGGCGAGATCCATCTTCGAGGTATCGCGTCCCACGAGCTTCGCGATCGCCACGCGCGCCATCGGAAGATCGCCTCGCCTTGCGGCGGTTTCCACGTCCCATCCGTGGCGCAGAAGATCGCGAAGAGCGAGCAGGCTGTAAATCAGAAAAATGTGCACAGCGCCCCCCGTGATAGCCGGCAATGAGACCACCAAGACAGAAACGCCGCCGGCCCATATCACGCTGAGGGCGATGAATAGCAGCACTCCACCGCCATAACCGTCGAGCCTGAGGTTTCGGAGAAAAGCTTCGATGCGGGAGAGAGTCCAGCCCATCAAGCGCACCGGATGCGCCGGATAATAGGGATCCCCGATCAGTAAATCGAGCAACACGCCCGCCGCGAGAAACGAAGGGTTCGGCCTGAGCGCTAGGATCGCCACTTTGCCGACCAGCCGAGCGCCAGGGAGTGAAGCACCAGGCGCACCGGATCCTCATCGTTGAGTTGCGCCCGAAACTCCTCCCAAAGATGCGTCTTCGCCGAAAGACTCGCGGCAATTGAGGCGCCCTGCTGCCGCAACGCCTCCCGGCTGGCGCCGGCGGGAAGCGTATCATAGCGAATTCGGTCGAGGACGCTCGCGAAGGCATACGCGCAGGCAGCCACGAGAGGCTCATAGAAAACGGACTTGCTGTTCCTTCGCATCAAGTCCAGATCTTCGGGCGAAAGCATGGTCGCGATGTCTTCGAAAAAGGTTGTCTCCTGCAAACCGAAGCGCCCAAGCGCAGAGAAGATACTGCGCGTATAACTGGGCTCCAGTCCGTTCTGCCATCGAAGCGCCTCAAGGGTTGCATCCCGAACCGTGCGTCCAATCAGTTCGCCGAGCTTCACGTGCGGACTTGCCGACGTGAGACGATGCCCTCCCGTTTCCGGCGCTGCAATCGCAAACTGGTCGGTGCCGGTTCCGGTTGCCGGGTCGCTCGAATACAGGCTGCGAACAGAGAGACGTTGCAGCGCAGCGGTTTTGGCTTCCGTCATGGTGACCACCACCCTCGCCATAGCCGCCTCGGTGACGGGATGATTGATCAGCAGCAGGGTGTTGATGGTGCCCCCGACCTTCTCCCAGCCTGCCTCTCCCTCACGCCATCCCGCTGGATCGCCGGCGCAGGCGGCATTTCCTTGTACGCCCGCGGTGACGACCGCCGCCACCTCCACGCCGCAGTCTTCTTGCGTCGTGATCGCGGCGTAGTTCATGTTGGCCGCCGTTCCCAACAGGGCGACATCGCTCGCGGGAAGCCCGAGCTCTTCGCAGACGGAGTCGTGATAAGCCTCTTGCCCGAGTTCTTTGATCGCGGCGTGCCGCTCCGCGTGCGCGGCGCCTTCGCAGCTTTGATGGTTCCCGAGATATCGAATGCCGCGCATCTGGCCTCCGTTGCGCGCGGACGTACTCAACACCAGGTGCTCGCCAAGCAGTTCCGCGATCAGATAGCGTCCGCAGCGCTTCAGAACGTAATGCGAGGTTGTTCGCAGCAACTCCCAATTCAGAATGGGGTTCGATTCCGTGCCTGTCCCAGCCCTACTCGCCTGCATATCATTCGATTATGTGGTCAACCGCGCCAGACTCCAAGCGCGCATGGTTACCGTGCAGTTGCGCCGGCGGATTCAACCAGACGGCGGAGCTCCACGAAAAGGGCATCGTATGCTTCCCGCCCGAACCTCCCGACGACCTCTTTTTGAAGCTTCGCCCATCGTTTTGTCGCGGCGTCCAACGCTCGGCGGCCTTTGGGCGTAAGCCGCGCCGTCCGAAAACGCTTATCCGTTCCTTGATCGGAGGCCAACCACCCGTCGCGAATCATAGGCGCCATGGCGCGGTAGAGCGACGTCCGGTCCATCTCCAGGTCTTCGGCAACCCTCACCAGCGGCTCCCCGCCGTGGCGGGCGATCGAGCGGAGCACAGCGAACTGAGTGTTGTTCATGCCGGCCGCCGTGAACGTGGCGTCATAGACCCGGGCCAGGGCGCGGGACGCTTTTCTCACGGTCGTGCAAGCGCAGGGCACGGCAGAGGCCGGTATTGATGTATGCACATCAATACCATAGCAGTTTGCGTGAATCAATATATGATGTATATGCATCAATTGAACGGGTGAGAGCATAGCCCATAAGGAGCTACAAAAGAAAATGTCCAGACTAATCACACACAAATTCGAGGGAATCCGGCTCGAGATCGAAAGCGCCTTGTCGTTTGACGCAGTGCTGCAACGGCTGCGGGAACAAACGGGTAAGTCGACGATTCCTCAAATCAACGAATCCGCCACTAAGAGCGCGTCCCCCGCCGAATTCGAGGCCGAGGTTAACAGCCGCTTCGCCGGACCCAGCGGTTTCATGACCTTCGCCGAGATCGACCACACCGCCTGGATTTCCAAATACGGCATACGCCAGCGCGTCCTCCGGATTATCCTGGGCAATCCCTTGATCGCGATCACGATGCTGCGCGAGGACGTGTCTGCCGGATTATTCGCGCCCGTCGAAATGCTCCTGGTGGAAAATGGCGCCGGATCGACCGTGCACTACGTTCGGCCCTCAACGCTAATCGTGGTGAAGGACAACCCGCCGCTGAAAAAAGCCGCGCTAGAACTCGACCGCAAACTCGATCTTCTCGTAACCCAAATCACTGCCTGATCTATTCCAGATACGGAAAGGACGCCGATTCTATCGATGGAAGACCGCCAACGCGATTTTCGTAAGCTGCAAAAATCGGGAAAGTGACGAGTGCCGCCGGGCTTCCGGCAGCGTCCGTTTTCCGCAACTTGCTCGCCGCGACGTGGTCGAGAAGTTCATCGCGAAGTAGGCTCCTAAAGTTTTTGAAAGTATTCGCCGCCAAGCCCCATTTCTGCAATGAGAGATCTAAAGGGGGCTGTTCGCGTGAAGTGTTCTTGGGTTTTCCTTGTACTATCTATTTCTGCGCTCGCCGGGACGGCCAACGCGGCATCCACCCTTTATGCTGCGACCAGCCTGGGGCCTTTTAAGAGCACGGACAGCGGGGTCACCTGGAAGCAGTTGACCGTGATGTCGAATGATTCGTCGCTCCCGGGAGTGCCGAAAATATTGGCGATGGTGGTCGACCCGCAGACGCCGTCGACGCTCTATGCATTCGCAAGGTTTAGCAGCCCGGCCGGCCAACCGCTCGCCTTCCTCAAATCTACCGACGCAGGGGCTAACTGGTCCGTGGTTTCGAAGCCCACCTTTTCCTACCCCTTCGGCACCGCCGGTTTTGTTGCGATCGACCCGGTGAAAACCAATGTCCTCTATACCATGAACGCGAGCGACGGCCTGGAAGTGACCACGGACGGAGGCGTCACCTGGATTGCGCCAAATATTCCCAAACCGGCAGGCTCAGCCGCCGGAGGCACGGCGAACCAACCAAACCTCGGCGGATTTGCGGTAGATCCGAATCATTCCGGCGTGGTCTATGCGATCGGTGGCAATTCGGCCTTCCACCCAGGCAAAGGTTACCTCTTCAAGAGTACGGATTTTGCAAACACGTGGACGCTGCTCACGTCGACGGCCGGCTTTGGCGCCAGGATCTTTATCAATCCGAAGAACAGCCAGGAGATTTACGGCACGAGCCTCAGCAATATTGGCTGTACGGATCCCAATGGACTGTGCGGAATCTACAAGAGTACCGATGGCGCGCAGAGTTGGACGGAGTTGAATATTCCAGAGGGCGTGGTGCAGACCGTCGCATTCGACATCACCCCGGGCCTGCTCTACGCGGCGGCGTACGACGGTCTCGAAGACGCGAATGTGTACAGGAGTGCGGATGGCGGAAATACCTGGGCGACGGTTTTTCCGGATAGTACAGCCTTAGTCCCCAATTTTGGAATGGAAGTGGTCCGCGCCGACCCGAACACCGCAGCCACCGCCTACGCGATCGGTCCCAAAGACGCGAGCACGGTTTCGAGGACCACCAATGGAGGCGCCACCTGGACGCCGGTCGAAGTGCTCGAACCTTACCAATGCGGTTCGCAGACTTGCACGCTTCCGACGGTTGTTCTGGATCTGGTGGTGGCGCCGCAGGCGCAGAGCGCGGTATCGCCGCCGGCAATCGCGAGCGTGGTCAACGCGGCCGGTTTTCAGCCGGGTATCGTCGGCCAATTCCTGGGTCACGATCCAGGGCACGAACCTAGCGCCACAGACGGACGATTGGAGCCACTCGATTGTCAACGGAGCCTTGCCCACCACGCTTGACGGCGTGAGCGTGACCATGGGCGGGAAACCCGCGTACGTCTATTACATCTCGCCGGGCCAACTCAACGTGCTCGCGCCCAACCTTCCTGCCGGGCCGGTGACAGTAACGGTGACCACGCCAGGCGGCACGAGCTCGAGCTTCACTACTACCGCAAGCCTCTACGGTCCGGCATTCTTCCTATGGCCAGGCAGTCAGGTGGTGGCGACGCATCAAGACTATAGTTACGCCGTCAAGGCTGGCACTTTCGCAGGCGCGACGACCGTCGCGGCAAAGCCCGGTGAAGTCCTTATCCTGTGGGCAACTGGATTCGGTCCCACGATGCCGGCAGCGCCCTCGGGCCTATCTGTGCCCGCCAGCGGCGGCTTTTCGACGGCATCGGCGCCAACCGTGACGATCAACAACACGCCGGCGGTTGTTTATGGCGCGGCGCTCGCGCCTGGCTCGGCCGGCTTGTACCAGATCGCGATCCAGGTTCCCACTACGCTCGCCGATGGCGACTGGCCCATTCAGGCGAGCATCGGCGGCGCTCTGTCGCCCACAGGGATTGTTCTTTCGATAGCTCATTAATTGACAAGGGAAACCATGACTCTGCAACGCTCCGCTTTCTATCCACTGGCATTGCTTCTCATCCATGCCTCTCTCGGTTTCGGTCAACCCACTATTAAACTGATCGCCGGAGGAAATGGTCTGGCTCCAATTGGCGATGGGGGACCGGCAGTCAACGCCTTCATCGGCCAAGTCGGCAACATCACCGTGGATGCCGCGGGCAATCTTTATATATGGGACGCGACAGATTCCCGGGTCCGCAAGGTGAACACGGCCGGCATCATCAGCAGCGTGACAGCCACCGTCGGCCAACTGAAAGAAATCGGGCGCACGGGTGGGCTGGGGACAGACAGCGCGGGCACCCTCTACATCGGCGATACCCAGTCCTATGTGGTCCGCAAGGTGGATACTTCCGGGGTCATGACCACGATCGCCGGAAACGGAACAGCGGGGATTTCCGGCAACAATGGCAGTGGCAGCCAGGCAACCAGCGTGCCTATCTGCAGCCCCAGCGGGGTTGTAGCGGACCGCGCCGGTAATGTGTACTTCGGCTCCTCGATTTGCGGCACCGTCCGTAAGGTCGATACCTCGGGAGTTCTGACGACGTTTGCCGGAAATGGAAGCCCCAGCTTCCTCGAAACGCCCTGGGCGCTTGCGATTGACAATTCCGGAAACCTGTACGCCTGCGACGACGGCGTCGGCACGCGCGTCTACAAGGTGACTCCCGGCGGCGCGATCACTATCATCGCCGGCAACGGGACCAACGGCTTCTCGGGCGACGGCGGACCGGCCACCAGCGCGCAATTGTTCGAGGCGCGCGCGGTAGCGGTGGACGCGGCCGGAAACGTCTACATCGCCGACACCGGCAACGGCCGCGTACGCAAGGTGGATACATCCGGCACTATTACCACGGTCGCCGGCGGCGGGAACACATCGCCGAACGAGGTGGATGGCGGCCCCCCCACCGGCGTCAATGTCGGCGCGCTGGACGTGGCTGTGGATTCATCCGGCAACCTCTACATTTATGGAGGGAACAGGGTTTACAAGGTCTCCGGCCTTTCCACCGGCACAACGCCGCCGGCCGCGCCCGCCATCTCCGCTAACGGCGTCGTCAACGGCGCAAGCTTCCAGCCGGGAGTGGCAGCCAATTCGTGGGTCACTATCCAGGGGACGAATCTGGCCGCCCAGATGGATGATTGGAGTCATTCGATCGTCAACGGCGCGTTGCCCACATCGCTCGACGGGGTCAGCGTCACCATGGGTGGCAAGCCGGCATACGTTTACTTCATCTCTCCCGGTCAACTCAACGTGTTGGCGCCTGACGTTCCCGCCGGTCCAATCAGCGTGACAGTGACTACTGCCGCCGGCACGAGTACGGCCTTCAGCACCACGGCCAGCGCATACGGTCCGGCGTTTTTCCTATGGCCCGGTAGTCAGGTGGTGGCAACCCGTCAGGACTATACGTACGCCGCGAAGGCCGGCACCTTCGCCGGCTCGACGACTGTTCCCGCCAAGCCGGGTGATGTGCTGATTCTGTGGGCGACCGGATTCGGCCCCACGATTCCGGCTTCGCCATCGGGCGTCTCCGTGCCCGCCAGCGGTGGCTTTTCGACGGCATCCGCGCCGACGGTCACAGTGAACAACACGCCTGCGACAGTGTATGGCGCCGCTCTCGCGCCCGGTTCGGCCGGCTTATACCAGATCGCCATCCAGGTCCCCACTACCCTCGCCGATGGCGACTGGCCCATCCAAGCCACCATCGGCAGCGTCGCGTCGCCCGCTGGGAATATCCTGTCGGTTCACCACTAGCGCGGAAATGGAGAAGCTTATGAAAACGCTCTTAAAGTCTACTTTCGTTGCGCTGGCGGCGGTATCTATCTGTTGTGCCCAAGCCGTCATTAACACTGTAGCCGGCAACGGGACCTTGGTCTTCTCCGGGGATGGCGGCCCCGCCACCAAAGCCGGGATTGGCATTCCCCCCGATGTGGCAGTGGACGGCGCCGGCAACCTCTACATCGTGGACCGGAATAACAACCGTATCCGCAAGGTGGATACCTCCGGAACCATCAGCACGTTCGCGGGTAATGGGACTTCGGGGTCTTCTGGAGATGGCGGCCCTGCCACCAGCGCCGAGCTGTTTCTGCCGATAGCCGTAGCGGTGGACGGCGCGGGGAACGTCTACATTGCGGATGGGGGCAGCAACGGCCTTCGCAAGGTGGACACCATCCGGCAAAATCGACTCCGTCCCAGTCATCAGCTCATTCCTGTCCAGAATAAGCTCACCGGGCGGCATGACCGTCGACTCAACCGGGAACGTCTACATCTCGGATCTGAATGGATCCGCCATCTACAAACTGGATAAGGCCGGGGTGCTCACAACCGTCGCGGGCGGCGCGTTCGGATTCTCCGGCGATGGCGGTCTCGCGACCAAGGCGGCGCTGTATTTTCCATCCGGCGTGGCATTGGACAGCGCGGGGAATATCTATTTCGCGGACAAGGGCAACAATCGCGTGCGCAAGGTGGATACGAAAGGCATCATCACGACTTTCGCAGGCTCGGGCACAGCCGGCTACTCAGGCGATGGCGGCCCCGCCACCAGCGCCAAATTGGGGTTGAACCTGACGGCGGCATTTCAGGGCGTGGCAGTGGATAGCGCGGGCAACGTTTATATAGCAGACCCAGCGAACAACCGGATCCGCATGGTGAACCCGGCTGGGATCATCAGCACGTTCGCGGGAAACGGAGGTGCGTTTGCAACGGGCAGCCTCGGAAATGGCGACGGCGGTCCGCCGGCGGGCGCCAGCGTTATGACGCCATATGGCGTACGTGTGGATAGCGCGGGGAACATTTTCATTGCGGATACAGGTCACAATCTGATTCGCAAGGTTACCGGGGCCGCGGCCACCGGCGGATTGGCTCCGGTTATCTCCGCCAACGGCGTGGTGAACGGGGCCAGCTTCCAGCCGGGAATTGTAACCAATTCCTGGGTGACGATTCAAGGCGCCGGTCTCGCCACCAAGACGGACGACTGGAGCAACTCGATCGTCAATGGCGCGCTGCCTACTTCTCTCGATGGCGTGAGCGTCACCATGGGAGGGAAGCCCGCATACATCTACTACATATCGCCTGGTCAACTCAATGTGCTGGCGCCGGACGTGCCTGCGGGACCGGTCACCATTACCGTGACTACCACGGGCGGCACGAGCGCGGCCTTTGTGTCCACGGCCAGCGCATACGGCCCGGCGTTCTTCGGTTGGCCAGGCAACCAGGTAGTCGCAACGCGAACCGACTACAGCTATGCGGTAAAGGCCGGCACATTCGCCGGCGCCACGACGGCCGCCGCCAAACCCGGCGATGTGATCATCCTATGGGCCACCGGATTCGGCCCAACCAATCCCGCGGCGCCCGCGGGTGTCGCCGTTCCCAGCGACAAAGCATACGCCACCGGCTCCCTACCCAGCATCACCATCGATAACGTGCCCGCCACGGTTTACGGCGCAGCGCTGGCCCCGGGTTCGGTGGGCTTATATCAGATCGCCATACAGGTTCCGCCCTCGCTCGCCGATGGCGACTGGCCCATCCAGGCTCTCGTCGCCGGAGTAATGTCTCCCGAGGGCGCCATCCTCTCTGTCCATCACTAAATGCGACTCCAGACCAGTTCACTTGGCGAACAGCGCGCGCGGTAAGGGGCCGGGGTCGCCCGTAGCGCTTCCGCGCGACCCTTTCCGGCGCTGAGCTCTTTGTAGAAGCCATCCATCAGCGCCTGCTCCGTGGCGTCGGCTATTTTCCACAATGGGGCGACGAAGGTCCGTACCCCGGCGAGATGAAATGTGAGACGCGGGCCTGTACCGGTAAGTCCGGTGGCCGCGGGCCTCGTTCCGTACCCAAGGTGCGTTAGCCTGAATGACGAATGCCGCACTCTTTCGCAACGCTCGTCGATTCGGGCGATCCTTCTCTCTACGATGTCCGCTCCAAGGCCGCCGGCCCGTCGGGTTCGCTGCCCATTACGCCCGAGATGCTGTTGAAACGGCCTTCGGGCGAGCTCTTCGGTTGGAGTCAAAACGCCGGAATGGGTTGGGACGCCGCCGCGCTGGGTGGCAAGGAATTTCTCATCCTCAGCACCCATGGCGGAATTCGCGCGGCGGATGGCACGCCCATCGCGCTCGGCTATCACACCGGCCACTGGGAGGTCGGGCTCCTGATGGAAGCGGCAGCGCGCGAATTGAAATCGTCGGGCGCCATTCCGTTCGCGGCCTATTGCACCGATCCCTGCGACGGCCGCACGCAAGGCACCACCGGCATGTTCGATTCGCTGGCTTACCGCAATGACGCGGCCTCCGTGTTCGGCCGCTTGATCCGCTCTTTGCCGACGCGGCGCGGCGTGATCGGGGTCGCGACGTGCGATAAGGGTCTGCCGGCGATGATGATGGCGCTTGCCGGCGCCCACGCCCTGCCTGGAGTCCTGGTGCCGGGCGGAGTTACCCTGCTTCCGGAAGACGGTGAAGACGCGGGCAAAGTGCAATCCGCGGGCGCGCGGTTTGCGCACGGCCAACTCACGCTGCAAGCGGCCGCGGACGCGCTATGCCGCGCTTGCGCCACGCCGGGTGGAGGCTGCCAGTTTCTGGGAACGGCCGCCACATCGCAGGTGGTCGGCGAGGCGCTGGGCATGGCGTTGCCGCATTCCGCGCTCGCGCCGTCGGGCCACGCAATTTGGCTGGACATGGCGCGGCGCTCGGCACGCGCGGTCCTAGCCATGGAAGCGCGCGGCGCAACGCTGCGGCAAACACTCACTGATGCCGCGGTGCGCAACGCCATGGTCACGCACGCGGCATTCGGCGGATCGACCAACCTTATCCTGCATCTGCCCGCAATCGCGCACGCGGCTGGTTTGACGCGGCCGACGGTGGACGATTGGACGCGCGTGAATCGCGAAACGCCGCGCCTGGTGGATGCGCTGCCCAATGGTCCGAAGATGTTTCCCACCGTGCAAGTATTCCTGGCGGGAGGCGTTCCCGAAGTAATGCTTCACCTGCGCCGCGCCGGCTTGCTCGATACGAGCGTCACCACCGTCGCCGGCGAAACTTTGGCCGCCACGCTCGATTGGTGGGAGCAATCGGAACGCCGGGCTACGCTGCGCCGTGTCCTGCAAGAGCGGGATGGAATCGACCCCGATGACGTGATCATGTCGCCGGACTCCGCGCGGAGTCGCGGTCTCACGCCCACGGTGACATTTCCGAAGGGAAACCTCGCGCCTGGCGGATCGGTGATCAAGAGCACCGCTATCGATCCCAGCATGGTTGACGCCGATGGCGTCTATCGCAAGACGGGCCCCGCCCGCGTGTTTCGCACGGAAAAGTCGGCGATTGCCGCAATCAAAGGCGGCAAGATCCAGCCCGGCGACGTCGTGGTGTTGATGTGCCGCGGGCCGATGGGTTCGGGCATGGAAGAGATCTTCGAGATCACCTCGGCGCTGCGCTATCTGGATTTCGGTAAAGAAGTCGCCGTGATTACCGATGCCCGTTTCAGCGGCGTCTCCACCGGCGCGTGCATCGGGCACGTGACGCCTGAGGCGCTGGCCGGCGGCCCCATCGGAAAGGTGCGGGAAGGCGACAGCATTGAGATCGTGATCGACCGCGTGCGGCTGGAAGGCTCGGTGAATCTACTCGTGAACGGTAGCGCGGCGGAGGGCGCTCGCGTCTTGACGGAGCGCGAAGCCGAGACGGCCGTCGATCCGGAATTGCCCGCGCAAACCAGGCTATGGGCCGCCTTGCAGGATGCGAGCGGCGGAACCTGGGGCGGCTGCGTCTTCGACGTGGACGCCATCGAGCGGCGGCTCGCGAAGACGGCGCCTTGAGGGATTAGACGCCACGATCGAGGAGCGCGCGCACGACCGTCTCAAACTGCGTCGCGCCTTTCTGCGATTGCGCCTCGCCGCCTTCAAATTCAATCCATCCTTCATTGAAGCCGTCGAGCATCTGGATCCGCGGCTCCGGGTTCTTCATCCCCTGTGACCGGAAGAGCGATTCCCACGTGTCGCGGGGCACAGCTTCCATGCGGACGTCGCGGCCGAGCAAACGCGCGAATGTCGCTGCAACCTCATTAGGCGTGATGCGCCTCGGACCCTCCAGTTCAATAACTCGTCGTCCTTCCCAGGCATCGAGCAGCATGCCCGCCGCCGCTTTTCCAAGATCTTCCGTCGCGACCATCGGCACAGGCTTATCCAATGGCTGCAGGAAGCTGGGGATGACGCCGGTTTCGCGCGCGGGCCGCACGTCCCACAACGAGTTTTCCATAAACCACGCGGCGCGCAGGAACGCCACAGGCATCGGCAACGCGCCGATTTCCCGTTCCATGATCTGCAATTGTGTCAGGAGATTGGTTCGCTGCGCCTGAGCTCCGATAGTCGAAAGACAAACCACCTTCGCCGGTCCGGCGGCATGGAGCGCATCGCGCAAGGCCGCCACGTTTTGGCGAGACTCGGGAAAGCCGGGCGATGGATCGAAAATCGGCGGCAGCAGGACGAATACGCCTTCGGCGCCGGCGAAGGCGCCGCGCAATGCGTCAGCGTCGCTCATGTCCGCGCGGGAAATCTCGCAGCCTTGTTGCGCCCAGACGCCGGCCTTGGCGGCGTCGCGCACCACCGCGCGAACATTCTTTCCCGCCGCCAGTAAATTCCGCGCGACGTTGCTTCCGACTTGACCTGTGATCCCGGTAATCGCGAACATTGTTCTGACCTCCTTCAACAAAATACCGGAAAGGGAGCGAACGAGGCTCGCGGCAGGGTATGAATATACTTCTCTTTGGGGCCACTGGCATGGTCGGGCAGGGAGTGCTGCGCGAGTGTCTGCTGGATTCGGATGTCCGCTCCGTGACGGCGATCGGCCGTGCGGCTACGGGAGTAGCTCATCCGAAGCTGCGCGAAATCGTGCATCGCGACCTGTCGGATTACAGCGCGATTCAGGCCCAGCTTTCAGGCTTCGACGCATGCTTTTTCTGCCTCGGCGTGACCTCGGCCGGAATGACCGAGTTCGACTACACGCGCATCACTTGTGGAATCACCTTGGCCGCGGCGGAGACGCTATCGCGCCTGAATCCGCAAATGACGTTCATCTATGTATCGGGCCAGGGCACGGACAGCTCCGAGCGCGGGCGAGCCATGTGGGCGCGAGTCAAGGGCCGCACCGAAAACGCGCTGCTGCGCCTGCCGTTCCGCGCCGCGTATATGTTCCGCCCGGGGTTTATCGAGCCGCGATATGGAGTGAAATCGCGGACCGCATGGTATCGGGCTTTTTATGTGCTCACGCGGCCGCTATTCCCCATTCTGCGAGCGTTGTTTCCTTCGTACGTCCTCGCCACGGATGAGATCGGCCGCGCGATGTTGATCGTCGCGGGGCGCGGCGCGCCGAAGCATGTTCTCGAAGCCAGGGATATTCGAGCGGTTCTTAGAGCGAAATGATCTGGTTCGGCGCCAGCGAATAGCTTCTCGGTTTGCCGCCGGTTTCTAATTGCAAGGCCACCGTTTCGGGTTCAGTGCCGATCAAGCGCACCGGCTCTCCCGACGCATTGGTCACCAGGCGGCCCGCGCCTTGGACATGCGCCACGCGCTTCCCTGCGGCCGTTAGCGTCGATCCGCCGCGATCGGTTTCGAGCTTCGCTGTGCCCCATGTGGTGGAAACCGAGGCCGCGCCTTCCGGCAGGCGGCAGTTCCATTCCAACGTGTCCCCTTCCGGCCGCACGCCACAGAGCCGCCACGTGAAATCGAACAGGGTCAGCATGGCGGGAGAGTACGCGCCTCGGTCGGGCGAGAACACGCCGGTCTCGGGATCCATCTGTTGCAGGAACTCGCCCGAGTGCGCCAGCGCCCGCACCCATTGTGTCATCAGGTGCGTGAATTCGGCGTACTTGCCGTAGAACTCCATCCAGCGTGGCGTGCGTAGCGCAGTTAACGCCTGGCTCGCGCCGCCCCACGAGTTGCGTGGAATGGGGCGCACGAACGCCGGATCGTCGGCTGCGATCGAAGGAAACGGATAAGCCGTCCAAAAAGCCGACGGATTATGCAATTGCTTGCGCCACACTTCCTCGAATAGCTTGCTATCCACCACGTGCTCGCCCATCACCCGCGTGATCAAGTCGCCGCGGATGCGCACGAAGCGGTCGTGCGAATCGATATCGTAAAAGGCCCCGTCGCGCGAGTCGTACAGACGGTCGACGATCCGTTTGCGAATCGCAGCCGCCGATTCCAGCCAACGTGATTCCTCGGGGCCGCGATTCATCTCGCGCGCCATCGCCGCCAGCGCCGCGCGGCCGCCGTAGACGGTCGCTGAAAGATCGGGCGCGAGATAGGGCAGGCCATCGTCTTTCGGGCAGACGCGCGCATCTGCGTCGGGACACTGCCGCGATTTTCCAGCGAAGCGTGGGCTGTTGTCGTGCCCGGTGTCGTAGGTGCAAAATGCCTCGCACAGGCCTGCGCCGCGGGTGTTGCGATAGCGTACCAGCCAGTCGTCCCACCGCGAACAGGCGCGATAGGCTTTCTCCAGGAACGCCGTGTTACTGTTCTGGCGATAGAGATCCCACGCCGTCGCGGCGATGGGAACCACCATTTGGATCTGCCCCGTTCCCAGCCGGTCCTTCTTCGCGTTGCAAGGCAGATAGCCGTCTTCGCGCTGCAGATCGAAAAAGACTTCGTGATTTGCCTGCGCGGTTTCGGGCGAGAGCGGCGCGTAGACCAGCCCTTCGAGCGGCGCGCACTCCAGCCACACCCCGGCGTAGGTCGCGCCTTCCAGCAGAACGGGGCGTGGGAAGCGGAACACGTCTTGCACGTTGGCCGCGAGTCCGGTGACGGCGGCGTCATACGCGGCTTGCAGCTTCGAGTTATCGGTATGGAACCGCGGCGCGGCGCTCTCACCCCGTGCAGCGAGAGCGGCCGCGGCCTGCAGGACAAACTGGCGTCGGGAAGAGCTCACGCAGTCATTGTCGCTGAATCACGTCGTGTAGTTCACGCGCACGTGAGCCGGAAATACCTTCGTTCCTTCCAGCGTCACGTGCGGTAGGCCATCGAAGTTGGCTTCGCGTAATCGCGGCAGGGCCGCCAAAAAAACTAAACCCGCATCGGTGACGTCCTTGCATTCGTAAAGGTCCACTTGTTCCAACGATTCCATGCGCCCCAGAATCTGCAGGCTCCGGTCGGTGATTTGCGTCAGCCCGGCGTAGTAATAATTCAGCGATAAGCCGGCGATATGGTCGGTCGCGATGTCCGTCGTGTCGCGGCAATACATGCAGGTCAGACGCTCCAGAAGTTTGCATCCGCCTACATGCCGGAAGCCGGCGTCAGTCACGCCGATGGGCGTCAATTGACGTAGCGCCGGAAAGTCGGGCAGGGCGGATAGCGCCGCATCGTCCACATTCTTGCAGCCGATCCCCAGCCTTTGCAGGGTCGGAATTTTCGAAAGCGCCAGAAAACCACGGCCGCCGAAGTGCGGACATTCGCGGCCCCACAATCCTTCCAGCGACTTCGAACGGCTGAGCGCAATGAATCCCTCGTCGGTGGCGGCCGATTCCTGCGCGCGCAGTTGGCGCAGGCGCGGCATTTGACCGATGTAACCCATCGCCGTGTCGTTGCTCAGCTCTCCGTCGCAACCCAGCGCGCCTAGATTCGCCATGTGCACCAGATGGGCGAAAGCCGCGGGCGTGATGCCGGTTACGTGCCAGAAAAGATCGAGCTCAAAGACGCCGTCGAGTCCCGCGAGGCTGCCGACGCCCTGATCGGTGAACGGCCCGTCGATCAGCAGGTGCGCGGCTTTCGACTGCTCGTCTCTCGAGGCGCCAGGGCGGATTTCGTCTCCATGCCATGTCTTGAGGCGCGGAAAATTCTGCAGAAACGGCAGGCCGGCGTCGGTCACGAGACGTCCGCTGCTGAAGAATCGCAAGTCCAGTTTGCCCTGCAGCGCTTCGATCGCGCCATCGCCTGTGGGCGACCCCATCAGGTTCACGCGCCCGAGCCGATCGCAATATTTCAGATTGGCCACGCCGGCATCGGTAATGCCGGCCTGCCACGTCATTTCGAATCTTCGCAGGTTGGGCAGATGCCGCAGCGCACTCGAGGCCGCGATCGGTCAGCTTGCCGCCTGGATACTCGCTCAGATCCAAACTCTGCAACTGCGGCATGCGGGCGAGATGCAGCAGCCCATCGTCGGTGAGTTCGCGCGATCCGCCAAGGTGGAGATGCGTCACATCCTCGAGCTCCGCGATGCGCGCCATGGCTTTATCCGTCATCAACCCGCTGGCGTCGAATGCAGTGATGCGGCGCTCTTTCATCACGCCGATCAATTCGTCCCATTCGGCTTCGGTCAAACGCCGCCGCGGAGCTGCCTTGTTCTCTTTGGCGTCGATGCCGAAAGGCGCCACTGGCGGCTTGCCCGTGGCCAGCGAATGCATCAGCGCTTCCCAACTGCCGAAGCCGGCGTCTTGCGCGATTACGATCTGCGCTTCCTCCAGCTTCAGGAAATTCTTGGACACGCGTGACGAGCGTTGCCGGAGCGCATACACGCGCCGCCAGATTTCGGCCCACAAATCCTCGTAGGTAAACGCCCGCTCGTAATGCTCGTTGAGGCGCTGCAACGCCGCTTCGTCACGCTCATAGGCGCTGACGAAATCCTGCGCCAGCTGTTGGTATTGTCCGGCGGTCCGCGCGGGCGAAACCGCCGGGGTCTCGGGCGTGTGGGTTTCGATCGCCTCTTTCAGTTCCTTCCAGCTTTCGCAGCCGTACTCGCAGGCGATCGCATATTGCATGTCCCGCAACACAGGCGTGGCGGGCGCATTCGGATGAGCGCGCAGTAATCGCTCGCGCGCCTCCGGATCGTTTTCGCGAAGCGCTTTCAACCAGCGCTTGGCTTCTTTTTTCAGATTGTCGAGATTGGTGGCAGACGTGATCTGTCGGGGCATTCAAACCTTCTTTCCATAGGCGCCCGGAAGTCCGCTGATATTCAGGGCTGGAACGAAGGTTCGTAAAATTGTACGAACAGAATTGGGTGGGAGCATGCTCCCTTGCCGCGGACAGGAGGCGCCCCAGGGCGCGCTGGCTGTAGACTCTCACAACGGCCCACGCCTGTCAACGCGCCATGAACGAATCGCCGCCCTACCGCGAAGCGACCGGAGTCAACAGCAAGCTCTTAATCTGCGCCCGGATGTTCTGCTCCTGATTGGGGCTCTCGATAAAATCGTCCTGGCCTTCGTATTGCGCGCGAATCATGCCCTTGCGATCGATGAACAGGAGGATCGGCATCGACGGGGTCTTATTCATCGGGTGCTCGATAAACTGCTTCAAAATGTAGTCCTGATCGAAATTCCAGCCCACCGGAAAGTTGGTCTTGTAGTCGGTCTTGAAGGCCGCCACCAGGTTATCCGCGTTCGGATTCACGGCGCATTCCAGCACCTGCACGCCCTTGGGGCCGAATTCATTTTGTATCTTGATCAGCAGGCCGGTTGTGAACTGGCAATGTGAGCAGGTGGTCAGAATGAAGGCCAAAACCACCGGTTTGCCTTTGTATTGGCTCAATAGAACGGTTTTACCGCCCGGAACCGAGATCTGCAGCTCGGCCGACTTGCGCGGCAATTGCTGAGCCGAAAGAATCGTAGACGCGGCAAGAAGGCACGAAACGGCCGCCAAGGATTTTCGCATACGCTCAGTTTATCTCAGGCGCCATGCCCTCAATACTGGTCACTATGGCGCCGTTGATGCGCAGCTCGAAGCGTCCGTCGTCTCCCTCACCTTCCACCATGTCGGCTGTCTCCGTGGATACAGTCATCTTCTTCCACTTCTTCTGCATCGACGCCCGGTATGCGGCCAGGAACTGCCGCGCGCTTGATTCGCTATCCCATTCCGAGACGTAGAACAGCATCACGCGCCCGATTTTCTTGTTCTCCGCCAGCGCGAAATTGCATCCGCGCCAATGCGGCGCAATCTCATCCGCCTTCGCATCGCTCAACGCTTGCGCGATCAGAATGTGGTGTTCCAGTTCGCCGAGAGTTCCGCCTACCAGTCCTTTATATCCATGCGCCAATTTCATGTCCGGCAATTTGGGATCGGTCGGCTTCGTGCCATCGAAGTATTTTTCCGGGTGCATGATCTGCTGCGTCGAGACCGGCGCGTGCACGAAAACTTCCCCGAACCCTTGCTTCCCGTCGCGCTGCGTCACCGCGTTCTGAAACAGCATTCCCTTCGTGTACGGAAAAACCAGCGTGACGCGCAGATAGAGCGGCTCTTTTTCGAAGACCGGATATTGGCCACCGCTGGAATCGCTCACTTTGGCCATCGCGGCCACCAGTTCCGGCGAATTCTTGAGCGACTGTCCGTTCTGCCGCGCCAGGAATTCCGACATGAGCCACGTCGCCTGGCCCTCCATCACCGCCAGCCGCGCCGTAGCGCCGTCGTCGCTTTTGCGCCCCTGCTTGACGAATTTCGCCAGGTTGTAGTTTTGGTCCGCCAAGGCGTGCCCCAGTTCATGCGCCAGCACCGGCTCCTGCGAGTCGGACGAATCCGATTCCGTGATGTACAGCTTTTTCTTGTTGTAGTCGTAAAAGGCGGCGGCCTGTTCCGTCAGCAGGTCCACGGTGTTCTTTTCGAGGTTGAAGTCCTGCGGCACGAAGCCGAATTTCTTGAGCGTCAGCTCTTCCGCGCGAATTTCGTCCGGCTTGGCCACTTCCTCCACGCGGTCTTTGAGGTATTTGTTGACCTCGGCGCGCGTAATAAATGCGCACGGCACCGCGTGATGCACCTTCATCCCGGTAATTTCGGAGAGTTGCTGCATAATTGCCGGCACTTCGTCGCAGAGAGGCTTCTGCGCCAAGGCCGGAACCGAAATGAGCAGAATGAGAAAAGACCGAAGCGAGATGACAGTCAACCTGATTCCAGGATAATATGGGTTCTCAATCTATATGGCGGAAGATAAGCTTTATAAAGCGGAATACCTGGGCAGCGGTACGTTTGTGATCAGCAAGCCCAAGCGGAAGAAGATCAAAGTGCGGCAATCGGAGTTGAAAAACCCGCGCCGCGGCTCCCGCAAATAGAATGTCCGCGTAGGCGAGTTAATCGCGTACGCGCCGTTCGGTGTGGATAATCCGGAACAGCCCTTCGAGTGCGGCTTTCTGTAGCCAAAACGCTCCTGCGAAGCTCCCGATCACCGTTCCGATTACGATCACCGCTTGCATGGCCCGTACCTCTCGCCGAGCTAGATAGCAATTGGCGTGCCAGCGAACAGGCCGCCGGAATGTGGCTGGCAGGCAGCCGTTCGCGGGCGCTGAAACGAACGAAATCGGCTCCGGCAGCCTGCTCCGTATCCCCAAGAGCCGTCCCTCGCGCCCTTCACTCCAGGTAACCCCATTGGAATCAACCGATCCGTTTTTCACGAATTCCAGGAATGTCACACTGTGCGCAGCCTTCACTCATTGACCCGCGCAACTTTCTGGATTTAAAATAGATGAGAGCCGATACAATCAGCGCAGCGAGCGGTTTGACGTATGAACGCTACACGCCTTTCGATTTTGGGTATATCCCTCTCCGTACTATTGGGGCTGTCGGTGGCGATGCCGCAGGACAGTTCCAAGAGCCAGGACGACAGCAAGAAAAAGAAGTCCGCGCAACAGAGCGACACCAACGCTCGCCCTATGACGGAGAAGGAGAGGAAGGCCAAGCTAAAGCGTCAGCAGGACGAATTGGCCACGCCGTACAAAAAGTGGTTGAACGAAGATGTCACATACATCATTTCCGACGAAGAACGTTCCGCCTTCAAAAAATTAAATAACGACGAAGAGCGCGAAACCTTCATCGAGAACTTTTGGTTGCGCCGCGATCCGACTCCCGACACCGAAGAGAACGAGTTTAAGGAAGAGCACTACCGCCGCATCGCGTATGCCAACGAGCACTACGCGTCGGGCATCCCCGGTTGGAAAACCGACCGCGGCCGCATCTACATCACCTTCGGACCGCCGGATGAAATCGAAGATCACTCCTCGGGTGGCTTCTACGAACGCCCGCCGGAAGAGGGCGGAGGTGAAACGTCCACCTTCCCGTTCCAGCAGTGGCGCTACCGCTACATCGAAGGCATCGGCAACAACATCATCATTGAATTCGTCGACCCCACCATGTCGGGCGAGTTCCGCATGACCAGCGACCCTTCCGAGAAGGACGCTCTCCTTTATGTCCCCGGCGCCGGCCTGACGCTGATGGAACAGCTCGGCCTCTCCGATAAGACCGCCCGCTTCAACAACACCGATGGTACCCACCTCGGCGTTCCGTTCGGCGGCCAGCCCGAGAGCATGAACGAGTTCAACCGCATCGAGCAATTCGCCAAGCTGCAAAAGCCGCCGGCCATCAAGTTCAAGGATCTCGAAGCCGACGTGCTTTCTAAGATCAGCTACAACATGCTGCCGATGAAGGTGCGCGTGGATTATTTCCCCGTCACCGACGCCTCGGTGATGACCACCATCACGGTGCAGTTCGACAACAAAGACCTGCAATTCAAGTCGAAAGACGGCGTTCAAAAGGCGGAGCTGGAAATCCTGGGCAGCATTACCACTATCACCCGCAAGCGCGTAGCGACGCCGTTCGACGATCCGGTAACCATCCCGATTCCGCCCTCGATGCTGGCGCAGGCTGCACAGAACAAGTCGATTTATCAGAAGGCGGTTCCGCTGCCGCCGGGAACCTACCGTCTCAACGTCACCGCGAAAGACGTGGTGGCGGGGAACATCGCGCTGGATACGATGTCCATTGTGGTGCCGCGCATCGATCAGGACAAGCTTTCCGCCAGTTCGCTGGTGCTCGCCGACGACATGCACCACGTCGATCTCAAGAGCATCGGAACCGGCATGTTTGTGCTCGGCGATACCAAAGTTCGTCCGCGTATCGGCAATGCTTTCAAGCCGGACGAGAAGATCGCCATCTATGTGAAGCTGTACAATTTTGCCCCGGACGAGGCCACCCACAAGCCGGTTGGCCAAATCCAATACGAATTGGTAAAAACCGGGACCACCGACAAGCTCATTGATATGACTGAAGATATCAATCAGAATCCGGAAGCTTCTGCCAGCCAGGTAACGGTTGAGAAATTCCTCGACCTGAAGACCTTTAAGCTAGCCCCCGGTTCGTACACCTTGAGAATGAAGGTAACCGACAAGAACCGGAATCAGACCCTACCCTTGTCGGCGCAATTTACGGTAACCTAAGGCTGAACGGGCTGCATCCGGGGATTTGACGCGGATGTTGGAAACGAGAACGAACAGCACGCTTTGTTTTTTGCTAGCAGGGTTCGGGTGCCTAAGCGGCGTCCGTCAGGCTAGCGCGGCTGTAATTGTCCCTCTATCCGGGGGTATTGGCGGCGTCGTTCGCGGCATTGGCGGCATGCCCCAACTCGGCGCTACCGTAACGCTTTACAGCCGCACGCAAAAGCCGCTCGGCAAAGTTCTCACCGATGAGCGCGGCGAATTCAAGCTGCTCGGCTTAGTTCCGGCGCTTTACTCCGTCAAGGTTTCGTTTTCCGCCCTGGTGCCGGCTACGCGCGAAATTCTGGTACAACCGGGAATCCGCAGCATATTGAACGTCAACCTGAGCACGCTGTTTAGCACCGTTCAGTTCGGCCATCCCACGTTCGAAAACGGCGCCATCATGAGCGACGACTGGAAGTGGGTGCTGCGCAGCGCGCCTGCTACGCGGCCCGTTCTGCGTTACGTGGGTAACGACGTGGATGTCGCCGCCGCCGATCCCGATAATTCGAGTGACGCCGACGCCGCGGCCGCCATCGTGGCAGCTAACACACGCGCGTCTCAAACTGGACACGCCGCCGTGTTTCAGGATACACGCGGCTTGTTGAGAGTTTCCGCGGGCGATCCGGCGGCCAGCGCCGGAACCAGCTCGCAAGCCGATCTAGGCACCGCTTTCGCGTTAGCGACTTCTCTTTACGGGGCCAGCCTTATCCAATTCAGCGGCAACGTGGGATATGGCGCCGCTACCGGCGTTCCGGCCACCGCGTTCCGCACCAGCTACAGCCGTGAGTTGGCGGGCGGCAATCCGGAAGTTTCGCTGACCGTGCGCCAGTTAATGCTGCCCGGCCGCTTGGGCGCCGCGTTGTTTGGTCCCGACACGGCAGGACTCGCGCTGCTGCGCACCATGTCCGCCGGGTTTGACGATTCGGCGCGGATCTCTGACGCCGTCACCCTGCAGTACGGCTTCACGATGGATTACGTGTCGTTCCTCGACCACCAGAATTACTACAGCCCGTACGCGCGACTGACGTACTCCATCGATCAGAACAACGACTTGACGCTCGCTTACACTTCAGGCAATGCGCGTCCTGACCTTGAAGGCGCAGATTCCGCCGATAACACCTTGCTGCGCGATATTAACGCGCTCGGCGTTTTTCCGCGAATGTCGCTCGCGAATGGCCGTCCGCAGATCCAGCGCGGCGAGGAATACGAGGTCGTCTACTCGCATCGCAGCGGTTCGCGCACGTATAAAGCGTCGATGTACCGCCAGGACATTTCCAATGCGGCCGTAACGCTGTCCGCGCCTTCCGGGTTCTTCACCGGCGGCGATGTTCTGCCCGATCTGTTTTCCGCCAGCTCGATTCTGAACGCGGGCAATTTCCAGAGCACCGGCTTTGCCGTCTCGGCCGTTCAGAATTTTGGCGACCACGCCGCTGTCGCGGTGATTTACGGCGATACGGGCGCTCTCACGGCCGACCAGCATGAACTCGTGACCAACAACCCGGACGAATTGCGCGCCATGATCCGGGAAGGCCGGCAACAGGCCGTCACCGCGCGCGTCACCGCGACGGCGCCGCATTCCGGCACGCATCTCGTCGCCAGCTATCAGTGGACTCCCGACCGGCACTCCGTGATGGCGGGGAATATCTATTCCGCCGCCGGCATGCAACCGCCCCCCGGTTTGAACATTTACGTTCGCCAGCCGATTCCGGGGTTCGGTGGACGCGTGGAAGCGACCGCCGATATCCGAAACATCCTCGCCGAAGGCTACCTTCCGCTGACCGCCGTCGATGGGCAGCGTATCCTGCTCGTGCAAAGCCCCCGCAGCGTCCGTGGAGGACTGAGTTTCACGTTCTAAGAGGCTGGCCGCCCCTGCCGCCCTATTTGCCCTGAACGCCTTCGTCACCTTTCGTCTCTTCCATTCCGAATACATCGCGCAGATGGGTTCCATCGAAGCCGCGTTCATCGGCCTCGCCCGCTACATGCGCGATCATTTCCCCGACCTGAACTGGATGCCCCTCTGGTACGCCGGCACCCCGTTTCCCGATACGTACACTCCCTTGCTGCACGCCACCGTGGCCGCCGTGTCGGGCATCGGGCATATTTCCGCCGCGCTCGCCTATCACGCTGTCACCGCCACGCTCTATGCGCTGGGGCCGGTTGCGCTTTATTGGGCGCTGCTACGCCTCGGATCGAGCCGGGCGGCGGCCTTCACGGCGGCGGCCGGCTATTCGTTGTTCTCACCCACGATTTGGCTGGTGCCTTCGATGCGTCACGATAGCGGCGGGTGGCTGGCCGCTTGCCGGCTGGACGCCATGGTGCGCTGGGGCGAGGGGCCGCACATCGCCGCCTTGACGCTACTGCCGCTGGCTATTGGCGCGCTCTACATCGCGCTCGAGCGCCGCACGCCCGCTCGTTATTTTGCCGCCGCGGTCGCCATGGCTGCGGCCGCGCTGACCAATTGGATCGGTGGGTTCGCCCTCGCCCTCATCGGGACCGCCTTTCTGCTTGCGAAGGTCAAGGGCGCATGGCCCCGCCTCGCCCTGATCGCATGCTGGGCGTACGCTATCGCCGCTCCGTTCGTCACACCCTCCACCGTTGCGACCGTTCAAGCCAACGCCCCGTTGGTCGCCAATGGATACAAGCCGAACTATCCGCTGCAGGCGGCATTTGTCGCCGGCGCGCTGCTGCTCGCTTTCGCGCTCTTCAAAAAGCGAATCGATCCACGAATTCGCTTCGCCGCGCTGTTGCTATATTTCACCGCCACCATCGCGTTGCCGGCCTATTGGTTCAGGCTCGAAGTCATCCCGCAGCCGAACCGCTATCACCTCGAGATGGATCTCGCCTTCTGGCTACTTGCCGGCCTTCTCGCTCCGCTCCTCGCGGCCAAAGTCGGCGTCAGGCGAGTTGGGGTCTTCGCGGCCGCAGCTTTCTGCCTCGCCGCAGCCATCGCGCAGCATCAACGCGCCCAGGAAATCGAAAAGCCGATCGCCATCGCCTCCACTGCCGAGTATGAGATCTCGACTTGGCTCGGTGCCCATCAACCCGGCGTGCGCGTCTTCGCGCCCGGCACCATCGGATTCTGGATGAACGCCTTCAGCGACACCGCCATGCTCAATGGCGGCTTCGATAACGGCGAGCGCAACCTCATCATGCCGCACGTGATCTTTCAGGTTTATTTCGGCGAGCATATCGAGACCGCGCTTGCGTGGCTGAAAGCCTTCGGCGTCGGCGCTATTGTCGGCGGCGCGCCCGGCAGCCGCGAAGTCTTTCACCCGTACGCCCATCCCGATAAGTTCAACGGCCTCGCCGAAATCTGGCGCGACGGTTCAGAGGTGATCTACGCAGTTCCGCGCCGCCGCACCTCGCTGGCGCACGCCATGCTGCCTTCCGATCTGCCGCGCGAAACGCCGCCTGCGTACGACAACAAGTCGCTCGATCATTACCTCGCCGCGCTCGACGATCCCGCGCTGCCCGACGCCTCCTTCACGTGGCATGGCGCGAGCCGCGCCACCATTACCGCAAGCCTCCGTCCCGAATATGTGCTTTCCGTTCAGGTGACATTCGACAAAGGCTGGACCGCCCGCGTGAACGGCGAGCCCCGCCCCATCCTGGCAGACAAACTGGGACAAATGATCGTCGAGCCGCGCTGCAGCGGACCCTGCGCCGTCGATCTCGTCTACGATGGCGGCTTGGAACAGCAATCCGCGCGCTGGCTCAGCGGCGCGGCGCTTTTGGCCGGATTGATCGTCATAATTAAAGAGAGGTTGAGAAAGTGAGAATTGTTTCTTGCGCGTTGCTGCTTGCCGCTGGCGCAGCCTGGTCGCAGAAGGCGGTAACGCAGGTTGAGCCGGCGCTGACGGAAATCGCGAACACGCACTGGTTTCCGCAAGCGGTGATCTCGCCCGATGGCGCTTACGTAGCCTACGTGCAGTCGCTTCCCGCCGGAAAATCCGCCATCCATGTGGTCCGCATGAAGGCCTCCGGGCCGCCGATCCATATCGGGGCGGGCGACGGCAAAACCGCCTGCGACGAAGAGGCCGTCGCCTGGGCTCCCGACAGCAAGGAAATCGCGTTTCTCTCCGATTGCCACAAGCGCGACCAGTTGCAACTCTACGTCCAGGCCCTCGACGGCGGCCGCGCGCGGCAGGCCAGTCACCTGACGGGCCTGCTCGCCAACCCGCGTTGGTCGCCCGACGGCAAGCGCATCGCGCTTCTCTTTACCGAAAACCTGCCGCATCGCGCTGGACCGCTAGACCCGGTGCCGCCCGATTCCGGGGTGCTCGAATCCAAAATCTACGAGCAGCGCATCGCTGTGGTCGACCCGGTCAGCGCCACCGCGCGTCAGATCTCTCCGCCCAACCTGTACGTCTATGAGTACGATTGGTCGCCGGATAGCCGCAGTTTCGCCATTTCCGCCGCCGCCGGCATGGGCGACAACAATTGGTGGATCGCACAAATTTACACTTTGCCTTCGCTTGGCGGAGAACTGAAACCCATCTACAAACCCCCCGTCGAGCGACAGATTGCCGAGCCGCGTTGGACTCCGGACGGCAAATCCATCCTCTTCATCGGCGGCATCATGAGCGATGAAGGCTCGACCGGCGGTGAAATTTATCGCGTGCCGGCCGAGGGCGGGGAAGCCGGCAGCATCACGCCCGGCATCAATTCTTCGGTGGCCGATATCGTCGCGCCCAAGAATTCGAAGCACATCTATTTCAGCGAGCACTTCGACGGTGGCAGCGCCGTGTCGATGGTAGACCCCGCCACTGGCCAGATCGAGCGCCTCTGGAAGGGCGACGAAACCATCTTCACCATGGATGGCGGCGGCGTTTCGCTCTCCGACGACGGAAAGATGAGCGCCCTCACGCGCGATTCCTGGCAGCGCCCGCCCGATGTATGGGCTGGCCCCGTAGGCGATTGGCACGACGTCACGCACGCCAATCAGGATCGTATTCCGCTCTGGGGCGAAGCCAAGAGCCTGCACTGGAAGAGCGACGAGTTCACCGTGCAAGGCTGGCTCATCTATCCGCGCGATTTCGACCCGAGCCGCAAATACCCGATGGTGGTGAGCGTGCACGGCGGCCCCGCATCCTCCATGAAACCGGCTTGGCCGAAGCCCGGATTCAACGCGACGTTGCTCTCACAGCAAGGCTACTTCGTGTTGCTGCCGAATCCGCGCGGCAGCTATGGGCAGGGCGAAAAGTTCACGCTCGGCAATGTGAAAGATTTCGGCGGCGGCGACCTCCGCGACATTCTTGCCGGCGTCGATGAAGCCGTGCGCAGCGCGCCCATTGACCCCAACCGAGTCGGCATCACCGGCTGGAGTTACGGCGGCTACATGACCATGTGGGCCGTCACCCAAACCAATCGCTTCCATGCAGCCGTGGCCGGCGCCGGCCTCGCCAACTGGCAAAGTTATTACGGCCAGAATTCCATCGATCAGTGGATGCTCCCCTATTTCGGCGCCTCTGTCTACGACGACCCCAAGGTCTACGCCAAAAGTTCCCCAATCGAGTTCATTAAGAACGTCAAGACGCCCACGCTAATTGTAGTTGGCGACCGCGACGGCGAATGTCCCGCGCCGCAATCCTACGAGTTCTGGCACGCGCTGCGCGACCTGGGCGTGAAAACTGAAATGGTGGTTTACCCCAACGAAGGCCATCGTTTTCACACGCCCGCTCATCAACGCGACGTGTTGGTGCGCATGATTGCCTGGTTCAACGAGAATATGTGAGGGGAGACCGGCAGTCTCCCCTCAATCCGTCTCACCTTGGTTAGGTGTTGAAGAGGTGCGAGCCGTGCGTAATGGCGGCCCCGGCGCGCAGCGCCGCGGTCACGTGAATCGCTTCCGCCAATTCCTGTTCGGTGACGCCGGCCTTCAGCGCCCCCTGCCGATGCAGTTCGATGCAATAGGCGCACTGGGTGGTAAGCGCGACTGCGATCGCCATCAGTTCCTTATACTTCTTCGGAATCGCGCCGTCGGCCAGCGCCGCCTTGTCATAAGCCCAGAAGGCGTCCATGGCCGCAGGGGCGAGCGCACCGGCTTTGGGCAATTTGCCCAAATTGTCCATCGAAATCATCGTTTTCTCATTCACTTCCATCTGTTTTCCTCCTCCTACCCAACATGCGCGAAATTAGCCGGCTCTTGTTCGGCCGCAAGTACAACGCGGGAGTCGCGGAACGCGTTCTTATCGCGCGCTCTTCCGCGCATCCGCCACCATCTGCTTCACTTTCGCCATCAATTCCGGCGCGTGGTACGGAATGCCGTCCTTGATCGTCCATTCCACGCCACCCGTGTGCACGGTCTTGCCGTCGCGGATCTCATCCACGCCGGTCGGATAGAGCACCTTCAGATTCTCTAGCGGATTTCCGTTGACGACGATCAAATCCGCTGCGAAACCGGCGCGCACGCGCCCCAAACGATCCTCCTGTCCGAGAATCTTGGCGTTGTTGCCCGTCGCCTGCTGGATGATCTTGATTGGATGGAAGCCCGCTTCCTGGTGTAGTTCCATTCCGCGAATCAGCCCGAACCCGTACATTTGGTAAATGAAGCCTGCGTCGTCGCCCATGCCGATCAACCCGCCCAGCCGGTCGAATTCGCGCAGCGCCGCCATCCAGATCCGGTAATTTTCCTTCCAATACGATTCGTCGCTCGATGTCCAGCCGATGAAATACGATCCGTGGTTCGAAGGATTCGGCCGGAAATATTCTTCCAGCGCCGGATGCAGATACTCCGCGAACCAGGGCTGCGTTTGCGCGCGCTGCAAATCGCGGCTGGCCTCGTAAATATCGAGCGTCGGATCCCATGCCACATGCGCTTTGACCATGGCCGAGAGCACTTCGGTCAGGCGCGTTGGGTCCGCTTCCCGGAAGAGATGTCCCGCGTAGCGGAAGCGGTCGGTCTCGTTGTTGTAGTTGTAGCTCGATGGAAAGTGTTGCACGCTGTCGTCGATCGCCGCGTCCGGAATACCGTACCAATGCTCGATCGAAGTGGTGCCGAACTTGATATCGTCCCAGGCGTTGGTCTCCTCGACGCCCGCATGATGCGCGATGCGCATGCCGAGTTTGTGCGCTTCATCCTCCATCGCCTGCATGATGTCGCGGTCGATGCCCAGGATCTTGATCCCATCCGCGCCCATTTGCTTGAGCGAGCGCACGCGCGCCCGCGCGTCGTCGGCATTTTTCACCTGGCCGAACATCGGATAAACGAAGATGCGCGGCGCCGCGATTTCGCCTTCAGCCGACATCTTGCGCAATTCCAGCGCCCGCGGCGTCGGGCTGCCAACATCGCGCACGGATGTGATGCCGCACGATAACCAGATGTTCAGCTCGTACTCGATCGGTTGCGGCTTGCCGCCGCGTTCTTCCTGCAAATGCGCGTGATTGTTGATCAATCCCGGCAGCACGTACTTGCCGGTGGCATCGATCACAGCATCCGTCTGTGCACTCTGCCGCCCACCGCGTCCCATCGCAACCGGATCGATCGGAATCACATTCGCGATCAACCCGTTCTCCACGACGATGTCCATCGGCCCGCGCGCCGGCGTGCCATTACCATCGATCACCGTGGCGTTGTGGATTAAGAGGCGTTGGGCGCGGTGTCCGGATTGAGGGGCTTGGGCGATAGCAGTGGCAACAACGAGAAATGCAAATGCGCTGCCCGAAACGAAGCGATAAATCATGCGGAGATTATGGCACACCGCCGACGCATGCCCGTTATTCCTCGCCGCGATGACGCGGAAGCGTCCAGGACTTCGGGAAGTCGTCCAGATTCGTTTCCTTCCCATCGATAATAACCGTGCAGAGCGGCTCATCCGGGAAATCGTTCAGCCGGAGATTCACTGTCTTGCCCTGGAACACCGCGCGAAAAAGATAAGGGCTTTCTGCGGTCTTCTGCCAATCTACTTTCGACTGCTTCAGGAGCGCCAACCAATCCGTCGTCATTGTTCTCCGCTTTGTCGGTTTTTCTCGATTGCCGTATCGACTTCCACGTTGGTTCTTTTCGACGCCTGAATAGCCTTCTCGTAATCACCGTCGTATTTCGCCAGCACTTCATCGGGCGATTTGGGCGGTGGCAGCGATTTCGCTAAGTCTTGGTCCTGCATTAGGTCGCGCGCTTGGAGTTTCGCATCGTTCCGCATCTTGGTAACGGTCTCGAAAATCTCTTTGGAACTCTTCCCCTCGGCTCGCATGGTCGCTTCTACGCCATCGATTTCCTTGAGTTTGGCGTGATACCAATCGCGAGTTTGGATGTTGGTTAAGGATCGCGGCGCCGGCGTATCCGGCGTGGGCGTTTTAACGTTCGCCGGCTCCACAACTTCCGGCTCTGGCGCCGCCTTCGGCGCTTTCGGCGTCTTCGGAGTCTCCGACACCGTCTGAGCCAGTTCGTCCACGTCCGCCAACCCCTCCGAAGCCGCCGCGGAGCCCTCTTCTACCCGGATCGCTTCCGCCGCCGCCGCTACTTCCGGGAACATCGCGGAGATCCGCGCGCCCAAAACCTCGGCGCCTCCGACGATTGCCAGAACCAGCATGATCACATCGAACAAAAGGCTCCCGAATACTTCGCCCGCCCGGTACAGGCTCTCCATCGTGCCCTGCCGGCTCAGCGCTATGAACCGGTTCCACCGCTCCGGATAGCCGTTCACGATCTTCATCAGGCCGGGTCCGATTTTGGCGCGGAGTTGCTCGATGATTTTGGGCGCGTTGAGAGCGATCTTCTTCACTTCTTCGATGATCTTCGCCTTGCGGTCGTGCGCCTCTTTGAGTTCGGTGTCCTTGAACAGCCGCCGCACCATTTCGTTGAACATCGGATCTTGAGCAACGGGCGTCTTCAGATGTTCGCGATCGTAAATCTCCGCCAGAACGAACGTTTTCGCCACTCTGGCGAGCCCAATCGCCGCGCTGGTCTCAAGCTCGTTCAGACGGTAGAGGGTCTTCATCAGCCCGACCACCGTCCCGCCGATCGATTCCAGCAGTCCGGCGAGCACGCCGGCCGAAAAGCATGCTTCACCGACGGTTTTCTTCGCCCAAATCTCGACCGCAACGACTACCAGGGAGCTTCTATACTCCTCGTGCCATTCCTGGGCTTTCTGTAGCAGGTATTCCGTCGAAAGATCCCACGAGCCGGTGCGCCTGGCGGCGGGCGAATTCGCTTGCGGAACGCCGCGCGGGTGCGGAAGGCTTCCACAGGCGCCCGGCATGCGAAAACTCCCCGGACCTCCGCCACTGGCCGGCGCGTTGGGATGACACACGACGTCGTCATCCACCCAAGAGGTGAACTGATCCCAAAGCTCGTCTACGGAATTCTTTGGCACTTGTCTCTCAACCGCGCCGATGAGCGCGCGCCGCTATTCTACGGGATTGCCACGGCTAGGGTACATCAAGGATCTACCCCGGGACTCCTACAACGTCACCTTGTCGCCCGACCGGCAAGACCGGTACACCGCGTCCACAATCTCCAGCGCCTCATAGCCTTCTTCGCCCGACACCTGCGGCTTCCGTCCGGTCTTGATAGCCTCGCCGAAATCCAGAAACTGCCGCTCAAACGGCTCCAGCGAAATCGCCATCGGATCGCTTGCGCCCGATGCAATTTCCTTCACTACCGGCGCCGGGTCGCCTGCGTCGTCCTTCACATCCCACGCGGTCAGCTTGTCGCCCGAAATTATCGCCGTGCCTTTGGTGCCGTGAAATTCCATCCGCTCCGGATACCCCGGCCAGAACGCCGTCCCGGCCTGGATCACGCCCGTCGCTCCGCTGGCGAAGCGCAGTACCGCGTTCACCACGTCCTCCGACTCGATCTTGTGCAGGGCGCCCAATTGCCACGATCCGAAAACTTCCCGAACCGGCCCCGCGAACCATCGCATCACATCCACTTGATGGATCGCCTGGTTGATCAGCGCCCCGCCGCCCTCCGTCTCCCAGCTTCCCTTGATCGGCCGCGAATAATACTCCGGCGAACGGTACCACTTCACGTAAACATCGCACTGCAACAGTTTTCCCAGCCGTCCGTCCGCCAGCGCTTTCGAAAGGAACAGGCTCGCGTCATCGAAGCGGTGCTGGCTCACCACGCCCAGTACGATCCCGCCGCGCGCCGCCGTATCCACCATCCGCCGCGCCATCGCCAGGCTGGTCGAAATCGGCTTCTGTACCTGAACGTGCTTCTTGGTCTCCGCGCAGATCTCGATCGGTTCGATCCGGAAATTCGGAAACGTGCAGACATCCACGTAATCCACGCGCGGGTGCCGGCAAACCGCCTCGTAGGAGGGCGCGAACTCCACGCCCCATTGCTCGGCGAATGCGCGGCCATGCGATTCGCTAACATCCGTGCAGACCGTCACTTCGTATCCGATATTCCGGTACGCCTGCGCATGTTTATGGGCGATCGCCCCGGTGCCGATGATGCCGACTCTCATAGGACTGTCCATTTTACCGAACGCTCCAGCTACAATGGGAGATCAAAATGAAGAGTCACACAGCGCTGTTTGCGGTGGCTGCCGCCGCCCTCGCCCTTTCTGCGTGCAGCAAAGCGCCGCCGACCGGCGTCGCAGCCTCCGTTAACGGCCATCCCATCACTTACGAGCAGCTTGAAAAGACTTACAAGACGCAATACCCGCAAGCGCCCGAAGGCGCCAATGCCGATCTTGTTAAGTCGCAAAAGCTCGAGCTCCTCGGCAGCCTGATTACCAATCAGATCATGCTGGAACAGGCCGAAAAGCTTGGTCTTCAGGCGGTCGATGCCGATGTTGAAGCCGAACTGAACAAGATGAAAGCGCCCTATACCAAGGAGGAGTTCGACAAACAACTGGCCGGGCGCAACATGACTCTTGACGATCTCAAGACGCAGGTCCGTCAGAAGCTCACCGTCGATAAGCTGATCGCCAAGGAAATCACGTCCCACATCAGCATCACAGACGCCGATGTCGCCAACTTCTACAACGCCAACAAAGCCGGCTTCAACCTTGCCGAGCCCCAGGTTCACCTGGCGCAAATCGTAGTGACTCCGGTTCCCGATCCCAACGTTCGCAATCTAAAAAACAGCAAGGCGCAGAACGAGACCGACGCCAAGCAGAAAATCATGGATATCGAACGCCGCATCAAAGCCGGTGAGGATTTTAGTATGCTCGCCCAAAATTATTCGGAGGATCCCAACACGGCGCCGAACGGCGGCGACATGGGTTTCATCCCCGAATCCACGCTCGATAAGGCCAATCCCGATCTCCGCCGCATGGTGATGTCTCTCCAACCCGGCACGGTTTCGACCATTGTTCATACGGGCGGCGATTACCGCATCTTTAAGCTCATCTCGAAGGAACCGGCGGGCCAGCGCGATCTCAACGATCCCCGCGTGCAGGAAAACATCCGCGAAAATCTCCGCAACAGCGCCAATCAAGTCTTGAACAACGCCTATTATGAGGTGGTGCGGAACCGTTCCAAGATTGAGAATTACTTTGCGCAGAACATTGTCGCGACGGCCGGGAAGAAGTAATGGAATCGCTTCGCGACCGGCTGCTCGCGGAATTTGAGGAGCACGCCGCCGTTCTCTTCGAGACTCGCAAACGATGCGTCGAGCCGCTGGATCGCCTGATTCAGGCCGCGGCCGCCTGCCTGACTAGCGGTGGAAAGATCATGATCTTCGGCAACGGAGGCAGCGCCGCCGACGCTCAGCACTGGGCAACGGAACTCACCATCCGCTTCGCCAAGAATCGCAAGGCCCTCGCCGCCATGGCGCTCACCACCGATACCTCGGCCATCACCGCCTGTGGCAATGATTTCGGCTACGATCAGATCTTCTCGCGGCAGATTGAAGCCCTAGGGCGCCCGGGCGACCTCGCCATTGCCATCACTACCTCTGGCGACAGCCCCAACATCCTTGCCGCCGTGCGCCAGGCGAAGTCGCAAAATATCTACATCGCCGCATTCACCGGCGAAACCGGCGGCCAGGTCCGCGATCTCGCCAATCTTCTGGTCGCCGTTCCCAGCCGCTCCACCGCGCGCATTCAGGAAATGCACGAGCTTCTCGGCCATCAGTTCTGCCGCGAAATTGAAGCGATGCTGACGTAGCCGTCAGATCGCGACCGGGCCCGCGCTCATTAACATCTCCGCCACCCAATCGGCACGCGGCATCCCCGATGCCCGTAGTGCGTGAACCTCGCGCTCCACGTCATACTCCACGCGCCGGATCGCCGGCCTTCCATCGTCCAACAACAGATAAGACGCCCGCCGGTCGCGGTCATAGGGCAGGCCCACGCTCCCCGTATTCACCACGGTCATCGCGCCCACGCTGCGCACATACGGCTTATGAATATGCCCGTATGCCACGATGGGGCGGCCCAGCGTGCTGTATACGGCTTCGAGTTCGTCATCCGATGCTTCCGCGCCAGGCGCGCGCCACGCGCTTGCCGGACTCGCGTGTACCAGCGCCATCTCATCCCGCACCTGCGCTCGCGGAAGCGCGCGCAGCCATGCCAGCCGGTCTTCGCCCACTTGATCGCGCGACCACGCCGCCATCTCGCCGATCGCATTCCACATCGATCGCAGACTCGGAAGGCTGGCGGCAAACGCCTCGAACGTCGCGGGCGTAGACAGCATTTCGTCCGTGTTGCCCGCCACGCCCTGCCATCCCAGATCGCGAATCCGGTCCACAATCTCCACCGGACTCGACCCGCCATCCGCCAGGTCCCCGCCATGCAGAATCAGGTCCGGCGACGTCTCCCGCAGGTCCGCCAGCACCGCTTCGAATGCGGTTCCGTTGCCGTGAATATCCGATACGATCGCGATGCGCACGAGGCCTCCTGTCACGCCAATCTGGCATAATCCAAATTGGCCTTCGATCTTCAACCCACTCTACACGGCGAGCTCGTGAGCCTCCATCCGTTGCGTGCGGACGACTATGAACGGCTCTACGCCGTGGCTTCCGACCCGCTCATTTGGGAGCTTCACCCCGCCAACGACCGTTGGAAGCCCGATGTGTTCCAGGATTTCTTCCGCCAGGCCATGGCGTCCGGCGGCGCCTTCATCGTCCTCGATTCCGAGGACGGCCGCGTGATCGGTTCATCGCGCTACCACGGCTACGACGAGGCGCGCGGCGAAATCGAAATCGGCTGGACGTTCCTCGTCCGCTCTCATTGGGGCGGCGCCTGCAACCGCGAAATGAAGAGACTCATGCTGAGCCACGCCTTTCAATTCGTCAACAGCGTGATCTTCCGCGTCGGCGCCAACAACTTCCGCTCGCGCCGCGCCATGGAAAAAATCGGCGGGGTCCTGATCAGCTCCGGCCTCGATTCAGCAGGCCGCGAGGGCGTGATCTACCAAATTACGCCTGCAACTTTCCTCAAGGTGTTGAGCGGCCACTGAATGAGCTCGCGTAATGTCAAAGCGGCAGCCACTGCAAGCGATCTTTCCACTCCGAAGCCTCCGACGCGAGCCAAACGAGCATTAGTTCATCGATTGCGGCGCCCACATCCAGCCTCTGCGGAATAAGCAGCACACCGGCGCTCTGCTTTCCCGCGTTTCGAAACGTGCGGAAATGGAGCGGGATCGTGCTCACATCGTGCGAAATGAGTACCCGATTTTGCTCCGCCGCCAGCGCTAGGACTTCTGTGTCGGTCAAGCCGCGCAGTCCGGCTGCCTGAGCGCCAAGAAAATCCACCGATGGCTCGCGGCGCAGTACTCCGCTGACGATAGCTTTGTTGAGATCGGCGTCCGCCAGAAATCGAACTTTCACGACAAACGTGGAGCGTGCAACTCATCCCGTGCGCGCATCAGTTTTTCCCGCAGACTGGCCGGCAGAGGCTCCGCATGCTGCCTTCCTTCGGTCCACTTCGTCTCCTGCGTGGCTAGGTAGTCGTCGATTTCAGCCTGATTCGCGAGGTAGTACGCGATCGCGCCGTACACCTCTTCCAGATTGAGAAGGTCGAAATTTTGACAGATTGTCTCAGGGGATTCGCCGCGGTGGAATGCGTGGACGATAGAATCCAGAGAAATTCGCGTGGTGGCGATGTAGTAGCCGCCGTCCCGCTTTTCGATGTATTCCTTCGCCATCCTGTTACCCATTCTACGCCTCTAACGACGTCCTCTCCACGCCCGCGGACTAACGCCAAACTCACTCTGAAACGCTCGGTTGAAATTCGATACGTCGCCAAATCCACAATCCAGCGCGGTATCTAACACCTTCTGGCGCTCCAGGGGCAGCCGCGCCGCCGCCTCGCGCAACCGGGCCCGTTTTACATACTGGCGCGGCGTCAACCCGGTTAGCTGCTCGAACGTGCGCAGGAAATGATACGGGCTCAACCCGGCCTCGCGCGCCAACTTTTCGACCGTCAACTCCGATTGCATCTCTCGCTCGATCCTTCGTGCGACTCGCGTAACTCGCGCCAAAGCGCTCGGCGTGGCGTCCCGAACGTCCCGCGGCAATCTCTGGGCGGTCTGTGTTGCCAACGCCGCCAGTCGAATGCTCATTTCCTCCCACGGCGCCGGGTCCGATCCAGCAATCACCGCGGCACACGCTTGCGCGGCCAGCGGCGCCAAGGGGCGTAACGCAGGCAGTCGCGGCGTGCGAAATGTGCGTTCTTCGTGTCCCGCTCCTGCGTCCGCTGCGATTCGTTCGAAGTACTCCGGCGCATAACGGAACGAAAGGCAACGATCACCCGTCGCGTGCTCATGCCCGCATTCGAAATATTGCCCCGGATTGCCCAGCAGCAGCGACCCCGGCGTCATCAATTCGCCCGCCGAGCCGCCATGTCTGCCTGAAGCGCGATACTGGAACGTCCCCGCCAACACGATTGCGATCGATGCCCAGGTGTGCCGTTCCTCGAAGCGCCGGTCACGCGGCCGCGACGTGCAGATCACATCCTCCACAACCCACGCTTCGCCGCGCGCCAACTCGCGTCCCAATGTTGCGTCCTCGGCCGGTCCCGTCGCAGCGCGCCCCGCCAGTGTCCGCTCTAATTCCACCGCAATTTTTACCAAGAATCGCTCCCCAGCATCCGGCTATAACACCTAAAGGATACTGAAAGAAAGGAAGTCACAAGTCATGCAACACGACAAAGCCCTTCGCGAGCACATCGTCAAACTACTCAAAGGTGGAGACGCCCACGCCGATTTCGACGCGGCGGTAAAAGATTTTCCCGTCAGCCTGCGCGGCCAGCGCCCCAAAGGCGCGTCACATTCGCCGTGGGAGGTCTTAGAACACCTTCGCATCGCTCAATGGGACCTGCTCGAATTCTCGCGTGACGGCAAGCACAAGTCCCCCGATTTTCCGAGCGGCTATTGGCCCCAAACTCCCGCGCCTCCGGACGAAAAAACCTGGGATCATTCCGTCCAATCCTTCCGCAAAGATCTGGACGCCTTCTGCCATCTGGTCGCCGACGAACAGACCGACCTGTTCGCCGCCATTCC
Source organism: Bryobacterales bacterium (assembly GCA_963743705.1). Classification (GTDB taxonomy): domain Bacteria; phylum Acidobacteriota; class Terriglobia; order Bryobacterales; family Bryobacteraceae; genus PALSA-243. The sequence goes on along the minus strand of CAVUQS010000013.1, from coordinate 131,514 downwards.
TCACGGCGACGGCCAAACGATTTTGCGCGAAGCGTTAGTCGCGGTCGATCACAACGCCTATCACATCGGCCAATTCATCACGCTGCGTCAAATTCTGGGCGCCTGGAGCTAGCGGAAGACCGGTGGCGGCGATCCCCTTCGCGGCGCGAAGATATAAGTATGCCCGTCGGAAAGCTCCTGATCGCGGTGGGTCTGCTTTTCGTTGCCGCGGGGATCGCAGTTTCGGTAGCCGGCAAGTTGCCGTTCCGGCTGGGACGCCTGCCGGGCGACATCTACATCCACGGCCGCAATACGACCTTCATCTTCCCGCTGACCACTTGCATTTTGATCAGCGTAATCTTCTGGCTTTTGAGTCGGTTTTTCCGCCGCTGATTATTCGACGCGGCCCATTTTGTCCAGCGGCCAATAAACGAAGACGGCCTTGCCGTAGATGTTGTCGCGCGGCACCCAGCCCCAGGAACGGCTGTCGCTGGACGAATTGCGATGATCGCCGAGCACGAAATAGCAGTTGCTCGGCACGCGGACATCAGCCCCGCCTTCCCAACTCATCTGGTCGCGCGATGCCTTGGGAACGTAATCTTCGGCGAGCAGCGCCTCATTCACATAAACCTGGCCTTCCGCGATGCGGATGTGGTCGCCGGGCAATCCGATCACGCGCTTGATGTACGATTTCGTGGTGTCATTCGGATACCAAAACACCACGGTGTCGCCGCGCCGTATGTCGCCCAATTTCAGCTTATACGTGAATTTGTTGATGAAGATGCGCTCATTGTCGGTCAGGCCGGGCTCCATGCTGGTGCCTTCCACTTTGACCGGTTGATAGATGAAAACAATGAGGACAACGGCGATGAGAATGGAAAACGCGAGGTCACGCGCCCACGAAAGCGCCCCACGGAGGCTCGCTCCAGCCGACTGCTGGATCGGCTCATCCCGAGGTTCAGTTGGATTTGCGCTGACTTCCTCCATGGTCGGGCTTTAACAATTATAAGACGGAACGCAGGACGATTCGGTTGCCGCCTGTTGCTCGGAGGTGATGGCGCATCGCCAACCGAGCGGGGAATCGTGTGTTCGCGCGCTAGGCCTTATCGTCACCCATTTCGAGAACGATGTAACGGCACATAGCGTCGCTCCCATTGTGCAGCCCGTGTTCATCCATGGATGCGGCAAAACCCACCGACCCCGGCGTGAGCCGGGTAGTAGCGCCATTCACCGTGAAATCCACCGCGCCCACCAGCACGACGAACATCTCTTCGTGGACATGCTTATGCGCCGCATGCGGCGCGCCGCCGGGGGGCAGTTCGGTTTCATGCACCTCCAGGGGAAACCCGTGATGCAGGTTGCCGTTGAAGATCGCCCGCGACTTGTTCACGTTGCCAGGTCCGCTGGCTTTTACCGGCAGTTCCTCGAACTTGTAGGCCTTGGAAAGGATTGTGCCGGGCTGAGCCTTGGAGGCGGTAGCCGCCAGAGCTGGAAGAAGAAACGCCAGGTCGCGTCGGGAGGGCTTCATTCCCGGCAGTATACAACAGGGTTGGTACAATCCAAGCAATGCCATCCGCGGTTCGTGTCAGATGGGCCACGTTTCGCGTAACTACCGTTTGTGTTGTCTCGGTGCTCATCCTGGTGACGCTGGCAGTTCTCCTCAGCGGCGGCACATTGTTTGAGCGCAAAGCCCGTCTCTACCTGGAAATTCCGGACGCCACCGGGCTCGATGCCGGTTCGCCCGTGCGCGTCGATGGCATCGGCGTCGGCAAGGTGGATCGCGTGATCTTCACCGGTTCTAACGAGCCCAACCGCGTCATCCGCGTGGAGATGACCATCGAGCAGGAACGCCTGGCCAGCATCTCGGCCGATTCGATCGCCCAGATCAGCAACGACACCATTGTGGGCGACAAATTTGTCGATATTACCAGCGGCAGCGCGCCCGCCCACGCTCCGGAAAACGGCCAACTGCGGTTCAAACCCCAGCCTGACCTTATGCGCAGCATCGATATCCCCGCCTTCGAAGCCCAATTGCGCGCCGTCGACGTTACCCTGGCCGATATCGAAAACGGCCGGACCCAGATAGGCCAGTTCTGGCAAGGCGACCAGGTCTACCGCAGCGTGTTGCGCCGGTTTGTGGAAGCGCAAGCAGGGTTGGAAAGAGCAGTGCGGACCACCGCGAATGTCGGCAGCATTCTCTACACCGACGCGAAGTATCAATCGCTGCGCGAGCCCTGGCTGAAATTCGATAAGAAGCTCGCCGAATTACAATCCGGCCAGACTACGCTAGGCGCTTATCTCCACGACCCGGCGAAATTCGAGGAGTTCCGGTCCGATCTCGCCAGCCTGCGCAAGGGCCTGACGGACTTTCGGTCGAACGATTTGATGAACTCCGACCAGGCCTATCTGAGTTGGACGCGCACCCTGGCGAATCTGGCTCGCAGCGTGGATGAGGTCAACGCCAGCCGCATGTTCGTTTCGTCGGATGTCTATGAGAGCCTCAACGGGTCGGCGCGCGAGATGCAGCACACCGTCAAAGACTTTCGCGAGAATCCCAAAAAATATCTGCGCCTGAAAATCTTCTAGGCGCTGCGCAAAACGTCCCAATACTGTGCTGCCACGCGATCGATTCCGTGGCGTTCGGCAATATACGCCGCCGCCCTTTGCCCGATCGCCTCCGCAACACGCGGCATTCCGGCCAGCATGCGCATGTGTTCCGTTAGGCTCGCGCGCTCCGCGATGCCCGCGGGAATGCGGATGCAAGCGTCTTGTGGATAGCGCGCGTTCTCCCCCGAATCGGTCATCAACACCGGCTTCCCCAGGCCCATCAAGCGTATCGCGATGCCCGAGGTCTCGCCCGCCGCTGGATATTTCAGGTTGATACATGCATCGACGGAAGCCGCCGCCAACCAGAAGTCCTCTTCCGAAAGATACGGTAACCGCGCGATTCCCGCTTCTTCGATCATCGGCGCCACTGCGCGCTCCAGATCGCTCGAAGCGAACTCGCCAGCAATCAGTAGGGCGACCCCGGGCGTCGCGCGCCGCAACGCTACAAAAGCTTCGATGGTTTGCGCCACGCGCTTCGACTCGCGCAAGTACCCGAACGCGCCGAACAGGAACGCGCCGGGCGCTACGCCGATCTTCTGGCGGTAGCGCAGAATATCCGCTCCGGAAGCCGCCGGCGGCGCCTGAAATAGGTGCGGAATCTCGACCACGTTCGCCTCTGGTGCATGCGCCAGCGTTGCCTCCGCCGCCGCAGGATTGTGCGCCACCACCGCGCGCGAGCGTGTGGCGAGCCGCTTCAGCATCGGGTATTGGAAATACCGGGGATCCGACGCCGACGACGCGCGCGCGCGCCACAACTCACGCGCCAATCCGCGCTGCCATTCGCCGTAGTTGTAGACGAATTCCTCAATGTAAGCCGCTTCATCCAATTCCCCCAGCAGGAAGTGATGCAGCACCGCGTCATGCAGCACGGCCACGCCCGGCGCTTCCAGTGCTCGCCGGTAGATTCCGGCATGCAATCGGTTGTTGCCGGTGTGATAGAGCGCTACGTCGCAGCGCGTGGGCGAGATCTCCACCTTGCCGCCCTTGCGCAATTCCGCCAGTAGCGCCGCCGCATAATCGGCAACCCCGGTGCGCGCGGGCGGCAAGGGCGAACAGAAGCCGATCGTCACGCCTTCTTCCGCTTGCCGAATAGCGCCGTGCCCACGCGAACGCAGGTCGAGCCTTCTTCGATCGCGGTTTCCAGATCGTGCGACATTCCCATGGAAAGCCCCGCCACGCCGAGCCGCTCCGACAATTCCCGCAGCCGCTGGAAGTAAGGCCGCGCCGCTTCCGGGTCGTCTGACCACGGCGGCATCGTCATCAGCCCGTCCAGACGAAGCTGCGGGCATTCCCGCACCGCCGCGATCAGTTCCGGCAACTCTTCGGGCGCCGCGCCGCTCTTCGCGTCTTCCTCTGAGAGTTTGACTTCGAGCATCACGCCAAGCGGCTGCCTCGATTCGTTCAGCCGCCGCGCCAGCTTTGGCGAATCTACCGTCTGAATCACCTGAAAAAGCTCGGCGGCCTTTTTCGATTTGTTCGACTGCAGATGCCCGATCAGATGAAACCGCGCTCCCGCAAGGCCGCTCAGCTCTGGCGCCTTGCCCTCGAATTCCTGCACGTAGTTTTCGCCGAAATCGCGCAGCCCCAGTTCGTAGGCGTCGCGAATCACCGAAGCCGGAAAAATCTTGGTCACTGCGAGCAGCAAAATGCCGCCAGGGTCGCGCCGGCAGCGTTCTGCCGCGCTCGTTATCCGCTCGCGCACCACCTGCAATCTCTCGCTTAGGGTATCCGGCACCGCCTTCAGTATAAGCGCCGCCTTGGGATTCATTGGGGCCGCGCAGTATAATTCCGGAATGCGCAAACTCGCTGTGTTAGCGTTAGCAGGAATGCCCGCCTTCGCCGCCCAATGGCTGCTGGTTGCCAACAAAGGCGACCACACCCTTGGCATCATCGACCCCGCGGCCGGCAAGCAAGTCGCCGCTGTCGATGAGGGTGGCGTCACCGGTCACGAGGTCATCGCTTCACCGGATGGCCGCATGGCTTACGTGCCCATTTATGGCAACTCCGGCGTCGGCAAGCCCGGCACCGACGGCACGCACATCGTCGCCATCGATCTCGCGGAACGCAAACTCGCCGGCGAACTGGATTTCGGCCGCGGCGTGCGGCCGCATTGCCCCATGTTCGGCCCTAAGAATGGCTTTCTGTACGTCAGCACGGAACTCGATCAAGCCATCTCCGTCATCGATCCGAAGACCCTCAAAGTCGTTGCGAAAGTTCCGACCGGCCAGAACGAATCGCACATGTTTACCATCGCTCGCGACGGCAAACACGCTTACACCGCCAATGTGGGCCCGGGCACCGTCTCCGTGCTCGATCTCGATGCGCATAAGACGGTCACCGTAATCCCCGTCGCCAAGCAGGTGCAGCGGATTTCCGTCTCTACCGATGGCAAATGGGTCTTCACGTCCGATGTCGATGCCCCGCGCCTCGCCGTCATCGACACGGCGACCAACAAAGTCAAGACTTGGGTCGATCTGCCGGGCCCCGGCTACGGTTCCTTCGTAACCAGCGATGGCAAGTGGCTGGTGATCGCGATCCCCAACAAGCATCTCGTCGCCGCCGTCGATCTTGCGGCCATGAAGGTGGCGCACACGGTCGAGGTTCCCGCCAGTCCGCAGGAAACGCTGGTCCGCCCCGATCAGAAAGCCGCCTATGTTTCGTGCGACGCCAGCGGCAAGGTTGCCGAGATCGATCTCGCCACCTGGAAGGTCAGCCGCTTGATTGACGCCGGCAAGGGCGCCGACGGTCTCGCTTGGGCGGGCAACTGATATGAAGCTCGCCGCCGCTCTCGTTTTTGCGGCCTCGTTTGCGTTTGCCCAGGCCGATAATCCGGACGCCTTCTACAAACTCGGTCCCGATTCGATGCCGCAAGACGGAGTCCCGAAGGGCGAGATCCGTGGGCCGTTTACGCTTCCCTGCAAAGCCTATCCCGGCACACAGCACACGTACTGGGTCTACGTTCCCGCGCAATACGGCGCCGCCAAAGCCGCCAGCCTGATGATTTTCAACGACGGCCAGGCGTTTATGAACCCCAACGGCGATCTGCGCGCGCAGAACGTGATGGATAACCTCATCTACCGCCGCGAGCTTCCGGTGATGATCGGCGTATTCATCAATCCCGGCCGCCGCCCCGATCAGCCCGAGCCCAGTCCGCAGACCGAATGGGGCGACCGCACCACCAACCGTCCCACCGAATACAACTCGCTCGACGATAAATATCCCAGTGTGATCGTCGACGAGTTGATGCCTGCGCTCAACAAGGATTACAACATCTCGAAAGACCCCGACCGCCGCGCGATCGGCGGCGCCAGCTCCGGCGCCATCGCCGCCTTCACCGTGGCGTGGCAGCGCCCCGATCAATTCCACAAAGTGTTGAGCATTGTCGGCAGCTTCACCAATATTCGCAACGGCGACACCTATCCGGATGTCATCGCCAAAGCCGACAAGAAGCCGATCCGTATTTTCCTGCAGGACGGCCGCAACGACAATCGCGGCGAGGGCCGCGGCGGAACTTACGATCAGCGTCGCGATTGGTTCTACCAGAACGTGCGCATGATGCAGGTTCTTACGGAAAAGGGTTACGACCTCAACTACGCCTTCGGCATGAATAAGCACGGCCAAAAGATGGGCGGCGCGATCCTGCCGGATATGATGCGCTGGCTATGGCGCGACCACGGCGTTTCGAGCGATCCGAAGGACGCCGTCGAGCGCTCGTACAACGAGCCCGCGAAGAAGAATTAAGTCGTCAAATAGTCGCTAACTGGTTAGGTGTACCGACCGCGCGACGTCGCCTTTGCGTTCCGGCACAAACCGCACGGAGATATTCTTGTTGGTATCGTTGGCCAGGTCCTGAAACGTTAGGGTCTGCCCATTCGATTCGATTCGTGTCGCGGGAGTGACTTCGAAATCGAACGGCGTCCCTCCCTTGGTTTGGACGATTAACAGCTTTTGGCCCGGGTCCGTCATCATGATCGTACCGGAGAGCGTTTCCGTCGGCCACGACGTGCGCTCTGCTTTGGCATGCGTGGTTTTGTCCGCGGCTTTGCTGGCGGCGATGGATTGCGCCGGTAATAAGACGCACGTGGCCAGGCCAAGCATTGTAATCCACTTACTGGGCATGAGTGATCTTCCTCTCGACCTATATTTTCGCGCTCGCCGGCCGCGTCTAAAATCATGTCGGGACAGTATGCGAGGCTTAGTCCCTCACAAACGGTTCTCTAACACACGCCCTAAGTCGAAGCCTTCGATCTGTAAGTAAGCTCCCGCCGCCTCTTCCAGCGCCTTGGCGGGAGCAAGGCCGATTAATTCCGTTCCCACCACCGTCGCTCCGCGCTTGGCAGCCTCACCGCGCACGGCTTCGAGCGCCGTGTGCATTCCCGTCTGCTCAAAGTCCGTCAGGTTCATGGAAACCTGCGAGCGCCCCTTCGACGCCAGATACACGCCCATCGCGCGCACGCAGGTCAATCCGCCCGACGACCCGCGAATCGCACGCGCAATCTCGCGCGCAATTTTCACGTCCGCCGTATCCAGCAGCGCATTAAACGCCACCAGCAGCTTGCGCGCGCCCACCACGCACGCGCCCGCGCTGGCATGCAGCCCGGGTCCGCCGAAATCGGGCCGCCGGTCCGCGTTTACCAGCGCTTCTTCCCGTAGTCCCTCGAATCCTCCGCGCCGCACGTCCGGCAAATTCACGCACTGCGCACGCTTTGCCGAGGCCTCATAGAGGTATACAGGAACGCCCAGTTCCTCCCAAATGCGCCGGCCCACTTCCGTCGCCAGCCTGGCGCACTCGTCCATCGAAATCTCGCGCAGAGGGACAAACGGCACTACATCCGCCGCGCCAATTCTTGGATGCACGCCCGTCTGCGTCCGCAAGTCGATGGTCTCGACCGCCTGGCGCACGCCGCGCAAAGCGGCCTCGCCAACAATTTCGGGCGGCGCCGCAAACGTAATGACGGAACGGTTGTGGTCCGGGTCGGACGTCCGGTGCAAAATAGAAGCGCCCGCCGACGCAATCGCGTCGACAATGGCATCTACCTTCGTCAGATCGCGTCCCTCGGAAAAATTCGGGACGCACTCCACGAGCGCCGCCACAGTTACTGTTGTCCGCCGCCCGTGCGCGGCGGTGTGGCGCCATCCGCTGGCCGCTGCTGTTGCTGGGTGTTCAGTGGCGCCTGGTCGTACACTGACACCAGGCTCTGGTTGCCGTCCTTATCGATCGCCTTGACGCCGATCACGATATCGTCGATCGATACATCCGGCAGCGTGTACTCGGTGACGTTGCCAACGTAAATCTCGCGCTGCCAAACCGGCGACGTCGTATCGCGGATCACGATCGCATAACCAGCCAGATCGGCCTCGGGGTTCGGGTTCGCCCAGTGCAGAGCCGCGTCATACCCGCCCTTGCCGCGCGCAAGTCCCGGGCGATTAGCTGCCGCCGTCCGCCGTGCCGCCTGTTCCTCCGGCGTACCCGCCGCCGCGCCACCAGCCGCCCCTGCGCGGCCGCCTGCTCCGCCGCCTTGTCCGCGTCCGAATCCCGCGCCGCGCGGCGCAGCGACCACAGGCGGTTTCGGCGCCAACGCCAAACTCGCCAATACGGCCGCGTTCACCTTCGCCACGCGCGTCGTGTAAGGCACCGAGGCATTCGCGAACGTGTCGGTCGCCGTGTGCTGATTGGCGTAATTCTCGCTGGACGTTGTGAACCGCACGGCCGCGAATCCATCGCGTACGAAAGAAGTATGATCGCCGCCGCGTCCGAAGCGGTCGCGCCGGAAGACCATATCCACAGTCATGAACGGCACATACCGTTCGCCAATTTCCTTCACATAACGCGCCAGCGTGCGCGAAGGCGAGTCGTCGGGGCTTTCCGAAAACACGCGCAGGCGGCCGTTTGCCGAGGCGCCGTTGCCGGAGACATCGGAGCCGATGATGTCGTTGTTCAACATGGCCTCGATCTGCATGTTCTTGGCCTTGGCTTCGTCGGCGAAGTTTTTGCTCCCGTTCAGCCCAATCTCTTCCGCCGCAAAGGTAATGAAGATGATCGATTTGTCGAACTCATACTGGCTCATGACGCGCGCCAGTTCCATGGTCGCGGCGGTTCCGCTGGCGTCATCGGCTACTCCCGGCGCCTCCGGATCCACATCGGCCGCGTTGCTCGGCGTGCCTTCGTCCGTTCGCTGCGCGCCCGGGTTGCGCCGTGCCGCAATCGAATCGTAGTGGCCGCCGATAATCACGTAGCGGTCTTTGTCCGTCTTACCCGGCAACACCGCCACCACATTCGCTAAATCCACGTCTTTCGACAGGCGCTGGCTCTTCTTCACCGAAAAGTGATCGAGGCTCACTTCGAGCCGCGGACTGTAGCCCTTGAATTCCTTCTCGATCCACCGCTGCGCTGCGCCAATGCCGCGCGTCTCGCTATCCTGCTCCGAGCCCACATAGCGCGTTCCATACTCGCCCAGGTGCTTCATAATGGCGCCGATGCGCTCCTGCGACACCTGATCGACAATCTGTTTGATCGTGGGATTTAACCGCGTAACCGGTGGCTGCGCCAGCGCATGAAAACCGCACCAGGCCGAAAAAAGAACAATTGAACGGAGGCTTCCTCGCCGCATAAGTGAACCAACTCCTGAAACGAAATGTCTTTCAGTGTAACACCAGGGGCGATCCAGTCAGCCGGTTTCGGCCCGCGCGCGAAACGATGTTGCCTTCGCGGTATATGACTTCGCCGCGCTTCATCGTCGTATGCACCAGATTCGCGCCGAAGTGACTGGCCACGTCGCGGTAATCCGAAACGTTGAGCATCACCAGGTCGGCCGCTTTGCCCGGCTCCAGCGAGCCCGTCGAAGTGGCGCAGCCGAGCGCGTGCGCCCCGTTGATCGTCGCCGCGGAAATCGCTTCCGCGGCTGTCAGGCCGAGCCGCAAACACGCCAGCGAAATCACCGTCTGCATGTTCAGCGTGGGAGTGTAGCGCGGATGGAAGTTACTGCCTATGGCGATCGCCACGCCCGCATCCACCAGCGCCCGCGCCGGCGCATTCCCCAGCCCGCCATGGAATGACGCAGCCGGCAGCAGCGTCGCCATGGTTGGCGACCCCGCCAGCATCGAGGCCTCCGATGCGGTCGCTTGTTCCAGGTGATCCACGCTCACCGCGAGGTTTCGCACCGCCAGCGCGACGGCCGCCGCCGCATACGTATCTTCGGCGTGCACTTTGCAGGGGAACCCAGCCGCGCGCGCCACCGCGAGATAGCGCTCGAACCAGGGGTGATGTTGTGGCCATGCATCCCACGCCACATCCGCGAACTGCGCCAGTTTCCGTTGGCGGATTCGCGGCAGCGCCCTGGCAAAAATCGTGCGCGCGTACTCCGCGACCATGCCGTCACTCATCGCGTCGGGCGGTGGAATGCGAAACAGGTAAGTCACGACCACGTCCACAGGCTCCTCATGCACCATGGAAAGCACCCGCAGCATTTTCTTCTCGGCGTCTTCGTTCGGCCCTGCGCCGGTTTTGATCTCGACGGTCGTTGTGCCGTGCCGCGCCATCATCGCGAGATACGCCAGCCACCGCCCCGCGGTGCGTTTTCCGCTATCCGCTGCCAGCGCACGCGCCGCCGCGTCCTGTTGCTCGCTTCCCGCGCCCGGCGGCGGAAACGCCAGATGCGTGTGACAATCGATGAAGCCGGGCATGACCACGCGCCCGGCGGCGTTGATCTCGATAGCGCCGCGCGCCGCCGCCAGATTTTCCACGCGGCGCGATGGCCCGACCTCGGATAGCGCGCCATTGACGATCAAAGCGGCGCCGTCTGCAATGATGCCCAGTTCTGCTAACCCGGATCCGCAGCGCGGTGTGCGCGAGCCGCGCAGCGTCAGTAACTGCCGCGCGCCTCGAATGAGGATGTTACTCGTATCCCGTATCAGTTTCACTGTAGCATCGATAAATCTTCGATTAGTGACAAAAACGCATGGCGAAGCCACCTGTTAAATCCGGCGACCGTCCTCTCAAAACATTGGAGCGCATATTTTCGAAGCGCGGCATCGGTTCTCGCACCGAAGCCCGAAGCTGGATCGGCGCCGGAAAAGTACGCGTCAACGGCAAGGTTATGCTCAACCCCGATCACTGGGTCGATCTCTCCCGCGACCGGGTCACTCTCGATGGCAAGCCTCTCGAATCGGCAGCGAAACTTTATATCTTGCTCTATAAGCCGAAGGGCTATCTCACCACGCGCAAGGATCCGGAAGGTCGGTCTACCGTCTATGACTTGATCGCCGACGCCGGCGCGTGGCTCTCGCCCGTTGGCCGCCTTGATTTAGATACCAGCGGTCTGCTCATCCTCACCAACGACACGCAATTCGCCGATCGCATCATGAGCCCGGAACACAAAGTCCCGAAAACCTACCAGATCAAAGCCTCGACGCATCTGACCGACGAACAGCTCGATAAACTCCGCCGCGGCGTCGAGCTAAGCGATGGCCCCACGCGTCCCGCCATAGTCCACCGTCTGCGCGACAGCGGAAAATACACGCACCTGACGATCACCATCACCGAAGGCCGCAACCGTCAAATCCGCCGCATGTTGGAGGCCGTGGACAGCAAGGTTCTGAAGCTCGTCCGCATAGCCATTGGCGGCATAATCATCGGCGATTTACCAATTGGGAAATGGCGAAAGTTAAGTGCGGAAGAAGCGGCCAAGCTGATTAGGCCACAGATAAGCACGGATAAACACAGATAAGACAAAACCAGAATCTTCTGTGTTTATCTGTGGCTAATTATTTCTTCGATTAATGCGAATACCAGCGGATCCCAAAGAACACCGACGCTAGCGTGCCCTTCATATAAAAATCCTGGCTGGTGGACGTCTTGAAGTGGAATAGCTTCGCGCCGCCGCGCAGCTCGAACGCACTCACGCGCACGCTCAAGCTCGATTCGCCCTCGTACAGCGTCGAATGATGCGGTATCGCGAAGCCGTCCGCGCTCGCATCGAAGCGGATGTTGCGCGTGATGTATTCGGTCACGCTCGCTCCCAGCGTGGGCAGTATGAACCACTTAGTTCCGGTTGACGCGTAGCTGATGGGGTTGCCATTGGCGTCGATGATCGGGTTGCCGTTTGAATCCGTCAGCGGCAGCTGCGGCGCATCGAAACCCGACCGCGCCGATACATACTGAATCTGCCACAGCGTCTTGAAGCGGAACCGCCGGCTTTCCACCGGGTACGGCCACGTCAGATAATCGAACGAAATCTTCAGGTTCTGGACCAGGTAATCGGTGGAAACCAGAGTGTTCGGCGTGTATGTCTGGCCGTTGAATACGGTGAGATTCGCCGGGGTCGTGAAATCGCCCGCCGCGCGCGCCTCCCAGAACGAAAACCGCAGCGCATTGTGCAAACCGAGGGCGATGCCAACTTCGGCGCCGGGCGCCACTTTCGGCTGTCCCTGCATCGTGACAAACGAATTGTTCACGATACCCGAATTGCGCCCTTTATTGAAGATCGGCTGCTCTTTCGGCGTCCAGCCGGTGATGCCGATATAGAACCCGTACTCGCCCGGCAAACGCACATCGGGATACTTCGGCAGCTCGGGCGCGGCATTTACAATTGGCCCATTCCCGGGTTGTTGCTGCTGCGCCGGTTGCGCGGGGGGATTGGCCGGCGGCGTCTGAGCCGGAGCCGTTTGCGTGGGGTTTTGCGTCGTTGGGTTCTGCGTGGGCGGATTCTGCGCGGGCGGATTTTGCGCCGGAGGGGTTTGCGTAGCGGGTGGATTCTGGGTGGTGGGATTCTGCGTTGTCGGGTTCTGAGCCGCGTCGGAATCGCTCGCCGGCGGCGGAGTCGCCGTCTGCTGTTCAACCTGCTGTGCGCGTCCGGACGCCGCTGCTGCCAGCAGGCATAGAAAGAAAAAGCCGTTTCGATAGATCTTCACGAATGCCTCAAAATGGATTCCAATTGCGGGCTTCTGGGATGACGGCCACACTTGGTGCATCTGTCAGTCCAAATCCAGCTCACAGTACGTCAAACTCTCTATTGTGCCAAAATGGAGGCCTTTCCGCCGGTCTTCAAGCAGTGAATCGGTCGATCTCTGTGGCGGCAGCGGCACAGGTGTGAGGGCGGCTTGGTGCTCCCCTTCACCCATGGAATCGGGCTGGACCAAAGCCCGCGAGCGAGCGTCGAATCGCCTCGCCATCCGGCAACCCCCTAATTTTTCGTAACCTTTTCGCCGTGCCAGAGTATTCCATATCGAAAGCGAGTGGCGTGGAGGACGAACAAATCATGTTGGCGGTGCGGAACGGCGATGTAGCTAGGCTCGAAGTCATTTTCGAACGCCATCATCGCGGTTTGTATCATTATTTCCTGCACCTTACAGCGAATGTCGCGGTCAGTGAAGATCTCGTTCAGGAGGTTTTCTTCCGCATTTTGAAGTACCGTCACACCTATCAGCCAGGCGCTCCCGTCCGGTCGTGGATGTTCCAGATCGGCCGCAACGCCCTGTCTGATCACGTGGGGCGAAACAAGAATCAAGTGGCGCTTGCAGAAAGCGCCGACCAGTTCAGCAGTCCGGAAGCGTTGCCCGATCGCCAGGCGCAAACCAAAGAAGAGACAGCCCTTCTCAAGCGCGCGCTTTCCGCCCTGCCGCAAGAAAAGCGTGAAGTAATCGTTATGAGCCGGTTTTTGGAACTCAGGCACGAAGAGATGGCCCACGTGCTGAACGTGGAAGTTGGCGCGGTGAAGGTGCGTGTGCACCGGGCGCTGCGGGAACTCGCGGCGCAATTCTTCGCGTTGCGGGGAGAGCGGGCGTCGTCATGATCTGCGAACGCGTTCGCGAACAAATTCCGGAATGCCTCGCCGGCAGGCTCGACAAAGCCGCGCGAGAAAGCCTCATCGCGCACCTGGAGACCTGTTCCTCGTGCCGCAATGAGCTGGCCGAATTGGGAGTCGTGTGGAGAGGTTTGGAAGCTATGACCGCGCCGGAACCGGATCGCGCGATGCAAACGCGGTTCACCGAAATGCTCAAGGCCTATCGCGCCGGAATGGAGCAGGCGCCACCCCCGCGCGCCGAGCCCAAACGCCGATTTGCCTGGTGGCCCGCCCGTCCGGCGTGGCAAATAGCTATTGCCGCTAGTTTACTCATCGCCGGCGTCGCTGGTGGCCACTTCCTCGGTTCGCGCCCGCAAGAAATGTCGCCCGAGATGGCTCAGCTCAAGGGGCAGGTCGAGGGGCTCCGTCAGTTGGTCGCGCTGTCGCTACTGCAGGAGCAATCGCCCGGCGACCGCATGCGCGGCGTCAGCTTCAGCTCCCAGATGGCTCGTCCGGACGCCGAGGTCGAACAGGCTCTCCTGCGCACCGTGAATCACGATCCCAACGTCAATGTTCGCCTCTCCGCCGTCGATGCGCTGCAGAAGTATGCATCCGACCCAGCGGTGCGCCGTGCGCTCGGCGACGCTGTGATGGCGCAGGAGTCGCCCCTGGTGCAGGTCGCGCTAATTGATCTGCTGGTGCAGGTAAACAGCCGCGAATTCGCCCCCGCGCTGCGCCGCATCGCCCAAGACGGCCAGTTGGATGAAGTCGTGCGCCAACGCGCCACGCTGGCATTCCAAAAACTCGAGGTGACCAAGTGAAGAGCATCGTCATCGCAGCTGTCGCTCTGGTTCCGGCTCTCGCGCTCGCCGCCCGTTGGGACGATTGGCGGGATTGGCCCGTGGCCGGCAAGGAAACCATCCAGAAGAATTTCGATGTCTCGAAAGGCAGCGATGCCAGGAAGTTGCTGGTTGATAACATGCACGGCGAGATCCACGTCACCGGCTACAACGGTTCCGAAATCCGCGTTACCGTGAACAAGGAAATCCGCGCGCGTTCCGGTTCCGCCGCCGAAGAAGCCAAACGCGAGGTCAAGCTGGATATGTCGCAGCAGGGCAATTACGTGCGCTTCTACGAAGACGGCCCCTGGCGCGACGGCAATGGCCACAACAATTACCGCGGCGAAGATTATTACGGCTACCACGTCAATTTCGAATACGAAATCCAGCTTCCGGCGGGCGTCGAACTCAATCTCAAGGGCTTCAACGACAAGATTGAGGTAAAGGGCGCCAGCGGCCCGTTCGACGTTCACAATTTCAACGGCGGAATCGATATGCAGGACATCACCGGCGCCGGTTGGGTAGAGACGTTCAACGGATCCATGAAAGTCGGCTTCCGCAAGAACCCCGACCACGACGTGACCCTCAAGACCTTTAACGGCCAGATCGACGCCTACTTCCAGCCGGATTTCAACGCCGACCTGCATTTCAAGACCTTTCACGGCGGCGTGTTCTCCGATTTCGATGTTGCGCCGCTGCCGGAAACTGTTTCGGCCGGACACAACCTGAACTCCAAGTTCATCTACCGCTCCAACGGCGGTGCGGCGCGGGTGGGTAAAGGCGGCCCCAACCTGCACTTCGAAGGCTTCAATGGCAGCATCCGCTTACATACGAAAACGAACTGATCTGAGGAAAATGCGATGAAACGAATTTCTTGCCTGCTGGGCATGCTGTTAGCTGTGTGCGCGCTGGCCAGTGCCCAAGACGCCGGCCGTGTGGTGGTGGCAGGCCACGGTAACGGTCCGCGGATCGTCGATGCCGAGACTTCGAACGGGTCGATCACGGTGAAGACGTACGAGGGCAAAGAGGTGATCGTCGAATCGCCCAGCACTGAACGCCGCGAAGGGCGCGCTCCGGCGGGGATGCATCGCATCGACCTCCCCTATGGGCGGTTGGAAGTGGAGGAAAAGGACAACACGTTCACCGTCCGCGACCATTCCCCGGGTGGCTCCAGCGCCATTCTGATCACGGTGCCAGTAGACACGAACCTGCATCTGCGCTCGAGCAACGGTAGCATTCATGTGGATGGCGTCCACGGCGAAATTGATGTCCAGAGCAATAACGGCTCCATCAAGTTGTTAAACATTGCGGGATCGGTCCTTGCCAGTAGCCACAACTCGCCGGTCGTGGTAACGCTCGACCGCGTCGACCCGGCCAAGCCTTCCGCCTTCAGCACCCTGAATGGCTCGGTGGACGTGACCCTGCCTGCCGACGTCAAAGCAAGCCTGAAGATGACCACCGACAACGGCTCGATCTACAGCGATTTTGACGTGAACGTGAGTGCAGGCCGCGCGATTACAGAGCAGAACAACACCCGGGATGGCAGGTTCCGCGTGCGCTTCGACCGCACCGTCAACGGGACGATCAATGGCGGGGGCGCCGACATGACCTTCCGCACCGCTAACGGCTCAATCGTAATCCGCAAGAAGAAATAAGTGGCGGGCGCTTCGTGACGGCCAGTAATACACCTCGATCCGGTGGGTAATCCATCCCGCTGAATCCGATGCCCTTACTTCCCCACGGGAATCCTAAAAGTGTTAAACTGGCCGCATGATCATTTCCATGCGGCCGCACGCCTCGCGCGCCGAAATCGACCATGTTTGTGAACGCATCCGCGAGTTCGGCTACCGCGTCCATTCCATCGAAGGCGAAGCGCGCGTCGTGATTGGCGTTGTCGGCGTGGGCGACGTCACCGCTTGTCTCGAATCCCTCGAAGCCACCCCGGGCGTTGAGAGCGCCGTACGCATCTCCGCCCCCTATAAGTTCGTCAGCACCGAGTTTAAGAAAGGCCGCTCCGCCATCCGCGTCGGCAACGTCGAAATCGGCGCCGATGAGTTCGTCGTGATGGCCGGTCCCTGCTCCGTCGAAAGCGAAAGCCAGATCATGGAGACCGCCGAAGGCGTGGCTGCCGCCGGCGCCAAGATTCTCCGCGGCGGGGCTTTCAAGCCGCGCACCAGTCCTTACGATTTCCAGGGCATGGAGGCGAATGGCCTCAAGTTGCTGCGCAAGGCCCGCGAAGCCACCGGCCTCGCCGTCGTCACCGAAGTCATGAGCGACCGCGACGTCGATCTCATCGCCGAATACGCCGATTGCATGCAGGTGGGCGCGCGTAACATGCAGAATTTCGCGCTTCTCAAATCGCTCGGTGGCTGCGGCCGCCCGGTGCTTCTCAAGCGCGGCATGAGTTCCACCATCAAAGAGCTGCTCATGTCGGCCGAATACATCGTTGCCCACGGCAACCCCAACGTGATTCTTTGCGAACGCGGCATTCGCACCTTTGAAACCGCCACGCGCAACACTTGCGACATCTCCGCCGTGCCGGTGCTCAATGAGCTCACTCACCTGCCCGTGATCCTCGACCCCAGCCATGCCACCGGAAAGCGCAGCCTTGTGCCGGCGCTGGCGCGCGCCGGCGTAGCCGTCGGCGCCGACGGGCTCATCGTCGAAGTGCATCCGTGTCCCGAGAAGGCCATCAGCGACGGCGCGCAATCGCTCACACTTCAAGGGTTCCAAAAAATGATGCAGGAATTACGCCCATACATCGCCCTTTGGCGGCAGTCGCACGTCTCGGAAGCCGTAATAGCTTAAATAGGACGGCGGAGCGCCGTACCTGTGTGATACTGCATTCGTGAGCGCAAAAACCCGAGCCTGGCTGCTGCTGTCTATTGTTGTGGTTGTCTGCGGTGGCGCTCTTTTCGGCGTTATTTCCTATCGTTCCCGCACTCTTCCGCCGGCTGAAATGCTTCGGCGTCTGCCCACGAAAGACGCTCTCGTGCTGGCCATCGACTTCGCGGCTCTCCGGCGCGCCGGCATTTTGCAATTGCTCGACGGCGCCAAGATCGGGCAAGAACCCGACTACGTGAAATTCGTCGCCGCCACCGATTTCAACTACGCGCAGGATCTCGATTACGCGCTCGCCTCCTTCGGCCCCACCGGCAAGTACATTCTTGCCAGAGGCCGGTTCGATTGGAAGTCGCTGCGCTCCTACGCCCAGAGCCAGGGCGGCGATTGCTATAACTCGCTTTGCCGCATGACCGGGAGCCAGCCCGACCGCAAGATCTCTTACGTGCCGCTGCAGCCTTCCACCATGGCGCTGGCCGTTACGCCCGAAGCCGATGCCGCGCTACTGTTGAACGGCCCCTCGGGAGGCCCCGCGTTACCCGAGCCCAACGCCCCCGTCTGGCTCTACGTTCCGCCGGCCGTGCTGAAATCGCCTGCCAACCTGCCCGAAGGCACGGTTCTCTTTGCGCGCAGCGTGGATGAAGCCAAGAGCGTGGTCCTCACCTTTTCGCCTGATGGGGACCGCGTCGCGGGCAGGCTCGATGTGATGTGCAAGAGCGATGCCGACGCGGCGGTCACGGCCGCCGAACTCAATCGCGTTACCGAAGTGCTGCGCAAGCTGATCGCGCAGAATGGCCAGCACCCCAACCCCGCCGATCTTAGCGGCGTGCTGACTGCCGGATCGTTCGAGAACAGGGGTTCGCGCGTCGTCGGGTCCTGGCCCATCGAGCGCGTATTCCTTCAGAAGATGCTCGGCGGCGAATAGCTCAGTTCATCCCGCACATGCCCGGATTCGAGCAGCGTCCGCTCGGGCACACCGGCATATCCGCCGATTTCGACCCGCCGTTGGCATGCGCCGCAAAAGTCGAAAGCACTTGCGCCAGATTGCTATGTCCGCAAGACGGGCACTCGGCATGGTCAGCCTCGCGCCGAATCAATTTCTCGAACTGATTCCCGCAATCCCGGCAGCGATATTCGTAAATCGGCATGGTTCTATCTTACCGGTCTAATGACTCATTGCGTAAGCCACGTAGTTCACACCGATGCGAATTCCCAGGGCCGAAAACTTCTGCGGATATTCCGGGTTATCCGCGTGTTCCCACGAATCGCCTAAATCCATGTTGTGGCAGATCGCCACCATCAGCCGGCCCTTGTCGTCATAGATGCCCCGCCAGCGGGGAATGGAGCCGCCCTGGTCGCACCGTTCGCAGGTGCTGCCGCTGCGTACGTACTGCTCGCCCGGCACTTGATACTTTCCGTCGAGATCGTAAATGGTATGGAAGATCCCTTCTTGGTCGTCCAGGTCGACGATCTGCCGGTTCGGGAAGACCTTCTTCATGCTTTCCTGGAAGATCGCCCACTCCAGACTGCCGTGGAAGTCGTCGCACATGAAGAATCCGCCGCGCAGCAGGTATTCACGCATCGACGCCGCCTGCGCGTCGGTCAGTTCCCAATGGCCGACTTCGACCGCGTACATCCAGGGCCAATCATATTGGTTGCCGTCGTCCAAATTGACGGGCTCTTCCACCGATCGCACATGGAGACGCGTGAGGCGCCGTAGCGCCAGCGCGAAATGCCGGTCCGAGCGCGGATAATCCATCGTCCAGAAAACGCCCCGGCCTCCCTCGCGCCAATCCCCTCCGCCAAAGCGCCGCCCGAAGCCTCCCATGCGCGACGAGTTCGGATACATCAGCCGGGCGAACGTCCACTCAGTCTTCTCTTGGTAATCCGGAGGAATGGGGAAGTTGTTGTATTCGAAGGCCGGATACTCGCGCCAAATCTTTTGTGCGAAGAGAGCGCTGGCGCATAGAAATGTGCCAGCTAAACACCACACGGCTATTCTGCGCGGCGCCATTTGGATCAAGAATAGCATTCGGGGAATCGAGCGATTCCCTACTTCGCGTCGCGCCAGTTGTCGCCCACGCCCACGTCCACCACCATCGGAACTTTCAGTTCTCGCACGCCTTCCATCTCACGCTTGGCCAGCTTCGCCACCTCGTCCGCTTCTTCCGCCGGAGCCTCGAAGACCAGTTCGTCGTGCACCTGCAACAGCATCGCGCCGCGATATCCGCCTGCTTCCAGCGCCGCGTCGATACGCACCATCGCTAGCTTGATCAGGTCGGCCGCCGCGCCCTGTAGCGGCGAATTCACCGCCGTCCGCTCCGCAAAACCGCGCGCGTTCGGGTTGCGGCTGTTGATATCCGGAATCGGCCGCTCGCGCCCGAACATCGTGCGCGTCACGCCGCTCTGCCGCACTTCGGCGATCGTATCGTCGATGAATTTTCGCACGCCCTGATAGCGCTCGAAGTAATTGCGAATGTACTTTTCGGCTTCGCCGCGCGTGATCCCCAGCTGCGCCGCCAGTCCGAATGGACTGATGCCGTACACGATCCCGAAATTCACCGCCTTGGCATCGCGCCGCGCTTCCGGCGTCACCATCAGCGGATGTATTCCCAGCACTTCCGCCGCCGTGCGCGTATGAATGTCTTCGCCGCTGCGGAACGCCTCCGTTAGCAGCGGATCTTCCGACAAATGCGCCAGCAGCCGCAGCTCGATCTGCGAGTAATCCGCCACCACCAGCTTCCAGCCGTCGCGCGGGATAAACGCCGCGCGAATCTCACGCCCCAGCGCCGTGCGGATCGGAATATTCTGCAGATTCGGATTCGACGATGAGAGCCGCCCCGTCGCCGCGCCGGCCTGGTTGAAGCTGGTATGCAGCCGTCCGGTGTGCGGGTCGATCAGCGCCGGCAGTGCGTCGACGTACGTCCCCTTCAGCTTGGTCAGTTGCCGGTATTCAAGCACCTTGCGCACAATTTCGTAATCGGCCGCCAGATCTTCCAGAACATCCGCGGCGGTCGAAATCGTCTTCCCTTTGCCATACTTCACCGGCGCCGGGAGCTTCAAGTCCTCGAACAGCACGCGCCCTAACTGCTGTGGCGATGCGATATTGAACGGTTTCCCCGCGATCGCGTGGATCTCGCCCGTCAGCCGCGCAATCTCGCCTTCCATCAGTTGCGAGAGCCGCGAGAGTTCCGTGGAATCGATCCGAATCCCGGTGCGCTCCATACGCGCCAGTACCTGCGCCAGTGGCAACTCGATCGCCGAGTACAAGTCACGCAACTGACCGCGCGATTCCACTGCCGGCGCGAGCATTCGCCACAGCTCCAGCGTGATGTCCGCATGCTGCTCCGGTGCGTGTCCCAGCTTCAGATCGAGCCTGCGCCGCGCCTGCTCCTCCATCTGGCAGCCCGAAGGATCGGCGTCCAGCAGGAACGCGTACAGCATCACGTCTTCCTCGAAGCCGCGCGCGTCGATGCCCATGCGTCCCAGCTCCAGCAGCGCGCTCTTCACGTCGCAGGCGATTTTGGGTGCCTGCGCATCCTCCAGCCATGGCTTGATGCGCGCCAGCATCTCGCCCGACGCCGCGCGTCCTTCACCCGTCCGCCACGCCAGACCGATGGTATCGAGCCCTAGTTCGCCCTCCGCGGTTCGCGAAATCGCGACCGCCACAGGCTCGCTGCCCGGAATCTCTTCCGGCCCCGCCAGCGGCCGGTAATCGCGCGGCCGCGCATCCTCGGATGGCCCAAGCTCCTTGAGCAGGCTGTGAAACTCCATCTCCTTGTAGACCGCTTTCAGCAGCGCCGCATCCGATTCCTGCCTCTTTACACGTTCCAACGCGAACTCCACCGGTACATCGGTCGCAATGGAAGCCAGCCGCTTGCTCATCCGCACCCGCTCCGCGTTGTTCTGCAGGCTCTCGCGGTGCATCTTGCGCTCTACCTCAGCGGCCCGTTCCAATGCCGCCTCCACCGACCCGAAGCGCCCGATCAACTCGCGCGCCCCTTTTTCGCCGATTCCCGGGGCGCCCGGAATGTTGTCCACCGTGTCGCCCATCAGCGCCAGCAGGTCGGCCACCTGTCCTGGCATCACACCCATGAACTCTTTCACCTTGGCCGGGTCGTACCAGGCATCGTCCTTCGCCGGGTTCAGCATGGAGACATGCTCGTCCACAAGCTGCAGCATGTCTTTGTCGCTGGAAACGATCACCACGTCGAGACCTTGCCCCTCCACACGCCGCGCCAGCGTGCCGATCACGTCGTCGGCCTCGAATCCGGGGTAATGCAGCACCGGAATACGCATCGCCTCGAGCACCCGCCGTACATACGGGATCTGATCCGTCAGGTCCGGCGGCATCTCCGTGCGGTTGGCTTTATATTCCGGGAATTCCAGCACGCGGTGCGTTGGCTCGCCGCTTTCGAAGATGGCCGCGATGTACTCCGGCGCATGCTCCTTCACCAGCTTCCGCAGCATATTGTTGAAGATATAGACGGCTTCGGTCGAAAGCCCCGTGCTGGTTCGCATGGGAGGCGCCGCCGAGCGCGCACGCGCGTGATACGCGCGAAAGATAAAGCCGAATGAGTCGATCAGGAAAAACCGCGGGCGCGCCACTCCGCCATCATACCGTCACGCGCTCCGGCACGCCGGTTGAAAGCGCTTCCATAGGCCGGCGCATAGAAATTTCGAATGGGGCGGAATTATCTTGGCGGGAAAGCGGACAGAAAACTTAGTTTTCGGATATACTGCCTTCTACCAGATTCCGCGTTTGCACAAAGAACCGGTTTCACTACTAACGGATGGGTTGGCTCTCAGGTGATTTGAAATACGCCGTGCGTGGCATGGCGCAGCATCGCGGGTTCGCGCTGATTGCTGTGCTCTCGCTGGCGCTTGGAATTGGCGCTAACACCACTATTTTCACGTTACTCAACGGCATTCTGTTCCGCTCGTTGCC
The DNA here is from genome assembly GCA_963743705.1 of Bryobacterales bacterium. GTDB lineage: Bacteria > Acidobacteriota > Terriglobia > Bryobacterales > Bryobacteraceae > PALSA-243. The sequence goes on along the minus strand of CAVUQS010000013.1, from coordinate 109,519 downwards.
CGTGCAGGATCCAACCACGCTGACGGCGGTCTACACGGTAGATCCTAAGAATCCCGGATATCTTCCCGTTTCCTATCTGAATTACAAGGATTATCGCAGTCGCAACTGGGTCTTTTCTAATCTCGCTCTTTATTCGCCGATTACAGTCAATCTGACCGGCCTGGGCGACCCGCGCCCTATCATGGCGCACATTGTCAGCGGCAATTACTTCCAGACACTCGGTGTGAAGCCGATCATCGGCCGCGGGTTCTTGCCCGAAGAGGATGTCACGCCCAACGCCATGGCCGTTACCGTCATCAGCTACGGTCTCTGGACGCGCCTCTTCGCTTCCGATCCTCACATAACTTCGCGCACGCTGACCCTGAGCGGGCGCGCTTTCGCCATCGTCGGAGTGGGGCCCGAGGATTTCCACGGGATCAACGAACTCTACGGCGCCGACCTTTGGGCGCCGATGGCGATGTACCCGCAAATCTATCCCTCACCCAATTGGGTGAAGCAACGCCGCGCCTCCGTGTTTTCGGTGGTGGGTCGGCTGAAGCCCAATATCGGGATGGCGCAAGCTCAGGGCGCGATGGAATCCGTCGCGGCCGGGTTGGCTCAGGAATATCCGCGCGATAACGCCGGCCGCAGCGTCAAGCTCAGCCCCATCGCCGAAGCCGCGCTCAACCCGAAGGACCGCGCCAATTACAGCCGCACTGGTTCGATCATGCTGGTCATTTCGGGCATCGTCCTGCTCATCGCCTGTGCCAACGTCGCCAATCTGTTGCTCGCGCGCGGCGCCGGGCGCGCCAAGGAAATTACGGTCCGCCTCGCGATGGGCGCCAGCCGTTTACAGTTGATGCGGCAGCTCCTGGTGGAAAGCGTACTGCTTTCCATGCTCGGCGGCGTCGTAGGTTTGCTGGCCGCCGAATGGGCGCGCAGCCTGCTTTGGCCCATCCGCCCGCCGGCCTTCAAGTGGGCGTCGTTCCGCTTCGATCTCGATGCCCACGTGCTGGTCTATGCGTTCGCCGTTTCGCTGGTCACCGGGATCCTGTTCGGTTTGGTTCCCGCTTTCGGCGCTACGCGTACCGATCTTGCCTCCGGTCTCAAGGAACGCGCCGGATCCGCCTTGCCCTCCAATGGCCGGTGGCGGCCGCGCGCGTTTCTGGTGATCGTGCAACTATCGTTTTCCCTGGTTGCGCTGATCGGCGCCGGGCTCTTCCTGCGCAGCGTGCAAGCGGCCATGCAAATCGACCCCGGCTTCGACGCTGCTCACCTTGGCATCATCACCTTCAACGTCGCCGACCAGGGTTACAACGAAGCGCGCGGCCGCGAGTATCAGCGGCGTGTGCTCGAGCGCGCCGCGGCCGTCCCCGGCGTGCAGGCGGTCAGCCTCGCCAAGGACATGCCGTTTTCCGCCGGCGGCTCGCGAACCGTGCTCCTCGAAGGCCAGGACAACACATCCGTCGGCGTCGGCCGTTCCACGCTAACCAGCGTCACTTACCCCGGCTATTTTCAAACCGTGCGCATCCCGGTGCTCAGCGGCCGTGATTTCAGTCTTACCGACGCCGCCGGGAGCCCGCGCGTGGCCATCGTCAATGAAGTCGCCGCGCGGCATTTCTGGCCGGGCCAGGAAGCGGTCGGCAAAATGATTCAATTCGCCGGCGAGAACCTGCCCGTCCAAATCGTGGGCGTGGTGCGCAACGCCGATTATCACGCGCCCGGTGAACTCCGCCAGGCCATGATTTACCTTTCGATGCAGCAATATTACTTCTCGTACGCCGCGCTCTACGTGCGCGCCGCCAACCCGGCTGTGGCCCTCGCCGCCGTACGCAACGACATTCGCTCTATCGATAACAACTTGCTGCTCGATCCCGAAACGGTCAGCGCCACCATGAATAAGACCGTCTGGGCGCAGAGCCTCTCCGCCACCATGCTCAGCGTGTTTGGCGGCTTGGCGCTGCTGCTTTCCTCGATCGGTATCTACGGCGTGATGTCGTACACCGTGCACCAGCGTGTGCGCGAGATCGGCGTCCGCATGGCGCTCGGCGCTAACCCGGGCCACGTGCAGCTCATGCTCATCCGCGAAGGCGCGCGCCTGGTCGCCGTTGGCATAGCCGTCGGAATTGCGGTGGGCTTGATCATGTCGCGCATGCTCCAGAGCATGCTGGTGGGCGTTACCGCGCACGATGCGCGCACGTTCCTGGTTGCCCCGTGCGTGCTTGCGGTCGTGGCCATCGCGGCCTGTTGGTTCCCTGCGCGCCGCGCTACGCGGATCGATCCCGCGACGGCATTGCGGACGGAATAGCGCCCGCCGGCAATCCGAGCGCCGCTGCCGTTTCGCACAGTTCCTTCCAGTTCCCGTCTTCCACCGGCACGCCGTTCTTCAACCGCTCCGCCTCCATGCGCCATTCCGGATCGCCCGCTACCAGCACTTCGCTATACCCCGACGCGGCCGGCGTCGATTTAATCATCCCCACCAGCTTTTCCATGCGCGTCGTGAACTCCTCGAGCGGCATGAACCGCGCCACATCGATCGCCAGGAACGTCTGGCTCGTGCGCGACGGCTTACCGGCCACGCGGATGCCGCCCACTTCCGTCGCCATCGCTGTTCCCGCCAGCACCGCGCACAGAATCTCCACCATCATTCCCAGCCCGCTGCCTTTGTAGCCCCCGAGCGGCATCAACAATCCCTTCACAGCCGTCGCGGTGCTGGTGGTGGGCACGCCTTCCGAATCGAGCGCCCAACCCTGCGGAATCTCCTCGCGCCCGTTCACCGATTCCTTGAAGATGCGATTCGCCGCCACCGTCGTGGTCGCCATATCGAGCAGCCACGGCCCCGGCACGGCCATGCAAATCGGATTGGTGCCGATGCGCCCTTTTTTGCCCTGCCATGGCGGAACCAGCGGCGACGCGTTGCATAATGCGATTCCGATCATCCCGTGCTCGCGAATCCTCTGCGCCCACCAAGCCGCCGCGCCAAAATGATTGGAATCCCGCGCTACCACCATGCCGACGCCTACGGACTGCGCGATCCGCACCGCGTGTCCGCAGCAGGTTTCGGAGATCCACTGTCCGACTCCGTTCTGTCCGTCGAACAGCAGGCACGCGCCCGATTCCGAAATCACCTGCCCATCTGCCTGCACGTTTATTTCGCCCGCGCGAATTTTGTCTACATACCGTGGAACCAGCAGGATGCCGTGCGAATCGACGCCCCGCAAGTTCGCGCCCACCAGCGACGGCGCGGCGATAGCAGCTTTGTGAGCCGGAACTCCGGCAGCAGTGAGAATCGCTTCCACGAAGCGCGTCAGATCGGCGGTGGCAAGGATGGGCATGAACACTCAGAGTATCGCGCTGGCCTATAATCTTGCCATGCAATTCCGTCTCGCGTTCGCTCTGTCTCTCTGCGCCGCCGTGCGCGCCACCGTGCCGACCATCGACGAATCGCTCGGCATGAAATCCGCCGCCGGTGCGCAGATATCGCCCGACGGCCGCTACGTGGCGTATTCCGTCACGCAAACCAACTGGGACGAGAACGATTTCATGTCGCAGATCTGGATCGAGGTCACCGCGACCGGCGAGCGCTACCAACTGACCAGCGGCAAGAAATCCTCCACCGGCCCACTTTGGTCGCCCGATTCGCGCCGCATCGCGTTCACGTCGGACCGCGACGGCAAACGCCAGATCTACCTCATCGCGCCCGCAGGTGGCGAGGCGCAGCAACTCACTGCCGAAGAAAACGGCATCGGCTCGATGGCTTGGTCGCCCGACGGCGCGTCCATCGCGTTCACGTCGAGCGGCCCTGATTCCAAGGCCAAGAAAGATCGCAAGGAGAAGTACGGCGAGTTCGACATCATCGGCGGCGATTACGTAATGAACCACCTGTGGCGCATCAAGATTCCCGCCGAAATCCCCTCCGACCTCAAGAAACTACCCAAAGCTGAACCGCTGACCAAGGGCGATCAGTTCAGCGTCGGCGCCTTCACTTGGTCGCCCAACAGCACACGTATCGCATTCAGTGCCAGCCGCTATCCCGACCCCGAATTTGCCCACACCGAGCAGCTCTACGTGCTCGATCTCGCCGATCTGCACGTCCGCAAACTGATCGATGCGCAAGGCCCCAACAGCAATCCGAAATGGTCGCCAGACGGCAAACAGATCGCATATTCCACCACCGGCGGCGAACAGTTTTTCTACTACGCCAACCGCTACATCGCCGCGGTGAGCGCCGAAGGCGGAACGCCCAAGGTTCTCACGCGCGCTTTCGACGAAGACGCCAATCTACTCGATTGGGGCGCCGACGGCATCTATTTCTCGGCGTTACAGAAGACCAACGCCCACATCTACCGCATCGATCCGGCCACGCTCGCAACGCGCCGCCTCACCGGGCCCGATGCCTTCCACGCCACTGGCGCATCGTTCACCAGCGACCACCGCACATTCGCCGCTACTGGCGCCGCGCCCAACCATTTCCTGGAAGTCTTCGTCTCATCCACCACCGATTTCGCCCCACGCTATCTCACCGATGTCTCCACCCAATACAAAGCCTTCACGCTCGCGCATCGCGAGGTAGTCGAGTGGAAATCGAGCGACGGCGCGACCATCGAGGGCATCCTGATCAAGCCCGCCGATTACGATCCGTCGCGCAAATATCCGCTGCTGATAGTGATTCACGGCGGACCCACCGGCGTCGATACGCCCACCCTTTCCGCCGATCGTTATTACCCCGTCGAGCGTTTCGCCGCCAAGGGCGCGCTCGTTCTCAAGCCCAATTACCGCGGCTCAGCGGGCTATGGCGCCAAATTCCGCGCGTTGAACGTGCGTAATCTGGGCGTCGGCGACTACGAAGACGTCATCTCCGGCGTCGATTCCCTCATCGCGAAGGGTCTCGTCGACAAAGACCGCGTCGCAGCCATGGGATGGAGCGAAGGCGGTTACATCTCCGCCTTCATCACCTGTTTCAGTGACCGCTTCAAGGCCGTCTCCGTCGGCGCCGGAATTTCGGATTGGGTGACCTACTACGTCAACACCGATATCCACCCATTTACGCGTCAGTATCTGAAAGCAACCCCGTGGGACGATCCGGAAATCTACAAAAAAACTTCGCCCATCACCTACGTCAACCGCGCCAAGACGCCAACGTTGATTCAGCAAGGCGATCAGGACAAGCGCGTGCCGCCACCCGATTCCTACGAGCTCTATCAAGCCCTGAAAGACCGCGGTGTGCCCGTGAAGCTAATCTTCTACAAAGGCTTCGGCCACCCCATCAACAAGCCCAAGCAACAGCGCGCGGTGATGGAACATAACTACGAGTGGTTCAGCAAATACATCTGGGGCGAGGAAGGCGCAACCACCGAAGGCGGCGGGCAGTAGGCGTTAGCGCGCCGACGCCACTGGATCCTGTTTCGGTATCTCAACCGGACAGCCCAGGTCGCGCCATCCGGCGAATCCGCCAAGCAGGGGATGGACGCGCAAAGCGCCGCGCCGTTTCAATCGAAGAGCGGCGCGCACGCTGGTGATTTCGCGCGGGCAGGAACAGTAGAGAATGACGTCCTTCTGCAAAACGGTGACGGCTATTGAATCGATCTGCTCGTACGTGACCGCAATAGCGCCCGGAATGACGCCTTCGACTCGTTCGAAATCGGCGCGCAAGTCGACAATCACGAACTTTTCGCCCGCGTCCATGCGGTGCTTGAGTTCGTAAGGCGTGATTCGTTCCGCCCGCAAGGAATGGTAAATGCGCCGCCGCCGGACGTACTTGGAAGCGATATATGCCGCAAGCGCCACCGCAATAGCGGCCGCGACCCAGGCGCCAAACCGCGACATTGCGTCGGCGAGATCTTCCAGTTGGGCGCGAAACACCCAGCCCGCGATTACGTAGACGCTGGCCCACGCCAACGCCCCCATGGAATCCAGCAGAAGGAACTTCCAAGGCGCCAGGTTGTACATGCCCGCCATCGGCGGACCCAGCGTACCCAACCAGGGCACGAATTTGGAAACCAACAGGGATTTTGCGCCATATCGCGTATAGGCGGAATGCGTCTTGGAAATGCAGACATTCGGCTCCAGCGCGATTTTGCAAACAAACTCGATGACCGAAACGCCCCGGCGTTTCCCCATATAGAACCAAAGAGAATCGCACATCAGGGACGCGAGGAGCGACAAACCGAGAACCGCCGCCAGGCTGAGGCGATGCATGCCGCCCAGCGCGCCCGCTGCGATCAGGATTGGGCCCGCGGGCGCGGGTAGCCCGATCTGCTCCACCAACACGGCAACGAAAATCACGATGTAACCGTGATTGATCAGGAACTCCATCGAGCTATGCATCGGCCGGCTTCCGCGTATCGCGTCCCTACTTCCGGTTAGATAGGAAGCTGTTGATATCCGATGCAGAATCGGCGATGACTTGTTGCAGGTTGTGATCGAGCGAACTCACCACGTCGTCCATTGCGCGCCCGCTCACGGGTTCATCGCGATTGTAACCGCGGTCCCACAAGACGAGACCGGTTTTTCTATCCACCAGCTCCAATTGCAGCGATACTCGAGTCTGCATGGCCGGATCGTCGAGTTCCGAAAAGTCGTTGAGCTTCCCGCGGATCAAGTAGTCCCCCGGGGCGGCGCTCGACGATTCCTGCACCTGGCGGTATCTGCCGGACGCGCGCAGTTTTTGGATGAGCAGTTCCCGAATCATCATGCCGGGGCGCTCCGTCCAGCGGTGATACTCATAAGATCCGACCTCGTTGTTGCCGGAGCGATAGCGAATGCGGCTATCCTCCAGCCCTTCGGGCGTGACGATCCGTCCCACCAGCAGCATCACCCCGTCCGGCTTGGCGGCCAAGGCCGGCGTCGCAGGATAGTTGATGGTGTAGTAGTGAACCGGCCGCTCCGCCCCGCAGCCCACCAGCAGAATGCAGATCGTTGCGGCGCAAATCGTAAGAATCGCTTGTTTTTTCATTTGCGCACCTCGCCGGGCTTGTGCTCTTCGGTGTGGAGTCCTCGAATCAGGCTGGAAGGCGCGCGCCGCAACGTTTCGGTGAGGTCCTTCAGGTTCTCCGTGGCCATGCGCAGGTTGTCCAGCAGTTCATCGATATTGTCGGAATTCTGATCGAGAGCCTGATTGAGGTGATCGAGCAGCAGCGTGGATTTAGCCAGCGCGTCGCGCAAGTTGGTAACCGACGCCCGTATATCCGCTCGGTTCTCGAGCAGCGTCGCATCGACATGGGCCAGAGTCTCATCCGCGCGCGTCGAAACCTTCTTGACGTCTTCCAGCAGCGGGCCAAGCTTGGTTGTCACGTCCTGCAGATTGCTCAGGGTCGCGGAAACCTTCGGCTGCGCATCGTTCAACAGGTGGTTCACGTGGTCCAGCGATTCGTTTACCTTGGGCCGCGTCTCGGCGAGCAATTGATCGGCATTGGCCAGGGAGTGCGCGATCGCCGCTCGGTTGCGGTCGTTCAGCAAATCGTTGGCGCGGTCGAGCGTAGTCTTCAGCACCTCCAGATCGGTGTTCACCTTGAGTAACGTGCGCTGCACGTCGGGAAGCATGGCCTGAATGGCGTCGCCAATTTGCGGCAGGCCGAACATTTCGGTGGAAGGGATCTCGGCGCCGGCGGCCAGCAGCGGCGCGCTTTGGCTTCCGGTGGAGATCTCGATGTAGTTGTCCGTCAGCGGACCCAGCGTCGTGATCTTGGCGACGCTGTCGGTCTTCACCGGCGTGGCCCGGTCGATCGTGAAATCGATTTCGATGCGCGTGCTGTTCGAGGGGGCGACGCGCACGCGATCTACTTTGCCCGTCAGCAATCCGCCGAAGCGAACCGCCGCCCCCGGCTGGACTCCGCCGGCGTATTTGAAATACGCGCGATGCGCAACTCCCGCGCTTCCGAGCCCCCCCGAGATTGCGGCCAGCGAGCCGACAAGCACGGCTGCGGCGATCAGCACGAACAAGCCCACCAGCACGCGCTCGCGTGTTGCATCCATCATGATGGCCGGATTCCTTCCGTAAACATGCGCAGGTGATCCACTTCATCGTCGGCGGTCGAATCGGCGATGCGGTCGAGAAACTGGCGAACGCGCGGTTGCGTGCTCTGCTGGATTTCCTTCGCGGCGCCCATCGCGAGAATGTTGCCGCGGTCGATCAGGATGATGCGGTCCGCAATCAGGAAGGCGCTGGCCAGTTCGTGCGTCACCACAATAATGCTCATGGCGTACGCCTTCTTGAGATTCAGAATGAGATCGTCGATCCCGGCGGCCATGATCGGGTCCAGACCGGCCGACGGCTCGTCGAAGAACAGAATTTCCGGGTCCATGGCCAGCGCGCGGGCGATGGCCGCGCGTTTTTTCATCCCGCCGCTTAGTTGGGCCGGGCTGTAGTTCTCAAAGCCGCTGAGCCCCACCTGCTCCAGCTTGATGCGCACCATCACCTCGATGGTGGATGGCGCGAGGTTGGAATGCTCCAACAACGGCAACGCAATGTTTTCCCCGACTGTCATCGAGCCAATCAGCGCGCCGCCCTGAAACGAAAGCCCGATCTTCTTGCGGATGGCGTCGAGCTGGCGCGGCGTCGCGCGCGCCAAATCCGTTCCCTTAACAATCACCTCGCCGCCCGTTGGTTTCTCCAGGCCCACGAGCGTACGCAGCAGCGTGCTCTTGCCGGAGCCGGAACCACCGAGAATCACCACCGTTTCCGCATGATGAACGTCGAAATCGAGGCCGTGCAGCACTTCGCGATCGTCGTAACTCACCCGCAATCCGCGCGCGGAGATGATGGGCGATGCCGGTGCGGGGTTCATAAGCCGGGCCTCGCCGAATAGAACAGATAGGTGAAGACCAGATCGATGATCACCACCAGCAGGATCGAAACAACCACGGCCGAGGTGGTGGAACGGCCCACTGCCTCCGCGCCCGCGCCGGTAGAGAAGCCTTCAAAGCAGCCCACCGCGGTAATCGCGACGGCGAAGAACAGGCTCTTGATCAGCCCTGTCGTGATGTCGCGAAGCACCAGCGCATCGCGCGTCGCCATCAAGTAGCTGCTAAAGGTGAAGCCCGCGCCGGAAACGCCAAAGAGAGCGCCGCCCATGACGCCCATCAGGTCCGACCACATAGCCAGACACGGCAGCATTATGGCCATCGCCGCCAGCTTCGGCGTTACCAGGAAGTCGATTGGGTCGAGCGCCATCGTCTTCAGGGCGTCCAGTTCTTCCGTGACCCGCATGGCGCCGATCTCGGCCGCGAATGCGGATCCGGACCGCCCGATTACGACGATCGCGGCGACCAGCGGACCAAGCTCGCGCGTGATCGAGATCGCCACCAATCCGGCCACCAGTTGCATCGCCCCCAAGCGGCGCAAACCGTATGCGCCCTGCAGTGCAATAATCACGCCGACAAAAAACGTGATCAACGTGATGATGGGGATCGCGCGCACGCCGGTCTCCATGGCCTGGCCAATAACGCGCTGGAAACTGCGCCCGCGCTTGAGCGGAGAAACAAAAAGCTGCGCCAGCGACATCGCCGCCAGTGTGGCAATGCCGCCCAGATAGGCCAGCACCCGCTCCGTTGTCGCGCCGATGCTACTCAGGGCCGCGATGACTGGAGACGTTCGCCGGACGGGCAGGGGAGAGGACATAGCGGCCGCTTACGCTGTTGCCACCGCTTCGTCTTCGCTATCGAAGATCTGGAAGATGCGATTCACGTGAGTGAGACGGAAAACCTGCTGCACCGCGGGATTCATGCCAAAAAGAACGAATTCTTTCTGGAGACGCTGCGCCTCCTTGAGCAACTCGATCAGCGTCGCGATGCCGGAGCTATCGATATAACGCAGGGTGCGAAGATTGAGCGCCAGCTTCGGCGTTCCCCGCAACAAATCGAAGAGGGTCTTGCGCAGAACCGGCGAGCTGCCAAGGTCCACGTCTCCCTCCAGGTCGACAACCTTTGCCGGGCCGCGTTCGCGAACCGCGATCTTCATGCTTGCCTCCGAAGCCGTTTCGCGGCTGTAAAAAAGTTGCCCTCGGGCGAAGTCCGGTAAGAGACGCTGTCCATCACGTCGCGAATGATGTGCGTTCCCAGCCCGCCGATTGTTTCACATCCCACTTCGCGCGCGCAAATGCGCGCCGGGTCCGGCGCTTCGCCGGTGTCCAGAATTTGAAATTGCAATTCATCCGCGCCCGCACGGCAATGCAACTCGATGCGGCCGTCTTCGCGCCCGTGGTAGGCGTGGCGGATCACGTTGGCCAACGCCTCATCGATCGCCAGGGTGATGGCTCTCGAATCCGATTCGTCCCAACCGGAGGCCGTCGCCAATTGACCGATCGTCGCGCGCACGATGGGCAGATAGGACGGGTGGCTGCGCATGACAAACGTCACGTGCATCGAAACGTCGGCTGGCGTGGCATCTTGCTCGGTCATGGTTATGGATTACGCTGCAGGACAACCACCGTGGCGTCATCCGCCGGGGGTGCCGCGCCGCGAAATTGTTCCACCGCTGCCAGCAACGCCTCCCCCGTTTCGGCGGCTGAAGCATTCGGGAGGCCGCGCGCCATCTCCAGCAGACGCTCGAGCCCGAGTTGTTCGCCGCTGGCGTCGCGCGATTCGTTGATGCCGTCGGTGTACAGCACAATCAAATCGCCGGGTTGAAGCTGCACCGCGGTTTGCGTGTAGGCCGTTCCGTGAATCATGCCCAGGGGCAGATCGGCGATGGCCATCGAATACGGCGTCTCGTCCTCCAGGAAGGTCCACTCGCCCAGGCCGGTCCTGCGCCACAAGGGCGGCAAATGCCCGGCATTGGTAAATAAGATTTCGCCGCTGGTAGCGTAATGGCTCAGCACGAAGGCGGTGGCGTATTTTCCGTGGCGTTTGCCCTGTAGGAAGCCCTCGTTCAACGTCCGGATGAGCGCCGATTGGTCCCATTCGTCGGCGTGTTCTCGCAGCGCGTCGCGCAAGCGATCCGCCACCGCGCCCACGTCTTCGCCGTGTCCCTCGACGTCCGCGATGGTCACGCGCGAGATCGCTCCGTGGCTGCAAACCGAAAGAAAGTGCAGGTCTCCGCCACGCGCGGCAGGGTTCAATGGCCTTGAAGAAACCCAGGCCGTGAAGCCCGGCAATTCGGCGTTGTAGACCGCGGAGCGGTTGCCGCCGCGGATTTCCAGACAGGACAGCCGATACACATCGCCTGTGCCATCAAATGCACGATCGGCGGGCATGATAAACGGACTCTCGGAAAGAACCAAAGGATTCAAGAATATCCTAAACCACGTCAGGCGCAATCGGGCGCCGCGCTCCGCTTTCTACTCGGCCAGTACCTTATGAATGAATTGAACCGCCATGGAGCCTTCACCCACGGCCGAAGCCACCCGTTTCACGCTGCCTGCACGGATATCCCCCACTGCGAAAATGCCGGGGCGGCTCGTCTCGAGCAGATAAGGCGGGCGCGGCCACCGCCACTCGGGGCCCACATCTGCGCCGGTCTTGACGAATTGCTTTTGGTCGAGCGTCAGGCATCCCTGCAGCCACGCCGTGTTGGGGTTGGCGCCGGTCATCGAGAAGATGTGACGGACCGCGTGCGTCTCGCTCGCCGGGGCTTGCGCGTCCCGCCAGCGAATCGATTCCAGACGCCCATTGCCCTCGAGCGCTTCGATCTCCGTCCATGGCTTAAACGTGATCCGCGGTGACGCTTCAATCCGCGAAATCAGATACCGCGACATGGTGTCTGCGAGCGCGGGGCCGCGAACCAGCAGGTGGACATGCTTGGCGAATTCCGAAAGGTAAATGGCCGCTTGCCCGGCGGAGTTCCCGCCCCCCACCACCACTACTTCGTCATTGTTGCAAAGTTGGGCTTCCACCGAGGTCGCGGCGTAATAGATTCCCGCGCCCTCGAATTGGCTGAGATTCGACAAGTTGAGCTTCCGGTATTGCGCGCCCGCAGCCACGATAATCGTGCGTGCCTTCACCGATCCGCCATCGTCTAATTCCACGGTGTAGAGCGGGTGAGCGCACCTCAGCGCGCGCGCGGCCCGCGCGATCAGGATTTGCGCGCCGAACTTCTCCGCCTGCAGAAACGCTCGAGCCGTAAGATCCTGCCCCGAAATGCCCATCGGGAAACCGAGGTAGTTTTCGATTCTCGAACTCGATCCCGCCTGCCCGCCGGGAGCGCCGCCTTCCACCACCAGCACGTTGAGGCCTTCGGACGCGCCGTACACCGCCGCCGCGAGACCGGATGGCCCGGCGCCGACCACGATCAGGTCGTAAACGGTGCCCTCGTCGATTCCCGCGTTCAAGCCGAAGCAGGCCGCCGCCGCGGCATTGCTGGGATTGCGGAGCACCAAATCGCCGCGGCAGATCAGCACCGGTATTTCATCCACGCGGACGGCGAAATGGTCGAGCACGGTTTGTATGTCCGGGTCGCGATCTACGTCGATATAGGTGTGTGGATGGCCGTTGCGTGAAAGGAAAGCCCGGAGCCGCAAGGTATCGCCGGAATGGCTCGATCCCACGAGTACGGCGTCGCCGATCGAGTTCGCGATCAAATACGCGCGCCGCATTACGAACGCGCGAAGAAACAGCTCGCCAATCGCGGCGTCCGTCTGCATGATTTGCCGCAACGAGCTTCGGCTGAGCTCCAGTAGCGAACTGGCTTCGAGGGCCCGGCACCGAACCAGGGCGCGCCGTCCGGAGAGCAGGTGCACTTCTCCGGTGAACATCCCCGCGGTGAGCGTTCTGAGCACGCTCTCCTCGCCGTTGGAGATTCCGATGATTTGTATGCTACCGCTCAGAACGACAAATACGCCGCGGTCGTCGTCTCCCTGATCGAAAAGAATCTCCCGCGCCTCCGCTTGACGCGGCACGCCAAACTTCCGCAGCCGCTCAATCTGGGCGGGTTCAAGTGGCGGAAACATCGCAGCCGTCTGTTCAGGATTTTCTGCCATCTTTATTACGCTCCAGCATAGACGATGCTGGTACAGTCCGGTGGATTCAGGAGCGGAGTGTACTCGGGTGTTGCGGAACTCAGCGAACCGAGTCCCGCTGTTGCAGATTGCTTGGAAAAGCTAAGCCGCTATGCGGCCGGGCTACGCCAGCGCCAGATTCAGGTTCTCTATCGCCTCGTCGATCTCGGCCGTATTCTTGTACCCGACCGTGACGGAATCGACGCCCGCGTTGTTGAACGCGAATTTCATTGCCGCTTGCCGGTCTTCGCGCGTGGTGAAGGAGCCTTCGCCCACCAGCTTCATGCTGATGATGCCCATGCCATCCTTGCGGACCTGCTTCACGTGGGAGACCACTTCGGTCACATTCCCGGCGCCGCTGGTGTTGTAATCCTCGGCATCCATCCTTGTGCCTTTGTGGTTCATGCGGATCATGGCGATTTCCAACCACTGATTACCGGGGAAGCGGCGCAACGCCGGCAGCCCGTGCACCGACGCGCCGTATCCCACGACCGCCTTTTTCGCCTTCGCTTCCAGAATGCCGTCCTGCCATCGCGCGGTATCGGTAGGCCAGGAGGCGACGTGCTGGTAGTGCATCAGCATCACGTCGAAGTAGTCGGTATTCGCCAGCTTGCGCAGCTCATCGATCTTTTCTTGCGGATCGACTCCTTCACGCGTCGTGACTTTGGACATCAGCCGGTATGAGTCGCGCGGAATGCCTTTCAGCGCCACGCCCAGCATGCGATGCATGTCGCCATAAGTCTCGGAGGTTTCAAAGAACCGAATTCCGCGGTCGTACGCGTGGCGCACCAGCCTCGTGAACTCTTCCTGCCCCAAATCGCGCTGCACTTTTCCGCTGATTGTTCCCGTACCGAACGCGAGCCGGGTCACTTTGACGCCGGATTTTCCAAGCGTCACCCAATCCGTCGCAGTCCCGCGCGCCGCGCGCAGCGGTAAGCTTCCAGTCCCAGTGAGTACGCCGGCGGCGATTCCGGCCTTCAAGAAATTGCGTCGGGAGCAGTGAGTCATCTTTCGGCCTCCAATGGCCACTATATTATCAGGACCTGGTGGGCGGCATACACCAAAGAGAGCATAAGACATTTGGCGGCCGGACCGATTCTTTCTCCATGCCTCAGAATCTATCGAGCAGGATACCCCGGACGGCGCCGCCGGAAAAGGGTTCTTCCGTTGTAGGCGCGGATCTGGATACAGGGTCCGTGGTTATTCCAGTAAAGCTATGTAACCTGCCGCCGCTCAATGCGATTGCGAATCAGGTGCTCGCATTATCCGCCAATCCCGAGGTTGATCTGAAGCGCTTAGCGGCCGTGATGGAACGCGACCCGGCCTTCGCTGCCGACGTGCTCCTGCTGGCGAATTCGGCATTGTTTGGCGTGCCATCGCGGATGCACGTGGTGCGTGACGCGATTGTCATCCTAGGTATAGACCGCGTCCGGGCATTGGCCGTGACCGTCGCCATGCGTGGCTTCCTCGGTTTAGGCGGACCGTTGATCCGGAAGTGCTGGCTGCATAGTACGTCGTGCGCGATCATCGCGGAGGCGATCGCCCCGTACTTCGGTATCACGGCCGGCCAGGCCTATAGTGTCGCGTTGCTTCACGATATCGGAAGACTCGGACTCCTCAAATCTTATACAGCAGAGTGCACCGCGGTGCTAAACCAGTCGTTCGAGCACTCGGACCAGATGCTAAAGGCCGAACAAGCGGCGTTCCGTGTGGACCATTGTGTTGCAGGCGCATGGCTCTCGAAAACCTGGGGCCTGCCCCGCTCATTCAGAATGATTTGCGAACATCATCACGACGCGATCGGCGCAAACGATCAAGAGCTGCTTCAGGTGGTGAAGACAGCCTGCCGCATGGCGGACGCTTTTGGATTCTCTGCTATGAACTATCAAGAGGCTCCCGACTACGACCATATCGTGACGAACCTGCCCCAGAACATCGACGGCCGCGCATTTCCCGCGGGCGACATCTTGCGCTCTGAGCTTGAGGCGCGCCTGAAAAGCTTCACCGATCGCTGAGTCGTCGACCGTTTAGCCGGCGCCTCGTTTCGGGGACGCACAGGCTAAAATCGGGACTTGTCCGCCAGGAACAAAAAGCGCGCCGCCGCAGCCCCGGTTGGGAATAAGCGCGCCTGGACCGTCGCGGCGCTGGCTTTTTTGTCGCGCCGAAGTCAGGCCATCGCGCTGGCCGCGGTCGCCATCGCCTCGCTGCGCATCGCGGCCACTTACCCGGTGTTCAATCAAACCTTCGATGAGCCGCTCCATATCGGTTGCGGTCTCCGGTGGATGGGTGGCGTAGTTTGCGCCGACGAAACCCCGCCTCTGGCGCGCGTCGCGGAAGCGGTAGGGCCATATCTCCTTGGAGCAAGGCCGCAGCGAACTCCCTATCGCGGCATGGATGCGGAGTACTCGGCCGGCGCCGACGTTCTTTATCAAAGCGGCAGCTACGATACGACGCTCGCCGCGGCGCGCTTGGGAAACCTACCGTTCCTTTGGATCGCCTGCCTCGCTGTCTACTTGTGTGGCAAGCGCTACTACGGTCCGGCTGTGGCGGGTGCCGCGGTCTTGCTGTTCAGTGTATTGCCTCCGGTGCTGGCGCACGCCGGAGTGGCGACTGTCGATCTGGCGCTCGTGGCGTTGTTGGGGATGGCGGTCGTCTCCGCATTGGCATGGGTGGAAGAACCGGATTTGGTGCACGGCATTCGCTTCGGCGCGATGACGGCGCTGGCCGTCCTTGCCAAGTATTCGGCCCTGGTTTTCCTGCCCGCCGTCGCGGCCCTGGCGCTGGTAGCCTACGTGATTGCGGAACGGCCCGGCGCGGGCGCGTTGGCTCGCGGCGCCTGGAACCGGATCCCTTCCTTCGCAGCCGCACTGATTACCATCGTCACGCTGGTTTGGGCGGGATTCCGCTTTTCCTACGGCGCCACCTATCTGGGAGCTTTCCGCCTGCCGGCGCCGCAGTTGTTCGACGGCCTCAAGATGGTAGCCGACCACAACCGGGACGGCCACTACGCATATCTGCTCGGCGCGCGAAGCACGGCGGGCTGGTGGTATTTCTATCCGGTGGTGCTCGCCGTGAAGACGCCGCTGGCGTTTTTGGCGTTGACCGGCTACGGCGCGCTGGTGGCCTTGCGGGATCGAAGGAGCCGCGCATGGCTCCCGCTCGCATTCTCCGGCGGCATTCTGTTGGTGGGACTGTTCAGCCACATCAATATCGGCGTGCGGCACATCCTTCCGATCTATATCGGATTCTCGCTTCTCGCCGCGATCGCCGCAGTGCGCATTCTAGAAACCGCGGAAAGCGCTGTGTGGCCTCGGAACGCGTTGGTAGTCCTCCTGCTTTGGATGACCGTAAGTTCGCTAGTCAGTCACCCCGATTACCTCGCCTATTTCAACGAACTGGCGGGGACTAAGCCGGAGAACGTCCTGCTCGATTCCGACCTCGATTGGGGCCAGGACATGAAACGTCTCGCGAAAAGACTAAGAGAAGCCGGTGCGCCGTTTGTGACCTTCACCCCGCTGGCGGACCCCGGCTTGCCGCGCGTGCTGGGATTCCCCCCGATTCGGGGATCGGACGTTCCCATCCCTTCTCCCGGATGGAATGCCGTCAGCCTGACGCAATGGAAATCACGCCGCCTACGGCTGTTGAACACTCACCCGGAAGTGATCCCCTGGCCCGACCTGGTTCCGCCGGGAGAACGAGTCGGCCGCGGAATCATGCTTTGGTATTTCTCGCCGGGAAGTATTCCAGGTCGCTGATTACTCCGGCGCCGCGCCCCTAGGCCGGAGTGCAGTTAAGATTCGTCACTTCAAAAGGAGCCAGCCGCACCGTGTGCTTCTTCCCGGCTTCTAAAGTCACGGCCGGTTTGTCTGCGTCGCTGCGCCACGGACTCGCCGCGCGGTAGCGCACTGGCGCGGTGGGGGGCAGTTCGAACGCCGCGGCGACATCCAGATCGAACGTCTGTTCCTTGTCGCTCGGATTTCGCAGCGTCACGATGCCGCCCGTGGGCGACCACGCGGCCCATCCGTAGGCCTCCAGCCGCATGGGGTCGCCGCCGATCCAGCGATTGTCCTTCAACGTCTGGCCATGAGTTCGCGACCAGCGCGCTGACTCCGCCAGATCATCCCAATTCGCCGCCGTAAGCAACTCCGGCGAGATGTACATTTCCTGAAGTTGAGTCCCGGTGCCGAAGTAGTCGTGAACTTCCGCGCGGAAATCGCCATCCGGGTCCGAATCCAGGTTGCGCGCCTTCTTGGCGTAGATCAGTCCATGCAGCATCAGCGAGTTCAGCGGATACAGCGGCCCCGCGGTCACCACGCGCCGGAACGTATTCGCGTCCCGGTAAGTGATCCATTTTTGCCGCCACGAGCCTACGCCCGCGAAGTCGTGATCGGAGCCGCCACGCCAGATCGAATCCGCATAGCGCAGCCAGAACGGCGAGGGGTAAGTGCCGGTCGTGAGGTTGATATAGAGATCCGGACTCGCCTTGCGCATGTCGCCAATGAGCGAGATCGCCGCGTCAAAATCGCTGTCGAAGCGGCTGCCGGGGACGACGCTGTTGGCGTTGCCAGTGCCGTCGATCTTAAACTGATTGACCTTGTAATCCGCAATCATGCGAAGGGCGGTAGCTCGGAAGCGCTCGTAGTATTTCGGACCGGAAAGAGCGAACCCGTTGCGGACGATCTCGAATCCCTGTTCGCGCGCATACTTGAGACGCTCCTCTTTCGGCGCTCCGTAGCCGCCCCACGGAGACATCCACACGCCGATTCCCGATCCATATCGCGCGGCCGCTTTGGCAGCGCTGGTGAAGCCTTGAGGAAAGCCCGAATGGAACCCCCAGAGAGTGGAAGGGTCGTCCCAGCCATCGTCGAAAAGAAACGAATCGAGCGTCACGCCGCGTTTCGTTTTCAGTTCCTGACCGAAGGCTTCGATCCGGTTCAGCACGCCCGCCTCGTCGTAGTGCGAGAAATAGCCGAGGTCGTACCAACTGTTGTAGTGAAGAAATGTGCGGAAGGGGTGCGCCCGTTGGTCTTCCACGTAATCTAAAAAGCCCCGCCGCAGTTGGCCTTCCGGAGTAGTTCCGATCACGGCGGAACAGGCCAGCGATTGCCCCGCGCGAACCGGCAGTTGACGCGGCAGCGAGCATCGCACGCGCGACCCCTCGACGCTGGTCAGCGAAAGAGGATGCTCGAATCCCAGGTAGAACGTATCGGCGGCGACCGGCGTCCCCTTGACTGTGCCTTCGGCTTTCGCGCCCGGCAGGTCGAAGTCCCACAAAGCGATGCTGCGCATGGGAAAGTCCTGATTGCCGGCCGTGATCGTCAGCTCCTGCCGAATATACGATGAATCGTTCAGCAGGATGGCCCGCCATTTCAGCGACGCGCCCGTTGCGGCATCGGTGAAGTTTGCCGCCAACTGGCGGCCATCGCGCCGCCCTGCGAGCTGAATGGATCGCGGATCGCCCGAAAACCGGCTCGATCGCGGCGCCTCCGATAAGCGCAGATCTCCGGCTTTCAAGACCCGGCCGCCGTCCAACTCCAGCGTGAAGAGGTCGCGGCCGAGAGAAATCTTGCGCGAATTCCGCAGGTCCACGGCCTCCAGCGCCTCGATCGCGCCGCTGGCCGTGCGCCAAGACACGGCCAGATGATGATTTCGCAACGTGAGCGAGGAGCCCTGGCTCTGGAATTCGGCCGCGCCCGCGCGCGGAGTTTGACTCTGCGCGACGCCCGCGCTCAGCAAGCCGCCTACCGCCATCTTCGCCAACTCGCGCCTCGTCAATCGCCCAACTTGCATCTCTCGATTCATAAATCCTCCGGCCTTTCGCCTGCTACTTCGCCCAAGCATCAACAATTATCTTCGCCACGTCCGCGATCAGCACCGAGCCCGCATTATCCGGGCTCCAGTCCGGCTTCTCCATGCCATCCACCGTAATCGCCATAGCGATTCGCGCCTTGTTGCCATAAACAATCCCCACGTCCGCTCGCAGGGCATCGAGCGCTCCGGTCTTGTGCGCCACCGGCGTGCTGCCCATGCGCCGCGCGATGCCCGTATTATCCTGGTTGCGCTTCAGCACGGCGATTATCTCATTCGATGCCGCCGCGCTGACGATTTCCCCGTTCTCGATCCGCTCCAGCATCGTCACCATATCGAGCGGCGTCGATTTCCCAATTCCATATTTCTGGTTTTCCAGCAGCTTCCCGGCCGCCGAGAATCCCTGCGGTTTGCCGGTCCCCAATATCTTGCGCATCGAGCGCGTATTCTTGATGCCGATCTTGTCCAGATACGCGTTCACCGCGTCGGTCGAGAATCGTTCCAGGATTAGGTTCGTCGCGGTGTTGTCGCTGAGCACGATCATCAGGTGCATCACGTCGCGCAGTGGAAGCTTCAGGTTGTCTGAGAATTCCGTGCCCAGCACGCCCGATCCCGCGACCTTTTCTTGCGGTGCAAGCGTCAGCGGCTCGTCCCATTTGGCCTGTCCGCGTTGCACAGCGTCGAACACCGCCATCATAATCGCCAGCTTGATGGTGCTGGCCGTGCGGACAGGCTCGCTCTCGCGGATGCCCAAAGTCGCGCCCGTATCCAGATTCTTCGCGTAAAGGGAAACGGAAGCCGGTAGCGCGGCGATTCGTTCGCGCACGGCGTTCTCTAGAGGTTGCTGCGGCTGCGAAGCCGCGGGAGCGGCCAGGATCATCCCCAATACGAAAGCGCGCATGATCCACACCATATCACCGCGCGCTTTTTCGCTTGGGTAAAGGAGGAACTACTACGATTGCTTCTTCTTCAGTACGTCGACCATTTCCTGCACCGAATCAGCGCTCTTCTTCAGCATGGCCTTCTCTTCGTCGGTCAATTTGACCTCGTAGATCTTCTCCACGCCGCCCGCGCCCAGCTTTACCGGCACGCCGACATACAGACCGTTGATTCCGTATTCGCCTTCAAGATAGGCCGCGCACGGCAGAACTTTTTTCTTGTCCTTGAGAATCGATTCCGCCATCTCGACGGCCGAAGCTGACGGCGCATAATACGCGCTGCCCGTCTTCAGATACTTCACGATCTCCGCTCCGCCGTTGCGCGTGCGGTCCACAATCCGGTCGATCGTCGCCTGGTCCATCAACTCGACCAGCGGAATTCCCGCGACGCTCGTCAGACGCACCACAGGCACCATCGTGTCGCCGTGGCCGCCCATCACCACGCCCGTCACGTTCTCCACCGACACTTGCAGTTCCTCGGCGATGAACGTACGGAAACGCGCGCTATCCAGCACGCCCGCCATGCCCACCACGCGGTTTTTGGGGAATTTCGAGGCACAGAACGCCGCCTGCGTCATCACATCCAGCGGGTTCGTCACCACGATAATGATGCAATTCGGCGAGTATTTCGCCACCTGCTCGGCCGAAGTCTTCACCACGTCATTGTTCGCGTACAGCAAATCGTCGCGGCTCATGCCCGGCTTGCGCGCCAGGCCGGCTGTGATGATGGCGATATCCGAATTCGCCGTCGGTGCGTAATCGTTCGTGCCCGTGATCGTGACATCGTAGCCCTGCACCGGTCCGGATTCGAGAATATCGAGCGACTTTCCTTGCGGAACGCCCTCCACCACGTCGACCAGCACCACGTCCGCCAGTTCCTTGTCGGCGATCCGCAGCGCGCAATTCGCGCCGACGTTTCCGGCGCCCACAACAGTAACTTTCTTTCGCAAAACGAACTCCTTGTGATTTGGGATGAACCCCGATTATAGCGTGAGGCCGCGCAGTCGCTCCCATACGATAATGAACTCATGACGGCGCCCGCTATTTGTCCCAAGTGCCAAGGCACGGGCTTCGTGATCGTGGAAGGCGCCATGCTGTCCGGCGCCCGGCCGTGCGATTGCCGCGCCGCCACACGCGCCGGGCGTCTCGAAGAGAAGGCGCTGATTCCGCCACTCTACCGCAACACTTCGTTTGAGAATTTCAGCATCCCCGGGCCCGATAACCCGGTGGCCCGCCGCGATCTTACCGGCGTCCTGCTCGCAGTCAAAAAATTTGCCAACGATTTCCCCAACGAATCGCGTCCCGGCCTCCTGCTCACGGGCGATCCCGGCACCGGCAAAACGCATCTAGCCGTCGCCGCCATGCGGCAGATCGTCGAAAAAGGCCATGAGTGCCTGTTCTGCGACTATCAGACGCTCCTCAACAGCATCAAATCCGGCTACGATCCTTCGTCGAATTCGTCCGACAAAGAGGCCTACCGCACCGCGCTCGATGCCGACGTGCTCCTGCTCGACGATCTCGGCGCCCATCGCGTCACCGATTGGGTGGAAGACACCGTCACCTCGATCATTACCTACCGCTGCAACAACCGGAAGGCGCTGATCGCCACCACCAATCTGCCCGACCCCGATGCGGGCGGCGCCACCATCGAAAAATCGGCGCACGGCCGTCCGGAATACCGCACCACGCTTGCCGATCGCATCGGTCCGCGCGGCCGCTCGCGCCTCTTTGAGATGTGCACGGTGGTTCGCATGCCGCTCATCGAAGACTACCGGCTGCGAAGGGCGCGGACATTTTGAAGCGCACAGCGGCGCTGCTTCTCGCGCTGTTTGCGGGCGCCGCCAGCCCCGCCGCCGACGTTCCGCCTGCCCCTTTCGTGCAGGCCGTCGAGTTCCCTTACTATCTCTACCCGCCGCACTTGTGGGAGCGTGAACTGGTCTGGTTGAAAAACATCGGCATCCAGACCATCGAATTCACCGTGCCCTCCGCGTGGCACAAGCTTCCTTCCGGCCAATTCGATTTCACCGGCCGCACCAGCCCGCGCCGCGATCTCACCGGCTTCATCCGCCTCTTGCGCCGCGTCGGCCTGCAAGGCTGGGTCGCAACCGATTCCGCCGACGAAAACGCGCCGCTCGCCGCCATCCTCGCGCCCCAAAGCACCAACCACGGTGGACCCATCGCCTGGGCCGATCCTCCGCTTCCGGGCGTGGACGCCATTGCGCCGCCCACTCCTGTGAATCGCGTTTCCGCCATCGATCCCGCCGCCCTCGCTCAAAGCCGCGACATTCTCGCCTCCACGCATGGATCGCTGCTCTGGACTCGCGCGGAAGACGCGCTCTATCCCGCCGGATGGACGCCGCCGCCCGCCTCCCCGCTGCAAGAAGGCGCCGTCGGCCTTAGCGGCGAAGAACGCTCCGATACCGCCCTGCGCCGTGATGCGGCGCTCTTGCGCGCTTGGGGCCCATTGCTCGCCGGCATGCATCCCGGCGCCCCGCCCAAGGCAGCCGCGGGAAAGTTTCCCGCCGGCGTCACCGCATCCTCGCTGGTTTCGAACTCGGCCTGCGCAGTCTCCGTCGTGAATCGCAGTTCGCAGCCTTTCCAAGACGACTTGCGGATAGCGGATGCGCCCGGCAAACGCGTCACCGTGATCCCAGGCCTGCAGGTCCCGGCGGGTGAAACGCTCTGGGTTCCGATTAATGTCTCGCTCAGCCAGAAGTCGCTCTGCCGCGAATGCTCCAACTTTTCGCCAGTAGAAGAAATTGTCTACGCCACTGCCGAACTGCTTTCCATTGAATTTGAAAACGGCATACTGGCTCTCGAATTCGCCGCTCCCGAGCGCGGCGAACTGGTATTGCAACTCGAACGCGAACCGGTCGGCCCGTATCTGGCCGGCGGCAAACCGACGTCGTTCGAGTGGGACGATAAGACCTTACGTGCGCGCCTTCCCATCCCGGCCAGCACTCTACCGGATCACCATGTCCGTGTCGGGCTGGCTATGGAAGAGCCCGAAATATCGGCCTTCTTCGATGACGCCAAGCGCCTCATCGTCGGCGCGAAGAACGTGGTCTCCACCACCTACTCTTCGCCCAACGTCGCCAGCCGTTCGCGCCTCCGCCTGCCCGAGGGCTATTCTGCAACGCCCTCCATCAAAGCTCCCAACCAGATCGATTACGAAGTCGCTGTCCCGGCTACTGCGGCGCATGGCGATTACGCCAACCTCGCACTGGAAGTTGATGGCGTCGCCTTAAGCCGCGCGCGCCTGCAACTTTTTCGCTCGCTTTCGATTCAGTTCGCCGGCGCCTTCGAAGCTCACTTTGGCCCGCGCGCGGCGCTCGTAATCGATCCGCCCGTAATTTCCGGCGGCAACATCGAAATAGCGGTCCGCAACAACTGGCCCGGCATTCAAACCTACAAAATCGAGGCGCTGGGCGACGGACTGGAATTCTTCCCGCCCAAAACCGAGATCACCATCGGTGCGACCGATCAACGCCAGGTCGATCTGCGCATGTTCGCCGCCGAGGGCGTTAACGGTCTGCGCGATTTCCGCCTTCACATAACCGGCGCCGCCACGCTCGATCTTCCCGTGCGCACCCTGGTGCTTCCGCGCACCGGCGCCATCGCCTGGACCGCCGATCTCGACGACGACGGCTCTTCCGAATGGGTTCTCGAATCCGCGCAAGCGCGCGCCGTCTTCTCGACGCAAGATGGCGGCCGATGGATGGAGTTCACCTGGAAAGGCGGCGGCATCAATTTCCTGCCGGTTGAAGGCGCCTTCGCTGGCGCAGACCCGGTAACCGTTCACGCCAACGGCAACACCCTGGAATTCGCCGGCGGCGGTTGGACCCGCACCGTTCGCCTCGATGGCGCGGCGCTCACCATCACGCAGATGCCCGCGCTGCCCGCCGACGGCTTGAAGCCGCAATCCATCCGCAACGTCAACCTAGCTATCACGCACGAAAGCGCCAGCCGCACCCGCTACACGCTCACTCGTTGAGACCGGCGATCACAGCGGCGGTTTGGGTGGCTTCTGCGGATTCCAAACTTCCGTGCCTTTCACCTTTACCGGGCGGCGGAACAACTTCCCGCCTTCCACCGCGTACATCCAGTTCCCCGCAAACGCCATGTGGGCGACCGCGCCATAGCCCGGCGCATTCAAAATCGCCGCCGAGCGCCCGTTCGCCTCGCACATCTGAATTCCCACTGGCGTCGCGAAATAGACCTGCCCCGATGAATCCTCCGCCGCCGCACGCACGCCGCTCATCCACCCGCTTTCGGGCATCTCCAGCCGGTAAAACGGCTCGCCATTCGCAAGCGATCCGTCGCCCGCAATCTGGAATGACCAGCTAAATCGCGATTGCGCGTCGGTCACGATCAGCATCGCCTGATCCGGCGAAAGCGCCAGCCCCGCGGGCATCGCCATCTCACCGCCGGAATAAACCACGCGCACTCTTCCATCGGCCGATGCGCCCACGGTCTTGTGCGCCGCATCCGTGAAATACACCGTGCCTCGCGCCGTCACCGCCAGCCCTTCTGCCTCCACGTTCTGCGCGACCACCTTCTCGCTCGCGCCGTCGAACGACACAATCCGCTTCTTCGCCGGCTGCGCGGCGTAAACGCGCCCATCAGCCCCGGCCGCCAGCACCGTCGCTCCGCCGGCATTCTCACGAAATACGCCAACTTTGCCATCCGAGCCCATGCGGTACACGCGATTCGTCCCCGTATCGGCGAAATACACGTTGCCGTCGCGCGCGCCCGTGGCATTGACCACGGAAGCATACGTCCCAATCGGCTCCCAACCTTTATCCACCCAGACAATCGACGACACCTTGCCTCGCGGGTCCCATCCTGGCTGCGACATCGCCGCCGGTTCATGCGCCACGATCGGCAGCGGATAGTCCCGCCACAGCCACCGCAGCGCCTCCGGCATAATCGCCGCGCCTTGCCGCGTGTCGTGACCGCCTTCACCGATCGTCAGCTTCGAATCGTATCCCGAATATTGCAACGCCTCGAACATCACCTCGTTGTTGATGGGCCAGCTCCCCGCAAAGAAAGTTCCGAACGGCTCGGCGGCCACCAGATGGTCGTTCTTGCCGTCCTGCAGAAAGACGCGCAGCGGCTTGGCTTCGGTCTTTCGGATCAGCGCCGGCATTGCGTCCGCGCCTTTCATCGCCACGAACGTTCCGATGTAGCTCAACACGCGATGAAACTGGTCGGGCCGGTTCCACGCCGCCATGAACGCGGCGACCGCGCCGGTGCTTACGCCCTCCAGCGCGCGATCGTTCGGATCGCTCGACAACTTATACTTCTTGCCCACCTCGGGAATCAGTTCGTTCACCAGAAAATCCGCGAAGCGCCCGCTCAGCGAGTCGTATTCGAAAATGCGCTCGTATCGATTCTGCGCCGCGCTCGAAACCACCGGCAGCACGCCTGGGTCGATGAAAATTCCGATCAGCGGCGGCAGTTCGTGCTTCGCGATCAGGTTGTCGAACACCACCGGCAGGCGCTGGCTGTTGCCCACCGCGCCGCCGCCATCCATGAAGATCATGAAGGGCGCGGGCGTACGTCCGTCGTATTGCGCGGGAACATAGACCCAGTAGGTGTGCGGCGTCCCCGGATATCGCTTGCCCGGCGCCAGTTCGTGCTTCGTCACTAGCCCTTTCGGGACGCCTTCGTGCGGCTGCGAATCGGGACCTAACGAATAATCCTGCGCGCTCAACCAGGGCGCGGCCGCCAACAGGGCAAATGCAAACAGTCTCATCGACCATCGAGCATACCTGAAAACTTGCGATTCGCGCCCACGCCCGCTAGACTTGCTGCCAATGGCCTACAAACGAATCGCACTCGCCGTCGCGCTGGCCGCCGCGGCCCTCTATTTGCCCTCGCGCACGTCCGCGCAGCGCGGCGCCAACAGCGCTTTCCCCGGCGGAACCAATCCCGATGGATCCCTGCGTCCCACGCCGCCCGTGACGCGCCTTTTTTCGCAGGACGCCTACACCGAGTACGCCATTCTCGCGCCCGGTTCCGAGCAGTTCCGCATCAAATTCTTGCCTGAAGAAACGCGCCCCGGCGCCACGGAACTCGTTAACGCCACGCGTGGCGGCAGCGAAGGCTCTGACGTGGAATGCTACGATCCCCGCACCGGCAAGCCGATGAAGTTCACCTACGCGCCCGCGAAGAACGATCCCGAGACGCACGAAATCCGCGCAACGCTGCCCATCCCCGTGCCTGAAGGCGGCATCGGCCGCGTGCTCATCTACAAGACGTACAAAGACGAGCGCACCTACATGATGCACAACGAGGACGTAGTCTGGGTCCGCAGCCTTAGCGGCTATCGTCTCGGCGTAATTCTGCCTATGGGCTTCGCGCTGACGTCATCCAATGTCGCCGCGCAGCAAAGCGTGACTGACGACGGCCGCATCAAGCTCGCCTTCGCCAACCCCAGCGGCCAAAGCAACCCCGTCACCATCCACGCGCACAAAACCACCGCCACGTTCGCCGCTACGCCCTATACCGACATGTTCTTCGACGACGTCAAAACGCTCTACGATCTCGATGCGCCTGAGACCCACAAGATCAAGGTCGAGCAAACTTACAGCGATTACCGCAAAGGCGAAACCGCGAAGCTCGATTCGCTGGCGTACCTTCCGCTGCAGGATCTGAAAGTCATCGATCTCGACACCGCCAAGCCGTTCACGCCCGTGAAATCGGGCGGCGCCATGACGGTCAAGCTCGAAGTGCCCATTACCGATCCCAAACAGAGCGCGCACATCAAAATCACCGGCGCGCTGCAGGATGCCGCGTACACCGCCAAGGGCGGGGAATTGGTCTTCGCGCGCTCGCTCCACGGGCTTCGCAACACCGTCCTGCTACCCGCCGGTTACGAAGTCGCGGCCAGTTCGCAATCCGGCACCGTTGGTATGTATCAGGGGCGCGCGTTCATCGCGCTCATCAATCTCAACGGCGAAAACGAATACCACGTGACGATTCGCGCCCGCAAGAAGAGCTAGTGGTTCGGGCCGGGAACTTTTAGCGGTTCCCAACTTGTCTAACTCACATGCTGCTGAGCGACATCCGCTATGCCTCGCGCCTCATGCGCCGCAGCCCCGCCTTCACGGCAGTGGCTGTAGCCTCGCTGGCTCTTGGCGTCGGCGCCAACACCGCCATTTTCAGCCTGTTCTACACCATCATGTTGCGGCAACTGCCGGTGGCGCATCCGGAGCAACTGGTCGAACTGGTGCGGAACTCACCCGAAGAATTGCACTGGGCGGGTTATTGGAGCGGCGAACAGTACGAATATTTCCGCGATCGCAATCACGTGTTTTCCGGCCTCACCGGAACGGGCTTCGACAACTTGGCGCCCATCCGCACCGAGGGATCGGAGGCGGAAACGCTAGTCCTGGAAGACGTGCCCGGGAATTACTTCGGCGTACTCGGCTTGCAGCCCGCCATCGGACGCTTCTTCAGTTCCGAAGATGCGCCCGCCATCGGCGCCGGCGAAGTAGCAGTCATCGGTTGGTCTTATTGGAACCGTGTGTTCCATCGCGATCCCGCAGTTCTCGGCCGTCGCCTTTTTTACAACGATGTTCCCAAGACGATCGTCGGCGTCGCGCCGCGCGATTACTTTGGGCCGCGCGTGGGCAATCGCACCGATATCTGGATTCCGGTGGGCAGGGATCACGGCTTCACCATGCTCGGGTGCTTGAAGTCCGGCGTGACTCTTTTGCAGGCTCAAGCCGAAATCGACGCGCTGTTCCATGAATTGCCTCAGTCGGGCAAGGCCCCCGGCGGCCCACGAAGTATGGAGTTACTGCCAGCCGGCGCCGGCCTCGTGCGCCTCCGCGATCAGTACGGCAAGCCGTTGGTGCTGCTCATGGCCGTGGTGGGGCTTTTGTTGTTGCTGGCATGCATCAACATGGCCAGCATGCTGCTCGCTCGCGCGGCCGGGCGGCAACGGGAACTGGCGGTGCGCGTAAGTCTCGGCGCGAACCGTGCGCGGCTGCTGCGTCAGATGCTGACCGAATCGGTGCTTGTTTCTGGCGCAGGAACGTTGGCCGGCATCCTGGTGGCATACCTTGGCGCGGGCATGCTGGTGCGGATCATGGCCGGGAGCCGCGCGTTTGAGCGTGTCGAGATCGAGGTGCATCCCGACCCGGCGCTGCTCCTCTTTACCGCTGCGATTGCGCTCTTTACGGGCCTGCTCTTCGGGCTGGCGCCGGCCTGGTACGCATTCCGCGCCGCGCCTGCGTCTTCGTTGCGGCAAACCGGCCGTGGCGGCGACACATGGTTCTGGCGTCTGTTCGGAAAAGGTCTGGTGACAGCGCAAGTCGCTCTCTCGATTTTGCTGGTGACTGCCGCGGCCGTATTTCTGGGTCATCTGACGCGCCTGCGCAATTTCGATCTCGGATTCCGCAGCGATTACGTGCTGCTGGTGACCCTCGATACCGGCCACACCAACTACAAGCCGGAACAACTGGCCTCGCGATACCGCGAACTTCTGGCGCGCATGGAAGCGATTCCGCAGGTGCAGTCGGCATCGGTCAGCGGTTGTACTCCGCTCGAAGGGTGCGGCTCTGGCGGGCGCTATATGACCGTGGAAGGGCACACGGAACGTCCCGAGGATCGCCAGCGCATCGCCTTGGCGTTCGTCGCGCCAAGGTATTTCGAAACGCTCGGCATACGCCTGGACGCCGGTCGCGATTTCAGTTTTCGCGATACGGGCCGCGCTCGCCTAGCGATCGTGAACCAGGCGATGGCGCGGCGCTATTTCCCCGGCGCAAATCCCATCGGCAAGCACGTCACCATGGACCGCGAACCGGCCAACGGAGGTGGGTTCGGCGGCGGCGAGCCGTACGAAATCGTGGGCGTCAGCGCCGACGTAAAAGCATTCGACGTTCGCGAGGCGGCCTACCCGACGATGTACTTCAACATGTTCCAGGAAAACCGGCTGAACAACCAGTTCGAACTGCGCACTAGCATCGATCCAGCCGCGGTGGCGGCCCCGGTGCGGCAGCTAGTCCGCGACGTTCTGAAAACGGTACCCGTGAGGAACGTCACCACGCTTGCGGATCAAGTAGATTCGAACATCGTCCCCGAGCATCTCATCGCCACCTTGTCCGAATTCTTCGGCTGTCTCGGCGCGGCGTTGGCGGGGATTGGCGTATACGGTTTGCTGGCCTATGCGGTAGCGCGGCGCACCAGCGAAATCGGCATTCGGATGGCGTTGGGCGCGACGGCAGGCGGCGTAAGCTGGCTGGTGCTGCGCGACGCGTTGTCGATGGTGTGCGTTGGGCTCGCCGCCGGTACGTGGATGGTTTTCTGGAGCCGGCCATTCGCGGCCAGCGTGCTGCACGACCTCCAATGGGCGCCCGCCATGCCGCTGGCCATCGGTGGCGCGACTATCGTCTTGGTCGCTCTGTTGGCTTCGTACTTACCCGCGCGCCGCGCGGCCCGCGTCGATCCAATGGTCGCACTGCGGCACAATTAGTGCGGCTTCGGAATAAATAGGACCTCGCGCGAGCAACTCGCCGGATCTACCGCGATGCGCTTGGGGCTGGAAAGGGGCTCGATTTTTTGCGGATATCCGGGCGCAAACGCAGTCATCGTGTATTGGCCCTTCGCGAGCCCGTCGAAAATGAACCGGCCCTGCGCGTCGGGAAATGCGAAGCGCGTATTGTTAGCCCACCGCAGTTCCACCACGGCCGCGGTTACCGCCGCGGGCAAGTTTGTTATTTCGTGATACCGTTCCACCTGGCTCTGGAAATAGGGATCCGAAGTCAGAAATCCTTCGAGACGCGTCGACTTCTGGTCCTGATCGAGAAAGTACAAATAGCCTAAGTCATCGCCGGCGTCGCTGAGCCGCCGCGTTCGCGAGCAGCTATCCGTCGAAATGACGCCGCTCTCTTCGTCGTTATCGGCGTATACCAGGTAAGTCTCTCCGATTTGAAAATCCACACCGCAATCGTCGAAAGACGTCCATACGTCGATGTACTCGGGCGGCTTCTTGTCCTTGTCGTCGTCATCGTCCTTCTTTGGCGCCACAGGCTTTTTGTCTTTTTCGGCAGTTTTTACGCTCTTCTTCGCTTGGTCGTCATCGTCATCTTTCTTGGCGGCCGCTGGCTTCGCATCTTTTTGAGCGTCGTTCACGTCCTTCGGATCGTCGTCGTCCGCCATCCGGAAGAGCTTCTTCACTTTGATGTGGACCACCCGGCCCTTGCTGACGATCGCGAAAAATGCCTTGACCAATCCCGGCACCGTGGTGGCGTCCGACAACCGCTTGTGCAGATCCTCGTCCGCATCCGGAAGCATTTTGAGGTACTTATCGCGAAGCGCCGCGAAATCCTGGGTCTTGGAATTGGCGCGCGCCTTGTCAGCATCCTGATTGAGGCTTCGCAGCGCGGGCATCTGATCCGGATTCCAGCTGTCCAGGAAACGCGGTGAAACCGATTCCACCGTGCCGATGAAAACCAGATTGCTGGTGGTGGCCTCGTTGCAGACGGTCAAGTGCGCCGGGCATCTGCACGCCGCCGCAATTTGAGCCGCCGCGAGAACCGCCAGCAGGGACCGAAGAAGCATCCGTTCCGATGGTATCAAGCGCAGCCGGCTCATTGGTCCGGCCGTTCGGTGTGGAAATACTTCTGGTACGCCGCAATCCAATTCGCGGCGATTTCGTGCTGAGCCTGGCTCAAATCCAGGCCGCCGCTGCACACCAGGTCGCGCAAGCGGTCTTCCAAATCGTCCTTGACGTGCGCATTCCAGACCGTCGCGTAAGAATGCGGCCATAGATTGCGGATGTCGTCCGATCCGCCCAGGGCCGGGGTAATCAGATAGTCCACCTCATAAGCTTTGGGTTCGGCGCCGGTGATTCCGTATTCCTCGAACACCTTGCGGCGTATGCCGTCGGAAACAGCCTTGTTCTTGGTATTGGCCTGCGAGCATACGGCTTGCCGGTTGGCCAGCACAGCCGCGCCCGGCGTCAGTCTGGCGTCGGGAATCGAAACCATGGCGCTGTTGCGGCGTGCCCCATGCCCTCCCTCGCGAACCGCGCGGACAAAAAGGATGCCGGCCAGCAGCAGGCAGCCGGCCGCCACCGCGAATGCCGCCAGCCTTCCCAGGAAAGCCGTCCATCCGGCTCGCGGAGCGCCTTCCACTGCGTGCGCGAGTTGCGCCCGCAGCAACGCGCGCGGCCCATCGGAAGACGGCAACGCGGAGGCGTTCTGATGACCATGAACGAAGTCCGCGATGGCGCTTTCGATCTCCTGCCGCCGCACGCGGCACCTCCAACACGCATCGAGATGCGCTCGAACCTGCTTTTCGTCTTGCGGAGAAAGTTCACCGTCGATATGGAGCAGCAGCCGTGGATCGGAAAGATGAAGACTCTCGTGCTTCATGTGTCACCGTTCGGCGATACGCGTCATGCGCGCCAAAGATCGTGCCAGAGAAATGGATACAGCCCCTAGCGATATATCGAGAACGCTCGCGATTTCCCGATACCGCAGTCCTTCCGCGCGAAGAAACAGGCATTGCCGGTCTTGCTCCGGCAGCGCTTGAACCACCGCCAGCAGGCGCTCTTTCATTTGCGAGGAAACCGCGGCCTCTTCCGGATTCGCCCCTGGATCGATCGCCCACTCTCCGTTGGCCGCCGTCGTTCCAACGGAAATATCGCCGCGATTGCGATAGCGCCGCTTCAAACCCAAATTGTGCGCCACGCGAAACACCCATCCGCGCAAGTTCTCCCGGGATTTGCCCGCGCGTAAGTGCGCAAAAAGCGAAAGGAAGACTTCCTGAATTACCTCTTCGCCATCTGAAAACGGAAGCCCCAGGCTCGACAGGTAGCGCAGAAGAGCATCCCGGTGTTCGTCAAACAGGGCAACCAGCAGCGCTTCCAGGGCGCCACCGTCGTCGCGCCGGTCGAGCGCCGGCGCGGTATCTTTCACCGTCGCGGCGGCAAGATCGAAATGGCGGTACCCCGGCATTTACAAGAACATTCCTTTTGCGCGAGTCTTGTTCAATGTTTTTGCAAGGGAAGGCCAAAAAGATTGAACACGCAGGCCCCTCACCGAAGACTAAGGCATGAAATCCATTATCTCCCCTGCAAGAAAAGGGACGGGGCGAAATCAAGCTGACCTTCTAACTACTTCGCGTATTTGCCCGACGTCACCCAGAGCCAGTCGCCGCCTTCGGACATGTTGGCCGGGTTCTTCACCACGTGCAGCAGCACGCTCTCGGGAAACGGGCACTTGCGGTAAATCAGCGCCATACTGCTTCCCGGGTCGCCGAATTCCAGATCGATCGTGAAGTGCTCTGGCACGCTGGCCATGCGCACCGCGCCGCCTTGTACGGCTGCCGGCTTGTTATCGATGGTCGCGCGGAACCCGCTGGCGATCGGCGTCATCGTTTCCGCCTGCACCACTTTCACCACCGCCGAGCACGATTTCTGTTCGGCCGGCGGCATCATCGCATCGGTGAAATCGCTTGCCGGTCCGCCCGTATCCGCCGCAATTCGCTGTTCCGTGGTGAGCGGTCCGGGGGCCGTCAGCGCGCCGGCGCACTGCGCTGGAAGCGCGAACTCCGACGCCGCGGGTTTCGCCATGCTCACTTCCTTCACGTCGATTAGCGTCGACTTCTCACCCTTCACCCCAGTCATTTCCAGCCTGAGCACCAGCCCGGTTTTCTGATCCAGCCACGCCTTGAATGACGAGCCCTGCTCCGATGCGGTCATCACGCGCGCAGTCATGCCGTTGACCGTTTCCGTGCCCACCTCCTTGCCGTTTTGCTTGATGATTTCGTCCTTAGTTTCGAGGCTCCCGGCGAACGGATCGCCCCAGTCGCCGCCGAACGTCGCCGACGAGCACATGATGCCCGTCGCCGTCGGGTCCCAAGTCACGGTCTTCTTGGTGGCCAAATCGTATACCGATCGCACATGCACCATGGGCGCGCCGCCGCGCGCTGGAATCTCCTGCTGCACCACCGCCATTGACCCGTCACGCGAGATCTTCATGAGCGTGTTCGCGCCCATCATCGCGTTGATCTCGGTCACGGTGTAAGCCGTGGGCGTCTGCGCGGATGCGGCCATGCCCAACAGCGCCAAGGAAATCCCTAGTTTTCGAGGCATCAATTGTATTCTTTCATGCATTTTCAGGATACACAGCCTGCGGTTGACAATGCCTTCCCGCGCGCGGTACAAGATTGCATGCTAACCACTTCCCGGCGCGGATTCCTCGCAGCCGGTCTTGGCGTCGCCACGTTGCGCCTCCGGGCCGCCGGCTCTTCCGAACTCTATTCCCTCAGCCTTAAGCAAGCTTCAGACGGCATCCGTTCCCGCAAAATCTCCCCGGTCGAACTCACCCAGGCCTGCCTCGATCGCATCAAGACTTACAACCCCAAAATCAACGCCTGGATCACCGTCATGGGCGAGAAGGCCCTGGTCCAGGCCAAAACGCTGGCCGATGAGCAGGCTGCAGGCAAATTGCGCGGCCCTCTGCACGGCATCCCTGTCGGCGTCAAAGACAGCATCGACGCTCTGGGCGCTCGTTCCACCGCCGCCAGCGCCGTCTACGAGTACCGCTTCCCCACCGACGACGCTGAAGTCGTCCGCCGCCTGCGCGCCGCCGGAGCCGTCATCGTTGGCAAGTGCAACATGCATGAATTCGACGCGGGCGCTTCCTCGGCCGTCAGTTACTGGGGCCCGGTACGCAATCCCTGGAATCTCGAGCGCATCTCCGGCGGCCCTTCCGGCGGATCGGCCGCTGCCGTGATGATGGAGAACTGCTTCGCCGCTCTTGGGACGGACACCGGCGGTGGTATTCGCACCCCCGCCGCTTATTGCGGCGCCGTCGGCTTCAAACCCACCTATGGACGGGTGAGCCTGCGTGGCATCGTCCCCTTCGCGTGGTCGCTCGATCACTGCGGCCCCATCGCCCGCACGGTCGAAGACGCAGCCATGCTGCTGCAGCAGATCGCCGGTTACGACCACCTCGATATCGATAGCATCGATAAGCCCGTCCCCGATTTCTCGCGCGCCCTTGGCGCTCCGGTCTCGCAATTCCGCCTCGGAATTCCCGTGCAATTCTACGATCACCTCGACGACGACGTCGCCCGCGTCATCGAAGACGCTATCGCCGTGCTCAACAAGCTCACCAAGGGCGCGCACGATGTCTCGCTACCGTCGCTCCTGCACACTGCCGTCGGCGCCGAAATCGCCGCTTTCCACGAGAATCTCCGCGGCGTCAACGGTGGCGGCTTCGAAGCCAGCACCGCCCGCGCTTTCCCTGCCGCCGATGCCGCCCGCGCCGTCGATTACATCCGCGGCTGGCGCGATCTCGAGATGGTCCGCCGCACCATCGGCCAGGATGTTTTTGAAAAACAGACTGTCGATCTCCTCATCGCCCCTGCGTCCCGGCACGGGGTCCCGACCATCGAAGAAGAACTCACGCAAGGCGCCGGCAACGCCGGCGGAGGCGGAGCTGGCGGTGGCGGAGGCCGTGGTGGACGCGGAGGAGCAGGTGCAGCAGCGGGCGCAGGCGCCGGAGCAGCCCCCGCAGCCGCCACGCCGCCCGCTGGCCAAGCCGCTCCCTCCGGCAACCGCTCCCGCACGCAACTCGACGCCGAAGAAAACACGCGGCCGTTCAACGCCTACGGCCTGCCCACCATCACTATCCCCTGCGGTTTCTCGAAAGACGGAATGCCGGTAGGTTTGCAAATTGCCGGCGCGCCCTGGGCCGAAGTCAACGTTCTAGCGCTCGCCCATGCCTATCAGGAAGCCACCGAGTGGCACAAGAAGCGGCCGCCACTCACGCCTGACGCGAAGGTTCCCGCGCTTTCCAAAGCCGCGTCGGAGCAGACAGGAGGCTAAATGGCAAACCCCACCAGGCGCACGTTCCTTGCCGCAAGCCTTGGCGCAGCCGCGGTCCGCATTGCCAGCACCGACACGCCGAACGACCTCGCCGCTCTCACGCTTGCCCAGGCCTCAATCCAGATCCACGCTAAGAAAGTCTCCCCCGTCGAGCTCACGCAAGCCTGCCTCGCGCGCATCGAGGCCTTCAATGCCAAAATCGACGCCTGGATCACCATCATGCGCGAGCAATCCTTGGCCGCCGCGCGCGCTCTCGAAAAAGAGCAAATGGCCGGCAATTTCCGCGGCCCGCTTCATGGCATTCCCATCGGCCTTAAGGACAACATCGAAACCGCCGGCGTCCGCACCACCGCCGGCAGCAAGACGCTGGCGGGCTACATCCCCACTGGAGACGCCGAAGTCACCCGCCGTCTCAAAGACGCCGGCGCCGTCATCATCGGCAAGTGCAACATGCACATCTTCGCCGCCGGGGCCACGTCCGCCGTTAGCTATTTCGGCCCGGTTCGCAATCCCTGGAATCTCGAAATGATCGCCGGCGGATCGTCCGGCGGTTCCGCCGCCGCCGTGGCCATGGAGAACTGCTACGCCGCGCTCGGCACCGATACCGGCGGTTCCATCCGCACCCCGTCCGCCATGTGCGGCGTCACCGGTTTCAAGCCGACTTACGGCCGCGTCAGCATCCGCGGCATCGTGCCGCTCACCTGGTCTCTCGACCACTGCGGCCCCATCGCGCGCACCGCCGAAGACGCCGCGCTGGTCCTGCAAGTCATCGCCGGCTACGACAACCTCGACCTCCAAAGCATCGATTACCCCGTGCCCGATTATTCCAAAGGCATCGGCGCGCCCGTTTCCCAATTCCGCTTCGGCATTCCCGTCATGTTCTACGACGGACTGCAAGACGACGTGGCCGGTGCTCTGGAAACTGCCATCTCCGTCCTCGGGAAGATGACCAAGGGCGCACAGGAAATCGAGATGCCCTCCATCCTCGAAACCGGCGCAGGCAGTGAAGGCGGCGTCTACAACGAAACCCTCGGCCGCGCGTTTAGCCTCTCCGAAACCGGCAGCGAGGCCGGCGGAGGAGGCGGCCGCGGTGGTCGCGCCGTCGATTACATCCGCGAGTGGCGCAATCTCCGTCTGGTGCGCCGTGAGGTGGATGACGAAGTCTTCAAAAAACAGAACGTCGATTTCCTCATCACGCCCACTATCCGCGAAGTCTCCTGGCCCATCGAGGAAGAACTCGGCCGCGGCGGCGGTGGCCGGGGCCGCAATCCCAAGCCTGGCAATACCCGCTCGCTCGACGATTACGGGCTGCCCACCATCACCGTGCCCTGTGGCTACTCGAAATCTGGCCTGCCCATCGGCCTGCAAATCAGCGGCCCGAATCTCGCCGAGGTCAACGTTCTCGCCCTGGCGCACGCCTATCAAAGCGCCACCGATTGGCACAAGCGCCGGCCGCCGCTCACCACCGAGACCAAAGTTCCGGTCTTATCGAAAGCCGCCGCCGCGCAAACCGGCGAAGGCGTCACGCGCTAGTCAGCAAAACCAAGGACGATTCGCTTCCACTCGACTTTGGGCTTGTAGAAGTTGACAAGAAGACACACGGTCCGGCCAGAGGCTCGCAGATAGTTGAGACATTGGGCCGTGTGTTCGGCGGCTAGGCGTTCCGCACATTTCAATTCAACTACTAGCGCGTCCTCGACCAGGAGATCCGCAAAGTACTCTCCCACAGAGTGCCCTTTGTAGATTACGGCAAGAGAGACTTCTGCGGTCGCCCGGATGCCCCGCAGACTCAGCTCTCGAAGCAAGGCACGCTGGTAAACCTTTTCGAGGAATCCGGCGCCAAGCGTGTTGGAGACCTCGAACACGGCGCCCAGCACCTTCTCACTCAAAGAGTCCAGCCATGTGTTATCGGCGTTCATCGGCGTTTATCGGCGGCCTATAGAATTGTTCGGCAGAGATCCTCTACAACTATAGGCCGCCGATAAACCCGGTCTTGTGCTACTCCTGGCGCAACGCGTCCATCGGCTCTAACCGCGACGCCTTGCGCGCCGGCGCATAACTGGCAAACAGCGCCACAAACGCCAGCAGCGCCACAGCACCCGCCAGCGTGAGCGGATCCCGCGGCTTCATGCCGTACACCAATGACGCCGCCGCCTGACCTGCCCACGCCGCCAACGCCGTGCCCACCGTGAGTCCGACCGCGAGCAGCAGAACCGCCTCCCGCAGCACCAGCCCGATGACGCGCCCACGGCTCGCCCCCAGCGCGATCCGCACGCCGATTTCGTTTCGTCTGCGCGCCACCATATAAGAGATCACGCCGTACAATCCCAGCACCGCCAGCGAGCCAGCCAGGAAGCCGAACGCGCCCGCCAGCGCCGCCATCAACCGGTCGCGCATCAGCGATTCCTGAATCTGCGTGGTCAGCACCGTGAAATTCACGCCAAGCCCAGGATGGATTTCCGCCACTGCCCGTTCCGCCTCGTGGTAGAAAACGCCCAGCGCCGCGTTGGTGCGCAGCACGAAGGTTCCGCCCGGTCCTGGATCTTCGTCCTGGCCTGCGGATACAAACGCAATCGGCCGGAAGTCTTCGCGCAATTCGTAATACTTCGTGTTTCGTACCAGGCCGATGACAAGGAATACGCTGTCAGGCTTATCCTTCGATTCTTCCCGGCGGAACGACTTGCCCACCGGATTCTGTCCGCCGAAAACCTTCTTCGCAAACTCCTCGTTCACAATCGCGACCTTCGGCGCAGAAAGATTGTCGTGATCGTCAAAATCGCGCCCTGCCACGAACGAAGTTCCCATCGTGCGGAAGTAGCCCGGGCCTGCTCGATTGAACATGACGTCGAGTTTTTGCGCGTTGGAACCATCCGCCCAGGCAAACTGGTCCCAGCCCCCGCCGCCAACCGGAGTCATCGCGATCTGCGCGGCCGAAATCGCGCCCGTCCGTTCGCGAAGCTTATCCTGCATTTGCCGCCGGATTTCGGAGATCCGCGCCGGCGGAAAATGCGCCGAGCGGTAATCCACGTCCACCGCCACAATCCCCTCCGGCCGGAAACCGGGATCGACGGCAAGCAACTTCTGCAAACTGCGCACAAACAGCAGCGCGCCCGCCAGCAACACCAGCGACATTGCCACCTGCGCCACCACCAGCCCGCGGCGCAAGCTAAATCGCTCGCGTCCCGCCGTCAGCCCCCGTCCGCTGGCGCGGATCACCGATGCCGGCGCGATCCGCGTCGCGCGCAGTGCCGGCGCGAGGCCGAACAGCACGCAGGTGACGAGCGCCATCGCGGCTGTGAATCCCAACACGCGCCAATCGATTCCCAACCCGACAAACATGCGGTTGCCTTCGGTGGTCAGGAACGCGATCAATCCGCGGCTGAGCACCGCAGCCAGCACCGCGCCCAATATCGCGCCGAATAACGCGAGCAGCATGCTTTCCGAAAGCAACTGCCCCACCAGCCGGCTACGTGACGCCCCAATCGCCTGTCGCACCGCGATCTCGCGCTCGCGTACGCTGGCTCTGGCCAGCAATAGATTCGCCAAATTCGCACACGCAATCAGCAGCACCAGCCCGGTGGTTGCCAGCAGAATCCACAACGGGTCTTCATATTGCCGCCGCAACTGCGAAACGCCCGTCGCGCCCGATGTCACCGTGAGCTTGTTCTCCAGATATTTCTTCGCGCCATCCGCACGGTAAGAAGGCGGCAGAGTTTCGCGCATGATGATCGGCGAAACGGCCTGTATCTGTGCATTCGCGCGCTCGATCGTCCAGCCCGGCCTCAAGCGCCCCATGAACGAAAGCCACCAGGCCGTCGGCTGGGGGATGTGTCCCTTTCCCGGTTCCCAGAACATCGGGTCGGAGCAAAGCGGTACGGCCACGTCAATTCTGTGTCCGATTTCGACGCCGAAGAAATTCGGCCCCGTCACGCCAATCACCGGGAACGGTCT
Source organism: Bryobacterales bacterium (assembly GCA_963743705.1). Taxonomy (GTDB): domain Bacteria; phylum Acidobacteriota; class Terriglobia; order Bryobacterales; family Bryobacteraceae; genus PALSA-243. Next base: position 71,060 of record CAVUQS010000013.1, on the reverse strand, counting down.
GCCATCCAGCCTGACGGTGCGGTGTGTCACTTCAGGGTCGCCTGCAAACTCGCTTTGCCAGAAGGCATATCCCAATACCGCTCCCGGCGACCCGCAATCCGGCTGATCGTCCTCCGCGCTGAATACCCGTCCCACAACCGCCGGAGCCCCCAGCACATGGAAGAAGTCGCCGTTGACGAACATTCCTTCCGCGTACCGCGCCTTGCCTTCCTGCGCCAGATTGAACGGCTTCGCGCTCCAGGCGATCATTCCGGAAAACGCCTGCTGCTGTTTTTGAATGCTGTCCCATTGCTTCGACGTGAAATTCGCGCTTCTGGTGGACCACCACCCCGACCGCTGCGATCCCTTCGCAAAGTCAACAAAAGCCAGTTCCTGCGGATTCGCCACCGGCAAAGTGCGCAGCCGGATGGCGTCGATTAGTTGGAAGATTGCCGTGTTGGCCCCTATGCCAAGCGCCAGCGAAAGTACCGCCACCGCCGTGAATGTCGGGTTCAACCGCAGTTGCCGAAGTCCAAAACGCAAATCGCCTAAGTAGTGACCCATCTTCTCTCTCACTCTTTATACTGAGCGGAGCCGAAACGGTTACGAAATCGGGCGCCCTGAGGATTTTGCCAGGGTAATCCCCAGGTTTGACTTCGACGGCGGGTTCTCATAATATCGACGTAACCCTTATGAAACCAGCAATCCGAGCGCTGCTATTGCTCGTACCCGCCACGTTTCTGTTCTTCGGAGCGGAGACCTACCAGAAACCTCCAAAAGCTATTGAGGATATTCTCAACTCACCGCCCACACCCACGTTGTTGCTGAGCCCAACCCATGCTTATGCATTGCAGGGAAGCCCTGTGCGCTACCCACCTATCGCGGAACTCTCCGAGCCCATGCTGCGCCTGGCCGGCATCCGCATCAATCCGAAAACCAATGGCCTGCACAATACCACCTTCCAGTCGACCATCATTCTGCGCAAGGTTCCGGAAGGTACCGAGATCAAGATTGCTTTGCCGCCCAATCCCAAGCTAGGCCTGGGACCCTGGAGCCCGGACGGCACGCACTTCGCATTCACCAACTCCACGTCTGCTGGTATCGATGTATGGATTGGCGATGCCGCCACCGGCCGCACCCACAAGGTGCCGAACCTGCATTTGAATGAAGTATTCGGCGGTGGAGGAGGCCGTGGCGGCGCTGGCGCCGGCGGCGGCGCGTTGCAGTGGATGCCCGGCGGCAAATCGCTGCTCGTGCATGCTGTGCGTCAGAATCGTGGCGCGGCTCCCCTTGAGCCCGCCGCGCCCGCCGGCCCGCACATCTCCGAAAGTATGGGCGGCGAAAAAGGCGCTCCGACCTACGAAGATCTCCTGCAAAATCCTCACGACGAAGATCTCTTCGAGTATTACGGTTTGGCGCAACTCGCTGTGGTCGATATCAACAGCGGCGCCATGCAGCCCATTGGCAAACCGGCCATCATCGAATCCGCGCGCATGTCGCCCGATGGCAAATACTTCATCGTGAATTACATCCACCGGCCGTTCTCGTATTCGTATCCCGCGCGGCAATTCCCCACTGAAATCGAAATTTGGGATCGCACGGGCAAGATGCTCAAGAAAGAAGCCACTATCCCCATGGGTGGCACCGGGCGTGGAGCCGGCGCGGCCGCTGCTGCCGCGGATGAAGACAATCCGGTTACTGCTGGTCCGCGTGGTTTGGCGTGGTTCCCCATCCAGCCTTCGACCCTGATGTGGTTTGACGGCCCCCCCGGAGGCGGTCGCGGCGGACGTGGAGGCCGTGGCGGCGGACGCAACGGCGGCGGCAACGGAAACGAAGATCAGCCGGTTCACGAAAAAATCATGGGCATCAAGCCGCCGTTCAGCGGTGACGCGTCGGTAATCCTGGAGGCCGATCGTCGCCTGGAAGGCTTCACCTTTACCGAGAACCTGCACACCGCCATCGTCGGCGGGGGCGGTGGCGGAGGACGCGGGGGTGGTGGGGGCGGCGCTGGCCGTGGCGCGGGACGCGCGCAGACCGCGTACCTCATCGATTTCTCCAATCCCACGGAAGCGCCGAAGCCGCTCTGGACCAGCGGCCCTTCGCGCTATAACAATCCCGGCAGCCCCATGGAAAAGACGCTGCCCAGCGGCCAGCGCGTCGTGATCCTCGATGGCGACAACGTCTTCCTGCAGGGCGCTGGCTCTTCGCTCACCGGCGATCATCCGTTCGTGACCAGCTATAACCTGACCACCAAGGAAACCAAGCCCATCTTCAAATGCGACGACGAACACTACGAAGTCGTCGACGCTCTGCTCGATGCGCACGGCGATAAGTTCCTCACCCGCCGCGAAAGTCCCACCGAGCCGCCGAATTACTATGTCCACACCGCGTCAGGCCAGTCGACGGCCATGACTAACTTCCCCGATCCTCAGCCCATCATGCGCAAGGTTCACAAGGAGTTGGTGACTTACAAGCGCCCCGACGGCGTGGAGATGTCGTTCACGCTTTATCTCCCGCCCGATTACGTCATGGGCAGCGGCAAGCGCCTGCCGACGATCATGTGGGCCTATCCCTATGAATATGAAACCGCCGACGCCGCCAGCGAAACTTCGACCAATGGCTCGCGCATGCGGTTCACCGAAATCGGCGGCTACTCCGAAATCTTCTTCGCCCTCGATGGCTACGCGGTGCTCGATAATGCGTCCATGCCGATCGTTGGCCCGCGCGCTACGGTCAACGACCATTTCCTGGATCAGTTGTTGATGGACGCCAAAGCCGCTATCGACAAGGCCGTCGACATGGGCTATACGGACCGCGACCGCGTCGGCGTAGGTGGCCACAGTTACGGCGCTTACATGACCGACAACCTGCTCGCGCATTCCGATTACTTCAAGGCCGGAATCGCCGAGAGCGGCGCGCCCAATCGCACCCTGACCCCGTTCGGCTTCCAGAACGAGCGCCGCACGATTTGGGACGACCCCGACCTCTACATCAAGATGTCGCCGTTCATGTTTGCCAACAAGATCAAGGCCCCGCTGCTGTTGATCCATGGCGAAGCCGACGACAACACCGGCACCTTCCCCATTCAGTCGCAGCGCATGTATGAAGCGGTGCGCGGCAACGGCGGAACCGTTCGTTTGGTCTTCCTGCCCAGCGAAGCTCACGGCTATCGCGCCAAGGAAACCATCGAGCATGTCAACTGGGAAAAGCTGCGCTGGTTCGACAAGTGGGTCAAAGATCCGCCGCCGCCCAACCTGCGCAACAACGCGACCCCGAATAATAACGAGCACAACGATAAACAATAAGTGATCGAAGGCCTCACGCGGCGGCTGGGTAACTTCCTGGCCGCCGCGACTTACTCCGATTTACCCCCATCCGTAATCGCCGAAGCCAAACGCGCCACGCTCGATTGGCTTGGCTCTGTTATTGCCGGATCCCACGAGCCGCCCGCCAGAATGGCCCGCGAGGCCGTTGCCGCCATGGGCGATTCCGCCGTCACCCGCGCTTTCCTACGTGGAGTCTCCTCCCACATCCTCGAACTCGACGACATTCACAAAACTTCCACTGTCCACGCCGCCGCGCCCATCATTTCCGCAGCGCTCTCCGTGGCCGAGCGTGAACAGGCCGATGGCCGCGCGTTCCTCTTAGCCGTCGTGCTCGGCTATGAAGCCGCGTTCCGTATCGGCGAAGCCGTCAATCCCAGCCACTACCGATACTGGCATCCCACCGGCACAGCAGCCACCTTCGGAGCCGCCGCCGCCGCGGGCTCCTTGCTCCATCTGGCCCCCGAGCAGATGCTGCACGCCCTCGGCAGCGCGGGCACGCAGGCCGCCGGACTCTGGGAATTCAACGCCGATGGCGCCATGAGCAAGCACCTCCACCCCGGCAAAGCCGCCATGAATGGCATCCTCGCCGCCGATTTAGCCAAAGCCGGATTCACCGGCGCCACCCGCATCCTCGAAGGCGATCGCGGCTTTTTCCAAGCCATGTCCGCCACTCACGACTCCACCCGCATCACCGATCGCTTAGGCGCACACTGGAAAATCCTCGAAAACTGCTACAAACTCCACCCCTGCTGTGCCCACACCCACACCGCCATCGACCTCGCGTTACAGTGGGGCAGGCTTCAGCCTGCAGCGGGCTTTCGCCCGCAATCCCTCCTCGTCGAAACCTACGCCCCCGGCTACGAAATCGTCAAAGACCCCAATCCCACAACCCCCTTCCAAGCCAAATTCAGCCTCGCCTACTGCGTCGCCGCCGCGTTCCTCGATGGCCGCGTCACCCTCTCCCAATTCGCTCCTCAACGCCTCGCCGACCCTGCAATCCGCGATCTCCTGACCCGCGTCCAAGTCACCGTAGCCGATGACCTCACCGCCAAATATCCGCAAGCATGGCCATCTCGCCTGACCATCACCTCCGAGAATGGCGAAGTCTTCCGCGCAACCGCTGACTACCCTCGCGGCAATCCCGAAAACCCCGTCTCCACTCTGGAATTAGAAGCTAAGTTCAGAAGCTTGACCGCATCGCGACTCAGCCCAAGTGCCATAAACCACGCAATCGAGAGCGTAAGGTCGTTGGACGCCGAGTCAGCCCCTTTGATCGTGGTTTAGCCGCAACTCGACCCCCGAAACAGCCTCGTTATCTTTCAGATAAGAATCGTTTCCCTGACCTCAGGCTGTTTGCGCGCCGAATCACACAAGGCAATCAGGCTTTTTAAATCCGCCCCCAGCCGCTCGGAATCGGTTGATTAAAGTCTAAAAGCGATCTCGGCTGATTTGTTACGAGGAACCCAAATGGTCACTGTCAGGAAACGCCACGTCCTTCTGGTCGGATTGAAATAATGGGCCGCATCGCCGTCGCAGCAGCCCTCATTTTTCTTGGGCAAAGCGCCGCCAGGTCGCAAGCCGCCGGCTCGGTAGTGGCTTGCGCCTCTAAGGCCGGTGAGCGCCAGACCTGCGCCGCCGACGCATCGCAGGGCGCGACGCTGGTAAAGTCTAACGGCGCTGGCGCGTGCCTATTGGGCAAGACCTGGGGTTATGACGACGCGGATATCTGGGTGTCCGACGGGTGCAGCGGTGAGTTCTCCGTGGGCCGCCCCGCGTCAAAACACTTCGGAACGTATACGCCGGATGTCGGGTTCAAGGTAGTGGATACCGAAGAGGGCGAACTGGACGTCAAGGTATACACCTATGTCCGGTATCTGAACGAAAAGGGGCTCGACGGGACCTACACCAACGCATTCGGGCAAACCAGCGCTGTACAGCAGCGGCAGGATTTACAAGTCAACAAATTGCTCGTTTATTTTCTCGGCTGGTTCTTGAGCCCGAAATTTCGCTATCTGACTTATGTTTGGTCTACCAATGTCAGCCAGGGGCAACTGACGCAGGTAGTCGCCGCCGGCAACCTAACTTACACATTTAACGACCACTTCACCTTGGGCGCGGGCGTCAATTCGCTGCCCGGCGTCCGTAGTACCGAGGGTGTATGGCCTTATTTGTTGGGCATCGATGAGCGGCTGATCGCCGACGAATTTTTCCGGCCTTCTTATACCACGGGCATTTTCGCTAAAGGCAATATCGTCCACGGTCTCGACTACAACGTCATGCTCGGCAACAACCTGAGTCAGCTTGGCATAGATGCTGGACAACTCGACAACGGCTTGAACACCTTGTCCGGCGAACTTGTATGGATGCCAACCACGGGGGAGTACGGAAAACATGGCGCATTCGGCGATTTCGAGGACCATCAGAAGGTGGCCACGCGCTTGGGAGGCCATTTCACACGGAGCGACGAAACGTCGCAGAGTCAGCCGGCCTCCGACAATTTCGACAATGTTCAGATCCGGCTTTCGGATGGAACCGTCATCTTTATGCCCGGCTTGTTCGGACCCGGCGTGATCATCAAGAATGTTCTCTACAACCTGGCTGACGTGGACGCCGGCGTCAAATATCACGGATTTGCTCTGGAAGGCGAATACTACTACAGATGGCTCAACCACTTCAAAGGCCCAGGAACGCCAGGATTACCCAAAATCATTGACGATGGCTTCCAACTCCAGGCATCGATGATGGCTCGGCCGAAAAGCGTTCAGCTCTACGCCTCCGGCTCGTTAGTCCTGGGGAAATACGGCAACCCTTGGGATGCCCGTCTTGGCGTCAACTGGTATCCCTGGAGAACCCAGAGCGTCCGCGCCAACGCCGAGTACATTCAACTTCACCGGTCGCCCGTCGGCGCCTTGAGCCTTCCTTACGCTGTGGGAGGCAACGGGCCGGCAGTCAACCTCAACCTGGTGGTCAGCTTTTGAACGTGAGGGAGTGGATAGCATGAGCAGTCGTTGGAAGCGCGCAGGATTCAGTCTTCTATTGGCCGTAGCGTTCGGAGCGGTGCCCGCTAATCCGCAATCGAATTCATACGAAGTAAATGACTCCCATTTTCACTTGACGAACTACATCCAGGAAGGTACGGACATTCATGCCTTCCTGAAGATCATGGGAACGAAAGTAGGAAGAGTCGCGTTATTCGGCATTCCCCTGCAGCAGCAATGGTCGTACCGCGTGGATGGGAAGCGCGCGCCCACCTATTACCTGTCCTCTGATGCCCCGCTCTACTATTACTCTTTCACCGACGCATGGATCGCGATGGCGTACAAGTCCCTTTCGGCCGACGAGCAGAAGCGCTTCGACCCCATGATTACGGGGTTCAACCCCACCGACATGTACGCCGCCGACCACATCCGGCGCGTATTGCAGACCTTCCCAGGGGTCTTCTCGGGAATCGGTGAGTTCAGCATTCACAAGGAATTCGTATCTCCAAAAATCGCCGGCGAGGTTGCGAGCCTCACCGACCCCGCTCTCGATAAACTCCTCGATTTCGCCGGCGAAGTGGGGCTCGTGGTGATAATCCACAACGATATGGATACGCCGTTTGCGAAACCGGGCACGCCGCCCGCCTATTTGGGCCAAATGCGAGACTTACTCAAACGGCATCCCAAGACCACCATCATTTGGGCTCATACCGGCATGGGCCGGGTGGTTCGTCCGGTCCATGATCACGCTGCCACGCTCGCGGATATCCTCAAAGATCCGGCGTTCAGCCACGTGTATTTCGACATTTCTTGGGACGAAGTGGCCAAGTATATCGTCGCCACTCCCGCCACAACGAAGATCGCGGCAGACCTGATTACGCGTTACCCGGATCGCTTCCTCTTCGGCACGGACACCGTCGCCCCGGCCGATCAATCCGCGTACCTCCAAGTCTATGAGCAATACGGCCCTTTGTGGAAGTTGCTTGATCCGGAGGCGAGCAGGAAGGTTCGCCTGACAAATTACGAGCGGCTCTTCGACCAGGCGAGGCGCAACGTTCGCGCCTGGGAAGCGCAGCACGTCAAGCCGACACGCTAGATCAATCTCGCGTCCTGTTACCCCGCGCGAGCCTTACATCCGGGCATAGCTCGCCCCTCCAACCAGTACCGGCTCATGCTCCACATTGCGGACAACTTACAGGCCAAGATCTGCTGAAGTTGTATCAAATTACCTTTTCGGCTTGTGTTTCATTCACCCCTAAGCGAGTCTGCGCCCGCCACGTGCAATCACTAATCATGAGTGCACGACTTGCCGTGACCGTCGGACGAACGGCGGGACGCGATGAGCAGGAGGGTGAAATGCGGTTGAACGCCCACAAGAAACTGATTCAAGCGACATCGGTCCTGTGCACGTTTCTGCTGATGCCAGGGGATATATCGCCGCTCATTGCGCAACAACAAACAAGCGCGCCGCAAAACGCGAAGACGTTGCCGCCGGATCAATTGGATAGCCTGGTGGCGCCAATTGCGTTGTATCCGGACCCTCTGCTAGCCCAGGTGCTGGCGGCCTCTACGTATCCTTTGGAAATCATTCAACTGCAGCAATGGCTGGCAAAAAACTCTAATTTGAAAGACCAGGCGCTGGCAGAGGCGGTGAAAAAGGAGCCGTGGGACCCCAGCGTTCAGGGCATAGCGGCCCTCCCTGACTTGGTGAAGCAGATGGGGGACAACATCAAGTGGACCACGGAATTGGGTGATGCGGTGCTGGCGCAGCAATCTGACGTGATGGACGCCGTGCAACGCATGCGCAAGACCGCGGAAGGCAAAGGGCAACTGAAATCAAACGACTACATCAAGGTCGACAACAAAAGCGTAGATTCCAAGAACATCGTTGTCATTGAACAGGCAAACCCCGAAGTGATTTATGTCCCTAGTTACAATCCAACAGTCGTTTGGGGAGCGGCGCCTTACTATCCTTATCCGCCGATGTATTATCCGCCGGCCGGTTATTACGCGGCGGGTATGGCCCTCTCTTTTGGAGTTGGCGTCGCCATGGGAGCATTCTGGGGCGGCGGCGGTTGGGGTTACAACTGCGGCTGGGGCGGCAATAACAATATCAATATCAATAATAACTTCAATCGGAACACCAATATCGGCAATGGCAATCGAGGGAATCTGGGCGGCGGCAACCGGGTCAACGGAGGCGGCGGTCGATGGTCGCACAATCCGTCGCATCGCGGTGGCGCGCCGTATGGAGATCGGGCGACCGCCGACCGGTTCGGCGGCAATGCTCGCGGAGACTCCTTGAGCAAAAGGCAACAGACCGCGCGCCAGAACATCGGTCAACGGCAACAGAATTTAGGCCAGCGAGGCGGTGGACAAGGTGGATTGGGTAACCGCGGCGGGGCCGGCGGCGGAGGCGTCGGCGCAGCCAATCGCAGCGGTAACCTTGGCGGCGGCAACCGCGGCGGCGCCGGCGGTAACATTGGCGGGGCAAACCGTAGCGGCGGGAACTTCGGCGGAGCGAATCGCGCGGGCGGCGGGGACAGCATCGGCAATCGGCAGATAGGCGGAGGCGGCGGTTCGAGGAATGGCGGCGCGTTTGCCGGCGCCAATCGGGGAGGCGGCGCGGCGCGATCGTCCGGCTCGCGCGGCTCTTCGAGCTTCGGAGGCGGTGGCTCTCGCGGTGGCGGTGCCCGAGGCGGCGGCGCCCGCGGTGGCGGCGGTCGGCGCAGATGAGCGCAGAAGTCCAGGTGGAATCAAGGAGAAATCGTATGGCAACAAAAACACTAAATTCCCCTCTTCGCAAGACGCTCTGGGCGGTCTCGTTGACGGCGCTCTGCGTGGCAGCGGCGCTCGAATCGAATGCGCAGCAATCGAACGCGCCGGCGCAGAAGGGCTTTGCGACTCCGCAGCAAGCGGCGCAGGCGTTGGTCGCGGCGGCGGGAACTTATGACGTGCCCGCACTTACCCGAATCCTGGGGCCTCATAGCAAGGACCTGATCGAATCCGAAGACCCCGTGCGCGACAAGAACCGCGCGGAGGACTTCGCGGAGCTGGCGCGCCAAAAGCAGACCGTGCAGATTAATTCCAAGAACCCGGCGCGTGCGGAGCTGGTAGTTGGCGACGATAACTGGCCGCTGCCGATCCCGCTGGTGAAGCGGAATGGCTTGTGGTATTTCGACTCTGTGGCCGGGCGGCAGCAGATCCTGTTCCGGCGCATCGGCCAGAATGAGCTGGACGCGATTGCAGTCAGCCGCGGCTTCGTGGACGCGCAGAACGAATACGCGACCCAAAGGCATGACGGTGTGTACCAATACGCCCAACGCATCATCAGCACTCCCGGAGCGCAGGATGGCCTGGCTTGGAAGAACGCCGACGGCACCTGGGGCGGCCCGGTTGGAGAAACCATTGCCAAAGCTATCGAGGAGGGCTATACGTCAAGCCAACCGCCGTACCACGGCTATTACTTCAAGGTCCTGAAGGGCCAAGGTCCGGCCGCGCCGATGGGCCAGATGGATTATGTCATCAAAGGCGTGATGATCGGCGGATTTGCGCTAGCCGCCGCGCCCGCGCAATACCGGGTGACGGGCGTGAAAACGTTCATCGTGAGTAACGACGGGGTAGTCTATCAGAAGGATTTGGGGCCTGACACGCTTGCCATCTTCCAGAACATGACGCGATTCAACCCCGACAGCACGTGCGCGACCGACGGACGCCGGCAAGAATTTCGACACGTCGAATTAGACGGAGAAACCCTCGCTCACTTATACCCGAAGGTCCATTGCACGCCCGAGCTATACCCATAGTCGGATGCCGGAAAATTGAGGGGCGGTCGCGTGTCCCAGTTCCCGTAAAACGAGAGGTTGAACGTTAAGCGGCCAAAGAGCTTCAGATAGTAAGCTGCGTTCGTACGAAGGAAAACGCGGCCTGGATCGGAAATTGCCGGCACTGCCGAGGCGTTAATGTCCAGGTTCGTTCTCTTGAAGAAAAAGAATTGCACGCGCGTGGCGAACAAGGCCCCATAAATCTTTTCCTGGCCGATCGGGATGATGGTTGGGTGGTAGTTCGTGTTTTGCCACGCGAAGCCGCCCAGGAGTGAAATGCGCGCGCGATCCGTATTCTTAATGAAATACCCGAGACCCGCGCCTAGAGTGACTTGCCGAGTGATCCCCTGCACAGAGCTTTGCAGAAAGCCGGCCAGCCCGGCGTAATAAAACTTCCTCCAAGGCAAGCGCCGCCACACCTCGGCGTCCAACTGATTTCTCGTGGATGTATTCGCGCCCGTACTGGCGGATAAGTTGGAGTTATAAGTAAGTTCCGCGCCCCACCGTTCCCGCACATACTCCACGTCGGAGCCGAGCGTGTATTGCGTTGTATCGTTTCCCTTGGAAAAGACCAGCCCGAAGTTCACGTCGCCGGTTAACCGGTCCAGAATTTTCTCGTCTGTTTCCCGCAAGACGACGATTTGCGATCGCTCAATCGGCACGTTGACGTCGGGCGATTCCACAAGTTCAATCGTCACCGGCTTGCCGGCCGAGGGCGGCGTCGCGGTGCTCAGCGCGCCGGTATGCATCGTGCCGTCCTGCATCTGCAAGATGAAAAGCTGGTTGCTTTCAATGCGCGCCACCTTCGACCATTGCACTGAAAGATTCCCATCCACGTAACCCAGGCTGACCGTCAGAACCCCAGCGCTCAGGCCCTTGATCTCGCCGGTCAAGCGATCGCCATTTTCCATGACGACCACGTCGTTCTTCTCTCGGGCCAGCAGTGGCGCGGCGATCAAGGCTACAGCGCTCAGGAAGGCGCACCGGCGAAGCATAATTCCCTGTACCGGCACGGATGCGCGAAGCGACCAGGTAGGCGCAGGAAGGCTGACGCCGCAATGGGCGCCCGAGCCGGATACCTCCGGTTGCGCGTGTCGGGCCGCACCGGAACCGCTGTAACGTGCGTGATCGAACACTGCGCAAGCGAATCGGGATACCTGCGCTAAACTTGCAATGTGCCGCGTGGACTTCGAGTGGCCGGACAGTTCCGCATCTCTCGCCTCGTCATTGTCTGCGCTGTTCTAATTGGGATTTTAGGGCTTGGGTCGCCCCTTCCGGGGCAGAATCTCAAGAAATATCGCGTGGTGGTTCTCTTTCCCTTTGGGAGCAACATCGAAGGGGCCCGTATTCTCGATACCGCCATCAAGTCCGCCGGGCTCGGTCCGGAGTTTGTGTTCTATCCCGAATACCTGGACATACAGCGTTTTCCCACTTCCGACCATGAAGAATCCGTCGTCCGCTACCTTCGTTCGCTATACGCGTCGCAGAAAGTAGACCTGGTGTTCACCGCCGGATTTGCGGGATTGGACTTCGCTCTAAAACATGCGCGCCAAATCTTCGGCGAGACTCCCATTGTATTTGTGGGGATGGAACAGAGCCGTCTGAAAGGACTAAGCCTTCCGCCTGGAGTTACCGGGGTGAGCCATTTTGACGATGTGCGGGGCACGCTGGAAGTCGCCCTCCGATTGCAACCTGACACCACAGACGTCGTCGTGATCGCGGGAACTTCGGAATACGACCGCTACTGGCTTCGCCACGATCGGCCAATTCTTGACCAGTTTGCCGACAGGCTGCGCTTTCGCTATCTGACCGATCTCCCGTTACTGGAACTCATACCGGAACTAAACCATCTGGCGCCCCATACCATTGTCTACATTCACGCCATCTCGAGCGACGTGAGCAACCAAAAGCTGAGCGGCTCGGAAATGTTGGATTTGATCACCAGGAATACCAATGCGCCGGTCTACGGACTAACCGCTAGGCAAGGTTTTGTAGGTGGGCCCACGACCGACGACGATGATCGGCACTTCGCCATGGCGCTCGCAATCGTTCGCCGGATTTATAAAGGCGAGAAGATCTCGGATATCCCGATTCAACAAGCCAAGCCTCAGTATCCGTATGTCTTCGACGCGCGGCAGCTTCGCCGTTGGAATATCGATCTCGATCGCGTGCCGCCCGGCAGCTTTCTGTTGAACCGGGAGTTGTCGCTCTGGCAGCTTCACAAGGGCTTGATATCGGGCGTGTCGTCATTTATTGCCCTGGAAAGCGTGCTCATCGCGGTCCTCTTGATTCATCGCGCCCGCCGGAAGAGGGCCGAAGTGCTTCTGGCGGATCGCAACGAGCGTTTGCAGGAGTCGGAGCATTTCCTCCACTTGCTGAGCGGTCAGCTAATCGGCGCGCAAGAGGAGGAACGCTCGCGGATCGCCCGCCAGCTTCACGACGACCTGAACCAACAGGTGGCGGACCTTGGCATTTCGCTCAGCAAGATCAAGCGCGACATTCCCAATTCAATGGAGGACGTGCGCGGCAATGTGGCAAGTGTTCAGGATCGGTTGATGACCTTGTCCGACGGTCTTCGGTATATCTCTCATGAGCTTCACCCCGGCATGCTGGAACTCTTCGGCCTGGTGGCGGCGCTCAAATCGCACTGTAAGGAGTTCGCCGCGGCTGCATCGATACAGGTTGAGGTGGAAGCCGAGTGCCCGGAGCCGGTGGCTTCAGATGTCGCCCTGTGTATGTATCGCATTGCGCAGGAGTCCCTGCGCAATATCGCCAAACACTCGCGCGCTACCAGAGCGTCGATCGCCCTGACGAAATCAAGCGGAATCCTGCAGCTCAAGATCTCCGACAATGGCATTGGGTTTGATCTCCAGGAAGCGCTGAGCCGCGGCGGACTCGGCATCCGTAGCATGGAAGAACGTGCGCGGCTCGTCCATGGCAACATCAAGCTGACGAGCCATGCGGGGAATGGGACATCCCTGATCGTCACCATCGAGTTAGTGGATCGCCAACGCGCAAGCGCCGCGATGTGAGTCGATTTAGATAAGCTTTAAAACTGACTGCACGCGTCGGCCGGCGGCTCCCCTAGGGTGAACAGAACAACCGTGGAAAAGGTACAACTGCGGGAGGTGTTTGGTTGTAAGTTCACGGGCCTTCATACCCCGGTGCCGTACTGGCTTCCCAAATAAAGAATCCCATTACGATAACTAGAGTCGTACGAACTGAGGCGTTCGTTTGCCATGAATGTGGCGATTGGCGCTAGCTCGTAGGCAGTACGAATAACGGCATTCCACCCCGTGCGAAGGATTGCACGGTTTGCCCGGCCGTGAAACTGGAATGCTGTAACCATTGGCGAGCTGGATTTGCTCAGCGACCAGACGATGGATTCGGCCTTTGCCGTCTTCCATTAGGTGCGGGCGATTCCTATAGGGCTTGCTCGGACCCTTTTCCGTCGGGTGTTCACAATTGACGGGGCCCCTTTCCACGGCTCCGGAGGATAAATTCATGAGATTGAATTCCAAGATCGCTTGGAAGGTAGTCCTCTGTGCAAACGTTTTAGCAATCATGATCGCCGGTTCCCAACCGGCGCGAGCGCAATCCGTCGACACGGCGCCGCCGGATTCGCCCCCTCCCGGCAATCCCCAAACGCCGCCTCCCGATACCGCAAAGCCCGAAAACAACATGGAAATCTATGGCTATGCCATGCTCGATTCGGGTTATGACTTCGGCCAAATCGATCCTCTCTGGTTCGACGTCATGCGTCCCACCAAGTTGCCCGCCTTCAAGAACGAGTTCGCTCCCGGCGGCAACGTCTTCTTCGGCGTCCGCCAAACCAGGTTCGGCGTCAAAACATCCACCCAGACAAGATTTGGCGAGTTGAAGACCATCTTCGAGTTCGAACTCTTCGGTGTCGGCGTAGACGCTGGGCAAACTACTTTCCGCTTGCGCCATGCCTACGGCGAGTTGGGGCACTTCGGGGCCGGCCAATATTGGAGCCCCTTCATGGACATCGACGTGTTCCCCAACTCGCTCGAATATTGGGGACCCAACGGCATGGTCTTCTTCCGCAATCTCCAGTTCCGATGGATGCCCATCAAAGGGGAAAGCAACGTTGTCTTCGCTATCGAGCGGCCCGGCGCCAGTTCCGATGGCGGCATCTATTCCGACCGCATCGAAATCCAGGGCGTCAAGCCGCGGTTCTACATGCCCGATTTCTCCGGCCACGGCCGCCTGGCGCGCAAGTGGGGTTACGTACAGCTTGCAGGCATTTTGAGAAGGATCGCCTGGGTCGATCTCAATCGCACCGCGTTGCTCGATCTCAGCGGCGCAGCGTGGGGCTGGGGTTTCAGCCTTAGCTCCAATCTGAAATTCACCAAGAATGACACCGGCAAGCTCGAAGTGGTTTATGGCACCGGCATCCAGAACTACATGAACGATGCGCCCATCGACATCGGGGTCCAGAACAATTTTTCAAACTCGAGAACGCCCATCAAAGGCGTTCCCTTGCCCCTCTTGGGCACGGTCGCGTTCCTCGATCACACGTGGAGCCCCAAGTTCAGCAGCAGTATCGGCATGTCCTTCATGAATATCTGGAACTCCAACGCGGAAGCGCCTTCGGATTTCCATCAGGGCTACTATGCGCTCGGCAACCTGCTCTATTACCCGATCAAGCACGTAATGGTGGGCGGCGAGGTACAGTTCGGGCGGCGCGTGAACTTCAGCGATGGTTTCAACTACAACGACTATAAGCTGCAGTTCTCGGCCAAATTCAATTTTTCCAAAACACTTCCCTACTAAGACCGCAATGCGGAAGCAACGGTCGAGGAGTTTCAATATGATTGCCAAACAAAGACAGGTCCTGCCGCTCCTTGCGGCGGTATGCGTCGCGGTAAGTCTGTATCCCATTTTCTTGGCTGGACAAACTGCCAAGGTCAGCCCGGTCGCGCCCCGGCGGGAGATGGTCCAGGCCGTCGTGAAGGATGCCTACGCCAAGTTCCAGAACGATACCAAAGGCAAGAATGCCGATTACATCCCCTATCTCGCCCATGTCGATTCGAAGTTATTCGGCATCGCGATTGTTACCACGGACAATCAGGCGTTTACCGTGGGTGAGGTCAAATATTCTTTCTCCATTCAGTCGATTTCCAAGGTCTACACGCTGGCGCTCGCCATGGAAGAACTGGGCGCTGACAAGGTTTTCGAAAAGATTGGCTCGGAGCCTACTGGCCGCGCATTCAACTCGCCAAACGCGGTCGTGGATATGCCCACTCACACCGGCAATCCGCTGGTCAACGCCGGCGCCATCGCCACGACAAGCCTCATCTCCGGGGCCAACGCCGCCGATAAATGGAACAAGATCCTCGCTTTCTACAGCAAAGCCGCCGGCGAAAAGCTGACGCTCATCGATGAGGTGTATAAGTCGGAAGCGGCGACTAACACCGGCAATAAAGCCCTTGCCATGCTGCTCGCCAAGTACGAACGCATTTACGCGGACCCGTTCGAGTCCGTCGATATCTACACCAAGCAATGCTCGGTCGGCGTAAATGCCGAACAACTCGCGCGCATGGGCGCAACCCTCGCCAACAACGGAGTCAATCCCGCAACCGGTGAGCGCGTCATCAAAGCTGAGAGCATTCCGCACATCTTGAGCACCATGGCCATGGCCGGGCTCTATGACGGCTCCGGCGGCTGGGCCTGGCGCGTCGGCTTGCCTGCCAAGAGCGGCGTCGGAGGCGGAATCGTCGCCGTCGTTCCCGGCAAAGGGGCCATCGCTGTCTTCGCGCCGCCTCTCGACGAAGCCGGAAACAGCGTCAAAGCGCAAAAAGTCATCGAGTACGTTTCCCACAAGCTGAACTACGACATCTTTTCTCCGTCTTCCGTCGGCTTCAAATAACCGGGTCAGGGGCGAACCATGGGTAACACGGTGTTTCTGCGTTTGAGCTTGATCGTGATCGCTGTCGTGGGTGCCGCGCGTGTCGCGGCGGCTCAGCAACCCGCTGCTCCTCCAGCCGAACCACAGAAGACCGAGGACATCCTGAAAACCGTCGATCGGCTGATGGAGCAGAACCGCCAACTGGAAAAGCAGAATCAGCAGCTCATCGACCAAATTACCGCGCTCCGCCAGGCGCTCGATTCGAAGCCGGCGCCCGCTGCGGTCCCGGCGCAGTCGGAAGCTAATCGAATGCAGCCGGTAGAGCGGCCGCAGGGCCAGCCGTCGGCAGGCGATCCAACCGCTCCGCAACAAAGCCCGTCGGCTGCGGCAAGCGGACAAAAGCCAGTCAGCCAACCGCCAGACCAATCGTCCGCAACGACGCCGGCCAACGCCGACGACAAGAGCCTGCTCCCGAAAGCCTCCGACGGCAATCCCAGTATGTTCGGAGAGTTCAACCCAGGCAGGGGATTCGTCGTTGGGTCGGGTGAGTACGGAGAACTGAATCTCAGCGGCTACATGGCCGCACGGTATCTCAACCAGTTGCCCCCAAGCCAATCGGCGCTCGATCATCTGGGGCGTCCGATCCCGATAGAGCCCCGCCAGGATTTTCAATTCCACAGGGTCATGCTATTTGCCCAGGGGTGGCTCTTTAGCCCCAAATTTCAATATCAAACGTTCGTCTGGACCGTGCAGGACACGAATCAGGTCGCCGTTGGCGGTGCTCTAACTTACAACTTCAGTAAGTACATTACCCTTGGACTGGGTTGGAACGCCTATCCCGGCACGCAGTCTTTGCAGGGCTCCCATCCATATTGGGTATCTTTCGACCGCGTCATGGCGGATGAATTCTTCCGGCCCTATTTCTCGCAGGGCGTATTCGCCCAAGGGATCATCGTTCCCAGACTGGAGTACAGGTGGTTGATTGGAAATAACAACAGCAACCTGGACTCGCCGGCCACCAAGCTCGATCGGGATCTTTCCGGTGGGTTTGCAATAACATGGCTGCCGACCACGGGAGAGTTTGGGCCGCGCGGCGCTTTCGGCGACTACGAACGCCATGAAAAAGTCGCCACGCGGTTCAATCTGGCTTACACCTATAGTCCCGAGGAACGCCAATCGCCCATCGGTGACCCAGCGGCCAATACCACCCTTCGCCTGGCGGATAGCCTCAATGTATTTGATACAGGCTCACTCGCCAGCGGAGTAACCGTAGAAAGGACGCGTTACCAATTGGTCTCCGCGGCCGCTGGAATGAAGTACCACGGATTTTGGCTCCAGGGCGAGGGTTACTACCGGAAACTGGACCATTTTACTGCTGATGGCCCGCTGCCAGTGGGTGCCGTCCGTAATACCGGTTTCTATGTTCAGGCGTCGCAAATGGTGATGCCGAACCGGATCGAGTTATACGCTTCGACTTCCTATGTTCTTGGCGAATTCGGGCATCACCCGCATGAATTCATCGTAGGCGGTAACTACTACCCTTGGAATACCAGGAACTTGCGCATGAACCTTCAGTTGATTAATGTCTCTCACTCCCCAGTGAGCAGTACCTTCGGCTTCTACATCGGCCAGATCACGGGTCAGGTTCTTTCCATCGGTTTCACGGCACTCTATTGAAGCTGGATAGGAAACGGCGTGGCTGCCCCGATTCGACGCGTCAAAAGGAGACGGAGTGCACACACGAGCGGAAACACCCTCAATGACTGCCAAGCGCGCCCTAAAGATTCGCAGATGGGTAGCCCCGCTTGCACTGTGCGTTTCGCTCATGATGGCGTCGCCTCCTTCCGGCAAAGCATATGGCCTTTTGACGCACCATCAGTTGATCGATCAGGCCTGGGACACAGTCATCGTACCGATTCTGCTAAAACGTTTTCCCTCGCTCACGGCCGCGCAACTGAGAGAGGCGCATGCGTACGCGTATGGCGGCTGCGTCGTTCAGGACTTCGGGTATTATCCCTTTGCAAACGCGTTCTTCTCGGATCTGACGCATTATGTCCGCACCGGGGATTTCGTGCAGAAGCTCTTTCAGCACGCCCACACAGCAGACGAGTTTGCCTTCGCGATCGGCGCGTTGTCGCACTATGTAGGCGACAGTATTGGACATTCCCAGGCAACCAACCCATCGGTCGCAATCACGTTCCCTAAACTCCGCGCCAAATACGGGTCATCGGTGAACTATGCGGAGGGGAAGGTCCAGCACTCCCAGGTGGAGTGGGCATTTGACGCTAACCAGGCGGCCAAGTTACGCCTGGCGCCGGCGGCCTATGTGCGTGAGATTGGCTTGGACGTGCCGCGCGAACAACTCGCCGCCGCGTTTTATGAAACCTACGGAATTCCCCTTCAGGAGATCATAAAAGGGCCATTTCCTGCCATGAAAACATTTCGCTTCGGCGCCCGGAGCTTTTTGCCCCATTTCACGTATGCCGAAGCGGTGCTGCACAAAGGACAGTTTCCTGCCGATACGCCCGGCCCGGAATTCCAACAATATGAGCGCCGGATTGGCCAACTTTCGAAGGAAGAAGGGTGGCCGCATTACCGTAGAAACCCTGGCATCCGCATTCACCTGCTGGTCGGACTCATCGTGATTCTGCCGAAAATTGGGATGCTCAAGATGCTCGCCATCAAAGGTCCAACCGTTGAGACGGAGCGGGCGTACATCGCGAGCGTAAATCTCTCCACCGCCGCACTGGCCGTTGACCTGCAACGATTGATGGGAACGCAGATCGATATTGGGCTGGTAGACCGCGATCTCGATACCGGACAACCGGTGGTTCCTGGCGGGTATCCACTCACGGACAAGACATATGCCCGACTGCTCGCCCGGGTCACAAAGGTCCCCGCGGATGCCATTCCAGCCGGCCTGAAGCAGGACATTATCGCGTACTACGCCGATCCGGCGGCGCCTATCTCAACCAAGAAAAAGCCAAACGAGTGGGCGGCTGTGCAAAAGCAACTGCAGGTGCTGAGTGGTATGAAGACGATCTCGAAATAGCGTCATGGTCCGCGAGGAACCGCAAATCTATGAGAAGGTCCTGGTCTTACTTGGTCTTACTGCTGGCGGGCGTCGGCGCTTGGGCTCAGGAGCCCGCAGCGGGCCTGGCGGCGGATGAAGCGCTAGCCAAGCTCATGGCGGGGAATCAGCGCTACGTCCGGCATAAGGAACAGCACCCGGATCAGTCGTTGGCTCGCCGTCAGGAACTGCGAGCGGGGCAGCATCCCTTCGCGGTAATCCTCGGCTGCGCCGACTCCCGGGTTTCGCCGGAACTATTGTTCGATGAGGGACTGGGCGACCTATTTGTGATCCGCGTGGCGGGGAACATCGTGGACGACGCGGTTCTGGGCAGCATCGAGTATGCGGTGGAGCACCTGGGCGTCAAGCTTGTCATGGTTCTGGGCCACGAGAAGTGCGGCGCGGTTTCCGCCGCTGTGGAAGGCGGAAGCGCCGCGGGACATATTAACGCGCTGGTGGCAGCCATTCGGCCCTCGGTCGAAGCGTCGGCTAAGGAGCCGGGGGACAGAATCCACAACTGCGTGATTGCAAACGCGCGACGCGTGGCGCAGCAGGTTCGCGGATCCGAACCGGTACTAAAGGATTCGGTGGAGAAGCACGCGGTCAAGGTCGTGGCGGCGGATTACGCCCTGGATTCTGGGCAGGTCAGTCTGCTCGACGCGGCGCCACCGCCAGACCATCTGTGAAACAAACCAGTCACCTCACTTCAGGCTTGGTGACAGCATTCGGCTTTCTTGCATGGCGGCGACCAGTTCCCTGGAGCCCGTTCCCCACCGCGTGACTACCTTCACCATTTGAGTGAACGGGATGTTGAGCGGATGCACGCGTGCGGCGTCGAGAATGTAGACGGCGCCCGCGAACGGAGTGGGAATGGAGGGAACGAAAACCGTGAAGCGTCCGTCGTTGAATTCTTCAACGATGAAAGCGGGAACGAGAGCATCCTCGATCTCGGCCAGGGCGGGCTTCCAAGCGCTCTCACGGTTATCTCCGGCCAGTTGCCGGGTCATACTTCGAAACATCGTGTAGCCCGGGATTTTTCGGAACAGCGAGTTCTCCATTCTGCTCCGCGTCGCCTGACCCAATCGCGTCCGAAGAGCCGCCCCGACGAGGAAGCAAAGAGCCAGCACGAGCAGAAAAGAGACAAGCGTTTCAGCCGGGAGCCAATCCGGCAGCAGGCCCGCGACTGGCTCGACCAGGCGGCCAAGCGACTTCATGGCCTTTGCCAACAATAGAATTGCCAGGTAGACGGGAAGCACAAAGAGCACGCCCGCAACCAGTGTCTGCGTGATAGATTGACGGAACGGTTTCACATCTGACTCACTTTCCGGCCGGATGACGGGCGGCGGCCGTCGCCGCCACCGCGTCAAATCAAATATGGATTGCTTCACACTGCGAGCGGCTGAATTCCGTACGCGCGAGCAAGGTCATTGATGCCGCTCCGAAGTACTCCCCAGAGTTTTGCGGCTTCGGCCCCGTAGTTGCCGCGCGCCACCACCTGATTAATTTTTCGCGCGTCGTCCATTACCTGCTCCATCTGAACCTTGGTCTCCATCCAGCTGTCGGTGGCATCGAATTTTCGCCGCAGGCGGTTGGTCGAGTGATTCAAGCCGTCCAGTGCATCGTCGAGCTCATCCTTTCGCCCCGTGGCCGTGGCCTTCTGGGCGTCTGTCGCTGTGCCCCGCTTGGAACGTCCGGTTTGCGTCTGCGCCGTCGAACTTCCGGTGGCCGCATTTTCTCCGCGTTTCTTCAGGTAGTCGCGGAAATTGTCCACGCCGTTTTCCACTTTGGTGATCAGGTTGGCTACCTGCGCCTTCGGCATCACTTGCGCTACCGCGACGCCTACCGCGAGACCGCCCACCGCCAGCAGCGCTACCAGGTTCCAGCGACGCGTTCTGCACGACATCATAAAGCCTCCTTGGAAATCGTTTCAGGACTTGGCGCATGCCTGAGATTCCATTAACTGGATGCTGGCTGTCGGCGCGGGATGGTTTTCCGCAAGTCTGGAGGTTTGGAGTCTGGGCACAAGCTGGCCCCCGTGGCGAGCGTGCACGTGGGCACAAAACGCCATCTTGTGGTGACTGCCACCCTGTACCTATTCCTTGACTCTTACGTCGTCAAGTTCCCCAGCCATTCCAGCGCGCGCAGCCCTGGCAGGAAACAATATTCGCCTCCGCGCGTGACCACAAATCGAGGTAGACCCTGCAATCGCTGACGAATCGGCCGTTTGGGAATATCGAATGCCCCGGCGCCGTCGGCTGCTCCACTGATAGGATCCTTACCGGCGCTCCCGCTGAAGAATGCGCTATCGTTCATCCACTCTGACTGGACGAATTCAAACTGACGCCCCAAATGAGCGCCGATAAAGGCGAACATCAGTCCACGGTCCGCGCCATCGTCCTCCAGAACGCCTTCGGGAAGGAGTGGGCCATAAGAAGTGCCGCGGCGGATCATCCGGTGGATGCGAACCACGCCCGCGACATCCGAGTCCCGGGGGTTCATGCGGCGGATGTGCGATCCGCGGGGCGTCTTGTAGCCAATCGCATCGTCCTGATGAAAGAGGAATGCGTTGTTTCGCTGTGCATCGGTACCGAGCGCGGGGTCGTCGTGCATGGGACAGAGCGCCAGCGGCGCGCCGCTGCGCCACCGCCCCATCATCTTGGCGGCAAGGAGTTCCTCTTCCCCGGCGCCCGCGGCGTTTGTCTTTAGATACCGGCGAAATTCGGCGACGCGCTGGTGCAGTTTGCGGAACACAACGTAACTTCCGTTGCGCCCCAGCGCGTCGGGTTGCGGTACTTGCGGCGCTTCGCTCATCTCGTCCGGGTAGCCAAGCACGAATTCGCCCGGCTTAAGCGGGCGCTCATGAGGATTGCTGCCTGGAATTCCAGATCCTTCTATTGCGGGATGACTGATGCCGTCCTTGAACCCGAACGCTTCCTTCTCGCCCGGCAGCACATGACAATCCTGACGCCAGATCGCCGTGATACCCGCAAATTCCGCGTAGCTTTTCCGGGCTCTTTCCAATGCGGCTTGCAACTGCTCGGTGCTCGGCGCCACGGCAGTAAGCACCACGTGGACGTCCGCCGATCCGAGCGGTTTCTCCCAGTGCTCCAGGCTGCTCTCGCCGGTGTCGCCCAGCGATTTGGCGCGGGACACCATGCCCTGTTGGAACTCCGGCGAGAAACTCTCCAGCGAAGCTTGCGGCACGCCCAGCGCCTTCAGGCCTTGATAACTCAGTGCGGCGCTTACCCACGTGTCGCGGTGGGAGCGCGCGGCTTGCTCCGCCGACGCCACTACGGAACGCAGACGGCTCATGAACTGGCGCCCGGCGCTGCGATCGTCGATCCGGAAGATCAAATAGGTCGCCGCGTACGGAGTCGGGCGCGGGCGCAGCGCGCCGCTTTGAATATCGTCCAGTTCCAGCGCAATTTCAGCCAACGTATCCTCCTCGCGTAGGCACTTCTTTCAGAAACTGATTCCCCCCGAAACCTGCGCCGAATAGCCCTGAAACGTCGACCGGTCGGCGAATTCCCGAAAGTAACGAAAGCCGAGGTTCGCCTTCCGTTTCGGGAACACCGCGGCGAACGCAAATCCGACGGCATTGATGGCGTAGCGTTCCGCCGATACCGCCGGAGTGACATCGGGCCCGGTTTTCGCCGTCGTTTGCCGCGCCTCGTATCCGGTGATACCCATTTGGAAATCCAGGCTTGCGGTGCGGTGAATCGAACCCATCAATGAGTAATCCGCGTCAAGCGTCTCGCCCGGATGAATACGCGTGCCCTCCTGAGTCGTATGAAATTCGTACATCTCGAACGTAGAGAGGGTGACGCGCCTGTCGCGCGTCAGATAATACGTCTGTCCCGACGACAGGGCGTGCGTCCAATATCCCGACCCCACGTTGTTGTTCGCGCCCGGCACGAACCGCCCAGTCGGGGCCAGGAAGCCATACATTGCCCGGACCTCCACGCGCTCCGTGCTCCAACCGAGGATTAAGGGCAAGTAATACGAATCCGCGAATCCGATGCCGCCGCTGATCTGGCCTTCAATATCGGAGGTCAGATCGTTTTTCGCGAAAGGCAGAGTGGCTGCCGCGGCGTACCGCGCTCCGAAAATCCGTTTGGTACTCACCCAAGTCAGCGAATTCATATCCATCACCACGGTGTTGAGGCCCGCTATGGACAGCGTCTTGCCGTCATCGTCCTTGGCCTGATCGCGCACATAGAAGAGTAGTTGGTTCGTGTAGCTGAACCCGGGTCCCGGCGTGACCCCCGAGTTGATCGCGCTCATGCCCAGTGGATAGACGCCCCGATTCTGCGCTAGCGCCGGTTTCGCGGCGATCAGTGTGGCGAACAACCACACCCAATGCGGCCTGGCTATCAGCCTCTGGGTTCGGCGCATTATTTGGTCGCGAGATTCTTCCAGAAAGTCTCGAGACTTTCATCGCCTCCGAACAGTGTGGTGAAGATCGTGGAATCCGCCAGCAGAATGTCTCCGGCGCGATTCGGCGCGGGCGGCATCCACAGAAACATGTTGAACTCCCGGTTTCCCGCTTCGATAAACGGATGCGGCTTCGACATATCCACGGGCTGCCGCGCCAACAGCCGGATAGCCTTTGGGTCGTCGGTGGTTAAGGCATAGTGTGGCAAGTGCATATGGAAAATGAATGTGCGGACGCCGTTGAGCCACCCGCGAGTATCCAGGTCGCTGTTCACGGTAAGAGGAAGAGGCTGACTGGTTCCTGGCGCCGTCGCCGGGCGCAGACCGTAGCGATTCTCTATGGGAACGCCGAGGCCTTTCATGAGAGATCGAGTGTACTTACCGAACCTTTGTTGCCGCGGGACCAGAGGATCCCCGTGGTGCGCGTATTCCATCGCACGGACTTTCAGGTCCTCGGAGCAGCCCACGTCGTGATGCGGACCCAAGACCAGGCAAGTTCCCTCGCGGGTAAGAAAGTGGCGAATCGCCTCGATCTCTTCCGGGGACGCTTCCTGTTCTGTGACCATATGGTCCAGTCCGAATACCATGAGGGTGTCCGTGTCGGCGAGCACGCGCTCGTCGAGAGGCAATCGCTGCCCGGCCTGATCGATCCGCTGGAACACGGATACAGGCTGCCCCGTGGCCTCGCCGACAACATTCTGAAAGCTCACGATCGACAAGTGAAACAACTCCAGCGTTCCAGCGATGCCTTGCAGGAACATCTTCTCCGAGAATTCCTCTTTCTCCCAAACAGGCCACCCAACGCGGCGCACCTCTGTCATGGTGGAGAAGCGGTTATCCATCTCTGTCAGGTCCCGATTGGCTTCCCATGGGTAGCTCCAGGTCCAATAAACGCTAAACCGCCGCTTGCCGGGCGTGTACTTCCGCGGGGCGTGATAGTGGTTGTAAACTCGTGCAGGGCTCATTGGGCGACTCCTGTCTTTTCTAAACGCGCCGCGGCTAACCGGCGCAGTCCGTCAAAAGCCGCGTACTTGTACGCGTAGCTATAAGTCGGGGTGTTGAGCGACATATTCGCGATGGTATTCATCGTGCCGCCGCATCGGATGGCCATCTGGCCGATCCCTACGATTTCCGAAGCGATGTCGCCAATACAATGGACGCCGAGCAGCTTGCGATCGCTCTTGGAAAAGATCAGCTTCAATCGCCCGCCGCGTCCGGCGATGGCGCCGCGAGGAGTTAGGGCAAGGTCCGCCCGGCCAACCTCGTAGTCAAGGCGCTTTTCGCGGCATTCCTCTTCCGTGAGACCGGCGCCCGAAACCTCCGGCATGCCATAGATCGCCGATACCGGAGCCGGGTCCACAATCCCCTCAAAGGGAATGCCGAAGGCATGGCAAATCGCCGCGCGGCCATGCTCCATCGCGATCGAGGCAAGAGTCGGTCCAAGAACATCGCCCGCCGCGTAGACGCCCTCCGCGGAGGTCCGAAAGTGTCCGTCTACGACGATCCGCCCACGGCTGTCGAGCGCGACTCCCGCCGCGTCCAGACCCAAATCTTCGGTGTTCGCCACCCGCCCCGCCGCGAACAAGACGGTGTCTTGCGCGAGCGTTTCACCGGTGGACATCTTGATCTCAAGCCCGCCGTTCTTGGCGGCGATGCTATTGCAGGTTGATCCGAACAGGATACGGACGCCCCACTCTTGGAACAGCTCCTCCATGCACGCGGCAATCTCGCGATCCATCATCGACATCAGGCGATCGCCGCGCTCGGCAATCGTGACCCTCGCTCCCAACGCGTGAGCGATCGTGGCGAATTCAATGCCGACAGGGCCGCCGCCGGCAATCAGCAGGTCCTTGGGAACCCTGCCGCGCTGCAGGATGGTATCTGTATCGCAAACGCCCTTCAAGTCAAACGGAATGTTCGGGGGATGCCACGGCCGCGATCCTGTGGCAATCAGAACCACCTTCGCGCGGAGTGCGCACGTTCGTCCACCGTCGCCGGTGACAGTAACTCTTCCGGCCGGTCCAAGCCGGGCCGCGCCCGGAATGTAGTCGACGTTATTCTTCGCGATGTTCTCGGCAGTCACTTTTTGCAACAGATCGCAGACGTCCCACGTTCGTTTGCGAATCGTATCGATGGCGACTTCCGGAGGCGCGGCGATCCTTACTCCGTATATATCGCCTTCGACCAACCCAGAGAAATAAAGAGCGGCCTCGCGCAGCGTCTTGGTCGGCGCTCCGCCAGTGGTTGTCACGGTTCCGCCAGGCCGGGCTTTCTCGATTACCGCGCAGCGGTGCCCGAAGAAAGATGCCAGTTCGGTGGCGCTTTCGCCGGCCGGACCTGATCCGATCGCGATCAAGTCGTACGTATCAGTCATTGGCAGGGCCTGCGCTACTGCATTTGGTCGAGCGCTTCCGAGAAGGCCCGCTTCAGCCGGAGCGCTTTCTTAATCTCGTCCGCGCTCGCGTACGGGTATTCCCCATATTCCAGGAAGCTGGGACACTGATGCTCGCGAACGAACTTGATGAAGGCCGGGATGTTGGTCTTCCAGTCCGCCGGGAACCCGTCCAGATTTTCGAAAATCGTATCCACGCCGTATTTCGTGAAGATAGCGACAGCGTCGTCCGTGTATTTGTCGAAATCGGTGTCGAAGATGCCCTGATACATGAAGTACGTATCGTTACCGATGGGGAACAGCACCCAGCGCAGGTAGTGCAGCTGCAGAGGCGCGAGCATGTCCGGGGAGTCTTTGATCGCCCCTTCAATGGTTTTTCCGTACGCTCGAATGATATCTTCCTTGCCCGGCTTGATCTTGGCAATGATGGTAAAGCCGTAACAGGCGGGCGTCTTTGGATAGATCGGTCCATATTTGCCTTGCTGCCGTTCGAAATATCCCTCTTTCGGGATAGCCATTGCCTGGGGTTTGGCCCAGTCCTTCTCGTCTTGCGCCAAGCTTTTCTCCCTTGGAATTCAGTGTCCTCTGGAAAAGATGCAGCCGTTCCACTGGGGCGTTATTTTATGTGGCTCACGCTAGATCAACCGCGCGCCTTGTTCCCCCGCGCGCGCCTTCCGTCCCGGCCATACCGCCAATGCTGCCGCCAGCGCCAGGTCGTCATGCTCGCCGGCGCCTTCCGCCCCAATTTTCAAATGGCCGCTAGGCTGGCGTTCCGATCGCATACTCACCAGCTCCCGCACCCAGCGTCCCCGCGTCCCTCATGCTCTGCGCGATGCGGAGCCGCTTCGTCTCCAGCAGCGCTTGCAGCCGCGCCAGCAGATCCAGCTTCGGCACATGCCACAGCGCGCCGTTGTACCGCTCCTTCTGCCCGCCCGTAATCCACACCGGCGCGATTCGCGCATCCCGGCCGCGCCGCCCGCAGCATATCCACTACCGGCGCGCCCACGCCCGGCGCTGCCGACCATTCACGTGGCGTAGGCCTCCTGGCCTGCGCTGTTGATCATTCACGTGTCACCTCACCCTTCCCTCACGCCGCAACGACACTTGCCCCTCACGTGCCGCCGATCATCCCCCACCCTGGTGTTGCTCTCGTTTTCTCTGCGTCTCCGCGCCCCTGCGTCAAAGTTCTTCGCCCGGTTAGCCGACGAAGTTGCCCCGCCCCGTAAGATTTACACGATTTCGCTTGCGGACGCGCCGCCAACATGGAAAAGCAAGTAGTAGCGTCTTCACCCGGGAAACGGCCTTCCATCTGCTTCCCATTACTGAGAGCGCCGATTGGGAGACAGAGCGGGCCTTATCGCAACGTCGATAGATTTTTGCTAGCAATCTCCGGTTTGGAGCGCAAGAGGAGCTAATAGTGTCAAGTAAAAACACAGCAGTATTCGGCATCTATAAGAGTGCCGCTCAAGCGGAGCGCGCCGTAGATGTCCTATCGGCAAAGGGATTTTCCCAGAACGACATATCGGTGCTTCTTCCGGATAACGACAGCACCAAGCAGTTTGCGCACGAGAAAAACACGAAAGCGCCCGAAGGCGCTGCAACGGGCGTCACTACGGGCGGCGTCGTTGGGGGAACTCTGGGGCTGCTTGCGGGAATCGGCGCATTGGCGATTCCAGGCCTTGGTCCTTTCATCGCGGCAGGTCCTATCATGGGCGCACTCGCCGGGTTAGGCGTTGGAGGGGCGGTGGGCGGCATTATCGGCGCTTTGGTCGGCATGGGAATTCCAGAATACGAAGCCAAACGGTATGAAGGCCGTTTAAGAGAAGGCGGAGTTCTGTTGTCGGTCCATTGCGATACTGCGGAGGAAATCTCACGGGCCAAACATTTGCTCTCGGAGACTGGCGCTGATGATGTTGCCTCCTCTGGCGAGATGGCTGTTAGCGCCGCCGACGCGCACGCTTCTACCCACTAAGGTAGTTTTGGTCAATTGGTGGGTGCCTGACGCGGAACACCTTCGTGCGGCGCACCCATCTGCTTGGCCGGGTTGCCCACCAAGGGCCTTTAATGCGGCACATACCCGGTTCTCCGGCCACGAAAGTGCCGCTTTCCAAAATCCCCGGGTTGTTGATGAGCCACCAACGGTGGACGGCATTCGGCCGTCGGCAAACCACCCTATAACAAGCGGGAGCGCATTCGTTGCCGCGATCCCAGGCGCCCTCCCGTCGAGCGCATGGGGTAACACTCTACAAAGGACTTCCATGTTGGACAAAAACGACTCCACTATGCTGTTTCTAGCCGGCCTTGGGATCGGCGCCACAGCCGCCCTTTTATTGGCGCCTGGTTCAGGCATTAAAAACCGGAGCCGGCTCCGCGACATCGCTAACCGCGCAGGTGCTGCTGTGAAGGACCGTGCCAGCGATATCGGCGACAGCAAGGCTGTGAAGGATTTGAAAGATCAAGCCAGCGAGAACCTGGATGCAGCGGCAGGCGTGGCTAAGGCGACGGCCATGGAGATTGTTGACAAATCAAGAGACGTCGCCCATCGCGCAGGAAAAACCTTGGAAATGGGGGGTAGGCGGCTCCAGGACGCATAAGCGTCCGCGAGACCTTCATCCAATGAAACACTCCACCATGATTCTACCCTTCGTATTCTGCGCTGCCGCTGCTCTCAGCTACGGACAGACGCCCCCGCAAGCCGATAATACCCAAGTCAACAAACGCGATCAGAAGGCCGGCGCGGTAACTGCCGATCAGCAAAAAATGAATGCGGCGGACCAAAACCTCACGAGAACAATCCGCCGCTCAATTATCGCGGACAAGTCCCTCTCCACCTACGCCCACAACATTAAGATCATCACCCAGGACGGAGTAGTGACATTAAAAGGCCCGGTCTGGTCCAATGCCGAGAAGGAGGCTGTGGTGGCAAAGGCCGTGACCGCTACCGGCAGTTCCGACAAGGTATCCGATCAGATCTCGATCAAGAAGTAGTGAGCCCGAGCCGGTCCGGCCTCGGTGCGCGTTTATGGGTGCCAGATCCCGGGCCGGCTCGATCCGCATCACAGACCCGAAAAGCATCGCCGGCCCCGAAAATCCTGTAGGTGGCTGCCGAAAAACGCTGTCCGGCTAAGGCGCCACAGCGTTCTGCGTTTTGGTATCAGCCGTGCTATCCGTTTACCGAGAGGTCATTAAGGAGAATGCAGCAAAATGAAGACCCGAGAAAGCGCCCGCTCTTGACAGATGAGCAACTTCGCATCATGCGGAGGGCCCCGCAAAGGACAATCAAAGGCACGTCGCGCGAGGAATTTGAAAAGCTGTTTCGGCAGCCTTTTACGGCCATGGGATCAAATGTCGCGGGTTCAGGAAGCCAGAGAGCCACTTGCAATTCCGAAACAACAGACGTCAATGCCTGAACTTCGCAGGCTAGGAGGGTTCATGAACGACCGCGTAGAGCTCGATATTACCTGCCCGAACAACCACAATCAGAGAGTTACGTTTAGTTCTTCGGAATTCGAAGAAGCATTGAAGATGGGCGCGTTAGAATTCCACTGCAATACATGCGATACAACTTGGCCTCCATCGGGCGCAGAAATAGCTGAAGTCCGAAAGCAACTATCGAACGGTTCAAGCGCCGTTGAGTAAGAGCACACATCAAATTGCTTTCATGCTCGCAACCCCTGGCTTAGAAGCCGGAGCTCGCGCCTGCGATGGTGACTCCAGTCGGCCAAATCGGCGCGGATAGGTCCGGAGGGTAATGAAAAAGGAACGCCAGTCCTACCTTTGCCCTTTCTCGAGCTTGTCCGCTTCCTTCGTATGCACAGCGGCGCGGGCCGGGTCTCCCTTCTGTAGATAGAGTTCCGCCAGGCGCCGGTGGATCACGGCGCGGCGCGGATCGAAATCGAGCGCGCGAGCATACTCGTCGATCGCCTGAGCGGACATTTTCTTGGCCGTGTACGCGACGCCGCGCTCCACCGCGAGATCCGCCTGCAGTTCCTGGTAATATTCGGACACCGGGAACTCCTTGCCCTCCGGCAGCGCGGCGCGCAGAGCCTCCAGCGCCTTGTCACTCGCGTGCTGGGCGTTATAGACTCGCGCCAGGTTCAGGTATGCGTCGGGCCGCGAGCGGTCCAGCGCGATGGCTTTCCGGCAGAAATCTTCCGCTTCGGCCAATCGCTGTTTCTTGATGTACAGCGACGCCAGCGCGTTGTACATCTCCGGCGTGACGGAGGGCGAGTGGATGGCTTTTTCGAGCTCGGCCATTGCGGCCTCTTCCTGTTTCAGGTCCAGATAAGCAAGCGCCAGGAAATAATGCGCCGGGGTCATTGTGGCGTCTGCCTCGAGAGCCTTGCGGTTCAACTCCAGAGAAGCGCCGGGATCTCCGAGTTTGCGCCGGACTTCACCCAGCAGTGAAAGAAAAGGAGGGAAACCAGGGCGTTGCTTCAGACCGCGCTCCAGTTGCTCCTGGGCCTTTTCGCTCAAGCCTTGGTCGAGATAGAGCCGAGCCAGGTAGAAGCGTGCCCACAAAAGCTCCGGATCGAGATCGAGCGCCTGCTGCAATTCGGCTTTGGCCTCGGCGACCATGGCGCTCGACCTCTGCGCGAGATACGCCAGTCCCAGAAGCATGTGTGCGGGCGCTGAGCGCGGATCGCTCGCCAGCACGCCCTTGCACTCGCGGATCGCCTGTTCGGCTCTCCCCTGTTGCAGGTGCTCCGCGGCGGCGCCCAGTTGCGCGCCCTGTGGATCTGCGCGAGGAGTCTGTGCCCCAATCACGACCGAAGCGAGCAGGACAACAGCAATCGGGAGCCGCGGCACGGTCAGATTATATCTGAGGCTCTCAGCGCTTCGCATCGGCCTCATCCAGCAGCAAAGTCTGGCCGGCGCGAACGCTGTCGATCGCCTGCTTCTTCCCGCTGGGCCACTCGATCTCGATGCGAGCGAGGGTTGCGCTGCCCAGCCCGAAATACAAACGCGTGTCGCTGGTGCTGAGGTAACTTCCGTAGGGATTGACTTCCCGCAACTGGGTCCGGCCGCCGCTGGTCACCCGCACCTTTGCGCCGATCCCGAAATGATTGCTCTCGCGGCCGCGGGCGCGGAGCGCGATCCAATGATTGCGATTGCCCCCGTCATTGCGCAGCAGCAGCGGGCGCCCGCCGGAATCGCTCACCACGATGTCCAGGTCGCCGTCGTTGTCGAAATCCGCCACCGCTAGACCGCGGCCCACGTGCTGGATGCGAAACGCCGGACCGCTTTCCGCTGAGACTTCGCGAAAATGGCCGCCGCCAAGGTTCCGGTAAAGCAGGTCCGCCTGACGGTAAGAAAGCTGCGGGTCGTAGAGTGCAACATTATCGGTGACGTGTCCGTTGGTGACATAGATGTCCGGATAACCGTCGTTGTCGAAGTCGAAGACCTTGGTGCCGAAGCCGAGTGTCTTCACGCTGGATGGTAATCCGGCTTTGACCGTGCCGTCTTCAAAAACCAGCTTTCCGAGGTTGCGGTAGAGCGGGTTGTATTGGCGCGAAAAGGCCGTAAAGAAGATGTCCGGTAAGCCATCGCCATCGAGATCCACGATCTCGGCGCCCATGCCGGCCAGAGCTTTGCCGTTCATGTCGAAACCTACGCCGGCGCCGTAGGTAATGTCGTCAAAGGAGCCATCGCCTTTATTGCGGTAGAGAAAATTGCGGACGCCATCGTTGGCCACGAAGATATCGGGCCACCCATCGCCATCGATATCGCCGATGGCCACCCCCAAAGTCTTTCCCGCCGGATTCGCCACGCCGGCTTTGCGGGAGACCTCCGTGAACGTGCCATCCCGATTGTTGTGGTACAGCAATGCCGGCGTCCCGTCGAACACCTGCGGATCGCAATACATGCGGTAGCCCGGCTTTTGATATCCGCAGTACGGCGCCTTGCGCATGTCGTAATCCAGGTAGCGTCCCACAAACAGATCGAGGTAGCCGTCGCGATCGTAGTCCACCCAGGCGGCGCTGCTGCTCCACCCGCTAGCGCCCACTCCAGCCCTGGCCGTCGCCTCACTGAAGGTCCCGTCGCCATTGTTGCGAAAGAGCTGGTTAGCGCCATAGCCCGTGACGTAGATATCCAGGTAGCCGTCGTTATCATAGTCGCCCACCGTCACGCCGGTAGCGAACATCCCATTGCCTGCGACGCCTGCTTTGGCAGTTACATCCTCGAATTTTCCGTTGCCTAGATTGCGATAGAGCGCATTGCCAGGCGATGGCTTGCCGTGAGCCAGGTCGGCTCCGTTGGCGAAAAACAGGTCGGGCTGGCCGTCGTTGTCGAAATCGATCACGCCCACCCCGGAGCCGAAGGTCTCCACCATGTGCTTCTCGGCCGAAGCCCCGTTTTCGTGGCGAAAGGTAATGCCCGACTCCGCCGCAATTTCGTTGAACTGCACCCGGCTGGCTTCAAGGGGCTTCGGTCTGGCAGCCTGCTCGCTGTAGACCGCAAGCAGCAGCAAATTGGCGCCGAAGATCAGAAAAGCTTTGCGCAGGAGCAGCACGGCCGGGGGTCCCATTATATCCGTCGTTGTATCGTTTCGGGAATATCACCTGAACGGCGTTTCAAGGTCAGGATGGGCCGCGATCCACGCCTGTTCGCGGGCAGCGTTAGCCGTCTCACCCAGTGCAGTAAATGACCGCGCAAGAATCCCGTGAGCTGCGCGCTCAACATCCAAATCGTTTCCCGCACTTTGCAACACCAGCTGCGCTGCCTCAGCCGCCTTTTCCGGCGGGCCCTCCCGATCGAAGTATTTGGCGCGCTCCAGGCGGGCCAGCCCAAACTCGGGAACGCGTTCGAGAATCTCCCCGGCAATCGACTGAACCTCGGCATCCTCACCGAAGCGCCCCAGGAATTGCACGTATTGCCATGCCGTCTCCGGATCGTAGGTCTTCTGGCGTAAATTGATTGCGTTGGCCCGTCGAAACGCAGCCCGTGCTTCCGCGGCATCCTCGATCCGGCCGGAACAGATCCCCAACAAGGTGTTCATCTTCATCAGCGTAACGTCGTCGAGACCGGGCAGGAGTAAGGCGGCTTTTTCCTGCGCCACGCAGGTGCGTTCGCGCCAATTCATATGGGCCCACCGTGCGTAAGAATGCCTTGCTTCCGGATCGCGCGGTGCGGTACGAACCGAATGTTCGAGTAACTGCCCCGCTTCCAGGCTGTAGGACTGTACATCCATCAGTAACTCACCCAGGAACAACTCCAGGACGGGATCGGCGGGATGGGCCGAAAGTCCCTTGCGAAGAATCTGCTCGGCATCCGCCGGTCGCTTCATCTGCACATAGCAATCGGAAAGCAACAAATAGGGAGCAGCAGTTGGCGCGGGGGAGGATGCCAAAGCCGAAGTCAGCGTCTGCACAGCGGC
Organism: Bryobacterales bacterium; assembly: GCA_963743705.1. Classification (GTDB taxonomy): domain Bacteria; phylum Acidobacteriota; class Terriglobia; order Bryobacterales; family Bryobacteraceae; genus PALSA-243. The sequence continues at coordinate 37,807 of CAVUQS010000013.1, read as the reverse complement.
AGCGTAATTACCTTCCTCAGCCAGGCGCGCGCCGCGGTCCCAGGGGGACGGAGGCTGGGCGAATGCCTGCAAACCCGGCAGACTGACAAGGATCGCGAATCTGAGACCTGCCGCGCGCACTACTTTGGTTCCGTCACGCGCAGGATCTCGTTCGCGCGCAGACCTTGTGTAATAACCTGGTCACGGCCGGAAGGCCAATGAATCTCGACGCGTGAAATCACATTTTCGTCACCAAGCCCGAAGTAGAGCGGCAGAGAACTTTGCGAAAGATATCCGGACTTGCCATCGTTGTACTTGAAATATTTTGCGCCGGCTGCGGTGATCACACGTACCGTGGCGCCCAAACCGTCGCGGTTCGATGCGGTTCCGGTCAGCAGCACTTTCAGCCAATGGATCGGTCTGCGCGCCGCAAGATCGCTCACCAGAATCTGAGGCTCCGAATTGAAATCGTTGGTCACGAGATCCAAATCCCCGTCGTTATCCAGATCGAACAAAACGGAAGAGCGGCTCCCGAGCGGGGCCATAACCGTGACCATGCCCTTACGGTTCCCGCAAATCCGGTGCATCATCTCCTGCGGATCCGGAGGCATGGCGGAGCAGTTCAACTGGAACCACGGCGTGTGTGTTCGCCCCCCGCGGCGCGGCTCAATGCCCAACTGGAACTCGGCGTCCAGAAACTTCTTCCCGTGGTCGTTGAGCAGCATGGAATTGATCCCATATCGAAAAGGGAAGTTCATAGACGACGCAATGAAGATATCATCCCATCCATCCGCATTGATGTCTCCGACGCTCGGTCCCCACGGCCAGTAGTTCTCGACCCCCATGGCGTCGGAAACCTCTTCAAACGGACCCTTTCCCGTGTTGTGATACATCGAATTGCCAAACACGAAGCTCGAGGCCGGACCCATGAGGAAGCTCTCGGGGGCATGCGACGGAGCCTTTTTTTGTTCCAGCTCCGGCCCTACATTTTCCTCCATGTCTGAATGCATATCGGTCACAAACAAATCCAGGCGGCCATCGTTATCGTAATCGAAGAACTTAACCCCCATGGCGCCCCAGGAGGTTCTCGGAAAATAGGTTTTAGTCTTCTCGACAAAACCCTTCCCGCCCTGGTTCTCGTAGTAATGATTCGCGCCCATCATATTCAAAAAATAGACGTCGGGCCAGCCATCGCCATTGACATCCGCGACGGCGGCATCTCCGCACCATCCATGCGGCGTGAGCCCCACCGCCGCGGTCACATCCTTAAATCGATTGTTGCCCAGATTGCGATAGAGGATGGGGTGTTCGAATCGCTCCGGATACATATGGCCGGAAAATGCGTCCGGCAATCCTACAAACTGGCCCTGAGCGCCCTTCTTCTCCGAAGTGTACTGCCCCACGTCGCATACCAGAAGATCGAGCCTGCCATCATGGTCGTAGTCGAAAAACACGCTGCCGGAGGAATGCGCTGAATGCAAAAGGCCGGCTTCGCGCGTGATATCGCGGAAGTTCCCGTGACCGTCGTTCTCGAATAACAGGTTGCCGCCCCGCACTGTGGTGACATAGAGGTCTTCATCGCCATCGTTATCGATATCGGCAAACGAAGCGGCCACTGCGATGCGCCCGGGGATGGCAAGTGCAGGGTTATCGATTTTGCGGAATTTGCCGCCGCCGAGGTTTTTCCATAGCTCGCTCGGCCCCGCCTGATTCACGAAGTAGATGTCATAAAGACCGTCGCCATCCACATCCGCCACGGCTATTCCGTTGCCGTGATCGTAATGAACCGGCTTGTAATTCAGCCCGGAGTCGTCGACAATTCGCTGCCGGAACGTGATGCCGCTTTCAGGAAGTTTGTCTTCGAAATGGAAATCGTGAACAACGGAGTACTGGGTTGCGGCCTGCTTCTGTTCCTGGGCGCGGCGTGCCAGCGAATCGACTCCCACGTCCTTCGCAGGGTAGCGGATTTCAGGCGGTGATGCAGTACCCGATGGGGCCTGAAAGGCACGCACAGCGGGATACGTGAGCATCAGCGCGGCGACGATCAATCGAACACGGGGCTGATTACTACGAAGCCTTTGGAGGAGCGTAGCACTCATAGGGGTACTTTCATGGACCACCTTGGCAAGGGATAATAACAGAAGCTACATAACCTGTCAAACCCGATCGGACAACGACGGATCCGCCGGCAACGCCGGACCGTTCACGCTCAATTCGCGAATCGATGTCCGGGAACAGTAGTCACGATCGGCTACCGGTTGGTGCGGCCGCGCGATGCCGCGGCCGCCGGCCGGTAGCCCACCGCCCGATACTCCGGCGCCTGCGGCACGAACTGCTCGTCGAAGCGCGGATCCGGCGGATCAAAGGTGTTCACCGCTCGATCGATCGTTCCCCGCAGGTCGTTCGTCTCGCCGTGGATGAACGACTCCCGTACGCCGCCCCCGCTGGTAATATCGATCTCGTAGCGCGCTCCGGTCGAGATTCCGCCCTTCAACGTGTTGTTCCAGAAGATCGACTTCACGTACGTGCTGCCTGTGCCGTTGTCGTCGACGCCGGCCCAATTCCCGGTGAAGGTACAGCGGCTGACCTCCGCGCGGGACCCCTCGAACACCGTCATCGCACCCGAGCCGTTCTCCGGGTGATACTCGCCGCCGGTCAGCAGGCCGACGTAGTCCACACCGAGATTCGCGATGTTGCCGACGAACAGGCAGTTGTCGAGCGTGGCGCGGCTGCCGTGCAGGAGGTCGAACGCCGCGCCGGTGACCTGCGTGCGGTTGTCGCGGAAGATGCAGTCGCGGAACACCGCGGCGTCGAGCATCTGGCCGAGGTGCTCGACGGATACACCGGCGCCGCAGGGGCTGGTGTAATTGCCGGCCACCTCGACGCGCTCGATGGTCGGATAGGCGCGCGCATAGATCTTGATGCCGCCGCCATCGAGATAGAAGAACGGCGTCTTGGGCACGTCATCCGATTCGATTGGCGAGCGCTTGCCGGTGCCGGTGGTGTAGTTGTTCGCGCCGGTGACGCGGAAACCGCGCAGCACGGTCTTTGTCGATACGCGGTCGCCGAAATAGACGACGTGATTGACGGCCGCCGGGAAACTTGGCGCCGTCTTGTCGGCGATCGCCGGATTGGCGGCGGTCAGCACCACCTCGCCGACCGCTTCGAGCGTGATGCCGTCGTGCCGCTCGTTGAACCAGATCAGCGCCTGCCCGTGCGCCGCCGGGCGATAGGTCCCGGCGTGGACGTAGACGATCTTGTTGGCCGGATCCTTCGCGGCCGCCTCGAGCGCCGCCTGGATGCTGCCTCCGGGCTGGACGCGGTAGGCACGCGCCGCCGCGTCGAGCGTCACGGCATCAGTTGCGTCGCGGCGCTGGGCGAGACCGCGCACCGGCGCCACGGCGGCAGCCGCCGCCATCCGGAGGAACGCACGTCTGCGCATGATCAACGCAGTCTATCACGGGGGCGCAGAGGGTCGCACGCCTGGCGGCATCGGGCGCTATACTGCGGCGTTATGATTGGCGGCGCTCCGCGGCTTTACCGCTGGAGCGGACCGTGAGTGCGCGGCTCTGACGGTCTCCTCCAAGCTTCATCCATCACTTCGATGGCATTTATCTTCGCGTAATTGCGGGTCGGCGTAAACGTGAAGATCAGCTTGCCCTGCGCATTCGGCTCCAGGCCCGTGAACGTCTTGTCCAGAGCTCGCAGATTGCCGGCTTCCTGGAAGATGTCGAAGTTGCCCAGCAAAGTTCTGCCGTTGAACAAGACGTCGAAGATCCTGTAGCCGGCGCCACCAGGAGCGTCTGCTCCATGCCAGGCTTCGCAAAACTTCATCGTGACCGTATAGCGCCCGTTTTTGGCGACGGGCATCACATATGAGAAATTGCCTGCTCGTTCGCTGTGATAAAGCTCCTGTTCATCCGCGCCCGCCACAGGCGCCGGCCGCGGCACCAGCACGCCATTGTGGAAGTAGCGGTCGGAGCTCCACACGCGGTGGTTCTCATCCGTATAGCCGATTTCCCTCGCCAGAATCCGGATCGGCCTGATGGCGCCTGCTTCGGAAGGCGCGATCTCGATCGCGTTCACGAACGGTATATCGTTCCCGATGGGTGCGAATGCGAGGTGAAGTTTGCCATCCGCGGCCGGCTGCACATCCTTGAAGACTTTGATATCCGCCGTATTGCTTCCGGGCGCGTCGGCGATCACGTCGAGAGGGTCGTAGTCCAATGGCTTGGCGTTCGCCGAGATACGGAAGACGCGCGAAGTCTCGCCGCCGCCGGCTGCGTTGTTCTCGCCAAAGATCGTTTCGGCAAAATACAGGCGCAGTTCATATGATCCATTTTGCAGAGGAATATCGTAGGAGAAGTCGCCCTGACGCAGGTGATAAAAGAGCGCAGGATCCTGAGTGTAAGCTATGGGCCTGGGCGTCACGGCACGGACAGTTCCACCCTTGAAGTACCGGTCTCCATACCACGTATTGCCGTAATGATCCACGATGTTCGTGCCGGTTGCACCCGCTAGAATCCGAACTTCTTTGCGTGACGGATCTACCGGGAACGAAGCGGCCGCTGTCGCCCGATGCGCAAGGCGCGTGTAAACGAATGAGCCGATCAGCAGGATTACCACGGCCGCCAAAGCGCAAAGCCACTGCAAACGGAAACCACGAGCCGGGTGCGATTGCGCCGCTGGCGCAGGTGAAGAAGCCGCCCCAGACCCGGCGACGACTGCGGTGCTTTCCAACGACGGGCACGAGACCGAGGACGCTCCTGTCCGCCGCACGAACTGGGGAACGTAGTTGCCCGGCGATAGCACAATCTGCATTTCGTGCCCGGCGCCTTCGCCCGTGTAGAACTCCTGCAGCCTTTTGCGTAGCCGGTGCGCTTCCACGCGTACGATCGAGTCGTGAGCCTGATCGAAATCCGCCGGGCGCCCGAATACTTCGATGGCGATGGTGTACTCTTTGATCTCGTGCGATCGGCCTGCAAAGTGGGCTTCGCAAACGTATTTCAGAATCTGCGCTATCTTGTGCGAGCGCGCAAACACGTCCGAAGACAGAACCACCTCCAGTTCCGCCCTTTCCTGCTCGAACTCCGTTCGGTTTTGCATATCCCCCCCGACAATTGAAGGGAGTATATCACCGTCCGGCGCCGGTTACTCGGGGTTACGTTCGGTGTACTGCTGTTCCGATTGGCACGAATTCGATCTGGGGGCCATCAGATCGAAACTTAAGGCAAAGTGCAATGTCCTCAGCGCCCAGCCGCTCTTGTAACGGTTGAAGAAAGAGCTGGCTAACCGTTACAGCCACAGATTTCTATTGACCGTTAGGGCAGTCGCGCGTAGCCTATTAGCACTCGACCAGCGCTTCCATATAACTGGGATCTTCGAAAAGGGATCTACCGGGGTGGGTGGCGTAAGCAGGCGACACTATTGTGCGCTAACGCCTGCGCAGGGCTTTGGGGTTTTGATCATCAGCGTTTGATTTAGGGAGGGGGATGCATGGTGCGCAACGTTTGCCGCATTTTCGCCGCTATCATAGTGGCTTCTTTCTTACTGCCGTCTTCTGCATCGGCACAGATTACAACCGGTACAGTTACAGGGCGGGTCACCGACTCCACCGGAGCCGTGGTTGCCGGTGCCCACGTGGTACTGATCAGCGAGACGCGCGGCACGAGAAGCGCCGCAGTCGCCACCAACAACGAGGGGGACTACGTATTTCCCGACATCACCGGCGACAGGTACACAATCGAGGTCACGGCGTCGTCGTTCAAGACCATCCGGCGCCCGGGGATAGTCGTTGCCGGCGGTGATCGTGTCGGCGTGCCGGCGCTCGCGCTCGAAGTGGGAGGCACCACCGAAACGATCACCGTGAGCGCCGAAGCGGCGCTGGTGCAGACACAAAGCGGCGAGCGATCATATGCTGTCGAAACCCACGCGATCGAAGCCCTGCCGATCACGCACGGAAACTTTGCCGCTGCCGTGGCCTTTACTCCCGGCGTGAACGGTGCGTTAACCGGCGGTGGCAGCAGTGCGCGGCTAGGCGACCCGAACGGCAGCCAAGACAACATCATGATGGACGGCATCTCGGCGATGGATACAGGCAACAACGGCCAGATGTTGACTATGAACATCGAGTCGATCGGCGAGGTCAAGGTCCTAACGCAAGGTTACCAGGCGGAATACGGCAGATCTAGTGGTCTGCAGATTACGGCGGTGACCAAAAGCGGCTCGAATCAACTCCACGGGGCAGGCTACGGAATTTTCACCAATACGGCATGGAATTCGCGGGCGTGGAATACGCAAAAGAACGGCGACACACCCGTGTTTTCCCACCTGAACACTTACGGATACACCATTGGAGGCCCCGTGGTGATCCCGAAAGTATACAACGGGCGCAACAAGTTCTTCTTCTTCTACGCGCACGAATTCCGTCCCCAGTCGATCATCTCTAACAGCAGCAACGTGATTCGGCTGCGTTTGCCAACGGCCTCTGAGCGGGCGGGCGATTTCTCGCAGAGCCGTGACCAAAACGGCAACCTGATCTCGTCGATCCTTGACAACACGACGGGGAACCCCTTCCCCGGGAATATGATCCCGCAAAACCGCCTGTATGCTCCGGGCATTGCGGTGCTCAACCAATACCCGCTTCCGAATGTCACACAGGCGCCGGGGACGAATTACAACTATCAGTTGCAACCAGCTAGCTATAATCAACTCACGCAGCAGCCCGCTGTTCGCCTCGACTATCAGTTCACGCCCAGTATACGGATCTCGGGCAAATACTCCAGCCAGATTCAACGCCCAGTGAGCCAGATTGGCGGTACGGGTACCAACGGCATTCCAGGATTTAACGATAGCTACGTCCCGTATCCTACTATCACCAACTACGGGGCTACGTTCGACTGGACGATTACGCCGACGACGGTCGTCGAAGTGACCTACGGAAGCATCAAGAACCAGTTGGCGGGCGGCAATAACGGTGGTCTTGATACGGATCCGGCGGCGAACCGGCTGAATACCCTCGGCTCTTTCCCCGAACTGTATCCAAACGCAGGGCAGGTGAGTTCGAGTTATTACGATTACCAAGTCCTGCAGGCCGAAAAGCCGCCGTTCTGGGATGGCAAGTCCATCAATCTGCCGCCGCTCTTCGGCTGGGGCAGTTTGATTGGAGCGGCGCCTCCGAACCTGCAGTTCCCCGGCTGGCTGAACATCAACCACACGCAAGATGTCGCAGGCAGCGTGACCAAGATCGTGGGGCGGCATACGTTTAAAGCCGGGGCCTACTTCAACCACAGTTACAAGGCGCAAAACACGGGCGCGGGCGGCATCGCGAACCTGAGCTTCCAGGGTTACGTGAACTTCGGCAACAGCGCGACCAATGCCCTCGACAGCGGGTACGGTTATTCAAACGCGGCGCTCGGAATCTTCACGGAGTACCTGCAGGCCTCGAAGTTTATCGAAGGCGACATGATATACAACCAGATCGAAGGCTTCATCCAGGACAACTGGAAAGTGACCAATCGCCTGACCTTGGACTACGGACTGCGCTTTGTGCATGAGGGGCCGCAATATGACCAGAACCAGACGGCGTCGAATTTCTTTCCCAATCGGTGGCAGGCGTCGCAGGCTCCCGTTCTCTATGTGGCCGGCTGCAGCAACGGCGCGGCGGCGTGTTCGGGCAACGTCCGCAATGCATTGAACCCCCTCACCGGGCAGATCGTAACCGCGGCGGGCGCGGCGAATACCCAGGCGCTGATCGGGACTCCCATTCCGGGCACGGGAAGTGCTCTGAACGGGATCGTAGCAGCCGGTCAAGGAATCGCGAAGACGAATTACACATGGCCCCAGTTGGTCGTCGGACCGCGGTTCGGCTTGGCTTATGACGTGACGGGGAGATCGACGTGGGTAATCCGCGGCGGCCTCGGCCTGTTCTACGACAGGCCCGACGGGAATACGGTATTCTCGACTCCCGGCAATCCACCGGCCGCGACGGATACGGACCTGTTCAACGGTAACCTGGCGACTCTCGGGAGCGGGGGGCTAAGCCCCTTGCCGGTACCGGCACTGGTCACATTCCAATACAATGCCCCAGTCCCGTCGTCAGTTCAGTGGAATATCGGCGTCCAGAAATCTCTACCTTTCCAGATGGTCGGGGACGTGTCGTATGTCGGCAACCACGGGTACAATCGCCTCGGTACTTTACAGGGAGGAGACTTACAGAACCAGAACGCCGTTGACATCGGCAGCGCGTATCTCCCGAAATATCAGGATGCGACGCTCGGCGCGCCGGCGTATCCGGGGGCATCGGCTTACACGACCAACCTGCTCCGTCCGTACGTAGGTCTCGGCACGATCGGGCAAAATACGTTTGGCTACCATGACACGTTTCACTCGATCCAGATGAGCTTGAGCCGTCGATGGGCTCATGGCTTTTCCTTCGGGGCGAACTATACATACGAGATCTCGCTGAAGGGCAACATCGGGCTGGCCCAGCGGTACGTGCATAATTCAGATGGGTCCATTTCGCTACGATCCGACCAGGCGCAGTATGAAGCCCTGAATTCGAACCTTGGACGCCTCCCAAGCTACTTCAAGTTCAATTCGACGTGGGAACCCACGGGCTTTACAGGCGCAGGAGCCGTGATTCATCAGCTTACGAAGGACTGGCAGCTTTCGGGCATTTGGACGCTAGCTTCGGGAGCGACCTTCACCCCCGGCTATAGCTACAATTCGGCCGGATCGAGCGTGAACATCACCGGTTCTCCGGATTATGGCGGCACGGTAGTTTATGGCCCCAATGCCGGTAGCGGATGTTCCGGCAATTCGTTATCAGAATTCAAGGCTTCGGCCATAACAGGGCCGACTTACGGCAGCGTTGGCCTGGAGTCGGGCCGCAACGCCCTGCGCTACTGTCCAACCAACAATGTGGACACGTCCGTCGTGCGGCGGTTCCGCTTCTGGAAGTTCCAGGAATCACGCAGCTTCGAGTTCCGCGCGGATATCTTCAATACGCTGAACGCGGTGCAAATCAACGCCATCAGTACGACGGCCACCTTCAACAACCCGACGGGCATGGCGCTGCAGAACAGCGAGTACAATGCCGACGGCACGATATCGTCGGGCCGGCAGTTGCCGAAGAACGCAGGCTTCGGCGCTGCAACCGGCGCCGCGGCGATGCGTAGCCTTCAACTCGGGGTTCGCTTCCGCTTCTGAGGACGTCCATCGATCTGACCGTGGCGGTCGCGGCTGTTCGGCCGCCGCGGGCAGATCATAACAAGGCCGCTGGTTTCTTTCCTGCGTCCCGAAGCAAGCGCAACTGAAAAAACCAATGGCATCGCTCTCTGGCACAGCGGAGAAGGCGCAAATTCCGGCTATTTCGGCGCAAGTTACACGAATGCTTGGCCAACCCATCAGGCACTCTCGAAAACCGGCGCTCAAGTTCGCATGGCTAGTTAGGCGGAAGATCGGGGACAGACGCCATAGTAGCGGCGCCCTTCAATCCGCGCCATTTCGGACCGCGTTAATGGGCATTGAACGAAGCCGCGTGGGCGCGGCAGATGCTAACGCGTTGCTGAGAACGGGCGCCGGCTTCGTGGCGATTCAGTAGATGGCTCGGCGGACTATCGTAGGTCACGAGGAGAGTCCCCGTGACCCATCTACGAAAAGCGATGCTGGAGGAACTCCAGCGTCGGAATTTGTCTGCAATTACTACTCGTATTTACCGCCGTTCGGTTGAGGAGTTCGCTCAATACTTCAAGACTCCTCCCCACCGGTTAGGGCTGGAGCATGTCCGACAGTACCAAGCCCATCTGTTTACCGAGCCGATCATGCAATGCTTCCGCAAGGGGCCACTACTCGTGCGCATCAGTTACCGCAATTCTCAGGTTCGCGCGCCTTCTAACCATTCTCCGCCCCGACATTTACTTTCCCATGATCACGAACTGCTCGTGGGAATCCGCCTCCACTATAACGGCAGGACCTCAAAGACCCATCCCAAAAGGCGTGGACTCAACCCTCACCGATTCAAAACGCATAGCAGTTTCGTGCCAAACCCCGAGAGGCTTCCTTCATCGCGCCGTATCGAAAGCACCGCGGCCACGTCGCCGTTTTGCTCCAACCGGTCTCTTCGGGTGGCCGCGGTCCTTCCGATACGGTCCTAAGCATTATCGATAGCTAGCCGCCGTCTGCTTTGCTTCATCAATTGTGCTGCAAGAAATGCTGTCGACGTGTGCCTCGTCATGATTTGGCTCTCGGGCCTGGGAGACATCCAGAAACACGCCTGTGAATTCGTCTCAGAGTATGCCGCGCAACAATGGGATTCGCCTGAACACTGCCGCACCGAGCGTAAATGACGCGACCGCCCTGGTAGCGGTAACCGTCACAAACTGAGAAGGGGCCGCCACACGCGTACAGCAGCCGCGCAACGAAAATCACAATCGGTGGATGAAACTATATGGGCCACGATGTGACGTGGTACGAGGGCGGCATTATCGAGTGGACGGTGGACCGCCGAGTTTGAGTGTCCCGAACTTATCAGGGTGGTGTGGACTCCACACCATCGGCGGCTGCCATGCCATGAACGTGCGATTTGGCGGTGCGCCATCCTGGCGGAAGAAGTTCACCCTCATTTCGTTGCCGATCTGCGCCGGCCGCTTATCGACCGCCGTGATCGGGATCTTCATCTCGCCGTACCAGAACTTGCGCGCCTGGTCCACGCGAGCCTTCACCACCATGCCGGAGTTCCATAGGTTCTCGCCATTGTAGCCAGGGCGCTGGCGCGTGGAATCGATATCGAGGTCCAGAAACTCGCCCGCGGGCGACATCTGAAGCTCGCGATACCGGTTGGTGTGCTCGAAATCCGCGCCCAGGTAGACTTCGAAACAGTCGCGCTCCCACAGGCGGTACGTTTCCTTCTCCAGGTCCGGGTCGGGCTTGAGCGTCAGCTTCTCGTACGGGCCGGAGAACAGAAAATAGACGTAATCTTTGGTCCAGCGTGAACGCACTTCTGCGCGGAAAGCCGGCATCTCCGGCCCCAGGACGCTCTTCTCGATGAAGACCCCGTCGATGTTCTTCCAGAACGGCGACTCGGGATCGGCCGAAGGTTCGATGTCCCGCGCTGTTTCATAAGAGACAAGCACCGCCTTTTCCTGCGCGGGCAGTATTGCGGCGCTGCAAAGCAGCACCCATGCGAGTTTATTCATAACGTAAGATCACCGTACTGTTCGCTTCCATATGTAATGGCAACTCGCTCGCCCCGTACGGCGACTTGGTGCCCATCCAACGGGTCCGTGACGCGTCGATCGCGTAAATCGCTCCGAAGCGGCGATTCGCAAACACCACGTCGCCGGGATCGTTGCCGATGTGGCGGCCGGCTGCACGCGCGATGTTTCGGAGCGAGCCTGGGGTACTTATTGCCTGTCCGGCCTCGCGGCCCATCATTTCGCGCAGGCTTTTCTCGAAGACCGCAACCCAAGCCCGATCGTCGGCTTGGGCATAGCCGAGAAAGAAATCGTATGGGGTGTCCGGAAAGTAGGCCATGAGCCGGTACCTGGGCTTCTATTATGGGGCATTTTTCTTCCGACGTACTGATGCAACTGACTTTCCCCTTTCGGAACCACCTGCCACGATAAAAACAGCCAATTCTGGCCCGTTAAGACCAAATATCGGAAGGCTATTCCCTTTTGCTTTGTCAATTGATCTAGGGGGGGGTAGTAAGCACGTTCTGCAGGGGGTCACCTCTCGAAGCGGCGGAAGAAGCTCGACTCGAGATAATGCGGTCTCTGCGATTTGTTCGCCACGCGGCGCGCGAGGTCGGCCAAAAAGGAATCGAATTGCGCGGCCGCTTCTTTGTCCACCGGTTGCGACAGATTATCTTCCTTAGAGTGATAGCGTTGCGCCAGCCATTGGCGCCACGCCTTGTACTCCGGCGAATTAGCCGTCCAGCCAAACTTCATTGCGAGCGCGGGGACCCCGGCTTGCACGAAGCTGTATTGGTCGGTCCGGGTGAAGGAATTCCGGTCAGGCTCCGGGTCCGCGGCGATTTCGATATGATGTTCTGCGCCTGCCGCTCGTGCTTCCTCGCCGAGCGTGGATTCGTCAAGTCCCTGCACGTGCAGTTTTTTCAAAGCGAAGATCGGCATGAACATATCGAGATTCAGGTCGGCGACGATGTCGGCCTCCGGTACCGTGGGCCGGCCTGCGAAGTAGCGCGACCCAAGCAGCCCTTTCTCTTCGCCGGTGAAAATCACGAAGAGCACCGACCGCTTCGGACGCTGCGGACTCCGTGCGAAGCCCTTGGCGATCTCCAAGACCGAGGCGACGCCGGACGCGTCATCCATGGCCCCAGCGAACAGTGCGCCCGACGCGTCTAGGCCGAGGTGATCGAGATGTGCCGACACCAGGACGTATTCGTTCTTCAGGCGCGGATCCGAGCCTTCCAGTCTCGCAACGACATTGGGCGACTCCACCTGGCTCTGTTCGGTGGCCACAGTGGCGGACAGGGTCTTCTTCAGGTCGAAATGCGGCAATGGCTTCTGCGCATCAGCGAGTGCCAGCAACTCGGCGAAGGTGTGGCCGCTGCCGGCGAACAACTTCTCGGCCTCGGCGGGGTTGAAGTTCGCAGCGAACATGGTGTGGCGCTGGTCGGCGAGTGCCGGATGGCGCGTGGCCACCGCCGCGTCTTTCGAGTCCGGCGCCAGCCGCATGCCCGGCTGCGAGGCGTTCGCTGCGACTCGGTCCCACGGGAAGTCCATGGACTTCGGAGTGGGGATAGTGATCGACCCGACCACTCCCGCATCGACAAGCGCCTTCTGTAGTGGCGAGGTGCGGGCGAAGGACTTCAGCGGACCCGGCAGATCGGCAGGCCCGCCGTTGATCAACACAACGATCTTACCTTTCAGCGAAGCGTTCGGCAGCTCGGGCGAGTCGAAGTCGTCGTACTTTGCTTCAGGCAAATGGAGACCGTACCCTACGAAGACGAGCGGCGCAGTCACCGCCTTCGGCTGGCTGCCGCGCGAGCCGAGGGTTGCGTCGCGTCCCAGAATCAGCGATTCCTTACCTCCTCCGCTCACCAACGCCATCGAGGATTGCGCCGCCAAGACACGGGTGATCTCGAATTTGACGGGCTGGTAGTAGCCGTTCGCTCCGGCCGGCTGGAGTCCTGCTGAATCGAACTGCGCGACTACGTACCTGGCCGCGCGTAAATACCCTTGCGACCCGGTGAGCCGCCCCTCCATCTCAGGCGCTGCGAGCGTCTGCACGTGCGCCCACCACGCGTCTCCGGCCGATTGGGCGCACAGGCCGGCGGCAAGGGAAAAAAATGCGATGCCGTTCTTCCAGTTCATTGCATGAGTGTAATGCATCGGAAGTCAGGACTGGCGCGTTCGCCGGGCCCAAAGACAAGCCTGCGCTGGCTCGATGCGCTTGGAGAGCGTTAGGGTCGATTCCGCGCCGACCCGTAAACCTTTGGCGTGAAACTGAGGTCCGCGACGAACGGGTAACTCGGCCTGCGGTATCGGTTCGCGGGTAGGTGGACGATGTCCTGGTTAATCGCGCCGTCCGAAAGCGCCATGAGGCTCGGGTTGGCGATGGGCGCCAGTTCCGGCGAAAGATAGCCGGACTTCACGACGATAATCTTGAAGGACTTCGGGTCCAATCCGAGACGCGTGAAGTCTTGGATGTCGTGATAGGGGCGGCGGTAGGCAGCCAGCACCAGCGTGATGCCCTGGATCTGCACCACAGCTTCGCGGCGGGCTGGATCTGTTTCCGCCAGCAGAAACCTGACCACGGCTTCCGTCTTGACAGGCTGGCTGGCCTTGGGGTCAAGCGTCGCTCCAATGGAAAGGAGGATGCGCGCGCCCACACCTCCTTTGTAGCAAGCCTCCGTTGCGCGACGATCGGTGATGCCGGCGAACACGACGTTCTGCGCTTTGTGGCGCAGTAGAGACTCCAAGACCGTGGCTTGATCGCCATTTCCGCCACCGGTTGGGTTATCGCCCGAGTCCGCCAGAATCGCGGGCTGCGTCTTAGCGTCGATCGCACGCTGGACGCAGTCGTCCACCGTGCAGGCTTCAGTCCCGAATTTAAATTCGGCGCGTGCGTCCCAATATTGCTGTGCGAGGTTGGTGGCGACCCTGCGCTGATTGTCGGGGGCCGTGCCTGTGATGACCACCGCCGCCGAGGATCGGGGTTCGTCAGCCCAGACGTAACCGACAAGCATGCTGACGTCGAGGATGCCGGGCTCGCGATTGAGCGCCGGCAATTGCGCCCACAGCCGCTTTCCTGGCTCCCATTCGGTGCTGCTGCGTTCGCCTGGCATGAGGACAGGGATCGGCGCCCACATGAGGGCCGGACGGATATTCTCGCGCAAGCAGTGAAGCAGAATGTCGGTAGCGCGGAGCATGGTCTCCTCGCGGTCGATGTGGGGCGCGGTGCGAAACGCCGACAGCATGTCGAGCGTGTCGATAATCGGCTGGCTGATGTTGCCATGGAGATCGTAGCTCGCCGAAAGAAGACAGTCCGGCCCAACCGCCTTGCGGGCAGCATGATACCAATCAGCCTCCGCGTCCTGCATGCCCTCGACAAACATGGCGCCGTGCATGGGAAGGTAGAGGCCGTGGAGAGGTAAGAGCGCTTCAATGCGCTTCAAAAACTCGGCTTTGATCGCTTCGTAGGTTTTCCGTTCGACCGGGCCACCGGGGACCGCACTGGCGACCAGCGTCGGCATGAAGGTGACCGGATAGCGTTTCAGAAACTGGAATCGGTCGCTGGAGGTCAGTTCAACGTCGCGAAGGATGGTGAACTCACTCACGCGGGTCCGCAGGCGGCTGTAAGTGCTGCATTCGATTCCGATGCCGCCGTAGGCGATCCGCAGATCGCGCGCAGGGGTTTGTGCAACGTCGCCGATAGCGGTCAAGCCGGTGAGGGACGCGCCTTTGAGAAATGAGCGTCGATACATGGAAGACGGAAGTATATCTAACTTGCATTCCGAGAAGAGCGGCATTCCGAAACGCGCGGCGTTATGGCGTGATATCGTCGCGTCGCCGGGCAGGCTTTGTATGAGAGTGCGTAATCCGCCCGGAGCACACTGCGGCGGCTCGTCGGCGGTAAACGCTGCCCTACATGTCGCGGGAAATCGAGTTCGGCATTTCCAACATGCACAACTCGGATAGCCTATCACTGTGGATGACCTCAAGTACGTTCGAGCGCCGCGTCAGCTTCTCGAGAGTGGCGGAGCTACTGGATGTAGGCCCAGCCCGAGAGTACAGTCATTTTCCGATGATCCCGTTTTCCGTCCAGGACCTCCCCAAAAGGGCCATACTCTGGGATCATTGTTCATCGGGACGTGCCCCGGCCGTTTTCGGAGAAAGCTTCCTTCTCAATTCGGGGTCGGCCTTTGCGCCGAGTCAACCACAGGAATTGAAACGGGTACCTTTGCTGGTTCCAGGCGCAACCCCAGTTGCTCGCGCAAGAAATCGCACACCAATAGGCGCGTTGACCGAGTAATATACGAGAACGAGTTTACGTCGCATTGAAAGCCAGCTATAGCCGTGTGCAAGCGAGTATAATACGCAAACCATGAGTGCAGCCTTAGTGCGCCTGATCGATGCGCCACGACGCGATGCTCCCGGCGGACGGTCACGGATGCTCTGGATCGTCCTGCTGGCCGTGACCGTGCGGCTTGGCGTGATGGTCTATTTTCATAGCTATGACATTCCGCCAGATCGCGATCACTGGGCGTTCGGCTATGAAACTGGTCGAATCGCCCGATCGCTTGCTCTCGGCCTTGGATACAGCTCACCGCTTCCGGAACCCACCGGACCGACTGGAGCGATGCCGCCCATTTATCCGTTTCTGATCTCGGTCCTGTTCCGGATTTTCGGCATCTACACAACGGCTGCCGCTTGCTCGGTTTACCTGCTGCAAGTCCTGTTTTCCGCGCTCACTTGCGTTCTGATTTCGCATCTCGGCTGCCGAATCTACAGTGCTCGCATCGGCTCGCTTGCGGCGCTGCTGTTCGCACTCTACCCTCCCGCAGTTTGGCACTCAGTCAGCACAATCTGGAACACATCCCTGCTGACTTGCGGGTTTACATTAATCGTCGTTTGCGTGTATGCCCTGCCCGCCGAACCTAAGCCCCACGAAATCGCATTGCTCGGAGCGCTTATGGGCGCTTTGCTCCTTGTCGACGCCGCGCCTGGGATGACCTATCCGCCAATCGTCGTTTGGTTATGGAGGGTAAAGAGATTGCGACTCCGCGAGTTGGCGATAGTAATTGTCGGCTGCTCGATCGTGCTGCTGCCGTGGATAGCTCGCAATGCGATCACAATGGGCCAATTGGCGCCGCGGACAGTTGCTGGCATCGCCCTTCGTTTGGGGAACAGCGAAGGCGCTTGGAAAGACGCCACTGGCGGTTACGATGCGTCCCTCCACCCGGTCGACTCGCGTGAAGAATTCGCGCGCTACAGGCAGATGGGCGAGATAGAGTATAATCGCTGGTCCGGGCAGGTAGCCATCGGGTTCATACGCGACAACCCCGCCCGCTTCGCAACCATGACTGGCCGACGCGTTCTCGCCTGGTGGTTCGGCCAAGATGCCCGGTGGATTGGGCATTTGCAAGGCCTGCCGGAGCGTCTGGATCTGTTCAAGCGCGCAATTATCATCGTACCGCTTCCGTTTCTACTGATCGGCGCGCTTCGAAGCCGGCGCTCCGATTACCCGAGCGGACTCCTCGTGACAATCCTGCTAGTTTATCCCATTCCCTACTATTTCCTTTTCGTCGTCGAACGTTACCGTTTCCCGACCGACCCATTCATGATCGTAATCGCCACATATGGCGTAGTTGCATCGTTCGAGACCTTTCGCGCCCGCGCTCGCACTCTAAAGGCGGATGTTTTGACTGCTTCGCGGGAGCACATTTCCTCAATCGCCGACGCGGAGCGCCGGCCCAAAAGCTGATTACCGATCAGCTCTCACTCTTCCCTCAGCGCCCGTACCGGGTCCACCCGCGCAGCGCGCCAAGCCGGAATCGCGCTCGCGGCCATCGAGACGGCGACCAGTAGGCCCGCGACGAAACTACTGCCTGAAGGCCGACGGCTCGCGGCTCCTTGCTCCGTCGAGATGGCGCGCTACGGAACAACGAAACAAGGTGCGTTAAGAGTAAATATCGGTAGCGATCTCTACCGCCGGCAAGGTACGCCGTATCGAGCCGGGCTCTCAGAGCCCGAGACTGCTCCGTTTCCGCCGGCGGCTTAAACGCTGTCTCCAGCTTCCGAATTCGTCTGGCAATGTTTTGCACGATGGCAAGCGCCGTTCCCGGTTGGCGCTGTTATCGTCCGCGAAGGACCTCCACAAGGGTCAGTGGTCCGCCGCGAGGATCTGTAAGTTGTCTCTGGGCGGATCTTCGTAGGGCAGTCCTTTCGCTTCGGCGATGGCCCGCATTCTCTTTCGCAACACATCCACCGGACTCTCGCCGTCCTCGGGAGATCCTCTCATTCATTGCCTTACGGAAGCGGGAGTGATAGGATGCCACGATACGGCAGCAACTTCCGCCTTGTTCAATTGGTCGGCGGGCATATGGCCGGCTAGCTCGATCCGCAATTTCTGCGCCATCTTATCGCCGCGCCGTGCCGCTACCGTGTACCAAAAGAAAGCCTGCGACTCATTTTTTTCGACTCCGCGCCCCAACTCATAGCGCCGCCCTAAGGACGTCTCAGCCTTGGTGAAGCCCTGGTTAGCGGCCGCTTTCAGTAGTTGGAACGCCTCGGTCTGGTCACGGGGCACGCCCTTGCCTTGAGAGTATAGACTGGCCAACTCGTATTGAGCTTCGGCGTGTCCCTGATCGGCGGAAAGGCGATACCAATATACCGCCTTCGAATAATCCGGCCGCATGCCGTAGTCGTCCAGGGGAAACCATGCCAAGTCCTGATCGTCGGCATTGGAGGAGTTCCTACTGCGAGCCAATTCCATCCAATGCACGGCCGCGGCGTCATCCGGTGGAATGCCCCATCCCTGGGCGTACATCTGACCGAGGCTGAACTCGGCTTGAGCATTCCCCTTTAAAGCTGCCGCCTCATACCACTGTTTTGCGGCATCCAGGTCGCGGCCCACTCCCAAGCCTTTCGCATAAAGCACGCCCAGGTCGTACTCCGCTTCAGGTTCACCTTTTTCGGCAGCCGCTCTCCACTCTCGATAAGCGATCGCGTAATCGCCTCTCTTGAACGCGGCCATGCCGGCGCCCGCATCGGCCCACGCCGGAAGCAAGGCTACAAACATGACAGACAAACCTACGATGGCGGTTCGTCTAGCGCCAATCCCCATATTGACCTCCCGCAACTCGCCCGAAGGCAGTGGCTGAGTAACTTCCCTATCAGGGTTCCAGTTTGGAACTCTGGATACGGCGTTCCAATCCTGTCGAGGCAGGAATTATTCCACTTAGCGTGGTGTAACGTACATTCCAGCGTGCGATCCGCCTGAGTCGAAGGCGCGCACGTTCATGTTGTCTTTGAAATTCATGCAAAGCTGGGGTCCGGCGGCTTCCGCCGCCGATCTCACCGCGAAGACAACCTTGTCGTCCGAAATTCGGCGGCAAAATCTTCGCCAACGCGGAGAATGCGCGGATTCGATGGCTCACGAACGGGAGCGCTCCGGCCGACCTAGAAACCCACGATGAATGCGCTCATCGCCATGATCCTCGTTTCATCGCGGAAGGTCCAGCCTACTTCTCGCAAATGCCGCACAGCCATCCATTCACGGCAGCGTTTTCGTAGCGTTGAGTCTTGATCGTGTTGAGCGTGAGGTACCCGTAGAAGCGGCCTGCTGAATCCGCTACCAAGGGTGGCGACATCCCGATGGTGTTGCAGGGGCTGTAGGGGCTGATCGAAGAACCGAACGGGCTAATACTGTTCAGAATGTGCGATGTTGCTGCCGTGCGGCCCGATGCTGTTATGCACCGAATCAGGCGCGATGCTGGAGCAGTTTAAACAGCGCAGATACACCTTGTGATCTTCCCCGCCAAAGATCATGAGCTTCGCCATCGGCATCGCTAGGCCGGATGCCGTACTGATCACAGGCGTGGGCGGCCTGCACGCGGCCGGCCGTCAAGCGCAGCCGGCGCAGCAAACGAGGAATACTACAATGAAGGCCTTCATCCCGTCAGATTGAGCGCCTTACGCGCCTTGGACAAGAGCAGCCAACTAACGGCAAGTACCAGCAGGAGGAATGGAGATCAGGATTTCCCCATTGTCTTGGCGGCTCTCGCCGCAAACACGCCGGCGATGAAGCAAAGAAGCGCCAAACTCGCCCGTTAACCAAAAGAGCCGGCCAGTTCGGAGAATATGAGAAACTGCCCCGTACTCGACCAAGTTTGACGCCTCCTGCAGGTTTTGACTTTCTCTCCAGCCAAACCCAGAACGCGCAAATCTTGCCATTTTGGCGCAAATTACGCGAATGCTGAGCCAACCGAGAACAGCACAAATGCGAGGTGGAAATGATTGGCTCCTCGGATAGGATTCGACTCATAACGCTCCGGTTAACGGCCAAACCGGTTGACCGCGTTATTCCGGGAAACGCCGACAGCGCGTCCGCCCAAGGCCTATTACCTGAGAGCGTGCCTTGGGTTCCGGGGATGGCACATTGGTTGCGGAATAGGTGCGATCCTCGTCCCTATGGTGACCAATTCCTCAACCGCACACCCAAATCTCAGTTCGCATTTTCCATTTTATATGAACCTCACGTTAGAGTAGCCGCGCGCCCTGTTCCCCCCCGCGCGCCTTCCGTCCCGGCCATACGGCGAGGGCCACAGCCAGCGCCAGGTCATCGTGCTCACCCGCGCCTTCCGCCCCGATTTTCAAATGTCCGCTCCGCTGGCGTTCCGATCGCATGCTCACCAGCTCCCGCACCAGCGTCCCCGCGTCCCGCAGACTCCGCGCGATCCGCAGCCGTTTCGTTTCCAGCAGCGCCTGCAGCCGCGCCAGCAGATCCAGCTTCGGCACATGCCACAGCGCGCCATCGAATCGTTCCTTCTGCCCGCCCGTAATCCACACCGGCGCGATCGCGCATCCCGGCCGCGCCGCCCGCAGCATGTCCACCACCGGCGCGCCCGACGCCCGTCGCGTCCACCACCAGTTGGCATTTGCCCCGCAATTGCTCATGCCGCGCCAGCGCCACAATCCGCGCCGTCACCTCCGTATAAGGCGTCCCCAACGGCATCCTCTCCAGGTACCGCACCACCCACTCATCCGGCAAAGCCTCCGCGCGAGTCCTCCACGCCACCGGATCGAACGTCCGCGACTCTCCCGCTATTCGCTCCACCACCGCCACCGCCGTATGGTCTCGCCGTTGCCCCAAATCCACCCCCACAAAAAACATAATCCTCTTTCGCTGTAGGGCAGGCCTTCAGCCTGCAGCGAGCTTTAGCTCGCCCCCGCGCCGTCGATGATTCACGTACCCCCTGACAACCTCCAAGCCTCCGCCCGCCCCTCATCCCCGCATCCTCGCGTTGCTCTCCGTATCTCTGCGCCTCCGCGTCTCTGCGTCAAAGCCTTTCACCCTCACCACTCCCAAACTACAACCGCTCATCTCCGCTCACGCCCCTCATCCCCGCATCCTCGCGTTGCTCTCCATATCTCTGCGCCTCCGCGCCTCTGCGTCAAAGTTCTTCCCCCCTCACAACCACAGCGGCTCATCCCCGCTTAACGCGCCTTCCACCAACCTCCGCCCGAACCACCCACCGCCGCCATCCACGAACTCACACAAATACTCCTGCGCAAACCACGTACTCCCCAACTCGCCCCGCTCCTCCTCCAAAAACCCCGCCTCAATCCGCGGACACTCCGTCGCCGGAACCGAATGCCGCTCCCAAGTCTCCCCGCCATTAATCCAAGACTCATAAAAAAACCCGCGCTGTCCCCTCGGCGTACTCATCAGCCATAAGTCGCCCTTACCCACCGCCAGCATCGGACGCAGCGACTTATAAGTCGCATCCTGCACGCGCGCCGCTTCATCGATCAGCAGCATCGAGACCGCCGAGAACCCGCGCACCGTTCCCTCGGTCCCCGGCAGCCCCACGATCCGGCTCCCGTTCGGCAGCGCCAACGAGCTCGCATTATCGCCGTCGCCCCGGCGAGGCACGCCCAGCCTCATCAAGAACCCCGCGGCCTTCCGCAAGAACTCCGCGCTCTGCCGCTCCGACGGACTCGCCACCAGCACCAGGCTCCCCGCCACCGTCCACGCCCGATGCACCGCCTTCACCGCCAGCACGGTCGATTTCCCCCACTGCCGCGTACAATTCAGAATCCCGCGCTTCGCCTGCGAATTCAGCGCCGCCGCCTGCCGGTCATCCGCCTCGAATCCCAATCTGCGCCGCGCAAACTCGCTGACTCGAAGAACCTCCGTCGTCGGGTTTCTCTGAACCCTCTTCCATTCCTTGAAGAACTCCAACCCCCATCACCGCCCATTCCCTTCATAGCAGGTGCGCCAGCCTTCACCGCGCATTTGGCCGCAGCCTCCGAGCGATTTCCACAGTTGAACTATTGAACGGAAAGCCGTTACAAAAAAATCGCTTTTCCCTGGAACTCAGGTGAATGGCCGCCAGGTCCAGTGGCAAAATTGCAGTGTGGCGACGCATTCCCAGCGTTGGGGAATACCGAGAGGACTTACCGAAAGTCGGCGAACTGAGGCGAAATATCAATTCTCAGGTGGGCCAAATGTAAATATCGAAGTGGGCCATGCCGGAGTATCGAACTCACGTATAGCCTCCTGACGTATCCGGCGCATCGTACGGGCGACCGGGTCAGCTTCCATGCCTTGATCGAGAGTTCCGAGGCTGGTGACCTCGACGGAGATCTTTGTCTGTAGACCTAATAGCGAAAGACGATAGTGTACCCCGTCGACGATAACCGACGGGAGTGGCTGAGATGAGGCCGCTTGGACCGAACGGAGGGAGGAGACATACCCTGGACACCACCCAGAAGCGAGCCGAGCCACTCTCTCAGCTTCGCTTCGTTCATCACGTGCTGTCTCGGGGCGTTCGAGCTCGCACTTCCGGAAAAAGGCCGGTTCTAATACGGAGAGCGGAAAGGCTTCCGTGCATTCGCGTAATCCTGCCCCATCACGTATCAGTAATATCCTGGCGCGAGTTGTTGCGCCGGCTGTGAATCCGCGTGACAAGAAGACAACAGAGTCCGACACTAAGCCCAACCACACTTGATGTCGGGGTTCCCTCGACAAGCCCCCCTGCAAATACAGCCAAGAACGCTACAAGCATTACGCGGTCTAAAATCGTTAGAGGGCGCTTAGCCATACTCCGCGAGATCATGCCACAGCAAAGAAGTAGAGCCGTGAGGATAGCAGCAATGGGACGAGAAAATGGTGCTCCATTGGGTACTCGCCCTGTAAAAACTGCGATAACTCCCATCAGGATGCAGCCTCCGAATAGCGCGCTAAGAAGCCTAATCCACAGGCTCATTGTAGCTAGCATTATCACGATCGCAGCCAATAGGACACCCCACCCAATCAAATGAGAGTGCTTTCCGGTCTCCGGTCGAGAAACTAGTATCCATCCAGCCAAGGCGAGCCCTAACCAGAGCGCGCTTGCAACGTGGAATGTTGCTCCGACAAGATTTCTAATGAGTCGCTGCTCGCTCATTTGGTCTTGTATGCGCAATATGCAGCTTCCGCGCCTGCGAGGGCGGTGTTCAACCCCGTGGGTCCCGAGACAAGTGAGTATAGGGGCGTTTTCATGAAAAGTTTTGCCCGCTATCAAAGCGACCGGAAACTACGTATCAGATCGACGAGGCTGCGCCGGTGGTCGTCAGCCTTCGGATCGCCCTTAATAAATGTCAGCAATGCACATAAAAAACCCCTCTGACCATGCCAAGCCACCAGAACGCCGTGGAGGAAGTCACCCGGCTGCCCGAGTGGAGGTTGGTCAAATTCAACTGTAACAACGCCGGGCGGCAGGCCCTTTGCAGAGGTAGAGTTGGTGCGCTCGCCGAGGTTGATCCCGCGCTCACGGGTAACCAACGATGTCACCCAAACATTGAGGCTATCTTGGGGCTGATCGGCTGCAATGGACTTGGCCATCATCCTGATCTCTGCACCCCCGCGAGGAAGTTCGCCTTGAGGAAGCGACTCCTCCGCTCGAAAGTTATAGAACGACGGGAGATCTCCGCCCTCGAAAACGAACCATCCACGCGGGCGCATCACAGAAAACGCGTACCGCTGATTCACGATCCTATCGCGATCAGGAGGTGCGTGCTGACCATACAGACCGACTATCGCAGTCACTAGCACAATCACTAGTCTTTGCATGCAACCCCGCTAACCTGGCCCAACGGGTATTTTAGACTATTGGGGTCCCCACCCATCGCCTTCAGCGCTCCAGCAACGGCGCTCCCAAACGCCTGGCAACCGCTCCCCTGACAGTATGCGGGGGGGCGAACCCAGTTCCACCCTTTGGCATCCGTCACGCCAGGGAGACCGCTATACATCTGCGAAACGGTTTCGTTCCATATATTTACAAATTGGTTCAACGTGCTGCCCTCCGAAACTATCGCGTCACCAACGCTAGAAAAGCTTACATTTTTATTGTGACGCTTGATGCCGAATGGGTTATTCATGGTCTGAGCGACATGCGAGGTCCCGAGCCCCGACTCCTCCGTCTCCGCAACGAATAGCCGCGGGTCGACCCCTACCGCAGCCGCCTCGGTCACAATCTGCGACACGAAATTCGGATCCTGGGTCAACAACGGCGATTTGCTATTGGTGAGAAACGTCGTCATTGCCGCACTGAGTAGGCTGCTGCATGACGGATCACTCGCATTGTTCGCGCCAGGTCCGGCATTCGGATCGTTAGGATCCCAAGGATTGCCGACCGGAGGCGGCGGAGGCGGCTCTTCGCCTGTCGCCGTTGTACTATAGCAAGGCGGATCGTCTTGATCGGAGCACAACCCACGCACATCGGTCCGATTTATCGGATCACCCATTACATACCCATAGCGGTTCCAGGTCAACGGGCTCAGTGGATTCGCGTTTTTCATCCCACCCGGATCCGGCGACCAAAAACTCCCCGTAGTCGCCGAGTAATACCGCGCCATCGCATAATCCTGCCCCGGCTGATCCCGGTAATAGCCCGCAAACTTCGTCCGCCCATCCGCCGTCCCCGCTCCGCGTTCCTCGCCCCACGGAAAATACGAGAAACTCTCTCCGCTTGAATTCCCGCGTACGCTCCCCAATCGGTCCGTCGCCACAAACACGCCCTTCTCCGACAGCATCTTCCCCCCGAAGTAAGTGTTGATCCCTTCGAGCGTCGTGAACAGGTCGGTCGTGTTCGGCGTGTACTCGCAACTGTAGCTCTCCAGCTTCTGCCCCGTCGCCCCGTAGAAATAGGCCTCGCATTCGTTCGCGCCCGTCTGGCCCGTCCACTGCTTCCAGATCCTCCGCCCCCACGGGTCGTACACATAAAACGTTGAGCCCTGCGTCATCGGCCGGTTCTCCACGTCCCACTGCCCCGGCAAATAACCGTTCTGAACATTCGAACCCGTGCTGCCGGCGAAAGTTGGCGCGCTGCCTACCGTTGGCGTCTTCGCCGTCAGATTGCCGAAACCGTCGTAGCTGTAGGCCTCGCCCCAAGCGCTGTTGGTGGCCGTAGCGGCGGTCAACCGATGGAGGTGGTCGTACTGATAGGTCACCGTTTCCCCTAGC
Source organism: Bryobacterales bacterium (assembly GCA_963743705.1). Lineage (GTDB taxonomy): Bacteria > Acidobacteriota > Terriglobia > Bryobacterales > Bryobacteraceae > PALSA-243. The sequence continues at coordinate 13,129 of CAVUQS010000013.1, read as the reverse complement.
ACGCCATCGATCGTCTGCGTCACCCCGCCATTATTATGCCCCGTGTTGCTGGTCAGTTCATCGTCTTGCCACAATGCGACTGATCGGAACAATCCTCAGTTCCGGCACGCCTTCGCCAGTTGCGATCCACAAGACCCAAGCTCAACGATCACCTCACAAGCCACTGCAGGGAATCAATCCCGAAATTCTCCCTCTTGACAACACCGTTGTAGCTCCTACGGGCAAGGAGCCGGCTCATGTGGTCACCGTTTCCGTAAGCTTTGAAGGGTACATTGCCGTCCATTATCAGGTGGATATCCTGCCGGATGGCGCAAAGATCAAAGTCAAACACTAAAAGGCGCAGATCAAGATATCCTCGGGCGGGCCCAATGGGCAGTGACGGCGCTTCGCTTCGCAGACCCGGGTCGTTACTTTGCGGAAGGTGGCAGTTGGATCTGCTGAACGTTCACTTGGCCTGGGTAGGCCGATAGATGCCCGAATTGTCCGACCCTATATTGTTTCGGCACAGAGCTGTCGTAGCGCAAGTCCTTGCGCGACGTCATTACTACGCCGCGGACCGCCACATCGTCAAGCTCAATTCGCTGGGAGAGGGGTGGGCCTCCATTGAGGCGAACAAGATTGTCGATGTAAACGGCGCAGCTATTTTCCGTCTCACTCCCAGCGATCATGCAGCGGTCGAGTTCAACCCACAATGCACACATTCGAGTCTTTGCGCATGTTGATCCATCCTGAAACATGCTGATTTCCTGACCGACTACTATTCGACCGCGGAGCTCAACCAGCTTCTGGTCGAACTTGCCCGGACTTGCCAAAATCTCTGCTACCGTCGCTTTGCGAAAAACCGTCGCGGTATTACCCTCAGTCGACAACGCGGTCATCGACCAGACCCCGAACAGGCACGTAAGGATCTTGGCGCCGCTAGTTATGAATACAGTTCTGAACGAATTTTGCATTAGTAGCCTCCGCGTCCATGTCAGGCGTCCAATCCGGTTTTGCATCGTACACAAACACCGATCCTCCGGCACCGAGCAGCATATCGAAGACATGTCCAAGCTCATGGATTAGAGTTTGTGCTCGTTGAATGGTCGTTTCGCTGTTCCAGCTAGCGATATTAATATTGATACTTGCCCGCGTTGATTCAACCTGCTGGCCGTTAGCATTTGAATACGCCCAAGTGTCATTGGTCGCGACCGTAATTCCGAGCCCGCTCGTGTTTGCACCCGTACCAGCGATATTTTCAGTTCCGAAGGTTAGCTCCGTCGTAGTTCCGGTAAGGATACCCGTTACGGCATCCGCCAGTAGCGTTGAGGGATTCATTGAGTTCGCCGCAAGTCCAAATTGACTCGCGCAGTCTGGGGTTCCAAGCGCTGACATAGCGAGGCTAAAGGCCGGCCAAAAACCAGCGAAAGAATCGAGAATAGTCCCGCCACCGCCGCCCCCCGGATCCGTTGACCCAAAATAATTGGTGCGACCTGGCGCATACGCGGTCGGATCACAGCCCAGCAAGGTAGGATCGGCTCCACATGGGTCCTCTTGCTGTTGTTGACCGCAGACCTCCGGGTTGCATTGAAACCTGCCGCCCGGATCGATAAGGTTCACTGGATCGCTAGCGACGTACGCATAGCGGTTCCACGTTGTTGGGCTCGTCGAATCCGCCGTCCTCATCCCGCCAGGATCCGGACTCCAAAAACTCCCGGTCGTTGCGCTGTAATACCGCGCATTCGCATAATCCTGCCCCGGCTGCATCCCGGTAATATCCCGCGAACTTCGTCCGTCCATCCGCCGTCCCCGTCCCACGCTCCTCGCCCCACGGGAAATACGAGAAGCTCTCTCCGTTTGAGTTCGCCCGTACGCTCCCCAGCCGGTCCGTCAACACTGCCACGCCCTTCTCCGACAGCATCTTCCCACCGAAATACGTGTTGATCCCTTGCAGCGTCGTAAACCAATCGATTGTGTTCGGCGTGTACTCGCAACTGTAGCTCTCCAGCTTCTGCCCCGCCGCCCCGTAGAAATATGCTTCGCACTCGTTCACGCCCGTCTAGCCGGTCCACTGCTTCCAGATCCTCCGGCCCCACGGGTCGTACACGTAAAACGTCGAGCCCTGCGTCATCGGCCGGTTCTCCACGTCCCATTGTCCGGCCGAGGGCGCCGTTCTGGGCATTCGAGCCCGCACTGCCGGAAAACGTCGGCGCGCTGCCCACCGTAGGCGTCTTCGCCGTCAGATTTCCGAAGCCGTCGTAGGAGTACGCTTCCCCCCAGGCGTTGTTGGTGGCTGTGGCGGCGGTCAGGCGATGCAGGTAGTCGTATTGGTAATTCACCGTTTCCCCGAGAACGCCGTCGATGGTCTGCGTCACCCTGCCATTATTATGGCCCGTACTGTAGATGTATTGCATGTCGATGCTGGACCCCGGCATCCCACCGGTCACGCGCGTGAGTTGCAGCATGCTGTTGTAGGTGAACGTTTCGCCGCCCAGCGTCAGGAGTTGGCCGGCCGAGCCGTAAGTGGCCGCGGCGGCGGTGAACGATTGGTTCTGCGTCATGGTGCTCGGCCGGCCCATGGGATCGAATGCATACGTCATCGCCGTGCCGCTCGGGTAGGTCATCGAGGTCATGCGCACCTGGTTGTCCCAGCCATACTGCGCCTGGAGATCGAACAGCGTCTCCCCCGACGGAGTCGTCAACATCCGGTTTCCGGTGACGCGCCCTGCCTGGTTATAGCTGTATTCGTAAGCGAAATTGACGTCGAGGCCGACCGGCGTCTGGGCCTGAAATAACACGCCCTCAACCGCCCCCAGGTGTGGAGTATAGTCGCTGGCCACCGGCGTTTCGCAAACGCAGTCCACGCCCCGCGCGACATGACTGAACAGCCGGCCGCATCACTTAGTCAAGAGTTTTATTACTTCCTCCTGCGGTTCCCGAGACTTTGCCGGTGTGCATGTTCCTTCGAAGGAGCGCGAACTGTACCCTGGAAAATTAATGGTTACGCTGAACGGCCCAAGGCTCGGGTCGAAACTTGCTCGACCGGCGCTATCGGTCTTAAGCGATAGGTTGCTTGGCAAAACCAGCAGCGTGGCCCGAGCGATCGGTGTACCATTCTCATTCTTGACGCGAAAAAGATATGTACAATATGCCGGCAAAATGTGTGGAGAATCCTTCAGGCACGGCATCGGATCATAGGTAACCTTAAGATGATATGTCTCGTTCCAGGCAAGAGGTACCCCGCTCACAGTTACCTGGTTGCACGTGTCACGACCGCCGACTTCGACAGTAACAGGCCGAAGGCCGAGATCACAGAACCTTGCGTCCTTACCCTCTTCGATTTGGCTGGTTGTTCGACCGCTTTCATCCACGACGCTGACTTCAGCCGTCGGTCTCTTACCATTTGGGCTTATCACCTGCACGATAAGCGAGCAGTAATCAGTTGACGCGATAGCTGGAGCGGTCACGAACATTATGAGGACTAATGCTTTCGTCATGGTCATTGTTTTACGCAGTCGTTCCAAAGCTTTATCTCATTAGCGCCCTTATCGGGATTTCCAACTCTGCCATCATAATGCGCGAGTTCATGAAGGACTACTAAGTCAATGAATTGGCTCGCCGTCATTGGTGTGGTTGCCGGCAAACCCAAGAAGCTAAGCTCCCCAGCAATGAAGTCAGAGGGGGTCTGAACTCCGTTAAGTAGATCCATGCTATGACTTGGATCTGCCCAGTTTACTGAGGAATTAGAATTCAGGTTAATGCTGTGTGTGAAGGGGTTGTATTGACCCCACTGCCCGCCTTTTGTACGATTTTTCCCAGCCTTATTGGTGCTAACCGTCGCCTCCCCATAGTCATGAAAGCTAATATTTGAAAGCTCATTAACAGTTTTAGAAACATTTTTGAAGTCCTTCGCGCACTCGGGCTTTAGGAGATCTGCTGTGACACGGCCAATCGATGCACTTAGGAGATCGGCGTTGCTGGGAGTGCTCGACCCGCTACCACCTGGATCGCCGCCCCCCAAATCCACAGGCGGAGAGTCATTACCTGTCCCCTGAACGGGTGAGCCAGGCGTGGGCCCCGGTGGCGGCGGAGCGCTGTTCGTGCTGAAGCAGGGAGGGTTGTCCTGATCCGAACAAAGCCCATTTACATCGGTCCGGTTTATCGGATCACCCATTACATAATCGTAGCGGTTCCATGTCGTTGGATTCGCTGCATTCGCGTTGTTCATCCCGCCTGGATCCGGGCTCCAAAAACTCCCCGTCGTCGCCGAATAATACCGCGCCATCGCATAATCCTGCCCCGGCTGATCCCGATAATATCCCGCAAACTTCGTCCGGCCATCCGCCGTCCCCGTCCCGCGCTCCTCGCCCCACGGGAAATACGAGAAGCTCTCTCCGTTCGAGTTGGCCCGTACGCTCCCCAGCCGGTCCGTCAATACTGCCACGCCCTTCTCCGATAGCATCTTCCCACCGAAATACGTGTTGATCCCTTCCAGCGTCGTAAACCAATCGATTGTGTTGGGCGTATACTCGCAACTGTAGCTCTCCAGTTTCTGTCCCGTCGCCCCGTAGAAATACGCTTCGCACTCGTTCGCGCCCGTCTGGCCGGTCCACTGTTTCCAGATCCTCCGCCCCCAGGGGTCGTACACGTAAAACGTCGAGCCCTGCGTCATCGGCCGGTTCTCCACGTCCCATTGGCCGGGCAACGAACCGTTCTGGGCGTTCGACCCCGCGCTGCCGGAAAACGTCGGCGCGCTGCCCACCGTAGGCGTCTTCGCCGTCAGATTTCCGAAGCCGTCGTAGGAGTAGGCCTCCCCCCAGGCGTTGTTGGTGGCTGTGGCGGCGGTCAGCCGATGCAGGTAGTCGTATTGGTAGTTCACCGTTTCCCCGAGAACGCCGTCGATGGTCTGCGTCACCCTGCCATTATTATGCCCCGCGTTGTTGGTCAACTCATCGTCTCGCCGCAATGCGACTATGATTTGAACAATCCTCCGTTCCGGCGCGTCTTCACCAGTTCCGCTTCACAAGACTGAGTTCGCGCCCAAGCTCAACGATCACCTCACAAGCCACTCCGCCTGTACATCCGGAACGTTGCTATTCCAGCGGCGGCGCAAACTCAGAACATCAGGGGTGGGCCGAATTACGGTAGCGAAGTGGGCCATACCTGAGTAGCGAACGCATAGGCGTCGTAGCTGACGCCCTGGGTGGCGCCGTTCGCTCCGGTCACCGAAGTTAAGGCGTAAGTCGCCGAATACGTCATGTTGGACGAGAGACTAAGGTTGGTATTGGGCGTCATCGTCGCAGGGAATGACGCGCCGGTACTCGAACTGGTGGCAGCACCCGCTACGGTCATCCCATCGCCATCCTGCTCTTATTGAAAGCTACTGAGCAAAGGTCAGATGTTCAACAAGCGGCGCGCGATCCATCGGCAACGGTTTCCATAATCGCCCTCCTGCAGCTTTGCGATACTTGCCCATTCAGCGGACCGTGTGTCGATAGCGACAAGCTGCGACTCAAGAGGCGCGCTTAGGGACGCGGTAGGCTGGATACCCGCCAAGAGCATTCTTCCGTCCGGGCTCCACGCACCTACTCCGTATACGCTGCGACCCACCGCCAACTCTCGCGGATGCGAATCGCCACCGTCGAGATCGAGTAGCAAAAGCTGCCTGCGGTCGACAAATGCGATCCGCGAATTAGTGGGCGAAACAGTCGGAAATCTACCTGCCCGTCGCTGGAGAACTGACTGCGAAGGTATGTCGATGACGACGAACTCTGTCCTCGTGCCCAGCGTCAGGCGTGTCCCGGACGCCGATAGGTCTAGCTGCTCGATCTCGTTCGTAGGGAATCCAGCAATGAGGCTGGTGAGGTCGCACTGGATCTCGCCCGTGTCACCCCGTAATATCAGCAGTTTTCGGCCGGGTTGATCGACGGCTGCTGCAACGACGCTGATTATTGAACTTCCAGACGATGCGGCTACCCAGTCCGCGAAGCGGGCTCGGTAGTGGATTGTTTCGATGGCAGAGCCCCATCTTCGAACCTTTAATACCGGTTCGGACTTACCGACCGGATATGGAAGTGAGCTATTTGGTATCCAGACGACGCAGTTTCCATCCGGTGAAATAGAGGGCGGAGCGATGCAGCAATCCGGCAGGGTGAGACGGCCCGCCGGCTTGCCGTGAAGGGTAAGTGCCCAAAGGCCGAAGCCGACTATCATAATGCCGTCCCGTTCTTCGGCGTTTTCCAGCCAGCGGCGCACACTTTGCGGGTACGCCGCGCACGAAACATATCCCGATGCGGAGGCCAGCGCCGCCCTTGCGAACAAGTCTCTTCGGGTCAATGACTGACTCCTGGCAATGGCACATTGACGCCGACCAACCCATATGGCAGATTTATCGTAAGGTTGATACTCGGCCATCCGGGGATGTAGATGCTTATGGGAAATGGAATCGTTCCAGTGCCCGGGAGGGAATACCATGCAGATCCTGAGGAATCGGTGCTAGGCAGGCTAGACAGCATGTAGGCGAGCACGCTATTGCTGTTTGGACCGTACTTGTTATAGATTATTCCGGCGCCGTTTACGTTCGACCTGTCAGACTCAAGCGTCGCGAACCAAGCGCATACATATGCACCACTGATACTACCGGCCGACGGGTCCTTGGACGGGTTGTCGGACGGGAGGCCTGAGGTGCCGATACTTACGCTAAGGTAGTTCGATGGATTCCTGTATCCCTCAATTATGTCTGCTGTTCCATCGCTAGATGTGAAGTACAGGTAGGCGTGATAGGCGGGCGGGTAGTCGTCAATCGGTCGGTATTTGACCGTTAAGGTGCAAATAATTGGTGGCGGGGGCGGCGGTGACGGCACTGGAGCATAACATAAAGGATCCGGGCTCGGATTGAACTCATCGCCGCCGCAAACGGGTCCACCACCGTCGCCATAACAGCCAGCACCGGCCCCCCAGAACGATGCCCCGGGCAAACAGTTCGAGCACAAATCAGGATTGCTTATGCAGTCCGTTGCACTGACGATACGCCCCGTTGGGTCCTCACTATTGACCGGGTCCGCGACTGCATACATGTATCGGTTCCAACTACTCGGGTTGCCGACGCTTGCAGTCGAAATCGACCCTGGGTCCGGGCTCCAGAAACTCCCCGTCGTCGCCGAGTAATACCGCGCATTCGCATAATCCTGGCCCGGCTGATCCCGATAATATCCCGCGAACTTCGTCCGCCCATCCGCCGTCCCCGTCCCGCGCTCCTCGCCCCACGGGAAATACGAGAGGCTTTCACCGTTCGAAGTCGCACGCACGCTCCCCAGCCGGTCCGTCGCTACAAACACGCCCTTCTCTGACAGCATCTTCCCGCCCAAGTACGTGTTGATCCGCTGCAGCGTCGTTGAATTGAGCGTCGTATTAGGTTGGTACTCGCAACTGTAGCTTTCCAGCTTCTGCCCCGCCGCCCCGTAGAAATATGCCTCGCATTCGTTGACTCCGTTAGAACCGGGCCACTGCTTAAAGATCCGGCGCCCCCACGGGTCGTACACGTAGAACGTTGAGCCCTGCGTCATCGGCCGGTTCTCCACGTCCCATTGTCCGGGCAGGGAACCGTTCTGGGCGTTTGAGCCCGCACTGCCGGAAAAAGTTGGCGCGCTGCCTACGGTAGGCGTCTTCGCCGTCAGGTTGCCGAAGCCGTCGTAGCTGTAGGCTTCGCCCCACGCGCTGTTGGTGGCTGTGGCGCCGGTCAGCCGATGCAGGTAATCGTAGTTGTAATTGACCGTCTCGCCCAGCACGTTATCGATCGTCTGCGTCACCCTGCCATTATCATGCCCGGTGTTGCCGACTACTCATCGCGTCGCCGCAACGCGAATAATCTGAACAATCCTCAGTTCCGGCGCGCCTTCGCAAGTGGCGCTCTACAAGGCTGAGTTCATACCCAAGCTCAACGATCACCTCACAAGCCACCAGCCCTGTCCATTGCGGAATTTGGCCATCCAGCCCGGCGAAATTGGAAGGATCCGAGGTGGGCCGATTTGGAGTGGCGAAGTGGGCCATACCTGAGTAGCGAACGCGAGCGCTTCGATCTGCCGCAGCTGCTCTGCTGTAAACGTCTTTTTCGGCATTTCCCGCTCCTTTCTGTCTCTACTCTCTCTTATGAACTGGCACCGAAATTCCCGGTCAGGTCACGACCACGATGATCACAAGGGGGAATTCACATTCAATGGCAAATACTAAATGCAATCCGCGCCGTGGGCACAAGCGTTTAGCACGACAATAAGCCACACTGGCCAAAACAACACCAATGGGGCACCGATCAGCACCAATAAACCGCGCCTTCTATAATAGGAAATAGCTGCAAATGAAACTGCGAGCCAGGCAATGGCCGACGCTCCGCTCAGTACTACGAAGGCCAGCGTATAGTAACCAGTTACAGCTGGAATGATCCAACGCGTCGCGAAGGAGAGCAAGGCAATTGCAAGAGACCAAATGAGAAGACGATTTTCTGGACATAGTATCGCTCCCTCGTTCACTAATCTCCATTTATCAGGGGATAGGTATGAACGGAAATGGCAGGATCGTCTCCCCCAACCGTAAGAGCCAGGCGGGGGGGAAGCTGGAAATCCACCCACATCGCCAAGAATTCCAGCAATAGTGTTGCTATTTGGGCCAAACCCAAAGCCCAACGTGTTTACGCTTATACTGTTGTAGTGGATTGTATCATTAGGCCATTTTTGCGCGGCACTCGTCATAGCCGCAACTCCAGCACAATTCGTAGACGAAAGGCCACTACTATAGGCGAGAGTACCGTTAGGAACGGTGTCAGGCCCCGAGTAAGTTGGGCCGTCATAAGAGGAATGGATTGTGACGTCTAGATATTTTGTATTACCAACAGTCCAAGGACCGCCAGAGATAACATAATCGGCAATCGTCGTATCTCAGCTCGGATCAAAAATAATATCTTCCCAGTACGCGTGCGTACTCCCTCCAGCCGACGCTCGGTAGTCGTTAACTGGGCGGTAGTAGAGATTGGCCTCGCACTCCAGCGCAAGGCGTGTTGGCGGCGGAGGAGGGACAGGCGCATAGCACGTAGGACTCGGGCTTGGCTCTAACTCGCTGCCGCCGCGGCTCGCTCCCCCGCCACCGCCGCCATCGTCGCAAGGGCCCTCTAGCGACGGATCCCACATCCAACTCGGGCCGCATCGCTCGCCAGCCCCAGCAAAAGCGTTCTTCCCTGTCGGGTCCATGAAGTTCACAGGATCGCCATTCCCGTACCCGTAACGATTCCAGCTAGTTGGGTTGGATAGCTGGGCTGTGGAAATTGAAGCCGGATCCGGACTCCAAAAACTCCCCGTAGTCGCCGAGTAATACCGCGCAGTTCGCATAATCCTGCCCCGGCACATCCCGGAAATATCCTGCGAACTTCGTCCGTCCATCCGCCGTCCCTGTCCCACGCTCCTCGCCCCACGGGAAATACGAGAGGTTCTCGCCGTTCGACTTCGCCCGTACGCTCCCCAGCCGGTCCGTCAACACGGCCACGCCCTTCTCCGACAGCATCTTCCCACCGAAGTACGTGTTAATCCCCTTCAGCGTCGTAAACCAATCGATTGTGTTGGCTTACTCGCAACTGTAGCTTCCAGCTTCTGCCCCGTCGCCCCGTAGAAATACGCTTCGCACTCGTTCGCGCCCGTCTGGCCGGTCCACTGCTTCCAGATCCTCCGGCCCCACGGGTCGTACACGTAGAATGTCGAGCCCTGCGTCATCGGCCGGTTCTCCACGTCCCATTGTCCGGGCAGCGGAACCGTTCTGGGCGTTCGAGCCCGCGCTGCCGGAAAACGTCGGCGCGCTGCCCACCGTGGGCGTCTTCGCCGTCAGATTTCCGAAGCCGTCGTAGCTGTAGGCGTCGCCCCAGGCGTTGTTAGTGGCTGTGGCGGCGGTCAGGCGGTGCAGGTAGTCGTATTGGTAGTTCACCGTTTCCCCGAGAACGCCGTCGATCGTCTGCGTCACCCTTCCATTATTATGCCCCGTGTTACTGGTCAGCTCATCATCTCCCCGCGATGCGACTGATATCGAACAATCCTCAGTTCCGGCGCGTCTTCACCAGTTCCGCTTCGCAAGACTGAGTTCGCACTCAAGCTCAACGAGCACCTCACCAGCCACTCCCCCTGTACATCCGGAACGTTGCTATTCCAGCGGCGGCGCAAACTCAGAACATCAGGGGTGGGCCGAATTACGGTAGCGAAGTGGGCCATACCTGAGTAGCGAACGCATAGGCGTCGTAGCTGACGCCCTGGGTGGCGCCGTTCGCTCCGGTCACCGAAGTTAAGGCGTAACGCGCCGAATACGTCATGTTGGACGAGAGCTAAGGTTGGTATTGGGCGTCATCGTCGCAGGGAATGACGCGCCGGTACTCGAACTGGTGGCAGCACCCGCTACGGTCATCCCATCGCCATCCTGCTCTTATTGAAAGCTACTGAGCAAAGGTCAGATGTTCAACAAGCGGCGCGCGATCCATCGGCAACGGTTTCCATAATCGCCCTCCTGCAGCTTTGCGATACTTGCCCATTCAGCGGACCGTGTGTCGATAGCGACAAGCTGCGACTCAAGAGGCGCGCTTAGGGACGCGGTAGGCTCGATACCGCCAAGAGCATTCTTCCGTCCGGGCTCCACGCACCTACTCCGTATACGCTGCGACCCACCGCCAACTCTCGCGGATGCGAATCGCCACCGTCGAGATCGAGTAGCAAAAGCTGCCTGCGGTCGACAAATGCGATCCGCGAATTAGTGGGCGAAACGGTCGGAAATCTACCTGCCCGTCGCTGGAGAACTGACTGCGAAGGTATGTCGATGACGACGAACTCTGTCCTCGTGCCCAGCGTCAGGCGTGTCCCGGACGCCGATAGGTCTAGCTGCTCGATCTCGTTCGTAGGGAATCCAGCAATGAGGCTGGTGAGGTCGCACTGGATCTCGCCCGTGTCACCCCGTAATATCAGCAGTTTTCGGCCGGGTTGATCGACGGCTGCTGCAACGACGCTGATTATTGAACTTCCAGACGATGCGGCTACCCAGTCCGCGAAGCGGGCTCGGTAGTGGATTGTTTCGATGGCAGAGCCCCATCTTCGAACCTTTAATACCGGTTCAGACCTACCGACCGGATATGGAAGTGAGCTATTTGGTATCCAGACGACGCAGTTTCCATCCGGTGAAATAGAGGGCGGAGCGATGCAGCAATCCGGCAGGGTGAGACGGCCCGCCGGCTTGCCGTGAAGGGTAAGTGCCCAAAGGCCGAAGCCGACTATCATAATGCCGTCCCGTTCTTCGGCGTTTTCCAGCCAGCGGCGCACACTTTGCGGGTACGCCGCGCACGAAACATATCCCGATGCGGAGGCCAGCGCCGCCCTTGCGAACAAGTCTCTTCGGGTCAATGACTGACTCCTGGCAATGGCACATTGACGCCGACCAACCCATATGGCAGATTTATCGTAAGGTTGATACTCGGCCATCCGGGGATGTAGATGCTTATGGGAATTGGAATCGTTCCAGTGCCCGGGAGGGAAGACCATGCAGATCCTGAGGAATCGGTGCTAGGCAGGCTAGACAGCATTAGCGAGCACGCTATTGCTGTTTGGACCGTACTTGTTATAGATTATTCCGGCGCCGTTTACGTTTGACCTGTCAGACTCAAGCGTCGCGAACCAAGCGCATACATATGCACCACTGTACTATTGGCCGACGGTTCTTGAACGGGTTGTCGGAATGGGGAGGCATGAGGTGCCGATACTTACGCTAAGGTAGTTCGATGGATTCCTGTATCCCTCGATTATGTCTGCTGTTCCATCGCTAGATGTGAAGTAAAGGTAGGCGTGATAGGCGGGCGGGTAGTCGTCAATCGGTCGGTATTTGACCGTTAAGGTGCAAATAATTGGTGGCGGGGGCGGCGGTGACGGCACTGGAGCATAACATAAAGGATCCGGGCTCGGATTGAACTCATCGCCGCCGGAAAGGGGTCCACCACCGTCGCCATAACAGCCAGCACCGGCCCCCCAGAACGATGCCCCGGGCAAACAGTTCGAGCACAAATCAGGATTGCTTATGCAGTCCGTTGCACTGACGATACGCCCGTTGGGTCCTCACTATTGACCGGGTCCGCGACTGCATACATGTATCGGTTCCAACTACTCGGGTTGCCGACGCTTGCAGTCGAAATCGCCCCCGGATCCGGACTCAAAAACTCCCCGTCGCCGCCGAATAATACCGCGCATTCGCATAATCCTGCCCCGGCATATCCCGATAATATCCCGTGAACTTCGTCCGCCCATCCGCCGTCCCTGCCCCCGCTCCTCGCCCCACGGGAAATACGAGAGAGCTCTCTCCGTTCGAGTTGGCCCGTACGCTCCCCAGCCGGTCCGTCAACACGGCCACGCCCTTCTCCGATAGCATCTTCCTGCCAAAATACGGTGTCGATCCCTTGCAGGGTTGTGAACCAATCGATCGTGTTCGGCGTGTATTCGCAACTGTAGCTTTCCAGCTTCTGCCCCGTCGCCCGTAGAAATATGCTTCGCACTCGTTCGCGCCCGTTTGGCCCGTCCATTGTTTCCAGATCCTCCGCCCCCACGGATCGTACACGAAAAACGTCTGAGGCCCTGCGTCATCGGCCGGTTCTCCACATCCCATTGTCCGCCGCAGGGCGCCGTTCTGGGCGTCGGAACCGGCGCTCCCGGAAAACGTCGGCGTGCTGCCCACCGTGGGCGTCTTCGCCGTCAGATTGCCGAAACCGTCGTAGGAGTAGGCCTCCCCCCAGCCTCTGTTGGTGGCTGTGGCGGCGGTCAGCCGATGCAGGTAGTCGTATTGGTAGTTCACCGTTTCCCCGAGAACGCCGTCGATGGTCTGCGTCACCCTGCCATTATTATGGCCCGTACTGTAGATGTATCCCATGTCTATGCTGGACCCCGGCATCCCACCGGTCACGCGCGTGAGTTGCAGCATGCTGTTGTAGGTGAACGTTTCGCCGCCCAGCGTCAGGAGTTGGCCGGCCGAGCCGTAGAGTGGCCGCGGCGGCGGTGAACTATTGGTTCTGCGTCATGGTGCTGGCCGGCCCATGGGATCCAATGCATACGTCATCGCCGTGCCGCTCGGGTAGGTCATCGAGGTCATGCGC
>CAVUQS010000012.1:0-929453 GCA_963743705.1 Bryobacterales bacterium | reverse complement strand
ACGTACTGGATGTCCATGTTGCCGCCTACTGCTTGGTGGTCCCGTCGGACCAGTGCTTTGGGCGGACCCTGTCAGATGCGTGAGCTGCAGCATCGAATTGTACGTGCGGGTCTCGCTGGATCCCCCGTAGATATCATATGGCGTGCCTTGGTAGACGCCCATGCCGAGGTGGCCGCCGCCGCCCAGCGTGAGGATCTGGCCGGCGGAGCCATAAGTCGCTAGGCGCCCGAAGACTGCGCGGTGGAGGTTTAACACCAGCATCAGGCATCACGCACGCATCTTGCCGGTTGGCCGCCCCATCGGATCGAATGCGTAGGTCATCACCGTACCGCTCGGGTAGGTCATCGAGGTCATGCGCCCCTGGTTGTCCCAGGCATACTGCGCCTTGAGATCGAACAGTGCTCCCCCCGACGGAGTCGTCAACATCCGGTTTCCGGTGACGCGGCCTGCTTGGTTGTAGCTGTATTCGTAGGCGAAATCAAGGTCGAAACCAAACGGCGTTTGGCCCTGAAATTCCACCGCGCTCAACCGCCCCCACGTGTTGTTCTGAGTGTAGCCGCCCGGAATCGGCGTATCGTAAACGTAATCGACGCGCTGCCGCGTCTGCTCCGTTCCGCTCACATAGTGCCTCACTTCGACCAGGCGTTCGTAAGCGTCGTAGCTGTATTGGGTCTGCTGGCCCAATGCGTCCGTACGTTGCGTGACATGGTGATTGCCGTCGTAGGCATACGTCACCGTGCCGGCCTCCGGCGTGGTTTCGCTCGCGAGGTCCGAGCCGGAATAAGTGAACGTGCGGGTCTGAGTGAGCGTCCCGCGCACCATGGAAACGTTGGTGAGCTGATTCGCGTCATTGTAGGTGTAATTCGTCACTGGACCAGTGGTAGCGCTGCCGGTGGCCGGGTCGGGCTCGTAGACGGCGGTCAGGTTGCCGAACGCGTCCGTCACGTTCTTCTTCCAGATCCCCGCCGGATCGGCGACTGCGACGGAGTTGCCCGCATAGGAGGTGGTCGTCGCGCTGCCATCGGAAACAGTGGAGCTAAGCTGGCGGCCTGAGCCGTCGTAAGTGTATGTCGTCCAAACTTCGGTTTCCCCCGCGGCGTAGGGCATCGAGACTTTCACCACCTTGCCGAGCGGCGAGCAACCGCAGGCGCCGTAAACCGTGTCCACAGGGGTGTAGATCGTCCCGTCGTGACCGGTCTCGAGCTTGATAGTACGCCCGAAGCCGTCAAACGTGGTGCGAATCCATTGTCTGGTCGTCGTGCCGCTGACCGTCGTGCTGATCGTGGCGGTCTGCGTGTTTGGCAACTCAGCGTCTCGGCGCAATGCCATTGATGATTTGAACAACCCTCCGTTCCGGCGCGTCCTCGCTAGATTCGATCCACAAGGCGGAACCCCACCTCCAGAGCCGCCAGCGTGCGGCAATACTGCGCGCGCCGGTGATCGCCGCGGAATTCCTCGCGCTTGTCCAGCAGGCGGCGAAGGAGCCTTATCTGAAAGTATCAGAGATGGGCCAATCAAAGTAGCGAAGCGGGCAAGACCTAAGTGGCGAACGCACGCAGGCGCTCCTGCTTCGAGCGACATCGCCGTTTCAATACTGGTTTGGCTGATAAGACTCCCGCGCTCCGCGCAGCTCCCATTTTCAAGGATTAGAGGCCTCACCCTGGCTGCGAAAGGCGGTGCTCACCGGCCTCACCGGGCGCTTACCAATCAGTTCGCAACGCAGGCGTAATTACGGAGGGCCGAAACGCAACGTAGCACCTGCGGATTCGGCCTTGATCGCAAGGCCGCGGATATCGCTCAGCAACCTGAGCACCGGCGCACTCTTCCCGGGCGCCATAGCTCTCTCGCACTCGTATACCAACTCCTGGATTTCCTCGCGCGACAGATCTACGGGGTCAATATAAGTCCAGGCAACTTTCGAAAAAACAGGGTACTCAGGAAGCAGAAGGGAACCATCTTCGCCGGCCCCGAGACTGTCCATACCATACTTATCCTCCCAAGCTCTGAACATCCCGCTGGTGGCGCCCAAAGCGGTATACAGTCCACCATACTCCTGAATCCCAACATTCTCGGAGCCGACGATCACGCCAGCAGCGTTCACCATTCGGACACGACCCATCGGAATCGATCGCAGAGCCTCCATTGATCCTTCGTTCATTTGTGTGCACCCCGAGAGCGAGCCTACTAAAACAATCGATAAAAGGCAAATGTCCGCGCGACATGTTTGAGACATTTCAGTAGACTCAGTCAATTCCAGGCACTGGGTACGACGTGATCACGGTCTTACAGTCAGCCTTGAGAACTAACCGGTTCACCGAGGTCTCATCCCCGAGCGGATCAGTGCCAAGATGATTCCCGCCGGGAGTTACCTGGAAAGCGCTCCATGTAAAGGTGAAGACATTCCGATCGGGATCATATGCCTCCGCGCCGAACAGGAATGTAAAGAAATTGAGGTTTCGAATCTGAGCGAACGTACTCGCGTAATACTGTGAAACGCCAGGAATCGGATTTCCAGTGATCTTTCCGCCATGTCTCTGGATGATGTGGTCCTGAGTCGTCTGAGTACCCTTGTTGTAAAGCTTTTGCGAGTAGTCGAGATTGAGCGCGTTCAAAAATGACTGCTTGCAATCTGGCGGTGCTGTCGCCGCCGGTGGCGCTACGGGCTCGTCGCCGCTACTTCCCCCCGGCGCCGCATCGCATGGGCTCGGCTGGTCTCCATATAAAGGAGCATACGCATCACTTAGGTTTCCAGTCGGATCGCACAACTGCGAGCAGCCGACACTCTGCCCATCGAGGACGCAATTCCCAGTGATAAGCATAAGTTCGAGCCCACTGGGGTCAATGTGGTTAACCGGATCGCCTCCGGCATATGGATAGCGGTTCCAGCTGTTCGGGGTACCCGAATCGGCGGTGTGAATGCTCCCCGGATCCGGACTCCAAAAACTCGCCGTCGTCGCCGAGTAATACCGCGCATTTGCGTAATCCTGTCCCGGCTGATCCCGATAGTAGCCCGCAAACTTCGTCCGTCCATCCGCCGTCCCCGTCCCGCGCTCTTCGCCCCACGGGAAGTACGAGAAGCTTTCGCCGTTCGAGGTCGCGCGCACGCTCCCCAATCGGTCTGTGGCCACGAACACGCCCTTCTCCGACAGCATCTTTCCCCCGAAGTACGTGTTGATCCCTTCGCAGCGTCGTAAACCAATCGATTGTGTTCGGCGTGTACTCGCAACTGTAGCTCTCCAGTTTCTGGCCCGTCGCCCCGTAGAAATACGCTTCGCACTCGTTCGCGCCCGTCTTGGCCGGTCCACTGCTTCCAGATCCTCCGCCCCCAGGGGTCGTACACGTAAAACGTCGAGCCCTGCGTCATCGGCCGGTTCTCCACGTCCCATTGTCCGCCGAGGGCGCCGTTCTGGGCGTTGGAACCGGCGCTCCCGGAAAACGTCGGCGCGCTGCCCACCGTAGGCGTCTTCGCCGTCAGATTGCCGAAACCGTCGTAGGAGTAGGCCTCCCCCCAGGCGTTGTTGGTGGCTGTGGCGGCGGTCAGCCGATGCAGGTAGTCGTATTGGTAATTCACCGTTTCCCCGAGAATGCCGTCGATGGTCTGCGTCACCCTGCCATTATTATGGCCCGTACTGTAGATGTATTGGATGTCGATGCTGGACCCCGGCATCCCACCGGTCACGCGCGTGAGTTGCAGCATGCTGTTGTAGGTGAGCGTTTCGCCGCCCAGCGTCAGGAGTTGGCCGGCCGAGCCGTAAGTGGCCGCGGCGGCGGTGAACGATTGGTTCTGCGTCATGGTGCTCGGCCGGCCCATGGGGTCGAATGCGTACGTCATCGCCGGGCCGCTCGGGTAGGTCATCGAGGTCATGCGCCCCTGGTTGTCCCAGGCATATTGCGCCTTGAGATCGAACAGCGTCTCCCCCGACGGAGTCGTCAACATCCGGTTTCCGGTAACGCGGCCTGCTTGGTTGTAGCTGTATTCGTAGGCGAAATCGAGGTCGAAGCCAAACGGCGTTTGGCCCTGAAATACCACGGCGCTCAACCGCCCCCAGGTGTAGTTCTGCGTGTAGCCGCCCGGAATCGGCGTATCGTAAACGTAATCCACGCGCTGCCGCGTCTGCTCCGTTCCGCCCACATAGTGCCGGACTTCGACCAGGCGTTCGTAAGCGTCGTAGCTGTATTGGGTCTGCTGGCCCAACGCATCCGTGCGCTGCGTGACGTGATGATTGCCGTCGTAGGAATAGGTCACCGTGCCGGCCTCTGGCGTGGTTTCGCTCGCGAGGTCGGAGCCGGAATAAGTGAACGTGCGGGTTTGGGTGAGCGTGCCGCGCACCATCGAAACGTTGGTGAGCTGATTGGCCCCGTTGTAGGTGTAGTTCGTCACCGGACCAGTGGTAGCGCTGCCGGTGGCCGGGTCGGGCTCGTAGACGGCGGTCAGGTTGCCGAACGCGTCCGTCACGTTCTTCTTCCAGATCCCCGCCGGGTCGGTGGTCGTGACGGAATTGCCGGCATACGCCGTGGCTGTCACGCTGCCATCCGGCACGGTGGAGGTGAGCTGGCGTCCCGATCCGTCGTACGTGTACGTAGTCCAGACTTCGGTTTCGCCGGCGGCGTAGGGCATCGAGACCCTCATCACCTTGCCCAGCGGCGAGCAGCCGCAAGCGCCATAGACCGTATCCACCGTGTTGTAGGTAGTCCCGTCGTGGCCGGTTTCCACCTTGATGGCGCGCCCGAAGCCATCGAACGTGGTGCGCCTCCACTGCGTGGTCGTCGTATTGTTAACCGTCGTGCTGATGGTTGCGGTCTGCGTGTTGGGCGCGTAGGTATAGGTGTAGGCGGTTATGGCGCCATCCACGGAAGTGGCTTGCCCGGGCCGGTTGTAAGCGTCGTAGGAAACGGACTGATTGGCCCCATTAGCGCCCGAAACGGAAGTGAGCGCGTAGGACCCCGAATACGTCATGTTGGACGCCAGGTTTCCGTTGCCGTTGGGCGTCAGCGTCGCCGGCAGCGACGCGCCCGTGCTCGAACTGGTGGCAACGGTCACGATCATTCCGTCGCCATCCTGCGTTTCGTAGGGATTCCCGCCAATGTCGTAGGCGTAGCTCATCGCGCCGCTCAGGCTGGCGACGATGGTAGGGTTGCCCCGGTAGACGAAGTTACCGTCATAGGACGAATCGTGGGCCGGTATAGATAGCGGATTACCAAGCACGTCTTTCGGCACGAACGCATTGGGCGCAAGCCATCGGGCTTGCAGGGAACTCCGGAATTTCGGCAACCCGTGCCTTGGGCGACAGCCTGTACGCCTTTGCAAAACCGGAGTTGACTAGTTCCATCAGCGATTGGCGCACATCCTCCGCCTCGGCAAGGGTTCCGCAGATTTTGGCTCTCCGGGCTACGCGTTCCTGGATGTGTTCCGGCTCTTCGTAGTCGTCGGAAATCTCCGCCAGCACCATGCTTCGGCTTGCCCGGGCGTACGTGCGGGGCGCCAGGTTTCCCGGAGGGCGTTCTCAGGGTGTGAGTCGCGTAAGTGTTTCCATCCGGACGGACATATTCCTGCTCGACGCTCAGGCCGCCTGGGATGCTAGTAGTCGATTGGTAATTCACCGTTTCGCCGGGAATGCCGTCGATAGTCTGGGTCGCCCTTTCATTATTATGACCGGTGATGACTCCGCGTCCCGCGATGATGTTCTTCGAACATACCGGTCGTGCCGCGCAAATATTAAGCTAGTCAACTGCTAGATTCCCTTCTGTTCCCGCGCCGACGGAGTCACTTCAGCCCTTGCCTTCGCAAAAGGACCTGGAGGTTCCGCGAGCCGTGAACGACTCGCAAGATCTCGACGCCGTCGATCTGAGGAAGGTACAGAATCAGTATCTTCTCGAAGCCCTTAACTCGGAATATTCGCAAACTTTCCAGCCTTTTGGCCTTGAGGTAAGAGTGCCAGCCCATGTTCGGCTGAGTCGCAGCAGAGCGAAGGTCTCGTGTGCGGCGAGGAGGAAACGATGCCCCAGTTCCGCGTTCTCAGCGGTAGGCCTCAAGCTCGTCTTCTGCGGATGGATCGGCTTGGAGAAGACGCTCAACGTAATTGGGGACCGAAAGGCCCTCTGCCTCTGCCCGCTCGCGCAAGCGCGCTTCAAGCTTGGGATCGATTGTGATGGTCATCGGATGACTCCCCTCTTTGTTAGGATTCTACCGGCTCTGCGGGCTTGCTGCGCAGGCTGCTCGCGGTCCTGTTGAGCGTCGACCGTCAGCCAAAAGATCATCGACCCTAAAAACGCGAACGCAATAAGCCTCTTAGTCACCATCGGATTCTATTTTAGCGGCAAGAGGTCCCGCGCCCGAACGACATGACGTGTCCCATCGGCGTTAATCCGCGTTCATCGGCGGCCCCATTTTTTCTCTCCCAACCACGCCCCAGTTCAAGTTTTCCACCGATATTTCGCCCTCACTTCTCAACCACTTACCCGTCTCACCCCCCGAAAACCCTTGACTCCGCTATTTATCCTGGAGTTATATGACCTCCGACCTCAAATCCCAAGCCGCGCGCGCCAACGGCGCCAAATCCCGCGGCCCCAAAACTCCCGAGGGCAAGCGCCGCTCCTCCGCTAACTCC
This sequence comes from Bryobacterales bacterium, assembly GCA_963743705.1. Classification (GTDB taxonomy): domain Bacteria; phylum Acidobacteriota; class Terriglobia; order Bryobacterales; family Bryobacteraceae; genus PALSA-243. The sequence continues at coordinate 922,845 of CAVUQS010000012.1, read as the reverse complement.
CTGCGTCATGGCTTGCTCGCCCGCACCGTCGTCCTCGAAGACGAAAACGGCAATACCTTTGCCGATCTTCTCGCCGCTTTCGAGCGCGACCTGCACCCGCAGAACGAAGTCGAGCGCTCCCTGGTCGAGAACATGGCCATCGGCCGCTGGCGTCTCCTCCGCCTCTGGGCCATCGAGCGCGCCTCTCTCAAAACCGAAATGGAAAAGCACGATCCCGAAGCCAACGACCCCGCTACTCGCGCCGCCATGGCCTTTCGCGCCCTCGGCGATCAGTCCCGCTGCCTCGATCTCCTCAACCGCTACGAATCCCGCTTCGAGCGCCAGTACGCTCGCTCGCTCGGTCTCCTCCTCAAGATGAACGCCGTGCCGCCGCGCGAAAATGGTTTTTGCGGAACGAACCCAGCAAGCTGTTGAAACCAATCAACCCGATGGAAAGGCCACACGTCCTCATGAAAGACATCAACCCTCACGGCGGCCAATTCGTCGAATACCGCCACGCCATCCGCGAGCTCTGCGCCGGCTTTCCCAGCGCCTACTGGCAGCGCGTCGAGGCCGCCGCGGCTTATCCCGAGGAATTCGTCCAGGCCCTCACCGCCGCCGGATGGCTCGCGGCGCTCATCCCCGCCGAATACGGCGGCGGTGGACTCAGCGTCACCGAAGCCTCCGTCATTCTCGAAGAAATCAACCGCTCCGGCGCCAACTCCGGCGCTTGCCACGCGCAGATGTACATCATGGGCACGCTCCTGCGCCACGGTTCGGAAGAACAGAAGCGTCGCTACCTGTCCGAAATCGCGTCCGGCGCTCTGCGCCTGCAATCCTTCGCCGTCACCGAGCCCACCACCGGCACCGACACCACCAAAATCAAAACCTTCGCCGCCCGCCACGGCGATCGCTACATCGTCAACGGCCAAAAAGTCTGGATCTCTCGCGTCCAGCATTCCGATCTCATGCTCCTGCTCGCGCGCACCACGCCCATCGCCGAAGTCGCGCGCAAGACCGAAGGCCTCTCCGTCTTCCTGGTCGATCTTCGTGGCCAGCGCGCCGGTCTCACTCTCCGTCCCATCGCCAACATGGTCAACCACGAGACCAACGAGGTCTTCTTCGACAACTTCGAAGTCCCGGCGGAAAATCTGATCGGCGAAGAGGGCAGGGGATTCCGCTACATCCTCGACGGCATGAACGCCGAGCGCATCCTCATCGCCGCCGAATGCATCGGTGATGGTTTCTGGTTCATCGATCGCGCCCGCCGTTACGCTAGCGACCGCATTGTCTTCGACCGCCCCATCGGGCAGAACCAGGGCGTCCAATTTCCCATCGCCCGCGCCTACGCCAACGTTCGCGCCGCAGACCTGATGCGTTACGAGGCCGCCCGCCTCTTCGATGAAGGCCATTCCTGCGGCGCCGAGGCCAATATGGCCAAGATGCTCGCCGCCGACGCATCCTGGGAAGCTGCTAACGTCTGCCTGCAAACCCATGGCGGCTTCGGCTTCGCCGCGGAATACGACATCGAGCGCAAATTCCGCGAGACGCGCCTCTATCAGGTCGCGCCCGTCTCCACCAACCTCATCCTTTCTTATCTCGCCGAACATGTGCTCGGCCTGCCGCGGTCGTTCTAATGGAAACGCCGCTGCCTTTCGCCGGCCTCCGCGTCGTTGCGCTCGAACAGGCCGTCGCCGCCCCCTTCTGTTCGCGCCAGTTCGCCGACCTCGGCGCCGACGTCATCAAGATCGAACGCCCCGATGGCGGCGATTTTGCCCGCGCCTACGATTCCGCCGCCGGCAGCACGTCTTCCTACTTCGCCTGGCTCAATCGCGGCAAGCGCAGCGTCGCGATCGATGTCAAAGCCAGCCCCGAAATTCTCGCCCGCCTGCTCGCCACCGCCGATGTCTTCCTGCACAACCTCGCGCCCGGCGCCGTCGAACGGCTCGGCCTCGGCTACGACGAACTCGCCGCGTGCCATCCGCGCCTCATCTGGTGCGGCATATCTGGCTACGGTCCCGACGGTCCCTATCGCAACAAAAAAGCCTACGATCTCCTCGTGCAGGCCGAATCCGGTATCGTCAGCCTCACCGGCAGCCCTGACGAACCCGCCAAGGTCGGCGTCTCCATCGCTGACATCGCCTCCGGCATGTACGCCTATTCGTCGATCCTCGCGGCGCTGTATGCTCGCCACCGCTCCGGCCGCGGTCAGCGCATCGATATCTCGATGCTAGAATGTCTCACCGAGTGGATGATGCCGCCCTTCTACACGTGGATGAACACCGGCGAGATTCCGCCGCGCGCCGGCCTTCGCCACAACATGATCGCGCCCTACGGAGCCTTTCCCTGCGCCGATGGCGCCGTGCTTTTCGGCATCCAGAATGAGCGCGAATGGGCGCGCTTCTGCACGGAAGTCCTCAACATGCCGGCGCTCGCCGCGCAATTTCCCGGCAACGCCGTCCGATTCCAAAACCGCGCCGGACTCGATGCCATCGTTGAGCGCGAATTCGCCACCGCAACCCGCGCCGAAATCACTGCCCGCCTCGATCGCGCCGGCATCGCGAACGCAGCGCTCAACGACACCGCCGAAGCCGCTGAGCACCCGCAACTCGCCGCCCGCCATCGTTGGTCCGAAGCCGATTCGCCCTCTGGCGCTATCCGCGCGCTCATTCCGCCGCACAATCTAAGCGATGCCCCGCCGCGCATGGGCCGCGTCCCCGCGCTCGGCGAACATACCCGCGAAGTCCTCAGGGAGTTGGCATGATCCGCAGCATGTTGTTCGTCCCGGCGAATCGCTGGCACATGATCGAAAAAGCCGCCGCCAGCTCCGCCGACGCCGTCTGCATCGATCTCGAAGACGCCGTCGCGCCCGCCGATAAGCCCGCCTCGCGCGCTAACGTCATTCGCGCTTTCCAGGAGCTCGATTTCGGCCCGCGCCTCCGCATGTTCCGCATCAACGGCCTCGACACTCACTTCGCCTACCGCGACGCCATCGAAGTCGTCGAAGCGGCCGGCCCCCGCATCGATACCGTCATGCTCCCCAAGACGAATGCCGCGCGCGACGTGCATTTTCTGGACACCCTGCTGACCCAAATGGATTCCGCCATCGGCATCGAAGCGCAGATCGAAACCGCCGCCGGATTCCTCAACGCCCGCGAAATCGCGCAGTCCTCCCCTCGCCTTCGCTCGCTCATCTTCGGCCCCGGCGATTTCGCCGCGTCCATGCGCATGCCGCAAGTCAACATCGGCGAGCCCGGCCCTTACGATGCCGTGATGCAAACCATCGTCGCCGCCGCCCGCGCCAATAACCTGCGTTGTCTCGACGGCCCCTACGCAGCGTACAAAGATGCCGCTGGTTTCGAACGCTCCTGCCGTATCGCCCGTGGCTTCGGTTTCGACGGCAAACAATGCATTCACCCAACGCAACTTGAAACCGTCAATGCCATATTTGCCCCCACCGCCGAAGAACTCGCCGAAGCCCGCCGCATCCTGGAAGCCAGCGCGCAAGGCGCCGCCGCCAGCCTCGACGGCAAAATGATCGACGCCGCCAGCATCCGCATGGCCCGCGTTATGCTGCAAAAGGAAAACTCATGAGCGGACGCTGTTACGAAGATTTCACAGTCGGCGAGACCATTCGCCACTCGATCGGCCGCACCGTCACCCAGGCCGACAACATCTGGTTCACGCTGCTCACCAATAACCCCAACCAGATCCATTTCAACGCTCACTACGCCGCGCAAACCGAGTTCGGCAAGCCGCTCGTGAACTCCACCTTTACGCTGGCGCTCGTGACCGGCCTCAGCGTCGCCGATATCTCGCAATACGCCATCAATCTCGGTTGGGATGAAGTCCGCATGCCGGCGCCGGTCTTTGAGGGCGACACCATCTACGCCCACACTGAAATCCTCAGCAAGCGCGAATCGAAATCGCGGCCCAACATGGGCATCGTCGAAATCAAAACGACGGGCCTCAAACAAGATGGCGCCATCGTCCTAACTTTCCGCCGCACCATTCTTGTGTATAAAAGCGGAGCCGCGCCGAAGGCGCTCTAGCCGCGTGCTAAGATAACCCTTCCCCCCAAGAATGAAATCTCCTAACACCTCTATACGCAACATCGCCATCATCGCGCACGTCGATCACGGCAAGACCACGCTCGTCGACGCTATGCTCAACCAGAGCGGTATTTTCCGCGTGAACGAAGAGCACGCCGAGCGCGTCATGGATTCCAACGATCTCGAGCGTGAGCGCGGCATCACCATCCTTGCCAAGATCACCGGCGTCCGTTACCAGGGCGTCAAAATCAACATCGTCGATACCCCCGGCCACAGCGATTTCGGCGGCGAAGTCGAGCGCGCCCTCAAGATTGTCGACGGCGTCATGCTCCTCGTCGACGCCTCCGAAGGCCCGCTCCCGCAAACCCGCTACGTGCTCTCGAAAGCGCTCGAAGCCAAGCTCCCGCCCATCGTCGTCATCAACAAGATCGACCGTCCGGACGCCCGCGTCCCCGAAGTCCTCGACGAAATCTACGATCTCTTCATCGATCTCGACGCCACCGAGGACCAGCTCGATTTCCCGATCCTCTACACCATCGCCAAAACCGGCATTGCCCGCAACAGCATGGAAGATACGTCGAACGACCTCCGCCCGCTCTTCGACGCCATCCTGAAACACATCCCCGCGCCTTTAGGCGATTCCGACGGCGTCCTCCAAACCCTCATCGCCAACCTCGATTACAGCGACTACCTCGGCCGCCTCGGCATCGGCCGCGTTTTCAACGGCACTCTCAGGAACGGTGACACCGTCGCCATCGCCAAACGCGACGGCTCGATGCAAACCACGCGCATCACCAAGCTGTACTCCTTTGAAGGCCTCAAGCGCGTCGACGAAACCGTCACCCGCCACGGCGATATCCTTGCCATCGCCGGCGTCGAAGGCATCACCATCGGTGAATCCATCACCAGCGCCGAAGATCCCAAGCCTCTTCCCGCGATCCACATCGATGAGCCCACGATCGCGATGACGTTCACCATTAACACCAGCCCCTTCGCCGGTAAGGAAGGCCAGTGGGTGACGTCGCGCAACCTCCGCGACCGTCTCGATAAAGAGCTCCTCACCAACGTCTCCATCCGCGTCGAAGAGTTGGGCCCCGACACGTTCAAAGTGATGGGCCGCGGTGAGTTGCAGCTCGCCATTCTCATCGAGATGATGCGCCGCGAAGGCTACGAGTTAACCGTCGGCAAGCCCGAAATTCTCACCCGCACCATCGATCACAAACTTCAGGAGCCCCTCGAACACCTGGTCATCGACTGCCCCGAAAACTTCCTCGGCGTCGTTATCGAAAAGCTCGGCAGCCGCAAGGGCAAGATGGCGAAGATGATCAACCACGGCTCCGGCCGTGTGCGTCTCGAATTCCTCGTTCCCTCGCGCGGATTGATCGGCCTTCGCAGCGAAATCCTCACGGACACGCGCGGCACCGCCATCATGAACGCGCTCTTCCACGGCTACATCGATTGGCAAGGAGAGATCGCCACCCGTCCTACCGGCTCATTGGTCGCCGACCGCGCAGGTAAAACCACAGGCCACGCCATCTTCAACCTCCAGGAGCGCGGCGAAATCTTCGTCACCGCCGGCATCGAAGTCTACGAAGGCATGATCGTCGGCGAAAACGCCCGCGACGCCGACCTTGACGTCAACATCGTCAAGGAAAAGAAACTCACCAACATGCGCGCCTCCACCGCCGACGAAGCCATTCGCCTCGTCCCCCCGCGCATCCTCAACCTCGAACAAGCCATCGAATTCATCCGCGACGACGAATACGTCGAAGTGACGCCGCAATCCATTCGTCTGCGCAAAAAAACCCTAAAAGCTAACCAACGTTAAGTGGCGTAGGCCGAAGGCGGCCATACTATAATCCCTGCTCAGGAGGGTTTGTTTGGTATACGATCTGATCGTCATCGGCGCCGGAAGTTCGGCTGCTTATTATTTGGGCACGCTGCGGGATTACAACCTCAAAGCCGATTCGCAAACCGTAAAAATTCTAGTGATCGGGAAAGCCGATCCCTGGGCGGGAGCGAGAGGATACCAGCAAGGCACCTACGCTCAAAATATCAACCAGAGCCAGCAGATGGCCGCGCACCGGACAGGCAGCACCGCGCCCATGTCCAAAGATGCGCGCGACCGCAAGGATTGGGCCAATCAGAACGACCTCATCATAAAGGCTGTAACTGGCCGCGGCCCCGTTAACGAGGAAGTCCTCCAAATTACGAAAGTAGTGCCCCCGGTGACCGGCGCTGCGACGGCGCAGCCGGAAGTATTCTGCATCAAGACCAGGGAAGGCGCAGAGCTATACTATGCCCGCAGGGTAGTCATTGCCACGGGTGCTGGGATCGAAGACGACAAGCATTCCTATCACAACGTGCCCGCGGAAGTCACAACCTTCCGCTCTCAATCGGGCACTGGCGACAAGTATTGCATGGACCTCGACGTGTTCATGCGCGAGATCAGAAAGAACCCCGGAAACAGCAGCAAGAAGGTTGTGATTCTCGGCCCCGCGGCTGGAACGGACGCCGTGATGCAAGCGGGCACGGTGGGGTTTCGCCCGGAGAATGTGTATTGGTTCATGACCACCTGGAACACCAGCGGGCTGATAAATGTGATGGATGCGCCTGGCCGGTTTACGCGCGAACAGTCGACGAATCGAATTGTCGTCGTCAAGCGGAACAGCACTTCGATTACGCTCGCCGGGAGTCAAATCAAGGTTGCGTTCCAGCAGGAGCAGCAAGAGAACGGCCTGAAGAACGCCCCGCAACCCTTGCTCGTCGACTATTACGTTTACGCCATCGGACAGGATCAAAAGAGCGCGTTAACCGGCAAAGCGGACGACATGCAGCAGGCCAAGAGCTTTCTCAGCGGCGATCTGCTGCAGAATCTCGAGCCGCTTTACGACGTCAACCAGCAACTGGCGGAATTCGGATCTGGCTCCGCCGCCTACCAGCACGTCACCGGGCTGCAACTCAAGGGCTCGACTTCCAAGGATGGCATGTTGGTCATCGGTTCCGCCGCCTACCAGATCGCCATGCGGGATAAGATCGACCATTCCTACCTGCAGCACGAATTTTCGGCGCTGGTCAATGAACTTCTTCAGACCACCGTTTGCTTTGAGGCCGCCGCTCTCAAATTCTATCCGGAGTTGCTGCTGGAACTTTCGCTCTCGGCGTTGCGCACCCGCAACATTGACAAGTCGAGACTGCCTTCGAGGGAGAGCACCTTTCTTTTGGAATTTCAGGATCAATTGAAGGAGAGCCTGCTCGGCGAAAGGCCCTCCGATGGCGGCGCCCGGTCCAACGCGGGAGCGCTGATCAAGCAGTATATGGGGCTGGCCAAAGATCTCTGTTACTACTTCAAGCTGCGCGTGGACGCCGCCGAGTATCTTTACGACGAACAAGGCAAGACCAAACCGAAGCTCGATGTTGCTGAAATGCAGACCGCCGGCCACAAACGCATGCTTCCGAACACCGTCGGCGGCACGGGGGGCGGCGCCGCACCGCTGTTGGGCGCGATCGAGCGCAATGTCAGCGCGATCAACGCCCCAGTCCCGGAGCATGTGACCTCGCCATCGGACGTCAGCAAAGGCCTGAACTTCCTGGAATCTCCCACCACTATCCGCATCTTCATCGCCCTCCACTACCCGAATATCCCGGAGAGCGAAGCCCAGAAGTTCATCGAAAAAGTCATTACCCAAAGAAAGACCAAAGACAAAGGCTTTAGCGCGCGAGAGATCCGGCAGTTTCAACAAGAGCTGTTACGGATGGAAAAGGCGGACGTGATCAAAGAGTTCCGCCAGGCGTGGCCTAACGTTCGGGTCAATGTGAAGTTCCGGTAGCGGCCCGGACTGCCTAACCCTCCCCTCAGTCGAACGTCTACCCACTAACCACAGTTTCTGGGTAGAATGTCTTCTGACGCCATGCCAAACGATCGCATCCAACTCCTGCAGGGCACGCTCGACATGCTCATCCTGCGCACGCTCCTCTTCGGCCCCGCGCACGGCCATCAAATCGCCAAGCATATCCAACGGACCACCGAAGACCTGCTCCAGGTCGAGCACGGCTCGCTCTACCCCGCGCTGCACCGCCTCGAGAGCCAGGGCTGGATCGCCGCCAAATGGGAAGCCGCCGCCAAGGACCAGAAGCGCGAATTCAAGTATTACCGTCTCACGGCGGCCGGCAAGCGCCGGCTCACCGCCGAAGAGTCGAAATGGAAACAAATGACGCGCGCCATCGGCCGCATCATGTGGCCCGCTCAGGAAAACTAGTATGTTCGGGAAGCGCCGCAATCGCGAACAAGACCTCGACCGCGAGCTGCGCGATCACCTCGCGCTCGAATCCGCCGAGCGCCGCGAATCCGGTCTCCCTGCTGCTGAAGCCCGCCAGGCGGCGCAGCGCATGTTCGGCAATGCCGCCCTCGTCAAGGAGGATATCCGCGCCATGTCGTCCCTCGCCGTTCTCGATCAGCTGTTCAACGACCTGCGCTACGCCCTCCGCACGCTCCGCAACAAGCCGACCTTCAGTGCTGCGGCCATCCTTTCTCTTGCTCTCGGCATCGGCGCCAACACAGCGATCTTCAGCCTGATCGATGCGCTGCTCCTGCGTTCACTTCCCGTCCACAACCCGGCGGAGTTGCTTCAATTGCAGTTTGTCGAACAGGGGCGCGCCGGCATGTTCGGTTATCCCAGCGTCGGGGCCCTCGCTCAACGCACCGATATCTTCGCTGGTGTCGGCGGCTTCGCCAGCGCCGCATTCAACGTCAACTTCAGCAGCACCGCCGAACGCGTCAAAGGCGCCTGGGTCACCGGCGGTTTCTATCGGACGCTCGGCCTCGCTCCCTTTGCCGGCCGTCTGCTCACACCCAATGACGACCGCTCTGGCGCGCCGCTTGTCGCCGTGCTTTCCCACGCCTATTGGGAGGCCTATTTCCAGCGTGATTTCGCCGCTGTCGGCCGCACCATCCGCCTTGAAGGACAGCCCGTCGTCATCGTCGGCATCAGCCCGCCCGGATTCACCGGCGTCAACATTGGCGAGGCCGCCAACATCACGCTTCCGCTCTCCGCTGTGCTTCAACTGCTGCCGCAAGAGGCGCCGCTGCTCGAATCCCGCGCGCAGTGGCTTCGCGTTCTCGCCCGGCCACTGCCGGGCCTTTCGGCCGCGCAAGTCAAAGCGCGCCTCGCCGTAGTATGGCCGCAAATTGCCTCCGTCGCCACCATGCCGCGGATGAATTCAAAGCGCCGCGATTCGCTTCTGCATTCGTCCATTGATCTCGTTCCCGGCGGCTCGGGATATTCGTTGTTTCGTGCATCGTTTCGTAAGCCCCTGCTCGTCCTCATGGCCATCACGGGACTGGTCCTGCTGATCGCCTGCGCCAATTTCGCCAACCTGCTGCTTGCCCGCGGCGCCACGCGCTCCAAAGAGATCGCTCTCCGCTTCGCCATCGGCGCCGGCCGCGGACGAATCGTCCGCCAGTTGCTCACCGAAAGTCTCTTGCTCTCCTCGCTCGGCGCCGCGCTCGGGCTCGCCTTCGCCGGGATCGCCGGCCGCCTGCTCATTGCCCTCCTTTCGAGCGGCAGCCGCGACGCCATCGTGCTCGATCTGCGTCTTGACGCTCGCATCCTCCTCTTCACCACAGCCGTCGCCATCGCGACCGGCATTCTCTTCGGCCTCGTTCCCGCGCTCCGCGCTACTGCTTACGGGCCCGCGCCCGCCCTCACTGTCGGTTCCGGCATCGCCCCGCGAACGCGTTCGCGCCTGCTTCCGGTGTTGGTGGTCGGTCAGGTGGCCTTGTCACTGGCGCTCTTGATTGGGGCCGGACTTTTCGTCCGCACCCTGCAGAACCTCGAGCATCTGGACCCCGGCTTCCGCAGCGAAAGCGTGCTGCTCGTCAATCTGAACGCCCACCGCTCCGGATATAACGACGATCAGGTCATCCCCCTCTATGCGGATATCCTCGGCCGTTTCCGCCGTCTTCCCGGAGTGATTTCCGCCAGCGTTTCCAGTAACACGCCTCTCAGCGGCGACGTTGTCTCCGAGCCGGTGGCCATCAATGGCCAGCCATTTACCAAGGAGCAGGCGTATTTCAACACCGTGTCCCCCGGATACTTCGAGACTATGGGCACGCCCTTCGCTCTCGGCCGCGATTTTGACGAGCGCGCGCCCTCCGGCGCGAACGCCACCATCGTGAATGAAGCGTTCGTCCGCCGGTATCTCCCCGGCGTCAATCCGCTCGGTCAGCGGCTTTCCGTTCCGCCCGCGTCACGTCCGGCGTTTCAGATCGTCGGCGTCGTCAAAGACACCGCATCGCGGAGCCTGCGCGAACCGGCCCCGCCCGCCGTCTATCTTTCGTATTTCGATTTTCCCGACGCCATTGTCTTCGCCTCCTACGAACTGCGCGTCCGCGGTTCGTTTGCCCGCACCGCCGGCCTGGTTCGCGAGGAAGTGCGCGCGCGCTTTCCCAACACCCCGGTCACGACGCAAGTCCTCAGCCTGGATGAACAAGTCCAACGCACACTCACCCAGGAGCGCATGCTGGCCGCCCTCGGCGCCGCGTTCGGCGCTCTGGCGCTCATCCTCGCCGCCGTCGGCCTCTACGGATTGCTCGCTTACGCCGTCGCCCGCTCCACCAACGAAATCGGAATCCGCATGGCCCTCGGCGCCCAGCGCGCGGACGCGCTAGCCCTCGTCTTCCGGAACGCCTTCCGCCTGCTCGCGCTCGGCGTAGCGCTCGGAATCCCCGCCGCCTGGGCCGGATCCCGCCTGATCGCCTCCATGCTCTTCGGACTCACCGCCAACGATCCGCTCACCTTCTTCGCGGCCACGGCCCTCCTGGCCGCCACCGCGCTACTAGCGGCCTTCCTGCCCGCCCTCCGCGCCTCGCGCATCGACCCCATGATGGCCCTGAGATACGAATAGCGGAACCTCATTCGCCGGCCAAACTAACTTCCGTATCCACCCATCCATACTCGATCGCCTCCTTGTGCGCCGCGACGCGACCCTGGAACCCTAACTCCTTCGCCGCCCACTTTTTTCTTGCGGCCCCGCCCTTTCATGCTTCATATTGGAATTAGGCGTCAAACAGCCGTGTAGAGCGCAATTGCAGCACCCAATTTCGGTAGCCGTCCGGACCCCGCGCTCCCTCTGTCTGGCGCAAGGACGTTTGGATGGCGGACCAACTCCTGTTTTTTACCGAATTATTGGGCATGCCGGTGCTGGACCTCAAAGGCCGGCGCATCGGGCGCGTCAAGGACGCCGCTCTGGTTCCGCTCGTTCATTCTGCCCGCCTCGATCGTTTCCTCATCGGCGGCGGCGATACCTGGCTCACTGTTCGCTACGACCAGGTCCGCTCCATCGCGCTCGGTTACGGTATCAACCTCAGCGACGAACAGCTTGTTCCCTACCATGACGACGAGTACATGCTCCGCGTTGCCCGTGACCTGCTCGATCAGCAAATCATCGATGTCAACGGCCGCAAAGTCGTCCGCGTCAACGATCTCACCCTCGAAATCAACCGCACCGAGGCCCGCGACATCGTCAACGTGCTCGAAGTCGATGTCGGCCTGCGCAGCATCGTGCGCCGTCTCTTCCAGGGGGCCTTGCCGCCCCGTTGGATTCGCCGCCTCCAGTCGCCCATTCCGCCCAACTCCATCCGTTGGGAGTTCTGCAACGTCGTCGAGCCTGATCCGCTCCGCCGCCTGCGTCTGAACATTTCGTATTCGGCGCTGGAAGAGCTGCACCCGGCCGACCTCGCCGATATCGTCGAAGAGCTTGCCCCCGCCGAACGCGAAGCCATCTTCGAAACCATCGATAACGAATCCGCCGCCGACGCCCTCTCCGAGATCGATCCCAAAATGCAGGCCAGCATCCTCGAGTCGCTCGAGCCGGAAAAGGCCGCCGACATCGTCGAGGAAATGTCGCCTGACGAGGCCGCCGGCGCTCTCTCCGAACTGGAAGACGCCACCGCCGAAGAGATCCTCGAGGAGATGGATTCCGCGCCTAAGAGCGAGGTCCGTGAACTGCTCGAATTCGCCGATAACACCGCCGGCGGCATGATGAACACCGAGTATGTCGCGCTGCACGAAAACGCATCTGTCATGGACGCGCTCGCCGCTCTGCGCGGCAATGAAGACCTGCTCGAAAATCTCAATACTCTCTTCCTGGTGGATGTGGAAGGACGCCTCACCGCATCCATTCCGCTGGCGCGTCTGTTCATCGCCTCCGGCGGCGCGTTGCTGAAAGACCTGGCCTCCGAGACCTTGATTCAGGTCAGCGTCGATGAGCGCCAGGACCGCGTCACCGAAACCTTCGATAAGTACAACTTACTAACCTTGCCTGTAACCGATGAAGACGGCAGGCTTGCCGGGACGATCACCGCCGACGACGTAATCTCTGTGCTGAGGGACAAGTAGCGGATGCCGAAAACCCTCAGCCCCTTCCGCACTCAGCTTGCGCTCTTTTTCGCCATTCTCGGGCCAGGCCTGATCACCGCGATGGTCGATAACGACGCAGGCGGCATCATGATCTATTCCAACGCCGGCGCGCACTTCGGCTACCTGCCGCTTTGGACGCTGATGCCCATCACGCTCCTGCTCATCATCACGCAGGAGATGTGTTCGCGCATGGGCGCGGTCACCGGCAAAGGGCTTTCCGATTTGATCCGCGAGGAGTTCGGTCTGCGCATGACCTTCCTCATGATGGCCCTGCTGCTGCTCGTCAATCTAACCAACGTGATGACGGAATTCGCCGGCATCGCTGCGTCGCTTGAGATGTTTCATATCCCTCGCTTCGTGTCCGTCCCGCTCTGTGCCGCCGCCGTCTGGTTCCTGGTAGTGAAGGGTAACTACCAAAGCGTCGAAAAGATATTCCTGTTCGCCTGCATTTTCTATGTGACTTATATCATCTCCGGGTTTCTGGTTAAGCCCGATTGGAAAGAGGCCGCGATCTATAGCATCAAGCCTAAGCTGATGCTGAATGACGACTATATTTACATGTTACTCGGCATGATAGGCACCACCATCGCGCCGTGGATGCAGTTCTATCTGCAATCCGCCATCGTGGAAAAAGGCGTGTCGGTCAAGGAATACGCAGCCTCGCGCATTGAAGTTATCTTCGGCTGCATTCTCACGGATGTCATCGCGTTCTTCATCATCGTCGCCTGCGCCGGGGCGATTTGGGCCGTGCACCCGCATGAAATCGCTACCGCCGAAGACGCCGCGCAGGCCCTGAAACCGTTCGGCCAGTACGCTGCTCTGCTTTTCAGCGCCGGCTTATTCAACGCGTCATTTTTCGCCGCGTCCATCCTCCCGCTCTCCACCTCGTATTCCGTCTGCGAGGGCATGGGATTCGAAGCCGGCCTGAACCATAGGTTCCATGAAGCGCCGATTTTCTATCTGATCTACACCGGCCTCATCGTAGTCGGCGGCGGGGTGATTCTGGTTCCTAGCTTCCCCTTGATCAAGATCATGCTGTTTTCCCAGGTGTTGAACGCCGTGCTCCTGTCCTTCGTGCTGGTATTCATCCTGTTCCTGGTCAACAAACGCGATCTCATGGGCGAATGGATCAACCCGCGCTGGTTCAACCTGGTCTCCTGGGTTTCGGTGGTAATGATCATCGGCCTGACGCTCGCCTATGTCGGCATCAGCCTCCGCCGCGGCTAACTCACCGCGTTACGCCGTACTTCTTCAAAATCTCCACCGTCCGCTCGATCGGCAGCGCCTGCACCGTGTGTCCGTTCCCCGTCACCGTGGTCGCGCGCAGCAGTGAATTATAGATCGCCTCTTCGGTCGCTTCGATCACCGCCAGGAACAGCGGCGACATCTCGTCGTTCGTCAGCAGTTTCGCCGGATTCCGTTGCGTCGAGAACGCGATTCCAAAATCGCCGCTCCCGTTCGAACCGGACGATCCCGTTCGCGCCAGCCCGAACATCGTCCGCGCCGCCATCCGCCGTAAGTTGCGCGCGTCTACCGGCGCGTCGGTAGCGATCACCATCATGCACGATCCGTTCCCTGAATTCGGCCCATTCGCCCGCAGTTCGCGTCCTACCGGTGCGCCCGCCATCATGAGCGTTCCGCCAAAGTTCGTCTGCACCAGCGCGCCCACCGTATACGCCCCGGCCTTGCGCGAAGCCGTGCCGATTCCGCCCTTGAATCCGAACGCTACCGTACCCATTCCCGCGCCCACTGCGCCTTCTTCCACCGGCCCCGGCGCCGCCGATTGCAGCGCCGCCATGACCTGCGCGCGCCCTACGTAGCGCCCGCGAATATCGTTCAGAAATCCGTCGTTGGTCTCCCCCACCAGCGGATTCACCGATTGCACCCGCTCATTCCCCGGCAGTGCCAGCACGAAGTCCAAAATCGCATCCGCCACCCGCGCCACATTCAGCGTCGAAGTCAGCGCGATGGGAGTCTCGATGTCGCCTAACTCCTCAACCTGGGTCGACCCCATCAGCTTGCCGAACGCATTCCCCACGTAAACCGCGCCTGGAACCTTCTCCCGAAACAGATTCCCCCCATGCGGCAGGATCACCGTCACGCCCGTGCGCACGTTGTCGCCTTGGTTAAGCGTGGCCTGTCCCACGCGCACGCCCGCGACGTCGGTAATGGCATCCAGCGATCCGCGAGCCAGTGTCCCAGCCGGAATCCCAAGGTCCGCCGCGCGCGGCCGCTGCGTTCCGGGCTGCCCGTGCAAGATCAGGCATGCCCCAAGCAACACGAGTTTCTTCATCGCCCCAGCATATGCCAGGTTGGACAACTCAAGAAACCGCTTGCGTCGCCAATTATCATATGGTACAAGACGTACCATGACAACCGCGTACACTTCAGGCTCGCGCGTGCGTCCGCCGCTGACGCCGCTGGAGAACTCGGTGATGGATGCCATTTGGACGGGCGGCCCGTCAACGGTCGAAGCAGTCCATGAGGCCGTTTCCCATAAACACAAGCTCAAAGAAACCAGCGTCCGCATGCTCTTGCGGCGGCTGGAGCAGAAGGGCTATCTGCGCCACGAGGTCGACGGGCGCGCATTCATCTATCACTCGGTCGAACCGGCCCGCGGGCTGGCGGCGCGGGCGGTGCGGCAGATCATCGACCATCTTTGCCGTGGCTCGGTGAAGGAATTGGTCACGGGCATGGTGGACGCCAAGGTGATCTCCACAGATGAACTCGATCAACTGGCGGAATTTGTCGAACAACGCCGCCGCGAACGGAAAGGCAAGTAAATGGGACACGCAATTCTGGAATGGTCGGTTCGAGCTTCGCTGATGGGCCTCGGCATTGGAGTCGTCGCGGCCGCCCTGCGGTTACGCGCCGCCACGGCGCTGCATCGCGCCTGGACCGCCGCCTTGCTCGCGATGCTGCTGCTGCCGCTTTGGACGAGCTATGGGCCGTCGGTGACGGCGCACGTTCTGCCAGCGGTCGCAGTTACCGCGCCGGTCGCGATACCGGAGATTTCCAGCCCGTTGGAAGCGGCTGCCACGCCCACGCCGCTGGCGGCATCCACGCCGCCCGCGCCTTCGCGGCCTATTTGGCCAGACCGGCGCGGCATCCTGCTCGTGCTCTATCTTTGCGGGGCCGCCATCATGCTCGCGCGGCTGATCCGCGGCAGCCTTCTCATCCGTTCGCTGGCGCGTGACGCGCGGCGCGCTGAAGGCGTCGCCACGAGCGATCTCTGCGCCGCACCGGTGACCATCGGCTGGCTGCGGCCGGTGCTGATTCTTCCCGAGGGCTGGCGCGTGTGGCCCACAGAGAAGCTGCAGGCGGTTCTCATCCATGAACGCGAACATGCCCGCCGCCGCGATCCGCTGGTGCAGTGGCTCGCTCTGCTGAATCGCTGCATCTTCTGGTTCCATCCGCTGGCGTGGTGGCTCGAACGGAAACTTGCGGCTCTGGCGGAAGAGGCTTGCGATGCCGCTGTCCTCTCTCACGGTCACGCGCCGCACGACTATGCCAACCATCTGATCGAATTGGCACGCTCCGTGAACGCCGCCGGCGCGCGCCTTCGTTGGGCCGGGGCGGTCGCGTTCTCGGCCGGCGATCTCTCACGCCGCGTCAGACGCATTGTGGATGCGCAACCAGCCCCGCCCATTTCCCGCGCGAAGTCCGCTGCATCCGCGGCGCTGTGCGTGGTCATACTGGCAGCCCTGCTGGCGTGCAACGTGGGAAGGTCTTCGAAGCCGGCTCACGCCCAATGCTCGATGACGAACCAGGAGCCGAGCCGCCTGCTTTACGTCAACGCGCCGGGTTTGCAGAATGCGCGGGAGGACGCTCTGTTGTCCGATGCCGCTCTCGGCCTTACGCCGCAACGCGCCAAGGTGCGCGAGTTGGACCTCAAGCGGAGCCCGGGCGACCAGTTATTGCTGCTTGAACTCCTTCGCTATTACCAAGTCGCGAAGGACATTCCGTCTCTCAACGCTCTCACGTTCTGGTATATCGAGCACTACCCCGCGGTTCGCGCGAATTGGGCGGATCGCCCGGCGTGGGACCAGGTGTGGGATGCCGCGGGTTACGAGCGTGGCGCCCAGCTTTGGAACGAGCAACTCAAAAAGCCATGGCAAAGCCCATATGTGCCGATGAACGCCGCCGAGTATTTCTCCGGCTACGACAACGAACGCGCGGAACAGATTCTGCTCGATGGCCGCACGAAATTTTCTTCCGCGGCTCTGCACTGGGAGGTGCTCCTGGCGCGCCACTATGCGTGGGCGTTGAGCGGCGGCGAGGGTCAACTCTCGCAGAACTACATCGTCACACGCCGCACCGAGACAACCGCGCCATTTGCCACTACGCCGTACGCGCAGAAAGTTCGCGAGACGCTGCTGGCCTCGAACGACATGGAATTGATCAAGCGCGTGCTCGAACAATTGCAAACCAACCGCCCGGCGCTGGAATTCTCTCAGGCGCTCGTCTCGCGCATGCTGGCGGTCGATCCCAAAAACCCGTTCGCGCTTTCCAAGCGCGAGAACTTACGCCGCTGGTCCATTCAACTGCGCGCCCGGACGGATCCATCGAGCCTCAGCGCCACGGATCGAATGGTATCGCTCGAGGGAGAACTGCTGCGCCTTCACACGCGGCCTCGAGCGGCCATAGCGAACGAGTTACTGGCGCTGGCGGCGCAGAACGCCAAAGACGCCGATTACGGCACTGCGATCTTCCTCGCCAATCTCACGCTGGGCGAAGAGGCCATGGATCGCGGCGACGTTGCGGGCGCGGCGCAGCGGTTACTGGCGGCCGCGGACGCGCCGCCCACCGAATTTCTCCGCCAGTGGCAAATCGACATGTCTCTCGCTCGCAGGCTGCTCAACGCGGAGCGTCGCGAAACAGTGACCAAGTTCCTGGACCGTTGCGCGAAATTCAACCGCTCCGGCCAAAGGCTTTCGAATTGGGCCGCCCAGATCCGCCAGGGCCTCAACCCCGATCTCGTTCCCGCCAGTGCCAGGTTCCCCCATGGACAATCGATACCGGCACGCTAGGAACGCCGCGGCCTTTCTCGCCTTCGCGGCCGCGCTCTGCGCGCAGGTTCAAACGGCCAAGCCGCGGTTCGAAGTGGCCTCCGTGAAGCTGTGCAAGGAGAACCTCTGGGGGACGAACGGAGGCGGCGCCAGCCCCGGAAGGCTGACCATACATTGTACGGCGGTGGTGAACCTGGTCAGGCAGGCGTACGCGGTGTTTGCCGGCGGCAAGATGAACCGCGCCGGGCAGGAAACCAAAGTCGAGGGCGGCCCTGCATGGGCTTACTCCGAACTCTACGAGATTCAGGCGAAGGCTGAGGGCAACCCCGGCCCTGGCGTGATGCCAGGGCCGATGATGCAATCGCTGCTCGAAGATCGATTCCATTTGAAGATCCATCGAGAGACGCGCGAGGTTCCGGTATATGTGCTCACCGTGGCGAAGGGTGGCGTTAGGCTTCCGGCGGCGAAACAGCCTTGCTTTACCGTGGGTCCCGGCCATCCGCAGCCGGATCTGCCGCTCGAACAACTGATCCGCCTGCGTTGCGGGGCGCCGATTTCAAGAACGGTGA
This sequence comes from Bryobacterales bacterium, assembly GCA_963743705.1. GTDB lineage: Bacteria > Acidobacteriota > Terriglobia > Bryobacterales > Bryobacteraceae > PALSA-243. The sequence continues at coordinate 904,816 of CAVUQS010000012.1, read as the reverse complement.
ATTCCACATGCACGGCACGACCCTCGCGGACCTTGCCTACGCGCTGCGCCGCACCGGCTTTGATCGCAATATCGTCGATCGCACCGGCGTGTCCGGCCAATTTGACGTGGACTTCCGTTGGTCGCTCGTAGATCGGGTGGCCGCCAACGGCCGATGCCGCGGCGCCACCCTCCCCCCGAAACACGATCGATGACTACGTGATGGCGTATCAAACGGCGCTCGCCAAGCTCGGCTTGCGGCTCGAGCCGGCCAAAGCGCCGGGCGAGTTCATTGTCATCGATCGCGTCGAACGGCCGTCAGGCAATTAGGCCGCGCGCTTATTGCCCCGCGTTCACCGCCACCACAACCTTGGCTTGTGCTTGCACGCCACCAGCCGTGGCCACCACCGGAACCTGCACCACGCTCCCGGTTCCGCCAACGGTCGTCCCCGCCGGCAGCACCACGTTCAACTGATACAGCCCCGGGCCCACCAGCCCCGCGAAGCTAACCGTCGCCGGTTGTCCTCCCACCGTCACCGTTGGTGGCGTGGACATTGGAATCGCGGCAGTCAGTAACTGCCCGTTAGGGGCCACGGTTGTTGTCGGCCCGAAACCGGTGCCGTACAGCACCATCGTCTCGCCCGCGTTATAGGGCGTCGATGTCACTCCCGTCACCAGGCCGGTGGGGCCGGCGATCGATCCGTTCGCGTGCTCCGCCGCGATATACGTATTCCCCGAGGTCGCATCCGTCGCGCCCAGCGTGAAGAACGCCGGCGCTACCGCCGCCACCGTTCCCGAAACCGTCGTGCTGGTCAGTCCATTGTTGGTCGCTACGATCTGCGCCGTCCCCGCCGTAAGCGTCGGAGGCAGCAGGAAGTTGATCTGCGTCGGACTCACATAGCTCACCGGAACCGCGTTCCCGTTCACGGTCACGCCTGCCCCGTTGAGCTGCGTCGGCATCGTGTTCCCGGTGAAATCGGTCAGCAGCCATCCGCGCGTCGTCGCCGAAAGTCCGCCGGCCTTCGTGATGCTCGTCCAGGTGTTCGCAGCGATGGCGGTGCTGAAGCTTGCCCCGTTCATCAGGTTCGCGCTGGTGAAATTCGGCGCCGATTGGATGCTCCCAAACAGCCCGTGCGTTTCGCCGCCCGTTCCCGCCGTGAAGTAAATCGCGGTCGGGTCTACGCCCTTGCCGCCGTTGCCCACCATCAGCGACCACAGCCCGGAGATTACGATCGGGTTTCCCTTCGTATCGTTCAGCGTTCCCAGCAGCGCCCCCGTCGTCACGTTATATGCGTTGATCTTGCCGTCGCCGAAGTTGCCCACGAGCAGCGCGCCGCCAAAATCGCCGAACGTTGCCGGCGCGATCGCCATACCCCACGGCGAATTCAGGTTTCCGCCCGCGACCAGGCTCGTCAGCAGGTTGCCCGCTAGGTCGTAGACCGATACGTATCCGTTCCCCACGCCCGCTACAGCTTGTTTCTTCGTCGCGTCCTGCTTGGCATACGCGACATATACTTTGCCGCTTAGAATCGCGATGCTGAACGGCGCGAAGCCCGCCGGAATCGCCGGGTTCGCAAACGCCGCCGTCACCGGAGCCATGGTTTGGTCGTAAACTTCCACCTTGCCGCTGGTGAAATTCGCCAAATACATCTGCGGCGTTCCACCCGTCGTCGCCACTGCCGCACCGCAAGCTGTGTATTCGGCGCTGCTCTTGGAGTTATCCAGCAGCACTTTCGCGTGCGTCGCGTCCACCGTGCTGTTCCAGCCCGAAATCACGCCGTCCAACGAACAAAACGCAAACTGCGATTGCTTTCCAGTCGCCACCAGAAACGCCGTCGTGACGCTATTTTGAATCACTCCCGTCACCGGGCCGGGCGTCGTCGCGCCCCCCGCTGCCGGAATCTGCACGATCGTCGCGCTAGGCGTTCCCGTCCCGTCGTACAGCGTCGACGTTCCGGTTCCGGTATTCCCGATCCAAAAAGGGCTCGTCGCGCTGAACGCGTTGCCCCATGGATTGATCAGGTTCGGGTCGGTATGATCAGCCACCCCTGTCTGATCTGCGACTAAGTTGTGAACTAGATATGTATTCGCCGCCGAAAGACTTCCCGCTGCTGCAAAACATAGCATGCAGGCAGACGAAACCCTATTGCGAAAAAGCATCGGAGTCATAGTGTTGGAATTCCTCTGCCGAAACATATCAGTACCCGCTTCCGCTCGCTATCTGCGACTTGTAAAAGCCTTGTAAAAACAACGGCTGCGAGCCGCGCCCAACCGTGCTTTAGCGTACATCTTACATTGACGAAGAATTTCGTTGACAATGACGAATACTTTCGTCATTATGAGTGCATGCCGGAGAAACCCCCGCGTCCCACCGAAGCCGAACTCGCCATTCTCGACGTCTTCTGGCGCATCGGACCCGCCACCGTTCGCGAAATCCAGCGCTCGCTCAACGAAATCAAGCCTACTGGCTACACCACTGCTCTCAAGATGCTGCAGATCATGCATGAAAAAGGCTTGGTGGAGCGCGATGAAACCGCCCGGCCGCAAATCTATCGGCCTCGCAACACGCAAGAGCGCACCCAGCGCCAGCTCTTGCGCGATCTGGTCCAGCGCGCCTTTGGCGGCTCCGTGAAGTCGCTTGTGTTGCAAGCCCTCGCCGATCAGAAATCGTCGCCCAAGGAACTCGCCGCGATCGAACAGATACTCGACCGTGTCGAAGGAGGCAAGAAATGACCGCCGCTCTTCTCCATTTCATCTGGCAGGGAACCGCCGTCGCGTTCCTTCTATGGTTCGTTCTCATTGCCATGCGCCGCCGCCCGGCCGCCGAACGCTACGCCGCCTGCGCAGCCGCTCTGGCCCTCATGGCAGCCCTACCGGTCCTGACCGCCACCTGTGGGGCGGGCTTCAGCCTGCAGCGAGCTTTAGCTCGCCCCTCCGTGGCCACCGCGCTCCCCGCCTCCATCCAGGCGCTCGCCGCCACTTCGCCCAACTGGCTCTCTCAAATCCGCCCTTGGATCGTCCCTCTCTGGGCCGCCGGCGTATTCCTCTTCGCGGTGCGTCTCGCCCTCGGCTATCGCCACGTGGCCCAGCTCCGCCGCGCCGGCCAACCGGCGGACGCATCCATCGCCGATCGCGTCAGCGCCCTTGCCCAACGCATGTCCATCCCGCGCTCCGTGCGCATCCTGGTCTCCAGCCTCGCCGATTGCCCCAGCGTCGTCGGATGGCTGCGCCCCGCCATCCTCATCCCCGCCTCCGCGCTCGCCGGGCTCGATGCCGCGCAGCTCGAAGCCATCCTCGCTCACGAGCTGGCCCACATCCGCCGCCACGATTTCCTTGTCAACGCCCTGCAAACCGTGGTCGAGACGCTGCTCTTCTACCACCCTGCCGTCTGGTGGGTCTCCGCCCGCATGCGACACGAGCGCGAACTTTGCTGTGACGATCTCGCCGTGCTCCATTGCGGCGACGCCATCTCATACGCCCGCGCCCTCAGCCGCCTCGAACGCATCCGGGTAATGCCTGAGCCCGTCGTCGCCGCCAACGGCGCTTCGTTGCTCTATCGCATCCAGCGACTCACCGGCGCCGTGCGCGAATGTGCGCCTTCGCGTCTACCCGTGGTCCTGGCGGTCGTAGCCGTCGCGGCGTGCCTGCCCGTCGCCGTGCATCGCGCACAGGGTCAGGAGCCAGCCGCTCAGCCCATCGCTTTCACCTACTCTGAACCAGACCAGACCGCCGCAGTCTCCGGCAGCATTGTCGCCCGCTACCCCGAAGCCGCCATTGCCAAAGGAATCACTGGGACCATCGTCGCCGAAGCCACGCTCGATGCCGCCGGGGCCGTCGTCGATGCGCGCGTCCTCACCGGACCCATCGAGTTGCGCAAGGCCGCGCTACGCGCTGTGCTGGAATGGCGCGCGCCCGACGCCACCGCCGGCGAAGTGCGCCAGGTCAACGTCGAGTTCACGCAGGATGCGCCGCTGCTCGCGAAAGCCGCGCGGGATAAGAGGGTAGCGCTTGAGTTTCAAGTTAACCCTCTCGACCAGTCGATGGACCAGCTCAACAAGACGCTGCAGACTCTGGGCAGCCAGACGCCCCAAGAGCTTTCGGATCAGATGGCGGCGCTGGAGCGCGCGCTCGAACAAATGCGTTCCACCGAAGAGCCTCAAAAGACCAGGCAAGCCCTGGAGAGCCTGGGGGCCTTGGAAAAGCAACTCGAGGACGCCCGGCAGATCTACACCGACCAGCACCCTTCGATCCGCGCTATCGAACAAGAGGCCCGCAGGCGGCTGGAGGCTGTGGAAAAGCTCGCGGAGTTAGAGCGCACGTCTGGCGCGGTCACCGATTGGGCGGCAGGTTCCAAAGTTGTTCGCATCGAAGGGGAAAACTTGCCGCCGGGCATCACCGCGCCGGTGGCTCTGGGCGACGTTCTCACCCGACAATCCATCGAGGCGTTCAACGAAGCGGTGAAGGCCCGCCAACTTAGGCTTGCAGTTCATCAAAACGGCCGATGGCGAAGTGGCAATCCGCATCGTGCCGCGCCCGCACTGATCTATCGCACCGTCACCACGCCGCTGGCGCGCAGCTTGATCGCTGCGTCCGGCGGCGCTTTCCACGCGGAGTCAAACCGCCCCTCCGCCACCACATGCGCCAGCGATCCCTTGAATAGTACGTAATCCCCGAACGTCGAAAGCAGCCGGTACGCTTCCGGCGCAAACCGGTCGCCGCCGCGACTCACTTCCGCCGCGCCCGTCCACCAAGGCAAGCCCGAACTCACCACCACGTAATGCCGCCCCACCGGCGCGATGAACAACAAACCGTAATCGGCGGCGCCGGGGTTTAGCTCCAGCGGAAGTTGCGCGGCCAGCTTGGCGATGATTGAATTGGTCTGCGCCGTGCCAAACAGGATCGCATCGGAATCGGCCATGTCCGCGGGAGTTACATTCGAATCCGCCAGTACGCGAAACGAAAGCGGTCCCCACTGAGCGGCGTGGTCCGCCGCAACCGCACCCCCATCCCCGTAGACGTAAATCTGCCCGCCGCCGAATGCCGCCGCGATTGGACCCTCCGCGCCCGCCCGCTTGGCTTCCGTCGCCGCGTGTCCCAGCCGCCACTGCCCCGCGACTTTCTGAAACGATAGCGCCGCTCCCGCCTTTACTCGCACCGCACCACCGTCGATGTTCACCGTCGCAGCCGTCCGGTCCGGCGTCAGCGTGAACCCGTCCAGATTTTTCGTAGTCACGCGGATCTCCGCGGCCGTCGCTCGCCGCGCGTCAATCGTCGCCGTCGTTCCGGGCGTCAGCCGATCCATGCGCACCCAATATGCCGAGCCATACCGGTAGGAATCCGCCGCGAACTTCACCCGGTCCGGCGCCACATTCCGTTTCAGCGTCGCGAACCAGTCGAAGACCGCGCCGTTCTTGTATGCCGCGTTCCAAATGTCGTGCCGCACCGTCGGAAACTCGAAGTACCGTGCAGCCACGCCCACATCCTCGAATCGCCGGTGCCAATCACGTGTGGCTTGCACCGGTATGATCGGGTCCTGCTCGCCCTGAAACATCCGGACCGGCAGATTGAATGCGTTCACCGCCAAAGCCTCCACGCCTGGTGGAATCGCCGGCGCTAGCGGCGCCACGCCCGCCCACACATCCGGGCGCGTTAGCGCATACCATAGCGCCCCGCCGCCGCCCATCGAAATGCCCGTCAGGTATACGCGATCGTGATCCACCGCATATCGCTTCTCCACATCCGCCAGCATCTCGTAGACGTCGCTCTCCGCGATCCCGCGGTAGCCCACCGTACCCCGCGCAAACGGAAATGCCACCAGAAAGTCTACATCGCGCGCCGCCGGATAGAATCGCGGGTCCAGCGGATCCACGCGCGTAAATCCCGGCGCCGCCCCAAACAACTGGCGGTAATTCAGCCGGTGGGTGGATTCTTCGGAGTGCAGGCTTACCACCAGCGGATACGCTTTCTTTGCGTCATACCCCGGAGGCAAATAGAGCACATACGGTTGCTGAGTCCCGTCCACCGTCGAGACAAAATTCAACAGAAGCGGCGCGGGTACCGCGGCTTGCGCGGCCCCGCAAAGCAGCGCAACCGCGATCGCCCGTGCGCGCAGCTTAACCATGCACCCGCAATTTCTTCCCGGCGGGCAGCAGCCCCGCAAACCACGCCCGGAATTCTTCCAGCCGCCCTTGTTTTGCCGCCGTCAGCGGGGCCGCTAGCGGACCGGTCTTGATCCCGCGCATCGCCACCGCCGTTTTCACCGCCACCGGGGCAGGGAACTCGCCGATCCACCTCACGAGTTCGCTCAGTTCGGAGCTCATTCCCGCCACCACCAGTTCCGGCGCCGCGCATGCCGCCTCGTCCAGGAAGTCCGCCACGCCCGCGAACCGCCCGGTCGCCACCAGTTCCTCCGCCGTCTCCTTGGAGATCGGCGTCGCCAGGCCCGGCGCATCCATCAGATAGATCGGTATGCCCGCGCCCGCTTGCCCCGCGAATTGCAGGTAGAACTCGCGGATATCGTCCTGCCCGTAGGCAAAGCCGTGCGGCGGCGGCAACAGGAGCGCCTTGGCGCCGCCATCGCGCGCTTCTCGCGCTAAAGTTAACGCTCCGTCCAGCGTTGCCGCGCCCACCCCCGCGTAAATCGGCGCCCGGCTGCGCTTCGCCGCCAGGTAGATCAGCCGTGAACGCTCTTCGGGAGCGAGCGACGCGTATTCGCCCGCCGGAGTGGATAGCGCGATCCCGCGCACGCCCCCGCGGCAGAGGAAATCGATCAGTTCGAACGCCGCGCCGAAATCGATCTCTCCGTGCGTATTGCGCGGCGTGATCGCCGCCGCAATCGGTCCCGGAAGTTTAGGCACTGCTTCGTACGCCATAGGCAGGCGCTTTTCTGCGCTCAATGTAGCACTTCCCGTACCGCGGCGGTACGTCTGGCACTCCACAAAATCGCGCTTCCGCTGTCAAATGGATTCATGGCACTGATGATTATTCCAGCAGTTTTAGTCTGCGCTCTCGCTTACGTGATCACGATGGTCTATCGCAAGACTTCAACTCCCAACCGGATCGGCAAAGGATTACGTAACTATGTCGCCGCAAGTGAGTAGTGGTTTCCCTGATAACGGCGCCACGCTGCACGCGGTACGTGGATGGTACGCACAGCACTCGCGTCCTAAGGCCAAATGGAGTGAAATTACATTATGACGCCAGCGGCGAACACTCTCTACTGCATCTTCCTGCTCTTCGCCCTGGCGTCTCTTCACACCTGGGCCTGCCGTCGCGAACGGCGGCTGAAGCGGCAGCGAAGCGGCGCCCCCGAGCCGCAGAGCGCCGCTCTCATCCCTGTCGCACAGTTTGACCGGCCAAGTTCCGTTCCGCATCCCCAGGGAATCTAGGTCACCGGCCAGCCTCACTTCACCACTGTCACTTGTCCAAACTTCTTTAACGCGTCGCCAATCACCGCTGCGTCACCCACCACCACAATGGCGGCCTGGTCGGGCGCCATATAATTCTTCCCTACCGCCTCGATCTGCCCCGGCTCCACCGAACGTACCCGCGTCACGTAAGTTTCCAGGTAGTTCTCCGGCAGCCCCAGCGTCTTCATTCCGTTCAACTGGTTCGCCAGCCCATCCTGCGTCTCCAGCCGCAGTAAATAGAGCCCCGACATATAATTCTTGAAGTTGCTCAGCTCCACCGCAGTTACCGGCTGGGTGGCCATTCGGTTCATCTCGTCCAGCACTTCTTTGAGCGCTGGCTCGATCACGTCGTTCCGCACCTCGGTCACCGCCGCGAACGAAGCCGCCTCGCGGTTGGTGACATATTCCGAGTGGGCGTCGTAAGCGTACCCGTCGCGCTCGCGAATATCCGCGAACATACGCGAGCTGCCCCCGCCTCCCAGGATGTTGTTGCCCACGCTGAGCGGGAAATACTCCGAGCTTATACGCGTCGGCGCGAGCCGCCCCGCGTGAATGTCGGCCTGTACCGATCCCGGCCGGTCCACCAGGATGATCTGGCGCTTCGGCGCAGGCGTTACCACTGTCGGCGCCGCCGGCAACCCGCGCTTCGGCCACGCCGCGAACCCGGCGGTGATCATCTTCATCACATCGTCGTGCGCGGGCAGCTTCCCAAGCAGGATAAGCGCCGCGTTGTTCGGCACGAGATACGAATCCCGGAACGTCGTCAGCGCCTTCACGTCCATCTTCGCGATCGATGCCTCGGTCGGCGCGATATGCGCGTAGGGCGAGCTGCCGTAAACCGCCTGGGCGAATTTCTCCTGCGCCAGAAATGACGGCTGTGAACGTTCCGCCCGCAGGCTCTCGGCCCGGTTCTGCTGCTGCAGGCGCACTTCATCGTCCGGGAAAGATGCGTTGATGGCAACGTCCGACATCAGCGCCAGCAGCTTCGAAAGATTGTCTGAGAGCGCCCCGCCCGCAAGTGTCAGGCTATCCGGCCCGGTGAAGCCGTTCAGAGTGCCGCCGATTCCGTCGATCTCTTCCGAAATTTGCCGCGACGAGCGCGTCTTGGTCCCCTCGGTCAACAAAGAAGCAACCGCTTCGGACAAGCCCGGTACGTCGTTCGGATCGTATTTAGACCCCGCCCCGAAATTCAGCCGCGCCGTCACCAGCGGGAAGCGGCCGTCTTCGATCAGCACTACTTCGAGGCCATTGGGCAGCGTCGTCCGCTCGATCGGGGGCAGCTTGTAACTCGGAATCGGCGGCGTGTCGGGAGGCTTCGTGCGGTCCACCGGTTGCCCCGGTGTTTGCGCCATCGCAAGCCCGGTCAAAGCTCCAGCCAAAGCGAACTCGGCGAGAATCCGGCGCATCTTACTTGCCTCCTTTCGCCGGCGCTGGCTGCACGGCGAGCACGATCCTTTTGTCCGGCATGAGATATTTCTTCGCCGCGGCTTGAATCTGCGCCGCGGAAACATTCAGCATTCGATCCACTTCGCTGTTGATCAGCGCAGCATCGCCGTCCGCGATCTCATACTGGCCGAGTTGCTGCGCCCGCGACAGCGAGCTTTGCAATTGCTTGATCAGTGTGGCGCGAAGCTGCGTCTTATACCGGTCCAATTCCACCGCGCGCAACGGCGTGGTTTGCAGCTTCGTGATCTCCGCCTGCACCTGCCCCACAATCTGATCCGCCGTGAAGTTCGGCTTGTACAAAAGGAACATGCCATATGCGCCCGGGTCTCGGTAATCCAGATAACTCGACATCGGCCAACCCAGGTTCGATTCGTACTGAATGATCGATTCCTTGCCCTTCACCAAATCCATCCGGAACCACGCGCTGTTTCCGTTGGTCAGGATGGCGTCAGCCATGTTAAGCGCATAGAATTCCGGCGAGCGCCGCTTCGGCCCCGGCCAGCCGATCATGACAGCCGGAACGCGCGCCATCGGGTCCTTGTATGTTTCCATGTGCGCCTGAATCGGCGGCTCGGTCATATCCGGTCGCTTGGGCTGCGGCTGCGCCTGTATGTCGCCGAAGTAGGTTTCTACCAACTGCTTGGCTTCGGGAATGCGAATATCGCCCACAATCGCCAGCGCCGCATTGTTGGGCGCATAATACGTCTTGAAGAATTTCGTCACGTCCGCCACCGTGGCCGCGTTCAGATCGTCGAACGAGCCGATGAGCGAGTGCGAACTCTGCCAGTTGTGGAAGATCAGCGTGGGCCAGACATCCACTTCGGCCGTGGCGTAAGGTTGGTTGTCGAAGCTCAAGCGGCGTTCCTGCTTTACCGCCTCTTTCTGGTTTTTGAGATTCTCGTCCGTAATCGCCAGGCTGCGCATGCGGTCCGAATCCAGCCACAGCGCGGTCGCCAATTTGTTCGAGGGCAACACCTCGTAGTAATCGGTGAAATCGGGGTGCGTCGAGCCATTCTGCACGCCGCCGTTCGATTCCACCATCGTGTCGCGCACGCCCTTGGGCGCGTTGGCCGAACCCTCGAACATCATGTGCTCGAACAGGTGTGCGAAGCCGGTGCGGCCTTTTTCTTCCGAGCGCGCGCCCACGTCAAAAATCATGTACACCGTAACCACCGGCACGGCATTGTCCTGCGAGAGAACCACTCGCAAGCCATTTTTGAGCTTGTATGTCTCGACGGGAATCGAAAAGTCGGCGGCTGGCGCCGCGGCGCAAAGCGTGAGATAGCAGGCGAGAATAGCAGTCTTCATGGAACAAGCCTTCGTGACAGCCGGCATAAATTCAGCGTAGCACCGGCCTCCATGGGTTGACGGCCAGGTTGTGGTTTGGTGAGTGAACCTACGCGCTTAACTGCTCAGTGCCGCCAGATCCGCCGGATCGCCGAACTTCAAGCCCGCTATCGGCGGTTCAACACCGCGCAATAGCCCGTTAAGGACGTTGCCCGCGCCCACTTCGACGATTCGCGTCACGCCTTGCCCGGCAAGATGCCGCATCGTATCCGCCCAGCGCACCGGGTTCGGTACCTGTTGATACAAACCCTCGCGCGCGTCTGCCCCCGAGCGCACTTCGGCTGCCTGCCAGTTATTGATCAGCGGGAAGGCCAAATCGCGAAATTCGGTCGCATCCAGATCCGCCCGCAGCCGCTCCTGAGCCGGCGTCATCAATGCGCAGTGGAATGGCGCGCTCACTGGCAGCAACACCGCGCGGCGCACGCCCGCCTCTTTCGCCAGCGCCATCGCCCGATTGACGGCGCCCGCGTGTCCCGCAATCACCACCTGATCCGCCGAATTCAGGTTCGCGGCGCTCACCACTTCGCCTTGCGCGGAGGCGGCCAATACCTCGCCCAGTTTGCCCTCGGGCATCCTGAGTAGCGCGGCCATCGCGCCCACTCCCGGCGGCACAGCGGATTGCATGTACTCGCCGCGCTTCCGCACCAGTCGCACCGCGTCCGCGAACGCGAGGCTTCCGGCCGCCACCAACGCCGAGTATTCGCCCAGGCTGTGTCCCGCTACGAAAGCCGGCGTCAATCCGCGCTCCGCGAGCACGCGATACGCCGCCGTCGAAACCGTCAGCAGCGCAGGCTGCGTGTTCGCTGTGAGCCTGAGATCGTCTTCCGGACCCTCGAAGCATAGCCGCGCCAGATCGAAACCCAACGCCTCATTGGCTTCATCGAAGGTCTGCTTGGCAACAGGAAACGCGTCCGCCAGGCCTTTACCCATGCCCGCAAATTGCGACCCTTGTCCGGGAAATAAGAATGCTGTTTTGGGTGTCAATTCCGCATTATAACGATCAATGAATCGACCGCGTCTTGCGATTCATGTAGTCCATCAGCAGATACTGACCCAACGTAAATGGCGTGGTGAAGTAAGCCTTGCCGCGGCAAAGCTCGGTCACCTTTTGCACGAAGTTGACCAGCGCATAATCCGTGGCCAGCATGAACGTGTTGATGAGGATGCCCTGCTTCTTGCAGCGGTTCACTTCTTCCAGGGTCCGGCTGATCACCAGCGGATCGAGCCCGAATGCATTTTTGTACAGTCGCCCGTCTTCAAGCGTCAAACAACTCGGCTTGCCATCCGTGATCATGATGATCTGCCGCATGTCCTTGCGCTCCTGCGCCAACAGCTTTTGCGCCAGAATCAACCCATCGCGCGTGTTGGTGTAATACGGCCCCACCTGCACGCGGGCCAGCTGGCTCAGCGCCATTTCCTCGGCGCTATCGTGGAACAGCACGCATCGCAAGCTGTCGCCCGGATACTGGGTGCGGATCAGATGGGCCAGCGCCAGGGCCACTTTCTTCGCCGGCGTGAAGCGATCCTCGCCATACAGGATCATGCTATGGCTGCAATCCAGCATCAACACCGTCGCGCACGAGCTTTGGTATTCGCACTGATGGACGCGCAGATCGGAATAATCCATATCGATCGGCACCTTCGCGCCCTCGCGCCGGATCGCTGAAAACAGCGTCTCGCTAACATCCAGATTCAGCGCGTCCCCGAATTCATAAGGCTTTGACGACCCCGAAGTTTCGATGCCCGTCGCCAGATCCCGCGTATCGTGCCGCCCGAAGCTCGATTTCCCCAGCGACCCCAACAAATCCTTCAGCGTCTTGAACCCCAGAAAATCGAGCGATTTGTCCGTGACCTCGAAAGTCACCTTGGAGTCGCGCTGATTTCCCACGCCCGCCCCCTGCGGCGCCTGCGGATCGTTCGGATCTTCAATCGTGATCTGTCCCTCATCCGCCATCTTCCGCACCAGGTTTTCGAGCAATTGGTCCATCTGCTCCGGCGTCATATTCTGCATGCGTTCCATCATGTCCTGCATGCTCTCGTCGTCGAAGAGACTGCCATCCTCCAGCGCCTTCTGAATCGCCTGTTTCAAATCCTCCAGCGTGTGTTGATTCCACTCGCTGAACGGCATGTACTGCGTATTAAACCCGCTCTCCAACAAAAAATCCGACAGCGCCTTCAACAGATCTTCCGCCCCGATGCCGAGGTCTTCCGGAGTGTATTTGGAATACCGAATCCACTTCATAGATGCGACCTCGTTTCGACGCAAAGACGCAGAGACGCAGAGAAAACCATGTTTGGTCTTACTCCGCGCTTATCTCCGTCCCTCAGCGTCTCTGCGTCGAAAAACATTTTCTAGTTGTACTGCCTCCGGAAATTCGGCCGCTCTCCCTTGTTCTCCTCGCGCTCGCGCGGCTCTCTCCGCTTTTCCTCCGCCGCGAAGCCTCGCTCTTCGCTGCGGCTGATGCGCCGGTGCGCGTGCAGTCCTTCCAGCACGAACTCCGCCGCCGAGGCCCTCACCGCATCGGGCTCATTCGCCGTCAATCCGAGGTGCTTCAGCTTCTCCATCAGGCCTTGGATGCCGCTCAATTGTTGCACCAGGCCGGCCGAGTCCACGTGCTCGTCCAGTTTCAACGCTCCGCCGAGGTCGAACCACTGCACGATCTGCGAAACGTTGGCGCCCTCGAAGTAGCGCGTGTAGACGCGTCCTACCGCGCTGCGAATCAACTCGCGGGCCACCGTATCGCCGCCTTTCAGCTCACCCTCGTATTCCAATTCCAGCTTGCCCGTGATCGCCGGCAGCGCCGAATAAAGATCGAGGATGCGCGGAACCGCGATGCCCTCGTGAGCTTTCAATGCCCGCCGCTCCGCATTCGAGACCACGTTTTCGAGCGCCGAAATCGGCAAGCGTTGCGACACGCCCGAGCGTTTGTCGATGCGCTTGTCTTCGCGCGCCAAAAACGCCAGTTGCTCCACCACTTCGCGCATGTATTTCGGCACCCGCATCTCCACTGGAGACGAACGCGCGATCCACGATTCCTGCTCCGTGATCGCCATGCCTTGTTCCAGCGCCGCCGGGTAATGCGTCCGTACCTCGCTGCCGATGCGGTCCTTCAATGGCGTAATAATCTTGCCGCGCGCCGTGTAATCTTCCGGGTTCGCCGTGAACACCAGCATCACGTCCAGCGGCAAGCGCACCGGATAGCCCTTGATCTGCACGTCGCCTTCCTGCATCACATTGAACAGGCCCACCTGAATCTTGCCCGCGAGATCCGGCAATTCGTTGATGGCGAAGATTCCACGGTTGGCTCGCGGCAGCAACCCGTAATGCACCGTCAATTCGTCGGAAATATCCTTGCCGCGCCGCGCAGCCTTGATCGGGTCGATATCGCCGATCATGTCGGCGATCGTCACGTCCGGCGTCGCCAGCTTCTCCACGTATCTCTGGTCGCGGCCCAGCCACCCAATCGGTGTCTCCTCGCCTTGTTCCGCGATCAAGTCGCGGCACCGCCGGCAGATCGGCCGGTACGGATTGTCGTGGATCTCACAACCATCCACATACGGTGTCCATTCGTCGAGCAGCGTGGTCAGGGCACGAATCAGCCGCGTTTTCGCCTGCCCGCGCAGGCCCAGCAAAATAAAGTTGTGGCGGGAAAGAATCGCGTTGACTACCTGTGGGATGACCGTGTCTTCGTACCCTACGATTCCCGGGAACAGTTCATCGCCGCGCTGAATGCGGCAAATAAGATTATTGCGGAGCTCGTCCTTGACCGTGCGTTGGGCGACCACCGTTTCCGGAAAAGAGCTTTGGCGAAGAGCGCCAAGCGTGCGGGGTAATTCTCGAGAGGCTTTGGGCAAGCAAATCCCCTTTCTGTCGCGATTGTATCAGAGGGGATTTGTGGAGCGACTATAATGGCGGGATGCGGCGTATTGTTTTATCCTCGTCACTCTTGGCGATCGCCTGCGCGGCCGTGCTCCTTTCGAGCGCTCCGCACAACGATGCGCGGTTGAAGAAAGGCTCGCGCGGAGCTGACAGCAACGGCTGGATTCCGGTGCATCTCGAGGGCACGCCATCCGAGATTGGCTTTCAACACGGTTACCTGCTGGGGCCCGAGATTCAGGACGCCGTCCATGCCGTTTCCTTCGAGTTCAAGCACGATGAAGGCAAGGATTGGGAGTTTTACCGCAAAGCCGCGCGCGACGTGTTTTGGCCGCACATCGAAAAGCAATATCGCGACGAGCTCACTGGCATCGCCGACGGTCTGAAGGCCCGTAACGTCAAACTCGACGTTTGGGACGTCACCGCGCTCAACCTGTGGCTCGAGTTCCCTTACTACGACAAGTGGTATGACCACGCCAAGCCTGGCGAAAAGAGCCTGCCCGCTCGCTGCAGCGCTTTCGTCGCCACCGGCAGCTATACAAAAGATGGCCGCGTCGTGATCGGCCACAACAACTGGACGTCGTATTCCTCCGGTGAGCGCTGGAACATCATATTCGACATCACGCCCTCCGCCGGCAACCGCCTCATCATGGACGGCATGCCCGGCCTGATCCACAGTGGCGACGATTTCGGCCTGAATTCGTCCGGCGTCATCATCACCGAAACCACCATCAGCGAGTTCAATAGTTTCGACGTCGACGGCATTCCCGAATTCGTCCGTGCGCGCAAAGCCATGCAATACGCCAACAACATCGACGACTTCGCGCGCATCATGAAAGAGGGCAACACCGGCGGATACGCCAACAATTGGCTGGTCGCAGACCGCAAGAATAACGAAGCCGCTAGCCTGGAACTCGGGCTCAAGAATGTCATTCTGAAACGCACCAAGGACGGCTATTTTGTCGGATCCAACTTCCCCGCCGATCCGAAACTTCTCAAGGAAGAAACCAGCTTCGACCCCAACAACGCCGGTCTCAGCGAAAACGCCCGCCACAAGCGCTGGCTGCAGCTCATGCAGGAGTACAAAGGCAAGATCGACGTCGCCGCCGGCCAGAAGTTCCTCGCCGATCATTTCGACGCCGTCGAAGGCAAAATCGACCCCAGCGAGCGCACGCTCTGCGGTCACATAGACCTTTCGCCTCGAGGTATGCCCACCTGGCAGAAGCCCTACGCGCCCTGCGGAGCCGTCCAATCCAAAGTCACCGACGCCGCCAACGCCGAAAAGATGACGCTCACCGCCGCCCTCGGCCACGCCTGCGGCATTTCCTACAAGGCTTCGGAGCATCTCGCAAAGCATCCGGAACACGCCTGGGTGCGGCCCGTCCTCCACGACATGGACGCGCGTCCATGGACTACTTTCGCGGCAAAGTAAGCCTGGGAACCAGCAGGAAAATTCGCCGCTGGCATTTCTAGGATTTATCCTAGGGGGAATCTCGCCATGGATTAGGGCGATGGCATAGGGAAATAACAGGAGCCAATCTCCCAGTACTATCGCGCACGTCGGCGTAGCCCCGCATGAACTCTTAGACGTCTTACCGCCTAGAAATCGGGCTATAATCGAACCCTCACGCTCGTGGGAATCTGCTTAACTAATACAGGAAATTCGAAGCAACATGCCATTACTGAGTGATATAGCGCAACGCCGCAAGAGCGCCCACTTCCTTGCGGGATTGCCGAAGGATGCGCACATATTGGAGATCGGGGCTGGATCGGGTTGGGTGGGAGCATTCCTTCGCGGTGGGGGCTGGAAAAACTATGTCGGCATGGATATAGTCCCGCCTGCGGATATCGTTGGTGATATCAAGGAGTGGCGCCGCCACGGTCTTAAGCCGGAATCGATGGATGCCATCGTCGCCTTCGAAGTCATCGAGCATGTCGACATGGTTCGCGAAGCCTACGACCTGCTGAAGCCGGGCGGGTTATTGCTACTCACATCCCCGGTGCCGGAAATGGATTGGGCCATGAAGATCCTGGAGGCCGTCGGTCTCAATCAAAAGCGAACTAGTCCGCACAGCAACCTGGTGGATTTCCGGAAGCTTCCCCTATTCGAGCCGGTGGACAATCGCCGCATTGGCGGGTTGTCTCAGTGGGGCACTCTGAGGAAACCCAAGTCGAGTCAATAACGGGGCATTTACTCGACCACGCTGCGGCCCAGCGTATGACTTAAATCCAGCTCGATCCGCTTACTCCGGCACCCGTTGCCCTCGCGGCGATAGAGCCGCACTGAGTTGGCACACGCAGCGGGTAATTCGACTGGGAGCCACACATTGGGATGCATGGCGATTGTCTTCGCCAGCAGACGGTTATCGTCGGCCTTCGAGTGAAGGTCCAGCGCAATCGCCCGCACATCAAATCCTTCCAGCACCTGCTCCACTTGTTCCGGATCATGATAAATCAGATGCTCGTCGTCTCCGCGCCACGACCCTTCGGAAAGTATTTTGCTGCTGCGCAGCACGAAGTGTCCAGGCCGCGGTTCCCGCGTAGCCACGGTCGCGATGAAAGCGCCTTCCGGCTCGCTGCGGGCTGCTACAAAGAGCACGTCGTCGTGATTGGGAAATAGTTTGAGAGCGGCCTCTGCGGCGTCGCCGAAATGGTCGGGTGTCTTCTTCGGGATGTGAAATGCCAGGGCGAGAAATGCGATCGTTGCCGCAGCCGCAACCGCCACGCCGGCCAGATTGCGATTCTTGCTTCGCTGCGCGATCCAATGCGTCCCCGCGCCTGCTAGCAATAAAAGCTCCGGTAAGCCGAGGATCATCTTCCGCTCATCGATTCCCGCCGGCACCAGCGTATGAAACGCCCAAGTCGCTGCTACCATTGCCGTCATCGCCGCCCAAAAGCCGGATATCTTGCCGGCTCGAACCCAGGGCACAACGCATGTTACGCCCATCCCTAGCACCGCAAGCGCCGCCACAACTATCCCCGGACTGTGCGCCAATAGCGATAGAAATGCGGGTGCGGCGTTCACGATGAAATGCAACCCGCTGTTATTCCACCCCGCGCTCGCCCAACGTAGCGTGAAGAGCTGCCATGGAACGATCAGCAAGACTACCGCCGCGCCCGCCCAAATCTTCCATCCCAGCAGCACGCGCCAACGCTTGGAAAGTACGATCGCAATCGGCGGTAGGAGCACCAGCGCCCATCCGTTGCCTTTCACGAAAATGGTAGCCAGCGTCCAGGCGCCGAACGCCACGGAGTCTTTCCAGGAATCGCTTTCGAGAAAGCGTCCGAATGCGGCTGCGGCCAGTAAGCCAGTCAGGGCGAGCAGCGATTCGCTCATCACCGCGCCCGTGTCTTCTTGAACCACCGGCAACGCCACAAACCCGGCGCCCAGAAGCATCGCGCCCCATTCTCCAAACTGCCGCCGCGACAGGTGATATATCAACGCGCCCACCGCCCCGGTGATCAGCGCCATCAGCACTAATACGGAATAACCCGAAGGCGGAAATATCAAAGTCCAGGCGGCCTGCAGGATATAAAATCCCGGAGGCCAATGGCCGATCGCCACTTTCGGATAGTGAAGATAGTATAGTTCCGCGTAGCGCAGTGGAGCCACATGAAAGCCGGATAGAAGATAGTCCCGCACCATCAGCCCAGTCACGAAATGGGCCGCTTCATCCGCGTTGCCGTCTAACTCGCTCGCGTATACTCCACCCAGCCATTGGAGTAGCAAAGCCAGGACGAACATCCCGGCTAAAACGCCTGTGTTCCGAAGCCATCCCAGACGCCCAAAAAAAGCAGACTTGGCGCTTGAATCGGTCTTCGGAGGGACAGCAAGGCCAGACATGGGGAGGAGTTTAAAGTGTATCATAGGAACACTTTGCGGCCATTGTTTCTGGTACCTGCCGTACTATTTCAAACGTCCGCGTCGTCGCCGCCGCTCCATCCGCAACACCTGTTTCTATCGGCGGAAAACACCCCGGTAACTCGCATGCATTTCGAACGGAGTTTCCTATGCCCCTAAGTACCGGTTCGCGCCTCGGACCATACGAAATCGTCGCTCCTTTGGGTGCCGGCGGAATGGGCGAGGTCTATCGCGCACGCGATACCCGCCTCGGCCGGGAAGTCGCGCTCAAGATCCTGCCCGCCGCCTTCTCGGGCGATGCCGGCCGCCGCGCCCGCTTTGAGCAGGAAGCTCGCGCCGCCGCCGCTCTCAACCATCCCAACATCGTTGGTCTGTTCGACATCGGCTCCGAAGAGGGCGGCTTTTACATCGTCGGCGAGTTAGTTTCGGGAGAAACCCTCGAAGCGCTGCTGGAGCGTGGCCAGCTTCCCATGAAGAAGCTGCTGGATATCGCCGTGCAGATCGCCGACGGGCTCGCCGCCGCCCACGCCGCCCGCATCACCCATCGCGACATCAAGCCCGCCAACATCATGATTGCCGCCGATGGCCGCGTCAAGATTCTCGATTTCGGCCTCGCCAAGCAATCCGCCGCGGCCGCGTTCGCCGGCTCCGACGAAACCGTCACCGTGCATCAGACCACCCCTGGCATGATTGTCGGGACCGTCAGCCACATGAGCCCCGAACAGGCGCGAGGGCGAGAAGTCGATTACCGGAGCGATCAGTTTTCCTTCGGCCTCATCCTGTACGAAATGGTCTCCGGCAAGCGCGCCTTCGACAGGCCGGAAGCCGTGCAGATCATGTCCGCGATACTCACCGAGGAGCCTGCGCCCCTCGATCCCAAAGTCCCCGCGCCCCTGCGTTGGACCATCGAGCGCTGCCTCGCCAAGGAACCCGCCGACCGCTACGAATCCTCACGCGATCTTTTTCGCGATCTCCGCTACCTGCGCGACCATCTCTCCGAAGCAACCGCGACATCGGCCTCCATGCCCGCCATGGCGGCGGCTGCCCCCGCCGTGCACCGCAAGACCGCATGGTGGCTGATTCCGGCCGCGTTTGCCACCGGCCTTCTCGCCGCCGTGACCTTCTTCGCGCTTCGCTCCGGATCCGGCGCGCCCGATCAATCCACCTACCGTTTCACGCCTTTCTCCTTCGAAGCCAACGGCCAGTGCTGCCAGCATTGGGCGCCCGACGGAAAAGCCGTTGCCTATTCGGCCGCTCCCTCCGGTGGGTTTCAGGTTTTTCTGCGCTATCTCGATTCGCCGGTTCCGGTGCAACTCACCCACGACCGCGGCAACTGCATCGTCAGGGGCTGGTCGCCGGATGGCAAGCACATTTTGTTCACTTGTGACTCCGGCAAAGCCACCGAGGTCCGTTCCATCGCCAGCGTCGGCGGCGACTCCGATCTCGCATTCACGCTGCCCGGGGGCTCGCGCAAAGCCCTTGCGTTTTCACGCGACATGCGCGTCTACGCCGCGCTCCGCCTGGGCGAGGACGGCCGTTATGAAATCGGGATCTCCTCGCCGCCCGGCGCGCCCTTCCGCAAATACTCACCCGACCCGTTCGCCACTCGTGCCGCCTATAACGTCCCGCAAATGGCCTTCTCGCCCGATGGCAAGCAACTGCTGCTCATTGTGAACGGCGAAGCGCGCCGCGAGGAAGCCTGGCTCATGCCGTATCCGTCCGACCCTTCGCATCCGCCGCGGCGCATTCTGCGGACCCTGCCCATGCTCGGCACTCCCACCTTTGACTGGATGCCCGATAACCGCCACGTGGTCGTTTCGATCAGCGCCGATGACGGACCCTCGCAGTTGTGGATGGCAGATTCGCGCTCAGAGGAACGGTACGCGTTAACCAGCGGTACCCAGGCGAGGCTCATGCCCTCCGTGTCGCCTGATGGATCGCGAATCATCTTTCTCGATGACATACAATCGCGCGATATCGTTTCCATCGATATCGCCACTGCAGTTGTCCACCGTTTTATCGCAACCGAACGTAGCGAAGCCATGCCCGCCTGGGCCGCTCACCAACCCGTGCTCGCCTACGTCACCGATCGCAACGGTCCCTCCGAAATCTGGCTGCATGGTCCCGGCGACGCCGAGCGGCCGATCGTGACTACTTCCAATGCGGCGAAATGGCTGATGGGCCCCGTGCCCTCGCCCGATGGCGCCCGCGTCGTTTACGTGCTCATCGATTCCGAAACCGGCGCCAACAATCTCTGGATGACAGCCGTCTCCGGCGGCGCCCCCCTTCGTCTCACCAATGAAATAGCGGCCAGCGAGTTCCCCGGCTCCTGGTCTCCCGATGGCGCCTGGTTCGTCTATCTCGCGATGCACGGCGGCAAGAGCGACTTGATGAAGGTAAAGACTTCGGGACAGGCTGCTCCGGCCGTCCTAAAGGCTGGAGTCTCCGCAAACGTTGTGCCTGTGTGGTCGCCGGCGGGAGATTGGATCGCCTTTCACGATCCTTACGAAAAGTTGATCTCGCCCCGATGGCGCCTCGGTACGCGACCTGGGCAATCACGGCGCGATAGGCCTCGGGTTCTCCGCCGATGGAAAACTGCTCTATGGCATGCGCCCCGAGCCAGACCACGCGGTGTTCTTTTCCATGGATATCGCCACCGGGGCTGAAAAGGTCATCGGCAGCACGGACAAAGACAAGACGCCCCTGAGCAATCTCAACCCCAGTATCCGGTTGAGCCTGTCGCCGGATGGCAAGAGTTTTACTTATGGAACCGTGACCCTAAAGGACAATCTCTGGATGCTGGATGGCTTCGCCGCCAGGCGGGGCCTACTCGCGCGGTTGGGCTTCCGCTGAGGCAATGCGGCTCGACACCTCGGCGTTGGGTCTATATACTAATCGATAAGCGATGGGCACATACGCGGAAGAGGCGGTGCAAGCCTCGCAAGATGCGGAATTAGAGTCGCAAGCGCGCGAAGAGCGGCTGCAACTCAGCTTGGGCGCCGCCAATGTTGGCACATGGGAATGGAATATCCGGACCGGAGAAGTTCGTTGGTCCCCAACACTCGAGCGCATTCACGGAAAAGAGCCAGGCGGGTTTCGGGGCACCTTCGAGGGATTCTTCGAAGGCGTGCACCCCGACGACCGCCAGCCGGTGTTGGATGCCATCCGCAACGCGATCGTGACCGGTGAACTCTACCAGATCGAATATCGTTCGCTGCGCCCCGATGATTCCACGAGGTGGTTCGAAAGCCGCGGACACGTGCTCCGGGATGATTCCGGCGAAGCGGTTTGGATGTCCGGCATTTGCATGGATACCACCGAGCGCCATCGATTGCAGGATCGGCTCCTGCAAAGCCAGCGCCTGGAGAGCCTGGGCGTGCTCGCCAGCGGCATCGCGCACGATTTCAATAATCTGCTCACCGGAATTCTGGGCAATGCCAGTCTCGCGGACGCAAGATTGGCGCCCGATCATTCGGCCCGTCCTCTGCTTGGCAATGTCGTAACTGCCAGCCGGCGCGCCGCTGAGCTTACGCAGCAGTTACTCGCCTACGCGGGCAAGAGCCGCGTCTCCCAGGAGCCTCTCGACTTGTCTGAAATTGTCCGGGAGCTTCTGCCGCTCGTACGCCCCGCCATCCCGCCGGAAGTGCAGCTAGTGCTGGACCTCGCGCCTGCGCCTGTCACTGCCGATTCCGGCCAGATCCATCAAGTGGTCATGAACCTGGTCATTAACGCATCGGAAGCGATTGTTGGCGCTGGAACGGTGTTGATGAGCGCCGGGACCGAAGAAGTTCGTGACGGTATGGGGCTCGAGCCCGGCATCTACGCCTATCTCAGAGTGCGCGACAACGGTTGCGGTATGGACGAGAAAACGCTGGAGCGCATTTTCGATCCTTTTTTCAGCACCAAATTCGCCGGCCGCGGCTTGGGACTGGCCGCGGCGCACGGAATCGTGCGCGCTCACCACGGCGCGATCAACGTCGAGAGCGCTCCCGGCAATGGCGCCACTTTCACGATCATGCTTCCGGCGGGCAACAAAATCGGCCCGTCAATCCGGCGGCCGGCTGTTTCGGTTGAACTCACCGGGGCCGGGGCGATTTTGGTCGTCGACGACGAAGAAATGGTGCTGGAAATGGCCGAAGCCTCACTGGAGGTATACGGCTACTCCGTGCTGAGGGCGTCGGATGGATGGTCGGCGCTCGACGTTTTGACAGGCGCAGTGGACCGCGTCCGCGCCGTCATTTTGGATCTGACCATGCCCGGCATGACCTGCGAAGAAACCCTGCAACGTCTGCGCGCGATACGGCCCGCCGTGCCGGTGATTATCTCCAGCGGCTACGGCGGCACGGAGATCGCGCAGCGCTTCCAGGATGCCGCCATCGATGGCTTTCTTCAGAAGCCTTATTCTCCCGAGCAACTCGCTCAATGCATAGCCGTCGCCACCGCGTGACCCTTACCGCAGTTTCACGCTGGTCTCTTCCTTCGTCGTGCTTACCGTTCCAACCACGCCGTTCCGCAATTGCGCCGGATGCGCCGCGGCTACGACACTTGCCAGTAAACCACGTAGCGCCGGTCGAAAATGCTGTTGATCGGAACCAGCGTCACATCCTTCGCCTGGCCCGTCGTCTGGAATGTTAGCGGCTTGCCGGTAGGTTTGATCCAGGTTGCAGGATCGGCGCCGCCCGCCTTCAGGTCGAAATCCACCGTTGGCAATTGGGGTCCGCCGCGCCCGGCGTTGCCGTTGCGGGTCGCATTCGCAGCCCCGGCCGGACGCGGCCAGCGCGCGCGCGGTGAGTTCGGACCCACCAGCAGACTAGGCGTCAACCCGTCGCTGCCGAAATCGCCCGCCAGCACCAGCGGTCCGTAAAGAAACGCCTGAATCGAATGCTCGTCCGGCATCTTCTCCACCGTAAGCCGCATGGGAAGCTCCATCTCGATGCGGTCGGCGGTTTTCCAAACGCGCGAGATCGTCAGATAGCTGCCCGGCGCCGCGGAGGCATCGAGCGCTTTGCCGTTGATCTTCACAGTCGGCGCGCTCTTGAGCCACGAGGGAACGCGCAGCCGGATCGCCATCTGCGTCGGCCTGGCGGCAGTCACCACCAGCGATGTGCTCTGCTGTTCCGGAAACTTGGTTTCCTGGCGCAGCTTGAACCCTTTCTCGGCCCAGTTGAGTTCCGATGCGACGAACAAGTTCACGTAGACGCCATCCGCATCGCGCCAGTAAATGCTGTCGTTCAGCTTGGAATACTCTTCGACGCCCGTACCGGTGCAGCACCAGAACGATTCGTAATCCGTGTTGAACGTTTTGTAGGCGCCCGGGTTGAGCGAGAGGTAATACTGCGTGACACCGGTCTGCGGATGAATCGTGCCGATCCGCATGTTCAGCATCGTGCGCTCGTAGTAATCGAAGTAAGAAGGCTCGGGCGACCAGCTATAGAGATGCCGCGCGATCTTCAGCATGTTATACGAGCAGCAGCATTCGGGCGCGCCGTAGATCTTCAACTCGCGCCCCAGCAATCCCGGTTGCACCAGCCAGCCTTCGCCATTGCTGGTTCCACCGGTGACATAGGTGCGGCTCTTCGAAACCGTGTCGAAAAAGAAACCGGCGACCTCCTGGAATCGCGTGTCGCCCGAAATCTCATAGCGCCGCGCTGCCGCCAGCACTTGCGGAATATGCGTGTTGCTATGCAGCCCGCGCAACTCATCGCGCCGCATCGCCAGCGGGTTGAAGAACTTTTTCTTGGTGAAGCGGTCGCCCACTTTGGCCCAGCGGTCGTTATTGGTTGCCGCCGCCAGGTTGTAAAGCGTTTCGCCCATGCCGCCATATTCGGTGTTCAGAATGTCCTGCATGTGCGCTTCGGGCTTCGATGCCGTCCACTCGTCCGTCCAGTTCGCCATGCCTTCCAGCACCTGCAGCGCCTGCTTGTTGCCGCCTACTGATACATGTCGAACATCCCCGCCATGATTTTGTGGATGGTGTAGAACGGCGCCCACACCGGCTTGCGCGCATCGAGCCGGTCGAACCATTCAATGGGAAACGCGCTCAAGTACCCGCTGTTGCCGATCTTGGCTTGGCACTTCGCCAGATCTGCGACCATCTGGTCGCCCTTCGCCTTGATTTCCGCATCGCCCGTCGAGGCGCTCAGAAACGCCGCAGCCGAAAGATAGTGCCCCGTGAAGTGGCCGCGCAACTCGCCCGCGCGCCCCGCCGTGTCCTGTTCCCATCCGCCTAAAGCCTGCGCGTTCGACGGCAGCCCCGCATTCACCAGGAAGTTGCGAACCAGCCGGTCTTCCGGCAGCCGCTGCATATAGCCGCGATTCCAATCCTCCGCATCTTTGAGGACGCCTGGCAGCAGCCGCACCTGCGTCATCGGAAACGGCTCAACCTGAAACGGCACATCGCTGCGTTTGAACTCGATGGGCGCATCGAATGGTTCAATCACCGCAATGGTCCCACCGCGCATTCCCGGCATCACGCTCGTATTCGGATCGGGCTGAGAGTCCGTCGCCCCGCCGGCCGGGCAGGTTGTTGTTGTGCCGAAAGTTGCTGCGCCGCTAACGCCGGAACAGCCGAAGCAGTTGCAATCGCAGCCGCAAAATTACGGCGCGTGAAGACCTTGGAATCGGATGGTGTGCTCATGTAGGATCTCTCGTGAAACCGCTTACATTATGACACGGGGTGTCCGCCGTGGGAGCACTAACTTGCGTTGCGGATGATCAGCATGGCCTTTGCGGATTGCTCCAACTCAGCAATCCGCACGGCATGCCGGCGCAGCACAATCTCAATTTCCGCCGTCCGGCCAAGAAGTTTAGGTGAGAGATTCGCGTCAAAAAGGAGCTTCAACGCGACTTACGCTCCCGCCCCGTCTGGGAAGCGTAGGCATACACGGCGGGAAAATCGGCCTTTTCCAGGTATGGGTAATCGCTTAGGATCTCTTCCTCCGTCATCCCGGAGGCGAGCATATCGAGCACGTCCCACACAGTCACACGCAGGTCGCGAATGCAGGGTTGCCCCGAGCGCTGGCCAGGCAAAAGGGTGATCCGTGAAAGATCTGCTTTGTCCGTCGTGGCCATAAATGTATTATCCCAAGTCCGGCCGCAAACCCTGCGCCCTCAATTCACCGTATATCGCGCCCTCAACCCAAACGGCGCAATCTCGATCAGAAACTTGCTGCCATCTACCCGCGACATCTCGTACGTCCCGCGCATCAGCCCCATCGGAGTCTGCAACGGGCACCACGACGAATACTGGAACGATTCCCCCGGCCCCAGCACCGGCTGCTGGCCGATTACGCCCGGGCCCCGCACTTCTTCCGTGTGGTCCAGTCCGTCGGTAATGATCCAGTGCCGGTTCAGCAGTTGAACCGTCTCCTCGCCCTGATTAGTGATGCGCACCGTATACTGAAAAACCCATTCGCCCTGTTGCGGGCGCGAGTTTTCAGAGGAAACCTGCGACATCACTTCTACGCGAATTCCGTTCGTGGTCGCGTCGGACACCGGCCCAAAATCCAATCCTTGATCTGCCATGGTGGAGAATGCCATGGTATCAAGTCGCACAGTCTATTCCTCGCGCAGTGCCTTTACCGGATCGAGCGCCGCCGCCCGCCGCGCCGGCAGCCAGCATGCCGCAACCGTCACCACCAGGAATCCCGCCGCCATCGCGATATAAGTCGGTGGGTCCGTCGGCGCGACCCCCACCAGCATGCTCTGCATCGCGCGCGTCAATGCCAGCGCTGCCAGCAATCCGATCGCAATGCCCGCCGCGCTCAGCCGCAGTCCGTGCGTCACCACCAGCTGGAACAAGCGGCTTGGCGCCGCGCCCACTGCCATGCGCACGCCCAACTCCGCCGTCCGTTGACGCACTGCGCTCGAGATCACGCCGTAAAGCCCCACCGCCGCCAGTATGGCCGCGATCACGCCAAACAACGCGATCAGGATCAGCGAAAATCTCGTCTGCGCCTCGGCATCGTCCACTAGCGTCTGCATCGGCATCACTTCGCCGATCGCCAGTCGCTTGTCGAACTTGGCCATCTCTTCGCGAACCAGCGGCGCGAGCCGCATCGGGTCGCCGCCCGTCGCGATTGCCCAGCGCGACGCGTTCCCGAATCCAGCAAAGCCATCGGTCACAAACATCTCTTCGCGCCCCTCTTCGGCCAGCGATTCATGGCGTTGATGCGCCGCCACGCCGATCACCTGCACCCATTCCGGCTCCGGCCCGCGAATCCGCACATACAGCCGCTTGCCCACCGCCGATTCGTGGGGAAAGGCCTTCGCCGCCAGCAAATCGTCGATCATGATGTTCGTCGTGCTTTGCACGTTATCCGCTTCGGTGAATCCACGGCCCGCAAGAATGCGCGTTCCCAGTGTCTGAAAGTAGCCCGGCGTCACAAAGAACACGTTGGCTTGCTGGAACCGGGCCTGGTCCGTGACCGCGTCCTCGCGGCCATATTTTCCGTTCGCGACCGCGCCATCCAGCGGAAACGGGGACGCTGCGGTCACCGAAGTTGCACCCGGCAGATGAGCGAAGCGGTCGCGCAAATCGCGCATTCTGGCCGCGCGCATCTCGGGAGTGGCGCCGAACACCGGCATAAAGAACGTCAGCTTCCCGCGCGCGTCAAAGCCCGGGTCGGTGCGCGTCAGCGCCAGAAAACTGCGCAGCATGAGGCCCGATCCGATCAGCAAAACAAACGACAGCGCCACTTCCGCCGTCACCACCGCATTCCGCAGCATCGCGCCCGATCCCAACCCCGACGTGCGCCCGCTCGCGCGTAGCGCGTCGATCAAATTCGGTCGTGACGCCCGCAGCGCCGGTATCACTCCAAACGCCGCCGCCGCGCCGATTGCTGCCGCCAGTGCGAAAGAAAGAACCAGCGGATCGAGCGACACCACATCCACGCGTGGCAGATTCTTCGGCGCGATCGAGAGCAACAGATCGATCCCCAAGCGCGCGAGCAGTAGCCCGAGCAAGACGCCGCCGGCCGCCAGCATCAAGCTTTCCGCCAGCATCTGCCGCACCAGCCGCCATCGGCTGCCGCCCAGCGCCGCGCGCACCGCCAATTCGCGACCCCGCGCCGCCATCCGCACCAGCAGCAAATTCGCCACGTTCGCCGCCGCGATCAGCAGCAGGAAAATCACCGCGCCCATCAGTGCTAGCAGCGCCGGTCGCACCTTGGCTACCAGCCGCCCCTGCATCGGTTCCACCGTGAAAACGAAGCCCGCGGTCTTCTTTACTGGAAATCGGTTGCGCAAATCCGCCGCCAGCGTTTCCAGTTGCGCCGATGCCTGCTCCACGGTGACTCCCGGCTTCATGCGCCCGATCACGCGCAGAAACACGTTGTTCCGGTTCTGGGGCGTCGTGCTCACAAAATCCAGGCGCAATGCCGTGAATACATCGGGTTTGCGTTCCAGCCCGGCCGAGGCAGGGAAGAGGATCTCCACCCCCGGCGCCGCCACGCCCACAATCTGCGCCTTGCCGCCGCCCAAATCCACGCCTTTGCCGATCACGTTCGGATCGCCGCCATAGTGGCGCTCCCAAAATTCATGGCTCAAGATCGCCATCGTCGGCGGCCCCGTGCCCGGCGGCGTATTCGCGGGCGGTTGCGCTTCGTCGGAATCGATGAAGTCGCGCCCCAATTGGATGCGCGTGCCCAACAGGCGGAAGAAATTCTGCGTAACAAACCCGAATTTGAGCTGTTCGGCTTGCCCGTTCTCATCCGAATAAGAGACGCGCCCAGTGGTCACCGCCGTCAGCCCGTCGAACAGCGTGGCCATCTTCCGCATGTCGCCGAAATCGCCGGGCGAGAGCGGAAAATCCGGCAGATGGCGCGCCTTCAATTCGCTCCAGACCAGCGTCAGCCGGTCCGGATCGCGATATGGCAACGGCCGCAGCAACACGGCGTTCACCACGCTGAAAATAGCCGTGCTCGCACCGATTCCCAAAGCGATGGTGAAGATGGCCGTCAAAGTGAAGGCCAGATTCTTGCGAAGCGATCGAAGAGAGAACGCCAAATCGCGCATATCCAGAACTAAAATGCACGCCAAGTTCCGCCCGCCGATATTGAAAGAGAAGGATCAATCTCGTAGCGCCTGCCCGCAACCGAAACGCCCCGTCCCGAAACCGGGCAACAGCCAAATCGCCCGGCCTGCGTTTAAATAGAATGATGCATCTCGCCCTTCCGCGCGCCACCGGCCGCCTGGAAACATATCGCCTCTCTCAAAACCCGCCCCTCCCCGACGCCACCGGCCCCGCATTCGCCTCGCGCGTTGCCTACGCCGCCGCCCACGTCGTCATCGATCCCATCGCTTCCCCCGACCCCTTCGATTGCGCCGTGATCGATTGGGAATCCACTGTCGCCTACCGCCGCTACCTCTGGTCCATGGGATTCGGCGTGGCCGAAGCCATGGATACCGCGCAGCGTGGCATGGGCCTCGATTGGCCGCGCGCCGCCCAATTGATTCGCCGCTCCTGCTCCGAGGCCTCAGGCCCCATCGCGTGCGGCGTCAACACCGATCAGCTCGACCCGCGCACGCCGCCCACCGTCGATTCCGTCATCGCCGCCTACGAAGAGCAGTGCGAGTTTGTCGAATCCGCCGGCGGACGCGCCATCGTTATGGCCAGCCGCGCCCTCGCCCGCTGCGCCAAGAGCCCGGATGACTACCACCGCGTCTACGGCCGCCTGCTGCCGCAACTCAAACAGCCTGCTATCCTGCACTGGCTTGGTGAAGCCTTCGACCCCGCGCTCGCCGGATACTGGGGCGGCGCCGATGTCGCCGAGTGCATGTCGTCCTGTCTCGAAATCATCCACCGGCATCGCGCCCATGTGGATGGCGTGAAAATTTCGCTGCTCGATGCCAGCCTCGAAGTCGATATGCGCCGCCGTCTGCCCGAAGGCGTCCGCATGTACACCGGCGACGATTTCAATTACCCCGAGTTGATCGCTGGCGACGAAATCGGCCACAGCGACGCCCTGCTCGGCATATTCGACGCCATCGCTCCCGTCGGCGCCCTGGCGCTCCGCGCTCTCGATGCCGGCGATCTCGCGCGTTACAACCAGTTACTCGCCCCCACGCTGCCGCTATCCCGTCACATCTTCCAGCGCCCGACTTACTACTATAAAACCGGCGTCGTCTTCCTTGCCTATCTCAACGGCCATCAAAGCCATTTCCGCATGTTAGGCGGTCAGGAGAGCGCGCGCTCCCTCCAGCACCTCGGCGAACTTTTCGTCATGGCCGATCAAGCCGGCCTTCTGCGCGATCCCGAAATGGCCGTTGCCCGCATGCGGAGGATCCTCGCAGTTTCAGGCGTCGAGTAAGATAAGGCCTATCCGCCCAGACAAAGGAGACTCATGACCCGTCTCGCCGCCCTCGCCGCCATCACCCTCGCTGCCGCCCACGCCCAAAACAACCAGCCCGGCACGAAATGGACCGACGCCCAACTCCATCAGACTGTCGACGCCGCCCGTGTCGGCCGCAAGCTGACGCCCAAATCCTGGCCTAACGGCGCGCGCGTTGCCGTCTGCCTGAGCTTCGACGACGATACCGAAGCCCCGCTACTCCGCGACGGCACAACGTCCGCAACCACCCTCTCTGCATCTGACTTCGGGGCCGAAAGCGGCACGCCGCGCATCCTTGCCATGCTCGATCGCTATCAGATTCCGGCCACCTTCTTCGTGACTGGCGTCGACGCCATGCTACATCCGGAGATGCTCGCTGCTATTCAGAAAAGTGGCAGGCACGAGGTAGGAATTCACGGTTGGATCCACGAGTTTCCGCCGCGCCTCGCCGATGGCGAAGAAGAGCGCCTGCTCGACCGCGCCATCGAATACATCACGAAGTCTACCGGCAAACGCCCGTCGGGCTACCGCGCGCCGTCATGGGCCTTCAGCGGCGTCACGCTCGACCTGATCCGTAAGAAAGGCTTCCTCTACGACAGCAGCCTGCAAGCGCTCGACGAGCCCTACGAAATCCGCTCGCGCGGGGAAGACACAGGTCTCGTCGAACTCGCCATCGATTGGACGCTCACCGAGACGCCTTATCTCGGGCAAAACGGACACATGCCGTCCCCCGAGTTGCTCTATCAGCTTTATAAAGACGAGTTCGATGGCGCCTACCGCGAGGGCACAACATTCATCCTCACGTTGCACCCCTATCTCAGCGGCCACCGTGCCCCCATGCAGCACCTTGACGCTTTCGTGGCTTACATGAAATCCAAGCCTGGCGTCTGGTTTGCCACTTGCGCCCAGGTCGCGCAATACGTCAAGGATGCCGCAAAGGGCCGGTGAATTTCGCGCGCTATTGTTTTCCTGGTCCGCGTTTCTGGTTCTGGTTATTGTTGCCGCCGCCTCCGCGCTGAGGGGCCGCGCGATTCGCGCCGCCGCTATTGCTTGGAGGAGCCGCCCGGTTCGCGCCGCCGCTATTGCTCGGAGGAGCTGCCCGGTTCGCACTGCCGCTATTGCCGGTATTGCCCGGCGCTCTTGAGAAGCCCGCGCCAGGGTTCGGGCGCGCCTGCTGCTGCGTGGGCTGGCTGGGGCGAGCCTGAGGTGTTTGCGGCATGGGCCGCGCTTGGTTCGGAGTCGGGGTTGGCCCCGGCCTGTTCGGCATCACGCTCGTTCCCGGATTCGAACGGTCCGCGTTGCCGAAGCTTCCGCCCGGCCGCTGGCCGTTTGGAGGAGTCGTCATGCCCGGTCTGGTCGCGGGATTCGAACGGTCCGCATTGCCAAAGCTTCCGCCCGGCCGCTGGCCGTTAGGAGGAACCGTGACGCCCGGCCGATTCCCAGGATTATTCGGGCGCGTCACATTCCCGGAGTTTCCGGCGCCCGGCCTGTTTCCCGGATTGGTGGGATTCCCGCCCCAGTTGCCGCCCGGTTTGTTTCCGGGATTATTGGGGCGATAGTCCGGCCGCTGTTGCCAGTTATTCGGCGGCCGCGCGTTGATAGGACGGTTATAAGATGGTGGCCGGTATGAGTAATTGGAGCGGGTCGACCGGTAATGGTTATTGGTCACATAAGTGTTGTTGTGATACACCATGCTACGGCCGCCCCAGTTCCATCCCCATCCGCCCCAACCCCAGGGCTGGCTGCCTGCGGTCATCCACGAGCCGAGCGCGATGCCCGCGCCAAAACTCAGCGCCGAAGCGAATACCGCGCCGCCACTCGGCGCGTAGATAGCCGTAGGGTCGTACTGCGGCACGTAAACAACCTGCGGGCTGGCCGGTTGAATGACCACCACCTGCTGGCCATTCTGGCCCTGAACCGCGACGTTCTGATATTGGTTCGATTGCAGCGCGCCAGAGGCGTAAGCCTGTTGGCGAAGCCGCTGAATGGAGTCGGTCACCATTTGCTGATTGGCTTGGAAAGCCTGCCCGATGGCCGCATAGTCGTTGATGTTCTGGGCCATCGTGCCCAAGACTTGTGGAAAGTTGATCAGCGCCATGATGGCGGGGTCGAATCCAGCCTGCTGAGCGGCGTCCGATCGCGCTTGGCCGGTCAGACTGGAATTCTGCTGGAGCCACCCATTGGCGTCCAGCACTTGTTGCGGGTCGGTTGATGCGGCGCATACCTGTGCCAGTAGCTGGTCGGGATAGAGAGCTACCGGCGCGAGCAGTTGATCGAGCTGGTCCGGCGTCGGCGGAGCGTTCTGCGCGAACGCGGGAACGCCGAGCGATTGGATGCTCAAAAATCCAACGGAATAGATTAGCCCGGTGGACAACAATCTTGAACAACGCATGTTACCTCCGTAAGTTCGAGGCGCATACCACCTACGACTTAAGATGAGGAAACGCGCGGAAAGAAGTAAAACTTAGCGATTAGATTCTCTGATTCAATCGATTGAACAATTGGCCGCTGAAATGATCCATGCCTCGCGGGCTTCTCGGCACGTCCGTTGTAAACGTGGCCTCAGATACCCACTTGCAGTCTGGAACGTCAACACTCTCTGCGCCTCAGCGTCTCTGCTTCGAAGCCAACCCGCGCTTAGAAATCGGAGCCAAAATCGCCAGCACCCCGAGCAGCAGAAAGAACCCCGCGGGTTCCGGCGTCGTGTTCACCGAAAAACTCGCCGACCCCAGATTGTCCTGCGCGTCGCCATCCGCGCCGCCGAACAAGGCATAAATCCCCAGGTAGGTGGCCGGGGCGTCGAGAAGCGGGTTGGCCACCATTACGTCGAACAGCTCGATATCGCCCGACGACTGGCCTGGCGCGAGCGAGATCGGAACGGTGTTGAAGAACTGATCGTTGATCGAAAAGCTGAGGCCGGCCAGGTTCAAATCGTCGTTGTTCAGGAACACGGTGCCGCCAGTGTGGTTGGTGATCGTGCCGAAGAACTCCAGCGTCTGGCCCGGAAGGCCCATTTGGTTCGGCTGGTCGAACACGATCGTGACCACATCCGCCGCCGCCGGAAAAGCGCTCAGCGCCGCGAGCATCAAGCTGCAAAATAGAATTCTCATGGTGTCCTCTTTTCTCGATCGTCCTTAGTTACGGCAGCGTGATACGTGCGCTGGAATTGAAGGC
Source organism: Bryobacterales bacterium (assembly GCA_963743705.1). Lineage (GTDB taxonomy): Bacteria > Acidobacteriota > Terriglobia > Bryobacterales > Bryobacteraceae > PALSA-243. The sequence continues at coordinate 872,393 of CAVUQS010000012.1, read as the reverse complement.
GCCGTCGGTGTAAGATCCGGTGACCACCAAAGAACTTGCGGCTCCGGAGGCGCCTACCGATCCGGGCACGGTGACCGTAACTTGCGCCGTCGCTCCCGCAGCCAGCGTTCCAATACTCTGCGGTAGCGGCGTCGCCACATCCGCGCCCACTTTGACGCTGCTCACGATCACGTTTGCCGCTGCCGTGCCGCCCGTGTTGGTAATCGTGAGTTGCACTGTCACGGTGTCGCCGTTGCGCGTCAACACTTTTGTCACCACCAGGCTCGCTGGTGACGCCGGGGCCGAGGCTGGGTTCACCGTGATCGCAGTGCTGCCGGTCGCGGTGGTATAAGTCGTCGTATCGGTCGGCGTAAAGGTAACCGAAAGCGCCTGATTGTTGCCTACGGGTAACACCGTTCCCGCCGGCGGATTGTAAGCAAAAGCGCCGGGGACATTCGCCGTCGCGTCTAGCTGGCTGCTCGAAAGCGCGCTGCCGAAGGTGACCGCTGCCGGCGCGGGCCAGCTAATCGCCGGGATGATTTGTGGCGCGAAGTTCGCCGTGATGCTTTGCGGCGCGTTCATTGGCAGAACCAGCGGATTGCTGGTCGAGGTCGTTGTGCCCGTGAAGTTGACAAAGAAGAAACCAGGTGCGGGTGTCGCCGTGATCGTGGCGTTTGCGCCGGCCGCGATGAATCCGCCGGCGCTCACCGAGCCTCCGGTCCCTGCCGACGTTGTAAGTAGGTAACTCGTAGTGAAAGTCGCCGTATAAGTGGCCGGCGACCCTGGCGCGGTAATTATCCGCGAGGTATTAGCCGTGCCGTCTTCCCATTGCGTGAAGCTATATTGAACGCCCGCCGCTCCGCTTTGCGGCGAGGTAACGCTCAGCGCGCACGTGCTTCCTGGGGTCCACACCGGCGCCTGCGGCGTCGTATAGGAACCGGGCACGCAACCGCTGCCCGAAGAAGTGAAAGCCAGGCCGGAGGGCGAACTCGTGATCGCAACGCCGCCGGTAGGGAACTTCGGCGCAAACGAGACGCCTTTGAAGTTGGAATTGTCCGGCGCCGCCGTAAGTTGCGTAAACGTTTCGCTGGCCGCCTGACTCGCGGTCGTAAAAGCCAGCGTATCGGTGATTCCGTAAAGATAAGTCTTATCCGTATCTAAGATCGTGGAGTCAGTCGCGAAAAGGTTCACCGTCGTGCCATCGCTGGACACTTGTCCGGCCAAGCCATATAAGCCCGTCGTCCCCGAAGCGCTCGTATTCAGCACTAGCGGCAACCCTTGGTGAAGCGTATAGAGCAGGTTCCAGGTTCCCGAGCCGTCCGTTTTCGTGTTGACCCACTTTTCCAGGCCGCCATTGCCCACTTGGCTGGTTGCCGAATTATTCTTCGGATTTCCGCTGTCGGCCACATACAGAGTGGATGCATTCGCAAAGAAGTAATTCACCGGGCTCACATTGATCTGCGCGCCCGCGTTCAGGCCATTGCCGTTGCCATTCGCGCCCGTGGTGATGCTTACCTTGCCCGTGCCCCCGCTATTGCCGAAGCCGTTGAGCATCACTGGGCCGCCCACGACGCTGGTCGGCGGATTTCCCGGCGCTCCCAGCGTCCCCACAAACGAGCGCGCCGAATTCGAGCCCCCCTTGGTGTCGACCGAGACATACAAAGTGTTGTTGAATATCTGAACGTCCCGTGTGTCCTGCGAGATCGTATTGTTTGTCGTATCCAGGCCGGTGATCGGCGTTGGCGCCGTATTCATGAGGCCCAGCGGAACGAAGAAAACGCCGCCCGTCGCATCGCTGCCGCTGCCTTGCCCCGAAACGTAGGCTATCTTTCCGTCAACCGTGTAGATGCTGCGTGGATTATTGGTATTGAAGATGTTGTAAATCACCGTCGAGGAATTCACGTTCCCGTTAGCGTCGATCAAGGCCACAATCCGCGGCGTTGCGACATAGCTTTGTCCCGTCAAACTGCCCGATTGGCCCAGCGCGTTCGAGGGCGCCGCTCCGAACATCGGAGGATTTGCGTTAAACGCCGCGGCGCTCACGCCATAACCCATCACTGTCAGGTATTGGCCCGCGCCCGAGAGGTGCACCGTGCCCTCCGACGAAGATCCGTACTCGCCCGAAACCGTAAAGTTCGCGCCCGAAGGAACCTGCGGCAACGTCAGCGAATTCACGTAAACAGCGCTCGTCGTTCCGGTGGGCGCATATTGAAAAAGCGTGAGTGGCGCGGCCTGATTATCTCCGTAACCGCCGCCTGGGCCGCTGCCATTCGGCGTTCCCGCACAAGTGCCGCCCGCGACGCCGCATCCTTCCACCACCACCACCAGATTTCCCGGCGTAAAGACTGGGCTCTGCGCCATTGTCGGGGCGCACATCAATGCAATGGTTAGCGTGGTTCTTCCAATGTGACTGGGCTTGTTCACGTTAGCTCCGTATTTATTGCGTTTTCGGAGCTTAGCAAGCCAGTGTTACAGAAACATGACGGATAGAGGTAAATTCCGCATAAGTGGGGCCAGCCCTTTAGGGCTGCCTCCGGGCTTTTGCCCGGAGTTTCTCGTCGCTAGCGAAAAATCCCCGTGTGCCCCAGCGAATACCTGCCCGGTTGCGGATACACGCACAGCCCGTGCGGCTCTCTCCCCACCGGGATGCGCGCCAGCAGTTTTCCGCTCGTGGTATCGATCGCGTAGACCTCGGAGTTATACCGCCCCGACAGCCAGAGTACTTTGCCGTCCGCCGAGACGCCTCCCATATCGGGACTCCCACCGCCCGGCAGACGCCACTTGACGGCTTCCTTCCGCGTGGCGAAATCGATCACCGATATGCTTCCTTCCCCGCGGTTCGAAACATAGAGCACGCGCGAATCCCGGCTGACGTAGAGACCGTGCGCGCCCTTCCCCGTCGGCAGGAAGCCGATCTTGGTGAGGTGCTCGCCATCCACCAGAAAAACGCCGTTGGCGACCATATCGGCCACGTAAAACACCGTGCCGTCCGGTGAAAGCTTGACGTCCTGCGGCATCCCCTTCTCCTCCAGCTGCAGACGGCCGAGCAGTTCTTGCCGCTCCACATCTACCTTGATAATCGCTCCCGCAAACTCGCACGTTGCGATCAAATACTTTCCGTCCGCCGAGAAGTCGATGTGGTCCACGCCCCGGCAAGGAACCTGCAGCGAATGGTGAAGTTTCATATCGCTTGCGGTCAGAAAATTCAAACGCCGCTGCCGTTCCGCCACCACGATCGCGTACTTACCGTCCGGCGTGTAATACATATTGTAGGGATCGCTCACTTGCACGTTCCCGGTTGTCTTGCCGGTAGCGGGGTCGATGCGCGTCAGGCTGTTCCCCTCATCGTTCAGCACCCACAGCGAGGTCAGATCGTAAGATGGCGTAACATGCTGCGGCAGGCGTCCCACCGCGAAATGATCGATTACGTGGTAAGTCGCCGGGTCGATCACCGTCACGGTGTTACTCCGGCTATTCGGCACATACACCCGCGCCGGAAACGATCGCACTACCGGGCTGAGATTGCCCGGCCGGTCGGCCGCGTAAATGTCCCGCGGGTCCAGCAGCGGAGGCATGCCGGGCAGCGCGCCCGAGCCCGCACGCGTCCCAGAGCCCGCGACGGCGGGCTTCGCCGTCTGCGCGTAACCCCCGGGCGCCAACCCCGTGAGGACCGCCATCGCCGCCATTACTCCCAGGGCCACCGCAAGCGCCGCCCCCGCGCCGGTCCCGCCTTCGGAACCTTTTTCCGGAATTGGAGTGCTTTTCACAAATCGATCCCCTCGCTCACAGGATGCCCCGGATTCGAATAAGACGCTAAATAATGAAAATGGAGCGACGTCATCGCGTTCAGGTGGCATGTACTCTAGCAGAATTCACGTCCGGCGTCCCGCCCGTCAATGACGCCAAAATCACCTCCACCCTGCCGTGCTGCCCACCAAAGGCTAAGGTCTGTTTTGGGCCCGCTTTTTCTTACAACAACCGCAACTCTACCACCAACCGTAGTGGCATTCTCCCAAAAACCGTATCCGCGTAACGGGCTGCGCTTGTAAGTGACAGAAAATCCAGCTATTCTGAAGAAAGAAAAGTCGAGCTTAAGCGGCGCCAAACGTGCTTCGTTGACGGTCGGAGTATTGTCTTACACGGCGGCATAGATGTTTCAGGAACTCAAGTTCCAGTTGTCCACAGCCATCCTGACGGTCATCACATTGGCCGCGGGCGTCGCCGCGTTCGTCAATCTCGAAGCTCATTACCGTTTGCACCTCCCCGATGATGACGTCACCTGGGGCGACCGCAACGGCGTCGTCGTAGCTTTGGCCGTCACGCCCCGCGGACCCGGTGCGAATGCCGGCATCCACGTCGGCGACCGCCTCGAAAGCATCCAGGGTCTCCCTGTTGCCCAAGCCACCGATGTGGCTCGCAGCCTCTACGGCATCGGCTCTTGGCATTACGGCGACTACCGGTTGAGCCGCGGCGGCATTGATTTTCCCGCCCACGTGATGGTGGGGGAACTCCCGCCTCCCGACCGCGTCCTGCTCTTCGAATACGCCGTCGGATGCTCATACCTGCTGATCGGCCTCTTCGTCTACTTCCGCCGCGGCAGCGCCCACAAGGCCCAGCATTTCTATATCTTCTGTTTGTCTTCGTTTATCTTTTTGTGTTCGCACTATACCGGCGTCCTGAACGCTTTCGATAAGACCATCTATTACGCCAACATTGCCAGCGGGCTGCTCGCCGCCGCTTTGTTCCTCCACTTCACGGTCACGTTTCCCGAGCGCCTCCGTTCGTTCCCCAACAACCGGCGCGTCGCCATGCTCTATGTCCCGGGCGCGCTGCTGTTTGTCGCTTATCTGGCCTTCTCCAACGGCGCCATCCGTACCGCAATTCCGCTGCTCGAAACCAAGCTGATCCTTGACCGTATCTGGGTGGTGCTGATCGCTGTGCCCTATCTCGCGGGCGGCGTAGCGCTCACACTCGGAGGCCGCATGGCCGACGATCCGATCGTCCGGCAACAGCTCAAGTGGCTGCGCAACGGGGTCATGTGCGGCCTGCTCCCGTTCGCGCTGGTTTACGTCGCGCCCTACGCGCTCGGCGCTACGCCGAACGATTACCTCAAGCTCTCGGTCTTTTCGCTAGTTTTGTTGCCGCTCAGCCTGGCCTATGCCATCGTCCGCTATCGGCTCATGGATGTCGATATCCTTTTCCGCCGCGGATATGCATACACGCTGGCGACGCTCTGCGTCCTGGCCGCCTTCTACGGCATTGTCTTCTCGCTGGCCAGCTTAGTGCAGAAGAATTTCAAGGATATCGGCAACACCGGCCTCATCATCGTCATGCTCATCGCCGCGTTCCTCTTCCAGCCCATTCGCAACTGGATTCAGGAACGCCTCGACCGCCATTTCTACGAAGACCGTTACGATTACCGCCTCACCCTGGTCGAATTCGCGCGAGAGCTCAGCTCCGAAACCGATCTCGACGCCATGCTCGCCTCGGTCGGCGACCGGCTGTTGAAGACGCTGCAGATCAAACACCTCGCGTTCTTTCTTTCCGAGGAACGCGATGGCGGTCCCGTCTTTCATCTGAGGCATGCCATGGGCGCCGAACCCGCGCCTCGCGGCCACCAGCCCCACGCAGCTCGATCTCAGCTTCCTCGCCGCCAATTCCAACACGCCCTATTTATTCTTCGAGCGCACCCGCCACCAGCTCGATGCCGTTTCCCGCTCCTGGCCCGGTTCCGTGCGCGCCGCCATCGCCGATCTCGATCTCACCTATTACCTCCCGTGCACCCTGCGCGGACGCCGCATCGCCTATTTAGGCATCAGCCGCACCTTGGATGGCGATTACCTCTCGAGCGTCGATGTCGAGCTGCTTCTGACCCTCGCCGGATACGTCGGCATCGCCATTGAAAACGCCACGCTCTACCGCTCCCTGCAACGCAAGGTCGAAGAATACGAGCGCCTCAAGGAATTCAGCGAGAACATCGTCGAATCCATCAACGTCGGCATTCTCGCCGCCGATCTCGATGACCGCGTCGAGAGCTGGAACAGCCAGCTCGAACAGCTCAGCGGCATCCCGCGAGAATACGCCGTCGGCAAGCGCCTGGAAGATCTCTTCCCGTCCGATTTGTCCGCGCAATTCGAGCACGTCCGCGGCGAAACCGGCATTCACCATATCTACAAATTCCTCTGGAAAATGGGCCACGCCGCCCAAGCGGCCAGCGGGGCAGGCTTTAGCGTGCAGCGGGCTTCAGCCCGCCCGGAATCCGCGAACGGAAACGGTCACCACCCTCCCGTCCTCTCCCGCGAGGCCACCGTCAACCTCGCCGTCGCTCCGCTGGTCTCGAAAGACCAGGAACAAATCGGCCGCCTCATCATCTTCGACGATGTCACCGATCGCGCCGAACTCGAACAGCGCCTCGTTCAAGCCGATAAGCTCAGCAGCATTGGCCTGCTTGCCGCCGGCGTAGCGCACGAAGTCAACACGCCGCTCGCCGTCATCTCCACCTACGCGCAGATGCTGGCTAAGCAGGTCGCCGAAGACGCCGCCAAATCGCAAATCCTCGATAAGATCGCCAAGCAAACCTTCCGCGCCAGCGAAATCGTCAACTCGCTGCTCAATTTCTCGCGCACTTCCAGCACCTCGTTCGGCCCGGTCAATCTCAATCGCGCCATTCAGGAAACGCTCTCGCTCGTCGATCACCAGTTGCAGAAAGCCGGGGTCGTTATCCGCACCGATTTTGACGCCGAATCGCCCGTCATTCACGGCAACACAGGCAAGCTGCAGCAGGTCTTCCTGAACCTGTTCCTCAACGCGCGTGACGCGATGCAGTCCGGCGGCCGCCTAGAAATCCGCACTTGGCGCGAGGGTTCGCACGCGCGCGTCGAAATAGCCGACACCGGTTCCGGCATCGCGCCCGAGCATCTGCATCGCATCTACGATCCGTTCTTCACCACCAAGGCTGCCCGCAAGGGCACTGGCCTCGGCCTCTCGGTAACCTACGGCATCATTCAGGAGCACGACGGTTCCATCGAAGTCTCCAACCGGCCCTCCGGCGGAGCCCGTTTCTTTATCGATTTCCCAATGCCTTCGGCCGCTCCTAGCGGCCCGGGTCTTCTGGCAGCCGCCGGCCGATCCGTCGATCCGGCCCCAGTAAAGTGAGCAATTCCATGAGCGCACCGCAGTCCGCCGCCTCCCAAGGCAAAGGGCGGGTTCTCGTTATCGATGATGAGCCCGATATCCGCGAAAGCCTCGAGGCCTTGCTGACCAGCGAGGGCTACTCGGTCGATCTCGCCCAGAACGGAACTGAAGGCCTCAACCGCCTCGAATCGCACGGCTACGACATCGTCCTGCTCGACCTCATGATGCCCGACAAGTCCGGCATGGAGGTCATTCAGGAATTCCGCACGCGTGACCGCGAAACTCCTGTGTTCCTGATCACGGCGTACGGATCGGTCGAAGCCGCCGTGCAGGCCCTGAAGCTCGGCGCTACCGACTATTTCTCCAAGCCCTGGGACAACGACAAGCTGCTCATCGAGATCGGCCATGCCATCGAGCGCCGCCGTCTCGAGGACGAAAACACGCAGCTCAAGCGCGCCCTCAAGCAGCGCTATAGCTTCCCCAACATCATCGGTAAGAGCGAGCGCATGGTGCGCATGCTTGACCTGGTGGCGCAAGTCGCGCCCAGCCGCTCCACCATCCTGATCACCGGGGAAACCGGAACCGGCAAAGAGTTGGTCGCGAAAGCCATCCATGCCAATTCCCCTCGCGCCGATCACGTATTTGTCGCCGTAAACAGCGGCTCTCTTCCGCCCGAGCTTCTCGAATCCACCCTCTTCGGCCACGTCAAAGGCGCCTTCACCAGCGCCATTCAGACCAAGAAGGGATACTTTGAAGTCGCCGACCGCGGCACCATCTTCTTCGACGAGATCGGCACCATCGGCGCCGAAACTCAGATCAAGCTGCTGCGCGTCATTCAGGAAAAAGAGTTCACGCCCCTCGGCGCCACCGAACCGATCAAAGTCGATGTGCGCATCCTCGCCGCCACCAATGCCGATCTCCTCCAACTCGTCAAGGAAGGCCGCTTCCGCGAGGATCTCTACTATCGCCTGAATGTCATCAACATCGCGCTGCCACCGCTGCGCGAGCGCAGGGAAGACATCCCGCCGCTGGCCGAGCACTTCTTCACTTACTATTGCCGCGAGAACGGCAAGTTTCTCGATCCTGCCGGCCGCTCCCTGCTGAAGTTCCAGCCGGAAGCTCTGCAGGTGCTGATGGAGCACGGTTGGCCCGGCAACGTGCGCGAGCTCGAAAACGTAGTCGAGCGGGCCGTGGTCCTCGCCACCGCTACCGAAGTGCCTCTCGAAGTGCTGCCCGATGGCCTGCTCGAGGCCAACGGCGTCCGTCTGCATCGCGGTGAAGGTTCGCCCCTGCCTTCCAATGCGTCGCTGTTCGAAATCGTCAACGATTTCGAACGCCGCATCATCATGGAGCGCCTGGAGCAATGCAATTGGAGCCAGACCGACGCCGCCGAAAACCTCAGCGTGCCGCTCTCCACCCTGAACCAGAAGATCAAGCGCCTCGACATCAAGATCCGCCGCAAGGGCGACAGCTAAACTGACTATTGATGTCTAATCCTCTCGCATACCTTCACGATCAAATTGAGCAGTGGAAGGCGGACGGCGTGTACCAGCGTCTCCGCGTTCTCGAATCGGAAAGCGCGCCCGAATCGCGCTTCGATGGCAAAGAGGTCATCAACCTCGCTTCTAACAATTACCTCGGCCTGACCACCCACCCCAAGTTGCGCGAAGCCGCCATCGCCGCCGTGAAGAAATACGGCGCGGGTTCCGGCGCCGTGCGCACCATTTCCGGCACCATGTCGCTGCACATGCAGCTCGAAGAGCGCATCGCCGCCTTCAAGAACGTCGAAGCCTGCGTCGTTTTCCAATCCGGCTTCGCCGCCAACGCCGGCACTGTCTCCGCCATTCTCGGACCCGAAGATCACATCGTTTCCGATGAGCTCAACCACGCCAGCATCATCGACGGCTGCCGGCTCTCCCGCGCCAAAATCCACGTCTTTGCGCACAAAGACGTCGCCGCCGCCGAAAAACATCTGGCCGGTCTGGCCGGCGCGCCCGGCCGCAAACTGCTGATCTCCGATGGCGTCTTCTCCATGGATGGCGATATCGGCCCATTGCCCGGATTAGTCGAAGCCGCCGAGCGCCACGGCGCCATCATGATGGTCGATGACGCCCATTCCTCCGGCGTCTTGGGCCGCGAAGGCCGCGGCACCATCGATCATTTCGGTCTGGACGGCCGCGTTCACGTACAGGTCGGCACGCTCTCCAAGGCCATCGGCGTTCTCGGTGGCTACGTCTGCGGTAGCCGCGACCTGATCGAGTTCCTCTATCATCGCGCCCGCCCGTTCCTCTTCTCCACCTCGCACCCGCCCGCCGTCGCCGCCGCCTGTATCGCCGCCTTCGATGTGCTGGAACAGGAGCCGGAGCGCATGCGCAACCTCTGGGACAACACGAAATACTTCAAACAAGGCCTCGCCGCCTCCGGCTTCAACACTGGTATCAGCGAAACCCCCATCACGCCCGTGATCGTCGGCGAAGCGAAACTCGCCCACCAATTTTCGCGCGCCCTATTCGACCAGGGAGTCCTCGCCACCGGCATCGGCTTCCCCACGGTAGCCAAAGACAAAGCCCGCGTCCGCACCATCGTCACCGCGACCCACACCCGCGACGAACTCGACCGCGCCCTCGAAATCTTCACTCGCGTCGGCAAAACCCTCGCCATCCTCCCGTAGGGCAGGCCTTCAGCCTGCGGCGGGCTTTAGCCCGCCCGCCGCGGCGGTTCGAGGATTCCGCTCACATTTATTTGAGAATTTCCGCCGCCCGCGCGCACTACTTAACTCTTAGCTCCAGGGGATGCAGGCAGTTCCCGCGATCGGGCGAATTCGGCGCCCCAGCGGGAAGGCCGGTAAGGAGCCGGCGTATCCCGCGAATCTGGGGCTGGGAGAGGGGGTGATACTATGCCCTCGCTACGGGTGCGAATCGTCTTGCTATTTAAGGCGTTCGAGTTCGTCCTATCGTTCCGCAAGGTTCGGTAGGTCGACGGCGGCTGCCGAAGAGCCACTTCGGCAGCCACCACTCGTCAACAATCATAACGCTACCAAACAAACGGGATCAAGCCCTTCACTTCCCTTCGGTACCGCTCATACTGCTCGCCAAATTGCTCGATCATAAACCGCTCTTCCACGTTCGCTTTGATCCGCCATCCCAGCAATATCACCGGAACCGCCAGGAACGCCCGCACCTCGCCGATCCCAATCGCCGTTCCCAGCGCCGCCAGCGTCAGCCCCGTGTAGATCGGATGCCGCACCTTTGCGTATGGTCCGCCGCGCTTCAACTCGTGGCCTTGCTTCACCGTGACTGTGCCGCTCCAATCGCGTCCCAAATAAAAGCGCGCCCACAGCGCGAACGCCATGCCCGCCGACGTGATCGCAAGCGAAATCCAACCAACCACCGGCGTTTCCGGAAGCAGGCGCTCCCGCAAGACCGGCAAGAAATTCCACCGTTCGGGCCTAACCATCAGCTCCGCCGCCAGAATCATAAAAATGAGCTGCACAAACCGCGAAGGAGCCCGCTCGCGCTTCGCCACCGGCTTGTTGCCGAACGCCGCCACCACCCAGATCGCCGTTACGCCAATCCAGATCCATGCCAGCGCCCAATGCAAATCGAAAGGCATTCACCACCAATGTACGAAAGATGGCCCAGCGCCGTTCCCGCGATAGAATGATGTCGCCATGTCTGAACAAAACTTCGCCAATCACCGGCGCACTGTCCCGCTCTTCACCTTCGTGCTGCTGCCGCTTGTGCTGGCTACGTTCATCGGCTCGCTGGTGAATCTATATCACTCGCTGGGCGATCACGAGCGTCTTTACAGTGCGGCCCTCATCGTCGCTCTCAGCTTCGCGGCGATTCTTACGGCGATGTTTGCGCGCGTTTTCGCGCTCAAAGCGCAGGACCGCGCCATTCGCGCCGAAGAAAACCTCCGCCATCTCGTCATCACCGGCAAGCTGCTCGATCCGCGCCTTTCCGTGCTTCAGATCGTCGCGCTCCGATTCGCGTCCGACGCCGAATTCGTCGCCCTCGCCCAGCGCGCCGCCAAAGACGGCATGAAGCCCGTCGATATCAAGCGCGCCGTGCAGCAGTGGCGCGCCGACGAGTATCGCGCGTAGCCGCTGGGAGCGGAATGTTACGATAGGTTCTTGTCAGGTCTCGGGCTCCGTGCAACGGACGGCTGCAAACCCCGCCAGGTCCGGAAGGAAGCAACGGTAGCGGTGCGGTTCGTGTGCCGCGGATTACCCGGGGCCTGGCATACTGGCACGAGTTTTACCCGGACGCCTGCCCCATGTACCAAGTCATCGCCCGCAAATACCGGCCCCAAACGTTCCAGGACGTGGTCAATCAGGAACACGTCAAGACCACGCTGGAAAATGGCATAGCGCAGAATCGCATCGCGCACGGCTACATTTTTTCCGGCCAGCGCGGCACCGGTAAGACCACCGTGGCGCGCATCCTGGCGCGGTGTCTGAACTGCATCAACGGCCCTACTGCCACGCCCTGCGGCGAATGCGCGAGCTGCCACGAAATCACCTCCGGCGGCACGGTGGACGTCATCGAAATCGACGCCGCGTCCAATCGCGGCATCAACGAAATGCGCGAGCTGCGTGAAAACGTGCGTTATCAGCCGGCGCGTGACCGCTACAAAATATTCATCATCGACGAAGCGCACCAGATCACTAACGAAGCCTTCAACGCGCTGCTCAAGACCATCGAAGAGCCGCCCGAATGGGCCAAGTTCATCCTCTGTACCACGGAAGCGCACAAAATCCCGGCTACCATCGCCTCGCGCTGCCAGCACTTCAGCTTTCGCTCCGTCGATTTTGACGACCTCGTCGCGCGCATGGCTTGGATTTGCCAGCAGGAAGGCATCGAAGCCGACGCCGAAGCGCTCGCCGTCCTTGCTCAGGCTGGTGAAGGTAGCGTGCGCGATTCGCTTTCCGCGCTCGATCAGGCCATCGCCTGCTGCGGGGCCAAGCTGAACGCCGCCGAAGTGCGCGCGCTGCTCGGCGCATTCTCGCTCGAATCGCTGGAGCGCGTCAGCCAGGCGCTGGCCGATGGCGATTCGCGCCGCATGCTCGAAGTGGTCGACGAACTCGAACGCGCTGGCCAGAACCTACAACACTTCGCCCGCGAACTGGCGCGCTACCTCCGCAATCTGCTCGTCGCGCGCATCGCCGGCGCCGACACGCGCTTGATTGCGGCTTCGCCCGCGCAGCGGCAGCGCATGGCGGAAATCGCCGCGCAGTTTTCTCAAGAAGATCTCACGCGCTACTTGAATCTCATGCTCGAGATCTTCAAGGAGCTGCAATTCTCCCTGCAGCCGCGCTTTCATCTCGAAATCGGCCTCGTGCGCCTCGTGCAAGCCGGGCGTCTTTTGCCCATCGAGCAGGCGCTGGCATCGCTGGGTAACGGTGAGTCTCCGAAACCGCCCGCGCCGCCCCGCGCACAGACACCGCCGCCGCCACCCCCGCCCGCTCCAGCGCCAGTCACCGCGCCGTCGCGCCCCTCGCCATTCGATCTCGATCGCGCCAAGAAAGCCACCCAGGCTCCTCCCGAGCCCCAATCTTCCGGCGCCAACGCGCTCGCGCCGCAACCCGCGCCCGCCATCCAGACAACCGGCGGCTGGCGTGAGCGCCTGCACGCCGCGTTGATGGATCTCGGCATGCCGTTCACCGCCGACGCCATTGAGAATGCGCGCCTCGTCGAAAACGGCGGCGAGTTGCAAATTTTCACCACCAAGGCCTATTCGCTGGCGTTGAAGCCCGAAGATCTGAATAAGGCGATGCAGCGCCTCGGCGATCGACCCTTGCGCGTCCGCGTCATCATCGGCGCCGCGGGGGCCGACGCTCCGCAGGAGCCCCTCGCGCCCCTTGCCGCCGCGCCCTCCGCTACCGAAGATGACGCCACGGCGCGCGCGCTCGCCAACCCCGAGGTCCAGCGCTTCCGCGAAGTATTCGGCGGCGAAATCCGCAAAGTTCGAAATCTCAAGGAGTAGCCAAGTGAAACTACCCGGCAACATGCAGCAGATGATGCGCCAGGCGCAGCAGATGCAGGAAAAAATGCAGCAGGATATCGCGCTGATCAAGGTCGAGGCCACCGCGGGCGGAGGCATGGTTTCCGTCCAGATGGATGGCCAGAAAAACCTGCTCGCCGTCAAGATCGATCCCGAAGTCGCGGGCGATGTCGAGATGCTGCAGGATATGGTCGTCGCCGCCTGCAACGAAGCCGTCAAGAAAGTCGACGGTGAGATCAAGCAGAAAATGGGCGGCATGCTCGGCGGCATGGGCCTGCCTCCCGGCATGTTTTAGGCGCTTCCATGCCGGATTTCGCCGAACCGCTTGCCCGCCTCATCACCGAGTTCAAACGTCTGCCCGGCGTCGGACAGAAGTCCGCGCAGCGCATCGCGTTTCACGTTCTGCGCGGCGGCCACGATGATGCAGAACGCCTGGCGCAGGCCATTCTCGACGTGAAGGACAAGCTCGGTCTCTGCCGCATCTGCAATAACATCAGCAGCGGCGACGTCTGCATGTATTGCACCGATTCCAATCGCGATGTCCGCATCGTCTGCGTGGTGGAAGAGCCGCACAACATCGTCGGCATTGAGACCACGCGCCAGTTCGAAGGCCGCTATCACGTGCTCCACGGCGCGCTCTCGCCGTTACGAGGCATCGGCCCCGAGTCGCTCAAGATCAAAGGCCTCGTGGAGCGCATCGGTGAAGGCGAGATTCAGGAAGTGATCGTCGCCACCAACCCCACCGTCGAAGGCGAGGCCACTGCCGTCTATCTCGCGCGCCTGTTGAAGCCGCTCGGCGTCAAGGTCACGCGCATCGGTATGGGCATCCCCGTGGGCAGCGATCTAGAATTCGCCGACGAAGTGACCATTTCCAAGGCCATGGAAGGCCGCCGCGAGATGTAGCGCGCCGCCCGTTTTGCGATAATCCTCTCCATGATCCGATTCGCTCTCGCCGCCCTGTTTGCGGCGTCGCTCGCCTACTCTCAGCCAGGAACGGCAGGTTCTCCTCTGCTTCGCGAGGCCACCGCCGACGATCTCGCGGGCAAGTTCAAAGAAGCGCGCCAGCTCTATCAGCAGGCCATCGATCAGGCCGAGACTCTGCACGTGAAATCCGATGCGCAACGCGCCATGGCGATGTCGTTCGCATTCGAGGGCGATTGCAAAAACACCGCAAAATACGAAGATCTCGCTGCCGAATACTATCGCGACAACTCCGACGCCAACGACCGCTTCTACCAGCAGGGCGAACTGTTCGATGAAGCCGCGCGCGTCTGCATCGATATAGGCGATCTTGCCACCGCCGAGTCTTACTACAAAAAGGGCCGCGACATCGGCTTGAAACAGCCCGATATCCCAGCCGACCGCGTGAAACTCTGGAATTACCGCTACGAGCATGGCATGGCGCGCATTGCCGCGCGCCGCGGAAACAAGGCCGAAGCCGAAAAGCACGTCGGCGCCGCCAAGGCGCTATTGGATGGCATGGCGGAGCTGAAAGCCCAGCAGCAGGCTTTCTTCCCGTATCTCACCGGCTACGTCGCCTTCTACGCCGGCGACTACAAAAAAGCCCTCGACGACTTCCAAAAAGCCAACCAGAGCGATCCGTTCTTCCAATGCATGATCGGCGAAACCTACGAAAAGCTGGGCGACAAAGACAAGGCGATGGAATACTACCGCAAAGCCGCCGCGACCAGGAGCCACAATCCACCGGCGGCCTACGCCAAACGCTTCACGAAGCAGAAACTGGGATGATCACGATGCGCCTTTCAATCACCCTCGCGTTCGTTGTGCTGCCGCTCGCGGCGCAAACCTGGGACCCCAAGATGCCCGACGGCGTTCCCGCCGTGACCGGCACGGTAGTGGAGGCAGCCACCTTCCGCTACATCGACGTCAAAATCGGCGATGGCGCTCTGGCGCAACCCGGCGAGCAATACACCGTCCATTACAGCGGCTGGCTGCGCAATGGGACTAAGTTCGATTCGTCGATCGGCAAAAAGCCTCTCGACTTCGTACAGGGCCGGCGCCAGGTCATCGCCGGTTGGGAAATGGGCTTCGAAGGCATGCGCGTCGGCGGCCAGCGGCGCCTCTTCATCCCGTATCAATTGGCGTATGGCGAGCAGGGCAGGGGAGCCATTCCGCCCAAAGCCGAGCTTATCTTTGATGTGGAGTTGCTGAAGACCACCCCCGCGCCTCCCGCGGCGGCCGCCGCCGATATCCTCTTTTCGTTGAGCAGCCTCGAAAGCGAGATCATGCAGCTTGCCAAAGCCGTGCCGGAGGAGAAATACAGTTGGCGTCCCGGTCCGGCGGTGCGAACGTTTCAGCAGGTGTTGCTGCACATCGCGTATGGCAACCATCTCATCTTGAACATCTCGGAAGGCGCCGAGCAAGATGCGATTCAGAAGATACTCGACGAGAACAGCAAGATCGAGCAATGGCCAATATCGAAAGAGAAAACCATTGCGGCCTTGACCGATACCTTCGCCGAGATCCACAAGAACCTCGACGAAATCCGCGCGCAGCAACTGACGCGCGACATGGAATTCTTCGGCCAAAAGACCACCCGGCGCGGCATTCTCGTCTGGCTCGATACCCACATGGGCGAGCACTTGGGCCAAGCCATCGCCTATGCTCGTATGAACGGCATTACGCCGCCTTGGTCAAAATAGAAATACGGAGTTGATCGCATGAGCAAGCTGACGGGGATCCTGATACTGGCCTGTGCCGTTGCGCCGCAGGCAGCATCGGCGCAGGACGCCGGCGCCAAGACGGCCGAGCAGGTCTACAAGAACATCGTGCAACTGAAGGGCACGCCCGCCGATCAATTGCAGGCCGCGATGCAGTTCATTTCGTCGTCGCTGGGCGTCGATTGCACGTTCTGCCACGTCGAAGGCAAGTTCGACGCCGACGATAAAAACACCAAAAAGACCGCTCGCAACATGATGGCGATGACCGCCATGATCAACAAAGAGTCCTTTGGCGGACGGCAGCAGATCACCTGCAATTCGTGCCACCGTGGCGCCACGCACCCCGTTTCCGTCCCCGCCGTGCTCGAATCGGACGCAGCGCCCACGCCTGCCGCGCCAGCCCCAACGCCGGGCGCCACTGCGCCTACCGCCGATCAAATCGTCGAAAAGTACATCGCCGCGGTGGGTGGCGCCGGTGCCATCCACAAGGTCACCAGCCGCGTCGGCAAGGGCGCCATCATCGTCAACGGCAAGGAAACGCCGATCGAGTTGTATACCAAGGCGCCGAATCTCCGGCTCTCCATCACGCGCAACCCCACCAACGCGAGCCTCACGGCTTTCGATGGCAGCGCCGGTTGGATGGGCAGCACCGGCCGCTCAGCGCGCTCGATGTCCGACGCCGAATCCTGGGCCGCCGGCCTTGACGCCGAGTTCTACCTTCCGCTGCGAATCAAAGAAATCTTCCCGCAACTGCGCCGCGTCCGTCCGGAAACGGTGAATGGCGTCGAATGCGAAGTCATCGCCGGCACGGCGCCGGGGCATCCGCCGGTGCGTCTTTACTTCGATGCCAAGTCGGGCCTGCTGATGCGCTTGGTGCGCTACGCCGATACACCGATGGGGCGCAACCCCACGCAGATCGATTACGCCGACTACCGCGATGCCGACGGCGTGAAGATTCCGTTCCGCTGGACGCTCTCCCGTCCGATAGCACGCTTCACCATTCAACTCTCGGAAGTGAAGAGCAACGTGGATGTCGATGCCGCGCGCTTCGCCAAGCCCGCCGGCGAAATCAAATAGCTACTGTTTCGCGCCGTACGTGACGCTCACCGAGGTCGATCCGCCGCTCTCGTTGGCCACGGCGGTGAGGGAACGCTTCTCGCCGTCGTCCGCCGCCACGATCATGCCGCCCGTTGGCGTGGTCGTGTTCATCGTTAACTTCAAGCCCAAATCGGCTGCTTTCTCGCGGTAGAAATCGAGCACTTTGCCCGGAGCGTCGGAACTCTTGAAGGTGAAGGTCCCGCCTTCGCCTGCGCCGTTGCCGTCCGTGCCCTTCGCCGAGAACACGCCAAAAGATTCGGCGCCGGGATACTTAGGCACCCACGACGGCAGATCGCTGGTGCTGCCGCCGAATTGCATCGTGGCCCTGCCGCCGTGATCGTCATCCGCGGAAATGCTGAAGCGCCCGTTGCGCGCCTGATCGAACGAGATCGTGCTTTCCTTGCCCGTGCGCCGGTCGCGGAACGTGATCGTGCCGTTGCCGTTGTCGGTGTGCAGCACGTCTATATTCGGATTGGCGGCGGTCAGAATCTTGGACACGAGTAGTCCCGGATTATTACGAATGGCTCTTGCGGCGAAGAATCCAAATCCGATCAAGCCCACGAAGCAGACGAAGATCAGGCCCACGATCGCCAGCAGCACGATCACCACCGGGCTCATCTTGCGCGGTTGAGCCGGAGGCGGAACATATGCCTGCTGCATCGCGTAGGGCGGCTGCGGGGGTTGCTGCTGCGGCGGTGGGGGCGCCGCCGGTTGTTGCGCGACGCTGATTGGGGTTCCGCATTGCGGGCAAAACGCTCCGTTCACGTTGGCGCCGCAGGTGGTGCAAAAAGCCATGTCGTCCTCCTTGGACTTTCCGCTAGTCTACCGCACGCCGGTATTCACCGGCAGGCGCTTCATAAGCCAACCTTTATCGCTAACGGGAATCCGTGATAAGCTTGTTGGCCGAGGAAGTCCATGACCAGACGCGATTATCTTCAAATGATGGCCGCCGGGGCCGCGGCCGCGACCGCCGTATCGGCTAACCCTGCGGGAGGCGATGCCGACCGGGAGCAGCGCATGAAGTGGTGGCACGAGGCGCGCTTCGGCATGTTCATCCACTGGGGCCTGTACAGCGTGCTGGGGCGGCACGAGTGGGTGATGGAAAACGAAGGCATCCCCGTCGCCGAATACGAGCAGCTTGCCAGGCAGTTCAAGCCCAAACCGAATGCCGCGCGCGACTGGGCGCGTCTGGCCAAGCAGGCCGGGCAACGGTATATGGTGATGACCACCAAGCACCACGAAGGCTTCTGCCATTTCGATTCCAAGCTGACGAATTATTGCGCGCCCAAACAGGGACCGGGTCGCGATCTGGTGAAGGAATACGTCGAAGCCGCACGCGCCGAAGGCATGCGTGTGGGCTTCTACTATTCGCTTATGGATTGGCATCATCCCGATGGCGCGCGTTGCGCCACCGACGAACAGGCTCGCCGCCGCTTCGTCGATTACATCCACGGCCAGATCCACGAGCTGCTGAGCAACTACGGCAAGATCGATGTGCTTTGGTATGACGTGGCGTGGCCGCTCGACGCCGCCGGCTGGGAGTCCGACAAGATGAACGCCATGGTGTTCCAGCTTCAGCCCGAGATCATTGTCAACAACCGCAATAAGCTCGATGGCGATTTCGCCACGCCTGAGCAGCGCATCACTGCCGATAAGCGCGCCTGGGAAAGCTGCATGACCATGAACGATAGTTGGGGCTACAACCGCGCCGACGATAACTGGAAATCGCCTAAGACCGTCGTCCGGAATCTGGTCACATGCGCGCACGACACCGGCAACTACCTGCTGAACATTGGCCCCAAAGCCGATGGCTCCATTCCAGAGGAATCGACGAGCATCTTGACCAAGGTCGGCGCCTGGATGTCGCACAACGGCCCCACCATCTATCAGAGCGAAAAGTGTCAGCCCGGCCGCTCGAATTTCGCAAGCTTCTCACGCAAGGGCAACACGCTTTACATGCACGTCCATTTCTGGCCCGGCTCAACCGTTTCGCTTGGCGGCCTGCGCAGCAAAGTGAAATCCGCCAAGCTATTCGCCTCGGCCAAAGACGTGAAATTCGATCAGGACGATTTCCGCGTCCGCTTCACCGGCTTGCCCGAAAAAGCGCCCGACGATCCTGTGACCACTATTGCCATCGAATGCGACGGCGAGCCGCACCAGGACACCGACTACGTCCGCAAGGAACGCCCGAGAAACAAAGCGTAGCTAGTTGTGTTTGCGGGCCCGCGCCTCGGGTGCATGGACGGAAACGACGCCGTGATCAACTAACACCGAGTCATTCGGGCCGATTTTGCCATACGATTTGCCATTGACAATTAGCTCGCCGGCTCGGATTGCGACCTCGGCGTCACGGCAGGGCATGAAGCGGTAAGAAGGCTGGCCGTTTATGTCCCGCAGGCGTTCCGGCGGCGGGACGCTGGTGCGGTAGCAATCAGTCACGCGGACCGTATGTCCGCCGACCTGTGCCTGCACTTCACCGAAGAGCAGGTTGTTCGAATGGCTACAGGCAGCCTGCCACAGAATCGCCAGAGTCATCGCGAGCGTCTTCATTCCCTGCATGGTAGACTACTTTGCAATGTAAAGTCAATCAGGTAGTGTGGGCCTCCCGGCCTGCGCAAGCGCCGAAGGCGCTGGTCTCCGCAGTTTCACAAGCGCGTGCGCAATCACATTCCTGCACGGGACGCCGCGGACGATTCAGGTACAATCCGAGCATGCACGTGCCTCTTACGCCGGTACGATGTTTGTATCGGGCAGTTGACATCTACGGACGCAAAGTCGGCGTCGTTTGCGGAGACCAGCGCTTCACCTATGGGCAATTTGGCGAACGCTGTGAGCGCCTCGCGGCAGGCCTGCTGGCGGCGGGCGTTCAAAAAGGCGATCGCGTCGCCTACCTGAGTTTCAATACCCATCAACTCCTGGAAGGCTATTTCGGCGTCCCGCTCATCGGCGCCATCATGATGCCGCTCAATGTGCGTCTGACGCCCTTGGAACTCGGCGCCATCCTCAACCATGCCGAGCCGCGCGTCCTAATCTATGAGGCGGATTTCGCGCCGTTGGTCGACCACCTGCGTAAGGCCTGTCCGTCCGTGCATCGGTTCATAGAGACAGGTGAGGCGTACGAAGCGCTGCTGGCGGGAGGCCGCATTGAGCGTCCCGACATCATGAGCTTCGACGAAAATGCCATCGGCGAACTCTTCTACACCAGCGGTTCCACCGGCACGCCGAAGGGCGTGACGCTGTCGCACCGCACGCTCTATCTTCACGCGCTTTACGTGGCTGCCACCTTCGGCAAAGAGGACGATAGCGTCGAGCTGCACACCATTCCGTTGTTTCACGCAAATGGCTGGGGCCGTGCGCATTCCTCCACCATGCTTGGCGTGAAGCAGGTGATGGTGCGTCGTTTCGACCCCGCGCACGTGCTCCGTTTAATTCAGGAAGAGAAGGCGAGCGGCATGTCGCTGGTGCCCACGATGGCCAACGCGCTGCTCAATTGCCCTGAGCTGGGCAAGTTTGATTATTCGAGTCTGCGCGAGATCAATCTCGGCGGCGCGGCATCCTCGCCCGAGCTCATCGCGCGCATGGAGAAGGTATTCCCTTGCCGCGTGCAGGCGGGCTATGGGCTGACCGAAACCAGCCCCGTCGCGGCTTCCGCGCGGCAAAAGAGCACCGTGATTTACGCCGATGAAGAAGACCGCTACCGCCACCTGGCGAGCACCGGCTGGCCGATTCCCGGCTGTGAGATCCGCGTCGTCGACGCCCATATGAACGATGTGCCGCGCGACATGGAGACCATCGGCGAAATCGTCGTTCGCGGCGACATGGTAATGGATGGCTACTACAAAGAGCCCGAAGCTACGGCCGCCGCGATGAGCGGCGCCTGGCTGCGCACCGGCGATATGGCGGTGTGGGACGACGAGACCTACGTCACCATTGTTGATCGGAAGAAAGACATCATCATCAGCGGTGGTGAGAACATCTCGTCGCTCGAAGTCGAGCACGCCATTTTCGCGCACCCTGCGGTGCTCGAGTGCGCCGTGGTTTCAATGCCCGACGGAAGCTGGGGCGAAGTGCCCGCGGCTTACGTTGTCATAAAGCCGGGCCAAAGCGTCTCCGAAAAAGATCTTTGCGATTTCCTGCACGCCCGCATCGCGAAGTTCAAAATGCCGCGCCACTTCGAGTTCCGTGGTGAGCCGCTGCCCAAGACCGGCACCGGCAAAATTCTTAAGCGCGAATTGCGCGAAGTTTTCTGGGAAGGCAAAGAGCGCCGCATTCAGGGCTAGCCGCGTCGGGTACAATCGACCCCATGTGGCAGCAAAACTACGTTCCGCTCGGCGGTAGCCTGGCACTCTCCGCGCTCGTGGCCGCCGTGCCTATTGCAGTCTTGCTTTTGCTCCTGGCAGTGGCGCGCAAACCCGCCTGGATGGCTTCGCTCGCGGGGTTGGCCTCTGCCGCCGTCGTGGCGGCGGCGGTTTATGGCATGCCGCTCGATAAGCTGGCGGCGTCCATCGGCTTCGGCGCCGCGTTCGGCCTGTTCCCCATCGGGTGGGTGGTCTTCACCGCCATCCTGCTTTACCGCGTCACGCTCGAAAGCGGCAAATTCGAAGTCCTAAAAGATTCCATCGCTAACCTCACCACCGATAAGCGTCTCCAAGCCCTGCTCATCGCCTTCGCGTTCGGCGCCTTCATCGAAGGCGCGGCGGGGTTCGGTACGCCTGTGGCTGTCGCGGGCGCCATGCTCGTGGGTCTCGGCTTCACGCCGTTCTACGCCGCGGCCATCTGTCTGCTCGCCAACACCGCGCCGGTCGCATTCGGGTCCATCGCCATTCCCATTACCACGCTGGCTCTTACCACCGAATTGCCCGTTGACCGCTTGAGCGCGGGCGTCGGCCGCATGTGCGCTCCCGTCTCACTCTTCATTCCGGCCTACTTGATTCTGGTGATGGCGGGCTGGAAAGGTCTGCGCGCGGTACTTCCCGCGGCCGCCGTGTGCGGCGTCGCCTTTGCCGGCACGCAGTTTTTCGTGTCGAACTTCATCGGACCGCAACTCACCGATATCTTGGCCTCCATGGCGGCCATGGGCGCCCTCGTCGTGCTCATCCGCGTATGGCGGCCGGAGACTGCGGCGAAGAATTCGCGTCCCGCACGTGAGATTTTCCACGCATGGCTTCCATACATTCTGCTCGTGATCTTCGTGCTCCTGTGGGGCGAGATGCAGCCACGCCTGGTCAAGACCAACATCGCCATTCCCTGGCCGCTGCTGCACAACGCGATCCAGCGCATGCCCCCAGCCGTGCCAAAGCCTTCCCCCTACGGCGCCGTCTACGCGTTCGGCTGGCTCTCCGCGTCGGGCACGGCGTGTTTGATCGCCGCCATTCTCAGCGCGATCGTCGTCGGCCTCAAACCGCGTCAGTGCGTCAACGTATTCGCCCAAACGGCCCGGCAATTGGCCAAAGCCGAATTGACGCTGGCCGCCGTACTCGGTCTGGCGTATCTGATGAACTATTCGGGCGCCACTGCAACCCTGGGCCTCGCCTTCGCCGCCACCGGCGCCATGTTCCCCTTCTTCAGCGCAATGCTCGGCTGGCTAGGCGTATTTTTGACCGGCAGCGACACCTCGGCGAACGCGCTATTCGGCACGCTCCAAGTTGTCACAGCGAACAAACTCGGCATGAACCCCGTGCTGATGGCCGCCGCCAACTCGAGCGGCGGCGTGATGGGGAAGATGATCAGCCTCACCAGCATCGCCGTGGCCGCCGCCGCCACGTCGATGAAGAAAGGCGAAGAAGCGCTGCTGTTCCGTTTCACGCTGCGCCATAGCGTGTTCCTGGCCTCCGTGATCGGCCTCGTAGCAATGTTCTACGCGTACGTGATGCCTCAGTGGGCGCCTTAGGGCGCCACGAGAATATGGCATAATTGTTGCCAGTGAAGAACTTTCATTTGCCGCTTCCAGATCAAACGTATCTTGATCTGCGAGCCGAGGCTGAACGCGAGAAGGTGCCAGCGACCTCACTGGCGCGGCAAGCCGTCGAAGAATGGCTGCGAGCGCGCCGTCGAGCCGCGTTGGATAAAGAGATCGCCGAGTTTGCAGCCACCGCCGGTGGAACGGCAGTGGACTTAGAGCCCGGCTTTGAAACAGCAGGCGTCGAGCATTGGCTGAAGAGTGAGCCTCGATGATCCGAGGTGAGGTGTTCTGGGTCGATCTCATTCCGCGATCTGGCTCCGAACAGACGGGCCGGCGCCCAGCGATCGTCGTCTCCCGCGATAGCTTCAACCAGACCCCAAATTGGAACTCCATTATCGTGATACCCGTGTCTAGTTCCCCCGCTCAAGCGAGGCGGGGGCCGACAGTGGTTGAGATCCCGCCCGGCGCGGCGGGATTGAAGAACAGAAGTATGGCCCTTTGCCATCAGATCACGACCCTGGATCGCTCGAAATTGATCAAGCGGATTGGCATGCTTCCGGAAGATCTAATGGTTCGGGTAGAAGACGGATTGCGTGCAGCGTTGGCTCTCGACTGACTGGCTTCTGGGCGACCTCAAACATTCCGCCGGAATGTTGCACCAGACGGCGCCCGCTACGGCGTGCGATTTCCCTCGGCCCAGATCTTGCTCAACACGCGCACCGCGTTTCCGCCTAGAATCATCTTGATATCGGCATCGCTATAACCCCGCGCGATCAAGCCGTCCGTGAGATCGAACATCCGCTTCGCATGGTCCAGCCCGTTCGTCCCCACATGCTCCGGCTTTTCCACGTGATAGTGGTATCGATCGAAGTTCGGCTGGCTCTCCGGCCGAAAGCCGCCGCCCATGGGATTTCCGTTTCCCACAACATCCAGGTCGCTGCCAACCGCCAGGTATTCGACGCCCACCAGTTTTCGGACATAGTCGAAATGATCCAAAACATGCGCGGTGTTCACCGGCTCCTGATTCCGTACCATAAATCGGATGAAAGCGATCCCCATCACGCCCCCGGTCTTCGCCATCTTGCGAATAGCCTCGTCGGTCTTGGCGCGCATGTGCCCAGGGATCAATGCCCGGCAGGTGGCGTGGGTAAACAGCGTTGGCTTCTCCGCCGCGTCCAGGGCATCGAGCGTGGTCTGGTCTGCACAGTGCGACACATCCACGCCCATCCCAACCTTCTCCATCCGTTTCATGATCGACGCGCCAAAGACGGAAAGACCTCCATCCCGTTGTTCCAGAAAGCCGCTGCCGATCCGGTTGTTGAAGTTGTAGGTCAGCTGGGAAATCCGCTGCCCCAGCCCGAAAAACTCGTCGACATCCTCGGGCCGCCGGAAGTGTGTGGAATCCTGCATCGTCAACATGATCCCGGTCTTCCGGTCGCGATGCGCGCGAGCGAAATCTTCGCCTTGCTCGATGCGCAACAGTAAGTCGCTGTGCGCCGCCAGGAATCCGTTCCATTTCGCGAAGAATCGCAGCCCTTCCGTATAGTCAGGCGCCGACTGCCCTAGCGCGAACACATCGGTCCCCGAGCCCCGATAGACCGCCGCGTCCGCCGCCGTAAACGTCCAGGGCTTGTTCAGCCACAGATCGCTTTTCGGAGGCTTCTCCGCGTAGTCGGCGAACCGGAACTGGTTCAGCAGATCCACAACCGGCGTTTCCGCCAAGAGCTGAATGGCGCGATCCGAGTATTGTTTGTTCGATTGCGCAAACAGCCGGTAGCGCCCGCGCACCACAGCCGCGGCGCACAAGCCAGCCCCGCGCAATATGGTTCTTCTGCTGATGCGATGCATGCGCCCTTCCCGTACCGGGGCCGCCCTTAGGCCAGAGCGTTTCCCGTATAGCGCCAGCAATCGGCTCCAAGCCTTTTCTGCCAATGCTTCGTTGTAGACCTGCGAATCCGGAGGGCACCAGCCATGTGAGGAGCCGGCGTACACTTCGATCTCCGCGGTCAGGTTCGCCTTCGCGAACGTCTCCTTAAGGGCCGTCTTATCGTTCGGCGACCGCTTGTCGTCACTTTCCGCGATCGCAACCAGGAACTGCGCTTGTGTCTTCGCGGCTTGAAGATGCGGGCTGTTCGGCGCGTCTGTCACAAGTCCGCCTCCATGGAATGTAGCGACCGCTCCGACGCGATCCGGCGCGGCGGCCGCGGTACGAAACGCAAATGGTCCGCCCATGCAATAACCCTGCGTGCCCATCTTCCGATTTTTGGCAACGGACGCCTGCCCGTCCAACCAGGCTGTGAACGCTTTCGCATCCGTCATTTGCGTCGTCTCGTTCAGAGTTCGCGCGAGCGGCATCACCTCCTGGATGGGAGTTGCCCCGCCAGCCGCCGCGGTCGGCGCTTTCTTGGTGCGGTAGAAAGGATTCACCACCAGCACCGCATACCCCGATTCTGCTAGCCGCTTGCCCATTTGCCGGAACGCCGGCCGCAACCCGAAGATGTCTGGCCAAATCAGAACGCCCGGAGCCGTGCCGCTCGCCGGATGCACGAAGTAACAATCCGCCGTGCCGTCCGGCGTCGTGATATTCACGTCCGTTTCCGTCACTGTCGCCGCGTTCGCGGCTCTCGGCAGCATCATGGCGACGCCTGCTCCTAGTAGTACGCCGAACTGCTTGCGCGTCACCAAACCGCGGCCTTCGTATTCTTGCCGGTCCTGTTCAAAATGATCCTGATCGCACATACTCTCTCCTCGTCGCCACCTATGATAACCGCTCCGGCGTTTCGAAAATGTTACGCGGAAGCCTACGCGATCTCTCACACCCCGTTGCCCGTTGTCGGAAACAGCGGGATTGATTTTTCTCTGCGGCTCTGCCCCTCTGCGTCAAAGAAGAGACCCACTCAACCCCAAGCAACACCCTGAGCTAGAATGAGGCCAATGGCCGAAAACCAGCCTGCCGGTGAGCCGGCCGCATCGTTTGAAACCTGCCTTGACGAGCTCGAAAAGGTGGTAAAAGAACTCGAAGGCGGCGACTCTGTCCCTCGAACGCTCCCTTGAACTCTTCGAGCGCGGCATGGGGCTCAGTGACGTTTGCCGCAAGCAGTTGGAAGAGGCGGAAACGCGCGTCGAAATGCTGATCCGGCGCGATGGCAAAATTGCGGCCGAGCCGTTTCCCTCCGAGAAATCCTGATCATGGATCTCCGCGAATATCTGGCGCGGCAGCAGGAAGCCGTCGATGCGGCGCTCGACCGCATGGTCCCTCCCGAATCGGCGCAGCCCGAAACCATCCATCGCGCCATGCGCTACAGCCTCTTCGCCGGCGGCAAGCGAATCCGTCCCATCCTGTGCATCGAAGCCGCGCGCGCCGCCGGATGCGATGCCGCGGGCGTCATCGTCGCCGCCTGCCCGCTCGAACTCATCCACACCTATTCGCTGATTCATGACGATCTGCCCGCGCTCGATAACGACGATTACCGCCGCGGCAAGCTGACCAACCACAAAGTTTTCGGCGATGCCATCGCCATTCTCGCCGGCGATTCGCTGCTCACCCTGGCGTTCCAGGCGCTCGCGCAGCTCGATGCGCCCGACGCCCGCAAGACGCGCATGATCGCCGAACTTGCGGTCGCCTCGGGCACCGTCGGCGGCATGATCGGCGGACAGGTGGCCGATCTCGAAGGCGAAGGCAAAGCCCCGTCCGCCGACCTGCTGGAATCGATTCATCGCGCCAAAACCGGCGCGCTCTTGCGGGCCAGCCTCCGCCTCGGCGCGATCTATGCTGGCGCTGACGATGCCCAATACGCCGCGCTCTCCTGCTATGGCGAGCATGTGGGCTTGGCGTTTCAGATCGTCGACGATATTCTCGACGTGGAAGAATCCTCCGAAGCGCTGGGCAAGACCGCGGGCAAAGATGCGCAGCAACAAAAGATCACCTTTCCGTCGGTCTACGGCCTCGATGCCTCGCGGCGCATGGCGGCCGAAGAATGCGAGCGCGCGCATCAGACGCTCACCCCGTTCGGTTCGAATGCGGCGCGCCTGCACGAGCTGGCCGATCTCATCGTTCAGCGCAAATCATGAAGACGCGGCTTGACCGGCTGCTGGTAGAGCGCGGCCTCGCCGAATCGCGCGAAAAAGCTCAGGCGCTCATCATGGCTGGCGAGGTGCTGCTCAATGGCCAGAAAGCCGCCAAGCCTGGGCAATCGGTCGGTGAAGATGCCGCGCTCGAAGTCCTCGCCCGTCCACCTTATGTCGGCCGCGGCGGCTTCAAGTTGGCAGCCGCGCTGCGCGAATTCGCCATCGACGTTTCGGGCCAGACCTGCCTCGATATCGGCTCTTCCACCGGCGGCTTCACCGACGCCCTGCTGCAAGCCGGCGCCGCGCGCGTGCATGCTGTCGATGTCGGCGTCGGCCAGCTCGATTGGAAGCTGCGTACCGACCCCCGCGTCGTCGTGCATGAGGGCATCAACGCGCGCGAACTGCCCTTCGAAGAAATTGGCGAGCGCGTCTCGCTCATCGTGTGCGACGTCAGCTTCATTTCCGTCACGCTGATCCTTCCCGCGCTCACGCCTTTGTTACGCGACGGCGGGCAAATGGTTATACTGATCAAGCCGCAGTTCGAAGTAGGCAAGGGCCAGGTGGGGAAGGGCGGTATCGTGCGTGACGCGGCGCTGCACCGGGCCGCTTGCGAGCGCGTGGAGAGCTCGGTGAAAGAACTCGGATTTCAGACCAGCATCATGGATAGCCCCATCCTGGGCGCGGAAGGGAACAAGGAATTCCTTCTCCATGCCCGCCATTAATACGGTAGGAATCTGCTCCAAGCCGAATTCCGAGCGGGCGGGCGCAGTAGCGCCTCAACTGGCGGAATGGCTGCGCGCTCGCGGCATCGCGATTCGCGCCGACGAGGCCACTGCCAGTTACGCGCCGCAATCGCTCGATGGCATGCCGCGGGAGCAAGTTCCCGAAGGCTGCGACCTCATCATTGTGTTGGGCGGCGATGGCACGCTGCTCTCCAGCCGCGCGCGCCATCGGAAAACGCGAGATCCCGCTGTTTCCGGTAAACATGGGCGGCCTCGGCTTTCTGACGGCGATCAGCGTGGATGAAATTTTTCCCGAACTGGAGCGCGCCTTCCGCGGAGAACATCAGCTCTCTCCTCGCAAGCTGCTGGCGACCCAGGTGCACCGCAACGGAGAGCTCATCGCGAGTTACGAATCGCTGAACGACGCCGTGCTGGCGAAATCGTCCATCGCGCGCATGATCGATCTTGACACCTACGTCGACGATCAGTTCGTTTGCACTTATAAAGCGGATGGCTTGATCATCGCCACGCCCACCGGATCCACCGCGTATTCGCTTTCCGCCGGCGGCCCGATCATTTACCCTTACGTCCCGGCGATCTGTCTCACGCCGATCTGCCCGCACATGCTCACCAACCGCCCGGTGCTGGTGCCCGAAACCAGCGTCGTGAAGGCGTACTCGCGTGGGCCGGATGAATCGGTATATCTGACCATCGATGGACAGGTCGGCAATCCGCTGCGCGAAGGCGACGCCGTGACGTGCCGCAGCTCGGAAAGCTCGCTGCTGTTGATCCGTCCGCCGAAGCTGATGTTCTTCGACGTGCTGCGGCAAAAGTTGAAATGGGGCGAACGATGAAACGGGTTTCTCTCACGGCGTGGATCTTCATCGGCATGGCGGCGGGCGTGGCGCTGGGCGTGGTTGCTCCCGATATCGCCAAGCAACTCGGCCCTCTGAGCGCCGTATTCATGTCGCTGATTCGCTGCATCATCGCACCGTTGATCTTCGCCACGCTGGTGGCCGGAATCGCCGGCGGCGGCGATCTCAAGAACATGGGGCGCATCGGCGCCAAGGCGATTCTCTATTTCGAAATCGCCACCACGCTGGCGCTGTTTCTCGGCTTAGCCATCGTGAATATCATGCGGCCCGGCGCGGGGGTTAACGTCAGCGGCGGTGCGCCCGCCGGTGCGCCGCAAGCGCCCGCCACGTTCGGCACGGTCTTGCAGCATATCTTTCCCAACAGTCTTATCGACGCTATGGCGCGCAATGACGTCCTGCAGGTCGTCGTGTTCGCCTTCATCTTTGGCGCGGCCTGCGCGGGCGTAGGAGCCAAGGCTGGCCCTGTCGTTGCTTTCTGCCAGTCTCTCGCCGAAGTGATGTTCCGTTTCACCAGATACATCATGTATCTCGCCCCGCTCGGCGTCGGCGCAGCCATCGCAGTCACCGTCGGGTCGAAAGGCATCGGCGTGCTCTTCGGATTGAGCAAGCTGATCGGCGCCATGTATCTCGCCGCGATTCTCTGCATTTTGCTGGTGCTGCTCCCGGCTATTCCGCTGTTCCGCATTCCGCTGCGGCCGTTCTATCGGGCCGTCCGCGAGCCAGCCATGATCAGTTTTTCGACAGCGTCGAGCGAAGCCGCGCTGCCCCTGGCCCTCGAAAACATGGAAGAGTTCGGCGTGCCGAAACACATCGTTGGGTTCGTGATTCCCGCGGGCTACAGCTTCAATCTCATCGGCAGCACGCTCTATCTCTCGCTCGCGTCGGTCTTCGTGGCGCAAGCCGCCGGCGTGCATCTTTCGCTCGGCGATCAACTCCTCATGATGCTCACGCTGATGCTCACCAGCAAAGGCGTGGCCGGCGTTCCACGTGCCGCGCTCGTGGTGCTGGCAGGCACGCTCGCTACGTTCCATCTGCCCATGGAAGGCTGGACCGTGCTGCTCGGTGTGGATGCCGTGCTCGATATGGCGCGCACATCCATCAATGTCATTGGAAACTGCCTGGCCAGCGCCGTCGTGGCGCGTTGGGAAGGATATAAGCTCGGCGGCTTTGCCGGTTAGTTTTCGCTGGGCGTCTTCTCCACGTGATCGATCACCAGCATTTCCACCGGAACCTTCGCGTTCTCCAATTTGAGGCCTAGCTGTTCCTGTACCGCGGTGAAGATGGAAGGAAGCTCGGATTTCGGATCGTCCACCGCCATGAAGCTAAGATCGATGTTGTAAGTGCCCTGGATGCCGGTCTTATCGACGATAGGACGTCCGGCCGGGCGAGCCAGCATCGCCGCCAGCGTTTCCATAGTCGCGCTCGGCTGCCGGATCCCGCGCGCCCAAATGATGCCTTGCGCTTTCGGATTCGGCTCGCTGGCCTTGAGCTTCGATCCGCCCTTCGCCACCACCAGCGCATAGCCTTGAAAATCCTTCGTCTGGCGGTGCACCGCCAATTTGAACCGTTGCGCGAGCAACTGCTGCATCCTTGGCTTCAGCTCTTCGTAGGTAAGTTTCAAATCCCCCTCTGGCTTCGCCGTGACATCGTAGCGCTCTGAAATGGGCCAGCCTGAGCCCGGTCCACCCACGATCTCCTTATCGCTTACTCCGTACGCGATGCTCACCAGAAGTTCCATGGTGATATTCGTCGCCGTGAACCTTCCCGAGCCGTAAGGGCTGATCGACACCAAGCCCGTCCCGCCCGGCGGAGAGGCTTTGATCGACGCCACCTCGAATGCGGGCAGCGAACCGGCCGTTGGCGATTGTCCTTGGCTCAGCGGCGCGCCCAACGCACACACCGCCAAAGCCACAACTGCGGCGCTAGTGACTCGCTCCGTTCGCGGCATGCAACCAGAAGTATACATCTGGGAAGTTATCGCGATGAGGACCGAACACGCCAACCAACCCAAACATCTTCCGCCGAGACAATGTACGTTGCAACCGCCTCTTCAAGCTCCTTTAGGAGTCGTCGCCGCGCCCAGTCGCTTCTGCAGATCCGCCACGAACTCCTGCACCGCAACCCGCGTCGCGCTTTGCCACTTCACCACCACGAAATACCGGCCATGATTGAAAAACACCGTGTCCGCCGATGGCCGCCAGCGCGTGCCTAGCGCCGCCCCCACGTCGCCCGACGTCAACAAATACACGCGCGCCTGAATATCGCCCTCGCCCTTATACGATGCCGCACGAATTTCCTCGATGCTGTTGCGCGGCACGGGGTCGGGCGCATCGCCCGGCGTGAGATCGCGCATTTCCACCAGCTTCCATCCGCCCGGCGCGGTTGCTGGAAATAAGTTGGGTGGCATCTGCGCCTTTTCGCCGCAAGCCGCGAGCGCGAGCGCCGCGCACATCCACAAACGCCGGGTCATGGCTTGATTGTTGCATGGCGATTCGGGCGCCGGATGCTACTATCGCTTCGATGGCGAAAATGAAGCTGGCGCGCGGCAAATCGAAGAAGGCGCAGACGCCTCCGGGCGGCGTCGCATGCATCGTGCTCATCGTCATCGGAATGGGTCTCGTAATGCTCCTGCTCTACTTTGTGATGAAATCGAATGCGAACGGATAACCGCCAACCCGGCCAATTGCGGCCGGTGGAAATCATCCCCAATTATTTGATGACCGCCGAGGGTTCGGCGCTGATCAAAGTCGGCTACACGCACGTACTGTGCGCGGCCAGCATCGAAGACACCGTCCCCCCCTTTCTCCGCAATGCCGGCAAAGGCTGGGTCACCGCCGAATACGCCATGTTGCCGCGCGCGACTTCCAAGCGCACGCCGCGCGAGGTGACCAAGGGCCGCCCGTCGGGCCGCACGCACGAGATTCAGCGGCTGATCGGCCGCGCGCTCCGCGCCATCGTCGATACCGCCGCCCTCGGCGAGCGCACCATCGCCATCGATTGCGACGTGATTCAGGCCGATGGCGGCACGCGCACGGCGTCCATCACCGGCGCCTATGTGGCTCTCGCCCTGGCCATCAACAAGCTCGGTTTCAAAAGGCCCGTGCTACGCGATTCCGTTGCGGCGATCAGCGTCGGCATCGTGAACGGCGAGCCGCTCCTCGATCTCAATTACGAAGAGGATTCGCGCGCCGATGTCGACATGAACATCGTCACCACCGGCGCCGGCAAATTCATCGAGGTCCAGGGCACCGCCGAACATGAGCCGTTCGACGACGCCCAGATGGCAAAGATGGTCGCGCTGGCGCGGCAGGGCATCGCCGAACTCGGCGCGCTGCAGAAGAAGGCGATCGGCGGGTGAAGCTCTGGTGCGCCACCGGCAACGCCGGTAAGCTGCGTGAGTTTCAGCGCGCCGCGGCGCAGGCGGGCATCGAGATCGAAGGCCTGCCCGATTTCCGTAAAATCCCCGAATGCGTCGAAGACGGCGCCACGTTCGCCGACAACGCCATTCTCAAAGCCAGGCACTACGCGCCATACACGCCCGGCCCGGTGTTTGCCGATGATTCCGGTCTGGTGGTCGACGCGCTCGGCGGCGCGCCCGGCGTCTACTCCGCCCGTTTCGCCGGTCCGCACGCCACCGACGAAGCCAACAACCGGCTGCTCATCGAGCGCCTGCGCGGCGTCGAGAACCGGCGCGCGCGCTTCGTATGCGTGATTGCTCTGCTCGATAAAGGCGAGATCCGCGGCTTGTTCGAAGCGTCGGTCGAAGGCGAAATGATCGATACGCCGCGCGGTCCCGGCGGCTTCGGCTACGATCCTCTCTTCTACTATCCGCCCTTTGGCCAAACCTTCGGCGAAGCCACCGAAGCGCAAAAACTCAGCGTCAGCCATCGCGGCCAGGCCTTCCGCAAGATGCTGGAAACCCTCCGGTAGTCCCGCCCATCGTTTAATTTTGTTAAAGTGACCGTTCAGTTTTCTGCGTTTGACTCAACGATCGAAGGGGCCTAATGTCTAAGATGAATTCGAAGCTTATGAGTTCCACGTACACGCAGATGGTTTCCGAGATCCCGGCCCCGTTGGTTAGCCTTGCGGAACACATGCCCCAAGCGGTTTGGTTTCCGGGGTCGTTGGTCGGCGTTGGCGACTCCGTATTCGTCGCGATTGAAGAGAATGGCGCGCCTTTGCTGCTGCAATATGGCGGTGAGGCCGGCGCGTTTGGCCTTACCGGCGCGGCCCCGCGTTCGCTGAACGGCGTCACCGTTCACCTTTATCCGTTCGCCTCCACCGACCGCGAAAACATCGCCGCCTTCGCGCACCAGATCGATCCCTCGTTTCTGCCGCGCCCGCAGCGTGCCCTCCCGGCCATCGCCAGCGGCAACCGCCATCCCGAAGTCAGCTTGCCCGCCGTGTTCGACGCGTTTGCTGAAATTCTGCGCGAAACCGGGCGCAACCTCGCGAGCACCGTCCAGCTTTCGGCCACCCGCGAAATGACCACCGACGCCGAAATCGCCGCCCGCGATGGCGCCAACCCCACCGCCCCCGGCCACACGCGCGTCAGCATCAGGCATCTGTATCACGCCGGATTGTGGGCCGCCATTCGCGCCGGCTATCGCAGCGGCTACACCGCCGAAGCCGATCATTTCATCGTCAACGGCGCCAATGACGCCGAGATCGCGAAATCGGTGGAATGGGTCAAGGAAGCCATTCGCCACGCCGCCGGATACACCAAGTTCACTACCGACACCTCGCGCGTGTTCGATCTGCGCGCCGATCTGCGCCACCCGCAGCCGCTTTCCGAATCCCAAATCGAAGAGTTGTACGCGCAGCGCCTCACGCCCGGCGAGCGCTCTTGGGTACAGGATGCCTTCGCCAAGCCGTTCGACTGCGGCTCCGCCTCTTACCGTTTCGATGCCGCTGAGATCAAGCGCCTCGCCGTGAAGTTTGCGCCCAGCCTCAAGCTGAACGAAGAGCTCTTCGATTCCATCCTGAAGGCGCGCGGCGGCGTGGCCTTCGATTTCGAGCCGTCGCTCGATGAAGCCGAAACGCTCACCAGCGCCAAGGAATTAATCTTTTACATGCACTGGCTCGCCGAGCGCGGCCGCCCCGCGCAGCTTGTGCCGCCTAATCTCGGTTTCAAGAAACGGCAGGCGTATCCGGAATCGCGCGCGGCCCTGGAAAAGTACACGCACCACAAGATGTGGCCCGAAGTGATGCCGCGCGTCGATGGGCAATTCGACGGCAAGCCCGTTCCGGAGCTCAAAGACCGCGTGCGCGAATTGGCCGATGTGGCGCGGCGTTTCGACGGCACCCTGAGTATCCATTCCGGCAGTGGCAAGCAGCCGGAAGTCCTGCGCTCCATTGGCTCGGCCACCGGAGGCCGCCTGAACTACAAAATCTCGGGCGAGTTGCAACTGCAGCTCTTCGACGTGCTCTCTGAATCGCGCGAAGGCTCGCAGGAGCGCGCGCTTTACGATCGCATGGTGGCCGCTTGTGAACGTTTCGCTGCGCAAGGCGCCTTCGGTGAAGAAAGCGCGCTTGCCGCGCAATACCGCGCATCGGGTCACGGCTCGTATCTTGGCAACGCCTCCGGCGGGCGCGTCGACGGCAATCTCTTCCTGGTCTTCTGGCTCGGCAATATGGTCGGCTGCAAAGACGAAGATGGCCGCTTCTTCAAAGATCATTTGGATGAATTACCGCGCGTGGTGATCGACGAGACGCGCCGGCGCAACAAGGAGTATGTGAAATGGCTCGCGGGCCATTTATTCGCCGAATGATGCGCTTTCCAATTGCTGTGCTTGCCGCGTTCGGCTTAGCTGCGGCCGCTCAAGCGCAGGACATGCGTAAAGTCACTGAGCCGGTATTTCCGCAACCCTGCGTCACGCTCGCCGCCCAAGCGACCGGTCCCGACGATGCTCATCTCGATACGCAGCGCATTCAGAGCGCGCTCGATCGTTGCGGCGCCGGCCACGCGCTAGAGCTCAAGCCTGCTGGCGCCGCAGATTCCTTCACCATCGGCCCCGTCCAGCTTCGCGCCGGCGTAACTTTGCTCGTCGATGCCAAGGCCACGGTTTACGCCTCGCGCAATCCGCGCGACTACGACACAACCCCCGGAAGCTGCGGCGTCGTCAACCAGGCCGGCCACGGTTGCAAGCCAATCATCTCCGCCGATGGCGTCGCGCACGCCGCCGTGATGGGCGATGGCGTCATCGATGGCCGCGGCGGCGAGAAACTCATCGGCCAGAACGTTTCCTGGTGGGATCTCGCGCAGGAAGCCAAGGTCAAAAATCAGAATCAGAATTGCCCGCGCATCATGGTGATCACGCGCAGTAACGATTTCACGCTATATCGCATCACCCTGCGCAATTCGCCCAATTTCCACGTCTCGTACAGCAACGGCAACGGCTTCACTGCCTGGGGCGTCATCATCGATTCGCCCAAGAATTCGCGCAACACCGATGGCATTGACCCCGGCAATTCCACCAACGTCACCATCACGCATTGTTTCATTCATGCGGGCGACGATGACGTCGCCATCAAAGCCGGTCATGGCGCGCCCACTACCCACATGACCATTTCCCACAACCATTTCTTTAGCGGCCACGGCATGTCGATCGGCAGCGAAACCGATGGTGGCGCGAGCGCCATCCGCGTCACCGATCTTTCCATCGATGGCGCCGATAACGGCATCCGCATCAAATCCAATTCCAGCCGCGGCGGTCTGGTGCGCGACATCGTCTATGAAGACGTTTGCATACGCGACACCAAGAACCCCATCTACATGGATTCGAATTATTCGTTTTTTGGCGCGGCGCGCGATAAGCTGCCGCAGTTCACCGATATCACGCTGCGCAACGTGCGCATTCAAGGCGGCGGCAAGATCACTCTCGAGGGCTACGACCCATCGCACCGCCTGGGAATGACGTTCGACAACGTAGTGTTGAGCGACCCGAAGGATATAAAGATCGTAGGAAGCCACGCGGACCTCAAGCTTGGTCCCGGCCCCTCGAACTTACATCTGGAGGGCGAAGACGTAAAGGTTGCAGGTGTTCCAGGCACAGGGGCTCCGAATGCCTGTTTGGATAAGTTCGTACAGTTCCCAGTTACAATGAAGTCAAATTAGTCTCGTGTTTTGCTTAGGGAGTCGCAATGCAGTTCAGCCGAGTTGCTGTTTTATTGTCTGTAATTTCCGCTGCGTCATTCGCACAAGAATTTCGCGGCACGTTTAGCGGGCAGGTCACGGACCCCACCGGCGCTTCGATAGCCGCCGCCAAAGTGGTCGCCACCGAAACCCGCACTGGCGTCAAAACCCAGACCGTTACCGACGCGTCTGGCAAATACGCCATTCCTTTCCTTTCGCCTGGGCTTTACGAGCTCACCGCGCTAGCGCAAGGATTCAAAATGGCCAAGCGCACCGATTTGACGCTCGGTTCCGATGACCGCCCGGTCATCGATTTCCGTCTCGAAGTGGGCGATGCCTCGACTTCCGTGACGGTGTCGGCCGACGCTCCGCTGCTCGATTCGGAGAATGCCTCCGTAGGCCAGTCGATCAGCACCAAAGAAGTCGAGGAAATGCCGCTCAACGGCCGCACGCCGATGATGCTGGCGCAGCTCGCGCTGGGCGTAATTCCCACCGGCACGCCGACTCTGGTGCACCCGTTCGATAGCGGCGCCCCAGCGGCGTTCAGCATCGGCGGCACCGCTTCGCAGACCAGCGAGATCCTGATGGATGGCTCGCCCGACGCCACCTGGGACGGCCGCCAGGCTTATAGCCCGCCGCACGAAGCCGTGCAGGAAGTGCGCGTGAAGACGTTCGATTCCGACGCCTCCTTCGGCCACACCGGCGGTGGCACCATGAATCAGGTTTTGAAGACAGGCACCAACACGTTCCACGGCGCGCTGTGGGAGTTTACTCAGCCTTCCAACCTCACCGCCAACAGTTTCTTCAACAACAAGGCGGGCCTCGGAAATCCCGTGACTCATTTCAACCAATACGGATTTCTCTTCGATGGCCCCGTGTACATCCCGCACGTCTATAACGGCAAGAACAAGCTCTTCTGGATGTTTGCCTATGAAGGCCTTCCCGACAGCCAGCCGAATACCAATTTCGTGACCGTGCCCACCGACGCCGAGCGCCAGGGCAACTTCTCCGCGCTGACGGCGGCCGGTTCGCAATACACCATCTACAACCCCTTCAGCGCCACGCTGAGCGGCACAACCATCACGCGCTCGCCGTTCCCGAACAACACGATTCCCACCAACCTTCTGAACCCAATCGCGCTCGCCTACATGAAGTTCTTTCCCGAGCCGAACGTGACCACCGGCGTCAACGCGGTTGGCGTCAATAATTTCGGCAACAACGCCACCACCAACGACGACTACGACAACCAGTTGGCCCGCGTCGATTACAACATGTCCGACCGCAATCGCATGTTCTTCGACGTCCGCCGCACAGGCTATTCGCAGGTCAAGAATAACTACTTCGACAACGCTTCGCAGGGTTCGGTTCTTTACCGCAATAACTGGGGCGGCACGGTGGATGACGTCGCTATGTTCACGCCCACCACGGTGCTCGATTCGCGTATCAATTTCACGCGCATGTATGAATCGCACGCGCAGCCCGGTACGGGATACGATCCCTCGCAGCTCGGCTTCCCGTCATACATCGGCGGCTCTTCCGAGTACCTGCAGTTGCCCGTGGTTTCGCTGAGCACCTTCCAATCGCTGGGAGCCAGCGGCGCAAACCTGCTGCCTTCGCAATCGCTGCAGTATTTCGGCGCCTTGACCAAGATCGCCGGCAACCACACGCTGAAATTCGGCGCCGACGTCCGTCAGTACCGCTTGAATTCGATCAGCTACGGCAACTCCACCGGCACGTTCAGCTTCAATAACAGCTACGTGCGCGCGTCGAGCAGCGCATCTTCCACTGTGGCCCAGGGCCAGGATCTCGCGTCGTTACTGCTCGGCCTGCCCACCAGCGGTTCGTACGATATCAATACCTACGCGTCGTTCTATCAGTATTACTACGCCGGGTTCATTCAGGACGATTGGCGCGTGCGCCGCGACCTCACGGTCAACCTCGGTGTTCGCTACGATCACGACGATGGCTACAACGAAAAGTACGGGCGCACTACCGATGGGTTCGACTCCACGGCCACCAACCCGCTCGCCTCTGCGGCCAGCGCGGCGTACGCCAAGAGCCCCAGCGCCCTGCTCCCCGCGAGCAGCTTCGCCGTCCCCGGCGGACTGACCTTCGCCAGCCCCAGCAACAACAATGTGTTCAATAACGTCTCGCATCGCGTCAGCCCGCGCGTCGGCGTCGCATGGAGCCCGGCCAAGTTGCACAACACCGTCATCCGCGCCGGATTCGCCATGTTC
The DNA here is from genome assembly GCA_963743705.1 of Bryobacterales bacterium. GTDB lineage: Bacteria > Acidobacteriota > Terriglobia > Bryobacterales > Bryobacteraceae > PALSA-243. The sequence continues at coordinate 834,556 of CAVUQS010000012.1, read as the reverse complement.
GTGCAACCGCTCACCATCGCCAGTCTGAGCGTTAGCGGCGCTTATTCCACCAACCCGATTCTGGCGCAAGAGGGCTTCAGCCAGACCACTGCTCTTGTAGCGTCGAACAACAACTTCCTCTCGCCCGCCAACACGCTGAGCAATCCGTTCCCGACGGGGTTCCAGCAACCGGTCGGCGCGGCCAACGGTCTGGCCACGTTTGAAGGTCAGACAATTTCCTTCCTCAATCCGAATCAGGTGGACCCCTACTCGCTCCGTTGGAACTTTGGCTTCGAGCACACCTTCGGTTCGAACCTGTTGCTCGAAGTCGTCTACATTGGCAACCACTCGGTGGCGCTGCCCGTGACGGTTACGCAACTCAACGGCATTCCGCGCCAGTTCCTCAGCACGTCGCCGGTGCGCGATAGCGCATTGAACACCACGCTCTCAGCCTCGGTGGCGAATCCATTCTCCGGTTTAGCCACCAGCCAGAACGGCGCTACCACCACCCCGTTGCAGCTCCTCGCGCGTTACCCCGAGTTCCCCGTGGGCTACGGCAGCGGCGCATGGAGCGGCAGCGCCGGCGTCATCGAGCAGAACTTGAACGTTGGCGATTCCTATTTCGATAGCTTGAATGTACGCGTGCAAAAGCGCCTGTCGAACGGGTTGAACTTGATCGCCAACTACATCTACTCGCGCCTCATCGAGCAGGACACCTGGCTGAACGACACTGATCCGCGCCCTGAAAAGCGCGTCTCGCCGTTCGACCACCCGCACCGCTTCGTCACCGCCGTGAGCTATGAGCTTCCTTTCGGCAAAGGCAAGGCCGTCGACGCCCATAGCCGCTGGGCGAATGCGATCGCCGGCGGATGGCGCCTGACCAGCATCTACACCTGGCAACTCGGCGCGCCCATCACTTGGATCAACGGCAGCACCACCAGCCCCGGCGACTACGTGTACTACGGCGGCCCCGGCGCTCTGCAGGTCAATGCGCGCAACACCAACTCCGTTGCGTTCAACACCGGCCTGTTCGCCACCAACTCCGCCAATGTTTTCGCCTATCACATCCGGACGTTCTCGACCACGTTCCCGAACATCCGGCAGGACGGGCTCAATGAGTGGGATCCTTCGCTGCTGAAGAACGTGAACGTGACCGAGAAGTCTTACTTTCAGTTGCGTTTCGAGTTCTTCAACGTGCTCAACCACGCCACGTTCGCCGCGCCCAACACCACTGCCACGAACGCCAGCTTCGGTCTGATCACCGCGCAAGCGAATCGCCCGCGCACCATTCAGGTGGGCGCGCGCTTCGTGTTCTAGTTAGTTGGTTGTGAAGAAGGGGCGGGCGGCCCTCGTCCGCCCCTACCTCACGAACGCGTCCTGCAACCCTCCATCCACCGGTAACACCTGCCCCGTCACCTTCGCCGAACGATTCGAAGCCAGATAGAACACCGCTTCCGCCTGATCCTCGGGCGTAATCGCCGATTTCGTCAGCGTGCGCTTGGCGTAGAAATCCGCCAGCTTGTGCCGCAGCGTGTCGGTCGAATCCGATTCCGCAAACGGAATCTCGTACTTCACCAGCGAGGCAATCACGCGATCGCGCGGGAACATGGTCGAGCCCGCCACTACCGTCGCCGGCGCCAGCGCATTCACGCGCACCAGCGGCGCCAGTTCCACCGCCAGCCCGCGCGTCAAATGGTTCGCCGCCGCCTTCGACGCGTCATACGCCAGCGAACCCTTCTTCGATACCATGCCGTTCACGCTCGTCGTCAGCACCATGCTGCCGCGCAGCCCCTGCCGCGTCCACAGCGTGCGCGATTCATCGGCCACCAGATACAGCCCGGTCACGTTCACGTCGAACGTGGTCTTCCATTGCGGATCGGTGACGTGGCCTTCGCGGTCGGGCGCAATGAACACCCCCGCCGTCACAATCAGGTGATCGATGCCGCCATACGCCAGCACTGTTTGTTGCAGCATCGCGCGGATGCTGTCGCGATTGGTGATATCCACCTGCAGCGCAACCGCCGGTCCGCTTCCGGAAATGCCCGTGCCGGCCACGCCGATTCCCAGGCCATAAATCTTGGTCAGCTCATTCGCGGTTTCCTGCGCGGCCTCCAGGCTAAGATCGGCGCAAACCACGTGCGCGCCTTCTTTCGCCAGACGATGCGCCACTGATTTGCCGATTCCGTTGCCTGCGCCTACCACCAGCGCCACGTTGCGCGCCATCTCCTTCTCCGCCGGCATGCGCTTCAGCTTCGCTTCCTCGAGCAGCCAGTATTCGATGTCGAAGGCTTCCTGCTGCGGCAGCGCGATGTATTCGTCGATCGCTTCCGCCCCGCGCATCACTTCCACCGCGCAGTTGTAGAATTCCGCCGTCACGCGTGATTCGCTCTTGTCCTTGCCCCACGCGATCATGCCGATCCCAGGGATCAGAATCACCGTCGGGTTCGGGTCGCGCATCGCCGGCGAGTTCGGCCGCTTGCACTTTTCGTAATAAGCCGCGTAATCCTTGCGGTATTGTTCCAGGCCATCGCTCAGCTTTGCCCTCAACGCCGCCGCGTCCTCGGTTTGCGGATTCCAACCGACGTACAGCGGCTTGATCTTGGTGCGCAGGAAATGGTCGGGGCACGAGGTGCCGAGTTCCGCCAGTCGCGGCGCATCGTGGCTGTTGACGAAGCGCAGAATCGCGGCGTCCGATTGCACGGTCCCGATGAAGCGCTTCGATTTCGATACCTGCCCGCGCAGCCACGGCAGAATCTCATAGAGCGTCTGATTGCGCTGCGCCTCCGGCAGCGTCTGGTATTTCGCGCCCGCGAACGTCTTCTCGCCCTTATCGCGCGCCTCGATGAATTTTGCGGCTTTTTCGATCAGCCGCAGCGTCAGATCGTAGCATTCCTTGTTGCCGTCGGCCCAGTTGATCAGGCCATGCTGGCTCATCACGATGCCCTTCAGCTTCGGATGCGCCTTGCACATGCGCTCCAATTCGAGCCCCAACTCAAACCCCGGCCGCAGCCATGGCGTCCACGAAACTTCCTCGCCGAAGATCTCTTGCGTCAAATGCAGCGAGCGCCGCGACGCCGCCACCGAGATCACCGAATTCGGATGCATGTGGTCCACATGCTTCGCCGGAAGGTACGAGTGCAGCGGCGTATCGATTGACGACGCGCGCGGGTTGAGATTGAACGTGCAGTGCGGGTAGCAACCCACCATGTGATCTTCGGACTCGGTCTTAGGCCCGCGCGGATTCATCGCGCCATACATCGGCTGCAGGCCGATCAGCTTCTCCTGATAAAGCGACGCGAAATTGCCCAGGTTACTCGTACGTAGGTCGCCGCCCGAGCCCTTCACCCACAGCACTTCCACCGTTTGCCCGGTGAGCGGATCGCGTTCCATGAGCTTGGCGGAGGTGTTGCCGCCGCCGGTATTGGTGATGCGTTGATCGGAACCCAAAAGGTTCGAGCGGTAAACCAATTGTTCGGCCGGCGAAAGCGTCGCGGCCTTGGCGTCATCCCACAAATAATTCACGTATTTCATAAGCTCTTAGTGGCGCGGCCTCCCGGCCTGCGCGGTTACTGTATTCCGTTGACCCCCGCGCTGTTCTTCACAGCCACGTGGCTGCCATCGGCGGTCTTGATCGTAACGCCAGAAAAATTCCAGTTCTGCGCGTTTTGAATCGAGCCCGCGGTCTTGGCCTCAATATGGACATTCTTGAATTCGAAATCCTGCAGCGGAGCTTCCGGGTATGCGCTCACCGTGAATGCCTGCTGCGCGCCGGTCGCCGTGACATCGTAGATGCGCACGCCCCGAAAATGCGGCAGCCCTTTGTCTGGCGTGACTGGCGCCAGCAGAGTGCGCCAGTAATCCGGAATGTTTTTCATGCCCTCGGGCAACTTTGCGTAGCTGTACGCCGGGTTCCAGTTCATCGTTATGCTGATCGGGTGCGCTACGCCCTGCATCTCCACGTTGCGGATGAGGATGTTCTGCATCAGGCCGCCGCGCGTGTTCGCCGATTTGAACAGGATTCCGTTCGGCACGCCCGGCAGCACCGTAATGCGGTCGGCTTCGATATCGCGAATCCCGCCCGAAGTCTCGCTCCCGATCGTGATGCCCGCCGCGCCGCCGCGCACCGTATTGTGCCGGATGCGGACCTTCTCCGTTGGCCGGTTCACGCGCAACCCATCCGCGTCGCGCCCCGCCTTCAGGCAAATCGCGTCGTCATTGCAGTCGATGTCGTTATCCTCCACCGTCACGTTGGCGGAAGAATCGATATCGATGCCGTCGGTCGAGGGCCCCTTGCCCCCGATATTATTGCGGATCGTGAGTTGGTCGGCGTTGACGTCTTGCGAGTAGCAGATGTGCACCGTCCAAAAACCCGAGCGCTTCAGCGTCAGCCCCTGCAGCCGCACGTTCGACGATTTGTAGATCTGAATCAGCCGCGGCCGCTGGCAATCGTAATCCACCGCCCAGCGCAGTCCCTTGGGCTCATACTCCTCGCGGCGCATCTTCCAATATTTGTCCCACCAGATCTTGCCGTCGCCATCCACTGAGCCTTTGCCCGAAATCTGCACGTTCGATTGCTCGTAGACATTGATCAGCGCCGCCGGCCATTTCATCTCGATGCCCGCCACGCGCGTTGGCATCACCGGGTACGCTGCCAGATCCTGCGCGCCGCGCAGTTCCACGCCTTCATCGATGCGCAACTGCGTGTTCGACTTTACGAAGAGCGCGCCCGTGAGATACGTGCCCGGCTTGAACACCACCGTGCCGTGCGATTTCGCGGCTTCATCCAGCGCCTTCTGGATCGCCGCCGTATCCACCGTCACGCCATCGCCCTTCGCGCCGAAGGCGTTCACGGAAACGTCGGCGGCGTATGCGGAGGCGGCGCACAAAAGCAATACGAAGGCCTTCATTTTGCTCCAGCTTCGATAGTAACCGACCCCGCGGCCAATCCGTTCGCCGAAGCCCGCACCGTAATCTTTCCAGAGCCTGACGCGCGAATCGTAGCTACGCACCACCCGTTGTAAACCTGCCGCGTTTTCGCCTGGAACAATTCGTGACTGGTATTGTCGCCGCTATCGAGCGCGACCATCGTTCCCGGCCCCGCTGTTTCAAACGCAATCTCCGCATCCGACGACGGCACGGTGACCCCGTGCTCATCCGTCACCGACGCAGTCACATACGCCACATCGTCCCAATCGTTGCGCAGTCGCGCGCGATCCACAGTAAGTACGACCTTCGCCGCCTTGCCCGCGGTGTGCAGTTCTTCGCGCGGCCCATTCTTGCACGCCGCCACCATCGCGCCCGGTTCGAAGCTCACGCGCCACACGCGCGCCGATGCATCCGCCGGCAGCGTCTTCGCGCCCAGCGTCTTGCCGTTCAGCGAGAGTTCCACCGCGCCGCAATTGCTGTAGACCTCAACGTTCTCTTCGTGCGGCGCGAGATTCTCCGGCGTCCAATCTGCAAACAGTGTCTGCGTCTGGCGCCGCTGCGCGCCCTCGTATCCCGGGTCGGTCTCCGCGCGCCGGTCCGGCGCCACGCGGCGCACAATATGCACCACCGGCTTTTCCGACCACCAGCTTTGCCGCTCCAGCCCCATCGGCTTCACCGCGCCCGTGTGATCGAGCAGCCCTTGCGACGACGCAATCGACGGCCACCGTCCCGCCTCGCCCAGGTAATCGATGCCCACCCACAAGAACTGCCCCGCATACGGCGCGTTATCGCGCATCGCCAGCCACACCTGACGGCCCATCTGATTTTCCGTGCCCACAATCTTCCGCGTCGGCTTCTGCTCGTGCGCCGCCAGAATCTCGTTTTCGCGATAGTTTTGTCCCACCACGTCGAGCAAGTCGGCGAGCCCATCGTCGTAATCGTGACTCACATTCGGCCGGAACAGCGCCTGCGTCACCGGCCGCGTCGCATCCGTCGCATGGAACACGCTCACGAGGCCACTCAGAATGTCTTTCGCCAGCGCCGCGTTGGGCGTGTCGTGAATCTCGTTGCCCGCGCTATAGAGAACGATGCTGGGGTGATTGCGGTCGCGCATCACCGTATCGCGCGTATCGGTCTGCGACCACTCGCGGAAGTACAGGTGATAGTCGTAAGGATTCTTCGCCACCGTCCAGCAATCGAACATCTCATCCATCACCAGAAAGCCCATCCGGTCGCAAAGATCCAGAAACTCTGGCGCCGGCGGATTATGCGCCGTGCGAATCGCATTCACCCCCAGCGACCGCAGCGTCGTCAGTCGCCGCTCCCACGCCGCCAGCGGAACCGCAACCCCCAGTCCGCCTGCATCGCCGTGGAGAGCCACGCCCTTAAGCTTGAAATTTCGCCCGTTGAGCCAAAAGCCGGTAGCTGCATCGAAGCGAAATTCGCGGATGCCGAAAGCCACGCTCTCTTCATCCAGTGCGTTCTTGCCGTCCAGCACTCTCACCACCGCGCGATACATCGCGGGATGATCCATATCCCAAAGCTCCGGCTTCGGCACGGATAGATCCAACGCAAACGCCGCCGTTTTGCCCGCCGCCACGTTTTGCGCGGCCGTGGACGCCATCGCCGCCCGCGTGCCATCGGGCGCAATCACCGCGATCTCAACCGCCACGTTCCTCGCCGCGTCCGATTGGTTCTCCACCGCGCTCGCAACATGCACTTGCGTTGTCGCTGGCGTCGTCACAACAGTCGACCAATGCGCAATATGCACCGGGTCCGCCGTCACCAGACGCACATGGCGATAAATTCCCGCGCCGGCATACCAGCGTGAAGCCGGTTGCTGCGCATCTTCCGCGCGCACCGCCAGCACATTCTCTTTCGCGCCAAAATTCAGGTGGCCCGTCAACTCATAGCGAAAGCTCACATAACCATAGGGCCGCCGCCCCAGATGGAATCCATTGATCCACACGTCGCTATTGGCCATCACGCCATCGAAATCGATGAACACACGCCGCCGCGCCTCTCCCGAGCCCAGCGTGAAATGCTTGCGATACCACCCGATCCCGCCCGGCAGATACCCGCCGCCCTGTCCCGCCGGATTCTTCTCGTCGAATGGCCCTTCAATCGCCCAATCGTGCGGCAGCGTCACTGCCCGCCACAGCGAATCGTCGAATTGCGGAGTCTCCCCCGCCGTCGCATCCGATTTCAGAAACCTCCACCCCGCATCGAGCGGCTGAACCGACGACGCAAAACAGGGCAGGGCCAGAGCAGCGCAGAAAAAGATCCAACGGGGAAGCCGCATGAGTACTTGTGTGGCGAGTATATCAAGCCCTAAACTAAGCAGCCAGCGATAAACCGCCGCGCAGAAGCGTTCCGCGCAGCGAAACCGCCGGTGAGAGGGATACACGGTTATTCATAGCCGAGCCTAGGCTTCACACCTAGCCATGTTTGTTATAACAAAACACAAAAGGGCCTGTGTGATCGGATTGCAACTACCGGGGTAGCCGCGCTCCTATTCCGCATTACAAAACCGATGCTTCGGGTCCGGTCTCAGCGATCGGTATAGCAGATTTGCGTTTACTTCGATGAATAGAGGCTACAGCCGAGTCCGGAACCATGACATCTGAATTTCGCATATCAAAACAAGCCGTGCTGTCTGAAGCGTCCGAAATTGGGATTAGGTTCGTACGGCAAATTCTGTTTTGCGCCGATGCGGCAGCTTGGGGCGATGGCGCGGAGGCCGACGGAATTGACAGAAATGGATCGCCGAGGGGTTGGGGATGCCCCTCCGCTGTGTATGGCCCTCGTGGGATGTAAGCGCCGGGCAACCTCCGGATCTACCATGGCCCTGCGGCCTTTTTGGAGCATACCGAGAGCGCGCGCATATTGGCGATCGAAGCGGGTTTCGTAGCGGTGGTAGAGATCGAGGAGGCGGGAGGTGTGATCGGCGAGCGAGCGGAAGGCCTGGGCGGCGCGCGCGGCGGGGTCGCCGGGGACGGGACGCTGTCTCTCTCCATTTCGGTCTTGAGCGTGGAGCGCTCCATAGCCCAGAGACGAAGGATGCGCCAACGGGCTACTGCCATGGTCTCGACCAGTTCGCGCTCGACCTCCGTTTGCGGGTTGAGCTCGTGCTCGAATACGGCGAGGAGGCGGGAGAACACTTCGGTGTTTTCGGGCTCAAGAACGACGGTGCCAGCGAGGAGACCGTGACGAAGGTTGTTCAAGGATGAGTTATGTTTACCTTCGGGAGTTTTGGGTCCGCGTGACTTGGCGCCGTTGGCGCGCGAAGAGTTAATGCGACGTTGGGAGCTCATGCTGATTTCAGAGTAGCTGGGGGGATTGTAAGAGTATCAAGCAATTGGGCGTGCGCGACCATCTAAGTGCTTTGGAATGATGGTGGAGAAAAATCTGTCAAGTGACGTGACTGATAATGCAACCACACACGCGGCATCGTTGTTGGTGGGAGCGGTATTTAGCGTCGCGCGTCGGATTGGCAGATTGTATTGTGAAACTCCTCCGTTTTGCGATAAGATCGCTCGACGTAGGAGGCTATTTTGGAGCCTATTTACCTTCGCGCGGAAGGCGTGAATTTGGACGGCTTCGTTTTTGACTGTCAGGACTTAAGCACAGTCCGGGGCGGCGGACTTATCTTATTGGATCTTGCGGAGGCTGTCGAGGAGGCGATTCGCGCAGGTGGCGCGACGCCTGAAACCCTCGTTCACGGGGCCTCGCAAGCGTTGCTGCATTGTCGACTGCGCGGACCCGGAGGCGCTTCGGAGTAGGATCGAGCAAGATCTGAGCCGTCATCCACAGTTGCAATATGCCACGATCACTCTGGATTTCGTCCCGGAGAGCAATTTCCAGCGTGATCGGGCGCGTGTCACCGCCCTGAACCGTGCCCGCCAGATGCGCATGCCGACGCTTGTGTATCCGAGATCGAGGTTTTCGCGCGAAGTATGTTCGACGGACATGGTACGGCCGGCATTTGTCAATGGCCAAAGTCCGATGACGCACACACGCAGGGAGTACGGGCGTGAACGGAGACAGACCTTCTATCGTTTGGAGGTAGAGAAATACGCCGGAAGCCGGCGCCCGACGACGAATTCGTGAACGAATTTCAATCTTGGCTGGTAACAGTGGCGAGTGGGGCGATCTTGCCGACAAGCTCGCGGTCGTCTACATCGATGGGAACGGAATGGGGGCTTTTCAGCGGGAACACTGCAAGACCGCGCAGAGCCAGCGCGATTTTTCTGTGGGCCTTCGTCGTAGACAAGCTGGCTTTTTAGCGGATCTGCTTGACGTAGTTCGAACTGATGCGGACTGGAAGAACGGCGAGGCGATCCGGTTGGAGACATTGCTGTGGGGCGGCGACGAAATTGTGTGGGTCACACCAGCCTGGAGGGGTTGGCGGCTTCTGACCATGTTTTATGAGAGCGCCAAAGCGTGGCAGTTGCTGGGTAAATCTGTTACTCATTCGGCCGGATTAGTCTTTTGTCATCACAAGGCGCCCATCCACGAGATCGTACACCTAGCTAAAGAACTGAATGGCATGGTTAAGGAAAAAGGCAGGCGTCAGAAGGCGCGCAATCTCTTCGCGTATCAGGTTCTGGAATCGTTCGACCACATCGGGCGGGCGCTCGACGACGATTTCCTTAGAGAACGCTATCCGTTTTATGCGGGCCCGGAAAATAATCCGTTGGTGCTGGATGGCACGGCAATGGGCGAAATCACCATGTCCTTGCCGCGACTGCGCGCGAGAGTCCATATCGCGGAAGAGACTTTACGAAGTCACCAAAGCTGTTATGACTCGGCAGTTTGATGAAGCGAAACGACTGACGCGTCGAGCGCTCAGTCAGGCGCCACAAGCAGACCGAGCTAGCGCGGAGAAATGTCTGGCCTCGTTTGGACCGGACTGCGCCGCGAATCTAGCGTGCTGGGTTCATGCTTCTGAACTATTGGCCTATGCCGCGCCGGAGCGGGCCGGTAACTGAAAGGGATTACCATGTTTGCCGGAGAGTTTGATGTTCGACTTGATCTAATAGGACCAATCGTAAGCCATTCTTCTGCTATGGGTAGTTTCGGCTTAGACGCGGTGATGGCCCGGACCAGCGATTCGGGCGGTGCTCCCGGTTCTTATCTGGCGGGCACGCTTGTGAAGGGCGTGCTGGGGGAGGCGTCGGCAGGAGATCGGCCACGATCGACTGACAAACTATTATCTGGGGTCCGAGAGCCATGACAAGACGGACTCACCGGTTCGCGGCAGCGTGTACCTGAGCGATTTTCTGACCGATCACAACACGACAGGCTTGGGTGCGCAATACCGCATCCGGGTCGATCCCGCGACCAGGTCGGTTCAATATGGAATGCTTCAAGTGATTGAATCCCCCTGGCGGTCGGCGAGAAGGCACAGTTTACAGGGAAAGTACGACTACTTTCCAGCACGGAAGAACAGGCACGCCACGCTCGCTCCGCAATCCTGCGGGGCTTGAATTGGATTGCCTCGGCTGGATCGGTGACGTCGTCCGGTTTTGGCAGGCTTGCGGACGTTGATTGCGGGATCTGCGCCAGCAGCAACCGGGAGTAGGCGAGATAGGATCGAGCAAGCTCGATCTTGAGATCGTGCCATCCGGGCCATTCTGTTTAGCGCTACGGCGTGTCTCTGACAACCTGTTTGCATCGGGCGGATAAACCCGGAGGAGCAGTCAAGGGCGCAATCGCGACGATGTTGGCCCATGACGCCAAACACTATGCCCTGCTCGCAGAGCATCTACACGCCGTTAGATTTTCGCATGCGTTTCCCGCAAAAACCGGCAGCCCTAGGCCCGAGGCGGTGCCGCTTTCCATGACGCGTGTTCCGGGAACGGACATGCTGTTTAATGCTCTGAATGCCTGGAGTGAAATCGAACAGCCAGAGCCAGCCTTTGATGTGGACTCGAAGGAAAGCGAGGGGCATGCGGCTTCGAGTTGCGTTTAATTCGCCCATGCTCGCAACGGAATTGCGCGTGCGCACTCAGATTGAGGGCGCGAAGCGAAGGGCGTTGGAGAAAAATCTGTTTGCTTACCGCATGATCTTACCCTTACGGGCACGTCTGGCGCGGACGGGCCTCGGTGGCTGGGGTGATCGATAGCGAACAATCTGACGTCTCCAAGCAATTGCAGGAGGTGCTGTCGCTCGGGCTGTTTGGCTCGGCAAGAGTAAGACATGGGCAGGCGTTTCCGTCAAACCCGCCGGCGCTGCGGCCTTCTCTCCACGTCCTAACGATCGAATGGTCGTTACGCTTCAGACTCCGCCATTTTGTGCGACCCATCCCGATTTCTGGCTCCCGACGGTGAAGGCGGATCCGCGTCGGCAGCGAAGATGAAGGCTGAATACGAAGCGGTATGGCGGGAATTGAGCTGCGGCAGCGTCGAGTTGGTGGATTACTATCAGCGCAATTCGCTGGCGGGCGGCGGCTATTTCCGGAGGCGATTCCAGTATGACAAAGAGTACCGGCCGTTTCTGCTTCGACGGAGGCCGGCAGCGTCTTCGTGCTCTCCGTCAAAGATTCGGGGCCAGCCACGGCCCTCGCGACCGAATGGATGCGGAACGGACTCCCGATTCCGACGGGCGCACGCCGTTTCTACTATCTGGAAGAAGTGCCCCCCGATCGCTGTTGGCAACGCTACCCCATTTTTACCGGAGAACGGGTACGGAGAAGTGATCGTCAACGGCGCGGCCCACGAATGGAAGAGCATGAATTTGACGACGCAGGAGGTTTCCACGCATAACAATTATCAATTCCGAAACCGCTACCCGATTGTGGGTTCGCTGACTTGCCGCACTCCTTTGCACGCGGGGGATGGCGATAGCGCTCTTGTGGTGGCGCGCGCGAACAAGCTTCGGATGGAGGTGAGCGCGGAAATGACGGCGGCGGAACCGGAATACGCCACGACGAGTTTTGGAGATAAGGGACCAATCCTTCCGGCACCGCGCTGAAAGGCGTTCTTCGGCACTCGATCGAGGAGAATCACATTGATGCCGATAACGTGAGACGCGTGTCTGGGGAACAGGAGGATGGCGGCCGAGCTACGTTTTTCGACGCCGCGTGGGAGTCGAGCCCGGAAATGGCAGCGGGCGCCCTTTGGTGGGATCCGGATCGCCATACCTATCTTTCGCCGCGAGTGGCGATTGATCCTCGAACGGGAACGGCAAGCGAGGGGCTGCTCTATTACACCGAGGTGGATGCCTGGGGGAGCGTGTTTTCGGTGAAGATTCGCGGCCAGGACTGGACCGACCAGGACCGGGACCTGCTCTTTTTTGCGCTCTTGAGCGCTTTTCCAGAAACAGGCGGAGCTCGGGTGGGCGCGGGAACAAGCGGCCATTGGGGCGAGATGACGTGGCGATTGATGGACGTGCAAAGCATTGCTCTCGAGGAGCTTCGACGCTGGCTCGCGGAGCCGGTGTGTCATTATTCGAATGCGTTCCGGTCTCACGGCGCCGATCTGGCCAAGTTACCGAGCGATGCGCAAGCTAGTTGGACGCCGCGTGATGAAGCGGCAGTCAAACCCAGCGTCGTTGTCAAGTTCGCCGGACGATTTCTGGTCAATGATCCCAGCCGGACGCGGCGGCGGGATGAAGCCCGCGGAGTTGACGGCATTGGCCAAGCGATGTTGCGGCGGCCCGATGGCGAAGCTTACTTGCCCGCGTCTTCCGTTCGTGGCGCGCTTCGGGGTCAGGCGCGCAGGATCTGGCAGACTGCGGCCTGGCATCGGGGCAGAGATCTCAACCTGGCTAGGAAGGAGGAGATGGAGGCCAGGCGCGCCAGCGATGTCGAGCGCATGAACCCGTTTCAGAAGATATTCGGGGCGAGCGGTTGGGCGAGCCCAGTCGAGATCGAAGATTTCCGGCTCACGAATGCGGCGCCCGAGGAGACGCAGGAGTTTGTGGCGATCGACCGGTTTACAGGCGGCGTAGCGGGAAATCGCAAGCTCGCCGCGCGTGGACTGGTTGCGCCGGTTTTTGCGGGAAATATCACGATCCAGATGAAGCGTTGGCAGGCATGTGGCATCGGCGACGCGGGTTGGCTGCTCTTAGTTTTTCTGCTGAGGGATTGGATTGAGGGCGATCTCACTTTCGGGTTTGGGGCTTCGAAAGGCTACGGAGCCTGCACAGCGCGGTCGACGTACGAGGCGGTGGGGCGCAGGCGGAGCTTTTGGGGTATCTGTTCGCGTAACGAAGACTCGGCGCTGCAACAAGAGGAGCCTCAGCAGTGGGAGAAAGATTGGCTGCGGTGGATGGCGGAGGAGGCCGCATGAGCGTGTACAACCCATATCATTTCATTCCAGTCGGCGAGCGGACGAACCAGCAGAAAGCTCAGGACATCGCGCGCGAAGATGCCGGTCAAGGCTCAGTTACCCACGAGCGCTACGTCGGCGGGACACATTCCGGTACGATTGTCTGCCGTCTCACGACCAAGACGCCCGTAGTTGTGGGTGCGAACCAGACGCGTGCGCCAGGACAATACGCAGAAGTGACGCAGTACACGGGCTGCGATGGACGTCCGGCGATCCCGGCGTCTTCTTTGCGGGGAATGATTTCCAGTTTGGCGGAGGCGGCGAGCAACTCAGCCGCAGAATTTTTGGAAAACCGGCCGTATTCTTTTCGAAAGCCGTTTCTGGGAGGTTCGATTTCAGCGCTAGGCATGGTCATTCGCGAGCACGGCGCCCTAAACTGAAGCCTCTTGCGCTGCCCACCCTAAAGACGCACGGCGCAGGAAGATTTTAATGTTTCACCGGGTTTCCGAAAGATCTTCCCGCAGCCCTTGTTTAAGACATACATTGGGGGCATGAAGGGGGACGGGAGCGATTCCATTCGGAAGGATTGGCTTAAGGATTATGCAACGCCTCCGGGACAGGTTTCAGCGTGGAATATGCGGCAGATCGCCTACAACAGGTGCGGAAACATCGACGACGATCCGAGACATTTAGATCCCTAAGGACGGCAGGGTGGGCGGGCGTGCTGTCAGCCGATGTTACTTAGTGAGCCAGTATGTAGACGGGACAGCACCGATTCGAGACGGCTATATTCGTGTTTTAGGCTGTTGGGGACCCCGCGACGCGCAGATTCCGGGAGGCAAGAAGCACGAGCTATGGCTTCCCGAGCCGGATCCCTCGACGCCGGCGGCGGCGATTCATCCGGAGGCGATCGCGCGATTCCATGCCTTGGCTGACGAACGAACGGAGGAAGACGCGGATCTGCCTTTCCACCCATATGGGACGGCCCGCAATGAAGATCCGGCGTTGGGCGGGAAGTTTCGACTGAAGCCCTACGACATCGTTTACTTCGATGTGGACGACAACGGTGTAGTAATAGAGATTTCGCTTTCCGCCATCTGGCGCGGCCAAGTTGAGGGCAAGAACAAAAAACCCGCCGGGGCGCATGCGTTCTTCGCCGCCGTGGATGCCGATCTTGTTCCCATGCACCCGCGCCGTGTGAAGCTCACGCTGGCGGAACGGGTCTTCGGATTTGTCGAAGAGGATTTGGAGAGTACGGAAAAGCCGGATGATGTGGCGAGTCAGAAGCGGCTGAAGGCGTTCGCCAGCCGCGTCCGTTTTGCGGACGCCACCTTGGCCGAAGGGGTTTCGGCCGAGGATGCGATGGCGGCGGGTTTTGTTCCGCTACCGAATCCTGAGCAGCCCCAAGCCCCCTTGCCCCAGTCTTTATTTCCGGCCTAAGAGCGGCAGAGGGTGGATTCCGAAGATCAAGCTCGCGCCAGGCGAGCACTGGCCGCAAGGGCGCAAGGCCTACCTTCACCACAAAATGTCTAGCACCGCGCAACCATGGGTAACGGGCCATCCCGCTGAGCATGCCGATCAAAAGAATTCGGTCAGGCCGATCCAACGTGAGCGGGAGTTTTGGTTCGACGTGCGCTTCGAGAACCTCGCGGACGCCGAACTTGGACTGCTGCTCTATGCCTTGGCGCCGTCGGAAGAATATCATCACAAGTTGGGCCTGGGTAAGCCGTTGGGATTGGGATCGGTGAAGATCGAGGTCGCCGCTGTTTTCGAAATTGATCGGATCAAGCGGTACACCGCTGCGGGTCTGCGCATGGCGCGATATACATCGGCCAAATTGGCGCCCGGAGAGCGACAGGTCCAATGGCCAACCCGTTACGCCGATCTGAGAGAGAAAGCGGAGGAGAGCGCGGACCTGCTGGCATTGCGCGACAAGGTTCTGACGGACCGGCTGGTGACCTCGGCCACCCACGCGGCGATCCGCGCGTTGGGTGATTTTGCGAAGGCTCCGGCGAGCGCATCGATCCACACGCCGACGATTGCGGAACAGAAGGATCCGGAAGTCGATACATATCGTTGGTTTGTGGAGAATGAGGCCAACCACAATGCGCTCATGCCTGCGACCGACGGGCTTAAACCACTTCCGTAGGCCTGCTTCCGGGCGGCGCAAACAGCAAAGGAGAGGTATGGCGGCAGACGACGTAATGAGCCCTGCGAGTACTCTGATCGCGCTCCAACGGTTTGGGTTTCAGATGCAGCGAAGAAAGACCGCTTGCAATTTCAGTTTCAGATTTTGGCGGCGGCGCTGGCAATCGCGGCAGTTGTCCGCGGCGGCGAGGCGTGGCAGCTACTATGCGGCTTGATCGTGATCTTGTGCGTAGTGCTCGCGGTTTTCTTCCTCCACCAAAGCCACCGATGGCGCGGCTTCGCGGAACGGGCTCGGAGGTATAGCTACCTGGTGGATGGGCTTGGCTACAACGCGCTCCAGGACGATTGGACCGCGCTGCTGGAAGAGGCTGGGCACACGACGGTTGAATTGGCGGCGTGGAGAGATGACAGCTATTTCGATACCCAGGAGCCTGCCGGGCCGTTGCGCGCGGCCAAGATATTGGAGGAAAGCGCCTTTTATACGCGGCGAAATTACAAGGCGTCGGCGCTGATTCTCCGTTGGTGCGTGGCGGGGCTCATGACGTTGCTGATCCTATATTTTCTCGCCGTGTCCGACGCGCCACATACGCTCGGACTCGATACCGTGCCTTTGCTAAACGCACTTCTGGCAAGGATGCAACACAGCGAATGGAGGATCTTTTACGCTTTGGCGTCGTCCTTCGTATTTTTCGAGATCGGACTACGTATGTTCAGCTTCGGTAGCGCAGAGCGAGAGTTAGACGGAGTTTGGTGCAGGCTCGAACAATTTCTGCAAACGGCACGAGCGTGTCAAAGGCCCGTAGAGCATGCGGAACTGATGATTCTCTCGATCATTCAGGACTACAACTCAGTTGTGGAACGTGCGCCGATGATTCTCAAAAGCGCGAACCGTTGGCAGTCGAGCAAAACTGTTGCGCTCTGGAAGATACGCCGGGGATTGCGAACAGCGTAGCGAGGCGGTGCCGGGTTCAGAGTCAGGGTAATGGAAGGTTGGGTGATCTAAATGGGGCGCGGTTCGGATCACGAATGGCTGAGTTTGCAAAGGACTGCGGCGGTAAAGCCTGACCGTAACCTTCCCTGATCGCCTGCGTCCCTCCGTTGGATAGTTATGCTCTTCACGCCGGAACAACTCTGGGAAGCCTGGGAGCGCGTCCAGGAAAACGAGGGCTGCGCCGGCGCGGATGGCGTTACGGTGGCGCACTTTGCGGCGCGGGCGCATCGGGCGATTCCGGCGCTGATCGAACGGATTAATAGCGGTATCTATCGGGCGTTTCCGCTGCTCAAGATCGTCGTCGAGAAACACTCCGGGCATGCGGGCACGCGCACTCTGTTGGTTCCCACCGTCGCCGACCGGCTGCTGCAGACTGCCGCGGCGCGGTATCTCTCGCGGTCGTTCGAAGAGGAGTTTCTCGAATGCAGTTATGGATACCGGCCTGGCCGGTCCGTCGATCGCGCTATCGCGCGGATCCGTAAGTGCCGCGATCTGGGCTACCGATTTGTCGCCGACGCGGACATCCAGACATTTTTCGATAACGTCGATCATTCGTTGCTGCTCGCCCGGCTCGGGCAGCGCGTTTCGGGTGCGATTTTGCCAGGGCTGCTGCGGCAGTGGATTCGCGGATGCGTGTGGGACGGCAAGCGGATCGCGCGCCTGCATCGCGGCATCCCGCAAGGGTCTCCGATTTCGCCGCTGCTAGCGAACTTCTTCCTCGAAGATTTCGACCGCGAACTGGAGAAGAGCGGGCGCAAGCTGATCCGGTACGCGGACGATTTCCTGATCCTTGCGCGCACGCAGGAGGACGCGGCGCAAGCTCTCGCGCTGAGCGAACACCTGCTGGCAGACGACCATCTGCTGCTGAATCCGGAGAAGACGCGCATTGTCGATTTCGCGCACGGCTTCCGGTTCCTGGGGGCGCTATTTCAGGACAATGCGATCTGGGTCCCATGGAAGAACGATCGCGTGAAAGGGCGCATCCTGTTCATGGCGCCGCCGCTGCCGCTGGGGATGCGGACGCGGTTCGAAGCGGCGCCCCGCCAATCGGCAATGGAGCTGGCATTGCAAAAATCGGGAACGGCAGGCGGGTTTGTGGAGCGCGATAAGCAGTGGGCCTCGCCGCTGGAAAGGAAGGTTACGCCTGTGGCGTTTCTCTATTTGACGGAGCAAGGGACCATTCTTCGCAAGGCCGGCGACCGGTTTCTGGTCGAGAAAGAAGATGAGGTGTTGCTCGACCTGCCCTATCACAAGCTGGAAAACGTGCTGCTCTTCGGCAACATCCAGGTGACGACGCAGGCGATGGCGGAACTGCTCGAAAAGGGAGTGAACTTGAGCCTGTTTTCCCGCCAGGGGCAGTACCGCGGATCTCTGGCGCCGCCGCGCGGGAAGAATATCGAACTCCGGCTGGCGCAGTTCGATTGCTATCGTGACCCGGCGCGGACGATAGCCGCCGCGCGGGCCATCGTGGCCGCGAAGATCGCCAACGGATTGGCGGTGCTGGCGCGGTACACCTCACGTAACGAGGTCCCGGCGGTATTCGAACAACGGCGAGCGGAGATGACGAAAGCGGCCGCGGGCCTTGGTGGCGCCGGCACGGCGGTGGAGGTGGACGGGTTCGAAGGAGCGGCGGCGCGCGCCTACTTCGAGGCCTTGATGCTCTTCAACAAGTCGGGGCTGACGTGGCCAGGGCGGCAGAAGCATCCGGCGAAGGATCCCTTGAACGCGCTGCTCTCGCTGGGCTATACCCTGCTGATGCACGAGTTGACGGCGTTGCTGGAGGGCGCAGGGCTGGACCCATATCTCGGATTTCTACATCAGCTCGACTATGGGCGCCCGTCGCTGGCGCTCGACTTGATGGAGGCCTTTCGGCATCCGGTGGTGGACCGGCTCACGCTGACGCTGGTCAATCGCGGAATGTTGGGCACGGAGGACTTCCATTCGGGTGGCGAGCGTCCTGGCGTGTTCCTGGCGCCGGCCGCGATGCGGAAATATCTCGGGGAGTATGAGCGATGGATGCTGGAGAAGCCTGCGGCAAAGCCGCCGGAAAGTGACGGGGGTTCCGCGGCGCGGCCGTGTTTCCGCGACCGGTTGAAGGCGGAAGTGGAAGCCCTTGCGGCGGCGCTGCGGGAGGCGAAGCCGTTCGAGCCATTTCGGTTCGACGATGAGGAGGAGGCGGCATGCAATACGTTGTCTGTTACGACATAGCCGACGACCGGCGGCGGGACCGGATGGCGCGGGCGTTATTGGATTATGGTCCGCGGGCGCAGGAGAGCGTATTTGTGGCTAACCTGGATAACGAACTGGCCGGAGGCATGGTGGAGCGGGTTACCAAGTTAGCGGACGTCCGCTTTGACCGTGTGCATATCTTCGAGTTATGCGCCGCATGCAGCGCGAAGACGCGCGTGGTCGGGACGGCGGAAGTTGTGGAAGACCGCGATTTCTACATTATCTAGTTTGTTTTCCGGTATCTGGGGCGATTGGCTGAAGAGGCCGAAAATGGGGCAGGTGCGCGAAAGGGCTCCGGGTGATTGATGGTGTGGGAGTTATCCGCGGTTTGGATGACCCCGACAGCGCGGCTGAAAGCCAGGAAAAATGCTTGCTGAGAGAGGTGCGCGAAATGTATGCTCTATGTTGTTGATCCTGATGGGTCAATTTTGGGAAGGGGAGCGCTCCTGACCCCGATGTGGAGGGGATTGAAACGCAGATTGTCTTCGCGGTCCAGGGTTGGCTTACCGTGGGAGCGCTCCTGACCCCGATGTGGAGGGGATTGAAACACGTTCCTCTTTCAGTGGGACGATGGACAGGCCGAGGAGCGCTCCTGACCCCGATGTGGAGGGGATTGAAACCCAACGCCGCAGCGCGTACACTCATTGTTTTTCTCCTTGGAGCGCTCCTGACCCCGATGTGGAGGGGATTGAAACAGACTGCTACTACGTTCTTCTACAATCTACTCTACTTATTAATAGGAGCGCTCCTGACCCCGATGTGGAGGGGATTGAAACCTGTGAGGAGCTGATCAGACAACTCCTGCGCATGCCTCAAGGGAGCGCTCCTGACCCCGATGTGGAGGGGATTGAAACAAACGTTGCCAATGACAGGAAGCCGAGTATTAGAAACAGGGAGCGCTCCTGACCCCGATGTGGAGGGGATTGAAACACGTTCCACCGTTCGGCGGCTCGAGCTTCCAGAAGCTCCTTGGAGCGCTCCTGACCCCGATGTGGAGGGGATTGAAACTACGCCAACATCGGGACGGCTGCCGTCATTGCAAATCGCCGGGAGCGCTCCTGACCCCGATGTGGAGGGGATTGAAACAATGGCGTAGTCCCTGGCCACACGAGACCTTTCCCAAGCGGAGCGCTCCTGACCCCGATGTGGAGGGGATTGAAACTTACATGCGAACCCCGCCATGGGGCACGCGGAAAAGCGCGGGAGCGCTCCTGACCCCGATGTGGAGGGGATTGAAACCTTAGTCGGTATTTCACCGGGCTTGCGTACTTGACTCCGGAGCGCTCCTGACCCCGATGTGGAGGGGATTGAAACACTAACCGCACCTTACGCCAGAGCGAGAGAATAAACATGGAGCGCTCCTGACCCCGATGTGGAGGGGATTGAAACAGAACATGTCCCACAGTTTGCACTTGTAGCGCTTCTCCCCCGGAGCGCTCCTGACCCCGATGTGGAGGGGATTGAAACCTGCTCTGCGGTTTCGGCAGGGTAGAAGCCGATGATCGGAGCGCTCCTGACCCCGATGTGGAGGGGATTGAAACGATGTCGCGCTTGGCTTCAGCCTCGGTCAAGGGGTTATCGGAGCGCTCCTGACCCCGATGTGGAGGGGATTGAAACGCTGCCGTGGATCGGCGGGCACCTTGCCGGCAATTCGCTTCGGAGCGCTCCTGACCCCGATCTGGAGGGGATTGAAACAGCAGGTGGCCGAACTTAGCGAAAGGTGCTTTTAGCTCCGGAGCGCTCCTGACTCCGATGCGAAAGGTGTGCTCAATAAATGCGAGTCACAAAAGATTAAAAAATATTTGGCGTGCCAATAACCTTCTATCTCCGAGTGCAATGGACTGTGGAAAGGCCGTGGCGGCGGGGATTCGCGAGCATGTTGTTGGGTCGGCCCAATGTTATTCAGGAAATGGGGCGGCTTGCATCCAGCCGCCGGGAAAGAGTCTGGGTAGCGGGTGATTTTCTTCGAGCCGGTGGAAACCGGCACAACGCCGGCGGTCGAGAGTACAACCAGCGAAATTGGGACGCCGAGCGACTTTGGGCTGGATGCGCTCGGGTTTGTGGCGGACGACCGGCAACGAGCCGTCCTCGATTCGAAAGCCAAACGGGGAATCCTGAATTGCACGCGGCAATGGGGGAAATCGACGGTTCTGGCGGTGAAAGCAGTGCATCGGGCGTATACCGCGGCAGGTAGCCTGGTGCTGGTAGCGAGCCCGACGGAGCGGCAGAGCGCGGAATTTTTGCGCAAAGCGGCGGAGTTTCTGCTGCGCCTCGGCATCCGGCGGCGGGGCGACGGCGACAATGCCAATTCGCTGGCGCTTCCGAACGGCAGCCGGATCGTGGGACTGCCGGGCGTGGAAGGCACCGTGCGCGGATTTTCGTCGGTCTCGCTGTTGCTGATCGATGAAGCGGCGCGCGTGCGGGATGCGACTTATAAATCGCTGCGGCCGATGCTGGCGGTAGGGAACGGCGATCTATGGCTGATGAGTACGCCCAACGGCAAGCAGGGCTTCTTCTACGAGACGTGGACGCATGGCGGCGCGGAGTGGGAACGGCATTCGGTGCGCGCGACCGAGTGCGAGCGAATTTCGGCGCCGTTTCTCGAAGAAGAACGGCGAGAGCTCGGGCCTACGTGGTTCGCGCAGGAATATCTGTGCGAATTCACGGACAACGGCGCGAACTGGTTCCCTCGCGAGTTGGTGGAGGGCGCGTTGAGCGGCGACGAGCCTCTGTGGATGTGACGATATGCCGCCAGTCAGCGTTCCTCACTGCGAAACCGCCTATGAGAGGGATGCACGGGCTACCCGTGGTTTTGGCCACGCCCGATAGCTCACGGTGTTTGCTACTGCAAAACCAAAAGCAACAAGAAATTAGCCACAGATGAACACAGATAAACACAGATAATACGAACGCGGATTTTGTTTTATCCGTGTTCATCTGTGTTTATCTGTGGCCAAAATATGAAAGCCTTCCTCCTACCGCTCACCCTCGCCATCACCGCCACCGCCCAACCCAAACCCCTCCACTTCGATCTCACCCACATCCCGCCCACGCAACTCTACTCCGAGACCGCCGGCTTCGGCTACGAAACGCCCGCCACCGCCGACCCGCCCTACTACTTCTCCGTCCGCGTTCCCGATGAAGGCAACTACCGCGTCACGGTTAGACTCGGCGCTGCACAGACCGAAACCACCACCACCATCAAAGCCGAGCTCCGCCGCCTGATGGTCGAAAAGGTTCACACCGCGCCCGGCGAATTCGTCACGCGGACTTTCATCGTCAACGTCCGCCGTCCCTCGATCGCCGGCGGCGGCGAAGTGCGCCTCAAAGACCGCGAGACAACCTCCGAAGCCTGGGCCTGGGACGATAAACTCACCCTCGAATTCACCAACACCCACCCTGGCGTCTCGTCCATCGACATCGAAAAGGCCGACGCGCTGCCCACGCTCTTCATCGTCGGCGATTCCACTTCCACCGATCAGCCCCTCGAGCCCTACAACAGTTGGGGCCAGATGATCACCGCGTTCTTCAAACCCGATATCGGCGTCGCCAACCACGGCGAATCCGGCGAATCCCTCCGCGGATTCCTTGGCGAGCGGCGCTGGGCGAAAGTGATGAGCGTGCTCCGGCCCGGCGATTATCTTTTGATACAGATGGGCCATAACGATCAGAAAGAAAAGGGCGAAGGCGTCGGCGCCATGACCACCTACAAGGCCGACCTGAAGCGCTTCGTCGCCGATGCCCGCGGCCGCGGCGCCACCCCCATCGTGGTGACCTCGATGAACCGCCTGACCTTCGGCCCCGATGGCAAAATCACCAACAGCCTCGGCGACTATCCCGAAGCCGTGCGCCAGGTCGCCGCCGAAGAACATATCGCGCTCGTCGATCTCAACGCCATGAGCAAGCCGTTCTACGAGGCCCTGGGCCGCACCGACGCCCACCTCGCCTTCGCCGGCAAAGACACCACCCACCACGACAACTACGGCAGTTACGAGTTCGCCCGGTGCGTCGCCCAGGCGCTCCAGGACGCAAAATCCCCCCTCGCGCGCTATTTAATCCCCCTTTCCGCCTTCGATCCAGCCCATCCCGACCCCGTTTCCGCCTTCGCCATTCCGGCCGAGCCGGCTGCAAAAATTGAGGCGCCTTACGGTAAGTAATGGTTGTTTAGTTTTTCTCAACGATAAGTTCAAAAAATTTCGATTGACGAAATCGAGACTCGGCCTTAAGATTCCCGAAATCGGAATACGTTAACGGTAACGTTAAGGGAATTTTTACAGAAAACCATAGTTAGCAAGGGCCAGTTTCCCATTCGTGAAATGATGAGAATTTAGTTGCAAATTGGGGGTCTTCCGGGTCACAATCCTCGTAAAGGAGTTCAGGTGGTAGCTATGATCTTCGTCGATCGTTTGAAGACTGCGGCTGTGTCTATGTTCGCCGTGGTTCTCTGTTTTCTTTGTATGACCACAGGGCTGCATGCCCAAGCAGTGGCAGTTGCCGAGGTGGATGGCGTCGTTACCGATTCCTCCGGCAAAGTCATTCCGGGCGTGCCGGTCAGCCTTATCCAGACCGAAACCCAGACCCCGCATAACAGCGTTACCGACGCCGAAGGCCGCTATGCAATTGGCAATCTT
Organism: Bryobacterales bacterium; assembly: GCA_963743705.1. Classification (GTDB taxonomy): domain Bacteria; phylum Acidobacteriota; class Terriglobia; order Bryobacterales; family Bryobacteraceae; genus PALSA-243. The sequence goes on along the minus strand of CAVUQS010000012.1, from coordinate 811,378 downwards.
CCGCCGGGCTCATACGTCCTCGACGTAAAATCGCCTGGCTTCAAAGATTATCGCCAGACCGGTATCACCCTGGACGTCGGCCGCACCGCGCAGATCAACGTTTCCTTGAGCGTCGGCTCCGTCACCGAGACCATCGAGGTGGCGGCGGACGCATCCATGGTGGAAACCAAAGATAGCGCCATCGCGCAGGTCGTGGAACAGCGCAAGATCGTCGACCTGCCGCTGAACGGCCGCAATCTCACCCAGTTGCTTACCCTGGTGGGCGGCGGTACCACCACGCCCGCGGGCGATCTCACCGGCAGCAAGAATATCCAAGGCTCCAACGGATCGGGCACCTTCTCTGTCGCCGGCGGCCAGGCCAACGGCATCAATTACCTTCTTGACGGCGGCGACAACAACGATTCCTTCAGCAACGTGAATCTGCCCATTCCGTTCCCGGATGCGGTGCAGGAATTCAGCGTGCAGACCAACGCCATGCAGGCGCAGTTCGGCCTCCATCCGGGCGGCGTGGTCAATATTGTTACCAAGTCCGGCTCCAACGCCTTCCACGGCGACCTGTTCGAGTTCTTCCGCAACTATGAACTCAATGCGCGGCCGAAGGGTTTGGTGACGGTTGCCGGTTCGGTTTCCCAACCTGTACGCGACTCTCTGAAACGCAACCAATTCGGCGGCACGGCCGGCGGCAAGATTATTCGCGACAAGCTGTTCTTCTTCGGCGGCTATCAGCAGACCGCGCAGCGCAGCAACCCCGCGTCCAACACCGCGCACGTCCCGACGTCTTTGACGGAAGCCGGGAACTTCTCGGTGGAAGACGCCGCAACCTCTGCGGGCGGTTGCCAATCGAAAGCGATCACGCTGAAGGATCCCACCACGGGCAATCCTTTCCCCGGCAACATTATTCCCACGAATCGTTTCGACCCCGCTTCGGTGAAGCTGCTCAGCAAGTTCATCCCGCAGTCCACCGATCCTTGCGGCCTGCTCCTCTACGGGCAGCCGTCCAACAATCCCGATTGGCAGTACATCGGCCGCATCGATTATGTCCGCAGCGAGAAGCAGACCATCTACGCGCGGTTCTTCAATTACAACTACACCGCCCAACGCTTCTTCGATGGCTCGAATGCGCTGACCACCGGCCCGAATCCCGGCAACCTCGATAACACCGTGACGCTTACCCTGGGCGATACGTATACGCTCAGCCCCACCATGGTGAACTCGTTCCACGCCACGTTTGACCGCCGCGCCGATAATCGCGGTTCCGCCCCCAACCTGTTTGGTCCGCAAGCCCTCGGCATCACCAATTTTGCTGACAACATGGCCGATAGCTACATGCAGATCACCGTTAGCAACTACTTCAACGTCGCTTGCGGTACCTGCGCGCCCGGTTACTTCAACGTCAACAACTTCCAGGCTTCCGACGATTTCACGATGACCAAGGGCAAGCACCAGATCGGTTTCGGTTTCGACGGCCGCAAGGAGCAGTTCAACTCCCTGAATAACCAGCAGTCCAACGGGCAGTGGACCTTCACCGGCAGCACCACCGTCAATACTGGCGATTCGCTGGCGGATTTGGAACTGGGCAAACTGGCTGGACTTACCGACGGCAACGCGCTTTCCGATTACATGCGCCAGACGGTCTTCAGCTTCTATCTGCAGGACACCTTCCGCGCCACTTCGCACCTGACCCTCAATCTGGGCGTTCGCTGGGAGCCGTATTCGCCGGCATTCGATAAGCAGTGCCGCGGCAATCAGTTTTCCATGGCCGAGTACATTGCGAATTACCATAGCAGCCAATACCCCAGCGCGCCCGCCGGCTTGTTGTTCGGTCACGACTCGCCCAACGCCAACGGCTGCAACTTCGCGAACAGTCATTGGGCGGATGCTTCGCCCCGCATCGGCATGGTCTGGGATCCCAAGGGCGATGGAAAGCAGACTATCCGTGCCGCCTTCGGTTTGCTGCACGATAACCCCGAGCTCTTCTATCCGGAACGTTGGACAACCAATCCGCCCTATGCTTCCTCGGTTGCGCTGGGCACCAACGCTGGACCGTTCTCGAATCCGTGGGCAGGTTATGTATCCCCCACCGGCGTCGCCGGCGATCCTTTCCCTGGCGCTGCGATCTTCCCGGCCCAAGGTACCTATGTCACTATCCCGCCGAACGTGCCGGTGGAATACATCTTGCAATGGAACGTCAGCTTCCAGCGGCAGATTGCCAAGGACTGGCTGGCCACCGCGACTTACATCGGCAACCGCACCAACCACATCATGGGCCAGCACGATATCAACGTGCCGCAGCCCAGCCCCACCGCTACCACGTCGAACGAGAACGCCCGCCGCACGCTCACTCTGATCAACGCGGCGCAGGGCGCCTATTACACCGGCATCGATGAAACGGATGCTGGCGGCGTCGCTACCTACAATGCATTGCTGCTCAAGCTGGAACACCGCTTCGCTCATCATTACACCTGGCTGGCGAACTACACCGAATCGCATTGCATCAGCACCGTAGACTTCAGCTCCGAGCTGTCGGGGAACAATTATCAAAATCCCGCAAACCGCGACGCCGAAAGGGGCAATTGCAACTTCGACCGCAAGCACATCTTCAACACCACGCTGGTTGCTACCAGCCCTGGAATCGGCGTAGGCGCTTTGCATGCCCTCACGGCCGATTGGCAGCTCGCCCCGATCGTCAGCTTCAACTCCGGCCAGCCGATCAACATCACCGATGGAACCGACGTCTCACTCACCGGCGAAGGTAACGACCGGCCGAACGTGGTGAATGGCGTAGCCTCTACCCCGCATACGCTGGTGAGCTGGTTTAATCCAGCGGCCTTCGCCGGCAGCTGCGCTCTGGCCGCTTACGCCACCAACCCTTATTGCGAAGCGCCGGGAACCTTCGGAAACGCCGGCCACAACGTTCTCTATGCTCCTGGCTCCATCCAGTGGGATATGTCCATCAGCCGCAGCTTCCACTTCAAGGAACGCTGGAGGATGGAAGCCCGCGGCGAGTTCTTTAACATCATGAACCACGCCAACTGGAACGGTCCGGCGACCGCGGTAAATAGCGCCACCTTCGGTCAGATCACTAGCTTCGGCGGACCTCGCTTGATTCAGCTAAGCATGAAGCTGTTCTTCTGACCGCAAGTTAGGGTAACATTCGTCAAAAGCGCGGGTACCGGGGAGGAAACTTCCCAGTACCCGCGCTTTCTGTTTCAGCGCTCTATCTTTCCTCCACTAAATCCCCCGCTGATTTCGTTGTATACTGAACCCAATTAGTTCGGGGATTCTCTTCAAGGGGGATACATTTGAAACATCGTATTTTTGCGTCACTGCTGTTTTTGTGCAGCGTGACATCGATCGGCATGGCGCAGGTTACTGCGCGCATGAGCGGATCCGTAGTTGATCCGACAGGGGCGGCCGTTCCCGGCGCCACCGTAGACGTTCTGCTGCCAGGCGGATCCAAGCCGATTCTTTCCATGGTCACCACTGCGGAGGGCATTTTCGCCTTCACCGCCGTTTCTGCCAACACCTATGAGATCAGCGTCAGCGCCAAGGGTTTTCGCAAATCCACGCAAACCGGCGTCGTCCTCTCTCCTGGTGCGGAAACGTCTGTGCCGCCCATCCGTCTGGAAATCGGCGGAACCGCTGAGGTAGTCGAGGTAAAGGAAAATGCCGACACCATTCAGACCACCAATGCCGAGATCTCGACCAGCGTCGGCCATCAGCAGGTAAAAGATCTGCCGATCTTGAGCCGCAGCCCGCAAGGCTTCGTGGACACGCAGGCCGGCGTCAATGTCTCGCGCGGCGGCGACAGCGTAATCAACGGCCAGCGCACCAGCTTCACTAACGTCACTCTCGACGGCATCAACATTCAGGACAATTACATCCGCACCAATGCAGTGGATTTTTCGCCCAACCTTTTACTGGTCGATCAGGTTTCGGAATTTACCGTCTCCACTTCGAACACCAATCCGTCGGCTGGCGGCGGCGCTTCGCAGGTCATGTTCGTGACGCCGTCGGGCGGCAACGCATTCCACGGTAGCGGGTTCATTTCCAACCGCAACAGCTACTTCGCCGCCAATACCTGGTTCAATAACCAGGCCGGCGTCGCCAAGCCGTTCCTGAATCAAAACCAGACCGGTGGTAACATCGGCGGCCCCATCCGCAAAGACAAGTTATTCTTCTACGCCAATTACGAGCTGTTCCTGCTGAAGCAGCAATCCGGCCAGCAGCGCACCATCCTCACGTCCGACGCGACCCAGGGCATCTACACCTATCTCAGCGGCGGCGCCGTGCAGAAGGTAAATATCCTCAGCGCCGCCGGCCAGAAAATCGATCCCGCCATTGCCTCGCTGATTTCGAAGATTCCGCCGCCCAGCGCCATCAACAATTTCAACAGCGGCGATAGCACGGCCGCGCTTCTGCGCAACACCGGCGGTTATTTGTTCAACCAGCGTTCCAACCGCACGCGCAACAACCTCACCGGCAAAATCGACTACGTGATGTCCACCAAGAGCACCATTACCGGCACTTATGCCTGGAACAGCGACTTGCTCGATCGCCCCGACGTGCAGTCTGTCGGTTACCAACTCGTGCCTCCGGTGAATAACAACGACAAAGTGAATCTGCTTTCCACCGCGTGGCGCTACAATCCGCTTCCCACGCTCACCAACGAAGTGCGGTTCGGTTATAACAAGGCGCCCGCGCTCTTCATTTCCAACGAAAACTTTGGCAACGCGATCATCACTGGCACCGTCTTCAGCACCCCCGTGGCTACTTTCCGCAGCCAGGGACGCTACACCAACACCTACAACGCCGCCGATAACGCCAGCGTCGTGCACGGAGCGCACAACATCCAGTTCGGCTTCCAGATGCAGCGCGAATACACCGAGCCATACAACGACGCCGGCATCACGCCGGGCTACGGCATGGGCATCAGCACCGCCAACACCTTCGGTCTGACTAGTGCGCAGTTGCCCGGAATCAGCGCGAGCGATCTGACCGCCGCCAACAGTCTTCTGGCCACGCTGGCCGGCTTCGTCAGCACTTACACCCAGACGTTCAACGTCAAGACCCAGAATTCCGGATTTGTCCCCGGCCAGACGCAAGACCGGCATTGGCAGTTCACCAACTACGCGGGCTATATCGTGGATACCTGGCGAGTCAAACCGAATCTGACCCTCAATCTGGGCCTGCGCTACGAATACTACAGCCCCGTGGTGGAACAGAACGGTCTCGTTCTATTGCCGCAAACCGTGAATAACAACGTGCTGGCCACGCTGTATTCGAACGCCACTCTGAAGTTTGCGCCGGGCGGCTCGCTCTATGCCCCTGACCGCAATAACTTCGGTCCTAACATCGGATTGGCGTGGAGCCCGCACCGCGAGGGCAGCCAGCCGCATACCGTAATTCGCGCCGGCTGGAGCGTCAACTACGTCAACGACGAATATCTCGTCGCGCTCACCGGCAACGCCAACACCAACGCTGGCCTGTCGCAGACTGTGACCAATCCCACCGCGCTGGCCAGCACCATCGCTTCCGGTTTGCCGACCATCACGTCGCCCGCCTTCACGGTGCCGCGCACGTTCCAGGACAACTACAATCTGAGCCCCACCACCAGCTTCGGCATGTCCGATCCGAATCTGCGTTCGCCTTATGTCACCCAATGGAATATCGGCGTTCAGCGCGAATTCAAGGGCCTGATTCTTGAGGGCCGCTACGTCGGCAACCACGGAACCAAGCTCTTACGGGCGCTCGATATGAACCAGATCAACATCAATTCCGGCGGCTTCCTGGCGGACTTCCTCCGCGCGCAGCAGAACGGCAAGCTGGCGCAGGCCTCCACCGGCGCCTTCACCGCGGCTTACAACCCCAATATCGCCGGCAGCCAACCGTTGACGGTCTTCCCGCTCATGCCCAATGGCGGCAACCTTACCAACGCTACCAATGTCAGCTATCTGCAAAGCGGCGCCGTGGCGGATATGGCTTACAACTACCAATCCACCAAGGCCAACGGACCCATCAATTTCTTCCCCAATCCGTACGCCACCAGCCTCCGGTTGATGACCAACTACAGCAACTCCACCTACAACGCGGTGCAGCTCGAAGCCCGCACGCGCGATTGGCACGGTCTGACGGTGCAGGCCAACTACACCTTCTCGAAGGTTCTTACCGACGCCGTCAGCGGCTCCGACAACAACAATCAGGGTCGCTTTGAACCCCTGATGGACAACAATAATCCCGGCTTGGCCAAGGGGCGCGCGCTGTTCGATGAGCCGCAAGTGTTCAAGGCCAATTTCGTGTACCGTCTGCCCATGGGAGAAGGCCATCGCTTGAGCGTTCGTGCGCTTAACCGCGCCGTGCTTTCCGGCTGGCAGATGAGCGGCATCTTCAACCGCCAGTCGGGCGCCGCTTACTCGGTTTGTTCCGGCATCGGCACCTTCAACCGCAACAACATTCTGGCCACCAATCAGTGCAACACGGTCGACACCGCGCTTACCCAGAGCCAGTTGAGCAACGACATGCAGTTCCGCATGACTGGTAACGGTCCTTACATGGTGGCTTCTTCCGCCGTCGGCGCCGATGGCCGCGCCGCGGTGGCGGGGGCTGCGCCGTTCTCCGGTCAGGTTTACTTGCTGCCGCCGGCCGGCACCGTCGGTCAACTCGGCCAGCGCGTCTTCACCGGGCCATGGGACACCACGTTCGATTTCGGTTTCAGCAAGAGCACCAAGATCCGCGAACACCAGGAACTTCTGCTCCGCATGGATTCCGCGAACTTCCTAAACCATCCGGCTTTCACGCTGGGCGATCAAACCGTCACCTCGACTACATTCGGCAAGATCACCAGCACGTTCGCCGGACGCCGCCAGATCCAGTTTACGGCGCAATTCCGGTTCTAACTTAGGCTTCTAACTACTCCATTCGGCCGCGCGGAGTTCGGTCCCGCGCGGCCATGTTTTTTGCCGGCCGGCTGTTGCTTGTGTTTCGCCCTTCAAAACTGATAAAACAGAGCACGTGAAGAGTTCGAACCATGCCCGTTACATGGTGAAATCTCTGGTTCACGCTTCCCGCGTCCTCGAAGCGTTCCAGTCCGCGGGCGACGTCCTGCGTTTGCGCGATGTCGTGGCCCGCACCGGATTCAACAAGGGCATGTGTTTCCGCTTGCTCTACACGCTTCACCAGTGCGGCTTCCTCGATAAGGTCGGCGAGAATCACTACCGCCTCGCCTCTGAAGTCCGTCGCCGCCGGCTCTACCGCATCGGTTACGCCGCGCAGGGTCAGGACACTTCCTTCGACCGCGAAGTGCGCCTCGGCTTGGTTCGCGCCGCGGAACGCGAGCACATCGAATTATTGGTCGTCGATAACCGCTACCAGCCCAAAATCGCCCTGCGCACCGCCGACTATCTGATCAAAGAGCAGGTCGATCTCGTAATCGAATTCCAGACCGACGAACTCATCGCCCCCGCCATCGCCTCCAAATACATGCAGGCCAGCATTCCCTTCATCGCCATCGATATTCCGCACCCCGGCGCCACTTACTTCGGCGCCAATAACTATCAGGCCGGGCTGATGGGCGGTCACTATCTCGGCCGCTGGGCCAAGCGCCACTGGGGCGGGGAAGTGGACGAAGTTCTCTTGATCGAATTGACCCGCGCCGGCTCGCTGCCCAAGGCGCGCATGCGCGGCATGTCCACCGGCATCGGCGAAGTAATCCGTTTGGGCGAGCGCTGCCGCGTCGTGTCCATCGATGGCGACGGCCAGTTTCAAACCGCGCTCGAACGTGTCCGCAAGCACCTGCGCGAATCGAAAGCCAAGCGCATACTCGTCGGCGCGGCCAACGACCCCAGCGCGCTCGGCGCCCTGCGCGCCTTTCAGGAGGCCGGTCGCGCTTCCGACTGTGTCATCGTCGGCCACAACGGCGAGCCCGAAGCGCGCGTCGAGCTGCGCACTCCCAACACCCGCCTGATCGCCTCCGTCGCGTTTTTCCCCGAAAAATACGGCGATGGCTTAATCCGCCTCGCCATCGAAATCCTCGGCCGCAAGGCAGTCCCGCCCGCCATCTTCACCGGCCATCAGGTCATCACGCCCGAGAACGTCGATCACCACTATCCGAACGACAGTCTGCTGACCATCCCGTCATAACAGTACGACAGGGCTCCTGCCCTGTCGCGGTCTTTAGACGGCTGCCAGCCCGTCGAACACCTTCTGGATCGTATCCAGCGGATGGCCGACGAACTCCGGCTGCTCTTTCAGCTCCAGCATCAGCGGATACTGACTCTCGCGGCTGCGCAACAGGCCCATCGCGTTCTTCCAGTCGATGGTGCCGCCTTCTTGCACGATCGGCCAGAGATGCTTATCGTCCACGCCATTGTTGTCGTGGATATGCGTCGAGCGGATGCGGTCCTTCATCAGATGGAACGCCGCCTCCACGCCTTCGTTCATGTGCGCGTGGCCGGTATCGAAGATGTAATTCAATCCGATGTGCGTCAGTTCCTGAAACTGCAACAAACGCTCCGCGCTCGAAAGTTCGTTTGGAATGTTCTCGAGCAGAATCTCCACGCCCCGGTGCCGCGCGAACAGCATCAACTCTTCGAGCGCCGAAAAAGCCGCGTCGAATTTCCGCATGTCGAACTCTTCGCCGCCCACGCCAATGTGCTGGATCAGATAGCGGCACGGGATCAGTTCCGCCACTTCGAGCGCCCGCTTGATCTCGTCCACCCATTGCAGCCGCTGCGATTTCACCTGCTCGGTGATGGTCACCACGGAATGCGGGCCCGATCTTCCCCACATTTCGTCCGTATACATCGGCGAGTGCAACGAGTGGAGCTTGATTTCTGAATCCCGGAACCAATGGCCCAGCTCCGCCACCTGCGCCTTGTTGCGGTAATCCAGATGTTGGCGCGCGCAGAAAATCTCGACGCCCTTGATTCCAACGGTCTGCATGCGGCTCAGCATCGCCACGGTAAGCCGGTGATTCACGAAAAAGTGAGTGGAAACGAAATGATCCATGGAAGGTCAGCGGCCGGCCGCAGTCCCTTCGGTCCGTGGATCGGGCGCCCCTTCCAACCAGCCATTCGCGAAGGCGATGGCCGCCACTTCCCCCTGCGCGTTGACGCGTCTCACTGTATAGCCGTCCTTTTCGAGAATCGCCACCGTGTCCGGCGAATAACCCGGTTCGACGCGTACGTCGTCGGGCAAGTGCTGATGATGGAACCGCGGCCAGTTCACCGCATCCTGCACGTTCATGTGGAAATCGATCACGTTTACGATCACCTCGAGCACAGTGTTGATAATCGTCGGACCGCCCGGCGAACCCAGCGCCAGAAACGGCTTGCCGTCTTTCAACACAATCGTCGGCGTCATCGCCGAAAGCGGCGTCTTATGCGGCGCGATCGCATTCGCTTCGCCCTGCACCAGCCCATACATATTCGGCTGGCCCGGCTGCGAAGTGAAATCGTCCATCTCGTTGTTCATCAGGAAGCCCAGGCCCGCCGCCGTTACCTTGCTGCCGTAGCCGCCGTTCAGCGTATAAGTCACGCTCACCACGTTCCCGGCATCGTCAGCAACGGTAAAATGCGTCGTCTCGAACGATTCCTTGCTCGTGAAAACGCCGGGTTTGATCTCGTTACTGGGCGTGGCGCGCACCGGGTCGATCGATGCCCGCAGCTTCTTAATGTAGTCCGGGTTGAGCATCCCCTTCACCGGAACCTTCACGAAATCCGGATCGCCCATCCACTGGTTGCGATCCGCGAAGAAGCGCCGCATCGCCTCGGTCATGTAATGCACCACTTCCGCCGACCCCGCGCCGCCCTTTTCGTAGCCGCTTCCCTCCAGCACGCCGAGCATTTGCAGAATGCCCACGCCGCCCGAGCTCGGCGGTGGCGCCGTCACAATGTCATATCCGCGATACGTTCCGGTCAGCGGCTTCCGTTCAATGGCCTTGTAAGCTTCCAGATCGGCTAGCGAAATCGTGCCGTTGTGCGCCTGCATATCCGCCGCCAGCATGTGCGCCGTCTCGCCATGATAGAAATCCTGCGAGCCCGATTGCGCGATGCGCGTCAGCGTCTTCGCCAGCTCGCTCTGCACGAAAACTTCTCCCGCCTCGTAGAACTTCCCGTCGCGCTGGAAAATCCGCTTCGTTTCCGGGAATGTACTCAGCCCGTTGCCGCGCAGTCCATTCGCCTGCCCATAGGAAAGTGGAAATCCTTTGGCCGCGAGATCAATCGCCGGCTGCACCACTTCAGCCCACGGCTTCTTGCCGAAATGTTTCGAAGCGTATTCGAGCCCCGCCACCGTCCCCGGCACGCCCGAAGCGCGATATCCGGTGATGCTGTCGCGCGTCAATTTGCCGTTGCCGTCGATATACATATCGTGCGACGCCGATTGTGGCGCGCGCTCGCGAAAATCGATGAATGTCGTGCGCCCATCGGCCAGCCGCAGCAGCATGAATCCGCCGCCGCCGATGTTGCCCGCGCTCGGATGCGTCACCGCCAGCGCGAAGCCCACCGCCACCGCCGCATCGATCGCGTTTCCGCCAGCGGTGAGAATCTTCAGTCCGGCTTGCGTGGCGTGCGTCTCGCGCGTCACCACCATGCCGTGCAGCGCGCGAACCGGCTGGGCGGCCCATGCCGGCAGCGCCGCCGCCAACAGAATCAGAACCGATATGCGCCGCATACTCAATCGATTCTACTATGCCACGCCCAGGGGCCAGCCCACGCGTTCATCTGTGGCTAATTCGTCTTTTCCACTCAAACAACACCACCCCCGCCGCCACCGAAACGTTAAGCGACGAAATCTTCCCCGCCATCGGAATCCGCACCAGCGCGTCGCAATGCTTGCGCACCTGCTCGTGCAATCCTTTGCCTTCGCCGCCCAGCACGATCGCGGTGGGCTTAGCGTATTCGATGGTGTCGTACGCCTCCGTCCCTCGCTCGTCCAGACCGTAAATCCAGTATTGCTTCGCCTTCAAGTCCTCGAGCGCGCGGTTGATATTGGTCACGCGCACGATCGGCAAATACTCCAGCGCGCCCGCCGCGGCTTTCGACACCACATCCGTCACCCCCACCGCGCGCCGCTCCGGGATGATCACCGCGCCCGCCCCCGCTGCATGCGCCGTGCGAATGATCGCGCCCAGGTTGTGCGGGTCCTCCACGCCGTCCAGCACTATCACCAGTTGCGCCGACGCCGCCCGGTCCATGTCCGCGTATTTACTCGCCGCGCCCATCGCCACCACGCCCTGGTGCGCCGAACTTCCCGCCAGCCGGTCAAGCGCCGACCGCGGCTCGAACCGAATGGGCACGCCCGCCCGCCGGGCCATATCGATAATCTCTTGCAGACGCGGCCCGCCCGCGCCTTGCGCCACTAACAGGCGCTCGAGCGCATGCTTCGCGCGCAACGCTTCCGCAACTGGGTGTATTCCGCTCAGAATGGCCATCAGGCTTCGGGAAGGATGTTCAGTCCGTTATTGAACCGGTTGTTGAAGTTCGCGACACCCACCACCAGCGTCATCTCGACAATCTGTTCGCTGGTGAAGTGCTCGGCCAATTCGGCGCGCGATTCTTCCGCGTCGGCCGTCTGCGTCAATTCCCGCGCATACCGAATCGCCGCACGCTCCGGTGCACTGAAAATCTGGTCCTGCTCCGTTTGAATCGCTTGCATCTCATCGTCCGTAACCCCCGCCTTTTTCGCCCCCGCCGTGTTCGCTGCGATGCAGAAAGCGCACTCGTTGGCGTAAGAGCAAGCCATATAGATCAGCGATTTGATACGCCGCTCCACCGACCCCGGCCCGACGACAGAAACATAAAACGGCACGAAGCTCTTGAGCGTCTCCGGACGGTTCGCCATCGCACGAAAAAACGGGTTCGGCTGTTTGGCTTTAGCCTCCAGGCTCGCAAGAAAGTCGTTCTCAGTTGGTTCAACCAGCTTGACGGCAACGCTCATAAAACCATGTTGGCACAGCTCGCACGTGGGGCTAGGCTAGCTATACGGAAAGTAACTCGGCTCGATCGCCGGCCGCTTCCCGCCCGCCTCCACAATCCGCGCCATCAACCGCGCCCGCAGCTCCTTCGCCACATCCGCCGTCTCCGCGCGCCCCGCCAGATTCACCTGCTGCCACGGGTCCGCCGCATTGTCGTACAGCATATATTCCACGTAGAGATCCGCATCCGCCGCCGCGCGCCATCCCGGCTTCTTCGGCGCCGCCACCGCATACGTCCACCGTGGGGTCCGCAGAATCCGCCCCGTCATGAACTCGCTCATGTGGATATACACCTCGTCGCGCCAGCCCTCGCGCCGCCCCGCCACCAGCGGCATCAAGCTCCGCCCCTGCATCACCGCCGGAACCGGCGCCCCGCAAGCTTCGAGCAGCGTCGGCGTCAGGTCCACCTGGCTCACCAGTTCATTCACTTCCAGCGACCGGTTGAACCCCGGCCCCGCCACAATCAGCGGAATATGCACCGAGCTGTCGTGCGGGCTGCGCTTGTATTCCGTATTGCGCGTCTTGAAATGGCAGCCGTGGTCGCTCGTGAACAACACAATCGTGTTGTCGAGAAAGCCCTGCTGCTTTAGCGCGCCCGTCATCGTTGCGACCGTGTTATCGATGTTCGCCACGCACCCGTAATAATCCCCCAACTGGCTCGGCCACGACCCCGGCAACGGACGCAGATCCTGCGGCACGAAAAAGTCGCGGTACTTCCCCGCCAGTTCCTTGGGCGGAATGTATTGATCGGAATCGTTCTGATGATGCGTGTTGAGATATGACATCACCAGCAGAAACGGCGGCTTGGCGCGCGTCCGCAGAAACTCGATGCCGCGCTGCGTCAGAAAGTCGTCGCGATACACGCCCGAAAACGGAATCGCCTTACCCGCCGCATCGAAGATATTTCCCTCGTAAGCGTGCGACGTTCGCTCCAGCGCATTCGCTCCCTCCCACAAATCCAAAAACCCGCCGCGATATTGCGCTGGCACGGGACCCCAGCTGTTTGGCTCCTGCGTCTCCGATGAGAGATGCCATTTGCCGATGTAGTTGGCCGAATACCCGTGCCCCCGCAGTACGGTCGCCAGCGTCACCGCGTTCGGATCGATCCCGAGCCCGTTCTTCCACACCCCGTGCTTTTCTTCGTATTGGCCCGTGAAAAAGCAGCCACGCGCCGGCGCGCACACCGGATGGTTGACCATCGCCGAGCGGAACAACACGCCGCGCCGCGCCAGGGCATCCAGATTCGGCGTCAGGTTCATCGGATTTCTACCCATGCAGCCGAGATTGTCGGCGCGAAACTGATCCGAAATGATGAAAACGACATTCGGCGGCGAACTAGCCTGAGGAGCCGACGACGCCGCCAGTAGCGGCCCCGATTGCAGAAGAGTACGTCGTGTCATGAGCAATGCGTCCTCGCTAGTTGGAATTCCTGCGATCGCTGCGGTATCGGCCCGGAGGTAGCCCGAACTCACGCTTAAACGCGCGATTGAACGCCGCCTCCGATTCGTACCCCACGTCGCTCGCGATTTCCGCCACGCCCCGCGATGTTTTCTCCAACGATCGCGCGGCCAGTTGAAGTCTCCAGCGGGTCAAATAAGTCATGGGCGGCTCCGCCAGATATCGAGTGAAACGCTCCACCAAAGCGGACCGCGAAATGCCCACCTCTTCCGCGAGATTCGCAATCGTCCACGGATGGGCAACTCGGCTGTGGAGCAGCGCCAGGCTCTTCCCCACGATGAGGTCGCGCGTTCCCGCGAGCCACCCCGTTTGCTGTTCCGGCAACCCGCTCACGTAGCGCCGCAGCGTATCGACGAACAGAGCCTCCGAGAGCTTCGCCAGCATCGCCTCGCTGCCGACCCGTCCGGAAGCCGCTTCTTCCACCAAATGCAGAATGGAGCTCTCGAGCCAATGTCCGGACTGGTCTGCCCGGATGTTGACTTGGACCACGGACGGAAGTCCGCTCAGAATCGGGCGGCACAGATGAGGGTCGCAACTCATGTACCCGCACACGAACCGCGAGATCTCGCCGCCGCCGCCCGCGCGCAGCGGACTCAAGTCGCGCGATTTGATCTTCGCGGTGATGCCGTAATTGGGGAACGGCCGTATCGCGCCCTTCCCGCTGCTCATGTGGTGTGCGTCCCCATGCGGAAAGATGACCACGTCCCCGGGGTTGAGCTCGGTGCACTGCCCATTCGCCAACTCGATCAGCGCGCCGCCTTCGATCACCAAATGGTAGAGAACGAGATATTCCGCCCCGGGCGCGATCGTCTCGGTCACCTTGTTCGATGCAGGCGCCGAAAATCCCCAAGGAGCCGAGAATTCAGCGGTGAAGAACACCGCGCCGGTCAGCTTGACGCTGCTCAGAATTTCAGAGAATGCATCCATCGGGTCTTCTGGACTCTCTGCAAAGTTCGCTGGCCCCGGCGCAAAGGAATCTGCTTCCCCTGGCCGACCGGGCAAATCGTAGCGACGCTCGGGCATGGATGTATCGGCGCGGCCATTGCACAATTGTAGTGCGGATAAGGACTCATGCAGGCTTGCGAGTCCAAGCGAATGGAGATAAAAGATGACTGCGAAAGAAGCTTCTACGAATCCAAATCAGGCATTGTGGGAAAAAGGCGACTTTACCCAGATTGCCGCGTTCATGCGTCAATGCGGAGAAGCAGTCGTCGAATCCCTCGGAATCGAGCCGCCGCTGCGGGTCTTGGACCTCGGCTGCGGAGATGGCACCACCGCGGTTCCGCTCGCCCGTTTGGGCGCCGACGTGGTCGGAATCGATATTGCCAGGAACCTCGTTGAGGCTGGCAACAGACGCGCGGCGCAGGCGGGTCTCACCCGGCTGAAGTTTCAAGAAGGCGATGCGTGCAACCTGGCGGGAGTGGATGACCATTCGTTCGATCTCGTGCTCTCCGTGTTCGGCGCTATGTTTGCGCCAAAGCCCTTCGATGTCGCCAGGGAAATGGTCCGGGTTACGAAGCCCGGCGGCCGCATTGTGATGGGCAACTGGATTCCCAACGATCCGACGTTCGTTTCGCAGTTGCTGAAGATCAGTTCGGCGTTCACGCCTCCGCCGCCGGAAGGCTTCATCAGTCCCATGATGTGGGGAGTCGAGAGTCAGATCGTCGAGCGCTTCGGCACGGCAGGCGTGCCCGTCGAGAAGGTCTCGATGGTCAAGGACACCTTTTACTTTTCATCGCCCGACATAGGCCCCGAGCGCTTCATCGACCTGTTCGAAGCATTCTACGGCCCGACAATGAACGCGGTGGATGCCGCTCGACAGAACGGGAAGGCGGACGAGCTTCACAGCCGGCTTGTGGACCTGGCGAATTCGCAGAACAAGAGCGCGAACGGTGGGACTCTCATTCCGGCGACGTTCATGCGAGTCACAGTGTCTGTCTAAAAAAGGGATCGTCAGAAGATGTCGCGGGCTAGTCTTCCTTGTACAGCGGTCCGGCCGCCGTGAATGCTAGAATGCACGAAATGAAAGGGGACATGCGGATCAGGCTTCTGAAGTTTTTCCTTTCGCTCGCGCTCGCCCCGCAAGCATGGGCACAGAAAACGCCAGCCACCGTTCCCGCCGCTGACGGCGTCTTCGCCGCCTTCGCGACCCATCCGCTCGTGGGCATAGGCGAATGGCACGGCCTCGCCCAGGAGATAGATTTCTATGCCGCCCTGATCCGCGATCCACGGTTCGCCAGGGATGTGGGCAACATTGTGCTCGAAACCGGCAGCGCCAGCCAGCAGGCCGTTGTGGACAGCTATGTCAATGGCGATCCGGTGCCTTACGCCGAACTGCGTAGAGTGTGGAGCGACCAAGTCGGGTGGATTCCCACCGTAACGTATATCGGCTCCATCAATGTCTATTCTGCCCTCCGCGCCGTGAACCTGACGCTGCCTCCGGAGCAGCGCATCAAGGTGTGGTTGGGCGAACCTCCGATCGATTGGTCGCAAATCAGGACCAAGGATGACTGGGAGCCTCTAATGAAGGAGCGCGATAACCATCCAGCGGACCTAATCGCTCGCGAAATCCTGTCGAAGGGCAAGAAAGCGCTGGTGATCTATGGCGCCGCCCACATGGGACTCTTTGGCGCCAGCAAATATTTCAATTTGCGCGCCCAAATCGACGCGAAGCAGCCCGGCGCCTGGTTCGTGGTCGTACCTTATGTCGGCTACCTGGAAAAACCATGCACTGCGCGGTTCGAGCGCGACGCACGCGCCTGGCGGCAGCCTGCGCTGGCGCAGGTCACGGGTGCTCTGAAAAAGCGGCTGCTGCTTCCTGGCTGTAGCATCGTCGACCTGCCGCCCAAGGCCAACGAAGAGCAGCGCAAATCCTGGGAGGCCTACAACACCAACTTCGCCGGTCTGACGGCCGACGCTCTGCTGTATCTCGGCCCACGTGCGAGCCTGACCCGTTCGCCCACACGGTCCGACCTCTATCTGGACCAGGATTTCCGGAGCGAAATCGACCGCCGCAACCGCATTATGACGGGGGAATCGCTGATAGAGTACACCGAGAAAGAGAATATCGCGGCCTCGCGGCCGTTCTTTCCTAACTAGGGATCTGCATTGTAAAAGGCTGTATGCCCGCAGCGCTCAGACGTACTCAGCCGCATACCGGGTCACTCATGGCGAAGCGCGGCGATGGGGTCTGTGTTAGACGCTTTTCGTGCGGGTATAAACGCGGCTGCAAATGCAGCGGTGAGCAGTGTAGCAATTGCGGCCGCCAAGGCCCACGGATCGCCAGGTTTGACTCCGAAAAGCAGGGACTCGATCAATTTCGACACGCCCAGCGCCGCAGGTAAACCGATCGCCAGCCCCATAGTCGCCGTCATCAGGACCTCTCGCAGCACCATCCAGATAACCGTTTCACGTCGCGCTCCGAGCGCCATGCGAATCCCGATCTCGCTCGTGCGCCGCGCCACTGCGTATGACGTAGTTGCGTACAAGCCGACGCAGGCAATCGCCAGCGAAAGCAGCGCGAACGCTGCGCATAGACGCGCGAACAGCCTCTCGGTAACCATCTCGTTTTCAATCTGCGCCGTTTGCGTGTTCAAACCTGCCACGGGAATTCGTGGATCCGCCTGGCGTACGATCTCGCGAACCGCGCCCGCGTATCCCAAGGGATCGCCCCGGGTGCGCAGAAAAAATGTCATTTCGTCGATCGGCAAACCGGCGTTCTGCTCCACGGGAAGGTAAACGATAGCGGGAAAATCGCCAGTCAGGTCGTCATACTTCGCGTTTTTCGCCAGCCCGACGATTTCCACCTGCCGGGGCTCCTGTTGGTTCACGCGCAATCCGAAGTCGATCGCTCTCTGTCCGACGGGGTTTGCGCCGTCGAGATTCACCTTTGCCCAAGCCTCGTTGACGATCGCCACGTTCGGCGTCCCGTTGCGGTCGCGCTCGCTGAATTCCCGGCCCGCCAGCATCGGAATGCGCATAGTGGAAAAGAATCCCGGAGAGACGCCTAGAACGTGAGTAGCCAATCGGGAGAAGCCCGAGCCATGACCGCTGGGCGCCCGGTCCGGCCGAGGTTGACCCAAGGGCACAACCGGCCATCCCCAGGCGCCCGCGCCGATCAGCGGCGAATTCGCCATTGCCGCACCGCGCACGCCGGGGGTCGCAGCCAGACGCTTTTCGAGGTCGTTGTAAAACGAGAGAATCTCCGGATCGCGATGGCCGGCCTGGCGCGCATTCACCTTGAACAGCAAAACCTCTTCACGATCGAAACCCGCATCTAGCGAATGCAGATTGGCGAGGGTCCGCAGAAACAGGCCCGCACCCACCAGTAGCAACAGGCACATAGCCAACTGAAAGACCACAAGCATCCGGCCCAATCCAAATCGCAACCGGCCGCCCGGCCGCGGGCTACCGCTCCGGCTCTCCTTGAGCGCCGGCATCGGATCCACGCGTGCTGCCTGAACTGCGGGAGCGAGCCCAAACAGCAGCCCCGTTACCGCGGTCAGCAATAGAGCGGCCGCCAGCACACCGAGGTTCAGCTCCGGCTGCGTCGTGAGAGGATCGCTTCCGGTGGAAAGCAAATTAGTGAGAAAGCGGATGCCCCAAACCGCTACCAGAATCCCCACGCCGCCTCCGAGCAGGGCGAGTAAGACGCTCTCAGTCAGCAATTGCCGGATCACTCTCCACCGTCCTGCCCCGATGCTGAGCCGTACCGCCATTTCCCGCCGCCTTGTCGCGGAGCGTGCGAGCAGCAGATTCGCAATATTGGCGCACGCGATGGCCAGGATCAGACCCACCATGGCCAGCAGGAGACCGAGTGGTTGGGAATAAGATCGCCGTAGCTTGTCCACGCCAGCGGCGCCATCCTGCAAAAGGAAGCGTGGAAGGTTCTTACGTTCCAGGTCGGTTGTGGCCGTGGCGGCAACCCAGGCATCGAAAACCGGCGCGAGCCTGGCCTGTGCTTGCGTCAGCTTCACTCCCGGCTGCAAGCGCCCCATCATCTCCGTCCAATAATAGTGTTCGTCCTGGTAGCGGTCGTCCGTTCCCGGATTTCGTTGCGGCTCGAGCAGGAGATCGGCATGAAACGGGACATACAGGTCCGGCGCCCTCGACGGATCCACTCCGAAGAACCGCGGTGGAATTACGCCGATGGTGGTGAATGGGATGTTATCGATCAGCACCTTCTGACCAACGGCGTTGGCGGCATCGCCGAAACGCGCCTGCGCGAATCGGTAACTCAGCGCCACGACCGGCGTTGACCCTGCCCGATCGTCGTCGCCTGCAATCAGGCGGCCTGCCGCGGGGACGACCCCGAGTCCCTGAAAATATTCCCCGGAAACATACTCGCCGCCCGTGATCTCGGCCTGCTGACCCACCACGGCATTCAGCCTTCCGGCCGGGCGGTACGCGAACACTACGGATAGCGCGCCGCTCGATTTTCGCAGCGCCTCAAAGGCGGGAAATGGGAAGATCGGCGATATCTTTCCGAGCTTCGGATCGTCATTGAAGTAGCCGCTGGCGTGATGCACTACGGTGTCGTCCGTGTCTTTCTTCGCCGCGATGTGCCACTTCAGTAGCACGAGCGATGCCGGGTCTGTTACAGGCAGCGATCGCATCAGCAATGCATCCATGAGACTGTAAATCGCAGTGTTCGCGCCAATCCCCAGCGCCAACGACAGGGACGCCAATGCCGTGAAGCCCGGATTGCGCAGGATGGTTCGCACCCCATACCGCAGGTCCTGGACGGGTTGTTCCAGCAGCGTCCAGCTCCACGTCGCGCGAGTGCCTTCCTGCACCAAGCCCAGATTTCCCAGTTCCCGCCGCGCCGCCCCGCGCGCTTCCCGCGCGGAAAAGCCGGAGGCTTGGCGCTTCTCGGTCTCCTCCTCTAAGTGGAACTGGAGTTCAGCCGCGAGTTGTTCCTCCTTGCTCCGCCGTTGCGCCAGCCAGCCCAGCTTGCGAAAGAACGGGATCATTGGCCCTCCTGGTCCACCGGACTCAAGACCAATCCCATGGCCCGCGAGAACGCTTCCCACTTCGATTGCTCGGTGACGAGTTGTCTGCGCCCGCGCGGCGTAAGGCGATAGTACCGGGCGCGTTTACCTTTTTCCGACAGCTCCCACGAGGCCGCGACCAAGCCTTTCGCCTCCAGCCGGTGCAGGGCAGGGTATAAGGAACCAGTCTCAACCTGCAACACTTCTTCGGAGGTACGCTGAATCTGTTTCGCGATAGCGTGGCCGTGTTTCGGCTCGCCCAGCAAAGTGCGGAGGATTAGAACATCGAGAGTGCCCTGCAGGAGTTCGACGCGCGCTGGTGGTCTGTCGCTCATTATGTAGGGAGTCTACTATATATTCTGTAGAATGTCTACTTGCATGTCCACAGTCATGCTCAACTGGTGGGCCGCGTTTGAGATTTGTTTCGATCCGCCAAGGGCGGGCCACATAACCAACCGCATTGTCTATTGACAACGCGTGACAGATTCCCTATTATTCCGTTATCGCTAAAGATTAGCGCTAAAGATTGGGTCTGGAGGTTGGTGTGCGTTTTTCCATGTCGAACAAACCGCTCTCGTCACGTCTGCTCTCCCTGTTGTGTCTGGCCCTCACCGCGCCGCTATTTGCGCAAACCCCCACCGCCGAAGTAAACGGAACCGTAGTCGATCCCAGCGGCGCTGCCGTTCCCGATGCCAGGGTAAGAGTCGTCAATCAGGAAACCAACGTCGCGAGCGAAAAGATAACAGGCGCGAACGGCGCTTTCACCATCATCAATCTGCTGCCCGGTAACTATGTCCTCACCGTCGAAAAAAACGGATTCAAAAAGGTGGCGCTCCCGGTCTTCAAGCTGGACGTCAACCAGACCCTGACGCAGCAAATTCCGCTGCAAGTGGGCGCCTCTACCGAAACGGTCACAGTTAGCGCCGATGCCGTGGGCGTGATGATCCAGCGCTCCAGCACCGAATTGGGCACCACCATCGACGAGCAGGCTGTGCACGAACTGCCGCTCAACGGCCGCAATTTTACTGAGTTACTCATCCTTCAGCCCGGCGTCAACCCCGTCAACACCGCGCAGGGCGGCAACGGCATCGGCAGCGCCGATGGCGGCAACATCGCCATTCCCAACGCCATCGTCTACCGGCCGTCCGTCAACGGCGCGGGCAACCGCTCCAACGCCTGGTATATGGATGGCATCATCGATACCGATAACCGCGGCGGCGGCTGGGCCATCCCGCCCATCGTCGATACCATCCAGGAATTCAAGGTGCAGTCGCACAACAACGACGCCCAATATGGAAACGTGCTCGGCGCCGCCGTCAATATCGTCACGAAGTCCGGCACCAACAAACTCCACGGTTCGGCCTGGGAATTCGCGCGCAGCCAGATATTCGACGCGCGCAACCCCTTCACCGGCTTCTGCACGCCCGCCAGTTGCCCCGATCAGGCCAACAAGCTGCAGAGTCAGGTAACCGGAGGCCAGTTGAACTCTGCTGCGGCATCCGCCATTCTTTCCGGCACGCCCGTCGCGCCCCTCGGTTACTCGCAACATGAATTCGGGGGCACCGTAGGCGGCCCCATCATCCGCAACAAGACGTTCTTCTACTTCGCCTACGAAGGCTGGCGTTTCTCGCAGCCGCAAAATTCGTTCGCCATCGTTCCCACGCCGCAGGAGCTTGCCGGCGATTTCAGCGGCACGGTAAGTCCGGAATTAGTCGGCGCCGTGAATTCCGCCAAGACCGGAGTAACTCCCTCCACTATCTACAATCCCTTCGCCGAGTCCGGCGCCAATTCGGCCGTGCCTTTCACTTGCGACGCCGGCGGCAATCCCATGGGCCTGCAGAATCCGGGTTCGGCATTTGGCCAGGCCGGATACGGGTTGCAGCTCTCCGGCGGCACGCCGTGCAACAAAATCCCCACCGGCCTGATCGACGCAAAAGTCGCGTCGGTGATCGGCGCTTACACGGCGCCGCAGTTGAAGAATTGCGCCTTCTCGCCTAATTACAGCTTCGCCGTCGACAATTGCCTCGACGCGCGTAGCAAAACGGATGCCGCCAACAATTACGACATCCGCATCGATCACCACATCAACGAGAAGAACACCGTCTTCGCTCGCGCCTACATGCTTTGGGACACCACCACCGGCATCGTCGCCGGCACCACGTCGGTCGCGCCCAGCCCCTATCACACCTGGAATATCGGCGGCGCGTGGGACCACATCTTCGCCCCCAACCTGGTGCTCGAAGCGCGCGGCGGTATCAACGCGCGCCCTGTGGTCGTCAATCAGACCAATCCCGCCGGCCTGACTCCGGAGACAACCGCCGGCTTCTCTAATCTCAGCGCCACCTCCGGCTTCTATCTCACGCCGTCGTCTTATCCCAGCGTCATCGGCAACGTGGGTCCCGAACACCGCGCCAATCCTGAGCATGACTTCAACGCCACTATGACCTGGACGCACGGCAAGCATAACGTTCGCTTTGGCGGCGAATATCTCTACGAAAACCGCCTCGAAACCAACCAATACGAACAGTTCAGCTCCAGCGCCACGCAAACTTGCCCCACCAACGGCTCCGGCCTCTTCGCTTGCGGCAGCAATCAGGGCAATGCTCTGGCTTCAATGCTGCTGGGCCTGCCGTCGGCCCTCACCGTCAACGTGCCGCAATATGAAGAAGTCCACGTGCGCATGACGCCCATCGGATTCTTCCTCCAGGATGAGTGGCGTCCGCTGCCCAATCTAACTATCGATGTCGGCCTGCGCTACGATTACGACCCCGCCGTCCACCTGATCAACGCCAACGGTGAAACCGTCAACGCGCTCAACCTGCCCGCCGGCCAGTTCATTATCGGGTCGAGCCAGACCGCCGCTTACTCCACCGGTTGCGCTTCGCCGCAGGCGCCGCCCTGCGTTCCCGGCGGACTTACTAGTTCTAACCCGGCGTTCCAGGTTACTGTCGGCGGCGTCACTTACAACACGCTCAATAACATAAGCTTCTCCAACAGCCAGCCTGCGTTGAAGTCCATCAAGGACAACATCGGCCCGCGCGTCGGCATCGCTTATCAGTTCATGCACAACACCGTGCTGCGCGTCGGCTACGGCATCTTCTACGACACCATCAGCTATCGCAGCCAGTACGCCGAAAACACGCTGCAAGGTTCCATCTGGCCCTGGACCCGCGGCGTCTCCGATACGCTCAATACCGCACCCATGGGCACGGCCGCCACCCCCACCATCGCGCCCATCTGCGCCAGCGCTGGCACATGCGGTCCATATGGAGGCTACGGCATCTCGTCCATCACTGGTCTTGCCGGAAGCAACCCCATCGTGGTCGCGCCCACTCCCTGGGGCTCCACCTTCGGCGGTTACACCAACGACCCCGGCTACACCGATCCGCGCTCGCAGCAGTGGAAT
Organism: Bryobacterales bacterium; assembly: GCA_963743705.1. Taxonomy (GTDB): domain Bacteria; phylum Acidobacteriota; class Terriglobia; order Bryobacterales; family Bryobacteraceae; genus PALSA-243. Next base: position 788,550 of record CAVUQS010000012.1, on the reverse strand, counting down.
GTCCAGATCGAGCGCCAATTGTCGGCCACCAGCATGGCGTCCATCGCCTACGTAGGCAGCCACACGCAGCGTTTGGATTGGTGTTGCAAGGCCAACTATCCGCAGGGCGGCCCCTTCTGCCAGAACAACCCCAGCGAAGGCTTCACTTGCCCCAGCACGCCGCTCACCCCCGCGCAGATCAACCAGAAGCAATACATGCCCTTCGCCGCGCAAGGCTGGAATTACTCCGAATCCACCGGCTTCTCCACCTTCAACGCCCTCGAAGCCCAATTCCAGAAGCGCTTCTCACACGGATTACAAACTCTCGTCGCATTTACATGGGAGAAGTGTCTCGCCGATTCCAATGGCGATTTCAACGCCGAGAACGGCAGCGAAGGCGCCCCGTACGAATACTTCTTCAACGCGCGACTCTCCAAGGGAGTTTGCGCCTACGATACGCCCAAGGTCTTCAACTGGAGCGCCGTTTACCAGTTACCCTTCGGTCACGGCAAGCGTTGGCTCTCGCACGGCGTCGTCTCCAAGATCCTCGGCAACTGGGACACCAACTACTCGTTCCTCGCGCGTTCCGGCAACGCCTTCAACCCCACCTGGGGTGGCGCGAGCAACGTCTGCACTCTCACCACCACCACCAACTGCGTCCCGGTAAGCATCGCCGGTCTCGCGCCAACAAGCACCGATCCCGCGAACTTATCCAACGCCGGTGGCTCCATCACCGGATATAGCCGGCCAAGCTTACTCGCGGGTTGTAATCTCACCGCCAACCAAAGTCCATCGCAATGGTACAACCCGGCGTGTTTCGTAAGTCCGTCTTCGCCCGCCGTAGGCCCGGGTTATGGCTTCGGCAACGCCCCCATCGGCAACTTACGCTCCATGCGCACGATCAACGTCGATGTGGCTCTCACCAAGGACATCATCCTCAGCGAGACCAAGCGCCTGCAATTCCGCGCTGAAGCGTTCAACGTGTTCAATCACATGATCCTCAACGTCCCCGGCACGACCATCTCGCCTTCGTTCTCGAATGGCTCCGTCGGCTACGGCACGGCCGGCGTCATCTCGAGCATCATCAATTCGCCGCGCGACATGCAACTCGCCATGAAGTTCATGTTCTGATCCTCTTGGCCGGTGCGGATCTTGCGCCGGCCCTCTAATTCATCGCCCTGTTGCATTTACGAATATGTTCGTAGTAAAGTCTTCGTATGTGGAAATTTGTCATCGCCGCATTCCTTTGTGGCGCGATATTCGGCCAGCCCCAATCCCCCACCGAAGCGCCCTCAACGTTTGATGTGGCATCCATCAAGCCGGCGGTCCTCATCTCGACCCGCTGCGGCTATCGCATGGAAGGCGGTCCCGGCACGGCGGATCCCGGCCGCCTCGCATTCCACAACATCAGTCTGGCCGCGCTCGTGCGGTTCGCCTACTTCGGCCAGATTCACGCCTGCGATAGTTCCGTCTTATCGGCGCCCGCGTGGCTCGACTCCGAAGGCTTCGAAATCGCTGCAAAAATTCCGGCCGGAACTTCGCCGTCGCAAGTACGGCTCATGCTGCAGAACCTCTTGACCGAACGGTTCAAATTGGCAACTCATCGCGAACCCAAGGTCGTCTCCGCCTATGCTCTCACGGTCGCCAAAAGCGGCCCGAAGTTCAAAGTGTCGGTCGACGCCCCCGCCACTTCCGCCGCCAACGAGAAGTCCAAACCGTCAACGGATAAGGACGGCTTTCCCGTTCCCGCGCCTCCAGGTTCCTGGATCATTACCAGAAACGGCCACACTCGCATGCAGCAGCGAAAGATCGATTTGGGAACCCTCGCTCGCCAATTGCAGAACCAACTGGACAGGCCCGTGACCGATGCGACCGGACTGCAGGGCACATACGACTTCACCCTGAGTTGGACGGCCGATTCGTCGGTCACCCCCGACAGCGACGCACCGCCCGATATTTTCATGGCGCTCCAGCAACAACTCGGCCTAAAACTGGAAGCCTCCAAGATCACGATAGAAACCATCGTCGTCGATCACGCCGAAAAAACTCCCATCGAGAACTGACCCCCCGAAAAATTCTCTCCTAACCATCCCTTCCCGCCCGCCGTCCAAGCATTGTAGATTACTTAGGTATCATGAGCCGCTCCTCCGATCTCATCCAAGGCACGCTCGATCTCCTGATCCTGCGGACCATTTCCCTCGAGCCCAAGCACGGATGGGCCATCGCCAAGCGCATCCAGCAATCGAGCGGCGACGTCCTCCAGGTCACGCAGGGCGCGCTCTATCCGGCCCTGCACCGCCTCGAGCAGCACGGTTGGATCCGCGCCGAATGGCGCGCCAGCGAGACCGGCCGCGAAGCCCGCTTCTATTCGCTCACGCGCCCCGGCCGCGCCCAGTTGCAAAAGGAATTGGCCCAATGGGAGCGTCTTTCGAATGCCGTCGGCGAGGTCATCCGCTCGGCCTAGGAGGAATGCGAACGTGAATGAGCGGAACGCGAACATGACTAAGCGGAACGCGAATATGACGATGTTGCGTTGGTGGAACATACTCCGCGTCCGATTCCGCGCCCTCACGCGCCGCCGCGCCGTCGAGCGCGAGCTCGACAAAGAGCTCCACTATCACCTCGACCGCCAGATTCACGAAAACCTGACCCACGGAATGCCGCCAGAGGACGCGCGCCTCGCCGCCCTACGCAGCCTCGACGGCCTCACATTTGTCCAGGAGGAATGCCGCCAGATGCGCCACGCCAACCACTTCGAAAACCTCGCGCAGGACGTTCGCTATGCCCTCCGCGCCATGGCCCGCAACCCCGGCTTCACCGCCGTCATCGTCCTCACGCTCACCCTCGCCATCGGCGCCAACAGCGCCATCTTCAGCGTCATCAACGGCGTCCTCATCAAGCCGCTGCCCTACCCGCAGCCCGATCGCCTGGTCCGCATCTTCTACGCCAGCGCCAACTTTCCCAAGTTCCGCCTCAACCCTTGGGACTTTCGCGATTACCGCGCCCGCACCCGTTCCTTCGAGGGCATGGCGGCTTACGTCCATCGCGATGTGCAGCTCTCCGGCGATGGCGAACCCGAGCGCATCGCCGCCATTCGCGTGAGCGCCGGATACTTCGCCGTGCTCGGTCTCAAGCCCGCTTTCGGGCGCGAGTTCACGCCCGCCGACGAATTGAACGCCAGCCCCCAATCGGTCATCCTCAGCGACCGTCTGTGGCGCCGCCGCTTCTCCGCCAATCGCGCCATCCTGGGAAAGGGCATCCTGCTCGATGGCGTGCCCTACGCCGTCGCCGGAATCATGCCGCCCGGAGTCCAGCATCCTGGCAGCGACTATCACACTCTCCCCTACGGCGAAAGCGTAGACGCCTGGATGCCGCTCTTGTTCCTCGGCAATCCCGATAGCCGCGGATCCCATTTCCTCGATATCATCGCCCGCCTCAAACCGGGCGTCACGCCGCAGCAAGCTTCGAATGAGATGCAGCTCGTCCATGCGCAGATCCTCCGCGAGCATCCCGCGTACGTCGGCTGGCACTCCTACATCGTTCCGCTCTACAACGAAATTGTCGGTAAGTCGCAAACGCTGCTGCTTATCCTGCTCGGAGCCGTCGCCGCCGTATTGCTCATCGCCTGCGTCAACGCCGCCAATCTTCTGCTCGCCCGTTCCACGGCGCGCCAGCACGAAATCGCCATTCGCGCCGCTATCGGCGCCGCCCGCGGACGTCTGTTGCGCCAGTTGCTCACCGAAAGTTTGCTCATCGCCCTGGCCGGCGCCATCGGCGGATCGCTTGTCGCCGTCGCCGGCGTCAAGCTCCTGATCGCGCTGCTGCCCGCCGATTTTCCGCGCGCCCAAGGCATCCACCTCGATGCCACGGTCTTCGCCTTCACGCTCGCCATCGCCCTCGCCGCTGGCCTGCTCTTCGGCTTCGCCCCCGCGCTCCAAGCCTCGCGCACCAGCCCCAACGAAGCCCTCCGCGAAGGCTCGCGCGGCTCTACCGGCGGACGCCGCCACTTGCGTCTGCGCTCCATCCTCGTCGTTTCCGAAATCGCCCTCGCCTCGGCCTTATTGATCGGCGCCGGTCTCCTGCTCCGCAGCTTCGTCAACATCATGCGCTCAGACCCCGGCTTCCACGCCGAGCACGTCCTCACCGCATCCATCGCCATTCCCGCCGTTCATTACAAAGACGGCCCCGATATCGCCCGCTTCTACAACCAACTCGTCGCCAATCTCGCCGCCATCCCCGGAGTGCAAGCCGCCGGCGCCGCCACCGACGTCCCATGGACCGGCTACGACGAGAACACTGGTTTCCTCATCGAAGGACGCAGCACGAAGGATGAAGACTCTCCCCACGCCCGCTATCACGGCGCCACGGCCGATTATTTCCGCGCCATGGGCATCCCGCTCATCGCAGGACGCTTCATCGATGAGCGCGACACCGTCGCCTCACCCCAGGTCCTCATAATCAACCAGAGCATGGCGAAAAAGGTCTGGCCGCACGAATCCGCCATCGGCAAGCGCGTCAGTTTCAGCGTCCCGCCGCGGTGGATTGCCGTCGTCGGCGTAGTCGGCGACGTCAAGGACGCGCCCAACTCTCCCGCGCCCGAGCCCGCCTTCTGGTGGCCGGAATCGCAGGTACAGGTCTCTACCGACATGTCCATCGCCGTCCGCGCCAATGCCGATTCAGCGGCGCTCCTCGATGCAGTGGAGCGCCAGGTGCACTCGCTCGATGGCACGCTCGCCATCGCCGGCGTCCGCACCATGGATCAAATCGCGGCGTCGTCGCTCGCCACCCCGCGCTTCTCGTTCGCGCTGGTCGGCCTCTTCGCGTGTCTCGCCTTGGCGCTCGCCGCCATCGGTATCTATGGAGTAATCGCGTATTCCGTCGGCCAGCGCACCCACGAATTTGGACTCCGCATGGCCCTCGGCGCCAACGCCTGGGATGTCCAGCGCTCCGTGCTAGTCGATGGCATCAAGCTCGCCGCCGCCGGCGTGGTTCTCGGTGCGGGCTGCGCGCTGCTGCTCTCGAAGGTTGTGAGTAGTCTGCTGTTCGAAGTCGGCGCTACCGATCCAGTCACGTTCGTCGCCGTCGCCGCTGTCGCCCTGGCCGTAGCCTCGCTAGCCTGTTACATTCCAGCGCGACGCGCCACGCGCAGCGATCCGATGTGCGCTCTGCGCGTCCCCTAGTGGGGCGGGCCTTCAGCCCGCGGACCCGCTTTAGCGGGTCCCTCCGCCTAAGCCGGCGTCTGTTCGTTCCACGCCGTCCCCGTCACCGCGTCGCCCATGAACGTTCCCGACGCGCCGGCCACGCCCTCATAAATCTCATTCAGCACAATCGGCCCAATCGAAGACACAAACTCCTGGGCTGTCCACCAGGCTTGTCACCGTAATCGATGCGTCGAACGATGGTATATCCACCTGAAATTCCATGTAATACGTCTTCTTCGAGACCGGGCTCACCCAGGTCCGCCCGCGCGGCGTGAGGAATGTGTTGACGAAGTAAGTGGTCCCGTCCGCGAACTGCACCGTCGCCATGCTGGGTGAGGGCTGGTTCATCAGCAGAGCCGGTTGGCCGTTTCCCACGGTCGTGTAATTCGAAATGGTCACGCCGTTGTCGAGCTGCATATCCTGCAACACCCACAACACCGGGCTCGCCGCCGACCCGAAATAGCCATACTCGTGGTCCATCCATGTGACTCCGGTGACCGGATAGACGGTTCCGTCAATCGTCACCGACCCCGTCGCCTGCAGCCGTGTCAGCGAATAGTAAAAGTTGTTGGTTTGCAACCCGCCCGGCGCGCTCGGCTTGATGCCCGTGCCCCATATCAGCATCGGCGGCCCCTGTTGCGAAAGCGTCAGGTCGAAGGTCGCCACCGTATTCTTGGTCGCGTCCATCACCAGCAGCGCTTTCAGGCTCATTTGCTGCGTCGGATTGCTCTGCGGCGCGCTCATCGAGACATAAGGCTTGGCCGCCGGTGAAGACAGGTTCACCGACCACGGCTGCGTCACGTCGCTTTGCGCCCACTGCGGATTGTAAGGATAGTTAGCGTTCTGCGCGTAATGCGCCTGATTCTTCACGTCGGTCAGCATGATCTGCGAAAACAACACTTCGCCAAACCCGGCCGCATTGATTTCGAAGCCGAATACCCGGTCGCCCGACGTCAACGTTCCCGTGTGCCACCACCACTCGGTAGGAGCGCCCAGATGCAGATATTGGTCCGCAGGCAACTGAATCGGACGCATAGGACTCGGCAGCGGCGGAAACGGCGGAGGAGAGATATTCATGGGAGTTGTGATCGTGCGAAACCAACACTACCATCCGTCCCCGTGTAAGACATTACTCGCTTTAGTCAGCGGCGTTTCACCACTCGTATCCCAATCCCGCGCCGCTGCGATTAAGTACGACAGGGCTCCGGCCCTATCGGTGCCGCCGTGACCACGGAGCCCAATCCCGTCTTTGTTTTATCCGTGTTCATCTGCGTTAATCTGCGGCCCATTTTGCTTTTCGTTCTCTTCGCCGTCGCCCGCCGCATGTCCGATCGCCAGTCCATTCGGTTCAGGATTCCCCACCCTCGCAGCGCGTGTCTTGGCCAGTTCCGCTTCCACCTTGTCCCGCTCGCCGGGCATGCCCAGTTCCTGGAAGAGAGCGAGACTGGCCGATAGCTTCGCACCTTCTTCCTCGCGGTTACCACGGGCGCGCACCAACAGCGCCCAACTCCAGTGGCAATATGCCAGGCCTTCCTTGTTGCGCAACTCCAGGCAGATCGCCTCTTCCTGCTTGTGCAGCGCCATCGCCTCTTCCAGCCTCCCCCAAGCCTTCAGGATCAGCGCCTGGTTCCCGAGCCAGACCTGAAGAGGCCAGTTGTCCTCCTGTTCCTGCGCCATCCGGAGCATCCGCTCGCAGATCTCAAAGGCCTCCGCGAAGCGCCCTACACGCCACGTGAGACGGTATTCGCTCGAGGCAAGGCCGTGGGCCAGAGGACTGCTCGCCCTCCAGCTTCAAACCGAGCTGCCGCGTCAGATCCCCCGCGATCACAGCCAGACTCGAGCTCTGGTAAGGCAGCCAATAAACCGCCTCGAAATCCGCCTGATGGCGATGCGCAAATTCCAGCGCCAGCGTTGTTTTCCCCTTGCCCGCCATCCCTGCGACATGCACCAATGCGCCCGGTTCCTTCAAACGCTCTCGCAAGCTGGCCAGTTCCTCCTCGCGCCCGACGAACAGCGGAGGCCGCACCGGCAAATAGTTCACGCGCTCCGGACGCACAGGCTTCTCCTCCAACAGAAACGTCCGAATCTCTCGAAATCCCTGCGTCTGGTTCGTCCGCAGATCGAAATACTTCTTGTTGCGCAGCAACCGTGGGATCTTGCAATCGCGATACAACACTCCCGCCAGTTTCGTCTTGCGTTCATTCGTCTGTTCCCAGAATGCGTCAGTCCACTCCTCCTTCACCCAATTGGAATCCACCGAATCCGGCGAAAGAATGAGCAGAACGAAATCCGAATCGAGCCCGTCCTCGATCCAACCCACGATGTTCTGGCCGGGCGCGATCTCACGCTCATCCAGCCGAACTTTAATTTGCCCGTCCCTTCCCAGGAAATCCGCCAGTTCGCGCACGAAGGGCTTATCTTTGCTTGAGTGACTCAGGAAGACCGAAACCATAGTAGAAGCCAGTTAGTCGCAGGCAATCCAGTTTACCCGACCGCCTCACCGGGAAGGAAGGCCGACATCGTGCCAGAGCTGCTCTTCTTGGAATGTGTCGAAGCAGGCCTTCCGCGCGGTGGGGTGAATGTGGTTGAATCGCTCCAAAGAGCAACCAAATCCCGCGGTCGGTCAAGTCAGCGGGATGGGATGCCTACTTCATTTTCTCCGCGGCGCGCTTCAACCGCGCCAACGCGTCCGCGACGCCGTCATGCAATTGTTTGGAAGCGAGATGCTCAAGCAGCCAGCCCCACCATACAGGTGAGAAAGAAAAGTCTCAGCCAAAGGAGACCTGGCAAGTTCCATTTTTCAGGGGCGTACAAGTGATGTGACTACAGACCGTGATTCCGAATGGGAGCGTGGTCGTTAGATGAATCTGATGTTTGGATTCGTCAACGCTATTGACAATAACATTTACGGCCAGCCCGCCATTCTTGGCGTGAATTTTCTGTCCAGCCTGCGCACGGCCTTCAGGAACAATCGAGCGCGTGCGCACACCCCACCATAAGGCATAGTTGGCAGGCTCGGATAGAAACGACCAAACCTTTTCGATAGGCGCGTTGATAATGTCCGTCGGGCAGAGGCTAACGCCCATATTGACCTGCCCGTCAACGAGCCTTGCGTGATCTCGCCTTGGGCAGAGTTATTGCAATCACAACGGCCAAAAGCCACACCGCCGAAGGCTCTGGCGTGACGACTGCGGTCACGACTCCCCGCGCGACATTCTCTCCGTCCACTCCTGGCATGATGATAGGGTTGCCGCTGGCATCGAACGGTATCGCCTGAATCGTTGGTTCGAAGTCGGTGCTGAAGAGATAACTGATGCTGAAGTCCGATGCCGCATCGAAGGACGTGCCAATGGGGACGTAATCGGTCGGCGAAAGGGGATCGACATTCACTTCATACTCCACGGACGCAACCAATGGCCCCGTCGTCGCCAGACCGGTGGCTGGATCGATGAAGCCGAAGTCCACAGAAAGCAATTGTCCTTGCAGAGCAAAGACGGCGGGAAATTGTGGCGATTGCGGAGTGCCCGCTACGGCGTAAATGGCGGGTTGCCCGATAAACGGGATGCTTATGGACGCCTGCTCGCTTGTGTATTTCTCGTAGTCGTTCGCAATGTGCTCCTTCTCAGAATCTGGCGTATAGGCGCCGAAAAACGTGTTCAACTTGTCTGCCCAGAGATCGACTAGATATGTCGAGTAGGCGTCTGCGTTGGCCGGCTTTGCGACGGCCAATATCACTCCCACGGCCAGGATGCCGCTCCACAAACGCCGCCGGGCGTTTGACCAGGTGCGATTCTGCATCTGTTTCTCCTTACTAGGAATTTGTCAGGGAGCCCAAATGGAAGCAACATCCGTGACTCTAACCTTGAAGGGCAGGCGCCTTCAGAGGTATCGATCCTTAGAGACGGCTGTTGGCTTTTGGATAGGCGAGCACGTTTGTCGCCACGGCTGGTGGCCGTCAATTACCTGTAAACATAAGAAAAAGCTAGAATTGTTGCCGATTGAAGATCAGGAGTCATGCCACTATTTGGTATAGTTTCCCAATCCCAACCGCATAGCCGCAAGGTGTCCTCCGCCCTTGCTGTGGGTTGCTCGGATAAGTGGAGGCCGCTCGCGCCATGCGCGAGCGGGCAACCAAACTCCCCCAACTACCGCGGCGTTATCCTAGCCCCCGTCGGCACCGGAAATGGAAATCCCAACACCGGAAACTTACCCCGAACCTGATCCTGCGCCTGGCAATGCGACGTGCACGGCACAGCTGGCGGCGCCACTTCCACCGCATCCTCGCCGAACACCCCGCCCATGCGCCCTCCGCTTTCGCACTCGCCACGTCGAAGTCCCGCCCGTCTGCGCGATCTTCGTCGCCGATTGTGGACTATCCCGCCCCACGAATGACCGCGAAAAATCCGTCGCGAAATTGACTCGCGGCGTAATCGGCACTGGCGTGCACGCCGGCGTGAACGGCCCGCCTGCCGGACACAGCGGCAGCGGCGGCGGAGGCGGCCCGAAATTCGGATTATTGAAATAGAAGACATCCGCGCCCAGCGTGTGGACTATGTCCGTCGCGGTACCGTCCCCACGCTCCGGCTCCATTTGAAAGATGCCGCCGGTCGAGCAGTCATTCGCCTGGATCTGCATCGAAATGCCTGTTCCCGCCCGCCGGATGGTCAGTGACTCATCCGAAATCGAGACCGACACGTCGCCCGTCAGGGTGAGCCCCTGCAGATCTGGCGTTTTGCTCGCGAACGCGACAATCGGCGTCGGATTTGCCGACGACGAAACGAACGTGTAGTGCAGAACGCCAAAGTTCGCCGAAACCACATCGAACTTAACAAATCGTCCCTGAACGCTGAATGTCGCGCCCAGACTGGCCTTGGGCAAGGTCGTCGTTTGATTCCCAACGATGACCCCGTTCGCCGTCACAATTGAAAACGCGCCTCCCGTGCACCCGTCTTCCTTCGCCGCTTTCGCCGGCGGAGCTATCGCGGCCAACGCCGCAAGCAGCAAGCTCAAACTGCATCCCGTTACTCTTCTGCTCATGAAAACTCCTTCTCTCGCTGAGACAGAAATGCCCGCGCCACAGAACAGAATTCCAGTTCAAGACTTCAAAAAAAATCTCGCCCTTTCCTTTCAACCACCTGACTCTCTCCAGCCCTCGAATCTCTTGCCCACGCCCCTTATCCTTAAAATAGGGCTTGGATTTTTCTCAGCGTCTCTGCGACTCTGCGTCAAATCCAGGCCCGCCCCATTTACGGAACCATCATGACCGAACGCCAACTCGAAGCCAATCGCATCAACGCGCAACTATCCACCGGCCCACGCACCGAAGCCGGCAAATCCCGCAGCCGTTTCAACGCCGTGAAACACAACCTCTACAGCAAGGTCCACATCGCTACTCCGGAAGAGACGGCCGCCTTCGAAGCTCACTGCGCCGGTTACCGCGAGTCCCTTGCTCCTGTCGGCTTCGAAGAGACCGAGTTGGCCCAATCCATCGCCGAGGATCGTTGGCGTCTCAAGCGCGCCCGCTCCGTCGAAAACTCCATCTACGCCCGTGGCATCCATGACCGCTCGCTCGATCACGACACCGGCCACGCCGAAGTCGATGACTCGCTCGCCGAAGGTCAGGTCTGGATCGAGCATGGCCGTTTCCTCACCTCGCTCTCCCAGTTCGAGCGCCGGATTCTGCGTTCCATCCAGGAAAACACCGCCGAGCTCAAAGCTCTCCAGGCCGCGCGCAAGGAAGCCTATTCGCAAGCACGCAAAGAGGCCATCCTCCTCGCGCAACTCGCCGATAGCAAAGGCGAAATCTACGATCCCGCACCCGATTTCGGCCCTGCCTCCGAGCACGGCGGGTTCGTTTTCAACCTCGATGCCTTGAACCGCTTCGTCGACCGCGAAGACCGCCTTCTGGAAGCCCTTTACCTCCGTCACGCACGGCCCCAACCGGCGCCTCCATCCTCAATAGCCAATTAGTAGCGCTCGGCACGCGTCCCGTGACGAACCTGACAGTAGCAATCCGCTTGCTCCTACTCCCTGCGAGGTGTAATAAATGCGCGGATTTACATTCCTATTCGTAGCGGCTGCCATCGGAATCGGTCTCACAGCCGCCGCTCCCAAAGCCGACGCTCAAGTCGGCGTCGAAATCGGAGTTGCCCCCGACTGCCCCTACGGGTACTTCGACGCAGCGCCCTATAACTGCGCTCCGGCCGGATACTATGGTCCGGAGTGGTTTAGCGCTGGCATCTTCGTCGGCGCCGGTCCCTGGTTTCATGGCTCCAACGACTTCCATGGTCACGTGGATAACCATTTCCACCCCAGCCACGGATTCAAGGGCGAACTGCCCAAGCGCGGCGAGAAAGCCGAACCGGCCAAGCGCGTCGACAGCTCGCATTTCAAAGGCAACGAAACGCGCGACGGACGCGGCCACGTCGTAAAAGAAAAACATTCGTAAGTTCGGAACAGCTATCGTCCCGAAGCGTGGGTCTGGATCTCACGCGGATCTCCAAGCGCTTTGGTTTCTCAGCGCCTTGGCGTCTCCGCGTCAAATCCAGGCCCTCGTCATTTCCGCCCCCTCCGTAACCGCTTGCATCCCTCTGTTAGAATGTGAACAGGAAGGCCGACCTGTCCTCCGATTTGCCGTGCGCTCGGGCAACCACCCGGCGCCCCACGTGGAAATTTCTATGAGCCAGTTCTCTGTAATTAGTGGTCTACCCGCGCCCCAAGGCCTCTACGACCCGCGCTTCGAGCATGACGCGTGCGGCATCGGTTTTGTAGCCAATATCAAGGGCCAGAAGTCGCACGACATCATCGTTAAGGGCATCCAGGTCCTGGTTAATCTCGCCCACCGCGGCGCCTGCGGCTGCGATCCCGAAACCGGCGATGGCGCCGGTGTGCTCATCCAGATTCCCCACGCATACTTTACGCGCGAATGCGCCAAGCTCGGCTTTACCTTGCCCCCTGCCGGCGAATACGGCGTCGGCATGACGTTCCTGCCCGTCGAACCGCCCGCCCGCCAGCAATGCGAAGGCATCATCGAAAAAATCGTCCGCGAAGAGTCGCTGACCGTGCTCGGCTGGCGCGACACGCCCATCGATGGCAGCGCCATCGGGCGAATCGCACGCGGCTCCCAGCCCTACATCCAGCAGATTTTCGTCGGCCGCGCCAAGGGAATGACTGAAGACGATCTCGAACGCCGTCTCTACATCGTTCGCAAGCGTGTCGAATCCGAGGCCGCCGGCAAAGGCGTCTACATTCCCAGCCTTTCCGCCCGCACTATCATCTATAAAGGACTGCTGCTCGCCCCCCAGATCGCCAATTTCTATCCCGAATTGAGCGAGCCCGATGTCGTCAGCGCGCTTTGCCTCGTCCACCAGCGTTTCTCCACCAACACGTTCCCTTCGTGGCGTCTCGCGCACCCTTACCGCTACATCGCTCACAACGGCGAGATCAACACCCTGCGCGGCAACGTCATCTGGATGCGCGCGCGCCAGTCCGTGCTCTCCTCGCCTCTCTTCGGCGCGGATCTCAAGAAGCTTTTCCCCATTATTGAGCCCGGCGGCAGCGATTCGGCCGCGCTCGATAACGCCCTCGAACTGCTCGTCATGTCCGGCCGCTCGCTGCCGCACGCCATGGCCATGCTCATCCCCGAAGCCTGGTCCAAGAACGAGCACATGAATCCGCAGAAGCGGGCGTTCTACGAATATCACGCCTCGCTCATGGAGCCCTGGGATGGTCCCGCCGCCATCGCGTTCACTGACGGCCGCACCATCGGCGCCATGCTCGACCGCAATGGCCTGCGCCCCGCGCGCTACCTCGTCACTAAAGACGACCTGCTCATCATGGCTTCGGAAACCGGCGTGCTCCCGGTCAAGCCGGAAGACATCAAGCTCAAAGGCCGCCTGCAGCCCGGCAAGATGCTGCTCGCCGATCTGACCGAAGGGCGTATCGTTTCCGATAAGGAACTGAAAGCCAATCTTTACGGCCGGCATCCCTATCAGCTTTGGCTCAAAGAGAATCAGATCACGCTCGAAGGCCTTGCCGATCCTCCGCGCGAGCACGGCGCCGATCCCGCCACGCTTCTCTCCCGCCAGCGCGCCTTCGGCTACACCGATGAAGACATTCGCCTCATTCTCGGGCCCATGGCCTCGAATGGCGAAGAGCCCGTCGGCTCCATGGGAACCGATACGCCCCTTGCGTGTCTATCGGATAAGCCCCAGCCTCTCTTCAATTACTTTAAGCAGCTTTTCGCCCAGGTAACTAACCCGCCCATCGATCCCATCCGCGAAGAGTTGGTGATGTCGCTGCGCAGCTACATCGGCGTCGAGCGCAACATTCTCGCCGAAACCCCGCAGCACTGCCACACCCTCAAGCTCAAGGATCCGGTGCTCAGCAACCGCGATCTCGAAAAACTGCGCCGCGTCTCGCAAGGCGATTTTCTGGCCACCACGCTGTCGGCGCTCTTTCCCGTCGAGGATGGCGCCAAGGGCCTGGAACGCGCGCTCACCCAACTGGAGCGGCGCGCCTCGCTCGCCATTCAATCCGGCTACAGTCTGCTCATCCTTTCCGATCGTGGCGTCGATCGGGATTACGCTCCCATCCCCAGCCTTCTCGCCCTCACCGCCGTTCACAACCATTTGGTCCGCGAGGAAACGCGCACTCAATGCGCCATCATCATCGAATCCGGCGAGCCGCGTGAGGTGATGCATTACGCGCTCCTCATCGGCTACGGCGCCAGCGCCGTCAACCCTTACCTCGCGCTCGAAACCGTCGAAAGCGGCACAGCCGGCGCGCATTCCGTAGAAAACTATTCCAAGTCCATCTACAAAGGTCTCCTCAAAACCTTCTCCAAGATGGGCATTTCCACCCTGCAAAGCTATCGCGGCGCCCAGGTCTTCGAAGCCATCGGCCTGCACAAAGATCTCATCGATCGCTACTTCACCGGCACCGTCTCCCGCATCGGCGGCGTGACTCTCGAGATCCTTGCCGAAGAAGCCATTCAGAAACATCGCTTGGCCTACACGCCAATCTCTGACTCCGACACCGAACTCCCCATCGGTGGCAACTATCAGTTCCGCGCCGACGGCGAATATCACCTGTATAACCCCGATACCATCGCCAAGCTGCAGCACTCCGTCCAGCGCGAAAGCTTCGAGACCTTCGAGGAATACGCCGCGCTGATCGACGCGCAAAACAAGCAGCTCTGCACGCTGCGCGGTCTGCTCGAAATCAAAACCGCCGAAAATCCCATCCCCCTCGAAGAAGTTGAGCCCGCCAAGGAAATCGTCAAGCGCTTCGCCACTGGCGCCATGTCGTTCGGCTCCATTTCCAAGGAAGCGCACGAGACCCTGGCGCTCGCCATGAACCGCATCGGTGGCCGCTCCAACACGGGCGAGGGCGGCGAAGACGAAGCGCGCTATTACGATGGCCGCCGTTCCGCCATCAAGCAGGTTGCCTCCGGCCGCTTCGGCGTCACCGCCAACTATCTCGTCAACGCCGACGAATTACAGATCAAAATGGCGCAGGGCGCCAAGCCCGGCGAGGGTGGACAGCTTCCCGGCCACAAAGTCGATGACGTCATCGCGCGCGTGCGCCATTCCATCCCCGGCGTGGGTCTCATCTCGCCGCCGCCGCACCACGATATCTATTCCATCGAAGATCTTGCTCAGCTGATCTTCGACCTGAAAAACGTCAATTCCCGGGCGCGCGTCTCCGTCAAACTAGTCGCCGAAGTCGGCGTCGGCACCGTTGCCGCTGGCGTGGCCAAGGCGCACGCCGACGTCATCCTGATCTCCGGCGATAGCGGCGGCACCGGCGCTTCGCCGCTCAGTTCCCTCAAGCATGCCGGCATCCCTTGGGAACTTGGACTCGCCGAAGCTCAGCAAGTCCTCGTCATGAACGATCTGCGCGGGCGCGTGCGGCTCCAGACCGATGGCAAATTGCAAACCGGCCGCGACGTCGTCATCGCCGCGCTGCTCGGCGCCGAAGAGTTCGGTTTCTCCACCGCGCCGCTCGTCGCCTTGGGCTGCATCATGATGCGCAAGTGCCATCTAAACACCTGCCCGGTCGGCATCGCGACGCAAGATCCCACACTGCGCGCTAAATTTACTGGCACGCCTGAGAACGTCATCAATTTCTTCTTCTTCATCGCCGAACAAGTCCGCCGCTACATGGCGCAGATTGGCTTCCGTTCGTTCGACGAGATGGTCGGCCGCGTGGATATGCTCGAAAGCCGCCTCGCCACCGATCACTGGAAGGCCCGTAAAATCGATCTTTCCGCCATCCTCTACGCCCCGCCCGCGCCCAGCCGCGTGGCGCGCCGCTGCGTCGAGCGCCAGGATCACGGTCTCGACCAGGCCCTCGATTACAAGCTCATCGATCACGCCCGCGACGCCCTCGAAAGCGCCACGCCCATCGAAATCAAACTGCCCATCCGCAACATCCATCGCACCGTCGGCGCCATGCTCTCCGGTGAAATCGCGCGCCGCTACGGCTCCGCCGGTCTGCCCGATGACACCATCCGCTTCCAGTTCTCAGGCTCGGCCGGGCAAAGCTTCGGCGCATTTCTCGCCAAGGGCGTCACCCTGGAACTCGAAGGCGATTCCAACGATTACACGGGCAAAGGCCTTTCCGGCGGCCGCATCGTGATCTTTCCGCCGCGCAATTCCAGCTTCCAGCCCGAAGAAAACATCATTACCGGCAACGTCGCGCTCTACGGCGCCACCAGTGGCGAAGCCTTCTTCAACGGACGCGCGGGCGAGCGCTTCGCCGTTCGTAACTCCGGCGCCACCGCGGTGGTCGAAGGCCTCGGCGATCACGGCTGCGAGTATATGACCAACGGCCTCGTCGTCGTGCTCGGCAAATGCGGCCGCAATTTCGCCGCCGGCATGAGCGGCGGCCTCGCTTTCGTGCTCGATGAGGCGGGCGATTTCGCCTTGAAGCGCTGCAACGCGGCCAGTATCGATCTGGAATCGGCGGTCGAAGATTCCTCCATGCTCCACGCGTTGATCGGCCGTCACGCCGAAGCCACCGGCAGCCCGCGCGCCCGTTGGATCCTCGAAAACTGGGAGCAGATGCTGCCGAAATTCCTCAAAATCTTCCCGCGCGAATACCGCCGCGTGCTCGCCAAGCCGCAAGCCATGGAGGTCGCCCATGGGTAAGAGCACCGGCTTCCTCGAACACGTTCGTGAAACTCCCACGCGCCGCCCCGTCGCCGATCGCATTCGCGACTGGTTCGAAATCTATCAGCCGTTCCCCGAAGAAAACGTGCGCACCCAAGGCGCGCGCTGCATGGATTGCGGGGTGCCCTTCTGCCACACAGGCTGCCCGCTCAACAATCTGATTCCCGATTGGAACGATCTCATCTATCGCGGCCGTTGGCGCGAAGCTTCGCGCCAGTTGCACGCCACCAATAATTTCCCCGAATTCACCGGCCGCCTGTGCCCCGCGCCCTGCGAAGCCTCCTGCGTGCTCGGCATCAATGAGCCGCCGGTAACCATCAAGCACATCGAACAGGCCATCGTTGATCGCGCCTTCGCCGAAGGCTGGATTTTGCCCGAGCCCCCACTCGCCCGCTCCGGCAAACGCGTCGCCGTCGTTGGCTCCGGACCCGCCGGTCTCGCCGCCGCCCAGCAACTCGCGCGCGCCGGCCATTCCGTAACCGTCTTCGAAAAGTCCGACCGCATCGGCGGCCTCCTTCGCTACGGCATCCCCAACTTCAAAATGGAAAAGCGCCACATCGACCGCCGCATCGACCAGATGCGCGCCGAAGGCGTCGAATTCCTTACCAGCGCGCGCGTGGGTCAAGGCGCGCACCCCATCGACGATTTGCGCCGTGACTACGACGCCGTACTCTTGGCGATGGGAGCCGAACAACCCCGCAATCTCCCAGTCCCCGGCCGCGACCTCAACGGCATCCATTTCGCCATGGATTTCTTGCCCCAGCAGAACCGCCGCAACGAAGGCGATTCCGTCCCCGAGTCTGAATCCATCCTGGCCGAAGGCAAGCACGTGGTCATCATCGGCGGCGGCGACACTGGCGCCGATTGCCTCGGTACCTGCCACCGCCACGGTGCGCTCTCGGTCACTCAATTCGAGCTGCTTCCCAAGCCCCCCGATACGCGCGCCGCATCCACGCCCTGGCCGCTCTGGCCCATGCAGCTTCGCGTCGAAAGCTCCCACGAAGAAGGCGGCCTCCGCGATTGGAGCGTCTCCACCGTCCACTTCGCCGGCGATGAGCAAGGCCGCGTGCGTGAACTGCACGGCGTGCGCGTCGGCCCCGCGCCCGATTTCGCGCCGATCCCCGGCACGGAATTCACTATCCCAGCCGATCTCGTCTTACTTGCCATGGGCTTCACTGGCCCAGTGAAAAGCGGCCCCATCGAACAACTCGGCCTCAACCTCGACCGCCGCGGTAACATCGCCACCGGCGAGAATTACATGTCTTCCATCCCCGGAGTCTTTGCCGCCGGCGACGTCCGCCGTGGCCAATCTCTCATTGTTTGGGCCATCGCCGAAGGCCGCAGGGCCGCGGCTTGCATCCATCAGCACCTCGCCGGGTAGGCAAGCTTATTAATCAGTACCCCGCCTCGTAGAAACCTGTATTGCACAGGCCAAGTAAATTGGTATCTACTTTGATTGTGAGAGTCGTCTTTTGCGCCACCTTGCTCTTGGCCGCCGGGGCCGCCTTCGGCCAACACTATGAAATAGGCGGAGATATCGGCTATGGCTGGTATCACAACGGAACCATCTATGCCCCTGGCGGCGATGCCACTGCCGGCATCCGCAACCGCTTCACCGCGGGCGCATTGATCGGTGACGACATGTACGAGCACATCTCCGGCGAGATCCGCTATCAATATCAGGACGGTCACCCGTTCCTCGCCACCGGCGGCAAAAGCCAGGATATTCAAGGTCAGTCGCAAACCATCACTTATGACGTGTTATTCCACCTCAAGCCGCGCGAAAGCAAGGTCCGTCCGTTCGTCGAATCCGGCATCGGCGTGAAAGGCTATGTCATCGCGGGCCCGCCGCCCTTTCCCCAGCCCTTCCCCGCCATCGCCACCCTCAGCACCATCGACCAATGGCTATTCGTCGTCAGTGTCGGGGCCGGGCTGAAGTATCGCGTCAGCGACCATTTCGTGATCCGCGGCGATTTCCGCGACTACATCACCACCTTCCCCAGCCTGCAGCTCATGCCCGCCGCCCACGGAACCGCGCGCGGCATCTTCCAGCAGTTCACGCCCATGTTCGGCGTCAGCTACATGTTCTAACGATTGAACCGCTGGCCGGTTTCCGCTGCTATGATGATTGCTTATGAAAGGCATCATCCTTGCCGGAGGTACGGGCAGCCGCTTGTTTCCGTTGACCAAGATCACCAACAAGCACCTGCTCCCCATCTACGACCAGCCCATGATCTATTACCCGATCCAGACGCTGGTGGACGCCGGAATCAACGACATCATGATCGTCACCGGCGGCCGGCATTCCGGCGGATTCCTGGAACTGCTGGCCAACGGCAAGCACTTCGGCCTGAAGCATATTAACTTCACCTACCAGGAAGGTGAGGGCGGCATCGCCGACGCGCTGGCCCTAGCCGAGCATTTCGCCGACGGGCAGAAGATCTGCGTCATCCTCGGCGACAACATCATTGAAGGCAGCATCCGCGAAGCCGTCAGCCGCTTCCATCGCCAACCGCAAGGCGCGCACATCCTCCTCAAGGAAGTGCATGACGCCGAGCGCTTCGGGGTCGCCGAGTTGGCCAACGACCGCATCGCTGGCATCGAAGAGAAGCCGCAGAACCCGAAGTCGAACTACGCCGTCACGGGCATTTACATGTATGATGCCAGCGTGTTCGATAAGATCAAGACGCTCGTGCCTTCCCGCCGCGGCGAGCTCGAAATCACCGACGTCAACAACGCCTACATCGCCGAAGGCAACATGACATTTTCATTCCTCGAAGGCTGGTGGACCGACGCGGGCACCTTCGAATCGCTTCTGCGCGCCGCCAACCTGGTGGCGCAGTCGCGCGCAAAGCAGCAACTTTCCGGACAGCCGGCCGTCACCAATATAGAAGGAGCGTTGCGAGTTTGATGGCGGTCGATACCCCCGCGCAGGAGCGCCGCATACTGGCGAGTTTCGGAGATCTGGAGTTGGCCCTTCCCGATTGCGAGAAAGGCATCGGCGCCGTCATCGGTTCGCCCGATTCGAAAGATCTGATCGCCGGCGTTCTCGTGCAGCATCTTGCCGTCCACCCCGACGACCGCGGATACTTCTTGGAGCTGCAGCGCCTCGGCCAAGGCTTGGCGGCCGCGTTTCCGCCCGAAACCACGCAGGTTTCGGCCGCGATGAACTACGCCGGCGCCGTGAAGGCGTTTCACTTCCACTTGCATCAAACCGATTGCTGGATGCCGGTCAAAGGTTTGTTGCAGGTTGCGCTGGCCGATCTTCGAGTTCATTCACCCACGTTTGGGCTTCGCAACACGTTCTATGTAGGTCCGTTACGGCCCTGGCAATTACTGATTCCGCCCGGCGTCGCGCACGGATACAAAGTAATCGGCGGCGATGACGCCATGCTCGTGTACATGACCGACCGCTTCTATAATCCGCAAGACGAAGGCCGCATTCCGTATAACGATCCGTCCATTAACTACGATTGGGAGACGCAGAGAAAGTAAGCAATGAACATTTTGGTGACGGGTGGCGCCGGGTTTATCGGCTCCGCCTTTGTTCGCATGTCTATTGCGCAGTCAGACTGGCGCATAGTAAATCTCGATAAGCTCACTTACGCGGGCAACCTGGAAAATCTGGCATCTATTCCGGAAGGGCCTCGCTATCGCTTCGTGCATGGAGATATCTGCGATGTCGAACTGGTGAGCGGGTTAGTCGCCGAGGAGAAGCCCGACGCCATCGTGCACTTCGCCGCCGAATCGCACGTCGATCGCAGTATCTTATCGCCCGAGCCGGTAATTCAAACTAATCTTCACGGCACATTCAATATGCTGGAGGCCGCGCGCCACCACCGCGTGCCGCGGTTCGTTCACGTCTCGACCGACGAAGTCTACGGCAGCCTGCGCGCGCCGCTCGAGGCTACGGAAGAGTTTGCGCTCAACCCCAGTAGCCCATATTCCGCGTCCAAAGCCGGATCTGACCTGCTCGCGCATTCTTATGTAGTTACTTTCAAGATGCCGGTGCTGATTACGCGGGCATCCAACAATTACGGCCCCTATCAATTCCCGGAAAAATTGATCCCGCTGATGATCACCAACGCCCTCGAAGACCGCACGCTGCCGGTGTATGGCGATGGCCAGCAGGTGCGTGACTGGCTGTATGTCGACGACCATTGCCGCGGCATCAAGGCCGTGCTGGAGAAGGGCCGCGAGGGCGAAATTTACAACATCGGCGGCAACCGCTCTCTGCCCAATCTCGACGTCGTCCACAAAGTGTTGCAGCTTACGGGCAAGCCGGAAAGCCTCATCGAATATGTGACGGATCGCCCCGGCCACGACCGCCGCTATGCGCTTTCGAGCGAGAAGCTGATGCACGAAACCGGCTGGGCCCCCGTCATTCCATTTGAGACAGGTTTGGCCGAAACTATCGAATGGTACCGCTCGAATGCCGAATGGGTCGCGCGCGTGCGCAGTGGCGAATACCGAACGTACTACGAGCGGAATTACGGCAACCGGACGGCGTCGCAGTAACGTCCAAACCCGCATGCGCGTCGCGATCGAGGCCGCTTCCCTGGCTCTGACGAGCGGCGGATTGGCACGCTACGCCTCCGAGCTTTCGCTGGCTCTCGCGCGCCGCTATCCCTCCGATGAGTTTTATCTCACCAGCGACCAGCCGTTTTCGATGCCCGCCGGCGCGCCGCCCAATCTCCGCCGCGGCGGCGCGCCGCGCAATTCCCTGGAACGCCGCTGGTGGCTTTGGGGCTTGGCGCGGGAACTCAGCCGGCTCGCGGCCGACCTCATTCATGGCCCCGATTTTTCCGTGCCGTACGTTCCCGCGCGTCCCAGCGTACTCACGCTGCACGATCTCTCGCCATGGATGAACGAGGCCTGGCATAGCGACGCCGCCCGCGTCCGCCGCCGCACGCCGATCCTGCTCGAAATGGGCGTGGCCACCATGGTGATCACTCCCAGCGAGACCGTGCGCAAACAGGCTATCGAGCGCTTTCGCCTGCGTCCGGATCGCGTGGTCGCGGTTCCTGAGGCCGCGGCGCCCTGGTTTGCACCAGTTGACACGCCGCCTTCGACTGGGCGTCCTTATTTTTTGTTTGTCGGAACGATCGAGCCGCGAAAGAACCTCGAGGCGTTGGTCGAAGCCTGGCGCGAGGTGCGCCGCGAGCACGATGTCGATCTTGCCTTGGTTGGCCGCCGGCGCGCGGACGCGCCGCCAATCGCATCCGAACCGGGCTTACGCCTGCTTGGCGAAGTTCCGGACGAGAGTCTCTCCGCGCTCTACTCCGGCGCGTTGGCATTCGTCTATCCCTCGCTTTACGAGGGTTTCGGCTTGCCGGCGCTCGAAGCCATGCAGTGCGGCGCCCCTGTGATCGCGTCGCGCGCGGTCGCCGAAGCCGCCGGCGATGCCGCGATTTACGCCGATACGCCGCGCGAGATGGCGCAAGCCATGCGCGAAGTCATTCTCAACGGCTGGCGGGCGGCAGAATGGCGAGAACGCTCGCTCGCCCGCGCGCGTCAATTTACATGGGATGGCGCTGCGCAGAAGACCTACGAAGTCTACCAGGAGGCTCGCAAGCGCTTTGGAAAGTAACGCCAGCGCCCTGATGCTAGCTCCTGAGACGCCCTATCCCTTGCGCGGAGGCGGCGCCTTGCGCACCGCGTCCCTGCTCGGCTATCTGGCGCAGCGCTACGAAGTGGATCTGATCGTCTTCCGCCAGCCTGGCGCGCCGTCTCCCGCCGAAGCCATTCCCCAGGGTCTCGTACGCCGGCTCGTTGTCATCGAACTTGCGCCGCATCGCCGCAATCTAGCCGCTCGCGCGCTCCGCAACGGCGCCCGCGTCGCCCGCCGCGTTCCGCCGCTGGTCGATCGCTTCTCCGGCTTCGATGGCCCCATCGCCGCGGCAATCGAGGGGCGCCGCTATGCGGTCGGAGTGATCGAGCATTCGTGGTGCGCGCAGTATTACGAACAGCTTGCGCCAGCCTGCGAGAATGTTGCGCTCGATCTGCACAATATCGAGTCAGTCCTTCATGCGCGCTGCGCCGAGTCGGAATCGCGCGCCGTTGCAACCGCGCATCGCGTCTTTGAGCGGGCCTCGCGCGCTTTCGAGCGGCGCTGGTTGCCTCGCTTTTCGCAGGTCCTTACCACATCTGAAGCGGATGCCGCAGCGGCGAAAGCGATCGCGCCATCGGCGAACGTGCGCATTTATCCCAATGCCATTCCATCCCGGCCGTTACCGAGCGAAACACGGCGCCGGATGATCGTGTTCTCAGGAAACATGGAGTATCACCCCAATCGCACGGCGGTCCGGTTTTTCCGCCGCGAGGTGTGGCCGCGGCTGCGGGACTTGCATCCCGATCTTGTCTGGCGGCTGGTCGGGAAAAATCCAGAGGCGGTTCGCGCTTTCACCGAGGGCGATCCGCGCATCGAGGTCACCGGCGAGGTCAGTGACGCGGTGCTGGAGTTGGCGCGTGCCGAGGCCGCGATCGTGCCGTTGCTGGCGGGAAGCGGCACCCGGTTGAAGATTCTCGAGGCCTGGTCGGCGGGGACCCCGGTGGTCTCGACGACGCTCGGCGCTGAGGGATTTCCCGTGCAGGACGGGGAACATTTGTTACTCGCCGATGGCGCGGAATCCTTCGCCGCGGCAGTCAGCCGGTTACTTACGTGCAGTGAACTTAGAACAAAGTTGTCCAATGCAGGCAGACTATTGCTGGAAAGGGAGTTTACATGGGAAAAGGCTTGGGAATGTCTGGCATTTTGACACAGCGAAGAGTCGGATTCGTCCGCTATACTAGGACAGTTGATGCGCATTGCCGTTGATGCTCACGCCATCGGCCGCCGCTTGACCGGAAACGAAGTCTTCATTCGCAGCTTACTGGAGGCTTTCGCCACTCAGCCCGAAGGGTGCGATTTTTGGGCTTATGTATCCTCCGAACAGGCGGCCGCGGCGATTCCACGCAATATTCATGTGCGACGTGTCGCCGCGAATCCCTATATCCGTCTGGGATGGGATTTGGCGCGCAAGGTACGGCAAGATCGCGCCGACGTCCTGCATGTGCAATACACCGCTCCGGTGGCCTGTCCGGCGCCGGTCGTGGTCAGCGTGCACGATGTCAGCTTTCTCGAACATCCCGAATATTTTACGCGCTCCCGCGCGACCCAGTTACGCATTACCGTGGGCCGCACGGTGCGCCGCGCTGCGAAAATCCTGACGTGCAGCGAGTTTTCGCGCCGCTCGATTTTGAAGGTGTACGGCGACATCGAAGAGGATAAAGTCGTCGTGGCGCCGAACGCCGCGGCGTCTCTGTTTCGTCCGCTTTCGCGCGAATCGGCCACGGCGCATGTACGCGAGCGCTGGAAGATTTCGGAACCTTTCGTCTTCTCGGTAGGCGATCTGCAGCCGCGCAAGAATCAGATCGGGTTGATCAAGGCTTTCGCGCGCATGGTGCGCGCTTATCCGCAGTTGAAGCATCGCCTGGTGCTGGCCGGAAAAGAGACCTGGTTCGCGCATCGCGTGCGTGAAGCGGCTCGCGAATCGGGCGTAGCTGACCGCATCGACTTTTTCGGATTCGTCTCCGATAACGACTTGTTGCAGCTTTACAACGCCTGCGACGTCTTTGCTTTCCCGTCTTTTTACGAAGGGTTCGGATTGCCGCCGCTCGAAGCCATGGCTTGCGGGCGAGCGGTGGTCTGCGCGCACACTTCCGCCATGCCGGAAGTAGTCGACGGCGCGGCCCTTCTGTTCGATCCGTACGATGTGGATGAGATCGTGCGCGCCATGGCCGACCTGCTGCTCGATGGCGAGTTGCGCGCGCGTATGGAGCGGCTCGGCTTGCAGCGCGCCGCGCATTTCAGTTGGCAAAAGAGCGCCCAGCGTACCATTGACGTATTCCGCGAAGTGGCCGAAACGCCGCGCGCGGCCGCGGTGCGTTCCGGGTCGGCTCCCATAGTTGGAAGATGAATTTTCTTAGGCTCCTGATACCATGCGTCCTTGCAGTAGCGGCCTCGGCCCAGCAGGGATTTCCCTTCACTAACGAAGGACTCAAGTACACGGTTAACTTCACCGGCGGACTGAGTCTCGGCGACGCCGCTTTCAATGCGACGCACTCTCCGGCCGGCTGGGAATTCCAAGCGTCGGTCAACGCCAATGTGCCAGGTTTCCCAATCGCCGATATGCTGCGCGCTTCAGCCAGCGACGATCTTTGCTCGACGCAATTTACGCGCGATCTGACGAACGGAAGCAAGAAGACGCGCGAAAAGACGACGTTCGATCAGAAAGACGGCAAAGGCCACCGCGTCACGACCGCGCCGTCCGACGGCGGCGAGACTACCTTCACGATCCCCTCCTGTGCGCGCGACGCGCTGAGCTATGTTTACTACGCGCGCCGCGAACTGGGGCAGGGAAGAGTGCCACACGCGCAGGACATTTATTTCGGCGGCGCTTACACGGCTCACATGGATTACGCGGGCGCGCAGAACCTCAGCGTGAAGGGCAAGCCCGTGGTGACGGATCATGTCGTGATCGGCGTCAAGGGCACGAAATCCGATTTCAGTTTCGAGGTTTTCTATGCGCGTGACGCCGCCCGCACGCCGCTCGAGATCCGCATCCCCGCGCCCGCGGGAACGCTGACGGCCGACCTGGTTCAGTGAGCGAATGCGCGTAGCCTTTCTTTCGCCGCTGCCGCCTGCCCGCAGCGGCATCGCCGATTATTCCGAAGCGCTGGTGGAGTCGCTCGAGCCGCTGGTCGATCTCGAGATCGTTTCGAGCGGGGGGAACGGGTTCGATCACTCGAACGCCGATATCGCTGTCTACCAGGTGGGCAACAACGTTCATCACGATTTCGTTTATGAGGCGGCGTTAAAGCATCCGGGCGTGGTGGTGATGCACGAATCGAATCTGCACCATTTGATGACGGATCTCACCATCCGCCGCAACGATTGGGACGCCTACGTCGCCGAGTGCGAGTATAACGGCGGCCCCGCCGCGCGGGAGTATGCACTGCGCGTGCGCGCTCTCGAAGTGGGGCCGGACTATGAAGGCGTGCGGATGACGCGGCGGTTGATGGAAAGCGCGCGCGGCATCATCGTGCATAGCCGTTATATGCGCGAGGAAATCCGCGCGGCCGGATACGCCGGCCCGATAGCGGTGATCCCGCACGGCGCGTGGATTCCACCGGTCGATCGCATGGCTTACCGGCATCGCCTGGGCCTCGACGAAACGATTCCCTTGATCGGCGTTTTCGGGTTTCTCAAACCCTACAAGCGTATTGCGGAGTCTCTGCGCGCGTTCCGCCGCCTGGTTCGCGTCTCGCCCACGGCGAAGATGATCCTGGTCGGCGAGCCCCATCCCGAATTGCCGGTGGAGACGATGATTCGCTCCATGGGGCTTGAAGCGAATGTGCGCGTGATCGGTTTTGCGCCCATCGAAGACTTCACCGGATATCTTGCCGCGTGCGACATCGTGCTGAACCTGCGCTTCCCGACGGTGGGCGAGAGTTCCGGCACGTTGCTGCGTTCGCTCGGATTGGGCAAGGCGGTGATGGTCTCGGAGATCGGCTCGTTCCAGGAGTTTCCCGACGACGTTTGCGTCAAGATTCCCGTTGGGGCGGGCGAAGAGGACTGCATTTTCGAATATCTCAACCTGCTGGTTTCGCGCCCCGATGCGGCCCGCGCCCTGGGCGCGCGCGCCAAGGAATATGTTGCGTCCGAATGCAGTTGGAAAGTGGTGGCGAAACAGTACGCGGCGTTCCTCGAAGCGGTGGCGAAGGGTGAAGAATGGCGCGATCCGGAACCGATGTTTTCCGCGCCACCCGAGCCCGCCGTGAACGCGGACGAACTCAAGCCCTATTTGCATACCTGGGCGCACAACCAGGGCGAGCGCGACTATCTGAACACGCACGAAACCCGCCTTCTCAAGACGCTCGAGATCACGCCGCCAGGCACGCCCGAACAAAGCGCGCTCGAGATGGGCGCATATCTGCAAATTACGTCTTCGCTCAGGACCAAGCTGGGTTACGGCGAGGTTCGCGGCTGCTATTTCGGTGAACAGGGCAAAACGGACCGGCGCACGGTGACGTCAACAGAAGGCGAGCTGTTCGAATGCGACGTCGATCTTTTCAACGCCGAGAAAGACCGGTTTCCATACGAGGACGCGCGCTTCGATACGGTGCTGTGCGGTGAACTGATCGAGCATCTGTTCGAAGACCCGATGCACCTGATGTCCGAGATCAACCGCATCCTCAAGCCGGGCGGCCATGTGGTGCTGACCACGCCCAACATCGCGTCGCTGCGCGGCATTTCGGCCATCCTGCAGGGCTTTCATCCGGGCCTGTTTCATGCGTACATCAAACCGGACCCATCGGGCGAAGCCGCGCCGCGGCATAACCGCGAATATACGCCGCGCGAGATCCATCAGTTGCTGGAGAACTCCGGCTTCGAAGTGACGCTGCTCGAAACCGGGGATTTTCGTGAGGAGCCGCATCCGGAATATGGCTGGGTGTTGCACCTGCTCGATCGCTACGGCCTGGAAAAAAGTTTGCGTGGAGAAGGCATCTACGCCGTCGGCCGCAAGACCGGCGCGGTGCGCGAGCGCTATCCCGGCTGGTTATACTCGTGACCGTGACTGCCACCACGGTGGGCCGCGCGTTCAGCTATCCGGCGCTCACGGTTTGGCGAAACCGCCGCCTGATTCGCACCATGGTGCGGCGCGACATTTTGGGCCGCTACCGCGGCTCCTTTGGCGGCTCCTTCTGGACTGTCATCAACCCGCTGTTGCTGATGTGCACGTATTTCTTCGTCTTCGGCGTGGTGCTGAACTCCGGTAACAGCCGCACGGATTTCGCGCTGTAATTTCTGGCCGGGATGCTGCCATGGCTGGCGTTCAGCGAGTCGGTGGGCCGCGCGCCAAGCTGTGATGCTGGAACACCGGAATTTCGTCAAGAAACTGGTATTCGCGGTGGAAACGCTGCCGGTGAATCTGGTGGTCTCGGGACTGGTGAGCGAGGCCTTCGCGGTGGTTCTCTATTGCATTTTTCTGGGGGCGATCCGGCACGGGCTGCCGGTGACGATTCTCTGGCTGCCGGCGCTGATTGTGCCGCAGGTCTTGTTCACCGCCGGGTTGTGCTGGTTCCTGGCAGCTCTCGGCGTGTTTGTTCGCGATTTGGGTCAGATCATCAGCTATTTTCTGACGGTTTGGTTCTTCATTACGCCCATCTGCTACCCCGAAGACAAGCTGATCTTACGCGCGCCCTGGATGACGAAGAATCCGATCATGATCCTGGTGCGGGGATATCGGGCGATCTTTCTGGATGGCCACGCTCCCCAGTTCGGGCCGTTGTGGAAGTTGTGGCTGCTATCGGCGGTGGTGGCGGTGCTGGGCCATGCGTGGTTCTACAAGCTGCGGAAGTCATTCCCGGACGTGATCTGAGAATTGCGTCTCAATCGACCGACTGAAATGTTTCCAGGTAGGCCGTTTCGACGGCAGCCACCTCGGGCTCGGTCAAACTAGCGAATTCCTGCCCCCGCGCGCGTTTTGACAATACTCCGGACGTCGCTCTTTCAGGCAGGGATCGTTCCTGAAAAACGGTTACGGGCCCTGAACAATGATGATTGGAGGCCATCATCTCGAAACTCCACCGTTCGGGCATGTTCACTCCGAAGAGAGGTTATCTCCTATGAAAATCGATTATTTGTCGTATAAATCGTGAAAAACGATTACAAGCGGGGTCAGTCTCATCGACAGGGCAGCCCCGCAGGGCTGACCCACTGTTAGGATAGTTGTTGCTCCACAAAATTGCCGCAGCCCTTGTTGCCTACGGACCGCCCGGCGTGTTTTTGCTGGCGCTGCTCGATTCGGTGGGCGTTCCGCTGCCTAGCGCCATGGATTTTCTGCTGCTGTTTGTGGCGTGGAAGACGCCGGATCGGGCTTATTTCACGGCCGCCATGGCGACGGCGGGGTCGCTCATTGGAAATATTGCGCTGTTTACGGCGGCGCGCGGCGGTGGACGGCGGTGGGTGAAAGGCGTGCCCGAGCCCGGGAAGCCGCAACGCTTTCGCGAATGGTTCAACCGCTACGGGCTGATCACCGTGTTCATTCCTGCCATGTTTCCGATCATTCCCCTGCCGCTTAAGGTGTTCGTGATCTCGGCGGGAGTACTGCATACGCCGTTGCGCAACTTTGTGGCGGTGATTCTGGTGGCGCGCGTGATCCGGTATTTTGGGGAAGCGTATATCGGAATCCAACTGGGCGAGAACGCGCAGCACTTCTTTGAACACAACGCGTTCACCATCGTCGGAGTGGCGATCGGCGTGGCATTTGCGCTAGTGCTCGCGGTAAGGCTCACGGCGCGCCGCCGGGACGCTACAATACTCTAAGCGCCCCGCCTCATGCCGAAGCGAATCGCAGTAGTGGAAGACGATGCGGAGCTTTCCGCGCTTATCGATTACAACCTGCGCCGCAACGGGTACGAGCCGCATATCGTCACCGGTACGAAGGGCACGGTGAAAGCCCTCGAGAACATCAAGCCCGATCTGGTGCTGCTGGACGTCATGCTGCCGGAGGCCGATGGATTCGAGATCTGCCGTGGCATCCGGCAATCGTCGGTCCTGGGCCGCATTCCGGTGTTGTTTCTGACGGCGCGTGCGGAGGAAGTGGACCGCGTGCTGGGCCTCGAAATCGGCGGCGACGACTACATGACGAAGCCGTTCAGCCCGCGCGAACTGATTGCGCGCGTGCGGGCGCACCTGCGGCGCGAAGAGATGGACGCCGAACCCGGCGCGCTCAATATCGGCCCTTTTCAGCTCGATCGGGGCGCGCGGCGCGTGTTTCTGAGCGGCCGCGAACTGACGCTGACATCCACCGAATTCAACCTGCTGGAATTCTTTTTGACGCATCCCGGGCGCGCCTATAGCCGCGAACAACTGCTGGAAGCGGTGTGGGGCGAGCAGCGTTATGTGACGCCCCGTACAGTGGATGTGCACGTCCGCCGGCTGCGCGAACAGATTGGCGAACAGGCCGACTCCCCGAAATACCTGACTACGGTGCGCGGTTTCGGCTACCGTTTCGAAGAAGGCTCCGCTTAAACCCAAATTCACTAGTTCTTAACGCTGTCGTAACCAAACCGCTGTTACCGTGGGCTGTCATGAAGAAGATTGTTGTCATAGAAGACGACGCGGATCTTTTCTCACTCCTTAAATACAATCTGGAAAAAGAAGGGTTCGCGCTCACCGGATTGCAGACCGGCAAAGGCGCCGTCGACCTTTGCCGTCAAGCGCGTCCCGACCTGGTGCTTCTCGATATCATGCTGCCCGATTCCGACGGTCTGGACATCTGCAAAAGCATTCGTAAGGACCCCGATCTTTCGGCGATCCCGATCATCTTTCTCACGGCGCGCGCTTCGGAAACCGATCGCATTGTCGGCCTGGAGCTGGGCGCCAACGATTACGTGGTGAAGCCGTTCTTCGTTCGCGAATTGATTGCCCGCATCAAGCTGCAGTTTCGCAATCAGACCGCGCCGGTGCGCCTGCTGGAAGCGGGAGGACTGGAACTCGATACCACCAGCCGCCAGGTGCGCTTGAACGGCGCGCCGCTTGCGCTCACGGCCACTGAGTTTCGCCTGCTCGAGTTTCTGATGAGCCGCCCGGGGGTAGTATTCAGCCGCGAACAGTTGCTGAATTCGGTTTGGGGACAGGATCGCGCCATCACCGATCGCGCGGTAGATGTCTACGTCCTGCGCCTGCGGCAGAAGATTGAGACCGATCCGGCGAGCCCGGTGCTGATTCATTCGGTTCGCGGCTTCGGGTACACGTTCGAACCACGGCGCGCGATGGCTGTACAATAACGGCGGAATAAGAGAGCGCCGGCGGCGAGTGCATTCCGGGGCGGCCCGCCTCCGCCCGCGCCGCCGCTTTCGCAAACTTTCCGTACGCCCCGGCGTCTATTCTTTAAACGTCTACGACCGAGGTGTAACGGATGAGCGTCATTCTTCAGGATCTACGCTATGGCCTTCGAATCTTGCGGCAAAGCCCGGGCTTCACGGCCGTCGCGATTCTCACGCTGGCGGTAGGCATCGGCGCCAACACCGCGATTTTCAGCTTCGTCGACGCCATTCTCCTTAAACCGCTGCCTTACGCCGACGCAAACGCGATTGTCCGCGTGCTCGAGAAGCCGCCGGGCGGACTGCGCAATGGAATCTCAGCGCTGAACTACCTGGACTGGAAGAAGCAGAACACGGTGTTCGACGCCATGGCGGCGCAGACCGGCGGATCCGTGTCGCTCTCGGGCAGCGGTGAACCGATTCTGTTGCGCGGGGGGCGGGTGGGTCCGGATTACTTTCGCATCTTCGGGATTCAGCCGGTCTTGGGCCGCGGTTTCACCGCCGACGAAGACCAGGTCGGCAAAGAACACGTAGCGATTTTGAGCCATCGGCTTTGGGAGACGCAGTTCGGCGCCGATCCCAATATTCTGGGGCGCAAGATCATCCTCGATGGCCAACCGCACGAAGTGATTGGCGTGCTGCCCGCGGGCGGCGTGTTCGATCGCGCCTTCGCTCAGATCTGGCGGCCGCTGGCGTTCGAGTCGGCGAACCTCACGCGCGATTTCCATTGGCTGACATCGTTCGCGCGCCTCAAACCCGGGGTGACGCTGAAGCAGGCGCGCGCGCAGATGGATGGCGTCGGGGCGCAGATCGCCACGCAATATCCGGCGTCGAACAAAGGTTGGGGCGTGACCGTGGAGCCCTACTCCGACATTCTAATCGGCGCGGACCTGCGCAGGTCGGTGTGGATCCTAATGGCGGCGGTCGGGATGGTGTTGCTGATCGGCTGCGCGAATCTGGCGAACCTCACGCTGGCGCGCGGCGTAGCGCGCGAACGCGAGGTAGCGGTGCGCGCGTCGCTCGGCGCCGGCCGCGGCCGCCTGGTGCGGCAATTCCTGACGGAGAGCGTGCTGTTGGCGCTCGCGGGCGGGATATTGGGGATCGGGTTCGGATTTTTAGTGATGGCGCTTCTTCGCCTGGCCGTTCCGCCGAACTCGCTACCGCGAGAGGTCGAGGTCAGGATGGATTTGCCCGTGTTGCTCTTCGCGTTGGCCGTCTCTGCACTCACCGGCATTCTCTTCGGCCTTGCGCCCGCCCTGCAAGCGGCGCGGCCGCATCTGGCCGCTGTAATGAAAGAAAGCGGCCGCGGGTCCTCGGCGGGTGGCGCGCGCCGCCGCGTCCGCAGCACTCTGGTGGTCTTGGAAGTGGCGATGGCGTTCGTGCTGCTCGCCGGCGCCGGCCTGCTGATCCGAAGTTTCGCGAGCACCATGAAGGTGGATGCGGGCGTCAATTTCGAGAACGTGCTTACCGCCGGTCTGCCTATTTCGGAGAAGAAGATTCCCGATCCCGATCGCCTGAACGCGCGTTACCGCGAGATTGTCGCGCGCGTACAGGCGATTCCCGGCGTGCGCGAGGTTGCGCTGACCTCGGTGCTGCCGCTCGAGGGATGGGGTTATGGCATGCCTTTGCAGATCGCCGGGCAGCCGCCTGTGGATATGGCGCACCGTCCTGGCTGCTTTTTCAAAATGATCAGCCCCGGCTATTTTTCCACGCTCGGAATCCGCTTGAAGCAGGGCCGCGCCTTGAGCGAGCAGGATCGCAAGGGCGCGCCGCCGGTCACGGTGGTCAACGACACCTTCGTCAAGCGGTACTTCAAGAAGGAGAATCCCATCGGCCAGCGAATCCTGATTCAGGAGATCGTTCCCGGGCATTCGCAGCTTGGCCCGGAAATTCCGTGGCAGGTGGTGGGCGTGATCGCCGATGAGAAGGTGGGCAATCTCGGTGACAACGGCGATTCCGGAATGTACGTTTCGAATGAACAGAGTCCGCTATACGGGATGACGCTGGTAGCGCGCACGGGTGTCGATCCTTTGGCGCTCGATCACAGCCTGCGCCAGGCGATTCACGACATTGACAAAGACCAGCCTTTGACCGACGTGCGCACGCTCGAACAGGTGCGGTCGGAATCGGTGGCGTCGAGCAAGCTCGAAACGCGCCTGCTTGGGATCTTTGCCGCCGCGGCGATGCTTCTGGCGGCGATTGGGATTTACGGCGTGATCTCGTACGCGGTCACGCAGCGCATGCAAGAGATGGGCATCCGTTCGGCGCTGGGCGCGAGCTCGGGCGACCTGGTGCGCATGGTGTTGAAAAGCGGATTGACGCTGGCGACGGTGGGATTGGTGGCGGGATTCGCCGGGTCGCTGGCGGTAACGCGGCTGATGGCGAACCTGCTTTTCGGCGTGAGCCCGCACGATCCGTTGACGCTGGGATTATCGGCCGCGCTGCTGGCGTGCGTGGCGTTGTTTGCCTGCTGGATTCCGGCACGCCGGGCCTCGCGCGTCGATCCGGCGGTGGCGCTGCGATATGAATGAAGGCTACTGGCTGGGCAAATCCGCGGCGCGCCGCAGGCGATCCAACACCCCGGCCCATTCCGGTTTTTCCGGCGGGCGCTCTACCGCGATCCACGCGAGCGATTGCTGATCCAACTGATGCAGCGCGGCGTAAAGCGCAGCGGCGTATTCGCGCGGGTCGCGCGGCATTTCGCGCCCGATGCGCAGCCACGCGCCGCGGCCGTGCGGGGTTTGTCCGCCGGGCTTCAGTAGATAAATCGGCGTGCGCGGGCGGTAATGGCGCTCATGCATTCCGGGCGAGGGGTGCGCGCCTTCGACGGATTCAGCCGCGACGTTGATTGGCCCGATGAGTTCTTCCAACTCCGGCAGCGGAATCACGCCGGGACGCAGCAGCGTCGGCGGACCCGCGAGCGACAGCACGGTGGATTCGATTCCCACGCGCGCCGGGCCGCCATCCAGCACGAAATCGGCGAGCGCGTGCGGCACGTGCGCGGCGTTGGTGGGCGAAAGCTCGGTGAAGCGGTTGGCGCTGGGCGCGGCGATGGGGACGCCGGCGGCGCGGATCAATTCGAGAGCCAGCGGATGGGCGGGGACGCGGATCCCGACCGTGGGCAACCCTGCCGTGACGATATCCGGAATGCTTGGCTGCTTGGGAAGCACGAGAGTCAATGGACCAGGCCAGTAGCGCCGCGCGAGCGTTTCGGCGGCCTGAGGCCACTCCGTTACCAGGCTGCGCGCCATTTCGATGGAATCAGCGTGCACGATGAGCGGGCTGGTGCGCGGGCGTCCCTTGGCGATGAAGATACGCTCCGAGGCGGCGGCGTCGAGCGCGTTGGCGCCCAAACCGTACACGGTTTCGGTGGGAATCGCGACCAGCTTGCCGGCGCGGATCAACTCCGCGGCCCGGACTACGTTCGGGTCGCTCATTCGGGATCTTCGTCCTTGTCGTCGCCCGCGATCTTGCCTGTTTTGCGCCAGACGAGAAACGCGTGCATCAGAGGGTCGAGATCGCCTTCGAGCACGCGGTCGACATCACCCAATGCGAGCTTGCTGCGCAGATCTTTCACCAGCCGGTACGGCGCGAGGACGTAATTGCGGATCTGGCTGCCGAAATTGATATCGAGCTTCGAATCTTCGGTCTTGCGCGTTTCCTCGCGCTTCTTTTCCAACTCGTATTCGTACATGCGCGCTCGAAGCTGCTTGAACGCGGTGTCACGATTCTTATGCTGTGAGCGCTCGTTCTGGCACTGCACCACGATCCCGGTGGGGAAGTGCGTGATGCGCACCGCCGAATCCGTCATGTTGACGTGCTGCCCGCCCGCTCCAGACGCTCGGAACGTATCGATGCGCAGATCCTCCTGCCGGATATCGATCTTGATCTCTTCGTCGATCTGTGGATACACGAACACCGACGCGAACGACGTGTGGCGCCGCGCGTTGGCGTCGAACGGCGAAATGCGCACCAACCGGTGCACGCCGATTTCCGATTGCAACAGTCCGTAGGCGTTTTCGCCATTGACCTCGAATGTCACCGATTTGATTCCGGCCCCTTCGCCTTCCAGCCGGTCGGTGATCAAGATCTGGTAGCCTTGCCGCTCCGCCCAGCGTAGATACATGCGCAGCAACATCTCAGCCCAATCCTGGCTTTCCGTGCCGCCAGCGCCCGGGTGAATGGTCATGATGGCGCTGCGCGCGTCGTTCTCACCCGCAAGCAGCATGGCGGTTTCGAGGCGTTCGAGCAGGTCGCCGTAGCTCTTCATTTCGCGCTCGATATCGCCGCTGACGTTTTCGCCTTCGTGCGCCAGCTCGAACAGCGTGTCGAGGTCTTCGGTCATGGAGCGGATGCGGCCGTCGTTGCCGATGGATTCCTCCAGGCGCTTGCGGTCCTGCATCACTTTCTGGCTCTTTTCGGGCTGGCTCCAGAAGTCCGGCGCCGAGACCTGTGCTTCGATTTTGGCTAGTTTCTGTTTGAGAGTGGCCGCGTCAAAGATACCTCCGGACGGCCGAAGCCTGTTCACGGAGGGGCTGATATGCGCGGTCTAATTCGTCGATTGTCATGGAGGAGTTAATCCAATTCTAACAAATAGGCCGCTTTTCCCACATTTCGCGCACGCGTCTTGCCGATGGAAATCTCGACGCCCTGCGCTTCATGGATGTGGCCGCAGAAGAAATATTCGGGCTGGTATTTTTCGATGAACTGGCGCACCGCGGTGGAACCGGCGTGCAAACCGGGGCGTACTCGATCGAGCGCGGTCTCAAACGGCGGCGCGTGGCAGATGAGTACGAGCGGTTTCAGCTCCGCGAAACGTTCGAGGCGTTCGGCGAGTTGCGCTTCGGTGTATTCGCCCGGCGTGTTGAACGGCGTGGGTCCGGAATATCCCAGCCCGGCGACCTGCCAGCGGCCGATGGCGATATGGCGCTCGTGAAAATGGTGCAGGCCGTTGCGCGCGCACATGGCGGCGGTCTGGCTGACGGATTCGTGATTGCCGGGCAGCACGTAGACTTTGTCGCCGCGGGTGCGCAGAATCTCGCCACATTGATCGAGACCGCGGCCCCAACTGACCTGATCGCCGGCCGAGAAATAGTAGTCGGCCTCTACGGCGAGCAGGCGTTCCAGGGTTTTCCAATCGTTATGAATGTCGGAAAAAATCTGCAGCTTCAATTTACGAATGGTAGCAGGTCATTCGCGGTGCGAGCGCATGGAACGGGCGATGAGCCCGAGGCCACCCACCAGCAGTGTGAGCATCACCAGCGTCTCGAAAAGACTGGCCGGACGGAAGTAGAGATGCAGGTTCGCAATTACGCCGGCGAGGATGAACAGCCCACCGGCGAACGTCAGCAGCCAGCCGATTACGCTGCGTCCGTTCCAGAACAGAATGCCGATGCCGAACAGCATGGGAAGGAGCGTGACGCCGAAGGTGTTGGCGCCGTAGAAGCTCCAGTACGAGCCGACAATCATCACCTGGTTGCAGAGCAGATAGCCGCCGATGCAGGCCATGATGAAGCCGAGCAGGAAGTGGCGAATGCCGCCGGGCGTGCCTCCGACGTCGGTAAAGCTGCGGTCTTCCATGTCACGAGAATATCATTTGGCTTCGAGGGCCTCGGCCATTTCCAGCAGCTTGAGCACGGTGTTCCAATTTCTGCCGCTGCCGGGAACCTTGAGGGCGCGCTCGACGGCGGGCATCGAGAGCGTGGGCCGTCCCTGGCCGGTCGGAAAATAGATGTAGAGCTCGCGGCCGAGAATGTGAAGCTCTTCAGGCGCGGCCGGGATGGCGCGGACGCGCTCGCGGGCGTCATCGCCGGGATCGGCGGCGAGGGCGTAGAACAGGAGTTTGTTGGACGCGACATCAGAGCGGCGGGCGAAGGGATTGCGCGCGATGGCGTCTTTCCATTCGGGTGTGGTGCGCAGGATGACGGACGGCCGAAAGCCGAATTCGGTCTCGATGGCGGATTCGATCTGCGCGGCAAGTTTGGGCAGGTTGGCGGTTTTCGTGCGGAATACGATGTTGCCGCTTTGGATGTAAGTCTGGGCGTCTTGCAGGCGGAGCGCGCCGCAGAGTGAGCGGAGGGTCTCCATCTTGAGCATGTTGCGGCCACCGACGTTGACGCCGCGGAGGAGGGCGATGACTGCGGGCATGAAGAAAGGATAGCGGGAAAGTTGGTTGTTAGGAGCGCATCTGCAGGCGGGGTCAGTCTCTGCGTTCCTTGACCAGAAGGGACATCAGATAATCCAATGCGATTTTCTCGTACTTAATAGCCCGCCAACTCGTGAAGGCATCGGTGGCTGTTTGAATGTGGCCTTGAACCTCGGTGCGCGACCATTTTTTCGCATAGCTGTAATCGGCCGCGTGGCGATATTGTTGAAGATCGACGAAGGCGTCCGCAACGATCTTCAAATTCCGCACCGGTTTGGAGTCGACTCCATGAAAATCTTTCGCCGCGATTTTCTTTGACGCCTCCTTCATGGCTCCATGCTCAAAGCCACGCGCCATCTGTGATCGTTGTTGCGGGCTTTTCCAGTGCGCGATAGCAGAAGAAATCAAAAGGTGAAAAAGGGAATAATATGCAGCCGAAACAGCGCGACGCAGGCTCGCCTGTTTCGGACGTTTCGGTTCGCGATTAGCAAGATGTTTTGCCTGCTCCAGCAGGTCGTCGGCGAGCGCCATCTGAGCTATTCGTAAACTTCGTCTTTCAAGCTGGCCTGTTCGGACTGGCTGCGGAAGCTGAAATAAGGAAGGAGTCCCCAATCGCCGAGGAGGTCGACATGATCATTGATGGTAGAGGTAAAGGCGGCTTTGACGCCCGGGAAATTGGCCGGTTTACTCGCCTCGTCCGTCAGCGTCACCCAAAAGAAAACCGCCGGATCGCCACTCCAATCGTTGTCGAGTGTGTAGCGCCATTTAGCCACGCCGGGTATGCGGATGTGATTGAGCCGATTGAACTTTTTTACTAATTCACCGGTCTGTGCCACACCCTTTGCCAAATATGCCATTCGCCGATCTCAGGATATCACTTAAGCTGGTCTCATCAGCGGCTCCAGCAGGCCTGATCTTACGCGATGATGCCCTTGCGAACGGCGTAGAGAATCAATTCGGGGACGCTGTGGAGGCCGAGCTTTTGCAGGATGTGGGTGCGGTGGGTCTCGACGGTTGTGAGGCCGATGTTCAGGACGTTGGCGACTTCTTTGTTGGTGCGGCCTTCGGCGACTAACTGCAGAATCTCGCGCTCGCGGCTGGTGAGTAAGTCGTAGCTATCTTCGACGCCGCGGCGTTCCATCTCGCGGATGTAATCTTCTTGCAGCAGCTTGCTCACTTTGCGGGTGAGAAACGAACGGCCCTGCGCCACGGAGCGGACGGCCTCGACGACGTCGCTGCGCAGGGAATCTTTTAGCAGATAGCCGCGCGCGCCGGCTTTGAGGGAGCGCAGCACGTAACTTTCATCCTGGTGCATGCTGAGGATCACGACGGCGGTCTCGGGGCGCGCGGCGACGATGCGGCGGGTGGCTTCGATGCCGTTCATGTTGGGCATGGCGATATCCATCACGACGACGTCGGGGGCGTGTTCTTCGGCGATTTGCACGGCTTCGCGGCCGTCGGCGGCCTCGCCGGAAACGGTCATGTCGGGCTGTTTTTCGAGCAGTGCGCGCAGGCCGTCGCGAACGATGGTGTGATCGTCAGCCAACAAAATGCGGATGGGGTGCACCGTTTGCTCCATTCGTGGCGGACAGAGGGAATTCCGTGAGCGGAAGCTCGGCGGTAATCGATGTGCCGCGGCCGGGATGGGATTCGAGACGCAGGTCGCCGCCTAGCCGGCGCACGCGCTCCTCCATGCCTAACAAACCCAGGCCGCGTACGAACCGGACGTCGAAGCCGACGCCGTCGTCGCGCACCTGAAACCGCACGCGAGTCCCTTCGCGTCTCACTGTCACTTCCACGGTGCGCGCGTTGGCGTGTTTTGCGCAGTTGTTCACCGCCTCCTGAATCGCGCGATAGATGCAGGTCTTGTGCTCATCCGGCAGGTCGTCGGCCTCTTCGCCGGCGGCGACCATCACGTTCAGGCCAGTGCGCTTGCTCATTTCACGCGCATGCCAGTTGAGCGCAGGAACCAAACCAAAGTCGTCGAGCATCGAAGGCCGCAGCAGCAGCGCCAGATCGCGCACTTCGTTGGCGGTCTTTTCCGCCATGGATTTCACGGCGCCCAAATGCTCACGCATTTCGGCTACGCTTTCGGCGCACTCGGCGTTTTCCGCCTCCATCAAAATGGCGGAAAGCGATTGGCCAACTTCATCGTGCAATTCGCGCGCCAGCGTACGCCGCTCGTTTTCCTGCGCGCGGACCAGCTTGGCGGAAAGATCCTGCAGATCGGCCTTCGCGCTGGCGTTTTCTTCGAGGCCGCGTTCCAGCTTGCGCTCGAGGCGCAGCGTGTAGATGGTGGTCACCAGCGCCAGCCCCAAGGCGCCGAACAGCGTGAAAGCGAACGTCAGCAGCAGCGTGTTGCGGAGTTTGGTGGACGATTCCGAGAAGCGCGATTCGGCGCGCGTCAAGCCGCGCTCGTTCACCAGCGCGATGCGGTCGGCGATTTGCAGCATGGCCGTACGGCGGGGGACGAGCTCATCGTAGAAAAACGAATCGCGCAGCTTGTTGCGCTCGGCGGGCGTCCACTCCACCATCGCGCCCAAAACGCCCCAGTAATTTTCGATCTCGCTTTCGAGCGCGTGGAATGGCTCGCGCTCCGTGGGGTCGAGCGAACGGCCGTAATCCTGCAGCGCGCTACGCGTGTCGCGTTCCAGATTAGTTAGGCGCGTGCCCTGCGTCGCGGCGCCGCCCGGGTCGGGCGAGAGCAACAGGTCGCGGACGTAGGTGCCGGAAAGATAGATCTGCGAGCGGATGCGGTCGAGCGCATCCTCGCGTTCCAAATACGCCTTCAGCGTGCGGTTCTGGTCAAAGCGCTCCTGGTCGAACGCGCCCACGGTCCGTAGCGCCGCACCCATGATACAGGCCAGCAGTCCGCCAAACCCGATCACCAACACTACCCACGGGGCTCGGCTGCGCGCCGGACTATTCGACCAGAGTACGGACAAAGGAATGCTCAATACTTAGTGTATGCAATGGCGGAGCAGCGAAAGAATCCTGTCCAAACAGGATTAACCTCGGACGCTCCGCAGCGCCCATCGCGCAGCGTGGAAGCCGCACATGCCGTGTACGCCTCCGCCCGGCGGCGTCGAAGCGGAGCAGAGAAAGACCCCGCGCAAGGGCGTCCGGTAGAGACCGGGGGTTGGGCGAAAGAATGTTTGCCGCAGGTCGTTCAAGCCGCCGGTGACCGCGCCGCCGATGAGATTCGCGTTGGCGTGTTCGAGATCGGCGGGGGATGCAACCGAGCGAGCGAGAATGCGCGAGCGGAAGCCGGGCGCGAAGCGTTCCACCTGGGCTTCGATCGCGGCAGTCATGTCGGCGCCCGAGCCGCTGGGCACGTGGCAATACGCCCAGAGCGTGTGCCTGCCGCGCGGCGCGCGTGAAGCATCAAAGAGGCTAGGTTGCGCCGCCAGAACGAATGGCGCCCCGGTGTAGCTGCGTTCCCACATGGCGATTTCGTCGAACGTGCCGCCCAGGTGGATGGTTCCGGCACGGGCGCACTCGGCAGCGCGCCAGGGCACGGGAGCGTCGAGCGCCCAATCCACTTTGAAGACGCCGGGGCCATAGCGGAAGGCTTCGAGCGAGCGGCTGTAGTTTGCCGGCAGTCTCTCGCCGGCTAGCGCGAGCAACTGCTGCGGCGAGATGTCGCACATCACGAGCGGCGCCGCGGGTAATTCAGTTACTTGGCGCGATGCGACGATTTCGCCGCCCAAAGAGCGAAAATATGCCGCGAGTGAATCGGCGATCTTCTGCGAGCCGCCGCGCGGAACGGGCCAACCGGAAACGTGCCCAGCAACCGCTATCGCCATCCCGATACCTGCGCTCAGCGGCGCTTCCAGGGCAGAGCAAGAATGTGCGGCGAGGCCGGCGAACAGGGCGCGAGCGCGTGGGCCGCGAAAGCGTGCTTCGGCCACGGTGCGCGCGGAACGCAACGCGTGCATGCCGAAGCGCGCCATGAGCAGCGGGTACCGCGGGATGCGCAAGGGAGGCGCGAAGATGTCATGCCGCAGCCCCGACCAACCGGCGACGAAAGGCGCCATCAAGCTTTGCCACGCCGCGCCGTCTTCGCCGAGATTGCGCGCGGTGGTTTCGAGCGAACGCTCCATCATCACCGAGGTTCCGCCATCGAGCGGATGGGCGAGCGGAGCATCGGGATGAATCCACTCCAGGCCGTGCGCGGCGAGCGGGAACATTTCGAAGCACGGCGAAGCGATGGCCATGGGATGCACGGCCGAGCAGACGTCGTGGACGAATCCGGGCAGCGTCAGTTCCATGGAGCGCGCGCCGCCGCCGATCTGTTCCGACGCTTCGTAGACCGTGACGCGCCGCCCCGCGCGCGCCAGCAGGATCGCCGCCGCTAATCCGTTGGGACCCGAACCAATCACTACATCCCGCGGTTGCGGCTGAGGCATCGCAGGTTATTGTAAAGGAGATGCAGAAAAAACGCTTAGGCAATAGTGATTTGGAATTGACGCCGATCGGCGTAGGCGCGTGGGCCATGGGCGGTGGAGGATGGGCGTTCGCGTGGGGCCCGCAGGACGATAACGAATCGATCGAAGCGATTCATGCGGCGCTCGATGGCGGCGTCAACTGGATCGATACCGCCGCGGTTTACGGTCTTGGCCATTCCGAAGAAATCGTGGCGCGCGCGCTCGAAGGCCGCTCAAACCGGCCCTACGTTTTCACGAAATGCGAGCGCACCTGGAACGAGAACCGCGAAATCAAGCCGGTGCTGAAAGCCGACTCCGTGCGCAACGAGTGCGAGGCCAGCCTGCGGCGCTTGAAAGTGGACACGATCGATCTTTACCAGATTCACTGGCCGCAACCCGACGAGGATATCGAAGAGGGCTGGGGCGAATTGGCGAAGCTGAAGCAGGAAGGCAAGGTGCGGTGGATCGGCGTATCGAATTTCAATGCGACGCAGATGGAGCGCATCCGCGCCATCGCGCCGATCACGTCGCTGCAGCCGCCGTATTCGGCGGTTTCGCCGGAAATCGAAACCGGGATTCTGCCGTATTGCCAAAGCCACAACATCGGCGTGATTGTGTATTCGCCGATGAAATCGGGCCTGCTGACGGGGAAGATGACGCGGGAACGCGTGAACGCATTCCCCGACGACGATTTCCGGCGCAAGGCGCTGGCGTTTCAGGAACCGAATCTGACGCGTAACCTGGGATTGCAAGACCTGATGAAGAAAATCGGCGAGCGTCACGGGCGTGCGGCGGGCGAAGTGGCGATCGCGTGGGTGCTGCGGAATCCGGCGGTGACGGCTGCGATCGTGGGCATGCGTTCCGCGGAGCAAGCGCACGGCGTGCTGGGCGCGCTGGAATTCCGGCTGAGCGCGGAGGAGATCGCCGAGATCGAGCACTTCCGGCAAGCTGCGTCCTCGGCGGTTTAGCGCGGCTGCGGTAACTTGCCGAGCGCCGCGGCGGCATCGCGATAGCCGGGGTCGATGGCCAGCGCGCGCCGGTATTCTTCGGCGGCTTTCGCGTAATCGCCTGTGGTCTGCCAAGCGAGGCCGAGATCGAAGTGTCCCTCGGCTAGTTGCGGCTGAATGGCGATGACGGCGGTGAATTCACGCACGGCGCCGGCGGGATCGATGCCGAGCAGGATGTTGCCGAGGTTCTTGTGGAAGACCGAGGACTCGGGGTCGAAGCGGACTGCGAGCCTCTGTTCTTCGAGCGCCTTTTGAAACTGATCGCGTTGCACCCAGGCGCCGGCCATCAGGTTGTGCAGGTAGCCGGAATCGGGCGATTGCTTGAGGGTGACTTGCAGCAGTGTGAAATCGTCGGCCCAATCGCGATTGCGCGCGATCGATTCGACGGAAAATGCGAGCAGAATCGCCGCCGCGGCGGGCCATGCCCAATTGGCGCGGACGCTCTTTAGCCAGTTCCAGGCAATAGCCGCCAGGATCACGAAGCCGACCGACGGCAGGTAGAGATAGCGTTCGGCGAAAACGTTTTGGCCCACGCCGGCGATGTTCAAGGCGGGGGCGATTGCGGCGGCCATCCAGAAAATGGCGAAGCCAACGGCCGGCTCGCGGCGATGCCACCGTGAGGCGAACCACGCCACGGCGCCGAGCCCGATGACTGACGCAGCGAGTTCCAACGAGAAGGCCGTGGTCGCGTGAAAGGCGTGGAAGAAATTGAGATCGACGGGCCAAACGAGGGCGAACAGATAGCGCGCGGCCAAGACCAGCGCGCTCATGATGAATTGCGTCGCGCTCAGATGAAAGAAGGCCTGCTGCGCGGGGGCCACGCCGCCCAGAGCGTGTACGCGCATGCCGAGATAGGCGGCCAGCACGGCCAGCATGCCGGCGTACATGGCCCAACTTCGGCGCGAGCCGCGCAGCCATTGATACGCCGCATAGAGGGGCAGCAACATGACGCCGGTCTCTTTGGTGAGCAGCGCGGCGAAATAGATGGCGCAATGCGCGGCGGCTTGCCGAGGGTTGGGCGCGGCGTCCTGCTTGACGAATACCAGCAATCCAGCAAGCGCGAAGGTGGTGACCAGGACGTCCGGGAGCGCGGCGATCCAGTTGACGGCTTCGGTGTGGATGGGATGAACCGCGAACATCGCGGCTGCTACCCATGCCGCGGCCGGTAGGCGTCCTGTTATTGATCGGCGCGCCAGCGAATAGACGAGTGCCGTATTCGCGGCATGCAGCAAGACCATGAGCAGGTGGAAGGCGAATGCGCTTGGGCCGAACGCGCGGAAGATCAATCCGTAGACCACGAATTGCAGCGGGCGGAAGTAATTTCCGCGATAACCCAGAAACGCCCAAACGCCGGAGCTGAAAGCAGAGAAGATGCTTTGGGATCCGCTGACTACGGGATTATTCAAGATCTGAAATTGGTCGTCTGTGATGAAGCCGTGGGTCAGGGTGTTGGCATAAACGGCGAAGGCGAGGGCGGCGCAGGCGGCGGGCGCAAGCCACGCGGGCATTGCACGACGTGGTCTGTCTGGAGACGCTTTGCGCGCCAGTTTCCGCTGGGCCATCTTCGAGTATATCGACGATGGATTAGCGCACCGGCGCGGCGAACTTGGGGTTGTGCAGGGCGCTCTCGTCGGTGAGAGATTTCAGAAACTCGATCATGTCGGCGCGCTGCGCTGTCGATAGCGGAAAGCCTTCGATGAGCGGGTCCTGATCGGGGACATGGCCGCCGCCGGCGGCATAGCGATCGAGCACGGCTTCGAGCGTTGGAATGCTGCCATCGTGCATGTAGGGCGCGGTGACGGCGACGTTGCGCAGCGAAGGGACTTTGAACTTTCCAGGCCCGGAAGCGCCGGTGGCATGGGTTGGGACCTCGCGTCGGGGATGGCCGTCGTATTCGATGGCGTCGGTGAAGTCGAAGCCTCCATGACAGCGGAAGCAGCGCATGGGCTGGCTGTTGAACAAAGTTTCGCCGCGACGGGCGGCGGCCGAGACGGCGGAATCGTCACCGCCGTAGTGATACCGGTCGTAGGGCGAGGCGGCGGAGATGATGGTTCTCTCGAAGGCGGCAATCGCTTTCACGGCATTGCGCATCGTCAGCGCGGGCGATTCGCCGGGGAAGGCGCCGGGGAACAACTCGCGATAGCGCGCGTCGGCGGCAATCGCTGCCGGCACGCCATCGGCCTCGCGCAAGCCCATCTCGACGGGCTTCTCGCCGAACATCGGGATGAGCGCCTGATCTTCGAGCTTGCGCACGTGCGGATCGCCCCAGGTGAGCGCGGCGCCGTACGCGACGTTGACCAGGCTCATGGCGTTGCGCGTGTGCACCTGGCCGGTGGTTCCGATAGCGGTGGGGCGGCCATCGGTGAATGCAAGCTCCTGGCGATGGCAGGTGGCGCAGGCGGTTTTGCCGTTTACCGAAAAGCGCGTGTCATAGAAAAGGTAGCGGCCCAATTCCACTTTCGCGGCGCTCATGGGGTTGTCCGCCGGGACCAGCGGCTTGGGAAAGCCGCGTGGCAAGTCCCATTGATAGGCTTGCTGCGCGGCGGCGGCGGCGCAGAGAGCCAACACGCAAACTACTCGGCGTGTCATTTGGCGAGCCGGACGACTTCCAATTCTTCCAGCATGCGAATGGAGCGCGCGGCTTCCTTATCGGTTCCTGCAACGATGCGCAGCGGGCCTTGATAATCGAACAGCGGCTTGCCGTTGCGCTTATCGGCGACGATGAACTTGCCCTGGGTCAAATCGGGATCGAGCTCGGCCAGCGAATAGACCACCTGGTAGCCATCGTGCGCCTTGGCGACCACATAGGTGGTGAGCGCTTTGCCGCGAAGAGTCTTGCCGGATGGCGCGCCGGCCTTTTTGAGAAGCTCGATCACGGGCACGCCCTCGTATTCATCTTTCG
Source organism: Bryobacterales bacterium (assembly GCA_963743705.1). Taxonomy (GTDB): domain Bacteria; phylum Acidobacteriota; class Terriglobia; order Bryobacterales; family Bryobacteraceae; genus PALSA-243. The sequence goes on along the minus strand of CAVUQS010000012.1, from coordinate 743,843 downwards.
ATCCATCGGGCTCGGTTAGCGTGATCGTCTGGCGTGGCATCGCGGCCAGATCGGCCAATTGAAACGTGACGCGTGCGGGAATCGCGCCTGTGACGGCGAGAGAACCGGTCTGCGCCAGCGCCGGGCAGAGACAGAACGCAAGCAAAGCGATGTAGCGCATGCAAGACATTGTCGCATTTGCCCGCTACTGGGAGGAACCTTTACGCCAGCGTGGCGCCATCCGAAGTCGATATCGCCGGTTTCTCCTGCTGGGCATCGCGGAGACGCAACAGGTTATGAACGTCTTTGACGCCGGAGACGCCGGCCGCCAAGTCCTCGATGATGCGGATCGAGCGCCGGTCTTCCACCACGCCGTTGATGGTCACTTCGCCGTTGGACGACTGAACATCGACTTCGCTGGCGTCGATGTAAGGATGTTCAGTGAGCCGCTCATTGACGTCGTCGCGGATGCGATCGTCTGGCCGGGCCCAGTGCGTGGGCCCATAGCCAGCGTGGCGTTCAGGCGCCCGGTATTCCTGATGCCGCTCAACCGATGTGCCCCAAAGGTCGCGTTCAAATGGCGGCCGGTTGGCGTAAGTTCCCCAGCTTCCCTGCCGGCCCCAATCGCCGCGCTCCCCGGACTCGCCCGCTCGATCGCCGCTGGGGTGGTCCTCGTATCTGGCAAAACCGCCGCGGGCTTCGCGTTCCAGTTCGGTGCGGCCGCCTTCGTTATCCCAACGGCCGGCCTCCGGGTCGCGATCGCGAGTCTTGTTCCAAATGTTACTCTCTGCCATGTTGCCTCCTAAGCCACGGTTCCGGCCCATAAGCCGTTTCCACGCTCACGGATAGAAGGATCACTCGGCGTGCCACGGTGCGAGAAAAGCCCGCTTTTTGGCCGCCCCAAAAGGGCCAATTGACAACACTGTGATAAAGGTTCACTCTAGAGAATTAGAAAGGGCTCATATTATGAAGCCGTTCGGGGTACCTTCTCTTCTACTCGCGTTGGCCGTTGCCGCGGCCCCGGCATTCTGCCAGCCGGTGATTTCGGCGAAATCGGGTCTGCTTTCCTATGCGGAGGGCACGGTGACGCTCAACGATGCACCGGTAGATTTTTCCGGCGTGCATTTTTCGGATGTGAAGGAAAACTCCATCGTCCGCACGGCCGACGGGCGCGCGGAAGTGCTGCTGACGCCGGGCGTGGTTCTGCGCCTGGGCGAGAATAGCTCGCTGCGCATGATCTCGAACCGCCTGATCGATACGCGGCTTGAGTTGTTGACGGGCTCGGCGGTGGTGGAAGCGGACGCGATCGCGAAGGATACCCAGGTTACGGTCGTTTGCAAGAGCGGCACAATCTCCCTTCCCAAAGCCGGACTGTACCGTTTCGATGCGGAGCCTGCGCAAGTAAGAGTTTTCAAGGGCGAAGCGGAAGTGGAAGCAGCCGGCGATACGAAGACGATTTCAGCGGGTCACCTGATGCCGCTCAGCGGCGAGACGGTCGCGGTGCAGAAATTCGACAGCGAAGACACCGATAGTCTGGATCGCTGGAGCCATAGCCGCGCCAGTTACCTGGCGATGGCCAACGTCTCCGCGGCCAAGACGCTGACGAGTTCCGCATTGGGGTCCTATTCGCTGATGGGTTCGCCCTACGGCTTCTACACGGGCAACTGGGGTATGAACGGATGCTCTTCGGCCTGGGCCTTCAACTCGTACTACAACATGATGACCTACATGCCCTGCTCCGGCAGCCTGTGGAGCCCTTACGGATATCGCTACTTTAGCCCCTACACGATCGGGAACTACAACGGCTATGCGCCCATCATCTATGGTGGCGGCGCGGGCCGTACGGGCGTTTCCAGTTCGGGATCGGCCGGGTTGGCCCGTCCGGCGGCGACGGCCAGCAACCGCGCCAACTCTCCGGCGGCCGCGGCCTTCGGGACCGGGTCGCGCGGCGGATTCCTGGGCAGCACTGCCAACGCGGGAAACCGGGCTTCTAATCCGGCTGTGTCTTCGGGCGGCGGCTTTTCGGGCGGCGGTGGATTCTCTGGCGGCGGGGCCAGCGCCTCTGGCGGTGGCGGCGGCTTCTCGGCCGGCGGCGGCGGAATGGGCGGCGGTGCCGGAGCCCGTTCGGGTGGCGGCTCCAGCGGTGGCGGCAGCGGCCGCAGATAACTAGTTTTCAGCTCCAACGTGGAAGGGCCGGATCGATCGCCGCGAGGCGGTTCCCGGCCCTTTAATTTTTTGCTTAGCCAGCCGATGCCCAAGCGAAGCGCAGGCCTGCTCTTGTTCAAGAAGAGCCCTCTCGGGCTTGAGGTTTTCCTGGTTCACCCAGGCGGACCATTCTGGAAGAACAAAGACCCGGGAGCGTGGTCGATTCCCAAGGGCGAGTATGAGAGCGGCGAGGATCCGTTCGCGGCGGCGCTGCGCGAGTTCGAAGAGGAGACCGGATTTCGTTTACAGCCCGCCGGCGCTATTCCACTCGGAGAGCTGAAACAGCCCGGAGGAAAGATTGTCGCGGCTTGGGCGCTGGAGCAAGACATCGACGCCTCGCTCATCAAAAGCAACACGTTTGAACTGGAGTGGCCGCCAAAGTCGGGGAGGCTTCAACAATTTCCGGAGGTAGATCGTGCCGAGTGGTTCGCGCTATCCGCCGCACGTGAAAAACTTCTCAAAGGCCAGCTCGAATTTCTTGCCAGACTGATCGAGACGCAATCATAGCGCTGTCACCAAATTCTAATTCTCGATGTAATAGGATGTTCGGTATGCCTAGCGAATCCACTATGACCCGCCGCCGTCTTTTGAAGGGCGCGGCAGGCGTTGCCGCCGCGGCTGCGGCGCTGATGCCTCCGAACGTCCGGCGGATGCTGGCGCAACAGCCGCCCCAGCGTCCCGCGGCGCTTCGCGACATCAAGCACGTGGTGATTCTGATGCAGGAGAATCGCTCGTTCGATCACTACTACGGCACGCTGGCGGGCGTGCGCGGCTTTGACGACCCCGAAGCTTTGAAGCTGCCGAATGGCAAGCCGGTGTTCTATCAGCCGGACCCGATGAATCCGAAAGGCTACCTGCTGCCATTTCATCTCGACACGCATACGAGCAGCGCGCAGAAGATTCCTTCGACCAGCCACGCCTGGGCCGTGCAGCACGCCTCGTGGAACGGCGGGAAAATGGACAACTGGTTGCCGGCGCATCGGCAGGCGGAAGGCGCGAAAGCGCCCTACGTGATGGGCTATTACAAGCGCGCGGATATTCCGTTTCAGTTCGCGCTGGCAGAATCGTTTACGCTTTGCGACGCTTATCACTGCTCGGTTCTCGGTCCCACGTGGCCGAACCGAATGTATCTGATGACGGCCATGATCGACCCCGATGCCACCGGCGGCGGACCGATTCTGAGCAATAAGGCCCCGCAAGGCGGATACACCTGGACGACTTATCCCGAGCGTTTGGAAAAAGCCGGCGTGAGCTGGAAAGTCTATCAGCAGCAGGACAGCTACGGCTGCAACATGCTGAAGAATTTCCGCGTTTTCCAGCAGGCCGAGGTTGGATCTTCTCTGCACACGCGCGGCATGAAGGTGGAGCCGGACGGGCAATTCGAATACGACGCCGCGAACGACAAACTGCCAGCGGTTTCGTGGATCATCCCGACCAGCTTTCAATCGGAGCATCCCGACTACATGCCGGCCGACGGCGCGGCATTCGTAGCGAGCAAGATCGATGCTATCGCGTCCAATCCGGACGTCTGGGCGAAGACGGTTTTCATTCTGAACTACGACGAAAATGACGGCCTGTTCGACCACGTGCCGCCGCCAGTGCCGCCAGCGGGAACGCCGCACGAGTTCGTAGGCGGTCTGCCGGTCGGCGGCGGATTCCGCGTGCCCTGCCTCATTGTTTCGCCGTGGACGGCGGGCGGCTGGGTGTGCAGCCAGCCCTTCGATCACACGTCCGTACTGCAGTTCCTGGAGGTTTTCACGGGCGTCCGCGAAACCAATATCACCGATTGGCGGCGGAAAACGTTCGGCGATCTGACGCAGGCTTTCCGCTTCCAGGATGCCAGGGCGAAGCCGCCTGTGTTACCGGACACCAGCGGGCCGCTGGTGCTGGCCAAGCATCAGGCTGCGAATCTGCCCAAACTGGTACTGCCGGGAGACGACCAGCAGCCGCCGGTGCAGGAAAAGGGCAATCGTAACCGCATCCCGCGGCGCGGGTAATCCGGCATTCAATCCCATTCGACGGGCAAACTCGATGGGAATGGTCCGGCATATTGGAGCGCTCCGCTGCGCCGCAGGCCCATTTTTTGCAGCAGGGGCTTCAGAATTCCCGGAATCTGAACGCGGTTTGCGTATTGTCCAAAGCACGTGTGTAAACCAAAGCCAAAATGCATGTCCAGATAGGACGGCCGGCCGGTGCGGAACTCGTTCGGGTTCTCGACGAAATTCTCGTCGAACATGGCCGATTGCGTCGCGGGTAAGACGCTGAAGCCTTTTCGGATGGTTGTCGCGCGCAGGGAGCCCTTGGCGACGGTGTAGTCTTCCGCGGCGATACGGAAGACGCCCGGGTTATTCGGGTTGAATCGCAGCGCCTCGAATACGTAGCTCGCGAGCAGCGCGTCGTCATTGGCCCTCGCCGCCGCTTGGGCGCCCGCCAATTGGTCTGGCCGGTCGAGTAATTGATCCAATGCCTGGGCGCAGCATTTGGATGTTGTCGGAATCGCGCCTGTCAGCAGCCCGAGCAGGTTATTACGGATGCCCAGATCGTCCATGCCTGGGACCCCGATGCGTTGCAAGGCGAGGCATCGGCCGAGCACGTCGTCGCGTTGCCCGGGGTTCGCCTTGCGTGCGGCGATCACGCGGTCCAACCAGGCGCGCGCGCCGGCTGAGGCATCTCTCGCCGCCTGCCCCACGGTGGAATCGTTCGTCAAATCGGTGAACAGATACTGAAAAATCGCGCTGCCCCATTCAGCCAACTCTTCGTCCGAGGTGGGCGGGCAGCCAAAATAGTCGCCGACCCATCGTGCGGGGACGGTCTTGCTCAGAGTCACTACGTCCAACGCGGATCCAGCGGCCGCAACCAGACCAGCGGCCTGCTGCTGCACGAACGGCGCGATGCGCCCGGGGAGATCCTCGCGCCGGACGACCGAGCGCATGAGGGAAACATCACGCGTATATGCGGCTGAATCCTGCATCCCCAGGAAGAAATCTTCGCCGCCCGTCACGACTCGCATCTTGTCGCCGTACGTGACCTGGAATATGTTGTCGCGCGCCAACACTTCCTGCACGTCCTCAAAGCGTGTGACAAGCGCGAACTGATTGACGATCAGGATCGGCTTCAGGCGGCGAAGAACCGCGAAAACAGGCTCGGGATATTGGATTAAGTGAGCCTTCAGCCCATCCAGAAACGACATTGCGCCGCTTTCGGCCTTGGCCAGTTCTTTCTCAATATCGTCCGCACATTCGTGCGGCGCCGCTCCGAATTGGGCTTCGATGCGGGTGAGCGTATCCCGGAACTGATCGATTAGCGGCATGCGAACGTCCTCCAACTATCTGGGATCTACGGTGCCCGTCGCCATCATGGCGAGCGCGGTGAGGCTCGGCAGGAAGAAATAGTCGCCGCCGCGCAACTCAACGAAATTGGTGAGGCCGCCGCAGACAAAGGGCGCGTTGCCCGCGTCCATAGTGCCCTGCACGACGAACTTCCCCTTATCGCCGTGGTTGCCAATTAGCAGGTCTTTGTCATTGCCCAGGTGAGCATCGTTGCTGTATTCGATCCATTGCTGCTGGATGAATTCGAACTGGCGGAAGATGCTGGCGTTGAGCGCCATGAAGACAATGCCGTGCTCGTCTTCGTCGCGCACGGGCTGTCCCTCGGGCGTGTACGGGCCGTAGGGCATGCCACGGCGCATGATGCGCCGCCGGTTGATGAGGCCGCCATTGAAACCGAAAGCGTCGCGCGGATTGGTGCGGCGGATGTGCGCGCCGATGGGGCAACGCGTGCCCCCGGCGTCGTTACCGTAAGTGAAATTGGTGTTGCGGTTGAGGTCGGCGACGATGGACGGGTCGGGCCGATCGGGCGATAACTCGACGGGCGTTCCGTCGCGCCAGCGGCCGACAAATTTGGCGGCCAGCTTCTCTTTGCCGCCGGGGTACACCTTGCCTTTTTCCTCGAGATAATTGCGGAACGTCGCCACGTTCTGGTGCATCTTGCGGTACACCATGAAGGTGCCGTTGCGCCCGAGCAAATGCGGGATGGGCGCCACCGGTAGCTCACCGGCTTCATCGGCATAGCCGAGCAGGAACTCGCCGGTGGCCAGGGGCTCCCATGCGCCGTTGGCCGCGAGTTTTCCCTGGCCGGGCACGTGAACGCGCTCTGCGCCTTTGAAATCGGGGTTGCCGAAGCCGTCGGTATATCCGAAATGCTCCTGCGTGGTGGCCTTGCCATCGATGGAGATGGCGTTGGCGTCCTGTTTATCTAGCACGCGCGCGCCGCCGGTCTCGCCGATGAGCCGCTGCATCTCGGCGCAACGGTTTTCCACGTTCGAAAGCTCGTCCCCGTTTACAGCCAGCCAGACGTGGACGTTCTCGCCCCACAGCGGATCCCATTTCTCCGGGGCGTTGCTGCCGGTATCGTAGAGAATGTCCGCGCGCGCTTTCATCCCTTGCTGGAATTCCACCGGGAAACTCAGCAGCGCGGCCTCGGGTAGCTGGAGCTGCATCAGGCCACGGAAAGTAAACCCGATATTGACGGTGCTCTTGGGCTTTCCGCCGGTCCAGCGTTCGCCGGTAGTGATATGCGTCAGCAGGCTCCAGATAAAAGCCCGGGCCGCTTTGCATTCGAGCAACTCGAGAAACAGATAGCGCGCGAAGCACATGTTGTAGCCCTTCAGCGCGAAGCCCTGTATATCCGAAACGTCGATCTCACTCATGCGGGCGATTCTCCTGAGGCGTTCTGTTTTGCGCGTCGCCGCCGGGGCGGGGCGGGGGCGCCTTATCGAGCGCCCGCAGCAGGTCGCCAAAGGCGCGTTGCACATCGGCGGCGGGGCGGCCCTGATTCTTTTCGACGAAGTGCGCCAGCGCCGCCTGCGTACGAAGGGCTTTCAAGGTCTCGCCTACGGTGCGGTTGTTGACATCGGCGAAGAAGAACGTGGTGGTGATCTGGCACTTCTTCATGTAGGCGATGAACGCGCTCAGATCGGAAAGGCCGGGGTAGCCCACGCAATGCTTCCAGACGGCATCGACAAAGTCGGGCGTCTCTTTCGCCATGCGGGTGAGATACGAATCCAGGTCGCCATCGAAATTGGTTTCGAAGACCAGATAGCGCGATTTCAGGTGCTCTTCGCACGCCGGAGTGCCGACGAACACGACATCATCCATGACCACGAGCCGCGCGAGATACGTGCTGGAGATCTGTGCGAAGGGGCTGCGGTAATCGCGCTCCAGTTCGCCCAGATACAGGCGTAGTTCCTGCGCATGGCAGATATCGATGCGGCTGCCTTCGAGGATGGGCGAAAGAATGGTGAGCCCGTAAACCTGCCCGTTTTGATTCGGCATGTTAGGTACCTACCGGAGCGATTCCGGTCGCGCCGAGACTGGGCTGCACGCGCACCAGGAATTCGGTCCAGGCTTTCTCGAACTCGGCGGGAGACATGGACTGACTGCGCTGCGCAAACTCGTTCATGGCGTCGTGGACGCTCAGCGCCGCTTTGACATCGTTGGTGGTGGCCCGCGGGTAGGCGTTGTAGTAATAGTCGGTGTCGATCTGGACGAGCGAGATATATCGCTTAAAACCGGTCACCGGCCGCGATCCGGGGTATTTCTCGCTCCAGCGCCAGATGAGATCCAATCCGTGATTCAGAACCGCGGAGAAGGCATCGATGTACTGGTTCCACGTGCCGTTGAAGTTACTGAAGAAGAGCAGATAGTCGTAGCGCAGGTCTTCGGGCCGCTGATTCCCGCCGAGATGGGGGAATCCCTTGCGCGGCACGACGACCCAGCGCGCGAAGTGAATGAACGAGAGGTTCTTGAGATCGTTCTGCAGCGGCTTGACCGCGCCCAGAATGAAGAAGACCAACCGGAGGATCGGCGTCTTCCAGGGCTTCATGGGCGTAATCGCATTCATTGCGTACGCCTTGCCATTGATGTTCGTCACGTCAGGTTCTAGGGTATAGTTCCCGCGCGCCAGAGATCAAGCTTTTTTTGGCGGCTTTTTCGTCCCGGGGGCCTGGTTATTCCACCGGTTTGTTGACGGTGAACGCGTAGAGACTATCGCCGGCTGCCACCAGCACGTACTGCTTGCCATCGAGCATGTAAGTGATGGGCCCGGCCGAAGGGGCCCCCATCAACGTGGAATGCCACAGGATCTTGCCGTTAGCGGCGTCGAAGGCGATAAGGTTCTGTCCGTTGGTGGTGAACAGGAGTTTCCCGGCCGTCGAAAGGTGATTCACGATGCCGCCGCCGCTGGGCCAATCATGCCGCCAGACCACTTTGCCGGTGCGATAATCGAGCGCCAGCAGGGCGTTGCCCTCATTGCCCACGCCGCTATCGAGACCGCCCCAACCTTCCGGATGATCGTCGGTATCGATGAGATAGAACATGCTCCACGAGCGGCTGCTGCCGACATAGAACAAACCGGTCTGGGGGCTGAAGCTGGGCGCCTGCCAATTCGTGGCCCCATTCGACGAGGGCGAAACCAGCACGCCATCGGTGGTGGGGAATTTCTTGGGATCGCCGATAGGCTGGCCCTTGGCGTCGAAGCCTTTCGCCCAGTTGAGCGTTTCGATGAACGGCGCGCCGACGAGACGCTTGCCGGTGACGCGGTCGAGCACGAAGAAGTAGCCGTTGCGGCTGGCCTGCACGACCAGTTTGCGCTTCTGTCCCTCAATCACGCCATCCACAAGCACGGGCGTTTCGACGGCATCCCAATCGTGGACGTCGTGCGGCGAAGCCTGGAAATACCAAGCGATCTTGCCGGTATCGGGGTTGAGCGCCACAATCGAGCACGTATAGAGGTTGTCGCCCTTGCGGCTCTGCTGCGCCATCACGGGGTTCGGATTGCCGGTGCCGACGATGTACAGGTTCAACTCGGGATCGTAAGTGCCGGGCATCCAGGCCTGGCCGGTGCCGTGCGCGGCGGCGTATTCATCGGGCCAGGTTTCCATGCCCGGTTCGCCTTTGCGCGGCGTCGTCCACCATTTCCATTGCAGCGCGCCGGTTTCTGGGTCGCGGGACTGGATGAAGCCGGGGTTATCGAGGTGATCGCCGCCGATGCCCGCGATCACGTGGTTGCCGATGATCACCGGCGCGACGGTGGAGGTGTAATCGAGCTTGGGGTCGGCGATGGAGACCTTCCAGCGTTCCTTGCCGGTGCGTGCGTCGACGCTGACCAGGTTGCTGTCGGGCGTTTCGAAGAACAGCCAGTTGCCGTACATGCCCACGCCGCGGTTGCCGATGGTGCTGCCGGTGTTGGGCGGATATTGGTAATGCCAGAGCTCGTGACCGGTGCGCGCGTCCGCGGCCCAGGCGTGATTGGGCGCGGTGAAGTAGAGCATGCCGCCGACCATCAGCGGCGTGGCTTTGATGGTGACGCCCGCGGCCGGCGCGCCTCCGCGGCCTCCGCCGCCGCTCGCGGTGAAACGCGTGGCCCACGCCAGCGACAGGGTGTGGACGTTCGAAGTGTTGATTTCGGTCAGCGGGCTGTAGCGCTGGCCGGAGTAATCGCCATTATAGGTGGGCCAGGAATCGGCCTTCGGCTTCAGCAAATCGGCCTGCGTGAGGCCCTGCGCAAATGCGGCTACCGCCAGCGTGCCAATGGCGCAGGCCCGGATCAAACTCGATGTCTTCATTTCAGTGTCACCAGATAGGCCGTGATGTTATGAACGTCGGCGTCGGTATACTTGGCCAGCAGATCGACGTGCGGCTTCAGCGGATCGTTGATCTCGACCTTCGGCACATTGCCTTCGCGCGTGAAGGAGCGATACTCGCCTTTCGCATCGTGCAGCGAAACGGAGAAATCGTCGACGCGATCCAGCTTGCCGGATACCTTTTCCCCCGATGGTAGCGTTACCGTTGCAGTGATGGTGGATCGATCGACGGGCGCAGCGCCGCTGGCCGCGCCGCGTCCGCCACGCCCGCCGCCCCCACCCCCGCCGCCGCGCCCGCCGCGCGGCTGCAGCCAGCGCGCCTGCAGGGCGAGAGCGTCATAGCGCGCGCCGACGCCTTTCAGATCGCCGGTTGCGGAATGGCATCCGGCGCAGGTGGCCGAAAAGTAGGCCTGGCCTTTCTTGGCGTCGCCGGTGAGCACGTCCTGGAACGCGTAGGTGGTGCGGTGCCCGGCGGCGTAAGTTTGGACGTGCAGCCAGGCGACGAGATCGGCGATCTGCGCGTCGCTCAGATTGGGTTTGGGCATGCCGGCGTCGGGACGGCCGTTGCGGAGCACGGGCGAGATGAGAATGCCTTTTTCATCGTCGAGCACGAGCAGGGAGCGGACGAGATCGGGAGCGCCGGCTCCGCCGCGCGCCGTCTGACCGTGGCAGCCTGCGCAGTTGGCCGTGTACAGCGCGCCGCCGCGCTCGTAAGCCGCCGGATCCTCCTTCGACCCTGCCACGGCGGCGGCGGTGACGGATTTATCGTTCGCCGCCCGCGCCCCCGCTCCGGCAGTGGCCGGCTCTTGAGCGTAGATACAAATGGACGGCGCAAGCAACAACAGCGCGGTCCGCGTCCAATGGCGCATGAATACCCCCGGAAAGGTTTAGTTTACGATAACGTGCGAGATCGCGGAAAAAGCGGGGGCTTCTTCTCGTTAGCCGAAAAGAGCTTACGTTCTTGCATTGCGCTCACGGATCGCCAGTATTTCGTTGGTGCGCGCTTCCAGGAAGCGCAACCTTTCCGTGGGGGTAAGGGAAAGAAACCAGCGGATCAGCGAGAGATCCACGCCATTCTCGTCATATTCGGGCGCGGGCGGGTCGCCTTCGATGGGGCCGGGCTCTGGCACAGTCACATCGTAGCCGAAATCGGGGCTAACATAACCCCATGGCTCCGCATCCGCCGCTCGGCTACAACACCTACTCGGTTCGCGCCATGCGCTGGCACGATATCCCGCTGCTGGAATATGCGGCGAGCATGAAACTCGACGCGGTTTACCTGCAGGATTCGGTCGACCCGGCCAACGACGATCCGGCGCACTGGAAGGAACTCAAAGAGGCCGCGGCGCGGCTGGGTCTGGAACTCCACGGCGGCGATGCCGGGGCTCTGCCGCGCACGCCGAACGGCATGGACGCCACCATGAAACACCTGCACGACGGAATTCGCCATGCGGTGGGGGTCGGGTCGAAGCTGGTTCGCTTTCGCGTCGCGGGCGACCGCGCCAGTTTGCCGCCGGGGCCAGTCGAGAAGACCATGGAAACGATGATCCGAACGCTGCGCAGCGTTCGCAGCGAAGCCATGGATGCCGGCCTGAAGTTTGCGATCGAAAACCACAAGGATCTCTATTGCTGGCAGACGCGCCAGGTGATCGACGGCGCAGGCAAAGAGTTCGTGGGGTCTTACCTAGATACTGGCAATCCGGTCTTCGTCATGGAAGATCCGCTCTCGACGGTGGAAACGCTCGGTCCGGTGGCGGTGATGCTGCATCTGCGCGATTCCGTGGTCTACGAAACGCCCGATGGGGTCGCGGTGCAGTGGGTGCCGCTCGGCGAAGGCACGGTGGATTTCAAGAAGATCATCGCCAAGGCGCGCGAGGTTTGCCCGGCGATCGCAGTCTACAACAAGCCCATCACGGGGCGGCCGCCCACGCACCTTCCGATCTACGACCCAGCTTTCATGCAGATTTGGAGCGACATGCGGGCGGCTGACCTGGCGCGGTTCTTGAAACTGGCGAAACAAGGGCATCCGTATGAGGGACACATGGTGATTGAGGATGTGCCGGGCAAGACGCCCGAGCCGATTGCGGCGGCGCTGCAATATCAGCAGCGCGACCACATGCAGCGCGGCGTCGAGTATGCGCGCAAGACGCTCGATTTGGGCGTGAAGTGGCGCGGCTAAATGGAATGGCAATGAATACCGCGACGCGCTCTCTTTCGGAATGCCTCGATTCCGTTGATACCGATGCCGGTCGCCAGAGGGCGCAAGCCTATCTACAGGCCCAGCCGTTTCCGCATTACGAGGCCCACTCTCTCCGCAACAGCCTGATCATACGTATCGATACCGATGGCAGCCGCACGGTGGGGCGGTTCGTTAATCGCGAATTCCGCGCGGCCAGGGACAAGAGAAAGTGACTTCCTGGGTCGACCGGAGTTACTACTGCGCCACCGGCAGCCACACCGCGCTGGGCTGACTGCCGGAACGGTAGATCGACTGTGTCGCCTTCGTGTAATCCGAAGGCTTTGCGTAAAAAATATTCGAAACGAACGTCTGTGGATTGCGGTCGTAGAGCGGGAACCACGTCGATTGAATCTGCACCATGATGCGGTGGCCGGGCAGGAACGTGTGATCGACGGTCGGCAGGGCGAAGCGGTAGCGCTGCGGTTTGCCGGACGGAATGGCTGACGGCTTTTCGAAGCTTTCGCGGTAGCGGCCGCGGAAGATGTCCATCGAGATCGAAAGTTGGTAGCCGCCCATGTCCGGCTGGTCCGGATACTCGTCGGGGAAGACGTCGATCAGCTTGACCACCCAATCGGAATCCGTCCCGGTGGTTGCCGCGAACAGGTCGGCGATGGGCGCGCCACCAAGTTTCACGGGCGCCGTGAGGACGCCGGTTTGGTACGTGAGCACGTCGGTGCGGCCATCGGCGGAGCGTTGGTCGGAGACCAGCCATGTCTGCCACTTGGCCGAATCGGCGAAGCGGACCGGGCGCGGCAGATAGGGCACGGGCTTGGCGGGGTCGGAGACGTAGGAATCGGCCGCCGAATCGGCGGCGTTGGGCTTATCGAATCCCAAACCGAAATCGGATTGCAGATAGAGCGGCTTTAAGGGCGAGGCGCAATCTTTCTCGCAGGCGAGCGGCCACGCGCGCAAACGGTCCCAATGGTTTTCGCCGGTGTTGTAGAGCAGCACGGGAGGCGTGTCGGCCTTCGGCGCGCCGGTCTTCAGATATTGATCGAAGAACGGCTTGAGCACATCGCGGCGGAATTGCGCGGTGGTGTCGCCATCCCAGCGCAGCGGACCGAGGTTGAAGCCTTCGCCGTTCACCTGGCTGTGCCGCCAGGGGCCCATCACGAGATAGTTGTGGTCGGTCTGATTCTTGGCCTTGAGCGCCATGTAGCAATGGATGGCGCCCCACATATCTTCCTGGTCCCAGAGACCCTGCAGCCACATGGTCGGCACGGCGGGCGGATGCTGCGCGATCAGCTTGTCGAGCGCCTGCCCTTGCCAGAAGCCGTCGTAAGAAGCATGCTCCATCATCTTCACGGCCCAGGGCAATTGATCGAGGCCGCGCAACCGCGCGTATGAGCCAGCGGAACCGGCGCGGAGGAATGCTTCGTAATCGTCGTAGGCATCGCGCTGGATGGGGTCGCCGGCGCCTTGTTGCGCCGTCTGGCTCTTGGTGTAGTCGAAATTGGTTTGCCGGAACGCGCCGTAGTGGAACCAATCGTCGCCCATCCAGCCATCCACCATAGGGCTTTCGGGCACGGCGACTTTCAATGCGGGGTGCGGAGCGAGCAGGGCCATCACGACGGTGAAGCCTTCGTAGGACGAACCGATCATGCCGACGCGGCCGTTCGATTCCGGCAGGTTTTTCACCAGCCAATCGATGGTGTCGTAGGCGTCGGTGACGTGATCGACGGAGGTCGGATTGAGCGGACCGCGCACGGGGCGCGTCATGACGTATTCGCCTTCCGATCCGTACTTGCCGCGCACGTCCTGAAACACGCGGATGTAGCCATCGGCGCCGAACACTTCGTCGGAAAGCGGCAGCACGGCCAGCATGCGCGGGCTGTCGTTGCGCGCGAGCCTGCGGGATGCGTTATAGGGCGTGCGCGTCAGGACGATGGGCGCGTTGCGCGCGCCTTTGGGAATCACGATGACGGTGTGCAGCTTGACGCCGTCGCGCATCGGAATCATCACCTCGCGCTTGACGTAGTCGTAGCCTGCGGTCGGCACGGAGAACGATTTTGGAATATCGTTCGATTGCGGCGCGGCCGGGAGCGGCAGCATCGCAACGGCGCAGAGGCCGGTAAGAAGACGCGAGGACATCCCTCGAGTTTACCCGGTGCACAGAGCGCAGCGAAGATCCATCGCGCAATTCCTCAAAAGCCAGGCGGGCGAGCGCTGGCTACGTTGAAGCCGCGTTCCATGGCGATGCCAACGCGTCCCAGCAGGCCTTCGTCGAACAGACGCCCGATCAATGTGATTCCATGCGGCACGCGGCGGGGAGGCGAAAACTTCGGCAGCGGATGGGCCGGGTCGGGCGCCCAATCGCTGCGCGCTTCGGAGACCTCGACGAAGCCGGCGCGTAGCGTGAGCGAGGGATGGCCGGTGAAGTTGCTGATGGTCAGCATTTCGTCGCGCAGGGATGGCACCAGCAGCAAGTCGACTTCGGTGAAGATGCGCGCCATCTCTTGCGCCACTTTGCGGCGCATGCGATCACACTGCACAAAATCCACCGCCGAAAGGAAGCGCGCCTGTCGGAATAGGTTGGGCCACGCGTCGGGGACTTGCGCTTTGAGCTGCGGCAGGCCGTCACTGAGCGTGAGCTCTTCGAACGCAGCTGCGGCTTCTGCGAAGAGGATGAGCTGCATGGAATCGTAAGGCCAATCGGGAAGATGAACTTCGGTCGGAACCATGCCGAGTTCCTTCACGGCTTGGAGGGCGACGCGATCGACGTCCGTGGCGGGCGCTTCTTTCATCCAATTCGGGAAATAGCCCACGCGCAGGCCTTTGATGGGCGCATTGGCGTCGAATTCGAGATGTGCGGGGACGCTGGCGAGGTCGCCGGGGTCCGGGCCGGTGATGGCCGCGAGCGCGAGCATGCCGTCTTCGACGCCGCGCGTCATGGGGCCGAGCTTATCGAGCGACCAGCACAGCGTCATGGCGCCGGTGCGCGGCACGCGCCCGTAGGTGGGGCGCAAGCCGGTGACGCCGCAACGCATGGAAGGGCTGACGATGCTGCCGCCGGTCTCGCTGCCAATGGAGAAGCCGACCAAGGCCGCGGCCGTCGCGGCGCCGGGGCCGGCGCTCGAGCCGGACGCGCCCTCTTCGAGCAGCCAGGGGTTCATGGTCTGGCCGCCGAACCAGATATCGTTGAGCGCGAGGGCGCCGAGGCTCAGCTTGGCGATCAGCACCGCGCCCGCATCGCGGAGGCGTTTGACGACGGCGGAATCCACGGTGGGGACGCGGTCGCGGTAAGGCTCGGCGCCATAGGTGGTGGGGATGTCGGCGGTGTCGAGGAGGTCTTTGACGCCGAACGGAATGCCGTGCAGCGGTCCGCGATATTTGCGTGCAGCGATCTCCGTATCGGCCTGCCGGGCCTCCGAGAGGGCCTGTTCGCGGGTGAGGGTGATGATGCAGCGCAACTTGGAATCGAAGCGCGCGATGCGATCGAGATAAATGTTGGTGAGTCGCTCGGAGGTAAGTTGGCGGGCCTCGATCCAGCGCGAAAGGTGACTGACGGGCGAGTAGGCGATGCTGGCATCGTCGGCGGGCATCGCGGGCGGCGCATCCTTCGAGCGCACGAACTCATCGCGCTTCGGGCCGCCCTGGATTCCCGGCAGAACCGGGTCCCAGCGCGTGGCGGGCGCGACGGTGGATTCGATGGCCAGCTTGCGCGGACCGGTACGGCGTTCGTAGAGCGGCGCCATCGACTTACGCCAATTGCCCGCGGCCGTTTCGCGCTCGAGCGGCGTGAGGTTGAACTGGACGAGTTTTTCGCCTTCGACGAAAGTGGCGGTAGAAACCGGTGGCCCGGCATCCGGCGATGTGCCGAATGCCGGGGGCGCGCCCGCTGGAAGCTCAGCGCTGGGCTGTTGGGGTTCTTTGCGGCAAGCAGCCGCGGAAAGGAGAACGCCGACGGAGGCGCGGCTCAGGAACTGCCTTCGAGATTTCGACATAGAGAGTTCGGCTCAGTATTACACGGATCGCCGGGGTATCTATGCCGACGGAAGCTAGCCCAGATACTCGACGTGGACGTAGGTTCCGAGCCGGCTGTTATAGGCCAGATACCAACCCGGATGATCGGGGTCTTCGTAGATCACGATCGGATCGGAATCCCAAAGCCAGCCGCCGACATAGCCGTAGTCGAACGGCGCCACGCTGAAAAAGACTCCGTTAAATCCAAAACGCTCGCGAGTGCCGCCATGCAGATGAAAGACGTGGCCGGGACCAAACCCGAGCGTGAAGCGGCCATGCGCCCACGGATGATCGAGATGGAAGCGCGGATCGTTGCGCGGATACTCATGTCCCACCCATTGCCCGTCTGGGTGGACGTGCGGGGCTTCCGGGTGCCCGGCAATATGCGCCGGCTCGCGGTGCGGCGCTCCGTTATGCGCGGGCGGACCATGCGGCGGCACGTAGCCGCCGCCGACGTGTCCTTGATGCTCATCGTGTCCTTTATTCTGCGCGTAGCCAGGAACCACCAGGCAAAGCGACAGGGCAACTCCTAGACTGAGAAAAATTTTCACTGTGTTCGCTCCTTAGCGTGGGTAAATGCACGTAAAAGTCCAAAATAGCAGGTTGCGGAGATTTGGCGGCGGTGCGGGTGGGAAGAAAGGAACCCGGGGCCGGTCGTGGGGTTTGGGCGTGTAGACTAGAAGTGAAAGAGTAGGCGTCAAAATGCAATCAACGTTGATTTCGTCCGATCCAACGATCATGATGGGCAAGCCCACCGTGGCCGGGACGCGTATCACCGTTGAACTCATCTTGGAGAAGCTTGCGGCGGGGGAGAGCGTCGATCAGATCGTCTCGGAGCATCCCCGGTTAACGCCTAATGCCGTTCGAGCTGCGATTGCATTTGCGGCCGAAGCTCTACGAGCCGACGTCGTTTATCCGTTAGAGAAGATCGCCGGGTGAACATCGTCGCGGATGAGAACGTCGATGGACAGGTAGTCGATCTTCTCCGAGGCAAAGGTCATGACGTGCTGTACGTGGCCGAACTGGATCCGGGAATCGACGATCAAACAGTTCTCGCGAGAGCGCGGGAGTTGAAAGCCATCCTGATAACGGGCGACAAGGATTTTGGTGAGCTTGTGTTCCGTCAACACCTGCACCATTCGGGAGTCGTGTTGATCAGGCTGGCCGGCTTAACGCCGCTGCAAAAGGCTGAGATGGTCGCGGCCGTGTTTGAGACTTACGGAGAAGCGCTGCCCGGACAATTTGCCGTTATCTCCGAGCGCTCGCTTCGCTTGCGTAGACCACAAGCATAGATTACCGTCCGGCGAGTCCTACCGCGCCCGTTTTGCCATCGCCTTTTTATGCCGTTTCGAAATGGGGCGCGTCACTGGTAGTGCGGTCGCGACGACGGCTGGAGCGGCAGGTTGGCGCCTGAGGCAACGAAGCATCGGCATCTCGACGCAATAATAAGTGGCGAGGGCTACAAGACAGCTCGTGGCTATCCCGACCATTAAGCCGAAGAGGCTGGTTTTGAAATTCAATATGGGCCATCGGGCGCCGATCGTGCGAAGGGTTTCGAGCACCGTCGTGTGGGTCAAATAGAGTGCGTAAGAGATATTGCCTAACACGATCGGAGCTTTCCAACTACAACGGAATCCCGCGGAATGCAGCGCCATGCCGGCCAGTACAAGAGTTGCAGGCATAAACCGGACGAGGCGGGGCCATGTGTTGGAGAAGGCAACCGTGTTACCAGCGATGAACACGAGGATGATTGCGGTGGCAACTGAGGCCACGCCGAGCCGGTAGTCGGTGAACAGCTTATCCGGCAGCGCGCGCCAAACATAAAAGGCCCCGATGCCGTAGATGAAATAAGTCGTATAGCCGTGGGCGTAGAAACTAAGTATCGGGTTGGTAAGACCGTGGCTTGCCAACTTGATTGCGACAAGCGTTACACAGACGAGCGCCGGCGCCCATCGAACGCTCAAGGCGAGCGCGGCTGCAAACAACAAGTAGAAGAACATCTCCAGGTTCAGGGTCCAGCCGACGCCAAGGACAGGCTGAAGGTTGCCAGCGGCGTCTTGATACGGAATGAAGAGAAGACTCTTGGCAAGAGCTTTCAACAAGGCGGGGCTTTCCAGCGCCGCGAACTGAGCGGAAAACCAGGTTCCCAGCAGGGGTGAATCCTCTCTGATCCATTTCTCCCACTGCGGGAATGTGTTGACCGGATTCGCAAAACCGAGATAGCTCCACAGAAGCCTGAGAATTGTCGCAACCCAATAAAGGGGAACAATTCTGGTAACACGCTGTAAGAGAAATCTGTCCGCGCTCGCGCGGGTGATATAGGTCATGATGAAACCGCTGATCACGAAGAAGACGGCGACGCCATAGAACTCGGTGTGCCCGAATAGGGGGAGCACGTAGGCCGTGTGATACAAAACCACGGCTAGCGCCGCCAGACCGCGCAATACCTGAACATTTGAAATCGTTTTCGGCTGGCTGTCACGATCGGACATAGTTTTCGCTCGGGTGCGTCCACCGGAATCCAGGGTGCGAGAAGGGTCCCGAAAAGGCAGGCCGTTAGCCGACTAGGGGATTAGTGTACCTCCACGCACACTTCGAATGCCAAGCTCTTCGGGGCTAGGCGTGTGTTTTGTTTACCGCTTGGCGAACAAAAGGCGAATACGGTAGAATTCCGGTTGTGGAATCCTGCCGGGTGTTCTTTCGCGATCGCGACGGTGTGGAGCAGGGGATTTACGTAAACGCCGTCAACCGTTATCACGCGTTCGCCCTCGGGATGCGCGAGATGCGACACTGCGACTGGCGCCACCCCGATTGCCGTGAGGCGCAGCAGCTGAGCATTCAGCGTCTCGACAGGGCAAAGGCAGGCGGCGCGTTTCCGCGAATTACGGTAACGCGCGACGAATTCGAGACCTGGCTGAACGATTCCTCGAAGCCCCGCGATAAGCTGCGCGAGTATCTACTGATGCTGCTGGGACGGATCGAGCCCGATCGGGATTTCAAACGGGACAAGAGGGCGCGTTAGGCTCGTTTTTGTTCGCAGGCTGTCGAAAAGGCTAGAATGGCTGGCATGGCAAAGAAGAAGGAAGCGAAAGAAGAATCCACGGAAGCGCAGGATGGGGCGCTGGTAAGAGCTGCCAAAGCAATTGGAGACGCGGCCGGAAAGTTAGCGGCGGCGGTTGGCGCCACAAAACCCGCGAAATCGCGAGTCCCGAAATTGGAGAAAAAGAGTAAGAAACGGCTGCCGCGAAAGCAAAAGAAGGCGGCAAGCAAGGCCTCCAAAAAGCAGGGTTGATTTCTCAAAACCGAACGCGCCGTCGAGTTGGACCAAGCGGGGTTATTCCGCAGGGCCTGAGCAGGCGGCGCGGCAACCGGACGCTGTCGCGCGCGGCCTTCGACAGTAGGCCGGGCGTGCGAGTTTGATATCCCAAGATAAGTAGCCTGGATTGCGGCCGCAGCCGGCCAAGCCCGTATCTAATTGGACGATAAGGGTCGAAATCTCAGAAGAACGTGTTAACCCTGGTTCTTAACGCAAGATACAGGGATCCCACCCACTAGTATCGACAGTACTGTTCAGGACGCCGCTCGACCTCCACACTGAAAACAATGAAAGATCAAAGGATCATTAAGCTTTTCGCGGGGGCTTTATACTTGGCGCTTTCGACCGTGGCCCAAGCCGGAACAATCGGCCTCACGTTGGATGGCAATTTTGCGGCGCCCGATTATGCTTTCTATAGTTACACCGACGTGTTTGGTCAAGCGCAGAATGACATTCCCGTCGCTCCCTATATCACGTCTTTGACGGGCGGCCCCTATAACAACACGCTGGCCTATACATTCTGTTATGACTTCTACAGCCCAACCGACGTCGGAACCCAGTATTTCGGCACTCTCGAAACGCTAACCGACACCGCAACACTGGAGGCCACGTACCTGGTCAACCAGATGAACATGCTGGGGCTGCTCAACGCGCCCTTGGCGACCAGGGGCGCCATTTCCACGGCGATCTGGGAAATCATGAACCCGTCTTCCGCTACCGGTTCCGAGCCGTTTCCGAGCGACCCGGCGGCGCAACCATGGGAGGAGGAAGCGGCGGATGCGGTCTCCGACGGCTCCTGGACAGTCGCGGATTCGGCTCTCTACCCGACTTGGGTGCCCGACGATCCCACAATCCAACGGTTTGGCGTAATACTCCTGACGGATATTGACGACACGCCAGAGCCAGCCAGTTTGGCTTTAATGGGTTTTGGCCTTCTTGGCCTGGGTGCTTGGGGGCGGAAGAAGAGCAGTAAATTAGCCGGTGAATAAAGGTCTTGTAGACCTTTTTATTGGATCAGTAAGTCCGGCGAGCGCGAAAGGACGTGGGATTTGTAAGCCGCGGACAATCGCTGGTGGTTTGCGCTATTGCCGAGTGCGGAAGGCGGCGGTTTGCATCCGTCAATACCTCGCAGGGAGGTACGCACAGGAGGCAGTAGCTAGCCGCACTGCGCAGCAGAAGTAAGTTGGTGTGTACTCTTGTTGTGCGAACCGTCTGCTGTGTCTTACTCTTAATGGCCTCTGGCGCCGCCTTTGGTCAAGGACAATATGAATTTGGAGGAGATATCGGCTTCGGCTGGTATCACAACGGAACTATCTATGCCCCCAGCGGCCAAGCCACCGCGGGCATACGCAACGGCTTCGCTGGAGGCATTGTATTTGGTGACGACATGTACGAATACATCTCCGGCGAGATCCGCTATACATATCAGGACGGCAACCCGTTTCTCACCTCGGGCGGCAAGAGCCAGAATATTCAAGGTCAGTCGCACACCATCAATTACGACTTGATCGTCAATTTCAAGCGCCGCGAGGAGAAGGTGCGCCCGTTTTTCGCGTCCGGCGTTGGCGCCAAAGGCTACATCGCCTCGGGTCCACCGCCGTTTTCTGAGGCGGTTCTTCCCCCGTTTCCCACCATTGCCACGCTCAACAACACCAACGAGTGGATGTTTGTTTTTAGCGTGGGTGGAGGCGTGAAGTATCGCATCAACGATCATCTTCAGGTCCGCGGCGACTTTCGCGACTACGTCACCCCTTTCCCCAAGCAGCAGCTCGCGCCTTCTCGCGTTGGCGCCGCGCGCGGCATCCTCAACCAGTTCACGCTCCTGTTCGGCGTCAGCTACCTGTTCTGGTGATCGAAGGCGAAACGGGAAGTTGGCTGAAAGGGTTGGAGGCGCGGGTCGGGATCGAACCGACGAATAAAGGTTTTGCAGACCTTTGCCTTACCACTTGGCTACCGCGCCGGGTTGGGTGGGCTATCTGCAAGATAACCTGCCGCTTGCGGGCAAGTCAAACGCATTGGTCTGTAAACCGCCGGAACATTCGGGCTTCCCGTATCGTCTACATGGTTTCGAGAACCTGCGATCATACGAGGTAACCGAAATTATGCCCGCCTCCTCTCTTCTCCGCCGCCCTGCCCTGACGCTCATTTTGGGGCTGGGTGCGATCGCCGGCGTGACCACGCTGCTCGGGCGGCTCACGAATGGGCCGCAGATCCAAACCAAGCCTGTGGCGCTGTCGGGGGTCGACGGCGTTGCCGCGTATCCGGCTTTTTCGCGCGACGGCAACCGGCTGGCTTACTGCGAGCGGGGCACGTCGAAGGATGACGCCTTCCATCTTTTTGTCCGCCGGCTGCCCACTGGAACGCCCACGCAGCTTACGACGGGCGCGGCCAACGACATCAGCCCGGCGTGGTCGCCGGACGGCTCGCGCATCGCGTTTCTACGCGTGGAAGAGGGAAAAGCGCGCTGCCTGGTAGTTCCCGCCGATGGCGGCGCGGAGAAGCAGATCGCCGAATTTGGCGCGGCCGATGTCAGTCAGACGCTGCCCGCGCTCTCGTGGTCGCATGACGGCCAGACGCTGGCTGCGGTGACGGGCGGAGACAAGCAGGCCGCTTCGATTGCTCTCATCTCCGTTTCGAATGGCGGCGTGCGCCGCGTGACGACGCCGCCGGAAGGGCAGGACGACTGGTCGCCGGCGTTTTCTCCGGATGGCTCCAAACTCGCGTTCGCGCGCGGGCAGAATTCCGAGAGCGCCGATCTTTACCTCGCAGACGCCAACGGCGGAAACCCGCGCCGTCTCACGATCGACCAAAGCAACATCCGCGGGCTGGCCTGGGCGAACGGCAACGATCTCGTATTCGCTTCGACGCGCGGCAACGGGATCCGGCTTTACCGGATTGCGGTGAACGGCGGCAGCCCGCGAGAGGTGATGGGAACCGGCAATCAATCGCGCTATCCGGCGATTTCGCCTGCGGCGCACCGGCTGGCTTACACCGATAGCCCGATGGTCACTTCCGTCTGGCGCGCTCCACTGGGCGCTGGCGCGGCAGGCGGCGAACGTCCGATCTTGCGGTCGGGTGGACGCGAATCGCTGCCTTCGTACTCTCCGGATGGGAAGCGCATCGCCAACGTCTCCGACCAGAGCGGCTTCGATGAAATCTGGGTCAGCGACGCCGATGGCGGCAATCGAATTGAGCTCACGGATTCGAGAGCCAGCGACGAACATCCGCAGTTTGGCCGCGCCGCGTGGTCGCCCGACGGCAAGTGGTTGCTTTTCGACCGGCGCACGGATGGTTCTACCGAGGTATGGAAAATGCAAGCCGCGGCCGGTTCCAAACCGGTCCGCGTGCTGACGGGTGGCGCGCACGGCGCCACCTGGGCGCGCAGTGGTAAATCCGTTTACTACGTACGCAACGGGCAAATCTGGAAGGCGAATGCCGATGGCGGCCAGCCGGAACAACTCACCGAACGCGGCGGCGGAGGCTCGCCGACGGAATCCGCGGACGGCAAGTTCCTCTACTTCCGGATGCGCGGCGCCAGCGTGTGGCGCGTGCCGATCGCCGGCGGCGAAGCAGAAGAAGTGTTCGGCGCCGATGGGCCGATGCTGGGCGATCCGCAACCAACGAAGAACGGCGTTTACTACCTGACCTTCGACCGGTTCGACCGCTCGATGGCAGTATCGTTTTTCGATTTCGCCACCAAGAAGCCGATGCCGGTTTACCGCATGCGGGCCCGCGACGTTTCGTTCTCGGGAAGCTTTGCGGTATCGCCCGACGAGAAGTCGATTCTGTTTTCGCGCGTCGACCAGAGTCAGACGAACGTGATGCTGGTGGAAAACTTTCAATAGTTGGCGCGAGATCGCGCCACTGGACGTAAACTAACAAGGTAAACTTGCAAGTTTAGCTGTCATTATCGTATCCTGAAATTGCCATTCCCCGAAAAACGCCCGAAATCGCCGCGTTCGACTTCATGCAGGCGATGGGCCTGTTGGTGCGCCGCGTGCGTGCAGCGGCCGCTTCGCACGAGCTCTCATTGACTGAGGCCGCCGTTTTGGGGCGGCTATCGAAGGATGGCCCTGCGACCACAGCCGATTTGGCGCGCGCGGAAAGCATGAAGCCGCAATCGATGGGCGCCACCATTGCGACGCTCGAAGAAATGGGCCTGGTGGAACGCAGGCCGCATCCCACCGACGGCCGCCAAATGATCATCGGTCTAACCGTCAGGGGCGCCGCGGTGCGCAAGAGCGCCAAAGACGCAAAACACCATTGGCTGGCCCAGGCCATCGCGCAACTCGATGAAGGGGAGCGGGAAATTCTGTTCCAGGCGGGCGAGATCATCGAGCGCCTGGCCGAAAGTGACGAGCAAAAGGAATAAATAATGCCGCTTACAAAACTCGATGACGTTTGCGCGTTGGTGGCGATCGATCTGCAAAAAGGCGTAGCCGGCATGCCGACGGCGCATCCGATGGGGGAGATCATCGGCAGAACCGCGCAACTCGCGCGCGCTTTCCGAAAGCGAGGACTGCCGGTGGTTCTGGTTAACGTCTCTGGGATGGCGCCGGGCCGCACCGATGCCGAGCGGCCGAAGTTTTCGTTTCCGCCCGACTGGACGGATCTGGTTCCGGAATTGGAGGCGCAGCCGGGCGATCATCTGGTGACGAAGGAACGATGGGGCGCGTTTCTCGGGACGAACCTGGACGATATTTTGCGGCAACACGGCGTGAGCCAGATCGTTTTAACGGGAGTCGCGACGAGCATTGGCGTGGAATCGACGGCGCGCAGCGCTTACGATCTGGGTTACAACGTGGCGCTGGTGGTAGACGCAATGACGGACCGGGACGCCGGCGCGCACAGTTATTGCATCGAGAAGATTTTTCCGCGGCTGGGCGAGACGGGCACGGCCGAGGACGTGCTGAAGCTGCTGGGGAATGGAAATTAACGCCCTACGCGCCCTGCGCCACCGTAATTTCCGGCTCTTTTTCTGCGGGCAAAGCGTTTCGCTGATCGGCACGTGGATGACGCGGCTGGCCACCAGCTGGCTGGTTTATCGTTTGACCGGGTCGTCATTTCTTCTCGGCTTAATTACGTTCGCCGGTCAAATCCCGACTTTTCTTGCCGCGCCGATGGCGGGCGTTTGGATCGACCGATGGGACCGGCGGCGCACGCTGCTGGTCACGCAATTTCTTGCGGCGTTGCAATCGCTGGCACTCGCGGGGCTGACTCTTTCCGGGCACATCACGATTCTGGAAATCATCTGCCTAAGCGTTTTTCAGGGCTTGATCAACGCTTTCGATATGCCGGCGCGGCAATCGGCGCTGGTGCTGATGGTGGAAGGCCGCGCGGATTTGAGCAACGCCATCGCGCTGAATTCGACGATGGTGAATAGCGCGCGGTTACTCGGGCCGGCGATTGCGGGAATCACGATCGCGGCGGTGGGCGAAGGATATTGCTTCCTGATCGATGGGCTGAGTTACTTCGCGGTGATCTTGTCGTTGCTGGCGATGAGGATCGAAGGGCAGGTGCTGAGCAACGCAGGTACGAGCCCGTGGACGCAATTGAAGGAAGGCTGGGAATACGTTTCGACGTTCGCGCCGATTCGCACGGTGTTAACGCTGTTTGCGATTGTGGCGTTCATGGGCGTGCCGTATACGGTCTTGATGCCCGTTTTCGCGACGAAAGTTCTGCACGGCGGGCCGCACACGCTGGGATTTCTGATGGGCGCTGCCGGAGTGGGCGCGGTGATATCGGCCATCGCGCTGGCGGCGCGGAAATCGGTGCGGGGGCTCTTTCGCGTGATTCCGGTTGTGGCCGCGGTGTTCGGCGGAGGATTGGTCGGCTTTTCGTTCTCGCGAAATTTCTGGCTATCGTTGGCGCTGATGGGCGTCACGGGATTTGGAATGATGCAATTTACCGCGGGCAGCAACACGGTGATCCAAACCGTGGTGCAAGACGATAAACGCGGACGCGTGATGAGCTATTGGACCATGGCTTACATGGGCACGAGCCCATTCGGCAGCCTGCTGGCGGGAAGCCTTGCGCCTCTGATTGGCGCGCCGGGAACGGTGCTGCTCTGCGGCATAGGCTGCATTGCGGGCGGCGTGTGGTTTCGGTTTCAGATTCCAAAACTGCGGCCGATCATCCGGCCGATCTATCAGCAGCTTGGAATTCTGCCGGTCGTGCCCGTGCCCGCGGACGGCGAGAATTAAGGCGCCAATGTCGCGATTCGTCCGCGAATAAAAGATCTGCCACGCACGAAAATCATCCGGAACTGTGGGGAGATGTCTCCACGTTACTCGCTTTGGAACGGGGTGAAGCGAGTACGAAAGGGGTTCCGAATGCGGAGCAGGCTTTGTGTTCCCGGACTTGCAATGGTATTGGCTGTGGCCGGCGTAGCGCAGGATCAATCGGCCAATCGAATGATGGGGGGCAATGCCGCCGTCACGGTGACGCCCGACAATTTCAGCCGCGCCGAATCCGACATGTACTTTGTGAATGCGGTCAAGCTTGCCGGCGGCACGGGCAGGTTTTATCACTACCGCGAGCCAATGCCGATCGACAGGCAAAGCGTCATCCGCGGCAACCGCGACACTCTGTATTCAATGGCTATATTCGATCTCGACGCCGGACCGGTTACGGTCACCATGCCGGACCCGGGCAAGCGCTTCATGTCGCTGCAGGCGATTGACGAAGACGAATACACGTATCAGGTGGCCTATGGCGCCGGCGACTACACCTTCAGCAAGGAGAAGGTGGGGACGCGCTACCTGATGGTGGGAGTGCGCACGCTGGTCGATCCGTCGAACCCAAAGGATATTCATGAGGTCGGCGTTCTGCAGGATGCGATTACTTTCACGCAGCCGGGAGGCGCGGGCCGCTGGGAGGCTCCGAACTGGGATACGGCCAGCCAAAAGAGAGTCCGCCAGGCATTGTTGGCGCTGGGCGCGACGCTTTCCGACACCCGAGGCATGTTTGGCCGGAGGGATGAGGTGCAGCCGACGAGACACCTGATTGGAAGCGCCATGGCCTGGGGCGGCAACCCGGAGAAAGACGCTCTCTATCTTCCGATCACGCCGGCTCAAAACGATGGCAAGACGGTTTACCGGATGGTGGTGGGCGACGTGCCCGTGGATGCGTTTTGGTCGGTGAGCGTGTATAACGCGCAAGGGTATTTCGAGCCCAACCCCTATGGCGCCTATACGTTGAACAACATCACGGCCAAGAAGAGTCCGGACGGATCGATCGTCGTGCAGTTTGGCGGGTGCGATGGGAAGATCCCCAACTGCCTGCCGGTCGTGGCGGGGTGGAACTATACGGTGCGGCTGTATCGTCCGCGTGGAGAGATCTTGAGCGGCTCCTGGCAGTTTCCGGAAGCCGAGCCCATGTAACGACTGGCGATGCGCCTGCAAGGGGAGAAATCGATATGCGTTGCGAACGGCTGGGCATTCTGGCGGCGGGCCTGTTACTCGCGCTTACGAGTTGCGGACACAAGGCCTCCGAGTCGGACTCGGCGGACAGGGCGAAGCGAGACGAGGCGCTGAAGACGGGCGTGGATGCGTACATCTTCGGGTACCCGCTGGTGCTGATGGATGTTACGCGCGAAGTGATGACGGCGGCGCCGAACGCGACGGCGATTGCGGGGCGGGCGCCCATTAACCAATTCGCCAACATGCGTTCTTTCCCGAATTACACCTTCACCGACGTAGTAAGCCCGAACGCGGACACGCTCTATTCCAGCGCTTGGATTAACGTGAAAGCCGAGCCAATGTTGCTCAGCGTTCCCGCGATGGATAAGCGTTATTACCTCATGCCCATGTTGAGCGGGTGGAGCAATGTTTTCGCTTCACCGGGGACGCGCACGACGGGGGATGGCAAAGGGAACTACGCGATTACTGGCCCTAACTGGAACGGGCAGTTA
The DNA here is from genome assembly GCA_963743705.1 of Bryobacterales bacterium. Lineage (GTDB taxonomy): Bacteria > Acidobacteriota > Terriglobia > Bryobacterales > Bryobacteraceae > PALSA-243. The sequence goes on along the minus strand of CAVUQS010000012.1, from coordinate 716,587 downwards.
CCGGCGGGCGTGAAAGAAATCAAGTCGCCCACCGACATGGTCTGGCTGCTTGGCCGCACCGAGAGCAACGGCGCGAAGGTCGACTACGCGGTCGTGCATACGCTTCAGGATCAGTTCAAGCTGACGCCGCTCAGCGCCTGGGGCAAGCCGTATACGCCTCCGTCGGACGTTGTGGTTGGCGGCGTCGATTCCAGGACCGCACCGGTGGAGCAGGTGGCGAGCATGGATACCAATGCATTCTTCGACCGGCTGAATGGGTTGCTGGTGAATAATCCGCCGGCCCCGGAGGATGCTCCGGCGATGGCGCGATTTGCGGCGATTGGCGTGGCGCCCGGGAAGAACTTCGACGCCAAGTCGCTGGATCCGGCGACAGCGCGAGGGGTGCAACAAGCGGCGCAAGCGGGACAGGAAGCGCTGACCACGGCGGCCCGGAAGCCGATGGGGACCAACGTCAACGGGTGGGATAAAACGGCTACCGGCACTTACGGCACGAACTATATGTTTCGCGCGGTTGTGGCCCTGGTCGGACTGGGGGCGAATCTGCCGGAGGACGCGATTTATCCACGCACCACGGTTGACGGCCAGGGCCAATCCCTGACTGGGGCTAATAAATATGTCATTCATTTTTCGAAAGGGCAGACGCCGCCGGTAAATGGCTTTTGGTCGGTCACGATGTACAACGACAAACAATTCTTTGTGGAGAATCCAATCGGCCGCTATGCGATCGGCAATCGCGACAAGCTGAAATTCAACCACGATGGCTCGCTGACGATCTATGTGCAGCATGATTCGCCGGGCGAAGACAACGAATCGAACTGGCTGCCAGCTCCGGCGGATTCCTTCAATCTCGTCTTGCGCATGTACTGGCCAAAGAAAGAAGCGCTCGACGGAAACTGGAAGATACCGCCAGTGGAGAAGGTGAACGCGTCTTCCGCTCTATAGCCTCTTACTCGTAAGTGATCAAGGTCCCGTTACTGGGGAGGACGAATAATCGAAAACGCTGCGCCTTGAGCGTCGGCGAGAACGGCGAGGCGTGCGGGGCCCATGCTGGTGGGCGGCATCAATTCCTGGCCGCCTAACTCCTTGGTCTTGGCCGCGGCGGCGTCGACATCGGCGTTCATGAAGAAGAGCATCCAGTGCGGCGGCGCGCCCGGTTTACGAATAGGACCGATGCCGCCCATCCGCTGCGCGTCCTTTTGGATGACGAGATAGTCGGGTGGCATGCCGGGGCCGGGACCAATGGTCCATCCGAAGAGATCCGCGTAGAATGCGCGGGCGCGTGCGGGATCGGGCGAGTTTAAATCGGCCCAGCAGACTGAGCCGTTCTCGTGCTTCACGCCGACGCCGGAGTGGTCGCGCGCTTCCCAGATGGCGAGGGTGGCCCCCGTGGGGTCTTGGATCACAGCCATCCGGCCGGCGGTCATGACATCAAAGGGTCCGGCGATCACGTTGCCGCCTAACTCGGCGGCGCGTTTGGCGGAGTCATCGGCGCTGGCGACTGCGATATAGAGATTCCAGTGGGGCGGGGCCATGGCGGCTTCGGCTTCACGCATGGTGTACGCGGCGGCTACCGTAATGCCGTCTTGCTGGAACATGGTGTACATCTCGCTGGGACCAATGGGAGAGTCATTGGCATTCCACCCAAGAAGCGAAGAGTAGAAATTCTTGGCGCTGGGTTGATCGGTGGTGGCGAGTTCGAACCAGCAGAAGGTTCCGGGCTCGTGTTGGGTGAACTTAGGCACCAGGACAGTATATGGCCTCGGAGTGAGTCGCAATTGTTAAGGATTGTCCGGTGCTTACGCGCGCTGGCGTTTGGGCGGCGTCAGGAACTTGGAAGGCAGCTTGGAGAGGTAAGTCATGCGCTCGACCACCGGCATAAGACGGCGCACGGTGCGGCCGTGGAGAAGCAGGCTGCCGGTGACAAGCGCGGGGTGCGGGATGGTGGTGCAGCATTTGGCGCACATGGCGATTTCGCCGGCGCGTCCCGTGGCGTGGAGGCGGCGGAGTTCCTGCATGGCGGCGCCATCCCAGATCTGTTGCAGCGGTTCGGCGGCGATGTTGCCCACGGGCGCGCCATCGAGCATGTAGCTTTGGCAGCAGGGGTAGACGTCGCCATTGTGCTTGACGTAGACGGCGCCGCGCCAGAGATAGTGGCAGGGGTGCTTCCAGTCGGCCCCGGCGTGCCCGGCGTCGGGGCGCATGAGGTTAGTTTCGTCTTCCTTGATGCGGATTAAGTCGATGCCGGGAGTGGCGCGCCAGAAGGCCACGAAATCGTCTACTTCGGCGGCGTTGCCTTCCATGCGAACCATTTGAGCGACGATCTGGAGCTTGGAGCGGCGCTGCTTCTTCATGCGGGCGAAGCGCACGAAGTTGTCGCGGACTTTTTCGAATTTCGCGCCTTTGCGGTAGAACTCGAAGGTTTCTTTTTTGGCGCCGTCGAAGCTGAGCGTGATCTGTTCGAGGGGCGAATCGAGCAAGAGCGCGGCGTGGCGCTCATCGAGCAGCGTGCCGTTGGTGGAAAGCAGCGTGGAGATGCTGTGCTGATGGCAGAACTCGATGCGGCGGTAGATGGCGGGGTCCATCAGCGGCTCGCCCAGGCCGATGAGCATCATGTGTTCAGCGGTGGCGCCGGCCTGTTCGATGAGGCGGTCGAAGACATCGCCGGACATGTCTTCCTTGGGCTGCTTGTGGGTTTCGCGCGGGCACATGGGGCAATAGAGGTTGCATTTGGCGGTGGTTTCGACAATGTATTCCACCGGCAGCGCGTTCACACGGGAACGGCGCGCGAGGTAGCCCCACAACAATTTCGCGCGGTTCCAAGCCCTCATTGCACTTCCGATTGTAACTAGAGGCGCGTTGCGGACGCATCGCTGGGGCGCATGAGATCATCGAATCACTGTGAACGTCACTGTCACCGGAGCGTCAGGATTTATCGGGCGGCGGTTGCTCAAGGCGCTGGGGCAGCGCGGGCATTTGATGCGGGTGTTGAGCCGGCATGGCGGCACCAACCTGCCGCCGGGCGTGCGGCTCTCCGTTTGGGATCCGATGAAAGGCTTGCCGCCTGATGAGGCGTTGCGCGAGGCGGATGCCGTGATTCATCTGGCCGGCGAGCCGGTGGCGCAAAGATGGAACGAGGCGGTGAAGCGGCGCATCCGTGAAAGCAGGGTCTTAGGAACGCGGCATCTGGTGGAGGGAATCGCGAAACTGGCGCGGCGTCCTGCGGCGCTAATTGCAGCGTCGGCGGTGGGTTACTACGGCTCACGGGGCGACCAGGTGTTGGATGAATCGTCCGGGCCGGGAAGCGGATTTCTGGCTGAAACCTGCGTCGAATGGGAGCGCGAGGCATTCGCAGCGCAGGCAGCGGGTGTGCGCGTGGGGGCGATCCGGACCGGATTAGCGCTCGATCCGGGTGGCGGGGCACTGCACAAGATGTTGCCGGCGTTTCGGCTGGGCGCGGGCGGGCGGTTGGGTGATGGCAAGCAGTGGGTGCCATGGATCCATCTGGACGATTTGGTGGAGCTTTACTTGTTCATGCTGGACAACGCGGTTAGCGGCTCGTTCAACGGAACGGCTCCGAATCCTGTGACGAATGGGGAATTTACCCAGGAACTGGGCAAGGCGTTGCATCGCCCGGCGATTGCGCCGGTTCCGAAGTTCGGGTTGAAGCTTCTGTTTGGCGAAATGGCGGATGCGTTGGTCGACAGCCAGCGGGTTATACCGAGGGCCGCTGAGGCGGCTGGTTTTTCATTCCGATTTCCTACTTTAGGCCCTGCTTTGCAGCAGCTTCTATAGCGCGCGCTATAATAAGACTTTGAGAGGTTTAGTGTTTCTTCGTACTCTATTTCGGCTATTTACGCACACGCAATTGATGCCCATCCTCGAGAGCGGGGAGGAGACGCTGGTGGGCGGCCAAGCGGTGATGGAAGGCGTCATGATGCGGGCTCCGCACAGCTATTGCGTGGCGGTGCGCAAGGCATCGGGCGAGATCGTTACCGAGCAAATGCCGCTGCCGCGGTTGTCCGATCAATATAAGATCTTCAAACTGCCGATTTTGCGCGGCATCGGAACTTTGTTTCAGGCAATGAAGCTGGGGTTCAAGGCGCTCAATTTTTCGGCTACGGCGGCGTTGGATAACCCGGCCCTTCCAGTCGAAAAGCGCCCCTCGGAAAAGACCTGGAACGGCGCGCTGGTGCTCAATTTTGTTTTCGGCCTGGGAATGCTGATTTTCCTCTACAAGGTCATTCCGCTCTTCCTGGTGACGCAGCTCGAGAAAGTTTATCCGGCGCTGCATGGGCGGATCGCGTTCAACGTGGCCGATGGCGTCATCCGCATGGCGATTTTTCTGACCTTCCTTTACTCCATGTCGCGCATGAAAGATATTTTCCGCGTATTTCAATATCACGGCGCCGAGCATAAGGTGGTTTTCAATTACGAATCCGGGAAGCCGGTGAATATCGAGAATGCGCAGCAGTTCGTGACGTGGCATCCGCGCTGCGGCACCAGCTTCCTGTTCGTGCTGCTGATTATGGTGATCCCGTTCTATGCGTTGATTCCCTACGACGGCTTTGTGGCCAAACTGGTCTGCCGCATCCTGATTCTGCCCTTCGTGGTCGGCCTGGCTTACGAACTGATCCGCTTTGCCGCCAAGCGTCGCGGGTCGTTCCTGGCAACCATCACGGCGCCGGGCTTGTGGCTGCAGCGGATCACAACGAAAGCGCCGGACGACGCGCAGGCGGCGGTGGCGATCCGCGCGCTGGAAGGCGCGATGGAACTCGAAAAGGCTCAGGGCGGCGAGTTGGTAATCGCCTAAGTCGCGGCCATGCAATTCGTTCAAAAGCTGGAACAACTGGAAAAGCGCTTCGACGATCTTAGCCAGCAGATGGCGGATCCTGCCGTGATTTCCGACGGCGATCAATACCGGAAGACCGCCAAAGCTCGTGCGGAACTGGAAGAAGTGGTGACCAAGTTCCGCGAGTGGCGGAGCGTCGAGGACAGCCTTTCGCAGGCGCGCGGCATGCTCGAAGACAGCGACGCCGAACTGAAGGCGATGGCCGAGGAAGAAACGGCCAGCCTGGGACCGCAGCTCGTGCAAATCGAAGAACAGCTCAAACTGCTGCTGCTGCCGAAGGACCCGAACGACGATAAAAACGTGGTTCTGGAAATCCGCGCTGGCACGGGCGGCGACGAGGCCACGCTGTTTGCGGCCGAGATTTTCCGCATGTACTCGCGCTACGCGGAAACGCAGAACTGGAAAATGGAAATCACTTCCAGCAGCGATTCCTCGGTAGGCGGCCTCAAAGAAGTCATCGCGCTGGTGAGCGGCAACAAGGTCTTTAGCAAGCTCAAGTATGAAAGCGGCGTGCATCGCGTGCAGCGCGTGCCGGTGACGGAACAGCAGGGCCGCGTACACACTTCGGCGATTACGGTGGCGGTGCTGCCGGAAGCGGACGACGTGGAGATCAAGCTCGAGGCGAAGGATGTTCGCGTGGATACGTTCTGCTCGTCGGGCCCGGGCGGGCAATCGGTGAACACGACGTATTCGGCGATCCGGCTGACCCACCTGCCGACTGGGCTGGTGGTTTCGTGCCAGGATGAAAAATCGCAGATCAAGAACCGGGCAAAGGCCGAACGCGTGTTGCGCTCGCGGCTCTACGAAATGGAGCTCGAAAAGCAGCAGGCGGCGCTGGGGGCGGAACGCAGGAGCATGGTGGGATCTGGCGACCGCAGCGAAAAGATCCGCACCTATAATTTTCCGCAAAACCGCGTGACCGATCATCGCATTGGATTGACGCTGCACCAGTTGGATTTCGTGATGGATGGCAAGCTCGACCAGATCGTGGACGCGCTGATCGCCTTTTACCAGACGGAAAGGCTGAAGAGCCAGGGGCGGAACGGGCAGGTCGCGGCGGACTGAGGGTGGGGGCGGGCTAAAGCCCACTGCAGGCTGAAGCCTGCGCCACAATGAACATACAGACGGCGCTGTTGCAGGGGACGCGGATTCTGGGCGACGCGCAAGTGGCGGTCCCTCGATTGACCGCGGAAGTGCTGTTGGCGCACGCGATTCGTTGCGAGCGCGTTTATCTGTTCGCGCATCCGGAGCAGGAGTTGCGCGAAGTGGAGTGGATTCACTACGGGCGCTATTTGCATGAGCGCTCGCAGGGGAAGCCGACCCAATACATCACCAAGCGGCAGGAATTCTACGGGCGCGAGTTTCGCGTGACGCCGGATGTGCTGATCCCGCGTCCGGAAACGGAGCATGTGGTGGAAGCGGCGCTGCGGCTGGGGGGGTTCGAACGCGTGCTGGATGTGGGCACGGGGTCGGGCGCGCTGGCGGTGACGCTGCAACTGGAAACCGGGGCGCAAACGGTGGCCACGGATATTTCCGCGGCGGCGGCCTTGGTGGCGGCGGACAATGCGCGCTCGCTGGGCGCGCGCGTCGAGGTGACTGTGTGCGATCTGATGACGTGCATTGCCGATCGGACGATAGACCTGATCGTTTCGAATCCACCTTACGTGCCGCTGACGCAGCGTGAGGGGTTGCAGCGGGAAGTCCGCGATTGGGAGCCGCAGGTGGCGCTGTTCGGCGGGGAGAGCGGCTTCGATCTTTACGACCGGATTGTGGCGGAGGCGGTGCGCGTCCTGCGTCCCAGGGGCTGGCTGGTGATGGAACTGGGCTTCGGATGCAGCGAATACGTTGCCGCGCTGCTTTCGCAGTGGAACGATCTGCGGATTGAACCCGATCTGGCGGGAATCCCGCGCGTGGCTGTCGCCCGGCTCGGCTAACATGTCCGCATGCGGACCGTCCAAAAGGGATGATTCTTCAAGACGTTCGGTTCGCGATGCGGAATTTGCTGCGAGCGGAGTAGGCGCGGTTGCGATTCATATGCATAAAGAGCCATACTCATACATATGCGAACCACGCTGATCATCGACGACGATCTGCTGGAAGAAGCGCGCGGGTATACCGGAATTCGTGAGAAGACGGCGCTTGTGCATGAGGCGCTGCGATCGTTGATCGCGCGTGAAGCCGGCCGGCGGCTTGCCGCATTGGGTGGCAAAATGCCGGCCCTTAAGCCTATACCTCGACGGCGTCCCGGCTCCGCCGCATGATCCTGGCGGATACGTCAGTTTGGGTCGACCACTTTAGGTCCGAGACCACGGTGCTTGCCGGCCTGCTTGGCGAGGGGCAGGTGATGACGCACTCCGTCGTCGTGGGTGAGTTGGCCTGCGGAAACCTACGCGCTCGATCACAGACGCTCGGCTGGTTTCGACGCCTGCCTCAAGCGGCGGTCGCGAGCGATGATGAAATCCTGATTCTGATCGAGCGTCACAAATTGTGGGGCCTTGGCATCGGCTGGATCGATGCGCATCTGATCGCTTCGGCGCTTCTATCAGACGTGGCCATCTGGACTCTTGACCGCAGGTTGGCGCTTGCCGCGTCCGCGGCGCACGCGAAGCTCTTTTCACCGGCGGGCGCGGACTAACAAATTCTCTCTTGCACCGATACGTTTTCTGATATATCGTACGATATATCATGGGAAAACACACCTGGGGATTCGGCCGATTCCCCGGCTTCGGTCCCTTTGCATTTGGCTGGCGCAGCCGGTTCTTCGAATCGGGCGAGGTCCGGCTGGCGGTGCTTTCGCTTTTGAGCGAAGGGCCGAAGCACGGCTATCAGCTCATGAAAGAGATGCGCGAGCGTTCGAACGGCGCGTACCGCGCGAGCGCCGGCAGCGTGTATCCTACGCTGCAACAGCTCGAAGACGAAGAGCTGATCGAATCCGATCAACAGAGCGGACGCCGCGTGTATCGCCTCACCAAGGCCGGCAAAAAGGAGCTGGAACGCGAGGCGGCCACGGTGCGTGAAATCTGGGAGCGCGCCGAGGGGTGTGAAGACTGGGGCGCGTACGTCAACCCGGAATCGATGGGGCTTTGGGGACCGATGACGGCGCTGATGAAATCGGCGTTTAAGGCATCGGCGCGCGCGTCGGGCAGCGAAGGGGGATACGTGCAGGCCGATAAGGTGCGGGAAGTTCTGGACCGCGCGCGGCACGAGTTGGAGAGGCTTTAGGAGAGGTATGGGGATCGGGATACGCATCGAAAATCTGCGCAAAGTGTACGAGACGCCGCCGCCGATGGCGGCAATCCGCGGAGCCGGCGTGGGCTTCACGGGCGCGTTCAAGAAAGAGAAGAAGGACAAGAAAAAATTCGAGGTGGTGGCGCTCGATGACGTCTCGATGGAAATCCCGGCGGGCGCCATTTTCGGATTGCTGGGGCCGAATGGGGCGGGGAAGTCGACGACGATCGGCATCGTGACCACGCGGACGCGGCCGACGAGCGGGCGCGTTTTCGTAGGCGCCCTCGACGTGTGGCGCGAGCAGGCAGCGGTGAAGCGCCTCATCGGCGTCGTACCGCAGCGGCCGAATCTCGATTTTGCGCTCACGGCGCGTGAGATCCTGACGTTTCACGGGGCATACTTCGGCCAGAATTCGAAAGACCGGACGCGCCGCGCGGCGGAATTGCTGGATGTTTTCAAGCTCAATGACCGCGCCGATCAACTGGTGCGCAGCTTCTCAGGCGGCATGATGCAGCGGTTGTCGATTGCGCGCGCGATGATGCACGATCCGGAAGTGCTGTTCCTGGACGAGCCGAGCGCGGGGCTCGATCCGCAGACGCGGCTGCTGTTGTGGGAGACGATTCGTGACTATAACAAGCGCGGCAAGACGATCGTGCTCACAACGCACTACATGGATGAAGCCGACACATTGTGCGAGAACCTGGCAATCATCGATCACGGCAAGGTGATCGCGCAGGGTACGCCGGAGCGGCTGAAATCGACGATTCCGGGCGGGTATCTGCTGCGGCTTCGCTTCGACCGCGTGACGCCGGAACTCACGGCGGCGCTGAAGGAATTGCCGGGCGTGACGGAAGTGCGCGCCACCGAGCACGGCGCCGATCTCTACGCGGACGCCGGCGGTAAACTGATCGCTCCGATCGTGGGGATGGTGAATGCGATGGGATTCGAACTGCGCGATGTTCACATTTCGGAGCCGAGTCTCGAGACCCTGTTTCTGCACCACACTGGAAGGAGTTTGCGCGATTGAACTGGAAAACTTTTCTTGCGATGCTGTCTCGCGACGGCCATGTCGCGCGGCGTAATCTTGTTCCCACGTTGATCCAGAACCTGCTGCAGCCGTTGTTGCTGACCTTCGTGTTCGGCCGCGTGCTGACGGCAAGCGGGATGATGTCGGGCTCCTACAAGAACATTCTGCTACCCGGCGTCATGGCGCTGAGCATGACGCTGTCGGGCATCTGGGCGGTAGCGATGCCGCTGATTTCCGAATTTCAGTTCACCAAGGAAATCGAAGACCGGCTGCTGGCGCCGATGGATACAAGCTGGCTGGCGGTCGAGAAGGTAGTCGCGGGCATGATTCAGGCGCTGTTCTCCGGCTTAGTGGTGATTCCCGCGGCGTGGCTGACGCTGGGCTCGGGCGTGAATCTGAGCAACTGGAATCCGCTGCTCTTCATTTCGATGTGTCTGTTGATGGCGTTGTTTTCGGCGGCGGGCGGGCTGTGGATGGGCGTGAGCGTAGGGCAGACGCAGATCGGCCTCATGTTCAGCATGGTGATCACGCCGATGATGATGTTCGGGTGCGCGTACTATCCGTGGAGCGCGCTGGATTCGTTTCCGGTGTTGAAGTACGCGGTGCTGATCAATCCATTGGTTTATGCGAGCGAGGGAATGCGCGGGTCGCTGGTCCCGCAGGTACCGCACATGCCGGCGATGGCGACAGTGGGTGCTCTACTCCTGGTGGATGCGATAGTGATCGTGTTGGGCGTGCGGAAATTCAATGCGAAGGCGGTCAGTTAGAAGCGTAGCGGTACACTGAAACTACGATGCCTGACGCGCCCACCAACGCCTATGTGGAGATTCGTGACGGCGGCTACTATGTGGCCGGAACACGAATTGGGTTGGATATTGTCGCGGCGGAGTTTCAAGCTGGCAAGTCGCCGGAAGCGATTTTGCAAAGTTATCCGTCGATCGGGTCGCTCGCGAAGGTCTATGGCGTGTTGACGTTTATTCTCGAGCAACCGGACGAAATCGAAGCGTACTTGCGCGATCAGGACAAGGTTTGGGAAGAACTTCAGCAGAAGCATCCGCTATCGGAGGATGCGCTGCAGCGGTTTTATCGGGCGCGCGAGCTTTTCCGGAAGTCTGCTTGAAGATCTGGTTTCAGGCGGATGCCAATCTCGATCCAGACGTAGCGCGCGGGTTGCAGCGGCGTGAGCCGGGGCTCGATTATCGCGCCTCTGCAGGAGTGATTCCGGACGGCATGAGCGACCCGCACGTTCTTGAATTGGCCGCGGCCGAGAATCGCGTGCTTCTTACGCGGGACATACGAACGATGGCGCGACACTTCGAGGAGTTGTCGTGCATCATGAGTCTCCGGGTCTGATTCTCATTCCCCGTGGTTTCGCCGTTGGCGACGTGATTCAGGGCATTATCGCAGTGTGGCTTGCGTGGAGCGCCGAAGAGATGCGCGGTCAAATGCGGTGGCTGCCGCGCTGAGGCTTCTGTCATCATAGAAGCGAAATGCGGACTTACTTCCATGTCGACATGGACGCGTTTTTCGTGTCGGTGGAAGAGCTGTATGACCCCTCGCTCAAAGGCAAGCCAGTAGTGGTGGGCGGGCGTCCGGATGAGCGTGGGGTAGTCTCCGCGGCGTCATACGCGGCGCGGAAGTTTGGCGTGCATTCGGCGATGCCGTTGCGCACCGCCTACAAGCTTTGTCCGCAGGCGATCTTTGTGGATGGGCACCCGGAGCGCTATCGCGAGCACTCGAAGAAGGTGCGTCTAACGCTGCAGGATTTTTCGCCCCTGGTCGAGATGGCCTCTGTGGACGAGGCCTATCTCGATATCACCGGTACGGACCGGCTTTACGGGCCGCCTATGCGGGCGGCGCAGATCTTGCACGATCGGATGAAGGCGGCGACGCAGTTGAATTGCTCGATCGGGATTTCGGCCTCGCGTATGGTGGCGAAGGTGGCGTCCGATCAGGCGAAGCCGCATGGAGCGCTATGGGTGCTTCCGGGGCTGGAGGCGGCGTTTCTGGCGCCGCTCGACGTGCGAAAAGTGCCTGGGGTCGGTAAGGTCGCGGAGAAGAACCTGCACGCCATCGGCATCCGCAAGGTCGGCGACCTGGCGCGGCTCGATGAGCAGTTTCTGGAACAGCGGTTCGGCAAGTGGGGGCTGGCGCTGGCGGGGAAATCGCACGGGCTCGATGCGGGCGGATGGTACGACAGCGAGATCGGCCAGGACACAGGGCCCAAGTCGATCAGCCACGAACACACGTTTTCCGAAGACACGGCAGACCGCGGGCAACTCGACTCCACCCTGGCGCGGCTGTGCGAAATGGTGGGGCGGCGGCTGCGCGAAAACCAACTGATGGCGCGCACGCTGCAGCTCAAGCTGCGCTATTCGGATTTTTCCACCATCACCCGCGCGCATTCCATTCCGCGCGGGACGCAGATCGATACCGAGATCTACCGCGAAATTCATACCCTTTTCCTCGACAACTGGAAGCCCGGGGCGACGGTGCGATTGCTAGGCGTGCATGCGTCATCCTGGGCCGAAGGGGACGAGCAAATGGACCTTCTCGGCGAAGATACTCACGAGCGCTGGCGCGGGGCATTGGCAGCCGCGGATAAGCTGCGCGATCGATTCGGCGATTCGGCCGTTTCGCTCGCCGCCGGATTGCGCGGAGCTTTTCGTGAACGCACGCACGAGACATCGCCGCGCCGGGGACGAGACCAGAAGTAGTAACCGATCGCCCCTTGACACGGGTTTCGCTGGCTGCTAGTTTTCTAGCAGCATGCTAAATCTTCAGCAGGAGCGGGGCGCGTGAGCATCACCGGCCTCAGCCGCCGCGAGCGGCAGATCATGGACATTCTTTATCAGAACGGCAAGGCGTCGGCCAATGAAGTGCGCGACGCAATGCCGGATGCCCCCAGCTATTCGGCGGTGCGCGCCATGCTGCGGGTGCTGGAAGAAAAGGGCCATGTGAAGCATCAGGAAGAAGGCATGAAGTACGTTTACGCCCCGGTGGTGACGGCGGGCAAGGCTAAACGGTCGGCGGTGAAGCACATGCTCGATACGTTCTTCCAGGGGTCTCCGGAGCAGATTGTCGCGGCGCTGCTCGATGTCTCATCCAGCCGGTTGACGCGCGAAGAGCTGGACCGCATGGCGCAAATGATCGAGCGAGCGAAGCAGGAGGGCAAGTAGATGTTGCACTGGAATGAAGCGGGCTGGATGGCGTTTCTCGCGAGCCTGGCGCTGAAGACTACGGCGCTGCTCACGGCGGCATGGCTGTGCGCGTGGATGCTGCGGAAGCGCTCGGCGTCGGCGCGCCATCTGGTTTGGACTGCGGCATTTGCGGCGGCATTGGGTCTGCCGGCGCTCTCCGTGGCCCTTCCGGCCTTGCAACTGCCTGGCGCGGGATGGCTGACGAACGTACCCGCGCTGGTGTTTCGCGTGAGCGCAACGGCGGCGCCTACGGCTTCGGTTGCGTCTCCGGTGGCGGCGGTGGGCACGGCGGCTGGGCATGCGTTTCCCACTGGTTCGAGCTTCAATTGGCCGCTGTGGATCGCGTTGATCTGCTGTGGCGGAACGCTGGTTCTGCTGGCGCAGACGGCGATCGCCTATCTGCGTATGGCGCGCGTGCGGCGTGGGGCGAGGGCGTTCCGCGGAGAATTCAACGGTCGCCTGCCCGAAGGCGTGGCGCTGTTGGAAGCTGCGGCGGGCTCGATGCCGATGACGTTCGGGGTGCGGCGGCCCGTGGTGTTCCTGCCCGCCGATGCGCCGGAGTGGAGCGAAGAGCGGCGCGACATGGTGGTGCGGCATGAATTGGCGCATATTGAGCGCGGTGACGTAGCGACACATCTGATGGCGCGCGCGGCGTTGAGCGTGGCGTGGTGGAATCCGCTGGCGTGGATGGCATGGCGTGAATTTCTGAAGGAACGCGAGAAGGCTGCCGACGATCTGGTGCTGTCGGGCGGCGCGCGCGCTTCGGATTACGCGGGGCATCTCTTGGAAATCGCGCGCTCGATGCACGCGGAGCCGGCGACGGCATGGGCGGCGGTGGCGATGGCTCGCCGCTCGCAGCTGGAAGGGCGCCTGCTCTCGATTCTGGACACGGGCGTCAGCCGCAAGGCCGCCCGGCGCGCTTCGGTGTTGGCGGCGTGCGCGGCCGCGATTGCATTGTGCGCGCCGTTTGCGGCCGTGCGGGCGCAGAACCAGCAGGCGCAACTGCCGCCAGACGTGGATGCGACCATTCGCGCGGCGGCGGCGCAAAAGAATCACGAGATTCTGGATACCGCGGCGGCGGCGTTTGAGAGGTTGAGGAAATTCGATACGGCGCAGGCGCTACTGACTACCAGTCTCGAAATTCGCGCCGCGGTTTCGGGCGAAGGCAGCAAAGAATACGCCGCGGGTCTGGTGAAATTGGGCGACCTCGAAACCGAGCGGTCGCGGAAATCCGAAGCGGCGGCTTTCTATCAAAAGGCGGTTTCGCTGGGCGATAGCGCCGAAACAGCCAAAGCGCTGGTTTATCTCGGGACGAATTCGATGGAGCGGAAAGACTTTGGCGGCGCGACGGACTTTTTCCGCCGCGCAATCGCGGTTTCTAATTCGGCGGATGTGACCGGACGCGCCTACATGTGGATGGCCATGACGGAGCAGACGAATCCCGATCACGCCGGGCAAGCGGAAGAGAACTTCCGGCAGGCGATCGCGACGCTCGAGCCGAATAGCTCTTCGATGGCGACGGCGTTACTGGTCTATGCGAAGTTTCTCGAAAAGAGAGACCGAGCCGCCGAGGCCGAGCCGCTGATGAAGCAGCAGTCGGCGATCGTCGAGGATCTAATGCGGAAGACGCCCAAGCAGGAATCGGCGTTTCGAGCGGCGGAGCTTCCCGGAAGCGGCGGGGCTACCAGGCCTCAGCTGATTTATAAGGTCGAGCCGGAGTACACCGAGGAGGCGCGCGTGGCGAAGTTCCAAGGCGTCGTGGTGCTGAGCGTCGTGATCGGCGCCGATGGCGTAGCGACAAACGCGCGTGTGATCAAGTCACTGGGGCTTGGCTTGGATGAGAAGGCCATCGAGTCGGTGAGTCAGTGGAAATTCAAGCCGGGAACCAAGGACGGCGAGCCGGTGCCGGTGCAGGCGACGATCGAAGTAAATTTCCGATTGTTGTAGCGTGGGAGAACCGTGGCGCTAATCGTCAGCGCACGGCAGGAAGATTTCAATCGTCGAACCAGCCCCCTGGCCGGTGTGAACAGCAATCCAGCCGCCGGCCTGCTTCACAATGCCGTAAACGGCGGAAAGCCCCAACCCCAAAGCGGAGCCCTCGGTATGAGCGGAGTAGTAAGGTTCGAGGACGTGAGTCTGAGCCATCGCGTCCATGCCGATGCCGGAGTCGATCACGCGCAAAAGGATGTAGCGGCGCGCGGCGCAATGCTCGTGGTCCGGCGCCGGGCGCTGCACGAAGGTTGTTTCCACGGTTAGCGTGCCGCCATCCGGCATGGCGTCGCGGCTGTTCAGCGTGAGATGAATTAGCGCTTCCTCGAGCGCGGCGGGATCGCCGATGAGATCGCGGCTGATGGGGTCGAGCCGCATCCGCAAATCGATGTTCGCGGGCAGAATGGCGCGCAGGTGCCGGCTGAGGCCGAGAATCAGCGCGTTGAGATCGACGCGCCGGAACTGCTGCGATTGGCGGCGGCTGAATGCGAGCAGCCATCCTGCGAGGGCTGCGGCCTGCTCTCCGGCGCGGCTGATGCGGCCGGAACATTCGCTCGTTTCGGGCGAGAGATCGACCCCGGCGATCAGAGTCTCGGTGTTACGGTTGATCACGCCGAGCAATCCGTCGAGAGCAGGCGCAATGCCGGCGGCAAAGCGTCCGGCGGCTGCGATTTCCGATTGGCGCGCGGGCATGGCTCTTTCCGCGGGACGCGCCGGGCAGGGCTGCTGGATGGCGACGAAATGCGAGATGGCGCCCTCCGGCGTGCGCACTGGCGCGATGGTGGTCTCATCCACGTATTCCGAGCCATCCTTGCGGCGGTTGGTGAAGCTTCCCCGCCAGGTCTCGCCTTGCAGAAGAGTCTGCCAGAGCTTGTGGAAGAACTCGGGGCTGTGGCGATCCGATTTCAGAATGCGGATGTTGCGGCCGATCAATTCATGCGCGGCATATCCGGTGACGCCGGTGAACGCCGGGTTGAGCCACTGAATGACGCCGGCGCGGTCGGTAATCACGATGCCGCTCGCCGCGCTTTCGACGGCGCTGGCGAGCAGGGAAAGACCCGGAAGGGCGTCCTTCAGGCCCTGTTGGCTTGGTGCAGACTGATCCATCGACGGAGACGTTCTTCGGTTTCAACGGGCTCGCGCGCAGGGAATGGGGCCCTAGTCAGGTTTGATTGCGCGGCGAAAACTTAGCCCGTTTGTATTTATTCTTTCTCATTGGAGGGGACACGCCAATCCGAAATTCTTCGGAGATACCCCGGTGGGGTAATAGGACCATAGTCCAAGTGAACGAAAGGATACGCCAAGATACGTAGTTTTTCGGATTACCGGCGCGGTGGGGAATCGCTTCTAATTTCGATATGGGGCTTGGCGCTGTTCCTCGCGGCGGTGCGGCGAAGGATGCCGCCATCCCGGCGCGGCCACGTCTGGTTGTAGCTGAGGATCATCCCGGATTGCTGGACGAGATCCTGCGTCTGCTTGCGCGGGAATTCGACATCGTGCGGGCGGTGAATCACGGAATCGCGCTTCTCGAAACGGCCGCGGAGTTGAAGCCGGACGTGGTGGTGACTGATATTCAAATGCCGGGAATGGACGGAATCGAAGCGGCGAAGCGCTTGCTGAAAGCGGGAGCATGTGCGGCCGTTGTGGTACTGACCATATATGGCGAGTCTCATCTTGTTAATCGCGCATTTCAAGTGGGAGTCTCCGGATATGTCCTGAAGACGCACGCCGCCGAGGACCTGGTCCCCGCGGTTTACGCGGCCCTCGAAGGGCGCCAGTACCGTTCCCCGGGGATTTAACCGGCGCGCAGGCGGCGAGCGCCCACCGTTGCGATAGCGCTTGGTTTATTATCGTTTCACGAGCTGGGCAACATGCCGAAGATCAGAGTATTGATCGCGGACGATCACACCGTGGTCGCCGAGGGCCTCCAAGCGTTGCTGCGAGATGCCTTCGATCTGGTAGGCGTTGTCCACGACGGACGCGCGCTTCTCGACGCCGTTGAGAACCTGCGCCCGGACGTTGTGCTCACGGATATATCGATGCCGCTGTTGAACGGCATCGACGCTATCCGGCAGATCCGCGCCAAGAGCCCGGCGGCGCGCGTGGTGGTGCTGACGATGCACCGCGAGACGCAACTTGCCGCGGACGCCTTTCGCGCGGGAGCGGTGGGCTACCTGTTGAAGACGTCTCCGGGAGACGAACTGATCACGGCCATCCAGCAGGCGTATCAGGGGCGCGCCTACGTGACGAGCCTGCTGGCGAAGGACCTGATTACGCTGTTGATCGAGGCAGGCAATGCTCCAACGGCGAGCGTCGAGCCGCTTACGCCGCGCCAGCGGGAAGTGCTGCAGCTGATTGCCGAAGGCCGGACGATGAAAGAGGTGGCGGCCATCCTGCACATCTCACCGCGCACCGCGGAATCGCACAAGTACGAGATCATGCAGAATCTGGGCGTCAAGACTACGGCGGAATTGATCCACTACGCCATCCGCGCCAAAATGGCGGCAACTGACGCGAGATAGGACCGCCGGCCAGCGCCTGAGCCTCACGAATCGCGGCTTCCCCCGTCCATTAGCGCAAAGGGGGTTCTGTGCGCATTCGGCGTAATCTAGGGATTTTTGCGTGTCTGGGCGCGCTGCCGCTTTCAGCCCAGACGCTTTTGACTTTGCCGGAGGATAGCCCGCGGGCCGTCGCCGCGCAACGCATCGGAATGACCGATGTCACGATTGTGTATCACCGGCCATTCGTCAAGGGCCGCAAGATTTGGGGCGGCCTGGCGCCATACGGACAGGTGTGGCGCGCGGGTGCGAATGAAAATACCACCATCGAGTTCAGCACGCCGGTGCTGGTTGAGGGGCATCCGCTGGCGAAGGGCGTCTACGGGCTGCACATGATTCCGAACGCGGAGGAATGGACGGTCATCTTTTCGAAATCGGCGGGCGATTGGGGCAGCTTCGCCTATGACCAGAAGGAAGACGCGCTGCGCGTGAACGTGAAACCGCAGGCCGGGGAGTTCCACGAGTCGCTGTCATACGATTTCGACAATTTGAAGTGGGATTCGGCGGTGGCGCGGTTGAATTGGGAAAAGGTGGTCGTGCCCTTCGGCGTGTCGGTGGCGCATGACGTGATGATCCAAAACCTGCGCGATCAGCTTCGCGGAGGCGTGCAATATAACTGGGTCGGCTGGGACGAAGCCGCTCAGTTCTCGCTTCAGACCAAGACCGACCTGGAACAGGGCTTGAAGTGGGCGAACACGTCGATTCAAAACGAAGAGCGTTTTGAAAACCTCATAACCAAGTCGCGGCTGCTGGAGGCGATGAATCGGGCGCCGGAGGCAGCGCAGGCGCATGCGCGCGCGCTGGATGTGGCCAGCCCGCTGCAGCTATATCAATTCGCGCGCGGGCTGCAGTTGCGGGATAAGAAGCCGGAGGAAGCGTTCACGGTGTTTCGCCTGATTGTGAAGCGCGCACCCGATTCGTTGGCGGGGCACATGGCGCAGGGGCGGCTTGATTCGGCGGCGGGTAACTTCGACGGCGCGCTCAAAGAGGTGAAGGCGGCGCAGGGGCTACCGGGGAATTCGGATCAGCAGGTGAAGGCGCTCGGTCCGTTGATCAAGCGGTTGGAGAACAAAGAAGACATCAACAAGTAGAGGCGCTGGCGGATGCTATCATCAATCGCTTGCGCCAGCCTCTTCATGCCGCTGCCATCGCGCTAAGCGCAGCGCTGCTATTTAGCGTGGAACCTGCCGCGGCCAAAGCGCTGCTGCCGAAATTTGGCGGCGCTGCCGGCGTTTGGATCGCCTGCATCCTGTTCTTCCAGGCGGCGCTGTTGCTGGGGTATCTGTATGCGTACGCGCTGACGCGGTTTCTGCCGCGTATTGGGCAGGCGGCGGTGCATATCGCGCTGCTGGCGGCGAGCGCGTTTCTGCTTCCGTGGGCTCCGCCGGGCGGATCGGCGTCATTGGGCGGCCAGCCGCTCTGGGCGATTCTGGTGGCGCTGGCGGCATCTATCGGGCTGCCGTTTTTCGTTTTGTCGGCGACAAGCCCGTTGTTGCAGTCGTGGTACGGAGGCGCGATGCCATACCGGCTGTTCGCGCTCTCGAACGCGGCATCGTTGGCGGCGCTATTGGCGTATCCCGCGATTGTCGAGCCGCGATGGGCGCTGAGCATGCAGTTTCGCGGCTGGTCGGAGCTCTATTTGGTGTTCGCGGCGCTGTGCGCGGCATGCGCGGTAGTGGCGAAGCCGGCGCCGCAGCCTAAGCTGGCAAGCTCTGGCGCGCGGCTGGCAGTAACGTGGATTGCATTGGCGGCGTGCGCGGCGGTGCTCTGGCCCGCGGTGGCGAATCATCTCAGCCAGGAAGTGGCGGCGATCCCGTTCCTGTGGGTCTTGCCGCTCAGTGTTTATCTGCTGACCTTCATCTTGTGCTTCGAGGGCCGCGGATGGTACCGGCCGCACCTGTTCCGCTGGCTGTTGCCCTTGGCGTGCGCGGCCATCGCATGGCGGCTCGGGCTGCAGGGGTCCGCCGGAGGAATTGCATGGGAGGTTCCGATCTTCCTCGCGGCGCTTTTTGTCTGCTGCATGTTTTGCCACGGCGAGTTGGCGCGGCTGAAGCCGGAGCCCAAGGAAGGGCTGCCGTTCTTTTACCTGATGGTGGCGGCGGGCGGCGCGGTGGGCGCGGCGTTCGTGAGCTTGTTCGCGCCCAACGTGTTTCACACGTACCTGGAATTGCCGATCGGCGTGGCGGCGTGCTTCATTTTGAGCTTGCCGTTGCTTTACCGCAGGGGATCGCCGCGGCAGTTGTTGCGCATTTCGTTCGTGGCCGCGGCGGCGTTCGTTTTCGTCAACGGCTACAGTTCCGGGATGCAAGCCGTGCGGCGCACTCGCAACTTCTACGGGACGCTGCTGGTGACCGATACGGGATCGACGCCGGAAGATGCCATGCGGCGGCTCTATAACGGCAAGGTGCTGCACGGCGCGCAATATCTGGCGCCGGATCGCAGCCGCATCGCGACGGCGTATTATGCGCCGGAAACAGGCATCGGGCAGGTGATGCGCTGGCTGCGGGGCGCGAACCCCTGGCGCGTGGCACTGGTGGGTTTGGGCACGGGGACGCTGGCCGTGTATGGCCGTCCCGGGGATTCTTACCGGTTCTTCGATATCAATCCGGCGGTGATCGACACGGCATGGCACGATTTCCGTTTCTTAAGTGAATCGGGGGCCAAGGTGGAAACGGTCGCGCGCGATGGACGCCTCGGTCTGAGCGCCGAGGCGCCGCGGAGCTTGAACCTGATCGCCCTGGATGCGTTTTCGGGCGATTCCATCCCGGTGCATCTACTCACGCGCGAAGCTTTCCGCCTGTATTTCGAGCGTCTGGCGCCGGGCGGAGTGGTGGCGATTCACGTCACCAACCTTTACCTCGACGTTCCCGCGGTCATTCGCGCAGCAGCGGAGAGCTTGGGCAAGCCCTTAGTGTTGATTCACAACGTGAGCAATGCGGATCGCGCGGTGCAGGCGACGGATTGGGCCATTCTGGCCAACCGGCGCGAGGATTTGTCGGCCATCGAGCCTTTCGCCGCCGAACTTCCGGCGCGGCGCGTACGCGCGTGGACGGACGAATACAGCAATCTTTTCGAGATTCTGCGGTAGGGTCCGGCGCCTATTCGGCCTTCGAATAGTAATACGTGTACTTGCTGTACAACTCAGACGCCCGCGCGCCGTTGGCCACGATGCCGAGCACATTGTTTTCGCAGAGCGACTGGATGGCGCGGGTGACGTTGTCAAAGGTGGTGGAGCCGATCTTGACGACGAGAATGGTGCCATCGGCCAGGGTCGCCAGGAGATTCGCGTCGGCGGAAAACAGCAGCGGCGGCGTATCGAAGATGGCCCAGTTAAAACAGCGCGGCAGCTCTTCGAACATCGCCTTGGCCTGCCGCGTATTCAACAATTCGAGCGGGTTTTTGACCGGCGATCCGGCCGGCAGCAGGTACAGGTTCATGCCGTCGATCTTGCGTAAGGCCTGCGCGAAGGAGCACTGTCCCGTCAGATAATCCGCGAGCCCGGGGGCGCGATCCACCTGAAAAAGCGTGTGGATGATGGGTCGGCGCAAATCGAAATCGCCCAACAGCACCGAGCTTTCGGCGAGGTGCGATTCGGCGAGCGCCAGATTCACCGCGGAAAAAGTCTTGCCCTCGGCGGGCGAAGGGCTCGTCACGACGATGGTGTGCAGCGGCTGAATGGTCTGCAGGTGATTCATGCGCGTGCGCAGGGTGCGGAACTCTTCGGCCGGAGTTTCGTGCGAGTTGTTGAGATCGAGAAGGTGCGATTCGGGCGCGGGCTGGAACGGAATGGCCACCACTTCCTTCAACATCGATGGATGAAGGGCGATGCGCGCGGCGCTGCTGGCTTGTCCGCTGACCAATCCGCCGTTCTGTCCACGTACCAGATTGGGCGAACTGTAGCTCGATCCGTTGACAAGGCCCAGGCTGGGCGGAAGAATGTCGTGCCCCTTCAGGGGCGCCTCAGGCGGCGCCAGCTGAGACGGTATAGCCGGCTCCTCCAGCGTAAATCCGTTCTGCTCGGCGCGGCGCAATGCATCGTGTACGCGGCTCATTCGTTCCCTTCTTACCTTTGCCCGGCGAAATAGTAGTAGACCGATGCCAACACGGCCATGGAACCGAAGACGAATGCGCTCGACCACGCCACCCAGAAGAGGCGGCGCTTGCGGCGCACCAGGAGCGCATTTTCGAGCAGCGGAATGCTGCTCAACACCGGAAGGTTGGTGTAGGCGCGCACGTCTTTCAGATTCTTCAGCGACGTGTTCTTCATTTCCTTCGCGCCGGCCATGACGATGCCGAGGAACAGACCGATCGCCGTTCCGGTGGCGGCCCACTGCGCGCGCTTGGGTTCGGTGGGCTGCTGCGGATCGCTCGGCGGATCGAGCACTTCCAGCTGCTCGCCGGCTTTGTGCTCTTCCATGTTCTGGACGGTTTCGGCCGCCTGGCGCTTTTTGACCTTTTCATCGAAATCCTGCTGCGCCAGCAGGTGATCGCGCTGAAGCGCGGCCCACTGCCGCTCATTGAGCGGGGCGGCCTCGATGCGCGATTCGTAATTGGAGATGCGCTTGGCGATGGTTTCCTGCTCGCGCTGAATCAGGCGGACATTGCCGCCAGCCTCGACGATCGACGTCTTGAGCTGTTCGACCTGCCCTTGCAGATTCACGATCTGCATCAGTGCGTTCTTGTTCGGGATCTTCCTGGTGGTCTCAGCGGGCGGCGGGTTGGCGGCCTTCTTCTGCTGTTCCTTCTCGATGTTGTCCTTGGTGGCCTGCGCGCTGGCGATGCGCGCTCTCAGGTTCTTGATCTCCGGATTGTTTTCGCCGTAAATCTGGCGCAGGCCGGCGAGCTGTTCCTGCAACGTTTGCAGGTTGGCGGAGGCCGTGAGGAGCTGCTGGCTTTCCACCGCTACCTGCTGTTGCGTGTTGACGGCGTCCTCAGCGTTGTTCTGCACGAACTCCAATTGATTGCGCAGGCTGTCGAGCGCGGTCTCGAGCGACGATTTCCGATCCATGGCGTTTTGCAGCGCCTGGCTCAACTGGCTTTGCTGCAGCAGCAGGCTGTTGAGCATGGTGGTGTTCGAAGTCAGCTCTTCCGGCAGTTTGCCGTTGTTCTGCAACTTGAACTGGGTGATCTTGTCATCGAGGATGTTGAGCTTGTCCTGCGCCTGCTTCAGCTCGTCTTCGAGGAACGTGGTGGTGAGGTGGGCCTGGTCGCGCAGCACGGTGACGTTCTGCTCGGTAAATTTGCTGACCAGCATGCGCACCACCTGCTGCGCTTTGAACTTGTCGGGGTAGCTAAAAGAAATCGAGAACGCGGTGGCGACCATGTGGCCATCGGTGCTCATCGAACCCGGAGTTTGCACGAACTTGATTTCGATATCGTGCAGCCGCATGTCGGAAACGATGTCTTCCATGGGCCGCTGGCCGCGCTGGCGTTTGTAGAGATCGAGAGAAGGATCCGTGATGATGCCCTCGAGCGTGGTGCGGCTGAGGATTTCCTGCTCCATCGCCGTCAGCCGCTGGGTGACCTGAGTGGTGAATTCCGCGGGCACCAGGCGCTCGGAGACGCGCTGCGGCGTGATTCTCAACGTGGCCTTGGAAACGAACGTATCCGGCCACAGGAACGCGACCACCGTGGCGACTATCAGGCCGGCGAACATGGGGCCGATAATCCACGGGCGGTGGCGCCGCAGCATATCGATGTAGTCTTCGATATCGGGCGGCCGCCGGGAAACGCTCACATAACTTTGCGGAAGTGCCATGGTCGATTTATGCCTTTGCGCTCATAAACGGCGCTCAATCCACGTAGATGTGGTCACCCGGCTTGACCAGAATGTTCTGTTCGAGCTTCTTGCCTTTACTGACGTCGACAGCGTTGTAGTGGAAAATCTCCGGCTTGTCGCCCGGCTTACCGGCGCGCACAATGCGAATGCTCTTTTTCTTGGCGAAATCCTTAAAGCCGCCCGCCCAGGTGATGACCTCGGAAACGCGCGTATCGACCACCAAATCCATGATGCCGGTGTGCGCGATACCGTCACCCTCGATGTAGACCTTCTTGCTGTGAACGGCGTTTACACCGACGGTCACATTGGGTTCAATGACGATGTCGCCGCTTTTCAGCTTGTTGATGATCGAGGCTTCCATCTGGCCAGTGGTGAGACCCCCGGCTTTCACCTCGCCGATGAGGGGGATGGAGACCATGCCATCGGTGCGGACGGCGTAAACGTTGTTCAGGCTGGGCTGCTGGTAGCACCAAACGTAGATCACGTCTTCCGGCCCGATCACATAGCTGCTATCCACCGGCGCGCCACCAGGATTTGGCTTAATCGTGGCATCAGCCTTATCCGCAGCCATGCGGGCCGGGTCGGCGGGTTCGCTGCCGATGGGAGGCTTGTTGGTTTGTTGCTGGCTTTGGGCGGCAGTCGCTCCGCAGAGAAAACCAGCCAGTACTGGGAGCGCAGCTAAGATCGCCGGTCTCATAATTTAGTTCAAAATCCTAATCCGCATGACGGAAACCCGCCAGGTGGGACACACCCTAGTATTGTATTCTATATCACCGCGGGTGAATTTCCAGCTAAAGGTAACGGTACTTGCGGTTTATTCCGTTTTATTCAAACTCAATATGCGACAAATTCGCCGCCGCTTTGGGGAATTTCAACTTCATCGATTCGAGCGTGTGGATCAGGATATCCGACACCGCATAATTGCGGAACCACTTTTTGTTTGAGGGGATTACGTACCATGGCGCGGCTTCGGTAGAACATTTCCGCAGCGCTTCGTTGTAGGCGTCGATATAGTGATCCCAATATTCACGTTCGCGAAGGTCGGATTCGGAAAATTTCCAATTTTTTGTTGGATCGTCAAGGCGGTCGTGGAACCGGCGGGCTTGTTCCTCTTTAGAAATGTAAAGCAGGAATTTCACGATCTGCACGCGATTTTCGCTTAACATTCGCTCGAATTCGTTGATCTGGTGATAGCGCTTGGACCAGACCGAATGCGGAACCAGGTTGTGAACGCGCACCACCAGGACGTCTTCGTAATGCGAGCGATTGAAAATCCCGAGCTTTCCGTACTCGGGAATGGCCTTATGAACGCGCCACAGATAGTCGTGGCGTTTTTCGTCGCCCTCGGGCGCCTTGAAAGGGGTGACGGAAACGCCTTGCGGGTTCATTCCCGTCATCACGTGGCTGATGGTGCCGTCCTTGCCTCCGGCGTCGATTCCCTGCAGCACCACGAGAAGCGCGCGCTGGCCCTCGGCGTAGAGCATGTACTGCAGCGCCGCCAGCCGCTTGCGGTTCTTTTCCAGCTTATCTTCGGCGTGCTGTTTTTCGACCCCGTGCGTATTCGCGGGATCGATCGCGCCCAAGCGGAAGCGCCCTCCGGGGGGAACGGCCAGCTCGTGCGCGAGGTGTTTCATTGCGTCCTATTGGATCGGCGTGGCTTCGTAGGTAGCTTTAGCGCGCGCGGGGTAGACGTAGACCGCGGCGATGCTTTCCGTTCCATCGTTGCCGATGGCTTTGACCCCGAAGCGTACGTCGTCGATGGAGACGTCTTTCAGCGTAAACGTGTTCACTTTGCCGACGTAGATCTCACGCTCCCAATCGGGCGCGATGGTGGAGCGCATCACGACGGTGTAGCCCTTGATCGCCGCATCGTTACCGGCGGCGCGCCATTGCAGCACGGCGTCATAACCCGCGCCGCGCGTAACCATGGGTAGCGGTGCGCGCCCGGCGGCCGGAGTCTGCGCAGCGCCTTGCGGATTCTCGCCACGTCCCCCGCCTCTGCCGGCGCGTCCGCCGCGTCCGGTTTCGGCGCCTGCGTTCGCTTGCCCGGCTGCTCCGCGGCCTTGTCCGTTGCCACGTCCCGCGCCGCCCGGCATGCGCGTCACGGCCGGCGCTTTGGGGGAGAGACCAAGCGAGGCCATCACCGCGGCGTTGACCTTCGCCACGCGCGTGGTGTAAGGCACGGACATATTCTCCAGCGTGTCGGTGTCGTGGTGCTGGTTAGCGTAAATCTCGTTGGGAGTCGAAACGCGAATGGCGGCGTATCCCAATTGGCGGAAGGGCGTCTGATCGCCGCCTCGGCCGAGCCGGTCTTCCATGAAATTCATATTGATGCGCATCGACGGGTTGTAGCGTTCGCCGATGAGCTTGAAATAGCGGGCGAGATTTTGCGCGGGGGAATCGATCACGTCGTCGCTGTAAATGGCGACGCTGCTTGAATCGCTACGTCCGTTGCCACTGACGGCGGTGCCGATGATGTCGTTGTTCAGCACGGCTTCGATATCGACCTTTTCGGCCTTCATCTTTTCGGCTTCGAGCGTGCTGCCCACCAGCCCTTCCTCTTCGCCGGCGAAAGCGATGAAGACCAGGGTTTTGTCGAACTCGTACTGGCTCATCACGCGCGCCAATTCCATGGTGGCGGCGGTGCCGCTGCCGTCATCGCAGGCGCCGGGCGCGGGCAATTCCGCGTTGGCTTCCCAGTTGGATTGCAGCGGGCGTTCGCCGATGGCCGCGGACGCATCCGCGCCCGGTCCGGCGGCCTGTCCGGGCTGCTGGCGGCCGAGGTTGAGGGTATCGTAGTGGCCGCTGACGATCAATTGCGTATCCGGCATGGTCTTGCCCGGAAGGACGGCCACGACGTTGTAGAGATCGACATCTTTGAAAACGCGCTGCCCGTTTTTCTTGACGCGCCACTTATCGAAGCGGACCTGCAGGCGCGGGCTGTAGCTTTTCATCTCATTCAAGATCCACTGGCGCGCGGCTCCGATGCCGGTGTTGGGCGAATCCGGATTGGAAAGCAAATGACGCGTCTGGAAGCTTACGAGATGCTTGATAATGGCCTCGATGCGGGCCTCGGAAACCTCATCGACGATCTTTTTCACCTGCGGATTGAGCGCGGATTCGTCAGCCTGCGTGGAGCCGGCAAGGGTAATGGCGGCCGCAAGGGCCCAGAAAAACGGTTTCATGGTCAGAATCCAGGATACTCCACTGATGGCGGCTCGCGATCCGACGCGATCGATCGGTTTTATACTGGGTATGACATGCAGCTCAACGCCCAGGAGGCCTCGCTGGTAGAGGCGTTCCGCAGGTTGCTTTCGGACGCCGCCGCGGAGTTGTGGGGTGGGTTACTGCGCGGGTTTGAGAATCTCTAAGAATTTCGCCGCCACGGCGGTTGCCGTGGAGTTATCGGGCGCGATGACGAGAATCGTATCGTCGCCCGCGATGGTGCCGACGATTTCCGGCCACTCTTCGTTATCGAGCGCTACGGCCACGGAATTGGCGTGTCCGGGGGCGGTCCGCAGCACCACCAGGTTTTGCGCGCAGCGGACATCGGTCAGGAATTCGGCCGCCAGCATCTCAAAGTGCGGGCCGCTCTCTTCGGCCGCCACTTCGCGATAACCTTCCCGGGTTTTTGCGAGGCGCAGGTCGCGGATATCGCGCGATAGCGTCACCTGCGTGGCGGCGATTCCGAGCGCTTTCAGCTCATGCGCCAACTCATCCTGAGTCGTGATGTGTTTATTGCGAATCAGCTTGAGAATCTGGCCCTGGCGGTAGCTCTTGCTCATGGCATTTGGGCGAGCCGTGCGCGCGCCTCTGCCAGCGCCGCCGCGACCGCTTTCGGACCGGTGCCGCCAGGGACTTCGCGCGATTGCATCCCCGGCCGCGGGTCGAGCAATCTTGCGAAATCGGGCGTGAATTCGGGCGCGAAGGCGCGCATCTCTTCAGCCGTCCAATCGGAGGGTTTTTTGCCCTTTTGGACGCTCTCGAGAACGAACCGCCCCACGATCTGATGCGCCTGGTGGAACGGCGTGCCGGCGCGCGCGAGGGCTTCGGCAAGATCGGTGGCCACGACCCAGCTTTCGTTGGCGTCGGCGGCCGGTTTGGCGGGATTCAGTTTCGCCGATTCGATGGTCACGCGCGCCATTTCGAGCGCCCCCGCGATTTCATCGGCGGCTTCGAACAGAGGAACCTTATCCTCCTGCATGTCGCGATTGTAAGTCATCGGGAGGCCCTTCATCGTGACCATGAGCGACGTCAGCGAGCCCATCACGCGCCCGCATTTTCCACGAATCAACTCGAGCGAATCCGGATTTTTTTTTTGCGGCATCAGGCTCGAGCCGCTGGTCACGCCGTCGCCCAGTTCCATCCAGCCGAACTCCTCGCCCGAGTAGAGAATCCAGTCTTCGGCGAGGCGGCTGAGGTGGATCATGGCCACGCTCGCGGCATAGAGGAAATCAAGCGCGAAATCGCGATCGCCCGAAACGTCCATGCTGTTGCGCGTGATGGCGTCGAAGCCCAGATCCTGCGCGATGGCCTCGCGATCGAACGGGAAGCCGCTGCCCGCGAGCGCGCCCGAGCCGAGCGGTAGCACGTTCGCACGCCGGCGTGCTTCGCCGAAGCGCTCCCAATCGCGTGCGAACATCTCGAAATACGCCAGAATGTAGTGCGGCCAAAGCACGGCCTGCGCGCGCCGCATGTGTGTGTAGCCGGGAATCACAGCGTCGGGATAGCGCGCGGCAAGATCGAGCAGCGCGGCCATGACGCCATGCAGCAGGCCGCGCACGCGGTCGCATTCCTCGCGGAGCCAAAGGCGCGTGTCGAGCGACACTTGCTCGTTACGGCTGCGGCCGGTGTGGATCTTATCAGCCACGGCGCCGGCGCGCTCCTTCAACTTGCGGATCACCAGCGTGTGGACGTCCTCATCCGTCGCGCCGTCGAAAAACGCGGGATTGGCGGATTCGGCGAGGATCTCATCGAACGCGCGCACGATGGCCTCGCGCTCGGTTGCAGTTAGAATCCCGACGCGTTCGAGCGCCCGCGCGAAGGCCTGGGAGCCGCGGACATCTGCATCGAGCAGGCGCCGGTCGAAATGGAGCGATCCCGAGAATCGCTCGAAGACTTCCGACGCCGCATCGGCGAAACGTCCGCCCCACAGCTTCATTTCTTTTGCGCCGCTGCTTGGCGGCGAGCTCGGCGCGCACTTTGATCGGCAGGCCGATCAGGTTGATGAAGCCCAGCGCGTCCTTTTGATCGTAGCTCGCGCCCATGGTGAAGCTGGCGATATCCAGCGAATAGAGCGAGAACGGCGATTTGCGGCTGAGGGGCTCGATGTTGCCCTTGTAAAGACGCAGTTTCACTTCGCCGGTCACCGGCTCGGTAACCTTGTCGAAGAAGCGCGTCCAGCGCTTCGCGCAGCGGAGTGAACCACAGGCCGTTGTATACCATCTCGGCCCAATCGAGCGCCAGCTTCTGCTTGTAATGCAGTGTGGCTTTATCGAGCGCCAGCGCTTCCAATTCGCGAATGGCGAACATGAGCAGCGCGCCGCCCGGGGTTTCGTAGCAGCCGCGCGACTTCATGCCGACGAAGCGGTTTTCCACCAGGTCGATACGTCCGATGGCGTGCTGGCTGCCGATCTGGTTGAGCGCTTCGAGCAGTTCAAAAGCTTTCATCGCCTTGCCGTTCACCGAAACCGGCGTGCCCTTTTCAAAGCCGATGGTGACTTCGCCGGGTTTATCCGGCGCGTCGTTGGGGCTCTTGGTGAGCATCCAGATTTCGTCGGGCGCCGCGTTGGCAGGGTCTTCGAGCGCGCCGCCTTCATGCGAGATGTGCCAGATGTTGCGGTCGCGGCTGTAGATTTTGGTGGTGGATTGCGCGATAGGCACGTTATGCTTGCGCGCATATTCGATGGCGTCTTCGCGGGATATGATATTCCATTCGCGCCACGGCGCGATCACCGCGAGTTGCGGCGCGAGCGCCTTGTAGGTGAGCTCGAAGCGGACCTGGTCGTTGCCTTTGCCGGTGCAGCCGTGCGCAAGCGCATCGCAGCCCGTGGCAAGCGCGACTTCCACCTGCTTCTTGGCGAGCAGCGGGCGCGCGATGGAGGTGCCTAGCAGATATTTATGCTCGTAGACGCCGCCTGAGCGCACGAGTTTCCAGAGATATTGCGAGACGAATTCCTCGCGCATATCCTCGACGTAGACTTCGGAAGCGCCGGTCTTGCGGGCCTTCTCTTCGAGGCCGGTGAGTTCGTCGCCGCCCTGGCCGATATCGCCGCAGACGGCAACCACTTCGCAGCCGTAGTTCTCCTTCAGCCACGGAATGATGACAGAGGTATCGAGCCCGCCTGAGTAGGCGAGAGCCACTTTCTTGGGTTTGCTCATAAATGTGAATTTCCAGGGTAGCAGGGGGAGGGGGATTGATTCCAGGATGGGTCGGGATCAGGAGCGCGAGTCTTCGAACTCACGCTCCTGTTTCCGAGGGCGAGCGGTCAGTCTTACTTCACCGTAATCGGCGCCGAAGCCGTCACATTCTCCCAAGCCACAGAGAGCTTGCCTTTGTTGCCGCCGGTGCTGGTCAGGTCGATCTTGAGCGTCTCCACGGGGCTCGCATTCTTCGACATCGTCATCGCGGTCCGGCCCAATTCGTCGGCGGGCGCATCGGTGGTGCTGTTGTCGTTGTTGACGCCCCACTGGCCGGTCTTCTTATTTACGATCAGTTGCCACTTGCCCTTATCGAGGAAGATGTAAAGGCTGTAGTCGCCCGCGGGAACGGCGAGACCGTGGATGTCGAGCGGGGCAGCAGTGTGCAGCACGGTTGCGTAGTCCGCTCCCAGGCGCCAAACGCTGTCGTCGGGTTGCAGCGCGCCGTCGCCGCTAAAGATCTTGCGGCCCCTCACCGAGGGCGCGTGGTAGTAAATCCAAAGCTGTTTGCCGCCGATGGTGGCGCTGGTTTCCATTCCCGGGCTCTGCGCGTTTTTAGTGATCAACTTCTTCTTGTCGATGCCTTCGCCTTGGCCAAACGCCGCGGCCAGGATCATGCCCGCCATCAACGCGGATGTAACAAGTTGTTTCATGTTGGTTGACTCTCCTTCTGGGGAGTATAACGGTAACGCGCAATAGATTTATGCAACTTTTTGGTTGCATTTTGACGCAGACAACGCTAATATGCAACCTAGAGGTTGCAGATGAAATGACCGCACAAGTATCGAACATGATCGAACGAGACATCTTCATCCGCGCGCCGCGCGCTCGCGTCTGGCAGGCGCTGACCGACGCCAAGCAATTCGCCGCGTGGTTCGAAGTCAAAATGGACGGCAATTTCGCCCCCGGGGCGCGGGTGGAAATGGTCTCTCTGGGCAACGGCTGCGAAGGCCAGAAATTTTTCGTAGAAGTGGTCCAGATGGATGCGCCCAAGTTCTTCGCCTGGCGCTGGCATCCGGGTTCGAACCCGCAGGGCGAAGACCGCTCGCACGAGCCTATGAGCACCGTCGAGTTCCGGATGGAAGAGGCGGAAGGCGGAACGCGCCTCGAGGTTAAGGAATACGGCTTCGACCAGCTTTCGCTCATGCGGCGCACACAAGCGTTCAAGGATAACGACGGCGGCTGGAGAGTCATGCTGGGGCGGATCGAGAGCTATGTTGGCGAAGCGGCTTAACGCCGAAATCCTGGAATCGGCGCCGGTTTTCGCGGCGTTAGGCGACGAACGGCGGCTCCGGCTGGTGGCGCGGCTTTCGAGCGGCGGGTCGCACTCGATCTCCGCGCTGGCCGCCGGCGCGCCGGTGACGCGTCAGGCGATTACCAAACACCTTCAGGTTCTGGAGGGCGCCGGGCTGGTCAAGGGCTACAAGCAGGGGAGGGAACAGATGTGGGAATTGAACGCGCCCCAGATCGAGGAAGCGCGGCGCTGTCTCGATATCATCGCCCGCGAATGGGATGGCGCACTGGCGCGGCTAAAGAAGTTCATCGAAGAAGAGTAGCGGCTTACTTGCCGTTCAGAAACTCTTCGGCGACTTTTCGCGCGGAGCGGTGCTCTACGTCGACGGCGTAGTTCAGCTTGCGCATCGTTTCGTCGGAAATCTTGCCGGAGAGTTCTTCCAGGGCTCCGCGCAGGCCGGGGACTTTGGCTTCCGCGGCCTCGCGCACCACCACCGCGCATTGATATGGCGGAAAGTAATGGCGGTCATCGGCGAGCACCTTGACGTCAAGCTTGGCGATCTGTCCATCGGTGGCGCTGCCGGCGATCATATCGACATGATGGTCGGTAAGCGCGGTGTAGAGAAGGCCGAGGTCCATGCTGACGGGCGCCTGTGCCATGTGGAGTCCATAGGCCTTGATCAGGCCGTCCAGGCCGTCGGGCCGCTCGACGAACTCGTAGCCCACGCCCATTCGCCAGGGCTGGCCCACGGCGGCCTCAGAAAGCGTCGTCAAATGCCGGGCGCGCGCGTCTTCCCCGCGAATCACAATCGCAAAAGTGTTGTTGAAGCCGAGCGGGGCCAGCCATTCGAGTTTGAACTGGCTGTGATAGAGCGCGCGCACAGCGTCGAGGACGGCCGCCGGATCGTCCATGGGGTGTTGCTTCAGCACGGCAGTGAGGGCCGTGCCGGTGTATTCGGGGTATAGATCGATATCGCCCTTTACCAAAGCCTGATGCGCGAGCAGCGTCCCGCCGAGATCGAGCTTGCGCTCAACTGTCACGTGCAAGCGCCGCTCGATTTGCTGCGCGAGAATTTCGCCCAGCAGAACCTGTTCGGTGAGATTCTTGGAGCCGATCACCACCGCCGCCGGCTTTTGGCAGGAAGCGCAGAGCAGCGCCATCAGGCAGGCGATAGTTTTCGTTCGATCCATTCCAGTACCTCGTCGGCCGCGATTGCCATCAGCGCCGCAGGAATCGCTCCAGACAGAATAGTACGGGAATCCACCATGGCGATGCCGCGGAAGATGAAAGTGCCGAGTCCGCCGCCCCCGATGGCGGCTGCAATGGCGGCGGTTCCAATGGTGGTGACGGTGGCGATGCGCAGGCCCGCCATGATCGAGGGCGCAGCCAGCGGCAGTTCCACGCGCCACAAAACCTGCCGCGCGGTCATGCCCATGGCCACGGCGGATTCGCGCACGGCGGCATCCACGCCGGCGATCCCCGTGAGCGCGTTGCGCAGCACGGGCAGCAGCGCGTAGAGGCACAGCGCCGTGATGGCGGTGCGTTTGCCGATGCCGCCGATCAGCGGGACCGGAATCAGGAATCCGAACAGCGCCAGGCTGGGGATGGTTTGCCCGATATTGGCGAACCAAAGAGCCCAGCGCTTCCCCAAAGGATGCCGCGCGAGCAGCGCCGCGGCCGGAATTCCAATGGCGGCAGCGATCGCGACGGTAATGGCGACCAGTTCCAGGTGCTCGAGCGAGCGCGCCAGAATTTCAGGAAACATCGTCTCTCCACGGTTCCTGAAGCGATGCCAGAAAGGCGCGCGCTTCCGCCGTTTGCGCGGCCAGAAATTCGCGCGGCGTCAGAAGCACATCGATGGCGCCGTCCTTTAACAGAGCGATGCGCGTGCCGAGCAGGAGCGCTTCGCGAACGTCGTGGGTGACAAAGAGCGCCGATTGACGTGACGCGCGGCGCAATTCGAGGAATTGACGTTGCAGATCGAAGCGCGTGATGGGGTCGAGCGCGGCGAAGGGTTCATCCAGTAATAAAAGAGGCGGATCGGCGGCCAAGGCGCGCGCGATACCCACGCGCTGCTTCTGGCCTCCCGACAGTTGGCGCGGATAGCGGCTGAGCAATTCTTCGGGAAGCTCCACCGCGCGCAACAATTCACGAGTGCGCTGAGCAATGCGGTCCGCGGGCCAGCCTTCAAGGCCTGGGACCAGGCCGATGTTCGCTTCCACCGTCCAGTGCGGAAACAAGCCGGCATCCTGAATCACGTATCCCATACGGCGGCGCAGGCGAATCGGGTCCTGAGCGCTCGTGGAAGACCCCTCGAACAAAATATCCCCGGCGTTGGGGCGGATCAGGCCGTTGACCGTGCGTAGGAGGGTGGTTTTGCCGGAACCGCTACGCCCCAATAGCATTACCGTCTCGCCGGCTTCCAGTTCGAGCGAAATACCACGCAAGACGGGCCGCCCGCCTAGGGTGCAGGCGATGCCGCGAAGTTCCAGGATCGGAGCCAAGATACATCTTAAGCGAGACGTGTCGGAACAGACTTTTGGCATGGCGGCGCCTGCTATCATGACGTAGGGAGCCTTTTCGTTCGCGCGGTACCTTTTTGCGCGCGAAGCGTCGTCCAAAGTATTGACGCTCCCGCGGTGAAGTCATGAAAATTCGACCTCTCGTTTATATCGCGCTAACTGTCGGCATTTCCGCCGCTTTGGCTCCCATCTACGGCCCCGGCATTCGTGCCTACGCCGCTACGCCCGCTACGGCGGGCGATCTGGACAAGGACATGAAGTCGGTAGCATCCGCCTTCGCATTGGTCGAGAAGAACTTCGCCGACCCAGTGACATCGGAAAAGGCCTTTTATCAGGGCGCGATTCCCGGGATGCTGCATGTGCTCGATCCCCACTCGAACTTCGTGGATCCGGCCGCGTATCGCGAGATGCAGCGCCGCCAGCATGCCCAATATTACGGCGTGGGTATGGAAATCTATGGCGATAGCCCCGTGAACGTGATGCGTCCGTTCGTGGGCGCCCCGGCCTACAACGCCGGATTCCGCCGCGGCGATGTGATCGAGGCTATTGACGGGAAAGATGTTTCGAAGATGGAATCGGGCGAAGTGGCCGATTTACTGCGCGGTCCGCGCGGCACCTCCGTTAAGGTCACGGTGAAGCGCGAAGGCGCGCCGGATTTCATCTCGGCGACGATCACGCGCGGTGAAATCGCAACCAGCGTCGTGGACGCGTTCTGGGTTACCGACGACGTCATCTTCATGCGGGCGGACAGTTTCGAAGCCTCGAATCTCTCGCACGATGTCGAAGCCGCGATGCAGCGGTTGGGCGAAGACAAAGCCAAGGGCGTGATTCTCGACCTGCGCGGAAATCCCGGCGGGTTGGTGCCTGAGGCGGTCGCTCTCGCTGGCCGTTGGCTGCGCGATGGACAGGTTGTGGTTTCGCACCACGGCCGCGCAGAAGAAGAGCAGGTTTTCCGCGCTAAAGCGGTAGCCGCGGCGCAGAAGTATCCGCTGGTGGTGCTGGTGAATAGCTCATCGGCATCGGCTTCGGAGATCGTTTCGGGCGCGCTGCAAGATCATGACCGTGCCTGGTTGATCGGCGAAACCACGTTCGGCAAGGGCTTGGTGCAGGCGCAATTCCCGCTTTCGGAAGGCGCAGCGCTGTTGCTGACGATTGCGCATTACTACACGCCCAGCGGGCGCTTGATTCAGCGCGATTATTCGCACGAATCCTATTACGACTACCTCTACACGAGCGGTAAAGAAGCCAAGAACACGGACGATGTGAAGTCCACCGATAGCGGCCGCAAGGTATTCGGCGGCGGCGGCATCTCGCCCGACGAAAAGTATCCCACTCCGTTGTTCACCCCGTTCCAACGCCGTATGCAGGTCGCGTTGAATGGCGTTTACCCGGGGCCGATCTACCAGTTCGCCAACACGTACTTCGCGGGCAAGAAGCCCTCGCTACCGGCTGGTTGGCAGGTGGATAGCGCTACGCTCGATCAGTTCCGCGCGTTCCTGCGGACGCAGAAGTTCGTCTTCACCGACGCCGAATTCGACGCTTCCAAGGATTTCCTGAAGCGCTGGATCCGCTGGGAGTTCTACTCCCGCGCCTTCGACAAGGAAACCGCCGATCGCGCAGGCTGGAAGGACGACCCGGAAGTGGTGAAAGGCCTCCAGAGCTTGCCCAAGGGACAGGCCCTGATGCAGCAGGCTCAGCGCGTACTCGCCGATCGCGGCGTAGTGCGTGCGCCAGGCGCCGTTGCCGCGGATAAGTAACGACTCACACTAGCTTCACCGTTCCCGAACCGGGGACCTGCTACTATGACAGCGGGAGTTTTGGTTCGGGCGGTGAAGTTTGTTTTTTGTAAACCCTCGTTCAAAATTGACGCTCCCGCGGTGACGTCATGAGGATTCGACCGCTGGTTTCCATCGCGCTGACCATTGGGCTCGGCGCGGTTTTAGCCCCCATCTACGGCCCTGGCATTCGCGCCTTTGCTTCCGCGCCGGTTCCGGCCGACGACCTGGATAAGCAGATGCGATCGGTGGCCTCGGCCTTTGCCTTGGTTGAGAAGAACTTTGCCGACCCGGTGGAAGCCGAGCGAGCCTTTTATCAGGGCGCGATTCCGGGGATGCTCCACACGCTCGACCCGCACTCCAACTTCTTCACTCCTGCCGATTACCGCGAGGTGCAGCGCCGCCAGCACGCCGAATATGGCGGCGTAGGCATGGAAATCTATGGCAGCGGCCCGGTGGACGTGATGCGGCCGTTCCGCGGTTCGCCCGCCTATAACGCCGGATTGCGTCGCGGCGACGTCATTCAAACGGTGGATGGCAAAGACGTCACCAAGATGGAATTTAGCGACGTCTCCGATCTCTTGCGCGGGCCGCGCGGCACTTCGGTCCGCGTCACCGTGAGGCGGGAGGGCGTGCCCGATCCGATCACCGCGCAGGTTACGCGCGCGCAGATCGAGACCAGCGTGGTGGATGCGTTCTGGGTCACGAACGACGTTCTTTTCGTGCGCGTGGATAGCTTCGAAGCTTCCAATCTTTCCCGCGACGTCGAGGCCGATTTGCGCAAGCTGGGCGAGGAAAAGGCCAAAGGCCTGATTCTCGACCTGCGCGCCAACCCGGGCGGCCTGGTGAATGAAGCCGTCAACTTGGCCGGCCGGTGGCTGCACGATGGGCAGGTGGTAGTTTCCGACCACGGCCGCGCGCAGGAAGAGCAGGTATTGCGCGCGAAGGCAGTGACCGCGGCGCAAAATTATCCGGTGGTGGTGCTGGTAGACGGCCGCTCGGCTTCGGCCTCGGAAATCGTTTCCGGCGCGCTGCAGGATCACGACCGCGCATGGTTGCTGGGTGAGACCACTTTTGGCAAGGGCCTGGTGCAGGCTCCGTTTCCGCTCTCGGAAGGCGCCGGGTTGTGGCTGACGGTGGCGCATTACTACACGCCTAGCGGTCGGTTGATTCAGCGCGATTATTCGCACGAATCCTACTACGACTACATCTATACCAGCGGCAAAAGCGCCAAGAACACCGACGACGTGAAGTCCACCGATAGCGGCCGCAAGGTGTTCGGCGGCGGCGGCATCACGCCGGACGACAAATATACGCCGCCGGTAGTCACTCCTTTCGAACGCCGCATGCAAGTAGCCTTGAACGGCGTGTTCCCGGGCCCGATTTACGACTTCGCCACCACGTATTTCGCAGGCAAGAAGCCATCGCTCCCGGCCGGCTGGCAGGTGGCCGATGACACGCTGGCGCAATTCCACACGTTCCTCAAGGACAAGAAATTCACTTTCACCGACGCCGAATTCGATTCGTCCAAGGATTTCCTGAAGCATTGGATCCGGTGGGAATTCTACGCGCGCGCGTTCGACAAAGAGACCGCCGACCATGAAGGCTGGAAAGACGATCCGGAGGTGCTGAAGGGGATCCTGAGCCTGCCTAAGGCGCAGGGGCTCATGCAGGAAGCGCAACGCATCTTGGCGGGACGCGGCTTTAGAGGATAAGCTGGCGGAATGAGAATTCCGCGCCTCGCTGTCCCAGTGTTGTTTGGCTCGCTCGCGCTGCACGCGCAGCCTCAACCGCAGTATGAGATCTACGCGGTTCGCTACGCCACCATTCCCGGCTTCGCGCTAAACGGATTGCTGGAAGGCGCCGACCCCGCGCGCAAGATCGATATCGCCATGATGGTGTGGCTGATCAAAGGCGGCGGCCACAATATCGTCTTCGATTCCGGCTTCTACCGCGAGAAGTACATTCAGCAGTGGCATCCCACCGATTTCGCCAAGCCTTCCGAAGCCGTGGCGCGCGCGGGCGTCAAGCCCGAAGAAGTCACGGACGTGATCATCAGCCACATGCATTGGGATCACGCCGGCGGCATCGACCTTTTCCCCAAGGCCAAGCTTTGGCTGCAGAAAGATGAGCTTGAGTATTACGCCGGCGAGGCCTGGCAATCGCGGCGCACTCACGGCGGCATTGATGCCGATGACGTCATGGTGGCCGTCAAGCTCAACCTCGATGGCCGTTGCGGCCTCGTGAACGGCGACGCGCAGCAAATTCTGCCGGGCATCATGGCCTACACCGGCGGCAAGCACACCTACGCTTCGCAATTCATCGCGGTGAATACGGTGGCGGGAACGGTGGTGCTCGCCAGCGACAACATGTATCTCTACGAGAACCTGGAAAAGCACGTACCGATTGCGCAAACGCTCGATCGCGAGTCGAATCTGCGCGCGCAGGATCGCATGAAGCAACTCGCGGCCAATCCGCGATTGATTGTTCCGGGGCATGATCCCGCGGTGATGACGAAGTTCCCACAGGTCGCGCCGGGCGTGGTGAAGATCCAATAAAAAAAGAGCGCAGGCTTTGGGGCCTGCGCTCAAAGGTTGCACGGGATGTCGTTCGCGTTAGCGGTCGGCGTTAGCGGCGTCCGCCGCCCATGTGTCCACCGCCAAATCCGCCGCCGCCGATGTGTCCGCCGCTAAACCCGCCGCCGCCCATGGAGCGGCTGCCTGCGAATCCGCCACCGCCACGGAAGGCCGGCGTAGGCGCCGAGCGGAAGGCCGTCGCGCCGCGGGAGCCGGCGTAGCCGTTATACCCGCGATAGCCGTAGCCGTAGTAGCCATATCCATGGCCCCAGATATACGGCCGGTAATAGGCCCAATACGCGGGTGAGTAGAATCCGAAGCCGAAGGGGCTGTAAAAGAGCCCGCCGCCCGGGACAAAAGCCCAGGAGCCAAAATACGGGTTCCAATACCAGCCGGTTCCGTAGAACCAGCCCGGGTTATCCACAACGATGGTTTGAGCGGTTGCCATGTTGGCGTCCGCCATGTATTGGGAGCGCAACTTGCTCCACGCGTAGAGGGTATCTGTCTTCTTAGTGTCGAAGCTGACCGTCTTCATTTTGGCGGTCTGAACTAACGCCAATTGGCGGCCCTTCTTCACCGTGATGTAGTGATCGCCGTCGGGGACCGTGGCTTCGCCGTCATAGACGGAAAGCATCGGTTGGTCGGCGTTGAACTCATAGATGCCAGGCTTCACGATGCGCGTGCTGAAACCCGCATCCACAACCTGCAGGTTATTCTCGGGCGCGATCTGCGCGGCCTCGAGCATCGCCTGGCCCTTCAGGATTTGCACCCGCGTATCGACGATAGTGGGCGACACCATCCTGACCTGCGAATTGTTGTTGAGGCGGAGGAACACGCCTGGCGTCAGCAGCATTTCCGCTTTGCCGTCGCGCGTTTCCAGTATTTGGCCGGCCTGGACTTGCGCGTTCACCGAACCGTTGATGGCTTCACCATTGATATAAACCAAACCCTCGGTATAGTTAATCGCGCCGGGTTGCGCCATTCCGCCCTGCGCATGCGACATGCCGTTTTGCGCCGGCAGGGTTCCGTTTGAAGCGTCCGGCATCCCACCTGGCGCCGATGTCATGTTGTTCTGCGCGAACGCCGCCATTCCCGCTACCGCCAACAACGTCCCGGCGGTCCGGATCGATGTTTTTAAGAGGTTGCGCATAATCTGTCGACCTTTCTCTCACTTAATAAGATGTACAAATGTGAGCCTGCGTTCTTAAGAGTTTGTAACGATGGGCTGCCTGATGCTCATCTGCGCCGCTTGCGCGGGGCACGAGGGTTGCGCCACAATAAAGGCATGGGGTACACGCCCTCATCGTCCCGCCCGGGACTCTTCGGATCTGACTAACTTCTTACGCTTTCGCGTAAGTTCATTCCCTCACAACTAAATAAGAAGATCTGAAGGAGATTCCTATGAGCAAGACCCTAGAACAGGTCCGCACTGATTTGCCTCATTTGATCGGACCCCTGCCAGGACCGCGCGCGCAGGCCCTGATCGAACGCGACAACCGTGTGGTTTCGCCCTCCTATACGCGTGGTTATCCTTTAGTCGCCGAGCGCGGCGAAGGCTGCATCATTGAAGACGCCGATGGCAACCGTTTCCTCGATTTCAATGCGGGAATCGCGGTGGTTGCGACTGGCCATTGCCATCCGCGCGTGGTGAAGGCGATTCAGGATCAGGCGGCGCGGCTGATCCACATGTCGGGCACCGATTTTTATTACGAAGAGATGATCGCGCTGGCGGAGAAGCTGGCCGATATCGCGCCGGGCGGCGTTCCGCGGCGCGTTTCGTTTTGTAACTCCGGTGCGGAAGCGATCGAAGGCGCGTTGAAGCTGGCGCGCTATGCGACGAAGCGCGACAAGGTCATCGCGTTTTTCGGCGGATTCCACGGGCGCACGCTAGGCGCGCTCTCTTTGACCGCGCGCAAAGCGACGCAGCGCGCCGGTTTCGGGCCGATGACGCCGGGCGTGGTGCACGCGCCATATCCTTACTGCTATCGCAGCGCCGCGGGCAAGAATCCGGATGCCTGCGTGGCCGAGAGCATCGAGTTCATCG
This sequence comes from Bryobacterales bacterium, assembly GCA_963743705.1. Lineage (GTDB taxonomy): Bacteria > Acidobacteriota > Terriglobia > Bryobacterales > Bryobacteraceae > PALSA-243. Next base: position 677,386 of record CAVUQS010000012.1, on the reverse strand, counting down.
AGGGTATTCTTTTCAAGACCATCGCGCCGCCCGAGGAAGTGGCGGCGATCGTGGTCGAGCCGGTGCAGGGAGAGGGCGGCTACATCGTTCCCCCGCGGAAGTTCTTCGACGAGCTGGCTCGTATCGGCAAACTGCATGGTATTCTGCTGGTGTTCGACGAAGTGCAGAGCGGCATGGGCCGCACCGGCAAGATGTGGGCCGCGGATCACTTCGGCGCCGTACCCGATATCATGGCCGTGGCCAAAGGAATTGCGAGTGGAATGCCGCTCGGCGCTACCATCGCGCGCGCCGATCTGATGACTTGGCCTCCGGGCGCGCATGCCTCGACTTTCGGCGGCAATCCCATCGCGTGCCAGGCGGCTCTGGCAACCATCGAGTTGCTGGAAGAAGAACTGATTGAAAACTCGGCGCGCATGGGCGCGTATCTGATGGAGCGTTTACGCTCCTGGCCCGCGCGCTTCCCGGTGGTGGGCGACGTTCGCGGTCTGGGCCTGATGCTGGGCGTGGAATTCGTGCGCGACCAGGCCACGAAGGAAAAAGCTCCGCGCTTGCGCGACGCGGTGGTGGATTTAGCTTTCGAGCGCGGACTTCTGGTGCTTGGCGCCGGCGAGAATACCCTGCGCCTGTGCCCGCCCCTGATCGTGAATCGCGATCAGTGCGATTTTGCGCTGGATACGCTCGAAGAGTGCATCGCCAGGTCCGCCGGATGAGAATTCTCGACGTTGGCTGCGGGATTCGCAAGCAGCCCGGATCCATCGGACTCGATCGTAATCCCGCCAGCCGCGCCGATGTCATCGCCGACCTCGACCGCTTTCCTTATCCTTTTGCCGACGGGTCGTTCGACCGCGTTACGGCGATCCACGTCATTGAGCACCTGAGCGACGTGATGCGCGCCATGGAGGAATTCCATCGCCTGCTATGCGAAGGGGGAACCCTGCGCATCGAGACGCCGCATTACACCGATTTCAGCTCCTTCTGCGACCCGACGCATAAGAGTCACCTCACCAGCTTCAGTTTTCGCTACTTCGGTGAAAATCACGGGGGCTTCGGCTACTATACGAAAGCCCGCTTTCGCGAGGTCTCGGTTCATGTGCGGCTCTTGGCTTTTTGGCGTTGGTTAGGATTTGGGGTATTAATCAATACATTTCCTAGATTTCGTCGCTTTTGGGAGTACTATCTATGTTTCATTGTCCGTGGAAAAGCGATGACGTTTGAATTTCAGGCACTTAGGGATGTCCCGTATCCCGGTTAACCTAGGACGAGAGCAAAGAAGAGACGAAAAGTACCGCTACCGTCTTAGAACTTTTGATGGTATCCATCTATTGATCAATAATTTAGGGGCTGTTAACCTCGACGCATGGGATTCTCCTTGCGCTTCTTACCCCTTCTGCTTCTTACAGGTATTCCCGCGTGCTTCGCCGACACTGTGAACATACAATTCACGTCGCTGCCCAACACACTGCAAAATAATAATTACGGAACTTCTAACGCCACCTACAACGGATTTACCGGCGCCATCATTAACGGCGCCACGAGCATCGGATTGATTTGCGACGACTACTCGCATGAAACGACCGTCGGTTCGGGCCAGACCTTCGTCTACGACTACTCCACGCTGGACGGTGCGAATCCACTGCAGTTTGCGCGGTTTACCGGTCCCGAAACGGTTGTAGGTCATGCCATCGCGCTGACCGAAACGCAGGCCTATGAGACCGCCGCGGTGCTGGTGGGGGAACTTTCGGCGCTATCGAACCCTTCCAATAACACCGTCACCGATTATCAATACGCGCTGTGGAGTCTCTTTACCCCGTCGACGCCCATGAATTCCACGCAGGGGAATTTGTTGCTGGCGGCCGCGGATCTCGTTCTGAGCTCCAACGCCGGGGACCAGGCGAAAGTACAGACCTACGCTTCCGAGTTGCAGATTTACACCCCAACCGAGCGCGATGCCAGCAACCAGGAGTTTCTGGCGATCAATCCCTCTGCGCCCGAGCCGGCCGGTTGGCTCCTGATGGGCGTGATAGCTCTCGCATTTCTGCACCCCGGAACGCGCACTCGTTTGCGGAGCTTCGCATCGCGCGCGTAAGAGTGCGCGCAAAATAACCGAGAATTTTCCCGCGAATCCAATACTATTATTTCGAGGCTATCTATGCTCGGAATGGTTTATCGGCTGTCAGACGCCATTCGGCGGCATTATTCGAGTAGCGGGAGCGGCCCGGTTGGCGAAGATCTGGCTCACCGTTATCTTCGCCGCCGCGGCTGCGTGATTGTGGCCCGCAACTATCGCACGCGGTCGGGCGCGGGCGAAATCGATATCGTCGCCTGGCACGGCCCGACGCTGGTGTTCTTGGAAGTGAAGACGCGCCGGACCGCCGATTACGGGCAACCCGAGAGCGCCGTCGATGCCGAGAAACGCGCGCGCATAGCCGCCGGCGCCCGTGACTACGCGCGTCGCGCGAACATTGCATTCGGAATTACGCGCTTCGACGTGGTGAGCGTGGTGCTCGAACCGCGCACTCAAATCGAGTGGTTGCAGAACGCGTTCCACGCGTATTCCGAGACAGCGGAATCCGGCGTGCGCACGCTATAATCGTCGATTGTCCGAACTCCGAAACGACCCCATCACGGGGCGCTGGGTGATCGTCGCGACGGATCGCGCGAAACGCCCCGGCGATTTCATAAGACAACCCGTACCACCCGCCAATCCGGGTGTGTGTCCCTTCGATTACGGCCACGAGCATCAAACGCCGCCGGAAATCCTCGCCTACCGCAACAGCGGCAACCGCGATGAGCCCGGGTGGCGCGTGCGCGTGGTTCCCAACAAGTTCGCCGCGCTGGGCATCGAAGGCGAGTTAAACCGGCAGGGCGACGGCATGTACGACAAGATGAATGGCGTGGGCGCGCACGAAATCGTAGTGGAAAGCCCGGACCACCATGCGACGCTGGCCTCGATGCCCGAGCGGCAGATCGAAGAATTTCTTTGGGCGTTCCGCGAGCGCGCGTTGGATCTCAAGAAAGACCGGCGCTTCCGCTATATCGCCATGTTCCGCAATTATGGCGAAGCCGCGGGCGCGCAGCTCGAACATCCCGTCTCGCAGTTGATGGCGCTTCCCGTGGTTCCGGCGAGCATCCGCGAGGAGGTGGATGGCGCGCGCCGCTTTTTTCAACAGAAAGAGCGTTGCATTTTCTGCGACATCATCCGGCAGGAGCGGGCATCGGGCGCACGCCTGGTGAGCGAGACCGACCGGTTCCTGGTGATCGAGCCTTACGCCGCGCGCTTTCCGTTTGAAACCTGGATTCTGCCGCGCACGCACGGTTCGCACTTCGAGGGCGCCGATGCGCCGACGGTGCAGAATCTGGCGTGGAGTTTGCGCTCGACGTTTCGCAAGTTGGAAAAAGCGCTGGAGCGTCCCGCATACAATTTCTTCATCCACACCGCGCCGTTGCAAGAGCCGCCGCTCGAGTATTATCACTGGCACATCGAAATTGTGCCGCGCCTCACCAAACCCGCGGGGTTCGAATGGGGCACTGGATTCTACGTCAATCCCACGCCGCCCGAGGAATCGGCCAAGTTCCTGCGCGAAGCCGGCCTGGGGTGAAAACGCGGGGCCGTGAACTTCGGCCCCCCCCCGCGCGTGCCCTCGGGAACGTGCGAAACTGAGGGTTGCGCGCATCGCTGGCCGTTTGATATAAAACCGTAATCATTTATCCGCGCTCTTGCTCGCGGTGGCCAGACAATGTCAGAGAAGAAGAAGCCCGTTACTACGAAGACGACTGAAAGTCGAATGAGCAAACCAACGGCCCCGAAAACCAGCAAAGCTATGGAACCCGCCCGTGTGCCATCATCGAGCGCTGCCGCCGCTTCTCCCGCGGCGTGGAATGCGCAAAAACAACTAGCCAGTTTCGAAGCAGCCATGAAGCAATTTCACGTGCGCAATTTCAAGCCGGCGCGTGAACAGTTCGAACAAGCGGCTCAAGGACCCGAGCGTGACGTCGCGCAGCGCGCCAAGCTGCATATCGCCATGTGCGATCGCCGCCTCGACCGCGAAACGGTTTCGCTCGGCTCGGCCGAGGAATATTACACCTACGGCGTCGCCATGCTCAATGCGCGCAAGCTGCCGGAAGCGCGCGTCAGCCTGGAAAAGGCCGTGACCCTAGACCCTTCGGCCGACCATATGCACTATGCGCTGGCCGGCGCGCTAGCTCTGAACGGCGATCTGGCCGGCGCGCACGAAAGTCTCAAGCGCGCTATTGAGATGGAACCGCGCAACCGCTTGGCCGCACGCCAGGACGCCGATTTCGCGCCGCTTGCCAACCAGCCGCCTTTCGATGCGTTGCTTTATCCCGAGAAAAAGAGCTGGTAAGTGGATAGTTCGCCGCTGCGGATCGTCGCCATTGGCGGCGGCACCGGCCTATCCGCTCTCCTTTCCGGACTGAAACGCTATGCCTTGCCGGGTTCTAACGGCCCCGCCGTCGACATCACGGCGATCGTGACTGTGACCGACGACGGCGGAAGCTCCGGACGGTTGCGCCGCCAGTTCGATGTGTTGCCGCCGGGCGACATCCGCAATTGCATGGTGGCTTTGAGCGAAGATTCCGCCATGCTATCGAAGCTTTTCCAATACCGCTTCGAGGCAGGGCGCGGCTTGAAGGGCCACAACTTCGGCAATCTCTTTTTGACCGCGCTGACGCATATCATGGGCGATTTTCCCGATGCGGTAAAGGCGTCCTCGGACATTCTCAAGATTGCGGGCAGAATCTTTCCCGCCACAGCCGCCAACGTCGCGCTCGAAGCCACCCTGGCCAACGGAGCGCGCATCGTGGGCGAAACGCGCATCAGCCGCAGCCAGACCCCCATTGCCTCCGTGCACTTACGCCCAGGTAGGGCCAAGCCAGTGGCGGCCGCGCTCACGGCCATTGCCGAAGCCGACGCGATCACTTTGGGGCCCGGGTCCCTGTTCACCAGCGTGATTCCCAATTTGCTGGTGGAGGGCATTCCGGCGGCTATCCGCCGTTCGCACGCGGCCAAGGCATACTTCGTCAATTTGATGTCGCAGCCGGGCGAGACCACCGAATTCAGCGCTTCCGACCACGTACGGGCCATCCATAAGCACGCGAAAGGCAAGCTGCTCGATTTTGCCGTCATCAACATCCGCCCCATCACTTCGGCGATGAAGAAGCGTTATGCGCGGCAGGCGGCGCTGCCAGTGGAAAACGACATCGAGCAGCTTTTCAAAATGGGCCTGAAGGTGATGGCAGCCAATCTGGCGCGCCATGGCGAGACGCTGAAGCACGATCCGGAAGCCACGGCCGCGGTGGCGGTCAAGCTGGCGCTCGAAAATCGCCGCGGCTGACGGCGTGCTGTTAGTAACCGCCGGGTTCGAACGTCCTATCTGGAGAGCCCTATGCGCAAGCGGCTTGTCCTATTCACGCTGGTCCTTCCGCTCACGGGCGCGGCGCAGATTCTAACCGCGCAATATGACAGCGCACGTACCGGCGCTACGCTGGTCGAGACCAAACTGACTCCGGCCAATGTCCGCGCCGACCGTTTCGGGAAGCTCTTCTCGCTGAAAGTCGATGGCGATTTCTACGCGCAGCCGTTGTTCATACCGCGCGTCGAAATTCCAGGGAAGGGAACGCATGACGTGGTCTTCGTGGCCACCGAGCACGACAGCGTCTACGCCTTCGACTCGCAGAATTCGCCTTCCGCGCCCGCGTATTGGAACGGCCGCGTCTACGTCCTTCCCAGCAAAGACTATCTGACGTCTCTTGCCGTGGAGAATAAACGCCTCGCTCCCGAGCCGCAGATAGGCGAACAGCGATTCGGGAATCCGGGCGCGACGCCCGCGATTTCGGCGAACGGCGCGCGCGACGGAATCCTCTGGCTGATCGAAACGAAAAGTTGGAACGGCGCCGACCGGCCGGCTATCCTTCATGCTTACGACGCCGCGAATGTCGTCCACGAACTTTATTCGAGCGAGCAGAACAGCGCCCGCGACCGCGCCGGCCTGACGCTACGCTTCACGGTTCCCACCATCGCCAACGGGCGGGTATATGTGGACGCCAAGCGTGAGATCGATGTGTACGGCCTGTTGAGTCAGCGTTAGCTTTTCGTGTCTCTGTGCGCCTCTACCGCGACCTTTTTCCGCGACAATAAAGACGATGCCCGCTCCCCTGACCATCGTCATCCTCGCCGCCGGCCTCGGCACCCGTATGAAATCGCGCAAGGCCAAAGTGCTGCATCGCGCGGGCGGCCGCGCCTTGATTGAACATGTAGTCCATACCGCGCTCTCCCTGACTTCCGCCGAGCGAATCGCCGTTGTGGTGGGCCATCAGGCCGAGGAAGTCCGCAAGGCCGTTCCGCATCCCGGCATCCGATTCGCTGAACAAAAGGAGCAGCGAGGCACCGGCCACGCCGTGATGTCCGCGCGGGAAGCAGTGGAATCGGATGATGGCTACCTCATGATTCTCTACGGCGATTCGCCGCTCCTGCGCGAGAGCACGCTGCGGGAACTGGTGACGCGCCAGGTTGCCGGCGAGGCCGCGGGAACGCTGCTCAGCGCCATGATGGACGACCCCACCGGTTATGGCCGCGTGATCCGCGACGATGCCAATCTGGCCGTGGAAGAAATTGTCGAGCAGAAGGCCGCCAACCCGCAACAGCTCGCCATCCACGAAGCCAACATGGGTATCTATTGTTTCCGCGCCGATCTCTTCTGGAAATATGTTGACGAGATGGGCACGAATAACCCCGCCGGTGAATACTATCTCACCGACATGGTGGCGATTCTGCGCCGCGCCGGGCATCTGGTGCACGCCATGCGCATCGCCGACGCCAACGAAGCGCTGGGCATCAACGATCGCGTGGATCTGGCCAATGTCGATCGCATCCTCCGGCGCCGCAAGACCCACGAACTGATGGTCGCCGGCGTCACCATCGAGAATCCGGACACGGTAGCGATCGATAGCGACGTGCGCATCGGCGCGGATACCGTGGTCGAGCCGTTTGCACGGATTCTCGGCCACACCGTAATCGGCGAAAACTGCCACATCGGCGCAGGCGCCATCGTGCACGATTCGCAGCTCGCCGATCAGGTGGAAATCGCGCCGTACACGTTGGTGGGGCATTCGCGCCTCGAGCGTGGCGTGCACGCCGGTCCTTTCGCGCGCCTGCGGATGGAAAACCACGTGGGGGAAAACGCGCACATCGGCAACTTCGTCGAGCTCAAGAAGACGGAAATGGGCGCGGGAGCCAAGGCCAACCACCTGGCGTATCTGGGCGATTCGCGCGTCGGCGCCAAGGCGAATATCGGCGCCGGGACCATCACCTGCAACTACGACGGGTTCGCGAAACACCCGACCGTCATCGGCGAAGGCGCGTTTGTGGGCAGTAACTCGACGCTCGTAGCGCCGCTCGAGATCGGGGCGGGCGCGTATACCGCCGCGGGTTCGGTAATCACCGAGACTGTGCCGGCGGATGCGCTAGCGATCGGGCGCGCTCAGCAAGTGGTGAAGCCGGAATGGGCCAAGAAGCGCCGCGCGCTGGGAAAGCCAAAGTCGTAAAATGGAGTCCCGAGCCCATGCACTTTGAACTGAAGCGCATTGCCCCTGAAACCTTCCCCGAAGCGCTGGCGAAGGTCGATCGCTACCGCTTGTTGAATGAGCCCAGCCTGGCGGAAAGCATCTGCCTCGATATTCTGGCGGTTGCGCCTGACAATCAGGACGCTTTGATCTCGCTGTTGCTGGCGCGTACCGATCAATTCGGCGCCGGCGCCACGCAGGCCAGCGCGCTGGAGCTGCTGGAACGCATCGAGAGCGGTTACATGCGCACCTACTATAGCGGCATCGTTTGGGAGCGCGTGGCGCATCATCACCTGCGGCAGGCGCGGCCGGGCAGTCCATCCGCCGCGTATCATTCCTTCCGTAAAGCGATGGAGTTTTACGAGCAGGCGGAAGCGGTGCGGCCGGTGGGCAACGACGACGCCATTCTGCGCTGGAATACGTGCGCTCGCATCCTTATGCGCAATCATTTGGTGCGTCCGTTACCGCTCGAAGAGCCCCAGCCGATCATGAGCGAGTGATGCGTTTGGCGATGCCGCCGCTATAATGGAATTTTCCACGCATCCCATTTCAAAAAACATACACAGGAGCTTTCATGGCGGCAAAGCGTATCGGCATTCTCACGGGCGGCGGCGACGTTCCGGGCCTTAACTCAGTCATCAAAACAGTGGTGTATCGCGGCGGAGAGATGGGCTGCGAAGTGATCGGCATTCGCCGCGGATGGGAGGGTTTGACCCACATCAATCTGCAGGATCCCGGAAGCCGCGCGCGCTACGTGCAGCCGCTCAATCGCGAAAATACGCGCACCATCGACCGCACCGGCGGCACATACCTCCACAGCTCGCGCACCAATCCCGCGAAGATGGCCAAGATTCCCCCCGTGCTCGAAGGCCAGGAGTTTCCCAAACAGGAAATCACCAAGAAGGGCGTCACCACCACGGCCTACGACATCACTTCGGCCGTGCTTAAGAATGTCGAGACCATCGGCCTCGACTACCTGATCGCGATCGGCGGCGACGACACGCTGAGCTACGCCGCGCACCTCGATCGGCAAGGCGTGAAGGTGATTGCCGTGCCGAAAACCATGGATAACGACGTGCGAAATACCGAATATTGCATCGGTTTCTCGACGGCCATCACACGCGCGATGGACGCCATTGAGCGTCAGCGCACCACGGTCGGTTCGCACGAACGCATTGGCATCTTCCGCGTGTTCGGGCGCGACGCCGGTTATACGGCGCTCTATACGGCCTATGTGACGTCGGTGCGGTGTTGCATTCCGGAATACAAGGTCAACCTGGAAAAATTGATCGATCTGGTGATGACCGACAAGCGTAATAACCCGAGCAACTATGCGTTGGTGATTCTTTCCGAAGGCGCGGAGTGGGAAGGTTATGAGGTCAAAGAGTACGGCGATCCCGATGCGTACGGTCACCGCAAGAAGATGAGCGTGGCCGAAGACCTGAGCAATGAAATCAAGCGATCCACGGGCGAAGAGACCATCGTCAGCGATCTGACTTACGATTTACGCTCGGGCAGCGCCGATTTCGTCGACCGCATGGTGGCTTCTACGTTCGCGGGAATGGCGCTCGATGCCATCAAAGAAGGCAAGCACGGACTTATGACGGCTATCCAGACCGGATCTTACAGCCTCACCGAGATTCCCGATCCGAAGTTAGGCCCGCGCAAGGTGGAGGTAGACCGCATGTATAACACGGAACGCTACCGCCCCACTTACGATCATAAGTTAGGGCTGCCGATCTTCCTGACGCACTCGTAGAATACGGGCGATCACTTAGATGTTGACGGCGCGAAGTCCTTCATCAGTTTCTGGATGGCGGGCATTACCGCGCTAAGCCGCTGCTGCGCCGCCTGACCGCCCTTTTCGGCCAATGCCGGGCCTTTGTCCACCATGGCTTGCCCGGTCGGCGTTTTGAAGAACGCTACCAAATCGTCGATCTGGCGCTCGGTATAGGCGTCGGCATAGATTTTGATGTAGACCGGCTTGAGTTTTTCCCAGGACAGCGTGTCTACCAGAATCTTGCCTATCCTGCCTTGCAGTTCTTCGACATTCTTAACCTGGTCGGGCGGCAGACTTGTGCCATATATCTGCTGCAGTACGCCCTTCATCTGATCCATAGTTTGATCGATGCCCGATTGCACCGTCTTATCTACTTTGGAAAGGTTGAAGAGTTGTTCTATCTTGGCGTTCTTGGAAGCGTCATCGCAGCGTGCGGTGAAAGATCCAAGAAACAGAAGCGCGATAGGCGCCAACGCGAGGCGGTTCCCCATGCCGGTTAGCGTAGCAGGCGCTTGCCCGAATGGTCGGGGCGCTTGCGAACAGTCAGAGGCGGGGGCGAGCCCTTAAAGGGGCGTGATGGGACGTGTTTCCGAGCCCATGCGGTAAGCGCGCGGCAGTGACATCTCGCTTGGCGGCAGGGAAAGCAGGCGGGGGCGGATCAACAGTAAGATGATGTCCGAATTCTTGGTCTTGTTATGTACGCTGGTGAGCGGCCCGAGATACGGGATTTGAGAGAGGCCCGCGACGCCCGTCATATTGTGCGCGTCTTCCACATTCAACAGACCGCCGATCACGGCCCAGTTTCCCATGGGCAGATCGACCTGCGATTTCAGTGCGCGATTGGCAATCACCGGGATGCCGTTGTTGGATTGGCCGGTCAGCACTTTGAACTCGGCGTCGACATCTAACGTCGCATGGCTGGCGGTGCGAACCGCAGGCGTGACTTTCACCGACAGTCCCAAATCCACGAACTGGAATGACGGCGGCGGGGTGTAGACGGTGCCGCCTTGCGAGAAATTCGCGGGACCCACGTATTGTGAAGTCAGCACCGGATATTGCTCGCCGATATGCATCGTCGCCGGCTGACCGTCGGTTGTGCGCAACTGCGATTCCAGCAGGTTGCTGGCGCTCGATTTCGACATTTGCAATTCGAGCGTCGGCGTCATGATGCCGATGCCCATGAGCGTTTTGCCGCCTCCGAAGGTCAGAAACCCGACGATATTCGCGGGCGGAAGGATCATGCTGTTCAACCAGCCCGTTAGCGGATTGAGAGTAAAGGTAGTTGGAAAATCGACGCCGTAAGTCAGCATGTCGTTGCGCGTCACTTCCACCAGTTTCAGATCCACCATCACCTGCGCCGGCGGACGCAGCAACTCCTGGAACAGCGCGCGCGCCAGCGTCACTTTGCCCACTGTGTCGCGCATGATGACGGTCTTGCTCTGGGTATCGAACGAAATCTTTTCGATTCCAACGGCCTGCTGGACGGCGGTCACAGCCTGGTTGAAATCCTGCTGCGTCACGCTATCCGGCAGCGGAACCGAGACCGCGACGCGCGGTTGCAGCTCCGTCCGCTTCTGCGGCGTGTCTTTCGCCACCAGGAAAATGCGGCCGGTCAGCGGAATGATGAACGTACCCGTGGTGGCTTCGAGGCCGCGGATCGCCACGCGGTAATCGACGCCCTTCAGCTGGAAACGCATCGGACCGGTGGGCGTGTAGTCACCGTCGAACACGCAGTCGAGGCCGTATATTTTGGCGACGCCCTCCCAGATCTGTTTGGAGTCCCCGCGCAAATCGATATCGCCGGTTCCGTCGTTGGGCGTCAATTCGGTGGGGGGCAGTTTGCGCCGTGCGTCCGTCATGTCCTGCGGCGTGGCTTCGTCCGGGACGAACGGCTCCTGATCGCCGGCGGCATCCGAAGCGTCATCGGTTTGCTTATCCGTATCGGGAACCGGCGCCACCGGCATGACCAGCGATTCCAGCGCGGCGCGGGTGCGAAGGGCGCGGCTCTTTGCCCAGTACGCGCGGTTCTTGGGCTCCAGCGCGGCGGCTTCCGAATACAGAAGGTACGCCTCCGCGATGTGCCCTTTCTTCTCGGCCGCGCGTCCGCGCTCGAAGAGATCGAACGCCGAAGGTTCATCGGCCACCAGCAACGCCGTCAGAAAAAGGCAGACTATGGGCGTACGAACCTTCACACCAAATATGACGCGTCGGCGACGGTTCCCGTGCAGGCTATATGGGCTGGAGCCGCGTAAACCCTAAGTTATTGAAACGAGATGCATTGATCCCTCTTCGTATGCGATCTTATAGAGGAGCCGGGCACATGCACGAGATCCTTGAGTCGTTTCGCCGTCATCCCTCCGAATGGGTTCAGCCTGTCGTCGTGTTCCTTGTCACGCTGGGCGTGACGTATCTGATCCGCGGCATCTTTTTCCGGGCGCTGCGATCCTGGCAGCGGCGCTCCCCCACCCGCGCTGTGCAAACGCTGTACGACTCGCTTCGCGGCCCCACGCACATCTGGAATTTCATTCTGGCCGCGCATTTCGCCATTCAATCTTCCGACTTGCCCCACCGTTTCACCGAGCGCGCGCCCGAAGTATTGCAGGTGCTTTTCATCGCGTCACTGACCATCATGTGCATGCGGCTGGCAGGCGACCTGGTCCGCAACTTCGGCGACCAGGTTCCCGGCGCGGTGCCGGTGACCACGCTGTCGCAAAACGTGGCGCAGTTGGTGGTGCTGATTCTCGGGATTCTGGTGGCGCTTCGCGTCATCGGCATCGAAGTTACGCCCATTCTCACGGCGTTGGGGGTCGGCGGCCTGGCGGTGGCGCTCGCTCTGCAGGACACCCTCTCCAATCTCTTCGCGGGTTTCTACATCAGTCTGGCGCAGCAGATCCGCTTGGGCGATTACATCAAGCTGAACACCGGCGAAGAAGGCTATGTCACCGATATCAGTTGGCGCTCCACCACGCTGCGGGTGCTGGCTAATAACTTGATCGTCGTGCCGAACGCCAAACTGGCGCAGGCCAACGTCACCAATTACTATTTGCCGGAAAAGCGGATGGGAGCGTCGGTGCAGGTTTCGGTTTCATATGATTCCGATATCGATCTGGTGGAGCGCGTGCTGCTCGAGGTCGCGAAGAAGGCGCTGACGGAGGTTCCAGGCATGTTACCCGAGCCTGCGCCCGCCGTAACCTTCGACCCCGGCTTCGGAGACTCTTCGCTGAACTTCACGCTGGGTTTTCAGATCGCCGAGTTTTCGAACCAGTTCAGCGTGCGCCACCAGCTCCGCAGGCGGATCCTGCAGCGTTTCCGCGAAGAGCGCATCGACATGCCGTTCCCCACGCGCAGTATCTTCCTGCAAAACGCGGCGGGCGCCGAACCGGGCGCGAAATCATAGCCCCTGCCATGAGATGAATGCGGGCCCCGAGCCTTGCATCCGATGTTAAAACCCTGTAGCTTGAACACGAGCGATCTTGCCAACCTATGACCCCGCCGTCCCCGGAATCCAAATTTGTCAAAGGCATCGTCACCGCGCGCCGCGAATTGAGCGCGGAGCTTTGGGTAATCCGCCTGCGTCCAGATACGAAGGTGGCGTTTCATCCTGGCCAATACGCCACGCTCGGCCTGCCCGCCGGCGAGAACCAGAAAATGATCGAGCGGCCGTACTCGATCGCGTCCTCGCCTTACGATGAACAGCTCGAGTTTTACCTGGAGCTGGTGCCGCACGGCAAACTCACGCCCCATTTGCACCAGGTGCCGATAGGCGGTGAGATTCTCATCCGCCGCGCGACCAAGGGCGCGTTTCTGTTTGACGTTAAGAGCGGGCATCCGCACCATTTCATGGTGGCCACGGTGACCGGCGCCGCGCCGTACATCGCTATGTTGCGCCAGTTCATCTCCGATGTGCATGAAGGCAAGCCCGCGCCGGAACGCATGCTGGTGCTTCACACCGGCAGCGTGTCCGAAGAGCTCGGATATTTGGATGAGCTCACCGCCGCCGCGCGCGAATTCCCCTGGTTCCAATATGTGCCCGCGATCAGCCGCCATTGGCTGGACCCGCACTGGACCGGCGAGCGCGGACGCGCGGAAGACATCGCGCGCAAGTATCTCGACGCCGCGGGCTTCACTGGCGCCGACACTACCGCATATCTCTGCGGCAACCCGCAGATGACCGAAAACATGAAGGGCTTGCTCAAGCGCGCCGGGTTCGAGAAGGAATCGATCAAAGAAGAGCTTTACTGGCCCGCCGAGAAGGCCGTCGCCAGCTAAGAAATCTGTGCGCCGTCTGCTTTGCCTCATCCTGGCCGCCTGCTCCGCGAGCGCAGCGCCCAAGGCGTTGTTTTATCTCACCGCCGATCCGAAAGGCATTCAATCTTTTCTCGATCACGCCGCGAAGATCGACATCCTCGTTCCCACCTGGTATCGCGTTGACGCGGATGGCAACGTCTCCGGCGGCCCGGACGCCACGGTGATGGATGCGGCCAGGCGCTTCCACGTGCCGGTGATGCCGATCGTCGTCAACCCCGGCTTCAACCAGAGCGATTTTCACAAGCTGGTCACGGCGCCTGCCGCACGCCAGAAGATGATCGCGTATTTGGTGGCGGAATGCGCGAAGCAAGGGTACGCCGGCATCCAATACGATTTCGAAAACATCATCGATACCGACCGCGACGCGCTCACCACTATGGTGCAGGAATCGGCGGCCGCGCTGCATCGCGCCAATTTGCAGCTTTCCATCGCCACCGTTCCCAACGCTCCCGGCCAGGCCGGCGAAGGCGCGTTCTCGAAGTGGATTTTCACGAACTGGCGCGCCGCCTACGACCTCAAAGGCATCGGCGCGGCCGTAGACCTGCTTTGCCTGATGACCTACGATGAGCACACGCGCTACACGCCCCCGGGGCCGGTGGCCGGTTACATTTGGACGCGCGACAACCTCGAATACGCCTTGCAATTCGTGCCCAAAGACAAGCTGTCACTCGGCATTCCGGTCTACGGTTACCGCTGGTTCGCGGGCGATCCCGGCGCGGAAGGGAAACCGAACATGCGGGCAGCGACCGTGAGCGGGCTGGAGGTCCGCCAGCTCATCACCCAGTTTCATCCCGACATTCAATGGGACGCCGCCGACCGTTCGTCCTTCTTTTACTTCTACCGGGATGCCACGCGCGAATGGGTTTTCTACACCGATGCGCGCACCTTCCGTGAGCGCTACGACTTGGCAGCCGCGCGAGGTCTTCAAGGATTTTGTTCGTGGGTACTGGGCGAAGAAGATCCGGCGATCTGGGACTTGCTGCCGGAGCATCAGTAGTCCCCGCGCCGCTTTGTAAATCCGCAACCCCGCTATAATTGACTGTAGTCCCTCATGTTTGACAACCTATCCGAGAAACTCCAGCGTGTCTTCAAGAACCTCCGTGGCGAAGGCAAGCTTTCCGCCGAAAACATGGAAGTCGCCCTGCGCGAGATCCGCCTGGCGCTGCTGGAAGCGGACGTCAATTTCAAAGTTGTCAAGCAGCTGATCGAGAACATCAAAGTCAAAGCGATGGGTGAAGAGGTTCTCACCGCGCTTTCGCCTTCGCAGCAGGTCGTGAAGATCGTTCACGAAGAGCTCATCAAGATTTTGGGTAGCCATGAGGCGAAACTGCGCTTTGCTAACGAACCGCCCAGCGTCTTCATGATCGTCGGGTTGCAAGGTTCCGGTAAGACCACATCCACAGGCAAGCTCTCTCGCTGGCTTTCGAAGAACGGCCGCCGCCCGATGGTGGTATCGGTGGACGTCTACCGCCCGGCCGCGCGCGAGCAATTGAAGGTGATCGCGCGCGAAGTGGGCCAGCCCATTTACGAGGGGGCGCCCGGCGAAACCGCACCGCTCGATCTGGCCCGCTCCGCCCGCCGCGAGGCCATCCACAACGGCCGCGATGTGCTGTTGGTGGATACCGCCGGCCGCCTGCACATCGACGATCAGCTCATGACTGAGCTGCAGCAGCTCAAAGAACAACTGAACCCTGTTGAAATTCTGTTCGTCGCCGACGCCATGACCGGTCAGGACGCAGTCAAATCGGCGGAAGAGTTCCATAAGCGCCTCGGGATCACCGGCGTCATTCTCACCAAGATGGATGGTGACGCTCGCGGCGGCGCCGCGCTCTCCATCCGCCAGGTGACCGGGCAGCCGCTCAAGTTCGTCGGCATCGGCGAAAAATCGGATGCGCTCGAAGCGTTCCATCCCGACCGCGCCGCCAACCGCATCCTCGGCATGGGCGACATCCTCTCGTTCATCGAGAAGGCGTCCGAACAAATTGACCAGAAGAAAGCCGTCGAGATGCAGCGCAAGCTCATCGAGAACGATTTCACGCTGGCCGATTTTCGCGATCAGCTGAAGCAGGTACGCAAGCTCGGCCCGCTCAGCAACATTCTTGACATGATGCCGAAGGTCGGTCCGATGAAGCAGCTGAAAGACGTAAAAGTCGACGAGAATGAGCTCAACCGCGTCGTCGCCATCATCGATTCCATGACGCCCAGAGAGCGTTCGAATCACATGATCATCAACGGAACCCGTCGCCGCCGCATCGCGCGCGGCAGCGGAACCTCCGTGCAGGACGTCAACAACCTGCTCAAGCAATACACCGAAATGCGCAAAATGATGAAGAGCCTTTCGGGCGGTTTCATGGGCAAGAAGATGGGCAAGATGAAACTACCGCCCGGTTTCCCGTTCGGTCAAATGCCGGGCATGTAGGCCCGCTACTCAGCGACGTTATAGCGCGTCAACAACTCCACGCCCCGCTCGATTCCCAACCGCTCTGCCGCACGCGCGTGGCGCCACGCCGCCGCGGAATCGCCACGAATCGCGTAGACTTCGCACAGCGAGGCGTGCGCGTCGGCTAGATCCGCATCTAATCTCACGGCTTCGAGCAGCAGTCCCAGGGCTTCTTCCTGCCTGCCGTTCATGCGGTAGAACTGCGCCAGCGCGTAGTAAGGCTCCGCGTTCGTGGGTTCGCGCTCGATCCACGCGATCTGTTCATCCATTTGTTTGCGCGTTTCGTGATCCAACGCAAACTCGATCGCTTCATCTCGCCAGAAACTCATTTGCCCCCTTGCAGCATGATGTGTACGTCCATCACATTGGTATGCGTTGGGCCGGTTTTGATCAAATCGCCCAGTTTTTCGAAATAAGTGTAAGAGTCGTTGTTGTCGAGATAGGCGCGCGCGTCCGGCCCGCGCGTGAGCGTCGCGCCATCGGCGATGGCGCCGGCCGCGTCCGTGGGGCCGTCGCTGCCGTCCGTCCCTGCGCTAAATATCACGGCGTCTTCTAAGCCCGCAATCTCGATGGCGGCCGCGAGCGTGAATTCCTGATTGCGGCCTCCCTTGCCCTTGCCGCGAATGGTGACGGTGGTTTCGCCGCCGCTGACGATGCACAACGGTCCGCGCCCGCGCGCCGCTTCGCGCAGGATCGCCGCGTGCATGCGCGCGACGTCGCGCGTTTCGCCCACGATTTCGCTGGATAGAATCTGCGTGCGATAACCCAACTCGCGCGCTCTCTCTGACGCCGCCGCGAGCGCGATGCGATTACTCCCAATCACCTGATTGCGCACATGACGAAAGATGGGGTCGCCGGGTTTGGGAGTCTCGGTGTTGGCTCTAGTCAATCGCTCTCGCACCGAGCGCGGCGCGCGCTTCCAAACGCCGTAACGCTCGAGCACTTCGCGCGCACCGGCGAACGTGGAAGAATCGGGCGCAGTGGGTCCCGAGCCGATCACGTCCAGATCGTCGCCCACCACGTCGGAGAGCGCTAGCGTCTCCACCTTCGCCGGCGCGGCAAGCTGCGCCAACTGCCCGCCCTTGATGCGCGAGAGGTGCTTGCGCACGGCGTTGAATTCATGAATGTCGGCGCCGGCGCTGAGCAGCAGCCGAGTGACCGCGCGCTTTTCTTCCAGGCTCACCGGTGGCGCCGGTAGCGGCATCAGCGCCGATGCGCCCCCCGATATCAGGCAAAGCACCAGATCTTCGCGCTCCGCCGCCGCTGCGATTGCGGCGATGCGTTCCGCGCCGGCCATTCCGCGCCCATCGGGTTCCGGATGTCCGCACTCGTGCAGTTCGATGCGCCGCAGCTTTGTCGCGTGGCCATCCTTCACGTTCACGAAGCCGGACGTGATGCGCCGCCCCAGCACGCGCTCCGCCGCCTTCGCCATCGAAGCGCCCGCTTTGCCCGCGCCGACCACGTAGATGTTGCGGTAGCCGCTGAAATCCATGCGCCGCACTGCTGTCTCCACGGCACGCGATGGGTCTGCCGCCTTCAGTGCGGCATCGAAGATCGACCGCGCGTGCCGGCGCAAGGTGGCGGCGTTCATTGCAGAATCGGATGGCTGGCGATGGCGTCCACCGCCACGGCCGGGTCGTCGCATTCGATCGCGATTCTTACGTCGGCGAGCGCGTAGAATTCACGCCGCGTTTCGTACAGCGCCGCAAATCGCTCCGGATCGCGCGCCAGCGGGCGGTGCGTCGTGGGCGCGACGCGCCGTTGCACGGTTTCAAAGGGGCAATCCAGCCACACCGCGATGCCATGCTGCATCGCCAATTCGCGGCACGCAGCCTGCGCGAATGCTCCGCCGCCCAGTGCAATCACGGCCGGCTGGCCGCGCTCGATGTCTCGCACGTGCAGCCCCAACATTTCGGCTTCGATGCGCCGAAATTCGGCCTCGCCGCGCGATTCGAAAATCTCCGCGATGCTGGTCTTCTCTTCGGCTTCGATTTCGTCGTCCAGGTCTGCGAATCTCCAGCCAAGCCGTTCCGCCAGCAGGCGCCCGATGGTGGTTTTGCCGCTCCCCATGAACCCCACCAGATAGATTCCGGGTGTGCGCTTCAGCCGCAGGTTCATGCCGTTCCGTTAATGCGCGCCAAACGCTTTTCCAGGATGCCTGGAAATAGCCGCGAGGCTGCCGCCAGCGCCCATCCCATCGCCGGCGTTACCACCGTGCGCGCGTCATGTTCGACTCCGCGGCGGATCGCTTCCGCACATGCCCGGCTTTCGATCGCGAAGCGCCGCTGGCGGATCACGCTGTCCGGAGCTTTGCCGGCGATCACGTGCTCTTGAAACCCGGTCTTGACGTAGCCGGGGCAGACGATCATGGTGCGCACGCCGCTGCCCATCAACTCCATGCGCATGCCCTCGGTGAGCGAGCCCAGCGCATATTTCGACACGCTATAAAGCGTCATCCACGGCAGCGTCACTTTGCCGGCGATGGATCCCACGTTGACAATCAATCCGTTGCGGCGTTCGCGCATGCCCGGCGCCACCAGCTGCGCGAGGGCCATCGGGGCGAAAAAATTCAGCTCCATCAGGCGGCGCGCGTCCTCCATCGGGACGCTCCACGACGGCGCATAAAGCCCCAAGCCTGCGTTATTGATTAGGATATCCACGCGGCCGAAACGTTCCGTTGCCAACTCGACCAGGCGCCGCCGGTCCGCGTCGTTGGTGAGATCGCCGGCCACGATCAGCGTATCCTTGACGCCCGCCGCGGCCGCCGCCTTGCGCAGCCCTTCTTCGGACCGCGCCGTGAGTACAAGCTTCGCGCCGCAGCGCGCAAATTCAGCAGCGCACGCCGCGCCGATTCCTTGGGACGCGCCGGTAATGAGAACAACCTGGTTGGGAATTTGCATGCGCCGTCAGCTAACCCTCGATTGTCTCACCGAAGGGACTTATGATGGAGGTCATATGAGGTTGCTTGGGCGCCTATTGCTTGCCGCCGTGCCACTGTGCGCGGCCGCACAAGAATTCTCAGGCGCGGCCGCAATCGACGCCGCCATCAATGACGCCATCGCGCAAAAGCGGCTGCCCGGCGCGGTGCTGATTGTCGGCCACGACGGCAAAGTGGTCTACCGCAAGGCCTACGGCAACCGGGCGGAGGTTCCGGCGGTCGAGCCCATGACGCTCGACACCATTTTTGACATTGCCTCGCTCACCAAAGTCGTGGCGACCACGCCGTCGCTGATGAAGCTTTTCCAGCAGGGCCGATTCCGCCTGAACGATAAGATCACGCAATACATCCCCGAGTTTCAGGGCGGCAAGAGCGACATCACCATCCGCAATCTGCTGACCCACTTTTCCGGTCTGAGGCCCGACGTTCCGCTTGCCACGCCGTGGAGCGGCTACGAGACTGGCATTCATCTGGCCTGCACCACCGCGCCTGCCGGGCCGCCCGGGACGCGCTACGTCTACAGCGATATCAATTTCGAATTGTTGGGCGAGCTGGTGCATCGCCTCAGCGGGCAACCCTTGAACGTATACGCCCGCGACAACATTTTCCTGCCGCTGAAGATGAACGACACCATGTTTCTGCCGCCGGCCTCGCTGCTGCCGCGCATCGCGCCCACCGAGCGCGTCGCTGGCACCGACCGCATCCTGCGCGGCGTCGTGCACGATCCAACAGCGCGCAACATGGGCGGTGTCGCCGGCCACGCCGGGCTATTCTCCACCGCGGACGATCTTTCGCGCTTTGCCCAGATGATGCTCAACGGCGGCACGCTCGATGGCGTGCATCTGTTCAATCCGCTGACGGTTGAGGAATTCACGGAGCCGCAAAGCCCGCCCGATCAGCCGATTTTGCGCGGCCTCGGCTGGGATATCGATTCGCCCCATTCGGGCAATCGCGGCGACCTGTTTCCAATTGGATCCTACGGCCACACCGGCTTCACCGGCACCTCCATCTGGATCGATCCTTCCACGCACACTTACGTGATCCTGCTCGCCAACAGCGTGCATCCGTCGCAGCGCCCCGCGTTGACGCCGCTGCGCTCGGCGGTCGCGACCATCGTCGCGGCCTCGGTGGGAATCGAAGTGCAAGGCGTGACCATCGCCGGCTACAACCAGACCTTCACCGCGGCTGGCGTACACCGCGATATCGATCGCGAGGCCAAAACGCAAACCGGCCTCGACGTGCTGGTGGCCAATCATTTCGCGCCGCTCGCAGGCAAGCGCGTCGGTCTCATCACCAACCAGACGGGCATCGACGCTCAAGGTCGCCGCAATATCGATCTGATGCGCCAGGCCGGCGTGAAACTGACCGCGCTGTTTTCGCCCGAACATGGCTTCCTGGGCGCGGAGGACCGTCAGGGCCTCCAGGATACGATCGACCCCGCCACCGGTCTCAAGGTTTTCAGCCTGTACGGCGATACGCAGCGGCCCACGCCCGAGATGCTGCGCAATGTCGACGCGCTGGTTTTCGACATTCAGGACGTCGGCGCCCGCTGCTACACCTACGAAACTACGATGGCATATGCCATGGAAGCCGCCGCCAAGGCGAGCATTGAGTATTACGTGCTCGACCGGCCGAACCCGATCACCGGTGTGCACGTAGAAGGTCCGCTGATGGACGCTGCCAATCGGTCGTTCATTGGATATTGGGCAGGCCTGCCGATGCGCCACGGCATGACGATGGGAGAGCTCGCGCAGTTGTACAACGGCGAAAACAAAATCGGCGCAAAGCTCACCGTGGTGCGCATGACGGATTGGCAGCGCGGCGATTGGTTCGATTCCACCAACCTGCCTTGGATCAACCCATCCCCTAACATTCGAAGCCTAAAGGCTGCGTTGCTGTATCCCGGCGTATGCCTGATCGAGTACTCGAGGAATTATTCGGTAGGCCGCGGAACCGATTCTCCGTTCGAGCAGATCGGCGCCGATTTTATCGGAGGCCGTGAATTGGCTACATACCTCAACCGGCGGCAGATTCCGGGTGTGCGCGCCTACCCGACCAGCTTCACGCCGACGGAATCCAATTTCAAGGGCAAGCGCATTGAAGGCGTGCGTTTCGAGATCATGAACCGCGACCTGTTCGATGCCACGCGCCTGGGCCTGGAAATCGCCGCGGCGCTGCGGAAGCTATACCCCGGCAAGATCGATTTCGCCGTCAGCGCGAAGTTGATTGGCTCAGATGACGTCATCCGCCGTCTGGCCGCCGGCGAGGACCCGCGCACGATTCAGGAAAGCTTCACCGATGCCGTCGCGGGCTTCGTGCAACTACGAGAGAAGTATCTGCTGTACCGGTGAGCGGCTTCTAGTTACTTCGCCCAATACCCCGGGTGCCCCACGTACGTCTCATTTTCCAGATTCGCCAGAATCGCGCGACGCAGTGCCAGGATGTCCACTTCGCCCTGCTGCTGAAACAGCACCTTGCCGCCGGGGGCAATGATCATGGTGAAAGGCACGCCGCCTTCCCATTTGGCGTCGAAGGCCGCTTGCATCGCGTAGGTGTCGTCGCTGGCGAACAGCAGATTTCGTCCGGAAGCATGCTGCTCCTGCAGGATTTTCATCACGCCGGTCTTCTCGTCCGGGTAATTGGCCGCCACGGTTACAAAATCGAAGTCGCGGCGTCGGAACATGCGATACGTCTGCTCCATCGCGGGAAATTCCGTAATACAAGGGCCGCACCAGGTGGCCCAGAACGTGACCAATAGCACCTTGTTTGAGGGATTCGAACGCAGCTTCTTCAGGTCGTCGGCCGTCGCCATCTCCAGCTTCACCGGTTCGGCTTCGATCTTCTTCATCTCGGCGAGCTGGCTGTCGATCTTCGATTTCCATTTCGTCGAACACCCGAAGGCCGGCGTGTGCGGAGTGGCCACGGGTTGATTCGTCAGCAGGGCGTCCAGCGCGGCGCGCGCGTCCAGCCGCTTCACCAGCGATTCGCGCTGCGCGTCGTCGATTCGTCCTTCGTATCGCAGCTTGCGCTCCCGGTCGAAAAGGAAAACGTGCGGCGTCGCCTGCGCGCCGTACGCCTGCGTGACGGCCTGCGTCTCGCCATCGTAGAGATAAGGGAAATTGAAATGGCGATATTCGGCGCGGATTTTCATCTCGTCCAGGCTGTCGCTGACGTCGGTATAGCCTAATTCGGAAAGCAGAATCGCTTGCGGGTCGTTCGGTTCGATCGCAACAAACGAAACGCCTTTGCCTCGGTAATCGTCAACTAGCTTTTCGATGCGCCCTTCATAGAGTTGCGAGGTCGGACAGTGATTGCAGATGAACATCACCATCAACAGCGGACTGCCGCTGTACTCGGCCAACTTGTGAATTTTTCCATCCACGCCGGGCAGCGCGAAATCCGGCGCAGGCGAGCCGATCGCCAGGATTGGATGCTGGGTTTGAGCGAAAGCTGCGGTGGATACCGCAAGCAGCGCCAAGGTTCTCACGCAAGCGTTCATGGCCGAGCCCCCTGGCTACCGACTATATCAATTATCTTGTGTACGGTTAGCTCCAAAGCGCTATGGGCGACTTTCCGGCCCATGCGATGATTGGCTTATGAAAAGCCGTCGAATTCGTCATATCACGCTTCTATGTTCCGCGGCCCTGTTGGCGGCAGTGCCCGCCGCCGCGCAGCTTCCGACTAACGCGACCCTGAAAGGCGCCTACTGGGTTCGCTATCTGGGCGTCATTGGTTACCCAAATGATTTCCCCGCGAGCTTCGCCGGCTCCATGACTTTCGATGGCAACGGCAATTACACCGTGACGGGCAGCGGCGTTTATTTTTCGAGCGCCAGCAATGCGTTGCCTCTAACCGGCTCCGGCACTTATTCCGTGCTGACCAGCGGACAGGTGGCGCTGGATAATCCGTTCTCGCAAGGCGCGGCCGCGCTGTATGGCGGCATCGGCGTAGGCGGCGTTGTTATCGCCAGCAGTACCGAGTCCGCCTATCTTGACCTGTTCGTGCTCATCCCGCAGAGTTCGAGCGCTTCGAAAGCGACGCTCAGCGGAACCTATCATGTGGGCGACATGGAATTCGTCGGCGGAAGCATCAACTCCATGTCCAACTCATACTTCGATATCAACGCCGATGGCAACGGCAACCTGGGTACGATCACAGTGAACGGATCCTCCACCGCGCTCAACGATAACGATGCTACGCAGACCATCAACGGCGCTACCTACACGCTGGTTTCCGTCGGCAGCGGCACCATGACGTTCCCCGCGCCCAGCGGTGCGAACCCGCTGATCTCGGGCGCGAAAAACTTGTACGTGTCGCCTGACGGCAGCTTCTTTGTCTCCGGTTCGCCCACCGGATGGGATATGCAAATTGGCGTGAAGGCCCTTGGCAGCACCGGCGGGGCCACGATCTTCTCCGGCCTCTACTACACCGGCTACCTTTCGAATACGACGGGCAGCGACGGAACCTCATTTTCTTTCTCCGGCGCGGTGAACGAGATTCCGTCGATCCAGACCGAGTTGTATCACAACCGGCTGAATCAGGATGGCTTCGCGGGCGAGGCTTACGATTCGACCGGCGACGATGGCTTCGTGCCAAACGCTAATGGGACGGCCTTCGGCGGCGCATTTGCCGTTGGAACCGGCGGCAATTATGCCTTCATCGTTGGCGGTGAGGGCCTGTATTCCATGGAGGCTTACTCCAAGATTCCCGCGTATAGCGGCAGCGGCGTCTTTTTGAATCCAACCGGCGTAGTCAACGCCGCGACGAATACGCCTTTTACCGCGCAACTTTCGCCGGGCGAAGTGATTTCGCTCTATGGGACCGGCTTCACCGCCAGTTCTCAGCCCACCACCGCTTCGGTTCCGTTCCCCAGCACGCTCGGCGGCGTGCAGGTGCTGATCAATGGAGCGCAGGCCCCGCTCTATTACGTCAGCCAGAATCAGCTCAGCGCCGTAGTGCCATATTCCACGCCCTCCACGGGCGCTCTGGCTACGGTGCAAGTGATCTCGAACGGCGCGTCATCGAACATCACGCAATCCTATACCGGCTTGACCTCGCCTGGCGTCTTTACCGTGCCCGCAGGCGGCGTCGGCAATGCCGCCATCCTGCACGCCGATTTCTCGCTGGTCAGCGATGCTAGCCCCGCAAAACCCGGCGAAACGGTGCAGCTTTTCCTCACCGGCTTGGGCGGCACGAATCCAGGCGTCACGGCGGGAACCGCGGCTCCTGCGGCGCCTCCGTTCCCCACGCTCACCTATCCGGTTGACATCTTTATTGACGATTTCAACAATGACAACTTCCCGCAGGCCACAGTAACGTTTTCGGGTTTGGCGCCGGGCCTGGGCGGCTTGTATCAGGTGAACTTCACGTTACCCCCGGCGGGAGGCTCATCCGGCATGATCTTGAATCCCACCGGCGTCACGCACTTCTATCTGGAAGTTTCCATGTTGGAGCAGGCCGACGGAGACAATATCCAGGCGTTGATCCCGGTTTCACACTAAGACGGGCCGATTGTGGAATTGGCAGTGGCTCAGATTGAACTGAGCCACTGCCAGCAAGTTTGTTGGGGAAGAGAAGCGGAAGGCTACCGCGTGGCTTCGACCTTGGGGGTCGAAAGGTATCCAACGATCTGGTCCTTGCCAATGCTGTTGATCACGATCTCATACGGGATGTGCCCGCCTTTGGCCGTGTAGAACTGCACCGGTTCGTTTACATTCTTGTCTTTCTTCTCGGTTAGCTTGTCATCGGCCATCACCAGCACGGTGTACCTGTTGCGCTTGGCGTCGGTCTTTTCGAGCTTCAATGTGACATCGCCAAAACGGACGGGCTGTTTGGTCTTGCCGAGCTTGATGTCGATGTAATTGCGCTCGCCGCGGAGCTTGAGCGCCTGCAGTTCGTTGCCGTTAGTTGCGATCAGGCCGCTCTGCACGCCCAAATCGCCCTTGGTGGACTTCAGGTCGTTGATGGTCTTCTGAAGATCCGACTGCGTCGTGGCCAGATTCGACTTTACTGAGCCAACATCCGTCGCCACATCGGAAACCTTTGCCGCCACCTGTTGATTGGCTTGCGCCGCCTGTTCCTTCGCGCTGGTGATTTCCGCGGCGACTTGCTGTTGGCTCTTTGCCTGTTCCGCCTCCAGTTGCTTCGCAACCTGGTCGGCGTGGGCAAGCGACTCCGCCTTCACTTGGCTGACGTCACGCTGCGCCTGGGTGCGCGTGGCGGTGACCTCATCCTTCAATGCTTCCACTTGGCGCGTGTGCGAGGCTGAGGTGACCTGCGTGGCGTCTCGCATGTTGCTGATTTCGGTCAGCAGTTTTTCGTGCATGGCGGCCATATCCGTGCGCATGTGGTCCATTTGCACGTAAAGATAGATGTTCGCTCCGATCAGGACGACAATCGCGCCCAGGACCAGGGCGGTTACAAGGCCGGCGCGCTTGGGCTCGGCATATACGGGGGTAGGGTTCACTGCTTCAAACTCCTTTTGGGGTAGTGCTGGATCTCTTTATTATAGATGAACCTACCGTCAATTACCGTTACATGGGAATCGACCTCAGAGGACGAAAGATTGTCCTTGTACGGCTGCAACCGTATCCAGCCCCAATTCGTCGCTAAGTCGTGTGGCTAGAACCGTGGATTGTTTCTCTTCCCCGTGCACCAGGAATACTTTACGCAGGCCCTTGGCAGCTGGACGTACCCATTCCAGCAAATCGTGCTGGTCGCCGTGCCCGCTCAACGAGTCCAGCGACTGAACTTCCGCACGCACCCGCATCGGCTCGCCGAAGATCTTGACCTCGGGCAGTTTGTCGATCAGCTTGCGCCCCAGAGTGTGTTCGGCCTGGAAGCCGGTAATCAGCACCGTATTGCGTGGGTCTTCAATGTTGTTGCGCAAATGATGCAAAATGCGGCCCTGTTCGCACATTCCAGAGGCTGAAATCACTACAAACGGTCCGTGAAGGTCGTTCAGTTTCTTGGAATCCGCCGCGTCGCGCACGTATTGCAGCCGCTGGAAGCCGAAGGGGTCTTCATGGTTCGCAAGATAGGCGCGCGTCTCTTCGTCGAAGCACTCCGGATGCGCGCGGTGGACCGCCGTGACGTTGATGGCGAGCGGGCTATCCACAAAAATCGGGATATTCGGGATCCGCTTGGCATTCGCCAGCTGATGCAGCAGCAAGACAAGTTGCTGCGTACGTCCCACCGCGAAGGCGGGCACGATGACGCGGCCGCCGTGCCGGGCCGTACGGTTGACAACCTCCGCGAGCTTATCGGCGGCGCGATCGACCGCCCGGTGGAGCTTGCCGCCGTACGTGCTTTCCATAATCAGCAGATCGCAAGGGGGCAGACGTTCCGGGTCGCGAATGATGGGCAGCCCCGGACGCCCCACATCGCCCGAGAAAGCAAGGCGCACCGGAGTCGGGCCGGAGGAATCGGTGAGTATGATCGACGACGACCCTAGAATATGCCCCGCGTCGATCGATTCGAAGGTCAAGCCCGGCGCGATTTCGAACGGCGTGTGATAATTCACCGGATGGAAAAGCGGCAGCGTCCGCTCCGCGTCCGCCATGGTGTAGATGGGCTCGACGATCCCATTGCCGAGCCCCATGGCCTTTCGTTTTTCGCGCCGCCGGTTCAAAAACTCGGCGTCGCTCTCCTGGATATGCGCCGTATCGCGCAGCATCCAATTGCAAAGATCGATGGTGGCCGGCGTGGCGTAAATCGGCCCGGAAAACCCATTCTTCACGAGCGTGGGCAGGCTTCCGCTGTGATCGATATGGGCGTGCGAAAGAATCACGGCGTCGATCGAGGCGCCATCCACCGGCAAATGCCGGTTCTTGGCGTCCGATTCCGACCGCCGGCCCTGAAACATGCCGCAATCGAACAAAATCCGCTTCCCCGCCGCTTCCACCAGGTGCATCGAACCGGTGAC
Source organism: Bryobacterales bacterium (assembly GCA_963743705.1). Classification (GTDB taxonomy): domain Bacteria; phylum Acidobacteriota; class Terriglobia; order Bryobacterales; family Bryobacteraceae; genus PALSA-243. The sequence goes on along the minus strand of CAVUQS010000012.1, from coordinate 650,415 downwards.
GGTCCCGGCTGCCCCATTAAAAGTGATTTTCATTGAAGTTTGAGTTTAGTCTCTGCGTCTCAACGCCTCAGCGTCAAAATCGCAGCCTCTATTTTTTCACCATGGGCGCAATGATCTGCGACAGCAGGTCCGGCGAGCCCTCAATCCGCGTCAGGTGAGGATACTTTTCGCCGCCGCGGTACGCGATGGAAAAGGTCTGGTAGAAATCGCCAGCCTTTACCATCAGCTCGATCGCCTTTCCGTCCTTCGCAGCGGCCTGAATGGCTTCCCGCAGCAGCGTAGAGGAGTACTGCCGCTTGTTCACTGCGATCAGCTTTACGGAGGGCGCCATGCCGGCTTTGAAGGCGGGGCTTTCCAGCGCCACATCGGAAATCATGCCGTCGTCATCATGTACTTTGATGCCAATGGAGTAGGTGAAATCCGCGAATTTTCCCGTTTCTTCCTCGTTTTTCCAATATTCGCTGCGCTCCGTGTCATAGGTCAGCTTCCATCCCGATCCCTCCACGCCGCCGAGCGGCGCGTGCGAGGCGGTGGATTGCAGCCGCTGACGGAAAAACGAAGCCCAATCGTAAGGTTGCACGGCGTTCATGCCTGCTACCACGTCGTCGAACGCATACGTCTTCATTTCCGGCTTGCCGCCCGCGCCACCGTGGAAAGTGCGGCAGAAATCGTTGATGGATTTCGTTCCGTTGCTCAACTTGCGAATGGTGACATCGGCTTCGAGCCAGATCAGCGTGCCTTCGGGGTAGTAATCCACGTTACGGCGATAGGCGTTGTAATCCTCGGGCGCGCTGTAGAGCAGTTGCGCCGCCACCGCCGTGTCCTCCAGCGGCCGCCACCGCCGTCCATATTCGTTATCGAGTGAGGCCGCCGTCATCGCCAGGTAATCGCGATATTGCTCGGGCGTCCACAGTTTGCTGCGTGGGGTCAGGATCTCGCCCAGGTATTCGGTGAGCCCTTCGTAGACCCAAAGCAGATCGCCTTTCATGGGGGCATCGTACCCGCCATCGCGCCCGTCTTTGGTGAGCCCCACCGGACGCCGGAACTTGCCATTCCAGGAGTGCGTCATCTCGTGCGGCAGCAGGAAGCCCTCGGTGACGCGCTCGGCGTCATCGATGAGGGTGCGCTCGCCCACGCGATCGTCGCTCGATTCGTGATGCTCCAGGCCGAAATGCGCCACATGGTCGCTCAGTGTGAGCAGGAAGTGATAGTCGCGATAGTGCCGCGATTGAAACAGCGCGCCGGTCTCCTGCACCAGGTTCTTGAAAGCCTGAATCGTTTCCGGAGACGCGTCGAGCGCATGGTCGCTATCGGCGGCGATATGCAGGAAATGCGGCGCGCCGCGATCCTCGCCCAGTTCGATGGTGCGGTAGTGAGCGCCCGCGGAGAGCGGCGAATCGATGAGCGTGGTCAACGCAGCCGGCTGAAATTCGATATCCGAACCGCTTTCCCGCCGGATGGGCAAAGCCGTGCCGAATTTCCACGCGTTCGGCAGCTTGAGATTGGCCTGGAACTGCATGGCGTCCGGATCGGCGCCCTCGGGGTAGAGCAGCAGTTGGTTCCAACTGATGACCGCGAGTTCGGGGGTGGCCGACGCTCCGGACGAAAAGCCCGACGCTTCCGGCGGCGAAATGAAATCGAACGAAATATCGAGCGAACTCACGCCCGCCGGCACTTCGACGTGATAGGCGAACATGTTCACGTCGTCCCGCCGCCAGGCGATCCGCTTGCCGCCGCCCTCGATCATCAGCCCGACCATGTTCAACACGGGGCCAGTGGGCCCGTGTTCGCCGGGAATCCATTCGGGGTAGAGAAGCGTCATCGGACCGGCTTTCGCGGGCATGGTCATCTTCACATGGAAGAGCCGGCGCCCGGCGTCGGTGGCGTCAACGCGGATGGGTATGGGCCCTTGCGCAAAAAGCGGGGCGCAAATCAAACACGCCGCAAGGGCGATTGAAACTCGCATGTAATCACTTTGCCTGAAATGATGACGGAGTTTCAATGCCAAAAGGTTGCAACGATTAGCCTGCCAGCAGGTGTTCCAGGCGCGTAGCCGAGGGCCGCACGCCTCGCCGCGAGCTGAATTCCAGAAGCCCCGCCGATTTCCAAACGCAGCGCTGCGCCGCGCCCTGCACATCGGCAAGGAAGGCCAGCGCCGGGTGCCCGGCTTCGAGATGCGCCGCGGCGGCATCCACGCTGCTCAGGATTACGGTCAACTCATCATTGAAGTCGCGGGCCGCTGCGGCGGCGACGACGTAGGCGCGATCGATTCGAACGACTCTTTCCACAACTCCATCGTAATGGCCGGGACCAAGCGCGGCGGCTTCCGAAAGTCGTTATCGCATTTGGAATCAGTGGAATAGAAAATTTCGAACGCTCGTGAACGAATTTCGCGGCTATCATAGACAGGCGCGGCCTTATGGGCAAACACTTCCTCAGTTATTCGCACCGCGACGGCGCGAAGTTCGCATTCCGGCTCCGCGATGAGCTCCTGGTCGGCGAGCCCAGCATCGAGGCGTGGATCGACGCTAAGCTGAACCCGGGAGATCGATGGCCGGGCGCATTGGGCGATGCCGTCAGCGACTGCGAGACGTTGCTGTTCGTGATGACGCCGGATAGCGTCGACCCGCAATCCGTCTGCGGCGATGAGTGCAGCCGCGCCATGCGGTTCAAAAAGCCCATCGTCCCGCTGTTGTTCGCTCCGGGGCTCGTGCCGCCATTCCTCCTCGAGACCACCCAATACATCGATTTCACCGATTCGCTGGAGAAGGGCCTCGCCCGCCTGCGGCTCCATTTGGGCCGCCTGGATAGCCCGGAGGGCCAACTGGACCAGCTTCGGCAGCGCATGCGCTATGCCGAGCGCGATCTGCGAAGCGCTGCCGAGGGCGACCGCGCGCGCATCGAGAAAGACATCGCCGACCTCAAGAGTGAGATCGATCGCCAGCAATTGGTGGCGGCCGATCCCGAAAAAGCCGCGCAACAAACGCAGCAAACCATCGCGCAGGGAATGGAGCGCGAGCGGCAGCCGGCCGTTCCCGTCGCCGCTGGGCCGCGCCCGAAGTTCATCAACCAGCCCGCCGCCACCGCGCCCTCGCATTTTCAGAACCGGCACGTCGAAACCAAATTGCTGGGTGATTTTCTGTCCAGCGGCGATGGTCGAATGGCCACCGTGATCGGCAGGGGCGGCACCGGCAAAACGGCCATGGTGTGCCGCATGCTGAAGTCACTCGAAACCGGAGAGTTGCCGGATAGTCTGGGATCGCTTCCGGTAGACGGCATCGTCTATCTGAGCGCCGCGGGTTCGCAGCGCGTCGATGCTCCCCGTGTGTTCGAGAGTATTTGCAAACTGTTGACCGATCGCGAGGCCGAACGGCTTCGGGCCATGGCGCAGGATTCGCAGGTGACCGTCGATGGCTTGTTTACCGCCCTGCTTGCCGATTTTCCTTCCGGCCGCACGGTGCTCCTGCTCGATAACTTCGAGACCCTGGTCCAGGAAGACGGCCAGCGCGTGCGCGATGCCGCGCTCGGCACGGCGCTCAAAACGATTCTGGAAGCGCCCGAGCATTGCCTGAAGGTGGTCATCACCACGCGCATTGCCCCCAACGATCTCATCCTGACGCAGCCAGGGAGGCAATGGACCATCCAGCTCGAGAAAGGCCTCGAATCGCCTTACGCCGAGAACGTGCTGCGGGCGCTCGATCGCGACGGAACGCTGGGCATCCGGGATGCGGATGCCGCTGTGCTCGATCGCGCTCGCGAGCGGACCCGCGGGTTTCCGCGCGCCTTGGAAATGCTCGTCGGAGCGCTCAAGGCCGACCGCACCATGTCGCTCGAAGAGATCCTGGATATCGCCGGCCAGGCGCTGCCGGAATCCGTAGTGGACGTGCTGGTGGGCGAGGCTTTTCGCCGTCTGGACCGGCCCGCGCAGGAAATCGTGGAAGGTCTGGCCATCTTCGGGCTGCCGGTTCCAGCCACGGCGCTCGACTACCTGCTTCAGCCTTTCCACCCGGCCTCGAACAGCGAACCTGTTTTGAAGCGGCTGGTCAACATGGAATTCGTGCGCTATGAGAAGGGCCGCTACTTTCTCCATCCGGTGGATGGCGCGTTTGCCGGCGGCCGCATTCCCGCGGGCGAGGCGACGGACCGCGCCGCCAAGCCGCCTGTCTGGACGCGCGCCGCGTTGTTTTCACGCGCCGCGGATTACTACGCGCAAGTGCGAATCCAGCGCGACCGCTGCCAATCCATTTCCGATATCGCGGCGCAACTGGCGGAAATCGATATGCGCTGCGCGGGCGGCGATTATGATGGCGCCGCCGGTGTCGCGGTCGACATCGACGGATTGCTCGAGCGCTGGGGCTACTTCCGGCTGCGGCAATCCATTCTGACCCGCATGACAGGAAAAATTTCGGACCAGTGGATGAAAGCTTGTCATGCTCTTTCCTGCTCCGGCGCCAGCATGCGGCTGGGCGATCTCGATGCCGCCATCCAACAGGCGCAACAGGCGCTCGATCTGGGGGTGAATCTGCCGAACGCGTTTTTGCAGGCGTGGGCCAAAGTGGCGCTAGGCAACTGCGTCACCGAGACCGGCCAAGCCGATCGCGCGATCACGCTGCTGGAAGACGCCATCAAGCTGGCGGCAGCGCAGCAAAGCGCGACGCCCGAACAGGCGCTGTTTGTGCGATCGCTCGAACACCTGGCGCTCTTCAATCTGTCGCGCTGCTACATCCACTTGGGCAACACCAGCCTGGCGCTGAGCTACCTGCGCAAAGCGGCCGAGATTTCGGTCGAGATCAAGGACGTCGACAATCAGCCCCTGCTCTTCAACAACATCGCCAACGCACTCGGGCGGATGGGCCAATATCCCGCCGCTATCGACGCTGCACGCAAGGGTCTGGAGTACGCGGGCAAACTCAAAAGCCGGCTAAGCGAGTGCTGCAACCTGACGAATCTCGGGATGCTGCAAATCGATACTGGCGATCTTCCCGGCGCGATCGAGAGTTTGACTCGGGCCGTCGAAATCGCCGACGAAGTCTTCAATCGCCAGTTTCAGGATGAGTCGCGCGAACCGCTGGCGCTGGCGTATCTGTGCACGCAAAACCTCGACAAGGCGCGCGAAATCGCCGAGGAAGCGCTGCGCTATAGCGCCATCCAGCAGAACCAGCCGCGCTCGGGTCTGCTGGCGTTCCTGGGAATCATTGCCTTGCGGCAAGGCGACAAAGAAAAGGCACGCGGCTGGTTCCGCATGGCCGTGGACGAGGCCAAGGAGATGCTGACCCGTAACCCGAAGCACTTTGCGGTGATGGAGGCTCAAGGGCTGGCGTCATGCGGACAGTTCGCATGCGGAGACGCCGCCGATCTGACCGAGGCCATCGCTGCCTACCGCGCCGCGCGGGCGCTCACGAAGGACGCGGGAATCGTGAAGCGCGCGCTGCGATTGTTCGACGCACTTCGCGTGGCGATTCCGGGCGGCGATCTGGAGGTGGTGCGCGGCGTGGTGGCAGGCCAGTCGATCTAAAGCCCGAACAGCTTCTTGGTGTCCAGGATAATCGCCAGCGCGCCGCGGTCGCCCGCGGCTTCCACCATGTGCTGCGTTCCACCAGGCCCGTCGCCGCCTTTGCCGTCCCACAAGGCAATGAGCGTGGTGTTGACGCCCCCGAGGACGAGCGCGTTGTAGAGCATCCAGGCATTCGAGCGCTGCCACACGCCGTAGTCTTTCTTCTCCTGCAGCCATACCGGCAGCGATTCGGACGGCTGATAAACCCGGCAGCCGGAGTTTGCCTGCTGGTGGTTGAAACGCGCGATCCAATTGGGCCCGGAGGGCGCCACGGACGCCTTCACGTATTCGTCGCGCGGAATGACGAGATACAACGATCGCGCGACGCCGAGAGCCTCGCAGGCTTCGTGAAACAGCAGATCGCCGCCGCTCGCGCCGCCGGCGATGGCAAAAACGGAACTTGGATTCGCTCCCACTTCCGCGGCGACAGCCTTGCGGATGGCATCGCGCGCAATATCCTCGCGATCCGCCGGAAAACGCGGATTCCGCCGCCCCGGGTCGTCGATGCGATGGCCGGTGAAGAGAAGAACCTTGATGGGTTGCGTTCCCGCCGGAGATGGCCCAGGCGCATCCAACAGGGGCGCAACGGCGTTGACTGATGCGCTCAAAATGCCCAGGCGGCGGAACAAGTCCATTTGGCGGCGAGCCGTCTGAACAGCGAATGGATCCAGTCCGGCGAGCGCATCGCGGTAGAGTTGCCGTGCGTTCGGTCTTCCTACCAGAAAGCTGTAGTCGGCGAAGCTGAGCGCGAGCCAAGGGTCTTTCCGCCCTTCGCGTTCCAGACGCCGCTTGCAGGCCAGCAACGAGAATTCGACGGCGCCGGTCAATTGTGATTTCAGAGTCCGGTATTGCTTGAGCTGTTGGGCGGCTTCATCCGCGTCATTGGCGCGTTCCTGCCAGACGTCGGGCTGCACGCCGGCCAGTTCTGAGGCGGCCGTGGCCATCGCCAGCGCATTGAGGCCCGAGTAGAAGTGACTGGGATTGGTCTCGAAGCCGCTCCTGTACTCGTCGAGCGCTTCGAACAGAAACGGCGAACGCAGCGCCTCGGCTTGCCTTTGGGTTAGATCCAGCTGCGCCGTCCACTCCCCCACCCATTTTGTTTTTGCGTTGCTGCCAAGCAAGGCATGGGCTTCGGCGAGATTCTCTGGATCGATCCTCTTGATGGCGACGACGCGGCGCAGCGCTTCATCCGAACGGACCAAATCGCCTAGCTTTTGGTAAATGGTGCCCAGGCGCAGATTCGCTTTTAAGTCATAAGGCAGCTCCAGGCGTACCGCTTCCCAAGTCTCGCCGGCATATTTCAAATCGCCCAGGCGAAATTGCGCCTCGCCCACTACGCGCATGCCTTCGCGCCGCCACGGCAAGCCATCCAATTCGGAGGCCAGGAAACGCAGGTCGCCCTTTTGCGCGTTCTGCCGCGCGCGCTCCACTTCCTCGCGAAAATCTTCGGGCACCACAATGAATGCCGAAGCGTCCGGCGCGGTTAATCCCGGCAGCATGCTGTACACCGGGCTATCGACCACGTCGCTGCGGCGGGTCGCGGCCAGTGCGTCGACCAATGCCTCCAGGCAGGCCGACGGATTGGCGGGATCGTACGAGAGATAGCGATCCGTCTTCAAGTCGAACGGAACTTCGTCGATGCTGGCCCGCAGCAGAAACGTCCGGCGATCGCGTAGCGCATGGCGCACGCCCAACTCGTAAAACACGTTGGCGTTGTGTATCGAGATATCGGCGATGACGATGTCGGCGACCAGCAGCAGGTGGAACATATCCGCGCGGATGTTGCCCGCCCGCGCGATTTCGCCTGTCGTCCGGCCCGTCATCTGCAGGCGGTCCAATGCCGGAGAGATCAGCTCGCGATCGACCCTGTCGAAGTCGACGCCGTTCTTCTCGCCAAAGGGGCGCACGATGAATGTAGTCATGGCCGTAACGCTGTTTGATATTACCGCGGGGCGAAGCCGTTGAAGTGCTCCGGCTTGACTTCGATCTCGGCGATCTTCTGGCCAACCAGTTGCATTTGGGGAATGAATTCCACTGAATCCATCTGGCGCACTTGTTCGGGGCGGACTTTCGGCAGGCCCAGTTGCGTGAGCCCGTCCTCGCTTAGTTCCGCGTTATAGCGTGCATAAGTGAACAGCTTATCCTTCGCCGGGCCGGCTACGCCCTTGAGATCTTTGATTTCCCGGTCGAGTTCGCAACCGGCGAGAGTGTTGCCGAATACGCGGCAAAGTATGTCTTGCTCGCTCAATGCGGCATACATGAGCGCGGATGGAATCGTGCTCGCCTGGTAAGCCAGGTTCATCTCGCCGGATTGCAGATTCGCATCCGGCGACGGACTGGTCCCGGTTCCCACGGAAACGATCAACATTTTGTCGGCGCCGGTCTGCCACTGAAGCTTGTAAGGTTGGAGCGTGGCCATCAGAAACATCTGGAAGGTGGGGTTGTTGTACATGGTGACGCCGCCATCCACGAAAAGAAAATCTTTTTGCCCGATTCTGACGCATTCGGGCGGGAAGTAAGTCGGCGCCGCGGTGCTCGCCCGGACTAACTGCCACAGCGGAAGGTCCAGGTTACAGTTATCGCGGTTGCGATCGTTATATTTCGCGCGCGGATTATTTGAGACCGGCCACGGAGAATCGGTGGTGGCATTCCGCATCACAAGCATCAGCAAGGTTCTGATCCGCGGATCGCCAAGGGTCGTATAGTGGCCAAATACTGTCTTGAGCTGATCCGCCAGGCTCTCGTCGTTGAACTTATACCAGAAGCGCTTCAGCATTCCCGCCCGGCTGAACATGGCCGGTCCGGTCTCGGCATAGAACTTCGCGATTTCCTCCACGGACATGCCGATGGAAAGGCAGCTCGCGATGATCGCGCCCGTGCTTGTCCCGGCGATATAGTCGAAATAATCGGAGAGTACAAGATCGGGCTTGGCGGCGCGGTCGCGCAGGATCTGCTCGATCCGCTTGAGGACCTCGAGCGTGATCACGCCGCGGATACCGCCACCATCGAGGGCTAGCAGTTTTTTCTGGCCTTTATCGCTGACACGTTCTTCAAACGTCATCCGTTCCTCCGGCGCTTGCAGGCGTGAACCAGCTTATCATCGTGTGATTCGTGGCAAGGATCACCGCGTTGGCCTTACCACCGGATGGGTGGTGCTGGCAGTTTTGCTAGTTCCTGGCGATGGCGATTACGAGATAGTAATCATCGCGGATGCCGTACAGATTCCGTTAGAGGAGGTTACCCATGGGCGGTTTTAGTCTTCCCTTTCAGGGCAGCACGACTGCGTTGAACTCCGATTCGACCACATTTGAAGTAGTCAGCGAGGAACCTAAGCCCAAGCCCAAGGATTACACTCCCGGCACCGCGATTTCGGGTAAATCGGCCGGAACAGGTGTTTACGGCGCGAGCAGCGCGTTTGACGCGGTAGTAGGGGAGAGCAGCTCAACCTATCATGCCGGAGTTACCGGACGGAACCTGACTAACGGCGCAAATGGCGGCGTGGGTATCTATGGAGTCGGGGGACTCTATGCCGGCAAATTCGATGGGCCGCTGCAGGTCAACGGCAACGCCACCGTAACCGGCGGACTGACTGCTGGAAGCGTGAGCGCGAATAATCAGGGCGGGTGGGCGGTTGCTGCCGTTAGCGCCACCGAGGATGCTATCAATTCCACTAGTTCCGCGCCGTCGCATGCGGGCGTATCGGCCAACAACAATGGAGGCGGATTCGGCCTGTGGGCCTCCAGTCCGGGTGAGGGCGGCGTGGGCGTGTACGGCACGGGCGCCAAATACGCAGGGCAGTTCGATGGAACCTTGCAAGTGAATGGGCAAGTATATGTTACGGGAACGCTGAGCGCCTCCGATGTCTGGCTGCCCGCCGCCGATTGCGCCGAGGATTTCGACATCGAAGCCGCCTGCGATGCGGAGCCGGGCACCGTCATGGTGCTGAATGACAATGGATGCCTGCGGCCGAGCGAGCAAAGCTACGACAAGAAGGTCGCGGGGGTCATTTCCGGCGCCGGCGCATACAGCCCGGCCATCATTCTCGACCGCCAGGATTCCTCCGCCAAGCGCATGCCGATAGCGCTGGTCGGCAAAGTGTATTGCAAAGTGGACGCCCAGTTCGGAGCCATTCAAGTAGGCGACCTGCTCACCACCTCCCCTACCGCTGGCCACGCCATGAAGGCCGGCGAACCGGCTTTGGCGTTCGGCGCTGTGATTGGCAAGGCGCTGCGCGCATTGGGAGCGGGGCAGTCGCTGATTCCCGTTCTGATCGCGTTGCAATAACGCAGCCATGTAAAAGGAGGCGCCGAAATGGCTGAAGATCTGCAAAGTAATCTGGCGAACGCCCTGAACAACATCGGCATTTCCAATGCCGCTGCATATGACGGCGTAGGCACGGCCATCGGCGCGATCGCCGACATCGCAGGCGCCGCAAGCGGAATCGCTGGCATCGTTTCGTTGGCCGCCTCATTCATGTCGCAAGGCGACCAGACGCAACAGGAACTGCAGAATATTCTGACTACGATCCAGAATGATTTCGCGCAACTAGACCAGACGCTCAAAGCCGAGGATCTGATTCAACGGCTTACCGATATCGGAAACCAGCTCGCTCCGGCGAAGGGCGTGCTCGATTCCCTGCAGTCCCTGGTCAACCAACTGCCCTTGTCCCCGTATGAAGTGACGCAGCAGATGGAGATTTGCGCCAGCGCGATCAACGCGCTCGCTCCCGATGCCAATTGGCTTACGCCATTTAACGATGAGATCTATTGGAACGACTGGCAACTCAACTGGCCGCCCGTCCCTCCGTGGTTGTCGTCCACACCGAACAAGCTGCCCGGTTATGGACAACAGAGTCCTGCATCCAATCCCGATGGTACGGCCTTCAATCACACTTACATTCTTCCGGCCTATCTGGATGCGGTATTTACTTTTCTCGCAGTGGGCGGCTGCATCGATCCGAACTTCGTACAGAACTGGAGCGTGAGCGTGCTCCAACCTGCTTCCGCGTTTTTGAAGGGGAAGCACGATCAAATCGTGGGCGGCATCGCGCAACTAACCCCGGGATTCTGGACCGGACAAACACTCGCTTCCGCGCTCCTCATCTCGTACGTTTCGAACGATCCATGGCTGCCGTTTCAGAAGACGGGAGTTACTCCACTATTGAATACGGCGAGTTTCCCCGTGGTCAACGTGATAGGCACCAACATCGAGTACGGGGCGGTCGAAAGGTTCTCGGGAAGCAGCTCGGTGGCGCTTTACCAACTGGAGCCGCCTTTGAGCACGGATTCCACCGACGTTTCGTTATATGGAAAATTCCGGATCCGGCTGGCGCGGAGGGTCAAGCTGGCTTATCTCGCCTCCGGGCTCTTGTCCGTTTGGAACGCCATCAACCACGTGAATGCCATTGCCGGCGTGGCGCCCCTTTCCGGGCCCAGCCTTGGAGTATGGAGTTTCCAGCGCGACATTCTCCCCGCCGCCAACGTACCGCCGCAAAACGGCAATGTCAGCCTGCTGGCGGTTGCCAGATTTATACGCTACACCCTGCCGGTGGATACGCCGTCAGACCAGCTCTTTACTTCGTGTGGCGTGCTGCTTAGCGTTTGAGCTAGGCGTCGTTCGATCGCGGCGCTATTGAATTGCGATTGTAATGCCCGACTGGCTGGGCGCGCCGCCGATCAAGAGCGTGAGCGGAATCGCAGAGCCTGCGGGCGCATCCGCTGGAATCTGGAAATTCACCTGCATAACCCCCGCGACGAATCCAGGCGCAGCGCCGGCGTAAAGCGGCATTATGGTGCTGCTACCGAGTTTGATTGCCGCGAAGAGCACGGGTGCCGGATATGGGTCGGCCGCAAGTTTTCCATCGATTCCGCCGGGGTTCGTTTGCCCCTCGCCGGTGGCGTAGAAATAGACATAGCTGCCGCGCGGCGCCGGGTTCGATGGCGTATTGAGGGTGGCGTTCTCATTGACCAGGACGGCCTGTCCTTTGCCGCTCGAATCATAACTGAAAATGCCAGGGACGGCCGCCATCACGGGGATAGTTACTGGGTTGGTGAGTTGCCCCAGATACTCCACCTGTATCTGCGTGCTGGATTTTCCCGCGAGCGAATAGGGCGCGATGACGTTCACCTGGTTGGCGACGGCGTAGGCGATCGGCCCGGGCTGGCCGTCAAAGAGGACGCGCGTGCTTCCGGCGATGACGTCTACCTTGCCCGAAGAATTCAGACTGGCGGACGCGCCCTGGGGCGGCCCGAAGTCGGTGCCGTAAATCGACAGAATTTCTCCGGGGGCGATCGCGCCACTCAGATTGCTGGCGCCGTTCACGATTCCTTCTGAGGTGATCCGGACCGGCGTCAGCATACGCACGCGCATGTTGAACGTGTCGGAGATGTAGACCTGGCCGGCCGAATCGACAGCCACGCCTTGCGGTTGATTGATCGTAGCGCTGGTTGCGATGCCGCCGTCGCCGCTGAATCCCGGCGTTCCATTACCGGCGATGGTGGCGATCGTGCCATCAACAGCGACGCGGCGAATTCGCGAGCCTCCGTATTCGGCGATGAACAGGTTGCCGGAGGCGTCTGCGCAGACCGAGTATGGCTTGTTCATTTGGGCGCTGACAGCGGGTCCGTTGTCCCCCGCGAACCCGCCAGCGTTGTTGGGCGTGTCGGAACCGGCGATGGTGGAAATGACTCCGGCGGCCGTGACCTTACGAATGCGATGGTTGTTGTAATCCGCGATGTAGAGATTGCCTGCGGCGTCGAAAGCGATGCCGGCGGGGCTATGCAACTGCGCCTTGGCGGCGGCGCCGCCATCGCCCGCGAACCCGCCGGCGCTGCTCGGAGTATCTCCACCGGCGACGGTCGTGATAACGCCGGAAACGGCGTCGATTTTGCGCACACGGTGATTGCCCATGTCGGCGAAATAGATATTGCCGGCGCTGTCAAGTTTGACGTCGTTGGGCGTGTTGAGCTTGGCGGCTTTTGCGTCGCCGCCGTCCCCGCTGAAGCCCGTATCGCCGGTTCCGGCAATCGTCGTGATCACGCCAGTCGCCGCATCGATTCTGCGAATGCGTTGATTGGAGATATCGGCGATGTAGACGTTATGCGATGCATCGAGCGCCGCGGGCGCGCCAAAACGGCCAAGCCTGGCCTGTGTTGCGGGGCCGCTGTCGCCGTTGAAGCCGGAGACGCCCGTACCTGCGAAGGTTGAAATCTTGCCCGAGACCGAATCCATGGCGCGTATGCGGGTGTCTTCGGAAATGTAGATGAGATGCGCGCTCGGATTAAACGCGACCTGGCTCGGGTAATTGAATTGTGCATCCAGGCCCGCGCCGCCGTCCCCGCCTGACCCGCCGCCGGCGACTGTCGTGATGGTGCCGCTCGAGATGATCTTGCGCAGTGTGCCGGCTTCGAGATCGGCGGCATACAACGAACCGGCGCGGTCAACGTCTACAGCCACGGGATCGCTGAAACTGGCGGAAAGGGCGGGGCCATTGTCGCCCGAAGATCCGGAGATGCCGCTGCCCGCAACAGTGGTGATGATACCGGTCGCGAGTACAAGCTTGCGGATGCGTACGTTGCTCGTATCGCCGATGTACAGGTTTCCGGACGCGTCGCCAACCACCGAATACGGCGCGCCCAGATTAGCGGAGGTCGCGGCCAAGCCATCGCCCGCGAATCCGAATTGACCCGTTCCGGCGATGGTACTGATGACTCCACTGCTTGTGACCTTTCTGATCTTGTTGTGATTGCGGTCGGCGATGTATGTGTTGCCGGAGCTATCGAAGGCGATCGACGACGGCGCCTGCAGCTGCGCGGCGGTTGCCTGGGCGCCGTCTCCATTGGTCCCGGTCAAAGAGCCGGTGGCGCCGTTTCCCGCGAATGCGGTGATGATGCCTGTACTGAGCGCGACCTTCCGGACGCGGTTGTTGACGCTATCGCAGACGTAAAGATTGCCCACGCTATCGATGGCGATGCCGGAAACTCCGTTCAACAACGCCGCGGAGGCGGGTCCGTTGTCGCCCGCGAATCCGCCGGTCAGACCACCGGCGATCGTGGTGATGTTGTGGGTGGCGGCGTCGACCTTTCGGATCCGGTTGCCCGTGGAAAGATACAGGTTGCCGGCGCTATCGAATGCGAGACCGTTTGGCGACGAGATAGCGGACATACTGGCCGGCGCCCCGTCGGCTCCCTGCCCGTAGAAGCCGGTACCCGCGACGACCGAGAGCGTGCCGCCGGCGTTGAGTTCGTAGATGCGAGTGTAGTCGGCGAAGTAGATGTTGCCGCTGGCATCGTGAGTGATGGTTCGCGGATAAACGGAAACGCTAGTAGCGGTCGCGCCTTCGCGGACGGGAGATCCGGCAAACGTGCTAATCACATATTGCGCGGGGCCGCCACTCGCCGCATAGGAGAACACGAGGGAGAGAAGAAGAGCAAGGTGCGAACGTCGGCGTCTGAACATTTAGGCGATTATAGACAGCCGATGCAGTTATTCCAAGGATTGTTAACTGCTCGTGGAGGCGGCCAAGAGGTGCGAATTCCGGCTACGTTTCGATGACAGGCGATGACTGACTGAGCAACTGGAGTGATCGAGCCGCGCGGCGAGATAGGTCTGAACTCAAGTCGGGGCTATGACTTACCTACGCCACTATCCCTTTTACTACGTCGCCCGATATTCCCGTGAGTCTCACGTCCAAACCTTGTGACTTCACGGCCAGCCGCTTGTGATCTATACCCAAAAGATAGAGCATAGTCGCGTGGAAATCGTGTACGCTCACCGGATTCTCTTCCGCGGCGTAACCTAACTCGTCGGTAGTTCCATACGTAATGCCCCGCTTCACGCCGCCGCCGGCGACGAAAATCGAGAAGCCTTTGATGTGGTGATCGCGGCCGTCGCCATCCTGCGACATCGGCGTGCGGCCGAATTCGCCGCCCCAGACTACCAGCGTGTCGTCGAGCATGCCGCGCTGCTTGAGGTCGGTGATCAGCGCCGCCGTGGCTTGGTCGACTTCTTCGGCTTTGAGCGCGATGTTCGTCTTGAGGCCTTTGTGGTGGTCCCAATCGCGGTGGTAGAGCTGAATGAAGCGCACGCCGCGCTCGGCCAGCCGCCGCGCCAGCAGACAATTCGAGGCGAAGGAGCCGTCGCCGGGCTTCGCGCCGTACATTTCCAGCACCTGCTTGGGCTCGTTGCTCATGTCCACCAGGTCGGGCACGCTGGCTTGCATGCGAAACGCCATCTCGTATTGCGCGATGCGCGTTTGAATTTCGGGGTCGCCCAGCGCCGAGGATTCGCCTTGATTCAGGCGGTTGATCGCATCCACCGAAGCGCGCTGCAGGGCATTGCTCACGCCCGGCGGATTGCCGATGTACAACACCGGGTCGCCGATGGAATTCAGCTTCACGCCCTGAAAGCGGCTGGGCAACAGCCCCGCCGACCATTGCCGCGCCGAGATCGGTTGCATCTGTCCGCCGCGTCCGGCCGAGAGCAACACTACGAACCCCGGCAGATTCTGCGTCTCGGCGCCCAGGCCGTAGAAGGCCCATGAGCCCATGCTGGGGCGGCCGGGAATGATGGAGCCGGTGTTCATTACCGTGTGGGCGGGATCGTGGTTGATCTGTTCGGTCCACATCGAACGCACGATGCAGATGTCGTCCGCCACCGAGCCGATGCGCGGAAACAGCTCGCAGATTTCCTGGCCCGATTTGCCGAATTTGCGGAAGCCATATTGCGGCCCGAAGCACTGCAGCGTCTTGCCCTGCAGTTGCGCGATTTGCTGGCCCTTGGTGAACGATTCCGGCATGCCCTGACCGCTCATCTGCGCCAGTTTCGGCTTGTAATCGAACGTTTCGAGGTGCGATGGGCCCCCGGCCTGGTAGAGGAAAATGACGCGCTTCGCCTTCGCGGGGAAGTGCAGTGTATTAATCGCGCCGTGCGCCGCCGCCCGCGGCGTCTGCGCCAACAAACGCGGCTCGACTAACGAATTCAATCCGAGCAGGCCGAGACCCGCCATGCCGCGTCCAAGAAAGGTGCGGCGGCGCTCACAGGCGCCGTGATCAATTTCGCGTGATGGTTTCATGTTGATTCAAAATGGCGCGCGCGACCATGGTCATCGCGGCTAAGTCCACTGCGTTGGAGTTGCCGGCGGGGGATTCGCCGACGTGGATCAACTGCTGTGCGCTCGCGGGCGATTTGCGGAATTCAGCGGCGCTCTTGCGATAGAGATCGAGCAAAATGGCGGATTCCTCGCGTGTCGGCGTGCGCGTCAGGGCGCGCTCAAACGCCCAATTCAGGCGCATTTGGAACGAGCCCTGGCGTTTGAGCATATTGGCCGCCAGCACGCGCGCGGCTTCGACGTAGATGGGGTCGTTCAACAGAACCAGCGCCTGCAGCGGAGTATTCGAGTTGGTGCGGCTGACGCCGCATTCCTCGCGCGTGGGCGCATCGAACGCCAGCAGGCTCGGATGCAGGAATGATCGCTGCCAGAACGTGTAGATCCCTCGGCGGTAGAGGTCGTCGCCATGGCTCGCCGAATATTCGCGCGTGGGAAAGTTCATCGCCACCAGGTAGCCATCGGGCTGATACGGCTTCGCGCTCGGGCCGCCGAATTTATCGGCGAGAAGACCTGAGATCGAAAGCGCCGCGTCACGCACATTTTCGGCATCCAACCGGATGGGAACCTGGCGAGCGAGCAAGCGGTTATCCGGATCGCGCTCGGCCAGCGCGGGCGTGTTCGCGGAAGATTGCCGGTAAGTCTTGCTGGTGACGATCACGCGCACGATGTGCCTCATGTCCCATGCGTGCGTCCCTTCGGCGCGCCATGCCGGCTGCATGAATTCCGATGCCAGCCAGTCGAGCAGTTCCGGATGCACCGGCCATTCACCCTGCGAGCCCATATCGTCCAACGTTTTCGAGATGCCGATTCCGAACAGTTCCCGCCACACCCGGTTGACGTAGACGCGCGCGGTCAGCGTGTTGGAAGGCGAGACCAGCCAATTCGCCAAATCGAGCCGTGTGGCGCGGCCCGTTGTATCGGTCTTGCCCAGGAACGCGGGAACGGCGGGCGTCACGATATCGCCCGATTCATCCATCCAGTTTCCACGCGCCAGAATGCGCGTCTCGGTGGGCTTGACGGCCTCGGTCACCACGACGTGCGGAATAGCCGCATCGAGCCGCGCCGCTTCACCTTCGAGCAGCGAGAGTTCACGGATAGCGTTCTGCGCTTCCGGCGCCGCCCATTGGAAATGATCGGCGATAGTCTTCTTCTCGGCATCCGTGCGCTTGTCGGCCGCGTTGCGCAGAGCCTTCAGTACGCGCTCCGGAATGGCGTTCCCTGGGTCGGGATCGGGCCACGAAGAATCGCCGGTGCTCAGCGCGATGCGGAAGCGTCCCGCCGTCGCGCGGCGGAATTCGGATTCCTGACGCAGCCGCACCGTAATCACCGAATCAGCGTCAGTGCGCAACGGTTGCGCGAGCCGCAGCGCCAGCATGGCGTGTGGCGTCTCGTTGTAGGCGGCGATGGCCCACCCGGTCTTGATGTCCCCATCGATGGCCGCGGCCGGAGGATATTCGGCCGAAGGTATCTTGATGTTGGAACTCGCGCCGGAAAATTGGAGCGTTTCGCCGCCCAGCCGCGCTTCCACTTCCGACAACACCAGCCGGTCCGCGCCGCGCGCCACGCGCAGGCCCGGTAATCCTTCGTCCTGCACGATCTCGATGCCGAGCGCGGTCCAAGCCCCGGCCCCGGGGCGGAAAGCGACGGTGTAGGTTTCGTTGTCCGGGTTCTTGCCGCTGGCGATCACTAGGCCGTCGCCGGGTTTCCGCTCGCCGGTCTGCGTGCTGCCGTCGTAGGTGGTGAAATCGACGGGTTCGTCGCCGTAAATCCGTAGCGTCGCGCCGTGCGCCGATTCCGCCGAAATCGGCCGCTGGTTGCGCCACTTCAGCGCGCCGCTCTCGTATTGCGCCAGCAGGGTCTTCTCCCACTCGCCGCGGCGCGCTTCGATGCTTTGCATCGTGGCAGTCAGCTTAGCCTTGGCTTGCTCCACGCGATGTGCCAGGTCGTCCTTCGCCTGTTGCTGCGCGGGCGTCGGCAAAGCAAGTTGCGCGCCCCACGCGTTCGCGCCACGGTCGGGAACGAGGCCGGTCTCTTTGACATCCGCGAAGAACGCTTTCATCGAATAGAAGTCGCGCGCTGTGAAAGGGTCGAACTTGTGGTCGTGGCATTCGGCGCAGCCGAGCGTGCTGCCCATCCACACCGTGGCCACGGTGCGCACGCGATCGGCGCCATACTTGGCCAGATATTCCTTCGGTTGCAGGCCCCCCTCGGCGGACGTACGATTCAGCCGGTTGTAAGCCGTGGCGGTGCGTTGCTCCGGCGTGGCGTTGGGCAGAAGATCCCCGGCCAGTTGTTCGCGTGTGAATTGGTCGAACGGCTTGTTGTCGCGGAACGAATGCAGCACGTAATCGCGATACGGCCACGCGGGCAGGGCATTGTCGCCGTGGAAACCGCACGTATCGGCGTAGCGCACATAATCGAGCCAATGCATGGCTTGCTGTTCGGCGTAGCGGGGTGAGGCCAACAGCCGGTCCACCACCTTTTCATATGCGGCGGGCGACGTGTCCTTCAGGAATGCCGCGGTTTCCTCCGGCGTGGGCGGCAGGCCCGTAAGATCGAGCGTCACGCGCCGGATCAGCGTGCGGCGGTCGGCTTCGGCCGATGGGTGCAACCCTTCGCGGTCGAGCCGGTCGAGAATGAACGCGTCCACCGGATTGCCATCGCGCGGAGGCGCGGGACGCCGTACCAGTTGATACGCCCAGTGCCCTTCATATTTGGCGCCTTCCGCGATCCATTGGCGGAGTGTATCTTTCTGCGCCTTGGTCAGCTCGCGATGCGCGTAAGCCGGCGGCATGATGCGCGCGCCCTCCGCGAAGATGCGCTGCACCACCGCGCTCTGTTCGGGATGCCCGGGGACAATGGGAATCGCGCCACTCGCGGTGGCTTTGACCGCTTCGTCGCGAATGTCGAGCCGCATGCCGGCCATGCGCGCATTGCGATCGGGACCGTGGCAGCGGAAGCATGTATCCGCCATAATCGGCCGGATATCGCGGTTGAAGCGTACTTCACCCCGGGCAATGGGTGAAATCAGCGCGGCGAATAACACGGCGCTCAAAAGGCGTGGCATCTGTAGTTTGCCTCGTGAAAGTACCAGTCGAAGGCCCATTTTGTCTCGTTCCAAAGCCCTGCGCAACCTAGTATCCCCTTCTTTGGCAACTCTGTCGGCGGGGTTAGCGTCCAAGAATTAGTACAATAGACCTAGCTGGAGCATTCTATCCAAATGAAATCGCGAACCGCCGCAGTCCTTTTCGGATTCGCGGCCGCAGTCTTTCCCGCGTTTGCGGCGGAACCCACCCTCACTCGTCCCAAGGCCGGCAAGGTCGATATTATGCCGGAAAGCCAGATCAAGGCGGGGATGAAGGCAACCGCATGGACGGTTTTCCAGGGCACGGAGCCCGAGCCGGTGCCGATTGAAATTGTCGGCATACTGAAAAACCAGTGGGGTCCCAAGCAGGACATCATCGTCGGCAAGATGGGCGGCAAAGCCATCCGGTCCGGCGTGGCCGGCGGCATGAGCGGCAGCCCGGTTTATGTGGATGGCAAACTGATCGGCGCCGTTGCGCTGCGCATGAGCGTGTTTTCGCCCGATGCGATCTGCGGCATCACGCCCATCGAGTTGATGCTCGAGATCAACGATTTCGATAAGTCGCGTCCCGAAGACGCCAAGACGCCCGATAAAGTAGGCACGCAGAATGGCCAGGTGGCGGCGATCAACGGCCAGATGGTTCCCATCGAAACGCCGCTCGCGTTCGCCGGATTCCATGAGAACGTGCTGCACGATTTTGGTTCGATGTTCCAGCAAATGGGCATCGCCGTCGCTCAAGGCGGATCGACGACCGGCAGTACCCTGACGACCACCAAGCCCGCCGCCGGATGGGAACACGCGTTGAGCCCCGGCGACACCGTCGCAGGTGTGCTCGTGGATGGTGACATGAGCGTCACCGGCGCGGGTACGGTCACCTACAACGACGGCAAGCGCATTCTCGCCTTCGGCCATCCGTTCTTCAATCTTGGCCCGCTCGATATGCCGATGACCAAGGGCGAAGTGGTGATGACCCTGGCATCCACTTACCAGCCGAACAAGATGATCAACTCCACCGATGTCGTGGGTGCGCTCCATCAGGATCGCCACAGCGGCATCGAGGGCGTGCTTGGCGCGGAATCGCACATGGTTCCCGTGAGCGTGAAAGTCCGCTCGCTCGATGGCAAGGAAGTAGTGGTGCGCCAGAAGGATTTCCACTTCAACGTTTTCGTACACCAGAAGTGGACTCCTTATCTGATGATGCTCTCGCTCTACAATTCCATGTCAGAGCTGAATGAATTCGCCGATGAAGGCACTTATCGCCTCGCCGGTAAGGTGGAAATGAACGGCGGCGCGCAGGGCCTTTCGCTTTCCAACATGCAAAGCTCGGGTGAAATGATGCCCGCGCCCATGGCGCTGGCCGGGTGGTTCGGAGACAAGTTCAACAAGCTGTATATGAACAATCTCTCCGCGCCCGACGTGAAACGCGTCAGCGTCACCGTGGATCTGATTCCGGAACGCCGCGTCGCCACCATCGAAAACGCATGGGTGCCAGATGCCGACGTTCGCCCCGGCGATACCGTGCCGGTGAAGGTTTTCCTGCGCCCCTATCGCGGCGAATCCATCGAGCGCGATCTTACCGTAAAGGTTCCTGAAGGCATCGGCAGAGGCGACCATCGCCTTCTGCTGAGCGACGCCGACACCTTGAACCGCATGCAGAACATCGCGGGCTCGGTGAACCGCTATCTCAACATTCCCGAGACCGTATCGCTCATCAATCAGGAACGCACCAACAATCGTCTCTACGTGTCCATGGTGGAATCGAGCCCCACGGCCTATGTGGACGATAAGGCGCTGCCCAGTCTCCCGTCTTCGGTCTTAAACGTGATGCAAGCCGGCCGCGCCCCCACGCGCACCCTGCTCACATCGCCCGACACCGCGACCGAGCAAACTTCGCTCCCATTCGATTATGTAGTCAGCGGTAGCTTCACGCTCCGCCTGCACGTGAAATAGGCAATACCTCAACATGAAATACATAAGTGCGCGAGCCGCGGCGCTATTTGCCGCCGCTGCTGTCATTCTTTCCGCGGGCCAGACCCACACCTGGACGCAGTCGGATTACTCCGATTTCGAAAAAGGGGTTATCAAAAACCTCTCCATGCGCAGCGACGGGCTGCTCTCGCTCGCGCCCCATTCGCGTGAGCTGATGGACACTTCGTCCGCCTATCTCTGGGCGCTGGCCCAGGATTCGAAGGGCAACCTCTACGCTGCCGGCGGCCCGGGCGCGAAGCTGTACCGCTTCTCTCCCGATGGCAAGGCGCAAACGGAAAAGCCCAAGCCCATTGCCGATCTCGACGCCCTCGGCATTCAGGCCCTCGCGGTCGATTCGCGCGATCGCGTTTATGCCGCCACCTCGCCCGACGGCAAGGTGTACCGAATCTCGGGCAATTCCAAACCTGAGATCTTCTACGATCCCAAAGCCAAGTACATCTGGGCGATGGCATTCGATTCCAAGGGCGATCTCTTCGTCGCCACCGGAGATCAGGGCGAGATTCACGAAGTAACTCCCGACGGCAAAGGCAAAGTCTTCTTCAAAACGGAGGAGACCCACGTGCGCTCGCTGGCTATCGACCCGAGCGGCAACATCATCGCGGGCACGGATCCTGGCGGCCTCGTGCTGCGCGTTTCGCCGCAAGGCCAGGGCTTCGTGGTTTATCAGATGTCGAAGCCGGAAGTGACCGCGGTTTCCGTGGCGCGCGACGGCTCCATCTATGCCGCCGCCGTTGGAACCAGAGGCGCCACCACGCTCTCCGGCCCGCTTCCCTCGGCTCCGGCCGCCACTGCCACGGTGAATGCGCCCGGCTCTCCGGTAGTGCAACAGGTTCGGCCCTCCGCGCCGCCGCCGGCATCGGTAGGTCCCAGTTCCAGCGTGAATGGCGGCAGCGAGCTCTATCGCATCGAGGCCAACGGCAATCCGCGCAAGCTGTGGAGCCGTCCGCAAGACGTTGTCTACGCAATCGCATTTGACGCCGAAGGTCGCGCCATCGTGGGCTGCGGCAACCATGGCAACGTTTTTCGCATCGATTCGCCCACCAGTTACACCGCACTCTTGACCGTCCCTGCCGCCCAGGTAACCGCTTTCCAGAAAGGCCACGATGGCCGCCTGTTCGCGGCTACCGGCAATGTGGGCAAGGTTTATGAGATCGGCCCTGCGCTCGAACACGAAGGCAGCGTCGAGAGCGATGTTTTCGACTCGTCCATGTTCTCGCTTTGGGGCCGCGTGAGCTATGAAGGCCGCCTGCACGGCGGCAAGATCGCGATCCAAACCCGCAGCGGCAATCTCGATCAGCCGCAAAAGAACTGGAGCCCGTGGTCGAATCCCATCGATACGCCGAAAGGCGCGCCCGTCGCGTCGCCGGCCGCTCGCTTCGTGCAATGGAAGGCCACTTTCACCGCCGATGGCGCCGGTCAATCGCCGGAACTGGAATCGGTGGATGTCGCTTACTTGCCCAAGAATGTCGAGCCGCGCATCGACCTGATCGATATCACGCCGGGCAATTACAAATTCCCCTCGCCTCTGGTTCCGCTTGCGCCCAACCCTGGCCCTGTGCAGACCATCAACCTGCCGCCCATCGGCAAGTCGGGTTCGCCGACTCCCGGCGGAATGGACGCAGCGCCCCCGAACACTCCCTCCATGGCGTTCGCCAAGGGGTTCATCGGCGCTCGCTGGCAAGCTTCCGACCCCAATGGCGATCCGCTGATTTTCAACGTCGAGATCCGCGGCGAAAAGGAAACGGAATGGAAGCCGCTCAAGGAAAAGATCGCCGAGCGCTATGTTTCCTGGGATTCCACCGCGTTCCCGGATGGCGATTACCGCCTGCGCATCACCGCGTCTGACGCCCCCGGCAACCCGCCGGCCGATGCGCTCATCACGCGCCTGGAAAGCGATCCGTTCACCATCGACAACACGCCGCCCCGCATCACCGCGCTGACCGCGTCCCGCAGCGGCGGCAAGCTCGAAGTTCGCTGGCACGCGGCTGACGCGCTGAGCAACGTCACCAAAGCCGAGTACTCGCTCGATGGCGGCGAGTGGACGGTTGCCGCGCCGGTCACCAAGCTTTCGGACAGCCCCGAGCTGGATTACGCACTGACGATCGATGCCGGTCCCGGTGAGCACACCATCGCCGTACGGGCGACGGATGACTTCGACAACCTGGCCGTCGAAAAGACCGTAGTGCGCTAGCGCTACGGCTTCAGCTTGTAGTCTTCGCCTAACTTCCCCGCGCCGGCCAAAAACCGGCGCGCGCGAACCAGTTCGGCAATCTGGCGTATGTGTCCCAGATCGTGCAGCGTCCATTCGTGCAGCATCTGCGCCAGCGTGATCTCGCCGGCCGCGGCGTGCATGGCGCGCCGGTCGCCAGCCTGCGCCGGCAAACTGTGTAAGAACTCGATGTTGGTTTCGCGCTGCTCCTCGAAGTGGTCGAATGCATCCTCCGCATCGGCGTCCCGGTAGCGGTCGAGATGCATCTGAGCATCGTCGGGCTCGAACGCCGGCATGTCTTCTTTCATAAACCGGTCCAGCCGCGTGCGGTAGCAATGCCCTTCGGAGTGCGACAAATGCGCCAGCACCTCGGCTACTGAGAACCGGTCCGGCCCCGGCTTCCATGCCGTATCGTCAGCCGAAAGTTCGCACATCAGGCCGCGCAGAATTTCGGGCGTAGCTGCGAGCTGCTCCAGGCACGGCAACTTTTCGATCTTCATAAGCCTCCTCCGGTCACTTCAAATTCCCTTTCTTCATCTGCCAGCGCATGAATGCGAATCTCGATGCGCTCTGTGGGCATCAGCTCTGGAAAGCGTTCTCCCCATTCGATCAGCACCAGGGCGTCGCGCTCGAATAATTCATCCAGACCCAACGATTCCACCGCGCGCGTCTCGTCCAGGCGATAGAGATCGATGTGATAGACGCGCCCTTCGCCATACTCGTGGATCAGCGTGAAGGTAGGGCTCGATACCTCGTCCGGATGCGCCGCGCCGCGCCCTTCTACGATGCCTTTCGCCAGCGTGGTCTTGCCTGCGCCCAGATTGCCGGTCAGCAACACCACGCCGCGCGCGGGAAGTAGCTTCGCCAGCAGCCGGCCCAGCTCAATCGTCTCGGCGTCAGACGCTGTCCGGTACTTCGGCACATTCCTCCATGGCGTCGGGCAGATAGTCGAAGAGGTCGGTCGCAATCAGGCACTTTTCGCCCAATGCGCGCGCGCCGATCTGGCCCGAGAGCCCGTGGAGATACACCGCTGCAGCCACGGCCTGATCGGGCTTCGACGGAAACTGCGCCAAAAAACCGGAGATCATGCCCGTGAGCACATCGCCCGTGCCGCCTGTCCCCATGGCCGGCGTGCCGGTGGGATTGATCCACGCGCGCCCATCCGCGAACGCGATCACG
Organism: Bryobacterales bacterium; assembly: GCA_963743705.1. GTDB lineage: Bacteria > Acidobacteriota > Terriglobia > Bryobacterales > Bryobacteraceae > PALSA-243. The sequence goes on along the minus strand of CAVUQS010000012.1, from coordinate 626,291 downwards.
CTGCGTTCGCCCTTGAGCACCAGCGTCACGGCATGCCCGGTAGCAAATGCGATCGCCGCGGCCACGCGATCGCTCGCAATCTCCGCGGGGCTCAAGCCGCTGATGCGCGCCATCTCGCCCGGGTGCGGCGTCAAGACACGCACGCGCCCATCGCCGCGGATGGCGTCCGTCAGCGCGTCGGCATCGATCACCATCGGCCCGCCAAAATCGCGCATCGTTTCCGCCACCAGCCCTTCCGTTTCCGCCGTGCGGCCCAAGCCGGGGCCCATGGCGATCACGGTCTTGCCTTCGGCCGCCTGCCGGAGATTTGCGATCGATTCCGTCATCAGCTCGGGCGCATGCGATGAAATTGCGCCCAGGGCCTCCGGATCCGAAGCCACCGTAACCAGTCCCGCGCCGGCCCGCAGCGCGCCGATGCCGCACATCGCCGCAGCGCCGGTTTTGCCGATCGACCCCGCCACAATCAGCGCGTGCCCGAACGTGCCTTTATGGCCCCAGGGAGGGCGCGGCGCGAGCAGATCGCGGAACATGCCGGGTTCGACCACCTCAAGCTTTACCTCGGCATAGAACGATTCCGGCGTGCCGATCGCGCTCACGATGAGTTCGCCCACGCGGTCGCAACTGGGCGGCATCACTTGGCAGGGCTTGGGCGCGGTGAACGTGACGGTGTAATCGGCGCGTACGAATTCTCCGGTTGGTTCGCCCGAATCGCTGGGCAACCCCGACGGAATATCCACCGCCACCACCGCCGCTCCTTCGATGGCGTTGATCCGCCGGATTCCATCGAGCGCCCGCCCTTTGGCGGCGCCGGTGACGCCCGTCCCCAGCAACGCATCGATCACAATCGACGGATTGCTCGCTGCGTCGGTATCCGCCCGCCGCGCTTCCGCCGCTTCCAGCATGCGGTAGTTGGCCGCCGCATCGCCTTGCAGTTCCGCCGGATCGCAGAAGAATTCCACGCATAGCGCCGCACTGGGAAAGCGTACGTGGATTTGCCGCGCAATCGCCATGCCGTCGCCGCCATTGTTGCCCTTGCCGCACACCACCAGGATGCGTTGCGATTCGAGCGGCTCAAATTTCCCGGCCAGAAACTCCACCACGCGGGACGCAGCATTTTCCATCAGAACGATGCCTGGTATCCCCGCGTCGATCGTACGGCGGTCCACAGCGCGCATTTCCGCCGCCGTCAGAACTTTCACAGGCGCCTCGCGATTACCATCGTCATGTCGTCCTGTTGCTCGCCCGAATGCGTCCACTGCTTGACCGCTTCCATCGTGCGGGCGATCATTTCCGCTGACTCGGCACGCTCGAATTTGACCAGCAGATCTTTTAATTGCTCCTCACCGAACATCTCGCCGTACTCGTTCTCCGGCTCGACAATGCCATCCGTGTAGGCGACGAGAATGTCGCCAGGCTCCATTTGCACCGAGCGCTCCTCATACGTGGCGTTGGCGAATGCGCCCACAATGGTGCCCGTTGGTTCGAGCAGGTGCACGTTCGCACCGCGCAGCAACATGGGCGAAAGATGGCCGGCGTTGGTGTACGAGAGCGTGTTTACGTTCTCGTCGAACATGGCGAAAAAGAACGTGGCGTATTTCTCGGCCGACGTCGTGGCGAAGAGCTGCCGGTTCAGCGTCGAGACCACGCTGCGCGTGGAAAGCCGCGATGTCCCGTTGCCGTTGACAGCGGTCAATTGCGTGCGCATGGTCGATTGGATGGTCGCCATCAGCAGTGCGGCGGAAATTCCTTTTCCGGCGACGTCGCCGATGGCGAAGGCCATCTTGTGCGGCAGCGTAAGGAAATCGTAATAATCGCCCGAAACCATGCGCGCCGGCTGGCAGAGGCCGCGTAACTCCAGGTTCCTGCCGAGCGGCGGATCTTTCGGGAAGAGGTTGGTCTGCACCTCGCGCGCAATTTCGAGCTCCGATTCCAGCCTCTCTTTTTCCTTGGCGACGACGATCAGCCTCTCGAGGTTTTGCGTCATCGTATTGAACGAAGACGTCAGTTCCGCCAGTTGGTCGCTGCCCGTCACCGGCACGCGATATTTGAAGTCGCCTTCCTTGACGTGCTGCGTGCCTTCATAGAGCTCGTGCACCGCGCCCGTGATGCTGCGGCTGAGTTTTATGCCTGGCACCAGCGAGGCGACTTCCACCAGAAACAGCACCCCGGCGAAGGCCAGGAAGAAATCGAGCACCTTCTCGCCCCATTCCGTTCCGAAAACCGTCCCCATCACCGAGGAAAGTCGCGTATTCACCAGCAAATAGAGTTGCTGCTTCCTCTTCGGCGATTGCCATTCCGGCGCCAACACGGGATAGATTCCGTTGACGCGAAAATCGAGCGCGTTCACCGGGGCAGGGAGGTGCGATTCGCGCGCGCGGCCCATCAGCGGCATGAAGTTGACGTCTCCCAGCCCCGGGACAAAGCCCGCGAGCAGCTCTTGCGAGAGCGGCGCGATGGCCGTAACTTCGTTGTCCGCGGCGATCACGTGCGCCCACACATACAACTTGCCGTCTTTGATCACCAGTCCGGACGAATGCTGCAGCCCTGCCCATTCCGGCGGCGGATGCGTGAACTCGGAATTCGCCGGATAGCGCAATTGTTCGCGGCCGGTCACGATCAGAGCAGCGTCCGGAAAGACATTCCGCATGGTGAACCGGAAGCGGTTGATGGCGTTTTCGGAATCGTGATTGGGGTAATGCGCGGTGGCATCGGCCTGGCGCAGCAGAGAGGTGATACGGTGATCCAGCTCGCGATTCACCAGAAAAATCGAGGTCTGCTCGATCACCGCGTAGCCCGCCAGGCCAAGGAACGCCGTGATCAGCACCACCGGCACTACCGCAATCAACAGATAGGCCGCGATCAGCCGGTTCCGCAGCCGCCAGATCGCCTGTTTCATCACGCGCCGCACCAGGCGGAAAACCGAGACGAATCCCAGCACGGTCGCCAGCAATCCGAGGGGGAAAGTGACGCCCGCGCCGGTGCCTGCAAGGTAGGCGATCAACAGCGCCAGGGCGCAAAGCAGGAACGCCACGTCGCCGCGCCGGAGCCGCGGCCACTTCCTTTTGCTTTGCCCCATATTTTCAGACTAGTATATGCGCGGTGACGCGTGGGCTGGAAAATCTGCGCGCCGCCGCGAGGAAGCTCTATTGGGGCTTGACTCCGGCAAGCGAAGCGGTGGCAAGTTGGCCGCCCAGGCCCATGGTTTCCACCGCCGAAGACGGCACGATGATCATCGAACCGCGCTCTTTGATGGCTTCGTAGAGCATGTTCATGGCGCGCAGGTGCAGCGCCGTGGGGTTGTCGCGATAGATGTTCGCCGCCTGGGCGAACTTGTCCGAGATTTCGATTTCCGCTTGGCCCAGAATATTACGCGCCTGCCGTTCGCGCTCGGCCTGCGCCTGCCGCGACATGGCATCCTGCAATTCGGTGGGAATCTGCACGTCGCGGATCTCCACCGATTGCACCGTAATGCCCCAAGGATTGGTCTTTTCGTCGAGAATGCGCTGCAATTCCTTGCCGAGCGTCTCGCGCTCGGCCACCATCTGGTGCAGATCGTGCCGGCCGATGGATTCGCGCAGCGCTGTCTGCGCGCTCAGCGTGATGGCCTGGATGAAATCCTGCACTTCCAGAATGGATTTTTCGGCGTTCCAGACCAGCCAGAACACGATGGCGTCGACATTGACCGGAACCGTGTCCTTGGTGAGCGTCGATTCGGCCGAAACGCTGGCCACCCGCACGCGTTGATCCACGGTCCGGCTGACGGAATCGACGACCGGAACGATGTGATAGAGCCCCGGCCCGCGCAACCCGATGTAGCGCCCGAAACGTAGCACCGCCACCTTTTCCCACTGGTCGGCCATGCGGATGGCGAACAGAGAATAGAGGCCGATGAGACCGCCGGCCACCGCGAAGGCGGGGCTCTGCGTTGCGGCGGCGCCGCCCGCTCCCGCGGCCAGGCAAACCACAAACAACGCGATCCCCACCCGGCTGAAGGGAACGTCGCGCGAAGGATATCTCATGCTGCTAGCTGCGAGTCCTAACGGCGTCTGCGTGATTGGCATATAGTTGCTCCAGTAATTCTTCAGTGGTGAAGCCCGCCGCGCCGGCCCGCGCGATGCATTCCGCGGCCAACTGGCTGAGCAGCCGCTGCCGTTCGGCCGTGGGCCGTTTCAGCTTCTGGCGGCTGATGAAGGTGCCTGTGCCCTGCTGCGTCTCGAGAATCCCACGGATTTCAAGCTCGCGATATGCGCGCATCACCGTATTGGGATTGATCGCGAGATCCACCGCGACCTGCCGCACCGTAGGCAATTGCTCGCCCGCCGCCAGCGCGCCCGAAGCGATAGCGCCCGTCAATTGGTCGATGATCTGGCGGTAAACCGGAACGCCGCTGGCGGGATCGAGGCGAAAGGCGAAGGCTCGATTCATCAGTTATATAGTGTATTAGTTGAATAATACATTCAATCGGGTAAAAACCCGAGGGGCCGAATCTGGTCCCGCCTTCAATAATGGTGAGGCGACGCTTAGTGGGTGGGGCCAGGCTTTCCTGGAGTGGCCCCAAAAAACCTCGCGCCCGAAGCCTCACGAAAAAGAGCGAGATCCTTCGTTTCCGTGGTGGTTTTAATTTTTTTACGCCTCCCGAGGGAGCGCTACTTCAGGCAAACCGTAATTCCCAGTCAGTTGCCGGAGGGGGCCTTTTCGATGTGATCCACCACCAGGATCGTAACCGACACCTTTTGCTTCTCCAGCTTGAGGCCGAGTTCGGTTTGGAGCGCGCTGAATATATCCGGCAGCGGCTCGGTGGCGGAGGGGTCGGCGGAGGGTGCAGGCGGCTGCAATAGCGCGGTCGCGCCGTGTGGGCCGCCGGCATGGCCGGCGTAGGTCATGCTGATGCTGTAGGTTCCGTTCAGAGCCGTGTGGTCTTCCACCGCGGTATCCAAGAGGTCGCCGAGGCGATTCGCCAGGTCCGCCATGGTGGCTTGGCCAACCAGACGCGCGTGGTCATTCGCCCCGAGCATGTTTGCAAATCCCCGAAAATGCGCGGGCGGTACGGGGAATCCATCGGCGTCGTCCCGGCGAGGGGCCGGGCCCATGGGCTCGTTATCCGGCTGCGCCTCTTTGACTTTCGGGCCGCCTCTTGCGACGTTCAGCGCATACCCGGCGATCTCTTTCGTTTCCACGTGCGTCTTGAGCGCGAAGCGGTCGGCGAGCAGGCTCCGCAGCATTTGCAGGAATTGCTCTTTCGTGGTGTCGGTGGGCATCGTGGCATCGACCGTGACGACGTCGGTGTCGGCCCAAACGGGCGCCTTGATCTCGAAGTACCCTGGGTATGCGCGTTTGAGCAGACCGGTGAGTGAGGCCAGCGGGTAGTGGATGCGCCCGGGATCATCCGTCCCCGGGCCGCCCGTGCTGCGATAGCGGGAGAAGTCGGCTCCCTCCGCCATCATCATGCCTTGCCACCTATGGTGAGGCCCGGCGGAGGCGTCGCCGGTTTCACCGATGCCGCGTCGAAGGTGAGCCGCTTTTGATCGGCGCTCGATTGCGCTCGCAGAGGGGGTGCATGCGCGATGCCGATTGCGATCGGCGTCACGACCGCCAGGCCGCCGGCAACCGTCAGGATGGCCTTGCGGGTGAAATCGAGCCGCGGCGTTACGCGGTTCCGCATGATGGATTCGATTCGCTTGTTCAGATCGGCGCCGGTCGCGCCTGAGAGACACGCGAGCGGCGATTGGACATAAAGCTTACACACGTTGAGAATGCCCTCCGCATAGACTCGCGGCTCATTGCCGAGACTCAACACCTCCTGGTCGCACGCTAGCTCGCGCTCTTCCACCATTCGCCTTCCTAGCCACCAAACGAGAGGATGAAACCAGAAGAGCGTTTCGACGAACATTTGAATGGCCGCCACGAGATTGTCGTGACGCCGAACGTGGCAGAGTTCATGCGCGATCACTGCTCTCAACTGCGCTGGCGTAAGCTGGTCGACGATGCCCTCGGGCAGCAGCAAAACCGGCCGCCATACGCCGAAAACGCCCGGCTCCAAAAGCGTCGGAGAGGATACGGCGCGGATGGGCGCATCCACGTGGATCGGAGAGCCTGTGCGAACGGCGGTCCGGATGCGCCGCCAACGGAGGAGCCACGAACACGCGATGCCAAGGAACCCGCAGGCCCAGATGGACCACGCCAGCGCGGGAATCATGCCGGCGGCGGATACGGCCGGCGCGATCGTCGCGCGCGATGCCAGCGCCATGGGCTGACTGATTCCACCCAGCACAACGGCCAGGTCCGGCTGCATTGTCTGTGGAGCGGTGCGCCAATGGATTTGGCCGCCCAATGAGATGAGCACGGAGAACGGGACCAGGAACTTCCAGGAAGCCGCCAGCCACACCCAGTGCCGCACGCGCGCTCGATTGTTCCGCAGCGCCAGCGTGAGCAAGCCGGCAACCGCGGCGAACAAGGTCGATTGCCAAAGATGGTTGGCGATGGATGAGAGGAATTCCGGACTCACTTGTTCTTCTCCTCTCGCACGAGTTTCAGCAGCGTCTTCTCGGCGTCGCGCACATCCTCGACGGTCAGGCTGCCGGATTCAATCAAATGGGCCATGATCGGCCGGCTCCGCCCTCCGAACAGGCTCAGAAGTTCGTCAACGAGCCTGCGCTGCGCGCCTTCGCGGGATACGGCCGCTTCGAAGATGAAGGCGGTGGCGATCTTCTTGACGCGCCGAACGGCGCCTTTGACTTCGAGCCGGTAAACCATCGTCTGCACCGTCGTGTAGGCGAGCCGTTTCCGAGCCGGCAGTGATTCGTGAATCTCCCGGATCGAGCACGGCCCCAGGCTCCAGAGGGCCTCCATGATCTGAAGTTCCGGTTTGGTTAATTTTGGGAGCGCCATAATAGCTGACTACGCATGTCTGTTAATCTACTACGCACGTGGTTATTTTGCAAGGGAATGCCAGACACGGAGCCGCGACCGTGAGGGAGCGTGGCGGAACCGGCAGGCGTGGGCCTTTGTGGGGCGAGGCTTTAGCCTGCCGCCGGGCTTCCGCCCGGCGTCTGGAGGTTTGATGGTGCGTGATAGGATGCTAAGCCTTCAGCGTTGAAGTTCAGGCTGCCAGGCAAATGAAGGTTATGCCGAAGGCACGGAACATCGTATTGGGCACGATTCTTAGACGATCCGACCGGCCCCAAGGTTGGCTAGGGAACGAATTCCTCGGACGGTTGTCGCCTGACCGACTTCACGACTCGATGAACCTCGCACGCGCGAGGCCATATCGCCGTCGCCTTGCGCCATAATTTAGCCATGCTTCAAGATGAGCACGCATGGAAGTTTGAGCACTCGATCGATTGTGCCGTAACCACAGAATTCGCGTGGAACTTTTGGACAAACGTCGATAACTGGGCTCTAGACGCCGACGTCGAGTCGATTGAAATCGATGGGCCCTTCTCCGCGGGCGCGCGGGGATTCACGAACAGCAAGAGCTCTGGTCGCGTGGAATGGCGAATCGGTGAAGTTCAAGCTGGCAGAGCGGTGATTGAGTTTCCGTTGGCTGGCGCCATTGGCCGATTCGTCTGGACTTTTGAAGATATCGACGGCGGCAGCAGAATCACGCAGCGGTGCACGCTAGCTGGCGAGCAAGCCGATACCTACGCGAAGGCGATCGGCCCGAGCTTGGAGATGGGTATTCCCGCGGGTATGCGAAAGCTGTGCGAGACGATGGAGAATGTGGCGCGGGCAGCGCCGGCGAAGCAAGAGAACGTCAAGAATCCGTGACGCACGAAACGAGCCGGCCGCCCAAACACGCGCTTATTCGTGCCTTCGATGCTCGTGCGCGATGTTCTCTATGGTTCGCTTATATGACCACACTACCCAGACGAGACCGGCCTCAATGATCAATCCGATGAAGATGAAGACTATCACTGAAAAAAAGCCCCTAAGGATGCTAAACCCGGTTCATCCGGGACGCTTCCTGAAAACTGAGATCATAGAGGCGCACGATCTTTCCGTGACGGAAGCAGCGAAGATTTTACGCGTCGCGCGGCCCACGCTTTCCAGCCTCTTAAACGCCAAGGCCGATCTCTCCGGCGACATGGCCCTGCGGTTTGAGAAGGCTTTCGGCGTCGACATGGAGACGCTGATGCGGATGCAGAATGCCTTCGATATCGCTCAGACGCCCAGCCGGGCGAAAGCCATCAGGGTTGATCGCTACCACCCGCACCCGGCGGCTTAATGTCGAGCGCAGGGCTTGCGCCCTGCGCCACTTGAACTAGTCGCCCGAAACGCGGTCGTATTGCGGCGCTGGCTTCGAAGCCGTCAGCGCGCCGATGCTCACGTGAATCTGCGGCATCGAGCCGGTATCGAACGAATCCTGCACCAGTTGACTCGCTTCGAGCTTCTCGCGCATCATCTGGCGGCGCAGCCGCGCCTCGAATTCGCGCAACTGCTCCTCGATGGTCGTCACCTTGTTCTTGTTGCGGACCATGTCTTCGCGGTAGCGCTTGAGGAAGTAGCCGATGGTCTCGACGCGGATCCGGATCGAGCCAGTGGGCTTGTTCTCGTCGATATCCTTGAAGCAGAAGTAAGGCGTGCCGGAGTGCTCCACGATCTCTTCGACCACCGAATAGATGGGCGCGTCGTGGCCGCACTTGAAGCTCGATAGCTCGAGCGCCACCAGGTTCGGATGCCGCGCGACGTACTTCGCGGCCCAGACCTTGCGGCTGGTATTCTCGCTGTATGAGTTCTTCCAGACGTCCGTGATGGCCATGCGGATGCGAGATCTCGCCGGCTTCGACCTCCGGCGCCGAACAGGCGCCAGATCATATCGTCGTCGATCGGCAGGCAATCCTCGCGTGAAAACCGGGTAGCCGAGCTTCTGGAATTCTTCCAGTATTTCGTGGTTCACGCCCGGGTCGTTGTGATACGGGCGGCCCAGCAGCACCACGCCGAGCTTATCCTCGCGTTCCAGCTGTTCGAGCACTTCGCGCGCGGCGCCGCGCATAGTGACGTTGTTGAAGTAATCGAGCGCGCGGTAGCCCTCCTGCAACGGCCCGGTCGTTCTCTTCGGGCGAAAGGCCAAGGATGTCCTTGAACTGTTCGTACATCTGGCGCTCGAAGACATCGGGCTTCGAGAGATTGACGAACGTATCGAGGAACAGGACGCCCTTTTCCTTGAACAGATCGCCTTCCTTGGTGAAGGCCGCCTTGACCGCGGCCGGAGTAGTGGCGACGGTGGGGCATGAGCGAGCTGGCCTGGATATCCTTGAGATCGCTCGTCAGGCAATCGATCATCGGGAAGAAGATGATATCGAGCGGCTTCTTGGCGTGAACCTTGATAGAGCAGGTTGTGCACGTGCGGAATGCCGAGCTTCGAGGGGAAGCAGGGATCGATAGCGCCGCGCTTGGCGCCTTCTTTGTACAGTTCCTCGCTGGTGAAATCGGAGTAGACGATGTTCTCGGCCTTGGACGCCGAGCGAGGCCAAAGTAGCCCGTGAAAATCGGCGTCTGCGAATACATGTTGAGCACGCGCGGCATGCCGATGCGGATTTCGCCGCGCTTCTTCATGAGCTCGGCGCGCTTCTTCTGGGCCGCGGTGATCTGGAATTTCGGCAGCGGATCGGCAACCAACGGCGACATCCGGCACGCGGAACACAGCCTTGGCAGCCAGTTCGACGAAGTTCGGGTTTTCCTTCTTCACCTTATCGAGATTGCCCTTGATATGGCGCATCTCTTCGATGTTTTCGACGGTGCCCTTTTCGCAAGTCGCGATGATCAGACGCTGCGCGCCCGGCTTCGAGCGGCACCTTGGTCTTTACCGGCGGCTTGTACTCGATATTGACCACGCTGGTCTTGACGTCGATGAAGGTGCGCAGGCACTTGTTCTTGCAGAAGTAGCAGCGGGTAGCTTCGTTGCGCGTAGTCTTGTACTGAATATCGGCCGCGGGCTCGAGACCGATGAAGGTCGATTGACGGCCATTATCCAACAGACGTCCCGCTTCGAGCGCGCCGCCGATGGCGCCGGCTTCGCCGCAATGCTCGTGCACGATGACGTCGGCCGGCTGTTCCTTGCCCTTGAAGCGCGACTCGATGAAATCCACCTGCGCTTTGACGGCGGCCAGGTTGTACTGCGTGCCGCCCTGCAGCAGGAAGCGCGTGCCGATGGCCGAGAGGTTGGGGATCTGCGAAACGTAAAGCCAGATGTTCTTGGGCAGCACGTTGCACAGTCCGGCCATGATCTCTTCCGGCTTCCATCCCTGGCGCTGGAAATCGACGATATCCGACTGCATGAAGACGGCGCAGCCGTATCCGAACGACGGGAATCCCTTCGCGCCGAAGGCGGTGTCGGCGTATTCCTCGACCGGCACGTTGAAGCCCTGCGCGGTGGATTGCAGGAAGTAGCCGTTGCCCGCCGAACACTGCGTGTTGAGCTTGAAATCCTTCACGCGGCCGTTCTTCAGGATGATGATCTTGATGTCCTGGCCGCCGACGTCGCAGATCACGTCCACGTCGTCGTAGAAATGCAGGCCGGCTTCGGTGTGCGCGACGGTCTCCACCAGCGCAGCGTCCGCGCCGACGACGTCCTTCAGGATGTCTTTGGCGTAGCCGGTGGTGCCCACGCCGAGAATCTTGAGCTCGGCGCCCTGATCGCGAATCTGCGCATCGAGTTTCTGCAGCACCTCGATGGTGTCTTCGATCGGGTTGCCCTTCGAGAGCTGGTAGGTCTTGGCGAGAATGCGGCGCTCTTTGTCTTTCGAAAGCAGCACGGCCTTGGTGGACGTGGATCCGCCGTCGATCCCGACGAAGCCTTCCACCACTTCGCCCGGCTGGAACGTGACCGGCGTGAATTTCTTGGTGCGGTACTTCTCCTTGAACGCCGCGAGATCGGCCTCGTCCTTGGCCAGACCGCCTGTGCCGCCGCGCTTCGCCTTTTCCTCTTCGCGGCCCACCTTGACATACCATTCGAGCTTCTCGAGACCGATGTACTGGCCGACGCCCTCGTCTTCAGTCTTGCCGAATTCCACCGAACCGATCGCGGCGAAATACTGCGCGTTATCGGGCGTCTTGATCAGATCTTCCGGCGGAACGCCTTCGGGCAGCGGAGTGTTGCGCTCTTCCCAGATCTTTGGGATGTTGGCTTTCCAGCAATCGCGCATGCCCTTGATGTAGCAATTGGGGCCGCCGAGCAGCAGCACCACGGGCAGCAGCGTGTTGCCGCGCGTCAGCACCGAGAGGTTCTGCATGACGATGGCTTCGAACAGCGAGGCCATCAGTTCATCCGGCGGGACGCCCATCTTCTGCAAGCCGTTGATATCGGTTTCGGCGAAGACGCCGCACTTGCCGGCTACCGGATGCAGCTTCACGCCCTTGTAGCCCATCTCGCAGAGTTGCTCGGCGGGGATGCGCAGCTTGGCGTTGATCTTGTCGATGACGGCGCCCGTTCCGCCGGCGCACTTATCGTTCATCGAAGGAATCTTCTTCTTGCGGCCGGTTTCGGGGTCCGTCTTGAAGATGATGATCTTGGCGTCCTGCCCGCCCAATTCGATCACCGAACCGCATTCCGGGTACATGCTTCTCGACGGCGAGCGAAACGGCGTTCACTTCCTGCACGAACTTCGCGCCGAGGAACTTCGCCATGCCATTGCCGCCTGAGCCGGTGATGAACATGCGCGAGTTCTTGGCCGCGAAACCTTCGATTTCGGTTTCGAAGCGCTTGAGGAACTCGAGAACCTTCTCGGGTTGCTTGGTGTCGTGCCGCTGGTAATCCTGCCAGAGGATCTCGTCAGTAGCAGCGTCGATCACTACCGCTTTCACCGTGGTTGAGCCAACGTCCATGCCGATGTAGAAGTTTTTCGTCATTTTAGAGGCCGTCAATTGACGCCGAGACGCAGAGCTGCTGAGAAAGACTAAGTTCTCCGCGTCTCTGCGCCTCTGCGTCCAAGCACTAGTTCACCTTTACCTGTTCCTTCTTTACCTGCTCCGCAATGTGCGACACGAAATTCGCGGCTTGGCCGACGATTCCCTTGGTGTGCGGCACATGGTAGAGCGGACGCTTGGATTCCGGGATGCTGCTCCACCCAGGCGCGGCATTGATCCAGCGTCAGGCCGGTCTTTTCCAGCACTTCCGCGAATTCCTTCTTGGCTTTGTTCTTGGCTTCGCCAAGCGCCATCTGGACGCGGCTGTGGGCATTGATTTCGCCTTCGCCGGAAGTCTCGACGGGCAGGTAGATCATGTCCTTGAATTTCGAGACCACCGCGGATTGTGCGCCGTCGGATTGCGTGGAGGGCATGCAGCCGAAGGGCTTCACCGAAAGGACCATGTGGGCCAGGTCCTTGTTCGAATAGTAGATGTTCTTGGCGACTTCCAGGTGGCCTTCGCCGCCGCCGGCGCGGCGGTTGTAGAACGGATGGCCGATGCGCTGCAGTTCGTATTGATCGGTCAGGTGATGGGCGATGCCGCCCAGAGCGTCGACGATCTTGTGATATTCGCCCTTGAAAATCGCCTCGGCGAGCTTCAGCTTGGCCACCTTCTGGCGGAATCCGAACTCGATCTTGGCGCGCGTGCCGATCTTCCAGATGGGAGGCAGCACGGCGCCTTCTTCGAGGCCCTTGAAGTCCTTATACTTCTGCACGACCTGGTGGATCATGTACATGATCCAAGTGCCGATGGGCTCCACCAGAACCTGCGCGCCTTCCTTCTGCAGGAAGTTGAACATGTTGAAGTTGCCATCGCCCTCGGTGGTCTGCGCCCAGAACTCGCCGGTGATCTTGACGATCGGCTTCACGCGGAGGCGATCGATTTCGACTTCGTTGAAGCGGTCGCGGCATTGCTTGAGGGCAGGAACGTACTCGTCGCCCTTGAGCTGCTTCACGAATTTTCCGACGTATTCGGCGGTGTCCGAGAACCCGCCCAGGTACTTGGACATGCCTTCGTCGAGCTTCCACGGACGCTTCTTGCGGAAGACTTCGTGCATGTAGTCCATGGTCTCGTCGAGGATGCGGTCGGTCTCGCCGGGAACCGTTTCGTAAGGACGCAGCGCGTACGCCACCTCGTTCATCACGTCGCCGCAGTTGAGCGCGTTCAGGATGCCGAGGAAGAAGTCCAGGTTCATCTCCAGGCCGGCTTCGGCGTCGGATTGGCTACAAGCCGCCGGACTGCTGGAACAGCAGCACGCGGAAGCCGTCGAACCCGGCGTTGCGCAGCGCCAGGCGATATTCCGCCTCATACATGCCGAAGCGGCACGGGCCGCAAGCGCCCGCGGTGAAGAAGACGTAGCGGTCGATGATCTCCTGCTTCGAGAGCCCTTGCTCTTCGAGATTCTGCAGGTACTGCACCAGGTTGCCGACAGTGAAATAGGTCGGGTTGCACTGGCCGTTGTTGCCGTATTCCTTGCCGGTCTGGAACGCTTTGACGTTGGGGGTCGGCACCGCTTCGGCGCGATAGCCCGAGTCCTTCGAGCGCCCCGTGCACGAGCTTCTCGTGCTTCCACGTCAAACCGCCGAAAAGCAGCGTGGTGTTGACGCGTTGTTCGCGCGTGAAGGGCTTCTCTTGAGGGCGTTTGAAGTGATGAACTTCGCGCTTCTGGACGCCCGCTTCCTGTTCCAGCCTGGCGCGTTCTTCGGCGAGGCGCTGCTGGATGACGTCTTCGATGGCCGAGCCAATCTGGACGAGATTCGGATTTACTGCCGGCTTCGGTTCAACAGGCTGCGTGCTCATGGCGTAATTATACCTTTTCGAGGCTATCTTGTCGTGTTTAACCGATTGATAGGAATGGATATCCATCGAATGGCGTCAAAAGCCTCAGTATTGGGGGATTTGGGGGACTGAGTGGTGCCCCTGTAAACCGGGTGGGAGGGGAAAGGCAGGCCGAAAGGAGCGTAAACGCGTGGAAATAGACACACTTGAGGATTTTCTACCTACCGGCTTTGAAGACCGGGATTCCCGGCTGTTATTTTTGTTTGTGGATCATGAGCAGTGACAAATTCTTAACTCAGGTAGGCATCGAACATCCAATCATTCAAGGTCCCATGGCCGGAGGACCATCCACACCGGAACTCGTCGCCGCCGTTTCGAATGCCGGCGGCCTGGGTTCGTTGGGCGCGGGGTACCTGACTCCCGAACAAATCACCGAAGCCATCCGGCGCATCCGCTCGCTCACCAGCCAGCCATTCCAGGTGAATCTTTTCGCGGGCGGGTATGAGACTTCATCTTTTCCCGATCCGGCGCCCATGTTGGAATTGATGGCAGAGATCCATCGAGCGATGGGTTTGGCGCCTCCGGTCGCGCCGCCAATGACGCCCGATCCGTTCCCGGCGCAACTCGAATCCGTTCTCGATGCCGCGCCGCCGGTTTTCAGCTTCACGTTTGGAATTCCCGATCCGGATGCGATGGCCCGGTTGCGTGCACGCGGAATCCTAGTCATCGGAACCGCGACCACAGCCGAAGAAGCGCGCGCGCTCGCAGCGGCGGGCGTCGACGCGATTATCGCCCAGGGCACCGAAGCCGGCGCGCACCGGGGAACGTTTCTCGGCTCGTTTGAATCCTCATTGATCCCCACGCTGGAGCTGGTCGACGCGATTCGCGCCGCGGTCTCCACGCCTGTGATTGCCGCCGGCGGCATGATGGATGGCTGTGACATCGCCGCCGCTCTGCGGCACGGCGCGTCCGCCGCAACGCTGGGAACTGCGTTTCTGGCATGCCCGGAATCGGGCGCCGCCGACACCTACAAGCGCGCCGTACTCGCCGCAACCGGAGACACCACCGTACTGACTCGCGCGTTCTCCGGGCGGCCGGCGCGTGGACTCACTAACGAATTCATCGCTAAGTTGGAAGGCCGCGGCGATATCATTCTGCCGTTCCCGCTGCAGAACACCCTGACGCGTGCCATGCGAACCGCGGCTGCCCGGCGCGGCGACAGCGGATTCCTCTCGCTGTGGGCTGGAACGGGAGTTGCCCGCGCACGCAGCCTGCCCGCCGCCGCACTGGTCAAGACGTTGGTCGAGGAGATTGGTCGGGGAAATTACCGTCGGAATTAACTGAGTGACGAAAAGCCCTTTCGCTTCCGGAACAGTCTCTGAACACGCAGGTCAAGTTTCATTTTTGACGTACAATCCTCTTACGTTCTGATCGTATTCGGGTGCTGAATGGTTTGGCCCCGGCTACCGCTACCGCTGAAACCATATCCAAATCCAACCGTCTTGTTTGGGATTCACCTGAGGGGGCTTCGTGAGACAGATCCGCAACGCGTTGTTGTTTTTTCTGTTTTTCGTGACGGGATTAAAGGCTGATCTGGCGTTCACTGCCACATTCGCGCAACCTGCCGGTCTTGTCTCACCATCTGGCGCTTTTGGAGTGCCCGTCGACGGAAGACATTATCTTTGTCGAAGATCCTTTTCTTAGTTTTGAACTGTTGTTTCCGGATGGAACTCAGGCTCCCAACAGATATTACCTGGGATCGGTTCCAAGCGCTCCGGTCGATATAGCGCCGGGGGAGAGCCTGACTGTTTTCGACGCATTTTTCGCGCCCACGGAGCGGTTTTCGCCCGGCAGTCCCACCCCTCCGGATGGGACGGTTTTCCGCCTGTCGGACACTGCCGTCGAGGCTGTTTTTGCCGGCGGCACAATCGTTTCGGAGGTCCCTGCTGGGACCTTCAGCATGACTCTGTCGTCGTCTCCCGAACCGGCAGGCTACATATTAATGGGCTCGGCGCTCTTAGCGATCGCGGCCCTTCGAAAGCTTCGGCCGCCGCTCTCTTCTAACGCCCGCCGATCTTCGACTTGAGAATCGGATCAATCGGTTTCAGCCTCAGGCGTGACGTCAGAAAGCGCGCTCGATCGCTAATCGCTGCGATGTCCAGCACGTCGTGCGCGGTGTCGTACCACTTCAGCGCCTTCGGCTCGCTGGCGGCGTCAAAGAAAGTCTGAGCCTGCGAATCGGGCACGCCCGGGTCCAGGTGCGCCGATTGAAAGAGCAGCGCTGTGGGAGCCAGCGCGCCAACATAATGGATTGCATCCAGCGGCTCGATTTGGCTGAGAGCTGCGTAGAGTTGCGGTCCCAGAAGCTTCCGGAGATCGGTGGCGAATGGAATTTGCGCCGTCCGGATATGTACGCTCATGCCGGGCAATCCGACTTCGAAGACTGCCGCCCGAAAGCGCTTGTCGGATGCTACGGCGTCAACGCCGATCATGGCGCCATAGCTGTGGCCGGCGAATGCGAGGCGTTGCGGGTCGACATCGTCCCGTTGCAGCAGAAGGTCGACTCCGCGCCGGATGCTGATCACCGCCTGCGCCATCGAATCGGGCCACGTGTTCGGTGGGCCGCCCCAATTGGGCCCGATGGGATTGATCAACAGCGAAACCGCGCCGGCCTGCGCCATCAACATGGCATCGGGCAATTGTTCGTAGGCGCCGCTGGAGTGGATCCAAACGATGGCGGCAGTCTTGGCTTTCGTTCTTGGCGGAGTTACCAGAAAGCCATCGGCGCGTGCAGTTGCACTAACGGCAAAATTCAACACGGCGACGCGGATGTGATTGCGGACGGCCACTTCATGCTCGTGCGCGTCGAACGGTTCGCTCTTGTCGTACTCGAAGGCCGCGCGATCCGCCGCGAAAAGCGGAATCGCCGCCAGCGTCGCGAGCGCCAGAAACTTCATGGATGGGGGCCGCCGGATCGTTGGCTCTAGCTCGTTGCGGCCTGTGGCTCGGTATCGCCGCTCGGTCCGTAAATCGAGGGGACTTTCGCGCCCATGGGGCGAAGATACGCCGAGAGTTGGCCGCGATGGTGTATACCGTGCTTGAGGTCGAAGGACAGGTATTTCACGGCCGGGTCGTTCCACGGTCCCAATGAGATGGGAGCCAGAAGTTGGCTCGCGGGCAGCGCGCGCGCCTGCGCGATCAAGCCGGGGATTTCGCTGTCCAAAGCGGCCACGGCTTCGGCCGGGGTCTTGAATTCAGGCTGCTTCCATTCGAAAGCGCCATTGATGACGCCGCGGAGGAAAAAGCTTTCCCCGGCGACAATATGGGCCGCGAGGTCGAGCGCGCTCATGCACTTCTCGCTTGGCTTATACGAACTTTGGTCGGCAGGAACCGCGGCGATTACGCGGCGGGTCGCGGCCAGTTCGTCTTCGATTTGCGTCAACGTGAAATCGGCAATTGTTTTAGCTTGGTCTTCGGTCATGGGGTCTAGTGTAATGCAGCGCAAGCGCGGTCGAACCGCTGGGGGCATTTTTAACATGTACGCGGCGCCGATGCCACGGCGGATGCATAATTTATGGTCATGGCAAGTAGATGGGCGTGCATGGCGTTCGCGTTGACGGTCCGCATCACGCACGCGCAAGTCGCCGAATTCATCTCCGATAAGATGCCGACCCCTTCGTGTCACGCTTCGACCGTCGTCGAGTTAGCCAACGGCGATTTGATGGCGGCGTGGTTCGGCGGCACCAAAGAAGGCGCAGCCGACGTGGCAATCTGGATGTCGCGGCGGACATCGGCCGGTTGGAGCGATCCGCGCGAAGCGGCGCGTGAAGATGCGGCGGCCTACAATCCGGTCCTGTTCCATTCCGGCGATGGCCTGCTGTGGTTCTATTACAAGTTCGGAACCTCGCCAGGAGTTTGGTCGGCGGCGCGCGAGTTCAGCCGCGACGAAGGGGCCACCTGGAGCGCTCCGGAACATCTGCCTGCCGGGCTCTACGGCCCGATTCGCGCCAAGCCTCTGGTGTTGAAAGACGGGACCATCCTGAGCGGAACGTCCGTCGAGAGCTACGAATCGTGGGCGTGCTGGATCGAGCGCAGCACCGATCACGGAAAAACCTGGACGCGCCTCGGGCCGATCGCGGCGCCGCTTTCGCTGGCTTCCCGCGCCGCGGCGAAAGGCGAAGCCCACGGAATTATTCAGCCCTCCCTGGTGGATATGGGCGGCGGCCACATCCGCTTGTACGCGCGCTCCACAAGCGACATTGGGCGCATCTGCCGGGCGGATTCCACGGACAATGGCCTGACGTGGGGTCCCGTGCGGACGACGGAGTTGCCGAATCCGAATTCGGGGATAGACGTGGTCCGTCTGCACGACGGCCGCCTGGTGATGGTTTACAACAACACGACGTCGGGCCGCACGCCGTTGAACTTGGCGGTGAGCGCCGATGGCGAATCGTGGCGCAATTTTTACGACCTCGAGACCGACCCCGGCGAGTATTCCTACCCGGCGCTGGTGCAAGCGCGCAATGGGGATCTGCTGATTACCTATACCTGGAAACGGGTGAAGATCCGGTTCGTGCGCTTTCCAGCCGGGAAGATCATTCGCTAGCGATTATTTCCCTCGCGTGCCGGAACACATCCAGCAACATTTTTTCCGTGAGCTTGCCGGTGGACGTGTTCTGCTGGCTCGGATGGTAGCTCGCCAGGAGCACCGGTTGTCCCGCTGCGATCTCAAAGGCTCGGTCGTGTCCAAATGCGAAAGCGGCGCGCGTCCGGATGATGCCCCTCGATTTCAGAATCCCCAGGTAGGCGTCGAACCCGATTTTCCCCAAGGCGACCACGACCGTCAGGTTCGGCAGCAGTTCAAGTTCCCGTTCCAGAAAATGTCGGCAATTGGCTAATTCGCCAGGGGTTGGCTTATTGTCCGGCGGTGCGCAACGGGCCGCGGCGGTGATATAGGCGTCGCGCAGCACTAGCCCATCGTCCCGTGAGACGCTGGTTGGCTGCGACGCGAAACCCGCGCTGTGGAGCACCCGGTAGAGCCAGTTACCGGATTCGTCTCCCGTGAACATGCGGCCGGTACGGTTCGACCCGTGAGCCCCAGGGGCAAGGCCGAGGATAAGCAGCCGGGCCGCCGGGTCGCCGAAGCTGGGTACGGGTTTCCCCCAATACTCCCAATCCCGGTACGCGCGGCGCTTCACGTCTGCGATATGCGCGCAATGCTCCCTCAAACGGGGGCACTGTGTGCACGCTATTACCTGATTTTGCAGGAGATCCAGCGACAAAATGAACCTGAATTAATGATAATCCATCACTAAACTCAGTGACAAAAGCGCCGAACTGAACATTAGGATGGTAAAATAGCGCTAGGCGGGCTGTGTAACTGGAAGGGGTCGACTGCTCCGGTCGATGTCAAACTACTTAGCTGGCAACTTGTTGCAGCTTCTGGTCCAGCCGCTTGTATTCTCTCGCGCAATTGAATGAATAGGTTGCCAATGACCTCAGGTTTCCGGTATATCCCGCAATTTTTTTGTCTGGCTTCGGCGTTTTCTCTTCTTGGATTTTCCGCCTTGGCCCAAACTTCTGGCTCAACTACTACAAGCACGGCAAAGGCCACTCCGGCTGCGCACAAAACTGTTCGCCGTAAGCCGGCGGCACACGTTGCCGCAAAACCGGCTACCAGCCGTAACACATTAGTTCAAAGGGCTGTTGCCCATCGGACCACTCCCGTCCACGTCACCACCGCCTCGCTGCGAACCACCGGGTCCGCGGCAGGAATTACACGCAGTGTGTCTTCTGCGCCCGTTATCCGTGGCGGGCCTTGGCTCGTGCCCACCTACTTCGATTCCACACAGGGCGACCGCGTAGATGGCGAAGATTTGGACGTTCGCCGCGCTGCTGTCGAGGCGCTGGGCGACTATAACGGATCGGTAGTCGTAGCGGACCCCGCGACCGGCCGCATCTTGACCATGGTCAATCAGAAAGCTGCGCTTTCTGGCGGCTTCCAGCCCTGCTCCACGGTGAAAATCTCAGTGGCTCTGGCGGGGCTCAGTGAGAAGGCCATCAATGCCGACGACAAGGTGAAATTGGCGGGCGGCTACAAGATGGACATGACGTATGCGCTCGCGCACTCCATCAATCTTTACTTTGCAACTCTCGGTGAAAGACTTGGATTTGAAAAGGTTGCGTATTACGCGCATCTCTTCGGCTACGGCGAAAAAGCCGGCCTGAACATCGAGGGCGAACAGCCCGGACATTATCCTTCCGCGCCTCCGCAGAACGGTGGCGTGGGGATGCTGACCAGCTTCGGCGAAGAAATTCAGCAAACGCCGTTGCAACTGGCGGCTTTGATGTCCGCCATCGCCAATCGCGGCACGTTGTATTACCTGCAATATCCCACCAGCCAGGCCGAAGTGCAGAATTTCGTTCCGCAGGTGAAGCGGCATTTGGATATCGATAAGCTGGTTCCGCAGATCGAGCCCGGCATGCGCGGCGCGGTCGAATTCGGAACGGCTCACCGGGCGCGCGAAGATGGCGCGATCGCCGGCAAGACCGGCACCTGCACCAACGATCACACGCACCTCGGCTGGTTCGGATCGTTCAACGAAGTGGGCAATCGCAAGCTGGTTGTGGTGGTTCTGTTGACGGGCGGGCGCCCGGCGATCGGGCCGCTCGCGGCTGGGATTGCCGGCGACATCTACCGCAAGTTAGGCGAGAGGAACTACTTCGCCTCGGCGGCGCCAATCACTCCGGCTTCATTGATCTCGAGCCAGGTCTGCTGCTCTCGATAGCGGCTTACTTTTTCTCCGACAGCCTCTTCTGCTCTTCCGAGTAGGCGAGGTTGTTCTTCGCCAACTGAAAATCGGGCCGCAGTCGCACCGCTTCCCGGGCGGCCGCGATCGCGGCTTCCCATTCATGTAAATCTTCATATGCCGCGGCTATGTTGTTGTAGGCCTCGGGAAAATCGGGCTTGATCCGCAGCGCCTCCTGCGCCGCGCGGATGCAATCGCGGTATCGCTTGGCCTGATGATAAGCCAGCGAGAGCTCCAGGTAATTGTTGGCGCTGGGCGCTTGGCCTACGTTGGCTTCCGCCACCGCCACTTGGTCTGGAAGAGCTTCGGCTGCCGCTTGCCCGCTGAGATAACGTAGCGCCACCGGGTCGCCAGGGGATATTTGCAGGGTGTCCGTGGCCAGGCTCTTCGCCTCGGCTGGCCTGCCGGTGTCCACATAGGCCTGCATCAGCGCGTACCGCGGGTCCAGGAAATCGCGGTTGCGCGCCACGCTGGCAACGAACTGCGGAATCGCGTCGTTCACGAGGCCGAGCGTCATCAGCCAGCGGCCATAGTAAAAAGGCGGTTGCTCGTCGTTGGGCGCCAGCAGAAGAGCGCGCGAGAAATGCTGCTTGGCTTCCGCGTTTTGATGCAGCTCTCCATACACGATGCCGAGGTTGATTTCCAGGATGAAATAGTTCGGCGTAAATTCCAGAGCACGCTGGAAATAACTGAGCGCCTCCTGGTATCGGCCCACCTTCATTTGGGTTAGCCCGTAATTCATCAATCCGCGCCCATTGTGCGGACTCTTGAGGGTGACGTCGTGCCACAGCGTCTCTTCGTCGCGCCAAACGCGATTGCGTTGGTAGACGCCCGAAGCGCAGAGAATAAGAATCGCCGCCGACGCCACGGCGAGTGGTACCGGCACGCTCGCGCGCTTCTTGAGAAGCAGCAGTCCGCAACATCCCGTCGCTAGCGCTAGCCCAGCGAACGGAAAAAACATGCGGTGGTCGTTCTCGAGTTCGGCCAGGCGATACACCGAAGTCGGAATCAGCGCCAGCACGAACCACGCCAGGCCAAACGAAACCGGCCGCCATTCCCGGCGCTTCGACGTCCGCCAGACGACAAATCCGAGTGCGCCCAGAAAGACCAAACCGAGCATGCTTTCCGGAGTGAAGATCGTCGTGAACGCCGTCTGATCGGTGTCGGCGGTAAGCGCCACCGGCGCGAAGAACATCAGGAAATAATGCAGCGCCACCCAGGGCTGCGTAACGATGTAATCGTGCGCGGAAATCAGGCCGGGCGAAAAAGTGGCCGGCATCATTCTGGTTTGTAGCCAAAGCATCGCCGCCACCACGCCCAGCGATGGCAGGCAGGCCAGCAATGCAGTGCGCGGGGTGGCTTTCTTTTCGAAGAGCAACGCGTACGCGAAGAGGATTGCCGGGAAAATCGCCGCGGGCTGTTTGGTGATCAGCGCCAGCGCCAGCGGAACCAGATATATCCCGAACTTGCGCAGGCGCGGCTGCAACGCATAGATGGCGAGCGAGAGAATCACCAGCATGGTCGAATAAAGATCGCCGCGCTGAATGACATAGTTGACCGTTTCGGCCATCACCGGATGCAGCCCGTAGAGAGCTGTGGCGAAAAGACCCGCCCAATCCGTCCATGGACTGGCCAGCGCCAGGCGCAGGATGTGCCGGAAAAGAAAGAACATCAGAGCCAGCTGCGCCAGGAACCAGATAAACGCGTCGAGATGGAAATAAAAGGGGTTCAATCCTCCGCCGAGCCAATAATCGAAAGCCAGCGAGAGCGTCACCAGAGGCCGGTAGGTGCGGTTGGCGGGGAGCACGCTGAACGTTGCGGGGTCGGTGAAGAACAGCTTCGCGTTGTGCAGGCTGCGGATGTAGGGGTTGTTGCTGACGGTGTGAAAATCGTCGAAATGAAACCCGTTTTCGAAGTGGTTGGAGTAGGCTAGCACGATGGCCGCGAACACCAGAATCGCAGCCAACGCCAGCCTCTTGCGCGGCATAAGGCTAGTTTGGCATACGGCCCGATTCTGTGACAAAGTAAGGTCATGAAGCATTGCCGCCGGATTGCGCCGGCCATCCTTGTCTGTGCCTGCGCCGCGTTCGCCCAAGTGAAAATCACCCCCGGGGCAAACAAGATTTCCATCGAGATCCACGGGCAACCGTACAGCGATTTCTACATCAGTGGGCCCGACCCCAGCTTTCCCGGCGCCGACCCGAATCTCGTCAATGCGGACTTGATGAAGCCGGTGCTGTGGCCCATTCGCGCCGCCAGCGGAACCTACATTTCGCGCGCGTGGCCGCTGCTCAAGGTGGATGAAGAGGCCGGCATCAAGGGCGATCATCCGCATCAGCGCGGCATCTGGTTTGGTCACGAAAACGTCAACGGTAGCGATTACTGGAACTCGTACACCGCCCGGAACCACCCCGGCAAGATCAGCTTGATCAAAGTCGGCCAGGTGAAGAGCGGCAAGGCCGGCGGCTCGCTCGCCGCCACCTTCCAATGGACCGGTAACGACGGCAAGCCAACCCTGACGGAATCGCGCGTCATGACGTTCTACGACCAACCCAACCTGCGCGTCATTGATTTCGATATCACCCTGACGGCGATCGTCACGGCGAAGTTCGGCGATGCCAAGGACGGCACGTTCGGCATGCGCCTGCGCCCCGCGTTGCAGGAAGACAAGGGCACGGGGCACATTCTCGACGCCGATGGCCGCGCCGGTGAAAAAGCCGCCTGGGGCAACACCTCCAACTGGTGTGATTATTCCGGCGAGATTGCCGGCGAAAAGCTGGGCGTTGCCATCCTGGATAACCCCGCGAACCCCGGCCACCCCGTGCGTTGGCACGTTCGCGCCTACGGGCTGTTTGCCGCGAATCCCTTCGCGTTAGGCTTGGCCGGATTCATCCCCGACAAATCGCAAGACGGCTCGAAGACGCTTCAGCCGGGCCAGAGCTTCCGCTTCCGCTACCGCGTGATCGTGCATCCTGGCGATGCCAAGACCGCCGATATCGCGGGCGAGTGGACGAAGTACTCGAAGTAGGGTGACCAACACCGCGGTTCTTCGCATCGATTGTCCCGACCGCAAGGGCCTCGTGGCTGGCGTTTCCAGCCTCCTGTTCCGCCACGGCGCCAACATTACGCACGCCGATCAGCATCAGGACCACGAAGCCGGCCTTTTCTTCATGCGCGTGGAATGGTCGCTCGAAGAATTCGATCTCGACGCCTTTCGCGCGGAATTCGTGCGCACCGCGGCCGACTTGCAAATGCAATGGCGCCTCAACGTCATGTCCGAGGCGCCGCGCGTGGCCATCTTCGTGTCGCAGCACTTGCACTGCCTGGCGGATCTCCTGCATCGCCAGCAGGCGGGCGAGTTTCACTGCTCCATCCCGCTCATCGTCAGCAATCACCCGAACGCGGAAGGGTTAGCGCGATTCTATGGGATCGAGTTCCGTTACGCTCCGGTAACGCCGGAAACGAAAACTGAAATGGAAGAGGAGCGGCGCCGCCTGCTAGCGGGCCACGGTATCGATGCCATTGTGTTGGCGCGGTATATGCAGATCCTGTCGCCGGCCTTTGTGCAGGAGTATCCGCAGCAGATCATCAACGTGCATCATTCGTTTTTGCCGGCGTTCATCGGCGCCCGGCCGTATCACGCCGCGTTCCGCCGCGGTGTGAAGCTGATCGGCGCCACCTCGCACTACGTTACGGCGACGCTAGATGACGGCCCCATCATCGAACAGGACGTGGTCCGAATCTCGCATCGCGACCAGGTAGAGGATTTGATCCAAAAAGGCCGTGACATCGAAAAAGCCGTACTTTCGCGCGCCGTCATGTGGCACCTCGAACACCGGATTCTCTGTTACGGCAACAAGACCGTCGTCTTCGATTGAGTCCGCGTTGTTATAACTCAAAGTCACCGGAACGCCCTCTAACAAGCGCAAAAAACGCTCGAAAGTTGAATCCGGGCCGCCTGACGCCGAAGTTACAAGTGAATAATTCCGCGCTGGATCGCGGCCGTCGCCGCCTGCGTCCGGTCCTGCACGCCCAACTTACTCAAAATATTCTTCACGTGATTCTTCACGGTGTGCTCGGCGATGCTGAGCGAGTAAGCGATCTGCTTATTGGCCAGACCCTGCACGATCAGTTCGAGCACCTGAATCTCGCGCGCGCTCAGATCGGGACGTGGCATCTGCGCCGCAAGCGATGCCGCGACCGCCGCCGGAAGGTAAGTCTGTCCGGAGTAGACGGCGTGGATCGCCTTGAGCAACTCGTCGTGCAGCACGTCCTTGGTGAGGTACGCTTGCACCCCCGCTGCCAATGCGCGCCGGATATCTTCGTCGCCGCCGTAAGTGGTGAGGGCGATCATGCGGGCGTTGGGAAATTCGGCGCGGATTTTCTGCGCGGCCTCCACCCCGCCCATGCCCGGCATGCGCAAATCGAGCAGGATGACGTCGGGCTGATGCTTGCGGTACAACTCGACAGCCTGGTGGCCGTTGGACGCTTCCGCGACCACGGTCATATCGGGCTGCATATTGACGATAGTGGTCACGCCGACGCGCGCAACCAGATGATCTTCCGCTACCAGGATTCGGATTTGCGACATAGTCTCAGGGCAGGGGAGCCGTGACCTCCACTTGGGTTCCTTCGCCCGGATGGCTGGCGAGGGTGAGTTCGCCGCCCAGGCGTTCGGCGCGCTCGCGCATGCCGATCAGGCCGAAATGCCCGCCGATCGAGGAAAACGCGCTCGATTGATCGAAGCCGCGGCCGTTATCCACAATGCGCAGGCAAAGACGCCGCGCTTCGCTGTGCAGCTTGATCCAGATTCTGCTGGCGCCGGCGTGCTTCAAAACGTTGGTGACGGCTTCCTGCGTGATGCGGAGCAGATGCTGCTCCATTTCCTGCGGTAACTGGCTGGGCGGCCCGCTGACGTCGACGTTGATCTCGACGCCCGATCCCGCGGTCCACAAGCGCGTGCCCGATTCCAGCGCGGCCGCGAGATCCTGGCCTTCCAGCACTGAGGCGCGCAGATCCATCACCGAGCGGCGCGCTTCCGTCAGGCTGTGCCGGGCCATGCGGCGCGCCATATCCAAATGTTTGCGCGCGGGAGCCGGCTCTTCCGGCATGCACATGGCGACGGCGTCGAGCTGCGATGAGATGCCCACAAAGCCCTGCGCCAGCGTATCGTGAATCTCTCGCGCCAGCCGTGCTCGTTCTTCGAGCACCGCGGCGAAACGGGCGCGAATTTGCCGCAACCGCGATCGATACATCGCCCCACACGCTGCCAGCAGCATTGCCACGCAGAACACGCGGAACAAAGTGGTCTCGTAAAACTGCGGCAAGACGACAAATGCGTAAGACTCTTCGGTTCCCGGGCCGCCCGGCAATTCGGCGCGCACATGGAAGCGGTACTCGCCATGACTCAAGCTGTTGTAATTGATCACGCGGCGCGAACCGGCCGGCGCCCAATCCGGGTCGACGCCATCCAGTTTGTAGGAATACCGCACCAATTCCGGCGCGCTGAGGTGGATGGCCGTATAGCGGAACTGCACGCGTCCGCTGCCTGGCGCCAGGCGCGCGGCTGCGTTCAAATCCACTCCCTTGCCGTCCGCGGTCATGTCGGCCAGGTGTACCATCGGCGTGAAGCGCACGCGCTTGCGCGCTTTGGGGTCGAAGACGGCCAGCCCGCGGCTGGTGGTGAACCACAGGCGTCCGTCAGACGTCCGGCCGCCGCCGCCGCCGGCGGGGTATGCCGGCGCGCATTGCGCGCTGCGCAGGCCGTCTTCCACGCCGTAAGTCAGCGGCTCCAGCCGCTTGCGTTTGCCTTGCGCAAAATCGTGCAACTGCTGCTTCTCAATGCGGCAGATGCCGCGCGTGGTGGCAAGCCACAACGATTCACCGTCGTCGTCGATCTTCGCGATGTTGTCGCTCAGCAGGCCGTCCTTCTCCTGGAAGCTCTGAATGTGTCCATCGCGAATGGCATTCAGCCCGCCGCCGAATGTGGCCACCCACAGAGTTCCGTCCGGATCCTGATAGAGGGACCGGATATGATCGCTCGAAAGGCCGTCGGCGGTGGTGTAGACGCGGTGCGAATCGCCATCCACGCGCCACAATCCCTGGCCGTAGGTTCCAGCCCAGATGGCGCCGTCGCGTCCCTCGCACACCGAAACCAGCAAACCGTCGAGTAGAGGCGCCGCCGGAATTATGATGCGATACTGCCCGTTTTCCAGCACGCCGAGGCCGCCGCCGGTGGCGAGCCAGACGCGGCCGTGGGAATCTTCGATAGCGTCGAACACCGCGATGCGCGCGTACGGGTCCTCCGGCACGAATCGGATGAATCGGCCGTCGTGCAATCGCAGCAATCCTCCGCGCGTACCCAGCAACAGATCGCCGGAGCGTGTTTCCCGGATGGAAAAAATCTCGTTGCTGGCCAGACCGTTGCGCGTGGTGAATAGCTGCTGCGCGCCGTTGGCGATCCGCAGCAACCCGGCGTCGTGGAAGCCCACCCAAAGCGCGCCCTGGCGGTCTTGAAACGCCACGTTCGGCTCATCGCTGGGATAGCCTTCGCTCTTCCCGTAGACCGTGAATACATCGTCGCGGAACTGCGTCAGGCCGTCGTTCGAGCCCACCCACAGATCGCCTTCGCGGTCTTCAAACAGGCAGCGTACCTGGCCTGGGCCCGGCGGCGGCGTCACAAAGCGCCCGTTTTCCAGGCGCGCCAGTCCGCTGTTCGTTCCTGCCCAGACCGAGCCGTCCGGGTCCGCCAGAATCGCGCGCAATAGCCGGTCCGGCAGCCCTTCGCGCTCGGCGTAACGCTTGATTTCACCCGCGGGCGAGCGCTCCAGCAGGCCTTGGCTGCCGCCCACCCAAAGATTGCCGGCCGTATCCACGGCCAGCCCGCTGACGAATTCGTTGTTCAACTGCGACGGGCCCAGCACTACCGCAAATTTTCCGTCCACCAGTTTGCCCAGCGAGTTGATGCCGGCCACCCAAAGCGAGCCATCGTGGTCTTCCACCACGGCGCGAAACGAAGTCACGGGAAACGCCGGACCTGGTTCGAAGTTCGTGAACTTTCCGCCCGCGAAGCGCGCCATGTTCACGCCCTCCACGATCCACAGGGCGCCTTGGCGGTCGAAAAACAGCGAGCCGATGGTGTTGTCGGTCAGCCCCTGCTGCCGCGTATAGGTCCGGAACCGCTTGTTGGCGTATTGCGCCAACCCGTCGCTGGTGCCGATCCACAAAGAGCCATCTGGCGCCGCTGCCAGCGCCGTGATCGAATTCGACGGCAGGTCGCCGTTGGACTTGTTGAAGAGGGTGAATTCGTAGCCGTCAAATCGCGCCAGCCCGTCGTCCGTCCCAATCCAAAGGTAGCCGTCGCTCGTCTGGGCAATGGCGCGGATCGTATCCTGAGGCAGCCCATCCTGTTGCGTCCAAACGCGCCGTGTGTACTGGGTGAGGCTCTTGTGCGGGTCGAGCGCCGAAGCGGCGGGAACAAGCGCAAATAGCGCGGTTGCGGCGATCCAGAGCCTAAAATGCACGTTAAATCTCATTATACCGAAGGGCTTCGCCTATACTTGATGCATCCCATGCCAAAAGTCCGCGTCAACTCTATGACCGTATCGCTCGATGGCTATGCGGCCGGCCCGAATCAAAGCCTCGAGAATCCTCTCGGCGCCCGCGGACCCGAGTTGTTCGAGTGGTTTTTCTCCACGCGCGTGTGGAATCAGATGCACGGCCACGAAGGCGGCTCGACCGGTGTGGATAATGATTGGGCGCAGCGAGGCATGGAGAACGTCGGCGCCTGGATTCTCGGCCGCAACATGTTCGGCCCGGTGCGCGGTCCCTGGCTCGATGACTCCTGGAAGGGATGGTGGGGCGAGGAACCGCCATATCATGTGCCAACGTTCGTGTTGACGCATCATCCACGCAACTCCATCGACATGAAAGGCGGAACTACGTTCCACTTCGTGACGGACGGAATCCATGCCGCCTTGCAACGTGCGAAGGACGCGGCGAAAGATAAGGACGTGCGCATCGGCGGCGGCGTCGCCACCATTCAGCAATATCTTCGCGCCAGGCTCATCGACGAACTGCATCTCGTCTTCCGTCCCATCCTCATGGGCTCGGGTGAGAATCTATTCGCCGGCATCGATCTGGCGGAACTCGGGTATCGCTGCACGCAGCACGTCTCCACCGAGCTCGCGATGCATGTGGTCCTTACCAAAGACGCATAAACGTTCCCGCTATCTGGCTGGTTCCGATACACTAGTCCCCATGCTTCCGGCGAACGATCGTCGAGCCGTGCCTGTGTATTTGCTCTGCACTCTGTGCCTCAGTTCTATCTTTTATTTCCTGATTGCGATATCTAGCACTGGCGGCGGACAGTGGGTGGACTATACCGGCTGCCTCATGTGGTGCCCGGCCATGGGCGCGCTGCTCGCCTGCAAATACTTGGGCCGGAGCGTGTCCACCCTCGGCTGGAGATGGGGCCAGACGCGTTATCAAGTCGCGGGCTACTTCATCCCTCTCGGATACGCCGGCATCATCTACGCCTTTGTCTGGGCTACCGGGCTCGGCGGGTTCTACAACAAGGTATTTGTGGATCTGGTCGCCAAGGACTTTGGATTCGGCCCGCTTCCGCAGTGGGCAAATATCACATTCTATTTTTTCCTCACGGCCACCATCGCCGTTATCAAGGACTTTGCCACCGTCTTAGGCGAAGAAATTGGCTGGCGAGGATTCCTGGTCCCCGAACTTGCCAAGCGCCACGGCTTCGTTACCACTTCCCTGATTTCGGGGATCATTTGGGCCCTCTGGCACTACCCTATTCTCCTGCTCGGTTCGTTTCGCAGCCCGACTCCGGTCTGGTACTACCTACCGCTCTTCACCATCACGGTCATCACAATCAACTTCCTCTGGACCTGGATGCGTCTGAAGTCTGGGAGTATTTGGCCCTGCGTCTTTTTGCACGCCGCTCACAACACGTTTATCCAGAGGTTCTTTGATCCGCTGACTGTGTTCAACGCCAGGACCTGGTATGTCGCCACCGAGCTTGGCGCCGCGCTGACGGTGGTTTCGATCCTGATGGCGGTGTACTTTTGGCGACGGCGCGACGAAGTAGAGGCGTTTCCCATCCGGCCCAATAAAGCTACCGCTGTCGCCGCGCAAGGGTAGGTCTTGGGTGAATTGCGGACCCAGTCCCGCCTTGTCGCGCAGCGTTTACCGATGACTCGCGCCCACCTGTCCGGCGTGCATTCGCGCGAGCCGCCGGTCCAAACCAAACGGCAGAGTGGGAGAATAGCCCATATGAAAAAGCTCCTCCTTGTTGTCCCCGCGCTTGCTCTTCTTCTGGGCTACGCCGCCCTATCGCAAACGCCGGCCGGACCGAAGCATCACGTGGTCTTTCAGATGAGCGAACCCGAAGCCTCTTGGAATTCGCTCGTGCTGCACGTGAACAATACGATGAGGTCTCTGGCCGCCGATGGCGGATCGCAGGTGGAAGTGGTCTTCTACGGACCCGGACTGAGCATGCTCACCAAGACCAACACCGCTCAAGAGCAGGCCCTCAAACAATTGTCGGACAGCGGCGTGAAGTTGTTGGCATGCCAGAACGCGATGAAGATGAGGAACGTGAAGACCGAGGATCTCTTCCCGTTCGCCGGACAAGTAGATTCGGGAATTGCAGAGATCGTTCGCAAGCAGGAAGCGGGATGGGCTTACGTTCACTAGTTCGCGTTTCTAAACCGTCACGCGTAACCTGAGCGCCGATAGTTTCGGTCTGATGCTTTTTCTTGAAAGAATCGGCCTGCAGAGGCCATTCACTGATGAATGAAACATCCGCTTCGACTGCATCTGGCCATGCTCAGCCTGGCATTCGCCTTTCCGATGGCCGTTCGTGCAGACCTCAACCAAACCAACGTTCTCACGGCAGGAACTACCATAAACCTGGACACCGGCGCCATCGGAACGTCAGGCGGCGACATTCAGTGGACCGCTAGCGGCTTTACGCCGCAGGGCAGTGCAACTGCGCTGCATATATATGACAGCTGGCCGATCGCCCAATTCCAGACCATCTCGATCCTCGTGGTCTCCGGTCTTCCGGGCTATTCGAACGCAACGATCCCGCCGAAAAGCCTCGCCGTCGGCAGTGTCATCGGAGTCCACACCAATAGCGGGCATTGGGCGAAAGTCATCGTGACGGCAACCACCGCGACGTCCATCACCGTCCAGTTCACCACCTTCGGCGTGGCCGCCGGGCCAGGGTCGGGCAACGCCGGTGCTCCTGCCATCACGGCGATTGTCAACAATTCGAGCTTTATCCCGGCCGGTGTTCCCAACTCCGGCATCGCCCCGAGCAGTATCTTCGCCATCGTTGGATCTGGCCTGGCGGACGCCGGCTTGCCCGTGTTGCAGTCCAGCGCCGCTGGCCTCCCGCTCACGCTGAATGGATCGAGTATCTCGGTCACCGTCGGTGGCGTCACCACTCATCCGGCCATCTATTACACCAGTCCGGGCCAAATCGCGGCGGTGCTCCCGTCTGCGACGCCTACCGGAACCGGAACGCTTACCGTGACCTATAATGGCGCCGCCAGTAACGCTGAACCGATTCTGGTTGTGCCGAGTGCGTTCGGGATCGATACGTTCTACACGAATTCAGGAGTGGCCACCGATGCCACTAGCGGCCAACTGCTCACATACACGAACTCCGGCACGCCCGGCCAGACTATCGTGCTCTGGACCACCGGCCTGGGAGCAGATCCGGCCGATAGCGACGCCACTTACACAACCACGCCTCATGCCGTGAAAACTCCGCTCCAGATTTACATCGGCGGCGTCCCGGCGACGATCCTTTATCAAGGCTCGGCAGGCTTCCCGGGAGTGAATCAGATTAATGTGACCATACCGGCGTCGGCGCCTAACGGTTGCTGGATCTCGCTCGCGGCGGTGGCCGGCGGCTTGGTGAGCAACCTCGTAACCATACCGATCAATGGCGGGGGCGGAGCCTGTTATGACCAGATAGATGGTCTCTACGGCAACCAGATCTCCCCGCCCGGCCAACAGACTCTGCGCACGGGATTGGTCGCCATCACTCAGAGCACCACTACCAAGGACATTGTCAACACCGGTACGGATGCAGCCTTCGAGTCATACACGGGGGTCTTTGGCCCGGTTAATTCGGTGTCGCCGGGTGGGTGCATCGTGAAATACGGGGTCGCGCCCAGCGCCGGGGCCATCACCGGTCTCGATCCCGGTAGCATCAGTCTGACCGGCCCGAGCGGAATCGCGCTCACGATGACAAACCAGGTTGGGATCAAGGGCGCGTTTTCTGGCGCCCTCGCCTCGGGCGCCATCCCGTCATCGGGCGGAACGTTCGTATTTAAAGGAAGCGGAGGCGCGGACGTCGGCGCCTTCACCTCGACCATCGCGTTTGCCAATCCGCTGATGAGTTGGACGAATCGCACTGCCGCGGCCACGATCGACCGGACCCACGATTTCACCGCGACGTGGACTGGAGGCAATCCCGGCAGTTTCGTGCTTGTCAGCGGATCCATCGCCACGGTTGCGAACGCTGCCAATCCGGCAGGCCTGGTCGCTTTTGACTGCTGGGCGCCCGCGGCCGATGGACAATTCACGGTGCCCGCTTACATTCTGTCGGCCCTGCCTGCGGGCGCCGGCTCTACTCAGCTTCAAAATAACTTCTCCGTACCTGTCTCGCCTAGCGGCATCGATATTGGCATAGCATCCGGCGCAATAGCGATCGCCGCCTCGACTACGTTCAAATAGGCGCTTCGCCAACCGTTGTGGGCGAAGCAACACGCCTTGCGTGGCGTGACAGCTTGAGGGAAAATGACAAAGTCGCATGATTCCCACGGCTGGAGGTCGGAGCGCCCGCGATCCAGTCTGCGATTATCGGCGTCTGGCATCCGTGCTGGCCTCAAGAGCGCGACGGCTCGGTTCCCGCGATCCGGAAAGCGCCGCGCAGGAAGCGCTTCGGCGCTCGCTCGAAAACGCCAAATCGCAAGCCGCAATCGAATACTACTTCGACGGCGAGGCGCCCGGGGCGATACCTCCGCCCGATTGGCCGCTCGATCAACTGCTCGCCTGGCTGCACGGAGTGTTGCAAAACGTGGTTCGTGAAGAACGGGACCGGCTGGGGTTCCGTCGCGAACTTTCGGCCTTCCCGGTCGCCGACCCGGCTGACGCCTCGCCGGGCGCCCTCGATGCCCTGGTCGAGCGGGAGACACGGGTAGTCGTAGCCGAATGCTTTGCCACCCTCGATCGTGATTACCGTGACGTCTTGACGTTGCGCCTGGAAGGTCTGAAATACGGTGAAATCGCCCGCCGCCTCGGCGTCAACGAAAACACCGTGGCCACCTGGGTTAGCCGCGGCATTCGTGAGCTGGGCCGGAGAATTCGGAAACGTATGGGGGGTGCGCGTGAGTGAAGAGAAACTCAGTCGCTTCGCACGCGGCGAGTTATCGCCCGCCGAATCCCGCGAACTGGCCCAAAAAGCTCTGGATAACGAAGAGTTATTCGACGAGCTGACGTGGACCGCCGTTGCAAGAACCGCGCTGCGGAAAGGCGCGTGTAAGAAGAGTGGCTGGCCCCGAATCGCCCTTTTCGCGGCTGCGGCCGCGGCGGTGGTGACCGTCCTACTGTCCTTGTATGCGATCCAGCAATTCCGGCGTCCGCCCTCGTCCGCCGTCGCCATGTCCGGAGCTCCGGCGTTTCTCGGTCGCGGCCTGGAGGACGGCCCACGATTCCGCGGCGCTGACCCGGAGAGCCGGGAGCCGAAAGCCACGGGTTCGGTGACGAATGTCTCCGGCGGAATCGTGACCATCGATCTTGGATCGCTCGACGGTTTGGAGAAGAACGCGGATGTCCAAGTGGTTCGCGGCGGCAATCCGATCGGAGAGATCAATCTGACCGCCATTTTTCGCGAGCGCGCGCGAGCCACAGCGCCCGCGGGAATAGCAATTCGCGTGAACGATCAGATTCGTGTACCGCCGGCCCTCTATCTCCGCGCCGTGCTCGATCGGATCGACGTATTGTCCTCGCGCGGCGATCAGCCGGGCGCGCGGCGAATCGCCCAGAGCGCAGCGAATGCGAGTTGGCCGGCGCCGCCTGAGAATTACTACGATTTGAACAACCTCGGCGGCATCGCGGACCTGCGCGGCGATAAGCCTGGCGCGCGGACGCTCTATGAACGGGCCCTCCGCGCGAACCCTTCCCCGGATGCCCGGCGGGCGATCGAAACCAATCTGGCGCGAGTCGGAAATCGCCCATGATCGTGACGTTCCTGCTCGTGCTTGCTTTGGCTTTTGCAGGCTTTGCGCAAGACCCAACCGATTGGTCTTCACTCGATGCACGTGCGGAACGCGCTTATGTCGAGGGCGATCTCGCCGGCGCGATCCGTATCGCCAAGCTCGCTGTCGCGTCCGCGGCCGATCCGAAGCAAACCTCGCACAGTCTCGACCGGCTGGGCTTTTTCCAATACACTTCCGGAGACTTGAAGTCGGGCGAAGCCTCGCTACGCCAGGCGATTGAAATTCGCAAGACGAAGATCGGCGAGGACACGCTCGATTACGCCGAGAGCGCGAATGATCTGGCGCTCCTCGACCGCGACTCGAACCTGGCCCCGGAAGCGCGCATGCTCGCTGAGCAGGCCGTCGCGATTCGCACGCGCCTGCTTGGGCCCCGTCACCTGGCCGTTGCCGAAAGCTTGAACACGCTCGGCGGCATTCTCGCCCTTCTCGGCGACTACAGCCTGGCGATCGAGCGAATGGAGCAAGCTCGGGCGATTCACGAGTCGCAGCCGGCCCCGGAGTTCAGCGAAGAGTTCGGTACCTTGTGCATTAATCTGGCCGGCACGTATCAACGCGCGGGCAAGTATGCGAAATCCGAAGAACTTTTTGAAAAAGGCCTGAACGTGCTTCGCGTCAAGCCTGGCCCCGATCATCCTGCGTACTCCGCGAGCCTGGTCGCCTACGCGTACTTACAAGCCGAGCTGGGCCATTATTCCACCGCGGAGAAGCTTTACAACGACGCGGGCCGGCTGCTGCGGCAGCAGCTTGGCGAGCGTCATCCGGCCTACGCCGCTTTCTTGAATAATCGTGCCGCGCTCTATGCGGCTGTCGGCAACGTCACCGCCGCCGAGGCCGATTATCGCAAGGCGCTCGAATTGAAGCGCGAGATTTATGCGCCGGACGCCTTTACCATCGGCGCCTCGCTGCGCAATCTGGCGCGTCTGGTTTACGCACGCAATCGCGAAGAGGGCGAGAAGCTATTCAAAGAAGCTGCCGATTTGTATGCGCGAAACCCCAAGCCGCCGGCCTTCGATTACGCCAGCGCGCTTCTCGGCCTGGCGGAAGCGCAACGCAGCCGCGGCGCCCTTGTGGCCGCGCGTGAAACGCTCCATCGCGCCTCGGATCTTGTTGTCGAAGCCTTAGGCGTCCAGCACCCCCTTTACGCGGCCACGCTGAGCGAACTCGGGCTGGTCCAACAATCCGCGCGCGAGTATCCCGAGGCTGAAAGAAGCCTGCGCGATGCGCTCGCCGTGGCCGCAGAGTCGCTGGGCGCGAGTCATCCCGATGTGGCTGGATATCTGGAACGCCTGGGCGCGGTCTATGAAGAGGCCGGCGACTACGTAAGCGCGGAACCGCTTTATCGGCGCAGTCTGGATATCTCCGATCGCGCTCTGTCCGACATGCTGACCATCGGGTCGGAGCGCAACAAAGCAGCGGTCGTGGCGAGTCTCGACGATCCGATTCCAAGGTTGATCGCATTTCAGAGTAAGGCTCGAACGCCGGAAGCGCGGACGCTCGCCTTTGAAGCGGTCACGCGGCGCAAAGGCAGGGTCCTGGACGCTGTCCACGATTGGGGCCAAACGCTGCGCGCTAATGGCGATGCAGCCGTTCGCAGCCGCTTCGATCAGCGAGAAGCAATGCTGGAGTGCGAGGCTTCCCTCACCGTGGCCCTCGGCTATCGCGATCTGAAGCCGGCCGTGGCCGGCGATTGCACCCTGCCGGGCACGGATCTCGAAGGCCGCTACGAGAAGCTGCTCCACGATCTCCGCTCCAACTGGACGGACGCGCGCGGGAGGCAAACTCTCGACGCCGTGGCTGCTCTACGCCGCCGCATCGACGGGATCGAAGCCGATTTGAGCCGCGACATTCCGCAATTTGCTTCCGCGCTGCGGCCCGCGCGATTGCAGGATATTCGCGCACGCCTGGAGCCGAATGAACGGCTCATTGAGTTTGTCGAATACCAGCATCGCTATGGCGCGTTTGTGCTCGGTGGCGACGGTCTGCGCTGGGTCGATCTTGGACCTGCGGCGCCGATCGAACTGGCCGTGCAGGATTTGTTCGCCGCCGCCAATGACTGGAGCGTGGCTCTGACGCGGCATGAAAAACGAAGCGCCGATGCGGCCGCGCAAACCGCGCGGGATGCCATCGGCACGCTTTCGTCGAAGTTGCGTCCGGTCTTCGCGAGCATTCCTTCCAGCGTGAATCGCTTGCGGCTCGCGCCCGATGGCATGCTCAACCTCGTCCCCTTCAGCGCCCTTCGCGACGGGGGCGGACATTTCCTGATTGAGCGCTTCGCCATCGGCTATCTTTCCGCCGGCCGCGATCTGGCAACGCCCGAAAGCGCTTCCCATCCGGACGCCAGGTCGATGGTCATCGCGGTGAGTCCGGGCGGTGGCTCGGCTGCAGCGGCAAAGCCGCTGACCGCTGGCGCCTTTCGCGCCGACCGTCTCGAAAGACTCGAAGGCGCGGAAGCCGAAGCGAGGGACGTGCAGAGATGGCTTCACAAAGCGCAGTTACTCGGCGAGGGTGAGGCGACGGAACAGCGCATCAAACAACTCCATCGGCCCGCGCTGCTGCACATCATCGGGCACGGAATCGTCCGCGGGAATGAGGATTGCGGCTCCACCCCTGGAAGTCCCGGATGCCGGCTCGCGGCGCTCGATCCTGCAACGCGAGTCATGAGCCTCTCCGCTATCGTGCTCGAAGAAGCCTATGGCCGCGGCGGCGATTCTACGCAGGACGGTATGTTGACGGCGCTCGAATTGCAGACGCTCGATCTGCAGGGCGCCGAAATGCTCGTGCTCTCCCAGTGCCAGATGGCGGACGGTATCGCCTCTTCGGGCGAGGGAATTTTCGGCATGCGGCGAGCCGCGGCGGTCGCGGGAGTGAAGACATTGGTCGCGCCGTTGTGGAAGGTGGACGATGCCGCGGAACGCAAATTGATGGACGGCTTTTATCGCAATTTGAGCGCTGGCAAAGGCCGGGCCGAAGCGCTGCGGCAAGCCCAGTTGGAATTGATGAGAAGCCCCGCCACATCGAATTTTCTCGAATGGGCCCCCGCGATTCTGTCCGGTGATTCCGCGCCTCTCCCGCAGCAGCTTTTCGCGCGATAGACGATCCGCTTGAATACCGCAACCGGATTTTCATCTAACCGTTACGCCCTCGCAATTATTGGCTGCTAGTTTTGTTCAAGCTGCTCTCGGGGGGGAGCGGACCACTGATGAAACCAGCGCTTTCGCGGTTACTCCGCGCCGTACTTTTGCTTTCCTGCCTTGTCCACGCCGTGGCGCAACAGAAAAAGATCCTGGTGATTGCTCACCGCGGCGGCGTGGTCGACAAGACGCATTCAGAGAACAGTTTCGGCGCCGTGGACGCGGCAATCCAGCGTGGCTACACCCACGTCGAAGTAGATGCCCGCCTGACGAAAGATGCGCGCCTCGTCAGTTTTCACAGCGATAACATGAAATCCGAAACCGGCGTTGATGCCAACATCAGCGACCTGACGCTCGAGGAAGTCAAGAAGATTCCGTTGAGCCGCAGCCACGAGCCGATCCCCACTTTCGATGAGTTCTGTGCCCGCTGCGCTAACCGGATCAAGGTGATGGTTGATCTAAAGGGAACCAGCGACCGCTTTCTGGCGTACTACGCCAAACAGCTCGAACAAACCTTACAGCGCCACGGGCTGCTGGAAAGCGCGCTCATCATCATCGATCAGTTTCCAGTGAACAACCAGGAAAAAATCGCGGACTACTTTCTTGGCAAGGCCCTGCTTTCCTGGCGATCCGATTTGCTCTACACGAAACTGATGTGGCCTCATTTGCCGGACCCGGCCAAGTACCGGTTCGTGTTCAACGGTCCCCTCGAGCTTACAAAGAGCGAAGTCGAGGGCTTCCACGCACTCGGCATGACTATCATCGCGAGTGTCAACACGCAAGACTACAATCCCCTGACCAGCGATCCCGTGAAGAGCGGGCAGGAAGACATCCAGAAAATGCTCGACTACGGCGTCGATGGATTACAGATCGATTCGGTTTACGACGAATTCGCATTCGAACAACTTAAGAAACGCAACTACCAGTCCGGCGCCCGATAACCGGCTTATCGTTTTTTCATTCATAAAAACTCTCATGCAAACATTCCAGCGAAATCTGCAGAAAATTCTGTGCCTCTCACTTCTCGCGAGCTCCATGCTCTTCCCGGCGATGGCGCAGGTAGATCGATCCGGCATCGTCGGCCTCGTCACCGACGCGAGCGGCGCTTCCGTTGCCGGAGCCCAGGTCAAGGTCGCCAATACCGCGACCGGCCAGACAACCGAAGTCCGATCCGATGAAGGCGGCCGGTATTCCGTGCCGCTTCTGCGCGTTGGCGTGTACACCGTAGCCGCGGAGCATCCCGGGTTCTCCCGGACCGTTCAAAGCAACGTCGTGGTGGAAGTCGGACAATTCGCTACCGCGAACCTGACCCTGAGTGTTGGCGAACCTACGACACGAATTGACGTCACCGCCGCGCCCCCGCTTGTCGACACCCAATCCGGCAGCCTGGGCACAGTAGAGAGTGAGAAACGGGTGCAGGAACTGCCGCTCAACGGGCGCGACTTCGTCCAACTCGCCTACCTCAGCGCTGGCGCCAACGACGGCCAGTCAGGAGGCAACCTGCGGCAGGGAACCGTCGAGAACCCTCGCGCGGAACAACGGCTCTCGGTGAATGGATTGCGCACCGCCAACAACAATTGGCTGCTGGACGGCGTCGATAACACGCAGCTTTCCAACGGCGGGCTGATCATTATGCCGCCGCCGGATGCGATTCAGGAATTTCGAATCGAGGAAAACTCGATGAGCGCGGAATACGGGCGCGGCGGATCGGCGATCAACGTCGTTCTGAAGAGCGGAGGCAATGTTCTTCATGGCGATGCGTTCGGTTTTTTCCGCAATGACGCACTCGACGCCCGCAACTTCTTTGACGTCCACAAGGCTTCCTTGCGCCAGAATCAGGATGGCTTTTCTTTGGGCGGCCCGGTGAAAAAGAACCGCCTGTTCTTGTTCGGCGACTATCAAAGCACGCAGATCCACAAAGGTCAGACCTACTCATCCACGGTGCCGACCCTAAAAATGCGCAACGGCGATTTCTCTGAACTCGGCGTACCGTTATATGACCCGCTCAGCACCAATCCGGTAACCGGCGCCCGCGCACTGCTCAATCCGGGCAATCCCTATGTCGTGCCTGCCTCCCGCATCGACCCGATTGGCCAGAAGTTGCTGAACTATTACCCGCTTCCGAACCAGCCTGGCCTCACCGGCAACTACGTCATCAGCCCGATTCGCACGCTCAGTGAGAATAGCTTCGATACCCGGGTCGACTACGCCATGACCAGCCGCGATCAGGTTTTCGGTCACTACTCTTTCGACAACGTATCTGTCTTCCAACCGGCTGAACTTGGCGACCGCGGCGGCTCCGCCAACAACCATGCCGGTCCCATCAAGAACAAATACCAACACGCGGCTGCCGGATGGACCCACACCTTCGGCACGTCCTTGCTGAACGACTTGCACGGCGGGTACTACCAGCCCAACGTACTTGGCCTCGGCCAGGGACAGGGCCAGAATATGTCGCAAGCTTTCGGTATCCCCAATAGCAATCGGAATTACGACTCGTCGCAGTTCGTAGGCATTCATCCGGCCAATTATCAGGGCATCGGGGACACTGAATTCTCTCCCGAAAGCATTGCCGAGAACCTGTTTCAGATTGCAGACACCGTGTCCTGGACGCGCGGCAAGCAGCATATTAAATTCGGCGGCGATTTCCGCCGGCAGGTCCTGAACTTCTTCCAGCTCCAGGCAGCCCAGGGAGAGATGAGCTTCAGCGGACAATACACCGGAAACCTGGCCACCGGGCAGGCCGGCAACTCACTCGCCGACATGCTGCTCGGCATCGCCGCGACAAAATACCAGGACACGGCTCCCGGCCCATGGCCGACGCGCTACTGGGACTTCGGAACTTTCTTTCAGGATGACATTCGCCTCACCAACAAACTGACCATCAACCTCGGGCTCCGTTATTCCGTTCAGTCT
Source organism: Bryobacterales bacterium (assembly GCA_963743705.1). GTDB lineage: Bacteria > Acidobacteriota > Terriglobia > Bryobacterales > Bryobacteraceae > PALSA-243. Next base: position 586,438 of record CAVUQS010000012.1, on the reverse strand, counting down.
CCGCCTGATGGCAAGATCGGTAACTTCCAGCTCGACACATTGAAAGTTGTCAACTCCTGGGGCCCGGACGCGGTGCCTTACGCCGGCATCAAGTTCGATAAGACGGACTTTGCGCCGCGTATCGGTGCGGCATGGGCCCCCTTCGATGACAAGACCATCGTGCGCGCCGGCTTTGGGATCTTTTACGGAACCGATGGCAGCTCCTTCGATGACCTGGGGCTGAATCCCCCCAATATTGGCATCTACTCGGCTACATTTAACCCGCGAAATCTGCCGCAGACAAGCCAATTCATCGACGCCGGCTTTCCCGCCACCATTGCCGTCGCCGATCCCAATGTCCCGTCAGGCAACGTGCGTGCAACCGGCGCTACGCGGCTCGTACCCCGGGTCCTCGAGTACAACGTGAATATTCAACGTCAATTGGGCCGGGACTTGGCCGTGCAGGCGGCTTATGTTGGAACCCGCGGCGACCGTCTCTGGAATCATCAGGTCGGCGATTTGAATCAGCCGACGCAAATTCTCGACACTAACTTCCAGAACGGCACCGATTTCGGCAGAAAATATTACAGCCAACTCCCGAATCTCAACACGATCTACCCACTGGATATGTCGATGTTCTACCTGAGATATAACGCGTTGCAGACCGGCGTCACCAAGCGGTTCTCCAACGGGTTGAATATCGACGTCCACTACACCTTCGCTAAGAATCTCGGTACAGCGGACGGCTTGGTGGGTGGTAATGTCCAGAATATTTACGATGTCAACGCAAACAGGGGACCTGTTCAGCCCGACATCCGCCATCGCCTGGTTGGTAGCTATCTTTATGAACTCCCCTTCGGCAAAGGCCGCCGCTACATGAGCCACGCGCCGCGCGCTCTCGATATGCTGTCGGGCGGGTGGCAGATAACCGGTATTTTCACCGCGCAGAGCGGATCTGCCTACACCCCCACCCTCAGTTCGGACCTTACTAACACCGGCAGCGCGTCTCCGCGTCCGGACCTGATTCACGACCCCTACGATTTCTCGTTCAACATTCCCGGCCAGCAGGCCCTCGGGTGTCCAGGCGGTTACCAGACCTTGCAGTGCTGGTTTAACCCGGCCGCCTTCGTTCTCGCGCCGCTCGCCCCCGGACAAACGAGCGCCCGCCAATACGGCAACGCCGGCACAGGCACGCTACGCGGACCCGACCTGGTGAACCTGGATTTCGGCGGGATTAAGAACTTCCATCTGACCGAGCGCCACACGTTGCAATTCCGTGCCGAGTTGTTCAATCTCGCGAACCACCCCAACTTCGCCACCAGCGGCGGAGTTGCTAACGCGCGCGGTGGCCAGCGGATCAGCAGCACGATTCCCGACAATCAGCGCGAAGTTCAACTTGCATTGAAATGGATGTTCTAAACTTCGCGCGTGTCTGCGGAATCGCAATCTGTGGAATCGCAACAGCCGCCCAGCCACAGTCAGCGCCGGATGCCCGGGAGATCGCGGATCTGCTCGCGCATTTGGAGCCGTTTGAGAATTGGAAGCATTTCGCCGATATCGAACTGCCTTTTGACACTTATCATTCGCAAGGGATTGCGAAGGTCGGAGCTTCTTTCTACCTGACGGCGATCGAAGGATCGCTGTCAGGCCATCTGATTCAATTCACCTTCGATGACGGCGCTCACCAGGCGCGACTCGTCAAAGCGGTTCCGTTAGCGGACCCCGCCTGGCCTAAACGGATTCACCCCGGCGGTATCGACTATGATCCGCACACGCAGCGAATCTGGTGTCCCCTGGCCGAGAAGACGGCGGCCACATCAACTTCAATCCTCACCATCGATCCAGGGGATCTCTCCTATAAGATCGTCGGTTCCATCGACGATCACCTGGGCACGACGATTGTCGACGTGGCGAGCCGCCGCATTCGAATGATCGATTACCACACCGGAATGTACTCTTTTCCTTTGCAGCCGGACGGCTCTTTCCCCGGCGTACACTCCGCCCCGAAGTTCATCCTGGCCGCCGAGCCGATCGAATACCAGGACTGCAAGTATGCAGGCCCGCGCTATGCCGTTTGTGCAGGACACTTCCCTCATCGAGTCGATTTGATCCACTTCAGCTCCCAGGAGACCGGTGTTGCCACGCCATACGCCATTGAGGCCAGATATGCTCTGGGCGCGACCAACCTTGGGCGCGAGGCGATGACCTTCGAAGTCCTGACTGACCGCGCCGGCCGCCGCTTCGCGAGATTCTACTTCAAACCGGAAGATGGAGTGAATACCAAACTTTTAATCTACGACGCCTATCGCCGGCGCGAGTGAAATTGTGGCCGCAGCTTTCCGAGCCGTTTGGTTCCGGCGCCGGCAAACGCACAGGAACGCCTCCGCGCTGAACTGAGCACGCTGCCCTGGGAGACGAAAGGCTGCTCCTTGCACGCCTTCGCACTTTTGCCCGGCGACGCTGCGTAATGGATCACATTCCGGCATGGTCGCCACAAGGAATTTACCCCCGCGCCCTCCTCCGCCGCATCGCATGCGAAAAGAGCTTTTTGCCCACCCGGCAAATCTGTAGGCGAGTAGAGAGGTGTTTCATGCAGCGCATGTACGTCCTTCGGGCGATCACCGCATTATGCCTGTTGGCTGCCCCCGCCGCGGCTGTCGCTAGCCCACAAGCCGATGACCCACCCATTACTTTTCGTAGCGACGTCACCTTGGGACGTGTCGATGCCCAGGTAGTGGATGGCGGTAACCGTCCCATTCGCGGTCTCACAGTCCGGGATTTCATCTTGCGCGTGGATGGAAAGCCGCAGGAGATCCGGAATTTCCAAAGCGAGAAGATGCCGGTTGACGTCGTCTTGTTGTTGGATGTCAGCCATAGCATGGAACCGCACCTCCGGCGCGTGGCCGCTGCTTCGCATGAGGCCCTGCGCGCCCTCGGGGACCAGGACCGGATCGCTACGGCGGTATTCGATCGCTTCACGCGCTTGCCCATGCCATTTCGCCCGAGCCGCCCGGACGTCGAGAGGGAACTCGAAAGAGTGCTCGATCGCGAAACTTTCGAAGGCGGCACCGATATCACGCGGGGGCTGCTGGACACGGCCTCTTACGTCGAGCAAAATGCGAGACGCGATGCGCGCCGGGCAATTGTGATTGTTACCGACGACCAGACCGAGCGTAACCGGAACGAACCCGCGGTTTTACGTGCGCTGACGCGCGCGGATTCAGTTCTGAGCGCCTTGATCGCACCGGATGCTCTGCATACCGGACCTGCGTACCAGGGTCCGCCGTCACTCGACGACGATCGGCCGCGAGACATTTTCGATGACATGATTTCTCGCAGGTTTGGATCGTATCGGAGGGGCCCGCGCACGCAATCGGCCGGCACATCCGAGATCGCGAATCAATCGGGAGGCGACAGCATGGCGGTGGACCAAGCATCGGCGTTCGAGCAAACGCTCGCGCGCATCCGCGAACGATACGCGCTCTACTTCTATCTGCCGGAGGGGATCCAGCCGGGCGAAGAACGCTCGGTTGAGGTGTCGCTAACCGATGCGGCGCGCCGGCGCTACCCTGGCGCGGAGGTTCGCTACCGTCGTTCGTTCCTCGCGCCCAACGGCGCCGGTCGCTGATCATCAAACTATCGACCATTCGTCGGCAATCTACTAACTCTGCTAACGATTCTTCCTCACTGGTACAACAGCCTCGCTATGGTCGCTGCGACCGGCACTGGCGCGGCGCCCGCAGCCGCCAAGAAGAAGTAGTCGCGCGGATCTCGCTTGCCGCCCAATTTGGCACTCGGCACTCTTTTCGATAACGGCTGTGAACTGCGTCATCGGAAATGACAGGTTCTCGTCCCGGCGTGGAAAGCCAGCCCAGAAAATAAATCCCTGCTGAACCTCTCGCATCAGCCGTCTATTGTGGAGCGAAACAAAGCCATGCGAATAGCGCGAAACATTCTTCCCTGGATTGCTCGGTTCTTTGGCGTCGAGCCCGTCTTCAGCGCCCACAGCAGGTTTGTGATCTGACCCCCACGGCGCGAACGGCGGGCATTCTGGCGGCTACTTTCCGATATCGCCACATATCATTCCCAACTGCGGAAGGCCGCTTCGAGAGACCAGTCAGGTGCACCACGAAAAGGCCGCCCGGCCACTACTCTGGCGTTGGTGTCAGCTCGATATGAGTGATGACTAACGCGGTCATGGAAGCCTTGCGCGGCTCCAATCGCAACCCGAGTTTCTGGACGGCGCCCAGAACAGCGCTCTCCACCGCCATGGGGTCGGCGCCGTCTTTCTGTGCGGCGATCGCAGCATCCAGCAACGGCTGCACGAACGACGCTAGGTCAATGTGGTCGGCCTCTACACCGGTTTGATCCACCACTGGTCGGCTGAGCCGGAGAACGTATTGGTACTGATTGATGAAATCCGCCGCCTGCGCCATGGTGCCAGGTGGTAATCCGCGACCAGGGGCGGGATCGTCACCGGCTGGTTTGTGGGGAATCTTCGGAACGCCCTTCGGCGCGGTGAGGGCGTAGACCCCGAGCTCCCGTGTCTCCTGGCGTGCTTCAAGCCGGAAGCGCTCCCGCAGCATTGTCTTTAGCATCTCCGGTACTTGGGCAGTGGATGACCCGGTCGGCAGCTTGGCCACAATGTTAAATCGTGTGGTGTTCAATTCGGGCTCGCCTACCACCTGGAAGGAATACAACCCATAAGCTCGCATCAGCAACATGAGGAGGGAGACTCCCCCGAAATCAACCATAGCCGGATCAATTTGCGTACCCAAGTGCTGCTGCAGTTCCTTTTTGTTTTGAGGCGCTGGCTTGATCGAGACCACTTCAAAAGCGGTGCTCTGCCCAGATACTGGGGAATCGAGCACCAGCGCAGCAAGAAGACAAACGAGCGGACGCTTCAATATACACTCCTTCTCATTCAGGCGAATGACAACGCGCTCTTCAGCGCTCGCCTTCAGTGTAGAACTCGATGTACATGCTCCGGGAGCGCACCATTTTTTCCACTGTGTCCTCTTCGGCTTTCTTGCCCTGCGGTGCTTGGGCAAAGGCCATCGTCGAGGCGGCGGTGCGCCACTAGCGCCTGGCGTTTTTGCGAGAATAGGCGGATAAGTGATGGACCCCGAGCAGGCAAAATACCGCGATCTATTTCAGACGCTCGAAAGAGAGTCTGCCGCCAGGACCGTCAGGCGTTCGGGCAAAGTCACCAATGGCGTCGTCGGCGCCGGTTGCGCCGCCGTTATGGCCGTTTACGGCGCCGGATACGCCCGTACCCAGTCCGCCGCCGATCGCTTCGCCAAACAGCTCGCCGTCCGGCGCGTCGCTACTCTCCCGCTGTCCGGCGTCAAGGTTACACTCGATCACAACGATGTCTCGCACCCCCGCATCGAGACCTTTACCCTACCCACTGGCAAGCGGCCCGCGCCCGTCGCCGAAGGCAAGCACAGGCCAACCCGGATCGCCGCGCCCGATTCCGGCGCGCCCGCCAAGGCAGAGAAGGCTCTGGAGCCGGCTGCTATCCTCCCTCCGCCCGACGCCGCGCCGCCTGCCCCCACCGCACCGGTTTTTGCTCCGCCGCCCGTCATCGAACGTCAGGCCGATACGCCTCCTCTACCCAAGCCAGCCGACCCCATTCCCGCCGCTCCCCCCGCCGTTCACGCCGCTCAATGGAAGGATGGCGCTTACACCGGCTGGGGCTATTCCCGTCACGGCAATATCGAGGCTCAGGTCGTCATCGAAAACGGCCGCATCGCCTCCGCCGTCATCTCGCAGTGCCGCACGCGCTACTCCTGCTCGGTAATCGATCGCCTGCCACCGCAGGTCATTGAGCGGCAGAGTCCAGAGGTGGATTATGTCTCCGGCGCCACCCAAAGCGCTGACGCCTTTTACGGCGCAGTAGTCGCAGCGCTCGGCAAGGCCAAATAACCAAGGGAGCGAAGACGCCTTTTGCCCATCCGCACCGAGGTCGCGATGAACACTTTCGTGACCCTGCACGTAGTGTCTCCCGAGACGCCTGCCGAAGCCTTTGAGAGCGCCTTTGGCTGGTTCCACGAAATCGAGGCCCGCTGCTCCCGCTTCGATCCCGCCAGCGAACTGATGCGCCTTTGCAGCCGCCCCGGCGAAGCCATCCAGATCAGCCCGCTGCTCTTCGAGGCCGTCCGCTTCGCCCTAATCGTAGCCGAAGAGAGCGGCGGAGCTTTCGATCCCACTCAAGGCGCGCGCATGGCCGAACTCGGCTTCAATCGCCACCACATCACCGGCGAATCCGTCCCCGCACATGCCGCGCCGGCCGCCAGTTGGCGCGACATCGAACTCGACCCCGAACGCAGAACTATCCTTCTCCGCCGTCCGCTCACGCTCGATCTCGCCTCTGTCGTCAAGGGCCTAGCCATCGATCTCGCCGCCCGCGAACTCGCCCCCTTTCACGATTTCGCCATCGATGCCGGCGGCGATCTCTACCTGTCCGGCGCCAATGAAGAAGCCCAAGCATGGTGCGTCGGCATCAGTCACCCCCGCCGCGATGGCGAGCTGATCGCCTCCTTCCGGGTCACCGATTGCGCCGTCTGCACCTCCGGCGATTACGAGCGCCAGTCGGCCGGAGGTCATCACATTCTCGATCCCGCCACCGGCGCCTCGGCGCAAGCCGCCGCAAGCGTTACGGTGATTGCGCCTGCCGCCATCGCCGCCGATGCGCTGGCGACCGCGGCTTTTGTCATGGGCCCTGAGATCGCCATTCCGTTCCTCGAGCGCATGGGCGTCGAAGGCTTAATCTTCACACCCGAACTCCAACGCTTTCACACCCGAGGTCTCAGCGATGCGGCGTAGAATGCTCAAGTTCCTCGGCACGCCCAAAGGCATACTTACCCTCATCCTCGCCGCGCTGCTCGCGCTCGCCGCGCCCGGCCAAGATTGGCGTCACGTTGCCATCGGGCTTGCCGCGGCCATCGCCGCCGCCGGCGGTATCGACCTTGTCATCCTCCGAATCCGCAAGAAGGTCTGGGAATTCCCTTCGGGCGCCGTCCTCAGCGCCATGATCGTCACTATGGTTTTGCGCGCGCAGGAGCCTTGGTACGTGCTCGCCTTCACTGCGTCTGTCGCCGTGGTCAGCAAATACGTTTTTCGCTCCAAGACCGCGAACGTCTTCAACCCCGCCGCCCTTGCCATCATCGTCAGCTTCTACGCCTTCCACACCGGCCAAAGCTGGTGGGGGGCATTGGCTGATATGCCCGGTATCGCCAAGCTCGCGCTTCTCGCCGGCGGAGCTTTCATCACCGATCGCGTCAACAAGATGCCGCTCGCGCTAACCTTTCTCGGCGCTTACTTCGCGCTCTTCACCGTCAGCTCTTTTATCGGAAAGCCTCTTGACGTCGCCGAAATCTTCCGCACTCCTGACGCCGAAGCCGCCCTCTACTTCGCCGCCATCATCCTTACTGATCCGCCGACCTCGCCCGCCAAGTACCCCGACCAGATTATCTACGGGTTGATCGTCGCCGTAGTCAGTTTCGCCGTTTTCGAAATCACCGGGGTGGTCTACTACTTGCTCGCTGGTCTGATGACGGCCAATGTATGGGAAGCCTGGAGGCGCGTCAGCCGCCGCACGGGGCAAGCCTTTCCAAGAGGCATCGGCTCGTTTTTCCGCGAAATCGCCGTGGGAACGCCGGCATGGTATAACTCAGCGCGCCCTCGGCCATGAACATCATGGGCCGAATCGACACCGGCCTCGAACGGCATTAATTCGTATTGCGGTCCAGTTTGGGCGGGCAAGTTTCCGCTGCTAATGTCTCCCCGCAACTTCCTGAAGGATCACAACCAGACGATGTACTTCACCTCTTCGCCTGCCAAACGCCCGGTGATCTCCCAGCAGCCTGTGGTGGGGGGCGAATTGACTCCCGTCGTAATGAACGGGGGTTGGCCGTTGATAAATGCCCAATTCGCATGGTCGGTCGTCCTGGGTGGAGCGGACGCATCCAGTCGCTTGAACTTCACTATTAGTTCGGGCGGTGTACCAGTGTTCCGGTCGTTGCCCGGACTCCACCAGACTAGCTTCTGGCCTGTCCACGAGTTCGGATGAACCAGCGTCCATAACTTTGGTGTTCCGAAAAAGAAGCCGCCAGCGCTTGGAGTGTTCTTATAGGGCGACGGCGGAACGAACGCGTCGGCTGCTTTCGTTACCGGGCAGCCCTGGTGCGGATCGTCGTTCGTCTGCGGACGACTGTTCTGTGCCCCGATCGCGTCGGCGTGAATAAGTAGGCAAGCGCAAACGCAGACCGCAAGGCCGGTTCGCGAGATGCATTTGTGAGATCGAATCGCCATGTTTTCCCGGCTCCTTTTCGTGTTTTCGTCAATGAGCATAAGCCAGTCAGCGAGACGATCCAGCAGGGGAAAGTGTTAACGGCAAAAGAGTGCCTTTCTGATAATGGGTCAACGGAAAGTACACTGAGGAAGCCCAGTTTGGACGGGCAAGTTTCCGATAACGCCACGTTTCGGGCATAACCCCTTCGGAGCCGATCATAGAGTTCCGGTGCTACAGTCATGAACACGAACCGGCACAAAGGGCGGCAAACACCTTGCCCAACGTAGTTCGGCGTGCAGGTCACCAAGGAGAACGCTGTGGAAGACCGCGAGTTAAAGCCCTACAAGAACTATCAGTGGATCGTTGCTGATCCGCGATTGCTGGAGGGCAAGCTTGCCGTTCGCGGCACTCGATTCTCAGTATCGTTCATCCTGTCCTGCTTGGCCGAAGGTCTGAGCTTGGAAAGAATTGAAAACATCTATGGCCCTAGTGTGAGGGCGGCTATCCCTGAGGCGCTGAGGGCGGCCGCAGAGGCGGTTGATGTCCCGTCACCAGCCGTTCTGACGACGGAACAGCGAGTTGCTGAACTGCAGTTGCCCGGACTGGAAGACCTGATCGCCTGGTTCGGCTATTTTCCTTCGTTCCACGATGCCGAGGTCATTTCTATTTCGCTTGACCGAACGGGGAATTCCCGCATCGCTGTGCACACATTTCAGATGACGAACGAAACGGATGAAAAAGGTCATTATGTCTGCCGGAAGCACGTGGTTGTCACATTCGTACTGGAGCGACTCAGAGACCTGAGCCTTGAAGGATTCAATTCTCAGAACGTCTTGAATGGAATCTCTCTCGCGCGTGGGTCCGACTACTACGAACTGGTCCTCGAAGAAATCCACGGTGTCGCCGGAAAATTCCAGGCGGATGTGATGCGCATCGAATTGAATCCAGGTATACCCTCAGAGAGTATTTACGGGAGATGACCGCCCAGGGGCGCGAGCCGCACGAGGGATCTTGATACCAAAGTCCCGAGCGGTAAACGGCGTTATCGTCCACCGGCGACCTCGCCGGTCCAGTTTCCGATAACTCCGGTTTTCGCCCAACCCGCGTCAGTGGCCCACTTCCGGTTGGGTGAAGAACGGCAACAATTCTCGAACTTACGGGCGAAATCAGCCTGAATCGGCGGAGGTAGACTGCGGGTTGATGGGCGCGGGTGTTCTCCGCGCCTGTAGTCTGACCACCCGGCGGCGCAACGTGCGTTCCTCAGAATTTGGCCTAGTTCCCCGGCTCCGAATCAGCGCAACGCAATATGCAGTTGTTCATCTCCGGCGAACGGAAAGCGCGCGCTCCCGAATGAAGGTGCGGAGTGGGCGAAATGAGGGTTGTTCGACATGCCCCATTGTTCTTTCGGCTTGCCGAGCCAATTCCGGTCCATCCTCTTATTCAAATTCTCATCGTGCAGGACGACTACGGCATACTCGCCAGCAGGCAGGTTGTGAACTTCCAGTACGGTTTCAGGCGACTGCGCCGGCACGACCTCCGACGTGAACGCTGATGAAACGTCCTCCGGCCAGCCGGCTGGCGAACTGAACACCAGCACTCCGATGAAACCTCTTGTGTTCCTGACGCCTTCCACGACCAACTTGAGCCCATGGCCAGTTGGCGAGGCTTGCGTCGCCAGCAGTGGTGTCCCTATATTTGCGGGCGTTTGGGCTGACGATTGAGGCGCCATCACCGTTATTACCGAGAGTGCCATTACGACGGCTGAATATCTCATATACCCTGACTTCAGTCCCCTGTGTTCGACCCGCACTACCCTTGGCATGCGTCCGCCGAAGCCACTACCTACATTCATTGTGACCCTTCTGTCCCATCGTGCGCGCCCTTTAATAGTCCATTTCACATGCTGTTCGGCAGCCGTTGTGGCGCAACCATAAGCGGTCGTGAAGGGGCGTTACCGTCCATTGGGCGGCCCAAGGGGTGCGCGCCTGTTACCGACGATTGCCCCATGGGGACCGATGCGCGGTCGATTCAAGCATAAAGCGATGGGGCTTAGCGGGCCGACGACAGTCGGACTTGGGTGCAATCTTCCACTCTGGCCTCCATGAGGGCGCACTCTGACGGGGAGGATAACGCCCATGGCAGAGCCCATAAACCGCAAATGGAAGACTGCACCGAAAAGAGTCCTGCGACTTCCCGATCTGGACCTCGCAAAGCGCACCGTGCTCAATAGTCTCGGATCACCTGATTCCACCCGAGCCTATGCGTACGCGATCGAAGATTTCATCGCTTGGTACTGTTCCGAGCCGCGCTTGGCCTTCGGCAAGCACGTTGTCTTGTGCTACCGGACTGAATTGGAGTCGCGACTACTCGCGCCGGCAACCATCAACGTGCGCTTGGCTGCCGTGCGGCGGCTGGCCTACGAGGCGGCCGAGGGCGGATTGCTCAGTCCGGAACTAGCCGCTGGCATCCAGCGCGTGAAAGGGCCCAAGAAGGTCGGCGTTCGGCTAGGTAATTGGCTGACCGTGGACGAGTGCCGGCGGTTATTGCGGGCCCCCGACGAGCAGACGCTGAAAGGCAAGCGTGATCGAGCAGTTTTAGCAATGCTGGTCGGCTGCGGCCTCCGGCGAGCCGAGGTGGCCAAACTGCAAGTTCGCGATCTCCAACAGCGCGAGGAGCATTGGGCGGTGGTGGACTTAATTGGCAAGGGTCGTCATATTCGTGCCGTCCCAGTGCCCGGTTGGGTCAAAGCGAAGCTGGACGAATGGACGCAGGCCGCGGCGATTGGGGACGGGCGGGTGTTCCGATGTGTGAACCGTTCGGGCGCGATCTGGGGAGACGGGATTACAGAAAAGGTGGTCTGCCATATCGTGAAGGACTCGGCAAAGCGAGCAGGTATTCAGCAACTGGCACCCCACGATTGTCGGCGCACCTGTGCGCGCTTGTGTCATGCAGCGGGTGGCGAACTGGAGCAGATTCAATTCCTGCTGGGGCATGTGTCAGTGGAAACCACGGAGCGATACCTGGGCTGCAAGCAGCGGACGCACGGAAACTACTCCGAAACAGAGCGACTAGAGTTCCGTCGCCGGACGAGGTACCCCGCGATCGAATACCCGATTCCTCCCGTGGCGGGTGTTTGCGTTATCGTTAGCTTGATGAGGCGAATCGCTATGCGAACCTTGGTATTAATGTGCGCGTCTCAGTTCCTCGTTTGGGGACAGGTATCGTCACACTGCTTGCCATACGGCAGGCTCGTGTCTATTTTGGGCAGGCTGGAACGTGTGGATGAGAACGGATACCAGCGGTGGATCGCTCTCCGGCCACTACGGCCAATATGCACTCTCGCCGATCCAACGGACAACTTTAGCGATGCAGTCGATGACGTTACCGAAATTCAGACGTTCGCAGCCGACGATGCCAAGGAGATTCATTCTCGCCTCGAACGATTGATTGGGAAGAACGCCGTTGTGAGCGGCAATCTAAAACAGTGGCACACCGGCTACCAGCGTGCGGAGCTGGTGTTCGATATTCAAGCAGTGCAGGCATTGGACGCAACCGGCGAAGTTGCCCTCCACACCCCAGATGCGCCGAAGGCGGTCGTGCGTGAGGTGAGCGCGTACGATGTCAGCGTCCGAGCGGGCGAATCGCTCACCAAAGAAACCAGAGAACTCGCAACACGCAACGTGTTGGAGCCTGTTGACGAGTATGCGCCGCACTGGGTGACCGGAGGCGATGTTGTCTACGTGAACTGCCGCGACGGATATAGTCGCAAACTGATCAGTTCGACCGACCAGCAATTAATCACTGATGACGATGATGTTGGATTTGGTTTCAACGCATATCCCGACAAGCCGCTAGTATTGAGATTCCGATGCATCAGAGCGGGCAGGTAGCGGCACTTTCGGGCCGATCTGCCGGGTAGCACGGCGTTCTGCGATGCGTTCTTTCCGATAACGGTTCTGAAACGGCGTTATCGGAAACTACCCCATCACCGGTCCTTCGAAAAAACTCGATTTATAAGTGCCACGAATCCTTCAACTTAAAATAATCGCCCTCGGCCGGAAATCAATTCATCTACGCCGGGCGCGCAGCGCTTTTTCATCCCTCGTTGTGGCTGAAGTGTAGCGCCGGCCGCGGGTGAGTCCTTCGAAAAACTCGATTTATAAGTGCCACGAATCCTTCAACTTAAAATAATCGCCCTCGGCCAGAATCAATTCATCTACGCCGGGCGCGCAGCACTTTTTCATCTCTCGTTGTGGCTGAAGCGTAGCGCCGGCCGTGGGGGAATCACGTCCTCTCAAAATTTCCCATCCCCTTGCCCCTCAATAGCTTCCGCCCCCAGCACCTCCAAAAGTTACCAACACCCTCACTAACATATAAGTAGGAGCATTTTCCACCCGACATGACCGACCAACAACTCACTACCTCTCACGCCCAAACCGGCCCTCGTACCTCCGCCGGCAAACGCCGCGCCAGCTTCAATGCCTTCAAGCACGGACTCACCGGTAAGGTCCACGTCCACACTCCCGAAGAGTCCGAAGCCTTCCGGCTCCATTGCCAGGCCTATCACGCCGAGTTCTCCCCCGTCGGCATCATCGAGACCGATCTCGTCCAGTCGATTTGCGAGGACCAATGGCGTCTCAAGCGTGCCCGCGCCATCGAAAACAACATCTTCGCCGCCGGCATCAACCAGCACTCCGGCGAAATCGAATCCGGCGATGCCCAGATCGATGACGCCCTCGCCGAAGGCAAAACCTGGGTCGAACAGTCCCGCTGCCTCGCTCTCATCACGCTCTATGAGCAGCGCATTCACCGCTCCATCGAAAAGGCCATGGCCAGGCTCGAAGCCCTGCAGGCCAAACGCAGGGAAGCGCATGCCGAAGCCGAGAACCAGGCAGTCCTGCTCACCGGTTACGCCGAACAGCAGGGTGAAACCTACGCGCCCGGCGACGATTTTCTGCCCGCCTCTCGCTACGGCCATTTCGTTTATTCGAAGGCCGCCATCTTCCGCGCTCGCGACCGTCGCGCCCGCGTTTTTGAGGCCCTCACCGGCAACGATCCCCTCCCGCGGCGCCCCGTCGCCCTGCCCAGCGCGGCCTGAACCCGGTTTCCCGGCCATGCCGTTTATCTGTCCGCCGCCGCAGCTCGTATCTTTTGGCGCGTGTATCGCTGATAAACTGGAAGATCGACTATGGCAATTAGCAAAGAGCTGCTGGATATCCTGGTGTGCCCGCTGTGCAAGGCTACGGTGGAGCTCAAGTCCGATGGCAGCGGCTTGAAGTGCGTCTCGTGCCATCGAGTTTACCCGGTACGCGACGACATCCCCGTCATGCTGATCGACGAGGCGAAAATCGAAGAGTAAGGTGCAGAGTTTGCTTTCTCAATTGCCGCCCGGCGGACGCGTGGCCGTTTTACGGTTGCGATCGCTTGGCGATTGCGTTCTCACCACGCCCGCGCTGGAAGTTCTCAAGCGCGCGCGTCCAGATCTTCAACTTGCGGTAATGGTCGAACCCCGTTTTCGCGCCGTTTTCGAGGGAAACCCCGATATCGCCGAGATGCTCGAGCCCAAACTCGCGCCCCTGCGCCATTTCCGCCCCGATCTCTGCCTGAATCTTCATGGCGGAACGGCCAGCGCGCGCCTCACCGCGGCTTCCGGCGCCCGTTTGCGAGCCGGGTTTGGCCACTACCGTCTGCAGTTCGTCTACAATTTGCGCATTCCCCGCGCGCAAGAGATCTTGGGCGTCGAACGCAAGGTGCACACCGCCGAACATCTTGCCTCCGCCATGTTCTGGCTCGGCGCCCCGCGCTGTGAAGTGCCGCAAGCCAAACTGTTCACGCCGGCCATGCGTCCCGGATCGATTGCCGTCATTCACGCCGTCGCCGCCACGCCCGAAAAAACCTGGCCCGCATGCCGATTCCTCACGGTTGCCTACCATCTGCGCGCCGCCGGGGTCGACCCCGTCTTCATCGGCGCGTCCGCCGACGACCTTTCGCCCTTCCAGGAATTCCGCCGCCAGGTGGCCTCGCTAGCCGAACTCAAATCGCTGCTCGCCTCGGCTTCTCTATTCGTCGGCAACGATTCCGGCCCCGCCCACATGGCCGCCGCCTTCGGCATTCCGTCGATCGTCATCTTCGGCGCTTCCGATCCCGATATCTGGGGCCCATGGCGCACCCACTCGGAAGTACTCATCCAGCCGCAGACTGAGGAAGTGCTGAGCGCGCTCGCGCGCCTGCGGGTGCCGGCATGAGCGAACTTTCGCGCCTGCTCTCCTACGGCCGGCGCTATTGGCCTCACCTTCTCGGTTCCGTCTTTCTCATGGCGATCGCCGGGGCAGCCACGTCTTTCATCGCCCTCCTCGTTGGGCCGCTGCTCTACCTCGTGCTCGATACCGGCGCGCCCGATCAGCCCATCAAAGTCGGCCCGTTCGTCCTCAATAATTTCTTCTCGGCCGGCCATCACAACGCCTGGTCCATGATGGCGCCGGCCATCGTCGCGGTCTTCATCGTCAACGGCTTTGCCGATTATTTCGGCAACTACCTGGTCAACTTCGCCGGCTTCTCCGCCGTCACCAATCTCAAAAACGCGGTCTTCGACAAGGTTCAAAAGCAGGGCGCCCAATTCTTCGAAGCTCAGTCCCTCGGCAAGCTGATGTCGTCCATCATGAACGACACCGATAAGGTCCAGGTCGCGCTCTCCCACATCCTCGCCGACTTGCTTCGCCAGTCGTTCACCGCCCTCGGCCTCTTGTGCGTCGTCATCGGCAAGGATTGGCAGCTCGCCCTCTTCAGTCTCATCGTGATCCCGCTGGTCATTCTGCCCGTGCAGCAAATCGGCCATCGCATCCGGCGGAGCAGCCGCAGCAGTCAGGACCGTCAGGCCGATCTCACGCAGATCCTGCAGGAAACCATCAGCGGCCACATGGTGGTCAAGGCCTTTGGCGCCGAAGCTTACGAATCGCGCCGCTTCCGCGATTCTTCGCGCAAGCTCCTCAAGGTCAATCTGCAATATGTCGCCCAGCAGGCTCTCTCCTCGCCGCTGATCGAAATCGTCTCGGCCTTTGTCATCGTCGCCCTGCTTTGGTACGCGCGCGATCAGATCAAACACAACGCGCTCACCCCCGCCGATTTCGCTTCTTTCATCGTCGCCTTGATGCTCCTGCTTCAGCCCATCAAGCGCCTGGTCGGCATCCACAACATCTTCGAGCAGGCCCTCGGCGCTTCGCAGCGCGTCTTCGAATACCTCGATCACACCGAAGAGATCGTCGAAAAACCCAACGCGCACAAGCTGACCGGATTCGATCGCGCCGTCGTCTTCGACAACGTTTCGTTCTACTATCCCAGCGCCACCCGCGGATTCCAGGTGACCGGCCTCGATCTCGAAGTCAAAGCCGGCCAGGTCGTCGCGCTTGCCGGACCCAGCGGGGCGGGGAAGACCACCCTCGCCAATCTCGCCGCGCGTTTCTACGACGTCACCGGCGGCTCGGTCTCCATCGATGGCCATGACCTGCGCGAGATCGATCTCGCCTCGCTGCGCGCGCAAATCGGCATCGTCGCCCAGGATACGTTTCTCTTCAACGACACTGTCACCAACAACATCGCCTACGGCCGCCCCAACACGCCGCTCGCGGACATTCAGGCCGCCGCCCGCAACGCGCTTGCCGACGAATTCATCGAGCGCCTTCCCGAGGGTTACAACACCGTCATTGGCGACCGCGGCTTGCGCCTCAGCGGCGGGCAGCGTCAGCGCATCGCCATCGCCCGCGCCCTGCTCAAGAACGCGCCCATTTTAATCCTCGATGAAGCCACTTCTCATCTGGACTCGGAATCGGAAATGCTGGTACAAAAAGCATTGGCCAATTTGATGCAAGGGCGTACCGTCATCGTGATCGCCCATCGCCTTTCCACCATTCGCCAGGCGCATAAAATCGTCGTGCTCGACCGCGGCCGCATTCGCGAAACCGGCACGCACGATGAGCTCATGCGTCGCGATGGCATTTACCGCCGCCTGCACGAGCTGCAATTCGTCACCGCTGGGCAGGGGGCGGAGTGACCGTTCGCAGCATGACGGGCTTCGCCCGCGTCAAGCGCAGCGCCGCGGAAGGCGAGATTTCCCTCAGCCTCAAAAGCGTCAATCATCGCGGCCTCGATCTTCATTTCCACCTGCCGGCCGAATTCGACGCCCTCGAAAACGACATCCGTTCCATCCTGAAAAAAGGCATGTCGCGCGGCCACGTCCAGATTCATCTTCAGTACGCGCGCTCCGCCGGCCAGGCTCCGGCGCTGCTCAACCGCGAGTTGCTCGACGCCTACGTCCGTTCTTTCCGCGAGGCCGCCGACACGTACCGTCTCTCCGGCGCGCCCGATCTCAATTCCATGCTTCGCGTTCCCGGCATGCTCGGCGCCCCGTCCGAGACGCAAGATCTGCCTGAGGACGTTGCCGCCAAAGTCTTCGAAGCCACCTCCGAGGCCCTCGCCATCCTCAACGAATTTCGCGAGCGCGAAGGCGCCGCCACCGTGCGCGAATTGCGCCAGCGCTGCGAAGCCATCCGCTCCCTGGTGGAGCGCATGTCCAAAATCCGCGAAGGCGCCGTCTCCGCCTTCCAAAAGCGTCTCCGCGAAAAACTGGCCGATCTACTCCACGGCGCCGCCGTCGACCCTCAGCGTCTCGCCCAGGAAGCCGCCATCCTGGCCGACCGCAGCGACATCGCCGAAGAGCTGGTCCGTCTCGGCACGCACGCCGATCAACTGGAATCCATGCTCCAATCCGGCGGCGAAGTAGGCAAGCGCCTCGATTTCCTGCTCCAGGAAATGAACCGCGAGACCAACACCGTCCTCTCCAAAACCGGCGGCCTCGGCGACATCGGCATCACCATGACCGACCTGGCCCTGTCCGCCAAGTCCGAAATCGACAAAATCCGCGAGCAGAGCCTCAACCTGGAATGACCACCGTCTTCATCGTCTCCGCCCCCTCCGGCTCGGGCAAATCCACGCTCGTCAACCGCGTCATGTCGGACGTCCGGAACCTAATGTTCTCCGTCTCCTACACCACGCGCACGCCCCGCGGCGCCGAACTCGACGGTCACAGCTACCGCTTCGTCACCCGCGACGAATTCGAAGCCATGGTCGAGCGTGACGAATTCCTCGAATGGGCCCAGGTTTTCGGTAATTATTACGGTACGCACCGGGGAATTCTCGAGGAAGCCCGCGCCGCCGGTAAAGACCTGGTACTCGACATTGACGTCCAAGGTGCGCGACAATTAAAAAGCAAGATTCCAGAGGCCGTATCCGTCTTTATTCTGGCCCCCTCCAAGCAGATCCTGGAGCACAGGCTTCGCGCCCGGGGCGAAGATCGGGATGAAGTAATCGAGCGGCGGTTGAAGGAAGCGGCGGAAGAGATCCGCAATTACGACGCATACGATTATGTGTTGATTAATAGCGATCTCGAGGAATCCGTCTCGGTGTTAAGCGGAATCGTTCGCGCCGAGCGCGCCAGAAGGACGCGGATCGAAGATAAGATCCTACCTATTCTGGAAACATTTCAAGTTGGAAGAGGTTTCTAAAATGGCCGACAAAGCCCCGCGTAACAACGCGCACTGCACAATCCCCGACGATCCCGACCAGAGCACCTACCGCTTTATCATCGTGGCCGCCAAGCGCGCCCGCCAGTTGCAAGGCGGCGCTCGCCCGGTTCTGCCGACTGCTTCGAAGAAGCCGACCGTGATTTCGATGGAAGAGGTGCGCCGCGGTCTCGTAAAGTACAGCTTGACTGGCCTGGCGCCGGAAGAGCCGCAGCCGGAAGAACCCGTCCTCTAACGCGTTGCCCTCGATGAAAATCCTGTTGGGAGTCGGAGGGGGTATCGCGGCATACAAGGCCGCCGAGTTGGCGCGTCTGCTCATGCAGCAGGATCACCATGTTCAGGCGATTCTGACGGACGCCGCCGAAGAATTCATTCGTCCCTTAACCTTCGCTGCGCTCACCGGCCGCAAGACGCTCACCAATCTCTTCGCCATCGAAGACGCCATCGAGCACATCGCCGTGGCGCAAGCCCACGAAGTTTTGGTCATCGCTCCCGCCACCGCCGATCTCTTGGCCAAGCTAGCGCACGGTCTGGCCGGCGATTTTCTCACCACGCTCTATCTCGCATTCACCGGCCCCGTCGTGATCGCCCCCGCCATGAACGTCAACATGTGGGAGCACCCCGCCACGCAGGCTAATCTCGAAACGCTGCGCCGCCGCGGCCACCACATCGTGGAGCCCGATAGCGGCTATCTCGCCTGCGGCATGACCGGCCCCGGCCGCCTGGCCGATCCCGCCGAGATCCTCGCCGTCGTCGAGTCTCAGACCCGCAAGCGCCGCGATCTCGACAGCGAAACCATTCTCATCACCGCCGGTCCCACCCAGGAACCCATCGATCCTGTTCGCTACCTCTCCAACCGTTCCAGCGGCAAGATGGGCTACGCCCTCGCTGAAGCCGCCGCCGCCCGCGGCGCCAAGGTCGTCCTCGTCTCCGGCCCCGTGAATATACCGGCGCCCCGCGGCGTCGAAGTCGTCCCCGTGAAGACTGCCGCCCAGATGCGCGACCGCGTCTTCGAGCACCTGGATGCCGCCACCATCGTGGTCAAAGCCGCCGCCGTAGCCGATTTTCGCGTGGCCAATCCGCCCGATCAGAAAATCAAGAAGACCGCCGCCCGCGTCTCGCTCGAACTCGATCCCACGCCCGATATCCTCGCCGAGCTCGGCCGCAAAAAAGGCGACCGTCTCCTCATCGGCTTCGCCGCCGAAACTCAGAATTTGCAGGCCGAAGCGCGCCGCAAGCTCCAAACCAAAGCCTGCGACATGATCGTCGCCAATCTCGTAGGCGGCGCCAATTCACCCTTCGAGAGCGACCACAACGAAGTGACCCTGGTCCTCGCCGGCGGCGACAGCATTCCCCTGCCGCGTGCCTCCAAGCGCGAAGTGGCCGACCGCATTTTCGATGAAGCTCTGAAACTCCGTCTCGCGTTACATTCCTATGAACGCTGACGAACTCCGCCGCCGCCTGGAATACTACCGCGACCTCGGCATCAAAGACATCTACGCCGCAAGTGGCGCAGGCCTCCCGGCCTGCGCACCGGTCGAAGCCGAGAAGATTCAACCTCCGCCCCCAGTCCTCCAGGCCGCTCCATCCCTCCCCCCTCTCGCCCCGCCCGGCGAAACCCTCCTCCAAATTCTCCAAGACATCGGCGATTGCCGCCGTTGCCGCCTCCATGAAGGCCGCAACAAAATCGTCTTCGGCGTCGGCAGCGAGCAAGCCCCCCTGGTCTTCGTCGGCGAAGGCCCCGGCGCCGATGAAGACGAGCAAGGTTTCCCCTTTGTCGGCCGCGCCGGCCAGTTGCTCACGCAGATGATCGAGAACACTTCCAAGAAGGAAGGCATCCCGCTCCAGCGCGACGATGTCTACATCTGCAACGTGGTCAAATGCCGTCCGCCCGGAAATCGCACGCCCGAGCCCGATGAGATGGAAATCTGTGGCCAGTTCCTCTACCGCCAGCTCCAGACTCTGCATCCGAAAGCCATCTGCGCCCTGGGCGGCACCGCGGCCCGCGCGCTCACCGGCCGCAAGGAAGGCGTCACCAAGATGCGCGGCCGTTGGTTTCAATGGCGCGATCTCCCGGTGATGGTGACTTACCATCCCTCCTACCTGCTGCGCCCTTACAATCAGGACGCTAAGCGCGAGGCCTGGGAAGATCTGAAAAAACTCCTGCACTTCGTCTACGGCTGATCATGAAATACCGCATCCGCAATCGCACGCGCAACACGGAACTCGGTTCGGCCATCGATCTCGCCGACACCAGCGCCAAACGCCGGACCGGCCTGCTCAAGCACACCGGCCTCGCGCCAGGCGAAGGTCTGTGGATTGTGCCCTGCGAATCCGTCCATACCTTCTTTATGAAGTTCGCCATCGACCTTGTCTATCTCGATCGCGCCCACAAAGTAAGAAAGGTCTGTCACTCAGTCGAACCCTGGCGCATGTCCATCTGCCTGAGTGCGCATTCCATCATCGAGCTTCCGGCGGGCTCCGTCCGCGGGACCCAAACCGTCGCCGGCGATGAGCTGGATATCGAGAAGCTCGCCTGACCTTTACGTATCCTCGCTGACGTCTTACACACTCTTACGCGTTCCGCGCTCAGTGTGACGCCTATACAGTCGGAGGGTAAGGAAATGAAAAAGACAATCGGTTTGGCGGTCCTGCTGTTGACGGCGGTTGGAGCGTTTGCTCAGCCCGCCGCGGCGAAAGAATTTTACGGCAAAAAGGAAGTGGCGATGGTTCGCCACCACAATCGCAATCGCAACCGGAATCGCGGTCATCGCCGCGTGACGCGGACTCGCGAGAACCGCAATCGCCGGTAATGGAAGTCTTGCTGTACCTTTCGCGGCCGTGACGTTGCTATCCGTCACGGCCGCATTTTTTTATGGCAGCGACTTCAGCACACTGTCCAGCTTTGCGGCATCGGCGACGCTGCCTTGTGCCATCCGCGCCGTCCCGCCGCCGCGCCCGCCCGCTTCCGTCAACGCCGCCTTCAAGATCTTTCCCGCGTCGATCCCCGCGTCTTCCGATACCGCCAGCAGCACCGATGGCGGCTCGTTCAAAGCCGCCACAAACACCGCTTTCGATTGCGCCGTGAAGTTTTGCGCGACCGCCCGCAGATCCTCCAGATTCCCGGTCGCCGCGCGCTGCGAGATGCGGCGCATTCCATCTGCGCCCGGCGCGGTGCTCTGATACAGTTCCTTGCCGCGATACCCCGCCAGATCGAGCTCCAGCTTACGCCGCGATTTTTCGGCCGCGCGCGTCGTCTCCAGGTATTCCGCCAGCATCGCCGGCACGGTGTCCAGCGGCGACGAGAAAAGCTGCGCCGCGCGCGACAGGGCTTCGTAATCGGCGCGCGCCCGCCGCACAGCGCGTCCGCCGCACAGAAACTCCACGCGCGTCTGATTGCGAATCTTTTCCAGCTTGCGTATTGTAAGCGCGCCGATCTCGCCGGTCGCCCGCACATGCGTTCCGCCGCAAGCGCTGCGGTCGAGCCCTTCGATCGACACGATGCGCAGCGCGCCTGCGCGTTCCGACGGTTTGCGCAGCCCCGCCGCCGCTGCTGCATCCTCGAAGCTGATCGCGACCGGCCGGTTCTCGAAAACGATCTCGTTGGCTCGCCGTTCCACTTTCTGAATGGCCGCCGCGTCCGGATTCCCGCCTTCGAGATCGATCGTCGCGCTCTCCGCGCCCAGATGAAAACTCACTGTCTTGAGCCGCAACGTCTCCTCGAACACCGCCGAGAGCAGATGCTGCCCCGTGTGCTGCTGCATGTGATCGAAGCGCCGTTCCCAATCGATCGCGCATTCCACCGTTCCGCCCTCTAGCGGCGCGGCCAGTTTGTGCGCGATGCGATCTTCTTCGTCCGCCACTTCCACCACCGCAACCCCCGCAATCGCCCCGATGTCGAACGGCTGTCCGCCCGACGTCGGATAAAACGCCGTGCGGTCGAGGTAAACGGTGCGCCCGTCATCCGCGACGCCCGCGATTTCAGCCGAAAAACTGCGCAAATAGGAATCGGTGTAGTAGAGGCGCTCGGTCATGGAAATCCAATTGTACAGACTCCGGCTGTGTAATCCTGATCTTGGAGAGCTTTTGTGGGTTGGGATCAAAACATTGCCGAATCGCTTCCGTGGGCTCGGCCAATCAGCCATCTGGAAGCGAAGCGCGAAGTCGCTGAGCGCATAGCCGATAAGGTCAAGGACGGCGACATCATCGGATTTGGTTCGGGCTCGACATCCTTCCTTGCCATCCAGGCGATCGCTGCCAAGCTCAAGCAGCAAAATATCTCCTGTACCGCCATCCCTACTTCCGCTGAGGTTCTACTTGCTTGCGCGGCCCGCGGGATTCCGACCACTACGTTGATCGAAGCGAAGCCTGATTGGGCATTCGATGGCGCGGACGAGGTGGATCCCAACGAGAACCTTATAAAAGGCCGGGGCGGAGCGATGTTTCACGAGAAGCTGCTCATCGATAGCTCGCCTCGGACGTTCATTCTTGTCGATCGCTCCAAGCTCGTTGCGAAGCTCGGCGAGAAATTTCCGGTTCCCGTCGAGGTATTTCCAGGCGCAATAAACTTCGTCACAAGCAAGCTTCGTGCTTTAGGCGCAATCAAGCTGGAGTTGAGGTTAGGCCTGAAGAAGGACGGACCGGTCATCACCGAAAATGGAAATTTCATTTTGGATGCGAACTTTGCCGAGATCCATTCCGAGCTGGAACGCGATATAAAACTCGTTTCTGGGGTGATTGAATCGGGACTATTTATTCAACGGAAGGTTGAAGTGCTGGTATCTGGGCCCGACAAAGGGTGACGCTTGCATCCCCCTTTACGGATCTGCTACATTATCAGATGTCCCAATCAAGCTCAGTGGGAGGTCTGTGTGTTTAAGCAGGCCGCTTGCACCAATGAGGAAAAATGGCTCATAAACCAGGCAAAAAGTACGAATCTGCGCGGAAACAGGTAGAAACCAAGGAGTATCAACTCCAGGACGCCATTCCGCTTCTCAAGAAAATCAAGTTCACCAAGTTTGATGAAACAGTCGAGGTGCACATGCGCCTCGGCGTCGATCCCAAGCATGCCGATCAGATGGTGCGCGGCACTGTCGTCATGCCCAACGGCCTCGGCAAGTCTAAGAAAGTATTGGTGATCGCGAGCGGCGACAAGCAGCGTGAAGCCACCGAAGCAGGCGCCGATTTCGTCGGCGGCGAAGACATGGTCAACAAGATTCAGTCCGAGGGCTGGACCGATTACGACGCCGTCATCGCCACCCCGGACATGATGCGCTCGGTCGGTAAGCTTGGTAAAGTGCTCGGACCGCGCGGCCTGATGCCCAACCCGAAGACGGGTACGGTCACGGTGGATGTGGTCAAGGCCATCCAGGAAATCAAAGCCGGTAAAGTGGAATTCCGCGTCGACAAGACCGGCATCATCCACGCGCCGGTTGGCAAGATCAGCTTCGATGCGGCCAAATTGGTGGAAAATGCCGCCAGCCTCATATCGGCGGTCATCAAAGCCAAGCCGACCGTAGCCAAGGGCAAGTACGTGAGGAGCGCGACGATCTGCTCCACCATGAGCCCGGGCGTCTCGATCGACACTACTCCATTCATTGAAAAGACGGCAAGTTAGCCGCCCGCGGGTGCATCCATGAAAAAGAAGGAAGACAAGCAGAAAGATCTCGACGCTTTGCGTCAGGACCTGGAAAAGACCGGCAACCTCTTCGTCACCGGCTACGAGAAGCTGCGCGTCGATCAGGATTTCGAGCTCCGCAAGGTGGTTCGCAGCGCCGGCGGCAAGTATCGCGTCATCAAGAACAACATCGCGGAAAAGGCGTCCGAAGGCATGGCGGCCGAGCCGATTCTGAAGAACCTGCGCGGCATGACATCGCTCGCCTACACCCAGGGCGATCCGGTGGCGCTGGCCAAAGCGCTCACCGCGTATGCCAAAGCCAACCCAACCTTTACCTTCAAGGCGGGAATGGTGGAAGGGCGGGCCATCGACGTCAAGGCGATCAATGAACTGGCGACGCTGCCCTCGAAGGAAGAGATTTTTGCCAAGCTGCTTTTCCTGATTCAAGCTCCGGCCCAGCGGTTGGTGACGGCTATGAACGCTGTCGGGCGCAATCTGGCCGTGGTGGTGGATCAGGGCGTTAAGGAAAACAAATTCAAGGAAGGCTAACCGCCCTCCGTGCTCGGCTTCGTTTGAGCCGATCGCGGAAGACGGACGGCTAAAATTTAGGATCTTTGGGAATTTAAGGAGTTAAGAGAGACATGGCGGACATCAACGCAATTTCGGAACAGATTCAGGGCTTGACCTTGCTTGAGGCTTCTCAGCTCGTCAAGTTGCTCGAGGAAAAGTTGGGCGTTTCGGCGGCGGCGGCAGCCCCGGCCGCGGCAGCGGCTGGCGGCGGCGGAGCGGCGGCTCCGGTTGCCGAGGAAAAGACCGAGTTCGCGGTGGTTCTCACCGCGGCCGGCGCCAACAAGATCAATGTCATTAAGGTGGTACGCGAAGTCACCAGCCTTGGCTTGAAGGAAGCAAAGGACCTGGTGGATGGCGCGCCCAAGCCCGTCAAGGAAGGCGTGAGCAAGGACGAAGCCGAAACCATCAAGAAGAAGTTCGTCGACGCGGGCGCCACCGTCGAAGTAAAGTAAAGTTCGTTTTGATTCAAAGCCACGGAGCCGCCCTTTCCGGCGTCTTCGTGGCTTTGCGTCGAGTTTTTGGTGCTTGACGCCGGGGTAGTCCCCTGGTAGAGTAAGTAGTTGGGCTTTGGATTTTTGGATTCGACGCCCAATTGGTGACTGTGATTCCCGAATCTTGGCATATTAATTGCAGTTCAGGCGAAACTGCAGAGAGGGGATCTCTGCGCTTTCACGCCTCCGCAATCCCACAGGATTCGTACGTCACCGCTCCTACTCGATCGCTCTCTTTCGCTCGAATCGCACTGGAACCTGATCGTTTCCTTCCCCATAGTCTTCATTCGGCGCTTCGCGAGTTCTCGGCTCCCGAAACGCCGTTGGCATTACCGAACTAAGCGTCTCGCAATCGGCTGTCCCGGCCGTCAGGAGTTATTAAGGAATGGATACTCAAAATATCGGCGCTGTCCCGGAAAGAGTTGATTTTTCAAAAATCAAAGCCTCGATCCCGATTCCGAATCTCATCGAGGTGCAGAAAAACTCATACGAGCGTTTTCTGCAGATGGACCTGCTGCCCAACGAGCGCGAAGACATTGGTCTGCAGACCGTCTTCAACTCGGTCTTTCCCATTTCGGATTTCCGCGGCGTAAGCGATCTGGAATTCGTCGATTACTCAATCGGCAACTGGGAATGCAAGTGCGGCAACCTCAAAGGCCTGCACCACCTCCGCTCCACCTGCCGCAGCTGCGGCTCTACCATCCGCACCGATCCCTTCCACGCAGGCGATATTCTCTGCCACCACTGCGGCACGTTCAACAAGAACGTGGTCACGTTCTGCAACAAGTGCGGCGACCCCGTCGGCCTGCAGCTGAAATACGACATGCAGGAGTGCCAGGAGCGCGGCATGACTTATGCAGCGCCGCTCAAGGTCACTATCCGCCTCACCGTTTATTCGAAAGACCCGGAAACCCAAAAGAAGAGCGTCCGCGACATCAAAGAGCAGGAAGTCTTCTTCGGCGAAATTCCGCTGATGACCGACAACGGCACGTTCATCATCAACGGCACCGAGCGCGTCATCGTTTCCCAGTTGCACCGCTCGCCCGGCGTGTTCTTCGAGCGCGTTCCGGCGCAGGGCTATTTCCTCGGCAAGATCATCCCCTATCGCGGAAGCTGGGTTGAGTTCGAATACGACAACAAGAACATCCTCTATGTCCGTATCGACCGTAAACGCAAGTTCTACGGCTCGGTCTTCCTGCGCGCTCTCGGCCTGAAAACCGACGAGCAGATTCTGCGCGCCTTCTATCGCGTCAGCAAGATCAACATCAAAGACAAGAAGCTGCTGTGGAATGTCGACGAGGGCCTCACCGGCCTCAAGCTCTCCTACGCCATCAACGCCAAGAGCGGCGAAACGGTGGTCGGGCAGGGCAAAAAGATCACTTCGAGCCTGTTCAAGGAAATCCAGAAGGCGAAGATCGAGCGCGTCGAGGTGGCAGCCAACGATTTCGAAGGCGCGTACGTCGTCGCCGACGTGGTCGACATGTCGACCGGCGAAGTGCTGATCGACGCCAACAGCGAGCTCACCACGGTGGCGCTCTCGAAACTCCTCGAGGCCGGCATCGAGTCGTTTGAAATCTTCTTTCCCGAGCGCGACGACGTCGGTTCGGTGATCTCGGCCACCATCCGCAAGGATGCGGTCAAGGCGCAGAACGAAGCGCTGATCGAAATCTACCGCAAGCTGCGTCCCGGCGATCCGCCGACGCTCGATACCGCCACCCAGCTTTTCCAGGGCATGTTCTTCGACCCGCGCAAGTACGATTTCTCGCGCGTGGGCCGCATGAAGTTCAACATCAAGCTGCACGAGCGCGCCGACGCCACCTCGCTCGACAAGCGCACGCTCGATGGCGAAGACTTCAAAGCCACCATCCGCTACCTGCTCAAGCTGCGCAAGGGCATCGGCGCCGTGGATGACATCGATCACCTCGGCAACCGCCGCGTGCGCGCCGTGGGCGAACTGCTCGAAAATCAGTTCCGCATCGGTCTGGTGCGCATGGAACGCGCCATTAAAGAGAAGATGTCGGTCTACCAGGAAATGTCGACGGCCATGCCGCACGACCTGGTGAACGCCAAGCCCGTGATGGCGGCGATCCGCGAATTCTTCGGATCGAGCCAGCTTTCGCAGTTCATGGATCAGACCAATCCGCTCTCCGAGATCACGCACAAACGGCGTCTCTCGGCCCTCGGACCAGGCGGTCTTTCGCGTGAGCGCGCCGGATTCGAAGTCCGCGACGTGCACCCCACGCACTACGGCCGCATCTGCCCCATCGAGACGCCGGAAGGCCCGAACATCGGTCTCATTTCCTCGCTCTCCTGCTTTGCGCGCATCAACGAGTACGGCTTCATTGAAAGCCCGTACCGCAAAGTGGCCAAGGGCATCGTGGCGGACGAAGTCCGCGTCCTGAATCCCGGCGACACCGATTACAAGGTCGGCGATATATCCTCTCGCACCGATGCAGAGGGCGCCAACCGCAAGCTCGGCGCCAAGAAGCAGGCGGCCGAATTCGAAGCCCACTGCGAATACCTCTCGGCGTGGGAAGAAGACAAGTACATCGTCGCGCAGGCCAACGTCGGCCTCGACGAAAAGGGCCGCATCATCCCCGAGCTTTGCAACGCTCGCCAAGCTGGCGATTTCGTGCTCAAGCCGCGCGATGAAATCCAATACATCGACGTCAGCCCCAAGCAGTTGGTCTCCGTCGCCGCCAGCCTCATTCCGTTCCTCGAAAACGATGACGCCAACCGCGCGCTCATGGGTTCGAACATGCAACGCCAGGCAGTGCCGCTGCTGCGCGCCGACGCTCCCTACGTGGGCACCGGCATGGAGCACGTCACCGCGCGCGATTCGGGCGCAGTGGTGCTCTGCAAACGCTCCGGCGTGGTCGATTCGGTCGACTCCGAGCGCATCATCGTTCGCGTGGAAGGCACGGCCCACGAGGGCCAGCTCTCCCGTGAAGTGGGCGCCGATATCTACCAGCTCATCAAGTTCAAGCGCTCGAACCAGAACACCTGCATCAACCAGAAGCCCATCGTGAAGGTGGGGCAGCGAGTCGTCAAAGGCCAGGTTCTGGCCGATGGACCCTGCACCGATATGGGCGAACTGGCTCTCGGCAGAAACGTCCTCGTGGCCTTCATGCCGTGGCGCGGATACAACTTCGAAGACGCCATCCTGGTCAGCGAAAAGCTGGTCAAGGAAGACTACTACACCTCGATCCACATCGAGGAGTTCGAAATCGAAGCCCGCGACACCAAGCTTGGACCCGAGGAAATCACGCGCGACATCCCCAACATCGCCGATTCTTTCCTCCGCAACCTGGATGAGAGCGGCGTCATTCGCATCGGCGCGACGGTGAAGCCGGGCGACATCCTGGTCGGCAAAGTGACTCCCAAGGGCGAAACGCAGCTCACTCCCGAAGAGAAGCTGCTGCGCGCCATCTTCGGCGAAAAGGCCGGCGACGTGAAGGATGCGTCGCTCTACTGCCCGCCGGGCATCGAAGGCACTATCGTCGATTGCAAGATTTTCTCCCGCAAGGGCCAGGAAAAGGACGAGCGGTCGAAGGCCATCGAAGAGTCGCAGATCCAGCGGCTGCAGCGCAACCTCGAAGACGAAAAGCGCATTCTGCACGACGAGCGCGCCAAGCGTCTGGGCGCGTTGCTCGAAGGCAAGAAGATCCTCGCCGACCTGCACGACGAAAAGACCAACAAGCGCCTGCTCTCGAAAGACACGGAGCTCACCCGCGACCTGATCGAAAACATGAAGTCGCGCGACCTGAAGCGCATGCGTCTGTCGAATAAAGACCCGCGCCTCAACGAACAGATCGACGAGATCGAAGAGATGACCTCGCGTCAGATCGCGGTCCTCGAAAAGATCACCGACGAAAAGATCGCCAAGCTCCGCAAGGGCGACGAACTGCCTCCGGGCGTCATCAAGCTGGTCAAAGTCTACATCGCCATGAAGCGCAAGCTTTCGGTCGGCGACAAGATGGCCGGCCGCCACGGTAACAAGGGCGTCATCGCGCGCATCCTGCCGGAAGAAGACATGCCGTATTTGCCGGATGGAACTCCGGTTGAGATCGTGTTGAATCCGCTGGGCGTGCCTTCGCGTATGAACGTCGGCCAGATTCTCGAAACCCACCTCGGGTGGGCTGCCAAGGCCATGGGCGTCGAATTCGCGACGCCGGTCTTCGACGGCGCCACCGAGAAGGAGATCAAGAAGGCGCTGGACGAGGCCAAACTGCCGTCGTCGGGCAAAACCGCTCTCTTTGACGGCATGACGGGCACGCAATTCGAACAGCCGGTGACGGTGGGCTACATCTACATGCTCAAGCTCTCGCACCTGGTGGACGACAAGATCCACGCGCGCTCCATCGGACCGTACTCGCTCATCACGCAGCAGCCCCTGGGCGGCAAGGCTCAGTTCGGCGGCCAGCGTTTCGGCGAAATGGAAGTCTGGGCGCTCGAAGCTTACGGCGCCGCATACATTCTGCAAGAACTTTTGACGGCAAAATCCGACGACGTCTACGGCCGCGCCAAGATTTACGAGGCCATCGTCAAGGGCGAAGCCGCCGTCGAACCGGGCGTACCCGAATCATTCAACGTATTGATTCGCGAGTTGCAGTCGCTCTGTCTCGACGTGGAATTAATGAAGAAACTGCAAGAGGCGCCGGACACGGCGCTGGCGGCGGACTAGGGAGGCCATTATGAGATCTTCTCCATACGATCGCGCGAATTTAATTGCGGATTTTGATTCTATCCGCATTTCTCTGGCGTCTCCGGAAAAGATCCGGAGCTGGTCGCACGGTGAGGTCACCAAGCCGGAGACCATCAACTACCGGACGTTCAAGCCCGAACGTGACGGCCTGTTCTGCGCCCGCATCTTCGGACCGACTCAGGATTGGGAGTGCCTCTGCGGCAAGTACAAGCGCATGAAGCACCGCGGCGTCATTTGCGATAAGTGCGGCGTCGAAGTTACGCTCGCGCGCGTCCGTCGCGAACGCCTCGGCCATATTGAGCTCGCCAGCCCCTGTTCGCACGTTTGGTTCTTCAAGGGTCTGCCCAGCCGCATCGGCCACCTGCTCGACATTACTCTGCGTGAGCTCGAGCGCGTTCTTTATTTCGAAGCTTACGTGATCGTGGAGCCTGGCGAAGTGGAGGCCCTCTCGCGTGGTGAGGTCATCACCGACGAGCGCAAGCGCGCGCTCGATCAGGAATTCCCGGGCAAATTCGTCGCCATGATGGGCGCCGAAGGCATTAAGGAACTGCTCAAGAAAATCGACGTCGAAGCGCTCTCCGAAGAGATCCGCGCCAAGATGAAGACCGAGCTGTCGCAGCAGAAGAAGCTGAAGTTCGGCAAGCGCTTGCGCGTGGTTGAATCCTTCCGCAAGTCTTCCAACAAGCCGGAATGGATGATCCTCGACGTGCTTCCGGTAATTCCACCGGAACTTCGTCCGCTGGTGCCGCTGGATGGCGGCCGTTTCGCCACTTCCGATCTCAACGACCTTTACCGCCGCGTCATCAACCGCAACAACCGGTTGAAGAAGCTGATGGAATTGCACGCGCCCGACGTGATCGTGCGCAACGAAAAGCGCATGCTGCAGGAAGCCGTCGACGCGCTCTTCGACAACGGCCGCCGCGGCCGCGTGCTGCGTGGCGCCA
The DNA here is from genome assembly GCA_963743705.1 of Bryobacterales bacterium. GTDB lineage: Bacteria > Acidobacteriota > Terriglobia > Bryobacterales > Bryobacteraceae > PALSA-243. Next base: position 556,261 of record CAVUQS010000012.1, on the reverse strand, counting down.
ACAACCGCCCGCTCAAGTCGCTCTCCGATACGCTTAAAGGTAAGCAGGGCCGCTTCCGCCAGAACCTGCTCGGTAAGCGCGTCGATTACTCCGGCCGTTCCGTGATCGTGGTTGGCCCCGATCTCCGCCTCAACCAGTGCGGCCTGCCGAAGAAGATGGCGCTCGAACTGTTCAAGCCCTTCATCTATCACCGCCTGGAACAGCGCGGCCATTGCACGACTATCAAGCAGGCGAAGGAACTCGTCGAGCAGCAGGATCCCGTGGTTTGGGACATTCTCGAAGAGGTGATTAAAGATCACCCCATTCTGCTCAACCGCGCTCCTACGCTGCACCGCCTCGGCATTCAGGCTTTCGAGCCCGTTTTGGTCGAAGGCAAGGCAATCAAGATTCACCCGCTGGTTTGCACCGCGTTCAACGCCGATTTCGACGGCGATCAGATGGCCGTGCACATCCCGCTGTCGCCTGAGGCGCAGATTGAAGCCTCGACGTTGATGCTTTCGTCCAACAACATCCTTTCGCCTGCGCACGGCGGCCCCATCGCCATCCCCACGCAGGACATGGTGCTGGGCTGCTACTACCTCACCAAGTCGCGTCCCGGCGCGAAGGGTGAAGGCCGCACGTTCGCCTCGACCGACGATGTGCTGATCGCGCTCGAAATGGGCGAAGTGGAAACGCTCACCCCCATCAAACTGCGTTACACGGGCCGCGTGATCGACCTCGTGCACGCGTTCGATACCCAGAACGTGATGCACACCGAACCCATCGAGTTCGTGAAGCAGTACATGGAAACCACGGTCGGCCGCGTGATCCTCAACGACGCGCTGCCGCAGGACATGCCGTTCATCAACGGTCTGCTGAAGAAGAAGGGCTTGAGCCAGCTCGTGCATTACTGCTATCTCAAGTTCGGCTTGCAGATCACGGTGCACATGCTGGATGAGATCAAGGCTCTCGGGTTCCTCTACGCGACCCGCGCCGGCATCTCGATCGGCATCGACGACATGGTCGTCCCCGGCGAGAAGGCTGCCTTGGTTCGTGACGCCGAAAAGGAAGTCGTGCTGGTGGAAAACCAGTATCAGGACGGCGCCATCACCCACGGCGAGCGCTACAACAAGATCATCGAAATCTGGTCGAAGGTCACCGAGCGCGTTTCCGAGGAAATGTTCACGGCCATGGAAGAGGACGACCGTACGGGCCGCTACCTCAACCCCATTTACATCATGGCCGATTCCGGCGCCCGCGGATCGAAACAGCAGATCCGCCAGCTTTCCGGTATGCGCGGTTTGATGGCCAAGCCCTCGGGCGAAATCATCGAAACGCCTATCACCGCTAACTTCCGCGAAGGCCTCAACGTGCTGCAGTACTTCATCTCGACGCACGGCGCCCGTAAGGGTCTGGCCGACACCGCGTTGAAGACGGCCGATTCCGGCTACCTCACCCGCCGTCTGGTCGACGTGGCGCAAGACGTGATCATCAGCGAGAACGATTGCGGCACGGTCGAGGGCATCTACGTCGAACCGATCATCGAATCCGGCGAAATCATCGAGCCTCTGCGCGACCGTATTGTGGGCCGCGTTGCTCTCGAAGATCAGAAGGACTACGAAGGCAGCGTGATCGTCGCGGTCAACCATGAGATCACGGAAGATCTGGCCGCAGCCATTCAAGCGGCCGGCATCGAGCGCGTCAAGATCCGCTCCGTGCTGACGTGCGAGTCGAAGCGTGGCGTCTGCGTTGCGTGCTACGGCCGCAACCTGGCGACCGGACGCCTCGTCGAGCGCGGCGAAGCGGTGGGCGTGATCGCAGCGCAATCCATCGGTGAACCCGGAACGCAGCTCACCATGCGTACCTTCCACATCGGTGGAACGGCGACCCGAATCAGCGAGCAATCCACGCAGGACGCCAAGTCCGATGGATTCGCGCGGTACATCGGCATCCAAACCGTCCGCAGCAAAATCGGCGAAATCATCTCCATGAACCGCAACGGCATCATGGCGGTGGTGGACGATAAGGGCCGCGAAAAGGAACGCTACCCGGTGGTATACGGCGCACGCGTTCTGGCAGAGGACGGCGCCCCGGTTAAGGCCAACCAGAACCTGCTCGAGTGGGATCCGTACACGTTCTCGATTCTCACCGAAGTTTCGGGCGTGGCGCACTTCAAAGACCTCATCGATGGTCTTACGCTGCAAGAGCGCGTCGATGAAGTCACCGGCATGTCGCAGCTTGTCGTGTCCGATTCACCCGACGAGAAGCGGCAGCCCACCATGATCGTCCGTCCCGAAGGGGCGACGGGTTCGCGCTCCGAAGCCAAGAAGTACCTGATGCCGACCCACGCGCACCTTATGGTTCGCGACGGCGAAGAAGTCCACGCGGGCGACGTACTAGCGAAGATCCCGCGCGAGACGACGAAGACCAAAGACATCACCGGCGGTCTGCCGCGCGTGGTGGAATTGTTCGAAGCGCGTAAACCGCGCGAGACGGCCATCATCGCGGAGATCAACGGCGCCGTGAAATACGGCGAAGTCAGCAAGGGACAACGCAAGATCTTCGTCATGGGCGACGACGGCGAGCAGCGCGAATACTCGCTGCCCCGCGGCGTGCACATCAACGTTCAGGAAGGCGAGCGCGTGAAAGCGGGCGAGCCTCTCATGGACGGCCCGCGCAACCCGCACGACATTCTGGACGTGCTCGGTGAAAAGGAACTGCAAAAGTACCTGGTCAACGAGATCCAGGAAGTCTACCGCCTGCAGGGCGTCAATATCAACGACAAGCACCTGGAAGTCATCTCCCGTCAGATGATGCGCTGGGTGAAGGTCGAGGATATCGGCGACACCGAATTCCTGCCCGAAGAAGTGCTCGACAAGTTCAAGTTCCGCGCTGAAAACCAGCGCGTGATCGAGGCTGGCGGGCGTCCGGCGCAGGGCAAAGCAGTGCTGCTCGGCATCACCAAGGCGTCGCTTTCGACCGATTCGTTCATTTCGGCCGCGAGCTTCCAGGAGACGACGCGCGTACTCACCGAAGCCGCGATCAACGGCAAGGTGGACAACCTCCGCGGTCTCAAGGAGAACGTCATCATGGGCCGCCTCGTCCCGGCCGGCACCGGCATGGCCTACTATCGCCAGGTGAAGATCGCCGGCGAGGACGTGGTCGAGGAGCCAGTGGCCGAGCCGCTCGAAATCATCCCCGGTTACGACGAGGAGGCGCGCGTACAGTACGTGGGCGGCCTCTCCGAAGACACCGGCGAAGAATCGCTGGCCGAGTAACTCCAGCAGTAATTCGAATAAGCGCGGGCCTCCCGGTTTATGCCGGGAGGCCCGTGCTATTTAATAGCGAAATCGGAAAGTGGGCCAGGAGATCCGCGACGCGCCCGCTCGCGGGGATCAGGCCGGTCAACGCATCGCGGTATTCTTGCGCTGCGGGCAAGTCTAGATTTGTGTCCGCCCAGTCCGTGATCTTGCTTTGCCAGCGGGGGGCTACCATTATGGCCGAGCGGCCCTCCAGGCGGCGGGCGAAGGCGCAGATGTGATCGGCGTGAGCGCCGGTGGCGCGCAATGGGATGTATTCGCCGCGGACGAAGAGATCGCGGTTGCTCTTGCGGAATTGCAGAGCGCGGTAAGTGACGAACAGCTTCATTTCGTCCGACTGCGGATTCTGCGCGAGCTCACGCACCAGAGCGACGGGATCCTCCGCTTCGCGGCGCCGGATGGTTTCAAGCATGCTCATGCGCTGCTTGTAGTCGATGGGGCGGCGATTGTCGGGGTCGACCAGGGTGAACTGCCAGAGCTCCGAGCCTTGGAAGAAATCGGGGATGCCGGGGGACGCGATCTTGATCAGCAACTGGCTGAGGGCATTGTGCGCGCCGAATTTGGCGAGCACGCTTTGGAATTCCAGAAAGTCAGGGCGGAAGTTAGAGTCTTCAGCGAGGATGCGGTCGACGAACTCGAGCGCGGCGGCTTCGTAGGGCTCATTGGGCGCGATCCAACCGCTGTGGCGCTTGGCTTCGCGCAGGGCTTTGACGAAAAACTCCTTGACGCGCGAGGCTTCAGCCGGCCAAACGCCGAGCAGCGTCTGGTAGAGCAGGATTTCCTCGTCGGCATCGGGCACGGTGGCGCCGTCGACAAACGATTTGTGTGAGGCGTTCCATCCCATCCAGAGATCGAGGCGGCGCTCCCATTCGGCGGGCATTTCGGTGAGGACGTTGAGGCGCGCGCGCACGTCTTCGCCGCGCTTGGAATCGTGGGTGGACGTGGCGTTGAGCGTGCCGGGCCACTCGGCGAGGCGCTTGCGATTGAACTCGTGGAACTCTTCGAGATCGAAGGGCGGGCGCTCGCGCAACGAATCGCCGCCGACGTCGTTGACCGAGAGCAGAGCGTTGCTGCGGTAGGTTGCGGTGTCCTCCAGGCCCTTGGCCATGACGGGTCCGGTAAACTGCTGCCAGCGCATGGCGAAAGCCAGCCACTCCGGGCGGCGGTCTTCTATGTAATACGGCGGCTCAACCAGCAGGACGCAGCGCAGAAACTCGAATGCGGCATCGGAGACTTTGTCGCGCGGGACGCGGCGGCGCGCGAATTCGAGCGTGCGCTCGATGCAGCGGCGGGCGCCAGGCGGAACGCTGCCTTCCTTGACGTAGGTGCGATATACCGGGAGACAGGCGGTGACCTCGATCAGCGCGTCGGACAGTTCGGAGACGGGGATATCGCGCGCCTGACGGTGGTGGGCCGCGAGCTTTGCCAGGTGCTGGACGAGGGCCTTGAGATCGCCGGTGAAGAGGCGCTCGATAGCGAGCTTGTTACATTGGCGGCAGACATCGGCGAAAGGCGTGGCGTCGCCGGTGCGGCGGACGTAGATTTCTTCCATGCGGGCGAGGCCGGCGGGATCGACGAAGATACCGTTGAGCGCGTTTAGAAATTCGTAGCCGGTAGTGCCGCTGACCGGCCAGTCGCGGGGCAACGGTTCGTCGCGGCCGAGAATTTTCTCGACCACGATGTAGAAGGGCGGCCCGCCGCCGAGGGCATTCTGGAGCCGGTGGAGGAAACAGGCGGGGTCCCAAAGGCCATCGATGTGATCGATGCGGAGGCCGGTAATCTTGCCGGCGCGGGCGAGTTCGAGCGTCTTGCGGTAGCGGTCGTTGAATACTTCGGGCGCTTCGATGCGCAGAGCCACCAGCTCATTGATATCGAAAAAGCGGCGGTAGTTGATCTCTTCGTAGCCGATTTTCCAGTAGGCGAGACGGTAGGCCTGTTGGGCGAGCAGGCGATCGAGCTCGTCGGCGGACTCGGAAAAGTATATGAGCGCGGCGTCGAGGGCCAGTTTGAACTCGGAATTGCTCTGGTAGAAATTCCAGAGGTCCTGCTTCAATTCGTCTTTTTCGCGTCGGCGCTGTTCGATGCGCGCGGGGTCGGGATCGTCGCGATCGGGGAGAGCGGTGAGATCGTGGGCGATGTCGTCGGCTTCGGGAAATCCAGCGCAGCGGCCGAGGACGGTGGCATAGGACTTGGGATCGATTGGCAGTCGCATTTCGAAATAGCGCAGGTACATGCCGGTGTCTTCAAAGCGTAGGGTGAAGCGCTTGGCGGCGAGGGCGTCGCCGTAAAGATCGCCGAGGATGGGCAGGAGCACGCGATTTTCCTGCAGGAACGCGGCCTTGGCGGCGGGCGGGTGCCAATCGATATCGAAATAGGAAGCGTATGCGGAAGCCTTGCCATTTTCGAGGACATCCATCCACCAGGGATTTTCATAGCTGGCGGCCATGTGGTTAGGGACAGTGTCGAGCAGCAAGCCCATGCCGTAGTTCTGGAGCTTGGCGGACATCTCGTCGAAATCTTCTTCCGCGCCGAGTTCGGGATTGACGAGGAATGGATTGGCGACGTCATAGCCGTGCGTGCTGCCGCGGCGGGCTTTGAAGCGGGGCGAGGAGTAAAGGTCGCTAATGCCGAGGTCGCTGAGATAGGGAACGAGATCGCGGCCATCGACGAAACGGAAGTCCTTATTGAACTGCAGGCGGTAGGTGGAGCAGGGAACGTTCATTGGGCCTCCACCAATTCGCGAATGGCGTGCGCGGGAATGCGTATGCGTTCGGGCGCGTGGACGAGTTCGAAGCCCAGTTTGCGCAATGCGAGATCGATGAGGAAGATGCGATCGAGTTCGCGAATGTGCTCGGGATTTTGCGGCAGCAATTCGGAGATGCCGGGCGCGGCGAGATAAGCGGCCAGAAATTCGGCGGAGACGGTGCGCGCCCAGAACTTGGCCCAGGCTTCGAGGGCATCGAGGTTTTCGACCTTGGGGACAACGCCGGGGGCTTCGCCGAACAGGGCGGCGTGGGCGGCGTGATAGAAGGAATCGAGCATGCTGGCGACGTCGTGCAGGGGCGATCGTTTGAGGCGGCGCTCGCTGAGCGGGCGCGCGGGATCGCCTTCGAAATCGACGATGACGAAATCCTTGCCGGTGTAGAGAACCTGGCCGAGGTGATAGTCGCCGTGGACACGAATGCGGGCGGCGGTGAAGCGACTGTCGCGCAGGTAGCGATAGCGGTCGCGGATGCCGGTCTGGCAATCGAGCGCGGCCTGGGCATCGGCGCGCACGGCTTCGGGAAGACGCGGGAGCAGTACGCGGATTTGATCCATGGTGCGGGTGAGGCGCGCCGAGGAGTCCGTGGTACATGCCTTGGCGGTAGAAATCGCTGTAAGGCTCGGGAGCGAATGCCGGGTCTTCGCGGCGCGAAGCCAGCGCGAGATGCAGTTCGGCGGTGCGAAGGCCGAGGAGGCGCACGAACTCGAGGTAAGAGGCCATCAGGCCCGACTTGAGCTCGGCCTGCGCCTCCTCCGTGGGGCCGGGGGCGCTGCGCGCCATGGCGTGCTCGAAGAAGAGGCCGAGGTGATCGAGCGTGTACTTCCAGCACTCGACGCCATCGTGCACGAAGCTGTGCAGAAGCCCGAACAACATGCGGCCGCCGCCCATCGGGGAAGTATTCGATGCTGCCGGCCAGAGGCGCGGCGTTGGGAAACTTCAGCTCGGTGAGCAGCGCGCCGAGTTCCTGTTCGGGATGCGGACCCTCTTCGATCTCGCGGAATAATTTGAGGGCGAAACGGGCGCCGAGATAGATGGTGGTATTGTCCTGATCGGCGCGAGAGAGCGTAGGATCGAGCGTGGGATGATCCGCGCCCCAGAGCGCGCGCAGGGCGCGGGTGTGGGCGCAGGCCAGTTCACCGCGATTCGGCCGGGAAGCGCTTGCGGCGCAGAATGCCGCCGAGGAGTTCGGCGGAGAATTCGCCTCCGGGAAGGGAACTATAGAGCACGCCCTTGGTTCCATCGGCAGCCTCGAGGCGCGCGAGAACCCACTCGTGGTCGATGCCGTCGTCACGGGACACGGAGAGGGCGAGCGTGTAGATCTCGGGCTCGCCTTCGCCGTATTCGACGCGCAGCAGAAAAAGGTAAGCCCCGGAAACGGGCATGTGCACGAGATCGTGAATTTCGACCTGGCGGATGGGGCGGGCTTTGCCGCGGAACCAGCGGCGCGCGCGCAAGGAACGCGGGCATCATGCGCGCGAGGGAGGCGCGTACGGGCGGCGAGAACGGATTCTCCCACGATTCGATGGCGATGAGAGGAGGGTCGCCTGCCGACATGGCGCGGAACGCTTCCAGCGCGGCTTCGTGCGGCTGCAGCGAGAACCAGTAGAACGCGTGCGGACCGAGCGAAAGAAAATAGGGCCGCGCGGTGATGGGCGGAAAATCGGCCTTGCCGAAGAGATCCTGCGGAAAGGCGCCCTGGAAGCGCGAGAGATCGATTTCGGCGCTTTGCGCGAAGCGCGACAGGTTAGCGACGACCAGGACGTGCTCCGAGCCGTGAGTGCGGACAAAGGCGAGGACGCGGCGGTTTTCGGGATAAAGGAATTCGATGGAGCCACTGCTGAGCGCGTGCGATTGCTTGCGCTGCGCGAGGGCGCGCTTCATCCACCAGAGAAGCGAGTGCGGGTTGTTCTGCTGCGTCTCGACATTGATGGCTTCGTAGTGATATTCGGGATCGATGATGGCCGGCAGATAGAGCTGCTGCGGATTGGCGCGCGAGAAGCCCGCGTTGCGGTCACTGGACCACTGCATGGGCGTGCGCACGCCGTTGCGATCGCCGAGATAGAAGTTATCGCCCATGCCGATCTCGTCGCCGTAATAGATGACGGGCACGCCGGGGAGCGAGAAGAGGAGCGCGTTCATCAGCTCAATGCGGCGGCGGTCGTTTTCGAGGAGCGGAGCGAGGCGGCGGCGGATGCCGAGATTGATGCGGCTGTGGCGATCCTGCGCGTAGACGCGATACATGTAGTCGCGCTCTTCGTCGGTGACCATCTCGAGGGTGAGCTCGTCGTGATTGCGCAGGAAGAGCGCCCACTGGCAGGTTTCGGGAATGGCAGGCGTGAGATTGAGGATATCGGTGACAGGGTAACGGTCTTCCATGCGCGTGGCCATGAAAAGGCGCGGCATGAGCGGGAAGTGGAAGGCCATATGACATTCGTCGCCCGAGCCGAAGTAGGAGATGGCGTCTTCGGGCCACTGGTTCGCCTCGGCGAGCAACATGCGTCCGCTGTGGCGGTGATCGATGTGAGCGCGCAACTCGCGAAGAAAGGTGTGGGTTTCGGGGAGATTTTCGCAATTAGTTCCGTCGCGCTCATAGAGGTATGGGACGGCGTCGAGACGGAGGCCATCGACTCCCATATCGAACCAGAAATCGACAGAGCGGAACATGGCAGTGCGAACATCGGGATTATCGAAGTTGAGATCGGGCTGGTGGGAATAGAAGCGGTGCCAGTAGTAGGCTTTGGCGATGGGATCCCAACTCCAGTTGGAGGATTCGAAGTCCTTGAAGATGATGCGTGCTTCCGGGTAGCGTTCGGGGGTGTCGCTCCAAACGTAGTAGTTGCGCCAGCGCGAACCGGGAGCGGCGCGGCGGGAACGTTGAAACCAGACGTGTTGATCGGAGGTGTGATTGAGTACGAGTTCGGTGATTACGCGGAGGCCGCGGCTGTGAGCTTCGCGCAGAAACACCTGAAAGTCGCGTAACGTTCCGTAGGCAGGGTGCACATTTTCATAGTCAGAAATGTCATAGCCGTCATCTTTCCAGGGTGACGGGCAAAAAGGGAGCAGCCAAAGAGCGGTTACGCCGAGGTCCTGAAGATAGTCGAGCTTGCGGGTAAGGCCGGCGAAATCGCCCATGCCATCGCCGTTGTGATCGTAGAAGGCGCGGACGTGTATTTCATAAACCACCGCATCTTTGTACCAGAGCGGGTCGCTGGGCAGAACATGAGCATTAGGCATGAGACGCGCGAGGAGGTATGTGCAAGCGGCGTTCCCAAGGCGGCGCCGCTTTTGATATAACGTGAGGTTCGCCACATATGAGCCATGCCTGCCGCAGATCGCATACCTGGGACGACTTTCCGGAGCGCCGGCCGCCGCGACGTTACGAGGTAGAAGTGACTGTTTCGCACGATGAAATCGCGCGGCTGGCATATTCGTATTGGGAAGCGCGCGGACGCACGGGCGGCTCGGCGCTGGAGGACTGGCTGCGAGCGGAGCGCGAATTGCGCGCATTACGTAACGGTTCGCGGTGGCTTACGCGGCGCGACGCCCTGCGGAGAGCGGAGAAGATTGCCTAGAACGTAAGCCGGCGCTGCGGTTTTGGTGAGCGACGGCCTCGGCGAGGCGGCGTTGGCGATCGGCCATGCGGCCGATTCCGGAAGGCGAATAGACGAAGCCGCCATACTGCCGCGCAGGAAGGAAATCGGAGGCAGACTCGTACGTTTCCCCTTTGCTCGCGGCGTGTTGCGAGAGCAGGATGGCCTCCCGTTCGGCTGCGGCATATGCGGCCTTGCGCGTGGCCTGCTCGGCTCTTAATTGAGCAGTGTTCTTTTCGATGGCGCGATGAATGCGTCGCTCGTAGAGCGTGATCAGGGTGAGAAATTTGGATTGCTCAAGCCAAGTCTTGCCTTCAGCAAGAGCGTTATCGATTTCGAGGTCGCCGGATTCGATTTCATCGGCGTGTTCGTTGATCCCGGCGGCGAAGATATTGTTCTCGATAGTGCGAGCGCGCTTCAGACGCCAGCGATCTTCCGCGATGGATTGGACGAGATCGGATTCGACAGGGCCGACGGGCGCCAGGGATTCGCGGTAAGCATTGCAATGCCGTGTGAACGCCGCGGACTCTTCGGGCGTGGCGATGTGGACCTTACCGCATAAGCCGTGTTTGAACGCGTTGAAGCTGGAGCGGCGCTTGCCAGGCTCGCTGCGGGGGCCGGTGGATAGCTGCGCGTTGGCGCGATTGGCTTGTATCTGAGGGGCTGTCATGTGGCTTCCGTAAAATGGAGAGGGCCTGGATTTGACGCAGAGTCGCAGAGACGCCGAGAAAAATCCAAGCCCTAACCTAATGATAAGCGCGGTTTTCACGCCAGGACGGAAACAGGTAATGCGGCGGGCGGAAGGCGAGCCAGTAGCGCCGCAGCACTTGCAGCAGGCGCTCGGAAAGCATGGCATAGCGGTCCTTCTGCCCTTTGCCCTGTTCCACGCGGATGAGGCGGCGCTGGGAGTCGATGTTGCTGACTTTCAGGGCAACCGCTTCGGACACGCGAGGGCCGGCGCCATAACAGGTCATCAGCGCAGCCCGGTTCTTCATGCCCGCGACGAGATCGAAGAATAACCGGATTTCCTCGTAGCTGAGCACGACGGGAAGCCGCGAAGGCCGCCGGACACGCGGAAAGTGGGCGTCGGTCCAGGGCATTTCCAGAGTGGTCAGATAGAGAAACTTGAGCGCCGACACGCACTGGTTGACCGCCTCGGCCGAGAGTTTCCGGTCCTCCACCAGGTGGACCAGGTACTGGTGAATCGCTTCGCAGTCCAGATTCTCCGGGCTGCGCTGGAAATATCGGGCGAAGTGTTCCACATAATGGAGGTAGTGGCGCTGCGTGCCGGCCGCCAGATTCCGCAGCCGCATATCTTCGATCATGCGTTGACGAAGAGGTGTCATCGAGGAAGCTCCTGAGTCGTTGGATTGGCTTATTGGGCATAAACCTGATCCAGTGTTCCTCAGGAGCCATACCTCCTGCCTCCTGGCGGAGACCTTTTACCGCGTCAGCGGTTTAGTTCACTGGATTGAGGGAGGAACTAGGCATGTCGCCCCAAGGCCAATCTGAGATTTCTTCGATATAATCGAACAAATGCCTAAACTACAGCATCTCGGCGAATTTGAGTTGCTGGTCATGCTCACGATACTTCGCGTAGGCGACGATGCGTATGGTGTGCCGATATCGCGGGAAATTGAGCGGCAGACCGGGCGCACCGTCGCTTTCGGCACTGTCTACGCGACATTGGAGCGCCTTCAGAAAAAGGGGTTTGTCCGTTCCAATCTCGGCGAAACAACGCCGGAGAGGGGTGGCAGAGCCAAAAGATTCTTCCGGGTCACTTCAACAGGTCTACGTACGGTTCGGGAAACAAGACAGAGCTTGATCAGACTTTGGGCAGGCCTTCCCGAACTGGAAGGAGGATTGGCATGAAACCGTCACAGGCGGCAGCGACTTGGATCTTTGAACGCGTGGGCCTTGACATTGCACTTGCAGGAGATCTGCTAGAGGAATGCGCGCGAGGGCGCTCAGCATTCTGGTACTGGAAGCAGGTACTGCTCGCCACATTAATTGGCATTTGGGGCGCCATTCTCGACCACAAGGTTCTCGCTTTACGTGCCGTGGCTACGGGCTGCGCGGTGAATTCTATTTGGCTATATCTCTGGGAGCGATTTCTTCCTATCGGGCTGCCGGTGAGTCCAAGGCTCTCGATTGAATCGATCGCCAGCTTGCTCGTAATCCTACTCACCCAGACCGCGACGGGATGGATCGTCGCTCGGACACATCGCGCGCACGCAATTCCCGTGGTGTTCGTATTCGCGATCTGGCTAGCGCTCTGGTACCCGGCAAGCGTTGACTTTCGCTATCTGAGAATGCTTCTGGTGGACTCGATCGACCAACCGCGGTTCCGTAGCTACCTGGCAGCGAATATCGCGTGGATTCTGGCGCCGCTTCTTGCAGAGTTCGCGGGACTTCTCATCGGTGGCGCCGTTGGCGCGCGTCCTCGAACACAGCCCTCTGAGCGGCCAATAAGCTGAGGCTTTCGACGATAGCTTGTCTCAGCATCTCTGGTACGAAAGCAATAGAGCCTTCGGCGTCCGGTCTCCAGACTATAGCCGCGATCGTCCGTTTTACACAATAGATCAACGCTGCTTCCTGCGACGCCTAGGGGTTGCACGATAACATGGGCGCCTTTGCGTCGCAGAAATCAGGTTGACCAGAAATGACATCTTCCCGTCCGCCTGTCTCTTTCCGGCCATCAACGCTATACAAAGACCGCATACCAGCAGGACAATGAGTGCGATACTCGCCTGGGGAATTGTCATAGAGCGTTAGCCACTGCCGGGTTCATGTTGGCATCGCCGTGAATGTCACTCGAACATGAAGCGCATGCGGTGTGATTTCCAGCCCAAATTCGAGGACCTGTTGTTCCGCGGGCGTCAGCCGAGAGTAAGCGAACCCGGAGTCCGTCGCGATACGGCGATGCCAGTTCCCGCCAAGCTTCCGTTCAATCCAGCCTCGATACTCCGCCGGGCTCATTCGGTTCTCGAAGTTGCATGTTTTCCGGGCCGACCATGTCTCGATAGCCCAATCCGTACCCTGCACGGCGGTCGAATCGGGCGGCACCAGTTCTCTCGCCCAATCGTGACGGCTTTGATCGACAGAGCCACAAGACATCAGAGAAATGACGACCGCAGCGGCTACAACCCGCAGAATCCCAGTCGGTGATCGGGCCGGCATCGCAAAACGGCTGCCCGCAGCGCCACCGGAGCTATTCAGAGCTGTCACGAAATCGTAATGCGAATCTAGTTGCATTCGATTAGACACTTCTAGCATACTCGAAATGTCGAATGAAATGAAATCGTTTTTCCGCGACTAGCAGAAAACAGCCCAGGGGCTTTCGGCAACGTTCAGCAGTTGAAAATCGCTAGGCCACAACACTTTTTATTACGCAGGAAAATCAATGAGAATCTACAGCATCGCTTTGCCGATGGTCGTCATGACCGGACTTATCTTGGCCCCTGGCGGCGCATTCGCCCAATCCGGCACTTTGACCGGCGCAGGCTCTACATTTGTCAACCCGCTGATGTCGAAATGGTCCAAGGAATACCATGCGTTGCACCCGAGCATCCAAATTAATTACCAGTCCATCGGTTCGGGTGGCGGGCGTCAGCAGTTTCTTGCCAAGACTGTTGCCTTCGGCGCAAGCGACGCGCCGCTGACCGAAGAACAAATCACGCAGGCGGGTGGGACGGCGAACGTCGTCCACATTCCGGTGACACAGGGCTCAGTAGTCATCGCCTACAACCTCGCGGGCATCTCCAAACCGCTTCGTTTCAGTCCCGAAACTATTGCTGGTATCTTCCTTGGAACGATCAAGTTGTGGAACGATCCGAAGGTTGCCGCCGACAATCCAGGCGTGTCTTTGCCTGTAAAGCCGGTATTAGTGGTTCACCGGTCGGAAGGGTCGGGAACTACGGACATTTTTACGGATTATCTGTCTAAGGTCAGCTCGGAATGGAAGTCCAAGGTCGGTCGCGGTTCATCCGTGCAGTGGCCCGCGGGAATTGGAGGCCAGGGAAATGAGGGTGTTGCCAATCAAATCAAGAACACAGAGGGAGGCGTCGGCTACATCGAACTCGCGTTCGCCCGCGGGAACAAGATTTCGTACGGCTCGGTAAAGAATCGCGCCGGCAACTACATCGATCCTGACCCCAAAAACGTGACGAACGCCGCCGCATCTCTCAAGGAACTCCCCGCCGACCTACGGTTCTCGATCACGGATCAGGCGGGCGCTCAAGCTTATCCGATCGCTGGATCCACCTGGGTGCTGCTCTACAGAAATCAGTCGGACGTGGGGCTGGGCAACATGGTAACCGCCTTCGTCCAGTGGGCCATCACCGACGGCCAAAAATACGCCAATGATTTGGACTACGCCGTTCTGTCGCGAAATCTGACGCAGAGAGCAGAAGCCGCCCTTCGAACGGTCACTTGTGGCGGAAAGCCTTGTCTCAAGAAGTAGGCTTCGATCGGGATGGGGCATTTGCATGTCCGTTTGCCACTATTACGTCGAGCTCTGATTTAGGCGCCGCATGAACGCCGCAACCGCTGGTTTACCGACAACACGAGCTAAGGCAGCGAAAGGCCGCATCAGCCGGGGCGACCGGACCTTTCGCGGTCTGATCCTCGCGATGGTATGGATCGTCCTGGCGATCTTCGCCGGCGTCTTGCTTGTTCTGATCGTCGGCGCGTGGCCGGCCATGCGGCGCTTCGGCCCTGGCTTCCTCGTTCGCACGGGATGGGACCCGGTTCACCTCGTCTTCGGCGCGTTCCCTTTTGTGGTTGGCACGATCCTGGTTGCCGTCAGTGGGATGGTCCTGGCCGGAGGGGTCGGCTTGTTGACGGCTATTTGTATCACCGAGTTGCTGCCGCATTGGTTGCAAGAGCCTATCGCCTACCTGATCGAGTTGCTGGCGTTCATTCCGAGCGTTGTGTACGGTCTGTTCGGGTTGCTTGTGCTGGCCCCGATGCTGCAACGCACGGTCCAGATATGGCTCCTGGTACATCTAGGCTCGCGATTCGCGTTCTTCAACGGCTCACCTTATGGAGTCGGGTACATGAGCGCCACTTTGATTCTGGCGATCATGCTGGTGCCTCTTATCGTATCCCTGTCGCGAGAGGCGTTGATCCTCGTCCCGGTTGAACTGAAAGAAGGCGCCTATGCTTTGGGTGCGACGCGCTGGGAGGCGGTCTGGGACGTCACATTTCCGTTCGCGCGCAACGGGATTATCGGTGCGTTCGTTATATCGCTCGGACGAGCGCTCGGAGAAACGATGGCGGTCGCCATGACCATCGGCGGTGGGTTCCACCTTCCCACAAACATTATGGACCAGGGATATACGTTGGCGAGCGTAATTGCGAACGAGTTCAATGAGGTTAGTTCAGACATCTATCTATCGGCATTGATTTACTGCGGTCTGATCTTGTTTGCGCTCACGGTCGGCGTAAATATCCTCGCGTATTTCATCGTCAGAAGATTGGCGGGTCTCCGTGGCTTCAGCGCTTAAGGTCTCGCCTGGGGCCTTCCTCACAGGTAGCCGGCGAAAATGGAGCGGCGCGTTGGGTTTCGGCATCACCGCTCTGGCGACTTTGCTGTCTCTTGGCGCGCTCTTCTCTATTCTCGGATACCTGATCATTCATGGAATCGGCGCGCTCAGCTGGAATTTTCTAGTCAAGGAACCGGCCGCCGTCGGTGAGGCAGGCGGCGGGATTGCTCCATCCCTTTTGGGTACCGCGATTCTTGTCGGTATCGCCACCATTGTCGGGGCTCCGCTCGGCGTGGGAGTCGGCGTGTACTTGTCCGAACTGGCCGGTGACTCTCGATTCGCAAGTTTCGCGCGCCTTGCAATTAACACGTTCATCGGTGTCCCTTCCATTGTCACGGGTATCTTCATCTACTTCGTCATTGTCAAACCGACCAGCACCTTCTCTGCGGTCGCGGGTGGGCTGGCGCTCGGCATCATCATGATTCCGATTATGGCTCGCACCACGGAAGACGTTCTGCACTTAGTTCCACACAGCATTCGGGAAGCCGGATATGCCCTCGGCGCATCGCAATGGCAGGTGACGATGAATATTGTGCTGCCGGCCGCGCGTGGCGGAGTCATCACTGGGGGAGTGTTAGCCGTCGCCCGCGTAGCGGGAGAGACCGCGCCCCTGATTCTCACTGCGCTGGGGAACGAGTATTATCCATCGGGGCTATTTCACCCTATTGACGAGATTACGCTGAGGATTCTAAAGTATGCGCGCGGTCCATACGAAGTGTGGCACGAACAAGCCTACGGCGCCGCGCTGCTGCTGGTGATTGGAGTAGCGCTTGGCAGCTTGCTGCTTCGATTGACGACGCGAGACCCCGCTGGGCGCGGCCGATAGAAAGGGTACGCACGTGCCTGCCCGGGGATGCTTCGACGGGGCGGCACGGCGCGGAGGCGAGATCCGGAAGGCAGAGGCGGCGAAAGACTATGATGGGTAGGAACTGTAGAGTTCTGTTAGTTTCACTGCTGGCTGCACTGGGGGCCGCAGGCGCGGACAACAGGGCAATTACATTACTGAGCGCTGGATCGACATTCGTCTACCCAATTTTGGGAAGATGGTGTACCGAATACCGGAAGCTGCATCCGGAGATCCAGATCTCCTACGAGCCAGTCGGGTCTTCGCACGGCATAGCTCGCACGCTGGCGGGGACCGCGGATTTCGGTGCGTCAGACGGCCCTTTGAGCGATGCCCAAATCCAGCATGCCACGAAGAGAATCCTTCACATTCCCGTGGTGCTCGGCGCCGTAGTCCCTTCGTATAATCTTCCGGGTGTCCTGCAGCCGCTTCGCTTTACCCCCGTGGCGCTCGCTGGAATCTACCTCGGAACGATTACGCGGTGGAACGATCCCGAGTTGGTCCGGGCCAATCCGGGCGTCCAGTTGCCCGCGCATGACCTTACTGTCGTGTTCCGAATGGACGGGAGTGGAACGACGTATATTTGGACGGACTACCTCTCGAAAGTCAGCGAGACATGGCGCAAGCGTGTCGGCCGAGGCACTTCCGTCGCGTTTCCGGTTGGGGTTGGCGGTCAATTCAACGAGGGCGTCCGAGATGTGATCAAGGAGAAGCCCTACGCGATCGGCTACTTGCAGATCACGTATGCGATGGAGGGCCGCATTCAGTCCGGATCGGTGCAGAATTCAACAGGAAAATTTGTAAAGGCCGACAGCCCAGGTATAACCGCAGCGGCAATGGCCGCCGATATGCCCGAGGATTTCCGCGCGTCGATTACCAACGCAGCAGACGCGGACGCCTATCCGATATCGAGTTTTACTTGGCTCCTGGTACCCGAACACATCCAAGATCAGGCCAAACGTCAGGCCATTGCTGGGTTCCTACGGTGGGTCGTTGGTGACGGTCAAAAGTTCGCGAATCCGCTGCATTACGCACCTCTGCCGGGGGATCTCGCGAGCCGAGTTCTTAAGACGGTCAATCGAATTCAGTAGGCCAACTCCCCGCCGGGACGCGAATGCGGAAAACTCTCAACATCCTCGCTTGGATCGTCATCGCGCTTCTCGTTGTCGGGACCGTTGTTTGGACGATCTGGGCAAGCCATCAACCTCGAACGGAATCGACATGGGCGCCCTGATACGGAACCTCACTGACTCCGGCGCCGAAGGGCAAACCAGGCAGGGCAGACGGTGGCTGCTCGAAACTGGAAGGGGCACTGGATTCCGCCGTCATCTTGGACAGGGGGGAACTCCGAGACGAGGCAGACGGATTCCGCATACCACTACCAACGAAAATGCTCGCTATGCCCGCGAGCGACTGGTATCGTGAAGTGATGAAGCGAGCAGCCACGACCCGAGATATGGCAGACTACGCCGATATGTTCGCCGCGATGGGCGCCGAGCAGCGGTTGCAAATCATTCGACTTCTGTTATCTGCACATCCGGAAGGCATGGTCGTGGGCGATATTCTTGCGGAGCTTCATATCGCGCCATCAACGCTTTCGCACCACCTTGAAAAACTGAAGCACGAAGGGCTGGTGGATGTTCGCCGCGATACGAAATTCCTTTGGTACAGTGCGAATACGAAAGCATTGCAGGATCTGATCACGTTCCTTTTTTCGGAGTGCTGCTCACGCTCGAAGGCGATCAAGCCTGACGTGCTGATTCAGCTCTGCAAGTAGGCCAGGATTGGATTTTTGTTCTCGCTCTTGCGCTTGATTTATATTTCTAGTATTATCGAAATTTGAAGCGCCCCGCGGTATCAAGCGAAGACGTGAATCGGTATGCCGAGATGTTTAGCGCTATCGGCGCCGGACCGCGATTGCGGATTCTGCGTGTACTTCTTTTCGCTCACCCAGAGGGAATGGTCGTGAACGACATCCATGCCGAAACCGGAATTGCGGGGTCGACTCTCTCGCATCACCTAGACAAACTGCGTCACCAGAATCTGGTCGCCGTACGCCGAGAGGGCACGTTTCTTTGGTATTCGGTCAGGATTGAATCGCTCCGGGAGCTACTCGGGTTTCTTTATGCAGAATGCTGTACGCGCAACCAGGTGATCGAACCCGAGGCGCTCGTCGGCATCAGAAGGTAAACGAGGAGGAGAATTAAATGGAACCCAACGCCACAGGCATCAAAGACATAGTCAGAGAAAAGTACGGACAAGCCGCATTGCGCGTCACCAGTGGTGGAAGCTCTTGTTGCGGAGCGAGCGCGAAACTCGACTGCTGTAGCGTCGATCCGATCACTTCGAATTTGTATGACGCCGGTCAGGCTGGGCAAATTCCCGAAGAGGCCATCCTTGCTTCTTTGGGTTGCGGCAACCCCACGGCGCTGGCCAATCTCAATGCCGGCGAAACCGTGCTCGATCTTGGTTCCGGCGGTGGCATCGACGTGCTCTTGTCCGCCCGGCGTGTCGGGCCGACTGGTAAAGCATACGGCCTTGACATGACTGAGGAAATGCTGGCTCTAGCGCGGGAGAATCAGCGCAGAGCGGGTATCGAGAATGTGGAATTTCTCAAGGGGGAAATTGAAAGCATTCCACTGCCGGACAATTCCGTCGATGTCGTCATTTCGAACTGCGTGATTAACCTATCCGCCGACAAAGACAAGGTGTTGCGCGAGGCGTTCCGCGTCCTCAAACCCGGCGGCCGCTTCGCCGTCTCCGACGTGGTAGTCCGTGGCGATGTGCCGGAGGAGGTCCGCCGCAGCATGGAGATGTGGGTGGGTTGCATTGCCGGGGCGCTCCACGATCACGAGTATTCCGGCAAGCTCGCTAAGGCGGGATTCGACAAGATTGACATCGAACCGACCCGCGTCTACAGCATCGAGGACGCACGACAGTTCCTCGCCGGCGAAGGCATCAACGTGGACGCGATCGCAGCACAGGTCGAAAACAAATTCATGAGCGCGTTTGTTCGAGCTGTGAAACCGATCCAAAAGGAGGCATGCTGTGCTCCGGCGTGTTGTAGCTGAGGCGCTGGGAACAGCTTTCCTGCTGGCCGCCGTTGTTGGCTCCGGCATCATGGGCGAACGACTGGCCGGTGGAAACCTCGCGATTGCGCTCCTCGCAAATACCATCGCCACTGGGGCCATGCTTGTCGCCTTGATCCTGACATTCGGGCCGATATCCGGGGCGCACTTCAATCCGGCTGTCACGCTGGCCGACGCTTCGCAAGGAGGTTTAGCGTGGCGCGAAGCGCCGATCTATGTCGCCGCTCAAATCGCCGGCGCATTTGCGGGAGTGGCGGCCGCTCATCTGATGTTCGGCGAGCCGGTCTTTTTCGCTTCGCGCCATGTCCGCGCCGGAGGCCCGCAGCTTTTCAGTGAATTCGTCGCCACGTTCGGGCTTCTGTCTGTGATCTGGGGTTGCGCCCGATTGCGCTCTGCTGCTGTGCCGTTCGCCGTGGGTGCTTACATCACCGGAGCCTACTGGTTTACGTCCTCGACTTCGTTTGCTAACCCGGCCGTCACGCTCGCCCGCGCTGCGTCGGACACATTCGCGGGTATTCGTCCGGCCGACGCGCCAGGGTTCATCATCGCGCAGTTCGTCGGGGCGATGGGCGCAACGCTCCTTTTCCGATGGCTGGCGCCATCACTTCCGAAGGACGCAGCTAACGTCGTCGTTTCTCACCCTCAGAAAGAAACCACCGATGCCCGCTAAAAAACGAATCCTTATTCTTTGCACCGGCAATTCAGCCCGAAGCCAGATGGCCGAGGGCCTACTGCGTCACGATGCCGGCGAGCGTTTCGAGGTGGAAAGCGCCGGTACGAAGCCAAGCCATGTCCGGCCCGAAGCGATTGCGGTCATGAAGGAACTGGGCATTGACATCTCTGGCCACCGTTCCAAAAGCGTCGATGAATTCACCGACCAACAATTCGATTACATGCTGACCGTCTGCGACCACGCCAAGGAGATCTGCCCGATTTTTCCCAGTAAGGCCCTGGTCATCCATCACAACTTTGAAGACCCGGCCGCTTTGCAAGGTTCGGAAGCGGAGCGACTCGCTGCCTTCCGTCGCATTCGTGACGAAATTCGCGATTACCTACAAACCTTCCCAGCCGCCAACACCTGAAGCAGGTAAGTGCGGGCTGAGTGGTGGTATCAGATCGTCGACGGGCTGCCGAACCCGATCATGAAGGGCGGCTTCATCGACGTGTGGGACCGGCCGGATCTCGGCGTCACGTTCCATGTCCAGGCAGCTAAATCCCGCTTGTCGGACGAGGATCGTCACTTTTTCGACTGAGATGAGGAGCAGGGCAATTAGTGGTAACGTCCGGCGCTGAAACGGCGCCCCGTGGAGTCCTCAGCTGTTCGCGCGCGCGGCGTGGCCAATTCGTTTGCGCGCCGCGAACGCAACTCCGAGCAGCATGGTGAGCATCAGGAGCACCGAGGTTGGTTCCGGAGTCGAGTTGACGGTCGAGATAGTCGCCGAGAAGATCAGTCCGCCTTCCGACCCAAGGTTGACGGCGTCGATGTAGAGCCAATTCGTTCCCGGGACAAGGTCGGCAATGATGCTGCTGTCGGTGTAAGTTTGCAATGCGGAAAAGCTGGGTGAGCAGGCAGCGCCGGCGCCGCAGGGGATGCCCGTAGAGCCTGGAAGGGCGGTTCCGTTGAGGTAAATGCCCGGGTTGGTGTCTCCGAGCGCATTATCTACTTCGTACTTCAAAGTCAGCGAGGCGGAGACATATGTGTCCGGAATAATGAAGCTGATTGCGTATAGGGCGGTGAAGCCGGCCGACGAGCCATTGCCGGCGCCTGCGCTGGTGCCAATCCATTGGGCTCCGGCGGTTGTCAGTGAAGCGTCGGTTGTATAGAAAGGGGTGCTCGTGAGGATAGCTGCATTCGGGCCGGTTTGAGCCGAAGTGAAATTTGCCGCGGTAAAAGGCGACGGAAAGTCGGAGGTGGTAGAGGTACCGTTGCTCAGAAAAGTCACCGAGTTCGAACTGTTGACGGTAACGATGTCCGCGTAAGCCGCCGGGATTGCAAGGGCTGCGGTAAGACCGAGGATCAAACCTATTTTCATGTACGTTCTCCTTGACACGCCAGTAGCCGTGACACCCGATTCGGCAAGGAACAAGGCGTAATGGGCTCGCCCAAAAGGACTTAAGTAGTACCAGTACGGCGATCTGATCGCGAATTCAACTGCACTTGGCTATGAGTACTGGAAACTAAATCGATTTAATCCCTAAGTTTGGGTAGAAGTTCTGGGCGGGCCGGTGACCACAGATTCGCCCATTTGGACGCGCAAGACCTCGAGCGGCGTGGCATAGGGTCCGAGACGGACTACAACGCGTCGGCGGCGGGCAATGAGTAATCCGCCAGTTTGCTCGTAGTCCTCCCAGAAGTGGGCGCCGCGTGCCAACGGGCCGATTACATCCGCGACATAGTCGTGGCGTAGAATTCGGCCATCAGCGCCGAAATAGAATTGCTGCCTGCGGCAATGCGTATGTACGGTGTCAGGGAATGTTACATCGACGCCTACCGCCGCGCCGCGGCGGGTGAGAACGCGATCGAGGCGCGCCTCGCCCAGAGTGAATGGGAGCACGTGATAGTGCCAGAGCGCGTATCCGAAGAAATAGAGGGCATCAAGCGGGGACCAGCGGCGCAGTTTGGCCAAACCTCGGAAGGTGCGGCGGTGGTTATGGCTTTCCGAGAGCACGTCACTCCCGGCGGCCTTTTCGATTCTCACGCTGCCATCGATGAAGCGCCCTTGCTGACCTTGATGCGGATATTCGTGGAAGACCGCGGCGCATTGGTGGGGGAATATCTCGCATTCACGCGGCGGCGGAAAGGTGCGCCGATATCCTTTGAGGGCGAGTAAGAAGCCCGAGCCGCTGCGGAACGGGAGGCGAATGCTGGTGACCGATTGCCATGAGGGTAGGCCTCCGTGCGCGGCGATCGAGCGCTCTACCAGGGAGACTGCATCGGGCGTCCACCCCTCAAACGGCTTCATACCCGATTCTCGCAGACGGGGAGGCCCGCGCCACTGAACGCATGCCCTACGCGTTCGTGGGTAGGATGGATGGAGAGGAATGGCTCATCATGCGCTTGATTTTGCTCACATGCCTGACGGCGTTTTCCGCGCTGCATGCTCAAACGAATGATGGGTGGAAGAAACTGGATTTTCTTCTAGGGGATTGGACCGGCGTCGCGGGCGAAAAAGATACGCAGCTTGGCGCGGGGCAGGGAAGCTTTTCTTTCAAGGCGGAATTGAAGGACAAGATCATTGTGCGCCGCAACAATGCGACGTATGATTCGGGCCAGCAGCACGACGACTTGATGGTGATTTATCTCAATACGCCGAACGAGACGCCGCGCGCGATTTACTTCGATACCGAGGGCCACGTGATCCGGTACGCGTTGAGTTTTCCTGCGGCGAACCGCGTGGTGTTCGAATCGGACGGAACGCAACCGGGTCCGAAATACCGGCTGACCTATTGGATGGAATCGGGCTCGCTGAAAGGCCGGTTTGAGATTGCGGCGCAGGGGAGCGAGTACAAGACCTACTTGAGTTGGGGTTCGAAGAAACGTTGATGTACTAAGCGCTCTTCCCTCTGCAAATTGGCCGATAGCGAGAGGATGAATAGCGCCCGAAAACAGTTCCACGCCGCCGTCGTCTTCATGCGCCGCGCCCTTGCCGAGAATATAACATGTCGGTTCACCCCGGGCCCTGAAACGGGGCCCCAAACCGTGATATTGTTGCAAAGCACAACAATCTCGCGCTTGACACGTTAGCTGCAGCGCCATAGGATAAGTCTCTTGCAAGCGTTTACAATTATTCCCGCCTTTTGGCAGGCCGCGGGGTCCAAGCAGATCTCGCTTTCCACGGTCGATGGCGTCATCATCGCGCTCTATTTCGTGGCGGTGATCGGTATCGGCTTCTATTTAAGGAAGTTCACCAAGACCGGCGAGGATTTCTTCCTGGCCGGGCGCGAGATGACGGCCTGGATCGCCGGGCTGAGCTTTCTCGCGGCCAATCTAGGCTCGCTGGAGCTGATGGGGTGGGCTGGTTCCGCTTATCAATACGGCATCCTGGCGGCGCACTGGTATTGGATCGGCGCCATTCCGGCCATGATTTTCCTCGGCCTGGTGATGATGCCGTTCTACTACATCTCGAAGACGCACTCGGTGCCGGGCTATTTGAAGCTGCGATACGGCGAACCGGCGCGCGCGCTGTCGGCCGTCTCGTTCGGCTTCATGACGGTGCTGATGAGCGGCATCAACATGTTTTCAATGGCGAAGGTGATGAACGTCATCCTCGGCTGGGATATGGATGTCAGCATCTGGGTCTCGGCTGTCACCGTCGCTGCGTATGTGTTCCTGGGCGGATTGCTTTCGGCCATCTTCAATGAAGTGCTGCAGTTCGTGCTGATCTGGCTGGGAGCGCTGCTGATCGCGATCATCGGCCTGATTGAAGCAGGCGGATGGAGCGGCGTGGTGGCGCGAATCCACGAACGGTTTCCGGCGGGAGACTACACGCACCTGTGGCGCACGCTCGGCCACTTCCAGGACAATCCGATGGGCATTAATTGGATCGGCATCGTGTTCGGTTTGGGCGCGGTGATTTCGATGGGCTACTGGACCACGGACTTCCTGGTAGTGCAGCGCGTGATTTCGGCGAAGGATCTGCGCTCGGCGAAAATGGCGCCGATCATTGGCGCCGGTTTCAAGATGATGGTGCCGCTGATCGTGATTCTGCCGGGGTTGCTGGGCCTGGCGGTGCTGCCGTTCAAACTGGTTGGCGAAAACCAATTGACGCCCGGCGCACACAGTTACAACGACGTTCTTCCCTTGATGCTCGCGCGCTATTGCGGGCCTGGCCTGCTGGGCTTGGGCGTGACGGCGCTGATCGCGGGCTTCATGTCCGGCATGGCGGGCAACGTGAGCGCGTTCGCCACTGTCTGGACCTACGATATTTACCGGGCGATGTTCCGCAAGAATGCAACCGATGCGCATTACGTGGCAATGGGCCGCGCATGCACTGTTATCGGCGTGCTGGTGAGCGTGGGTACGGCCTATCTGGTGATGCATGCCAGCAGCATCATGGATTATGTGCAACAGCTTTTCAGCTTCTTCATCGCGCCGTTGTTCGGCACGGTAGTTTTGGGCATGCTCTGGAAGCGGGCCACGCCGGCGGGCGGTTTCTGGGGCTTGCTGGCTGGGACGCTGACGGCGATCGGGCTGTGGCAGTGGGTGGAACACGTTCCCTCCGCGGTGCAATACGTCGCACTTTCGATGGATGCCAAGCCGATGGCGCAGGATATGTTCCGCGCGTTGTGGGCGGGCGTGATGTGCGCGGTGGTAACCGTCGTCGTGAGCTTCATGACGAAGCCAAAGCCGGATTCGGAACTGGTGGGCCTGGTTTACTCGTGCACGGTGATTCCATCGGAGGGCAAACTGCCCCTGATGCACCGGCCCGCGTTCTGGGCGAGCATAGTGGGCGTGGTTTTCGTGATACTGAATATCATTTTCTGGTAGGAATATGCGACGCGAAGGAATGATCTCGATCTGGTTTTTCATCGGCCTCTTACTGTTGGCCTATGGCGTCCTGATTTTCGGCGCCGGCGTCGTCGATTGGTCGGCGCCGACGGATGTGGTTCGCGCCGATCTGCATGCGCCGGTGTGGTGGGGCATCCTGCTAACCGCGCTGGGCGCGTTCTATACGCTTCGGTTTTCTCCAGGGAAAGGGAAATAAGTTAGATGACTAACGGGCAAGCCCGGCGCATGACTTTCGGGGTAATCGTCGGGAACCGCGGCTTTTTTCCAGGCCATCTCGCGCAAAGCGGACGGTCGGAAATGCTGGCCGCGTTGGAAAGAGATGGATACGATACGGTGGCGTTGGGGCCCGAGGACTCCAAGCACGGCGCCGTGGAAACGCGCGCTGAAGCCAGGGCGTGCGCGGAGTTGTTCCGCAAGCACAGTGGCCAGATCGATGGCGTGATTGTGACGCTGCCGAATTTCGGCGACGAGCGCGCCATTGCCGATACTCTGCGCATGGCGAATTTGAACGTCCCGGTGTTGGTGCAGGCCACGCCAGACACGCCGGGCAAGATGACCATCAAAGACCGCCGCGACAGCTTCTGCGGCAAGATGTCGGCCTGCAATAACCTGTCGCAGTATGGCATTCCGTATTCGTTGACGGCTCGGCACACGGTGGCGCCGGATTCGGCGGCTTTCGCGAGCGACCTCGCTTCCTTCGCGGCCACGTGCCGCGTGGTGCGCGGATTGCGCGGGCTGCGCATCGGAGCGATCGGCGCGCGTCCGGCGGCGTTCAACACGGTGCGCTATAGCGAGAAGCTGCTCGAGGCCAACGGCATTTCCATCGAGACCATCGATCTTTCGGAAATCCTGGGCCGCATCGAGCGGATGGCCGATAACGACGAGGCCGCGCAGGGCAAACTGAATCAGATCAAGAAATACGTCTCCACCGATTCGGTTCCCGCCGAAGCGCTGATGAAGATGGCGAAGCTGGGCGCGGTGATCGACGGCTGGATGACGCAGACCGATTGCTCGATCAGCGCCATTCAGTGCTGGACTTCGCTCGAAGAATATTTCGGCGTAGTGCCGTGCACGGTGATGAGCATGATGAGCGAGAACCTGATGTCGAGCGCTTGCGAGGTGGATATCGCCGGCGTGGTCGGCATGCACGCGCTGCAATTGGCATCGGAAACGCCGAGCGCGCTGCTCGATTGGAACAACAATTACGGCGAGGACCCGGACAAAGCCGTCTGCTTCCATTGCAGCAATCTGCCGAAGCACTTCTTCAAGAGCGTGAAGATGGATTTCCAGCAGATCATCGCCGGAACAGTGGGCCGCGAGAACACTTACGGCACGTGCGAAGGCTTGGTCAAAGCGGGACCGATGAGCTTCGCGCGGTTTTCCACTAACGACCGCGAAGGCAAGATCTGGGGCTACGTAGGCGAAGGCGAATTTACGGACGATCCGCTGACGACCTTCGGCGGCGCCGGTGTGGTTCGCATCGGAAACCTGCAAGGCCTGCTGCGGTACATCTGCGAAAACGGCTTCGAGCATCACGTCGCAGCCAACCTGGCCACCGTAGCGGGTTCGGTGCAAGAGGCTGCCAGCCGCTATCTGGGCTGGAGCGTTCACCGACATGCCTAGCATCGTAGCCGGAGCGGATTTCGGCACGCTCAGCGTGCGCGTCTCCATCTTCGATAGCGAGCGCGGACGGCTCGGGCACGCAGTGGCGGAATATCCGCTGCATCGCAAGAAGGAAGATCCGGACTACGCTACGCAATCGCACGCGGATCACATGCGTGCGCTGGCGCAAGCGATGCGGGGCGCGATCGAAACGGCGGGCATCGATGGGAAGAAGATCGATGCACTGGCGCTCGATACCACCGGTTCGAGCGTGATTCCGGTCGATGCGCAACTGAACCCCATCGACGACTATTACCTCTGGTGCGACCATCGCGCGTGGAAGGAAGCCGCGGAAATCACCGCGGCGGCGAACGCGCAGCGGCTGACGGCCATCGAATGGTGCGGCGGCATTTATTCCTCGGAGTGGGGATGGGCGAAGCTGCTGCATTGGCTGCGCAACAATCCCGAAAAGCGCGCCCGTTTCGCCACCGCGCTGGAACATTGTGACATGGTGGCGGCGGTGCTGTGCGGCGTCACGGATCCGCAAGCCGTACCGCGTAGCGTGTGCGCCATGGGCCACAAATGGATGTGGAGCGCGGCGTTGGGCGGGCTGCCGTCCGAAGAATTTCTGACGTCGCTCGATCCGTTGCTGGCCGGCGTGCGCGGGAAGTTGGGCGGAGTTTACGCGACATCGGATCGCGTCGCCGGGCATCTTGCGCCGGAATGGGCGGAGAAGCTGGGATTGCGCGCGGGTATTCCGATTCCGACCGGCGCGTTCGATGCGCATTGGGACGCGGTCGGCGCGGGCGTGCGCTTGGGCGACGTGGTCAACGTAGTCGGCACGTCGACGTGCATTGTGGCGATCGGCGAGAAGCCGAACCTGGTGCCGGGAGTTTGCGGCGTGGTGCCCGGCTCGGTCGATCCGGCGTTCACAGGCATCGAAGCGGGACTTTCGGCGACTGGCGATATTTTCGAAGCCATCGCGCGCCGCGCTGGGACGACGGTGGCCGCGCTTTCGCAAGGGCTCGAAAGCTATCGCGCGGGCGAGACCGGGTTGTTGCGCATGTCGTGGGACAACGGGGACCGCACGGTCCTGGTCAATCCGGAGTTGAGCGGCGTCACGCTGGGCTGGCGGCTCACGCATACGGCGCAGGACGAACTGTTCGCGGCGATTGAAGGTACGGCGCTGCATACGCGCGTGATTCTCGAACGCATGGAGTCTCACGGTGTGCCAGTGCGGCGCATCGTCAACGGCGGCGGTATCCCGCAGAAAAATGAAGTCCTCAATCGTGTGTATGCCAACGCGATGGGCAAACCGATTCTGGTTCCGAAGGGCGACGTCACGAGCCTCGGTTCGGCGATCTTCGCTTTCATGGCTGCCGGCGCGTTCCCGAGCATCGAAGCTGCGCAGGACGCGCTGTGCCCGGGGCATCGCGTGGTCGAGCCGGATCGGGCCGAAGCCGCGGCGTACGAGCGGTTGTACGCCATTTATCGCAAGTTGTATTTCGCGCTGGGCGATCGCCAATCGCCGCCGGTGGCGATAGGAGAAGTAATGCCGGAGTTGCGGCGCATCGCGGCCGAAGCGCGCGGAGGCAAGGGTGCTGGAAAAGCTGCGAACTGAGGTTTTAGAAGCCAATCTGGAACTGGTTCGCCGCGGCCTAGTGCTCTACACGTTCGGCAATGCCAGCGCGGTTTCGCGCGAAGAAGGCTTGATCGCGATCAAGCCCAGCGGCGTGCCGTACGAAAAAATGACGCCCGCGGATATGGTGATCACCGATCTCCAGGGCCGCGTGGTCGAGGGTTCGCTGCGGCCGTCATCTGATCTGCCGACGCATGCGGCTCTCTATCGTGCGTTTCCGGAGATCGGCGGCGTGGTGCATACGCATTCGCGCCATGCGACGGCGTGGGCGCAGGCGGCGCGCGAGATCCCGTGCTTCGGGACCACGCACGCCGACTACTTCGCTGGGCCGGTACCGGTGACGGATGCGCTCACACGCGAAGAGATCGAGACCGATTACGAATTGAACACCGGCGTCGCGATTGTGCGGCGAATGGAAGGGTTGGAGCCGTTAGCGTATCCGGCCATTTTGGTGGCCGGGCACGCGCCGTTTTGCTGGGGCGAGACGGTTACGAAGGCCGCGCACAATGCGGTGGTAGTGGAAGAGCTGGCGGCGATGGCGTGGCAGACGCTGACGATCAATCCGCAAGCGCAGCCGATTTCGGAGTGGCTGCACCGGAAGCACCATTCGCGTAAGCACGGGCCCAAGGCGTACTACGGGCAGAGGTAGCGTGGGGCAGGCTTGAGCCTGCGGCGGGCTTCAGCCCGCTGGCGCTCGACCACGGGTACTCTTCCGGCGTCTGCGCGAGTCCGGCAGTCACTGGATTATTTTCGATGTATCGTTCGATCCGTAGGAATTCGCGATCATCGCGGATTAAGTGATCGTAGCTCTCGTTTTGCCAGAAGCGCTGTCCGGCGCGATTTAGTAGTATGTTTGCGCTGCGCGCGGTAGTTCCCTTGAGCGTTCTGAGGATCGCGGAGACGCTGCGGTGCGGCGTTATCAGCAGGTGGACGTGATTCGGCATAATGACCCAGGCGTGGAGGTCGTAGGCTTTCGGGTGGCCCCGCTTGAGTTCATCGGCCACTAGCGTTGCGACTGCTGAGAGGCGCAGGAACATGTGGCCGCTGCGTTGGCTTTCTAAGAGGCGATCCATGCAAACGAAGGCTTTTCCGGAGGTCATGGACTTGCGTGGGAAGGACCGGGCTTTGGGGCAGCTGTCGTGGAGACAGAAGGTGATGAAGATCGGGTGTTCGAGGACGTAGAGGTGGGGCAAGCGGCGGTCGGCGAAGTCCATATTAGGGTAGTGGCCGCGGCTTGGCGGAATTCTCGGTAATATTTGGGCGTCCGGCGGGCTAAAGCCCGCTGCAGGCTGAAGCCTGCCCCACGGTTACTGGTCGCCGCCGCCGCGGCCGCCGCGGGGGGAATCTTCGGGGACGCGGGCTAGGAACTTGGCGGTTTGTTTGTAGGTGTGGCCTCCGGCTTCGAGGGTCGCGGTGTAATCGCCGGGGGGTAGTTCGGCGCGCTCATCGTCATTCAGGTCCCATTGCGCGCGATTGATGCCGGCTCTTCCGGGGGCGTTCAGCTTGCGCACGGGCTTGCCGGAGGCGTCGGCGATTGTGATCGATGCCGTCATGTCCTTCGACAGGTAATAGACGAGCGTCATCACGTTCGGCTCGTTTTGCGTCGTCGGATAGCGGTCGCCGTAGAGATGGAAGTTGCCCCAGGCGCGGCCGCGGCGCGTGGCGAAGGGTTGCACGGGGAATAGCGCGGCGTCCTGTTTGAGAAAATCGCCGCCCAGCTCGCGCAGCGGGCCGACGTGCGTTTGCCAGATGCCGCGGCCGTAAGTGCCGGCCACTAGGTCGCTTTCGCGCGCCTGGATCAGCATGTCGTGCACGGGAACCACCGGCATATTCGATTTCAGCGGCAGCCATGAAGCGCCGCGATCGAAAGAGGTGAAGACGCCCGTGTCGACACCCACGAAGAGTAGCGTGGGTTTGACCGAATCCTCGATGATCACATTCGCGGCGGAGGGCAAGCCCTTGGAAAGATCGGTCCACGTGGCGCCGAAATCGGCGGTGCGGTAAACGAAAGGCCGGTAATCGTCGAAGCGGCGGCGGCTCTTGGTGACGTATGCCACGCCGGCCTCGAAGCGCGAGGGGTACACGCGCGTCACCCACGCATCGGCAGGGCCGCCGGCGGCTGCGATCTTAGTCGTGGCGTCGAGCCAATGGGCACCGGTATCGCGCGTCACCTGGACTTTCCCATCGTCCGCGCCAACCCAAATCACGCCTGCCTGCACCGGGCTCTCCGCGATCGTGGTGATGGTGCAGAACTGAATGGAAGTGCCCGGAGGCGGCGAGATCTTCGCGGGGTCGTTGGTGGTCAGGTCGGGACTGATCACCTTCCAGCTATCGCCGCGGTCCGCCGAACGGAAGAGCACCTGCGCGCCGACGTAGATCACCTTGTCGTCGTTGGGCGAGACGCGAATGGGCGCGGTCCAATTGAAGCGCAGGAACGGCTGGCCTTCGGCGTGCGTCGGCGCGATCACGGTGCGCGTGTGCTGCTCCTGATCGACGCGCGCGGCCTTGCCGAATTCCTGGGTGTTGTAGAGGTAGCGGCCAGTGGAATCGACTTCGTTGTACATGCCGTCGCCGATGCCGGTGGTCACCCAGTCTTCGATGCCGACTTGGCCGTTGGGCCCGTTGACAGGACCCTTCCAGTTTTCGTGATCCTGCAAGCCGGCGTAGATGTTGTAGGGCTGCGCATTGTCGAGGCCGATGGCGTAGACTTCGCCGGATTTGATGTTGAAGAGATGATCGGCCGTGCGGCCGCCGTCGTAGGAAACGGAAACGCCGCCGTCCGATCCGGCAAGCATGTGCTCGGGATTTTCGGGATCGATCCACAGCGTGCGGAAATCGCCGAAGGTGCCGCGGAACACCGTGAAGTCTTCATTGCCGCCGCGGCCGCGCCCGCCACCGCCGCCGAGTCCGCTCCACGTTTTGCCGCCATCGCGCGACGCGATCATGTTGGAGCCAGTGACGTAGATGCGATCGGGATTGACCGGGTCGACGCGAAGCTGATTGAACGAGTAGCCCGCTTTACGCGACACGTCTTCGCCTTCCACGCTCGTGCGGCGCCAAGTGCGGCCGGCGTCATCGGTGCGGTAGACCTCGCCGCCGATCAACTGCGGTCCGCGTCCGCCGCGTCCCCCGCGCCCGGCCGGGGCGGCGCTGGGCGCGCGTGGGTTGAAGTTGTCCATGACAGCGTAGACGGTGTCGGGATGCGTGCGGCAGATATCCAGGCCGATGCGGCCCACGGGTCCGGTGGGCAGGCCGCTGGCGAGCTTGGTCCAATTTGACCCGCCGTCGGTGGTCTTGTAGATGCCGCTTTCCGGACCGCCATCGTCGAGATGCCACGGATGGCGCATGCCCTGATATAGCGCGGCGTAGAGAACGTTGGGATCACGCGGGTCGACGATCAGATCGATGGCGCCGGTGTCCTCGGTGCGGTAAAGGACTTTCTTCCAGGTGCGGCCGCCATCGGTGGTCTTGAACACGCCGCGTTCGGCGTTGGGTGAGAAAAGATGGCCCAGCGCCGCCACCCACACGATGTTGGGATTGGTGGGGTGAATGACGATGCGCGCGATGTGCTGCGAATCGTCGAGGCCCACGTGCTGCCAGGTCTTCGCCCCATCCGTGGATTTGTACATTCCATTGCCGTAGTAGGCGCTGCGGGTGACCGTATTATCACCGGTACCCACCCACACGACGTTCGGATCGGACGGCGCCACGGCGACCGCGCCGACTGAGTTGACGCCTTGCGAATCGGTGACGTTTTCGAACGTGATGCCGTTGTTGACAGTCTTCCAGACGCCGCCGGTGCGCACGCCCGCATAGAAGACCGGGCCTTTGGCGACCGCGATGGTATCGACCCAGGCGCCGGCGCGGAACGGACCCAGATTGCGATACGGAAACTGGTTGAGTAAGTCAGAATAAGTCGGCTGCGCGAACGCAGCAGTTACGACAAGCAACAAAAGGCCGAAGCGCCTCATAACTTTACCTCTTGCGTACGGCCCTGGAAATCGATCGCATGGCCGTTGATCCGGAACTTTCGCTTGGGCGAGCCGTGCGCCGCGCGCAATGTCACGGTTCGCTTGGCGTCGCTATACGAGATCTGAAGTGCGGTCCATGCGCCTTTGCGGTAATCGAAGGTCGAGCCGTCGTCATCGTAGAGCAGGAAGCTGCCGTCGGCGCCCGGATAGACCTGCAAATCGGTCGGTCCATCGACCTTCTCGGCGGCGTATTGCCGGACCGGGTCCATGGGAATAATCGCGCCTGCGCGGACGTAAAGCGGCGTGGTTTCGAGGTCGACTTTGCGCACGATCTCGCGGCCGCCATCCTGGCGCTCGTTGGTCCAGAAGTCGTGCCAGATGCCGCGGGGCAGATAGACTTTACGCTCGGTTGCGCCCTTTTCGACTACCGGCGCGACCAGGATATCGCGGCCCCAGAGGTATTCGTCACCGCGCGCGACTGCCGTCGCGTCTTCGGGATAATGCAACCACAAGGCGCGGATGATCGGCATGCCGGTCTGCGTGCACTCGCGGACGGCGCTGTAGAGATACGGCATCATGCGGTAGCGCAGCTCGAGATACTTCTTGCAGATTGGTTCGACGGCGGCGTTGTGATAGACGCTGGGGTCGGGCTTGTAACTGGGTGTTTCCCTTCGCGTCAGCTCACTGGGTTCGCCTTGGTTCCATCCCCACGGTAAGTGGAGGGGCCAGATGCGCCCGTGCGACCGGAACAGCGGGTTAAAGGCAGCGAATTGAAACCAGCGCGTGAAGAGTTCGCCGTCGTATTCGGCGGTGGGGACGAAGCCGCCGATGTCGGTGCCCCAGTAGGGAATGCCAGAAAGGCTGGTGTTGATGGCGTTCGGTATGTGAACGGCGAGCGTTTCCCATTGCGAGTTGACGTCGCCCGACCAAAGGAACGAAGCATAGCGCTGCATGCCCGCGTAGGCATTGCGATGGAGCGCGTAGGGGCGTTCGTTGGGCCGATCGAGTTGCGGCGCTTCCCAGTACATGCGGTTGCGCACCAGGCGGCTGGGCGTGTTGAGCGCATCGCCTTCATCCGGCCACCAGCCATCTACGCCTAGCGAAAATACGGGGCGGTGCATATCCCAATAACAGCTCGGCTGCGTTTCGGCGCGGCGGGCGGGGTCGCACTTATCTTTCGCCGCGCCCTGCATCACGGGAATTCCGGTGGGATAGGCGACGTGAAGCACCACCTTGAAATGATCGGCGTGCATCTGGTCGAACATGACTTTCGGGTCGGGGAAAACGGTCTTGTTGAAGCCGAATTCGCCGTTGTCAGTATTCCAGCCCGACGGGCAGAAGCCTGTGCCGAGATAGATGGTGGCGTCGCAGGGCAGTTTCTTTTCGCGGAACGTCTTCAACTCAGCGAGCACAGCCTCGCGGCTCTCGAGCGTGCGGTGCGATTGCTGATAGCCGAAGCTCCACAGCGGCGGCAATTCGGGCAGGCCGGTGAGGCGCGCATACTCGGCCATTAGAACGGAGGGCTCGCGCGAGGTGGTGAAGAACAAATCGATGGGCAGGGGAGCATGCGGCGGAGGCGTAGGGGGCTGGCCGCGTCCGGCTGGGGGCGTGATAACGCCGGTGGTCGGATACATCGGCGTGAACTTGCCATCGGCGCCGGAGAAATCGAACGCGCCGAAAGGCTGGTGGATAAACATGGCCCAACCGCCGGACCCGATCATGAACGGAATCGGCACGCGGCCGCCGTGCGTGCGAAGTTGATAGCCGCCCTGGCCGCTGCGATTGTTGAAGCTCTGCCCGCGCCGGTCGAACTGAGGGCCGCCTTCGCCGAGGGCCAACAGCGGCGTGCTGCCCGTCTGGAAGGTGACCAAAGCGGTTTCTTTGTCGATGCTGATTTTCTGGATGATCTCGCCCGAGGCGTTCTGAATGGTGAACGAAAGGGGATCGGGCGCGATGTGAACCGAAACGCCACCGGCTTTCACCGTCTGCGCTTTGATGGCGCCGCGAAGCTTCGCGATGGGCGCGCCCCAGGACGCTTGCACGAGCGAGCCATCGTCCACGACGGCGCCGAGGGTTCCGTTTTCCACGGGGAAAATCGTCAAGCGGAAAGTGTGCGGGCTAACCGGGGCAATCTGTATCTCGATTTCACGATTTGCAACCTGTGTTGCGCCCTGTGCGCGCATGGCGGGCGAAAGCAAAGCGGCGGAGGCGGCTCCCTGGAGTAGTTGGCGGCGATTGAAGCTGGGCATTCGGGCCTATTATGACACGTATGAAAGCGCTTGCAGCGAAGAAATAGAGCCAAAATAGAGCCAAATACGCCGTGCTGCGCGATGCCATGGGCTACACTGCAATGGATGCGTGTCTTTTGGGCTGCGCCACTGGTTCTGGCGTCGGCTCTCGATGGCCGTGCGCAGACGGTCACCTTTGCTCAAGATATCGCGCCCATCATTTATAGCAACTGTTCGGGGTGTCATCATCCGGGCGAGATTGCGCCGTTTTCACTGCTGAGTTATAGCGACGTCGCCAAGCGCGGAATCACTATTACTACAGTTACTCAGTCGCGCTACATGCCGCCCTGGAAACCCGAGCCGGGGTGGCAGAAATATCGCGACCAGCGCGGCTTGACGACGGCGCAGATCGCGCTCATTCAGCAATGGGTGGATCAGGGCCTGCCGGAGGGTGACGAATCGAAGGCCCCGCCGGTTCCGCAGTTTCCGGATGGCTGGCGGTTGGGAACGCCCGATCTGGTGCTTACGATGCCCGCCGGATTCAGCGTGCCCGCCGATGGTCCGGACCTCTACCGCAACTTCGTCATCCATACGAACCTCGCGCAGGATAAGTGGGTAACGGCGATCGAGATGAGGCCGGCGTCGCCGACCGTGGTACACCACAGCCTCTTCTTTTCGGATAGCACCGGCGACGCAGCTAAGCTCGATGGGCAGGATGGCCAACCGGGCTTTCCAGGGTTCGGGACGATTTTTACGGTCGGCAATCCGCTGAACAACTTGAACGGCGGGCTTGGCGCATGGGTGCCGGGATCGACGCCGCAGTTCCTGCCGCAGGGGATTGCGGTGCCACTGCCTGCCGGCTCGGATTTTCTGCTGCAGACGCATTTCCACCCCGATGGCGCCGCTCACACCGAGCAAACGACGATCGGACTCTACTTCGGACAAGCGCCCGCGCGCAGCCTGACGCAGATTCAAGTGCCGGCATTTTTCGGCGTTCAATCGAACCTCCGGATTCCGGCGGGCGATGCGAATTATCGCGTGCGCGGCACTTTCACTTTGCCTGCCGACGTGGATGCGGTCGGAGTTTGGGCGCATGCGCATTATCTTGCGAAGGAAGCCAAGATGACTGCCACGCTGCCGGATGGCTCGGTGCAGATTCTCCTCTGGATTCGCAATTGGTCTTTCAATTGGCAGGATCAATATCTCTTCCAGAATCTGATCCCCCTCCCCAAGGGCACGCGGCTCGACGGCGAGGTGACGTGGGACAATTCGGCCGCCAACGTTAGCAATCCGAACAGCCCGCCGCGTGTGGTCAATTGGGGCGAAAATTCGACGGATGAAATGGGCAGCTTGATCCTCAATGTGCTGCCCAAAAATCAAGCCGATTTGGGGACCATTCAGGGCGCCACCATCGCGTACGTGCTGACGCCGGTGCCGCTGGTAGGGTCGAAGCCGCTGCTGATTAGCTCGGATGTGTTGGATGGCGCCGCGAACCAGCCTGGGTCCGTCACGCCCGGCAAGATCGTCGTCATCTACGGGGAGCGCCTCGGGCCAGCATCGCTCGCCAATGCTTCGCTCGCGCCCGATGGGCGGCTTTCGACCAACGACGGCGGCACGCAGGTGTTATTCGACGGAATCCCCGCGCCGATGCTCTACAGCACGAGCGGTCAGGTGGGCGCGATTGCGCCTTTCGGCCTGGATGGCAAGATCGGCACGCAGGTACAGGTTCAAAACGGGAAGCAGATATCCGACCCTGTGGCGTTGCCTGTGGCCGCGACCGCGCCATCGATATTCTCGGTGGATTTGAGTGGCACGGGACCGGCGGCGATCCTCAATCAGGATGGCCTCACGGTGAATTCGGCGGCGAACCCAGCCGCGCGCGGCAGCGTGATCTCGATTTACGCGACGGGCGGAGGTCAAACGATCCCGCCGGGCGTAGATGGGTTGCTTTCATTCGGCCCGGCGTTCCCACAACTCAAGCTGCAGGCGCAGGTGTGGATCGACGGCCAGCCTGCGGACGTGGTCTATGCCGGCGCGGCGCCGGGTTCGGTGGCGGGATTGTTGCAGGTGAATGCGCGGGTTCCGGCGGCGGCGTCGAGCGGCGCGGTTTCCATTCAAGTGCAGGTAGGAGACGCTGTGAGTCAATCCGGGATGACGATGGTGGTGAAGTAACGGTGATCTCAGGCGCGCATGTAATTCTCTACAGTAAGGACGCGGCAGCGGATCGTGCGTTCTTGCGGGATATCCTTCGATTCGCGTCTGTCGACGCTGGGCACGGCTGGCTCATTTTCGCGTTGCCGCCGGCAGAGGCCGCTGTCCATCCCGCCGAAGACAATGGCAGGCACGAACTCTATTTGATGTGCGACGATCTGCAGGCCGAGATCCTGGAACTCAGCGCGAAGGGCGTCCATTGTTCTGACGTGCACGAGGAGCGATGGGGCTCGCTCACCCACATCCGCCTTCCCGGCGGAGGCGAAGTTGGGCTCTATCAGCCTAAGCATCCGACTGCCTTGGGGCGCGTTTAGAAGCAGCAAGTACCATTGAGATCGTGGCGCGTCACATGGCTTTCCGGAAATCGGGCGAGAGGCAACCGTCGAAACAATCCTCCCGATCGTCGTCACTCGTTCTGGTCGCCATCGGGATATTCAAGCTCTTCAAGGCCCTGCTGCTGGTAGCGGTCGGGATTGGCGCAATCCGGCTTCTGCACAAAGACGTATCCGACACGGCGATGCATTGGACGCGGGTGTTGCGCGTGGACCCTGACAATCGAGTTGTTCACGGAATTCTGACAAGAATTTTCCGCGTGACACCCAAAGAGTTGAAGGAGTTGAGCCTGGGCACGTTCTTCTACGCGGGTCTTTTCGCAACCGAGGGTGTCGGATTATTACTGCGCAAGCGTTGGGCGGAATACTTCACGATCGTGACCACTGGTGGGCTGATCCCTTTGGAGATCTTCGAGCTGACGCGGCATTTCACGGTGGCGAAGTTGGCGGTGACGTTTGTCAATGTGCTGATCGTTTGGTATCTGGTGTTGCGGGTGCGATCGCGTTGACCCGGCCGGAAGCGCCTCAGCGCTACAGCGTCTGCGCCCGCAACACCACGAATGCCAGAATCACCGGCAGGGAAAACAGCGTGCTGTCCACGCGATCGAGAATGCCGCCGTGGCCCGGTAGGATGGACCCGCTGTCTTTCACTCCGGCTCCGCGCTTCATCGCCGATTCGCAAAGATCGCCGAACTGGCCGGCGGCATTCGCCAGGGCGGTGATGACGATCGCTTCCACGATGCCGACTTCGGGCACGAAGTAAACTAGGTACGCGCCGGCGATCAAGACGGCGGCGACTACGGACGCCACTGCGCCCTCCCACGATTTCTTGGGGCTCACGCGCTCGGCCAGCCGATGTTTGCCGAAACTGCGGCCGACGTAATATGCGCCAATATCGCCCGCCCAGTTGACGATGAGGGCGTACATCAGCCAATGGCGGTTGGCTTCATGCAGGGGAATGGCGCACTTCCAGGCGCCGAAGATGTAGACGACGCCCATCACCAGCAGCGCCGAGCGGGGCAGGGCATGGGCCAGGTCGCTTGACCGCAAGGAAAGCATGAGCGCAATCAGCGCAGCGGCCAAGACGATGAGCCAGGCGTCGCCATTCCACAGCAGCATCAGCAAGCCCGCGCCGTAGCCAATGGGACCGGGCACGCCGAACCCGTACGCCCCGGCGATGGCATTGTATTCGTGATAGCAAAGCACGGCCACGGTGGCCAACACGGCGAAGAATGGCCAATAGGGCGCTACCAGCACTATGTAGACAACGATGGGGATGAGGGCGGCGGCCGTGAGGACGCGCTTCATGACTCGCGAAGCGCCGGCTGCAACGATTCTTCGTGGAGCGCCAGTGGCTCCTTCGGCGCGCTGAGGCCGCCGAAACGGCGGTCGCGTTTCTGGTATTCCAGGATGGCTTCGAGCAAATCGGCGCGGCTGAAATCGGGCCAGAGCGTCTCGGTGACGTAGAGTTCGGCGTACGCGATTTGCCAAAGCAGAAAATTGCTGATGCGCATTTCGCCCGAGGTGCGGATCAGCAGGTCGGGGTCGGGATAAGACGCGGTGTAGAGGCTGGTGGAGACGAGGTCTTCATCAAGCTTCAAGGAGTGGATGCTGCCATCGAGCCGCGCCATCTCGAGGATGGAATTGACCGCGTCTACTATTTCGGCGCGTCCGCCATAGTTGATGGCCAGGTTCAGCACCATACCGCGATTGGCGGAGGTGGCGTCGATGGTGGAGTCGAGCTCACGGCGCACTTCGCGCGGCAGCGCATCGGAGCGCCCGATCACTTGCAGGCGAATATCGTTGCGTTGCAGCGTGGGCAACTCGTGCTTGAGGTAGTAGCGCAGCAGGCGCCACAGCGTTTCCACTTCATGGCGCGGGCGCTTCCAGTTCTCCACCGAAAACGCGTAGAGCGTGAGCACCTTGACGCCCATGCTCGCGCAGGTTTCGGCGGTGGTGCGCACCGGCCCGACGCCGGCTTTGTGGCCGGCTACGCGCGGCAGAAAGCGGCGTCCAGCCCAGCGGCCGTTGCCATCCATGATGATTGCGATATGGGCGGGGAGGCGGAGCGGATCGATAATTTGGGCCAGCTCCCAATCCCTTTCACCGGGCCGGAGCGATTCCAAAAGGGCCTTCATGAAGTAATCACTTATAGTACAACACGTTTTTGCCGCATTACTCTTTCGAGCCTGCCCGGCAAGCACCGATTTTCCTATACTGGAAGTTCGGTCATGTCCATAACCCGCCGTCATTTTTTCTTCGGCAGCCTCGCTCTGCCCGCGTTTGCCGCTAAGCAGCCGCCTCCGCGCCCCAACATCCTGCTGTTCCTGGTGGACAATCTGCCCTCCTGGATGCTTGGCTGTTACGGCAACAAAGAAGTGGTGGCGCCGAATATCGATCGGTTGGCGCAATCGGGCACCCACTTTTTCAACCACTACGTCTGCACGCCGGAGCCGCAGTTGAGCCGCTCGACGTTTCTCACTGGGGCGGTACCGTTGCAGTCGGCCGGCGCGGGCACGGGGCTCGACAAGATTCTGGGCGGTCTCGGCTACGAGGCGCATTCGGGGAACGTCACGGAAGCCGCGGGATTCCTGGCGAACCAGACGCCGGGCAAGCCGTTCTTTTTCGTCGCCGGGTACGACAAGCTGCGGCCGCCATACGATTCCATCGGCCAGAAGTATCGGGATCTCTACCGCAACCAGAAATTCGAAGGCTACGCGGCGGATCCGCCGAGCCCGGATGCGCACGAGGGAAAGGCGATGCTGACGGACATCATCGGCAACGTGCGCAAGTTCGCCGCGGG
The DNA here is from genome assembly GCA_963743705.1 of Bryobacterales bacterium. Classification (GTDB taxonomy): domain Bacteria; phylum Acidobacteriota; class Terriglobia; order Bryobacterales; family Bryobacteraceae; genus PALSA-243. The sequence goes on along the minus strand of CAVUQS010000012.1, from coordinate 516,834 downwards.
CGTTTCCGAGCTGGACGAATCCGTGGGCGCAGCCATCGCCAAAGTGCGCGAGAGAAAAATGGTGGACGGCACGCTGATCGTGTTCACTTCCACTTGCGGCGCGCTGCTGGGCCGCCACGGACTGTGGGATGCGGGCGACGCTTCGGAGCCGGTCAACATGTTCGACGAATCGATCGGCACGCCGATGATCTGGAGTTGGGCAGGCCGCGTGCCCGCTCTGGCCAGACAGGTGGAGTTGGTCAGCTCTTACGATTTCGTGCCGACCATTTGCGACGCGCTGGCGGTTCCGCCTTCCACCGGGCTTTCGGGGACCAGCTATTTGTTGTTGGCGACGGGAAAGCCCCTGCCGAAGAAGAAGCGCTGGCGGGAGGCGGTTTGCGGCACCTTCAAGAACACCGAAATGGCGCGTGTGGAACGCTACAAGTGGATTCCGCGCAACGACGGCAAGGGTCCGAACGAGCTCTACGATCTGACCACCGATCCGCATGAGCGCGTCAACCAGGCCGACAACGACCAATACGTTTCGGTGAAAACTTCGCTTAATGCCGAGATCCTCAAATGGAAGGGTGGGGGAGCGCCCGCCGATCCCAAAGCGAAAAAGAAGAAGCGTCAGGGGTAAACTTCGGTTAGCATTGCCCTTTTCGGCCTCGCGGGAACATTATCATGGTGAATAGTGTCACGCTCTCTGCTGCTGATCGACGCTGACCCTGCGGTTCGGGAACACCTTACCGGCGTATTGAGCCGTGACGATCGCTCCATTCAGACGGCCGACGATAGCGGCGAGGCGCTTTCCTACCTGCGCGAATGCAGCTGCGACGTGGTTGTGGCGGGGCAGGGGCGGAACGGCTTCGACCACTTCAAGCTGCTGCGGCGCGTGCGCGCCATATGTCCCGAAGCCAAGGTGATTCTGGCGGGCGAAAACGATCCCGCGGCCGCGGTGCGCGCTTTGCGCGAGCGAGCCTTCAGCTATCTGCACAAGCCGCTCGCCGAGGAGCCGGTGGCGGAAACCGTCCAACTGGCGCTCGACGCGCACGGCTGGCAGAACGATTTACGGCTTGTTTCGGGGCGGCCCGAATGGATCGCGATCGACATCCGCGCCAAGCTGAGCGCGGCCGACCGCGCCACGCAATTTGCGCGCGAGATCCAAGCGGGCGTGCCGGCGCATGTGCGCGACGACGTGGCGGCGGCATTTCGCGAATTATTGCTCAACGGCATCGAGCACGGCGCGAAATCCGACCCCAAGAAGCACGTGCGCGCATCGTTCCTGCGCACGTCGCAGGCGATCATTGTGCATTTGCACGACCCCGGTAAAGGCTTTTCGCTCGATCTGTTGCCTCACGCCGCCATTTCGAATCCCGCCGATTCGCCGGTGCGCCATGTGGAATTCCGCGAGGAGCATGGCCAACGCCCCGGAGGCTTCGGCATTTTGATTACGCGCAATATGGTGGACGAGCTGCTTTATAACGGATCGGGCAACTCGGTGCTCTTCGTGAAATATCTCAAGTAAGAGTAGACCATCGAGACCGGTAAGCCCACCACGTTAAAGTAACAGCCGTAAATCTTCTCGATGTATTTCGACGCCAGGCCTTGGATGGCATACGCGCCGGCTTTATCCATGGGCTCGCCTGTGGCCGCGTACTCGGCGATTTCCGCGTGGCTCATGGGGCTGAACCAGACTTCGGTTATCGCGGCGTCGGAGACCCTCTCTTCGCCGCGCCGCAGGCAGATGCCGGTCATCACTTCATGGCGCTTGCCGGCGAGCAGAGCGAGCATGCGGCGCGCGTCGGCTTCGTCGGCTGGCTTGCCCAACATGGTTCCGTCGATGACTACGGTGGTATCGGCTCCTAGAACGACATCGGTGGACGAGGCTTCAATCGCGGCCGCCTTCTCTTCGGCGAGGCGTTGCACGTAATCCACCGGACGTTCGCTGGCCCGTGGCGTCTCGTTAACGAACGACGGGCGCACGATAAACGCAATGCCGGCCTGGCGGAGTATTTCGGCGCGCCGTGGGGATTGCGAAGCTAATACCAGCATGAACTTAGTATGTCGGAGATAGGGAGTAATGAAACAAGTACTGAGCGGGCCAATCACCAGTAACGGTGATTGACCCGATTGTTATAGGCGCGAAGATTACTGGTAGGTGGGCGTGTTGGAAGTTCCCATTAGCGCCAGGAAGTATCCGTTGGTGATCGATCCACCGGCCGTCAGTGGGGCGGAGAACAGACCGTTGCTCGAACCGGGAAAGAGCCCGGATTCCACAGCCAGGGATCCGGTCGAAACCGCGGTCCCGGACACGGCCGAGGTTGCCGGCAGTTGGTTGAGGATCGACGCCGGTACCGTTATTCCGCCGGCTCCCGCGGTAGTGGTGCAAGTAAAGGTCGTGATTGTGGTGGTGGCGTTGGCGCCCGTTCCCGTGGAAGAGTCGGACGAGCCAGTAACGACCACCAGGTCGTTAGAATTTCCGCCGGTCCACTTCAGCGTTAATCCCTGGCTGCGTGTAACCGTTGTGGGCAAACCGCCCGTGATGGCAAGTGGAGTGCCGAGCGTGACCGACCCCGTGAACGGACCGACGTCTTTGCCACCAGCCCCTTTCAAAGTGTAAGTTCCAGCCACGATCGTGCCATTGTTTGCGAGGCCTGGAATGCCGCTGATGCCCGAAAACTGCTCTGAAATGGAACCGCTGTAGACGTAGGAGGATTGAGGGGAGTTTGCGGAAAGCGCGCTTTCCGTCAACGCGAAACTCGTGAGGCCGGAGCCGCTCGGACCCGTCAAAGTAATCGCGCCGGCATCCAGGTTAGTACCGCCGACCGCGACCGGCGCAGAGGTCGAACTAGACGAAGTATAAGTAGACACCTGGCACGCGGCCGCAGCCGCGACGGCCTGCGCCGCCGCGTAGTTGGGTACGGACGCAAGTTGGAGTCCTGTGTATTTTGCAAATACGCCGCCGATAGTGGCGATCGTCCCACTGACGAGGCCGAACCCAGGGATGTTTTCGGAAATCGAAAACTGTGAAAGTTCAAAAGCGCCAATCGACACCGTGCCACCCTGATCGAAATTCTGCAGTTGGCTTGTAGAAAAGCCGGGAAGCACGCAAGCACTTGACGTTTGGTCCGGCGCGATGGCGATGAACGTAGGCGCGCTGAGCACACCGTTGACCGAGAGTTGGAACGATACCGTGCAGCCCGTCGGAACGTTCGATGGCAATACGAAGTTGATCTGATCTTCGCCGGCTAACCCGAAGGCTCGACCTGCGAAGGTCGGAGTGATGCTGACGCCTCCAACGATCACTTGCACGTTTACGCCGTTGGCAGCGAAATTGAAGAAGGGCGCAGCAGCGTTGTCCGGAGTCGAAATGGGGCCAAGCCCGGTGCCCCAGGCGATCAGTGTCTGGCCGGGACGCGCAGGGGAAATATAGCTGCCGTTTACGGTGCCTACCGTGAACCGGTTGATGTCCGTCTCAGACGCTGAGATATAGTTCTGGACTACCGCCAATCCGCTGCCGGTGCCATCCTGCGAGATAATTTCCGGTTTACGCTGCACCACGGTGGCCTGGAACGGCGCGCTGGTGACGCCGTTATAGGTTACGGTTACGTTGTAGGTTCCAACGGCGACGGTGGAAGGCAAGAGCGCGGCGAGTTGGTTGGCGCCGCTTTCGTTATAGAGGTAAACGATGTAGGCGTTGGTCCCGGCGCCGCCCGAGGTGGGCGTGAAAGTGATCGAAACGCCGCTCTGATTCGTGGGCAGGGGGAAGCTGGTGGAGACAAAGCCGCTCGCGCTTAGATTGGTTCCCTTGACCACGAAGATGCTGCCCTGGGCGATATTCGACGTGTAGCTGCCGGCGTCCTGGACGGCGGTGATGGCCGGGGCGGTGCTGCCAGTAGCTCCGGTGCTGCCGGTGGATCCCGTGGAACCGGTCGAACCCGTGGAGCCGGTAGAGCCGGTAGCACCGCCGGTCGTGATGCTGCCGGGGCCTGTAAATGAGATGCTGACGGTGGTTCCGGTGAGCGAACCGGATCCATTTAGAGTGAACGACCCGGTGGCGCCGGAATATGGACCGGTACCTCCCGTGACGGTTGCAGACCCGACAGCCGATCCTGAGCCGCCAGTGATCGCGGCCAGGGGCAACTTAATGGTGCCGGTAAGCGTGCCAACGCCCGCGAGCGTGATCGTGAACGGGGCGGACAAGTTGCCGCTGGAATCCACTCCACTAGTGAGGGAAGCCGTTGCGCTAAATGTTCCGCTGCCGATGGTGCTGGCTGAGAATAGGGCCGTCCCGGTAAAGGTAACCGACGTTCCGGTGAACGGGCCGCTGGCGGTTACCGTCAGATTGGTCGTGGTCGTCGCCGCGCTCGCCAGCGCTCCGAACATGATCGCGATCGCGCAACTCTTGGCAATGCCTCTCATTTTTTCCTGTCTCCTCCGAATTTATACACGCCGGAAAAATACCATAAAAGCGGTTCGTTCCCGCCAGGCCGCCGTGAATATTCTCACATTATACGCGCGGGAAATCCAAGTGGCCGCAGCGTATCGGGAAAGATCCCTACGGCTATCGTCTAATCCATAGTTGCGCAGAGCGACACATCGTTTCAAAGCGTACGGTCGTGAACAACTTTAGGTGTATTTACCGAATGATTTGATGCATTTGCGGATGCTACTGTTGAGCGACCACGACGGAAGGCCTGTAATGAAAAGCTTCTTTGTCACGATTACCCCGTTGGTATTCGCACTATCATTCACCGCCAGCGCTTCGATAACCGGCGGCAGTGCTATTGGCGGAACTGCGCTATCAGCCGGTGGGACATTTGTAAAACTGACGCTCCCTCTCGATAATCCTTTCGGATCCTCCGATACGGTGGATGACGACAACTATCAAAGCCCCAACCTCTACGGTTTCGATGAATCTCAGGACATTCTGTTGACGACGCCGTTGGTGGTGGATGTGGGCGATCCGATCGCCGCGGGCACAATTGTGGCCAGCCAATATATCTTCTTCGATCCCGGTCCCAGCGAACACATGATCGGGACGATCACTTTCAGTTCGAAAATTCTCGGGATTATTACCGACAGAGGCAAACTTGACGCGACCGACTCTCTGGCGGACACGGGCATCGATTATCTGACTCCGATTTACGTCGGACTGGAACCTGGGGATTCGGTCACCATCAGCGGTCCGGATGAGGTCAGTTTCGATACGACCGCGAGTTCGCCCGGCGACTATGTTCGCGTTTTGACGGCGGCGGTGGATCCGATGCTCGATCCCGTCGACGAGCCCGGCAGCATCGGGCTACTGGCAAGCGGTCTCGCGATGGTGATTATTGGCGCCCTCAGCCGCAAAAGGTGGCGGTTGCTCTCTCATCGGCGCGGATAAATCCACGCGCGGCACGCTGGCTTCGGGTCCCATCATTATGCCTTCGGGCGCACGCCCAAATCGAAGGACCTAAACAATTTTGCCAGGGAAGGCGTCTAAGCTTGCGAGGAGCCTACCTGTGCGATTCAGCGTTGCCATAGCCATTTTTCTTGTTCCCGCCGGTTTTGCGGCCGATCCGGCCCTGACGATTTATAACCAGCAGTTCGCGGTGGTGCGCGAAACCATTCCGCTGGATCTGAAAGCGGGCGTCAATGCGATTCAATTTGACGGCGCCACGGCGCAACTGGAACCGGATTCGGTGATCCTGCGCGATCCTACGGGCCGCCGCGTGCTGCGCGTGCTGGAGCAGAATTATCGCGCCGACCCGATCTCGATGGACGCCTTGCTGCGGCGCAACGAAGGGCAGACGATTCAGTTTCAAGTACGCAACGGAGACCATGTCGAACTGGTGACCGGCAAGATCGTTCGCGCTGGTGAACCCGTGCAACGGAATCCCAACGGCGCGGTTACGCCCGGAACGGCGACGCAGGCGATTATCGAGGTCGATGGGAAGTTGCAATTCAATCTGCCGGGGACGCCGCTCTTTCCGGCGCTCGGTGACGCGTTGCTCAAGCCGGTGATGGACTGGACCATCGAAACCGATCGCGCCGGCCGTTTGGATGCGGAACTGGCCTATGTCACCGGCGGATTCAACTGGAACGCCGATTACAACATCGTCGCCGGCGATTCCGATTTGATGGACCTAATCGGCTGGGTCACCATGGAGAACCACAGCGGCAAGGACTTTCCGAATGCCCAGGTCAAGTTGATGGCGGGTGACGTGAATAAGATTCAACCGCGCGGCGGCGGAGGAGGCGGCGCGATTGGTGGAATGGTCTCCATGGGCGCGATGTCTGCGCCGATGACGCCACCGGTGACCGAGAAATCGTTCGACGAATACCACCTTTACACGCTGCAGCGCCCGGTAACACTGCACGACAAGGAAACCAAGCAGGTGGAGTTCGTGCGCGCCGATGGCATCCACTCGAAGATCGTTTATCTATACGATGGCGCGCACATCGACCTGAATCGCTATCGCGGCTGGAACTATGATATGGTCCGCAACGATTCGAGCTACGGTACGCAATCGAATCCCAAAGTCTGGGTGATGCGCGAATTTCAGAATTCCGACGCCAACCACCTGGGCATGCCCCTTCCGAAAGGGAGAATCCGCTTCTACCGGCGCGACACCGATGGCAGGCTCGAGTTCACCGGCGAAGATACCATCGACCACACCCCGAAGGATGAAACCATCCGTGTCTTCACGGGTTCCGCGTTCGATCTCACAGGCGAGCGCAAGCGCACCGTCTATCTCAGCGATATGGGGCGGCGCAGCGTGGATGAAGGCTTCGAAATCAAGGTGCGGAACCATAAGAAAGAGGCGGCGGATGTTCGCGTGGTGGAGCATCTCTACCGCGGCGCGACGTGGGATATCGCCAGCCACTCGGACGCTTACATCAAAACCGACGCGCAAACCGTCGAATTCCGGATTACGCTGGCGCCCGACCAGGAAAAGACGATTACTTACACGGCGCACTATACCTGGTAAAAACGGACGGGCTAGCGGCCATCTATGCGCAGTTCATTGTTGACGGAAAATACTCCCGACACCCCGTTGGCGCGCAGGCCGGCAATGTTCTTGTCACCTTCGGTCGCTACCACGCCGACCAAGGTTACTTTGCCGTTATCCACAATGATATGGATGGGCGGCACTGCCTGCATGGCATAACGGTTCAGCGACGGCTCGCCGAAGACAGCGCGATAGGTGGCGCGGCGGATCTGATCGTCCGCCGACGAGAGCGGTAGCGTCTGGATCTTGTTGTCCACGCGGGTGACGCCTTCAATTCCCTTGACGGCGTTGCCTGCGTCGCTCTTCAGCGAGGGCCTGGTGACTTCTCCATAGAGCGTCACCACTCCGTTATTTACGCTGTAAGCGAGGTTATCGAAGACGCCATAGTAGGGAAGCATTACCAACTCATGGCGAACCTCGCGGGACATCCGGTCTTGAGACGGATTGTTAGCGAGAGCATTTACTCCCGCGGGCACGGCATTCTTCTGGGCATATGCCGCCGAAGCGGCAAAAGCGGTGGCAGTTAGCACGCAAACGCACATTTTCAACATTGGGCCTCCGCGTTCACTGAGGCAAGAGAGTGGCCAAACTCGCATCTTCCGCCTGCTATCCTACGATCTTCCGTGTTCTGGTATTGGCTTCTCGCCGCGCCCGCGCTACTGCTTTCGCTAGCCGGAATTCTCAATCAACGCCGCCGGTCGAAGTATATGGAATGGCGGCTGAGCGAGCCGGATGCCTGGCTTCCACCGGTTACGCTGATCGTTCCTGTGAAGGGCGAAGACGAAGGCCTGCGCGAAAATCTGGCGGCGCTGGCGGCGCTCGACTATCCCGATTATGAGCTGCTGATCGTGGCGCGCTCGGCCAAGGACATTCCCGGCGTCGCGCTGCCCAGGCGCGCGCGCGTCGTGCTGGCGGGGGACGGCGGGCCGGATCCCGGCGAGAAAGTATGGAACCTGCAAACGGCGGTACGCGCGGCGCGGCATCGCAGCGAAGTATTTGCGTTCGCCGATTCTGACGGCCGCCCGCTTCGCGGCTGGCTGCGCGCACTGGTGGCGCCGCTTCAGGAACAGGGCGTTGGCGCAGCCACCGGATATCGCTGGTTCACGCCGCGGCCGGCTACGTTTTGGAGTCTGATGGCCAGCGTCTGGAACTCGGCGGCGGGCGGGTTGCTTGGCGCGGGTGACAATCCGTTCGCGTGGGGCGGCGCGATGGCGATCCGCAAAGAGACGTTTTTTGAAGCGCGCGTGCCCGAGTTTTGGAAGGCGGCAGTGAGCGACGACTACGCATTGAGCGCGGCGGTGCATGCCGCCGGCTTGAGCATCGCGTACGCTCCGGGGGCGCTTACGCCGTCGTTCGACCGTCCACGGTGCGCGCCATTCTTCCGCTGGATTCGGCGGCAGATGCTAATCACGCGAGTCTATTCGCCGCGGCTGTGGTGGATGGGCCTGGTGGCGCATGTGTTCTATTGCGGGGCCATGGTGGCATCGGTGGGCGAGATCGGCGCGGGCTACCGGCCCGCGGCGGTGGCGCTGGCGGCGCAATTGGCGAGCGGTATGGCGCAGGGATGGTGGCGCGCGCGAATGGCGAAACGGACGTTGCCCGTGCGGCAGGTTTGGGCGCATGTATTGCTGGTTCCGCTGGCAACGTGGGTATGGCTCATTTCGCTGGTGAGTTCGGCCGGAAGCAACGTCATTGAGTGGCGCGGAAGACGCTATGAACTCAAAAGACCGTGACAGAATGGAACCCAGTGCTTCGCGCTCTTAAAGTTTCGGCGTTGTTGCTGGCGATTGTCGCGTTGTTTTATTGGCGTATCACGCTCACCAATCAGTACGACTGGATGTGGTCGCCGGACCTTGCCGGCCAGGTGCTGCCCTGGTTCCAGGCGCAGGCACTGCAATGGCACCGCCACGGTTTTCCGCTGTGGGACCCGTATCTCTGGAACGGCCAGCCGCTAGTGGGGCAAGCCCAGCCGGGCGCGGCATATCCGCTTAATTGGTTGATGTTCTGGATGCCGCTCGATTCCTCGGGGCACATCCGGACCACGGTGCTCGCGTGGTATTTCATCGCCATCCATTTCATGGCGGCGGCATTTTGTTACCGGCTGTGCCGCGAGTTGGGGCGATCGTCCACGGCGTCGATTGTGGCGGCGATGATCTTTTCGTTTGCGGGATATGTGGGCAGCACCGATTGGCCGCAAATGCTCAACGGTGCGGTGTGGATGCCGCTGATCTTCCTATATCTGCTGCGCGCGGGGGCGGGGAAGCGGCCGCTGGTGAACGGGGCGCTGGCCGGGACATTTCTCGGCATGGCGTGGCTGAGCGGCCATCATCAGGTGGTAATGTTTACGTCGTTGGCGTTCGTGGGCGTGTGGATCTTTTTCACGATGCGCAAGGACCAATTGAATTGGACGATGGCGCGCGCGGCGGTGGTGTCACTGGTTTTCACGGGCCTGGTGGGGGCGCTGCAAATTCTACCCGCGTACGAGTACGGGCATCTCGCCAAGCGTTGGGTTGGCGCACCGGATTCGATCTCTTGGAGCGAGCCCGTGCCTTATTACGTGCACGAGCAATACAGCCTCGCGCCGGCGCGGCTTTTCGGCATCGTCTTTGCGGGCGCGCACGATGGCGTGGATCCGTTTGTTGGCTTGGTGGCGCTGGCGCTCGCGGCGTTGGCGATTGCGGCTTGCTGGAAAGATTGGCGCGTGCGGTTGATCGCCGCGGTAGGCGTGGGCGGATTGGCCTATTCGCTGGGCGGCGAGAGCGTGTTTCAAGGCGCGCTCTATGGATTGGTTCCATCGCTCGATAAAGCGCGTACGCCGGGGGTGGCGACGGCGTTGTTCGGCTTCGCGGTGGCGGTGCTGGCGGCGTTCGGGCTCGACCGGTGGCGCGAGAGTGAACCCACGCCGTGGATTCGCAAGATATCGTTCGGCGTGGCAGGCTTCGGGCTGTTGACGGGTGTGGCGTGCCTGATCGTGCTCCTGATCAACAAGCTTTCGTGGCAAGGCGATCCCCGTCCGCCGCTGGTGATTTTCATGGCGCTTGGCTTTGCGCTGCTGCTCTCGGCCGCAGCCGCGGGCAACATCAGCAAGACATCGGCGGGCGTGCTGGCGGCGCTGCTGCTGGTGTTCGAACTCTACCAAGGCTCCACTTCAAACGCGGCGTTCGCGGTTCGCGCTGACCAGAACCGCGACCGTAACATGCACAACACCACGGGCAACGCGGATATTGCCGGCTTCCTGCATGGCCGGAAGGGTATTCAGCGCACGGAGGTTTCGAACGACCTGTTTCTGCCCAATTGGGGCGCTTACCAAGATGTCCCAATGGGCTACGGTTATCTGGCGAGCGTGACCGCCAACGTGCTTCAGTTCGAGAACCACACTCCCAACGCGCATAAGTTGTGGGGCGTGGCTTATGAACTGGCGCCTGCTCCTACGCCCTATGCGCAGCAGGAGCTTTTCGCCGGGTCGAGCGGCTTGAAAGTTTACTGGCAGCCGGACGCGTTTCCGCGCGCTTGGGCCGTGCATACGCTGACTCGCATTCAGAATCAAAACCAACTCAACTGGTACGTGGCCAACCGGCTCGAGTTGCTGCGCTCGGAAGCGGTCATGTATGACGCGCCGCCGGCGCTGCCGCCGTGCGCGGGTCCCCGGGACGACGTGGCGATAGTGGAAGATCAGGGCAGCCGCGTCGGTGTGAGGGCGCGGCTCACGTGCGCCTCGATGATCGTGGTTTCGGATACGTTTTATCCGGGCTGGATCGCCTATGTCGATGGCGTCAGCGCGCCGATTTATGCGGTGAACGGGGCCATGCGCGGCGTCATCGTGCCCGCAGGCGCGCATTCCGTGACGATGCGCTACCGGCCTCTTAGCGTGTTCATGGGCGCTGCGCTGAGCTTGATCGGAATCATCGGCGCTATCGTGCTCGCGCGGAGTAAGCGGGTATAATCACGCATAAGGGAGGATTGCCATGGCTAAAGATAGAAGCCCGAAGAAGGAAGTCAAAAAGCCTAAGAAAAAGAAGTAGCGCCGCGGCGGTATCGGGAAGCGGTTCGGGGGCAGGCGCGCGGCCTGCCCCGTAAAACGGGAGAATTCCATGCGAAAAGAATGGGTAGCGAAGCGCGAAGCCGATAAGGTTCGCACGCAGATGCACTACGCCCGCAAGGGCGTCATCACCGAAGAAATGGAATATGTGGCGCAGCGCGAGCGAATTTCGCCCGAACTGGTGCGCGACGAAGTAGCGCGCGGCCGCATGATTATCCCGGCTAATATTCATCACTCCAATCTGGAACCGATGTGTATCGGCGTAGCATCGAAATGCAAAATTAATTCCAACATCGGCAACTCGGCGGTGACTTCGGATATCGAAGGCGAGCTGGAGAAGCTGCGTTACTCGGTGAAATATGGCGCAGACACGGTGATGGATCTCTCGACGGGCGGCGATATCCCGGCGATTCGCAAAGCGATCATCGCCGATTCGCCGATTCCGATCGGCACGGTACCGATTTATGAAGCGCTCTCGCGCGTGCGCCGCGTGGAAGACTTGACCGGCGATCTGATGCTCGAAGTGATCGAAGAACAGGCCGAGCAGGGCGTGGATTACATGACGATTCATGCCGGCGTGCTGGTGCAATACGTTCCGCTGGCATCGAAGCGAATCACCGGCATCGTAAGCCGCGGCGGATCGATTCTCGCCGAGTGGATGGTGAAGAATCACAAGCAGAACATGCTCTACGAGCGGTTCGAAGACATTTGCAAAATCTTCCAGAAGCACGACGTGAGCTTTTCGCTGGGCGATGGCCTGCGGCCGGGCTGCGTGGCGGACGCGAGCGATGAAGCGCAGTTCGCGGAGTTGAAAACGCTGGGCGAGCTGACCAAGAAGGCTTGGGAATATGACGTCCAGGTGATGATTGAAGGGCCGGGCCACATCCCGCTCGATCAGATCGAGATGCAGGTGCAGAAAGAGCGCGAGCTTTGCCACGAAGCGCCGTTCTACACGCTGGGACCGTTGGTGACGGATATCGCGCCGGGGTATGACCACATTACGTCGGCGATCGGAGCGGCGCTGATCGGCTGGCACGGCGCATCGATGCTTTGCTACGTGACGCCCAAGGAACATCTGGGGCTGCCGAATCGCGACGATGTGAAGGCGGGCATCATCGCGTACAAGATTGCGGCGCATGCGGCGGATATCGCGCGGCACCGTCCGGGCGCGCGTGACCGCGACGATGAGCTGTCGCGGGCCCGGTACACGTTCGATTGGAACCGCCAATTCGATCTGTCGCTCGATCCGGAAACGGCGCGCGCCATGCACGACGAAACTCTGCCGGAAGAAGGCTTCAAAGACGCCCACTTCTGTTCGATGTGCGGGCCGAAATTCTGCTCGATGAATATCTCGTCTAAGGTGGAAACCTTCACCGCGGAAGAGGCCGCGGCGGTGGCCAGCGCCGGGCTGGTCCGCATCGAATAGCCGTATTTTCAGTCGTTTAACTCAAGGTTAAACGAAAGGGTTATGCGGTCGATATGCCCTTTGTGGGCAAGGTAGGCGGTGAGGCCGGCGGGGGCGTCGATTCGTTTCCGGTAGAGCGCGCGGGGCCACCGGTCCGCGTGCTGGTGGCTGAAGACAATCCAGTATTTCAATCCATGCTGCGCGCCATGCTCATGCGATGGGGGTACGAACCCGTCATGGTGCACGACGGCGTGGAGGCGTGGAAGGCGCTCGACGCCGAAAACGCGCCGCGGCTGGCGATTCTCGATTGGATGATGCCGGGTCTCGACGGCGTGGAAGTCTGCCGCCGCGTGCGTGCGGCGGGACGCGAGCCTTACATCTACATTCTGCTGCTGACCGGGCGCACGGAATCGCAAGACTTGGTGGAAGGGATGGAGGCCGGCGCCGACGATTACCTGACCAAGCCGTTCGTGGCGCACGAACTGCGCGTCCGGCTGCGCGCGGGTTGGCGAATTCTGGATTTGCAATCTGAACTCATGGCGGCGCGGGAAGCGCTGCGCATTCAGGCTACGTACGACAACCTCACGGGCATTGCCAATCGTGGTGCGATTCTGGATGCGCTGCACGCCGAGTTGGCGCGTGCGGGGCGGGAGCGGTCTTCGGTGGCGGTGCTGCTGATCGATATCGACCGTTTCAAATCTATCAACGATACGTGCGGGCATCAGGCGGGCGACGAAATCCTGTGCGAAGCAGCGCAGCGGTTGAAATCGGCGGTTCGCGCCTACGACGCGGTGGGGCGTTATGGCGGCGAAGAGTTTCTGATTGTGCTCAGCGGATGCGACGAAGCCGACGCCTGCGCGCAGGCCGAGCGCATCCGGCGGACGATGGCGCAGGAACCTTTCGGCGCGCGCGGCGACCGGCTGCATGTGACGTGCAGCTTCGGCGTGGCATGGCGGGAAACGGCATGTCTCGATGACGCCGACGCGATGATCCGCGAAGCCGATCTGGCTCTGTATGCGGCGAAGGCCCGTGGCCGGAATCGCGTGGAGAGTTACGCCGGAGACCTGGTGTCGCTGTAGGCGAGCAATCTGGCGCGAACGAAGCCGATCAGTTCCTGGGAGACATATCGGGGCGGATGCGCGAGGAATTGCGGGCGCTGGTCCCAGATTCCGGGCTTCCGGTCGGCACGGTCGGTTACGACGAAGGCGCTGGCGCGGTCGAGGACCCGGGCGCTCGAGTCTTTGAAATCGGCGCAGGCCGGGTCAAGAGCGACGAGGTAAAGATCGGGCTCGACCAGATCGAGAAGGCTATTGGATTCGGCGATCGCGTATTCACTTTGTGCCAACAGCTTCTCGAGCGGCGCCTTGGCCGCGCTCAATTCGCCCATGCGCGTGCGCAACCAGAAAGAGCGGCGGGCTCCGGCGGCAAGGAAGCGGCCGGAATCGGTTTGGCTGGGCTCATACTCTTCGCTCAACGCGAAGGGATGCTCGGCATCGGCTTCACAGCCGCATTGATGGCCGTGATTGGAACAGATGCCGTGGCCATATTGCGTGATTTTGATAGCCGTCCAGGGAAATTCGGGCAGGGCGCGGATGAGGCCGGCGACGATCGACGTTTTGCCGATGTTGCGCGAATGGCCGCCGACCACAACGAGCATCAGTCTTTCCGCTCCAGTTCGGCGAGGCGGCGCTTGAGTTCGCTCAATTCGCGGCGCAGGTCGGGCAGGCGCGAGAGGTTGGCGAGTTGTTCGAGATGCTGCTTGAGCGGGCGCGCGGGCGTTCCCCAAACCGTGACTCCGGGCGCGATGATCTTCGAGGTGAGAACGCCGCAACCAGAACCCAGCGTGGCGCGGGCGCCGATGCGCGCTTTGTCACCGATGCCGACCTGCCCGCCAATCACGGCGTAATCTTCCACTACGACTCCGCCTGAAAAACCGGTCTGCGCAGCGACGACCACATGCCTGCCGATGCGGCAATTGTGCCCCACATGCACCATGTTATCGAGCTTGGTTCCTTCGCCAATGGAGGTGACGCCGAGCGCGGCGCGGTCGACGCAGGAATTGGCGCCAATTTCCACAAAATCGCCTATTTCGACGCGGCCCACCTGGGGAAACTTGTGCCAGCGTTCGTGTTCCATGACGTAGCCGAATCCGTCGGCGCCGATGACGCAGCCGGAGTGAAGCACCGAGCCGCGGCCGACATCGCAATTCTCGTAAACGGTGACGTTGGGGTGCAGGATGCAGCCTTCGCCGAGCGCGACGTGCTTGCCGACATAGCATCCAGCGCCAATCGACGCGGCCACGCCGATGCGCGCGCCATCGCCGACCACCGCGTGCGGACCGATATGGACTAACGCGCCCATTTCGACATCCTTGCCGATCACGGCGGTGGGATGAATACCGGGCGTTAGTTCCACCGTGGGATAGAGGCGATTGAGCGCGCGGGCGAAGGCGGTGCGTGGATCGGGCGCGCGAATCACGGTGCGCGGCGAGGGGCTGGGCCACTCGGGCGGTACCAGGAGACATCCGGCGGCGGAGCTTTCCGCCTGCGCGGCGGCCTTGCGAGTACCGACGAACGCGAGCTCGGAGAATCCGGCGGATTCGAGAGCCGCTCCGCCGTTGAGTTCGATTTCGCCATCGCCTTCAAAAGTGGCGCCGAGCCATTCGGCCAGTTCGCGGACCCGCATGTGGCTATGATACCGAGAGCAGTAAACGGAAGTGCTCACGCAATTGGCCGACGGCGCGGTCGAAGGGTTCGACGGAGGCGAAAGAGCGCGACAGCATGACGCCGCCCTCCATGACAACCAGCACGTAGGTGGCGAGCGCTTCGCGATCGGTGGTGGGCGGCAGGAGTTCGCCGAGTTGGTCGATGCATTCGCGCACGGCGCCGATCCATCCAGTGAAATTCTCGGCGATCAATTGATGTGCAGGGCGATTTTCGGGGTCGATTTCGAGAGCCAGACGGCCGAGCGGGCAGCCGTACTTGCAGCCGGTGGCGATTATGCGCTCGCGATATCCGGCGAGGATGGCGAAGATGCGCTCGATGGGCTCGTGGGCCTGCGCGAACGCGGGGTCGACGATCATGGGACGGAGCGCGGGGATGTAGGTGGAGAGAACCGCGCGCAGCAGCGATTCTTTGCTTTCGAAGAAGTGATAGAAGCTGCCGGAGTTGACCTCGGCGTGCGCCAGCAGGTCGGACATGCTGGTAGCGGCGAAGCCCTTCTCCCAAAAGAGATAGCGGGCCGATTCGATCAGACGGTCTTTGGTGTCGGTATGGCGCGGCATCCAGAAAACTCTTGCGTTTTCTAGTATAGTGCGTTTTACTTGAATGATCAACTAAAAGGAAGAGGCTTCTTATGAAAGCGATTTGGGTGATGGCTCTGGCGGCGACGGCGTTTGGGCAGGGGCAGAGCACAGTGAAGGTGGTGAAGCAGCAGCAGCCGGAAAAAGCGCTGATCTTCGAGGTCTCGATTCCGGCGCCGCGGGCCGCAGTGTGGCAAGCCTTTACGACGAGCGAAGGGCTCAGCACGTGGCTGACTCCGGGCGCGGTGGTAGAGCTCAAGAAGGGCGGGGAATGGACGGCGCACTTTCCGGGCGGGAAGACAGGTGGCGGCACGATTGTCGATTTCGTGCCGATGGAAGAAGTCACGATGACGGCGATGGCGCCGGAGCAGTTTCCGCACGTGCGCGCGGAACGGACGAAGGCGAGGTTTCAATTCATCGCGGATGGCAGCGCGACAACTGTGAAGCTGACGCAGACCGGATGGAAAACGGGCGAGGAGTGGGACAAGGCCTACGAGTATCTGGCGTCCGGCAATGCGCAGTTGCTCGAAGCGCTGCGGCAACGGTTCGTAAGCGGCCCGGTCGATTGGGTCAAGGCCTGGGGAACGCCTCCGCCCAAGAAGTAGGCCGAAGCGCGGGCATGACGCTATGATACGGTTTCATGTCCGCTTGTCCTTCCGCCCAAATTGCGCCGACGGCGCGCGTGCATCCCGACGCGGTGATCGGACCGGGCGCGCGCATTGGCGAGTTCTGCATTGTCGAAGCCGATGTGGCGATCGGCCCGGAATGCGTGCTGGAGCCTTACGTTTACGTCAAGCGCTGGACCACCATGGGGGAGAAGAACGAAATCTCGGCGGGGACGGTGTTGGGGACCGATCCTCTGGACAAGGGCTTCACGGGCGAGCGCAGTTTCCTCAAAATCGGGAACGGCAACAAGATTCGCGAGCACTACACGATCTCGCGCGGTACGAAGCCGGAATCGGTGACGGAGATTGGCGACGGCAATTACATCATGACGTCGGGCCACATCGCGCACAATTGCAAGATCGGCAACAACACGGTGATCGCAAGCTGCGCGCTGGTGGCGGGCTACGTCGAAGTGGAAGACCAGGCGTTCATTTCGGGCGGCGTGGTGGTGCACCAGTTTTCGAAGATCGGCAGGCTGGCGATGATCGGCGGGAATACGCGCGTCAATAGCGACGTGCCGCCGTTTTTTTTGTATTCGGGGTTCAATGTCGAGGCCAAAGGGTTGAACGTGGTGGGGCTGAAGCGCGCGGGATTTAAGGCGTCCGACGTGAGCATGCTGAAGCGGGCGTATCAGATGCTTTATCGCATGGGATTGAAGCTGGAGGATGCGCTGGCGCGGATCGAGACGGAAATTCCGACGCCGGAGACGCTGCATCTGGTGAAGTTTGTTCGGGCCAGCGAGCGGGGGATTTGCCGGGAATAGCGTCGGCATGGTCCGATTAAGATAGACTGAAATCGCATGCCGGACCTTGACCGAATTACGCGCGATCCGAACGTCATGGGCGGTAAGCCCTGCATTCGGGGCATGCGCGTCACGGTCGGCGCTATTGTCGGACTAATCGCGGCTGGCCGCTCCTTCCAGGAAGTGCTGCATGCTTACCCCTACCTGATGGAAGAGGACATACGTCAGGCATTGGCGTACGCGGCGTGGCGGGTTGAGGAAATCGAGACCCTGCTGCCGACGGCGTGAAGATTCTCATCGACATGAACCTGAGCCCGCTCTGGGCTCCGTTTCTCGCGGCGAACGGATTCCCGTCGGCGCATTGGCAGGATGTCGGAGATCGCTCAGCGCCCGACGTCGAAATCATGCGATTCGCGGCGGAGCACGGCTATATCGTCTTTACTCATGATCTCGATTTCGGAACCCTGCTGGCCACGACTCAAGGCCGCTCGCCAAGCGTGATTCAAATCCGCGCTCAAGATCTGCTCCCTGACGCCATCGGCGATCTCATGATCCGTTCGATTCGCGCTGCTCAAGAACATTTGGAAAATGGCGCATTAGTTACCGTGGATACGGCGCGCATGCGTATTCGTGTTCTACCAATTTGAGCTTCTTACGCCCGGCTACAGGATTTGTAAATCGCGTCGATCAACTTCATATCTTTCAGGCCCTCTTCGCCGTCGCTCTTGACGGGCTTGTTCTGCAGGATGCACTCCGCCAGATGATCGGCTTCGGGGACGAATTGCGAGGGATCCTTGGCCGCGTTCGGTTCGTCGATGGGCGGCTCGCCGTTGATTCTGGCGGTGAGGCGCAGGCCTTCGTAGCCGAAGGCGGGCTCGACGTGCAGCATCCCCTTCGAGCCGTGGACACGGTAGAAGCCGGGGAGGTTCGCGCCGTAGCTGGTGTTGCAACTTGCGACTACGCCGGAGGGGAAATGCATCGTCCAGGAGAGGTTTTCTTCGACTTCGTTGAAGCGGCCGTCTTTGTCGATGACTGACGAATAACCTTTCACGGCGACCGGCTCCTCGCCGACGAGATAGCGGCAGGCGTTAAGCGAATAAATGCCCATGTCCATGAGCGGGCCGCCGCCGCCGAGCTTTTTCGTGAGCCGCCATTCGCCGGCGCGAATATTGAAGCCGTTCGAGCTTTCGATGGCCTCGATTTTGCCGAGTTTGCCGTCGCGGATGAGTTGCACGGCGCGGAGGTTGGTGGGCTCGTACTGGCAGCGATAGGCGATCATCAGCTTCT
Source organism: Bryobacterales bacterium (assembly GCA_963743705.1). Lineage (GTDB taxonomy): Bacteria > Acidobacteriota > Terriglobia > Bryobacterales > Bryobacteraceae > PALSA-243. The sequence continues at coordinate 498,417 of CAVUQS010000012.1, read as the reverse complement.
TGTTGGCCTTCTTGCAGGCATCTACCATCTGCTGGGCTTCGGCGACTGTGTTGGACATCGGCTTCTCGCAGAGTACGTGCTTGCCGGACTTGGCGGCGCGGATGGCGTATTCGGCGTGCATGCCGTTGGGCAGCGCAATGTAGACGGCGTCGATGTCTTTGTTCTGCGCGATGGCGTCGTAGTTTTCGTAGCTGTAGATGCTGGTCTTGGGGACGTCATACTCGGCGGCCGATTTTTCGGCTTTATCGCGATGGCCGCTCACGATGGCGACGACGCGGGCGTGTTGCGACATGCGGGTGGCCGGCATGAAGTGCTGCATCGAGATGCGGCCCAGACCGACGATGCAATAGCCGATCTTGCGATCGCCATTCTGAAATGGCGCGGCGGGCATCCAGCGAGCGGAAGCTCCGGCGGCGAACAGACTACCGAAAGTGCGGCGCGTGAAAATCATGGCAACTATTGTCGCCGAAGATTATGCCAGGGAGAAGGCCGCGCGCAGACGCTGCCAGGTGACCGAAAGATCTTCGGGCAGCACGCGGGTCTCGGCGATGGGGGTCATGAAATTCACGTCGCCGGTCCAGCGCGGAAGAACGTGCATGTGGAGATGCCCGGCCACGCCAGCGCCGGCGGCGTGGCCGATATTCAAGCCGAGGTTCAATCCATCGGGCCGGTAAAGCGCGCGCAGATGCTTTTCGCAATCGCGGCTGAGCATGGTCATTTCAACCAGGGTTTCATCCGGCAACGCTTCCAGCGTAGCAAGGTGCTCATAGGGGACTACCATCACGTGGCCGCTGGTGTAAGGGAATCGATTGAGGATGACGTAGTTGTGTTTGCCGCGATGGACGATGAGGACCTTTTCATCGTCGGGGCAAGCAGCCGCGGCGCAGAACACGCACGTGGAGGGATCGTTATCGCCCTCGCGATTCGCGGTGACGTAGCGGTAGCGCCAGGGCGACCAAAGATAATCCATGCGTGTGGAGCGCTTACGCGCTAGACCGTTGGCGCGCCGTCGCCCGAAGGAGGAGCGGCGGGCGGCGTGGATCCGGGGTGCGGAGCGGAATTGTTCACTACGTCTTTCAATTCCTTGCTCGGTTTGAAATAAGGGATCTTTTTCGCGGGCACTTCCACGCGCGCGCCGGTCTTAGGGTTGCGCCCGATGCGCGGCTGGCGCTGGCGAGTGCGGAAGCTGCCGAATCCACGGATCTCGATCTTGTCGCCGGCGCGCAGGGATTTGACGATGCTGTCGAAGATTGCCTCGACGATGACCTCAGATTCCTTCCGGGTCATCTCCACGACCCGGGAAACCTCTTCGATCAAATCGGCCTTCGTCATCGTATTCTCCTGTAACTCAATCGGTTACGAAATCGCAGTATCGCGTGATTGCAGGAAATTTGCAAGCTATTCGGAGCCGCGATCTTTCAAGCTCATCACTTCTTCGATAGTGCTGGTGGCTGCCGCCGCCTGGCGCTGGTAGTCCTGTAACCGGCCCTTTTCCTCATCCTCGCTGAGGGCGCGCAGGCTAAGGCCGATTTTCTTCTCCGGCTCGCTCATCTTAATGATTTTAAACTCTAATTCGTCTCCTACAGCGAGCGGAGATTCGGCTCCGCGGCGGCCGGTATATCCCGGAACCTCGGAGAAGTGGCACAGCCCCTCCACGCCCTCGGCGAGCTCGACAAACGCCCCGCCGAAGCTTGCCAGGCGGCAAACGCGGCCCTGTACGATGTCGTTCACATTATGGGAGCGGAAGTAGGTTTCCCAGGCATCCGGCTGCAACTGCTTGATGCCAAGCGAAAGGCGGTGCGAGGCGGAATCGATATTTAAGATAACGGCTTGCACGATCTGCCCCTTCTTCAGAACCTCGGAAGGATGCTTGACGCGCTTGGTCCAGGAGAGATCGGAAACGTGCACCAATCCATCGATGCCCTCTTCGATCTCGATGAAGGCGCCGAAGTCAGTCATGTTGCGGACGCGGCCTTCGACTACCGAGCCGACGCTGTAACGGCTGTCGATGGTAGTCCACGGGTTGGGCTCAAGCTGTTTCAGGCCGAGCGAAATGCGCCGCTCCTGCGGGTGCACTTCGAGCACAACAGCTTCCACCTGATCGCCCGGTTTAACCACTTTCGACGGATGCTTCATGCGCCGCGACCAGGTCATCTCGCTGATGTGGATGAGGCCTTCGACGCCGGGTTCGAGCTCGACGAACGCGCCGTAATCGGTAACGTTGACCACGCGGCCGATGACGCGGCTGTTCACCGGGAAGCGTTCGGAAGCGGCTTCCCATGGGTCGGGTTCGAGCTGCTTCATGCCCAGGGAGACGCGCTCTTTCGAGCGATCGAACTTGAGTACTTTGACGGTGATTTCGTCGCCCACGCGCAGAATTTCGGAAGGATGCGTGACGCGCCCATGCGAAAGATCGGTGACGTGCAGCAGACCGTCGATGCCGCCGAGGTCGATGAACGCGCCGTACTCGGTCAGATTCTTCACTACGCCGGTGACGATCGAGCCCTCTTCCAGATGTTCGAGCGTGACGCCCTTGCGCGCGTTGATTTCTTCTTCGACGGCCGATTTGCGCGACACCACAATATTGCCGCGGCGCCGGTTGAGCTTGATGATCTTTACCGGGATATCCTGCCCGATGAGCGAATCGAGATTGTGCACCGGGCGCGGATCGGCCTGCGAGCCGGGCATGAAAGCCTTGATGCCCACATCGACCGCGAGGCCGCCTTTGACGCGGCCCAGGACGCGGCCGGAGATGACGAGTTGTTCCTGATGCGCTTTGTCGAGCTGATCCCAAACACGCAGCCGCGAGGCGCGGGTGTGCGAGAGCAGTACGTAGCCTTCCGGCTGCGGGCCGGAGTGATCTATCATCACGTCGACTACGTCGCCGCGTTTGACCGTAACTTCGCCGCTGGGAGTTTGAAACTGCTCAATGGGGACGAGGCCTTCGCTCTTATAGCCGAAGTCGACGATGACTTCTTTCGCATTGACGTTGAGGACGGTTCCTTGCAGAACCTCGTCGCTCGCCGGAGGCGCGAAATGCGAGTAGTCTTCGAGGTAGTGCTCGTACTCCGCGAAGTTTTCCTCGGATTGCGGGTTGTCTTCTACCGCCATTGCGCCTTTCCGCCTATCACTGATTCACCGGGATTTGTCTCAGCGGGGATTATCTTGCGCATATAGACGCTGTTGCCAATCTAGGCCCTATTTGCATCGCCGCATTCCGGGAGACCTTGCGGAATTCCAGCAACCACTGACAGATCAGTATGTTAGCAAATATACGCCGGATCGCGGAACGTTGTCAACGCCCCCAATTCAGTGCGCGCGGTTTCATTGGCCCCCGGCGTGTATTTTTTGGTACTTGGCAGCGGCCCCTTTCAGGGCTACAATCATGCTGTTTATTCCGAAACAGGGGTTTTTTAAGGCGCTTGGTTCCCTATTTTTACCGGCATCTTAAAGGAGGTGCTCCATGTTTGAGAGCCTGTCGGAGCGCATTAAAGCCGACGAACGCGGGACGGTGAACAACACCCAACGCACGATCTTCTGGATCGCGATTTTCCTGGTTGTTTTCGCAGGATTATTCTTCGGCATCAAGCTATTTAGCTAACGGGATCGCCCGCTATTGCGCCGGGGCGATCTGCTCCATTACGGTCTTAACTCTCTGCGCGTAGCCGCCGGTTGGATTGTAAGTCGCGAGCAGTTGATCGAGATTCTTAGAGCGGTACAAACGCGAGATTGAAAGGCGTTTCGCTACCTCATGGATGCCCGCCGTGGCGCTGGAAAAAGCTGTGTTTCCGGAATTCCAGCCGAACATGTTGTTGTTGCGAGCCGCCTTTCCGCCTGTCGATTCGACATATGAAATGCTTGGCAGTAAGCGCCAATCGAGACGGTAGCGTTCGGCGGCCGCAATAAATGCACCGGAATATTCTTTTGCCGGGCAATTGAACTTAGTGAAAAAGCTTTTCAGTCTTTCGACCCGCGTGTCGGAATTCCTAAGAGCCGCTTGAGTGCGTCCCGCGTGCAGCGAGCAGGTGGCGGGCAGAGACACGATTCCCGCTACGACGGCCAATCCGCCGGAAAATAGTTTTCTCATCCAAGAAATCCTCCTTGATTTTTAAAATGGGAGCGGCTGCAGCTTTTGAGTGGCAGCCGGAAACTGGATGGGAGCAAATACCTCCCGTGTGAGGCGGGTTACGGAATTGACATACAGGCCGAAGTATAACAGTATTCGATCGGCTAATCCCCTCATAAGTCATGCCACAGTAAAAACCAGTACCTGGGCACGTTATGGGCCGAAACGCTGCATTTCGGCGCTGTGGGGTGAGCTAAAACCTCCCGAATCGTCCCAAAAGTGTTCAATTGCCTGATTTCAGGCGATTTAATTCACCTTTACATGCCCATGACACTAGGGTTTTGCGGACTTGTGTGGGATACTTCAGGATAGAAACGGTTTGCAAGTCGCCAATGTCTCTGCTGGACGAGGCAGTCTCTAAATACAACAAGCTGCTGGAGAGCGGTCCCCATCGTGACCTATCGTGGGCCGAATCTCTGCAACAACGCATGGAGAGCGAAGGGCTTTCTGCAGGCGGTCGCCTGATCTGTCCCTTTTTGCGTCCCAGTTTCATTTCCCGGCGGCAATACGATTCATTAGTGAAAAGCGGCGAAGCATTGATCGGCGCCATCGATCGCATGGAGCAGATGGTGCTCGCGAATCCAGCGCTGCTAGCGCGGCTTGAGTTGCTGCCGGCCGAGAAGATGTTGGCCGCGATCGATCCCGGTTATCAATCGTTACAAGTGACCGCGCGCCTGGATACGCACTTAGTCAACGGCCACTTGCGCTTCGTGCAATTCAACGCAGATTCGCCGACGGGCGCGGGCTACGCCGACGCGCTTTCGAATCTCTTCTGGGATCTTCCGCCCATGAAGGACATGCGCAAGAAATATACGATGACGCGCACCGGCGGCCGGAAACATTTGCTGCAGGCGCTGCTTAAGTCGTACAGGCTATTCGGCGGCAAGAAGAAACCGAATATCGCGATCGTCGAATTCCGTCCGGCGTATCATTCGGGGCAAAGCGAATACGAGTTATTTCGCAATTTCTTCCGCGAGGAAGGGTACGCGGCGGAGATTGTTTCGCCGGAGCAACTGGAATATCGCAACGGCGTATTGCGCAAGGGCGCGTATGACATCGATCTGATTTATCGCCGGCTCGGCGTGCAGGAATTTCTGATCCGCTTCGATCTGACGCATCCGCTGGTGCAGGCGTATCGCGATCGCGCGGTGTGCGTGGTGAACAGTTTCCGGGCGGAACTGGCGCACAAGAAGGCGATGTTCGGCCTCCTGACCGACGAAGCCTTGACCGCGAAATTTCCCGCGACCGAACGCAAAGCGCTTCGCGAGCATGTGCCGTGGACGCGCCTGGTGGGGGCATCGAAAACGACTTTCGAAGACAAAACCATCGACCTTCCGGATTTCATTGCGCGCAACCGCGAACGGCTGGCTCTAAAGCCCAACGACGATTCGAGCGATCTGCATACCTATCTCGGATGGGAGATGGATTTGAACGAATGGGACCGCGCGCTCAAGCAGGCGATGCGCGCTCCTTACGTTGTTCAGGAGCGCGTGGAGCCGGTACGCGGCATCTTCCCCATGCTCAGCTTCGGCCACCTGGAATTCCGCGAAATGCAGGTGGACGTGCACCCGCACGCCTATCTCGGCAAAGTGCAGGGATGTTCCAGTTGGCTCTCTTCGGGCCGCAGCGGTTTTTCGTCGGCCGCCGGAATCGTACCCACCTTCATCCTCGATTCGAAAGCGTAACTGTCGCGCGCAGGTTGGCGACGCCCGCGGTATAGCGGCCATCGGTAACCGAGAAAGCCAGCGCGTCTTCCAGCCAATCGTGCCAGACGCCGTCGGGATCGTGCGAGGCCGCGGTCACTGTGTACTCTCCGGGGCAAAGCTCACAGCGGAAAGCGAACGATACCTCGATATTCTCGCCCGCCGCACGCGGGCCCAGCGCGAGGCGCTCCAGTTCGGTATTCGTGCCGTAAACGTTCAGGCCGACGCGCGTGCGGATCATGATGCCGATCACCGGGGCTTCGACCGCGGCGTAGAAACGTACATTGACTCGCACAATCGCCAGCTCGCCGCTACGCAAGACCATGGCTTGTCCGCCGGTTTCGCCGATAGTCTCGATCGCCACGATTTCGGCGCGTCCATCGCCGCGCCGCATGGAAGGCGAGAGCGGCGCGTTCCGGCTTTCGCCCCAGGCGCGGACGCGCTGCGCGACGTGACGGCGATAGGCGGCGAGCGTTTCGCGAGGGTCACCGCGCCCGGCCAGGCGCCCTTCGTGCAGCCACCAGACTTCGTCGGCGAATTGAACCAGCAGGTCTTCATCGTGCGAGACCAGAAGAATAGTGGAACCGTTGCGGCGCATGCGGTCGAGCGCGACCGACGAGCGCTCACGGACGAGAGCGTCGTGTTGGGCCAGAGTTTGGTCGACGAGCAGAAGCGGCGTGGGCGCGAGATTCAGGGGATCGAGGGGGCCGAGCAAGCGTGCGGAATCGGGGCGCTCGATGGCCCCGGAGACGGGTTGATCGATGCCGGCGGCGAGTCGCAGGAGACGTGTTTTGCCGGACCCGTTTTCGCCAATGATTCCGATCACCGAGCCCTCTGGAGCGGCAGCATCGAATCCGGCGAGGGGCGGGGCATGGACTTGACGGAAGGCGAGGGGCATAAAGGACTAGAATAGGGCATGGCGGGCGCCGCGCAAACCGCGCCGCCGCGAACTCTTCGCACAGTGTCAGAAAACCTCTAATGGATTCCGCAACGTTGGCGCAAATGCGCGCCGATTGGAACGCTCGCGCCAGCGAAGACGCCAATTATTACGTCGCATTCGGGCGGCGCGATCAGGACGACGAAGAATTTTTCTCTACGGCGGCCGATGTGTTGCGCGACCTGGAATCGCAACTGCCGCGGCTGCATGGGCGAGCAAAGGCGCTCGAGATCGGGTGCGGACCAGGGCGTCTGATGCGTCCGATGAGCCGCCATTTCGGCGAGATTCACGGCGTGGACGTTTCCGATGAGATGATCCGGCTGGCTTCGGCGCGTTTACGCGACACGCCCAATGCGCATCCGCATCGCGGCTCCGGCGCGGGTCTCGAGCTCTTTCCCGACAACGAATTCGACTTCGTTTACTCCTACGCGGTGTTTCAACACATTCCCAGCCGGGACGTGGTGTTTCAATATCTGCGCGAGGCTTATCGAACGCTGCGGCCCGGAGGCGTGTTGCGCTGCCAGTTGAACGGGCTGCCGCCCAATGCCCGCCAATACGACACATGGAGCGGGGTGCGCATTACGCCGGGGGAAATTGCGCAGTTCACGCGCGAGTGCGGGTTCCAGCTTCTGGCGCTCGACCCCATCTGGACACAGTACATGTGGATGACTTGCCGCAAGCGCAACGCATCGCCGTCGTCTTTCCCCGCTGCCGGCGAAGCACGCATCCGCAATATCACCAACGCAGTAACGGGCGAAGCGGCGGCGCCGGCCGCGGGACCTATGGCGGCGCTGTCGCTGTGGATTGAAGGGCTGCCCTCCGGCTGCGATCTAAATACGCTGGCGGTGGCGGCGGACCGGCGCGCTTGCCGGGTGAGCTATATCGGCGAACCGGCGACGGACGGGGTGGTGCAAGTCAATGCCGCGCTGCCGGAAGGGCTGCGCACGGGCATGGTTCCGGTGGAAGTGTTCTTCCAGGGCCAGGCGCTTTGCCCGCCCGCCCGGGCGCGCATCATTCCGGCCGGGCCTTCGGTGCCGCACGTGGTTTCGATTGGCGACGGCGTCAATCTGATTGCGGGGAGCCGGGTGGAGAGCGGCATGTTGAAGGCGGTGCTGGTGGAAATCGATCGCGCCGGGGGTTTTCGCGCGGCCGTTGACGGGCAACCGGTGGAAGACGTGGATGCGTTTTGCGTGGACCCGCTGTTTCAGCGATACGAATTCAATTTTCGCGTGCCGCGCGGGATCGCGCCGGGCCGGCACGAAGTGCGCATGTGGCTGGGGCGGCGCGCGTTTGCGCCCGTTGCCATTGAGGTGGCGTAGTGGGGCGAGCCGGCCTCGAGGCCTGCGGTGGAGTGAAAGGCTATTTCGCAATTGCGCTGGCGGTAGTCGCCACCGCTTGCGGTAATGGTCCGCATCTGCGGGTGATTCAACTTCCGGCGGGGACGATGGAGTTGCGCGCGCCGATCATGGTTCCCTCGGGCGTCGAAATCCGTGGCGCGCCGGGTGGTTCGACGCTCCACATGGCGGCGGAGTTCCAGGGCCTGGGAGCGATCGTGGTGCAAGGCGACGGAGTAGCCCTGCACGGATTTTCCATCCACGGCAACCGCGCGTTGCCGCAAACCGAGAGAGGGCTTCCGCCGTATGACAAGCCTTTCGTTTCCTACATGCCGAATAACGGCATTGTGGCGAACGGAGTCACCGGGCTGGTGATAGCCGACGTCAGTTTCCGCGAGATCGCGGGCTTTTCCGTTCTGGTGGCGAGGTCGCAGGGCATCGATATCCGGCGGGTGCGCGTGCAAGATAGCGGTTCGCGCAATGCCTTAGGGCGCAACAACAGCACCGGCGGAATTCTATTCGAAGAAGGCAGCGCCGATTTCCGCGTCACTTCGTGCGATTTTCGTAATATCTTGGGCAACGGATTGTGGACGCACTCGCTCTACACCTCGCCGCGCAATGAATTCGGAGTGTTTTCGCGCAACCGGTTCGAGACCGTGGGGCGCGACGCCATTCAAGTGGGCCACGCCAGAAACATAACGGTGGCCGACAACCTTGGGATAGGCATTGGCTTTCCGCAGGAAGCGGTGGATGTGGAAGGCGGCGCGATTCCGGTGGCGATCGATACGGCGGGCAACGTGGAGAACGCGGTTTATGCGGGAAATCGCTTTTCGGAAATCAACGGCAAGTGCATGGACCTCGACGGGCTGCACGATAGCGAAATTCGCGGCAATGCATGCGTGAACCACGAGCCGCCGGCGGCGTATCCTCTGGGGAATTACGCCATCGTCATGAACGACACTAACCCCGATATGCGCACGCGCAATATTCGCATTGTGGGAAACCGCATCGAGCGGCCGGTGTTCGGAGGGATTTTCGTGATCGGCGAGAAGAACCGGATTGTGGGGAATCAGCTGCTCGATCTGAACACGGCGCGATGCAATCAGAACATTGCGCATTATCAGTGCAATTATGCGCCCGCCGACCCGCATATTCTCGAGACCGGCATCTATTTTGGGCGTGGCGCGCGAGCGCCCCGCCCCGGCGCGCGGCAACCTGGTGGAGGACAACGTCATCACCGGTTGGGGAATGAAGCAACGTTGCGTCGGCTCGGCGCCCGATATTCGAGCGGATTGGAATACCGTCCGCGGTAATCGATGCGAGTGATCTACTTCGCGTTTTTCTCGGACATGTATTGCACAATCACCGAGACCCGGCGGTTGGAAGGATTATCGGGATCTTCGGGATGCCGCAATTTGCGGTCGGCGAAGCCGCGCACCTGAGCTACCTGCTCCGGCCGGATGCCATAGTCGGTCATGAGCTTGCGCGCGGCGTTGGCGCGGTCGACCGAAAGTTCCCAATTGGTATAGGAGCCGCCCGGATAAGGCTTGGCGTCAGTGTGACCCTCGATTAGCAACTGATTGGGAAGTTGGCCCAATTCGCCAGCGAGCCCCTGCAGCAGGCTCTTTCCCGATTCCGATGGGATCGGCTTGCCCTGTTCGAAGAACACGCCGGCTTCCGACTCCAGCAGTTCGATGCGCAGACCGTCCGAAGTCACGGTGATTTCCACGTGGTCCTTGAGATTGCTGAAGTTGGGCACTTTGAGCAAGGCCTGCTGAATGCGCTCGCGCAGTTTGGACATATCCTGGCGGGGCACCTCGATGGAGTTGCCTTGTCCCGCGGCGGCGGTGCCGGTGAGATTACCCGGGCCGGATGGATTGTTAAAGAATGCGCTGACTGCCTTCTTGACCGCTTCATCGGAACTCATCAGCCAAAGGACGATGAAAAGAGCCATCAGGGCGGTAACGAAATCGGCGTAGGCGACCTTCCACGCGCCGCCGTGCGCCTGGTGCCTGGCTTTGCGGCCGCGGCGGACGACGACGATCCGCGATCTTGCGGTAGAGCTTTCGGTCTCGGATGCGGGAGTCATGGCGATGCCGGGGTTCAGGCTGCCGCGGCCTGTTTATCCGCTTGCCCTGGCGCTGCCCCTTTCCCGCCGCGGCATGCGGCCTCCATTTCCTGGAAGGTGGGGCGGACATGTGTGGGAATCGCGCGGCGCGCCAGTTCCGCGGCCATGATGGGACTCAGGCCTCTTGCCACTCCGAGGACGCTCGAACGGAGGAAGCCGAAGTAGGCTTCCTCGGCTTCGTGGATTTTGGTCATGGCGGCGGCGATAGGGCCAAAGAGGCCATAGCAGAGGAGAATACCGAGAAACGTGCCCACCAGCGCGGACGCCACGCGCTCGCCAATCTCTTCTTTGGCGCCGCCCAGCGAGCCCATGGTGATTACCACGCCCAGCACGGCGGCCACAATGCCCAGGCCGGGGAGGGAATCGGCCATGGACGAAAGCGCTGTAATCGGTTCGTGACCCTCGCGCTGCTGGACGTCGAGATCGGTCTCCATCATGGCATCGATATCCATCGGGTCAAGGACGCCGGCGGCGGAGGTGCGCAATGAATCGCACAAGAAATTCATCGCCTCGTGGGATTTAACAAATTTGGGGTATTTCGAAAAGATGGCGCTCTTGCCAGGGTTGTCGAGATCTTCCTCGAGCCTGGCCATGCCGGCTTTGCGCGCCAGCGAGACCAACTCGTACATCATTTTCAGGCTTTCCGTGTATCGGAGTTTGGTATACGGGTTGCCACCCAGAATCCCGAGCATTCCTTTGACCATGCGGATGACCGCAGGGAGCGGATTCGCGATAAGTACGGTGCCAATGGCCGCGCCAAGTATGATAACCAACTCGGCCGGTTGGACCAGAACTAAGATCTTCCCGTGTTCCATGAGGTAGCCGCCCAGAATGGAACCGAAAACGACCACAATACCGATGATTGAGAACATGCAGAGGGGTGACGTCCAAAGTTCGTATCGGCCACCGCTCGCGATTTCTTTAACTCGCCTCTTGCCAGAATCCCAATTGCCTGAAAAAATAGGCAAGGCTAATTCGCTATGCGCATACGAGTCCTGGGAATCGTGCTTGCCGGGGGCAAGGGCAGCCGGCTGTTTCCGTTAACCAAGGAGCGGGCCAAACCGGCCGTGCCTTTCGGCGGTAAGTATCGCATCATCGATTTCGTGCTGAGTAACTTTATCAATTCCGGCATATATTCCGTGTATGTGCTGACCCAGTTCCGCAGCCAGTCCCTGTTGCAGCATCTCAGCGAAGGCTGGCAATTCGGCAGCATGCTGAAGACCCAGTTCGTGATCCCGGTGCCAGCGCAAATGCGGTCGCCCGATGAGACCTGGTATCAGGGCACGGCCGACGCCATTTACCAGAACATCAATCTGGTCGAGCAATCCGACCCGCACGTGGTGGCGATCTTCGGCGGCGACCATATCTACCGCATGAACGTGATGAGCATGGTCGAATACCATGTGCAAAAGGCGGCCGAAGTGACGGTGGCGGCGATTCCGGTGGAGCGCAAGCACGCCGCCGAGTTCGGGGTGATTGAGGCCTCCGAAGATGGCCACATTATGGCGTTCCACGAGAAGAACGCCAATGCGCCGACCATGCCCGGGGATTCCAATCGCGTGTATGCGTCGATGGGGAATTATGTGTTTTCGACGCGCACGCTGCTCAGGCTGCTGCACGACGATGCGGCGGAGCCGAACAGCAACCACGATTTCGGACGCGACATTCTGCCCAAGCTGGCCGGTAAATCGGAAATGTACGCCTACGATTTCCAGACCAACCGCATCACGGGGGAGCCTGCGGGCGTAGCGCCATATTGGCGCGACGTGGGGACGATCGAAGCCTACTACGAAGCCAACATGGATCTGCGCGCGATTACTCCGGCGCTCAACCTGTTCAACCGCGAATGGCCCGTGCGGACGACGGGTTATCCGGATCCGCCGGCGAAATTCACCTTCGACGAAGAGAACCGGCGCGGGCAGGCTATCGATTCCATCGTGGCCGGCGGGTGCATCCTTTCGGGTGGGATGGTGCGCAATTCGGTGCTGGGACGCGGCGTAAAAGTGCATTCCGGTGCGGTGGTGGATGAATGCGTGATTCTCGACAACTGCGACATCGGGCGCCGGGCTCGGTTGCGGCGCGCCATTTTGGATAAGAACGTCCGCGTTCCCGAAGACGCGGTGATCGGCTTCGATAATGAAGCCGACCGGAAGCGCGGCCATCACGTAACCGAGAACGGAATCGTGGTGGTGGAGGGCGCGCGGACGATGGTCGGCATCAGCGAACTCGTAGTCTGACGCGAACGGCTCACACATTCTAAATGGAACTGAGCGGCATTCTGGCGTGGATCGCGCAGTACGGGTACTTTGCGATCTTCGTGCTGTTGATGCTCGGAATCGTCGGGCTGCCCGTGCCGGACGAAACGCTGCTGACATTCAGCGGCTATCTCGCGTACAAAGGCAATCTCTCCCTGCCGCTATTGTTTCTTGTCGCGTGGGCGGGCAGCACCTGCGGCATCACGATCAGCTTCTACCTGGGACGCACGTTCGGCCTGGGGCTGATTCATCGCTACGGGAAATATGTCCGCATCACCGAGGAGCACATTCAAAAGGCGCACGCATGGTTCGAGCGCGTGGGCCATTGGGGCCTGACCTTCGGCTACTTCATTCCCGGAGTCAGGCATGTCTCGGCGTTTGCGGCGGGAATCAGTGAAGTCAAGTTCGCGCAATTTGCCCTATTCGCTTACGGCGGCGGCTTCTTGTGGGTCGGCACATTTCTATCTTTGGGGTACTTCCTGGGCGAGCGCTGGCAAACAGTGGAAGGCGAGATTCACCATTACGCGGTGATAGCGACGATTATCGGCGTGGTGGCGGCGGCCGGGTATTTCGCCTGGCGGAAGTGGTGGCGGCGCTAGCCCGGTAGTTACTTCCCGATCGTCTCTACGCGGGCGGTCACGACTTCCAGTTTTACTGTCTCGTTGCGTTTCAACACCAACGTAATGTCCTGCGTGGCCGCGCTGGAGGTGGCCCCGGCGGCCGCGAGACCACGAATTTCGAGCGACTTCGGCGATTGCTTCACAATCTTCAGCTCTTTGGCTCCGAAGAGTACCTTGTCGATCGCGTCGAGACCCTCACCGGTGATGGTGGCGGTGTCGGAGCCAACTGTGACGCGTTCCTTGAACTGCGGCTTCACTGGGGCTGGTTGTTCGTTGCCGCCGGAGGATGGCGCGGGAATGGCCAGGGTGAACGGAGGCTCACCGTCGCGCTGCAGCACGAGCAGCTTTTGAGTCTTGATGAGATCGAGCGGTATCTCGACCGTACGCAAGGGCGTGCTTCCCGATCCGAGTGCGCCGAGCGCGGCCTTCGGCGGCGAGACTACGGTCAGCCGGTCGAGGCGCCCGCCGAAAATCACATAGGTGACGCCGGTGGAGTTTTGCGAGACGGCCACCAGACGCTCCGGCTCGCTGCCGGCGGGCACAGTGACGGCCGCGGCGAAATAGCGCGTATCCGCCATGAGCGGCTTCACGGTGATTTGTGGATTGGCGTAGAGGAACGCCGTGGGCAGCGCGATGGACAGCGTGTTGCCGGTGCGCGCGAGCGGAGCGTCGGAGCATCCGAACGCCCTGCCGCCGATCAAAAGCATGAGCGGCAACGCCGGAATCGGCTTCATGGGCTGCAATTCGATGCGGAGCAGGCTGTTGGTTTCATCGATGGCGGTGAACGCCGCGCTCTCGATCGCGATGGGATTCGATGCCATATTCAGCGCGTCGTCCTTCACGATCAGCGGGACCTCGGTTCCGTCGCGAGAAACCAGGAAGGCCGGCTTAGAGGCGAGGTCGGATACCGGCGCCACGAAGCGGATGAAACGAGATTCGAAGGTGAAGCCGGCGGATCCGGCTTGCAGGATGGAACCACCGAGGCGGACGTAGGTGCCGCCGAGGAATGACCCGGGAATTTCGACCAGCATCTGGCCGCCGCCGATGTCTTCGAGCGAAGCGGCGCTGAAGGCGGCGACGCTCTGTTTCATGCTGTACTGCGGAATATCGGCTCTCTTCCAGGCGGAGATGGAGCCCGGAATCACATTGCCCGCGAGACCGGTCTTGCGATCGTACTTGCGCCAGTAACTGCGGATGAAAACGGATCCGAAAACCCTTTCCTGCGGGGCCGCGGGAAAAGCCAACTGAACGAACGTCTGGCGGAGTCCGGACTGCACGAACGATTCGCCCAACACGGGACGAAATTGCCAAAGGAAGGCCGTCGCGCCGGTCTTCTCGGGTTGCCAGGTCAGGGCGACAGTATCTTGATCCTTGACCACATAATAAGTCTTGTGGCCCCAGAGGAACGACCCAGAAACGCCGGCGATCGCTGTAACCATTCCACCGCCCAACGACACCGAATGATCGGTGATCGACGCCACGTTGTAGGTCTTTTCGCGCGGCAGCAGGGCGGTAATCGAGGGCGGGGTTCCTGTGCCGGTTAAATCGGCGGTGGGTTCGGTTTCGGCCATTACTTCGACAACGGCCATGGCGTTCTTGAAACGGGCATCGGGGGCAATCGCGATGGGGAAGCCGATGGTCGCGCGCGGCTTGACGGTGGTCGTTTTGGCCTGCGCGTTCTCGACAATATGATCGTCGAGCGAGCCTTCGAGCAACAGGCGCAGGTTGGCGATCTCGTAAGTGAGCTGCATCTGCTCGTTCAGAATGTCGGACGCGGAGACGGAAAAGGACGACGGTATCGACGTGGAACCGGTGGGCGCCGTTGCCGTCGGGGCCGACACTTGTGGAGCGGTGGTGACGGTCGATTGCGTGGAGCCGCTTACGGTGGTGGCCACCTGCGGCGCCGGATACCCTGGCCGTTGACCGATAGGCCGGCGATGCTTTGGGAAGCTCCAGTGACCGCGCCTAACTTACCCGCGATGCCGGATTGATCGAGCAACTGCAAGCTCGAAAGGCGCGCTTGGGCCGCGCCGAGCATCTGTTGCAGCAAGGAATCGTCGAATACTTTGGGAGACCCGACGACGATTCCGTTAAAGCTTTTGTCTCGCGCGTCGATCGCCTGCTCAGGCGTCTGCGCCGTTAGCGAGAGCGCCAACAGCCCGGCCGCGCACAGTGCGCGAACCGAAGGCGTCATTTGCGTTTCCTTGGCATCTTACGCGGAGACTTCTTGGCGGCGCGCTTGGGCGCAACTTTTTTCGCCGCTTTGGCCGTTGGCTCATCCGCCGCGGGCCTGGCAGGGGCCTTCTTCGCCTTGGCCATTACGGCGGCGGTGGCGGCGAACGGCGATGACAGTGCGGCCGCGTCGCTGCGTATCGCGGTGATGCACAGAACGGAGACGCCGCCGATCGTGCCCGATGTTCCGTTCACGCAGACGCGGTCGCCATCGCGGAATCCCGCATTTTGGACGAACCGGACGGCCGCGCCGAAGGGATCGCTCTCGCCGCAGCGCGCCAGTTTCGTATCATCGATGCTGCAGGCGGCGCCTGCGACATCCAAAATCCCGCACTTTTCCATGCGCCTCCCGGCAAATCAGGATCGATTATAGCCGCGCCCAGACACAGCGGCAATTACTTTACGACTGACCATTAGTCCAATTACTTGCCTCACTCTTAGTTTCGCCGTATCATGGCTGGACCATGCGGGCGCTTGCGTGCGTTGTGTTTCTGATCGTACGGGCAACGGCGTTTTCGGCGGAGCCGGCGCTCCCAGCGTCGCCATTGGTGCTGTTGGACGCATCGAAGAGCGCGGCCTCGGTTTCATGGGACGACCTGCGCGCCGGAGGCGCCGCGCTTTCCATCTGGAACCCGACCGACAAGCCGCGCACGGCTACCGCTTCGCTTACTCTATTTCAGCCGGATGGGGGCAGGGCAGCGCCGCTCGATTGGACGCAAAGGAAATTCGCGCTGACCATTCCGGCGTACGATCTCGCGCGCATTCCACTCTCGCCTGCTGGGTCACCGGCCGCGGCCGGTGGCTACACTGGGTTTCTTGTGGTCGAAGAAACAGGGCAGAAATCGAGCCCACTGATCCAGCAGATCCACATCGCCGCAACCGGCGCGCAGCCGGCTGTTTCTAAACTTACAGTTACTCTGACGCGGTTAGTTCCATTTACCAGGAACTATTGCTCAAACGCTATCGTGATTCCGTTCACCGACGGACCAATGCCGAGATTGTCCCCCACTGCGTTGACGAACGATTCCGGCGGTTGGACAGCCGTCCGTTGGAAGAAGGCCGGAGCTGCGATGGAGCAGACCTTCGACGTCGATCCACCGGGACCCTCCGGCACTTATCACGGCGATCTGGCGTTTGGCGCGGGCGCGGAAAAATCCACGGTCTCGCTAACATTGCTGACGCGCGACTTCATCGCCTGGCCGGTCTTCGTTATCGCCATCGGCACATGGTTCGCGTATCGGGTGAAGCGCTTTCTTGGGTTGCGGCGCATCACGCTCGACCTGCGCGAGCAAGAGGCGAATATGGGCGACGGGTTCCGCCGGGCACAGGCAAAGTTCACGGCGCTCACGGCGAGCAGGGCGTATGGCGCGTACGATATCGCGCAAGACATCGACGAAAAGCGCCGCGATGTGCTGAGCAACCTGGATAAGCTGGATCGCTCCCGGGTCAGCGTTCTCGACACCAACAGTCAGGACTATAAAGACGCGGTGGCGGGGCTGCAGGCGCTGACTTCGGCCATCTCCGCTTGGAATGCGTTTGGCGGCGAGGTCGACATGCTCGCCCGGAATCTCGACGTTGTGGCGAGTTCAGTAGACGGTGCGGCCATGGAGCCGCCACGCATAGCGCCGCCTCCGCCGGATTTCTACCAGGCGGCAAGGGCGCTGCTCGACGGCAAGCCGATTGCCATCGCCGAATTGACCGATTTACGGACACAACTCGCCGACGCCAATTCACTCACGAGAATGTGGCCCGGCGCTTACAAGCAGGCGGCTGCTCTGACGGAAGATTACCGTTCGGTGCGCGACAATCCCGAGAACACGCCCGATCAGGCAAAACAGCTTCCGGACCTGCTGAAACGCCTGGTTACGTTGTGGGACCATCTGCAGCGCGTGAAGAAGCCCGCCGATCTGGAAGGCATCACGAAATTCGACGGCGAGCTCGATGCGGCCAGAGACGCCGTCGATCAGGTGATGGCGCTTCCCAGGCCGCGAAGGTTCGATCTTCTCGGCGAGTCTCTTCCGATATTTCAAACGCTTCATCGGCCCCAGATCGGAGGCCGCGGCCGAGGGCTTCTGTTCGATTCGCTGGACGACGGCGGCGATAGCTCATTTACTGTAGCCTCTCCGCTCAGCGACGCAAAACGCGCCGAACTGGCGCGGGCGGCGATTCAACGCGGTGATTTAGGTTCGGCCGTGTTTTCAGGAGTCATTGCGCTGCTCACCGGCCTGAGTACTTACTACATCGGCAAATCATTCGGCACGGCGGGCGACTACGTCACGCTGTTTCTGTGGGCGGCCGGGACTAAGGCGGCGTTAGACATTCTCGCGGCCGCGCTCGATAAGATGACGCGTTCCAGTAGCCCGGCGAGTGAGCCGCCTAGTCAGCCTCCCAAGCTTCAGCTGCTAACCTGACGATCTCCGCTCCGATGGCGAGCGACGCCGTGGCGCCGGGGCTGGGCGCGTTCAGCACGTGCAGGGCATTAGGCCGCGCGATCAGGCGGAAATCCTGCTCCAACTCGCCAGAGGGCGCGATGGCCTGCGCGCGTACGCCCGCGCCGCCGGGAGCGAGATCGCCGGGTTGGATTTCCGGTACAAGGCGCTGCAGCGAGCGGCAGAAAATTTCGCGGCTGAAAGAGCGCCGTAGCTCAAACCAGGCCATGGAAGGATAGCGCCGCAGGAAGCGCCAGAATCCGCCATAAGTGAGGGCATCGAAGAGATCGCGGGCGTTGAAATCGCTCTTGCGGTAGCCTTCGCGCGCGAACGCCAATACCGCGTTCGGGCCGGCTTCGATGCCGCCGTGGATCAAGCGCGTGAAGTGCACGCCGAGAAATGGAAACGCCGGATCGGGGACCGGGTAGATGAGGTTGCGCACCAGGTGTTGGCGTTCGGGCTTGATCTGGTAGTACTCGCCGCGAACCGGCAGGATCCGCATGTCGCGGCGCTCGCCGGACAGCGCGGCCACGCGGTCGCACTGCAGGCCGGCGCAATTGATCACGAAGCCGGCTTCGAAATCTCCAGCCGTGGTGTGAGCGATCCATCCGCCGCCACGCTGGTCCAGCTTCGAAACTCGGGCGCGCAGGATCACGCGGCCGCCGCGCTCTTCGATCTTTTGCGCCAGCGCGGCGCAGACCTTCGCGTAATCTGTGATGCCTTCCTGCGGCACGCGCAGCGCGGCGGCGCCGCCCACGTGCGGTTCGATTTCGCGCATTTCTTCGCGCGAGAGCCAGCGCAGGCCTTCGAGCCCATTGGCGGTTCCGCGCGCGTGCAGCTCGCGCAGGCGAGGAACTTCGCCGTCATCGGCCGCCACCACCAACTTGCCGCAGATTTCGTGTGGAATGGTATTTTCCTGGCAAAACGCCACCATTTGGCGGATGCCATCCACGGCCAGTCGCGCCTTGGCCGAGCCAGGCTTGTAGTAGAGGCCGCAATGCAAGACGCCGCTGTTGTGTCCGGTCTGATGGCGGCCCAACGCATCCTCTTTTTCGAGGAGCGTCACGCGCGCGCCGGGGAAGCGTTCGAGCAGACGGTGAGCGGTGGCCAACCCGACAATGCCGCCGCCGACGATCGCGACCGAGGGCGCGGTCACGCCGACTGCGTGCTCTGCATGGCGGGTACTTCCACCCAGGCTTGCTTGGCGCTGCTATCCATCTCGGATTCGAGCACGTTCAACTGGCGCAGACCATCCACGAATTGCGGATACTCAGGCGCGGCCGCGGGATCTTCGATGGATTGATAGAAGCGGCGGAACACCTGCTTGAACGTATCGTCGTAGCCTTCGCTGTGGCCGCCGGGGAGATCGGCATAGGAACGCGCGCCGGGCAGGAGTAGCGACGGGTCCTTAATAATGGATTGGTTCGGCGTGTTGCGATTGCCGATCCACAGTTCGTCGGGCCGCTCCTGATCCCACGCCACGCCGCACTTGGTTCCGTAGATCTCGATCGAGAGGCGGTTCTTGCGTCCCGCGGAAACCTGACTCGCGGTGAAGGCGCCGCGCGCGCCGTTATCCATGCGGAAAACCACGGCCCCGAAATCTTCGGTATCCACCGGCGTTTCGACGTAATCTTCAGGGCGAAGAGACTTGCCGGCGAAAGTTTCGATGGAGCCCTTAGGCCGCTTACGCGTCTTGTGGAACGTGTTGAGGTCGGCGCAAAGCGAGGCGATGCGCTGCCCGGTGACGTGCTCGGCCATATCGCACCAGTGCGAGCCGATGTCGGCCATGCAGCGCGAAGGGCCGTTGTCCTTGCGCTCCACGCGCCAGTTCCAATCGGTGTCGTAGAGCAGCCAATCCTGCGAATACGTGCCCTGGACCACCAGAATATCGCCCAGTTCGCCCGCCTCGCGCATGCGGCGCATCTGCTGCGCCATGGGGTAGTAGCGCAGATTGTGGAACGTGCAGTTACGGCGCTTGGCGGCTTGCGCGGCGGCCACCATCTGGCGCGCTTCGTCGCTGGAAACGGCCAGCGGTTTTTCGCACAATACGTGCTTGCCGGCCGCGAGCGCGTCCTTCGCCATCGGCAGATGCAACGAGTTGGGGGTGCAGATGTGCACGGCATCGATCGACGGGTCTTCCAGGATGCGCCGGTAATCGCCCGCACTCTTCGGAATGCTCAACTGTTCGCCGAGCTGCCGGGCTTTTTCGTCGGTGCTGGCGGCCACCGCGGCCACCTCCACGTTACCCAGCCGGCGTATGCCCTCGATGTGTACGCGTCCCACGAACCCTGCGCCGAATACTGCCGCTTTGAATCGTTGCATGACGTTAGACTACCGCAATCCTGTAAGATTAAAAAACCGCCTCATGCGTGTTCGTATTCGTATCGCGAAGTTCCCATCGTCCAATGAAAGACGTTACCGGAACCAGCGCGCCGCCTCGGTGTTCGCCGTCCTGCTGCAGCCTGGCGCGGTGGCCGCGGGCTCCATGGCGCTGTGGAGATTGATGTCCGAATTCGGGTTGGCCGCGCATTTCGCCATCCCTTCCGGCGTGTTCTCGCACTGGCAGACCTGGCTTGCGCTAGCGGGGGCCATTCAATACTGCGCGATTGCGTTAAACCGTTACGGAAACGGCGGCGGCGCGGCGGCTGTCTGATATCCTGAACGGAGAGGCGCCATGCGCTACTCAAGCTATTCGTATCGGCGATCGTCTTTCTTCAATAATTACTTCCCCAACGGCGTCAAGTGGCTTCTCATTGGCAACATCGCGGTCTTCCTTCTGACCTCGCTGTTTGGACGTTGGCTGGCGGACGATCTTAGGCTGCTCGAGCTCGCGCCCGTCGCCGTGGTGAAGCATTTCGCGCTATGGCAGTTGGTGACTTACTTATTCCTGCACGGCAGCATAAGTCACCTTTTATTCAATATGCTGGCATTGTGGATGTTCGGGACGCCGCTGGAGCGAACCTGGGGAACCCGCCAGTTTCTGAAGTATTATTTCCTGTGCGGCGTTGGCGCCGGATTGTGCGATGTCGCGCTCCACGCGGCCACCGGCAACTGGAACACGCGCACCATCGGCGCATCGGGAGCGATTTTCGGCCTGCTGATGGCGTTTGGCGTTCTGTTCCCCAATCAAACGGTGCTGATGGATTTTCTCTTCCCGATCAAAGCCAAATACATGGTGATGATCTATGGCGCCGTCGCACTGTACGCGTCCTTCCAATCCAACAACGACGGCATCAGCAACATCGCCCATCTGGGCGGCATGATCTTCGGCTACATCTACCTGAAGGGCCGCCTGCCGAGCGTGGCCATCCCCGATTGGCGCGGCGCCTATAAACAATGGAAGCTGCAACGGGCGAAGAAGAAGTTCCAGGTTTACATGCGCAAACATAATGGGCGCGGGCCTTGGGTGAACTAGAGAACTTTTTTTCGACGCAGAGACGCGGAGACGCTGAGAAAACGCCCTAAATAAGCCTATTTTGCTTGCTCAGCGCCTCAGCGTCTCTGCGTCAAATCGAAGGCCCTTATCTTTTGCAACCCGCCTTCGTTCCGCGCCGTCATTTGCTATAGTTACGTCAGAAGTACGCCTATGCGACCCTCCACAAGGAAGTTTTTGTGCGCCCTGGCCATTGGCGCCTTGGCCGGTTTTGGCTTTGCCCAGGAACAAGGACCACTCAACACTACGGGTGGGACCGTCGCCAAGAAGAAATCCGCGGATGGCAAAGGCGATGACGCCGACCTTCCCAAGATTCCTTCGGCCTACAGCAAGAAGGACGCCGTCGATCTTGTCAACGCGCCCAAATACAAGACCGAAGCCGCCATCGTGACGCTCGATGCCGCGGTGATCGACAGCAAGGGACAATTCATCCCGGGCATCCCGCCCGCCGCGTTCCGCGTGCTCGAGGACAATGTGCCGCAGAAGATCGACAAGGTCGATCTGGGCCAGGCCCCGATGACGGTGGCTCTGGTGATCGAATTCAGCGGCAAGTTCCAGCGGCTCTACGGACCGACGTGGTTCCAGACGCTGCAGCTTTCGTGGGGATTCGCCAGCACGCTCAAGAAAGACGATTACATGGCGGTGATCGCATACGATATCAAGCCCGAGATCCTCTGCGACTTCACCACCGACCGCTCGAAAGTGCAGGAGGCGCTCGGCCGCCTGACGATCCCCGCCTGGCAGGAAGCCAATCTGTTCGATGCGCTGATCGATACCGCCGACCGCATGTCGGCCATCGAAGGCCGCAAGGCAATTCTGGTGCTGACTTCGGGCATCGACACCTTCAGTCATGTGACGTTCGATAAGACGCGCAAGTCGCTGCAGGAATCCGGCGTGCCGGTCTATGCCATCAGCCTGATGCAGTTCCTGCGCACGTTGGCCGACGCTTCCATGGGGCCGATTCAGCGCATGGATTTTCTGCAAGCGGATAACGAGCTGCGTACCTTCTCAAAAGAGACCGGCGGGCGCGCGTTTTTCCCGCGCTTCGAAGGCGAGTACGGCGGAATCTTCCAAGATATCCAACAGGCTCTGCGCAATGAGTACGTCATCTCTTATACGCCTGCCAATAAGGCGCGTGATGGCGCATTCCGTAAGCTGAAGGTAGACTTGGTGAATCCGGGCACCAATGACCCTATCATCCTGAAGGATGAGAAGAACAAACCCATCAAGTACAGCATCATCGCCAAGCCGGGTTATAAAGCTCCGAGAGCAGTCGAGTAAAGCTTGTTCGGCGCACCAATGTCAAGCTTTCGATTTCCAGCCTTTTGAAGGCGATGGAAATCCGTTGACAGGGCGGTTACGATCCTGTTAATCTCGCTTCGCTCCGCCAATGAAAAATTCTCCTGCGACGCCTCTCATCCTCCTTGTTGACGATAATCGCGACGGATTGCTAGTCCGCCGGGCCTTGCTGGAAGAGGCCGGTTACGGCGTGCAACTCGCCGCGAGCGGAGACGAAGCCCTGACGCTCTTCGCCGCCGCCGCTTTTGACGTGGTAGTGACTGACTTCCGCATGCCGGGTATGAACGGCGTGGAATTAATCGCGCGCATCCGTCAGACCGATCCGAATGCGCGCATCGTGCTGCTCTCCGGCTTCGTCGAACCGCTCGGTCTGACGGAAGAGAATACCGGCGCCGACGCCGTGATCGCCAAGAGCGCTAACGAAGCCACTCACCTGGCGCGCTCCATCAAGCGGCTGCTGAATGCGGCCCCCGGGGCCAAGCGCAAGCCGCCTGTTTCGCAATCCGGCTCGAAGCGTTTGCGCGCGACCGCACGGTAAGGCGCGGGCTTTTTCCGCGAACGTGTGACACTAAGACAGATGGGTCTTTCTTTGCGGCTCGCGGCGGCCCTGGCGCTGGGTCAGGCCGCGTTGTGGTGCGCCACCCCACCCGCCAAAAAACCTGTTAAGCCTGTCAAAGTCGAAAAGCCTTTGCCAATCAAAGCTTCGCCCACTGTCCGCCGCTGGATGCGCGGCATGACGCTGCGCGATGAAGTGGCGCAGCTCGTTTTTATTCCGTTCTACGGCCAGGCGCCCAATTCGCGTACCAAGGCGTACCGCAACTTCATGCGGCTGATCCAGACTACAAAAGTCGGCGGCCTGATTCTGCTCAATGCCTCGAACGGCCATGGAACGGTGAAGGCCGAACCCTACGCGTTGGCGGCCTTTCTCAATCGCATGCAGCACCTCGCGCGCGTGCCGCTGGCGGTCGGCGCCGATTTCGAGCGCGGCGCTTCCATGCGCGTGAGCGGCGTGACGGTGTTTCCGCATGCCATGGCGTTCGGCGCGACGGGCGACCCTTCGTTTACGCGCTTCGAGGGCGAGGTTACCGCCAAGGAAGCGCGCGCCATCGGCGTCCACTGGATTTATTACCCCGTCGCCGACGTCAACAACAACCCCGACAACCCGATCATCAATATCCGCTCGTTCGGCGAAAATCCGGAACAGGTTGCCGCGCACGTGAAGGCTTTCATCGAAGGCTCGCGCGCCGATAAGAAAACCTACGTTCTCACCACCGCCAAGCATTTCCCCGGACACGGCGATACGGCCGTGGATACGCACTTGAACCTGGCGACTATCCCAGCCGATCTCGACCGCCTGCAGCGCCTGGAACTGACGCCGTTCAAGGCCGCGATCGAAGTCAACGTGGATTCCATCATGACCGCGCACATCGCTGTGCCGGCGCTCGCGCCGCCCAATCTGCCGGCCACGCTTTCGCCGCAGATTGTCACCGGCCTGTTGCG
The DNA here is from genome assembly GCA_963743705.1 of Bryobacterales bacterium. Lineage (GTDB taxonomy): Bacteria > Acidobacteriota > Terriglobia > Bryobacterales > Bryobacteraceae > PALSA-243. Next base: position 474,421 of record CAVUQS010000012.1, on the reverse strand, counting down.
CGACCAACTCGGCTTCAAGGGCCTGGTGGTTACGGATTCGCTCGAGATGGGCGGCATCGCGCAAGGCTTCACCGCAGCCGACGCGGCCGTGCGCGCCATCGAAGCCGGCGTCGACGCGCTGCTGATGCCTCCCGACCCGGATGCCGCCATTCGCGCCGTGGTGGCCGCCGTGAATAGCGGACGCCTGACGCGCGCGCGTATTCAAGACAGCGTGGCCAGGCTTTTGGCGGCCAAAGAGCGTCTAGGGCTCGACCGCGATCGTCTTACCAATTCCGAGACCATCGGCGACGTAATCGATTCGCCCGAAGACAACGAGCGCGCGCAGCAGATCGCCGAGCGCGCCGTGACTCTGGTGCGGAACACGGGCAATGTTGTGCCGCTGACGTCGCCGCAAACGGCCTGCTTCGTGGTGATGCCCGAGAGCCGCTATTCGGTGGAGGGCCAGGCGTTCAACATCGAAGTGCGCAAGCGCTCGGCGGCGGCGCCGATTACGTCGATCGATTCCTCGATGCCGGCGGAAACCGTGGACGCCGCGCTCGCCAAGCTGCAGGGTTGCCCGCAGTACCTGATCGCCGCATTTTCGTCGGTGGCGTCGGGCCGCGGATCGGTTGGGCTCGCCGGCGAATTACCCCGCGCCATCGAAAGCCTGACCGCGACGGGCAAGCCGGTAACGCTGGTCGCGCTCGGCAATCCGTATCTGCTGCGCAACTTTCCGAAAGTATCCGCGTATCTTGCGACGTTCAGCACAGTGCCGCCGTCGGAGACCGCGGCGGTAAAGGCGCTGTGGGGCGAGATTGAGATTAGCGGCCATTTGCCGGTGACTATCCCGGGGCTGGCGAATTACGGGGATGGGATTATTTGGAAGCCCGGGACGCGGTGAGTTTCGTCGCTTATTGAGGTACGATGGACAAGTCATTGGCTCGTCTGACTGGTGTCGCATGATGAGTGGAATCACTGCTTTTCGCGAAATGCCCTCTCGATCGTGCCCATCGCGAGGAAAAGCCGGTTAGGGTAATCCTGCAGCGGTACAAATTCGTGGTGGAGATAGAAAGCTCGAGCTGAATCGTCGAGGGCGTCCACCACCACTCCTACGGACGCAATCTGAGCCGTATTGATCCAACTTCGATACAGAGCGTCCATGAGAAGAATCCGCCCCAGACCCTGGCCGCGATGCGTGCCGCTTACCGCCAACCTACCCAACATCGTCGCCGGGAGTCGCGGGTAGCGCGGCAGTTTCTTGGCTATGGATTCAGGCAACTCGGCAAGCTGGACGCTGTAGGCCGAGAGCGTGTAATAGCCGGCAATGACTCCCACGCGATCCACGAGCACAAACGGGGTTGCAGCCTTCCGACGGGCATCCTGGCCGGCCTGACGATGGAAGTAGTCGTCCAACTCGGAAACGCCGGAGCGAAAAGCGATCCGATCATGCGCATTGCTGAGAGGCTCAACGCGATATTCGGCGCTCACGCACGGCCGATCTTTTGCCGGTATTCGCGCGCAGCGCGACGCAAGACGGGGCCCGGTGCAGGCGGGTGGAGAATGGCCTCCGCGAACGCCTCGCTGTCGCGTGCGGTCAGGACCATTAGGGCTCGCCTCTCAATAGCCTGTTCGGCCGCGGCCTGAGCGCTCTGAAGAACAAAGTCGGTCATGCTGCGGCCTTCCAGATCCGCCGCGCGCTGGATCAACAGTTTTTGCTCGGCGCTCAGGCGCGCGTCGAAGCGATACGTCTTCGTGGAAGGCGCAGCTTTCGGCGTCTTCGGCTGTTTTTGCAATGTTTGCGGCATTCTTGCTCTCTCTCATCAGCGTACGGCAAATTCCCGTACTGGTCAATGCCGCGAACGTATGACGTTCAGAACTCTCCTAACCAAAGTCAGCGCTCGCCCCTCCACCAAGGTCGGCTGTCCCCTCGCGCGGCGTGCTATCCATAATGAAAAGGTATGTTCAGCCTCACGCTGCCGCCGCCGGGGATCGCCGTGCTTCTGGTGGCCCTGGTGCTCGGCGCCGCGGCGTATGACATCCCGTACCGGCGCATCCCGAATTGGTTGACCGGCATCGGAGTGTTGCTCGGGGTGGGCATGAACGCCTTCCTTTATCCGGTCTGGCCTGGATTGCGGCTCTCGCTGACTGGCCTGGCGGTCGGGTTCGGCGCGTATTTCCTGCTCTACGCGATTCGCGCCATGGGCGCGGGCGACGTCAAGCTGATGGCCGCTGTGGGCGCGATGGTGGGGTGGGAGGATTGGGCGGCTATCTTCATCTTCACGGCCATCTTGGGCGGCATCGCTTCTCTGACGCTGATGACAGCGCGCGGGCGCGTGCGCAAGACGCTGTGGAACGTCGGATTCGTGCTCAGCGAAATGAAGAGCGGGCGTGCGGCGTACCTATCTAACGAGGAGCTCGACGTCCGCAGCTCGAAGGCCGTCGGATTGCCGCACGGCGCCGTGATCGCCGCCGGCACGCTGGTCTTTCTCGCTCTGGCCGCCCACTTCGCCGGGTAAAAATTCTGCATCCGCGTGGCGGTGAGGCGCGTAAGGTATCAATATGCGCCCTGGAGTCTCCGCCGCTTGCCTCGCGGCGCCGCTCTGTCTGGGTCTATGTCTGGCTGTGGCGCAAGAGCCTTCGTTTCGCGCCGACGTCCACCTGGTGACGGTCGCCTTCTCGGTGCGCGACGGCGCCGGGCACTTGATCCCCAACCTCTCGCAGGACGATTTCGAGATCGCCGAAGACGGCGTTGCGCAGAAGATCGCTTTCTTCGCGCGCAGCAATGACGTGCCGCTCGACCTCGGCCTGGTGACCGATTTTAGCGGGAGCCAGGAAGAGTTCGTCAAATCGCACCACAAAGATATCGAGACGTTTCTCAAGAAGGTTCTCTCGCCGCGCGACCGCGCGTTCCTGGTTTGCTTCGGTAACCGCCTCCGCCTGGCGCAGGATTTCACCGGCTCGGTGGCGGACATCATGGACGCGCTGCATCACTTCGAGAAGGGCGACCGAGGCCTTCCCGAATTCGCACCCGGCGAACGGCGCGAGGGCGGCACTGCGTTCTACGACGCGATCTTTTATTCGGTCGATCAGCGCCTAGCGGCGTCCGAAAGCTCGCGCAAGGCGCTTATCGTGTTCAGCGACGGCGAAGACAATTCGAGCGGCCACCAGATGCTCGAAACCATCGAGGCGGCGCAGGCCAACGACGTGTTGCTCTTCCCCATCCGGTACACCGAGAAGCTCAAGGGTGGGCCCATCGCGCGCAACCGCTATGGCGCGTCGGTTATGGCGCGCATTGCCAAGGAAACCGGCGGCGCCGATTTCGACGCCCGCGAGAAAGGCCTCGCCAGCAGCTTTGAGATGATCGGCGACGAACTGCGCTCGTCGTATCGTCTGGCGTATCACTCTTCCAATACGCAAAGCGACGAGACTTTTCGCAAAGTGAGAATTCGCGTGAAGCGCGAAGGGTACACGGTGCGGGCTAAGACCGGCTATTACGCGAAGTAGCGGCTCGCTAATTCGCGGAGGGCTTCTCGACGCGATCGATCGCGATGACTTCGATGGCGCCCTTGGCCGATTTGAGCTGCAACCCGAGTTGCTCTCTTAATGCCGTAAAGATGGAAGGGCCATCCGACGGCGCCCCTCCGGCGGGGCTATTGGAAGCGTCAACGGTCCACTCCAGATGAACATCGAAGGTCCCGGTCAAACCGGTCTTGTCGATGACGGGCAGGTGCAATTGCGATCTCGACAAGCTCGCCGCTAATTCCGCCATGTTGATCCCTGCGCCATCCAGCGTGCGGTTCAAGCCGTTCGCCGCGAATCGGGGAAAACCACAGAAAGCCGGGCGCGGCTCACCCGGAGCACGGGCTGGGGGCGCCGGCGAATTCACGGAATACGGGGTACAACTGTCGTTCTTAGACGGCTGCAGTTTTCCGTTGCCGTTTGCCGCTTTCAACTCATATGCGGGCAGCTGCTTCTTCTCGCGATGGAACGCGAGTTTGAACCGGTCTTCGAGAAGCGCCTGAAGCATCGGACCCTCCATCTGCTGCACAGATGCATTGCCTTCGGCCTTTGCCTGAAGATCGTAGTGCTCGGAAGCGATCCAGGATGGGCCGCCCGAGATTTGATAATCCGCGACGCCGTACGCCAAGAGTATGAGGGTCCGGGGAGAGAAATTCTGCATCAACAGCCTACCCGGCAGAGCTTGGACATAGGCTTTGTCGGTCTCCGTGGCGCTGGGCTTTACGGACGCAACTTCAAATGCGGCCCTTGACGACGCGGTCTGGCTGAGCGCGACGCTTGTTAAGGCCGCAGCAAAGAGAAAGAGGTTTCTTCGGGAGCGGAGAGGCGCAAGCGAATGCATCATGAGTCCCCGATTTGCTTTCCCCAGCCTACGTATTTTATGTGGCAGGCGCAAGCTACCCGGCTTGCAGGAACTCTTCCACACGACCGCCCATCTGGTCCAGCACGTCCGTCAACTCGTGCCCGGAATTGAGCGCATGCAACTCGACATTGGGGCGCGTAGCCGCGAATTCCTCGGAATATTTCACGGGGACCACGTCGTCGTTTAGGCCGTGGAAGATCAAGCAGGGCTGCTTCACGTCGGGAAAATCTTCGTACTGCTCGGCGTCTTCGAGTAGCTGATAGCCGAGTAAGCGGTTGCGCCCATCGCCGTAATGATATACGTCGATCGTGCCGTTGCGACGCCATGCTTCGATGGCGTCGGCGCCCATGCGCTCTCTCCAGCGCGAAGCAAAACGGAACGCGGGCGCGAGCAGCACGACGCGCGGCATCTCGGGGTGTCTTGCCGCGTAGAGCGCGGCCAAATAGCCGCCCATGCTCGAGCCCATCAGCGCCGCCGGCTCTCCGGACGCTGCTTGGGCGATTACATTCAACTGGCCGGTGAGCGTCAGGCTTTCGAAATTGCTGGCGGCAAGATCGGGAATGGTGACGGTGAAGCCCGCGGCCTCCAGCCGTTGGCGGAAGTATCGCGCCTTGCTCGATGAAGGTCCGGAAGCAAAGCCGTGTAGATAGATGATGCGCTTCATTTCTTGATGGGGGTGGCTGGAACCGCGGGGGCGGGGTCGTCGCCAAATTTGATTTCGGAATCCGACGCGAACAGCCGGAAAGCGTCGTAGCGGTAGACGTTTTCAGTGATTGTCTGGCCGTCGACAATATGGCGGTGAAGCACCGACGCGGGCGTCAGGAACCCGTGCGCCGAGAGCGTATATTCGATGCTCGCTTCGTCGCGGATCTTGCGCTTTGATTGTTCGTATTCGGCCCATGTCCGAATGCCCAGCGGCAGGCCGTCGGAAGCCCTGACCCAGAGCGTGCCTTGCAAGGCCTGGCGGACCGCCTGACGGCCGGTGAATGCCAGTTCGCCGGAATCGTTCGACGTTTGTTTCCAGGAGAATACCAGAGCTTCGTCGGCGCCCATGCGGCCGTGGCCGGCGACCGCGATCTGCATGTTCTCCTGGCCGCGCTTGGTGAAGGCGAGCAGGATCAGCCCATAGTCGGTAGCCACGTCGACCAGGCCGGATTTAGCGTAGTCCTGCAACATGCGTTTGCGCACGGCGTCATCTTGCGAACGAATTCCTAATGTGAGCTCGCGGCGCGCCTTTTCCACGGTTCGCAGGGGCTTGCCGTCGACCGATACCACCTGCCGGAACTCGAATAGATCGTGTGAATCCGAGTTCTTGAGGTGTCCAACGCTGTATTCGGAGGTCACCTCGCGCGTAATCGTACGCGGCTGAGAGGTTACCGCCGACCCTGGGGTGCCCTTGCCCACAAAATGACCGGGGGAAAGCAGGGTTTGTTGCGTAAGTCTTTCCTGTGCAATGGTTTTCGGCAGATTTTCCTGAAAAAGTGCGGCCTCTTCGGCAATCCGGGCCAAAGCCTGCGGTAGCGTCACCTGGGCGCACAAAGGGGAACCGAGGGATAAAAGCAAGGCTGTAAACCCGCGCAAGGCCATGAATTCATTGTAGATCGGAGCAGGCTGGCGGGCCCGGAAAGAATTTAAAGTAATCTCTTGCTTCCTGTGTGAACGTTTGTTATTCTGAACAAGTCGCCAGTTGGGGATCGGATGCAAAGCGCCTCTGGGTGCTTGCAAGTCGGTGTGCGACTGTAGTATAACAAAAGATAGAGATCCCCTGTAAGGAACGGTAACAAAACTCTGGTCGGGCCACCGATCGAGCGGAATACGGCCTTCCTGTTTGGTTCTTTAAAAAGTTCTCAAGTTTAATGGCTGAGGGCGGATGTAATGAGCCCTTGCGCCGGCAAGTTTCGAGGCCTGCGTTTCGATCCGGTTTTTCGCAATTCCGGGTATGGGGCGCGCAGATCTTTGACAATCTGGTTGGATGCAGTAAGAAGAATTCGTCAGTACTTTGAGTCAACCGGGGCGATTTTTTGCAAACTCAAAACTTTAAATGAGAGTTTGATCCCGGCTCAGAATCAACGCTGGCGGCGCGCCTAACACATGCAAGTCGAACGAGAAAGTGGAGCAATCCATGAGTACAGTGGCGTACGGGTGAGTAACACGTGGGTAATCTACCCTCTGGTGGGGAATAACTCTGGGAAACTAGAGCTAATACCGCATAATCCTGAGAAGGAAAAGCAGCAATGCGCCGGAGGAGGAGCCCGCGGCCGATTAGCTAGTTGGTGAGGTAATGGCTCACCAAGGCAAAGATCGGTAGCCGGCCTGAGAGGGCACACGGCCACACTGGCACTGAAACACGGGCCAGACTCCTACGGGAGGCAGCAGTGGGGAATCTTGCACAATGGGGGAAACCCTGATGCAGCGACGCCGCGTGAGCGATGAAGCCCTTCGGGGTGTAAAGCTCTTTCGGCAGGGAAGATTATGACGGTACCTGCAGAAGCAGCTGCGGCTAACTACGTGCCAGCAGCCGCGGTAATACGTAGGCAGCGAGCGTTGTTCGGAGTTACTGGGCGTAAAGGGTGTGTAGGCGGCTTTTTAAGTTTGGTGTGAAATCTCCCGGCTCAACCGGGAGGGTGCGCCGAATACTGAAAGGCTTCGAGTGCGGGAGAGGAAAGTGGAATTCCTGGTGTAGCGGTGAAATGCGTAGATATCAGGAGGAACACCGGTGGTGTAGACGGCTTTCTGGACCGTAACTGACGCTGAGACACGAAAGCGTGGGTAGCAAACAGGATTAGATACCCTGGTAGTCCACGCCCTAAACGATGCATATTTGGTGTGGGTCATTCAGTTGATCCGTGCCGGAGCTAACGCGTTAAATATGCCGCCTGGGGAGTACAGTCGCAAGGCTGAAACTCAAAGGAATTGACGGGGGCCCGCACAAGCGGTGGAGCATGTGGTTCAATTCGACGCAACGCGAAGAACCTTACCTGGGCTCGAACGGCTGGTCAACGGAGGTGGAAACATCTTTACCCCGCAAGGGGGTCCAGTCGAGGTGCTGCATGGCTGTCGTCAGCTCGTGTCGTGAGATGTTGGGTTAAGTCCCGCAACGAGCGCAACCCCTGTCCTGTGTTGCCATCATTCAGTTGGGAACTCGCAGGAGACCGCCAGCGATAAGCTGGAGGAAGGTGGGGATGACGTCAAGTCCTCATGGCCTTTATGTCCAGGGCTACACACGTGCTACAATGGACGGTACAACGCGTCCCGAACCCGCGAGGGGGAGGCAATCGCAAAAAACCGTTCTCAGTTCGGATTGCAGGCTGCAACTCGCCTGCATGAAGCTGGAATCGCTAGTAATGGCAGATCAGCACGCTGCCGTGAATACGTTCCCGGGCCTTGTACACACCGCCCGTCACATCACGAAAGTGAATTGTACTAGAAGTCTGCAGGCTAACCCGCAAGGGAGGCAGCGGCCCAAGGTATGATCCATGATTGGGGTGAAGTCGTAACAAGGTAGCCGTAGGAGAACCTGCGGCTGGATCACCTCCTTTCTAAGAGAGAACGTGGGTGGAGTTCGTGAAAGCAAATCGCGCTTGGTTGTACAGCGCGCGCAAATAACGGACAGCCGTTCCACTCCAAACCGCCAGGAGTTCCAAGTCTATTAATTTAGGTAAGGAGCCTGGTGAGCCCGTCCCGATCTCCACTTAAAGTCTGAGAGTTCAACTAAGCGGCCATGAGCTGGTCTCGTGGTCTCTGCATCCAACTGGCCTCGATTTGATTTTTCGCCCCTTAGGGGGCGTCATGGGGCTGTAGCTCAGCTGGGAGAGCGCCTGATTTGCACTCAGGAGGTCGCCGGTTCGATCCCGACCAGCTCCACCAGAGTGAACGCGGTTTAGAAGTTTCGGCGTTGAGTCTGGGCCTGTAGCTCAGATGGCTAGAGCGCACCCCTGATAAGGGTGAGGTCGGTAGTTCAATTCTACCCAGGCCCACCATCACAAGAAGAAATCAGAAGCCAGGAACCGCAAGCCGGTTTCTGCCTCCTGAATTCTTCAGGAATCGATCTTTGACAATTGAATATTGACGGGCATTAGAATGCCGGCAGTGGGGCCCGCATGGGCGGGCGATGACTGTCGGCGCACAAGTAAGCGCGAAAGAAAGAAAGTAGCGTACATCTGTTCCTGGCAGTAATGCCAGGGTGTGAAGTAGATTTTATGGTCAAGCTACTAAGGGCGTGTGTGTGGATGCCTTGGCGCAAACAGGCGATGAAGGACGTGATCAGCTGCGATAAGCTTCGGGTAGCCGCTAATAGGCTGTGATCCGGAGATTTCCGAATGGGGAAACCCGATGCGTGTGAACACGCATTACCGCCATCTGAATACATAGGGTGGCGGAGCTAACCGGGGGAAGTGAACCATCTCAGTACCCCGAGGAAAAGAAAACAACCGTGATTCCGATAGTAGTGGCGAGCGAACTCGGAATAGCCTAAACCAGGCGATTCGAAAGGAGAGCCTGGGGTTGCAGGACCACAGTAATCAACCGGCCGTTCCAGCAATGGAGGGCCCGGTTGGTTAAAAGAGGGATAGGAAAGTGTTAATTGAACGGTCTGGAAAGGCCGGCCATAGAGCGTGACAGCCGCGTAAGTGAAAATGCAATCCTCCTTCCAGTGGCTCCTAAGTAGGGCGGGGCACGAGAAACCCTGCTTGAATCTGCCGGGACCATCCGGCAAGGCTAAATACTCGTTTGCGACCGATAGTGAACCAGTACCGTGAGGGAAAGGTGAAAAGAACCCCTGCGAGGGGAGTGAAATAGTACCTGAAACCACACGCTTACAAGCAGTGGGAGGGCTATGCGCCGCAAGGCGAATGCCTGACCTCGTGCCTATTGCATAATGAGCTGGCTAGTTATTCTCAGTGGCAAGGTTAAGCGAAAGCGAGCCGTAGCGAAAGCGAGTCTGAATAGGGCGATGAAGTCGCTGGGAATAGACGCGAAGCGGGATGATCTACCCTTGGCCAGGATGAAGTCGGTGTAACAGCCGATGGAGGTCCGAACCAGTGTTGGTTGAAAACAGCTTGGATGAGCTGAGGGTAGGGGTGAAAGGCTAATCAAATTCCGTGATAGCTCGTTCTCTCCGAAATAGCTTTAGGGCTAGCCTCTCGTGGTCCGTCGCGGTGGTAGAGAACTGATTGGACTAGGGGCCTTCCCAGGTTACCGAATCCAACCAAACTGCGAATGCCGTGAATGTGTAGCGAGGGAGTCAGACAGTGGGGGCTAAGCTTCATTGTCGAAAGGGAAACAGCCCAGACCGTCAACTAAGGTCCCCAAATCCATGCTCAGTGGGAAAGGAAGTCGGGACGCTCAGACAGCCAGGAGGTTGGCTTAGAAGCAGCCATCCTTTAAAGAAAGCGTAACAGCTCACTGGTCGAGCGGCCCGGTGCCGACAATATAACGGGGCTTAAGCATGGTACCGAAGTTACGGATTCGTAGCAATACGAATGGTAGGAGAGCGTTCTCAACAGCTGTGAAGATCGATCGAAAGAACGGTTGGAGCGTTGGGAAGTGACTCTGCCAGCATAAGTAGCGAGAAACCAGGTGCGAACCCTGGTCGCCGTAAGTCTAAGGTTTCCTGAGAAAGGTTAATCCGCTCAGGGTTAGCCGGAGCCTAACGCGAGGCCGAAAGGCGTAGCGGATGGACAGCAGGTTAATATTCCTGCGCTACCTTGTCCCGATAAAGACCGATGGGGGGACGCAGACCGTAAGCTCTGGTGCGCAATGGTTTCAATCCAGAGTGAAGGGAGATCCGGATAGGTAAATCCGCCGGGTCGTCTGCCAGGAAAATCCTCTAAGGAGGGGTAAGGTATCCGTACCACAAACCGACACAGGTGGACGAGATGAATATTCTAAGGCGCTCGGGTGATGGTATGTTCAGGAACTAGGCACATTAGCTCCGTAACTTCGGGAGAAGGAGTGCCCACCTAAGACGTGGGTCGCAGTGAATAGTCTCAGGCGACTGTTTAACAAAAACACAGGTCTCTGCTAAGTCGAAAACGACGTATAGGGGCTGACGCCTGCCCGGTGCCGGAAGGTTAAAGGGAGAGGTCAGCGCAAGCGAAGCTTTGAACTGAAGCCCCGGTGAACGGCGGCCGTAACTATAACGGTCCTAAGGTAGCGAAATTCCTTGTCGGGTAAGTTCCGACCTGCACGAATGGCGTAACGATCTGAGAACTGTCTTAACATGCCGCCCGGCGAACTTGTGGTCCCGGTGAAGACGCCGGGTGCCCGCCACTAGACGGAAAGACCCCGTGCACCTTTACTATACTTTTTCATGGAACTATGGGGCGATCTGCGCAGGATAGGTGGGAGGCTTTGATTCCGGGTTCTCGGACTCGGAGGAGCCAACGGTGAGATACCACCCTGATCGTTCTGTGGTTCTAACCTACATCCGTAATCCGGATGAGGGACAGTGGAAGACGGGTAGTTTGACTGGGGCGGTCGCCTCCTAAACAGTAACGGAGGCGCGCGAAGCTTGGTTCAGGCGGTTTGGAAATCCGCCGTTCGAGTGCAAAGGCATAAACCAGGTTAACTGCGAGACCAACAAGTCGAGCAGATGCGAAAGCAGGCCTTAGTGATCCGGTGGTTCTGCATGGAAGGGCCATCGCTCAACGGATAAAAGGTACGCCGGGGATAACAGGCTGATCGGAGTCAAGAGTTCACATCGACGCTCCGGTTTGGCACCTCGATGTCGGCTCATCGCATCCTGGGGGTGTAGAAGCTCCCAAGGGTTAGGCTGTTCGCCTATTAAAGCGGTACGTGAGCTGGGTTCAGAACGTCGCGAGACAGTTCGGTCCCTATCTGTGGTGGGCGTAGGAGATTTGAGGGGGCCTGCCCTTAGTACGAGAGGACCGGGGTGGACGAACCTCTTGTGATCCAGTTGTCCCGCCAGGGGCATCGCTGGGTAGCGAAGTTCGGTCAGGATAAACGCTGAATGCATATAAGCGTGAAACCTTCCCCAAGATGAGATCTCCCAAGCGCAAGCTAATAAGAGCACAGGAAGACGACCTGTTTGATAGGACGGATGTGTAAGCGTGGCAACACGTTGAGCTTACCGTTACTAATTGCTCGTTCGGCTTGACCATAAAATACTACTGCACACTCAACCTGCTCTGTAGGTTGTACTGAGTGCGTTACTTTCGAAATTTCTAGCTGGCCCGTCAATATTCGAGCGGTTCCCGGTGACCCCGGTATGCCGTTTTTGTCATCCACTTCTGGGTGACCTTAGCGAGAGGGACCCACCCGTTCCCATCCCGAACACGGTAGTTAAGCCTCTCAGCCCCGATGGTACTGCATAGGCAACTATGTGGGAGAGTAGGAAGTCGCCCGGTCATTTCAAATAAGAGCCCTCCAGCAATGGAGGGCTTTTGCTTTTTCAGGGCTCTTCCGCGCTAATGCCGCAATCAGGCATGCAAAAATAGTTCGAGCGTAATGAAGACCTTCACTATCGCAGTCATCGCCGGCGACGGCGTGGGAACGGAAGTCGTTCCCCAAGCTAAGCGCGTACTCGACGCCGTCGCTTCCAAACACGATCTCAGCTTCGTTTTTCAGGATTTCGACTGGGGTTCCGAGCATTTCTTCCGCTGGGGCCGCATGATGCCGGCCGGCGCGATCGATTTGCTCCAGCCCTGCGACGCCATCCTCCTCGGCGCGGTGGGCCATCCAGATATTCCCGATCACACCACGCTCAACGGTCTTCTCCTGCCCATCCGGCGCGCTTTCGACCTATATGCGAATGTCCGCCCCGCCTATCTTTACCCCGGCGTCACGTCGCCGCTGGCGAAACCGAAGGGCGGCGACATCGATTTCGTCGTGGTCCGCGAAAATACCGAGGGCGAATATGCGCAGGTGGGCGGTTTTCTCTACCACCAACAACCGGATGAAGTTGCGATTCAGACTTCGGTCTTCACGCGGCGCGGCATCGAGCGCATCGTGCGCTTCTCTTTCGAGCTCGCGGTCAAGCGCGGCAAGAAGATGCGCGTCGCATCGATTACCAAATCCAATGCGCAAGGCTACAGCATGGTGCTTTGGGACCGCGTGTTTCAGGAAGTTGCGGCGCATTTTCCCAACGTCCAGACCGAATCGTTGCTGGTGGACGCCGCGGCGATGAACTTCATCCGCCGCCCGGAAAGTTTCGACGTGGTGGTGGGCTCGAATCTCTTTTCTGACATCCTGAGCGACATTTCGGCCATCATCGTGGGCAGCATGGGACTTGCCGCCAGCGCCAATCTCGACCCGCGCCGCCGCTTCCCTTCGATGTTCGAGCCCGTACACGGCTCGGCGCCCGACATCGCCGGCCGCGGCATCGTCAATCCGCTGGCGACGATTCTCAGCGCCGCCATGATGCTCGATCACTTGGAACTATCCAAAGCCGCGCACCAGGTGGAAAGCGCGGTGGCCGCCGTGCTTGCTGAAGGCAAGGTGCGTACGCCCGATCTCGGCGGACGCAGTTCCACCCAAGAAGTGACGGATGCCGTCCTTGGCAGACTCTGACCAGCGCGAGTCGACGGGGCGGCATGCGGTTCTGGTAGCCGCGGGGATTTTGCTTAGCCGCCTCTTCGGGTTGGTGCGGGTCGCGTTCTTCAGCCGTTATTTCGGCGTGGTCTCCAGTTCGGCCGATTCCTTCAACGCCGCTTTTCGTATCCCGAATTTTCTTCAGACTCTGTTGGGCGAGGGAGTGCTCTCCGCCTCATTCATTCCCATTTACGCGCGCCTGGTGAAAGAAGGTGACGAAGAGGAGGCGGGGCGCGTCGCCGGCGCGATAGGCGCGATTTTGGGCCTCGTCGTGGCTGGCATTGTGCTCATCGGCGTGCTGGCGACGCCGCTCGTCATCTATCTAGTTGCGCCCGGATTTCACGGCGAACGCCGCGAGTTCACTATTCGCCTGGTGCGCATTCTGTTTCCCGGCGCCGGATTCCTGGCGATGGGCGCCTGGTGCCTCGGGATTCTCAACAGCCACCGTAAGTTCTTCCTTTCCTATAGCGCGTCGGTGGTTTGGAACATTGCGATGATCGCCACGCTGATGGGCTTCGGCGCGCGCGTCAATGAAGACGCGCTCGCAGTAGCGCTGGCGTGGGGATCGGTGGCCGGCAGCGCACTGCAATTTGGCGTGCAGTTACCTTTCGTGTTGCGGCTGGCGCGCCGCTTGCGCTTCCGTCCGGATTCTAGCGACGGGATGGTGCGCGACGTGATCCGCAACTTCGGCCCGGTCTTCGTCAGCCGCGGTGTTGTGCAGCTCAGCTCTTTTATCGATACGATGCTCACCAGCCTGCTGCCCGAGGGCGCGATGACCGCGTTGGTGGCGGCGCAAACCATTAATATGCTGCCGGTGAGCCTGTTCGGCATGTCCGTTTCCGCCGCGGAGTTGCCGGCGATGTCGAGCGCCACCGGCGATGCGCGCGAGATCGGCGCACAATTGCGGAGCCGGCTGAACCGAGGATTGCGGCAGATCGCGTTCTTCATCGTGCCGTCGGCCATGGCGTTCCTGGCGCTGGGCGACGTGATCGCGGCGATCCTGCTGCAGACGGGGCGATTTCACTATTCGGATTCGCGGTATCTGTGGGGAATTCTCGCCGGGTCGTCGGTCGGTTTGCTGGCAGGCACGCTGGGGCGCCTCTACTCTTCGACCTACTACGCGCTGCGCGATACGCGAACGCCGCTGCGCTTCGCCCTGATCCGCGTCGCGCTCACCACCGGTCTCGGCTGGCTGTTCGCGAAGCGAGTGCCGGGTTGGCTCGGTATCGATCCTCTGTGGGGCGTTGCGGGTCTGACATCGTCGGCGGGCATCGCGGCGTGGGTGGAGTTCACGTTACTGCGCCGCACGTTGAACCGCCGCATCGGAGCCACGGGCTTGCCGGCGAGCTTCGTGGGGAAGCTGTGGGCGTCGGCGATCGTGGCAGCCTGCGCCGGATGGGCGGTCAAGCTGGCCCTTGGGCTGAGCCAGCCGAAGACTTTCGGCATCGCGATTCTTGCCACTTACGGCCTCACTTACTTCGCAGTCGCGTATCTGTTCCGGATCGAGGAAGGCGCCACGGTTTTCGATCGCCTCAGACGCCTAAGCCGCCGTCCCCGCTAACCATCGCCATCCCGGGCCAGCTAACCATCGTCTACTGGCGGCGCTCCGCTGCGGGCCGGAAGATAAAAAGGATGCGGTTAAAGCAGCTAGACGCGTTGCGGACGATCGCCGTCTTGCTCGTGCTTGGCCGCCATCTCACCTGGAACCCGATCTGGTTTCGCATCGGCTGGACCGGCGTCGATCTCTTCTTCGTGTTGAGCGGCTTCCTGGTATCCGGCCTGCTGTTCCGCGAGCACAAAGCGAGTGGGCGCATCCGCGTACTGCGCTTTCTCGGCCGCCGCGCGTTCAAGATTTACCCGGCTTACTATTTGCTGCTCGTGCTGACGGTCGCGGTCCGCTGGACCTTGGGCCCGCCATTGAAATGGCGCTTCACCTGGCCCGATTTTCTCTTCGTGCAAAGTTACCGCCCGGGCATGTGGGGGCATTTGTGGTCGCTCGCGGTCGAGGAACATTTCTACATCCTGCTTCCGGCGGCGCTTTATCTTCTGTTGCGCCGGAACGCGGGGCGCGGCGACGCCTTCCGACACGTTCCGCTGCTGTGCGGCATCGTGGCGGCGGCTTGCCTGGCGATGCGCATCGCCTATTTCCTGAGCGGCGCGCCATACGATCACTACAAGATCGACGCGCCTTCACACTTGCGCCTGGATTCGCTGGCGTTCGGAGTGCTGCTCTCTTATCTTTGCGAATTCCGCCCGCGGGTCATCGATGGGTTGTTCCGCTATGGCGGCCTGGGCGTGCTGGCACTGAGCGCGCTGCTACTGCTTCCGGATCTGCTATTTCAGGTCGAGCACCCGTTCATCTACACGTTCGGCCTGACGCTTTCGTATCTCGGCTATGGCGGCGTGCTGTTGTATTTCCTCAAGCGCGTGAAGGACAGTGGAAGAATCATCGGCGCGCTGGCGCCGCTCGGGACCTATTCTTATACGATTTACCTCTGCCATTTGCCGGTCGCGTTCTGGAGCATCGGCCATGTCCTGTCGCCCGCGAGCGTGGGCTGGGGGAGGAACGCGACATTCGCCGCTTATTTGGTGGTGAGTTGTGGCGCAGGCGTCCTTCTCGCCAAGCTGGTGGAGCGCCCGGGCCTGGCGTTGCGCGAGAAGCTTCTTCCGGCCGCCGTTCCTTCTGGCGCGCCGCAGCCTGCTCCTGAGACCCGCGTGCCGGAAGAAGTCTGCGCCGCTATCCCTTCAGGTCTTTGAACGCTTCGCTGATTTCGCGCTTCGCCTCGGCGGTGGGTACGCACAAGGGCAAGCGCGGCGGACCGCCGTAGTAGCCGTTGAGATCCATCGCGTATTTGAGGCCCGGCACGCCGTATTTGGTGGTGACGAGCGCCGCGGCGCGGCCGATGCGATTCTGCCAATCGAGTCCCGCGGCTTCTTCGCGCTGACGGTACGCTTCCCAAATTGCGATGACGGAATAGGGGGCGGAGTTGGCGTAAGCCAGGATCGCGCCGGACGCGCCCATCAGCAGCGACGGCCAGAGCGTTGGCGCCGAGCCCACCAGCACCTGGAACCCGTGCTTCACTTCGCGCAGTAACTGCATCACTTTTTCGAGGTTGCCGGAGCTTTCCTTGATCGCGATCACGTTCGGGTGCTCGGAGATGGCCACCACGGCTTCCACCGGAATATCGACGCCGGTAGCTTGCGGCCAGTTGTAGATGATGAGCGGAATGCGCGCCTGATCGGCCACCGAGCGATAATAAAGCGCCTGCGCTTCAGCGCGATTGATGAGGTTCTTGTAGTAATGCGGCGTTCGCACCATGGCGGCCTTGTAGCCCATTTCGGCCGCGCGATTGGTGAGGCTCACGGTCTCGCGCACGCTCTCGCAACCCGTGCCCGCGATGAGAATCTTTCCGGGCGCGGCGTGCTTGGCCACTAATTCCCACATAGCGACCTTCTCTTCGGGCGTGAGCATGACGCTCTCGCCGGTCGAGCCCATCACGACATAGCCCGAGAGGGACGTGCGATTCCATTTCTCGACGTTGTGCTGCACTTTCGAGACGTAAATCTCGCCGGCATGATCGAACGGAGTGGTGACCGGCGGAAAAATACCCTGTAGACGTAAACTCATCGATGCTTCCAGTATGGCACTGCCCAATGGTGCGGCGGCCTTTGCCTCGCGCCACCCGCGTGCGGGCGTTCTACACTAGTTCCTTGACGATCCGGAGCTCCATTTTCAGCAAACTTCTGCTGACGTCGATTCTGCTGACGGTCGTGGCGCTGGTGAGCGCCGACTTCCTGCTCACGCGCTATGCGGAAGAACGCGAGCGCTCGCTGGTGCAGCAGCAGATGGCGCACGATCTGCGGTTTGTGGCGCCGGAGTTGATCTCGAATCCGCCGCAGAACCTGCAGATTTGGGCAGAGGCCAGCGATAAAGCACTCGATTCGCGCGTGACCGTGATCGATAGCAATGGGGTCGTACTGGCCGATTCCCGACACGATCCTGAAACCATGGAGAACCATGCGGAGCGGCGCGAGGTTCGGGCGGCGCTGGCCGGCCGGCCCGGGTCGGACGTCCGGCGTAGCGCCACCCTCGATTTGGAGTTCTCGTATTATGCCGTGCCGATAGCCTTAGCGAATCACCCGGGCTCCGTGTTGCGCCTCGCGATTCCGTTGACCCAGGTGGGGGCGTCGATTGCGGCGGTGCGCATGCTAATTCTGCGGGCCTCGGCGGTGGCCGCGGTGATCGCGCTGCTCATCGCTTACTTCATGGCGCGCAGTTTTACCCGCCGCATTCGCCGCATCGAGAACTACGCGGCGGAGTTGGTCAAGGCCGACTACTCGGGAACACTGGCGGCGGAAGGCGATGACGAACTTGGATCGGTGGCCCGATCGCTGCGCGCCATGGCGGAGCATTTTCGCCACATGCTGGACTTGCTGGCGCAGGAATCGTCGAGGCGAGAAGCGATTCTGGGAAGCATGGTGGAAGGCGTACTCGCGGTCGATCACAGCCTGCACATCACCTTCTACAACGGCGCGTTTGCGCAAGCGGTTCATGCGCGCACGCCGGCTACGGAAGGGGTTTCGGTGCTGCAGGTGGTGCGCGATCCGCGGTTGCGCGCGCTTCTCGCCCGCGTGATCGCCACCGGGAAACTGGAGCGCGAACGCATGTCGCCGATTAACGCGGGCGGGCGCGTCTTCGAAGTCCAGGCCGCTCCTTTGGTGGAGCATGGGAGCACGGGCGCCCTCGCCACCTTTCACGACATTACGGAACTCGAACGTTTGGAACGCGTCCGCAAGGATTTTGTGGCCAACATATCGCACGAGGTCCGGACGCCGCTCGCGGCCATTCGCGGATACACGGAAACCCTGCTCGACGGCGCGCTGGAAGATCCGGCAATCAATCGCAAGTTTCTGGAAATCATCGCGGCGCACACGGCGCGCATCACGGACATGGCGTCCGACCTGTTGACGCTCTCGGAAATCGAGGCGGCGCGGATCCCGGTTCCCGCCGAACGAATATCCGCCGTCGAATTGGTGGAAAGCGCGCTTCATCTGGTGGAGCCCCAGGCGAACGAGCGCCATGTGCACGCCTTTCTGAATGCGGCTGACGATGTCTACATCGTGGGACAGAGAGGCCGTTTGGAACGCGCAATTTCGAACCTTCTATTGAACGGCATCAACTACAACCACCCGGGGGGCGAGGTTCGCATCGATGTGCGGGGCACGAATTCGACGACGCGAATTTCGGTCACGGACAACGGGATCGGAATCGCGGCGCAAGACATGCCGCGCATTTTCGAGCGTTTCTACCGCGTGGACAAAGCCCGATCGCGCGAAACCGGGGGGACCGGCCTCGGTTTGTCGATCGTCAAGAACGCGGTGGAACGAGCCGGCGGCACGGTAACCGTGGACAGCGAATTGGGCAAGGGATCGGTTTTCACGCTGGTATTTCCCTCCGCCTGAGCGCCAATGGGCGCGTTGCCTAAACATTACAAAACGATTACGATAGAGTACTCCATTCGGATTCAACGTTCTCCACAAGTCTTATGAATCTGCTGCCACGCGACGACAAATTCTTTGCCTCTTTTCTGAAGCAGGTTGACATCATTTGCCAGGCCGCGCGGGTGCTGATGGAAGGGGTTCGGATCGGCAACTCGCGCATGGCCGGCGCCGCCACCGAAATTAGCGTTCTGGAACATCGCGGCGACGAAGTGATCCACAGTATCTTCATCCGGTTGAATCAAACTTTCATCACGCCCCTGGACCCTGAGGACATCCACAACATCTCAAGCGCGCTCGACAACGTGCTGGATGGCATCGAGGATACGGCGCACCGGCTTGTCTCATACGGCATCGAACCCATTCCGCGCGACATGGTGGAGTTGGCAGGCATTGTAAATTCGTGCGCCATCTCGGCGAAACGCGCGTTTGAGGCGCTGGAGCGCAAAGGGCCAATTCTGGAACATTGCATCGAAATCAACCGCCTGGAAAACGAGGCCGATCTGATCAGCCGCAGCGCGGTTGCCCATCTGTTCCATAAAGAGAAAGACCCGATCACGCTGATCAAGCTCAAAGAGGTTTACGAGTTCTTCGAAAACACCATCGACCGGTTCGAGGACGTCGCCGACATTCTGCAGAACGTCGCCGTCAAAAACAGTTAGGCTATGACGGCCGTCGAGCTAGCGGTATTCATTATCGCGATCGCGCTAATCTTCGATTACATCAACGGGTTCCATGATGCCGCGAATTCCATCGCAACCGTTGTGGCCACGCGCGTTCTGACTCCGCTTCAGGCGGTGATATGGGCGGCGTTTTTCAACTTCGTCGCCGCGTTTTTCTTCGGAACGGCGGTGGCCAAGACAGTTGGAAAAGGATTTGTCGACCTCAGCCTGGTAACTCCCCAGGTGATCCTGTGCGGCATCGCGGGCGCGATCATATGGGATTTGATCACCTGGTGGCTCGGGCTTCCCACCAGCTCGTCGCACGCGTTGATCGGCGGCTACGCCGGCGCAGCCATTGCACGCGCCGGGATGCTGCGTGGAGCGATGCACAGCTTCGACGCCCTTCACGTGCCAGGCGGCAGCCAATGGCCGCTCACGATAGCCTTCATTTTTCTCGCTCCACTGATTGGATTCCTTTCGGCTTACCTGTTGATGATTGCGGTCTATTGGATATTCCAAAAATCGAGTCCCGCGAAAATGGACACGTATTTCCGTAAGCTGCAGTTGGTCTCGGCCGCCGCGTTCAGTCTGGCGCACGGATCGAACGATGCGCAAAAGACAGCGGGGCTGATTACGGGAGTGCTCTTCACCTCACACCTGATTTCGACGTTCGACATCCCGTATTGGGTGCTGATGGCGTCTTATACGGCGATCGCGCTGGGAACTTTAAGCGGCGGTTGGCGGATTGTTCGCACCATGGGCGCACGGCTGACCCGGCTCAAGCCGCGCAGCGGATTCTGCGCCGAAACGGGCGCCGCCGGCGCTGTTCTTCTAGCGACCCATTTCGGATTGCCGGTCTCGACGACTCACGCTATCGCCGGCGCGATCGCAGGAGTAGGCAGCATCAATCGCCTCAAAGCGGTGCGTTGGGGAATCGCTACCAATATCGTCACCGCGTGGGTGCTGACGATTCCGATGGCAGCGACCATCGCCTGGCTGGCATTCTGGATCTTGCGCCTGGCCGGCGGCGCATAGCGAGTTTTTCAGGTAGCCGCAACCGCAACTGGAACGGATGGCAAGATAATGCGAAAAGCGCATCCGCTATCCAGATCGCTGGTCAAGCCGATACTGCCACCGTGCGCTTCCACAGCCCACTTCGCGATCGATAACCCCAGACCGGCGCCACCCGATTCGCGCCATCGCGCTTTATCGACGCGATAAAAACGATCGAATACGTGCGGCTGATCTTCGAGCGGAATTCCGGGGCCGTTGTCATGAATATCGACGCTGATCTGGCCGGAGACCTCGTGAACGCCCACGAGAACGGTTTCCCCTACGGGCGAGTATTTGATAGCGTTGTGCAGGACATTAACCAGCGCCTGCCGTAGAAAAATGGCATCGCATTCCACTTGCGCGCTCTCGTCCCCCTCGATGATGAGGCGCAGCGATTTCTCCTCCAGCAAAACCTCGAGCAGTCCCGCGGCCTCGCGCGCCAGCGGCATCACCGGCGTGACGGTTCGATGGAGTTGAATGCGCCCGGCATCCGCGCGTGAAATCGTGAGCAGGCTGTCGATCAGCGACGTAAGGCGGTTCACCTCTTCCAACATGCTGCCGATGATGTCGCGGTATTCCGAACGCGTGCCGTCTTTCTGAAGACCGACCTCGCCCACGCTGCGGATCATGGCCAGCGGCGTGCGCAATTCATGCGATGCGTCGGAGGTGAAGCGCCGCAATTGCTCGAATGCCGGCTCGAGGCGGCCCAACGTATCGTTGAACACCCGCGCCAATTGCCCGAGCTCGTCGCCCGCGCCGTCATTTGGCAGACGCTCGTGCAATCGTTCCGGCGTAATTTCCTGCGCGCGCCGCGCCATTTGTTCAATCGGGCTCAAGGCCCGGCGCGCCAGGGCGTAACCAGCGAGGCCCGCGCCCGCCAATGCCAGAGGCAAGACCAGCAGCGAGGCCAAGAGCAGCTCATTCAATCGCGAATACAGCGGCTCCTCGCTGTGCGCCAGCCGGATCAGGAGAGGATGGCCATCGAGCGAATGCAACCGGCTGACCAGCCGCACGCGCGTTCCATCCGAAAGCGTTGCGGAGCGTTCCGAGTAGCCGCCCAAACCCTCTCCGGAGAACGGCGGGCCGCCCAGCGTTCGATTTCCCAGGCGCTCGTTGCGAAACAGAACGCCGCCATCCGCCGAACGCACCTCCAGGAAGCGCTCGATGACTTCTTTGGATTCCGGGTGGTTGTGGTAATCCTCGCGCATTTGCAGTTGACCGCCGGGCGTGAAGTAGAACAAACCTTCCACGGTTTCGATTTCCTGAATGGCGAAGTGATCCAACTGACTGCGCAGTTGCCAGAACAGCAGCACGCAGGTCGCGCCCCAGGCAAGCGCCAGCAGAGCGGCAAGCATAGCAACGTACCAGAGCGTCAGCCGCATGCGTAAGTGCGTGGGACGCAGCCGCACCTACGGTTCGCTTTCTTCGCGCAGCACGAAGCCGACGCCGCGTACAGTATGCAGCAGCTTGCGTTCGAATTGCCCGTCCAACTTGCGGCGCAGCCGCACCATTTGCGCGTCGATGACGTTGTCGATCGGCGTTTGCCGCGCGGTTTCCTTCCAGATATCGCGCGCCAGCATCTCGCGCGAGACCACGCGGCCAGTATTCGCGAAAAAATAGCCGAGCAATTCGAATTCGCGGGCCGTCAAGTCGATCGCCTTGCCGTCGCGGCTCACTGACCGCTGCACGAGATCCATGGTCAGATCGGCAAGCTGGAACCTTTGGATGGCGTCCGTCCGGTTTCGACGCAATAACGCGCGCGTTCGCGCCAGCAGTTCGGGAAACGCGAACGGCTTTACCAGATAATCGTCGGCGCCCGCATCGAGCCCGCGCACGCGATCTTCCACGGCGTCGCGCGAAGTCAGCAGCAGCACGGGAGTTCTGACGCCGCGCTTGCGCAGGGTTCCGAGGATCTCGAAACCATCGTGCCCGGGCAACATCACATCGAGAATCACCAGATCGAACGGCTGCGCTTGCACCAGGTAGAAGCCTTCCTCGCCGGTGTGGGCCGCGTGCACGGAATAGCCATCTGCCTCCAGGCCTTCCCGCAGCGCCTTGGCCATTTTCAACTCGTCTTCTACGACAAGGATGTGCACGTTCTCCTCTCCTTTATAAGAGCGCGCCGGTCTTCACCGCAACTGCCGATTTTCTGACATTTGCCTGACGCGAATGTCAGGAAAACTTCAGCGACTCTTCAGGCGGAAAATGCGGGTTTCGATGCTAAAAATCGTGAAGATGCTAGCGCCGGGGTTGGCTAAGAAGATCACGATCCATCTCAACGAGGATACGATCTCCCGTCACGACTTTCTTTACAACGAAATCTTCACCTTTCTGCGTGAGCGCGGGGTGGCGGGCGCTACTTTGATTCGTCCCGCAGCGGGCTTCGGCACGCACCACCGCGCGCACTCGGCGGAGGGCGGGGAAGCGGGGCGTGAGCATCTGCCAGTGCGGGTGGAGTTCATCGAATCCAAAAGCACCGCTGAAGAATTACTTCCGCTCCTTTGCGAGCTCATTACTGACGGATTGATCGAGACGCAAGACACCATGATCGTGAAAGCCGCAGTCCGGGAAGAGCCAATTTAGGGATGCGGAGACGGTTGCTGTTCAGTTTAGTTTGGCTTGCGGCCGGTCTGACGATGGCGCAATCCCCGCAAAAGCTGACGCTCGCCGAGGCTGAGCAACTGGCCCTACGAAACCACCCGCGCGTGGCGTCGGCAAGCTTTGTGGCGGAAGCGGCAAAATCGGCGGCCACCGAAGCGCGGGCGCCCTTCTACCCGCAATTGGCGGGGAATTTCACGAGCATCGGGGCCGAGCACAACTCCACGCTGGCGGCGGGCACGATTCAGACCTCAAGTCTCTACAGCCGCGTGGCCGCCGGCTTGACCGTCAGCCAACTGGTTACGGATTTTGGGCGTACGTCGAATCTCGCCGATGCCGCGAAACTGCGGGCTTCGGCGCAAGAGCAGATCGTGGGCAGCACGCATGCCGCGATTCTGATCAACGTCGATCAGGCGTACTATCAGGCCCTATCCGCCGATACCGTGCTCAAGGTGGCGCAGGCCGTGGCGGGCAACCGGCGGCTGATTCTGCGGCAGGTTCAGGCGCTGGCGCAGAGCTCGCTGAAATCCACGCTGGATGTGAGTTTTGCGGAGGTTGCAGAATCGGACGCGGAGCTGGCTCTGTTCCGCGCCGAGAACGATGTGGAAGCTAGCCGTGTCCGCCTTTCCGGAGCCCTCGGCGCTTCTGTTGTCGAGCGCTTCGATCTGGCCGACGAGCCCTTGCCTCCCGCGCCCGATGCCGACGCGGAGACGGCTGTCGCAACCGCGTTGAAACAGCGCCCCGACCTTGCCGCGCTGCAGTTGAGCCGCGACGCCACGCACCGCTTCGCGGATGCGGAGCGCGATCTCAGCCGCCCCACCATCAGCCTGCTTGGCGTGGCGGGCGGCCTACCCGCCACCGACCCGCGGCTGCACGGCACTTACAGCGCGGCGGGCGTGAACGTCAACGTGCCGATTCTGAATGGAAAGCTGTACGCGGCGCGTGAACAGGAAGCGACGTCGCGCGCGCTGGCCGCCGATAAAGACGTCCAGGATCTCACCATTCAAATCTCGCAGCAAGTGCGGGTGGCATGGCTCGAAGCCAACACGGCGTTCCGGCGGTTGGATGTGACGGCGCGCCTCGTGGAGCAGGCCGACCGGAGTTTGCGGCTGGCGCAGACCCGCTACGACAACGGCTTGGGCAGCATTGTGGAACTGAACCAGGCCCAGTTAAACCAGGTGACCGCGGAAATCGCCGCGGCCGGCGCAAAGTACGACTACCTCAGCTCGCGCGCCGAATTGGCATACGCGATGGGATCTCTGCGATGAAAAATCTACTTCTTGCTCTCCTCCTCGTTTGCGCACTCAATCTGTGCTCTTGCAGCAGAGTCGCCGCCGAAGGCCAGCGCGCGCCTGCGGCGTCGGCCGCGCCGCCGATCGTTCCCGTAGTGAAGGCGGCGCGTGCGGATCTTACGTCCGCGGTGACCCTCACGGCGGAATTCGAGCCCTACCAGGAGGTGGATGTCATGGCCAAGGTTGCGGGCTATGTTCGCGCCATCAACGTCGATATCGGAGATCGGGTCCATCAGGGACAGGTGCTCGCAACGCTCGAAATCCCGGAGATGGAAGACGACTTGACCAAAGGCGCGGCGGCTATCGATCAGGCGGAAGACGAAGTCGCCACCGCGACCGATGAGTTGCAGCGGATGCAAGCCGCGCACGATCTGGCGCACCTTTCGTCCACGCGCATTTCCGACGTGCTGAAGCGCGAGCCGGGGCTGGTGCCGCAACAGGAAGTGGATGAAGCGCGGTCGCGCGATCTGGTGGCGGAAGCGCAGGTCTCCGCCGCGAAATCCAACTTGAAAACCGCCGAACAGAAAGTACGCGTCTCTCGCGCGGATCAAGCGCGCATCGAGACCCTGCACAAATACGCTACTATCGCCGCGCCATTCGAAGGCGTCGTGACCAAGCGTTACGCCAACGCCGGGTCGATGATTCAATCGGGCACGGCCTCGCAGACGCAGGCGATGCCCATCGTGCAACTCTCGCAGAATAACCTTCTGCGACTCATCCTGCCGGTGCCGGAATCGGCGGTGGCGCGCGTTCGCGTCGGCGAAACGGTAGACGTGCGCGTGTCGTCGCTCGGCCGCACTTTTCCGGGTAAGGTGGCGCGGTTTGCGGACAAAATTCAACCATCGACGCGCACGATGGATACCGAGGTAGACGTCCCCAACGCGGCGTTGACGCTGATTCCGGGCATGTACGCCGAGGTGGATTTGCGCATAGAGGAACGCCGTCAGGCTCTGGCCATTCCGCTTGATGCCGTCGATCGGAGCGGCGCATCGGCGCATGTCTACACGGTGGATGCGGGCGGCGTGATTCACGTTGTGCCCGTGACATTGGGCCTCGAAAACGCGCAGAGCGTGGAGGTGACATCAGGCCTGCGTGAAAACGACGAGGTGGTGGTGGGCCGCCGCGCGGGTTTGAAAGAGGGACAGCAGGTGCAGGGCAGATCCCTGGAAGCGCAGGTGCGATAACCATGTCCCGCTTCGCCATCCACACGCCTTATCTCATCGTCGTGGTGTGCCTGATCATCAGCCTGGTAGGGGTCGTGAGCGTCGCGCGCATGCCGGTGGACCTTTTCCCCGCCATGAACATTCCGGTCGTGGCGGTGGCGACGTTTTATTCCGGCATGCCGCCGGAACAGGTCGAAGGCAACATCACGTATCACCTGGAGCGATTCTTCACGCTGGCGAGCGGAATCGATCATATGGAATCGCGCTCGCTCGCGGGCGTGAGCCTGATCAAGGTCTACTTTCAGCCCGGGACGAATCCGGACTCTGCGGTCACTACCATTGCCAGTCTCGCCATGGCGGAAATCAGCCATCTGCCTCCCGGCACCCTGCCCCCGTTCGTTCTGAAGATGGACGCTTCCAGCCTGCCAGTCTGTCTGGTGACATTCCGCGGCGATGACCTGAGCGAGACGCAATTGAAGGATCTGGCGCAGAACGTGGTGCGCAATCAACTGGCGGGCGTACCCGGCGCCGCTGTGCCGCAACCGTTCGGCGGACGGTGGCGCGAAATCATGCTCTACGCCGACCCCTTCAAACTCGAAGCGCGGCAATTGAGCTTGATGGACGTGGTGCGCGCGATGAACGAATCGAACCTCGTGCTGCCCGCGGGCGACGTGCAGATCGGGAAATACGACTACAACATTTACGCCAACAGCCAGGTCAGTAAGGTCGAAGACATCAACCGCGTGCCCATCAAACTTACCGGCGAGAACCCGGTTCGCGTTTCGGACATCGGCGTGGCCAAGGACGCGTATGCGCTGCAATACAACGCGGTGCGCGTGGATGGGCAACGCTCGGTTTATCTGCCGGTTTTGAAGCAAGGGGGCGATTCCAACACGATCGCCGTCGTCGATGGCGTGCGCACAAAGTTGAAGCGATTGTTCGACGTGCCTTCCTCGCTTGTCAATAGCGTGGTTTTCGATCAATCGCAGTTCGTCAAAACCGCAATTCACACGCTGTTGGATGAAGGCGGTATCGGACTGTTTCTGACGTCGTTGATGATTCTGCTGTTTCTCGGCAGCATGCGCGCGACGGCCGCCGTGTTCTTCTCCATTCCGCTTTCGGCTCTCGCGACGTTCATCGCGCTGCAAATCGGCGGAAGCTCGATTAATACCATGGTCCTGGGCGGCTTGGCGCTAGCGCTCTCCCGCCTCATCGACAACTCGGTGGTGGTGCTGGAAAATATCTTCCGGCATCTGGAGCGCGGCAATCCGCCGCTGGCGGCGGCCGAAAAGGGCGGGCGCGAAGTGGCGCTGCCGGTGCTCGCGGCCACGCTCACCACCGTGGTGGTCTTCTTCCCGGTGACGCTGCTCTACGGCGTCAGCAAGTTTCTGTTCTCATCGCTGGCGTTGGCAGTTGTGGTCTCGCTGTTTGCTTCTTATGTGGTGGCGATGACGGTGGTTCCGTTGTTCTGTGCCCGCTTCATGAAAGCGAGCGGCCACGGACACGGCGAGAGCGCCAAGGGCGGAGGCGGATTTCACGGCTGGTTCAACCGCGGGTTCGAGCGGTTCTTGTGCGGCTACGATTCCATGGTCGCCGTCGCGCTGCGCCGCCCGGTGCTTTGCCTGATGGGCTTCGGACTTGTGTTCGCCGCGAGCCTTTTGCTGTTTCCGCATCTCGAACTCGCGTTTTTTCCGCGTACCGACGCCGGACAGTTCGTGATCAACGTCAAGGCTCCGTCGGGCACGCGCCTCGAGGAGACGGAAGGTGAGATCGCCCGCCTGGAAGCTCTTGTCCGCCGCACCGTTGCGCAGAGCGACCTAGGCATGATCGTGTCGAACATCGGCGTGGACCCGGGCTTTTCGGCGATCTACACGTCGAACTCGGCCATGCACACGGCATTCGTGCAGGTCGGCTTGAAAGCCGGACACAAAACCGGCAGTTACGAATACATGGCGCGCGTGAAAGAGCGCATGCAGCAAGAGATGCCGGAACTGGCGGCGTATTTTTCCTCGGGCAGCCTGATCGACGCGGTGCTGAATTTGGGGCTCGCGGCGCCGATCGACGTACAGGTGGGCGGCACGGATCTTCATACCAGTTACGAAGCCACCCTCGACCTTGCCAAGAAGATTCGCCAGATCCCAGACGTGGCGGATGCCTATATTCCGCAGGATCTGGACTATCCTGCGCTGCGCCTCGATATCGACCGCACGCGCGCGGGCGAGCTCGGGCTCACCGAAAAGGAAGTGGTGCAGAACGTCATCACCGCCCTCACTTCCAACCAGATGGTGGCGCCCAATATCTGGATCGATCCAAAGAACAACAACAACTATTTTCTGAACGTGCAATACCCCGAGCAGCAGATCCGCAGCCTGCCCGACCTGCGCTCGATTCCGCTGCATGGCGCCGGATTGAAGCGCCCGACGCGCCTGGATATGGTCAGCAGCATTCACCGCTTCGAAGCGCCCACCGAGGTGGATCACTACCAGATCCGGCGTGTGCTCGATATCTACGTACGGCCGCTGGGTGAGGGCCTCGGATCGATCGCCAGTCAGATCGACCGGCTGATTGCAGAGGCCAAACTGCCGGCCGGCGTGGATGTGGCGATACACGGAATGGTAGACGGCATGCGCTCGTCTTTCAAAAGCTTTGCGGTTGGCCTTTCGCTCTCCGTGGTTCTGCTGTATCTGATTCTGGTTGCGCAGTTCCGGTCGTTTATCGATCCCTTCATCATTTTGCTTGCGTTTCCGCCGGGATTGACGGGCGTCTTGTTGACGCTGTGGTCAACCAAGACAACGCTGAACGTGATGTCGCTGATGGGGGTGGTGATGCTGGCGGGCATTGCGATGTCGAACAGCATCCTGATTGTCGAATTCGCGCACCACTTGCGCCGCGAAGGAATGGCGGCGCGCGAAGCCGTGGCGACCGCGAGCCGCGTGCGCCTGCGCCCGGTGCTGATGACTTCGCTCGCCACCGTGATCGGGCTGATGCCGATGGCGTTGAAGCTCGGTGAAGGCAGCGAATCTTACGCGCCGCTGGCTCGCGCGCTGATAGGTGGCTTAACGGTTTCGGTCTTGGTCACGGTTTTTGTGGTTCCCGCAGGATTCACCCTCGCATACGCGGGGAAGAAAGACTAAAAGGAGACATTTGCCCTATGCATCGATTGCGTTATCTTGCCATCCCGGTTCTTGGCATGGCGGCGCTTTTCAGTCCGGCGGACGCGAAGGATAAGAAGCCGAAGCCCGCGCCCAAAGATCCGCAGGATGAAATCACGGTGGTCGGCCACATTCCACTCACCGGCGGGCCTGTGCGGCGTTTCCTGGCCACTCAACACTACAGCAGTTTCTATCTGTATGCGGAGCACGACCCGGGCAAGGGCGTCACGCTCATTGACGTGACGAAAACCGCGCAACCGGCCGTTCTGGCGGATGTGGCGTACCCGGGCGGCGGCGCAGCGGTGAGCATTTTCTCTGTAGCCGGTACCGCGGCTTTGGTTGCGGACGACCCTGCCACCGTCAGCACGCCCGCACCCGCGCCTCAGACCATTCGCATCTTCGATCTGTCCGACCCGGTGCATCCCAAGGTTGCGCGCGAGTTCGGCGGCGTGACAGCGATCAGCCGGGATGACCGCCGCGGCTTGATTTTCGTGGCCAATGCGGAGGGTGTCTGGATTTTGCACCAGACGTTCGCCACGGATCCTGAGGTGATGAAGGAATACGAGCGCTACGTGAATTATTACCGCTAATCGAGCGACAGCGAGCCAATTGCATTACGCTGGTGACGTGTTCTCACTCGAAATTGACACCACCGGCGAAGATCGCGATATCCTCATCGCCGATCTTTGGGAGCAGGGTTCTTGCGGCATAGTAGAGCCGGAGGGGCATGCCGTGCGCGCCTTTTTCGAGGATTCCGCCGACCGCGGCGCTTTGCTTGAACGCTACCGGGGCGCGTCTATCCGCGATGAAGAAAATCGCGACTGGGTGCAATCCGCGCGCGATTTGCTGCAGCCGATGGAAGTCGGTTCGCGTTTCTTCCTGGTTCCGGAATGGCGCGACGACCCCGCGCCGGCCGGCCGGTTGCGTATCGCAGTGAATCCGGGGATGGCCTTCGGCACCGGCGTACATGAGACTACGCAGCTTTGTCTCGAAGCGCTGGAAGATTTTCTCAAGCCGGGCATGATGATGCTGGATGTCGGCGCGGGCTCGGGCATTCTGCGGCACGCCGCGCAACTGTTGGGCGCGAAGATGACTTATGCGTGCGACATCGATCCCATCGCGGTGGAGATTGCGGGCGATGCATTCGTCGGCTCGGTGGATGCGGTGCGCTCGGCATCGGTCGATCTGGTGACTGCTAACATCAGCCCGGAAGCGATTGTTGCGCTCGCGTCCGAACTCAGGCGGGTGTTGCGTCCCGGCGGCGTGCTGCTTGCAAGCGGCTTTGAGCTTGCTGAAGTGGAGCAGATAAAAGCGGCGCTCGGCTGCGTGACTGAAATTCGGCAGAAGCGAAATTGGGCGCTGGCGATTGCGAGTATGATAGGCTGATCCGTCTATGGCCTATCAGGCGAACATTCCTAACATTGTGAGCACCGACATAGGCAAGGTAATTGGAACCGGACAGTGCGTGGCGTTCGTGGAGCACGCCGCGACTAGTCCACTTACGGCGTCATGGAAAAAAGGCCGGATCGTCAAGGGCGATTCGACAGTGCCCGAAGGTACGGCCATCGCAACGTTCGATCCGACAGGCACTTACGGTAACCATACGGACGGACGTTCCCACGCTGCGATCTATGTCTCGCAGAATGCTCAGGGCCTGGTGGTCTACGACCAATGGACGGGGCAGCCGGTTCATCAAAGAACGATCTGGTTCCGTGACAGCTCTTACACCGGTCACGCGGTGAACGATGGGAACCAGTTCTATGTCGTCGAGTAACCGCGCAGCGGTTGTGCGCCTGATCTTAATCGGCGCCGCAGCGCCGGTGATGCTCTGCGCACAGAGCGCGTCTACGGCTTTGGCGTGTCCAGCCTCAATTCCCGTCACAGAAAGCGCGCCGGTTCCGGCGCCTTGGCAAGCCGAGGCTGCTAAGGCGATCCACAAATTCCTGCGCCCTTCGATTTACAATGGAAGGCCTGGGAAAAATGAAGCCGAACTTGCGCCGGATGATACGCAAACCCAAGGCAAGCAGGTGAAGCAGACTTGGAAACTTACCGATTATCGCAGCGAAAACTTATTCCTACGCTGCCGGTATGAAGGCACGTCTGTAACTGTCATGACGAATCTTCCGGCGCGTCTGAAGACTTGCACTTTTTCTTTCCGGAATATGGCGGGTAACCAACCGGTGGCGTCGCCGGTCTTCTCGTGCCAGTAATTACTTCGCGGCTTCAAACCGGCGTAGCTTATTCACGCCGTTGAATGCGGCCATCTTGTAACATTCTGCGAGCGTTGGGTAGTTGAACACGGTATCCACGAAGTAATCGACCGTGGCCTTCAAGATCAATACGGCTTGCCCGATGTGCAGCAGTTCCGAAGCGCCTTCGCCGATGATATGGACTCCCAGCAGTAGCCGGGTTTCGCGGTGGAAGATCAGTTTCAAGCGGCCGGTGGTATCGCCGCGGATCTGGCCGCGCGCGGTTTCGCGATAATAGGCGACGCCGACTTCGTAAGGCACGTCTTCGTCCGTCAATTGCTCTTCGGTTTTCCCAATGAACGAGATTTCGGGAATGGTGTAAATGCCGTATGGATAATTGGCCGGGTTGGAGTTGATCTTGAGCCCGAATGCGTTGGCCGCCGCGAGACGTCCCTGTTCCATCGAAACCGACGCCAAGCTTGGGAATCCTATCACGTCGCCAACGGCGTAGATGTTCGAGACCTTGGTGCGGAATTCGGCATCGACGGTGATCCGGCCGCGGTTGTCGGCTTCCAGGCCGGCGGCTGCGAGATTCATTTCGTCCACGTTGCCCTGGCGGCCTACCGCATAGAGCAGCGCGTCGGCCGAAATGCGCTTGTTGCTCTTCAGGTTTGCGACCACGGCGCCATCGGGCGCCACCTCGACGCTCCCGACCTCTTCGTTCAGGCGCATGGTTACGCGATGGTCGCGCAGGTGATACGATAGCGCCTCCACGATTTCGTTATCCGCGAATTCCAGCAGGCGCGGGCGCTTCTCCACCAGGATCACGCGCGACCCGAGAATCGCGAACATGCACGCGTATTCCACGCCGATCACGCCGCCACCGACCACGATGAGCGTCTTCGGGATCTCAGGCATTTGCAAAACCTGGTCGCTATTGACGATGGTCGCGCCGTTGAGGGGAACGGTGGGCGAAACCGCCGGCTTGGTGCCGGTGGCGATGATGATATACGGGGCTTCGAAATCGGCCGTGCCGCGAGAATTTTCGATCTTAATATGCGTGGCGTCGGTAAAGCTGGCGCGGGCGTAAAAAACATCGACGCCGTTGCGCGCCAACTGCGATTGCGTCACATCGACTTCGGTCTTGATCACCTGGTTGACGCGGAAGGTGAGGTCCGCCATGGTGATGCGTTCCTTGACGTGATAGTTCACGCCGTAAATGCCCTGATACTGGAAGCCGGAAAGATGCAGCACGGCCTCGCGCATCGTCTTGCTGGGGATGGTGCCGGTGTTAACGCAGGTTCCGCCGACAATTTCCCGCTGCTCAATCACCGCGACCCGGCGGCCGCATTTTGCTCCCTGAATGGCCGCGCGCTGTCCAGCGGGTCCCGAACCGATGACGACGAGATCGTAAATGTGCATATTAGAGGGGCATTCGACTCACCGCAGAGACGCCTAGACGCCGAGTTAAGACTGTTAGGTTTTTCTCAGCGTCTTCGCGTCTCTGCGGTGAATTCATAATCTACTTCGCTGAATTAAAGCGGCTCTCGATCTCTTCCCAGTTGACGACGTTCCACCAGGCGCCGATGTAATCCGGGCGCTTATTTTGATACTTCAGGTAGTAAGCGTGCTCCCAGACGTCGAGACCCATCACAGGGAACTTACCTTCCATGACCGGGCTATCCTGATTCGCGGATGAGATCACATCCACTTTGCCGCCGGCCTTCACCAGCCACGCCCAACCAGAGCCAAAGCGCGTGGTCGCGGCCTGATTGAACTTGGTTTTGAAATCGTCGAAGCTGCCGAACGTGGATTGAATCGCCGCGGCGACATTGCCTACCGGCGCTCCGCCTCCGCCGGCCTTCATGATCTTCCAGAACATCGAGTGGTTGATGTGGCCGCCGCCGTTGTTGCGCACGGCGGTGCGGATGTTCTCGGGAACGATGGCGCAGTTGTTGGCGAGCAGTTCCTCGACAGTCTTGCCGGCGAGGTCGGGCGCCGATTCCAGCGCCTTGTTGAGGTTGGCGACGTATGCGGCGTGGTGCTTGCCGTGGTGAATCTCCATCGTCATCTTGTCGATATGAGGTTCGAGCGCGTCGGGTGCGTAGGGCAGGGGCGGTAGTTCGAATGGCATCATCAGTCTCCTCTTAGTTGGTGTTCTCAAGCGCGGCGGCGATGCGGAACATAGTGGCCTCATCGAAATGCCGCGTCATAATTTGCGCACCCACCGGCAGCCCTTCCGAGGTTTTGCCGCACGGCACGCTCATCGCGGGGATGCCCGCCAAGCTGCCGGTAATGGTGTAGATATCGGAGAGGTACATTGCCAATGGGTCGTCTACTTTTTCGCCGAGCCGGAAAGCGGGAAACGGCGAAACCGGCGCAATCACGGCGTCCACGGTTTCGAACGCGCGTGCGAAATCGCGCGCAATCAACGCGCGCACTTTCTGCGCCTTCAAATAGTATGCGTCATAATAGCCCGCGCTCAGTACGTAAGTGCCCAACATAATGCGGCGCTTGCACTCCGCGCCGAAGCCTTCGCCGCGTGTGTTGCGATACATTCCGGACAGCGTGTCTGAGTTTGAGGATCGCGAAGTATAACGAACGCCGTCATATCGCGCCAGGTTTGAGCTGGCTTCGGCGGTGGCGACGATGTAATAGCAGGCGATGGCGGAATCGGTGTTGGGAAGGCTGATTTCGCACACTTCACAGCCCAACGATTGCAGCCGCTCCACGGCGCGCGCTACTAGCACCGCCGTTTCGCTGGTGGAATCGCGCATGTATTCGCGCGGCAGGCCAAGCTTCAACCCTTTGACAGGCGCGCCGATTGCGGCCGCGTAATCGGGCACGGGGGCAGACGCCGAAGTGGAATCCATGGGGTCGTGTCCGGCGATCACGCGTAGCAGCGTCGCGGCATCTTTCACCGAACGCGCGAAGGGGCCGACGTGGTCGAGCGAACTTGCGAATGCGGTCAAGCCATAGCGCGATACGCGACCATAGGTCGGCATGACGCCGGTCACGCCGCAGAACGACGCCGGCTGGCGAACCGAGCCGCCGGTATCGGAGCCCAATGAGACCACCGCCGTTCCTTGCGCGACTACCGCCGCCGAACCGCCGCTCGAACCGCCGGGCACGCGATCTGGCGCCACAGGATTGCGCACCGGTCCGAAGGCCGAGTTTTCGTTGGAGGATCCCATGGCGAACTCGTCGCAATTGGTTTTGCCGATCAGGATACCGCCCGCCTGTTCCAATCGGATGACAGCCGTGGCGTCATATGGCGGAATGTAGTTGGCGAGCAGTTTCGAGCCGCACGTGGTGAGCACGCCCTTAGTGACGATGACGTCTTTGACCGCCACCGGAACACCCGCCAACGGCCCCGGATCTTCGCCGCGCGCGAGTTGCTCATCGACACGTTTGGCGTTGGCGAGCGCGCGCTCGGGCGAGAGGTGCAGATAGGCGTTGGTCTTTGGATTTTCGGCCTCGGCGAAGCGGAGGGCTTCGGTGGTGAGTTCAGTTGCCGAGAAGCGCCGGGCGCGTAGTCCTTCGCTGACGCTATCAATACTGAGGGAAGGGATGTCCAAATTTGAAGATTAGCACGCAGCCCATTGCTGCATGATGGCAGAATAGGTCTATGTCGCCTGACGAGCAGTTGGAGATGTTGCGGCGCGCATTCGAAGGTTTCACGGAAGAAGAGCTAATGATCCTCGACGGCGTGATCCTGACGCCGATTACCGCTCGATCACTTTTGGAACTTTGAAGTAGCCTGCGCCGCTTTGGGGCGCATTCGCCAGCGCGGCTTCGTTGCCCAGCGGGGGAACGACGGTATCCTCGCGCAGCGGATCTGCCTCGCCTTCGAACAACACTCGCGCCATCGGCTCGATGCCGGTGACGTCTACGGCGTTGAGCTGATCCATATGATCGAGGATGCCGTCGAGGTCACGGCGGAGGCGGCCGATTTCTTCCTCGGTGAGGTTGAGATTGGCCAGCGCGGCTACGTAGCGTACTTCGTCTTCGGTGATCTTCATGCTCCGGCTCTATGGCGAGCGGCGCGGTAGATACCGCGCATCACGGGATCTTCGATGGCGTCCGATTCATCGCCGAAAAGTCCGCCGGGCATCGCTTTCATCGCGCGTTGCGGTTCGCGGCGGCGCGGCACAATACGGAAGTCGGTTTCCTCAACTATTCCAGGGCCGAGGATTTTCGCTAAGCCGCGCACAATGAGCGGCGAGAGCGTGAAGAGCTGCCGTTGCCAAACCGCGTCTTCCACTTCGACCACCAGCCGCGTCCGCACCAGTTTCGCCGCGCGGGTGTGCGCAGCTACCTTTTTGCCCACGGCTTGCGGCCACGCCGCGCAGGCCAATTCCTGGATGGACATGGTATCGCCAGGCAGATTCAATTGCTGGATGATCCGGCTGGCGCGCTCCATCGAGTCCGAATTCTATCACGCCTCCGCGGCGGGGGAACGCGGCGCGGTCAGGTGGCCGGCGATCAGAATGATGGCGATCAAAATTGCGTCCACCACGTATCGTTCCCAGGTCACCGGGTGCAGCATCGAGATCACCCACGGGTCTTCCAGCGCCATATCGCCACCGACTTTTCCCAGCACCGCCGAGCCAATATAGATCACGATCGGATACCGGTTCATCAGCTTCACCAGAAGGCTGCTCGAGAAAACCACGAATGGGATGCTGACCGCGAGACCGAAAAGGATCAGACCGAAGTTACCGCGGGATGCGCCGGCGATTGCGAGGATGTTATCGACGGACATGGTCAGGTCCGCCACCAGCACATACCAGATGGCGCGCATCAAACTGTGGGGTGCCGCGACCTCGGAGGGCGGCTCGTGAGCGTCGCGCAGAACCTGAAATGCGATCCACAGGATGAGAATACCGCCCGCCAGCTTGATGAACCGGACGTTGAGAAGTTGCGACGCGACCAACGTCAGCCCGACCCGCAAGAGCACGGCCAGCGCGGCCCCGCAGAAGCTGCCGATGCGCCGCTCGCGTGGCGGCAATTGACGGACCGCCATGGCGATGACCAACGCGTTGTCGCCTGCCAGCAGCAGGTCGATCAGAACCAGCGTCAGACCGGTGATCAGAAAGTTGCCGGATGACATAACGTTTTCGATCGGCGGAAATATCGCTCCGCCGCGCGCACATCGAACAAGATGCGTTGCTTGAGCGCTTCCGGCGAATCGAACTTGCGCTCTTCGCGCAGCCGCGCCAGGAACTCGATGGTCAGGGCCGCGGGCAGCGCAGCGCCGTCCAACAGGAAAGTTTCAATCGAGAGCTGATCGCTTGCGCCGAAAGTGGGGCGGTAGCCGATGTTGGTGACGGCCTCCATGCCATTGGCGCGCGTCACGTAAACGCCTCGCGCCGGGATCACTTCCGCTTCCGTTTCGAGGTTGAGCGTAGGGACCGTCTGCTTATGGCCGATGCCGCGCCCGGAGACGACCCGGCCTTCGATTGAGTAAGGCCGTCCAAGCAGGCGATTCGCCAGCGCAAGATGGCCGGCGGCGATCAAAGCGCGAATCCCGCTGCTGCTGACGATCCGGCCGCGAAAACAGACCGCCGGAACGATCTCGACGACAAAGCCCAAGCGTTGACCGAGCGCTTCCAGTTTGTGAACGTCGCCCGATTGGCGGCAGCCGAAGCGGAAATTCTCCCCTACCAGCACGGCGCGCGCGCCCATGCGCCGCGCCAACAGGTCCTCCGCGAATTCTTCGGGCGTGAGCTGAGCGACCGCGGCGTTGAACGGCAAGATGAGCACCTGATCGAGCCCGGCCTCAACCATACGCCGCGCACGCTCGTCCGGCGAGCTCATCAATTTCGGCGTGCGCTCCGGCGCCACGACTTTCGTGGGATGCGGATCGAAGGTTAGCGCCGACGCTTTCCATCCATTGGCATCGGCCAGCGCGCGCAGGCGGCGCAGAATCTCGCGATGCCCCAGATGCACGCCGTCGAAATTGCCGATGGTGACCGCGCTCGGTCCGAAATCGGGCGGCAGTTCGGCCAGGCTGCGATAGATGCGCACGGCCATCAGCCGACCTCGATTTCGAGCCCGTCGTAGGCCAGACGGATATTCGGCGGCAGCAAGGATTCGGCACGCTCGTGTGCGAGATCGTGACAGATGTGAGTAAAGTACGCGCGCCGCGGGGCCAGGCGCTCCACGGTCTTGATGGAACGATCGACGGTGCTGTGCGTCGGATGCGGCTTGTAGCGCAGGGCGTCGAGAAACAGCACGTCGAGCCCCTGCAGCAACTCGTAAGACGATTCCGGAATCTCGCTGTGATCGGTAAGATAGGCGGCCGAGCCGAAGCGGAACCCGTGGATGGTCTGCGCGCCGTGCAGCACCGGAACCGGCTGGAATTCGAGCCCGAACAGATCGAACGGCGCGCCGTTGAAGACGTGCGTATCGAGCTTGGGCACGTTGGTTTCGCGCGCCGCATCGTCGAAGACGTATTGGAAGCAGCGGCGGATGGCTTCCATGGTCGGCGCCGCGGCGTAGATGGGAATGCGCCCCTTCTGGCGGAAATTGAAGGGCCGCACGTCGTCCAGGCCCATGATGTGATCGGCGTGCGAATGCGTGAAGAGCACGGCGTCGATGCGGGCGATCTTGGCGCGCAGCGCTTGAAAGCGGAAATCGGGCGTGGTGTCCACCAAAACGTTATGGCCCTCGTAACCGATGAGAATCGAGGGGCGCAAGCGGTTATCCCGCGGATCGTCGGACGTGCAAACGGCGCAGTGGCAACCGATGGTCGGAACGCCGACGCTGGTGCCGCTGCCGAGCACCGTGATTTTCAATGGGAACGCCATCAGGCGCTGGGCGTGGCCGCTTTGGAGGCTTCATCGGAAACCTGCACAAAGCGAAAACGCAATTCGGTGAGGGAATTCTCGAGCAGGCGCTGCTCTTCGAGCGAGAGATTCCCCTTGGTCTTCTCCAGCAGAATGCCCATCATGTCAATGGTGTGGCGCGCCAGCAGCAACTCCGGCTCGGGCTTTTCCTCTGGCCCGAAATGCATCAGGCCGAGCTGCATTTCAGCCTGCGCGCGCAGCGAAAGCACGAGAAACGAAAATGAGGCCGGCGGCAGCGGAATGGAA
Organism: Bryobacterales bacterium; assembly: GCA_963743705.1. Taxonomy (GTDB): domain Bacteria; phylum Acidobacteriota; class Terriglobia; order Bryobacterales; family Bryobacteraceae; genus PALSA-243. The sequence goes on along the minus strand of CAVUQS010000012.1, from coordinate 436,806 downwards.
TGCTCTTCCGCGCTTTCCGCGGGCGTGGCGGTTGGTTCTACGTCGCTCATCAGCTTCTATTTTAGTGCGATGAGGGTACACGTGTACGGCGTATGCCACTCCTGCATTGCCTTCGGCGGTCCGGTCTCTACCGCAAGGCCGCAGCCGTCGACGACATGGACAATTTGCGTTCGCCCTGCCGCTCCGCTTCGGAGGCGAAGTCGGGCGCCGGAACAAAATCGGGTGCTTGATATTCCCATTCCACTCTGTGTTCGCGCAAGCACCGCGCGCATCGGTACCTGCCATGGATAGGCCACATCGCGTCGCTATGCATAGTCTTACACCAAGCTTCGGATATCCGGTCGAGCATATCGTTTCTCTCCCCCGATTTCACAATGCTTCTTGCCTCGTGTTGGCGTTCGCCCATTCAGAAAAGCAATTCGTATGCCAGAAAAAACTCTTGACTTCGATTGGCTCAGGTTTCATAATTTCAAACAAGTGATTAAATCAAATGATTGACACGCCCGGGAAACTGTTAGACGCGGCGGAAAGGCTCTTTGCCACGCAAGGATACGGCGCGGTATCCCTGCGGCAGGTGATCGCCGAGGCGGAGGTGAACGTGGCGGCGGTGCATTACCACTTCGGGTCGAAGGAGGAACTCCTCGACCAGGTGGTGATGCGCAAGGCTGGTCCGGTGAACCAGGAACGTATGGCGCGCTTGGAAAAAGTGGAGACGGAAAGCTCCGGACGCCCCGAAGTGGAACAGGTACTGGAGGCGTTTCTGGCGCCGATGGGTGAAACGGCGGCCAAGAATCCCCAGTTCGCCAAGATGATGGGGCGCCTGCAGGCGGAGGGGATACTTTCGGAGGTTATCTCGCGAAATTTTCAACCCGTGTTGACGCGCTTCATGGTGGCGCTGCGGAAATGCGCGCCGCATCTGGCGGACAACGAATTCAGATGGCGTGTGCACTTCATGCAAGGCGCGATCGCATATACGATGGGCAACGATCCCTCCCCAGTATCGGGCGCTGTCGACGACGGATATCCCGCGCGTCTGGCGCGGCTGGTCACCTTTCTTGGGGCCGGGTTGCGCGCGCCCGAGCCGGGCGTAAAAAAATCGGGAAAAAACAAATGAGAAGAGCATGGATATTCCTCCTCGCTGCGCCGTTGATGGCGGAGGGCCCGATCGCGCTCAGCCTAAAGCGCGCGGTGGAGATCGCGGTTTCGCCAGAAGGCAACACCAATATTCAATTGGCCGGCGAGGCAATAAAGCAGGCAAAGGCGCGATCGTCGGAAGCGCGCGCGGCGCTGCTGCCGGATATCGAAGGTTCGGTGTCGGATCAAAGCCGCACCGAAAACCTGGCGGCGCTGGGCATTCAGTTCAACCAGTTGCCCATTCTCGGATTCCATTTCGATGAATTCGTGGGCCCGTTCAGCACCTTCGATGCGCGCGCCTCGATGACGCAGAGCGTCTTTGATTTTTCGTCGATCCGCCGGTTTCAGGCCGCGAAAGCCGGCGTCACGGCCGCGCGCTCCGATTCCGATAGCACCGCCGAAACGGTGGCGGCGCAAGTGGCGCGCGGGTATCTGGCCGCGGTGAAAGCCGATGCCGAGGTGGAAACGGCGCAGGCCGATGTCACGCTCTCCGAAGCCCTGCTTACGCAGGCGCGCAACCAGAAAACGGCTGGCACGGGCACGGGACTCGATGTCACGCGCGCCAGCGTGCAACTGGCCAACGATCAGCAGCGCCTGCTGACGGCGAAGAACGCGCGCCGCGCGGCACACCTGCGGCTTCTGCGTGCTATGAACATGCGGCTCGACACCGACCTGGAATTAACCGACAAGCTGGCTTATGTTCCGGTGGACGCGGTGACGCTGGAAGCGGCCCAAAAGCAAGCGCTGACGGACCGCGCCGACCTGCGGGCGCAACAGGGCAGGGAAGAGAACTCGCGTCTTTCGGCCAGCGCCGTCAAGATGCAGCGGCTGCCCTCGGTTTCCGCATTCGGCGATTACGGCGCCATTGGCGACGGCCCAGGCGATTCGCTGCCTACGCGCGCCATCGGCATCAGCCTGCGCGTGCCCATCTTCGATGGCGGACGCCGCGATGCCCAGCGCGCCGAGGCCGCTTCGCAATACCGCGCCGAAAAAACGCGCACCGTCGATTTGAAGCAACAGATCGAGCTCGACGTCCGGCTGGCGCTGGACGCTTTGCAATCCGCCGAAGACGAAGTAACGGTTGCAAGAGACGGAATCGGTCTCTCGGAAAACGAACTGGCGCAGGCGCGCCGCCGCTACGACGCGGGAGTCGCCGTAAGCGTGGAGGTCACCGACGCGCAGACGCGGCTGGAGCGCGCGCGCGATAACCAGACCGCGGCGCTTTATAACTACAGCTCGGCCAAAATCGATCTCGCGCAAGCCATGGGCCGGGTCCGCGCGTCGTTGCAGTGAAAACGGAGCATTCATGAAGAAACGTGTCATCCCCATCCTGATCCTGCTCGCCGCCGGCGGCGCCGCGTTCTACTTCTGGCGCGGATCGCACCGCGCGCCAGATAACCGCCTCATGGTCTCCGGCAACATCGAGCTCACCGAAGTCAATATCGCGTTTAAGACCGCCGGCCGGTTGATCGAACGCACTGTCGATGAAGGCGACGCCGTGAAGAAAGGCGAGGTGATCGCGCGCCTGGATCGCGACCAACTGATCGCCCAGCGCCAGCGCGAAGCCGCCGGGCTGCAAGCGGCGGAATCGCAGCTCGCGCAAGCGGAAAGCTCGCTCGAGTGGGAACGCGCCAATACCGCCGCCGATGTAGAACAGCGCCACGCCGACCTGACCTCGAATGAGGCGCGGCTCGCCGAATTGCGCAACGGTGCGCGGCCTCAAGAGAAGCTGCAGGCCAGGGCTTCGGTGGATTCGGCGCAATCCGAATACCAGCGCTCCAAGCGCGATTGGGATCGCGGCCAGACGCTTTACAAAGACGACGACATCTCCACCGCGCAATACGACCAGTACCGCAACCGTTTTGAATCGGCGGAGGCCGCGCTCAAGAACGCGCAGGAATCGCAGGCGCTGGTGCTGGCCGGCCCGCGCAACGAGCAGATTCAGGCCGCGCAAGGGCAGGCCGAACGCGCGCGCGGCGCGTTGAAGATGGCCGAAGCGAACTCCATCGAGATTAAGCGGCGCGAGCAGGAACTCACCACCCGCCGCGCCGAAATCGCCCGCTCACGCGCCAATATCGCGCTCATCGATTCGCAACTCGCCGATACCATTGCGGCTTCGCCAGTGGATGGCGTGGTGCTGGTGAAGGCCGCGGACGTGGGCGAAGTGCTTGCGCCCGGTACGTCAATCGTCACCGTTGGCGATATCGACCATCCGTGGCTGCGCGGCTACGTCAATGAGACGGACCTCGGCAAAGTGAAACTGGGCGGCAGCGCGCGCCTGACCACCGATTCCTACCCCGGCAAGGTTTACAACGGCCGCATCACCTTTATTGCGAGCGAAGCCGAATTCACGCCGAAGCAGATCCAAACCCAGCAGGAACGCGTGAAGCTGGTCTATCGCATCAAGATCGAAGTGGAAAACCCCAACCACGAATTGAAGTCCAACATGCCGGCGGATGCCGAGATCGTGCTCAACTGATGCCGCCCATCATCGAAATTCGCGACCTCACTCGCCGCTTCGGCGATCTCATTGCCGTGGACCATCTCAATCTTACGGTGGAACGCGGCGAGATCTTCGGTCTCGTGGGGCCGGATGGCGCCGGCAAGACCACGACGCTACGGATGCTGTGCGGACTCATTGAGCCTACGGAAGGCTCGGCAATCGTGGCGGGTTCGGACGCCGCGCGTGAATCGCAAGCCGTGAAGGATTGCATCGGCTACATGGCGCAGCGGTTCGGACTCTATGCCGACCTCACCGTTCAAGAGAACATGGCGTTTTACGGCGATCTCTTCGGCATCGTGGGCGCCGAGCGCGAAGAATTGACCGCGCGATTGTTGCGCATGACGCGCATGGAGCCCTTCCGCGCGCGCCAGGCAGGCAGGCTTTCGGGCGGCATGAAGCAGAAGCTGGCGCTCATGTGCACGCTGCTGCACCGCCCGCAAATTCTCTTCCTCGACGAGCCCACGAATGGCGTCGATCCGGTTTCGCGCCGCGATTTCTGGACCATCCTTTATCAGCTTCTGAAAGACGGCATCACGATCTTCATGACTACGGCCTATCTCGACGAAGCCGAGCGCTGCAATCGCGTCGGCCTGATGCACAAGGGCCGACTGGTGCGCTGCGCTTCGCCCGATACGCTCAAACGCGAGACCGGCGCGGCGAATCTGGAAGGCGTATTTGTCCAGACCATCCGCGCACTGGAGGCAGCGTGAACGCGGTTGAGATCGACAATCTGGTGAAGACGTTCGGTGCGTTCGTGGCCGTGGACCACGTGACGCTGCAAGTAGAAAAGGGCGAGATCTTCGGCTTCCTGGGTCCGAATGGCGCCGGAAAATCGACTACCATTCGCATGCTCTGCGGCCTGCTCCGGCCCACTTCCGGCCGCGCCAGCGTCAACGGCCTCGATGTTGCGACGCAGCCCGAACAAATCCGCCGCAGCATAGGCTACATGTCGCAAAAGTTTTCGCTCTACGACGATCTCACGGTCGAAGAGAACATCGATTTCTTCACCGGCATTTACGGCGTTGCCCGTAACCGCCGCGCCGAACGGAAAGATTATGTGTTGCGCATGGCTGGGATCGCGGAGCGCCGCCGCGCCTTGACGGCCACGTTGAGCGGCGGATGGAAGCAGCGTCTCGCGCTCGGCTGCGCCATCCTGCACGATCCGCCGGTGTTGTTCCTCGATGAGCCAACTTCCGGCGTCGACCCCATCGCGCGCGGCGATTTCTGGAACCTGATTCGCGAAATGTCCGCCGAAGGCCACACTATTTTCGTCAGCACGCATTACATGGACGAGGCCGAATACTGCAATCGCCTGGCCCTGATGTATCGCGGTAAAGTGATCGCGCTCGGCAAACCTGCCGAACTCAAAGCCGGCCTGACGACGCATTCGCTTTTCCAGCTCGATTCCAGCGATCCGCTCGAAACCATGCGCGCGCTCGAAGGCATCCCCGGCATTTACGATGTCGCGGTGTTTGGCGGAGGGCTGCACGTGACGGTGGACGACCCGGCGGCCGCGGAACCGCGCATCCGCGAAGCGCTGGCGGCCAAATCCATCGAAGTGAGGCATCTCGAAAAGATCATGCCCTCAATGGAAGACGTTTTCGTTGCGCTGATTGAAGCCGAAGAACGCGCGCTTGCCGACCCCAGCGCCAGGAGCGCCGCATGAGCTACCGCCGCCTGCGCGCCGTCTTCATCAAAGAGCTGCACCATATTACGCGAGACTCGCGCAGCCTTGCCATGGCGCTAGCGGTTCCTCTGATGATGCTGCTGCTTTTTGGCTGGGCGCTGAGCCTCGACGTCGACCGCATCCCCACGCTCATCTACGACCAGAACAAGACGCAGGCCAGCACCGATCTCATCAAGCAGTTCCAAGCCTCGCGCTACTTCGACGTCTATGGTTTCGTGGATAGCTACGCCGCGATCGAGCGCGCCATCGACCGCAACCAGGCGCTGATGGGCATCGCCATCCCACGCGATTACGCCAAAGACGCGGGCGCGGGACGCGCGGCGCAGGTACAGATTCTGCTCGATGGTAGCGATTCCAACACCGCATCCATTGCTCTTGGCTATGCACAAAGCGTAACGCGCGGCTATTCACTCGAGCTGCGCAGCCAGGCGCAAAATCGGAAAGGCGGTGGCGCCACCGCGGCGCCGCCAGTGGACACGCAATTGCGCGTCTGGTACAACAGCTCGCTCGAATCGAAGAATTACGTGGTGCCCGGATTGATCGCGGTGATCTTGCAAATCATCGCGGCGCTGCTCACTTCGCTCACCATCGCGCGCGAATGGGAGATGGGAACCATGGAGCAGATCCTTTCCACGCCCCTGCGCCCCACCGAGATGGTGCTGGGCAAGATGCTGGCTTATTTTGCGGTGGGCCTGGCAGATGCGGCCATTGCCGTGGCGGTGGGGCTGCTCGTATTTCAAGTTCCGTTCCGCGGCAGCGCTTTGCTGCTGGCGGGTTCGACGTGCATTTTTCTTTTTGGCGCGCTCTTCTGGGGCATCTTCATTTCGGCGGCTACGCGCAACCAGTTGCAGGCGTATCAAATCGGCCTTCTCAGCTCGTTCCTGCCGGCGTTTCTGCTTTCCGGATTCATCTACGCCACCGAGACCATGCCGAAGCCGATTCAGGTGATTTCGCACCTGGTGCCGGCGCGCTATTTCGTGACCATCCTGAAAGACGCCTTTCTGAAAGGCGCGGGTGCAAGCGTCTTATGGAGCGAATTGGGCTTCCTTTCGCTCTACGGGGCCATCATGTTTTTCCTGGCAGTTCGCAACCTGAACCGGAAGATCGCCTGATATGTGGGAACGAATTCTCGTCATACTGCGCAAAGAATTCATCCAGGCGTTGCGTGAGCCGCGCATGCGCGTGCTGCTCTTCGTCCCGCCCATGGTTCAACTGGTTGTCTTCGGATTTGCCGTCAACCTTGACGTCGATCACGCACGCATCGCATGGATGGATATGGACCGCACGCCCGCGAGCCGCGATCTTCGGGAGCGATTTGAAGGCTCCGGCCGCTTCGACGTGGTGGCATGGCCCGCTAACGAAAACGAGGTGCATGAAGTGCTCGACCGCGGGGTCGCGCAGGCCGTGGTGCGCGTGTTGCCGCGCTTCGAGCGCGATCTCAAGCGCGGTCAGCCAACCGCAGTTCAGGTGCTGGTGGATGGAACCAATTCCAACACGGCGCAGTTGATTGCGAGCTATGCCGGCGAAATTGTGGCCGATTATGCCGCCAAAGCCTCCGCCGGGCGCCAGAACGCGCGCGTGATGACGGTGAGTCCGAACGCCGCGCCCAATCTTTCCGTGCCCGAACTCGACACGCGACCGCGCGTGTGGTTCAATCCCGATCTTTACAGCCGCAATTACTTCGTGCCCGGCGTAATTGCCAACATCATCATGATCGTCACTCTGATGTTGACTGCGCTAGCCATCGTGCGCGAAAAGGAAATCGGCACCATGGAGCAATTGATGGTCACGCCGGTGCGCCCCATCGAGCTGATGCTGGGCAAAACGCTGCCGTTCGGCATCGTGGGCTTGATCGACGTGGGCCTGGTGACCACCATCGCATTGCTGGTGTTCCACGTTCCGTTCCGCGGATCGGCGGCGTTGCTGCTGCTGTGCTCAGTGCTCTATCTGATGACGACGTTGGGCGCCGGTCTACTGCTTTCCACCATTTCGCGCACGCAACAGCAGGCCATGATGGCGAATTTCTTCTTTTCGACGCCGGCTTTCATGCTCAGCGGCTTCGCGTTTCCCATCCGTAACATGCCGGTGGCGATCCAATACCTGACGTATTTGAACCCGCTGCGCTATTTCATCGACATCGTGCGCGGGCTCTTCTTGAAAGGCGTCGGGATTGCCGTGCTGTGGCCGCAAATGATTGCGCTGGCGGTTTTCGGCGTGGGCGTTCTCGGGTTGGCGGTGATTCGTTTCCGCAAAACGCTCGATTAGAACAAATCGAACAGCTTCTGTGCCGTTTCGTTGCTGACTGAGACGGCGACGAGTACGTTGCGATCCGCGCGCGTCACGCGAATGGATCGCAGCGCCGCTGCTACGTCCGGCCGCCGCGCTTCGCCGGCCGCCGCGAGCGTGAAATCGGCGCGCAAGGTCTCTTCGATATCGCGCGCCGCGTTGTCGTCAGGCGCCAAAGCTCGCAACTCGAGCGCAAGGCCCGTGGTGGTGCGCGCGGCGAGCGTGACGAAATCTGCCTTGTGCAAGATGCCCGTGAGATTCGCGGCGTTGCCGCTGAGCGGAAGCGTGGCGTTTCCGCGAGCGGCTATCCAGATCTGTGCGCCTTGCGCGATGGATTCCGCTTGCGTCAGAAGTTCCGGTGCACCTGTCCGCTTGGTGGCGAATTGCGCCGCGGCCGCCGCGGTCATGGTTGGCGAGCCGAAGAGCATGAGGTCCGGCTTCAGAGCCAGCGCTCCCTGCGGTTTCGCCGGGAAGTTTCCACGCGCGGCGACCAGTAAATCTTTGCCGTCGCTTGCGACCAGAGCCGAAGACACGCCGGCGAGTTGTTCCGTGAACGCGCCCGTTAACCCAGCCGACTTCGCATAGAGGGGCGATTGGCGCAGCGTGTTGAGATCGACGCCTGCGACGAGCATCGTTCCCGGCGGGACGCAGGCCGCCAGGTCTGCGTCGACTATGTGTGGCGCCGGCGCTTTGTGGCAACCGGCAAGCGCCGTAAGCGCGAGGCAGGCGCCAATACCGAGGAACTTCACAAGTGCAATGATCGCAAAGACGGAAGGCGCTGCAGGCGATGCTATGCCCGACGAATTGCCGCCATCGCCAGTTGGCGATCGTGCGCGATGATCGTCAATAAGGCAGCGGTAGGCCCGGTAGGGTGGCGTCGGTCTAGTTCCCAGTTCTGCAGGGTCTTAACGCTTACGCCTATCAGCCGCGCGAATTCCGACTGCGAAAGATTGGCTCGTTCGCGAATTGCGCGGATCCCGGACGGGCCGACTTCAAACCGGAGTGCGGGCTTCTTTTGCCCGCGGAGAATCCGCCCCACCTTTTCGCACGCTTTTCAACAATTCCTCAAACAGCTGGGTTTTCATTGGCCGAACTCCTCTTTGGCGACCTTTGTGAGCAGCTGACCATTCTCCCGGGTTCGTCTGGCTGCGTGAGAAGATCCTCGCATCGGCGGGGCATCGGACCGCTGCATCCCCAATGCCTTGGGAGGGCGATGTGACACCACTCGAACGAGGTTCTTATGTTCGTAGCATGATAATGAGCCTTGATTGTAGCGGACGCGGAGGGCATGACATGCACAAAGCAGTCGAGTATGAAGCGGAATTCGACAAGAATGGTCGCCTTTTGAAGAGGCGCTGGAGCATTGGCCCAGCGTTTATTACAACAATCGCTGCATTGATTCTTGCCCTGACAGGCCACACTATCTTTCACGAGTTATGCAAGCTTCTAGAGACGGTCACGAAGAGACCATGAGCGGAGAGGTCACGGACCTCTTGGTATTCGAACGCCGTTATGTGTCGCCGCGAATTTCCCATTACCATCACCATCCGCGATAGAGACCGCATGGATTACCCAACCCGAGCCCGGTATCTTCCACGACGTCGCTGGTCACGTTCCCGTGCATACGGAAAAGGCCTTCGCCGATGTGCGGGTGCGCTTCGTCGATTGCGCCGAGCCGCCGCGCAACTGACGTCCGGCATCGCCGATAGCGGTGATCGCGTGCGCCGCCTCACAGAATCGTGCGCGCCATGTCGCGTTTCTTCTGGTTCACCGTGGAATTCGGCTTGATGCGAATGGCAGGAAAGTTGTGCTAAGGACAGTCTGTGCGGGGAATCCGTTTCCCTCCGACGGCAGGCTCATACCTGGTGCCGTCAATCCCCCAAGATTTCGAAGAGTTTACATCGTCTTCGCATTACCAGAAACGAAGAAGCAGGACTCCATTTGCCGGCAAGAGCGGTAGGAGTGCGCGGCAATGAGGTTAGTTTCCGCGCCCGCCTGCCGCGCCCGCGCCGACATCGATATTATCGACGCGTTTACTCAAATCGCGCGCTACGCCCACGATCAGGAATTCCAGCGGCTCGCTGCCGGTGTTCTCGAAGGAATGCACATCGGCCAGTTGAATCGGCACGGCGTCGCCTTCCTTGATGGGCGCAGTCTCTGCTTCGCCGCGTCCCGCGCGGATGGTTGCCGTTCCGGCGCCTTTCATTACGTAATAAAATTCCGCGACCTCGTGATGCATATGAGGCCCGACCGAAGATCCGGGCGGCAGCACTAAATGATCGACATACGCCCACGAGGTGAGGAAAATCGACGGATCGAGGGCGCGCCGGTACTGCACGGTTCCTTTGCCGCCGTTCATCGCGTTCATTGGGCGCAGCAATCCGCGATCGAGCCGCATGGTGATGAACTGCGGGATCGGATCGAGAGGAACGTCAACGCGCGGATCGTTCAGATTAAACGCGTCGTATTGGTCCTTGGCCATCGAGACATTGATGTTCATCCACTGGATCGGCTTATCGGTCGGATTGTAGATGGCGTGCGAGTGGCCCATGCGGCATGGAGCGCCGGCGGGAGCCTTCAGCAGAGAGGTTCGGCCATCGATCGTGAATTGGGCCTCACCGTCCAGGATGACGAACATCTCCTCGCACTGATTGTGGAAATGCGCCCCGATTCCGCTCTTGGGCTCAATGACGCCGCGGTGGAAAAACTGCAAGTTCGTCTCGAGAGTATGAGCATCGAACAAGGCCGTGAAGTCCAAGGCCCCCGCTCCAGCGTGAACTGCCGGACTGTGCCGGTATTTGCTCGGATCGCTGTGCGCGATCCGTGCCGCCAGCGGTTCGCGGGCGGCGATCGGAACCAGCGCCAGCGCGCCCAATCCTAAGGTCAGCGCTACATAAGACTGCTTCATACCATCTCCTTTCGTTACCCATTCCTGCGTACGCGCCCGGTTTGGCCGGCTACTTCGTATCGAACAGCAGCGTCGTGTAGTCCTTGGTGGCTAGCGTGTTTTCCACGGTGGGCCACACTTTCTGGTGGACGTCGGACTTAATCCATTTTTGTCGAAGCTCTTCGCTCCTGTAAGTCAACTGAAAGCGGTAATTGACGCCCGCCTGCGCCGAACCGGTATAGACCGTCCGCAATTTCAGAATCTTCACGTCGATGTAGCCTGGGAACTTCACCGCCGCCGGCTTAAAAATGGTGTGGAAGTTTTTCAGCATCTCCTGCTCGCGCGCGGGACCGACTGAAAGATCGCAATACAGGACGATCGGGTTATTCGCCGCCGGCTGTGCGTGAACGGCTTTCCCGCCGGCGAATGCAGCCAGCATTGCTCTTAGATAAGAACGTCGGTTCATGATGTCTCCCGAGCTTAATGATAGACCTGATACAGCGGCTTCTCGCCCGCGATAGCGAGCCGGATGCGATACACGCTGGTGCTTGCGGTGATGTAGAGCGTCTTACCGTCGTCGCCCCAGGCGCAGTTGGCGGCGGTCTCGCCGGGCTGGATCGTGCCGAGATGCTTGCCGTCCGGTGAGAAAACCCAGACGCCCTCCGGCCCGGCGGCGTAGACGTTGCCTTGCGAATCCACCTTCATGCCGTCGGGTATGCCCTGCTCCTTCGCGTTGGCCAGATCGTAAAACATGCGGCCGTTTGAAACCGTGCCATCCGCGGCCACGTCGTAGCGCATCCAGAACCGCTTCTTCTCATCGGAATTCGACACGTAGAGCGTTTTCTCATCCGGCGATAGCGCAATCCCGTTGGGCCGCTTGAGGTCCTTTATGATGGCTGTCAGCTTGCCGCCCGCATAGAGGAAGACTCCGTTGAACTTCAGTTCTTTGGCCGGATCGTCATCCTGCTTCGTAAGCCCGTAGGGTGGATCGGTAAAGTAAAGGGCCCCGTCCCTCCGGTAAACGAGGTCGTTCGGACTGTTGAACCGATGGCCCTCGAACTTCTCGAGATAGGGTGTTATCGACATATCGGTGGCGACTCGGACGATCCGCCGATTACCGTGTTGGCAAAGGAGCACTCCGCCGTCCTTATCGGCGATCATCCCGTTGGGCCCGATGAAGGCTCCGGGCGGCGCGCTGACTGAACCGCCGGCGTTCTGAAGAATGACCTTTACATCACCGCCGGGAGTCACAGACCGGACCAGATTTCCGGGCACGTCGCTAAACCAAAGGACGCCGTCCGGTCTCCAAAGGGGGCCCTCCGTGAACGTAAACCCCGTGGCCACTTTTTCAATCCTGGCGTCTTTTGGGATAAGGGCGTCGATGGCCGGATCGAGACGGACGATCGCTCCGGCTGAGGGGGTCTCTTTGTTGGCAGCGGGAGGCGGAGCGTTCGAACAAGACCCTAGCAGGAGAACAAACAGCATCCCGTATGAAGCCTTCATGTGTTTGGCGCTCGCGGGTACATTTTCGGTCAAAAAGGTCTCGTGGTCAAGGCCGCAGCTCGCAGGGCGGGTGACTCACGGCTCGGTCAGCTTGCGGATGTACTCTTCCAGCGGATGGGGATCAGGGCCGCCGCGGCCGTATACCGGCTTCGAGGAGGCCGATTTCCAGACGCGAATCAGATTGTGGCTTTCCAGCTCGCGCAGCGCCTCCAGGACGTCGCCGATACCGTACGGACGCACCTGGGGTAGCCACCACTTCTCGATGCCTTCGATGGTATCCCGGGCATCCTGGTTGGCGATGAGGTACCGCAGTATGGCTACCTCCGCCTGGTGCACCGCGTCGATCAATATGTAACCTTGCGAGAGGCGGAATGCAACCAAGGGGCCAGATCTAACTCGCTGAAAGTCATACGGTAGAGCAGGCCGGTGCGGCAAAATCGCCGCAGCGATCACGTCGCCGGTCAACCGGCCGTGGCGCTCAGCGCGGCGAAACCGTGTCTCCGGAGCAACCGCTGAAAGGTTCTTCTGTCCTTGCCGGCCGCTGTCGCCGCCCGGGTGACGTTACCGTTGTGGCGGGAAAGAACGCTGGCCAGATATTGACGCTCAAACTCGTGAACCGCATCTTCAATCGGTAGCGCGGAGCCGACGGAAACGGTGGCTGAAGATGAAATGGAATCGGGCAGATCGATAGAGAAAGCATCCAGCACCGGCCCGTCGGAAAGAACGAACGCCCGCTGGATCACGGATTCGAGTTCGCGGACGTTGCCTGGCCAGCGATACTCCATCAGGCGGCGGATAGCGTCCGCGGATAGGCGCGGAACCGGTCTTCCACACTCCTTGGCAAACCGCGCGAGGAAATGCCTCGCCAGAATCGGAATATCGTCGCAGCGCTCAGCCATAGCCGGAAGGCGCAGCGTGAGCACATTGAGGCGATAGTATAAATCGGCGCGGAACTCGCCCGCGGCCATGCGCTCCGTGAGCAGCGTGTTGGTGGCGGCGATGATCCGGATATTGGCCCGGAGCGCCCGGTGGCCTCCCAAAGGGCGATATTCACGGTCCTGGATGACGCGGAGCAGTTTGGCCTGGCTGGCCGGGCTCAGCGAATCGACTTCATCGAGGAAAAGCGAACCATGCTCGGCAACGCCGAGCAGGCCGATGCCCGCCGTGGAGGCGTCCGTATAGGCTCCCTTTTCGTGCCCGAATAACTCATTTTCGAATAACGTATCCGGAAGCGCGCCGCAGTTTATCGGTACGAATGGCCGTGCGTGCCGTGAACTGGCGTAATGAATGGCGCGTGCAAACAGCTCTTTGCCGGTTCCAGTTTCGCCAGAAATCAAAACGTTGGCTTCCGACGCGCCCAAGCGGGGGACTTTGCGGATGGCCTCCTGGAGCGAGGCGCTCTCGCCGATCACCGCATCCAGGCGATATTTGGCGCGTGTTTCGCGAATCGACTCGTCCGGCCGTACGCTACCTTCGTTGCGCGCCTCCACTCTGGAGAGCCGTAGCAGCCGCAAGCGAAGCTCGCCGGGTTGAAAAGGCAGCATGACGAAATCGTCGATATCCCCGGGAAGGGATTCTCCAACCGACGAGGGCGAGACAATCAGCACCGGTACAGCGGGGTGGTGACTGCGCATTTCGCGTATTGACGAACAGGCCGACAGCCGTTCGGTGGCATCCACGACAACCAGGCTTGGCGATTGCGAGGCCGAGGCGATTCTGTCGCGGCGCACGGCTGTAACGAACAGGTCCGGACATTCGCGGCGAATGTGCGGCGCCAGTCCCTCGCGTTCTTCGATCACCCAAATCCGAACTGCGGAACCCATGTCAGACTGACAATTATGATCGCGCGAGACGCACTTTATCAAGCGAACGTCTTCGATGCTTGCGGAGTAGGGTACTACACAGGCGAACTCTTCGTCGCTCACCGGCCTTTTGGTCTCTCGTGTTCTGGGAACTCACCCAACACGATGTAGACGTGGTGGCTTTTTTCCGTACAAGTTCGACTATGCCATGAGCCGGGTTTGCACTTCGGCGCTCTCCATGGGCACGATATTCCGCTGCGTCGCAATCACTGGGGACAGCAGGAATTTTTCTTCCGTCAATGTGAACGCATAGTATTGATCGATTCCGTGGTGGGTCTTCAGCCACTCGTGCATCCCTGCGCTATCGCCCGGCACTTCGCGCAGAATGCGATCGTAAACGGAGTGATGATAAGCAACCGCGTGTGTGCAGGTGACTGCGCCGGCCTGCGCCAGGCGGCGCGCTCCCGGCAGCGGCGGGAAGTCGTATCTCCAGCGGCAGGCGCCGAGATATAGGAGCTTCCACTCGCGCTCCTTCAACTCATCGAGCGCCGTTTGCAGACCGGGAATGGCGTCCGCAGTAAAGAGCACGTCGTCCTCGAAAACTAATACGTTAGAAAGGCCCTGGCGTTGGGCTTCGGCGACGATCGCGCGATGCGACAGTGCACAGCCGACGTGATGACTCGGCTGCGTCCGGATTGCTTCAAAACGGCGGACGCGAGGCGCGATGCCCAATTTGGCGAACCTCGCCGAGACTTCCTGCCATCGACCGGTCTCCGCGGCCAGGTTGATGCAGTAGATCGCGTCGAAGAAATGGAACGGATTCGCGACCTCGTCGCGTACCGCGCGGATGATGCGTTCGGCGGGTTCGCGGCCAAGGTGAAGGCGGAAATGCTCCAGCGCCGGCGCCGGATCGTAGCCCAACGCGCCGGCCACAATCAGATAATTTCGAATCCTGTCCTCCCAGGTATTTTGGTAAGGCACGCCTTTCGGACGGGCAAAGCGATGGACCCAACGCAGGAACGGTAGACACAGCGTGCGGGCGCCGGCGCGGCGGAATTTTTCATGCAGGTAGCCTTCCTCGCCGCCGAATCCGCGCAGGCGAGGATTCAGCCCGGGCCACGCGGACTTGCAGCATGCGAATGCGCCCAGGCCCTGCATGGCTACATCAAAGGGCGCGGCCGCAGGATCCGCAGCGCGCTCATCATAGCCCCAGACCCCGTACATGCCAGCCGACCAGGTAGGATTCATGTGGGTGGAGAGGGTCCGCAGATCGTCATAGACCAGTGGCCCTTGCAGCAGATCGGGGGTGTCGGGATGAGCGTAGAAATAATCGAGCAATTGCCGCAGAGACCCCGGCGCGAACATGACGTGGCAATCCACGCAGAGAACGAAATCGGCGTTGGCTTCGCGGAAGACTGCGTCCCGAGCCGCAGTGCCCAGAAGTTGGTTGAAGGGCACGTACCGGTAGCCGGGCACCCATTTTTCCAATGCTTTCAAATCGGCGGCGCAGGGACCATCGGGGTGGTTGTCCACCACCAGGATCTCGGTCTCGTCCGCGATTTCGGGGTGGTAGAGCCGGATGGCCTGAACGGTGAAATAGACGCCGTCGTAATCGTCATAGGTGGCCATGCCGATGCACATGGCCTTGCGGGATGGGCTGGCGGCAGCTCCTGCATGGCCGTTTGCCTTCGGTCTCATTTCCTGCACGCTCAGGCCTCCGTCCGCGGAGCCGCCGCGGCCCTGATCACCGTCCGGTACTCGCGTGCGTCCGCGTTTTGCATGAGCTCCGGCTCCGCCTCTGCGATCGCGTCTAATACCTTTTCGGTGAAGTCGGCCCACTCGGAAAGAAATCGGGCTATAGGTACGGCGATCGGACGCAGATTTTCCGGGAGTGGCCTGTGAGAAAGCAGGCTACGCGCGGAAAGGCGAACGGCGCCGCCTTCTCTCACCGCCACGAGAGCCAACTCCGTTCCCTGCGAAGTGAAGAGAAGCGTCGATTCTCCGTCGCGGCTGGCTAACTGCTTAAGCCATCCGGGTAGCTCGTCGCAGACGGAGACAAAGTCATACTCGAGTGAGAAGGTGAGCGTTCCTCCATCCAGTGGGACTGTGAATTCGCCGGAATAGCGCGCAAAGAAGCGATCCATAGCGCGTTGCAGCGACGGGTGCAGATCGAGATTTTCTCTCGTCGAATAAGGCTCCGGCCGCTCTGACCAAAAACAGGAAATCTTGAAGTCCGTTGACATTTCTAATCGGCCTTTTATGGGTAGTACGCCCGGAAAACTGCATCTGGCAGAGCTGGGAACGCGTTGTTAAACGTGCCGTCGGGGTAGCGCATAATGCTGCACGTGGTAACGTCGCTGATCACCCGGCCATCGGGCAGATAGACTCGTCCTACGGGCCGGCCGAAATCGACAATCTCCGGCTGTCCGATGCCATTGTTCGGGAATCTCTGGTCTAATTCGATCACAAGCTGATCGTTGTACCACTGCCCCATCTGGTTCCCTGGCAATCTGGTCGCGGGGTCTTTCTTGGTTTTCGCCCGGTCCATTAGTTCTTTGGCTGGCCTGTCGGAGCCGTGCTCGTTCAGGGAATGATCGTAGGCGCTTTTACCCTTGGGAACGGCGGGGGTGCCGGGCGCGGCGGACGCGCGCGTGGCTGCCTCCACCCGAAGCCGCTTCAACAGATCATTCGGGCCCGACGCGCCTTCAATCCGCTCGAGGGCGCTCTTCAAATCGGCGCGGTTCGCTTCGAAGAACTCGCGCAACAGAGCCTCTTGCGCGGCCTGCAGTTTGAACCGAACCTGAAACGCATTGATGCGAGCCGCCAGATCGAGCGGCGTGCCGGGCGGCACCACCGGGCTCTCCCTCGCGATATCGGCCAGTTGCTCGGGATCCTTGGCATTCGCTACGTCATCGATAGCGCGGTCCAGCACGTCGCGGCGGGCGTGGAAGTATTCTTTCAACAGGGCCTCAACCGGCCCTCCATCGACGCCGAACTTATCGAGGACGCCTTTGATCTTCGCCACCTCGGCGGCGGTAGCGTTACGCGGAATGCAGTCCGAGCCGCAACGAGTGAGCACGCGGCGAACCGCCGGATCCATTTCGGCCCACATCTTTTTGAGCGCCGAGTTGGCGGGATCGTTGAGCAGTTTTTGGGTGTCGGGGTTGAGCCTCTCTTTCCATTCCGAATACCCCTTCCCCTCCGCTCTCGCCTCGGCGACGGCCTTCTGAACGGACGGCGGACCATCCTTGATAGCCGGATCGTCTGCGATCTCGTCGATGTCCTTGATCTTGAGTCCGCGGTTGTACTTGAGATAGGCGCCGAGCGCCTTGCCCGCACCCAGCATCGCAAGTTGCAGAAGAAGGCTGACGGCGACGGCGCCCGCGCCCTTGAGATTCTGGGCGGCGCCGTACAGGGAGCGGAAGGTAGCGGCATCGGACGCGGCGTCGAAATAGCTTCCCAGAATGAATAGACCTTCGATCACGTCCTTGCCAAGAAGGAAGATCATGATGGCGTCCGCGATCAAGTTGCCGAAGGGCACGAATTGCAGCGCGATCATGAGCGCAATGAAGCCGGCCATCATGAGGATGGACTTGAGGCTGATCATCGCCTTCAAGGTGCGTCCCATGTCCCCCACGACGTCATACAGGCCAAAGCCTTCCCAGATGCGTTCGTGCCACGCGAGGCCGTCTACCCACGGGTCGAGCCGGCCCTCGAATTGTCTGGCGATCCACGAATAACCCTCCCGCATTCTGTCCGGCGCCAACTGCGAGACGAATCTCACTCCTCCCGGAAGGACTCCGGCTGAGATTTGCGAACCGTAAGCGCGTGGTAGATCGGCAAGCAGATCGGGCGAGCTGAGCGGCTCGTTCAGTCTTTCATAGGTTGACTGCACCGCGATGCGGAAGAGCTCCATTTGATCCGCCATGCCGCCGTAGAATGCGAAGAAGTAATAGGCCTCCAGGATGGGGTAGAGGAAGGAGAGCTGGCTGGCTAACAGCGGGTTAAGCCGATTGCCGAAATCGGTACGCTCTTCATTGACGATGACCCGGATATCGTCGATGCCGAGTTTCGTGGAATTCGGCTCCTTCTTCTCCAGCAAGACCGGGGTTTCCTCATTCAGCGAATTCACGAAACCGACTGCAACCGCCATGTTTTGCAGGAAGGTTTCGTTCTCGATCATCCAGACGAAATCGGGGATGACTTCCTCGATCGGGCGCGAAGTCAGGGGTTCTACCAACTTTTCGGCGCGTTCCCCTTCCGCTTGCGACAGCGCGCGGTACTCCTCGACGGCGGAGCGGTAGAGGCCGATTACATGATCGGGGAACAGCTCGGGGGACTGGAGGAGCAAAAAGGTGACAACCTCAGACACATCGCCGGGAGCGGCAGGAATTCCTTCTGCCAGCGCGAGAGTCTGCGCCTCGTCTGGAGCGGCGGACTGACACTGCGCGATCACGTCGGCTGCGGTGGTATCCGGAGCCTTGCCGAAGAGGGCCTCGGCTGCGAAATTGGCGTAAAACGTATCGATCAGGAGTTTCTCGCGCTTGAGCGTGGCGAGATCGAGCTTCTCTTTAATGAGATCGTTCCAGGCAAGGTCCTGGGTCATGTAATCCTTGCCCCACTGAAACTCGGCGGTTTGGATTTCGCCTTCCAGCGTCGTGCTACGGTCAGCCAGAAGCGTCGCGCCCTCGAAGGGTTCGGGGACATCGGCGTCAGGTTGAGGATCCGGACTTCCTGGCGCGGCGTTTTGTGGATCGGGAGCGGGCGCGTTCGCGTCCGGCGGGTTGGCAGTATCGTCCGGCGCAACAGGCGGGGCGGCGGGTGCGTCGGGCGCCGGTTGCCGGGCCAACAAGGCGCTTCCTCCCTGTTGAACGGTGTGAGTCAGTTCATGGGCCAGCAAATGCTGTCCAGTGAGGGAATCCGGCCGATACTGATTCTCGCCGAAGACCACATGCTGTCCGACCGTGTATGCGAGCGCGCCCACGGCATGCGCGGATTCGGCGGCGGCCGCATCGGTGTGCACGCGAACGGCGCCCAAATCCCGGCCGAAGTGGCTCTCCATCGTTGCGCGGAGAGGCGCATCGAGAGATTGGCCCGCGGAACTCAGCGTTCTGTTCACCGCCGGGGCGGCTGCGCCTGTTACTTTGCCGCCGGTCGTTCGCCGCTGCAGCGCCTGGCGGCGTTCGCTGCACGCTTCGCATTCGTGGCCTGCTCCGCCACAGGCGCACTTACGCTGCAGGCGCGGGCCGGCTCGGCCTAGAGCCAGCGTCGGTCTTTTGCTGCCGGCGATGGCATCCGCGACGCGATCGGCTTCCCGTTCATACTCGTCGCCCGGGGCGCCCACCGCCAGGTTGCATTGCAGGAACAGTGGCAGCCCGTCCGGCGCGCCGGTCGATTCGTCCCATCGATTGTCCTCGGGCGACTCGGCCGGGCGCGCAGCCGCCTTGCTCTTCTTCTCCTGTTTGGTGGCGAATGCGGCGCCCATCTCTTACGCGCTCCGCGCCGGATCCTTTCCGCCTGCGCGGCTTTCCGATGCGAAGTCAATCGCGATGTTCACGGCACTCGCGCCTCGGGCGGCGCTGCCGATATCAGAGCGCCCTTTGCGTCGAACATGGGCGCCAAACCGCGTGCCTTGGCGTTTAGGTAGAAGAGAACCTCGAAGGAATCCAGGCTCGGGTTGGCGCGGTGTGGATAGCGCTTCCGCAGATATTGGAGCATCGCCGTTCTGGTTTGCTCCAGCAGGGCGGCTGTCATGAACCCTGTCCCCACGCTTTGATCGAGCGCGTTACTGAAACGGGCGATCAGCTTCGCGATGTCCGCGACGCTGGCTAAGGAGGGCCGTTTCGGCCCGGTTTCCGCCTGCTGCTGCACGCGTAGGTAGGAGATCTCTTCGATCTTGACGTAGATCTCTTCTACCAGGTAAGAGGTCTGCTCGTAGAGTCCCTTTATGACAGATGTCTGGCTCGCGCCTTCTTCGATTTTGTTGCGTTCGATCGCGGGAATATCTTCCCACTTGGTGACGGTTTGGCCTTTTGGAATCCCGAGTTCCTTAGCGCCGCCCGGATCCTGCGCGAAATGAATCCAGTTCTGCCGGATCTGCTCCATCTGTTTCGCGGCCTCGGCTTTGAAAACCGGCTGGATGGGATTCGCTTGATTGCCCATCTTCCCGCGGTAGAGATGGTAGAGTTCATGGCCCACCGTCCGGATCACGTCGTACACATCGCCGATCGCGGCCGTGCCCGCCAAGTGCTTAGCGATCGTGTCGTATTTTTCTTGCGTCAGCTCAATGACTGGCTTGTTGCCATCCCAGTAGGATTGCCCCTCCTCGAAGAGGCCGGGGCCGACAAAGCTCGGCGTCGTGGTCATGACCCGGAAATCGACTGCGCCGAGATCCACGGTGGGGGTATAGCGATTGAGCATCGTGATGACGGTGCGCAGTCCGGTGTCCGCTTCCAGATTCGGGTTATTCACGACGACCACCAGTTGGTCCGTGGTTCCGGCCGCGGCCGTCTGGGGCTGCTGCTTTTGAAGCGACGGCGCGCCAGGAGTCGCGCCCTGCTGTACCACGTGGGCCGCTTCGTGCGCCATCAGTTTCAGATCGGAGCTTGACTCCCGCGGGCCCATCCAGATGTGCGAACCGTGAGTGAACGCCCGGGCGCCGAGCATGCCTGCCGTCGCGCGATCCGCTTCGCCCTGGTGAACGCGAACGTGCGATAGATCGGCGCCCAGAACGGGCTCGACGCTTCCGCGGATTTGCGCATGCAGCGGCGATCCCGAATCGGCCGTAGGAATCGCGGCGGCCGAATCCTGCGAGGCCTCGGACGCGGGCGCAGCGGGCTCGCCATACGCGCTTCCCGATTGAGCGGCGCCGGCAATCTTGTCGGCATGCTGCTCGAAGGCGTCGCCCTGCCGGCCCTCTTTAAGCTTGGCTTGCGCCCCCTTCAGAAACAGCGGCAAGCCCGCCGACGCTCCGGACGCGGTGGGGCGGCTCGTCCTGCCGCCTGGGGCAGGTCTGCCCTTCTGCTGTTTCGATTTAGGTAGCTGGTCGGGCTTCATGCGCTTCTGATCAATTCCGCGGGAGTCTGCCGGCCCAGCTTGCGGTACTCGTCGCTTAACCCCAAATAGACATCCGCGAATTCGATGGGCCGGTTGGCGGCCTGCGCCAGCACGGCGGCGGTCAACACGGCATTGCGAATGTGGCCGCCGGCAAGATCGGCCGCCGCGGCAAACTGATTGAGTTCCCTGTGACTGAGCCGATGATTCGAACCCAGGTGCGATAACCACAGCCGGCGCCGCTCTTCCGGACCGGGCAGCGGAAATTCGACAATCATGTCCAGCCGCCGGCAGAATGCGGGATCGAAACGCGCACGGCTGTTGCTGGTGAGCAACGCGATGCCATCGAAGGTTTCGATGCGCTGCAGCAGATAGTTTGTCTGCGCGTTGGCGAAACGGTCGTTCGATTCCTTCACTTCCGTGCGCTTGCCGAAAAGCGAATCGGCCTCGTCGAATAACAGGATGATGCCCGATTCTTCGGCGTGCGCCAGCAATTGAGCGAGGTTCTTTTCGGTTTCGCCGATGTACTTGCTGGTGACGGCGGAGAGATCCGCGCGATAGAGCGGCAAGCCAAGCTGCGTGGCGAGCCAGCCGGCGGCCAAAGTTTTTCCGGTGCCTGACTGGCCGGTGAACAATGCGCGAACGCCAGGTCGATAGCGCGCCAGGGCGGACGCCCCCAAGCCTTCCACGAGGCTCTCGCGGCGGCGGCAACGCAATAGCAGCCGCGACAACTCTTCGCGCAATACGCCGCCGGTCACCAGGGCTTCATCGGGAATGAGATCGGGCAGCGGCTGGGCCAATGCCTCCATTCCGGAACCTTGTCCGGCCCACGACGCGGCGGCGATATCGCTGAAGGCGGGCTCGGCGCGGCCATCCAGCACGCATTGCTGCCGCACCAACCGGCCGAGTTGGGCGATCCGTCCACTGCCGTGGCGATAATCGGAAGCCAACTCCGCGGCGAGTTGGTCGTGGCCGATCGCCACGTTCCAGAGCTGGCGGCGCTCTTCGCAAACCGGCACGCCGATTCGCCAGGCCGCCGGGCTTTCGCCGCGCGCCTCGATGCTGCCTTCCTGGCCGCACAAGGCGAGTATCGGACCGGAATAACATGGCAGCGCGGGAACGGTTCTGCGTTCGCCGGGCCCCGGCTCGAAGCAAAACACCGGAACCAGCTCGCGGAGCAGAAGCAGCGGCCCCAGACCGTTCAGGTTCGGGGCAGCCTTGGCGTGGCTGCCGACGCGGTCCATCTCAATAAAGAGCGGACGGCGGCCCACGCAGGAGACAATTTCGTTGGCTACGGCCCGCGCTTCCGCCATGGCGCCGCTGCGCACCACCAGTACATTCTGCGAACCGGCGCTCAAGCCGCGCGCCTGACGCCGGGCTTCCTCCAGCACCGAGGCAGGCAACGGCGTTTCCGGAATGCCCTCGAGCCCGAGTGAGGCTGAGGGCCACGCTGCGTCGCGCCCGCTGAGCGCCAAACAGAGAGGAATGGGAACGGCGATGGCGCGCTCCGCCAGCGGCGAGCCCTCGTTGAGCAGATACAGAAGCCCGGATTCGCCTGCCGCTCCGGTGAGAAGGCGCTCGATCACCTGGTTTTCGGAGTCGAAGTCCACGAAGGCGGATGCGAGCAGTCCGAGCGTTGGGCGCGAACCGCCAAGCGGCGCCTGCAGGTGCGCGACGGCGCGGCCGCACATCAGGTCCATTTCCACGGACGCGGCCAGGGCGACAGCCATCAGCTCGATGCGATGCAGGTCGAGCCGGACCGCCAAGTCCAGAAGCGGCGCATCGGAAGCATCCGGAACGGAACCGTTCCGTTCCGCGGCTACGGCGTGTGCGCGCAGGAACGCGGCTTCGGGAGAAGAGGCGCCCGCCGGCAATAGAGCCGCAAGCGCCGCCAATGCGGACGAGCGAAGCCCTCCGGCCACCAAGGGTTCGGGCGCGACGATGGTGTCAGCCATGGAACTCTCCACGGTGCAGGTAATGGAAGCGCACCACGCGGCCGAACCACGGCAGCCAGCCGGGGTCCAGATCCAACCCCACTCGCCGCACGCGAATGTCGGCTAGCTCGAGCGGCAGAGAAACGTCCAGATCGGTCCGGTTCACAGAGAAGACTCCGTTGCGCAAGACGATATCGCCGACGCTGAGCCTCGCATTGCGCCAGCACCACAGGCGCGCCGCCAGCGTCCAGACGCGCACCAGATGGTTTACGGTCGTGGCATCTCGCGAAACTCGTAAATTGGACGGCCACCAGGAAGCGTCGCAAGGCAAGGGCTCTTCGTTCGCCGTCTTCGGGGTCACTGAATCCAGCCACAAGAGAGTCGGATCGTCCGGTTCGACTCCGGCTGCCGATGCAAGCTTCCGCAGCACAAGAGCCGCGAAATTGGGCACAACCCAACCGAGATCGCCGGCGAGGGCCTGAGAGATACCGATGCGCTCCATCGCATTCAAAAGGAAAAATAGACCAGCCGCGTGAGTTGGTAAGCCGGAACAGCGCCAGGGGGTTATTTGCGAAAGCGCGGAGGATTCGTCGAGAGTCAGGGCTGGCGACGGAGGAGGCTCGTCCGCGGCCCGTGGCGCAGGGGCAGGGAAGGGCTCGACGAAATTGGGGAGTGCGGCGGCGCCGGAAATGTGGGACTCGATGGTATCCGGAACGGATGCCGGCACAGAGTCCTCGAGGTAAGGCCGATCTTCTACGGCACCGGATGCATCAGGCCTCACGGAGGCAAGAGAGCCTACCTCAGCGTCCGATGGCGCAGGGTCTCGCATGACGGCCGGAACGGGCTGTCGGAAGGGTGTTAGTTCGTGCGTCAGGACCAGGGGCGCCTGCGCGGCAGGCATGCCGAGATCGCTTCCTTCTTCAGCAGCCAGCGATTGCAGCGCGGCGCGCGCGCGCCACACGGCCGTTCCGGAGGCCAACTCCGAAGGCGAGTCGAGTAACACGGCGACCGCGGCGAGCCAGAGACTGCGGGCATCGTGAGATCCAAATATGCGCAGGGCCTGCCGAACCGCAGGGCGCGCGAGCCTGGGGACATTCGTAGCCACGGGCGTGGGGCGGGGTTGCGATCGATCCATTTCAAACAGCCACGCCTGAGCCTCAGACAGAGGGATGGCATTCAGCAGAGCGGCCGCGTCGAAGTGCGGAACTGCGAAGATCGCCGCCGCCACCGCGACCCAGGACGCCGGGCGCGATCGCAATTTCTGTAATATAGCGAGCACCGTTCGATCATTCCATGCTGGCTCGCCGGCCGGGGTCGCCGCTATCGCGGGCCAAAACCATTCGTGAATAGTCTGACGGGTTAAGATGCGGTGCAACAAGATTTCGATAGCTTCGTTTTCGCCGCGGAAGAAAACGCAGGGCGCGAATTCCGCGCGCGGGTCGGCGCCGTGAACCGCCTGCGCCGCAGAATCGTCGAGCGCGCGCTGGAACTTATCCAGCCACACGTCGCGCAGCCCGCTGGCCGGCAGGCCAGTCACTCGCAGACGCCGGAAGTAATATGACCTGCCTTCGTTTTCGCCAGGGAGCGACGCGAGCCGCATCGCCTCCTCAACTGTGAAGGCGAGCCGATGCACGGGGGCGCCGGGGCTGACGGAGAGCCGCGCGCGCCGCACATGGCGGTCGTAACGGTCTCGCATTGGCTGGCCGGTCGAGGGGTGCATAACGTTCTACATGTCGAATGCCCGCAGCGCCACGGCTTGCGGCGCCTGCGCGGTAAAGCGCGCGACGTCGTTGGCTTGCAAAGCGACGCCGGTCTTATAAACCTGAGTCACCGTGGCGCGCACGCTGGAGCTATCGAGATCGCTGACCACCGCTTGGGCGCTCAACACCCCTGCGCTATAGAGCTGTACATACATGCCATGCGCAATCCGGTCCGAAGGCAGGTTCAGAGTAACGATGCCGCCCACCTTGGGAGTGGTCGCCAGGGTCACCGCGCCGTTGATCACTTCGTCCGCGGGCGCGTCGCTCGCCAGCAGAATGGCCACCCGCACGACGTCGCTCATGAAAGCGACCGCAGTTGAATTCGTGGCGTCGATCTGTTGAAAGAGCCAATCTACCAGCAGCTGCATCTGCTGGCGTGCGATGTAGTCCTGGGTATTCCAACTGGGCAGAACGGCCAGACTTTGCAATTCGACGGTGAGCCCCTGGCCGCGGAGGAATTCGGCCCAGGCCAGGCGATTGACGGGCAAGGCCTGGTTGGCGCGAGCGTAGACGCAGGTGGCCACGCTGGAGATCTGCTGCATCAGGCGCGAGGTCGCATTGACTATCTCGGCATGGACCGCGGCGGATGAAATCAGATCGTTGACCGCGGTGATGGTCTGTAACACCTGGACCTGCGAAATCCAACTTTGGCCCACTAACTGGATCGGCTGAAACGCCGCGCGTTGCGTCTGTAATGAGCGAAATGCCTGCTGATTCGCGCTATAGACACTCGCGATGGTGGGCGCATATACGCCCGGCTCGGAAGCGGCCGAAGAAACCCGGGCAGGCAGTTGCAGCAGCATGGATGCGCGCGCTTGCGCGCTGAACGCCACTTCCTGCAAGAGACTCGGGCGTTCCAGGCGGTTCAACAGCGCCTGAATCGAAGGCATCCAGTTCACCGGCGCCTCGCGCATCAGCGCCACAATCTCGCGCAACTCCGGCGGGATGGCGACGGATTGCTGCAGACACGCGGGTACGGGGCTGACGATGTTACCGGGCACCAGCTGACGGCTGGGGACATCGGCCACCGTAACCAGCGTGCGGGGGCGCGTGAAGGCCACCACCTGCACATAGGTTTGCAGCGTATAGGCGCGCTGAGCGTTCACGTTGGCTACACGCTGGGTCTCGTCGTTGAGCAGCGCGGTGGTGAATGTCAGATCCTGCCGCGCCTGCGCGAGATCGTTTTCCAGTTGCGTGAGCAGGGTCTGCGCTTGCGGCAGAAAGGTCTGGATGTTCGCGAGCGCGGTCCCGCACTCCGTCAGGAAGTCCTGATACTGCTGAATGCGGGCTTCGATAGCGCGTAAGAGTTGGGAATGTTGCTCCAGCACGTGGAGGCCGGTGGAGAAAAGGCTGGCTTCGTCGGGGTCCTGGTTCAGGGGCGAGCTAATCACCGGCGTCTGGACGGCATTCAACACCAGCGCCCTTCTGACCGGGTCGGCGCTGGGCCGCAGGTCGGCGATCGTCGGCTGAGGATACGTGGCGACGGCGCCGGGCGGCATCGTGGTGGTGGGTTGACCCGCCGGTGGAACCGGCCCCGGGGGCGTGTCCACCAGAATCGGGATATCGTCGATGGTGATTTCCAGATCGGCCAGCAGTTGCAGCAATGCTAGCCGATTCCCCACCGCGTAGAAGAGGCCTTCCTGCGAGGGCGGATTGGCCAAGCGCTGCGCGACCGTGAGGGTGCGCAGGTTGAGTTGGGCGCCGACCAGAGGAGACGACGCCAGCACGTCGGTAGTGCTGGCCGGCTGACTCACGCTCCCCGGCGCGAGCGGAGTAAATGTGGCGGACAACTTGGCGGATGCCGCGGTGATAGCCGGGTTGACCGCGGTTGTGGCCTTCACCAGATTGCTAACGGCTGCGGTCGAAGACACGCGAAATGCGGTGGGTGAAATCACCGACGAGATGGGCCGCAAGGTAGCCGCCAGCTTGGTGGCGGTGAACGCGGGTTGTTTAATGAAAATCGTGGCGCCGGTGGTAGTGGGCGGCGGCGTAGTAGTGGTGGTCGGCGTCGACGGTGAGTCGACTGGCAGAATCGAGCTGAGATAGTTGTGAAGGTTCGCCGCGGTTGAGGCCGCGGATTCGCCGGTGGCAATTTCGGCGGCGATCGGAGAAACGGCCAAAGCCGTGGCGCCGGCGGATCCTAGAACATACTGCCGGAAGCGATAGATATCCGATTGTGCGGTGAGGAAGCTGAGATCCAGCAGATCGTTGGCTTTGGAGATCCGCCCATTGATGAGATTGATGAAATGTGGCAGGCCGTTCAGCGCCATGTCGTTCAGGTCGGTTGGGGAGAACAGCGGCAAAGGCGTCGCCAGTGTATTGCCGTTCCCGTCCTGGAAGAGCGTATAAGGGGGTTTGGCGGCGTCGCCCAGCAGCGTCTGATAATCCTGGGAGGCATAGACCCCCGCCGTGAGTTTCGTGCCAAAGGTCTCGGTCGACGTGGGCGTGTACACCTGCGCGTCACGAGCCGCGATTTCCGCGGGCGTTAGCCCAGCGTCCAGGTTGTAGAGCGGCGCTGTGGGAGCACCCGTAAGAACTTGCGAAAGAGCGTTGGCTTCCTGCTGGATGGCTTTGCGATGTTGCAGATCGCCGGCGAGTTCGACGTTAGCGCTGTCGACCGCGCTCTGAAATGCAGGATCGACAGTTTCACGAATCAGGATGTCAGGATCGTACACGGCATCGGGCAGCGGCACCAGAACTTCCACCGATTCATTCTGGGTCACATCGAGCGGCAGGGCCGTCATGCCGCTAAGCAGCGCGGTTTCGACCTCTTCCTGATGCACCGGTCCTACAGTGAGTGTCCAGTTGGGCGGGAACCAGAGGCCTTCCTGATGCACGAAGTCCATGGCCGCGGCCGGCAGCACGCCGCAGGGCGGCAGGAATGCGAAGGCCGGAACCACGTTGGTGAGAGCGGGCAAGGCGCTAATTTGTTCCGCGAACTGAGAGACGCGGGCCTGCGCGAGGGCGGGCTGAACCATCAGGGGCGTGCTGGCGACCGTGGGTTGTGCGGGCAACACGTAGCGCGTGCGCGGCAAGCCGCCGGCGCGGACGACCGCCGAGCGGTCTACGAACTGCGCCTTCCATGTACTGTCGAATCCCACCAGCGCCACCGGCACGCCGAGCGTTTCCCAGGGCAGCCGGTCATCCCGCTGCAGCGCCATTTCCGCATTGAATACGGCGTAAGCGAGCCGGTTTCTCCAACTCACCGCGGGCGCGGGAGAAGGCAATGCCAAGCTCGCAGGGCTCGCGGGCCACGCTACCAGCACCAGGCGCACGCCATCCACAATCTGCCAGTCTTCGAAAGCGTACTCATCCGGGTCCTGATCGCAGGAAGCATCCAGGTTGCCCGAAACGATCAACGGCAACGAACCGGTATCGATGCTGGCGCCGCTCACCTGTCCGGTGATGGGTTGCAACAGCAGCACGCCGGCATAGTTGGTATTGCTTGCGTTCTTGACGTAGTCCGTAAACGCGGAGATCACCGCGCCGGTCTGCGGATCGACAACCTGAAGCGAGCCGAGCGTGGTGCGCAGCGTACGCGTGAGCGCGACATCCTCACCGGTGGCTGAGATACCGTATCCAGGCGTCACTTGCAACGTCGGGTCCGCGGCGGTTAGATCGGCCGAAAGCTCCAAGCCTTTTACCGTGCCCTGTGTTACGCACTGCCCCAGGATGGCCAAGCGGCCCGCGCGATAGGTCTGCTCGCTCTGCAGGGCGGTTGCGGTGAGGGTGCGGCCGGTAAACAAAGAGAGGCGGTGCAGCCACCCCGGATCGACCTGTTGCAGCAGTTCGGGTTCGATGCCGATGAGATCTTCGCCCGGTAGCGCGTCTTGGATGGGAGTTACGCTCATGATGATGACTCACTGTTTCGCGGTTGTTGTCGGCGACGGCGTCGTGGTTGGAGCGGGCGTGGTGGTGGCGATGGGCGCCGGGGTCGTGAAATCGACAAAGACCGGCTCGCTTCGCCGGAGCACATAAAAACCGTATGTCTGACCTTGCAGGGCAGTCCCCCAGGCGCCGCTGGAAACGGGTGGCGGCGGCGCAAGCTTGAGCCGGCTTTGAAAGAGCTGCAGCAGTTGCAGAGGTTGACGGTTCACGGGAACCTGCGGCAGCGCGGGGTTCAGCGGCATCTGAGGCAACGAGGCGGCAAGCGCTGCAAAATTGTTGCGAGGCACGGGGAATAACACAAAGGCCGAGAGGTTGGCGTAAACGTCCGCGGCCAGCGTGAGATCGATAGGCGGCAGAGACATGCTTTCCTGAATCAGCGCGGGAAGTTCGTCGGCGGGAATGACGCTCAGCTGAACATTCATTTGTTGCGGGAAAAATATCTGCGAGAAGTTGCCGGTATCGATGGCATCGAACGGGAAGCGGCCCGCCGGCGGCAGCGCCTGAAAATAATCCGTGGCGGAGAAGTTTCCGTTCGTACGCGCGGCGACCACGGATTGCAACTGCGCGTCGTATTGCATGAGAAACGCCTGCTGGGCCGCCGGATCGGACAACCCGAGGCGCACGCTGTCATACAACGGGCCGCTATCGCGCCTCACCAGATAAGGGTCAACCCATTGAATCTCATCGCGGTCGATGCTGATCATCGCCAGCGGCAGCAAGGAGTCAGAGAGCGTGCCTGTATCGCCCGCGACAAAGATCTGGCGCGCGACCGCCGCCTGCTGCAGGGACGCGTCGTAGTTATTCACTGGATTGGTATAGGGCACGAGCGACACGGCCGTGGCCTCCACTACGTCGCCGTCATGGGCCACCCGTGGGCTTTGAATGCTCGCTGGGTAGGCGCTGATGGGGTTGGCCGTGAACTGCACCGGCCGGAGCGCGATCACGTACAGCCCGGTGCGGGTTCGCGCGGGCTGCTGTGGCGTAGCCGAAAGACCGAACTGCTCATCCAGATCTTGCTCGTCGGGAAGATCCGACAGTTGAATCGTCAGGTCGGTGGGAATCATGACCAAGGCTCCGGAGGGAGTGATGCCGTTCCCTGCCTGGATCACGATAGTTTCGGGGTTAGGCGATCCGCTGGCGGCGCCCTGGCTCACCATGAGCCCGTGAACCACGCCGAAGCCGCCGGCCCGGCCCATCTCCGCCTGCCTTCGGAGGAAATAGATTTGCTCGCGCTCCAGATCGCGCGCAGCGAGGAAGCGGCCGTCGAACCACAGAGGCCGCGTCTGGCTGCCGCCCTGCACCGCTGAGGCGTTGGCCGCCGGCTTTGACGGGATCTTGAGGCGCAGCGCGATTTGCATGGAACTAGACATGACTCACTCCCCTTGAAACGCGTCCGTGTACGGCCGCCGGCGCATCGTCGAAGATAGAAATCCGCGCATACTGATGGCTCATTGAATGACAACCGGAGAATTGACAGTCTGGGTCAACAAGGCGGGCAAGGGCGCTGCAGTGTTGGCGTCGCCCGCGTAGATGGCTGTAATAATGTGCAGGCCGGCGGTCCACTCGCCCGCGGCGGTCGACGATGGCGTCACAGACACCGACGCCACGCCCCCGTTCAACGTCGGCGAACCCAAGGGAGTGAGGCCATCCAGGAACGAGACGGCGCCAGTGGCCGTACTGGGTGTGACTCTGGCCGTGAAAATCACCGCCTGCGACGTCGTAGACGGATTCAGCGAAGACGTCAGCGAGATGCTGGAGGACACCTTGTTAACGGTCTGTGTTAGCACTGGGGATGTGCTGCCCGCGTTGTTTCCATCGCCGCTGTAGACCGCGGTCATCGGGTGGGTTCCGATCGCGAAGGGCACCGTCGGACTTACGGTAAACGCCGCCGCCCCGGCGCTGATTTGCACCGTGCCGAGAAGCTTCGTGCCATCCAGGAACTGCATGCTCCCGGTCGCGGTGGCGGGAGTCACTTTCGCCGTGAAGGTCACGGATTGTCCTACCGTCGATGGGTTTACCGAAGAGCTCAAAACCACGCTCGACGCGCCCTTGTTGACTGTCTGCGTCAAGACGGGGGACGTGCTGCCCCCGTTGTTCGCGTCGCCGCTGTAGACCGCGGTGATGGAGTGCGTGCCCGCGGTCAGCGTGGAGACCGGCAACGCCGCCTTCCCACCGCTCACCGTCGCCGAGCCAAGGGGAGCCGTACCATCTAAAAATTGCACGCTGCCGGTGGCGGAACTGGGCGTGAGAGTGGCAGTGAATGTGACCGATTGGCCCACGGAGGATGGATTTGCCGAAGAGGCGACCGTCACGCTGGAAGCGCCTTTGTTCACGGTCTGAGTCAGTACCGCTGAAGTGCTGCCCCCGTTGTTCGCGTCGCCGCTGTAGACCGCCGTGATGGAGTGCGCGCCGGCCGTCAGGGAGGAGACAGAAAACGTCGCGGCCCCGCCGCTCAGGGTTCCTGTTCCGAGCACTGTTGCGCCATCCAGGAATTGCACCGTTCCCGTGCCCGAAGTCGAAGCGACCTTCGCCGTAAAGGTGACAGCCTGCGCCAAAGCCGAGGGATTGAGCGAAGAGGTTATAGTCACGCTCGAGCCGGCCTTGACAATAAACTGCGACAGGACCGTGGAGGTGCTGCCGGCATCGTTGCCATCGCCGCTATATACGGCCGTGATGGAGTGCTGGCCCACGGCCAAAGAGGATGTTGCCAGCGTCGCGGCGCCGCCGCTGACTGCGCCGGTTCCGAGCACGGTTGCGCCATCCAGGAACTGCACGCTGCCGGTGGCCGCGGTGGGAGTCACTTTGGCTGTGAAAGTGACCGTCTGTCCGAAAATCGCCTGACTGTTGGAAGTGGTCAGCGTCACTCCGGACTCTGCCTTCGTGACGGTTTGCGTCAAGGCGGGGGAATTGCAGGCCGCATTGTTGGCGTCGCCGCCATATGCGCCGACGACGGAATGCGCGCCCACTGCGAGAGAGGACACTATGAGCGACGCCGACCCGCCGCTGAGCGTTCCGCTGCCCAGAGCCGTGGCGCCATCCAGGAACTGCACGGCGCCGGTAGCGGCCGCGGGGTTCACCTTCGCCGTAAATGTGACGTTCGCGCCGAAGGCCGACGGGTTGAGCGACGAGGTCAGCGCCGCACTCGTGCCACCCTTGTTGACGACCTGCGCCAATACCGCGGAGTCGCTAGCCACGAAATTTCCATCGCCGCCGTAGGCCACAACGATCGAGTGAGTGCCAATCGTAAGAGTGGAAGTGGAGAACGTAGCCACGCCCGCGCTGACCGTTACCGTGCTCAAAGCCGCCGAGCCATCCAGAAATTCGATCGAGCCAGTGGCGGACGTGGAAGAGAGGCGCGCGGTAAAGGTAATCGCCTGGCCGACGCCGGCGGGATTCAGCGATGAAGTGACGCTGACGGTCGCGCTTGTCTTGGTGACCGTCTGCGTCAAGACAGCGGAAGTGGCGGCGGCGTTGTTGCCATCGCCGCTATAGGCAGCCGTGATGGAATGCGTGCCGACGGCCAGCGATGACGCTCCGAGGGTCGCAACCCCACCGCTTACCGCGCCTGTGCCCAATACCGTGGCCCCATCCAGGAACTGTACGGAACCGGAGGCGGTAGACGGAGTGACAGTAGCCGTGAACGTAACGGTCTGGCCGAAAGACGAAGGGTTCGCCGAAGAGCTTACCGCTACGCCGGACGTTGCCTTATTGACGGTTTGCGTCAACACCGCGGACGTGCTCGCAGCGTTATTGGCGTCGCCGCCATAAGCCGCGGTGATGGAATGAGTACCCACCGCCAGCGAGGAGACCGCCAGGGTGGCGGCGCCGCCGCTGACCGTGCCCGTGCCGAGCGCGGTTGCGCCATCGAGAAACTGTACGCTGCCGGTAGCGGTAGCAGGCGAAAGCTTCGCCGTGAACGTCACGATTTGTCCCAAGGTGGATGGGTTTGCCGAAGAGCTCAGCGTCACGCCCGCGACTGCTTTGGAGACATTTTGAGTCAGCACGGGCGATGTGCTCGCCGCATCGTTACCATCGCCGCCATATGCAGCGGTGATGGAATGCGCGCCCACGGAAAGCGACGAGACCGATAGCGACGCCGCGCCGCCGCTGAGCGCTCCCGTACCGAGAGATGTTGCGCCATCCAGAAATTGGACGCTGCCGGTGGCGGAAGACGGCGTCGTCCCGGCCGTGAACGTAACGGCTTGCCCGAAGGTGGAGGGATTTACCGATGAGTTAATCGTCACGCTGGAAGCCGTCTTGGTGACGGTCTGCGTGAGAACGGGGGAAATGCTCGCCGCATTGTTGCCATCGCCGTTATAGGCAGCCGTGATGGAGTGCGTGCCCACCGAGAGCGAGGAAACCGCCAAAGTGGCCGCCCCGCCGCTCATGGTCACAGTACCGAGAGCGGTTGTGCCATCCAAGAATTCGACGGAGCCCGTGGCCGAACTCGGCGAAACGCGCGCGGTGAAGGAAACCGGCTGGCCGAAGGCCGATGGGTTTGCCGAGGTCGTCAACGTGACGGTTGACGCCGATTGGTTGACCGTCTGCGTTAGAACGGCCGAGACGCCGGCGGCATTGTTCGCGTCGCCGCCATACGCGGCAGTGATGGGATGCGAGCCCACCGCCAGAGCGGCGGTCGTCACCACGGCTACGCCACCCGAGACCGTTCCCGTGCCGAGAACCGTTGCGCCGTCCAGGAACTGCACGCTTCCGGTCGCGGATGTGGGGGTGAGCTTGGCGGTGAAGGTAACGGACTGTCCGAAGGCCGATGGGTTGGCCGACGAGCTCAAGGCCACGCCCGAGGCCGTCTTATTCACTACCTGCGTGAGAACCGCCGATATGCTTGGCGCATCGTTGCCATCGCCGCTATAGACGGCGGTGATGGAATGACTGCCCACCGCCAGCGCGGGCGTCGAGAGCGTCGCCACCCCTCCGGTCAGGATCGCGGTTCCGAGCCCGCCCGCACCGTCGACGAACTGTACGCTACCCGTGGCGGAGGCGGGCGAAACGTTGGCGGTGAACGTGACTGTTTGGCCGAACGTGGATGGGTTGACGGAGGAACTCAGCGCCACGCTGGAAATTGTCCTGGAGACGGTTTGCGTCAACGATGGCGAGGTGCTCGCCGCCGTATTGCCGTCGCCGCTATAGACTGCGGTGATGCCGTGATTTCCCACCGTGAAGGAGGAAAGCGCCGGAAGCGTCGCTACGCCGCTGTTGAGCGGCGCGGTTCCCAGAACCGTCGCGCCATCGCGAAATTGTACGCTGCCGGTCGCGGAGCTCGGCGAAACCTTCGCCGTGAGGACGACGGGCTGCCCTAACGTCGATGGGTTCAACGAGGAGCTCACGCTTGTAGTCGAAACCACCTTGGCGACCGTTTGCGTCAACACCGCGGAAGTGCTCGCCGCCAGGTTGTTATCGCCGCTATAGACCGCGGTGATGGAATGCGCTCCCAGCGCAAGCGAAGAGAGGGCGGGAAGCGCGGCTACTCCGCCGCTCAGCGTCACCGTCCCCAGCACGGTTGCGCCGTCCAGAAACTGCACGTTGCCGGTGGCGGAAGAGGGTGAGACATTCGCGGTGAACGTGACCGGCTGTCCGATGGTCGAGGGGTTGACCGACGAGCTGACCGTCGTGATCGACGCCGTCTTGGTAACCGCCTGCGTCAAGACGTCGGACGTGCTTCCGGCATTGGTCGCATCGCCGCCAAAGACCGCGGTGATGGGGTGATTGCCCACGGTCAGGGAAGAGAGCGCCAGCGCCGCCATTCCCCCGCTGACTATTACTGTGCCCAATGCCGTTGCGCCATCGAAAAACTGTACGCTGCCGACCGCGGAACCCGGCGAGATCATCGCGGTGAAAGTCACCGATTGACCGAATGTTGAGGGGTTCTGCGAAGAAACCAGCAATACGCCCGAAGGAGTGGTGAACGGGACGAAAGACGGATCGCTGCGACGCCGCAAGTAGAAGCCATACTGCTGACCGCCGATGGCCTTGGCCCAGGCGCTGTCGGCTACGGGAAGCGGCGGCGCGATGATCGCCGCGCCTTGATAGAGCTGAAGTAACTGAATGGGCGAGCGGTTGGCGAGCACCTGCGGCAGCGTGGGGTTCAGTGGCGTAGCCGGCAGCGAACTTTTTAGAGCCGCGAAGTTGTCCACCGGTACGGGAATGAACGCAAACACCGCCAGGCTTTCGTATGAGCTGTCCGGCAGCGTCAAATCGATGGGCGGAAGCGACATGCCATCCTGCAGAAGCGCGGGTAATTCGTCCGAAGGAATGATGGTGAGACGGACATCCATTTCCTGCGGAAAGAAAACCTGGGAGAAGGCGCTGGTATTGATGGCGTCGATCGGGAAGCGGCCGACCGGCGGCAGAGCCTGAAAGTAATCGCTCGCTGCGAAATTCGCCTTCAGTCCGCTGGCGAGGCGAGTCGCCACCGCGGCCTGCAACTGCGCATCATACTGCAGCAGATAGGCCTGTTGGGTGGCGGGATCGGTCAATCCAAAGTTCACGCCGGCATATTGCGTGCCCGTGTCTCGTCTCACCAGATAGGGATCGATCCAGCTGATGGCGCCTTGCTGCAAGCTGACCACGGCCAAGGGCAGTAAGGAATCCGGAAGGGCGGCCGCGGTTCCGCTGACGAAAATCTGCCGCGCGAGCGCCGCCTGCTGCAAAGCCGCGCCGTACTGACTGGGCGGATTGGGATAGGACGCTAGCGTGACTGCCGTAGCCTCCACAATGTCGCCGGGATGGGTGCTGCGCTTGCCCTGAACAGTGGTGGGGTAAGCGCTAATGGGGTTTGCCGTGTATTCCAGCGGCTGGAGCGCGATGACATACAGCCCAGTGCGTTGTTGCGGCGATTGTGGAGGAGCGACCGAAAGGCCCAACTGCGCATCCAGGGTCTGCGATTCGGCGAGAGCGGAGAGCTGGACTGTCAGATCGCTGGTGACTCGCACCATTTCGCCGGCGGGCGTGATTCCCTCGCCGGCATGAATGATAATCGTGCCGGCGGGGGCGGTTTGTCCGGTGGAGGATTTCTGGTCGACCATCAGCCCGTGCAGAACGCCGAAGCCCGGCGCTTGGCCAAGGTCAGCCTCTCTCTGCAGGAAGTAGTTCTGTTCGCGCTCCAGATCGCGGGCCGCCAGGAAGCGGCCATCGAACCACAGCGGCCGCGTGCGGCGGCTATCCAATACCACCGAACCGTTGGCCTGGAACGAGGTCAGGTCCGGCTGCATCAGAACTACTCGCGTGCTGCCCCCGGCGTAATTCGGCATACCTGTCTCCTAAGTCTCCGCTCCCGAGCTCAGCCCGCCCAGGCGGGCCACCAGGGGCGCCGGATACAGGAACAACCGCGAGTTATTGTCGATCGTGATTTGCGTCAGGTCGAATGTGGGAGGCTGTCCCGCCGCTCCCGCGGCTGCGGCGATCAGGATGCGGGCGAGAAACACCGAAGTCGCGTCGAAGCCTGCCGGATACTCCACAGGCATCACAGCCGGCCCCGCCGTGGCCCCAAGAATGAGGTTCTGTAGATTCGCCGTAATCGGCGCGGCGAGCCCGGAGCCGGCGACCGGCAGGGCGCCGCTGGTTTTCCATGGATCGGCGGGCGTCAGCGGCGTGGGATCCGTGCGCAGAACCAGTTGCATGGCAAACGAGTCAAGCCACCGGTTGGCGGAAAAAGCGTCGGTTGCGTCGTAATCGTCTTCCGATGCAAAGCTTGGCGTAAGACCGCGCGTACAGGGCACGAAGGTCGCGAACACATCGACCATCAGATGCGCGCCATCGTGGATCGCCGTGTTGGGGTCGGGCAGAGCAGGCTGTCCGGGTATCGGGTTGGTCAACTGAGATTGCCATGACTGCATCTGCTGCGTCAGCCAGTTGTAGACGCCAATGCAGACCAGGCGCGGCGCCTCGATAATGCGGCCCACGCGATCGATCGCCATTCCCGGAGTGACTTGAATTTCCAGGCTCTTGACGTCCGGGTTCTTGTCGGTTTGCACAAACAGACCCGATACGGTCCCGGTCCCATAGAGTTGGATCAGCACGCGCGCCAGACGGCCGCGGTGGTAATCCTGGTCCGCCTGGAAATCTTCGACTCCCAGCATCCGGCCAGTGGAATAGTAGACGCGCTGCGGCGCGGGCGGAGGATTGAGGCTGTCGGTGGTGGTTGCCATTTCGTCAGGTCTCCATTCGTGGGTCGAGGCTGGGAGCTTGGATCACCATGTTGTAACGGCCGATCTGGCTCGTACCCAAAACCACCGGATCGCGCGGGGGCGTGGGCGCGAGGTAGCTGTCAACCCCCAATAGTGCGGCGAGCCCCACCATAAACGGTTGCGTCGCGATGCGAATGGCCGCCGCAACGTGCGCGGGTTTCTCGTGCTGCACAATTTTCTGAACCAGGTTGATGTCGACGCTTTCCACCTGGTTATGGATAAAGATAGTCATGCGATTCGCCAGGCTGTCGTAGAACTGCTGCACCTGGCTCTGCTCGGCGTTGCTTTCCGGCAGGTCGCTCGAAAACAGCGCCAGCACCTCCGCCTGATCGCGCGGGTTTCCCAGGAAGAGCGTGTCGCCCACAAACGAGTTGCCGCTGCCGGAAAACCCAGGCAACAGAGGGTCGCTTTGGGCGGAGAGATTGGCGCCCAGAATAGTCGCGAAGATGTGGCGCAGCCGGAAATCTTCAATCACGATGACCGCTCCGCGCGTGCAGAGGCCGTTGGTGGCGATATCCAGCGCTTGCGTAACTCCCGCCACGGTGCCGCGCTCATTGTGCAGGCTGGACGCCGCTAACAGCCGCGCACGGCGCCGGTCCGGCGGATAGCCTGTGGGGTTCAATCCGACCCAGCCGCCCAGCCAATCGAGCGCCGCATCCGGCGCGGTTTCCGGACGCGTGAGCAGATAGGAATTCGCCACGCGGTCTTCGATGCGCGTCAGTTGCGCTTCGAAAATATTGACGAAGCGCTCAAAAAAATCGCGCCGGGTACTGGGGCCCGGTTGGTCGGCATCGGGGCTGAACTTGTTTTCGCGGTAGAGTTCGGGCAGATAGTTGCTGACGTAAGAAAAACGCGGGCCCCAGACGCGCAACGCTGCGATCTCTGGCGTAGTCCGGCGGTCCCCCTGTAGTTCCACGCGAATTCCCAGGAAGCGGCCACGCAGATTGCGGACCGCAACGCCGGTTCGCTGAACCAGGGCCATGAACAGACCTTGCCGATTCTTCACCGGCGCATCCCCCAGGAGCGGCTGTGCGAACGGCACTTCGGACGGAATCGACAGCCATATGCCTTGCGGAGTCTGGTTCGGCAGCACGGACATGTCGGCATCGCCGAATGCGTGGGGATACCAGGCCGCGGTGGGAGCGGTAATGCCCGCAGGTTGGTCGGCCGCAGTCAGCCACACCACGACAGAGCAGCGGGCAGGCAGCACAGCTTCGAGATATACGCGGTGCCAGATCGCCTGAGTGGCGCCGCTATCCACGATGCTCGGCGACACAGGATCGGTCGAGCCGAAGCCCGCCAGCGAATTCAGCGAAAGCGGCAGCAGCGGGCGCAATTGCGTTCCATCCGCATAGTAGGGTGGCGAACTCTGGCTGTGCGCGAACGGCCCTTTATTGCTTCCGGTCAGTACGTATGTATCGCCTGCCGGAACCAGCGGGCCGGGCTCCGACAGATCGAACACCAGCGCTTCATTCAAGCCCGTGGCGAGCACCGCCAGTTGCAGATCGGCGAGCCACGCGACTCCGTAAGGCCACAGGATGCCGCCCAGTTGCCACGGATTTTCCAGGCCGGCATTGAAGTCGAACAGCCGCAGATAGGAGGCCTTGTTGGAAGCTGAAAATGCAGCCCACGAAAGCAATGCAAACTGCTGTGCCCCCGACGTAGAGCCCACGGAAGTGAAGCCGACGAACGTTTCCGCGGAAGGCAACGGATACGTCGCCGACATCGCCGGAGGATTGGGGTTCTGCTGGCAGGAGCGCAGAATCCCTGGGTCGGGGATATCGACGGGGCCTGTCTGCAGCGGCGCCCCAGTGACCGTGCCGAGTTGCGGTTTGGTGCGGTCGAGCGCGAGCACGCCGCCATCCGGAAGAGACGCGAGGCGCCAGAAATTGAAGCCGGGAACGGTGAGCGTGAAGTCCGCCCACCGGCCGCGCCGGTCTACCATCGCGAGGGTCCCTCCGACCGCGATGTAGAGGATGCCGTCAAAGCCCATCGTCAGATCGGTAACTGTCTGGCCTGCCGGGGCGCTATAAATGGATACTTCGCCGGGGCCGCTGCCTCCGGCCATCACCTGCCGGCTGGCGACATCCCAGCGCGCGTAATTGCCGAACCCATCCTGAGTCATCGGCACGGTCTCAACCAGATTGCTGGCGGTCGAAAAAGATTCCACCGGCGGATTGCCCAGGCGCATGCTCAGCAATCGCAGCCGGTTGCTGTCCTTGCAAAAATACAAGGTGTTGGAAGCGATGGGCGAAAACAGTGGAGTTCCGGCGGAGTACGCGGCCGGCGCGCTGCCGAGAGCGCCGCGGGTTACGGTAATCCGCATGCCCGTCCAGTCGACGTTGGTAACAGACAGGACCTCGGCGCCGATTTTCAGAAAAACGCCAGGAGTCAGGCCCGGCGGCTGCAGCGGCGCAGGCGTGGTAGTGACTGCTGGAGTGGTTCCCGGCGGCGTGGTTCCTGCCGCAGTGGTTGGCGGATGCGACGCCATGGCGATCGTCAGCTGCGTATCGGTCTTGGCGGCGCCGGCCTCGAGAATTCCCACCGGTCCCAGCACCAGCGCGCCGGGCGGATGGTTCGCCGCCGCCGTGCCCTGGGCGCCGCGAGTCACGCCGAGCTGCAAACCGGTGGCGTCCACGCCGGCGACGGTCATGATTTCGGAATCGATCGAGACGAATGCGGGAGCGCCACCGGGCAAAGGCGTCAGCAGAACGATCTGCGTATCGTCGACCCCCACGCTGGATTCGAGCGAAGACAGGTTCGCAGCCGCGGCGGAGGCGCCCGCAGGGGGCGGCGGGGGCAAGCGCCAATCCTGCTGTTGGCTCAGCATCCAGAAATTGAGGCCGTTGGCATCCATTGCGTTTCGCTCAACACACCGACGGGACAATCGGCACAGCGACCGTATTGTCCGTTTGCGCTTCGGGAGTCAGAGCCCCCGGCGCAACGCCGGAGCCGTCGGTTCCCGGCGTCACTAAAACTTGCAGCAGCTCGGGCAACTGCCAGCTTTCGAGCGCGAGTTCCGCCGCGCCGCTGCTATTCACCGGAATCTGCTGGTAACCTCCTCCGCTTTGGGGCAGGAACAGAAGCAGTCCGTTGACCTCTACTACGCCGCCCACCTGGCTGACGATCACTTCCAGTTCGAGGCTGCGTACCGTGCGGCCAAGAGGCCAACCCTGCGCGCTGGCGCCGCCCGGCGGCGCCGGCCACAGATAGGTTCGCAGCGCCAGTTCCACCTGCTGCGCCACCTGCAGCAGACCGAATCCGCTGCGCACCTCCACGGCTACGCTCAATCCGAGCCCCACGTATTCGGTTCCGATCACATACATTTCGGCAGCCACCGGGGTTTTGGGATTGAGATAGGCGTAGACGCTCTCGAGCAGCGGGCGCCCGGCGCGTGGACACGGCGGCTGGAAGCTGCCTTTGGGCGGAATGACCATCACCGAAACCACCCCTGGAACGTCGGTATCGCGGGTTTGCGGTTTGAATAGGGGCAGCACCTCCACCCGCGCCGCGCCGGCGCCCGGCATCTCTTGCACCAGGTTTTTGTAGTCGTCAGCGGTGACTGCGCGCTGCTGGTGCCGCAGCGTGGAAGGGATACGCTGTTCCGCCTGGTCGAGCGTTTCCGCGTCGGCGCCGCCGGTAGTGTCGATAGGCTGCTGTACTGTGAGCCCCTTGACCGCGTTGCCGGAAACATCCGACGCCGTGATCGCAGCAAGGGAGCCCGCGGGCACATTCCCCGCCGCGCCTCCGCCCGCACGCATCAGGCGCGCGCGAACCCGGCGGCCGGCGGCCGGAATCAGGCCCTGCATCTGGTTGCCGAACGTCACCGTTCCCGCTTCGGGGTCGAGCACATACGCCGGCACCGGGCCTTGCAATACGGCGAGATCGTCCACCGCGTTCCAAAGTTGATAGCCCAGGCCCGGCATGTCCACATCGAGTTGAAACGTAGCCGGGTCGATCTGCGTTTGCGCCAGCGCGAACTGCTGATTGGCCGAACCGTCACTCACTCCGGCGGCAACGTAGTTGTAAGTTTTCCGCTGGTCGATCTGGACTGCATTGATGCCCGCCCAGCCCAGTGTCAGAGGGCTCTGCACATTGATACGAATCCAGGTCAGCAGCATGCTGTCGATATTGGGATCGTCAATGCGAGGCGGTTTCGGACCAACGCCCGCCTGGATATCGCTGCGCGCATCGTTGGCGGGCGCGCCGATATCCAAGGATTGCGGCAAGAGAAGTTGCACCACGCCGGCATTGGTGAGACCGTTCGTCGTGTCGCTGGCGACGCTCAGGGGATAGTAGACGAGCGGCTGTCCGGCCGGAGAGCTTCCACTGATCTGCCAGGTTACCGGAACGGCGCTGCGGGGTCCGAGACCGGCGAACGGATCGGATGCTCCCGAGGCCGGCGCCAGCCCGAGACTAAGGATGCGCTGGCCGTCGCCTAGCGTCGTAAGGATATCGGCGGCGTTCGCAGGCTGCGGCGCCAGCAATGCGATCCAGAGGCATTGATCGATCGTGCCGCCAAAGATATCCACTCCGTTCGGGTCCGCCATGTTATTGGCGAAGACCGGCGTGGTGGTATAGCCGGCGGGAACGTTGGCGAGATTGTAGAGAGACATCAAGCCTTGCAGCAATGGCATGGCTGTGGCCTGCTGCGCGCTGGTGAGCGGCAACTTAATATAGGCCCGCGCGGTCACGGGCAGCACGTCGAGTTCGGTCAGCGTTTCGAAAGCCGGCGGACCGGGAATCGACGCGCCCGCGGCCAGCGTAACTGCCGTGGTGCTCGACGGGTCCGAAAAGATCGAAAGAATTCCGTTGGCCGCCGCGGCGGGTTGCAGAGGCATTCCAAGCAGCTTGAGAAAAGCTAGCCGCTGTCTCTCGGGGATCAGATTGGCGCGGTACAGAATGGAATCGGCAAGCCAGGCGAAAAGCTCGATGAGAGTCCGGCCCGGGTCCCCAGGCTGCTGGATGGTCCACTCCGGCGTATGGGCCGGAATGCTGACCAGCATGTCCTGTACCAGGTCACTGTAAGATCGGTCGTCGAGAGCTGGTGGTATCAGGGGCACTGTTCTATCCGCCTTGCATCGTCACGCCGATTTGCTGGGGCGCGTTGGTGCGCAGCAAACGGTAGAAAATCTGAACGTGGATCTGCGAGGGCGCCTCGGGGACCGTGTCCACCTCCACGTTATCCACGGCGATTCGCGCTTCGTAGGTTTGCAGGCCGTTCATGATGGCCGTTTGAATCTGACGGCGAATGGCCACCGTGTTGCCCTCGTCCAGAAAGTTCTGTAGCCCGGCGCCGAATAACGGCTGCATGAGCTGCTCGCCGGGGCGCGTAGTCAGGATGATGCGAATGGAATCGCGCACGCTCTGTTCCAGCGTGTTGTAACTAAGCTGGCCGTTAGCTTGCGGGATTGGCAGGAACGGCCAGGAGATCGGATCTTTATAATTGCTCGCAGCCATTAGTCCTCTGTGGGCGATGCGCTCGGCGCCGGAATCGGAAATGGAATACAAATCTTGATAAACGCCATCCAGAAAAAAACGATATTGAGCAGCGAAAGAAAAATGTTGAGCACAAAGAACGCGCAAATCGTGATCAGCGGAATGCTAAAGCCGCAAATCCAGTTCAAGCTGATGCCGCCTCCCGGCGCCGGGGCTGTGCCGCTCGATAACCCCGTAAGGCTGGCGCCCTGAATCGCGTTCATCAAGCTGGGCGGCACGGAAAAAGAGGCGGTCGGCTTTGCGCTCTTCAAGACGTTCTGGTCGAAGGGATCTGGCAAAGGAACGGGCGCACTCGGCCGGCCGCTGCTCTCGTACCATGCAGCAATACGGACCGGATCGCTGTAACAGCTCCACACCAGCTCGGGCGGACATGTGGGGCTTTCGCCTTTGATGCGGAAGAAGAGCCGCAACCGGTAAAGCCGGGTAGCGTCCTGGAATCGGCCCTGCGGCGGCATGGATGCCACGCTGCGCGCTTGCAGAAGAGACTTCATCGCAGTCAGCAGATCGTCTTCATCGGCATTGGTGAAGAACTCCCAACTGTGCGGCATTTGCAGGGGAGAAGGTGCCGCAACGGGTGGATCCGCGTTCGGATCGTACTCGATCAGCGCGGTGGCGGCCTCCTGGAAGAACTTGCCGATGGGCTGCTGCACGTATCCGGAGCCGCTTTGTTTCGTAACGCTGCGCCGGTTCAGGATATTCAGCAACGCGTTGGCCGCGGGCGAGCCGTCAAAGGCGCCGAATGAGCTATACAGCAGGCGGAGAGTCGCGGAGAAGCACAGGAAGTCGGCCTTGCTG
The DNA here is from genome assembly GCA_963743705.1 of Bryobacterales bacterium. GTDB lineage: Bacteria > Acidobacteriota > Terriglobia > Bryobacterales > Bryobacteraceae > PALSA-243. Next base: position 393,871 of record CAVUQS010000012.1, on the reverse strand, counting down.
TTCGCCTTTACCCAATCGTCGGACATGTATTGAACCGTCACCGATTGGTCGGCTTGAGGGAAGTTGTGCTTTCCGCTTTTTAATAGCGTGGGCAGAATCTTGAGCAGATTGCCGCTGTCGAGCGCCGGCACGGAAGGCGCCTGCATGGTGCTGGATTCGCTGCTCGCCGTGGGAATCAGCGCATAGACCAACGTACGCCCGGCGGCTTTGCAGACGTCGGGTGCGGCCACGAATGCCGGCGTGGTGACCTCAGTCAGGGCCGACGAGAGGGTCTGGGCCGCCAGCAATTGATCGAGATCCGGCCGCCCCGATTGAAGCTGCGGGCGCCGCGTGGGGTCTGGATCGCAGTCCGCCAGACTGGGGTCGCGCTGCACCCAGGCGAACTGTCCATTGGCGTTCTTCATCCACGCCCACGCAGAAGCCGGCGGCTTGGAAAGTTCGCTCACGCCGCCGGTGCGCGGTATGCGGCGAATCACCAGGCCGGCTGAGATCACGCGCGTTGGGTCCACCCGCGGATAGCCCACGCTCTGGCAGGACAACTCCGCCAGTGCAACGTGCGCTACGCGCGTCACCGGTTGATAAAGAGTGGCCGCAATCGAGGGAGCGGTCATCACCGTCTGCGTGCTGGAAAGCGGCGTTTTTCCCAAGGCGCTCAAGTCGCGCAGAAACGCGTTCGGGAAATCCTCCCGATTCATTTGCAGCACGATCGGCTTGGTCTGCGGAACCCCGCTGAGCGGGACGCCCTGCACCAGGATGTCGTGTTTCACCATACGTTGCCCGCTCCCGGCGTATAAGTAGCCGAATCCACGGTGGTGGCGATCAACGTTTGGCATTGCACCACGCCGGCGAACGTACTCATCGCGGCGTTGACGGAAACCGACGGGGCAGTCACCGTAACCTCGCTGGCGGCGGTAATCTGCACCTGAGCAGTCGGAGCGCTAATAGTGACTCCGCTCGAATCGATCCGCACCGACGTTTGCGCGCTGTCGCTGAATTCAATCGAGCCGTCCTGATCGGTGAGGGTTCCGGTGAGGCCACCAGGCGTGGTGAATGAGATAGTGGCGCTGCTGGCCGGTTGTTCCACGATCGCGATGCGCGTCCCCGCTTTCCCTGTGAAGGTCCACCGGTCCACGCTCTGGCCCGATCCGCCCATGGTTTCGGGCGCGGTATCGTGCCCGTTCCACAGGCTGCCGATCACAATCGCCCCGCGGGGGTCGCCGGCGAGAAACGATACCACCACTTCATCGCCCACATCCGGAATGAAGAACGCGCCCCGGTTGCCGCCCGCGAAGGGCACTGCTACGCGCGCCCAAACCGGCCCATCCTGATCGGCGATGCCATCGGCGTTGTAGAGACGCACCTGAACCTGGTTGCGATTCTGCGGGTCTTTCACGCTGACCACCTTGGCCAGAAAGAGCGCCGGCCCCATCAGTTTCTCAACGGTATCGCGCAACAACATGCTCATGAGGCGGCCCCCAGGTAGGCGCATTCCGCCGTGAATTCCGTCGCATACCCCTTCGCCGTGTCGAAGCGGTGCACCGTGCCGGTTGTGTAATACGTATTCGAGAACCGCGGGCCCAGGCCCGTGAGAGTCAGGTAAGTGCCCACCCGGAGCGCCGGGTTGCCTTCGGCTACGCCGCGAGCCAACACAAACTGCCGGCTCCGTTGGGCGAATTCAGCGTCTACCAGCGCTTGCGCATCGGCCTGGTTCAGCGTGGCATATTGCGCCAACTGCTCTGACCGCGCGCTCAGCGCCTGCGAAAGCCAGGACGCGCCGGTCTGCCCTGCGCCAGGTCCTAGCGAGGTGGTTTGGCTGGTCGCAGAAGTGGTTTGCCCCTGATTGAAATCCCAACCGGTGGAAGTGACTTGCGTAACCTGGTGCGCCAGATCGGCCAGGATGCGAACTTCGTGAAGCTGGCTGTACATGTCCAGTTGAATCGCGTTGCGCTGGGCCTGGTTTCGCGGCGTGGCGTGCAGTTCCGCCGCCACCACTTGGAGGTCCGCGTCGTATCGCGCCAGCAGGCGGCGCAGGAAGTGAAGATCGCTTTCGTTCAGTTGTTGTTCGGAGCCGATTGTGGCGTCAAGACCGCTGGTAACCGGCGTCAGGCCCAGGCCGTTCGCCACTTCCTGGAGGATGGTGGAAAGGGACGTGTTATCCCAATTCTTGGTGCGCCGTTTCATGCGCGCGCCTTGCAGGGCATCCTCGGCCAGCACCACAAGCTCCGGCGGTCCGCTGGCGGGAAAGACGGCTTCGAGCGCCATGATCTTACCCCGGAAAATCTCCGTTGGGGAAGTAACGAGCCCGGCATACACAGTGAGGGCGGCGCCCAACTTCAGAATGGTTCCGTCTTCAAAAACCTGGTCGGCCAGTCCTCCGGAAAATGAGCCGAAATTGCTGAAACGCAGCGTCAGATCGGACATGCCCGCTTCGTGTTCGCACATCTTCATCTCCAGCAACTGGGCGGTGACTTTGTCGTTCAACTGACCGTCGACCTGCACCGTTGGGATGGCGCTATATACTGCCTCGGATGTGATGGGCGTTTCAGGCATGGCTAGTCGGCTTGCAATCGTAGCTTGCGCTCGTGAAGCTTCTCCAGTTCAGCGTGGAAGTTCATTTCCGGTTGGGGCGCGGCGCCGGCGTTTTGGCCGCCTGAGGCAGCGGCGGGAGCCTGCGTTTCCACTTGCATGTCGTCAATGGTTACGGACATAAATCGTTCCTCTGGAATTAATCGCCATCGAATGTCAGCCGGTCGTTAAAACTGAAATTGCGCGCCGACATCCGTGGAAAATCCGGTTTCCGCCATGGCAGTTCCTCCCAATCCGAAACTGGCGTTAGCGCCCGCCGCAACATTCGACCCCACGGTTGCCGGCAGCATACGAGACGGGTCGAGGTTTGCGGTCGTGCTGATGGTGGCGCGGCCCGCTTCCAGGCCCGCAAAAGCTCCGAGCAGTCGCGGGCACGCCCGCCGACACGGTGGATCCGAACAGAGCGCCACCGCCAGGGGCCAAGGCAACTTGCCCGCCGGCGCTGGTGGAGACGCTCACACCCACACCCACGGAAACGCCCGCTGTGGCCGAAATGCCAGCCCCGCCCGACGCGCTCCCGCCGACGCCGAAGCCCGCGCCGGCCGAAACACCGGCGCTCGCCGATGCCCCCGCACTGAAGCCGGCGCCCGCCGATATTCCTGCCCCCGCGCCTGCCGAAAGGCCCGCTCCCGCGCCGCCGGAAATCCCGATTCCACCGCCGGCCGAAGCGCTTGCCACGAAGCCCACCGCGGCGTTCAACTGGATTCCGCCTCCCACTTGCAGGGCCGCTCCGCTGGTGAAGCGCGGATTCTCGATTCCATTCGCGCTGGATAGAGCGCGAGTCGCATTTGGATCGCCGCCCTGGCTTGCCAGGCCGGTTACGTTGCCGCCCGCCGGCGTCGCGACCACGCTTCCGGGCGCGAGACTACTGTCCACGCCCGCGTTCTTGTCAGTCGAATCGAACACATCGTCCTGACGCGCCAACGCGATGCTGACTAGCGCGCGCAGCGGGATTCCATCGGCGGAGAAGAAATCGATGGTCTCCTTGAATGACTCCATGAATCCCTGGAAATGGTAGGCGCCCCAATCGAAGCTGAGAACGGAAGGCGCGGGGGGATTACTCGGATTGGTTTTCGATTTGTTCGCCGCGGCCGAGGATTGCATGAAGGCCGCCACTTTGTTGGTGGTGATCCGCACGTCGGCCCCAGTGTCCGTAGTGTCGAACTGCAGGTCCATGGTCAACTTTCCGTTGAACTGACGCTACATGTTGACGCCGCTTCGGATCTTTGCTCTGCTGCTGGCTCGCATTTTCCACGGTATAGACCAGCGAAGACGGATTGAAATGGACCCAGATGGGGTCGCCATTGGGAAGCGCTTTCAAGGACGCTTTGACGATTCCGTTAGCGGTTTGCGAAGGGGGATTGGGCTGGCTCATCTGAATCTCTTTTAAACCGCGGAAAGCCCTTCGTGGACGAAGTGCAATTCCTCGATTCCGACTTCGGTTCCCTTGGCGTTCAAATCCGCAAACTTGAATTTCACCGGCATCGCATGGTCAAGTTGCCACGCCATCGTCGGCTTCATGCCGCCATCGAGCAGCGTGATCTTGACGTGTAGCCGGGGCGCATATTTTCCCGAGGTGATGGTGTTGAAGATCTGCCACAAGGCGCGATCCACGCTAACGCCTCGCTTCAGCACGACCGTGGCGAAGGTGACGCCGCCCGCGCGTTGCGCCGTGCCGTAGTTGCGGCCTCCCTCCTTAATGTTTTTCGGCTCCATGGTGGCTTCCAATCCCGTGCATTCCGCGAAGGCCAGCTCGGTGCGGATTGCCTTGCGGGCCGCCGGACAGGGAATCGTTCGTGACTTCCACCTTGAACCGGAAAATGTGGAGCGGAACAATCGGGGGAATAGTCGGCGCCATCAGCTTGCCTCCGCCATTACCGCGATCCCTTGCGAGGTGGCCCCGCTGGTTTCGAGCGCCAGCGTTATGCTGATTAATTCAATGGTGGCCGCGGCGGTAAATGTCACCTGGGCCTTCAGACGCCCGTTATCCAGATCGTTTTGCGTCATGGTGCTGGCGTCGCAACGGACCGAAAAGGCGTCCTGGCCGTAGCTCCATCGAGTGCGTTCAGCCTCCAGAGTTGAGTCAGCAATCTTCCCATCGAGGTTTCCACGATTTTCCAGAGGGCCGGACCGTTTTGCCGGAAGACCATTCGTTCACCCAATTGCCGCGCACGCTCGCGAAATCACCGACACCAGCCGATGGACTCGCGCCGGACGATAAGCTTCGCCGGGATAAGCGGTGACATCGGAGAGTAGTCGCAGGCCCGCGGGCGTGAATCCGAAAAGGCTGAGCCGGGTAATGAGCGGCTTCCACGAGTTGTCGCCCCAGACCAGCGGCGCGGCGGGCGTCAGGGTCTCTTGTTGCGGGCAAGGAAGGCCAGAGATCGAAAATTTCCGCCGGCACGATCTTGGTAGCGTCCTGAAAGGCTCCACGCGTGAGCGCGTTGCGGGCCAGCAGCCCCACCAATGCGCCGTCCGGCGGTTCCAGTGATTCATTCAGAACATGAGAGCCCGTGGTCTTCAGCCACGGATACGATAAGCTGCAGAAAGGCGGTCGAAAGCCCCGGGTCGTCGGGTGGTTGCGTGTCATATCCGGCCGGAATATTTTCCAGCATCTGGCTGCCGATGACGCTATGAACATCCTGCGCGAGGACGGCGCTCGAAGGGTTTTCGGCGGCCGCGGCAGCATCCAGATCCTGGGGCAGGGGAAAGGCAGCTACGAATTGAATCTCGCGGATACTGTTTTGCGCAAGGTAATCGAGAATGGTCTGCACGCTCGGAGCCCAAGTCTTGGCGTAGTCGTCCGGCGTGAGCCGCGGCGCGGCTAGCGGATAAAGCGGGGTCGGAGCGGGCGTGGCATCGGGTGGAGTGCACTCCACAAACTGGCTGGGACCGGCGGGCGTAGACGGAGCTACGCCTACTGCCGGTGTGAAAGCGGAAGCCGAGAGCGCCGGAAGATCGGGTAGCGCCAGGAACGATACATCCGGTAGCCCACCCAAGTGCCCCACGCCGTGCCAGCTTCGGCGATCGTCCGCGGCGTAGAGATCGCCAGGCAATAACGCGGCCAGCTTTGCCTGCGGATTGTCCCCCGTCGCCAACAAAGGATCTCCCATGCGCACGACGTAGCAGCGCCTTCCTCCCTGCGCAAAGAACGACCGCACGGCGGCGGCGAGATAGTCCGTCCCGATTGCTCAAAGTGGATCCGCCGGGATCGAAAAGCGATGTGAAGGTCGCATAGCTTTCGAGCGGTATCGGGATGTCTGTGAACGGCGGGTCGGTGGATCTGGCCAGAGGCCCGTTCGTCCAACCATGGAGTTGCAGCCAGTTCTGAATCGCGGCAGGCAGAGCGGCGCCCGTTACGCGGGCCAAACCCACGAAACAGGCGATGTCGTTCCGTGCGGGGTCTGACTCAGCCACCGGACCCGCATAGTCGAACAGGATTCGGCTCATGGCTCGCTGTTTACGCCGACGCTAGCGCGATCTCGTAGCCTTCGGCGGCCAGCACCAGCTCTTCCATGGCGACCTCGCCACCGCCCTTGGCCGCCAGGACGGGGCCGGTGTACTTCATCGGCACCACGTTGCGCAGTTTCCACTGCTGCACCGGGTTGCCGGACTCATCGCGCAAGGTAATGACCACATCGCGCTGCGCGCCGACGCCGATGGTGCGGGTATCGGTCATCCATTTCCACAAATCGGTCGAATCCACCACGCCGCGCTTCAGCGTGATGTCGCCGACCTTGTGAGAGCCGGGAATCTTGCGCACGTGCGCTTCGGGTTCATTGCCGTCACGGTATTCGGAGATATGGACGTCCGTCTCCAGGCCGGAAACATCCGAGAAACCGCCCAATGGTTTGGTCGGCGTGCGGGGTCCGTTAACATCGACAAGAAAGTTATATGCCGGATAAGGCGCTGTTCGAGGCATTTCGATTCTCCTATACGCGGTGAATACTGACTAACTTTGCGCCAGCGCGGTTGTCTGGCCAATGCGGAAGATCACGAACTCGGCTGGCTTCAGCACCGCAACGCCGATCAGGCAGATCATGCGGCCGTTGTCGAGATCGTTCTGTGTCATGGTGGTGCGGTCGCAACGCACGAAGTAAGACTGGGCGGCGCTGTCGCCGAGTAAGTTGCCTTCCGCGTATTCGTTATACAGGAACGAGTCAACGGCTTCCTTCACCCGGGACCATAAGGCGGGCCCGTTATTCTCGAATACCGCCCATTGCGTACTGTTATCGATGGAGTGTTCGAGATAGATCAGGTATCGCCGCACATTGACATACATAAACTCGGGATCGGAACTGGCCGTGCGCGCTCCCCACACCCGGAAGCCGCGATTGGGGAAATAGCGCAGACAATTGATTCCCAGCGGGTTCAAAATGCCTTGTTCCGCAAAACTGATATCCCGCTCCAGCCGCGATGCGCCCAGCAGCACCTCATTGGCCGGCGCTTTGGAAACGCCGTTCTGCTGGTCGCTGCGGGCGTAGATTCCGGCGATGAAGCCGGTGGGAGGAACCGCGATCTCGGCGGCGATCGCCGAACCGGCGGTAGCCAGCGGATTCGGAGTCAGCACCCACGGCACATAAAGAGCCGCGTAACTGCTGTCGATCGCGCTGCGCACATCCTCGTTATCGGAAGCGATTTGGTTCGGAGGCGTTTCCAGTACCGCGATGCGATAGGCCCGCTGTTGGCTGACGTGAGTAATGAGGCTGTTGACGATATCCTGGCTCGCGTCGAAAATTCCTGAGCCGGGCGCTCCCACGATGGCGATCTCTTCGATGGAAGTGAATAACGCCAGCGCGGCGTCGTAGTTCGGCGATTCGGGCTCCAGACCGTCGTTGCCCTTAGCGACGGTATAGGTCTGAGTCGCGCCTGCGCTAGGCCCTCCCCAGTTGGGGAAAATCGTCGCGAACAGCGTAGTGGGAGTCAGGTTCGATCCGATGGTGAACGCGATCTGATTTTGCAGCGCATCGATGTGCCGCGGAGGCGTAGCCGCGAGCGCGGTCCCGAGATACAAGGGATGCGCCGGATCGAATCCAAGCCCATCGAAGACCGCGGCCGATCCGCTGGCCGTGCTGGCGGTCACCTGCATCGTCAGGACATAGAGACCGGGAGGCGTGTTCGCAGGCAGAGGTGCAGTCCCGCTGGTAAACGAACTGCTTGTGCCGTTGGTGAAGAGCGTAATTGGCGCAAAGACCGGCGCGTTTGCGGAATGCACCACCGGGTTTGCGCGCGTCACCGTAACCACGGTGCCGGTGGAATCCACCTGGGTCACGACGAGGATCTCGGAATCGATCTGCAGGAACGCCGGAATGCCGTTGGGAGGCGCCGTGGCGCTGGTAGGAGCCGGCGTGGTGGTGGGAGCGACGGTGGTGGTTGGCGCTGCAGTTGTGGTTGTGGGCGCCGCAGTGGTCGTGCCTGCGGCGGTGGTGGTTGGCGCCGGCGTGGTCGCAGGCGGCGGGGCTGCCGTAATTGTCAATGTCGTTGCGTTGTTGGACAGGGCGCTGAAAAGGGAGCCAACCTGACCCATCACTGCCGCCCCAGCGGCATGTGCAGCCGGCGTAGAGCCGCGAGTGACCGTGAGTTTTGTGCCGGTGGAATCGGTGGAGGTTACGGTCATGGATTCCGAGTCGACCAACACGCTGGTGGAACCGCCCCACAGCAACGGTGCAGTCAGTGTAATCGTCGTGTCGCTGGTCCCGACGTCGCTGGCAAGAGACGATGTGTTCGCCGCGGAAGCCACCAGCGAGCCGGGCGGAAGACTGCCAACGTTCTGCGTCCGCGCCGCCTTCAGCTTCACCAGCACTTTTTGATTGCCGCTTGCGCCGGGGAAGCGCGCCGATGCGATGACGTTGGAGGCTGAAGAAACACCACTGGTCGCTATGCCGGCATCGGACGCGTTCTTGGGCACAAAAACGCGCGACACATAGAGCTGCGAACCGCCATTGTCGAAGAACGCCTTGACGCCCATCGACATATAGTTCGTGTTCTTGGGGTCGGCCGAATTGCTGCTCAAAGTAAGACTGTCGTAGCCACCATAAATATTTTGATAATCGCCGAAGCTGGTCAATAACTGCGGCGTGCTATTGGTGGGGCCGGTTAAGGTTACGCCGGCGAAACCGGCGGTGCTGGTCCCGACGCCTTCGATCGATGGCGCGCGAAAACTGACTTCCTCTACATAAACGCCTGGCGTAAGATATTCGGGCATTTCTTCTCCTTGGTCACATCGAAATCGTTATCGTGACAAATACTGTTTGGCCGGAGCCAAGCTGGACCGGTTGAGACGCGGTCTTCCAAGCGGGGCTCGATGGATTCGATAAGATGTCGTCGGGGTTCGGAACCCACCCGCTCGGCTGCTTGAGAGTCGTCGGATCGAAAAACGCTGTCACGGTCGCCGCCACGGTCGCTTCCGTCACGGCGCCGGTGCTGCTGGAGCTAAGCTTCAACCCGAGACCGGGGACGGCGAGCAGAGCTTCCCCGTTGAGGCTGGTAAGTCCCGATGGGGCCGGGGTCACCGCGCCCTGCACCTGAATTACAGCCCATGGCAAGGGCGCAGGCGGCGTGGCGTTGCTGACCACCAATACGCGAAGCACCGCCCAGTTGGGCTCAACCGGAGCCGCCGTCGTGGGATACATGGTCACTTGTTGCGGCGTGGTCACCGGCGGCAGTGCGGGAGGCGCGGTTGGCGGTGGAATAACCGGCAGCGGCTGCGGCGTGGCGATCTTCGCGCGACGCGCCTGGTAGCGCAAGCTGGGGTCTTGAATCGTGATCTCGTAGGAAGCCGGCGCCGGCCACGATGCAGCCGGCGGGGCCAGAAATTGATTGGTAAGCGCGGTCAGGCCGGGCGCGTCCATCACGCCGAAAATTCCACTTTGATTGCGGCGCAGCACCAGGGGCGCCGCCGTTACGGAGAGCGGCGACAAGATGGAAAGGCTGGTGATGGCATCCACGCAGCGGAAGCCGGCAAGAACGCGGCGGTCGACGTTTTCCCTCATTGGGCCGCCCCATTTTCCGTGAAGGTGAACCGTGTCGCCACGACCAGCGGTTCGGGCGCGATCCCGGTATCGATCCTCACGACGCGGGCTATGTAGGCCACGCTCAACCGGTACTTCGGACCCAGCGCATCCCAGATCCGCAGAATATCCTCGAGGCTGAGATCCGCAGGAACGAGCTGAACGCTTTCGGTAGGGTCCCATATGTTACTCGGCGTGAGAATCGAACTATCCAGGATCGGAGACGATTGAAGCTGCAGCATGGTCCAACCGAGAATAGTTTGTTCGGCTTGAGGATCGGTTCCCCAATAAGTAACCAGATAGTGGAGATCGAGAAAGAGAACCGGCTTCTTGTTGGGCTGATCCTGTAGCTGAGTCGCGAATCGCAAGTTCTCGTTGATCGTGATGCGGTGCAGGAAGATGCTTACCACCTGATCGAGGGCTGTCGTATCCTCTTCCGCAATCTGCGCGCTCGCCACCAGTTGAAACTTGACGTTGGGATACAGAGTCTTCAAAGCGGGCGGAAAGCTGTTCCCGAGGAACTGCGCCAGAGAGTTGCCTACCGAGTATATGGCCGTGTAATCAGCCAATCCGTTCCTCCGCGTTGCAATGCGTTCCATGCCTCAGCGTTGGCATGGTTCGCCCGGTCTAGCGCAGCAATCGGCTCTCCAAATAATTCAAATGCACTCTGGCGGATCTGAAGGAGTTAGCGCCAGCGGAGGGTCGCGAGGGTGCGGCATTTCCGCCGCGGGGTCGATCGGGGAATGCGACGCCCCAGTGCGGTTGCCGCTGCCGGGAAGGCCTATTCAAAGGGGTTTGGCGACTGCGGCGGATTGGCCGCACCTGCTATCGGACGAGGTCCCGTGGGTAGAACGGATTATCGGCGAAGGCGGTATCGTCGATGCCCATCGCCTTCACGAATGCCGCCAACTCGAAACACCAATAGCCAAAGAAGCCGGTATCGTCGCTGCCGTGCGAGCCGTGCCAGTAGGCGCCCAGCATTCCGCCGTAATAGTTCGCGAGAAACTCCTGTATGCCCTGCGTGCGCTCCTTGCCCGTGGCGCCCAGAGCCTGGAGCAGAAGGCCGTAGGGCTCCGGATAAAGCACGTTCGCCGCCGGTTTCAGGCCCGGAAGCCGCAGGGCCAGCAGCCGGTCGAATATCGCATCGCGGCCCCGGTTGTTCAGTTCGGCGATCGCTCGATCGAGGAGGTCCCGATCCACATCTAATAGGATGCCGAGGGATAGAATCCAGAGGGCGTAGACGTAGGCGTCGAAGTTGTTGAAGTTCTGCGTGCCGGGGCCGGCCTCCCGCTGGTACTCCGCCAACGCGTCGATCACAGCAGGGAACGCGCCGGCCAGCACCGCCTTCGCGTCTCCCCGCGAATAACGCGCAATCAGCAACTCCAGCCTACGGCGGAAGATCGAGTGGAGCAAACTTTGCCGGTGCTCGGGCTGCGTCTGGGGACCGTCGGCGATTGCCTGAAACTCGTCCAGCGTCTGGGTGTGGCGCGCGATCCATTGGTCAAAATACGCCTTTGGCTTGAACTGGCTTCGTTCCGCTGCCGATGGAGAGTCGCTCATCGCATTTGGCCTGGCGCCGCAACATCGAGAACCGTCATCGTGACCCCAGTTCCCGCCGGAGGTGGATCGTAACGCAATTCCACGTATTTGAAACCTGCCTTGCGAATCGTGTTAGCCATTGTTTCTCCGACAGCCTGATCCAAATTGGCGTTGGCCCACTCCTTGGTTTCCTGCTTTCCAGCGGCAGACTCGCCGTAGCTCGGATCGGAATCGAGATCGCCCACGTATTTCATCTCGGCAATAATGTACTCGCCTTTGGAAGTCTGGTACACGCCGTCAAGGCCCTGATCCCGCGGATTGATTCCTGCCAGGCGCGGCTTTTTCGACGAACCGAGAAATTGGCATTTCTCCTTTTCCTCCATGAATTTGTGGCCTTCGGATTCTCCGACGCGCCCCTTCTCCGCTGTTGTCTTGGGGTACTTCTCCGGATGAAGCTGTTCGTCGAGTCTCCGGATCTCCCTCCTGGCTTTCCCGTTCTCAGTGGCGATCTCATCCAGTTCTCGATTGAGTTCCGGCACGCGGTTCTCAGCTCGCCGCGTTGCGTTTTGCGCAACTTTTTCCGCGGCCTCCACCTTCTTCGCATGCTCGCGCCTGCGCTGTGCCACCACCTGCTCGTTTGGATCGCCGGGGAATCCCTTGTTCTTGAGATCCGCCGCTTTTTTGAGACGATCGTCGCGCTTGGCTTCGATATCGCGGATTTCCTGGCGTTTCTCCTCGGCACTCGCATTGTTTTTGGCCCGCTGCGCTTCGACTTCCGCAATCTTGGCCCTGAGTTGATCGTGGCTAACGGGCGCCTCGGATGGAGCGGCCGGTTTGGGCGGGGCAGGAGTATCGCCGGCGGTTTCCCGCGGCACGTCCTGGTCCGGCGCCGTTGGGGCGGCGGGCTGCTCCGCGTTGCCTTCCGGAACGGCTTCCGGTTTGAGTACGCCGGCCGCTGTCGATTCCTTGGACGCAGGTTCGGGCGAGTAGAAGTCGGCGATGTCGCGCATGATCCACGGGTACTCCGGACTCGCCGGATCGAGGTAGGTGGAACGCTCGGCGTAGTGGCCCGCATACTCCCGGGCGTTGGCGAAGGTGCGCGTCACGGGCGAGCCGTCCGCGTGTTCGTACTTGATCGTGACGCGCCCTGATGGCTCTACCGTGTACGCGACAAGCCCGCGGCGCCCGTCGGGTAGCGGGTAATCGATGAATTCCGTGACCGGCCGCCCCGCCTCCCTGGCGGCGTCGCGCGTGTTACCGACGTCTTTCGGCGCAGGCATCCGGCGCGTCAACACATTCTCGGGATTGGGATGCGAGTGGAGCGCGGACTCCCATTTGCCGTTCTCGGGCGGCGAAACGCTATGCTCGTCTCCTACGACCACCGCCCACTCGCCGTGCGGTGAAGCCGTATTCCGGTAGATGCCGACCTCGCCGCCGCCGGACCGCGAGAGCGCTTCATCGTACGCCCGGAATGCTTCCTCCGGCGTCGAAAAAGCAAGCTCTCCGTGCGCGCTCTGATAGCGGCCACTCTCGACCGGCGGCCCTGCGGGCGCGGCAGGAACCTGCCGCGGACCAAGACGTGTTTCGGATGTTTCGCGGGCCCACTGCTCGTGGGCTTCGCGCGGCGTTTGTTCTCGCGCCATTGGCGGAGGCGCGGGCGGGGCTTGGGCGGGCGGCGCCGGTTCCGCAGCAGGGGCGGGCGCCGACGGGGGAGCCATCTCGCCCGGATCGAGAAGGTAGCCGCCCTGAACGCCTTCGAACACCGGGTCGCCTGCCTTGCGGGCGCGAACCTCGGCTTCGCCGGCCTTGGCTTGCGCGTGCGTGACGACGACAAAGGCGCCGTCCGCGATGGCCGACATGACGGCTTCCAAAATCGCGTCCTGATCGCCCGATTGCACCGCTTTGACGATCTGGTTCAAATGCGTGCCGGCCATGACGCCAAGTTGGAGCACGCCGGTAGTCTTTAGGGTTGCGCCAAGCCAGGCCACCTCACCGACCCCACGAACTACGGAAATGAATGGGCTGATGCCCGCCGCGAATCCGCCCACGATCCCGAGGATGTCGAGTCCGGTCTGGAGATCGAACTCGAAGGTTCCATCCGCAAGCCGCGAGACGATGTCGGCGATTCCGGTGATGGCGCCGTAGATCGCGAAGGCGGTTAACGCAACCTCCGGTCCCAGTAACGCGGAGCCGACAACCACCGCCCCGAGCGTGAGGATGGCCGGAGCCAATTTCTCGGTCCAGGGGCCTCCATGGGTATGGAGGTCGAGCACTTCTTTCGGGATCGACTCGTCCCCGAGAAACTGCGACGGAAGCACGGACGAGTCGAGCCAGAAGCGCACCGTGCCGGTGGGATAGGGCGAATCGTGGGCAAATGTCTCGAGCATGCCGTGAATGGCGCCCGTCGCGGGATACCCGGCGTCGTAGTAATACTCTCTTGGATGCTCGAGAGTGAAGTCCCAGAGTCTCAGGGCATAGGGAAGAGCCCTCGGTCCCTCAGGATCCGGCGCAACGTAGAGAGTGAGGGGCGCGGACTCCGTGCGGTCGTTCTTCGACGACACATAGAGCGCGCGGATTGGCCGCATGCCCCAGGCCTTCTTCGTTCGTTCGATCGCGCTCTCGAGGGCATCGATCCGCCCGTCGATCTTCTTGCGCCGGTTTTCGTCGCTGGCCTCCTCGCGCTCTTTGCGCAGATCGCGCAACAGGAATTCGGGGTAGTACGACATGCCGACGCCCATCGGGCCGGCGAGCTGCGGATTCGCGGCGAGTTCGTCCTCCGTTACACCGAGCTGTTGCGCGATCTGTTGGAACTCGCCATAGGTCTCCGCCGTCGTCAGGTGGATGTCTTCCCTGCGCGGGTCCATCATGGTTGCCCAACCGATTTCGACCTTCTCCTCCTCCGTGACAACCGGCTGTGCGTACCGCAGGTCTATCTCGGTGGGCGCATCGAGATATCCGAACCGGACGCGGCAGCGCACCGTGTAAGTTCCGGTCTCGGGCCATTCCCGATCGACGCCGTAACCGCTTTTGGTGAGTGTTTCCATGCGGACGGCCTGGATCGCCAGCGATTCCTCGCCGCCGTCCTTCGCCGGGTCGCCTTCCACGGTCCAGTTGAGTTCGGCGGCGTCCCACCGCGACGTCAAGGGCATCCACAACGCGATCCCCGTGTTCGTTTGCATGGCCGTATCCGGTGACGGCACGGGCCAGCGGACGGCATAGTGGGTTTTCGTTCCCGCGATGGCGGAGCCGCTGGGAGTGGCCTCGATGTACGGCCGGTCGAGTTGCGATCGGCTGATCTCCGCCGCCATGAACGCCAACCGGTAGCGGCCCCACAGGAGCTGCGGCTCGACGGTAAGCTCCGTGCCGGCGGGAATCAGGGCTTCGGGACGAAGGTTGCCCAGCGCGCCTCGATTGTACGGCAGCAGCACGGTCTCATAGAAAGATGGATCGCGGTAGAGCTCTGCCGCCAGCTCGCGTGCCCCGTAAGGCTGCAGGACGCGAACCCTGCCTTCCGCGGGCATCGGCTCCAGCACTCCAATCCGATCGGCAGGGCCGATGACGCCGCGCTCGAGGGTGAATTTCTGCGAGGCGAAGATGGCTTGAAGATCGCTGAAGTTATCGAACCGGAAGCCATCGAGCGCCGGGGTAAGCCCGGCTTGATCCACCACGGCGCGCAGATATCCCAATTCCCAAGGGTTGGGCCGCTCGCGGAAGATCCGTACTGCCGTCTCCTCATCCTCATATTCGAGGCGGCGCTTGCGCAGCACGACCAGCAGCGCCTCGGCGGACCTCACGGTCTCCACAGCCTCGCGGGTCTGAATAGCAATATATTGGCCTACGTCGCCGATGTGCTCGATCGCCTTCGCCGGACCGGCAACGTCCGCGCCGCGGAACTTCTGGATCGTGACGCCGGCGAGGACATCGCGGCGGAGATCGGCGAACTCGGGGAGATCGGGCCCGTCCGGCGGGCGGATCGCCGCGTACGCGCCCTCGATGGTGGCCCACAGTAGCAGCGCCAGCGAGCCGGCCTCATCGACAGCTTGCGAAGCGATCCCGTCGACGCCGCGTTGAAATTCGGGCAGCGCTTCCCCGCGCAAGCGCGCGGCATTCCGTGAGAGGAGCGCGCGGGGATCCGTCTCGGCCGGGGCAGCCGCCTGCTGCTTTCGCTGAATCCGGTTGCTCGATCCGCCCTGCTGGACCACATGCGCCAGCTCATGCGCCAGGAGACGCAGCCCCGGTTTGCTGGAGGGCGCATACTCTTCGCGGCCAAATGCGACATGATTGCCCGCGGTATAGGCTCGGGCGTTCAAGGCCTCGGCGGAATCCGCGGCCATCGCGTCACGGTGGATTCTCACATCGCCGAAGTCGCGGCCGAAGCGCGGCTCCAGAAATCCGCGCGCAGATTCATCCAGCGGTTCACCGCCAGACTGCAGGACGTCCGCAACTCCGGTCGCCCCACCGTTTTGATGGCCTCCGGAAATCGGACTCAGTGCGGTCGCTTCGGCGCCACTCCGGTCCGGCGTGTGAACGACCTGCTCGGCGACCCGGTCCGCTTCGCGTTCATATTGATCTGTGGCAGGAGGCGCCGCTGTTGCGGCTTGCAGAAACAGGGGCAAGCCCGCGGGTGCGCCGAGACCGGAATTCCGCTCGAGCGTGGCAGCGGCCCGCTGCCAGCTTGCCGGGCTGCTGCCTTTCTTGCTCTCCGGTTTGCGCTCGAACCCAGATCCCATAAACTAGGTTCTCGAAAAGCGCGGCAAGGATTGACGCAGCGGCACCGTCAACGGACTCGCGACGGCGGAGTTCGACATTGCAGTATCCTCGCAGACGGAGCGGGGATGCCGGACAATGGCCATTCTCCACTCGCGAATTCGGAGATGTTGCAATTCGCTTTCCCAACCGAAGTGTTGGCCGGGAAGAGGTTAGACGCTGAATCGTCCCAAGGAGCTGCGGCGTCCGCGCCGCAGCGAGGATTCACCGCCAAATTTTAGTGGATTGTTTGGTCGGGGCGAGTGGATTCGAATGTGCGGCATTCGGGCTCGCCCCGTCGGTCTCTAAGCGACGAACTAGCCATCGCCGTTTGCCTCAGTGTTGGGGGATATACCGCCCGCCTACCAGCGCAAAGATCCGCGAAGCTGGATGTTCCGCGGGGCGATCATGCTGCTCGTCACCTCACCGAATGCGGTCGACGTCGGGCTCATATTTGGCAGACCGAACTCGGGGTGGTTGAGCACGTTCAAAAACTCCGCCTGCAGCGTAAAGTGCAAGCGTTCGTTAATCGGCACGTCTTTCCTCAATGACGCATTCAACGTCCAATTCCAGGGCCCGGTGACATAGAACCGCTCCCCTAGTGTCCCCGCCACCTGCCATGGCTGTAAGTACGCGGAGTTAGCAGTGCCGTTCGCTGCAACTAACGATGGAGCCGCGGTCAGTACGCCCGCCACCCCCGCCGGGAGGCTGCGTGGGCCTTCGGTCAACATACTGCTGAATTGGGAGGACGAGAGCCCCTGCAACAGCACGCCACTATCGCCGTAATTGTTGAAGGTCTGATAGCCGCTGGTTGTGAGCGTTTCCGAGCCCGAAAGCACGTTGGCAATGGCTCCAAGCATCCAGCCATCCAACACGCGGCGCAGCAGCGGATTTGAGAAGTTCCACTTGCGGTTTGCACCGAATGGCAACTCATAGGTGCCGTAGACCGCGTAAGTTTGCCGGTGGTCGTTGCCTAGCGGAGACTTGTCCAGGTTGAAATTGCGGATCGTGGTGTGGTTCTCCACGTCTCCGCTGGCGCTAGACTGGTTGGGCATATCCGTGAGCGCGTGCGACCAGGCGTAATTAAAGGTCAACGTAGCCCCGTGGCTCAATCGCTGCCGAAACTCCACCTGGAGGGCGTTGTAGGTGCCCCACGCACTGTCTGTCAACTCGTCGTTCTCACCCACGTACGGATTTGGCACCCAAAAGTTGATCGGATATTTGCTCGCGCCCGTGTAGCCGAGGGCGCTGCACGGTGCGAAATTGGCGCCCACCAGCCGGCAGTAATACCCCTCGTTCGACGCCGTCCGTCCTTGCAAGGTATTGGCCATGGCTCCAGCCTGCCCCTGCAGGAGTTGGTTCACAAAGGTCGCACTCGTCCACGATGAGCCTGCCGCCAGGGCTGCCATAGATCCATTCGCGCCAAACGAAGTCTCTAAGATAGGCAGCGGCGACTCGCCCGCCAGGCCAAGATTCTGGAAGGTGGCGCCTTTGCCGCTCGCTTCGTTGATGGAGAGATTCTTTTGCGCGTTCTGAAACTCCGGGAGGAAACCGTTTTCGAAAATATTAGCTTCCGTAAGCGCGTACTGCTGCCACTTGTGCGTGGTCTTATTGCCCACGTAGCGCACCTCCAGCAGGGACGTCTTGCTTAGTTCGCGCTGGATACCGAAATTCCAAGTTTGCACATAGGGTTCGCGCATGTGCGGTTGCGCTGTGGCGACGTCGTAATTATTAAACACAAATGGGGATTCCGAGAACGGAGGCGTAAATGCCGCAGGGGCGACTGAAAATGCCGGGCTTGGAGATTCCAAATTCAGCGAACCGGCCGCAAATTGCGCGCCCGCAGCCGCCGAATACACCTGCCAATTGCCGGCATTGGTGTTGGTCCAATAATCGCCGTTCAGCCCCTCATCAAAGTAGGAGATGCCGTAGCTGCCGCGAATAACCGTGCGGTTCCCGCCGATCAACTTTGCAAGGAAGCCATTGTCTACGCGCGGATTCCAGGCAAAACCGAAGTTGGGCGCCGGATTTACATGCCCCATCGTGTAGGCAACCGACCGCTGCGCGATCGACGGAACGTAGTTAGCGCCGGCGGCTCCGAAAACGCCTGGTTGGAAGGGCGCCGCCGAAGGCGCCAGCAGATCCCCTGGCACCGGCGCCATATATGTGTTGTTGGTGTTGGTCATGACGCCTGGGAACTCCCACCGCAAACCGTAATTCAGCGTCAGCGACTGACTCACACGGAAGGAATCCTGGAAAAAAGTACCCCAAGACGCATAATTCTCGCGGTAGATTAGCGGCGCGAATTCCACGAACTGCCTGGTCTTCTCGTCGATATTCCAGGTCGAAGAGATCGAGCTGACGCGGCCCGTCAGGGTGGCGTACAACGCGGCCGGGGTGCTCAGAGTCGTCGATGTGATGTTGGGGAAATTCGCAGCTACAAAAACCGAGTTGATGGGATCGCTGGATGCGACGCCCAGCGTGTAATTCGCCACGCCGCAATCGGCGTAATATTGCAGGTAATAGAAACGCGCGTACATCCCAGAGGCGCCGAACTTGAACGTGTGGTGGCCTTTAACCCAGTTCAATTGGTCCGAGTAGGTATAAGCCGGTTCGCCATTGATCGTTGGAACCGCATTCGGAATAGAGGCGTTCAGGCCGCTGCCGAAGGTGTACCTCCGGTAATCCTGGGAAGCCCACTGTTCGATGCTGTTGGCAATATTCTGGGCAATGATCGTGCTCTGGATTCCGAACTTAAAGGAATTGAAAACCGTCGGCGAAAATGTGACATCCACGCCGTTGGATAGCGCGTAACTTGTCTGCTTGCTTTCCCCCGACGCCAGCGGCAGGCCGGGATACGTGGGGCCGGTCGCGTTCGTGTGATTGTGATGCAAGTTCCACGCCACGTGATACGCCACCTTGTTGGTGATCTGGTAATCCAAACGTGCGCTTGGGTATATGTCGCTCAAGCCAGTCGGAGTCTTCCAGGCGACGGTCTGTTGAAAGTAGTTGTTACTGATCGGCAGGAGCGTAGCTTTGCTCAGCGTGCCATTGATCGTCGTGAGCTGGGCTTGGACGGCCGGGTCAATCTGGCTCGGATAGCCATTCGCTGCCGCTAGCGCCAGAACGTTAACTGTGTGCAAAGTGCCATCGGTTCCCAGATAGGTGTAGTTGCCGGCCTGCGCGGCCGATGTCAGCGTGGTGGCGGTCTTGTTGGTCGCACCCGGCACCGGCGCGTCTTCAAAATTCAGGAAAAAGAAAAGCTTGTTGCGGAAGTATGGAATACCCGGAACCTTGATCGGTCCGCCCAAATTGCCGCCGAAATCGTTGAGCTTTTGCGCGGTTTTGCGCAGGCCCTGCACGTTGAGGAAAAAGTCGTTTGCGTTGAAGAAGTCATTGCGAACCTCCTCAAAGACGCTTCCGTGGAATTGATTGGTTCCGCGGCGCGTCGTGAACTGCATGGTCATCGCCCCTTGCGCGGAGGCATCGGCTTGCAAGCCGTTGGTGGTAACCGTCACTTCTTCAACGGCGCCTAATCTCAGCGCCACCAGCGAAGCAAACCCGTTGGTGCTCTTGTAGCGGTTGTCGTTGACATTGGTTCCATCGAGAGTAACGTTGAGGGCGCCTTGAAAGAGCCCATTGAAAGTTCCCGGCTCGGTGGCCGGTCCGGGCGTAAAACCCGAGCTGAGCGATGAAAGCTGGAACACATCGCGACCGGCAAGCGGCAGATCCTGGATATAGTCGTTGCGCACGGTGTCGGCAACCTGGTTCGTGGTCGTGTCTAGCGCTATCGCCGAGCTGCTCACTTCCACCGTTTGGGTTGTGGCCCCGACCTCCAGCTTCGCCGGCACTTCGACCGAACGGCCAGTCTCCACCACAATGTCGGCGATGACCAACTTTTCGAAGCCAGGCGCGGCTACAGTCACCGAGTACTTGCCCGGCAGCAGATTAGGGATGAGGTACGCTCCGTCCGCGGCCGAAACGGTATTGAACGAGAGCCCCGTGGCTGCGTCCTTAGCGGCGACCGAGGCCTTCGGGACAGCGGCATTGCCGGCGTCCAGGATCGTGCCCTTGATTTCGCCAGTGGTTTTTTGCGCAAACGCCGCAGACGCCACCAGCAGAAACGAAAGCAACCCTCGGATCTTGATTGAAGCGCTCGGCATTTGCCCCCCTCGAGGAGATTCCGTATTGGTTTCTCCACTGCGGTGGATTATACATCCCGTTATCTTAGTCAGAGCATTCGTTTTTTTTATCCGAGCCATTTCTACTACCACCGTGCGCAAATCGTCAAGCCCACAGCAGACGGCTGGAGGTTCCCAGGCTCTCCACGGTCCATGGTCAGTAGGTCGCGACGACTGCGGCGCGTATCGCTTCCTGCAAATTTTGCGGCTACGCTATACTGCCCGCGAATAAACGATCGACTTACTGTGCCGTAGTAGTGAGCCCTGATCCGAGGAGTGTACCGATGCGTCCGCATCCGACTAAATTTCATCTATCGCCCCGCTCGATGACCGTAGGTCTGGTCGCCTTAACGGCTATTGCCGGCGCCGCTGCATTTCAAGGCCCGCGGGCCTACTCGCCACGAGCGGTTGTGGCGGCTGACTATACGCACGCCGAAAAGTTCCTGGGCGCGGGCTTCGCGGGGCTCGAAACCCATTCCGGCGTAGTCGCCAACTGGCTTCCGGACGAGCGCTTCTGGTACGACGTAACCACGGAACGAGGCGTGGAGTATTACTTGGTCGATCCGGCCAAAGGTACCCGTGTGCCGGCGTTCGATGAGGTCAAGGTGGCTGCGGCGATCTCCGCCGCCGGCGGGACAGCCGAGACGGCCTATCATCTGCAACTCGCCAATCTCCAGTTTCCGGCCGATTCTACGGTATCCTTCAACGTCGGCAACAAGCGCTGGACTTGCGACCGCTCGGGCAGCCAGTGCAGCGCCGCCGGGGCCGCGCTGACAGAGAGCGAGGGGGGCGGAGGCGCCGGACGCGGCGGCGGAAGAGCCGGACGCGGCGACGCTGGACCGCCCCTGAATGTTGCGCCCGACGGACGGGCGGGCGTCTTCATCCGCGACTACAACTTATGGGCGCGCGATATAGCTACCGGCCGCGAGACGCAACTTACGACGGACGGCGTCAAGGATTTCGGCTACGCTACCGATGACGCCGGCTGGAGCCATAGCGACCGCGCGGTCGGACTTTGGTCGCCGGACTCACGCCGAATCGCGACCTTCCAACAGGACATGCGTGGCGTCGGTGAAAACTACCTGGTCTCGACCCCCAACATGGCGGTAGGGCCTCATCCTCTGCTCGAGGCCTGGAAGTTCCCGCTCCCGGGCGACAAGGTGGTCACCACCATACAGCGCGTGGTGATCTCACTGGACGGTCCCAAAACCGTTCGTTTCCAGATGCCGGCGGATCAGCATCGTAGCACCGACTGGGACGACGTCCGATTCGCCCCCAACCAGGACGTCGACTGGAGCCCCGACGGCGCCCACATCGCGTTCATCTCCACCGCGCGTTATCACAATCAAGAGAACCTACGCATCGCGGATACGGCAACAGGCGTCGTGCGTGACGTCTACGAAGAAAAAGTCCCGACTTATTATGAATCGGGGCAGGGAGGAAATAACTTCCGTTACCTGCCGGCGAGTAATGAATTCATCTGGTTTTCGGAACGCTCAGGCTGGGGGCAACTCTACCTCTACGACAGCGAAACCGGCAAGCTCAAGAACCAGATCACTAGCGAGAAGGGCGTCGATCCGTACTTTCTCCATCTCTACCGCGTCGACTTCGACGGCAGGAATCAGAAGCTGCTGACCCCCGAACCGGCGAACCACACGATCGCATTCTCGCCCTCCGGAAAATACTTCATCGATACCTACTCGACACCCGATAAACCTGCGGTCGCCGAGTTGCGCGATGACGAAGGCAAGTTGATCCTTCCACTTGAAAAAGCCGACATTTCCAAGCTATCGGCGGCCGGTTGGAAACCCCCGATTTCGGTAACGGTGAAAGGACGCGACGGCGTCACCGACATCTATGGACTAATGTTTCGACCGACCACCTTTGATGCCAAGAAAAAATATCCGATTGTGAAACCATATTTATCCCGGACCGCAGACTGGGAGCGTGGGCAGCCGCAATTTTTCCGTGTTGCGCGGCGACTGCCAGGCGCTTGCCGAGCTCGGCTTCGTTGTTGTTGAGCTCGACGCCATGGGCACGCCGTGGCGCGGAAAGAAATTTCACGACGCCTACTACGGCAATATGGGCGACAACGGCCTGCCGGACCAAGTAGCCGGAATGAAGGAGCTGGCGCGGCGGTACCCTTGGATCGATATCAATCGCGTTGGCATCTACGGTCACTCCGCGGGCGGCGATGGCACGTCTGGCGCTATGTTTCATTACCCGGACTTTTTCAAGGTCGGCATCGCCGAATCGGGGAACCACGATCAGCGGCTGGATGAGGACGATTGGGGCGAAAAGTGGCAGGGGCCCTATGTCGTCAACAGCGACGGCACTACCAGCTATTCCGCGCAGGCCAACCAGAACTATGCCAAAGATCTCAAGGGCCACCTGCTGCTGGCTCACGGCACGATGGATACTAACGTTCCACCGGAGGAGACCATGCTGGTGGCCGACGCATTGATCAAAGCCAACAAGGACTTCGACCTGCTCATGCTGCCCAATATGGGGCATGGCTACGGCGCGGATTCGAATTACATGACGCGCCGCCGGTGGGACTACTTTGTACGCTATCTCCTTGGCGCTGAGCCGCCGCACGAATATCTCATCGGAGGCGCCGCGGGCGGCACCGGCCGGGGACGTCGCGGCGGCGGGCAATAGCCGGAATCAGCAAGTACGATACGAGTCGTCGAAACCCGCAAAATTGTATTGGATTGGGTGGTCGGGGCGAGTGGATTCGAACCACCGACCTCCTGGTCCCGAACCCGAACCAGGCATTTTCTGGAAGTCGCTCAAAATGCTCGGCTTCCAACTCGCTCAGAATGAGCGACATGGCGCGATGGGTGTTGAAGCGTATTGCAGGTTATGGAGGCTCGGTGCAAAGGCTGCTACGAAATCATCTACAGCCTTGATCATTATGACGGGCATCCCCAGGCTGTCGGTGTTGATCTTCACGGTTGCCGACGCAGATCGGTTGCCCTGTTCATGCGGTCACGGTGCGGTTTGATGTTGAGCTTTTGCTTGGCGAATCGCCGAACCATTGATTAGTCTTGCGCTCCGTGCCCAGCACTGGGGTGCCGGTGAACGCGATAAACTGCGCGTTCTTCAAACCAGCGCGCATGTTCTCTGCCAGGTCTTTGTATTGGGTGCGGTGCGCCTCGTCCACGATCACGATGATGTCGCTGCGGGGCGACAGAAGCGCGCAGGTCTTGCCTTTGTCCCACCGCTGGCCCAAACAGCATTCAGCCGCACGTTATGGCGCGGAACTCCGAGAGCGGCCCCACAAGGGAAAGAGGTGCGTTTCGCCGGTCAATGGCGAGCAAAAGTAGGCAACCTCAGCGTTCCTTCCCTTACCACTCCGCGACGAATCCATCCTTGTGAAAAACGCGCGCCATAGGGCGCGTTCCGGCGAAAGGATATTTCTTCAGAGCGTCTTCACTGAGATCGAACCCCAATCCCGGCCGCTACAAGCGTCGCACCATGATTACGGGCTTCGGATCGCGGCGCCGGAATCATGAACGCCTTATGACCGCTCGTTCCCGCCAGGATTACCGCGGCCGCGACCGCGTCATCTGAGTCGCCTTCGATACACGCCAGCGCTCGCGCCTGGTTTCTGGTGGGCCCGCCAAGCACCTGGTACACCGGGGTCTTGGCGAACTTTCCGAGCGCGTCAAGCATTGCCATTTCGAGGCCGGCGAGCGCAGCGGGCGAAACCGTGAGACTGCGCCGAACGGTCTCGAAGCCACTCACCTCTTTACCTTGGATCGCACCGCGCATTGCGGCAAGGTCAAGGGGGGAGAGGGTTGAACACTCACCATAAGCGACCGTTCCCGCGCGGGTGCGCAGACGAAGCACGGTGTATGCGCGCTTCGAGACGCGCTCGCGAACCGGGAATGCGTCGAGCGTCAGCATTTCGAGTTGAGGATTCAGCGGATCTGGCATATAGCGCACGAGCACCCTCTCTGAAACCGGCGCGTAACCTTGCCGTCGCCCGGCACACTTGCGTTCTGCACAGCAAGCTTATGGTTTCGTATGAAGGACACGAGGCTCCCACTTCTTGGTTGGAGTATCGTGACACGCGATCGATCATGGCAGGTAGTTTGGTACGGTATGGCGGGCGCAAGTCGAATCAGTCCATAGGTTTCCGTAAGTACGGGAGCCCTGGAATGCCGGCCGATTAACAGTTAGAACTGCCGCTTAAAAGAGCGCTCTGCCACCGCCCGGCCGTGTGCGCAAATTTAGTTTGCGCCTCGAACTTGAAAAATGCGGACAGTGAGGGTCAAAACTTACGCGCCAAGACGCCAAGTTACGCAAAGGAGATTGGTTGCGGCTATGGTGGTTGTATCTCTGCGCCCAACGGTCAAATCTCCGCCGGGCTTTCGATAAACTATCGCGTCTCTTGCGTGACTTCGATGCCGTTCACGCAGGCCATGCCAACAACCGGCACGAACGAGAGCAGGATTTTACCCTGGGCATTGGCGCGAATCCCGGAGAAAGACCGGTCAATCGGCTTGCCTTCGCCTCCGGCTTCCTTGAAAATATCGAAGTTGCGCAGCAAGGCTATGCCGTTACAGTAGACGTCGAAGAGGCGGCTGCCCGCTCCTCCTCCTCCGCTGTTCCGTTTGCCGTAGTGGCCTTCGCAGAACTTCAGCGTAACGCGATACTTTCCGTCGGCAACGGGCAGCGCATACGAAAAATGGCCCCATCGTTCGCTGGCGTAGAGCCCGATGTCGGGCCCGGTCGAATTGCTCTCCTGGGCGGGGTTCGTGGCGCGAACCAGCGCATTTCCCCCCAGGAAATACGAGTCGGCTTGCCATTCCTGCCCCGCCGAACCCTTCCAAGACGCGGTCCAACCCGCGCGAATGCGAATCGGCCGGACCTTGCCCACGGTTACGGCCAGCACCTCGATGCCGCTCAGGATCGCGGTGCCGCGAACCGGGGAAAACGCCAGATGAAGCAGACCGTCCGCGGCCGGCGAGACATTGCGAAACACCCGCTCGTCCGAAGTGTTGGCGCCGTTCGCATCGGCAACCACGTCGAAGAAATCCAGCAAGCGCTTTCCGTTCGCAGACACGTGAAAGACGCGCTGCCCCTCGCCGCTCGATTCAGCGCTGATGAAGTCCGCCAGTCCGGTCTCGGCGAAGTGGAGGTGCAGTTCATACGATCCCGGTTCCAGAGGGATGTTATACCGGAAATCGCCCTGACGCAGGTGGCGATAGATATCCGGATCCAGCGTTCGAACGACCCGCTCCGACGGGCGAACCAGAACCGAGCCCCCGGAGAAGAAGCGGTCGGGCCCCCAAGTCCGGCCGCTGCGGTCCATATAGGGACTGACAGCGCCGACGATCATCCGCAGATCCTCGCCGTGGGGCGGCGTAACCGCTGCGACGCCCCTAACCACGTCGGCTCCGGCATAGGCCGGAACCGCCCCTACCCGGCCCCACTTCCACCAGGAGAGCCCGCCGGCAACGGCCAGAAGCGCTACCGCCCAGAGGAGCCTCGGCGCCGTTAAACGATTCTGTGACCGAAGAGGTTGATCTGGAAGGGCTGGTTGGTATCGAGGAAGTTCGGGCGGAGCACTCGGCGGTTCCGCAACCGGCGACAAGGAAACCTCTGGTTCTGGCGCGGCGGCCTCGACGGCAGCCTGCGTTTCCCAGCGAAAGCCGGCCCGATAGGAGCCTAGGGGTAGATCGATCCGGACCGGGTGAGGGGTGCCGTTATCGAGATAATGCTGGGCCAGCCTCTTGCGAACTTCGTTTGCTGTTACGCGAACAATGGTGTGCTGGCCGGGGTCGAAGTCGAGCGGGAGTTGAAACAGCTCCACGCCGATCGAGCGTTCTTTCAGGCTGCCGCTAGGGCCATTAATCGTATGTTCGACGATGTATTGCAGGAACTCGCGGCTTCGTTTACTGGTGCGAAAGGAAGCGCCTGCCAGCAGGCGAGACAGCTCCGCTTGTACGGCCTGCTCGCGGACTTCTTCGAGTTCTACCCCTTGTTCCTGGCCCATCCCTCTTGCGCCAAAAATCATAGCACACGGATCGAGCGGGTCCGGGAACCGGCTTAACGGCCCGGCTAACGGTTAAATGCCTGAATCCCTGTGCGCGCTTTTGTCCCGTAAGCGCAGGTTTCAGCTATACTTCGGACCGCAAACCGTACGACACCTAGTCCGAAGCGAGCGTGGCGCGATAGGATAGCGCCAGTCAGAGGGGGAACCAATGAGACTCATTCCTTTGTTACTGTTTGCCTGCGGCTTGTGTTCTGCACAGGCATCCGGCGATTGTAAGCCTTCGTCGCTCAATATCCCCGGGGCGCCCTATCCCTGCATCCATTCCGACCGCAGCGTGACGTTCCGCGTGCAGGCGCCCGACGCGCAGAAAGTTCAGGTGCGGCTGGGTGGCGCCCACGACATGACGAAGGGCGCCGATGGCCTGTGGATGGTCAAGATTCCTCCGCAGGTTGTGGGCTTTCACTACTACAGCATCGTGATCGATGGCGCCTTGGCGGCCGACCCGGCAACGCGGACATTCTTTGGTTCGGGCTGGGACAATAGCGGAATCGAGGTTCCCGAAGCCGCGGCGGACGCGGCGTATTACTCAGCGAAAGACGTGCCGCACGGCCAAGTGAGCCAGCGGTGGTATTACTCGAAGGTCACAGGCGCATGGCGGCGATGCTTTGTCTATACTCCGCCGGAATACGAGGGTAATTCCCGCTCGCGATATCCCGTTCTCTACCTGCTTCATGGGTGGGGAGAAAACGAACAAGGCTGGCAAACCCAGGGTCACGTGGATTTCATCATGGACAATCTGATCGCGGAGAAAAAGGCCAAGCCGATGGTCGTCGTGATGGACAACCTGAACGCCGTTAAGCCGGGCGAGGACGCGAGTCTCTATGCCGCCCGAGGCAGCCTCACGCATCTCAACGTCGCGGACGCCGCCCCCACGGGTGCAGGCCGGGGCGCGCCTGGCGCCGGCCGCGGCGGATTCCCCTCCAATTGGGGTAACGTGTTTAGCGAGATGATGTTCACCGATCTGATTCCGATGGTGGAACACACGTATCGGGTACTGCCCGGCCGCGAGAATCGCGCCATGGCCGGACTTTCTATGGGCGGAATGCAGTCATTTCTCACGGTGCTAGGCAACCTCGACAAGTTCGCATACCTCGGCGGCTTCAGTGGAAGCAGCGGCGGGCGCGGCGGGTTCGATCCCAAGAACTCGAACAACGGCGTGTTCGCGGATGCCGCAGTCTTCAACAAGAAAATGAAGCTGGTATTCCTGGGCATCGGCTCTGTAGAAGGGCCGGGGACCAAGGATTTCAGCGAGGCCTTAACGAAGGCCGGAATCCACAACGTCTACTTCGAGTCGCCGGGAACCGCTCATGAATGGCTCACCTGGCGCCGCTGCCTGAACGCTTTCGCGCCGAGGCTCTTCCAGTAACTTATGAAGTACGTTCTCGCGGTTTCACTCCTGAGGCTGGCATCGAGATATCGTGCCGCCATTCTCTCATCTGCATTACTCCTCAGTTCACTGAGTGCGCTCGTCGTACACGCCCAAGCGCCCGCCACCCTTACTATTGAGGTGAAGCAAGCGAAGGCGCCGGTCAGCCCAACCCTGTATGGGCTGATGACCGAGGAGATCAACTACTCTTACGATGGCGGCTTGTACGCCGAATTGATTCGCAATCGCACCTTCCGTTCCGACTGGACTGGCGTGCTGAATTGGTTCGTCGTGGAAAAAGGAGCGGCGTCCGCGAAGCTCTCCGTCGACGAGGGGACCGGCCCTTCGGCCGCTCTTTCCACGAGCGCCAAGCTCGAAGTATCCAAAGCGGATGGGATGAATCGCGCCGGTCTACTCAACGAAGGGTATTGGGGAATAGCGGTACGTCCCAATACGCGATATGCCGGATCGTTCTATGCGAAAAACAATTCCTCAGACGCGCTGCCGGTGCGTATCGCGCTCGTGGCGGATCAATCCAGCCAGGTCCTCGCCAGCACGAACGTCACGACCGCCGGCGCTGAATGGAAGGCATATAAATTCGAGATGCAGTCCGGAAGCGCCGCGCCCAACTCCGAGAATCACCTGGAGATGACCGTCGATCGTCCTGCAACGATATGGCTGCAGCTCGTGTCGCTGTTCCCGCCCACGTACCACGGCCGGGCCAATGGCAATCGCCCTGACTTGATGGAAAAACTTGCCGCCATGCGCCCGAGTTTTCTGCGATTCCCTGGCGGCAATTATCTCGAAGGGAGCCGCATCGAAACGCGTTTCGACTGGAAGAAAATGATCGGCCCGTCGGTCGACCGCCCGACCCACCCGACCACTTGGAGCTACCATTCCAGCGACGGCATGGGGCTGCTGGAATATCTGGAGTGGTGTGAGGACCTGCGCATGCAGCCGGTCCTGGGAATCTATGCGGGTTATTCATTGAGCGGGCAGGTAGTAAGGCCCGGTCCAGACCTTGAGCCGTATATACAGGAAGGGCTGGAGGAAATTGAGTATGTCAGCGGCGGAGCCGATACCAAGTGGGGGGCCATTCGCGCGCGTGACGGTCATCCGGCGCCCTTTCCTCTTCGCTATGTCGAAATCGGCAACGAGGATAACTTTGATCGCGCCAAGACGTACGATGGCCGCTACGCCCAGTTTTACAAGGCAATCAAAGCGAAATATCCAACTCTGCAGGTGATCGCCACCATGCCGGTGAATGGCATGCAACCCGATGTGCTGGACGACCATTACTATAAACGAGAGCAAGGCATGTTCGCCGAAGCGCGACACTACGACAATGCGGATCGCAAGGGGCCGAAAATCTTCGTCGGAGAATGGGCCACTCGTGAGGGATCGCCAACGCCGAATTTCGGGGCAGCCCTAGGAGACGCTGCCTTCCTGACGGGACTGGAACGTAACAGCGACGTGGTCATCATGGCTGCGTACGCGCCGCTCCTGGTTAACGTAAATCCCGGTGGTATGCAGTGGAGCTCCGACCTGATCGGCTACGATGCACTCACCAGCTACGGTTCGCCGAGTTACTACGCCCAGGTATTGTTCGGATCCTGCCTGGGGGATCACACGGTGAACTCCGCCCTCGCGGGGGCCGGAGACAAGTTCTTCTATTCAGTCACCGCTTCTCAGGACAAGGTCTGCATGAAGCTCGTAAATGCGAGTTCCACTGAACAGACGCTCAGTCTCGCATGGAATGGGATCGGCGCCGCCAGCCGTACAGCTCATATCCAGACTCTGAAAGCGAATACACCATGGGCGACGAATACCATCACGCAACCCGAGCGCATCGTCCCAGTGAAGTCCACTGCTTCAATCCAAGGCGGGCGGCTGCGGCATGTGATGCCCGGGTATTCGATCCAGGTTGTTGACGTGGATCTCAGATAGAGCGCATAAGCAAAGTGACTACGGTGGCGATTTACCTGACACTGGCGCCGTAGCGTCCGCTTCAGCACTTCGCGATGCAGTTCTTTTCGCCAGAATCTCTGCTCCGGCACTGTTGCAACTGAGCCGGGCAACTCGAGGGCCTTATGATCGATTTCGCAACGATGGAGCTTTGGTTTGTGACGGGCAGCCAGCATCTGTATGGCGATGAAACGCTGAAAATCGTTTCCGCCCACGCGGGGGAAATTGCCGCTGAACTGGCTAAGAGCGCAAACATTCCGCTTCGCGTGGTGGTCAAGCCGGTTTTGACGACGCCCGACGCGATCACGCAGCTCTGCGCCGATGCGAACGCCTCGCGTAGTTGCGTAGGCATCATCGCGTGGATGCACACTTTCTCTCCGGCGAAGATGTGGATGAGTGGCCTGCGCATCCTTTCTAAACCGCTCCTGCACCTCCACACGCAATTCAATCGGGACTTGCCGTGGGACTCGATCGATATGGACTTCATGAATCTGAACCAGTCCGCGCACGGCGATCGCGAGTTCGGATATATGGCTACCCGCCTCGGGCTTAACCGCAAGGTCGTAGTGGGGCATTGGCGCGATGCGGCCGTGCAGGCTCGCATTGGCGCATGGTCGCGCGCCGCCGCGGCGTGGTCCGATTGGCAGGGGCTGAAGATCGCGCGTTTCGGCGACAACATGCGCGAAGTGGCGGTGACTGAAGGGGACAAGGTGGAGGCGCAGACCCGCTTTGGTTTTTCGGTGAATGGCTTTGGCCTGGGCGACTTGGTATGCAAAGTGAATGGGGTCTCGGATGCCGGGATTGATCGGCTAGTGGCGGAATACGATGAGCGCTACGTCATGGCCGGTAGCCTCCGCGCGGGCAGCGAGCGCCGTGCGGCCCTGCGCGATGCGGCAGCGATCGAATTGGGGCTGCGCGCGTTCCTGGAGAGCGGTGGGTTCCACGCTTTCACCGACACTTTCCAGGATCTTCACGGGCTGGAACAGCTACCTGGCATCGCGGTGCAGCGTCTGATGGAGGAAGGCTACGGCTTCGGGGCCGAGGGCGACTGGAAGACGGCGGCATTGGTGCGCGCCATGAAGGTAATGGGCAGCGGCCTCTCCGGCGGCGTATCGTTTATGGAGGATTACACGTACGACTTCGGGCAGCCCGCGAAAGTGCTGGGCGCGCACATGCTGGAAGTTTGCCCGTCGATCGCGGGGGAGACGCCAAGATGCGAGATTCATCCGCTCTCGATCGGCGGCAAGGCCGATCCGGTGCGGCTCGTCTTTACAGCGCCCGAGGGCCGGGCCATCAATGCGTCGATGGTGCAGATGGGAAACCGATTCCGCCTGATCGTCAATGAGGTCGACGTGGTAAACCCGGATCGAGATCTGACGCGTCTGCCCGTCGCACGAGCCGTATGGGTTCCCAACCCGGACCTCGCGACAGCGGCGGCCGCATGGATCTACGCGGGTGGCGCCCACCACACGGGCTTCAGCCAATCCCTGGCCACTGAACACCTGCAGGATTTCGCCGACATGGCTGGCGTCGAGTGCCTTTGTATCGATAAGGACACGAATGTTCGCCAATTCCGGAACG
The DNA here is from genome assembly GCA_963743705.1 of Bryobacterales bacterium. Lineage (GTDB taxonomy): Bacteria > Acidobacteriota > Terriglobia > Bryobacterales > Bryobacteraceae > PALSA-243. The sequence goes on along the minus strand of CAVUQS010000012.1, from coordinate 362,830 downwards.
AGCTTCGCTGGAACGCGGCTACTTACTCGTAATGAACATCGAATGCGGTGCGGCGTTGCGCGCCAAGAGCGCGGCAAGCTTTGGAGACACACCGGACCCTGGTCTTCGATGGCGTCTCGCCGGAAATGATTCACCGCGATGCGTGTGGCGGGCATGGCGGATGCCGGTGGACCCACTGTCGACAGTCAGGCGTACGCTCCTCTTCCCGTTCTGAAAGCGGACCTCCGCGGCCCTAGCGCTGCCACTCTCCGAAAAGGGTGTCCAGGAGCGACGCACTCAGTAAGACCGATGTAACCGGATCATGATTTCCTCGTCAGCGCGCGGCGAGATCCTTCACGCGCTGTTCAACCGGCATGGCCGGTTCTTGATCTTGCGTCGTTGCAAAGGGCGCGGAACGGAACGCCGGGCGGATCGCGAGCCCGGCGCTTTGCCTATTTGCCCTGGAACAGCAGCGGGGCGAATTCGTGCAGATCGCGCCGCCAGCTCAACCACTCGTGAGCAGTGAGCGGAGACTCGTAGTAGACCGCACTCACGCCCGCTTTCTTGAGGTCTTCCACGTTGGCCTTGCCGGATGCGCCGTTCTCGCGGCTTCCGTAACCGACGAACACCAGCTTGACCTTCTTCTTGAAATCGGCCATGTCTTTGATCTCGGACGGAGCGATGCTGCCGCCGCTGAATATGCCGATGTAGGCGAACCGGTCGAGGTGCGCAAGCGTGATTCCGTGCGTATACATGCCTCCCATGGAGAGGCCGGCCATGGCGCGATGGGGTTGATCGGCGACGGTGCGGTAGTTAGCATCGATAAATGGAATCATCTCTTCGATGAGCACATGTTCGAAGGGCGTGTTGGTCATTGCGAATCCGGGTCCGCCGCGTGCGCCGCGTCCGCCGGAAGGGGCTCCTGCGCCGGGCTGGCCGCCTGCAGTCGCCGCGGGCGTTGCTCCCGCGGGAGCAACGCCGCGCCCCGGGCCCACGCCGGCAGCGCCGCGGCCGCCACTCATGCCTGGGATGTAGCTGTTGCCGATGACCATGAGGAAGGGCTTGGCTTTGCCTTCCGCAATCAGGTTGTCCACGATCAAACCGGCCTGCCCCTGACCGCCCCACCCGTGTTCGTCTTCCCCGGCGCCGTGCTGAATGTAAAGCACCGGATAGCGCTTCGTTCCCCTTTCATAGTCGGGGGGAGTATACACGTAACATTGCAGCGTGGTATTCGCGATTTTCGAGAAGAATCGCACTTCGCGCAGGTTGCCGTGCGGCACGTTTTTGGCCGCGTAGAAATCCGCATCGTGCGCGGGGACTTCAACGCCGCTGCCCCAGCGGCTCGCGCCGTAAAACATCTGGGTCCCCGGATCCGGCACATTCACGCCATCGACGTTGAGCTGATAATAATGGAATCCTTCATCCTGCGCGTTGGAGACGCCTGTCCACCATCCGTCGGCATCCTTGGTCATCGGGTAGCGGACGCCGCCGATATCGAGCAGCACGCTCTGCGCGTCGGGCGCACGTAAACGTGTGCGCACGCGCCGCTGCGAATTGACTTCCGGATACTGCCTGAGCTGGCCATTGACCATCGCGTTCAGTTCCGAGGGCTTGAAATCTTCCATCGGCGCAGTCTTATCGATTTCGACCGGCGGCTGCGGCCCCAGGCCCCCGCGTCCCGCCTGCGGCGCTTGCAGCGCCGCCGCGACCTGCAGCGGGCGGCCGGTGAAAATGTGCTGGCTGAACAGGTAGAGGTTGTTATCCCACTCGGTAGTGTCGTGAGCGTTGCCGTCCACGTGCCAAACGTGCGGGACGCCGTTTTCCTTGAGGTATTGGTGCACCGCCTGGCTGATGCGAATCAGACCGTCCCTGTTGCCGCAGGCGAGCCACACCAGCTTCAATTGCTTGGGAACCGACGGGTCGGGCACGAGCGCGGCCGGCGGCTGCCTCGTATCGGGCGCCGAGGAAAACCCGCCCACGTACGCGAATGTCTCGGGGTGAACCAGACCGATATTCAACGTCTGGCCGCCGCCCATAGAAAGGCCGGCCAGAGCGCGATGGTCGCGATCGGTGTAGACGGAATAGTGAGAATCGATGTAGGGAATGATGTCCTTGAGCAGGTCATTCTCGAACGGCGTCAACCACGGTTCCATGCTCATGCCGCGGCCCCCTCCCGCTCCCGCCGGGGACGCCCCCGCCCGGCTTCCGCCACGGGCCGTTGCTTCGAGGTCACTGACCGTCCTGCTGGAATTGCCATCCGGGAAGACGATCACCATTGGCTGAATTTTGCCTTCCGCGAGCAAATTGTCGATTACGTTGTCGGCATGGCAGGATTGCGTCCATTCCGTGTCCGTGCCGCCGATGCCGTGCAGCAGGTAGAGCACTGGGTACTTGCCGCTGGCCGAGTAGCCGGGCGGTGTATAAACACGCATGCGGCGGCGCGTCCCGAGCGATTTGGAATCATATTCGATGGGAGCCAAGGCGCCGTGCGGAACGCTTTCGCGCCTCTGATTGAACCCTGCCGGAGGATCGGGAAAGGCCGGCTTGTCGTCGGGGCCCAACTCGATCGGGCCGCCGAAGCCGCCCCTTCCGGCGCCTCTACCGGCCGCTTGCTGGGCCGGCGGTTGCTGCGCGCCGGCGGTCAAAGCCAGACAGATCCCGGACACGAACCCAACAGCCAATACTTTTTTCATCTGATCGAACCCTCTCGTGACCAGCCATTTATACCAGTTTTGCGCAACCGAGACTCAGTGGCTTACTGTGAATTTGAGAGCGGCCGGGGCGATTAACAGTTAAGAGAGGTTCAGCGTCGCGGCGAGGGCGCCCGCTGCTCCGCCTTGAGTCTTTCCTCCATCTGCCGCACCAGCGTATCGGGGCTGATTCGTTGCGCGGCCTCATATTCCGCAATGGCATCGGGAATCCGGCCTGGAATCTTCGCCAGAGCATTCGCCAGGTTGACGTGCGCTTCCACCAGATCCGGCCGGCTGCGCAGCGCTGCTTGGAATTCAGCGATGCTTTCGGATAAATGGCCAGGCAGGGTAGCCAGCGCGGTTCCCAAATCGTAGTGGGCCTCGGCGTCATCCGGCCGGAGCTTCACCGCCTCCCGATATTCGGCGATAGCGTCCGCAAGGCTGTTCGGCGTCGCATACAAGGCATTGGCCAGGCCAATGTGCGCTGCCGCGGTACCGGGTTGAATGCGCAACGCCGACCGGTACTCCGCAATAGCCTCCGGAAAACGCGCGGGGATGCTCGCCAGTGCATTCCCGAGGTTGGTGTGAGCGTCCACATGAGCAGGGTCGATGAGCAGCGCGGCTCGATATTCGTCGATCGCTTCCGTCAGTCCGCCGGGCTGGTTCCGTAGCGCATTCGCCAGATTGTAGTGAACCTCGGCGCTGTCGGGACGAAGGCGAAGCGCCGCCCGATATTCAGCGACCGCTTCCGGCAAGCGGCCGGGGATGCGCGCCAACACGTTGGCGAGATCGTTGTGAGGTTCCACGCGATTGGGCTCAATTTCCATCGCCGCCCGGTATTCCGCGATGGCCTCTGGCAAACGGCCGGCTGCCGCAAGCGCGTTCGCCAGGTTTGTATGCACGTCCGCGTGATCTGGGTCGATGCGCAGCGAGGCACGGTACTCGGCAATCGCATCGGCGAGGCGTCCAGGCAAGGCTTCCAGAGCTTTTCCCAAATTGTAGTGCGCTTTAGCGCTGCCGGGGACGACTTCCGTGGCGCTCGTCCACAAGCTGAGATCATCCTTCCAGTCGAGGTTGCGGGCATAGGTTCGCGCGCCGAGCGCAACGCACACCAGCGCCAGCGTGATCAATCGGGCGCGCGCGGCGCGCGGACTTCGGCTGACCGGCCAGAGAGCGGCGGCGGCGCAACCGGCGAGTCCGATCGATGGCAGGTAGAGAAAGCGTTCGGCCATGATGCTGCCGATCGGGACGATCAGATTCGAGGTGGGCAGTAAAGCGAGGAAAAAGAAAAGCAGGAAAAACACAGCCGGCTTTTGGGCGCGCCGCGAAAGCCAAACCAGCAGCAACACGGCGGCGGCGCAAACCGTCAACGCCGACAGCGCCTCGAAAGTCAGGGGATCGCCGAACAAGGGTACAGCACGATAGGAGTAGTCCGCCGAGAGTTTGGCGGGCCAGAGAAACAGCAACAAATACTTCCCGGAGACCTCAACCGCCGTCAGGCGAGCCGTCCAGAACCCGGCGTTCACCAAAGGATTGTCCGCGAAAGGAATGTACAGTTGGAGGTGTGCCTGATTCCGCAGATAGACGAAAGCGGCAAACGGCAGCAGCAGCGCGCCATAGCTTGCAGCGCGGCGGCGCCACGGCGCGCGGTCGAACCAAACCAGGTCGTATGCCACCATAATGCCTGGCAACATTACGGCGCTCTCTTTCGAGAAAAGACCGACCGTCTGAGCTGCCGCGACGCCAATCAGCCATGCCGCCTTCCGCCCGCCGGCCGCCGAAGCGGCGCGGATGTGGCACAACAGCCCCGCCAATATCGCGGCGGAGGCCAGCAGGTCGGCCCGACCGACAATATTGGTGACGGATTCGGTAAGCAAGGGATGCAACCCCCAGATCGCAGCCAAAGCCAAAGCTGGCGCCGCCTCTCCGAAGAGTATCGTGCCCAGCGCATAGACTAGCGCGGCGTTAAGGGCATGGAGCACGAAGTTGGTCCAATGGTAGCCGGGTGGACGTGCACCGCCGCCGAGCACGGCGTAGTTCAAGAGATAGGAGAGGGTGGTCAAAGGCCGGTAAAGTCCGGCGGCGGGCTTGTCATAGCGATATCCGCCTCTCAGAATGGACGAGATGTTTTGGGTTGTAGCCTGGCGGATACGGGGGTCCTGCCCGATCACCGGGGCGTTATCGAAAACCAGCGCGGTTTGGAAGGAATTGGAATAAGCGGCCAGAAGTAGGCACCAGACAGCCAGCAACCACCAGGCGTGCCGCCGCCATCCGCCGCGTTCCGTGGCGGTTGCTACCGGCTGCTTTGGGGCCGCTATCTCTTCCCGCAATGTCCGCTGTTTGCCGGGGTTCCCCACTCGTGCCCGCCAGTATAGCTCCGGCGAGCATCCACACCATGGCAATTGGGCGTTCGGACATAAAAAACCTGACCCTTAACGGTATCGTGCGGCCGTTTAACGGTTTCGTACTGCGCGCAAGTCCGCCTTTGCCCTTAGAATCCCGTCTCAGGCGATCACTGGTTAAACCCGCCGATCGCAGGGGTTAGTTTGAGGGCCGAGCGGCCGAGGGAGCGCCGCGGCTATCAGCTCTGACAGACAAAGGACGCAATGTGTGCGTCGGGGGTAAATTGCTATGCGCGCAAAGGACCGGGGAGTTTTCATCCGCTTGATGCTGTTGGCGGCCGTAGCCGCATTGCAACTGCACGCTCAAGGCGACAGGGGCGAGATCACAGGAACGGTGATGGACGCTAGCGGCGCGGTGGCGCCGGGGGTTCAAATCACCGCCACACAGACCAGCACCAATGCGACGTACAAAACGGTGAGCAACTCGGCGGGTGATTTCACCATACCCTCGCTGCCGGTTGGCATCTATCAGCTGAAGTCGGAAGCTACCGGTTTCAAGATCAATATTGTTGCGAACGTAGCGATCACGCCCGGCATGACCGCGCGAGTTGACGTCAAACTCGAGATCGGCACCGCGCAACAGAGCGTCGAAGTCACCGCAAGCGCCCAGATGCTGCAAACGGAAAATGCCCGCGTATCGACCGAGGTTTCGAAAATCCTGGTGGACTCACTGCCGGTGCAAGTGAACGGCAATTCGCGGAGCCCGTTCGATCTGGCGGCCACCACCGGAGAGGTGAACGGCTCCGGAACTTTCCGCATTGGAGGCGGCAATGACACGGTAGGCGTCACGCTGGATGGCTCCTCTCTGGCCGGCGACAAGATCGGTAGCGACGCCGGGAACGGCGGCGCCGCCGCGATGAACAGCCCTTCGGTGGAAGCTCTCACGGAATTTAACGTGGAAGCCGCGGGATTCAAGGCCGAGAGCGGCAACGCCTCCGGCGGAACCCTCAGCTTCGTTTCAAAATCCGGCACCAACCAGTTCCACGGTAGCGCCTTCGAGTTCCTGCGTAACCAAGACCTGGACGCCAAGGGTTTCTTCAATAGCGTGAGACCTATATATAAGCAGAACAACTTCGGGGTCACGGCCGGCGGACCGGTCTACCTGCCGAAACTGTACAACGGCAGAAACAAGACGTTCTTCTTCGCTTCTTATGAAGGCTTTCGCAACCGTGTTGGCGCGGGTAATGGCTCATTTTTCAGCGTGCCCCCGCCGGAGTTTTACACCGGAGATCTGCACAACTGGGTGAACGCGAGCGGCCAGATGTATCAGATTTACGACCCAGGGTCGCAAATCGCAAACGCGAACGGAACGTACACGCGGTCCCCCTTCCCCAACAACCAGATTCCGCAAAATCGGTTCGACCCAACCATCGTGCCGATTTTGAAGTATGTCTCAAGTATTCTCCAGCCGAACCGACCAGGAATCGTACCGGGAACGTCAGGCTACTGGAGCAACAACTTCTTTAACAGCACCGGCACCAGCGTCACTCCTAACAACCGTTGGAGCGCCAAGATCGATCAGAGCGTCGGCTCGAAGCACCACCTTTCCTTTCTGATGAATCGCTATCGGGACCTGTCGACCTGCGGCCCCGCCGGCTGCCCGGGGCTGCCGGAGCCTCTCGGCAGCGGCACTTTTGGATACAACGCGACGCAGGTGTATCGCGGCACGTGGGATTACACCATCACGCCGACCTTGGTGAGCCGCTTTTACGGCGGATTCAACTGGTTCCGGGAAGATCACACACAAGGCGAAGCGACGGAAACGGGTTCGGTGATGGCCGACGGACTCAGCCTGTTAGTTCCTTCGGGTACCTGGAAAGGCAAAGGGATCTGCCTGCCGGGCTTTCCCACCTGCTCGAATCTTCCGATTATCAGCACAGGCGATTTCAGCGGCTGGGGTAACAACGGCCCCAATGGCTCGGACCGCGAAGTATTCGAGTTGCACGAGGACGTCACGAAGATCCACGGAGCCCATACCTTTAAATTCGGCTATTTCCTCGGCAGCAGCCACTACGACGGATACGGCGTACAGTTCGAATCCGGCGGCGTACAGTTCAGCTCGCACAATACCGCCAGCCTGGCGGGCGGGCCGGGTCAGGCGGAATCGGCCGCCGGCGGCAGCGGATTTGCCTCGATGCTGTTGGGACAGGTGAGCGGTTTCAACATGGATACGCCGCGCTACCTTCTGGTGGTTTATCAGACGCACCAAGCCTACGCCCAAGACGATTGGAGAGTGTCGCGCAAGCTTACACTGAATCTCGGTTTCCGCTATAGCATGAACATTGCGCCTCACGCACTCGACGGCAGGCTGAGCAACCTGAACTTCAACCTGCCGAATCCGGCCGCAGGCGGTATTCTGGGCGCCACGGAGTTCGCGGGCAGCGGCCCGGGGCGCACGGGCAGCGACGCTCTGATCCCCAACTGGTACGGCGGTTACGGGCCTCGCCTTGGTCTCTCCTATGCAGTCAATAGCAAGACCGTGATCCGGGCCGCGGCCGCCCGCACCTTCGGGCCGCTGGCCGGCATCGGGCAATCCTCGCACCAGCTCGGCTTCGTCATTCGCGATACGGTCAGCGACCAAAGCGGCGGCCTTTCCCCCCTTTACGTGTTGTCCCAAGGTCCTGGGGTCAATCTGACTTTGCCTTACATCGACGCGGGAGTGGGCGTGGGCATGAATCCGCCATCCTACGGCAAGAACGTCAGTAGCGCGGACCGGTCGGACGCCGAACTGAATTACTCGTTTAATATTCAACGGCAGATTGCGAATAATTTGTCGGTCGAGATCGGCTGGATGGCGACACTGGCCAGCGACATCACGTCGAACTTCCTGGCCTACAACCAGGTTCCGTACCGATCCCTACCCGCATCTCTGAGCCCGTTCACAGCCGCGGGGCGAACAGCGCTGGGCTCGCAAATCACTTCCACCGCGGCGATTAACGCTGGGGCCACTCTGCCATGGACCTGCGGAGCGGGCTCATCGGCCGAGTGCGAGAGCTTCACCCAGCTCTGGGGTACAGGAGCTACTGTCTCGCAAGCCTACAGGCCCTACCCTCAGTATGGGACGATCAACACCATTGACGGCGGCGGCGACCGGATCGGCCATTCCACGTACCACGCGCTGCTGGCAAAATTCAACAAGCGTTTAGGTAACGGACTCACGGTGCAGGCTTCTTACACCTTCTCGAAGCTGCTGGACGACAGCGACACGGGCTATCTCGCTGCCTCGTACTATGGCGACATGTACAATCTGCGGCTGCTCAAATCGATCGCCAGCTACGATCAGACACACCAGGTGAAGATCTCCTGGGTGTACGACCTTCCCATTGGGAAGGGCAAGCGATTCTCTCGAACGGCGGCGCCGTGGGCGCGATTGTGGGCGGATGGCGCATCTCGGGAATACAAACCTACGCTAGCGGGTTGCCGATGAGCATCGGCACCAATGCTCCTAGCTTTCCGATCGGCGAGTTCGCCAACCGCGCCACCATCAGCACGTATCAGGGCTGGACGTTGCCTTATTCGGGCAAGTTCGACCCTTTCGCAGACAGCTATCTGCAGCCCCAATCGTTTTTCCCGGCGCAGTCGTCCACCTCTTTCGGGAACGCCACGCGGTACAACCCGGACTTCCGCAGTTGGCCTCAATTCAACGAGTCGGCGGGGGCGACGAGGATCTTCAGCTTTAAGGAAAAGGCGCATCTGGAGGTTCGCGCCGAGGCGTTTAACATTCTGAATCGCACCTGGTTCGGGCCGCTGGGCGGCGCTACCACACTCGGAAATCCGAACTGGGGCAAGTGGCAATCGCAGGTGAATTCGCCGCGCCAGATGCAGTTGGTCGCGAAGTTTACCTGGTAGGATTCGCCGGTAACCGTCCGGCGTCAATTCCCATCGCCATCGACGGGCGTATAGCGCAGCTCGTCGGCCGCAAGGTATTCGCCTTCCCGCGGACCGGAGAACTGGATGTAGGCGATCCGGCCGGCTTTCACCGTCAAGGTGAAGATGGGCGCAGGGTCTCCTGGCGCCTTGCGGCCCGGAGCAGAGGCAACGGCGGCGCGGTCAACCACCTTGCCCTCCGCATCGAAGGCTTCCACCAGCGCCGGCGTGCCGGTGGAGCCCCAGAACGAAACCGTGACGGAAGAGGCCGGACTTGAGAAGTCCGCGCGGACCGGAATCGGCTCCGTCGCCATCGCGGACGCGATTCCCTTGTGTCCGGTCGCGAGATGCGAAAAGAACATCAGCATTCCTTTTCCTTTCGTCTGCTGGGTCTCATGGGCGAGCGTGAAGACAACTCCGTTCTCTTCCCATCGCGCGACACGATTGGCCTTGCCGTCGATGAGCACCGGCACAGCTTTCTCGAAGTCCACGACGACCGGCTCGGCCGGCCAGGCGAAGCGAGTCACAACCAGCAACAACGCGAACTGCCTAGCCGCGGACGAAGTCATCCTTTGGCCGCCTCGAGGCCGGACATCGCGCCGGTGGAGGAAGCAAACCGGTCGGCTTCGATCCCCATGCGCTGCAGGATGGACACGAACAGGTTCGGAAGCGGATAGTTCTGCTTGCGGTCGAAGGCGAGGTGTCCGGCGTGCCGGAAGCCGCCGCCCGCGATCAACACCGGCATGTTCGTCGTCGAGTGGGCATTGGCGTCGCCGAGGTTTGAGCCGTAGAGCACGCTGGCGCGGTTGAGGAGCGTTTCCCCGTTTTCCTGCACTCCTTTCAGTACTTTGAAAAGATCGGCGAGCAGCCGCATGTGCCAGGAATCGATGACGCGGAGTTGAGCCAGCTTCGCCTCAGATTTTCCGTGATGCGATAGATTGTGGTACCCGTCGCTGATGGTTGCGCCTTTGATCTCCACCACCGGCGTGGCGACGCTGTCGAGCATCAGCGTCACGGCGCGCGTGGAATCGGTTTCAAACGCCAGGCGCACCAGGCTATACATATTGGCGACTTTCGCCATGTACTGCGCGGGGCTTGCCGGGTCCTGCGGCTCGGCTTCTTTCACCACCGGTTTAGGTTTTCGCTCCCATCCTTTGGACTGCTGCAAGCGATTTTCTAATTCGCGCACGCTGGTGAAGTACTGGTCGAGACGCGCGCGATCCGCGGCGTCTACGGTGCGCTCGAGCCCACGCACCTGATCCGCTACCGCATCGAGAATGGAACGGCCGGTATCGAGCTCGGCGATTTTTGCTTCCACCTCTTTGGGGCTACCCTGAATGAACATCTGCCGGAACACGCCGGCGGCGCTCTGTTCGGGCGGAATGGCGACGCCGTTCCCCGTCCAGGAAAGGGACCGCGCGCCCGTGTTGACCGCCAGAGTAAGCGACGGAAAGCGCGTTTGATTACCGATGCGCTCGGCGATGTACTGATCGAGCGAGATGGTGTTGCGGAACGAGCTGCTGGCCGGGTGCGGGGCGGCCGTCAGAAAGCTGATGTCCGACGGATGACCGCCATCCACATTAGGGTGCGAGACGCCGGAGAAAACAGTGAAATCCTTGCGATAATCCTCAAGGATCTTCAGGTAGTTCGACGGCGTGTAGGCTGCGCCGGCATTCGCAGGGAAGAACTCATCGGGCAGCAAACCGAGATTGTTGCAGATGGCGAACATCCGCCTTGGCGGGGCGGCTTGCGCACGCGCGGAAGGAGCCATCGCGTTCAAAAGCGGCAGCGCCAGGCCGACCCCGGCGCCGCGTAGCATTGCCCGGCGGGAGATGGCGCCGCGCGGGCCTCTCGTAGCTCGATTGGTGTTCCACATATTGCCGTCCTCCATTATTTATCCCGAAAGAGATCGCTTTGAACGATCGCATGGGCGATGTCGCGAACTCCGTAGCCCGAGGCGCGCGTTTTATCGAGAACCTCCTGCACCTGCTTGCGATCGGAGAAACCGATAGGCGCGCCGGTCGCGTAGGTGACAAGCTGGCTGACCAGATTGCGAGCGACCGTTTGCTCCTCGTGATCGAGCAGGAGTTGCTTGAATTCACGGATGTCTTTGAACGCCCGGCCATCTGTGAGAACGCCGCCGGAATCCACCGGCAGACCGTAATGGAAGGCGTATGGCTGGCCGGAAAGACCGATGCCGGGTTCCGCTTTCGCGCCCTCGGCGAAGGCGCGGTAGCGGTCACGCCACCCGCCCATGACGTCGAAGCTTTCGAGCGCGAATCCCGGAGGGTCGATCGTGCGGTGGCAGGAAGCGCAAGCCGGGTCGGCGCGATGCTTATCGAGCTGCTGGCGGATGGTCACCGCGCCACGGATGTCCGGCTCAATAGCGGGCACGCCCGCCGGCTGGGTGATGTGGTATCCGAGAATACGTTCCATGATCCAGACGCCGCGGATCACGGGCGAGGTGGTGGTGCCGTTCGCGGTCACCTTGAGAATGCTGGCCTGCGTCATGAGGCCCCCGCGCACGGAGTCCTTGGGGAGCTCCACCTTACGCATTGCAACTCCGCTGACGCCCGCGATTCCATAGTGTTGCGCCAGGCGTTCGTTCAGGAATGCGAAGCTCGAATCGACGATGGTGCGCGCCGGCAGGTTGCTGTGGAAGAGTTCCTGCACAAAGAGGCGGGTCTCTTCGACAGCGGCAAGCTTGAGCGGGTCGTCGAGTTCGTAGTCGTTGTAGAGAGTGCTCGATGGGGAGCTATCGTCGATCTTGCGCAGATCGAGCCAATAATCGGTGAAAGCGTCAATGAACCGGCGGGCCTTCGAGTCATTCAGCATGCGATCCGTTTGGGCCCGGAGGACCGCGGCGCTACCGAGACGGCCTTGCGCGGCCAAAGCGCGGAGTTCGTCATCCGGCGGCGAGTTCCACAGGAAGAGGGCGAGACGCGTGGCCAACGCATAATCATCGAGCCTGCCTGGCGCTTCCTGGATGTAAAGGTAGCCCGGCGAGCAGAGAATCGCCGTGTACGCGCTAAGCAGCGAGTTCGTGAATCCGTGGCCCAATTCGAACTGCTGATTGAAGAGTTCGAGGAACCGCTGCCTGTCTGCTTCGTCGACGGGCCGGCGATAGGCCCGCGTGAGAAACCCGCGAATGAGGCGGTCCGCATCTTCCCGTGGATGCTCGCTGACCACTTCGACGGCAACGTCCTGCGTGCGCGGACCGAAGCGCCCGCGGCCTCCGCCTGCTTCGGAAGGCGACGGCGGCGGAGCGACGATCTGTAAAGTAACGCCTCCCGTCGCGCCTTTTTCCAAACGGCGCATCGGCATGCCGCCGAACATGAGGCGGTAGCCGGCTCCGTCGTTCTGATCCGTCAGCGGACCTTCCACTTCCAGCCACTGGAATGCCACACCAGGCATACCATCCTTTTCCGCCAGCGGGTTCACGTACTCTTCCTCGCTGCCGTTCACGCGAGTGCGGAACAGGCGCATCGCATCGGTCTGGATGACCTCGCTCGGGCTGAGAAGAACTTCCACTTCCTGCACCGACGGCTCGGGTGCAAAGTCGAAACCGGCCAGTGGGCGGGATTGACCGGAGCTTTGCGCGTAAACGCCAATTGGCTCGCTCCGGCGCCCGGGCCATACTTCGTCGGGATTCGGCCGGTGATAGGTCGCCGGATACAGGTAAGCTACCTTTTCAGGGCCAAACCCAACGTAATTCCAGTGGTCGACGCCGCCGCCGCTGACCCAGATCGTGTAGCCTTTCACCTTAATGCGATACCGCCCGGGGGCGGGGATGCGGAAACTGCTCCAACTGAAACCGCCGGCATCGGAGAAAATGCTGGACACCCGGCCAATGGCCTCGCGCTCTTTGGTTTCCGGATTCGAGATGGGACTGCGGCCCGCGCGCACGTCGGGCTGGGCGTGCGAATCGAGAATGGGAAAGTTCAGCCGATCGGTGCGGGTGTTGCCTTCGCGCGGACGGAAGTTGCGCATCGAAGGCTCCTGGCGCGCGTAGATGCGGGTGGTGGCGGAGGGAGTCTCGATGAGTTTTGCGGCCATAGCCTGGCGCAGGGCGTAGTCCACGGAACTCATATAGCGGGCAAGCTGAACATGAGAAACATCGAGCGCTGTGCCGATCTTGTTGTACCGCGATGCCTCGCCATCCTGCGGCAGCTTGGATTTGATCTGCACCCAAGGAACGTTCAAAAGGTCGCGAACCGCGTTCTCGTATTCGTAAGCGTTAAGGCGGCGAAGTCCGGCGCGTCCGCGCTCTGTTGCGAGCCCGTGTTCGTAGGCCGTGAGTGCGGCGCTCAAGCCGGTGACAAACTGCGTGAGCGACTCTGCGGAAGGACGCGCCATCGGTTTCGGCGGCATTTCGCCGGCCGAGACACGGTCATGAATTTTGACCCAGATGGCGAAATTCTCCGGGTTGCCCGGTTCATAGCCGAGTTTGGTGAGGTCGAGCCGCGCGGCGGGCGCGAGGGAGTTATGGCACGCGGCGCAGTTTCGTTGAATGAAGGCATCGGCGCCGGCGAAAGGCAGACCCGCCGTGGCGCAAACACCGGAAAGAATGGCGGCAAAGACGATCCGTAGGAATTTCATCGGCAGGCCCCATCAATCACTGCTGGCAGTTTGCGGCGTTTCATTGCCACGGCCTGCTACTCACGGAAAAGAAGCGGCGCATACTTGGAAAGATACACTTGCCAATTGGGCCAACTGTGCCCTCCGCCCGACTCGTTCCAGACGTGCTTCACATTCTTCTTCGTAAGCATTTCCTCCATGCCTTTGACGCCGTTATAACCGGGATCCTCCGTGCCGCACCCGATCCACAGCACTTTGAGTTTTTGATTCAGCACGGTGGAATCGGCCTTCTCCCATTCGGCGCGATTCCCGCCGCCGCTGAACGCCGCGATATACGCGAACTGATCGAGATTGTGCAGACCGATCGACATCGACTGCCCCGCCCCCATCGAAAGCCCTCCGATCGCGCGAGAGTTGCGGGCGGTCAAGGCGCGGTACTTACTCTCGACCAGCGGCTTCACTACCGTGAGCAGTTCCTTTTCAATCGCAGCGGGGTCGTTCGCCGGCGATGGCGACACGGTCTTGATTTCGCGCGGCACATGTCCATACGGCATTACCACGATCATCGGTTTTGCCTTGCCGTCCGCGATCAGATTGTCGAGGATCACGTTGGCGCGCCCGGTCCACGTCCACGACGCTTCGATCTGCCCGTTGCCATGCAACAGATACAGCACCGGATACTTCGCCTTGCCGGTCTCATAGCCTGGCGGCGTGTACACATAGACCATGCGCTCCGCATCGAGATTCTTGGAATCGTAGAACTCGACGTGGACGGTCCCGTGCGGTACGCGCCGTTCTTCAATGATCGAGTTCTCTCCGCCGTGCACGATGAAACTGCTCGTCGGACCCCAACGCCGCACTTCCAGATTCGGATTCGAGGGGTCGGGCATGCGGAGTCCGCCATCGATGGCATAGCCGTAGGTATAAAAACCGGGCGGCAGCGGGCCAATGGTCAAGCTCCAAACGCCTTTATCATCCTTTTGAAGCGGCATAGGCTTCTTGGTGAATTCCAGAATGCCCGGCGATCCCATCAGCACGACTTCACTCGCCTTCGGGGCAAAGAGCCGGAATGTGACGGTACGGTCCGCGCGCACCTCGGGCGACGCCGGGATGTTGTTGGCGTCCTCATAATATGGCGTGGGACCGCGCTGCGCGAACAATGCGCCGGCGGCGAGAGCGGCTACGAAGAGAAAGCGCACGATTGCTCCTTTGCTCATTGATTGCTTCCACCAGGATGAAACTCGCCGCCTTTGACAAGCGTATCCAGCAGCTCTCGCGTCCTGGCCGGGCAGGCACGCCCCTTCTGTGGCGTCAGATTGTCGTGCTCGGATTCAATCATGGGCAGAATTTCCTTCGGACCCGGGATCTGGTTGAGCGCCGTCCAAACGCCCGCAGGCGGTGAAATCGTGTCGATGAAACCCATACCCGCCATCACAGGCGCCTGGATGCGCGACGCAAAGTTGACGGTGTCGAAATAAAGCGCCGTCTTCATCACTTGCGGGTTATCCGATGGCCAATTCGGATAACCGGCCTTTCGGTCATGGAGATCGCCGTTTGTGTCGGCCCCAGCCGGTACGCAAACCAGCACTGCGGTGATCTTCTCCGGACGCAACCCGGCGAGCACGAGACTCTGCTGGCCGCCCATGCTGCCGCCCGTCAGCACGATCGTCTTGCCATCCCAATCCGGCCGCGTCAACAAATAGTCCAGCACCCGTGAATCCCGCAGGTACATGTTGAGAAAGTAGGATTTCTCGCGGTCGGTATTGCCCACCGACTGATACGCGCGCGGGATGTCGCCGGAAGCATCGCTAGGAAGTTTGTCGTGGGAATCCACGTTGAGAAACAGCCAACCTTCCGCGGCGCGTTGCGCGGCGGCGCGTGCATTCAATGCGTACACGCCGGCATACTGCAGTTGGATGAGCGCGGGATACTTTCCTTCCTTAGCCGGTTTGGCAACGTAGCCGTGGGCTCTCGACCCGAGCGCATTGAGTTCGAAGAGGCTCAACTCGACGCCCGGCACATCGGTCGGCGCCGGCACGAGTACGGCGTCTATCGGAACCTCCCGCTGCGCCGCGAGTTTGTTCTCCCAGAATGAATCGAAATCCGCCGGACGCGGCGCCGAGAGTCCGATTTTCGTGGGCGCCACCGCTGCGCCGGCGGCGTAGAGGCCATTGTCGCGCCCGGTATTCCCGCCGGTGTACGATTCCGCCGCGGGAGCGTATGGCTCGACCGCGACGTAGAGCATCTCCGGCCGGTCGCCCGTGATTTCGATCTTGTCCTTGCCGGATGTGAGATCGAGCTTACCCTCTTTGAGTACCACCCCGTTGTTGCGCCGAATTGTCCACTTGTAGCTGTATGACGGCGTAACAGGTCCGGGCGTGACGGTCCAGCCGGCGGTGTCGCCGATTTCGTAGATGCTGCTGGCTCGATAGGGCGTGAAGGTGAGTTGCTGGACGATCGGCGCGCGTGGCGCGGGCGCGGGAGGGGCGCCTGCCGCGGCGTTCAACCGGACCGTGATGTTCTTGATCGGCTTATCGTCGGAATCGAGAAAGCGCGCGCAGAAATCGGTCGCTCCGCCGCCGTTGATCACCGCCGCGCGCACGATGTTCGCGCCGCGCTTGAGGGTCAGGCGTTTGGAAACGCCATCATCGATCACCGTCTGCCGGTCGCCATAGATGCTAATGACCTGCTGCCCGTTCACCCACCAGACCGAGGCCGCGTTGGAGCCAATTGCGAGACGTACGCCCGTCATTTCCTGCGGCGCGTTGACGACCGTGACCACCCAGAACAGCACGTTCGACGTTGGCTTGTTGAGCGCGTGAGCGAAATGATAGAGGTTCACGTTGTAGAGTTTGGTATCGACCGCGTGCCACGTCAGTTGCGGGCCGCCAACAGTTACCTTGTCGCCATCCCTCGGAACCGCGGTCAACTGGCCGGGAAAATATTCCTTCTTGACGGCCGCTTGCACCGCGCTGTCGGTCAGTCCGTTGCTCTCGATCGGCTCGAGTAGCAGCCAACGCTGCAGAAATCCGGCGCCGTCAGGCGCCTTCTCCGGCGACGCGGGCGGGGCCAGGGTGACGGGCGCAATCTGGGCGGCGGCGGCCGCGGCTAGAAGCAGTGCGGGGAACAGTCGATGTTGTCTCATGGCTTCTTGATCAACCAGCGCTGCTTGTCGCTCTTCGCGTCGAACTTCGATAACGTCGCAAAACTGCTGCCAACGGCCGATATCGCGAAAGACTTGGATTTCGACGCGATCCGCCAGGCGCCATCGGGAAGCTGCTCGATTCGCCAAAGTTGTTCGGGCGCGCCGGTGAATGCGGGCAGCGCAACCAACTCGTCATCGGGGGTCGCCGCCAGCGTTCGATCCGTGCCTGCGATCGTGATCTTGAAGTACGGCGAACCCGGATAACCGCCCGCGTGCGGCGCGGGGCTGATCGACCACTTTTGCTGCGCCTCGCATTGGTAGTTGGCCATCCGCAGATCGATGCCGCCGGCGGGCCACATCTTCGATACTTCGGCGGCATCCTGTGGCGGGATCGGTTCGCCCGTCCCTGCGAACATCCCGGCGCCGGGAGCGCCGCCAGTTGGTGTTCCGCCCGGCGCTGCGGCAGCGCCCGGTCCAGCGGCCGGGGGGCCGCCGCCTCTCCCGCCCCTGCCGCGTCGTCCGCCGACCGGCGTTCCTTCGATAGCCAACTCGAGCGCAGTCCCCGTGCGCACCGACTCGATCTCGTACGTGCCCGCGCTCAGATTTTCACCCGCAACGGGCCAGGCATCCTTCCAGAGCAGGGGTCGAATGTCGAGCACGCTCGCGCCGCCGCGATCCAGATCCGCCTCCCAATGCAGCGAAAACTTCTGCACTCCGTCGCCGAGATCGAGCAGCCCGAAATGCCCTGCACCAATCGTGCGGCCGCCCGATCCAATGAGCAGCTTCCCGCCGCCTTGGATCATGTCGATGCCTTCCGCGTCCAGGAACGGACCAGTCACCTTCCGCGACCGGCCGCAACGGATGTTGTAACCGGAATCGGCGCCGCGGCAGCAGCTTCCGTGCGTTGCCAGCAGGTAATACCAGCCGTCGTGATACATCATGTCTGAGGCCTCGCAGTTGACAGCAAGGTCGACCGGCTCGTCATTCGGGCTCTTGCGCTTGCCGGTCTTCGGGTCGAGTTCCACCAGGCGGATGTAGCCGAAGTACGATCCGTACGTAAGCCACAGCCGCCCGTCGGATGGGTCGAGAAACACACCCGGGTCGATCGCATTGGAATCTTCGACGCCGTCGGATGACGCCACCACCCCGCCTTCTTCCCACTTGTAATCGGGTGAATCCGGGTCGAGGGACTTCGTTGAGATGAGGTTGACCGCGGCTTTCGGCTGCGCTCCAATATTCGCCGCCACGTAGACGTAGTAGCGGTCGCCGATGTGAATGACGTCGGGAGCCAAGCCGCGGCGCGGCAATGGCGTCCCGCGCCGCCATGTCCAGCCGTCGTCGGACACGAGCGAGTTGCCGCCCGTCCCGTAGGTGTAGAACTTACCGTTGCAGATCGCAATCGTGGAGGGATCGTGAATTCCGGTTTGGCCATCGAGCGCCAAACCAATCGACCCCGCCGCGAGAATTGCTGCTAGAAGAGCATATCTCATAGATCCGTATTGGGCCTCGCTGAAGTCCTCTGGCTGTCAGATAACCTTACCATTAGCCTACGGCTTGGCCTAGGTTTGGTACAGTATACGGCTCGGTAGAACGAATGGAATGTTACGATTGGTTCGGCGCGCGGCCCTCGGATTCGCGCCGCGGCTAACGGTTAACCAGAGCGTTAGAAGCCACCGGAATTGGCTTGAATCGCTATGATATCCCGAGGCAGGGGATGTGCGAAAGCGTGGCGTTTGACGAAAATGTCAGATCCTATGCTCGGTTACGGCGTCGGCCAGCGCGCTGTGCGTTCGCGAAGGAGTGCGAGCCCTTAGCCAAACGCTTTCTCAAGGCCATTCATCAGTTGCGCCACTCCGGTCTTCCCAACTCGTTCAACTAGGTGAAACCTTGGCTGCCTGGTCGGCGGAGATCGCCACCATGTGGCGGTTCACCCGCAATAATGCCATCACCGAAGGCTTCCATACCAAGATGGAGGTGCTTCAGCGCCAAGCATATGGATCCCGCAACTTCGACAACTATCGCCTGATGGTTAAGATGATGTGTTCGTGATTTCAATCAGGGGCGGGCATCTGCCCCCATTAATGGCGTAGAGCCATGGCGTAGAGCTTTTGAAAGGTTGGTCGGGGCGAGTGGATTCGAACCACCGACCTCCTGGTCCCGAACCAGGCGCTCTAGCCAGGCTGAGCCACGCCCCGATTCCTTCAGTTTAACGGTTGCGGGCCGCTCGCACAAGCGCGTACCATCGAATTCGTGGCCGAAAGCGATCCGCTGCGCGAACTTCCGTCTGTTCATGAAGCTTTGGAACGCTTGCCAGCTTCCTGCGCGCGCTTCCCGCACGCCTTAGCGGTTGCCGAGATTCGGCGTGCACTCGATGCTGCACGGGCCGAAATACGGGGCGGAAAGGCGAATGGGGCGCCGATCGAACAGCGCGTCGCGGCCGCACTGGCCGCGCTGGAGCAGCCGTCGCTTCGCCGCGTCATTAACGCGACGGGCGTAATTTTACACACCAATCTGGGACGCGCGCCGCTTGGTGGCCTCGATCTGCTCCCCGGTTACTCCAACCTGGAGTATGACTTGGCCAGCGGACGCCGCGGCAAGCGGGACGTTCACATTTCCAGCCTGATCGAGCGCCTGCTGAACGCCCCCGGCGTTGCGGTGAACAATAACGCCGCAGCTTTGTTTCTGGCGCTGAACGAACTGTCGGCGGGCGGCGAAGCCATCGTCTCGCGCGGTGAGCTGATCGAAATTGGCGACGGTTTCCGCATTCCCGAAATCATGGCGCGCTCAGGCGCCGCGTTGCGCGAAGTCGGTACCACCAACCGCACCACCATCGCCGATTATCGCGACGCCATCAACGACCGCACGCGCCTGCTGTTGCGCGTGCATCCCAGCAATTTTCGTATTTCCGGATTCACCGCGCGGCCGGAGTTGAGCGAACTCGCGGCTCTCGGGCGCGAGCGTGGATTGCCGGTCTACGAAGATCTCGGCAGCGGCTGTCTCGCCGATCTGCGCGCGTTCGGCATCGACGAACCGCTCGTCGCGGAAAGCCTGCGTGCGGGCGTCGATCTCGTCTCCTTCAGCGGTGACAAGCTGCTCGGCGGTCCGCAAGCCGGGATCCTCGCTGGAAAACCGGAAATCGTCGCGCGTCTGCGCCGCAATCCGTTGTTTCGGGCGCTGCGGCTCGATAAGACGATTTACCAGGCGCTCGAACACACCCTGCGAAGCTTGCTGTTGGAACGTTGGGAGTGCATTCCGGCGCTCGCGATGATTCGGCAGACGCCAGCTGAAATTCGCGCGCGCGCCGAGGCTACCCTACGCGAAGTGCCCGATCTCGACGCGGCAATTATCGAAGGAACCTCGGTGATCGGAGGTGGCGCGACGCCGGAGCAATCGATTCCTACCTGGCTCATCGCGCTCGATGGCGCCGCCAATCAATGGGAAAAGCTCCTGCGCGCGGGCGAGCCGCCCGTGATCGCCAGAATCGAAGACGATCGTCTGCTGCTCGATCTGCGGACCGTGTTTCCTTCGGAAGAAGCGGAATTGCTGGCCGCGCTGCGTAGCCTTGCGATGCGCTAGGCGCGTTCCTGGTAGGTGCCTTCCGCGGTGTTGACTTTGATCTTTTGGCCTTCGGTGATGAACGGGGGCACCTGCACCACCAACCCGGTTTCGAGCTTGGCGGGCTTGGTGACGTTCGAAACCGTGGCGCCCTTCAAACCGGGCTCGGTTTCGACCACCAGCATATCCACCGTGGCCGGAAGTTCCACGCTGATCGGCTTGCCTTCGTAGAACTCCACCGCGACCTTGAGCTGCGGAATCAGGTAGCTCGTAGCGTCGCCCAGAATGTCCTTGGTGAGGTGCATCTGCTCGTAGCTTTCGATGTTCATGAAGTAGTAGTATTCGCCGTCGTCGTACAAATACTCCATGTCATGCTGTTCCAGGGCGGCTTTTTCGACGCGGTCTTCGGAAGAGAACCGGTGCTCCGTCATATTGCCGTTGCGCAGGTTGCGCATCTTGGCTTGAACGAAGCCGCGCAGATTGCCAGGCGTACGGTGCGCCACGCTGAACACGGAATGAAGCTCGTTATTGAACTTGATCACCATGCCCGGACGCATCTGTGTTGCAGAAATCATGAAACTCCTCAGTGTGAAAGTGAACCCCCAGTATAACTAAACGGGTGGTAGCGTATTTTTTTCTGTTGATTCCCTACAGGAAACCGGATACACTCCTGTTGGTAACCAAATGAACGAGGGCGCAATGTTAGTCAATCGGTCTTTCACATCGTTTTTTCTCTTAGCGTCCGCCGGGATCGCCGCGCCGCAACCGGCCCCGCAACCGCAGCCTTCACCCCAACATCGAGTCGCTTTCGAGGTAGCCTCGATTAAGCTGCACCCGTCACCGATCACAACCGCTTATGATCCTGTTCCACGCGGCGCCAGAGTGACAGGTACGGCTATCACCCTGCTGGACATGATTGAGGTTGTCTATGGGTTGCGCAGAGATCAGGTCGCCGGCGGCCCGGGCTGGGTGGGTTCCGATCATTACGATATGGTCGCTAAGGCGGAAGGAGAGGCCGCGATCACACGGAGCGAATTCCGCGACATGATGCGAAATTTGCTAGCTACCCGGTTTAAGCTTCAGTTCCATCGCGAGGCCAGGGAGGAGCCGGTGTACGATCTGGTTGTTGGGAAAGACGGCCCAAAGCTTCAGGTCAGTGAGCTCGACGCGCCCAGCGGCAGTTCCGTTCGGACAACCGAGAATGGCAACCTCATGGTCGTAAAGAAAGGGACCATCGACCAGTTAGCACTCCAACTCTCTGTTACCGCCGGCCGCCCAGTCCTGGATAAAACCGGGCTCGCCGGCATGTATACGTATACTCTGAATTGGTTTCCCGAGAACCGCATCCTCGAGCCGCACGGCGATATTCCTTCCATGTTCGCCGCAGTGCAGGAACAACTCGGGCTCAAATTGGAATCGTCGAAAGCCGCGGTTGATATGCTCGTCATCGATCGCGCTGAGAAACCTTCGGAAAATTGATCATGAAAGACGATAAGGCGGACGTCCTTCAAGGCACACTCGTCCTCATGGTGTTGCGAACGCTGGAAGCGCTCGGCCCGCTGCATGGCTACGGCATTGCGCGCCGCATCGAGCAGATCAGCGGCGATCTCTTGCAACTCAATCAGGGCACGCTTTACCCCGCGCTCCTGCGCATGGAGCAGGAAAAGTGGATCAACTCCAAGTGGGGCGCCTCTGAGAAAAATCGGAAGGCGAAGTTCTACTCCATCACCGCTGCGGGCCGCAAACAACTTGCGCAGGAAACCAAGGACTGGCGGCGCATGTCCTCCACCATCGATCGTTTCCTCGATCCCATCCCAGAGACCTCGCCGGAGGAAGCGTCGTGAGCTGGGCCAGCCGTTTTTCATCGAAGCTACGCGGCTTGCTTGCCCAAAGGCGTCTCGATCGTGAGCTCGACGATGAACTTCGCTTTCATATCGAAATGCAAGCCGAAGACAATGAGCGCGCCGGCATGAGCCCCGGCGAGGCATGGCGCGCCGCGTTGCGCAGCTTCGGTGGCGTGGAGCAATCCAAGGAACAATATCGCGAATGGCGCGCCTTCGCTTGGGCCGGCGGCATGGCGCAAGACCTTCGCTACGCGTTGCGCGGCATGCGCCGAAGCCCCGCATTCACGGTAGCCGCGGTGTTGTCGCTGGCCCTCGGCATCGGCGCGAACACGGCCATCTTCAGCTTGATCGATGCCGTGCTCTTGCGTTCGCTCCCCGTCCGCGATCCGCAGCGACTGGTGCAATTGACCGTGCCGCAACGTGGCGCCGAGGCCGTGCAGAATTTCTCTTATCCTCTGGTGCGCGCGCTGGCGGAACACACCGAAATCTTCTCCGGGCTTGCCGGGTTCAGCTCCATCACGTTCGACACCGGCGCTCCCGATGCGGTCGAACACACGCCCGGAGCCTTTGTCACTGGGGCATATTACGAAACGCTCGGCGTGGAACCCGTCGTCGGACGTTTGCTGACGCGCGATGACGATGCGCCAGGGGCGCCGCCCGTCGCCGTGATCGCCGACGGCTACTGGGCGCGCCGCTACGGCCGCGATCCGCGCGCCGTTGGACAGACCCTTCACGTGGATGGCGGCGTTGTGACTATCGTCGGCGTCAGTCCGCCCGGGTTCGCCGGAGTGGATGTGGGGCGCACCGCGAATATCACGCTAACCGGCGCGGCGTTGGCGCAGCTTCAGCCCGATGGCTATGACGCCATGCTGGTCCGCCGCAATTACATGTCGCTGGGAATCGTTGGACGCCTGCGCCTTGCCGTTTCGCCAACGCAAGCCAAAGTCCGCCTCACCGCGCTCTGGCCGGCGCTGGTGCGCGACTCGCCGTTTTGGAAAGTCCTCTCGGCGCCGCCCAATCTGGTTCTCGCCGCCACCGGCTGGACCGATCTCCGCCGTCAGTTCGGCCGGCCGTTGGTGGTGTTGATGGCCGTGGTTGCTTCTGGTGCTTCTGATTGCCTGCTGCAATGTGGCGAATCTGCTGTTAGCGCGGGCCGGCGCGAGGGGCAGGGAAATGGCCGTTCGGATGGCGATCGGCGCCGGACGCGGCCGAATGATGCGTCAATTGCTGACCGAAAGCGCGTTGCTTGCGGCTGTTGGCGCGCTGTTGGGAACGGCGCTGGCGTGGTTCGGCAGCCGTTTCCTGGTCGAGTTGCTTTCGGACGGCCGCCGCGATCCTATCGTTCTCGATCTCGCGCCGCATGGCCATATTCTCGCGTTCACCATCCTGATCGCCGTAGTCACGGTGATCCTTTTCGGAATCGCGCCCGCCTTCCGCGCGGCGCGCACGGGCCTCGCGCCGCTGAAAGGCGGCCCGGTGGTTGCGCGAACGCGGCTCGCGCCCGCGTTAGTCGTGATGCAGGTTGCGCTCTCGCTGCCGCTCCTAATCGGCGCGGGCTTGTTCGTCGCGACGCTGCAGAATCTCCGGCATTTCGACGCCGGCTTTCGGCGCGATGGCGTACTGATGGTCTCCGCGGACGCACCAGGCGCTGAATATCAGGGCTCCCGGCTTTACGCGTTCTACCTCGATCTGCTCGAACGAATCGGCCGCACGCCCGGCGTCGTCTCTGCGAGCCTGTCGAATGCCCCGGTTTTTAACGGCGTCGCGGTGCACTACGGCATCGCCGTGCTAGGAAGCCCGGCGCCGCCCGAAGACATTGGCTTCGAACGCATTGGCCCGCGCTATTTCGAAACGCTGCGTACCCCGATTCTTCAAGGCCGCGAATTCACGCTTCAAGATGATGGCGGCACGGCTCCCGTTGCCATCGTCAATCAAGCGTTCGCACAGCATTTCTTCCCCGAGGGGCATCCCGTAGGCCAACGCTTGAAGATCGAAGGCACTCGCGTTCCCGTGCAAATTGTCGGCCTAGTAAAAGATGAGCGCTCGGAGAGTCTACGGATTCCGGGCAGACCGGCGGTGTATGTTCCGCTGTTCCAACGGCGCGAGGGCGTTTCCGCAGTGTTCGAAGTTCACGCGGCGGGTTCGCTCACTCAAGTCGTAGCCGATCTGCGGGCTGAGATGCAAACCTGGAGCGGCGTGAAGAATGTCGAGATCCGCCCGTTAACCGCGCAAGTCGAAAAGTCGCTGGTCCAGGAACGCTTGATGGCGACGCTCGCCGGCAGCTTCGGCGCGCTGGCGCTGATTCTCGCCACCATCGGATTGTACGGCCTGCTCGCTTACACCGTCACGCTGCGTACCGGCGAAATAGGTATTCGCATGGCGCTGGGCGCACGGCAGGATCAGGCGTTGTGGCTCGTGATGCGCGACGCGCTTCAACTGCTTCTCGCCGGAACCGCCTTAGGTCTGCCGATTGCGTTGGTTGCCTCGCGTTGGGTCTCCGCGCTGCTCTTTGGTCTGACTCCGGCCGATCCCGCGACGATACTTGCCGCGACTATCGCGCTGATCGGGTTCGGACTCCTCGCGGCGTTCCTCCCCGCGTTGCGGGCATCGCGCGTCAACCCCTTTGTGGCCTTGCGCTACGAATAATCTAAAACGGCAGAATCTCTTCCCGCACCGGGTCGAAATCGATGCGCCGCTTCTGCATGTAGGAGATATTGCCCAGATGCGAAGCTTGCGCCGAGCGATGCCCGGCGAGCACGTCGCCGTTCGGTGTCTTGCGCGAGCGCATGCAGTCGAGGAAATTCTGCATGTGATCCGCATCCAGGCTTCCGGTGGCTCGCACGGTCACCAGCGGCGAATCCTTTTCCGTCGACTGGAACTCGTAGTGGCCGCGGTCAATCAGCAGCCGCCCTTTCGTCCCCGCGAATTCGACGCCTTCGCCGTGGATGCCGGGCGCGAGCGTGGCGTCGAACGTCGCCGTGAACTCGGCAGGATATTCCAGCAGCACATTGATGGTGTCGGGCGCCGTGCGGCCGTCTTTGTAGTTGTAGACGCCGCCGATGGCCGATGCCGCGATCGGATTATCCTGCCCCGTGAACATGTGGACCACGTCGATCCAATGCGTGAAGAGGTCCGTCACCTGTCCGCCGCCGAAATCGAGATACGCGCGCCAGTTCCAATACTGCTGCGGATCCCAATCGCGCCACTTGAGCCGTCCCAGATAGCGCGCCCAATCGAGATCCTGCGGTTTGGTTTGCATGCTCGCCGGCGCTTTGCGTAGGTGATAGCCGTTGCCGTGCCACCAAGTGCGCGCCAGCGTGAGTTTGCCAAGCCTGCCGGAATCCATGTACTCCCGCTTGGCTTCGAGATAGTGCCGCCCTGAGCGCTGTTGCATGCCCACTTGGCACACGCGGTTGTTGACGCGCGCCGCTTTCACGATCGTTGGCCCTTCCTCGGGCTTCAACGTTAGCGGCTTTTCAATGTAGACATCCTTGCCCGCGTAAAGCGCATCCAGCGCGATGGGCGCGTGCCAATGGTCGGGCACGGCGATCAGCGTCGCGTCGACGTTCTTCATGTCCAGAATTTCGCGGTACTCGTGGAAGGTGCGGGCATTCGGCCCGATCTGCTTGGCTTTGTCGAGTTGAGCGTCCCAGATGTCACTGAGAGCGACTACATCGACGCCGAGCTTGACGAAGTTGTTGAGATCGCTGCGGCCTCGTTCTCCGCAGCCGATCAGCGCCATTTGAACGCGGTCATTGGCTCCCATCACACGCGAGTATGAGAGCGCGGTGGCGGCGGTCACGCCAGTCAAGAACGTGCGCCGCGCGACATCTTTGTCCTGCATACCAGGAATTGTGTCACAAGGCGGCCGCGCGGGCGATGGGCGGCTTATACTTTGGATGGGTCCAACGCATGGTGGAATACGACGACGAACTATCCAAAATCGTGGCGGAACTGAACCGCGCGGCGCCGAGCGCCAAATCGTCCTCGGTGGGAACAACCATGCGGATTCCGCAATCCACCGCGTCGCTCGATCAGCTTTTGGCGGCGGCGGCGGGCCGGAACGCTTCCGATGTCGTGATGGTGGTGGGTGCACCCGTAGTGCTTCGTATCAATGGCGCCTTGAGCCTGATGAGCGGCCCGCCGCTCAACGCCGACGACGTGCGCGCTCTCTTGCTGCCGCTGCTTGAGCCATCGCAGATGGAAGAATTGCAAAAGCGGAAATCGGTCGATCTCGGCTTTGCCCGCGAAAATCTGGGACGCTTCCGCATCAACATCCATCATCAGCGCGGCACGCTGGCGGGCAGCATCCGGCTCCTGCCGTCGCGCATTCCATCGCTCGAATCTTTGCACCTGCCGCTCTCGCTCGCCAAACTTGCCGAGCGCCGCCAGGGCTTGGTGCTGGTCACCGGCCCCACCGGCTGCGGCAAGAGTTCCACGCTCGCCGCGCTCATCGATCTCGTCAATACGCATCGCGCCGCGCACGTGGTCACGATTGAAGACCCCGTCGAGTATCAGCATCCGAACCGCAACGCCGTGATCGAGCAGATCGAAGTCGGGCGCGACACCCCAGATTTCGCCACTACCCTGCGCAGCATCATGCGCCAGACACCCGACGTGATCTTGGTCGGCGAAATGCGCGATGCCGAAACCATGGCGACCGCGTTGACAGCCGCTGAAACCGGCCACTTGGTGCTTTCCACATTGCACACCAACGACGCCGTGCAGGCCGTGGCGCGCATTCTCGATTCGTTCCCGGCCGCCAACCAGCCCCAGATCCGCCAGCAGATTTCGCTGGCGCTGGCCGCGGTGATCGCGCAGCAGCTCATTCCGGGAACCGACGGCATCAGCCGCTGGCCAGCCACCGAGGTTATGATCGCCACCGACGCCATCCGCGCCCTTATCCGCAAGGGCGACGATCATCAGCTTCGCTCGCAGGTTTCGGTCGGCAAAGCCGAAGGCATGATGACGATGGAGCAATCGCTGTCGGACTTGGTGCGCACCAACCGCGTGACGCGCGAGACGGCGCTGGCCCATTGCTTCCGCGTGGAGGATTTCAAACGCTATTCGGCGTAGGGTTTTCGTGGCGTAGGCCTCCTGGCCTGCGCGCTAGCTTTACGAAGCCCTACTTCTTCGAATTCTGATTCGGATTCGGATTGCGAATGTACTCGGCGAGCTCCGCCGCCTTGGCGCGCGCCTGGTGCATATACGTCTCGTTCTTCGCTACGCGATCGAGCATCGGCAGGTACTGCTCCGGCGCTACAACCCGGCCGCCTTCGAACGACGCTTCGAGCCCGTTCAGCGCGCTATCCACTCCCAGGTGGTCGTACTTTACCGCGCGTTCCAGGTCGATCCGCCGTTGCGCCGATTCCGCCATGCGTTCGAACCAATCCTGCAATTCTTGCGCCGAGGGATCTTCCGAGTAATTGAATTTGGCTTCAATCTTTTCGTCGCCGTCGATATAGCGGAATGTCTTCGTCCCCATGAAAGCGACCTTCAGGTTCGATTCCAGCGCGCGCTTGAAGTGGTCCAGTTTCGCCGCAAGATCGTAAACATCCTGCGTCTCCGTCGGTGTGAGCTTGAACTTCAGCGGCAACTCGTCGTCCACCGCTTCCTGGTAGACGGCTTCGCCGCTCTTTTCGACTGTGATCTGGATATAGTCCGGCTTGCTGCCCGGAAACGCGCGCGAATAAAAGAGGCGCGGCGCGTCGCCCGCCCACAAAACTCCGGCGAGCAACAAAAGCCCCACCATTTTCAGCACGCGACCCTCCTCGCTGTCCACTCACGCGTGGCGTGACAAATAGCCACCGCCAAAGCGTCGCTTGCGTCCTGCGATTCGATGATCTCCGGCAGCCGCAGCAGCGATTTCACCATCATTTGCACCTGCGTCTTTTCGGCGCGCCCGTAGCCTACGACGGCGGTCTTAATCTCGAGCGGCGAGTATTCCGCCAGGTTCACGCCCGCTTCCGCTATGGCCAGCAGCGCAATACCGCGCACGTGCGCCAGCTTGAGCGCCGTCTTGACGTTGACGGCGTGAAACACACCCTCCACCGCCGCCGATTCCGGCGCGTGCACGCGAATCAATTCCCGCAAGCCATTTGCGATTTCGAGCAGCCGCAGCTCAAACCGCGATTTCGGGCTGGTGCGAATCACCCCCGCAATCAGCAAGCTGTGCCGCGCGCCATCGCTTTCGATTACGCCGTAACCGGTTCGCTCCGATCCGCAATCGACGCCGAGGACGCGCACGGCTTTAAGCCAGAGCCTCCAGCTCCTGCTCGTCGATATCGAAGTTAGCGAAGACGCTCTGCACGTCGTCGTGGTCTTCCAGCGCTTCGTTCAGCTTCAGCATGCCGCTCGCGCTCTTGCCTTCGAGCTTGATCAGGTTCTTCGGAACCATCGCGATGCCGGCGTCTTCGGCCGCCATGCCGTTAGCCTCGAGCGCCTTCATCACTGCTTCGTGCGCTTCGGGCGGCGACAGAATTTCCCACCGGTCGCCATCGTTGCGCAGGTCGTCGGCGCCCGCATCGAGCACGATGCCCATCAGTTGTTCCTCGTTCGCTTTGTCGGCGGGTAGGAACATCTGGCTCTTGCGCTCGAACATCCAGGCGACGCTGCCTTGTTCGCCCATGTTGCCGCCGTTTTTTGAAAAGACGTGACGGATTTCGCTGACCGTGCGGTTGCGATTATCGGTCGCCACGTTCACCAGAACAGCGGCGCCGCCGGGGCCGTAGCCCTCGAACATCACTTCCTCGATCTGTCCGCCTTCCAGCTCGCCCGTGCCTCGCATGACGGCCTTTTTAATGTTGTCGGCAGGCATGGAAACCGCTTTCGCGGCCAGAATGGCAGTGCGGAGTCGCGGATTGCCGTCGGGATCGCCGCCGTTTCGCGCGGCGATGGTGATTTCTTTAATCAGTCTCGTGAAGGCTTTTCCGCGCTTGGCGTCGAGAGCCGCCTTCTTATGCTTAATTGTGGCCCATTTGGAGTGGCCTGACATGTGAACCTCGCAGGTAGGCCCGGCTTAAAAATCGCCGGGTATAGAGCGTTTCCAATGAATTCTACCATACGATTAGCGGAGCAAACCTGCGGGTCCGTTAAGCGGCCTCTTGAAGACCGCTTCATGTTCCTCGCGTGAAGTGGCGCGCGCGGAATTATTGCCGCGCCGGAAGATTAAACGACACGTGCCGTTCGCGGTTCAGCCGGTCTGATAGATCGCGATCCACCAGATCCAACGACACCATTTTTTGCTGGCGATCGATGGTCGTGTAGCTCAGGCTCGTTCCGTTCAACGAATACGAGATCGCCGCGTGGATGGTCCCATCCTTGGTGGCGATCAGATAAATTGGAGAACTCGAGCCGCCCGAGCCGTTGACCGCCGGTTGCGCATATTGGCCCCCGGTTGGCTGTCCGTATTGATCGTACTCATGGATCACCGGCGTTGCGCGCTCGACGTATGCCGGCTGCGTTTGAGGGTAGACCACGGTTACGTTCGGCTGGGTCTGGTAGGCCGGATACGAATTGTAATCGGGATAATACGAAGAATTATCGTAATAGCCGGGGTAGTAACCGCCATAACCGCCATAGTAGCCGCCGCCGTAATAATAGGGCCAGCCCCAACCGGCGCCGAAACCGAATCCAAATCCGGCTCCGCAGCACCCGCGGAAACCATTACCGACGAAAACGCTATTCCCGTGGAATGTATTAAATCCACCTGAGAATCCGCCGCCGTGGAAGCCGCCGCCCGAGAATCCACCGCCACCGCCGCGAAATCCGCCGCCTCCGCCGCCCATGGACCCGTGAAAGCCACCGCCTCCGCCGCCGCCCATATGCCCGCCGCCGCCACCACCGCCACGCTGTGCCATGGCGCCTCCGGCTGCCAGCACGCCGCAAAGCGCAAGCTGAATAAGAGCCTTCATAAAAATCTACCTCTATTCGGAGCTTACTCCCGCATTCTGCCCCGCGCAAGCCTCAAGGGTACGTATGATTGTAGGGAAATGATCTATACGTGCTATGAAATGATCCGCGATTGCCGTGCGGATCGCGCCGAAGGCTGGAACTTTTTCGTCTCCAACTACGCGCCAGTTGTCCAGAAGCTGGTGGGGCAGTATGGCGGCGATTTGGAAAGCATGCTCATCCTGTTGCGTAAGCCCGAATCGAGCCTGTTTCAGTCCATGGACCCCTCGCCCGAGCGCTGGCTGATTGCCGAAATACGCCAGAAAATGGTGGCGGCGCTGCCGCCGGTGGCGCCCGCAATCCCTCTCGATCTCGAAACCGTGGCCGATGCGCTTGCGCCGTTGACGGTGGTTGAAAAGCAGGCCGCCTGGTTCGAAACCATGCGGTTCACGCCCCAACAAACCGGAGAGGCGCTCCGCATGGCCCCGGCCACGGTCGAGAAAATTCGCGCTCGGGCCGCCGAATTGATCCGCGGCAAGGTCGATTCCTGGCGCCGGGAACTGCTGGCGGAGAACGGACACGCACTCGGCCTGGCCGCGGCGGACGTGAAAACTAAGGATTGCCTTCCCGCGAAGATGTTCCTGGATGTCCTGGACGGCCGCAGTACTTGGCGGACCAGGGAAGACATGGATCTTCACGTCAGTAAGTGCTGGCGCTGCGTCGACCACTTCTGCCGCATGGCCGAAGTGATCGAGGTGCTCCGCGGCATTCAGCCATTAAGCGAACAAGAGGCCGCGCCGCTCAAAAAGAAGCTGGGGATCGAGGCCGCCAAGACATCTTGGTGGCGCCGGAGAGCCTGAGAGCGGCGGGCGGTCTTCCGAAGGCTCATCTTTGTATGGGATAAGACTGGAAGTTGCGGATCGAGTCAAATCCTTGTATCCTTAAAGTTTCCCCGCAATGTAGAGTTCTAGCGGAGCTTTGCGGTGGCGGGTTTGGACGGGTGGCCGAGCGGCTAATGGCAACAGGCTGTAAACCTGTCGCTCCTTGCGAGCTACGGAGGTTCGAATCCTCCCCCGTCCACCAGAGAGTTTGCAGTAGGCCGTTGTTGCTCAGTTGGTAGAGCGTCCGTGGCGGAAGGTCACGGTTCGGTTCCCGGCTGGAGGCGGCGCAGAGTTTGCCGTTGTAGCTCAGTTGGTAGAGCGCGTCCTTGGTAAGGACGAGGTCACCGGTTCAAGCCCGGTCAACGGCTCCAGATTGAAGTGGTACGTTTATGTGCTCCGAAGCGTTTCGACGGGCAGGCGCTATATCGGAATGGCATCCGATGTTTCCAATCGTCTGCATGAGCACAACACGCGTACGGGACGTTGGACGAGCAGTTTCAAGCCCTGGGAGTTGCTCGGCGTAGAAGAATTGGAGACGCGTGGGGCGGCGATGAAGCGCGAAGCATTCTTGAAGAGCCGCGCGGGTATCGCTGAGAAGCAAAGATTGTTCGAGCAGTTGGAGTCGGCAAGGGTAGAGCGTCCGTAACGGAAGGTCACCGGTTCAAGCCCGGTCAACGGCTCCAGATTTTCACCCTCCTGTTGGCAATCCATACAGAGAAGGCGACAGAGTAAAAGCCATGGCAAAGGAAAAATTCGACCGCAGCAAGCCGCACGTGAACATCGGCACGATCGGACACATCGATCACGGCAAGACCACGCTCACGGCGGCGATCACCAAGGTGCTGGCGAAGCACAATCCGAAGAACAAGTTCCGCAGCTTCGATTCGATCGATAATGCGCCCGAGGAAAAGGCCCGCGGTATCACGATCGCGGTGGCGCACGTGGAATACGAAACCGCCAACCGGCACTACGCGCACGTCGATTGCCCGGGCCACGCCGACTACATCAAGAATATGATCACGGGCGCGGCGCAGATGGATGGCGCGATTCTCGTTGTCGCGGCGACCGACGGACCGATGCCCCAGACGCGTGAGCATATCTTGCTCGCCCGTCAGGTGGGCGTGCCGTATATCGTGGTGGCCATGAACAAAGTGGATATGGTGGACGACGCCGAGTTGCTCGACCTGGTCGAACTCGAAGTGCGCGAGCTGCTCACGAAATATCAATTCCCCGGCGACGATCTGCCGGTGATTCGCGTATCGGCGCTGGGCGCGCTGAACGGCGAGCCGCAATGGGAAAAGACGGTGGATGAGCTGATGGCGGCCGTGGACACCTACATTCCGATGCCGGAGCGAGTGGTGGACAAGCCGTTCATCATGCCGATCGAAGACATCTTCTCGATTCAGGGGCGCGGCACGGTGGTGACGGGCCGGATCGAGCGCGGCGTCTGCAAGGTTGGCGAGGAAATGGAAATCGTGGGTTTCCGGGACACGCGCAAGACGGTAGTGACGGGCGTGGAAATGTTCAAGAAGCTGCTCGATTCGGGCATGGCCGGGGACAATGTGGGCCTGCTGCTGCGCGGCGTGGAAAAGGACGAAGTGGAGCGTGGGCAGGTGATTGCGAAGCCCGGCTCGATTACGCCGCACACGATATTCAAGGGCGAAGTGTACGTGCTGAGCAAGGAAGAGGGCGGACGTCATACGCCGTTCTTCAAGGGCTACCGGCCGCAGTTCTACTTCCGTACGACGGACGTGACGGGAGTGGCGCAATTGCCGGAGGGCACGGAAATGGTGATGCCCGGCGACAACGTGCAACTGGTGGTAGAGCTGATCACGCCGGTGGCGATGGACAAGGGCTTGCGCTTCGCGATCCGCGAAGGCGGGCGCACGGTGGGCGCGGGTACCGTGTCCGAGATCGTGAAGTAATACGTCAGGAGATTGAATTATGGCTCGAGAAATCATCACATTCCAGTGCACCGAGTGCAAGAACCGGAACTATTCGTCTACCAAAAACAAGAAGACGAGCACGGAACGCCTGGAGATGAAGAAGTTTTGCAACCATTGCCGTAAGCATCAGGCGCACAAGGAAATCAAGTAGAATAAGGAGTGCCCCGGATCCGGGGGGCTCACGACCCAGGGGCGTAGGTTTAACGGCAGACCAGCGGTCTCCAAAACCGCGAGTGGGGGTTCGAATCCCTCCGCCCCTGCCAACTAAGCAGCGCATCGGTTGGCGTCAGGAAGAACATGGCAGACGAAAAAAAGAATTTTATCGATTCCACCAGGGATTACATCGACGGCCTGCGGGCCGAGATGCGCAAGGTCACTTGGCCTAGCCGCAAGCAGGTGGAGAGCACGACGGCTGTGGTAATCGTTTCCGTGTTCGCGTTTGCAGCCTACTTTGAAGTGGTGGATGGCATTCTCTCCTGGGGCGTCAAAGGCATTCTGAACGCTTTCACGAAATAGGGAATATGGAAGACGAGAAGAACTTCCATCCGGACGAAGCGCTGGATACTGCCGGCGACGAAACGCCGAACGATATGGATCAAGCTGCGCACGAAGAAGAAATAGCCGCGCCTGAGAGCGCCGAGCCCGTTCATGAGGAGCCCGCCGCCGAGGTCCCCGCGGTCGAGGCGGCCGAAGCCGCGCAGCCTGCGGGCTACGACGAGTCGTCGCCCAAGAAGTGGTTCATCATCCACACTTATTCCGGCTTTGAGAATAAGGTGGCCGAATCGCTGCGCACGCGCGCCGATGCGTTCGGATTCTCCGATAAGATCGGCCAGATCCTGATTCCCACGGAAGAAGTGGTTGAGCTGCGCAACGGGAAAAAGGTCACCAGCAAGCGCTTGGTGTATCCCGGCTATGTGCTGGTCGAGATGGAAATGAACGACCAGTTGTGGCATGAGGTGAAGAACACCCCGCGCGTCACTGGTTTCGTGGGCGGTGGCACCGCTCCGGTGCCGCTGAGCGCCGATGAAGTGAATCAGATTTTATACCGCCAGCAGTCTTCGGCGGAGCGTCCGCGCCCCAAGATGACGTTCGAAAAGAACGATTCGGTGCGCATCGTCGACGGCCCGTTCGCCAATTTCTCAGGCAAAGTGGACGAGGTCAATCCGGAACGCGGCACGCTGCGCGTCATGGTCACGATTTTCGGCCGCGCGACGCCGGTCGAGCTGGAATTCTTGCAGGTGGAAAAAGGTTAAGGAATCGCACGTATGGCAAAGAAAGTTACTGGAAGCGTAAAACTGCAGATCCCGGCCGGAAAGGCCACGCCCGCGCCGCCGGTCGGTACCGCGCTTGGTCCGCAGGGCGTCAACATCATGGATTTCTGCAAGGCGTTCAACGCCAAGACATCCGCGAAAGACCAGGAAGGCCTCATCATCCCGGTCGTCATCACTATCTACTCCGACCGCTCGTTCACGTTCATCACCAAGACGCCGCCGGTGCCGATTCTGATCAAGCGCGCCGTGAACCTGGCCAAGGGGTCGCCCGAGCCGCATAAAACCAAGGTCGGCAAGATCACCGAGAAGCAGGTCGAAGAGATCGCCAAGATCAAGATGCCCGACCTGAACTGCTTCGATATCAAGTCGGCCATGAATTCCGTGCGCGGCACCGCCCGCAGCATGGGCGTCGACGTGGTCTAACCGCCGCGAACCAACTCATCCAGATCGATTCTTTGATGGCCGAGGCCGTACGCCGCGGCGGCGCCTGGATCGCCTGCCGCCCCGGCTGCTTTGAATGCTGCCTCGGCCCTTTCCCCATTTCACAATCTGACGCCACGCGGCTGCGCGAAGGCTTGGCCCGTCTCGATGACGCGGCGCGGGCGCGAGTGCAAGGCCGCGCTGCTGCTTACGCCGCCGCTATAGGCTCCTACGACGAAGACGGCCTGCCGGAAGGCATGGACGACGCGCTCTGCCCCGCGCTCGATCCGGCGACCGGCTGCTGCGACCTCTACGAATACCGACCGGTCACTTGCAGAACATTCGGTCCGGCGGTGAAAACTCTGGATGGAGCTGTCGCGGCTTGTGACTTGTGTTATCGGGGAGTGGCCGATGAAGAGATCGCGGCCTGTGCGGTGGAGTTGGCTGAGGAGATGCTGGAAGCAGACGCCGTGGGGCCGATGCTGGTGGCATCGGCTCTCACGGCGTCCTGAAACAAACTACTCGTTCTTACCGCCGAACCGGAACACGGGCCCAATACTCACCCGGAAATTGCCCTGTCCAGCCTGGTTGAAGTTGGTCAGATAAATTCCCGGTTCCACGCGAATGGCCAACAGGCGGCTGACGCTGACATCCACCGGCAGGGCCAAGAGCGCGGCGAATTTCGTCTGGTTGAAGCCACCGTATCCGGCCGCGCCCAACGCGTTGATCTGCGTGGGCGTGGTGGAAGACGCGAGATTGACCTGTCCAAAAACGCCGCCCACCATCAGGCGCAAACTGCTCTGCACCTGCTTTTTGTTGATGAAGCGGAATTGCGGTCCGGCCATGTAGCTGTACTCTTTGGAGCTGAGGTTCGGAGCGCCCGACGCGCTCGAGGGCGCCGGGATCGAACCGAATTGGCCTGCGATCTCGAAGCCGACCCCGAACCAGTGATTGGCGTAGCCTGACGCCGAACCCACCCACCCGTTCATGCTCGAACGGGGTAGGGTGGACTCGGGATTGGCTTTGGCGTAAGACCAGCCGCCGAAGACTTCGGCGGTGTTGTTCTGGGCATAGAGCCCGGAAGCGCCCGCAAAAAAGAAACCGAGCGCCGCGGCAAAGGTTATATTACGATTCGTCATCCGCATTCCTCTCCTAGAAGAACAACTTCATAGACATCTGAATAATGCGCGGGAAATTGTTCTGGCTGTTGGGAATGATGCCGAACGTCGCGCTGGTGAACGTGGTGCTGCCCGGACCGCCCAGAATCGGAGTGTTGGTGATGTTGAACGCTTCGGCGCGGAACTGCACCGAGTAGCGTTCGCCGATCTTGGTGATCTTTTCCAGGGCCAGGTTCAACTGCGGCGCCGCGGGGTTCTCCACGTTGCCCGAGAACCGCTGCGGAAGCCCCGTGAAACTGGTGGTATTGGTGGGGAAGCTCGCATAGCACTTCGGATTATTGTTGAACCAGTGTGCATTGCTTTGCGGCGTTAGCGCGCCCGTGGTGGGATCCACGTACTGCGTGTACTGACCGCAGAAGTTGATCGCCTGCGGCAGGCTCACCGCGTTGCCGGAGATGTAGCTGAGCGTATAAGACGTCCGCCAACCGCCGAAGATCTTATCCGAGATGCCGCTGCCGTTGAGCAAAGACTGTCCTTTGCCGAAAGGCAGATCCCAAACGCCGCTGAACGCGACTTCTTGCGGCTGGTTGGATGAGTCAAAGTCGAAGCGCGAGTCGGAGATTGGCGCTTGTTGGTGCGGGACCAGAGTGCCGCTGACGCCGTTCGGGCTCAGTTGCAAGTATGCGCCCGTGTTGAACGTCCAGTTGGTTCCGATGCAGCAGGTCTGCGCGTATTCCTTGCTGAAGGTATACGAGAGAACCGCCGTCATGTGACCGAGCGGGCTGTTCGAAAGCGATTTCTGCACGCGCACTTGCAGCGCGTCGGAACGGAAATAGCGATCCGTGTAGTCGCCGTCGGTGTAGCCGCCCCAGAGCGGATAGTTATTGATCAGGTTCGACGCCGCGGTAGTAGTGCTACCGCCCAGGCCGGTGGTCGAGGGCAGAATTCCGTAGAACGGATTCGGAACCGCGCGGCTGAAGAACGTCGGATCCGAGATCGCCGTGTTTTGCAGGGCGATGCCGGCCGCGTCGTTGGGGAAACCTTCATTGTGCGTGTCGCGGTCATAGAGCGCGTAGTTGCCCGCGAACGCCGCCGAGAACACGACGTGCGACGGCAGTTCCCGCTGGATTTCGAGCGAATACTGATACGTGCGCGGCGTCTTGAAGTGCAGGTCCACGCTGTTGGCGCCCTGGCCAATATTCGCAAGCGCCCCAGCGGCCGGGCCGGCGGGTTGCGTCAGACCTTGCGGGAACGGCTGCACAATGGAAAACGGCCCGGTGGGCGCGCCATTGACGCAGGGGTTCGCTGAAATGAGATTGTTCACGCAGGCCGACGGGAATTGGCCCGTGGTGAAGCTGGATTGATAGCTCGTCGTAACGCTGAAGCCGGTCTGCGAGTTCTGGTTGGCGGTGTCGGATTGATAGAACACGCCTACGCCGCCACGAAGAACGGTCTTGTTGTTCAGCCGGTAAGCGAAACCAATACGCGGCGCCGCCGTGGTGGGGTCGGTATAGTGAGAGCGGCGCGGAAGGCCGTTCTCGCCCGCGAATTCCCAAACGCCGTACATAGCGGCCGGAGCCTGAGGGAACGGATACTTCGGATTGGTGGCGTTATAAGACGCCGCGTCCGCGTTCCATGCCGCAAGAATCTGGCTGCTGAGCGGATTGACCTGGCTGGTGTTGAATTGCTCCGCCTGGCGATTGTAGCGCTCCAGATATCCGAGTTGGAGCTCATAGCGCAGGCCGATGTTAACCGTCAGGCGATCGGTGACTTTCCAGTCATCCTGCGCATACCACCCGTAATACGGGCGGGTGATGTAGTAGCTGGCGTTGTTATCGATGCCGCCGCTGGTCGGCATGCCGAGCAGCAGTGAAGCCACGCCCATATATTGATCGACGCCGCCATTCGTAGTCGAGGCATGGTCCGAGGCCTGCTGCGTGAGGGAACTGGCGAAAGTCAACGACCCATAAGCGTTGCCCGGCGCCACATTGCCTCTGGCTTCGTAGTGAACTTCGAAGCCGAACCGAAGCGCATGGCGGCCGTGCTGCCACGTCAGGTTCGGGGCGAATTGCCAGGAGTTGTAGGGCGACCAGCTAAAGCTGCCGGAACCGAACAGCGGACCCGAGAAACCGCCGATGTTGATGTTCGGAATAACGGCTTGGCTGACCGTGGGCGCTTGAATCATGCCGGTCATGCCGACCGAAGCCGGCGTGATGGATTGCGCCTGCTCGGTGTAGCCAGGCGTCAATTGCACGAAGCGGAAATAGTTGGCGCGAACGTCGAGAACCATCGAC
Organism: Bryobacterales bacterium; assembly: GCA_963743705.1. Classification (GTDB taxonomy): domain Bacteria; phylum Acidobacteriota; class Terriglobia; order Bryobacterales; family Bryobacteraceae; genus PALSA-243. Next base: position 324,950 of record CAVUQS010000012.1, on the reverse strand, counting down.
GGCGAGAGCACGTGGGTTTCATCGAGGGTCAACCCGGTGAATGTGCGGTTGTTGTCGATGTTGCCGCTGCCCACCACGGGCGGCGCATAGCCGTTCGTGGAACGGTATTCAAAGCCGTGCTGCTCGGAAAACAAAGCGTAGAATTTATCGCGTTCGCCGAACACGTGGTCCCAGCGCGCCATCGGCTGGTTGTACCAGTAGCGGCCTTCGTTGTTCGTGTTGAAGAAGTTGTTGGAAATTGCGCCTGTGCCCTGGCCCGCGGTGTTGGGCGAGGGAAGATACGAGAGAATCTTGGTTGCCACCGGGCTGATGCGATTCGTGGGAATGACATCGCCGGGGAACGGATTGCGCCAGTAGGTGGACCCGTTCGTTCCGCTGCATGGCTCGCTAGCGATGTTTCCGCAGGGGTGCGTGGTCAGCGGGTCATAGACGGTCATGCCGTAGTTGGCGAAGTTCTGGCCGTTGCGCAGATCCAATGGAACGTCAGTCGTGCCGGCGCCGGGGAAGGGGATCGCCTCCTGCCAGCCTTCGAAGCTGAGGAAGAGGAAGTCCTTGTTCTTACGAATCGGGCCGCCGAATACGCCGCCGAACTGATTCACCTCGTGGCGCCCTTTGGCCTGTCCGGCGAAGTTCGATTGGAAATAGTTGGCGTCGAAAACGCTGTTGCGAAGGTAATCGAATACGTCGCCGTGCCAGTTGTTCGTTCCGGCTTTGATGGTGAAGTTCACCGCGCCGCCCGCTTCGTGTCCGTAGGACGCGTCGTATGCGGTGGTGACAGCCTTGAATTCCTGAATGGCTTCGGCGTTGGGTGAGAGATCCCACTGGCTGCCGTTGTCGCTGATCACCGCGCCGTTGATCGTGAAGACGTTGTTGCCGTTGCCCTGGCGCGCGCCGTTGAACTTATATTCGTTGTTGACGTCCCAGCCGCGCGTGCCGGAAAAACCGCTCGCGCCGAACTGTTGCTGTCCGAAGATGACGCCCGGCGTGAGCGAGAGCAGCATGTACGCCTGGCGTCCGTTGAGCGGATATTCCTGAGCCTTCAGCGGATCGAAGACCAGACCGCGGTCCGCGTCAGTGGCTTCGATGATTTCCTGCTGGCCCGTGACCGTGACTTCGGTCGTGTTGGAACCGATTTGCAGTTGAACCGGCAGGTTCAATTCCTGCGACACGCTCAGCGTGATTTCCTGCCGTTTGACGGATGCGAATCCGGAAGCGGAAACCTCCACCGTATACATGCCCGGATCGAGATACGGCACCGCGTACAGCCCCGAGCCGTTGGTCTTGACCTCACGGGCTTGGTTGTTGGCGACGTTGGTTGCTTTCACGTTGGCGCCGGGTATCGCGGCGCCGCTCGGGTCCGTGACCACTCCGGTCAACGTGGCCCGAAATTCTTGTGCGAACAGTCCTCCGCACATCATACATAGAAGCGCGATTGAACGACTAAAGTTCATGCAGACTTTCCCTCCTATCGGTTAAGTTGTGCCCCTGAATGCGCAGTCAGACCCTGCGCTAGTTCGTTACCTTGGTTACTACTCCCCCAGAGTTGTTTCCCAAAACGTCATAAAGCGGTTGCGCCGGACGCACTTCCGGATTCTCTTCGGCGACGGAAACCGCCAGCACCCGGATCTTGGCGTTGTTTGGCAGAGTCAGCGTGCGTGCGTTGGCCGGCAGATCGATTGCGTAAGCGAAGATGTACGAATACTGGTACGGCTCGTTCAAGCCATCGGAAGTGTGATGGTGCGAGGCGAACCAGGCGACATCGGCGCGCTTGATGTATCCGGGCGACATGCCGCGGAAATCCTCCGGATAGCGCGGCGACCAGTTGGGCGAGCCGCGCTCGGCCGCGTCCCATGTCGCGTGATTGGCGGAAACCGCCCAATCCTGCCGCAACGGAATTGTGGTGGGCGTGCCGTTGCCGCCACGACCGCCTTGTTGAATGCTGGCTGGACGCGGTGCCCAAAGGCGCGTATCCCACTGGCCAATGAACCCGCCCCAATCTTCCACCGTGAATTCGGCGGCCTTGGCGCCCGCATGGAACTCGGCTTTCTGGTCGCCATCGGAGGCGGCCAGCACATAGACGCGGTTGTAGCGGCCGGCCGGCAGATCGATCTTCTGGCCCTTGGCGACTACCGCATTGGCCTTGCCCGTTCCGGCCGGTCCGAGGTGGAATTCCACGCCGCCGAAATCGAGCGTCGCAGGCAGCATCTCCGCGGGCATGGCATCGCCCTTTTCGTCGAATCCGCCCACGGTCTTGGTGTCGTCATTGCTGGCCGCGGCCAGATCGTATTTCAGCTCGACGGGCTTGGACGCGATCGCCGTTAGCTTTCCGGGCGCGGCGCCAAGCTTCAGTGCGAAGGTGCGCGGCTGATTGGCCGTGAAGCTGGTAACCAGCGCGCCGTTCTGCAGGGTGGCCGGCCCGATGGGCAGTTCCTGCGCGTTGACTTCGCGCGCAGCGGCGATGGGGCCGGCGAACTTCACGTGGACGTTGTTTTCGGCTTTGCCATCGAGCTCCACCATGCGCAGCACGATTTCGTCGCTCATTTCGGCTTTCTTGACCGCCAGCACGCGGATGCGCGGGTTGTCGACCGTCAGCAGCGAAAACTCCTTGCCGAGCGAGCCGGCGTGCTTGGGCGATTCGAACGCCACCAGCGGATCGTTCAGGCGTTGACCCTGCCAGTCGGTTTGCGAGGAGCGCCAATCGCCCGTGTGTCCGGCGATGCCGTAGACGATTTCGTGGTGGCCCCAATCCTGGTTGAACTGATCGGAGTAGCTCGTGCCGCCGGGCGTGCGAAGCAGCGTGAGGCGGATGGTGTGGTCGTCGAATTTGTCGGACGCGTTCTTGACGTCGGTTAGGATGGTCGCTCCGAAAGCGCCGCTTTGATCGGTCAGGTCGATCCATTGATGGGAGGCGACTTCGAACTGGCGCTCGTCCTCGTTCGGACGCTGCACCGTACCGACGTCCCAGTTATAAGTGGCGTTGGTGTTGGACGCGGCCAGCGAGAACGCTGCCTTAACGTTCGACGCGAGGCCCTTCCAATCGATGGACTGCGTGAACTCGACGCGGTTGCCGGCATCGCCCGCCGCCAGACGGACGGTCGAGACGAACTTCGAGCCTTCGAATTCGCGTGTGACTTGAACCGCCACCCGCGCCGGTCCGTTCTCCAGGATGCGGGCGTTCGACGCGCCGCTCACGTAAGCGCGGGGCGCGGCGTGCACCTGATCCCAATCCATGTTCCATGCCGGCCACTGGCGCGGTGAATCGTGCGAAATGGCAAGGCGAACCGGGGCCGTGAGCAGCTCTTTGTTGAGCGACTTGTCGAAGATGCTGGAGACATCGCCATCGTTGTTGATGCTGACGCGATAGCGGGCGTTCTCGAGCGACGAAGCGGTCACCTTTAACGACGAAGACGGCGCGGAAGCGGAGGCTTCCACGTCATAGACGGCGTAACCGACGGGCGGCATCTTGGCGGCGAAGATCACCTTGCCGTTTTCGATTTGCGCGGGCGCTTCCTTGCCGTCGGGGCCCATCACGCGCACGGCTTTGGTTCCGGCGGGCAGCGGCGAATCGGCTTCCACCACATCTTCGCGTGCGATGTTGAGCGGGTTGTAGACGACAATCGCCGAGCCGCGCGTTTGCGTGTTAAGGCCGGAGGCGACGGCTTCGGTGGCGCTGGTGAGCACGCCGGAGAACTGATTCATCGCGATGACGTCGTCGTTCCAGGCGAATTCGTAGGCGCGCGGCGTGGCCGTTCCAGCCGCGGTGTCGTGGAAATGGCCGCCCATGACCAGCGTCCAGGCGTCGTTCAAACGCTGTTGCGGATAAGGACGTCCGCCCATCCATTGCGCGGCGACCGAAGCCTTTTCGGCGGCGTCGGCCAGCAGTTCATTCTTGCGGTTCCAGCGCTTGTGATAGGCCTCCGAAGTCAGCGAGCCGGCCGAGTGGTTGATCAATTCCAGATCGCCCTTGTAGCGCGGCATGCGTGCGGTCATTTCGGGCTTGATGTCCTTGAACATCTGGTCGGCGGCTGCGACAACAACGTGCACCGGCCCTTCGCCCATCGCCACCGGCGGGTTGGGGGGCGGCGGGGGAGTATCGTTCTGGCCGCGTCCGCCGCGTCCACCGCGTCCGCCGAAAGTCGGCAGCGACGCCATGCCTTTGGTAACGGTGGCCTCTAGCAATTTCACGCTGGACTCGCTGACCGAGCCGCCGATATCGCCCGTGCCGACGTATTTATAGTCGGCGAAAACGCCGGTCACCTTGCCGTCGAGATCGATGCGCTTCACCCAATCCGTTTCCTGCGGGCCGCGTCCGCGTCCACGTCCGCCTTGCGCGTTGGGATCGGCGGGCGGAGGTGGCGGCGGTTCCTTGCTGAGATCGGTGTTGACGCTGCTGCCATAGCCGCCTGGGTTGAGCGCGGCGATGACGGTCTTGCCGTCCGTGCCTTCCCAGATGCCGACATTGAACGGGATGCCTTCAGGGGTCTCCTCGGGCGAAGCGGGGCCGCCTACGCGCGGCGCGGGCTGCCAGGCAGCCGAGAGCTTCTGTGTGGAGAAGCCCTTAATGCCCGCATGCGCCAGGATGCTCGGCAGCGAGGCGGGGAAGCCGAAACAATCGGGCAGCATGTATTCTTCGCTGGCCTTACCGAATTCCTTACGGAAATACGTATTGCCGTACAGGATCTGGCGGAACAGCCCCTCGGCGTTAGGCAGATTGACGTCGCCTTCTTCCATCGATGAGCCAGCCGGGAACCAGCGGCCCTGCGCGACGTACTGCTTCATCTTGGCGTAGTCGGTCGGGAAGTATTCCTTCATCAGGCGATAGCGGTTGGCGCCGGTCCAGTTGAAGACATAGTGCGGATACTTTTCGATGAGATCGAAATTCACGCGCATCGTCTTCAGCAGGTACTCGCTGATGGATTGCGGCATTTCCCAACGCCATTGCGTATCGAGGTGGGCGTAAGGCACCACATAGAGCGTCGGGGTTTTCGTAATATCGGGGGCCTGCATCGTTTGAGCGAGCGCCGTAAGAGCGCACACGGGCGCCAGGCACGCGCAAACCAGATGTGACAAACGTTTCATAAGCTGCCTTCCAATTCATCTCCCAGGCGGGAAATCATCTCGTCCGGGTTGTCGATTTGCATCAAGCGGCCGCGGAAGCCTTCATCCATCAGCTTCCGTGCCAGCTTTGAGAACACTTTCATGTGGAGGCCGTTGTGGCCGGTTTCGCGCATGGCGAGCAGAATGACCATGCACACGGGGTTGCCGTCGAGCGATCCCCATTCGACGGGTTGATCGAGCTTGAGGATGGCGATGGAGCTGGCGCTGACGGCGTCGGTCTTGCAATGGGGAACCGCGAAGCCATGACCGAGTCCGGTTGAGTAGACGGATTCGCGAGCCCAGAGAGCGTCTTCCAGGCGCCCCGGATCTCCGGTGCGGCCGGCGGCGTAGAGCGTATCCACCACTTCGCGGATGGCCTCGTCCTTATCCCGGCTATCGGAATGCAACGTGACGAGGTTCGCGGAAAGCAGCGGGCCGGTGGATTCCGCGGTGGCGGCGGAATCGAGCAGACTTTCGACTTCGGCGGCGGTTCCGCACGCGATCGCGCTAGACAGCAGGCATCGGCACTTTTCGGCGGAGAGGCGCGCCGCGCTGCGTTTGAGCGCGGGGATGGCATTGCCGGAGACGCTGATTTCGTCGAGACCGAGGCCAACCAGCAGCGGCAGGTGACGCAGGTGCGAGGCCATCTCCCCGCAAATGCCGATCCATTTGCCATGGGCGCGAACGCCGGAGGTTATTTGCTTCAGCAGCGCTAGGAACGCGGGCGCCACAGGGTTGGCGATACCGGCCAATTTGGGGTTTTCGCGATCGGCTGCGAAGAAATATTGCGTGAGGTCGTTGGCGCCGATGCTGAAAAAATCGAGATGCGCGCACAGCCGGTCGAGCAGGAACGCCGCCGAAGGAATCTCGATCATGGCGCCCAGCGGCATGGCGGAGTCGATGCGCAGCTCACGCCGTGCGCGCGCCACTTCCTCTTTGAACCAGAGCGCTTCTTCAAGCGACGCGATCATCGGGGCCATCAGCCAGACCGGGCCTAGCTCAGACGCGCGTACCGCCGCGCGGATCTGCGCGGCGATCCACTCGCGGAATTCGGGATAGATGCGGACGCCGCGGTACCCCAGAAACGGGTTGCGCTCCGCCGGGAGCTTCAGGTAGGGAAGCGGCTTGTCGCCGCCGATATCGGCGGTGCGCAGGATGACCGGGCGCCTGTCGGCGGCGCGCACAGCCTCGGCATACACCGCGAATTGATCGTCCTCGGAAGGTGGCGCGGTGTGGCGCGCAAAAAGCAGTTCGGTTCGGAAGAGGCCGATGCCATCGGCGCCGGCGGCGAATGCTGCGGCCGCCTCGGCGGCGGAGGAAACATTGGCGCCGATCTCCAGGCGCTGGTTGTCCGTGGTGATGGCCGGCGCGCAAGCGAACCGGTTCAATTCCGCGCGGCGCCGCTCTTCGGCCGCGCGCTCGCGCTGATAAAAGCGCACCACCGGTGCAGCCGCATGCGGGAAGACAAAGCCGCGGCCGCCATCGATAATGGTTTCCGCGCCGGGTTGAAGCAGGCGCCTGGCGTCCGCCACGCCCACCACCGCCGGCACGCCCATCGAGCGCGCCAGAATCACGGCGTGCGAAGTAGCGCCGGCGCTTTCGAGTACGATGCCCTGCAGGTAGCGCCGGTCGAGCGCCAGAAGCTGATGCGGCGCCAGTGTTTCGGCGGCGACGATGGAAGGCGCGCGCAGCTCCACCGAAGCGGGCTGGAACTGCGGCCCGTAGATCTCCTCGAGCAATTCCGTGCAGAGTTCCTGCACATCCACCGCGCGCTCGCGGATATAGGCGTTTTCAGCCCGCTGCAGGAGGACGCTGAAGCGTTCGCTAGCTTCCACGATGGCTTGCGCGGCGGAGCGATTCTGGTCGATACGCTCTCCGATCTCACGGCGAAGCGTAACGTCTCCCAGGATCGCCAGGTGCGCTCGCAGAATCGCGGCTTCCGCGCCGGAGGGATGGCGTGCCAGTAATCCCTCCACACGGGCGCGCACGCCCGCCAGTCCGCGCTCCAGACGCTCGTGCTCGGCTGCGGGATCGATGGTGCCGGCCGCGGCGAAGTCCGCAGTCATGGCGATGCGCCCCAGAACCACGCTTGCGCCTTGACCGATGCCGGGGCTTACGGGAAGGCCAAAGAGATAGCGTGGCGCGAGCGCTTCCAGGCTGCGTGGCAGTTTGGGCGCCGAGGCTTCCGGCACCGCTTCGGCGAGCGGCTCATCGCAGGCGGGAAGCTCTTCCACAATGAAGCGGCGCAGGCCGGCGATGGCCGCGGCTTGATCGGAACCTTCCACGCGCACCACGCAGGCATCGCCTTGACGAACATCGGCGGCAATGGTGGAAAGCACGCTCTTAAGATCGGCGTGGTTGTTGTTGCGCAAGTTGGTGAGCGTGCAGGCCGAAGCGAATTGATTGGCCGCCTCGGCCAATCGGCTGGCGGGGCGCGCGTGCAGGCCGTTGGGAAGGCTGCAGGCAAATTCGAATTCGGCGATGGCTAGGCCTGTTTGCATGGACACACGTATAGCTGCTGCAACTGCACGTACAATTACCGCGGCCGGCGCTAGAGCCTGGGGATCCGCCCGAAGGTTCGCGCCGCTATGCTACGGAGGCTTGTTCCAACACGCGTTTCGGATCTTTAATCGCTTCCTGTACGGGGACGCGAATTACTTTGATTCCCTCGAAACGTTCGGCTCCCTCAACTTCAATATCGGCGGCAAAAATCGCCGCTTGCGCCTGGCGGATGTCGCTGGCTGAAAGCTCGTTCTCGATCCCCATGGCGCCTTGCGTTTCCACTTTGATCTGATGGCCCAGCGCCTTGGCGGTCTTTTCCAATTGCTCGGCGGCCATGTACGTATGCGCGATGCCGGTAGCGCAGGCGGTAACCGCGACGATCTTCATACCGGCTCCTTTTGGGCAATGCTCTTCCAAAGATTGATGGTGATGCTGGTGACGGCGACGCCCGCCAGGATCGCAACCGCGAAGGCGGCGCGGTGATCGACCACCGGAAACACAATCGGTCCGCCGTGCGGCGCATGGTCGCCAACGCCGCCCAGCATGGCGATAGCTGCCGCGGTCATGGAACCCGCCATGATGCACGGGATCACGCGCACCGGGTCCGCCGCTGCAAACGGGATGGCGCCTTCCGTAATTCCAATGAGGCCCATGGTGATGCCCGCGATGCCGGCTTCGCGCTCTTCTTCGCTCCACAGATTTCGGCGAAGCAGCGTGGCCACGCCCATGCCGAGCGGCGGCGTGCAGATGGCCGCGGCGCATGCGCCCATGATGCGGTAGTCGCCTTCCTGGATCATCGCGGCGCCAAAGAAAAACGCGGTCTTGTTGACGGGGCCGCCCATGTCGAACGCGATCATCGCGCCCAGCATCAGGGCCAGCGCGATGCTGCTTCCGCCGCTCATCGCCTTGAGCATGTCGTTGGCGGCAGCCATCAGATGCGCAATGGGAATGCCCAGCACTTGCAGCATCAGAATGCCGATGGCAAGCGACGCCAGAATCGGAATGACTAGGATCGGCATCACCGGGCGGATGTGCTTCGACACAGGCAATTTTTTCAGCAGATTGACAAGATAGCCTGCGATCAGGCCCGCGAGAATCGCCCCCAGGAAACCTGCCTTGATTTGCCCGGACAGATACCCGCCGATAAATCCCGGGGCAAGCGCCGGCTTACCGGCGGCCGAATACGCGATATATCCCGCCAGGATCGGCAGCATTAGGGTGAACGACGCGCCGCCGATATTGGAAATTAGTTGCAGTGTGGGGGATTGGGAGAAATCCGGACCCTTGGGGGTCATGGGAGCGAAGGCGATGGCCGCCGCGATGAGGATACCGCCGCAGGCGATGAACGGGATGGCGTATGACACACCGGTTAATAAGTGCTGCCGAAGCTTTTTCGCCTGCTCTAACATGGAGACCCGTTTCCACGAGTATGCGTCATCACATTCGCCACGCAAAGGGTAGACATGAGACATTTATTGTACTAATGTGACATTTTATGGGAACGGCGTCGGTAATCGCGTTGGAGTTGGAGAACTTGCTGCGCAAGACGCGGCTGCGGCGCCTATATGTCGCGGACAGCAGCGTCGCCCCTCCGCCTCTCGCGTATATCACGCATTTTCCAAGGCTATCGCTGCCCATCGAGGGGTCGCATGCGATGGAGTTGCCGGTGGGCGGGCGGCTGGAACGTATTGTGCCTAGCCGGGGCCATGCGGTGTTCGTCCCGGGACATGCCTGGAACAAGCCGGATTGGGCCGATCGTGTGAAAGTCCTCACATTTCTGCTGGGCGGCAAGCAGATTGGTATCAGTCTGGTAACGCATCGCGGCGGGGCTGGCGAGGCCGCGGCCAAGGCGATCAAGACCAGCGTGCAGAGCGCCCACGACGTGCCGGCGCGTAACATTCTCAATGCTTTGACGGCGCTTGCCGGGGAAACACCTGGGCCGCTGGAGAAGTCTTTGGTGGAATCGCTGTTGTACTCGTGTCTCCGTTTGCTGCGCGCGCCCGAGGCCCGCGGGCCTCGCAAGGCGATGCGCACCTACGAAATGCTATGCCTCTACGTGCAGGAGAATTTTCAGCAGGCCCTGACGCGCGAATCGGTGGCCGGGCGCTTCGGCATCGCGCCGGCGCACGTTTCGCGCCTGTTCCGTCGTGAGGGATTGATGCGTTTCAGCGACTACGTGAACCTGGTGCGCATGAACCGCGCCAAGTTCATTCTGGCGAATTATAGAATTCCGTTGAAAGAAGTGGCCGCAAGTTGCGGCTATGCGGATGTGGCCTATTTTTGCCGCGTGTTCAAAAAGCTTGCGAAGGCAACGCCCACGGAATATCGGGATCGGGAAGTGCGGGCCGCGGGCTAGTTCGACGACGCTGCTGCCGGCGCTTTCGCTTGCTTCTTGTGGAAGATGGATTTCACGTCGGGCCAGAATTCGCGGTACATGTTGCCGAGAGCGCGCACGCCCACGTTGCCCGTTCCCCACACGAAGATCGATTCGGGATTGCGCAGGCTTCGCGGGCACCATAGCGTGGCGATTGCCCAGCTTCCATAATCGTTCGCGAGCATCGAATACGCGGGCAGACGGCTTCCATCGGGCCTGCGCGCAACCACGGTATCCACGATGATGTGGCCCATGCGCGGGAAGAACCCGCCTTGGCCGCTGCGGGTGAAATGCGTGCTTTCGTGATCGAGCGCGATCACGCCGCGTTCCAGCGCCTCGCCGATGACGAATTGTCCGTAGAGAGATCCGATGCGTTTTTCGAGCGCGACATGCCCCACGCCCCATTCTTTGGGAAAGGGATGCCATGTGTCGATCAGCGTGCCTGGCGCGGTGGCAATCAGAGCTTTGGTGCTGAAGAGATCATGCAAGAAGCTGTTGTCAAACGTCGGCTGAACCGGCGCCGCCGCCGTTACCACGGGCGGATCGGGTTGTGGTGGAACGGCTACGCCTTCTTGTTGCGCAAGCAGCTGAAAAGATGCAGGCAGGAGACAAAGCCAAATAGCAAACAAGGCTTTATTATGTTGCAATACCCGGATTGTAACACGGAGGCCGGAATTACGCCCCGGCCGCAGCCCCAAAGCTCCGCAGCGCTTCCGCCTCGTCTGTATAGGCGGCAAACACCGTGAAAAGTTTGGTGATTTGTAGCAAGTCGTTCACCTTGGACTGCACATTGAGCAGCTTGATCTCGCCGCCCTGATTGGTCACGGTGGCGTATGAGCCCACCATTTCACCCAAGCCGGCGCTATCGATGTAGCTGACGTCTTTGAGGTTTAGCAGGATGCGGTTGTGGCCCGAACCCAGCACTTCCTTGACGGTGTTGCGGAGCAGGCCGGAACCCTCTCCCAGCGTGATTCGTCCCGCGAGATCGATGATGGCTACGTTCCCCGCATGCCGTACTGCGGCTTTTGCACTCATGGCGCCTCCTGAGACATTATACGGAAGCGCATATCCGTACGTATGCCCCTGGCGACAATTATTCCGCCATCAATTGCAGCAGGACATGGCGGCGGTGCGGCGACGAACGGTGCTCGAAGAGGTAGACGCCCTGCCACGTGCCGAGCGCCATGCGGCCGTTCTCGACCGGAATCGAAAGCTGCGTGGGCGTGAGCGCGGCGCGGATATGCGCGGGCATATCGTCGGGGCCTTCGGCGGTATGGATGTAGAGGCGGTTATCCTCGGGCGCCAGGAGGCTGAAGAATACGTTGAGATCGTGCTTGACGTCGGGATCCGCGTTTTCCTGTATGAGCAGCGAGGCCGAGGTGTGCTGCACGAAAACCGTCAGCAGGCCGGCTTCGATCTGCAGGCCGGCCATCCATTGCGCGATCTGCGCGGTGAATTCGTAGAGGCCTTTACCGCGCGTAGCGATCTCGATGCGTTTGAGAAACTGCCGCAAGACGGCGCTACTCAACCGTGACGCTCTTGGCGAGATTGCGCGGCTGATCCACATCGCACCCGCGGCGTACAGCGATGTGATAAGCCAGCAACTGCAAGGGCGCGATTTCGAGGATGGGCGCTAACAGGTCGAACGTGTGCGGAACCTCGATCACATGATCTGCGATCTTGCGCACCAGTTGATCGCCCTCGGTGGCAAGGGCCACCACGATGCCTTCGCGCGCCTTTACTTCCTGAATATTCGAGAGCGTTTTTTCGTAGAGCAGGCGGCTCTCTTCGCTCGACGAATCATGCGTGGCCAGCACCACCACCGGAAGTTTTTCGTCGATCAGCGCGTTGGGCCCGTGCTTCATTTCACCAGCCGGATAGCCTTCGGCGTGAATGTAAGAGATCTCTTTCAGCTTGAGCGCGCCTTCGAGTGCGATGGGGAAGTGAACGCCGCGGCCAAGATAGAGGAAATCGGTAGCCCGGTGCAATTCCTTGGCGAGCGCTTCATAGACGGAGTCGTGCGAGAGTACGGTTTCGAGCTTGGCGGGCAGCCGCAGCAATTCCTGCACCAGGCAACGCGACGAGCTTTCGTCGAGGCGCCCGTTGGCCTGCCCAAGCCGCATCGCCAGAATAAACAGCGCGGTCAATTGGCACGTGAAAGCCTTGGTGGATGCCACGCCGATTTCGGGCCCCGCATGCGTATAGATGGTTCCCGCGGCCTCGCGCGTGATCATCGAGCCGACCACGTTGCAGATGGCGAGCGTCTTCGAGCCTTTGTGTTTCGCTTCTCGCTGCGCCGCCAGCGTATCGGCCGTTTCGCCGGACTGCGAGATGACGACGGTGAGCGTGTCTTCGGGAACGATGGGGTCGCGATAGCGGAATTCGCTGCCGTAATCGACTTCAACCGGAACGCGCGCCAGCCGTTCAATCATGAATTTGCCGGCCAGCGCGGCGTGCCAGCTTGTACCACACGCGATGATCTTCACCTGGCGGAAGCGCGCGAATTCCTCGGCGGCGATCTCCATTTCGTCGAGGTAAATGCGGCCCGATTCCTGCGCCACACGGCCAAGCGTCGTGTCGCGCACGGCGCGCGGCTGCTCGAAGATTTCCTTGAGCATGAAATGCTTGTAGCCGCCTTTTTCCGCGGCAATCGGATCCCAGAGCACGTGCGTCACCTGGCGCGTGATGGGCTGGCCGTTGAAATCGCTCAGTTGCACGCCTTCGGGCGTGAGCACGGCCATATCCCCGTCGGCCAGAAAGAACATGTCGCGCGTATGGCTGAGGATGGCGGGGACGTCGGACGCGACGAAGTATTCATCGGCCCCGATGCCGATCACGACTGGCGGTCCGTTGCGCGCGGCGACGATCTTGTTGGGGTCGGCGCGCGAGATGACAGCGAGCGCGAACACGCCGGTGAGCTGTTTGACGGCGGTTCGCACGGCTTGTTCCAGGTTGCCCGCGAAATGCTTCTCCACCAGGTGCGCGATGACTTCAGTGTCGGTCTCGGTGACGAATTTATGGCCTTCGGTTTCGAGTTGGTGCTTGAGCGGCAGATAGTTTTCGACGATGCCGTTGTGCACCACAACCAAATCGCCCTTGCAATCACGATGCGGATGCGCGTTCTCTTCGGTGGGACGTCCGTGCGTGGCCCAACGGGTGTGGCCGATGCCGAAAGAGCCATCGACCGGGCTCAACTGAACAACATCTTCCAGATTGCGCAGCTTGCCCTTGGCGCGGCGGATGGCAAGTTGATCGTCATCGCAATACACCGCGAGACCGGCGGAATCATAGCCGCGATATTCGAGACGTTTGAGGCCTTCAAGAATGATAGGAACGGCGCGATGCCGCCCGATATAGCCCACAATTCCGCACATAAACTCAATTATAGGCGGGATGACGCGCGTATCAGCGCGTACTGGTACCGTTTCATATCACAGTAAGTTTGCGGGAGATTACCTGGTTCAGTCGATCAACTCGACGCGGTAGTCTTCGATCACCGGGTTCGCCAGCACTTCGTGCGCGATTGCCTCCAGGTCTTTGCGCGCCTGATCGGGTGACGTGCCGGCGGCCAGGTCGATGTCGAAGAACTTGCCTTGGCGGAGTTCCGCGATGGCCGCATAGCCGAGGCCGTGCAATGCCTGCCGGATCGCCTGGCCTTGCGGATCGAGAACGGTGGCTTTCGGAGAAACGAAGACGCGGGCTTTCATGGGAAGAGACGATTATCCCATGTTTAGGCGCCCCGGCTTTGAGTTGCGGCGTCGGCCGGTTGCGCCGCGATCGCGGTGAACGCAGGCTTCAGCGCCGGGTAGAGCGACGCATAGATCTTGTGGCCTTGCTCATAGAACGCGGCGTCGGGGCTGGGGTCGATCGATTCGGTTTCGCGGATCAGGGCGCTGCAGGCTTCGGGTACAGTGGCGTATTCGCCGCTCCCAACCATCGCCAGTAGTGCGGCGCCGTAAGCGGAGCCTTCTTGCGATTCGAGTGTGGCGAGGCGTTTATGCAAAACGTTGGCGAGGATGCCGCGCCAGAACGGGCTCTTGGCGCCGCCGCCCGAGGCTCGCACGGAAGTCACCGTAATGCCGAGTTCCTCGATAATGTCGAGGCAATCGCGCTGGCTGTAGGAGACGCCTTCGATCAACGCGCGGATGAGATCGGCGCGGGCGTGGCTGGCGGTGAGTCCGATCCATCCGCCGCGCGCGGTGGCGTCCAAATGCGGCGTGCGCTCACCCATCAGATACGGCAGCCAGTAGAGCCCCTGCGCGCCGGCGGGAGATTGCGCGGCTTCGGCCATGAGCGCGTCGTAGTTCATGCCGGGGGCGAGACGGTTGCGGAACCATTGCAGGCTAAGCCCGGCGCCTTGCGTTACGCCCATCACGTGCCATTTGCCGGTGACGGCATGGCAAAAAGTATGCACGCGGCCGCCGGGATCGTATGCGACCTCTTCCATGTGCGCGAAGACCACCCCGGAAGTGCCGAGCGTACACGACACGATGCCTGGCTCGACAATGCCGTTACCCACTGCGCTCGCAGCTTGATCGCCGCCGCCGCCCACTACGGGCGTGCCTTCGGCTAATCCAGTGGCCGCGGCTGCCGCGGTGGAAATCGTGGCCGAAATTTCGCTCGATTCGTAGCAGGCCGGGAGCAGCGAACGGTCGAGGCCCAGGCCATCCATCATTTCGTTCGACCAGCGCCGGTTGACGACGTCGAACATCGCCGTGCCCGAGGCGTCGGAGACTTCGGTGGCGAATTCGCCCGTGAGGCAGTAGCGGACGTAATCCTTAGGCAGAAGAACCTTGCGGGCGCGGGCGAAATTTTCGGGTTCGTGATCGCGCACCCAGAGTAACTTGGGCAGCGTGAAACCGGTCAGCACCGGGTTCGCGATATAGCGCAGCACATTTTCGCGCCCGAGCTTCGCATGAACGAAATCGACCTGCGCCTGCGAACGTTGATCGCACCAGATGAGGGAGGGGCGGATGACCAGGCCCGCGGAATCGAGCATCACGAGCCCGTGCATTTGGCCGGAGAGGCCAATGCACTTTACTTCGCGGCCTGAGATTCCGGCGGCGGCAAGAGCGCCGCGAACGGCTTGCACGGCCGCGTCCCACCAATTTTCAGGGCGCTGCTCAGCCCACATCGGGCGTTCCATGCGCATATCTTCATGCGCCGCGGTGTAACCCGCGCGCACCGCGCCGGAGCTATCCACGAGGAGAGCGCGCGAGCCCCCCGTGCCAATATCGATTCCAAGCCACATGGCGCCTATTTTACTTGCACTCGGCGCCTTCCACCCAGGGCAAATACGCTGCGCCGTAAAGACCGGCCTCATTGCCTAGCGTCGCCTGAGCGATGTGCGTGGCGCTGCCGGTGCTGCGGAAGATGTATGAGCGTTGCGCCACGGTGCGCAGCATGTGCGGTGCGAAGAGGTCCCACGCGGGGAGCATGCCGCCGCTCAGAAGATAGAGCGGAAAATTAAAAGTGTTGATGAGACCGGCGAGCAGGATCCCGAGCGATTCGCCCATAACGCGGAACACTTCGCGGGCCTTCTCGCCGCGCGCGTCGCTATTCTGCGCGATGTCGTAAACTTCCTTCGCGGAAAGATCATGGCCCAACTGCAACAGGCGCGCCATGGCGGAAATCGCCGTAGCCGAGCTGTATTTCTCGACGCAGCCCTGGTTACCGCAACCGCAAGGGCTGCCGTTGGGAACCACCGTAATGTGCCCCAGTTCGCCCGCCATGCCGAGAAAGCCGCGCAGGATGCGTCCACCGCTGATGATGCCGCCGCCGATGCCGGTGCCGAGCGTGAGCAGCACAAGATCGTTCGTCTCGCGTCCGGCGCCGATCCACTTTTCGCCGAGAGCCGCCGCGTTGGCGTCGTTTTCAAGAATGACGATCGATTTCAGGCTCTGTTCGAGCGCATCGCGCATGGCGAAATTTTCGAGGAAGGGAAGGTTATTCGCGTTGCGTACGATGCCTTCCTTAAATTGAATGAAGCCGGGGACGCCGATGCCGATTCCGGCAAGCGCGGGCGCGCCGTGGCGGTTGCGCAGAGCCGACATCGCGGCCACGATATCCGACATCACTGCGTCGCGGCCTTCGGAGAAGTTAGTGGCCCCCGCGAGTTTTTCGAGGATCTTGCCTGAAGAATCAATGGCGGCCGCGCGAAGATTGGTCCCGCCCAGATCGACGCCGATAGAGTATCCGGTCATAGGCAAACGCAGGATAACATGGCCGGTCCGCGACATCAGTTCGATGTCGCGCCCGATCACGTGACCTTTTACCTTTGGCCGCGCGCCAACGATTCCAAACTTAGCTTTATCTTTCGTCCTCGATATGCCATGCACGTTAGAACGGCGCCATCGGTACTGTACGACTATTACAATCCCGATGCGCGCGTGGTGCTGCCGCCGGAAACATTGGTCGTTCGCTAACTTTGGCAGCAGACGCGCGCGATTGCCAGCGGGCAAATCACCTTGCTGAATGCGCCGCATCCAAACTTTTGTGGTTCAAATTAGCCCATCTCGTGTTACAAGTTTGGAACGAACAAGACTGCGCATTGCGTCTATAAGTGCAGGGGAGGTGGTGAGTATGAGCGGCGGGAGATACATCGAAATACCAGGCGCTAAGATTCATGAGCTTCCTCCGTTGCTGCTGCATTGGGCCGCGGAGCATGCGCGCGGTGAGGCCGCGTGCGATCTGCAATCGATCCTGCCCGAGGCGGAGGACATGCTTGCCGCACAGGACGCGGATGAAGGCGAAATCGAGCGGCGCAAATTCGAACTGGCGTTGCAATTGGCCGAACAATACAAGGGGCTGATCGCGCACTGGTCGTGGGGCGATTCGGTGATCGAGTGGATCAAGCAGTGTGAGATCACCTTCGAATCCGAAGGCGTGCTGCGCAAATTGCTTCACCCGGATGTCTGGCCGCACGCCAGCCGCGCGAGCTTCGTAGCGTTGCTATTGGAAAAAGGAATTCCGACGCAGGGAGTCGGGCTACAGCGCGCGGTAGGCATGCGTCTCGCGTTTCGCCAGCCGCCACCGGTCGATTGCGTATCGAGCCAGTTTCTCTTTTACTTGAATTCGGCAGTCTCGCTAGCGGCTTACGATACCTGGTCGCACCTCGCGCCGGAACAGGCGTCGCTATTCCCTCCACACCGCTTTCACTTCGATGTGTTGAGCGTAGGGAATTGAGCCGCTAACGCGCCACGTTTTTGTAAACCTTGCCGGCCCGCATCACGAAGACTACGCGGCGTACGGCGGTGATATCCGTCAGCGGGTCCCCCGCTACCGCGACTAAATCCGCCTGAAAACCAGCCGCGAGAGTGCCGATCTCCTTGCCCATTCCGAGCGAATCGGCCGAAACCGAAGTCGCGCTTGCGATGGCGTCCATCGGTTTTTCTTCGGCATCCTTCACGCGATAGATGAACTCCTCGGCATTGCGGCCGTGCGCGCCGGCAACAGCGTCCGTGCCAAATGAGAGCTTGATATGACGCGCGCGAGCGCGGCGGATCACGTCTTCCGTCGGCGCCAGGCCTTTGCGCAGCGTTTCGAGCTGTTCTGCGGTGAAGGTATACGCGTCTTTGTTCTCGAGATAGTTGTGCAGCACGAGCAGGTTCGGGTCGAAGAACGTTCCGCGCTGTGCCATCAGGTCCAGCGTCTCGTTCTTGAGGAAGGTGCCGTGCTCGATGGATGTGCATCCGGCCAACACGGAAGCCCGCGCTCCCGCATCGCCGATGGCGTGCACCACCGAACGCAATCCTACCGTCTTCGCTTCGCCGCAGACCGCTCGAATCTGTTCGTCGGTCATGCTCTGGTCGCCGCCCGCGCCGAGCCCGCTGGTGGCGAAAAGCTTGATCACATCGGCGCCGTCCGCTTTGGCTTTGCGAACCGTCTCGCGCAGTTCGTCAACCGTGCGTGCGCGCTGATTGCCGCGCCCTCCGGCCATGCCCTGAATCTGCAGCAGCGACGTCAACACGCGCGGCCCAGGAATTACGCCTTCGTTGATGCGGTCGCGCACGAAGGCATCGACGGCGCTGCCGACGCTTTGCACTGTGGTGAACCCGCCTTGCAGCGTCATCCAGGCGTCGGCTTCCGTGTAGAGCGCCATGTCTTCGGGTTTACCGCCGCCCGAAACCGATTTGTGGTTGGCATCCATGTGCCAGTTGAGATGGATGTGAGTGTCGATCCAGCCTGGCATTACAGTGAGTCCGCGGAGGTCGTAATCGGCCTTCGCGGATCCGCTGCCTACCGATACAATGCGGCCGCCTTCGATGGCGATCTGCTGATTGTGGAGCACGCCGCCTTTGCCGTCGAGAATTGTGCCGGCTTGCAGGACGATGCGATTCTGCGCCGCGGCTAGTGCGGCGCAGACGAACAGGATCAGGAAACGCATGATTACGCCGCGGCGGAACGCGCCTTATCAGCCTCTCCGGCAATCATGGGATAGACGATGCCAGCGATGCCCGCGCCGATGATCGGCGCCAACCAGAATAGCCAGAGTTGCTCGATCGCCCATCCGCCGGCGAAGAGAGCGGGGCCGGTACTGCGCGCCGGATTCACCGAAAGATTGGTGACGGGAATTCCGATGAGATGGATCAGTGTGAGTCCGAGGCCGATGGCGATCGGCGCGAAGCCCTGCGGCGCCCGTTTGTCCGTGGCGCCCAGAATGATAAACAGGAACGCGAAGGTCAGCACGATCTCGGCGACCAGGCACGCCACCATCGAATAACCGCCGGGCGAGTGCTCGGCGAATCCATTGGACGCAAAACCGCCGATCTCAAATCCGGGTTTGCCGCTGGCGATTATGTACAGCACGCCCGCGCCTGCAATCGCGCCCGCCACTTGCGCCACGACGTAGCCGAGCAAATCCGACGCTGGAAAGCGTTTCCCCACCATCAATCCGACAGAGACCGCGGGGTTGAAATGCCCGCCTGAAATATGGCCGACGGCATAGGCCATGGTGAGCACCGTAAGGCCGAAGGCGAATGCAACGCCTAAGAACCCGATCCCGAGACTGGGGAATGCGGCGGCCATCACGGCGCTACCGCAACCTCCGAAAACCAACCAAAATGTACCTATAAATTCCGCGGCGACTTTTCTTCCCAAGGGCATGAGCGTCCTTTCTGGCCTTCCAGTATCTACTAAAGCGCGGTGCGCGGGGAGAGGAATTTTCAGGATTGCAGCGCGGTAATTACAGCCACGTTATAAATGTCTTCGGCCGAGCAGCCGCGCGAAAGGTCGTTGGCGGGCTTGGCGAGCCCTTGTAGGAACGGTCCAATGGCGGCCGCGCCGCCCAGACGCTCCACCAGTTTGCAGGCGATATTGCCCGAAGCGAGGTTGGGGAAAATGAGAGTGTTGGCGCGCCCGGCCACGCGCGAGCCAGGGGCCTTCAAACCGCCCACCACCTGCGAAACGGCCGCGTCGGCCTGCAATTCGCCGTCGACGTTCAGCTCGGGCGCGCGCTCGCGCACAATGCGCAGAGCTTCCACCACTTTGTTCACCTGCTCGTGCTTGCCGCTTCCTTTGGTGGAAAAACTAAGTAGCGCCACCGCCGGTTCGGTGTTCATCAGGGCGCGTGCGCTGGTGGCTGTGGCCATGGCGATATCGGCGAGCTCGATCGCGCAGGGGTCGATGACCACGGCGCAATCGGCGAAGGCCATTAGGCCGTTGTGTCCTAGCGAACAATCCTGCAGCGCCATCACGTACACGCTCGAAACCAGCTTGGCGTGGGCGTGCGGTCCGATTGCGTGAAGCGCCGCCCGCACCGTATTGGCGGTTGTGTTTGCGGCGCCGCCCACGAAGCCATCGGCCTCTCCCAAGCCCACCATCAGCGCCGCGAAGTAGAGCGGCTTGCGCGCGGTGTCTGCGGCTTCCGTTTGCGTGATGCCTTTGGCGCGGCGCCGCTCATAGTAATAGGCGGCGTACTTGGAAAATTGCGGCGTGGCGGCAGGGTCGGCGAAGGCGACGCCCTCAGGCGTTTTGGCGGGGCGCGGTCCCACGAGCACCGGCTTAAGCACGCCGTCGCGGGCCAGCCGCGCAGCGGCTTCGAGCACGCGCGGGTCGCCGCCTTCCGGAAAGACCACGGTTTTTTGCAGTTTACGCGCGCGGGCAATGGCGGCGCGCATGAATTGAGTCGCGGACTCCGGCTGGGCTGCCATGAATAGGCAATGATAACTCCAGAGGAGTGGTGAGCACGGTGGGACTCGAACCCACAACCACCGCCTTAAAAGGGCGATGCTCTACCATTGAGCTACGTGCCCGCTTGGGAAAGAAAAAGCGCGGAAGAAACAACTGCCCATTCAGTTTAACAAACCCTTGGATATACTTGCTTCAGACCGATGAACCGGCTCACCCGGCGCGTTCTCCTCCTGCTTCTCTCGATTGCAGCCACATTAGCCATCGGCACCGCCGGGTTTGTGCTCATCGACAATTACCCGGTATTCGACGCCTTCTACATGACGCTCACCACCATGACCACGGTGGGCTACGGCGAGGTGCATCCGCTGTCCTTGCAAGGCCGGATATTCAATTCGTTCCTGATTTTCTTCGGCGTCGGCACGCTGCTGATTGGCGTCGGCGCCATGACGCAGACCATCATCGAGTGGGAATTCGGCGACGCCACCGGAAAGCGGCGCAACAAACGTATGATCGACAAGCTTAAGGATCACTTCATCATTTGCGGGTATGGACGCGTGGGGCGCGGCGCGGCGGCGGAGCTCTCGCACGCTGGCGTGCCGTTCGTAGTGGTGGATATCAACCCCGAACGCGTCGAGCGCGCCATGATGGCCGGGCAACTGGCGGTTGCTGCCGATTCGACGCGCGACGAAACGTTGCACAGCGTGGGCATCGAGCGCGCGCGAGGCCTGGTGGCCGCGCTGGCCAGTGACGCCGACAATCTCTTCGTGCTGCTTTCGGCGAAGGGTTTGAACCCGCGAATTTACGCCGCCGCGCGCGCCGCCGAAGAAGGCGCCGAAGCGAAGATGCGCCGCGCCGGCGCGGATGCGGTATTCGCGCCGTATGCCATCACCGGGCATCGCCTGGCGCAATCTCTCCTGCGGCCGCACGTGGTGCAGTTTCTCGATTTCACCACCACGAGTCTGGGCAAAGACATTGCCATCGAGCAAGTGCCCGTGGAATCCGGCAGCGCGATGGTCGCGAAAAGTATCCGCGATATGCAGATCGGGCGCGATTTGGGCGTGATCGTTATGGCCATTCGCAAAGGCGATGGAAGCATGCTGTTCAATCCGCCCGCCGATACTACCATTCTTGGCGGGGATTTTCTGATTGTGATGGGAAGAGAGCAAAGTTTGCGCGCGCTCGAACGTTTATTAGGTAGTGGATAAGAAGACCGTTGATATAATCGGGTTACTTCATGTCCAAAAGCTTCAAGTTAGCGGAGGCGCAGGAGCTCTTACCCGCAGTGGAGCGCCTGTTGCAGGACGCCATGCGCTGGAAGCCGGAATTCGACGAATCCACCGCGACGGTGAACCGCATGAAAGAGCGCATCCATCTGATGGGCGGCATGATTGTCGACCGCGGCGGCGCGCTCGAAAGCCGCCAGCGGCGCGATAATGCGTCGAAGCGGCTGCGCCAGGCAGTGGAAGAAATTCTCGGCATGGGCGTGCAGATCAAGGACATTGAAACCGGCTTAGTGGATTTCCCCACGCGTTTTCGCGGCCGCGATGTCTATCTTTGCTGGAAACTGGGCGAGCCCGCCATCGAATATTGGCACGGCGACGAAGGTTTTCGCGGGCGCAAGGTCATTGACCGGGAGTTCATCGACCATCATGGCGAGTAATGGCCATGAGACCGAAATCAAACTGCCTGCGGCAGATGTAAACCAAGCCCGCGCGTTGTTGCGCGCCGCTGGTTTTCGCATTTCCAAACGCCGCGTGTTCGAAACTAACGCGATCTATGACACTGCGGCGCGAGACTTACGCAATTCCGCGCGCTTGCTGCGCCTGCGGTATGTCGGCGCCGAATACATGCTGACTTATAAGGGCGTGCCCGAACCCGGAAAGCATAAGAGCAGGGAAGAGATCGAAACTAAGATCGCGGATGGCGCCGCATTCGCCGCGGTGTTGGATCGTCTGGGATACTCTCCGGTTTTCCGCTATGAGAAATTCCGCACGGAGTATCAACAGCGCGGGTCGAAAGGCGTCGCCACGGTAGATGAGACGCCCATTGGAGTGTTCTTGGAATTGGAAGGCAAGCCAGGCTGGATCGACCGCACGGCGCGCGCGCTGGGGTATGAAGAGAACGATTACATTACCGCCAGCTACGCGCGCCTTTACATCGAATGGCAGGAGAGCCGGGGGCGTCCCGCCACCAATATGTTATTTTCCGTGTCCGCTCTCCGCCACCATCGCGCCCGGAATTAGTTTGGTCGCCGGTTTCGCCGGCTCGGGCTTCAACTGCGGCTGGTCGACGTGAACCGGCGCGGGGCCGGGATCGGTTTTCGTAGTGGGTTTAGCATCGGGCTTCGCGTCCAGCGCCGGAGCGTCGGTGTCGGGCGTCTCCAATCCGCCGCCGTTTTCCCACCATTCGGTGCTTTCCACACAGTACAAGCTAAGTACGCTCAGCAGGTCGAACAGGGAACCGGCTTCGTCGTCGGCGATACCGCGCTTCTCTTCTTTGAGCGCCATCGATGCTTCGCTGGGTGACACTTCGTAGCGATCGGCGGATTTGGGGATGAACTCGCCGTTCACTTTCGAGCCATTTTGAACCACCCAGACCAGCTTGTGCGAATCGAGATCCCAGGTTACCGATGCGAGCCGCTTGTATTCCGGGCTATCGGAAGGCGCTTGCGGCACGTCCTTGGGCGCGATTTTCGCGTCCTGGGCCAGAGAGAGAGTTGCGCAAGAAAGCAGCAGAATCAGCGCGGTTTTCATTTGTTTTGTTCCTCAATTTCCGGCTTCATCGCTTGAAGCCCTGTTCCTGCGCATAGCTGGAGCAGTTGCGTGGCCCATGCCGTGGACCGCACAGAAGGAACCGTGCTAAGAATTACGCGCGCGCGCCAACGGCGGCGGCCAGGAACTGGCGGGCTCGCTCTTCGAGGGCGTCAAAGCGTCTCTGTTTAAGTAGCGACGCATCGATTAATTCGCTCCCGATGCCCACCGCGCAGGCGCCGGCCTTGAAGAAATCGGCGATCGTTTCCAGAGACACGCCCCCGGTGGGAATCATCTCAATTTGCGGGAATGGACCCTTCAGCGCCTTGATATATTTTGCGCCGCCCATGCTGCCGCACGGGAAAACCTTCACGGCGTCGGCGCCGGATTCCCACGCCTCCAGAACCTCTGTGGGCGTCAGCGCCCCTGGGAACACCGCTTTCGAATAGCGCTTTGCCATTTCGATGGTCGCGTGGCGCAAATTAGGCGACACCAGAAACTCGGCGCCCGCCAGAATGGAGGCGCGTGCGGTTTCCGCGTCGAGAACGGTTCCCGCGCCCAGCAGCATCGAATCGCCGAAACGGTCCGCCAGTTTCTCGAGCGCGCGGATCGCGCCCGGGACGGTCATGGTAATTTCGGCCACGAGAATTCCGGCATTCCGGCATGTTTCCACCGCTTGAATTGCAAGCTCGGCGCTCTGCGTCCGGACCACGGGCATGAGGCCGACCCTGACGATGGTTTCGAAGCTGGCGCGCGCAGTCACTCTGACAAGTTACCACGCGCGGGTTATCCTAATTTCTTGATCCCTCAACCCGGCTCCGAACAGGAAAAGCAGGTTCCCCGCGTCACGGTCGTCGTGGCGTCTCATAACCGCCAGGCGCGGCTGCGCGCATGCCTGCATGCTCTTGAAAAATCCGAGGGCCGCGAGAGGCTGCAAATTGTGGTCGTGGATAACGGCTCGTTGGATGGAAGCGCTCAGCTCGATTCCGAATTCCCCGAGTTGCAGTGGATTCGCCTGCCGAAGAATTTTGGCCTCACCAAAGCCATGAACCTCGGTTGGCGCGCAGCCGACGCGGAGTATGTCCTCTTTCTACACGATGACGCCGAAGTATCGCCAGACGCGGTGATGCGCCTGGCGGACATGCTCGATGCCAACGCCGATGCCGCGGCCGTGTGTCCTTTGCTGGTGGATGCGGAAGGCCAGCCCGCGCCGCAATTCGGCAGCTTGCCGCCCGATGGCAAATGGCGGCCCGGGAAAGTTTCAGGCGATGCGCCCGTGGTGGTGGAATATCCGCGCGCCGCGGCCCTGATGGCGCGCGTGTTCTACATCAAGGCGACGCGCCAGATCGATGAACGCTTCGGGCAATTCGGCGGCGACGCCGATCTCGCCGCTCAATTCCGCCGCGCGTCGAAAAAGATCCTGCTCGCGCCCGCCACCCGCGTGCTGCACGTGGATCAGCGCGAATACGATTCGCAGGAGAGCGCCGATCTGTTGTTGGCGAGGGCCACGTTCCTCGGCAAATACAGCGGTTTTTTCGCTGGATTTCAGGCGCGCCTGGCCTCGATTTTTGGCCCGCTGTTCCGGTTTCGCTTCAGCCAATTGCGGTACACGCTTTCCGGCCAAAAAATCGACGGAACACAAGGTTAAGAGCTAGCTTTCGTTGTACAATCCTTTCGACGGCCTGGCGCCGCATGAGGCGCACTAGCGTTTCGTCAGGGCATTTCCCGAAGGGGTATTGCCACTTTTTCTTCAGTCGAGTCTCATAAGGAGGTTTCATGAATCCCAGCCCATTTACATATCGCGTCCCTTCCGACGCGGAGGTCCAGCGGATTCTCCGGGACGCTGCTGGCAAGGGATCGCAGACGCCCGAGGGAAAGGCCAAGAGTAACTTGCTGAGGTCGCTGGATTGGGCGTACACCGGTCTGAGCCTGCCGGCTCGCGGGCAACTGGTATACCACGGCCGGACTGCGCTGGGACAAGCCCTGCAGCACAAGGATACCGTCAGCGACGCCGATATCCAGGCCATGCGGAACTGCCTGGTTGCCAGATCCCTGGAACAGGAGCACCCCGGCAACTCCATCCAGCCTCTTACCGACGGCCAGAAAAGGACTCTCAAGCAGATCACCGATTGGTACGAGAATGTCAACAGAGACATTGCGGCCCGTCTGCACGACGCTCACGTGGACGCGGTTTTTCCAAAGCTCAAACCCGACGACCCCGACCTGCCTGGACGCGTGCAGGGGGTCGCATCGAGGCTCACTCGCGCGCGCGATTGCCTGATTAAGTTAATGGACGCGAATAAGGTGGTCGTGGCCGGCTATCATGCCTTCGTCAACAGCGGGGGCGGAGGCGGCACGAATTCTGTGGACCTGAAGCCCGAGTTCTTCGCCACCTATTCGGATAAGAGTCGCCAGGCTACTTTGGTGCATGAATCCACGCACACCATGCCTATGCCGTGGCATACAGACGACCATTGCTACATTCACCAGCCGCAGTTCCAGACCGCGCCGCTTACCACGCGTTATTTGAACGCTTCGCATTTCGAAGCGCTGATCCGGCTCATCAACGGCGAGACGCTCAATCTGGCGGCAGGCCTTGCCGCGATGAACGGGGGCGGCGCCGCCACTCCAGCGAGTTTGGCCTCGCAGATTCTCGCTGCTGCGTGGATCCAGGCCTGGAGGTGGCACGGAGACTTGGCCAAGGAGCACAAGACCAGCCTAACGACGATAAACGTCAAAAGAGGTCCAAGCCTGGATCTAATCGATCAGGCCCACGTGCTCGGGCTTCCATGGGCCAAAGTGGAAAAGGGATACTTTTCGACCGATATCACGATCCGGAACAGCGATCTCGCATTCCTGGAAAATCGGGCTGGCAAACTGGGCGTCTTGATGGGATCCGCCGTAGTGGACAAGGCGGTTAACGCGATTCACCTTAACGACCCGAGCGATCTCACCTTCACCCTGGCGGAACTCGGGGACCCTAAACTTCAAGTGACTAAGGTCGAAAAGATTCTGGCGAAGGTGATCGAGTTCGAGGGAGCATTGCGGAAGTCGACAAACAATAGGAAGACCCTGGACATGATCGTGGCTTTGGCGGAAAAAAAGATCGAAAATGAAAAGAATGATTCGGTCCGGCCGCTTGTTTCGGGACGGTACAAACAATTCCTCTCGACCTATCCTATAAAAAAAGCTGGCTAACCCGGGCCGGTAACGGCGGCATTCGCGCTCCAAGAAAATTGCTATCGATTTCTATAGTAGACGTCTATACTAGATATCGATAGTATGGCGAAAACCGACAATCTGCAGGGCGCTCTGGAGCTTCTGGTATTGAAAATCCTGCGGCGCGGCGCGAATCACGGGTTCGCGATCGCTTCTTATATTCAAGAGACATCGGACGAAATTCTTCGCGTGGAGGCGGGTTCGCTTTACCCCGCGCTGCATCGCATGACGGAAGCCGGGTTGCTCACCGCCGAATGGCGCATGTCCGAAGCGGGGCGGCGGGCGCGATTCTACGCGCTGACGCCCAAAGGCCGCAACAAGCTGGAAGCCGAAGAGAAGAAATGGCGCGCCATATCGGCGGCGGTGGCCAAGGTTCTCCGCACGGCTTGAGGAAGGGAGCCGCCAATGGGCGCATGGTCGAGAATCCGAAAAACGTTTCATGGCAATCGCCACAGCGCAGAGATCCAGGAAGAGCTTGAGTTTCATCTCGCCACGGAGGCTGCGGGCGGGCGCACCGCACGAGAGGCCCGCCTGCATCTGGGCAACCTGACGCGCATCGAGGAAGAGACGCGCGCCATGGGTATCGTCGAATGGCTGGATTCGGCGCCGCAGGATGCGCGCTTCGGGCTGCGCCAGTTGCGCAAGACGCCCGCGCTGGCATTGGCGGCCGTGCTCTCGCTTGCCATCGGCATCGGCGCGAATACGGCGATTTTCAGCCTCGTGGATGCGGCGCTCTTGAAGCCCCTGCCGGTGAAAGACCCCGACGCGCTGCGCGTGGTGGAGTGGACCAGCAGCGGGTTCCCCGAGGGCGTGGAAAACATCAACGGGGAATACGGTGGGGTTGCCGGCGGCGTGCAGGGCTCGTCAATCGGCGCCGGCTTGTATCGAAGATTGGCGCGCGAGCAGACGTCTTTTGAATCGCTCGCAGGCTTCGCGGACAGCGATTCGGTAGGCGTGGCGACGGCGGCGGCCCCCGCCGCCCAGGTGGCTTTGCAATACGTCAGCAGCAATTTTTTTCAAACCCTCGGCGTCCCGCTAATTCTTGGCCGCGGGTTTCGTGACGAGGAAGACCGGGTAGGCGCGGGGCCCGTAGCGGTGGTCAGCCATCGCTTCTGGGTGGCGCGGCTGGGCGGTGAAAGCGACGTGCTCGATCGCGTCATTCGCGTCAACAACGTTCCCATCCGCATCGTCGGCGTGGCGCCGGCCGGCTTCTACGGCATGCAGGCTGGCCAGTGGGTCGACATTTACACGCCGTTTGCCGTGCGCGAGGCATTCCGCACGGCCCTGCTCGAGGGCTCCCCAAGCGGAGAAAACGGCCGCGATTGGTGGGTACGCCCGCTTGGCCGTCTGAAGGCGGGAGTTTCCGAATCGGACGCGCGAGTGCGGATCGCGCAGTTATTCCACAGCATCGCGGGACCAAACGCGCCGGAGATGATCTTGCTGCCGGGGCGCCGCGGCGTTGGCGAATTGAATAACTCAGAGAAGGGCGCGTTGGGGATTCTAATGTCGTTGGTGGCCCTGCTGCTCTTCATCGTCTGCGCCAACGTCGCCAATCTGCTGCTCTCGCGCGCGGTGGGCAGACATCGCGAATCGGCAGTGCGTTTGGCGTTGGGCGCGGCGCGGTCGCGCCTGTTTCGTCAGCATTTCATTGAAAGCGGGATACTGGCGCTTGCGGGCGGGGCGGCCGGGCTGGTGCTTGGCTACGTGCTCGCGCGCGGCATTCACATCCTCTTTGAATCGGGCCGCGATGCGAGCAGCGCCTACGACCTGCACATCGACTTTCGCGTGCTCGGTTACGCCTGCGCGCTCTCGGTTCTCACAGCGCTCCTCTTCGGTCTTGCGCCGGCGCTACGGTCCGCGCGGGTCGACTTGCACGATGTCCTGAAAGCCCAGGCGCGTTCCGTGATGGGCGCGCGGTTGCGTCTAACCCGCTTGCTGGTTTCCGTGCAGATCGCGCTTTGCCTTACGGCATTGGTGGCGGCGGGGCTTCTGGGCCGGTCGCTCGAAAACCTGAAATGGGTAAACGTGGGATTCGACCGGCAAAACCTGGCGTATGCTTCCGTGAATCCCTGGCAGGCCGGATATACCAAGGACCGCGCGAAACTCTACGCCGAGCGCTTGCGGGAAGAATTACAGAGGTTGCCCGGCGTGCTGAGCGTGAGTCCGGTGAATGTACGTCTGTTGTCGGGCAACGGAAACATTTCGGTTGTGCACGTCCCCGGACGTCCGGATGGAAGGAAGAAAGGAGAGTTCGGCGGTCCGGATCTGGCGTTTCGCAACAGCGTGGGAACAGAATTCTTCGAAACCCTGCGGATTCCGTTAGCCGCCGGCAGAACTTTCGAGCCGGCCGATCTGCACGCGAACTTCGACGGCGTAGTCGTCGACCAGCGATTCGCGAAGCAGTTCTTCCCCAATCAGAATCCGGTGGGAAAGCGGTTCGGCGTCGATCCGAGGGCAAACACCAGGTTCGTGATCCTCGGCGTAGTGGGCGATTCCCGCTACAACAGTCTGCGCGAAAACGGCCGGCCTACCATCTTCGAACCGTATATCGCTCCGAGCGAACCACGCCCGGTTCATTTCGCCATCCGGACGGTGATGGATTCCGCGCTCCTCGCCCGCGCAGTGCGCAAAGCGGTCGCAGCCGTCGATCCGGCGGTGCCGCTCAGCGAGTTTCATACGCAGACGGCGTTGATCGATCGCCTGCTTCGCACCGAGCGGCTGCTCAGTTTCGTCTCGGCCGCGTTCGGCTTGGTCGCGCTCACCCTCGCTGCCATCGGCTTGGGAGCGCTGCTGGCGTATGCGGTTGCGCGGCGGACCAACGAAATCGGCGTGCGCATTGCGTTGGGCGCGGCGGCTGGCGATGTCATCGGCATGGTGCTGCGCGACTCGGTCTGGCTGGTCGGTGGTGGAATTCTTCTCGGCTTGCCATGCGCGTACGTTCTCGGGCGTTTCCTGAAAGCCGCCCTATTCCGCTTGGAACCCATCGATCCACAAACTGCCGTGCTCGCCTGCGCCACGCTGCTGGCCGTGGCGATTTTCGCCGCGTGGATCCCGGCGCGGCGCGCGGCGCGGATAGATCCCGTCAGCGCGCTGCGCGAGGATTAGCTATCGCAAGCGGAAGCGCAGAAACACGCTCATGCCCCACGGTCGCGAGCCGTAGAACGGCTTGATGGCATCGGGCAGCGAGTAAACCGTGGCATTGGCGCCGATGCCGGTTTCGACGCCGTCGAGATCGGCGATGTCGCGCGTGTACCCGGCGGTGTAGGCGCCGATGCGATAGATGTCGCCGCTGGCGAAGAGTTCGTCTTTATCCACCAGTTCCCAGCGCGCCGTAAAGAAATTGCGCTCCCGGAATGGCACGACGGTTTCCGCCAGATACGAATTCAGATTATGGTGCGTAAATGTGTCGTGGTCGCGTCCCCAGATCAGGCTGGTGTTGGAGCCGCCGCGTGAATAAGACACCGACGCGGTCGATCGGATCACATCGCCCGGCTCCTGACGTTCCGGCTTGGTGAGTCGTCCGGCCGAGACCTGCGCCATCCAGTGCCGCGTGGGGAAAACCGAAACGCGTGCGGAATAGGAATTCATCGGCCCCCAGGAGATAGTCCACCGGTTCTCTCCCGGCTCCGTGCCGTAGAAGCCGCTGGCTTCGAGCCGCAGCCAATCGTGTTTCACCGCTACTGTCGCCACGTTGTAGGCGATGTGCGTCGCATCCTGCCAGTGATGGCCGAGCGTAGCTTGCGGGATTTCGGAGGCCGACGGGCGATGCGGAAAGGCCTCGGGGCCGAGCGCGGGGTCGCCCACCGGCGCGTAGTAAACCTCAGCCATGGTCTTGTCGCCGAGCGCGTGTGCGTAGTGGAATCCGGCCCCCATGAGGAAGTTGTGCGGGTGTTGCTCGTCGATGAGCGGTTTTCCAAACGCGGTTTCGCCGGTTTGGAAAAGTAGCGGGTAGCTGCGATCGGTCACTGTGGCGGGTTCGAGGCTGAGCATGAGCTGGAACATGAACGCACCACCCCACAATTTGTGGATGCCCTCGCCCATTCCCCAGTTGGTGGAATAAACTTTGTCGCCGCCGCGCGGGTCGGCCTGCTGCGTTTCGACAACGAACGCCTGGCCCATGAACATGAGGTTCCAGGAGCCCGCGTCCCGCATGACCATGGGCATGGAAGCGGCGGCGGGCGCCATGTCGGTGCCCGAGCCAATGTTCATAAGATAGGCTTCAGGATTGTTTTGCGCGCCGGCGAGAGCCGCCGAGCAGACGAACAACAACACAATTCTAGACACGGATCTCCCCTTGGGTTTTTAGGTTTTTGTACGACAAGCCGCGGGCCTGTCGCGCTAGATCCGGAGAACGAAACTGGAAGGAGGAAGCGAGCCGGGCGGCGAATGCTCGATGGCCCGTCGGGAAAAGCGATCTGCAATCAACGCAAAAGAAACAGGAGCTATAGCGTCAAGAACTGCGAGCGAGTGCGTCACCGGCGCGGCATTGACCAGCACCGCGGGCTGAGCGCAAACACGCGCATCCTTCTCGGGCTGATGATGCCTATGGCACGGCGGCAGACTCGCGTCGTCCTGCGATTGGCAGGGCGTCATCGCGCAATTCACCACGCAATGGGCATTCGCCAGGGTGAGCGCGATCGCCAGCAGCGCCGCCAGTTTGAGCAGGACACGCACTGCCTGATTATCGCACTTAGCCGTGGCGCAGCAGGCCGGTGTAGGCGATTTCCACGAATTGATCGGGCTTCATTCCTTTGCCGAACTTCGCGTCGAAATCCTTGGTGGGAGCGGCGGCCACGACGTCTTTCGCGCTCGCGCCGTCCTTACGGAATTTGTCGAGGCGTTCATGCAGGGTGGCCAGCATATCGCGGCCGGCTTTGAGATCGTCCTTCGACGCGACGGGGCCGTGCCCGGGAATAATACGCGTCTTGGCGTCGCCCGTTTTCAGCAGACGATCCTGCGCCGCCACCGTGCCGCCGATCCAGCCCCCGGTTGAGTAATCGATCAGCGGATACGTGCCGTTGAAGAGCAGATCGCCTGTGTGCAGAATATTGGCGTCAGGAAAGAAGAGGTAAGCGTCGCCATCGGTGTGCGCCGGCGGGACCGGAGCATATTCCACCGTGTCGTGGCCAAACTGAATCTTGCCCGCGGAAGTGAATACCGACGTCGGCAATCCGCCCGGCTTGAGGGGCTCAATGGTGCGGTTGAGAGCCTCCAGCACGATGCGCTCGCCCAGCCGCTTCTTGACGTTCTCATGCGCCATGATCTTGGTGCCCGCGGCGCCCAGCATTTCATTGCAGCCCACGTGATCGAGATGCCAATGCGTGTTGAAGTAGAGCGTGATCTTGTGCGTATCGATTTCGCCAATGGCCTTCATCAGCTCGGCTGCGCGCT
The DNA here is from genome assembly GCA_963743705.1 of Bryobacterales bacterium. GTDB lineage: Bacteria > Acidobacteriota > Terriglobia > Bryobacterales > Bryobacteraceae > PALSA-243. The sequence goes on along the minus strand of CAVUQS010000012.1, from coordinate 293,486 downwards.
CGGCATAGCCGCCATCGATCAGCATCAAGCCATCGCTCGAGATCAAAACGGCCATATTGCCGCCGTCTCCGCTGATCAGCCCAATGCGCTCAGTCAGTTTCGTGGTGTGGATCGGTGTGTTAGTTTGTCCAATCATGATCGACATTCCGGCGGGGGCGGCAACCAGCGCGCGCAATACTTCCCGGCGGTTCGGTTTAAGCATCAGCCGCAGCGTAACACGTCTGACGCGGTCGAAACTAGATCGCTACCTGTAGGAGTTCGTGCAGGACGCGCTCCACTTCCGCGGCCGGAGAAGCGGCCCGCGTGATTTGGCGTCCGATTACCAGGTAGTCGGCGCCGTCCGGATCGCTTCGGCCGGCGTGGCGACGCGTTTCTGATCGCCTTTGGCCGCGCCTTGCGATCGAACACCGGGCGTAACCAGGATGACGTTGGGGCCAACCAGTTTGCGCAGCGCCGCGGCTTCGAGCGGCGAAGCCACCAGGCCGTCGATGCCGCATTCCACTGCTTTGCGCGCGCGCCGCTCCACCAGTTGCGCGATCGTGCCCTGGAAGCCGAGATCGTCCATATCCTCAGGTCCGAAGCTGGTGAGCACCGTGACGCCGAGCAGTTTCAGATTCGACGCGCCCTTGCCTTCCACCGCGGCGCGCATGATGGACGCGCTGCCGTGCACGGTGAGAAACCGCACCCCGGTTTTGGCCACCTGCGCCACGGCGCGCTTCACCGTCTCGGGGATGTCGTAGAACTTGAGGTCCAGAAAAACGTCTTTGCCTTGCGCCATTAGTTCGCGTACGAATTCCATGCCGGTGGCGGCGTAGAGCTCCATGCCGACCTTATAGAAATTGACGCTTGCGCCGAGCTGCGCAACCAGCGCGCGGGCGTCGGCGGCGGATTCCACGTCGAGGGCAACGATGATTGGATTGTTGTTCATATGAGTTCGATGGGCTTTTCGCGTTTGGGAACGGCTCGTCCGATTCTATAAGCGTCCGGAAGCGATTTCTCGAGCGCCGCGGCGTCCGCTTCCGGGAGCGCGATCAGCAGGCCGCCCGAAGTCTGCGGATCGTAGAGTAGCGTTTCGATTTCCGCCGGGATTTCTCCTTTTACGGCGACTGCGCTGGAAGCAAATTCACGATTGTTATTCAAGCCTGCGGGGATCGCGCCGGCCCGCGCATATTCGAGAGCGCCAGGCAGAAAGCGCACGGCCGCCGTCTCGATTTCGAGCGTCACGCCGCTGGCGATTGCCATCTCACGCGCATGTCCGATCAGCCCGAAACCGGTGACATCGGTGCATCCGTGCACATCGAAGCGCAGCATTTCTTCGCAGGCGCCGCGGTTGAGCGTAAGCATCTGCTCTATCGACGACGCCACGTGCGCCTCGTCCGCGATGCCGCGTTTGAGCGCGGTGGATATGACGCCGGTGCCGATTCGTTTCGTGAAGATCAGTGCATCGCCCGCCCGGGCGCCCGCGTTGGCCTTGACGCGTTCGGGGTGTATCAGACCGGTGACGGCATAGCCGAATTTGATTTCGTCGTCGTTGATGCTGTGGCCGCCCAGAATCGAGCACGAGGCTTCGTGCATCTTTTCGGCGCCGCCTTTGAGAATCTCCGCCAAGTCCTCGAATTCACCTTTCGCCGGAAATCCAACGATGGAAAGCGACGAAATCGGTCGCCCGCCCATCGCGTAAACGTCGCTGAGCGAATTGGCCGCGGCGATCGCGCCGTAGGTGTAAGGGTCGTCGACAATCGGCGTGAAGAAATCCACGGTTTGCACCAGAGCGAGCTCCGCCGTCAGCTTGTATACGCCGGCGTCGTCGGCGGTATCAAACCCTACCAACACATTTTGGTCCGGCCAGCGAGGCACGGAGGCGAGAACCCGGTCCAATAACTTTGGACTCAATTTCGCCGCTCAACCGGCCGCTTTGACGTGGGCGGTGAGCTTTTTCGGCGTTGTATTTGGCATCAGTATCTTCATGATAGCGGCCGCGGCTATCCGCTACAATGACTGCTGTGGAGACAACCGAAAAGAGCGAGCAGCGCGGCCTGTGGACCCGCTATACCGAGATTTCGCGCGATGTAAAACGGGGCTTCGTCGCGGAATGGACGGTAACGATCATCCTGCTGCTTTTCGCCACCACGACCCTGGTGCAAGCCTTCGTAATTCCCAGCGCGTCGATGGAAGACACGCTGCTGATCGGCGATCACGTGCTGGTGGATAAGCTCGTATACGCGCCTCCGGGAAAAATTTCGGGCGCTCTGCTGCCCTATCGCGACGTGCGCCGCGGCGACATTATCGTCTTCCGCTATCCGCTGAACATCAAGGAAGATTACGTCAAGCGCGCCATCGGTGTTCCCGGCGACCACATTCGCCTGGAAAACAAAACGGTGATCCTCAACGGCCATGCGGTGGCTGAGCCCTACACCAAACACACTAGCTACACCGACAGCTATCGCGATTTTTTCCCCTCCGCGCCGCCGAATATGCCACTGCCGCCGAGCGCGATGGATATGCTCGAAAACCACGTCGTGAACGGCGAGTTGGTGGTGCCGCCCAATTCCATTTTCGCCATGGGCGACAACCGCGACGATTCGTCTGACAGCCGCTACTGGGGATTCGTGCCGCGTGAGAACATCGAAGGCACGCCGCTGATCATTTACTGGTCGTTTGAAGCGCCCACCGCGGATCTGACCAACGGCAACATCGGCATCGGCCACATCATCGACGTGATCATCCACTTCCCGACCAAGACGCGCTGGTCGCGCACCTTCAAACTCATTCGCGGCTATCCACTGAAGTAGGGAAATTGTTGGAATTGGAACGCGCCACTCGGCCACACCGGCCCCGTAATTGACCCTCGTTATGTAAACGGGGCGGAAGTCCCCCGAGCGCCTTCAGGCTTCTCCCTAGACGGCAAGCCGTCAGGAGCTTGCGCACCGGCGCATAAAATGTCGAGTCGGACCCCCTATTTTGATAGTGTTGGATCAAAATAGGAAAACCGGCGCAGCTTTGTAACGCGTTCTTGGGTCATCGTAACACGGGCTGTTCAATGTCGCCGCTAGAAACAGTACCAGTTCGACAGTCAGAACGCCTAGTCCAACGGTCGCTACTCAATCATCTGCGGATGCGCGAACAAGAAATGATCGAAATAGTAGTGCATCAGCAGCACGCTCAGCACAACCACGAAGTAGCTCTGGTCGGCTGTGAGCGGCGTCAGGCTGCGCACGATCACCGTCAGCACCACCATCACGCCGGTCGCCGCCAGGAAGCAGAGGTAATACGCGCCCATGCCCTTACGGCGTACCAGCCGCCTCACGAACCCGTCTTCCAACTCGCCGCGTTCGTCGCGCAGCCGGTTAATCAGCCACAGCAGGAATAGGTATTGGAAGGAATGCCATGTGTTGTACCCCTGAAACAGCACGTCGAGGTTCGAGCCAAGTGGCAAGCAGAAAGACACCACCGTCGTAATGCCGATCAGCAGCGTTTTGGGGACGCTGCCGCGGCCTTCGCGAAATTCGGCGGTAGTCTTGACGATCCACGCGATCAGAAATCCGGCGAACACCGCGCCCGCCAGCATCGGCAGAGGTAGCGCGCGCAGAAAATCGGGGTAGGGAAGCACGACGCCGCCCACGTGGAACTGCAGCAGCGACATTTTGTAGATGCCGATCGGGTAGAGCCCCGTCAGAATCAGGCCGTAATCGACCAGACGCGACCATCTTTGCTCGGCCCACCCGCTGCGCGCGCGGTAGCAATCGGTCAGGTAGATGATTTGATGCAGCACATGCAGCGAGGCCCACGTGAAAAAGAACGTAATCAACACCAGATAATGCGTGACGCCGAGATAGACCACGATCACCGGCAGAAGCAGCGCGAGTTTGGCATAGATGCGATGGCTCGCGCGAAAGTTGTTATCGAGGAACGTATAGCTGATGGTCGAAAACAGATGCGGTCCACCGATCAGCAGCGCGACAGCGATATTGATCGCGTCGATCGCCTTTTCCTGTGACATCAACCCGGTCACTTGCGCCGCCCACGCCACCAGGAACGGAAGGGGCACCAGCGCGGCGCTGAGGATGATGAGTGAAAGGTCCCACTTGCGGTTGTAGATCCAGCCGGGTTCACGACCGGGAATACTCATTGCAACGGCGGCCATGCGAAAATCATACCGCCCCGGCTTTGTCAGTATCAAATGTTTTCATGGTTACGAAATTGGGGTACGTGCCGCCGCGCTACTCTGTAGATTGCGCCATGAAGCTTCGTGAGATCGCCAATGCATTGGGGCGCCGGGTCGAAGGGGATCCGGAAATCGAAATTACCGGGGTCTCGGGAATGGAGCGCGCCATGGTGGGCGAACTCACATTTCTCGCAAATCCGAAATATGCGCCGAAGGTGAAGAACACCCAGGCGAGCGCGATTCTGGCCTCGGAACCCATTGCGGGCGTCGCGACCGTGGTCTCTCCTGAGCCCTATCTCGATTTCGCGCGGGCGCTAGCCTTGTTCTATCAGCCTCCGCAGCCCCCTAGGGGCGTGCATCCGCTGGCCTACGTCGCCCCTACCGCGGAAATCGGCGAGAACTGTTCCATCGGGCCGTTTGCAGCGGTGGGTGAACGGGTCCGCCTCGGGCGCAACGCGGTGTTGCATCCGCACGTCGTGATTTACGAAGGGGTCGAGATCGGAGACGATTTTCTGGCGCATTCGCACGCCGCGGTGCGCGAGTTCTGCCGGATCGGAAACCGCGTGACGCTGCAAAACGGCGTAGTCGTCGGCGGCGATGGGTTTGGATTCGCCAAGCGCGCCGATGGATCGCACGAAAAGATCGTCCAATCGGGCGTGACCGTAATCGAGGACGACGTGGAAGTGCAAAGTTTGACCTCCGTCGATCGCGCCACCGTGGGGGAGACGCGCGTGAAGCGCGGCGCGAAAATCGACAGCCTGGTGCAAGTCGGGCACGCCTGCGTGGTGGGTGAAGACAACATCGTCTGCGCCCAAACCGGGCTCGCCGGAAGCACCACCCTCGAGCGCAATGTGCTTTTGGCCGGGCAGGTCGGCTCGGCCGGGCATCTCACCGTGCACGAAGGCGCCATCGTCTACGCGCAGAGCGGAATTGGCGGCGATGTGGCGGCAGGCGCGCGCATTTCCGGGTCGCCGGCCTTCGCCGCCAACGAATGGCTACGCTCCATCACTGCGATCCCCAAGCTGCCCGAACTGCTGAAGACCATCCGCGACCTGCAAAAGAAAGTCGAAAAACTGGAGAAACATGCCTCAAGCGAATCTGCCGACTGATGGACGCCGTCCCGTTCCCTACCTTAACCCGAAATTCATGAACAGCCCGGATGGGCGCGCGCTGCGCATTCTGGCGGAGTATCTCGAGCCGCTGGGGGTATTCCGCCGCGAGAGGGTTCGCGACACCGTGGTCTTTTTCGGATCGGCGCGCGTGACCGAGGATGGTCCGCTGGCCCAGTATTACCGGGATGCGCGCACGCTCGCGAAGCTGGTCACCGAGTGGGCGGCCCAATTCCCCGAGGCTTCTCATCGGTTCGTGATTTGCTCGGGCGGCGGCCCGGGCATCATGGAGGCCGCCAACCGCGGCGCGGCGGATGCGCACGGCAAAACCATCGGGCTGAACATCGGCCTGCCCTTCGAACAGTTCCCCAACAAGTACATCACGCCTGAGTTCAGCTTCGAGTTCCACTACTTCTTCATGCGCAAGTTCTGGTTCGCCTATCCGGCCAAAGCGCTGGTCGTGTTCCCCGGCGGCTTCGGAACCATGGATGAAATGTTCGAAATTCTGACCCTGGTGCAGACGCAGAAGCTGGCGAAGAAGATCACGGTGCTCCTCTACGGCTCGTCGTATTGGAACGAGGTGCTGAACTTCGACGCCCTCGTGAAGTGGGGGACCATCTCGAAAGAAGATTTACACCTCTTTCAATACGCCGACGATCCGCAAACGGCGTTCGAACTCCTGAAAGAGGGCCTGCAAATCCATATGCAGCCCGAAACCACGGAGACTCCGGCCATATCGAAGTCGCGCAATCCGTTGATGCCGGGCGGAGCTTAATTGTCTTCCCGCAGCGACGCGGCCGGATCAACGCCCGAAGCACGCCGCGCGGGCAGCCACGCGGCCAAACGCCGCCACCGCGGCTAGCAACGCAATCGCGGCGGCGAGCGAAACTGGATCGTAAGGCGAAACATGAAACAGCGCGCCTTGCGCCAGCCGCGTGACTGCCGCTGAAGCCGCGATACCCACCACGATGCCCGGCCGCGGTCCATTGTCCGGCCTGCCTCTGCATCATCAGAGCGATGCCGCCCGGCGTCGCCCCCAAGGCCATGCGCACCCCGATTTCGCGCGTTCGCTGCGTTACCAGAAAAGAGAGCACGCCGTAGAGGCCCACCGCGGCCAGCGTCAAGCCGAACACTGCGAAGAGCCCGGTAAGCGCCGCGATGAAGCGCGCGCGTTCGCTCAGCCGATCCACGCGCACTTGCATGGTATCGATCGTGACCGGCAGCGAGGCATCGATTGCTGCCACCTGCTTCCGCAGCCAAGGCGCGACGGTGCTCTGCTCCAACGGCGCGCGCAATATCGCGACGGCGTTACGGCCGAGCGTGGCTCGGTTCGTGCGGAGCCGGTAATACTCAGGCCATGCAGGCACGGCAAGCCCCGAGTTCTTCACGTCCGCGGCCACGCCCACCACTGGCGACCAACCCTGGTTGCCGTCGAGGTCGAGCTGTTGGCCGATCGGATTCTCCGTTCCGAACATGCGCCGCGCCAGCGTTGCGCTGAGAATGATCGGAGTTTGCGCGTCCGCGCGCTCACTCTCGTCAAATCCTCTGCCGGCGATGATGGGTATGCCGAACGTTCGAAAATATCCGGGCGTCACGTAGCGGAATGCGACGTAGCCGCCATTTTGCGGCAGCGACGGGTGGCCCGCCACGCGGATGTTGGAAAACGGCCGGCCTCCCATGCCGCCGGAGGGTGGAATCGTATCGCTCAACGCGAAGTTCGCGCCGCCAGGATTTTGCGCCAGCCGCTGTTCCAATGCGGCATAAAATGCATCGATCTTTTCTGTTGAGTTGTAGCGCCGCGAATTCAGCGTGAACGATGCTGTTATCAGTTTTTCCGGCTGGAATCCGAGTGGCTCGGCTTCCAGATTCCACAAGCTGCGCACCAGCAGCGAGGCGCCCATCAGCAGCATCAAGGAGAGCGCAACCTGCGCGCCCACCAGCGCCTGGCGCATCCTCGAGCGCCTGCCGCCCGCCGAGCGCCACCCGGCCAAAAGATCGCCGCGCAACCGTTCCCACGCGGGCAGCAGCCCGGTAGTCAGAGCCGCCAGCAAGGAGATGCCAATTGCGAACAGCAGCACGCGCGCGTCGATTCGTGCCTGGTTCAGCCGCGTGATGGCGTCGGGCGAAATGGCGACGAACGCGCGCAGCAGCACCCATCCCAACACGCAACCCGCGGCGCATCCCAGGATGCTCAGCGTCAGGGTTTCCGTGAGCATCTGCAGCGCGAGGCGCGCGCGGCCGGCGCCCAACGCCGCGCGCATGGCCATTTCCTTCGCACGCGCCGCTCCGCGCGCCAGTAGCAAGTTCGCCAGGTTTGCGCAGGCCAGCGCCATGAGCGTCAACACCGATCCGAACAGCAGCCACGAAGCCACACGCGAGTCCTGAATCTGCCGGTCGCGGAGCGACCGCACCACCAGATGCACTTCACGCCGTAACTCCGCCGGCACGTCGCGGCGGACGCTCTCTTCAAACAGCGGCATCATCGCCTGTCGCGCCGAGCCGATCGTCATGCCGTCTTTCAAGCGCGCGAAACTGCGCAGGAACAGTGTGGAATTCGGAGCTCGCGCCGCGCGCTCGTCAATCTGCGCGGGCAGCAGGATGTCCGCCCCACCCAATTGCGGCATTTCGAACTCGCGCGGCAGCACGCCGATCACGCGCACCGGTCGTTCGTCCAACGAAATGACGCTGCCTACCACGGAGGCGCTGCCTCCAAAGCGCGACATCCATATGCCATAAGAAACCAGCGCTGTACGCGGCGCATTCGGCCGGTCTTCTTCCGGGCGAAAATTCCGTCCTGCCACCGGAACGATGCCCAACGTCGGAAGAAAGCTGGCCTCTACCAACTGGCAACGCAAGCGCTGCGGCGGGTCGCCGCCAAAATCGCACAAATCCGAACCCGCTCGCATGGCGGTAATCGATGTAAACGCCGTCTGACGGTCGCACCAATCTAAATACGCCGGGCCGATATTGAACTCGTTGGAATCGAGGGGCGCCTGAAATCCGATCGATACCAGACGATCCGCGCGCGGATACGGCAGGCTGCGGAAAAGCAGACGGTCGACTACGCTGAACACCGCGGTCGAGGTGCCGATCCCGACCGCCAAAGTCGCCACCGCCACTACCGCAAATCCGGGAGAGCGCCGCATGCCGCGCGCCGCGTGGCGAAGATCGAGCAGCAGCGCATCCGCCCACGCGCTGACATGAATCTCCCGGATCGCTTCGAATGCGCGCAACGAGCCGCGCGGGGCAGCGTCGCGCGCGCCGCTCCAATCGCGCCGCAGGGCCTGGTGGCTGTCTATCTCTTCCTGCCATTCCGCCTCGCGGTTGCGGCGCCGCGTGAAAAAACGCGCCAGCCTGTTCATACCGCCCTCAGGATTCGCTGTACGCCGAGCGAAACCGCGCTCCAGTTTTCACGCGCTTCGGCCAGTCGTTTGCGCCCCGCTGCTGTCAGCGTGTAAAAGCGCGCGCGGCGGCCGTTTTCGGTCTTGCGCCATTCGCCGGTCAGTAGCTTCAGCCGCTCCATACGGTGCAGGGCGGGGTAGAGCGACCCCTCCTCCACGCGCAACAGCCCGCCCGACGCGGTCTCCACGTGCAGCGTGATCCCGAATCCGTGGTTCGCGCCGCATTCCAGCGTTTTCAGAATCAGCAGTTCGAGAGAGCCAAGCAGACGGTCGGTGGGCTTCATCGGGCCTCATCTTACCATAGAATTCTAGGGTAGAAGACTAGGGAAGCTGCAGGCTTGGGTTCGCTGGAATGGATGTTACAATGGGATTTCGCCTGGGATATTTCCGGGCGCGCAGCTATGTTCCTAAGCGTCAAAGAGATGGAGCTGCGCAAGATTCGTTTCGACGAAGACTTTGCGCCAGGCCAGATCGATTTCACGGAAGAGTTACTCGCCCAGGAAACCCCGCTCCACGTAACGGGCGTGGCCGAACTGCTCCCGCACACCGAGGGCGAGGTTCGCATCCAGGGCAAATACACAGTGCAAATGGGGGCGTCTTGCGACCGCTGCCTGGCCGCGGCCCGCTTCCCCATCGATGCCAGTTTCGATCTGTTTTATCGTCCCATGTCGTTCATCGCCCGCGACGAAGAAGTCGAGATCGATGAGGGCGAAGCCGAGATTGGGTTCTATGAAGACGGCGGCATGGAGCTCGCCGACGTCATTCGCGAACAGGTGTTTTTGGCGCTGCCTATGCAAAGAGTCTGCAGCGAGGCCTGCAAGGGAATTTGTCCTACTTGCGGCAAGAACCGCAACGAATCCGCGTGTGATTGCGCCGTTGGCGGCGGCGATGCCCGCTGGAGCGCGCTGGGCGCCCTGCGTCCCAGAAGCGCGAGTTAGCCCCGGCGTCAGCCTAAGCCATCGCGTGAGCGGTGGCCGTACGCGTCATGACTTCCTTGCGGTACTCCACCCAACGCATCAGCTTCGCGTCGACGCGCTGGGGAACAGCGGCCGCGACCGCCGTGCGCGCCTGCGTGCGGAATTCCCATTTGTCTACCGTGCAGACTTTGATATCGTCCGCCCCGCGTAGGACGCGCCCAAAAACAATCAGCCGCATCGGGCACGAGTCGGCCAGCATAGCAGGCCAGCTAATCGCGAGTTCGATGAACGACCCCGAGGGCAGGTAGGCATTGGTGTGAAACGCAATGCCCGCACTGCTCATGTTCGCCGTTGTGCCGAGGCCGGATGCTACGATGCGGTCGCCGTCGAGTACCTTGTAGCGTAATTCGCGATTCATGGGAAACCGCATCTTATTCCGGCGTTCGGTTGATTTTCTTGTTTTCATGGCGAGTCCTCTCTACGGGCGTTCTTAAATGCACTTTCCGTTCCCACATCGCGTATTTTTAGAATCAGTCGTTTGCCCCCACTTCAGGGGCTCGAATGTCTACTTTATTGACAGGACTAGTGTATAGACCCTAGCCACCCAAAAATCCCCTACCGGGACTATACGGATTTGGATGTTGATACGGATTCAAACTCGCGTGATAGCCTGAAAATTAACCATGAAAAAGCTACTGGCCGGCGTGCTGGCTGCGGCCAGCGTCCTCGCGGCCGATCCCCCCAAACCGAAACTGATCGTCGCCATCGTAATCGACCAGTTCCGCTACGACTACCTGACGCGCTTCCGCTCCGAGTATCATGCCGGGTTCGAGCGGCTGTTGACCAAGGGCGCGGTTTTCACCAATGCGCGCTATGAACATTTCCCCACCGTAACCGCCATCGGCCACAGCACCTTCCTCACTGGCGCGACGCCGTCTCTGAGCGGCATCATCGGCAACGAATGGTACGACCGCGAGGAAAGAAAGACCGTGACCAGCGTTTCGGACGCGGATACAAAACTCCTCGGCGGCAGCGGTGATTCTGTGGGATCGTCGCCGCGCCGGTTGCTGGTGGATACGGTTGGCGACGAGCTCAAGATCTCGAACGGGGGCAAGTCGAAGGTGATCGGCGTCTCGCTGAAAGACCGTGCGGCCATCCTGCCCGCCGGCCACATGGCGGATGGGGCATTCTGGTTCGATTCCAAGAGCGGAAGTTTCGTCAGCAGCACTTATTATTTCCCTCAGTTGCCGCAATGGGCGAAGGATTTCGACGGCGCGCATCCCGCCGACAAATATAGTGGCGCCAAGTTCGTCACCAAGACGTTGCCCTCAGGCGGGTCGGCATTGTATGCGGCGATCGATGCCAGTCCGTTCGGTAATGAGCTGATCGAAGGCTTCGCCGAGGCGGCAGTCCAGGGCGAGCGATTAGGCCAGCGCGGCGTCACGGATATTCTCGCCGTGAGTTTTTCTTCGAACGACTACGTGGGGCATGCGAGCGGTCCCGATTCGCCCGAGGTGCACGCGATTTCGCTCGAAACCGACAAGCTACTCGAAAAATTGTTCCAGACGATCGACCGGCGTGTGGGCTTGGCCAACGTGTTGGTCGTGCTGACCGGCGATCACGGCGTGGCGCCGCTGCCAGAAACCAACGCGGCGCGCAAAATGCCGGGCGGACGCATCCTTCCGGGCGTGGTCTCGAAGGTTGTGCAGGCGGCGTTAGTGAAGGCGTATGGCGATGGGGATTGGATTGTGAATAGCTCCGATTCTTCCATCTATCTCAATTTGGATTTGATCGCGAAAAAGAACCTCTCTCGCGCCGATGTCGATCGCACGGCTGCCGAAGCGGCAATGAGCATTCTGCACGTTTTCCGGGTCTACACGCGCGAGCAACTCATGACCGGAGGCGCGATGGAAGATCAGGTGGCGCGCCGCGTGATGAACGGTTTCTATATGCGGCGCGGGCCGGACGTCGAAGTGCTCCTCGAGCCCTATTGGATCTTTGGCCGGACGGGCGCCACGCACGGAGCCACCTTCAGCTACGACTCTCACGTGCCGGTGATTTTCATGGGTGCGGGCATCAAGCCGGGGCGGTATGACAACACAATCTTGGTCAACGACATTGCGCCGACGCTGGCGACGATTCTTGACGTCGAAACGCCCAGCGGTTCGGTGGGTCGTGTGCTCACCGAGATGTTTCAGTTAAGCCCCCTGGCGCGTTGATCCGGCCGTTCAGCGAATTTCCGAAAACGCCAGCGGCCGCAGGATGCGGTTGCTGATATTGGAAACGATTTCGGCGTCGCTCAAGCCCGGCTGCACGCGCAATTTCTGCCATTCCGGATCGGCCCCGAAGGCCTTCCACAGACGGTCGCGGGCGGCCAAATCGTCGTAGGTGAGCATATACGTCAGGCTGGGTAGATTGCGGCCGACAATCCCCTGTCCGAAGAACACCGGCGCCATGCCGATGCGGCGAAAGATTCCGGCTTCGCCGTCTTCGAACATTTTGATCTTGCGGCGGCCGGCCTTGTCGCTGGGCGATTCGTAAGTGCGCAATTCAAAAATATGGGCCGTGCGGCCGGCGCCGGAGGGCGGAAGCGTTACGCCGGGAATCCCATCGAAGGCGCGCAGCAACGTGCTCTCGATGCGAATATAGGCGGGGTCGCCGATGACATCGTATTCGTCGGCGGCTTTCTGCAAGTCTTTGTCGGCGCCGAGATGCGCCTCGCAGGCCACGTACGCTTCCATCGATGAGTACGCGGTCAGGGACGAAATGAAAGGGCTCTCTTCACCGATCACCGGACTGAAAAAGCCTACGGTTTTCGCGCCCGCGCGTTTGGCCGCGGGAAGATAACCGGCGCTGAGGAACTTCGTGGTGCGATCCACTTGGGGACCGTTGCGCATGAAGTAATGGCGCAGCAGGAAACACTGAGGCTTGAGCGCCGTTTCTTCCGCCGCCGCGCCGGAGGTTGCCGCCAAACCGGCCGCCGCGGACGTCACAAAGCTTCGTCGTCGCATACGGTGGTTATAGCAGAGATCGCAGGCGAGATCGGCTGGTGCTTGAAATGCCGGGCGCCGCTAGCGGGCGCCGCGTCCGTAGGTCTCGGCGGCGTGCATTTCGGCCAGGCGGGTGGCGTAAACGCGCATCAGCTGCGAGCGCGCGCATGTGACGGTGACGCGCGACCATTCGACCAGTTCGCGCATCTCCGGCAGCCGCGCGGCCGATCCTCCGCGGATTTCGGCTGAGACTTCCGCCGCATAAGCGTTCCAGAGGTGGGTGGCCTGCGCATAGCGCCTTCCCGACACTGCCTCGCGAATCTGCGCCGCCAGCGTCTCAGGCATGCGCCATCTCTTGCGCGTTGGTCTGTTCCGCTTGGAACATAGATGCGATCGACGAATATTGCTGTTCCATGGTGGCGACCAGCGCATCGGCCGCCGACATTTGCTTCGTCAGGTTGGTTTGCAGCAGCGTCACCGCTGCCTGCTGCGATGTGATCTCGTCGCCAATGTGAGAGATTTCCTGCTGCACGGCGTTCTGCGAAGTGGTCAGATCGCCCGATGTGGGGTCCAGTAAGCCGTTGAGCGTATTGTTGACGGTCTGCAGGAAGCCGCCGCCGCTGATCGAGCCCAGGAAGGCGTTGACGGCGGACGAGTTGGTGAGATCCGCGCCCAGCATGGTCGATTCGTTGAACGTCATGTGCCCGTCGCTCCCCAGATTCAATCCGAGACTGGCGAGCCCGCCGAAGGGACTCTCGTCGCTATAGGTCCCAATCGATCCCAACGTTTGCGAAAGCTCGAAAACGATGGAGTCGCCTTGCAGCGGCCCGGCATTTTGGCCGCGCTGACCGCCCACTTCGTTCACTGCGGCATTATAGGCGTTGGCGAAGTTCGAAAGCGCGTTGGCCAAGGCCGTTGAGGATCGCGTCACCGTGATATTCACGGGCGAGTTGCTGGCCGAAAGCAGGTTGATCGTGACGCCGTTCGAGATGGTCGCCGTGCGCGAGGTACTCGACACCACCAGGCCCGAGCCGTTGACTTCGTATTGCGCCAGGCTGCCGGTGGTCTGCGGCGTTTGCAGGCTGGCGCCGTTCAGTTGCAGGTCCACCGGGCTGTCGCCCAGCGATTGGTTCTGCAGAGCGACGCGGTAATCGGGCGAATCGCTCGATCCGACATTAACCACGGTGGCCTGCACCTGGCCGCCATACTGGGCGTCGACGGCGGAGGCTACGCTGGCGGCGCTGTTATCCGAGGCTGTTACCGCATGGGCAACCCCGCCGATCATCAATTGGTAGGTTTGCGGCGAGCCCGGCGTATCCGCCCAGGAAGTCGACGTCAGGCTGGTGGCAAATGCGCCCACGCTGTCTACCTTCACCGAATAGTTGCCCTCCATCGCGCCATCGGAGATATTAGCGCTGACCACCGAAGGGTCGGAGATATCGGTGTCGAAAGACGATCCGCTGACCGCCGTGTCAATATCCTGCACCGCCGCTTGCAACGTCGAAAATGTCGAGCTGAGCGTGCCAAGCTCTGTGGATCGGCTGGTGAGCGCTGTCTGATCGCTAGTCAGTTGAGTGATCGGAAGCGACGCGATCTGCACGGCGCGCGTGATAGCGTTTTGGAAGTCGCTCGAGAAAGCGCTGGTTCCTGTGAATAAGCTGGATGTCGCGCTGGTTGACGTTGCCATTTAAAACTCCTTGGGCCGGAACTGGACTCATCGTCCAATTCCGGCCCAACTCCAACGCGCCGGCGCCTCCGCAGCCATCGCGTCAAACGGTTGCCTCAGCCGGTTAGTGCTGGAGGAGGCTGAGTATGGCTTGCGGCTCGGAGTTAGCTTGCGCCAACGCCGCCACCGATGCCTGTTGCAGGGTCTGCGCCTTGGTCAGGCTGGCGGCGTCCGCGGCCACGTCAGCGTCGCGGATGCGCGATTCGGCGGCCGAGAAGTTGGTGATCTGCGATTGCGCCAGACCGATAGCGTAGTTCAGCTGGTTTTCACCTTCGCCGACGCTGGCCTGAGCCGTGCCCAGCTTGCTCACGGCCGAAGCTACGGCCGAAAGCGCCTGTTGCGCGCCCGCCTGGGTGTCGATCGAGACGGTGGCGCTTGTGCCCAGTTTCGCCGACGCCACCGTGGCCCCGGCGCTCCCTGAGAAGCCATCGCCGTTGGGAGAATTGCCGAAGCCCACGCTGAAGTTCGAGAGCGAGCTGATGAAGTTGATTTTCTCCACGCCGCCATCGTCTTCTTTCACCGCGGTGATGCTCTGCAGCGTCGAGTTATTGCTCTGTTGCAGCTGCTGGTTGATGTAGCTGACGGCGGAATCGATGTTCGCGCCGGTCTGCGCCGTGCCATTGTTCTGCAGGGTGATGGTTTTGGATTGCAGCGCGTTGGCGGAATCGTTGGCGGAAATCGTGATCGCCTGTGTGTCGTTGCCGTACTGCATCGCCCCGAATGTCAGCCCACCCGTGTTGGAAACGCCGTTGGCGTCATCAAATGTCGCAGCCGAGTCGCCCACCGTGGCGCCAGCGAAGGCCGCGCCCGCCGTGCCGAACCCGACGTCGGCGGTGGTGGTGCTGCCGCCCGCATTGAGGCGGAACGACGTGCCATTGCTCGACGCGATCTGCAACTGTCCGCTCGAGACCGTGGCTTGCAATCCGGCGGACGTCAGGGAACTGCTGGCCGCGAAGCCGCTATTCAGGGCGTCGGCGATGCTTTGCGCGGTGCGCGATGTCCCGGTAAACGTTGCGCCAAGCCCGAAATCGGTGAGCGCACTGCCGTTGGTACCGTTGGCAAGCGTTACGGTGTGCGCGCCCGCCGCGTTAGCGGTTAGGACTAGATGCCCCGAAGAGTTGACCGATGCGGTGACGCCGGCGGCCGCCGTATTGATGGCCGCGGCGGCGGTGGTGACCGTTGCGTTCTGAGCGATATTGACGCTGACCGCCGTTCCGCCGTCAATCGAGATGGTGAGATCGTCGCCGCTGGCGCCGCTGGGCGCAGTGTAAGCTGAACCCGCTTCGGTAGCCGCGGTGGCGTCGCCGCCGCTCAAGTCCACGCTGACCTGGTTCGATCCGTTGGAAGCGCCGCCGTCAATCGAAAAGCCGAGCTGCGCCGTTCCCAACGCGCTAGCGGTGCTGAAGCCCGTGCCCGTGACGCTGCTGTACTGGGCCTGTGTGGGATCGGAACCGGCAACGAACGAGCCGAAGCCCAGGCGGTTAGCCGTGTCGCCCGTCACCTGCACGTTCATTTTGTTGCCGTAGGCGTCCGTGAACACCAGCGGGCTGCCCGCCGAGCCGCTCACCGTGATGCCGGCCGCCTTCAAAGCCGTGTTGTTCGCCACTTGGCTGGCGACGTCCGTGATAGCGAGCGCCGTGGTGTTCGAGCTGCTTCCTAGATTCAGCGTCACCGCGCTCGTCAAGCCGCCGCCGCTGATCTGGAAGGCCACGTTCGCGGGGCTGGAAATCGAGCCGGCCGTGGTGTTACCGCCGGTCACGGTGCTGGAGATCGCCGTTCCCGTCGAACCGCTCGAGAAGTTGCCCATCAGCGCGTTGGCCATCTGGTCGCCCGCGCTCACCTGGAACGCTGTGGTGGAGGACGTGAACGCCAATTCCTGGCCACCATTGGAATCCGTGTGCACGGACGCCACGATGCCGGCGTTCTTGAAAGCCGTTGCGGCCGCCGTATTGCCGTTCCCCGCGGATTGAATCGCGTTGTTGATCGATGACACCAGGCTGTTCATATCGGTAACGCCCGAGAGGTTCACCGCAACCTTGGCCTGGCTGCCGTCGGAGAAGCCCGGTCCCGCGAAATCGAGTTCCGTGAACCCGGCGGTTGCCGTCGTGTTGCTGCTGTTACCGACGATGTTGGCCACCGACGTCGCGGAAGCCGCGCCCAAATCGGTGGAACCCGCCACCACCTGCATGCCCTTCAACCCCAGATTTTGGGTATCCACGGCGGAACCGCTCAAATCGATGTTCACGGTTCCGTTGGCGACTTCGAATCCGCCGGTAGTCGCGTTCTTGCCGCCCCCAATGTAAACCGAAAGCGCCTGCGCGAACTGGCCGCCCTGGTTCATGCCGATCGACTGCGCCTGGCGGTCGATTTCCGTCAGCAGGCTCTGGAATTGGTTGTTCAGCACCGAGCGGTCGCCGGTGAAGGTGCCCGAGGCGGACTGCGTGGCCAGCGTTCGCAAGCTGTCGAGCATCTGCGAAACGTTGTTCATGCCGCCATCGACAATCTGCAGCGTGCTGATGCCGTCGTTAGCGTTCTGCACGCCTTGGTTCAGCTCGGCTTCGCTGCTGCGAAAGCCGTTGGCGATCGCCAGCCCCGCCGCGTCGTCCGCCGATGAGTTGATCCGGTAACCGGATGAAAGTTGTTGGATTACGTTGCTCTGGAATTGGCTGTTCACACCCAAATTGCGTTGCGCGACCAGAGAATCCACGTTAGTTTGGAGCGAAATCGACATTCGAAAATCCTTTCGTTGCGTGGTGGCGTCTTGCCAGTCATTTCTCTCTTCGGCGCAAGCCCGAGGAACTTGAGACTGCCCGCGCCGGAATCTCAAAAAATTTCCGGCCGCCGCGGCGCCCCCGCTTCTACGTTGTGTTTTCGGCGGGAAAGCCCCAAGACTTTAGGCGAAAGGCGAATCTCAGAGTCGAGTGAGGTAGAATGTCGGCTTCTTATATGCACGCGCGCCGCTTTGCCTGCATGCTGCTGGGTATGTGGCTCGGCTGTAGCGCCTTGATGACGTGGCTCACCGCCGACAGCTTCAACGCCGCGCCGCGTCTGCTGGCCACTCACTCCCCCGAATTCAGCGGCCGCCTCCACTCGTTGGGACAGGGAGAAGCGCGCATGATGCTCGCTTACCCAGTGCGCCAGCAGGTGGGTTGGTGGATGGAAGAGTGGGGCGATTTGGAAATCATCCTCGGCTGCTTCCTCTTCCTATTTCTTCTGTTGGGAACGCGCGAAGGTAAGTTGGCGCTCGGTCTGACCCTGCTTCCGCTGGCGGCTGCGGTCTTTCAGCGCGCCGTCACGGTTCCGCAGTTGATGTATCTGGGCTCGCTGACGGATTTTCTGCCGTCGAACATCGCGCTCCCCGAGCGCGGCCAGTTAGTCGCGGTCCGGCTGGGGCTGATCGGCGTCGAGGCGTTCAAGTTACTGAGTGGCGTGATCCTGGCCTTTTACTTGATCGGCCGCCAGCATCGCCGCTCAGGCCTCACCCGGAAGGAGGTCGATGCGATCGATAAAGCCGATAACAGCCATATCGATCGGTGAGTTCGGCCGCCCCACCGCCGTCATCGCGCTATAGCCTTCAGTCACCACCAAGACCCTGTCGCCGATTCCCGCATCTACCGCGTCGAAGGCAATCAGCGCCTCGCCGCGCTCGCTTCCATCCAAATTGAGCGGCTGCACAACCAGCGCTTTGCGGCCCACGTGGCTTTCGTGTTTGTGAGTCGAGACAAGTTGGCCCACCACGCGCGCGATCAGCATCTTACTTTCGCCTCACGGAATCCACAATGCCCACCACGGTGGTATCTGTGGGGACCTCGGTCGGGAGGAATGGAAAACTAGCTTCTTTGCCGCGCGTCCAGTAGACGATTTCACCCGCGCCGGCGCCGGTGCAGTCGGTACACAGTAATTGCTTGCCCGAATCCTTCAGCTCGGGAGTCACCGGTTGAATCACCAGCAGCCGCTGGCCCATCAGGCCCGGATCCTTCGCGGTGGCCCATACGCAGCCGGCGACGCGTCCCAGGTACATAAGCTAGTCCAGACTGATTTCGTCCACGATGCCGATAATGGCGCTATCGATCGGCGTATCCTTACAGCCTTCCGCCATGCGCGCCGAGCTGCCAGCGACGGCGATCACGCGTTCGCGATATCCCGCGCTCACCGTATCCACTGAAACGACGTAGCCAGGCTCGTCCTTGCCATCGGGCGAGATGAGCCTCAGGATGAGAAGCTTCTTGCCTTCGAGCCGGGGGTCCTTGCGCGTGGCGACCACCGAGCCCACGACGCGGGCCAGTATCATGCCGTTACTTCGCGCTCTGGGCGTGCGCCTTGCCGATGGGCAGCACGTCTTCCAGGCTCTGGTGCGGCCGCGGAATCACGTGGACGGAAATCAGCTCGCCGACGCGCCGCGCGGCAGCGGCCCCTGCGTCGGTCGCGGCGCGCACCGCCGCCACGTCGCCACGCACCATCGCCGTGACATAGCCCGACCCGATCTTTTCCCAGCCCACCAGGTTTACCTTGGCGGCCTTCACCATCGCGTCGGCGGCTTCAATCATCGCCACCAGGCCGCGAGTTTCAATCATGCCTAACGCTTCGCCCATCGATGTCTCCGTACCCTCACTATGCTATACCGCGCGCGCGCAGCGCCTCGTCCACCAGGCCGATCAGCTCCGAGCGCGTCACGTAAATCCGTTCGCCGTTCTTATCTTCCAGGTCTTCCGCTACCACTGGGCACTCCGGGCCGCCCGAGGCGCGCGCCTTCACGCCGTACCGTGCCCGCGAATCCAGCAATTTATCCACTTCGTGCCGCGGCAGCACGTTCGGGCCGCCCAACAGTTCCGCCACCAGGGCGATCCGCGCGAAGTGCTCGATCGTCTCCATGCGGAAGTAAGCCTGGAACACGTCGTCGCCGTAACACACCGCGCCATGGTTAGCCATCAGCAGCGCATCGTATTTGGGAATCAGCGGGATCATCGGCTCGGTCAGCGCCGGCGTCCCCGGCAAGCCATACGCCGCCAGCGGCACGCAGCCCAGCCCGATCACCACTTCCGGCAGCAGCGCCATATTCAACGGCCGTCCTGCCGTGGCGAAGCCGGTGGTCACTGGCGGATGCGCATGCACCACCGAGCGCACATCGGGCCGCAGCTCATAAATCTTCAGGTGCATGGCGATTTCCGACGTCCGCTCACGCCGCCCCGAAATCCGGTTCCCTTGCAGATCGAGAACCAGCAGGTCATCGGCCTGCATCATCCCCTTCGAAAGCCCCGTCGGCGTCGCCAGAATCCGGTCGGCGTCGATCCGGATGGTAATATTCCCGTCGTTGGCCGCAATCCAGCTTTTCTGGAACATCAGCCGCCCGATTTCAACAATATCTTCGCGGTATTCGCGCTCCGTTTTGACCATGCGGGAGATTCGATTGTAGCTCATTTGAGAAGAGCGGCTTACCGTTCACCGCAGAGGCGCGAAGCCGCAGAGAAGGCTAATGAACCACCCGTTTTCTCTGCGTCTCCGCGTCTCTGCGGTGAATTCCAAGACCCCTCCTGTATGATGGTCCTGAATGGATTCGCGCCGCATGTGCCCGCATTGCCGGGCCTTCATCACCAACAAAGATCGCGTTTGCCCCTATTGCAATGAAAAAGTGGGTGAGCGCGCGATCGATCGCCGTAGTCCTGGCGATCTGCTGGGCGGCCTGATTCCTGGCGCCAGTTTCGTGACGATGATTCTGGTCACCCTCAACGTCGGCATGTACCTCCTGACCGTGCTCTACAGCATGCGGTCCGGAAACGGCCAGGCGTTTCTCAACCTCGACGGCCAGACGCTGGTCTATTTTGGCGCTAAGTTCGGCCCAGCCATGCAGTTCGGGCAGTGGTGGCGCCTGCTGACGGCCGGATACCTGCACGGCGGCCTGTTCCACATCTTTATGAACATGTGGGTGCTGCTGACGGTGGGTCCGCAGGTGGAAGAGCTATACGGCAGCGCTCGCACTTTCGTCTTTTTCACCTTCGGCACCATTTGCGGCTTTTACCTGAGTTATTTGTGGTCCGGAGGCGTTTCCGTTGGCGCTTCGGCCGGTTTGACCGCGTTAATCGGCGTCATGATCGCCTTCGGGATGCAGCATCGCAGCGCCATCGGCGACGCCATCAAAGGTCAATACATGTTCTGGGTCGGTTGGATTCTCGTTAGCGGCTTCATCATCTCGGGCGTCGACAACGGCGCCCACATCGGCGGATTGATCGGTGGCTTCGGCGCGGCCTATCTCACCGGGACGCCGCGCTACGTGGGTTCGAATGTCGAAAAACTGTGGAAAGTGGCCGCCGGTGTCTGCGTTTTGTTAACAGCGGCATGTTTCCTTGAGATGTACTTGTCTTTTTCGCGATTTACGCAATAATAACTAAATATGAAGATCCGCAACTTCGCCGTCGCGCTGGCGCTGGTTTTCGGAGTGACCGGAATGGCGGAAGCCGCGAAGAAGCCGCCGGTTGTAAAGCATAAGTCGTCCAAACTCCGCACCAAGAAATATAACGCCAAAAAGGCTAACAAACAGGCCGCCAAAGCGCTGGCCAAGCGCCGCAAGCACGCCGCCTGATATTCACGATGCGCCGCAGCGCGATACTCGCGTTGGCTTGCAACGCTCTTTTTGCGCAATCGGCCTCCTCGCCTGCCCGCTCACCCGTCCTCGTCGAGCTTTTCACCTCCGAAGGCTGTTCCGACTGCCCTCCCGCCGATCGTATGCTCGAGCAGCTTGACCCGCACGTCGTCGTTCTTTCCGAACACGTCGATTATTGGGACCACCAAGGCTGGAAAGATCGCTTCTCCTCCCATGACAACACCATGCGCCAGGAAGAGTACGCGATGCGCTTCCACCTGGACAGCACGTATACGCCGCAAATGGTCGTCGATGGAACCGCGCAATTCGTGGGCAGCGATGCCAGCCGCGCCAAGGAGGAAATCGGCAAGGCCCAACGCCATCCCAAGGCCCAAATCAAGCTGACGCGCGCCGAAGGCGGCGTTCAGATCGATATTGCGGATTCCCCCAACGGCGCTAGCGTATTTCTAGCCCTCGCCGAAGACAGCGCCGAATCCAACGTCGCCGCCGGCGAGAACAAAGGGCGGCGTCTACATCACGTGGCTATTCTGAAAAGCCTGCGCAAATTAGGTTCCGTCAAGCGCGGCGTCGCGTTCAGCCAGTCCGCGCCCCTGCCTGCCGCCGCCAACGAACAGCGTGTGATCGTCTTCGTGCAAGAAGGCTCGGCCGGTCCTGTGCTCGGCGCCGCGGAGCTTGGTCCGCGCGCCAACTAACTCCGCTAACATAAAAATATGGATGGCGTTCCGCGGCGTGCGTTCGTCTTCATGCCGTTCGTCTTTGCCGGCTGGATAGCCCTATGGATCCGCCGCGAGCGTCCGCTGCCCGATCCCGCGCGGGGTGGCAACGGCGCGCCCGTCAAACTCGAGTTGTTCACTAACAGCGGCCAACGCAAGGGGACCATAGAAGTGGATAAGATCGTCAAGACCGACGCCGAATGGCGCAAAGAACTTTCGTCCGATGAATTCGCCGTAACCCGCAAGAAGGGCACGGAACCAGCCTTCACCGGCCGTTACTGGAACAATCATGACAACGGAATGTATCGCTGCGCGTGCTGCGGCACCGCGCTCTTCCGTTCTGATGAAAAATTCGATTCCGGCACCGGATGGCCCAGCTTCACCGCTCCGGCCGCCGCCGAAAACGTCGAGACCGAAACCGACAACAGTTTCTTCATGAAGCGCACGGAAGTGTTGTGCAGCAAGTGCGATGCCCACCTGGGCCACGTCTTTCCCGATGGCCCCGGCCCCACCGGAGACCGCTACTGCATCAACTCCGCCGCGCTGCGCTTTGAGCCCGCTGGCAAATCCGAAGAGAAGACTTCAGGCGAGAAAAGTTAGATGCCATTTCCCACGCACCGCATGCGGCGCCTGCGCGCCACCGGAAGACTGCGCAATCTGGTGCGCGAAACCCGCCTCCACCCCCAGCAGTTCATTCTGCCGCTCTTCGTTTGTCCCGGCGAAGGCGTGCGGCGCGAGATCGGCGCGATGCCAGGCAATTATCAGCTCTCCATCGACGAACTGGTCAAAGAATGCGCCGAAGTGCAATCGCTTGGCGTCGGCGGCGTGATGTTGTTCGGTCTGCCGGAATCGAAAGACGAAATCGCATCTGGAGCCTATGATGACCAGGGCATCGTCCAGCGCGCCATCCGCGCCTTGCGCCGCGCGCTGCCCGATCTGCTCATCGTCACCGACGTCTGCAATTGCGAGTACACCAGCCACGGCCACTGCGGCCTGATCAAAGACGGCGACGTGGATAACGACGCCACACTCCAATGGCTCGCCAAGAGCGCGCTGTCGCATGCGCGCGCCGGCGCCGATATTGTCGCACCGTCCGACATGATGGATGGTCGCGTGGCCGCCATCCGCACCGCGCTCGATGCCAACGGCTTCGAAACCACGCCCATCCTGGCCTACGCCGCCAAGTTCGCTTCCGTTTTCTACGGCCCCTTCCGCGAAGCCGCCGATTCCGCGCCGCAATTCGGCGATCGCCGCAGCTACCAGATGGACCCCGCCAATGCCCGCGAGGCCATGCGCGAAATCGAGCTCGATCTCGAAGAAGGCGCCGACATGATCATGGTGAAGCCCGCTATGCCGTATCTCGACCTCATCTTTCAGGCCCGCCAGCGCTTCGACGCGCCTATCGCGGCCTACCAGGTAAGCGGGGAATATTCCATGATCATGGCCGCCGCGCGCAATGGCTGGCTCGATCAGGAGCGCGCCATGATGGAGAGCCTTACATCAATCGCTCGCGCCGGTGCGGGTATGATTCTGACTTACTTCGCCAAACCAGCCGCGCGTCTGTTGGGTTAGCGGCGCAAATCACTCAATATCCGGAAACCCCGAACGCGAAGTCAGAATCTGCGCCGCCGAGCGCAAGCTCTCCGCATTTTTCGCCCACAGCCACATCGCCGGACCGCCCGCGGCTCCGCGATACACATCCGCCCCGCCCACTCGGAACATCTCGCGCCCGGCGGGCCTCTCCGTCAGCGACAGGCGAATGACATAAGACCCGGCCGGTTGCTTGTCGCCCAGTGCCATGATGTGAACCGGCGTCTGCAGGGCGCCGGCCAGCGCTTCGAATGGCAATGCTGCGTCCGCCATGAGAGGCGAAATGGCCGTGCCGGCGTCCGAATCCACAGTCACCACGATTTCCGTTCGCCCCGCAATCGCCTGGTCCCAGAATCGCGAAAAAGCGTCGTTCGATTCCACGCCGCCACGTATCGCGATCAGGGCCAGGAAAACCGCAACGAATGTCGGCGCCGCCAATTGCCACAGCAGCATCCGCGGCGGATGTGGTTCCTGTGCGGCCGGCGCTATAGCGGCCGTTGGCGCCGCTGAAGCGAAACGCGGCACGTAAGTTCCCAGCGGTAGCTCAATGCGAATCCCGGCTTTCGGCGCCGCTGCGTCATAATGCGCGGCCAGGCGTTTGCGCACTTCGTTGGCCCGCACACGCACGCTGGAATCGGCCCCGGTGTCGTAGTCGGAAGGTTTCCCCAGCACGGCTACGCCAATCGTCCGCTCCTTGAGCGCGTCCTGGCGTCCGGCGAGGGTCTCTTCCACTACGAACCGCAGGAACAGCTTGCTGCGCGAACTGCCGCGGAATGCGGGCGCGTCCATGATGGAAACCAACTCGTATTCCACCGCAAGCGACGCTCCGTTCGCCGATGCCGCAATCGCCTGTTGCGCGCCCGCGCGCAATTGGTTGGGCTTCGCGCCTTCGGGCAAAACGGATTGCATCGGCCTTTCTCTTAAGTGTCAGATTAGCGCTTGGCGTCTCCTGTTACCAGAAAAATCTCGGTGACCAGACGATTGCAGTTGTGTTACGAACCTCCCGGCTCAAATATCTAAGTTACTCTCCACCTATAACTTGGCTAGAAGCTTAACCGTTCAGAACGTGGGAAAAAGCCTCCAACAGATATAAGTTGGTTCTTCCACATGGGATCTCTCGCAAGCTCGCAAGCCGTCGCAGTTACGCAAAGCGATCCTGGCCGCCAAAGCCGGTGGTCGCAGCGGCGCTTCACTATTTTCGTGGCGGCGTGGGTGCTTTATGCCGGCTATTATTTCTGCCGCAAGAATTTCAGCGTCGTCATGCCCATGATGGCGCGCACCGATTCCTACGGAAATTTCGATCTTGCCAAGTTAGTCTTTGTCTTCAGCCTCGCTTATTCCGTCGGCCAGTTTATCGCTGGCGCGCTCGGTGATCGCTTTGGTGGAAGATTCACCGGAACCATGGGCGGTCTGCTATCCGCCGTCTGCACCGGTGCGATGGCGGCCATGGCGGGCGACCGTCACGCTCTCTTGCTGTTACAGATTGGCAACGGACTGGGCCAAGGCTGCGGATGGTCGGCGTGCCTTAAGGTCTTGGGCGCGTGGTTCGAACGCAAGGAACGCGGCACCGTCATGGCGTGGTGGGGCACCTGCTACGTCCTCGGCGGTTTCTTGGCTACAGTCTTCGCCACCTATGCCGCCACGCGCATGTTCATCGCGCCCGAACTCGGATGGCGCCGCGGATTCCTCTTCCCCTCCATTCTTCTCGCCGCCGCCGCGCTCTGGTTCGCCTTCCGCGTGCGCAATTCCCCCACCGACGTGGGGTTGCCAGCGCCGGCCGACAAGGAAGAAGCGCATGAAGACGATGGCTCGTTCTGGGTCGCCGCGCGCACGCCCGAGGTCTGGATTCTTTCGGGAATGTACTTCTTCCTCAAGATCACGCGCTATTCACTGCTCTTCTGGCTGCCGCTCTACCTCGTACAGCGCATGCAATACAGCGAAGAATGGGCGGGCTACACGTCGTCTTTGTTCGAACTCGTCGGCTTCTCCGGAACCCTGATCGCCGGCTATGTGTCCGACCGTCTCCTGAACGGCCGCCGCTATCCCGTGGGCGCAACCATGCTTTTCATGCTGGCGGCCTGGCTTCTTATCCATCCCGTCATCGGGCGCTTGGGGCCGGGCGCCATGGCCTTTAGCATCTCCGTGCTTGGCATTCTGATTTACGGCCCCGATTTGCTCATGGCTGGACCCGCCAGCGTCGACGCCGTCAGCCCCCGGCATGCGGCGCGCGCGGCGGGCATCGTGAACGGGGTAGGATCTTTGGGTCAGCTCATCTCCGCGTACGCGGTGGCGGTAATCGTGAGCCGCTTCGGCTGGGATCAGCTTTTCACCTTCTTCCTGGTGTGCGCCGCCGCGGCGGGTGGGTTGCTGACATTGCGATGGAATAAGGGTTTGGAACCGGAAAGGGAAGCACAGTGAAATATCGGCATTTGAAAGCCGTAGTGGTGGATTGGGCAGGCACCACCGTCGATTTCGGCAGCCTCGCCCCCGTTGCCGCCTTGCAGCGCGTATTCGAAGAGAACGGAGTGCCCGTTACGGCGGCCGAGGTGCGCGAGCACATGGGCACGCTCAAGAAAGATCAGATCCGTTCCATGTGCGCCGGCGAACGTGTGTCGGAAGCATGGCGGAGCCGTCACGGAGCGCCTCCGTCCGAGACCGACGTCGAGCGCATTTTCACCGAGTTCCTGCCGCGCCAAACCGAAATCCTCGCCGAATTCAGCTCGCCCATTCCCGGCGCCGTGGAAACGGTGGATGCCTGGCGCGGCGCCGGCCTGCGCATCGGTTCCACAACGGGTTACACGCGCGCATTGCTCGACGTCGTCATGGCTTCCGCCGCGCCGCAAGGTTATGCTCCCGATGCCAGCGTGACTCCTGACGAAGCCGGCGGCGGGCGTCCGATGCCATTTATGTGTTATCGCAATGCGATTCTTCTCGGTGTCTTTCCGTTGTGGAATTGCGTGAAGATCGGCGACACTCTGTCGGACATCGCCGAGGGCCAAAACGCGGGGATGTGGACTATCGGAATCACGGCCACGGGCAATGAAATCGGTCTTTCGTTAGCGGATTGGCAGGCGCTGCCCGCCGAAACGCGCGCAACCAGGGAACACGAGGCGGCCCGGCGTCTCAGCGGCGCGGGCGCGCACTTCACGGCGCCGTCGCTGGCCGATTGCGCCCCCTTACTCGAAGAAATTGAGCGCCGGATCGCCGCCGGCGAGAAACCTTGATTTTCTAAAAGCTCAACGGAGAAATTAATGCGACGTATCAGTGCAACGCTCGTAGTGTGTCTGTACGCAGCCGGCTGTCTTCACGCGCAAAGCGCGCGGGTCAGCGGGCAGGTAATCGATTCTCACCGCAGCGTGATTCAGAACTCCGAAATCATCATGCGGAACACCGCCACCGCCGGCGAATTCCGAACCGTCAGCACCGAAAGCGGCAGTTTTCTGCTGCCGCCGGTACCGCCCGGGACATATGATATTTCCGCATCGGCTTCCGGCTTCGCCACCGAGCGCCTCACCGGCGTGACTCTCGAAATCGGCGAATCCAAAGTCGTCGAGCTGCAACTCCAGCCCGCTTCCGTGAAGGAAGTCGTACGTGTTTCCGACACGCCGCCCGAGCTGACTACCGACCGGCCGGACCGCAGCGTCGTGATTGACCCCGCCTTCGTCGGCAGCATCCCACTCAACGTGCGCAACCCTCTGCAACTGATCAATTTCAGCCCCGCGGTCACCAAGGGCGATGATGGCCTCTCCGGCCAGAACGTCACCAGCGAGAGCCGCACCAATACCTGGCGCATCAATGGCGCCAAGGGTTCCACTACCGATCTCGCCATCGACGGCGCCACCGATACCACCGCCTACTACAACCAAGCCGGCGGCATTCCCGGCGTCGACGCGATCCAGGAATATCGCGTCTACACCAGCGCCTACGCGCCCGAATTCGGACGCACCAGCGGCGGCACGGTCACCTACGCGCTGCGCTCCGGCGGCAATCTCGTGCACGGAACGCTTTTCGAATATCTCCGCAACAGCGCGCTCGATGCCGATGGTTTCAATGCGGATAAAGCCGGCCAGCCTATCGCGCCCTTCCGCCGCAATCAATTCGGCGGCACGGTCGGCGGCCCCATCGAGATTCCCAAGCTCTATCACGGCCGCGATAAGACATTCTTCTTCGTTTCCTACGAAGGACTGCGCGATTCCAGCGCCGGGTCGTTCACCGGCACCATGCCCACCGCGCTCGAGCGCCAGGGTAATTTCTCGCAAACCAAAGACGCCAACGGCGGTCTCATCGTCATCTACGATCCCTCCACCACGCGCCTGGACCCCAGCGCGCCCGCCGGAACCACGCGCTATCTCCGCACCGCCTTCCCCGGCAACATCGTTCCACAGATGCTCTTCAATGCCGTCGGCGCCAAGCTGCTTTCTTACTATCCGATGCCCAACGAAGCCGGCGTCGGCCAGAGCAGCACCAACAACTACTTTTCCAACGCCCCAGGTACTGACAACAACGACCGCATAGACGCCCGCATCGATCAGCGCATCTCCGATCACCAGCTGATGTACGGCCACGTCGATTGGTTTTCGAATCACATCTTCCAGAACAACTATTACGGCAACAGTCTCGCGGCTGTGAATTCGAACGACCAGATCCCCGGGCTCAACATCATGTTGCACCACACCTGGTCGATCTCTCCGTCCCTGGTGTTCGATCATCACTTCAATTGGGCACACAGCGAATCCAACCGCTCCGAGCCCTCGAATATCACCGCCACCAGCCTCGGTTTTCCGGCGAGTATCGCGCCTGGCCTAACTGGTGAGATGGACCCGCAACTCTCCGCATCCCGCATCAGCAGCCTCGGCCCCAACTACCCGATCGAATCCAACGCCTCCTCGGTCTGGCAATATGCCGGAGATCTCACCTGGCTCAAGGGCATCCACAGCTTCAAATTCGGCTATGACCTTCGCGTTTATCCAGTGCAACTCTACGATCCACAGCAGCTCGCGATCAACGCCACCAGTAACTTCACCGGCGGTCCGAATCCCAGCGCGGCTGTTTCCGATTCCGGCAGCGGCATTGCCGACTTACTACTCGGCGCCGCCGGATTAAGTAGCGGATTTGTTCCGAAAACCAATTCCCACCACGATTACCTCGGCTTTTACGCGCAGGATACCGCGCGCCTGACTCCGAAACTGACGCTGACTTTCGGTCTCCGCCTAAATTACGAAACCGGCGACGTGGAAGAGCAGAATCAACTCAACTACATCGATCTCAGCTCGGCTTCGCCTCTCGCCAGGAAAGTTCCGCAGCTTCCCAACCTCGTCGGCGGCGTCGGAATTCCAGGCTTGAACGGCAGCAGCACGCAATTGCAACTCCCGCGCGGCGTTCATCTCGATCCGCGCATCGGCGTCTCATACCAGTGGAATTCCAAAACCGTGATCCACACCGGCTTCGGCATCTTCCATCATCCTTTGGCAGCTTGGGAGCAGTTCCCCAACGCGCTTGGCACCACGCGCACCTCGAATTCGATCACGGCCCAATCGGACGGCGTCACGCCGTTGTTCAACCTCGCCAATCCGTTCCCACAAGGCCTTCCCACGGCATACGGCAACTCCGCCGGCCTGGGCATCGATCTCGGCCAAAACATCACCGGTCCTCTGCGCACGCAGGATATTCCGTACCAGGCAAACTGGTCGTTCGATATTCAGCGCGAGCTGCCGCTCAAGCTGGTGGTGACCGCGGCCTATGTCGGCAATGTCGGCGTGCACCTCATGTCGCCGATCCAATACAACCAGATTCCCGATTCCGATCTCTCGCTCGGATCGAAGCTCATCAGCGTCGTGCCCAATCCGTTCTACGGCATCATCACCGATCCCAGCTCCACGCTGAGCCTGCCCACCGTTCAATATGGCCAGTTACTGCGGCCCTTCCCCGAATTCCTCAACGTCAAGGGCATCAACGTCGGCGCCGGTCATTCCTCGTATGAGGCCGGTCAGTTGACCGTGGAAAAGCGCTTCTCGCAAGGCCTGGAAATGTTGTTCGGCTACACCTACAGCAAAGCGATCGACAACGTGGGCGAAATGACCAGCGTCGCCGGCACGCGCAACGGCTTCCAGGATAATTACTGTTTCGTGTGCGACCGCGCTGTGTCCGATCAGAATCAGCCGTTCACCCTGCGCCTCGCCACGCGCTACGAACTGCCCTTCGGTCCTGGCAAGAGCCTGGCGAGTTCCGGCGTTGCGGCCAAGGCATTTGGCGGATGGTCGCTCGGCGGCTTTTACACTGTCGACGCCGGCCGTCCCGTAGCCGTCTCATCGCCGAATAACTCGAACTCCCTGGGCGGCGGTACCGGCATGCGTCCCAACGCCACCGGCATCTCCGCGGCGCTGCCGGGCGGGCCGCAGATCTGCGATAGTTGCCTCTACTTCAATCCCGCGGCCTTTGTGCAAACGCCGCAATACGCATTCGGCAATGTCAGCCGCTATGTGCCCGGCGTCTACAACCCCACGGCCGCGAATCTGGATGCTTCGCTCGAGAAGGTCACCGCGTTTCGTGAGCGTGTTCGCCTCATCTTCCGCGCCGAATTGTTCAACGCCACTAACCACGTGGTCTTCTCCGGACCGACCACCAGCATCACTTCCGCCACATTTGGCAAAATCGTTCTGAGCCAGAGCAACGCGCCGCGGCAGGTACAATTCAGCCTGCGGTTGGCGTTTTAGTCAGGAGCCACAGCCATGCGACGCATCTTTTTCCTTTTGCTGGCCGCGTTCGCCGCCCACGCGGCGGACGTGATCTACGTCAACGGCGCGGTAATCACCGTCGACAAAGACAAACCCTACGCCGAAGCTTTCGCCGTCTCGAACGGCCATTTCGTCGCAGTCGGCTCCAACGCTGAAATCCGCCGCCTGGCGACGCGCACCACGAAGGTCGTCGACCTCAAAGGCCTGACCGTAACACCCGGCTTCAACGACGTCCATCTGCACCCCGTCGGCGTTTACGACGAAAGCTCGCCTTATTACACGCCGTGGCTGGGGCCGGAAAAAGTCCACAACATGGATGAGTTGGTCGCCGCGCTGAAGGCCAAGGCCGCCAAAACGCCGCCCGGCGAAATGGTCACCGGCTCGCGCTACCAGGACACCAAACTCGGCCGCCATCCGAACCGGCACGATCTGGATAAAGCCTCGACCGATCATCCGATTCAGATCAGCCACTCCTCCGGCCACATCATCGTGGTCAACACTTACGTCCTGAAAGCTTCCGGCATCACCAAAGATACGAAAGATCCGCCCGGCGGCTCGTTCGATCGCGACCCCGACGGCATGCCCAACGGCGTCATCCGCGAGGCCGCCCGCCGTTTGTTGACGCGCACAGGCAACACCGGCGAGCCTCGCGTCCCCTTTGCCGATGAAGTGCAAGGCTACCTGCGCTGCTTCCGCGGCTTCGCCGAGCGCGGCATCACCAGCGCAGGCATCGCCGGTGGCAGCCCGCAATCCTTCCGCCTCTACGAAGCGGTGCGCGACGCCGGCAATCCCGTGCGCACCGGCTTCATGTTCAGCGAGGCCAGTTTCGCCGCCGTGCAAGCGCTCGGACTCAAGAGCGGCTTCGGCGACGACCGTCTGCGCCTCACCTCCATCAAGGTCTTTCACGGCAACTCGCTCAGCGGCCGCACCTGCTGGCTTTCCGAGCCCTATTCCGATCAGCCCGGCTACTACGGTATCCCGCCCGCGCGTGCGCAAGCGGATCTCGACAAAGCGTTTCAAGCTATGCACGATGCCGGCTTCCAAATCGCCACCCATTCCAATGGCGATCGCGAGATCGACATGGTCCTCACCGCCATCGAGCGCGCTCAGGCGAAAAATCCGCGCCCCGATGCCCGCCATCGCATCGAGCACGCCAGCGTCATGAATCAGTCCCTGCTCGACCGCGCCAAGAAAGCCGGCGTTATCCTCGTCTTCCACTCCTACATGTGGGAGCACGGCGACAAGCTTGCGTCTTACGGCGAAAAGCGCCTCGCCATGATCCATCCCTATCGCACCGCCATCGATATGGGCATCCACGTAGCCGGCCATTCCGATTCCACCGTATCCGCCGCCGACCCGCTGCTGCGCATTCAGGATATGGTGACGCGCCAGGGCGAGAACGGCGTCGGCTACGGGGTCAACCAGCGCGTAAGCGTCGAAGAAGCCATCAAAGTCTGGACGCTCGATGGCGCCTACGCCACCTTCGAAGAAAAAATCAAAGGCTCGATCACGCCGGGTAAGCTCGCCGATTTCGTCGTTCTGCGCAAAGACCCGCGCAAAGTCGCGCCTCGCGCAATTAAAGATATCGTGGTCGATGCCACCTATATCGGTGGCGAGAAAGCCTGGCAGGCGCCGCTGCACGCGATCGCCCGGCGCATGCTTTTGCCCGATGCCTTTTACGGAGACGGAGACGAATTGGAGAACCTCGCGCATGACCACTAGGAAGCTGCTGTTCACCCCAGGCCCGCTCACCACCAGTGAGACCGTCAAAGCCGCCATGTTGTATGACGCCGGTTCGCGCGACGCCGGCTTCCTGAAGACCGTGCGCGAAATTCGTGAGCGCCTCCTGGCCATCGGCGGCGCCGCGCCCGGCGGCGATTACGAGTGCGTCCTCCTGCAAGGCAGTGGCACCTACGCCATCGAATCCGTGATTTCGTCCGCCATTCCGCGCGGCGGCAGGCTGTTGGTGCTGGTCAACGGCGCATACGGACGCCGCATCGTGCAGATGGCGCGCATTCACGGCATCGAAGTCGAGATCGTGGAATCGCCCGAAGATCGCAAAATTTCGCCCGACCCTGTCGCCGAGCGGCTCTCCATGGCCCCCGCCGTCACGCACGTGGCCATCGTCCATTGTGAGACCACCACCGGCATCCTGAATCCCGTCGAAGAGATCGGCGCTGTGGCGGCCGCCGCCGGCGCGGTCTACATCGTCGACGCCATGAGCAGCTTCGGGGCGATCCCCATCAACCTGAAAGCCGCGCATGCCGATTTTCTGATTTCGTCCGCCAACAAGTGCATCGAAGGCGTCCCCGGTTTCGGCTTCGTGCTCGCACGCCGTGGCCCCCTCATGGACGCCAAAGATCACGCCCGCACCCTCAGCCTCGATCTCCACGCGCAATGGGTCGGCCTCGAGCGCGACGGCCAATTCCGTTTCACTCCGCCCACGCACGTGTTGCTGGCGTTCCACCAGGCGTTGCTCGAACTCGAAGCCGAAGGTGGCGTGATGGGCCGCGCCGCGCGCTACCGCCGCAATCACGAGGTCCTTACACTCGGCATGGCGCAGCGAGGTTTCATCGCCTATCTTGCCGCCGAAGATCAGAGCTACATCATCACCACTTACCGCTATCCCACCGAGCCTTGGTTCAACTTCGAAGAATTCTACTCGCGCCTGAGCGACCTGGGATTCATCATCTACCCCGGCAAGCTGAGTCAGGAACCCTGCTTCCGCATCGGCACCATCGGTCGGATGGACGCCAACGACATTCAGGCGCTTCTCGAGGCCATTGACCAGGTCATGCCGAAGAATCGCGGCCGCCAGGAAGCCGTCAGCTCACTGGCCTAGCCGTAGGGTCCCGATCAGTTCGCGCACGTTCCCAACCCGCTCGCGCCGCAAAAAGCCGCCCAATTCCTCCGCGATCCGCACCGGCGAGCGCGGATCCCAGAACGTCGCCGTGCCTACCTGCACCGCGCTGGCGCCTGCGATCAGAAACTCCGCCGCATCCTCGCCCGAAGCAATGCCGCCGAGTCCAATCACCGGAATCTTCACCGCCTTGGCGGCTTGCCAGACTAGCCGCAGCGCGATTGGCTTGATTGCAGGTCCGGATAACCCGCCCATGCCCGCCCCGATCGCCGCGCGCCGCGTCTTCGCATCGATCGCCAGCGAGACAAACGTGTTCACCAGCGAAATCGCGTCCGCCCCCGCGTCCTGCGCTGCACGCGCCAATGGCTCGATGGCCGCTACATTCGGCGAGAGCTTAACGATCAACGGCCGTTTGGCCACTCGCTTCACCGCCGTCACCACTTCCGCCAACAACGCCGGGTCGCTAGAAAAGAAAATGCCGCCGTGCTTCGTGTTCGGGCAGGAAACGTTCAGTTCGTAGCCAGCCACGCCCGGATGGTCTTCGAGCACGCGCGCCACTTCCACATAGTCATCGGTTTCATATCCGAAAACGTTGGCGAAGACCGCCGTCTGGAACCGCGCCAACTGCGGCAGCTTTTCGCGTACGAACGCCCGCACGCCGATATTCTGCAGCCCGATGGAATTGATCATTCCCGACGCCGTTTCCACCACGCGCGGCGCCGGGTTGCCTTCGATAGGTTCGCGCGAGAGGCCCTTCACCACCAGTCCACCGAGCGCGTTGAGGTCCACCAGCTTTTCGAATTCGACGCCGTAGGCGAACGTGCCAGAGGCCGCAATAACGGGATTTTTTAGCGTGATTCCGCAGATCGAAGACGCCAGCGCCGGATTACTCAATCACCGCCTCGAGGACGCGCCCCGCCGACGACGATGGCGGCTCCACGCCCATCACGCGCGCCAGCGTCGGCGCCACGTCCACCGATTCCACCGGCCCTTCGTAAACCCCCGCACGAAATTGCGGGCCGAACAGAAACAGCGGTACGTGCACGTCGTAGTTATACAGCGAGCCATAGCTCACCCCGCGGCGTTGGCCGAACTCTTCGATGTATTCCGGCCGGTAAGAGAGCATCACGTCGCCCGAGCGTTTGGCGTGGAAGCTGTTGCGGAAGCGCCGCCGCCATTCGTCGGCCGTGGAGCATGCCCCGCCCGCCGTGTAGTAATTGGCCACTGCCGGATTATCCAGCGCCGCGCGCGCCGCAGCCATGCGGATCGGCTCCGGTTCGCGTACGCCCGAGGTATCCAGATACAGGAACGGATAGACGTATTTTTGCACCGCGCCCAGCTTGTTGTCATTAAGCGCCCGCTCGATGCCCTGCGCCACCGCTTCGCCATTCACCGCCATGCGCCCGCGGCGATCGGTCGCGGGCAGCGGCGGCGCGCCGTGTCCGCCCACCACAGCCAGCGCGAATTCGTTCTCGCCGGCGGCCTTGGTCAGATCGGCAAATAGCGCTTCGATGCGCCGGTCGAGCTGCAGGATCATCTGCTGCTGCAGCGGAGACGGCACGCCGGTTTCGTAGCCCAGCAAAGCCGATGCGCGCGACACGATGCACACGAAATCGAAGCTGCTGTTTTGCCCCAACCGCTCCGGCGCCATGGCTTCGTGCAGCAACTCGAACGGCGCTGCTTGCGCATAGTAGGACGAACGGTAAAGCGCTTGAAATTCGCCGGGGTGGTTCTGGTCGTAGACGAGCGTGCGCAGCGGCGGCGTGTCCGGCTTCGCGCCCAGCGCCTGCCACTTGGCGTTGTGCAGGTTCTCGGGCGAGTTTCGCGTGTTGAATTCGCCCAGCCAATCCGGCGTCTCACCTCGCGCCGCGAACTGGCCGGCGGTGTCCATCCAATAAACGTGCGCGTCCGATGTGCCCGCCGCGATTCCCGCGTGCGTCGCGGAATCGGCAATCACGTAAACCCGCATGTCCTTCATTGCCGCTGCCTGCGCCGCCAGCGTGGTGGCCGTCAGCAATTCCTGCCCGGCCGGCACAATCTTCTTCGATGTCCGGTCGAACCACCAGTCCGCTACGATGCCGTGCTGCGAGGGCCACGCGCCCGTAGCTAGCGTCGCCACCGTAGTCGCCGGGAATGTGCTGGCGGCATGACGGCAGTCGGGGAAATAGGCTCCGTGCTCGATTAGCCTCCGGAATCCACCCGGGTTAAGTACAGGCAAAAGATCACTTAGGGAATTTCCCCAAAACTGCTCTAAAACTACCAGTACCAATAACTTGGAGCGATTTACCGCACCCAGACGGATTGCGCCTGCCCCACCGAGCAGGGCGGCGCCGAATGTACGGCGGCAAATATCCATAAAAAAAGAGTTTAACAGAGAGAAAAGTAATGTTATAGTGTGTGCGTTATTACGTTTGAGTTCCGCCTCATGTCCGAACAGGGTAATGTACTGCCGCTGGCCGCTATCAGAAAAAACCGGGGAATCACTCTGCAGCAAATCTCCAACGTCACCAAGATAGGCATTCGGACTCTCGAATCCATCGAATCCTGTGACTTCAGTAAGCTGCCGGGCGGCATTTACGACACTAACTACATCCGGCAATACGCCCGAGTCATTGACTTCGACGAGAGCGAAATCCTTGCCGTGTACCGCCGCGTGCGGGGCGGGGAAGCTGCCCCCGTCAAGAGCAGCCGCAGTCTCCTTGGCCCCTTCCGGCCCGCCTCAACCATCGGCTGAGGTCATTCATACCGCAACGCCGTAATCGGATTCACTCGCGCCGCCCGTTCCGCAGGCACATACGCCGCCGCGACCGCCGTTATGGTGAGCGCCAGCGCCGCGCCCGCCAGCACCATCGCATCGAAAGCCTTCACGCCGTAGAGTTGGCTTTCCGTGACTTTGCCCAGCGCATAAGCCGCCGGCATTCCCAGCGTCAGACCAATCCCCAGAATCCAAAGCATCTCGCGCATCACCATCGCGCGCACCGCCGCGGGCTTTGCGCCCAATGCGATGCGGATGCCGATTTCCCGCGTCCGCCGAGTCACGCTGAACGCCATCACGCCATAGAGCCCCAGCATCGCCAGCGCCGTCGCCAGAATCGCGAAGGCCGCGCTCAGCTGCAGAATCAGCCGTTCGCTGCGAATGCTGCGCCCCACGCGTTCATCCAAGGCGCCCAGCTCTTCGAGCGGCAGATTGGCGTCAATCGACCGCATCACGCGCCGCGTCTGCGCGATCGTCTGGTCCGGCGGCAGCGCCGTCCGCAGATAGAACGACATTCCGCCGAGCTGCGGATCCTGCCGCCAGGGGACATAGTAAACCGGGTAGCGATCTTCCTTCACTTCCGCGTAATGACTGTTCTTAACGATGCCCACAATCGTCATCACGCGATCCTTGCCCACGTGGAACTGCGTCCCCACCGGATTACGCCCCTTGTAGAACCGGTTCACAAATTCCTGATTGACGATCGTCACGCGATCGCCCGCCATGTTGTCCGATTCCGTGAACTCGCGTCCCGTCAGCAGCGGGATTCCCATCTTCGCGAAGAAGCCCGGGCCGATTTCGTTGTACCAGCTATGCGTGTTCTCACGCCCCATCCCGGGAATGGTCACGCCGTTACCCCATCTGCTGCCGCCGATGACTCCCACCATGGCATCCGTCGCTCCGGTCACGCCCGGAATCGCCGCTAACTCGCTCTCCGCCCGCGCCAACAGAGCGCGGCAGGCTTCGAAGGAATAGCCGTTCATCTCCGGCGAAATCGCAAATGTGATCACATGATCCGAGCGCAAGCCCAAATCCACGTGCAGCAGGTTCACCAGGCTCTTGAGAAACAAACCCGTCGGAATCAGTAACGCCGCCGAAATCGTCACCTGAGCGCACACCAGCGCCCGCCGCACTCGCGAAACGCTGCGCCCCGAGGACACTTGTCCCGCCGCCGCCTTCAGCGTTGCCGACGCCGGCGTACGCGCCGCGTCCCATGCCGGATATAAGCCGCAAGCCAGCCCCGTCACCAGCGCCAATCCGATTCCATACAGCAGCACCAGCCCATCGAGATGCGTCGTCAAAAAGGAAACCGCCGAATCGCCGCTGCCCATTTGCGCCACCAGAAAGTCGAGAGTCAACGATGCGATGGCGAACCCGGCCAACGCGCCGCCCGCCGCCAGCAGCATCGATTCCGTCAGGAACTGCGCCATCAATTCGCCGCGGCTTGCGCCCATCGCCGCGCGGATCGCCAACTCCCGCCGCCGTTGCGCCGAGCGCGCCAGTAGCAGGTTCGCCGCATTCGCCATCGCGATCAGCAGCACCATCGCAGTCGCGCCGATCAGAATCAGAATCGGCGTCCGCGAATCGTCGCGCAGGCCGCTGTTGCCGCGCGACCCATCCTGCAATTTCAGTTTCGATTTCAGCCAGCGCTCCGTGGTTTTGGGCCCGAAGTGAAGCTGCGCCGACTGCGGTTCCAGCGCCCCGCGATAGATGCCGTTCAGCGCGCTTCCGATTGCTTCAGCGAAAGCCCCTGGCTGCGCCGCGCGAAGAGATACAGCCAGAAATCGTCGTAACGATCTGTTCCGTTCCAGCCGGGCGTGAGCCGCGGTTTTCGTGAGCCGCGGTTTTAAGGAAAGCGGCACGTAGACATCGGCCTGATCGCCCAGCGTAATTCCATTGAAGCCCCGCGGAGCCACGCCCACAATCGTGAGCTGCTGCCCGTTGAGGCGGATCGGCTGGTTCAGCGCATCCAACTGCCCGCCAAGCTTGCCGTTCCAATAGGCGTAGCTGAGCACTGCCACGGCGTTGCCCGCGCCCGGTACGTCGTCATTCGGCGTGAGCAGGCGCCCCGCTTCCGGTTGCACGCCCAGCGATGGAAAGTAGTGCCCCGAAACCACCATCGCGCTGCCGTGCGTTGTCGCGCCCCGGAAAGCCAGGTTGGCGCCCAGAGACCGAAACGCGGCGATGACGCTCACTCCCGAGGGTCGGCGCTCCAACGCGCGGAAGGTGGGGTAGTTGAAGACGTACTCCATGCCGCCCGCCGGGCTCGTCGAACTACGGCCGTTTTTGAACTCCGCGGGCGAAGTGACTAGCGCTAGTTCTTCCGGATGCGGCACTGGCAGCGACGCCAGAATCACCTGGTGCATCAGCGAAAAAATAGCCGTGTTTGCACCGATGCCCAACCCCAGCGAAAGCACCACCGTCAGCGCGAGCAACGGCGATTGCGCAAGGCTTCGAAACGCGTAGCGTAGGCGTGCCATGAACAATGTACGTGGCAGCCCGCGGATGGTTGGTGTTAATTACCCGGATTTGCGCGCCGAATACTTCGTCAGCAAGCCAATCAGCTTCTCCGCCGCTGCCGGAGGAGTGGCGCCGCTGCCGATAATTTCCTTGCTGGTCCAGCGCTTGTCGTACATGATTTCGTTCTCGTCCGTGTCTCCGCGCAAGGTCGCTCCATCGAGCGACGC
Organism: Bryobacterales bacterium; assembly: GCA_963743705.1. GTDB lineage: Bacteria > Acidobacteriota > Terriglobia > Bryobacterales > Bryobacteraceae > PALSA-243. Next base: position 255,241 of record CAVUQS010000012.1, on the reverse strand, counting down.
GCCGATAAACGCCCCGCGCGACCGCGACCACGACAGAATCTCCGCCGTCATCAGCGCATCCGTCTGGGCGCTGGCGTTGCGTCCCACCGGACCGGCCGCCGCCGTCGCTTCCGCGCCGATCGTAAACTTGTCCGTCGTCAGGCGCCGCATGCCGCGCTCGTTCATAATCAGCAGAATGATGTCGGTGGACGAGACGCCGATCTGCAGTCCGAAGCTGCCGCCTTCGATGCGAATCGCGGCCGGCGCTCCCCATCCTTGGCCATTAGCGTTGCGGCAAATCGCGAAACCGCGCCCGTACTTTGCGCCCACGACGAATGCGGCTTTCTTCAGGGCGGGAACCAATACGATGCAGGCGGATTTGTTGATCAAATCCTGCGGAATTGCTTTATCCGGCGCTGCCATCACTTCCGAAAATAAGGCGGCGGAATCGGCCAAGCGGTCGGCGTTCTTTGTTCTGTCGGTCGCGGCCGAAACAAGTCCCGGCAGCAAAAGTGCTGCGGTGAGGGTAATTGCAAGCTTTTGCATGTACCTATCCTAACAGTGGAGTCCTAACTGTGTACGGAAAGAATGCAGTGTTTTGCCTATCTTACGATGAGACCTTTGTGTACGTTTTTTCTCACTCTTTCGCTGTTTGCGCAAGTGGCGCCTGCCACCGATTCGCTTGGCCGCGATAACCCGCGTTCCACCGTCACTAATTTTCTCGAAGCGTGCCGCGATGGCGACTATTCCAAAGCCGCCCAATATCTCGATCTGCGCTCCGTCCCGGCGCCGAAGCGCGCCGAGCGCGGCCCTGAGCTCGCCAAACAGCTCGAAGCCGTGCTCGATTCCGATTCCGATTTGAGCGTGCTGCGCATCAGCCGTGATCCGCAAGGCAGCCAGGATAATGGCCGCGAGCACATCGCTACCTTGAACGACAACTCGAAGCCCGTCACGCTTGATCTTCAATTGGTCGCGCTTACCCGCGGCGCCACGCCCGTCTGGCTTTTTTCGGACGATGCCTTGGTCGAGGTTCCAAAGCTTGCCGTCGGCGCACCACCATCGCCCATTGGGCGCCATCTGCCTCCGTTTTTCTCGAAAATCCAGATCTGGAAGACGCCGCTTTGGAAATGGATCGCGCTCCTTCTCGGCACGCTGATCTTAGTCGCGATTTCGCGCCAGTTCGACCGTCTGGTGATGGCCGTGGCGCGCGCCACCGCCGAACGTTTTCACGTTACGCAGACCGTGGCGTGGGTGCGGGCCGTGCTGGCGCCGCTGCGCGTGCTGCTCTGCCTGCTCCTCTTTCGCGTAGGCCTTGAGCTCATTGGTCCCTCGGCCATCGCGCGCCTGTATGTGGGCCGCCTTGCGCAAGCGCTTTTCCTTGCGTCCGTCGCCTGGTGCCTGATGCGCATGGTGGAGTTGTCGATTGAGCGCGTCGAAGCGCGCATGGATGAGAACCGGCGCTTCGCCTCGCGCTCCATCCTGCATCTCACCCGGCGCACCGTAAATGTTGCCATCGCCATTCTCGCGGTCTTGCTCGCCCTGAGTAACTGGGGATATAACACGGCCACGCTTGTGGCCGGTCTGGGCGTGGGCGGCATCGCTATCGCCTTGGCGGCGCAGCAAACCATCGCCAACATCTTCGGCGGCATTTCAGTCATCGCCGATCATCCCATTCGCGTAGGTGAATTCGGCAAGTTCGGCGATCTCTACGGCGCTCTCGAAGACATCGGGTTGCGTTCCACGCGCATCCGCACGCTCAACCGCACCGTGGTCTCCGTCCCCAACTCTACTTTCGCCGGCTATAACCTCGAAAACTTTGGCCTTCGCGACAAGATTCTTTTCAATCCCACCCTTGCCATCCAGCGTTCCACGCCCGAAGAGAAGGTGCGCGCGCTGCTCGATGCGCTGCGCAAGTTGCTTGCTTCCAACCATCAGGTAGAGGCGCCGCCTACGCCGGCGCGCATCGTGGGCGTCACAGCCGGCGCGATCAATGTTGAGATCTTCTGCTATGTGCTCACTCAGAATATCGACAACTTCTACTCCGTACAGGGCGATCTCTATCTTGCGATCAATCATGTTCTTGCGGCGGAGAAGATCGAACTCGCCTGACCTGTTACAGCTGCCAATGTGAAACGCGCCACCCTTGGGCGATTCTTGCCCCGTGCGGGATGGACGCGTCGAACGTCAATTTTTCAGGAGGTCCATTATGAAGCTGGAATCTTTACACGACTTGTATGTTCTGGAATTGAAAGATTTATATAGCGCAGAACAGCAGATTATCAAGGCGCTTCCTAAAGCAATCGCAAAGGCGTCTTCGCCTGAGCTGCGCCGCGAGTTGGAAGATCATCTCGAGGAAAGCCGCACCCACGCCGCCCGCATCGAGCAGATTTTCGAAACGCACGGCGAAACCGCCCGCGCGCAGAAATGCCGCGGCATGCAAGGTCTGCTGGAAGAAGGCGGCGAGCTCTTCGGCGCCGAGGCGACCGCCGCGGTGCGCGACGCCGCCATCATTTCCGCGTGCCAGCGCGTCGAGCACTACGAGATCGCCGCATACGGCACGCTTCGCACCTATGCCAGGCAATTAGGACATGATCGCGCCGCCGCCATCCTGCAAGAAACTCTCGATGAGGAAATAGCCGCCGACGCCAAGTTGAGCGCCATCGCTAACCGCCGCGTCAATGTTGAAGCAGCCAGAACAGCTTAGAGGCTGTAAGTCGGGTTTTCAACAAAGGTAAGTTCCGTGCATATACGAGCGCGGGAGCTTATTAAATAATGAAACGCTTGATCTTAACCACTTGCACGGGTCTACTGGCGCTTGGCATCGCGAGCGCTCAAACCGAAACGTCTCACTTTGCTTTTAATGTTGGCGCGGGCTTCACCACGCCCGTTGGCAACACCGGCCGCCATGTAGATGAAGGTTGGAACGTAGGCGGCGGTTTTGGTTATAACTTTAATCCTTACGTCGGCGCGCTGATCGATCTCAACTACAATTCATTCGGTATCAACTCCACCACTCTTCAGAATATCGGCGTTCCCGGCGGCGGCTTGCACGTGTTCTCGGCGACTCTGGATCCCATCGTTCACCTGACGCCGCAAAAACACGTTGACGTATATGTGACCGCGGGCGGCGGCATTTATCACCGCACGCAAGACTTCACGCAGCCTTCGGCGGCAGTCGTGACCGGCTTCGATCCGTTCTTCGGATTCTTCCCAACGATCGTGCCGACCACGCAGATTCTCGCCTCTTACACGGTCAACAAGCCCGGAATCGATGCCGGTATGGGCATCGCCTTCGGCTCGAAATGGCATGGTAAGTTTTTTGCCGAAGCCAGATACAACCGCATCTTCGAGGGTAACTTCCACACCGACTACCTCCCCGTCACGTTTGGGTTCCGATGGTAAGTTCAAGCGCGGCGTAACCAATTGGCCCGGACCGGCTCGGTGTAGCGCGTCGACCCACGCTACACTGAGTCTTCCGGGCCATGAAAACGCGAATTCTGATAGTCGAGGACGAAGAAAAGCTTCGCCGCGTGATCGAACTGCAACTGGCGTCGGCGGGTTTTGAGGTCGATAAAGCCGCCGCGGCCGAAGAAGGGTTGCGCATCGTCGATCGCGCCGATCTCGTTCTTACCGATCTCAAATTGCCGGGCATGGATGGGCTCCAGTTCCTCTCGCTCATCCGCCGCCAGAACGCGCAGGTCCCGGTGATCATGATGACGGCGTTCGGCAGCGTCGAAACCGCCGTCGAAGCCATGAAGGCCGGCGCCACCGATTTCCTGCTCAAGCCCTTTTCCCTCGATCACCTCATGCAGGTGGTCCAAAAAGCGCTTGAGATGCGCGCGCTGCGCGATGAAAACCGCCAGCTCAAGGAAGAGCTCGGCCGCCGTTACGAATTCGACAATATCATCGGCCGCAGCGGCGCCATGCAGGAAATCTTCGCCACCATCGAACGCGTTGCGCCCACCCGCGCCACCGTGTTGCTGGCCGGGGAAAGCGGTGTAGGCAAAGATCTCATCGCGCGCGCCATCCACTTTCATTCGCCGCGGCGCGACCGTCCGCTGGTCAAGATCAACTGCACCGCCATCCCTGAAAACCTGATGGAAAGCGAGCTCTTCGGCTACGAGAAGGGCGCCTTCACCGGAGCCAACACTTCCAAGCCCGGCAAGTTCGAGCAGGCCGACACCGGCACGGTCTTCTTGGACGAAATCGGCGACGTGCCCGGCCCCATTCAAGTGAAGTTGCTGCGCGTCCTGCAGGAGCGCGAATTCGAGCGCCTGGGCAGCAACGTCACACGCCACATCGATGTGCGCGTGATTGCCGCCACCAACCAGGATCTCCGTGCCGCGCTGGAGCAGGGCACCTTCCGCGAGGACCTCTACTACCGTCTCAACGTCGTGCCTCTGAACATTCCATCGCTGCGCGAACGCAAGCAGGACATCCCATTTCTGGCGAATCACTTCATTCACAAGCTCGCGCCCGACGCCGGCTGCGAGGTAGACTCCATCACCGACGCCGCCATGGAAAAGCTGATGAGCTACCACTGGCCCGGTAACGTGCGCGAACTGGAAAACGTAATCGAGCGCAGCCTGGTGATGTGTACCGGCAGCAGTGAACTAGACGCCGCCGATATCAAGCTCGAAAACGCCCCGCGCCCGCGCGCCTTGAGCTCCGGCGCCGATCAGCATTTTCTGCCCGAAGGTCTGACGCTCGATCAGTACGAGCAGGACATCATCCGCGAAGCCCTGCGCCGCGCCGATGGCAACAAGAGCCAGGCCGCGCGCCTGCTCGGCCTCACCAGAAACGCCCTGCGCTACCGCCTCACGCAAATGGGCATGGAAGCGTAAAGCTGCGCCCCGCTACTTCACCGTAATCAGGCCGGCGTTACTCGACACGCCATTAATGGTGATAAACACCGATTGGTCGCCCGGGATCAGTCCCGGCGGAATGACCGCATTGATCTGCGATAATCCCGCGAACCCTGGCGCCACGCCCGCGTAGGCTACCTGAGCTAGTTGGCCGCCGATGTTTACTGTGACCATTCCGTTGATCGTCGACAAAGGACTCGCCGGAGCCGCCGTACCATCGGGGATCGGGGGCGTGATCGGCCCTTGGCCCGTGATGAATAGCAGCACTAGCGCTCCCGCGGGCAGCGGCGTGGCGGGAGTATGCGCGCTCAGGTCCTGATTGAGCGCCGCAGCCCGATTGCCCGCGTTCACGAACAACCCTGGATCGACTACCGTCAGAGTGGACGTGTGCGGCTGCCCCAGGAACAGCGCCTGTACGCCGCCTGGGCTGCTCGACACATTCACCTGCACCTGCACGTTGCTTGCAGGTACGTGGCTAGGCATCTGGAAATCGATTTGCGTTGGGCTCACGTAGTACAACGGCGCAAGGTTGCCGTTGACAGTAACCGTCGTCGGCCCGAGTTGTGTGGGCAATGGATACGTTGACGCTGTGTAGATGTTGTCCGAGAGATTGACTCCAAAAATGGCCATCGCGGCGCCTGGCGCCCCGGAGGGGTGGAAGCTCGCTCCGTTGACCACCGAGAGAATCGTGGGGGGCGCGCTACCGCAACCGCCCTGCCCGCATCCTAAGAGCAGAATCACGGGCACGACCACTGGCGTAATCGTCGGATCGGTCGGCGTGAATACCACGGAGCCGTTGTAGATCCCCTGGCTCAATCCGGTTGGATTGACGCTCACCTGAACGTTGCCCACGGTTTGCCCCTGACTCGGCGTAACGCTCAGCCAGTTTCCGTTGGTTGGAGTACTGACCTGCGCTGCCACCTTGTAGCTGATATCGCCGGAGGTAGACGTTGCTTGCAGCGTCTGCGTCGCCGGTACAATCGTACTGTCGGGACTGACGAAGACCGGCAGAGGCGGGCTGATCAAGAGAGTCGGTTGGCCGGTAACGGTATACGTTACGAGCACAGCGGCGCTTGCCCCTACGGAGCTGCTGAAACCCACGGCGCCGCTGTAGTTGCCAGGGGGCAGCCCTGCCGGATTCACTGAAATCGTCGCCGAGCCGGGCGTGCTCCCGCTCGTTGGACTTACTGTGATCCATGGCGCCGAGCTCGACGCAGTCCAGGTCACGGTCGGCCCTGAGCCTGTAAGCTGCACGGATTGGCCGAGTGGAGTCTGATTAAATTGGCTTGCAAAGCTCAATTGCGTGGGGCTGACCGTGAGTGGACCGTTCTGGGGCAAGTTGGTCAATGAGAAGAAGGCGGCCGTCGCGACTCCGGCAGCGCTGGCCGTCGCTGCAAACGTACCTACCGTGCCATTGGCCGTCAGAATGGGCGCGACTGCCACGCCATTGTTATTCGCGATGATGTTCGTCGGACCGGCGAAACTTCCGCCCGGTCCGGAACCCGGAGCGGCGAAAGTAACGCTGGCGCCCGGTACGGGATTTCCCGCGACATCCAACACCTGCGCCTGGAGTTGCAGCGGGAACGCCTGAGAAACATTGGTGGCCTGCGGCGTGCCTGAAATGGCCGTGATGCTCACTGGCGCTCCAGCCGTGATCTGGAACGAGTTGCTTGTCACTGAGGGAGTGGAAACCGTGCTGGCGCTAAGCTGCTTTGCGCCGATGGCGTTAAGTCGCAGATCGGGGAACGTCGCCGTGCCCATAGCATCCGTCAATTGCACCACCGTCCCGAGCAGTGTGCCTGTGCCCGAGCTGAGAGTCATCACAATGGCTACGCCTGCCGTGTTGGATGGCGATCTTGTGCTGGTCTGCAACTGCACGGTTACCGGCGGCGCGATCGCTTGTCCAGCGGGCGCGTTGGAAGGCTGTGTGATGAACGTCAACAACGTCGAGGCGGCGGGGAGATTGGTTAGTGAGAATGTCGCCGACCCGGTGATTCCCGCCGTCGCCGCAACTATTGCGTAGCTGCCGGCAATATTGTTTGCTGTGATGACGGCTGCGGCGTGGCCTTGCGAATCCGTGGTTGCGGTGATGCTGGTCTCTCCGCCAAAGGTCCCGCTGGCGCCGGAAAGCGGGGCCGTGAACATGACCATTACGCCGCCGGCGGGATTGCCAGCGAGGTCGGTAACCATGACCTGCAGCGGCGACCCAAACACGGTCTGGACGAACGCGCTCTGCAACGTTCCGCCCGTGGAGGCGATAATGGCTGGTGTGCCGACGGTAATGGTGAACTGACCGCTTGTGTCCGAAGCCGCGCCCGCAGTGCTGGCTTGCAGGGTATATGTGCCTGCCAGCGAGATGCTGAGCCCGGAGAAAGTCGCCAAGCCGTTCGCATCGGTTGACTGTGTGTTGTTGCCAGAGAAACGCTGCGCGCGTTGCACCACCGTGTTCGCTTGCAAGGTGATCGGCACGCCTTGCATATGCACCGCGTTGCCCGAGCTGTCTGACAACTGCACCGTGACTGAGGGCGTGATCGTCTCGCCGGCCACGGTGTTGGTCGGTTGTTGTTTAAACGTCAGTTGGTTAGTGCCGCTCGGAAGGTTAGTCAGGTTGAAAAGACCCGGTCCAGTCGCGCCGGTAGTCGTCGCGCTCACCTGAAACATTCCTGGGGTTCCGTTTGCGGTCACGGATGGCGAAGTGGCGATGCCGTCGTTGCCGGTAGTCACCGTGGCCGGCCCGGCAAAGCTAATGCTGGCGCCGCTCGCCGGGGCCGAGAATGTTACTACCGCGCCGCTAATCAAATTGTCAAATACGTCGGTCAGTTGCGCCTGTAATGTGCCGGCGTATGTAGTGCCAATCACGGCCGACTGTCCATCGCCCTGAAGAACCGTAATCACAATCGAGTTCGTGGCGGGCGAAATCGTGAAGGGATTGCTGACGCCGGATACCGTCCCCGTGGTCGCAACCAGATGATATGTGCCCGTTTGGTTGACCGAGAGAGTGCTGAATGTAACTTGGCCATTTGCGAGGGTTATGCCGCTGAGCGTGCCGTTGAGCGTCCCGGGCTCTTGCAGAGCGATGGTCACCATAATCCCCTGGGGTACCGGGTTATGGCCTCCATCCAGCACCTGAATCGTCACCGGATTGATCGTGACGCCCGCCATGGCGCTGTTTGGTTGCGTCGCGAATGTGACCGAACCGGGAGCGCCGGGCGTATTGGTGAGGGAGAAGGCGGCTGCTGTGAGTGTTCCTACCGTAGCGCTGACGGTATAGCTGCCGGCGGTCGCATTTGCGGTGGCGGTTACGCTGGTTTGCCCGTTGGAGTCAGTAGACGCCGGCGCTGTCAGCGTCGACGAGGCCCCCGCGCCAGGCGCCGTGTAGTTTACAGTGGCGCCGCTCGCCGGGTTCATGAACCGGTCCAACACCGTGACGCTCAAATGCTGCGCAAACACCGTCAGAATCTGCGCGGTCTGCACTCCGCCGCCAGACGCTGTGATAGAGGCCGGGGCTCCCGCGTGAATCGTGAAGGAGGTGCTGGTGGCCGAACTCAGGCCGCCCGTAGCCGTAGCGGTAAGGGTGTAAGTCCCAACCTTCTGAACGTTTAGATCGCCGAATGTCGCCAGTCCGGCAGAGTTCGTCATCCGAGTGACTGGCCCTGAAAGGGCGCCGGTGTTCAAGCTAAGCGTGATAGCGATTGAGGCCACCGGCACGTTATTGCCGAACTGATCCTGCACCTGCACTGTCACCGTCGGCGAGATTGCGGCGCCGGCTGCGGCATTGCTAGGCTGCTGCACGAAGCTGAGTTTGTTGGCCGCGCCTATGTTATTGGTCAAACTGAAGGTGGCGTTGCCTGTGGCGCCGGAAGAAGAAGCGGTCGCGCTGAACGAACCCACGGTCGTATTAGCCGTGATGGTTGGCGAAGTCGCAACGCCACTGCTATTCGTAGTCGCTGTGGCCGTCAGGGCGGAGCCAGGGAATGTACCGCTTGCGCCGCTGTTCGGAAGAGTGAAGGTGACCGGCACGCTCGGTACCACGTTTTGGTACGTGTCCTTGACCACGGCCGACAGCGGCGTTGTATAGGCCGTGCCCACCGCTGCCGACTGATTATTGCCACCGGCTACGGCAATGGTCCTGGCGCTGGCTGCCGTGATGTTGAACGCGTTACTGGTCGCCGAGGGGACTCCCGTCAGCGAAGCCTGCAGCGTGTACGTCCCGACGGTCGTGATCTCAAGATTGCTGAACGTGGCGACGCCAGTGGCGTCGGTTGGCGCGGTCACGGTTCCCATCAGTGATCCGGTCCCGGGTTGTGCCGTCAAGGTAATCGTCTTGCCGCTGATGGGATTATGCGCAGCATCGGTCAGCGTGACTTTGACAGGGGAAATTGGAGCCCCTGCCGGCGTGTTCGTTGGCTGCTGAGTAAATGTAAGAGTGGTCGGCACGCCAATTGTGTTCGTTAAGATGAACTCTGCCGAATCACCCGAAATAGTAGCGGTGACTGGATACGTGCCAATGATCCCGTTCGCCGTAGCCGAGACCGATGCGACTCCATTGCTGTCAGTTCGGACCGTGACGCTACTACCGCTCGACCCTCCATTCACTAGGGTGGCGGAAGCGAGGATGATGGGCGCAGTGAAGGTCACAGCAACGTTATTCTGCGGCCTAAGGAAGCTGTCCCTGACTTTTACGGTGAGACTGAGTGGAAAGGCGATGTGGATTGGAGTTTGCTGAAGGGATCCTTCGGTTGCAGTGATCTGATTTGCCCCAATGCGTGAAGCGGCAAGTCCCAATGCGGTCACAAAGGCATCGGTTCCGCCCGAGCCCGTGGCGCTATAGGCGTTCGAAGTCGTCGGGAAGGGAAGCGAGGTCGCAACGCCGGTTTCGCCGGCGATATAAACGAACCCTGGCGCGGCCGCGATTCCAAACGAGAAGTCATTACTATCGCTGGCCAATACCGTGGCGTAAGGCAGAGGAGCGAAAGCCGGTACAGTTGGATCCACTTGAGCCACGAAGGCGTCCCAACTATCGATTCCGCCGGTGCGTGTGCCGCTTCCATCCGTAGCGGGAAAACTGCCGGTGCGCGCTGTCCAACCGGTCACCCAGATAGACCCCGCCTGATCAACCGCGACGGAGGAGCCGTAATCGCCATCTGTTCCCCCCAAGTAGCGGAAGAAGATCAGGCTGCCGGAACTGGGCGCTAACTGTGCGGCGTAGGCGTCAAAACCGCTCCTGCCCGATTGCCCATTGATCGTGCTGTTTGCGTATCCGGTAACATAGACGCCGTTTGTGTCGGCTGCGACCGCTGTGCCGTAGTCATCGTTGGTTCCGCCTATATATGCGCCCCAAACGAATCCGGTGCTTGTGCTCCAGTTCACTGCAAACGCGTCATGAGCGCCGCCGGGACGCACGCCAACCCCGCTAATATTCTGGTCGGTGGTGCCCGCGACGTATACGGACCCGCCATTGACTGCGATCCCTTGCCGCCTGAGCACCGCATTGTTGCCCAGCACATAGTCGGCATCGTCGGCTCCCACGCAGGTGGAGTAGATCAGCCTCCCACTGGTGGAGAACTCCGCCATGAATACGTCGGTATTCTGGATGCGGCTCTGCGCGCCGGACCCCATCGTCGGAAAATTGGCGCTTTGCGTGAAGCCGGTAATGTAGATGTTGTTAGTTCCGTCCAGAGCTATGCCGCGTCCCTTTTCGTCGCCCGCGCCGCCGAAATAAGTTGAGGCCAGAAGTGAAGTTCCGTCCGCGCTCAATTTACTGACGAAGGCATCGCGCCCGCCGTTGGAGGTGGCTTGATATGCGTTTACGACCGGAAAGTTAGTGCTTTCCGTAAATCCGGTGAGATACGCCTGGCCGGAACTATCCACCGCGACTCCCCACGCTTCGTCGTTCGTGCTGCCGCTCAGATAAGTTGAGTAAATCAGGCTGGATGCGCCACTCTGGGTGGGGTCCAACTTAGACACAAATGCGTCCGCATTTCCCCGGACCCCAGTAGCGCCAGCGCTCGGCAGCTGTCCGGCAGGAAAGTCACTGGAAAAGGTGCGTCCGGCCACATAGATTAGGCCGTTTTGGACCGCTATTGAGGTGGCCGTATCGGCGCCGCTTCCGCCAAGATAGGTCGAATACGTCAACGCCGGATCGATCACCAATGCTTTCTGTCGGTCCCAGTTGCCGAGAGCAAACGCGACCTTGCCATTTCGGATGGCATAGGCGACTTGGACTGGCCGGCGTTTTCCGTTGACTTCCTGATAGACCAGCGGTTTGTGTTGGACCAAGACCCCGAAGCGTGTCGCGATCAGGAGATTACCCTGTGCGTCGGTCGTCAGGCCATCCGCCCCGTCGTATGCAAGCTTGATCTTGCTGGGATCGCCGCCCGGGCCTACGACGAAATCAAACTCCAGTCTCCGCCCGTCGCCGTAATAGACCACATCAACGTTTGGATAAACCCCGTAGGCTCTCACCTGTTGGTAGTTGGGAACTTTCGTCACCCACTTCGAGGGATCGCCGCCGGTAAAGTAGTTCGAAAGCGATCCGGTCTCCTCCAGCCCTTCAAAACGGAGCGGGGCGGATGCGCCATCGAGTTTCATCCGCACTACCATTTGCTCGACCTCGGAGGAGCCCGCGCGCCGCGACAACACCATCACGTTCTCGCGATCGGTGATGAACGATGTCATCCCGCCGGAGCGCGTCAGGAAGCGCACCTGTGGATCTACCTGACCAAGATTCGGCTCGAAGACCAGCGGCAAGCTACTCCATTTATCGAGCGCCTGCTTTTCGGCAATCGGATTCCGTGAAGCAACCGCTGAGGCCGGCGCCGCGGTCTTTGTCTTGGAACGCTCCGGTTCCGCGCCGATGGCGAGCGTGACGGCGGCACACGTTGCTGCGATGATCGAAACTACTCGACGGCTGGTCATCGGAAAATCTCCTCCTGACACGAAGGGCGTCCCATTCACCATTCCTGACTTGTTTAATGTCTGGACGTTGGAACGAAGCAGATCGGGCCGCTCCGTGCGATTTCAGGCTCTTAGAGTCGCGATGAATGCAACTGTCAAGGCGATTTATTTTTGAGAGATGGGATTAGGCACTAGGCACCTTATAGGGTCCCTAGTGCACAATTTTCGGTGCGCAAGGCGCCCCGGCGCGTCGGCCGGCGGGCTTCGACGCGCCGCGTCACCGCTTTGCTGCCTTGACACGCGCCCCCGCAACGCGATATCACTTTGAAATCCCTAACGGAGGAACTCGCTCATGAAATTCCGCTTCGCCATAGCCGGAAGTGCACTTCTGGCCGTCGCCCTAGCTTACGGACCCGCCATCACGCCCGCCCGCGCACAGGCCAAGAAGGGCAAAGCCGCCGCGCCCGCCGCGCCGGCCCCCGCGCAGCCGCAGAAAACCGACGAAGAGTACACCAAGCTCATCAAGCAATACCTGCAGGATCCTCGCATCACCACCGAGCTGGTCGACCACATGCCGGCGTCCGACACCGTGCCCTCGCCGCTGAAATTCCTCGGGCGCATTCCGGGTACCCCGGGCGAGCTGACCTACGCCAAGGACATCCACCGTTATTACCAGGCACTCGCCGCCGCCTCGCCGCGCGCCAAATATTGGAAGCTCGGCACCACCGAGGAGGGCCGCGACATCGTCGTGCTCGCCATCGCCGACGAGCAGACCATCAAAGACCTCGACAAGTACAAAGAGATGTTGGCCCGGCTCGGCGATCCGCGCAAAATCAGCGAAGAAGACGCGCGCGCGTTGATGCACACCGCCAAGCCCATCTACTGGATCAACAGCGGCATCCACTCGCCCGAAACCGGCGGCCCCGAAATGCTCATCGAGCTCGCCTACCGCCTCATCGTCGAAGAATCACCCACCATCCAGAACATCCGCAACAACGTTATTACCTTCATCACGCCCGTGCTCGAAGTCGATGGCCGCGAGCGCGAAGTGGATACCTTCTATTACGGCAAGCGCACCGGCAAGCAGGCCCCGCCCCTCATGTATTGGGGAAAGTATGTCCAGCACGATGACAACCGCGACGGCATGGGCCAATATCTCGCCATGACCAAGGCCTTCACCAAGGGCATGATCGAATGGCACCCCACCGTGCTGCATGATCTGCACGAATCCGTTACCTATTTATATGTCTCTACCGGCACCGGCCCCTACAACCCGTCGCTCGATCCCATCGCTATCGACGAATGGTGGCTGCTGGGTGAAACCGAGCTCACCGAAATGGCCAAGCGCGGCGTCCCCGGCGTTTGGACTTATGGCTATTACGATGGCTGGGTTCCCAATTACCTCTTCTGGATCGCCCTGACGCACAATTCCTTCGGCCGTTTCTACGAAGTGCAGAGCTACGGCCCCAATCCCTACACCGTCACGCCGCCCGCCACCACCACCAGCCGCGAATGGTACCGTCCTAATCCGCCGCTGCCCTCGATCCAATGGGGCCCGCGCAACAACACCAACATCCAGGAATCCGCGATTCTGCTCGCGCTCAACCGCGTCGCCAAAGATCGCGACATGTATCTGGAAAACTTCTACATCAAGAACAAGCACGCCATCGACAAAGGGAAGAATGGTCCCGTCTACTCCTGGCTGATCCCGGCCGACCAACACCGCAAAGCCGACGCGGCCGACATGGTCAATGAGCTGCGCCGCCAGGGCGTAGAAGTCAGCACCGCCAACTCGGCGTTCAAAGTCGGCAACGTAGATGTCGCCGCCGGCGATTACATCGTGCGTGGTGACCAGCCCTATCACACGCTGGCCGACATGTACTTCAGCATTCAGAATTACCCCACCGCCAATCCGCGTCCTTACGACGACACCGGCTGGACCATGCAGTATCTGCGCAACGTCAAGCTCACGCCGTTGACCGATAAGTCCGTCCTCGAAGCGCCCATGAAGATGATGACGGCCGAAGCCAAAGCTTCGGGCGGCGTCGAAGGCAGCGGCAGCACGCTCGTCGTCGAGCACACCAGCGATAACAACCTGATGAGCTTCCGTTACAAGAACGCCGGCGTCAGGATGCTCGTCGCCGAAGACGATTTCGAAGTTAGCGGCCACAAGCTGCGCGCCGGAGCCTTTGTCATTCCCAACGCCAATCGCGCCAGCCTCGAGCCGCAGCTCAAAGACCTCGGCATTTCCGCATGGGCCGTCTCCGATGCGCCCACCGTCAAGACCCATGAAATGAAGTTGCCCCGCATCGGCTATGCCCACTCCTGGAACCGCACCCAGGATGAAGGTTGGGTGCGCGCCGCTCTCGATCACTATGGCGTCCCCTACACTTACTTCGCCGACAAGAAATTCCGCGAAGGCAACCTCCGCGCTAAGTACGACGTGATCATTTATCCGCACGTCAGCGGTAGCTCGCAATCCATTCTGCAAGGCGTCGGCGGCAGCGAGCCCATCCCCTATTTGAAGACCGACCTCACGCCCAACCTCGGTTCACCCGATTCCGACACCGATATCCGCGGCGGCATGGGCATGGAAGGCCTGCTCGAGCTCGCCAAGTTCGTCCAGGAAGGCGGCGCGCTCATCACCGAAGGCGCCACCTCGGCTTTGATGGCCGAATACGATCTTGGCGCGGGCGTCTCCGTTGAGCATCCTACCGGCCTGTTCGCGCGCGGCACCATTCTGCGCACGAACTTCGAAGATCTCAAGAGCCCCATCGCCTACGGCTACGACGGGAAAGATCTCCCCGTCTACTTCAACCAGGATCCTGTTCTTAACGCGGGCGGAGCCGGCGGCGGTTTCGGTGGCTTCGGCGGCGGAGGTGGTGGCGGTGGCCGCGGCGGAGCCGATGCCAACGCGCAGAACATCACCCCCAACGCGCAAATGCTGACGAACATCACGCCCCTCGATGCCGATGCCTCGGCCCCGGTTACCGAAACGCCTGCTGCCGGCGGCGGTAGAGGACGCGGAGGCCGTGGTGGCCGCGGTGCAGCTGGCGGCCGTGGCGCGGCGGCTGCAGGCGGTGAAGCCCCGGCCGCTGCGGCAGGCGCTGGCGGTGGTGGCGGAGGCCGTGGTGGCCGTGGTGGACGCGGCGGCGGCGCATCCGCCGAAAATCGCCCGCGTGTCATCCTGCAATTCCCCTCGGACCCCAGCCGCATGCTGCTCTCGGGCACCCTCTCCGGCGGCGAGACACTGGAGAATCGTTCCGCGGCGGTTGATGTGACGCTCGGTAAGGGCCACATCGTGATGTTCGCGCTCCGTCCCTTCTGGCGTTGGCAGACGCAAGGTTCGTTCTTCCTCGCGTTCAACGCCATCCTCAATTGGGACCATCTGGATGCCGGCAAGCCCGCTCCCGCTGCCCCCGCTTCCACGCCGGGCAACCAATAGGCGATGAGCCGCCTCGCGCTTCTGGCCGCGCTGTGTTTCGGCGCTGGCGCTCAAACCCATTGGGTCGCGGCGTGGGGCGCCAGCCCCGCGCCGCAGCTTCCTCAAGACCAGATGGCGGCTGCGCATCTGGTGTTTGACAACCAGACCCTGCGCGAGATCGTGCATACCAGCATCGGTGGAACCGCCGTCCGGGTCCGGCTGTCGAATGCTTACAGCCACACGCCCGTCGATATCGGCGGCGTCCAGATCGCCATTCGATCCAAAGATTCCACCGTCGCCTCCGGAACCAGCAAGACCCTGACCTTCGGCGGACGCCCCACCGTGCAAATCCCCGCCGATGCCCTCGCGCTCAGCGATCCCTTTACCGTCAACGCACCCGGCGCCGCCGATCTCGCCATCAGCATCTACATCCCCGGCCAGGCCGCCGGCGCCGGCATCCACTACGCCGCGCAACAAACCTCCTACATCGCGCCCGGCAATCAGACCGCCGCCGCTTCATTAACCGATCCCATAACCATTACGTCCTGGGTTTTCCTTTCCAGTGTGGAAGTCGTTGCCCCCAACTCCTCCTCCACGCTGGTGGCGTTCGGCGATTCCATCACCGATGGCTCCCGCTCCACCCCCGACGCCAACCATCGCTGGCCGGATATCCTCGCCGCGCGCCTGCGGGCCAAAGGCGGTCCGCAGATCGGCGTTCTCGACGCCGGCATCGGCGGTAATCGCATCCTCCACGATCCGGCCACCAATGTCCGCTTCGGCGTCAATGCCCTCGCGCGCTTCGATCGCGATGTCCTGGCGCAGCCCAACGTCAAGTACCTCATCGTGCTCGAAGGCATCAACGACCTCGGCCACGCCGGCAGTTCCGCTCCCGAATCCGAAACCGTCAGCGCCGCCGATATCATCGCTGGCCTCACCCAGATGATCGGGCGCGCCCATGAGCACGGCATCAAAGTCTTCGGCGCCACCCTCACGCCCTTCGAAGGCGCCACTTCGCCCGGCTATTTCACCCCCGAAAAAGAGGTGAAGCGCAAGGCCATAAATGAATGGATCCGTAACGGGAAGGCCTTCGACGGCGTCGTAGATTTTGATAAGGCTATTCGCGACCCGGAACACCCCGATCGGATGCTGGCTACTTATGACGGAGGAGACCACCTGCATCCCGGCGACGCCGGTTATAAGGCGATGGGAGAGGCTATAGACCTCGCCCTATTTCGCTAGCGGGCGGCTTTTTCTTGCGAACGGAAGGTTAAATCGGGTTACAATCGCGTTCCGCACTCCCAACCCAGAGGTTCTATGCGCCGTATCTTAGTGACTTGCTCTGCCGCAGCTGCGCTTACCTGCGCCGCGGTTTATGTTGGCGGCTCCAACCCCGCCCTTGCCCAATCCAAATCCAAACCCAAAACCGTGGCCGCCAAAGCGGCTGCCGCGCCGGTCTATGGCAACACCGACGCCATCACCGAAGAAGAATTGAAAGTCTACGATTACTTTCTCGCGTCCGATGAGCTCGAAGGCCGCAATTTTCCCTCGCGCGGCTACGATACCGCGGCGCTCTATGTTGCCAGCCACCTCAACGAGTGGGGCCTGAGGCCCGGCGGCAGCTCCAACGGCACCAATGGTCCGCTGCAACCCTATCTCATGCCCATCGAGTTGGTGTCGCGCGCGATCGTCCCTGAGGACAGCAAGGCATCGCTCACCGCTCCCGCGCCCGCTGGCCGTGGCGCGCGCGGCGGTGGTGGCGGAGGCGGCGGCGCTCGCAATGGCCGCAACGGCGGCGGTGAACGCGCCGACGTGACCACCAACTTCGAATACGGAAGAGATTGGACCTTCGGCGGCGCACCCGCCGGCGGACGCGGCGGCGCGGCCGTGCAGGCTCTCGATGTCAACGCCGGCCTTGTCTTCGCAGGCAACGGCTACTTCATCAACAAGACCAACACGAACCCGTATCAGGGCATCGACGTCAAGGGCAAAATCATCGTGGTCGCCGGTCTTCCGGCTGAACTGGCGGCTGCTGAAAACGCTGCGGGCGGACGCGGTGGTCGCGGCGGCGGCGGAGGGCGCGGCGCAGCCCCCAATCCCCTCGGCGAAGCCTGCACCGACTACATGACGCCCGAGCAATACGGCGCCAAGAACGGCGCGCTCGCCGTGGTCACCATTGCGAACTTCCAGCAATTGACCGCCATGTCGAATCCGAACGGCGGACGCGGTGGTCGCGGCGCCGGGCTCAACGGCCCCAATTTCCAAGTCAAGAAGTTCGCGCAGGCTGGTCCCTGCGCGGCGGCGCCTGCTATCACCGCCGGCGTCGAACTCACTAACGCTCTCTTCCAGGGCGAGAAAGAGTCCGGCCAACAGATCTTCTATGCCACTGGCTCCAACGCCAAGATCGATTCTTTCGCGCTCAATGAACGCAAGAAGCTCAACCTTCACCTGGGCGTGAAATCGATCGATGGCCACGGCGAAAACGTAGTCGGCATTCTCGAAGGCGGCGACCCCGTCCTCAAGAACGAATTCGTCATCATGAGCGCTCACCTCGACCACATCGGTCTGAGCGCGCCCCAGGCCGATGGCCACGCCGTCAACAACGGCGCCGATGACGATGGCTCCGGTTCCACCGCGCTCCTCGGCCTCGCCCACGCCTATGCGACCGGCGCCGCTAAGGGAATCCGGCCCAAGCGCTCCATCGTCTTCCTCTGGAACGGCGGCGAAGAGAAGGGCTTGCTCGGCTCGCAATATTTCGCCGAGTTCCCGCCCATCGACATCACCAAAGTCGTTGCCGATCTCAACATAGATATGATCGGCCGCACCATGAATCCGAACTCGGTGGATAATGACCCGACTCACGTTCTGGTCAACCGCGGCGAGGTCCTTATCATCGGACCCAACATCTCGAGCGACGATCTCGGCAAGACCATCGACACCGTCAATGCCGGCTATCAAAAGCTCAAGATGGACCACTTCTACGACACCACCGCGCCCGACGCCACCCACGACAATAAAGGACCGATGCCGCAGGGCCAGCGCATCTTCTATCGCAGCGACCACTACAACTTCGCCAAAGTCGGCATTCCGATCGCCTTCTTCACCACCGGCCTGCACGTGGATTATCACCGCCCCACCGACACGCCGGAAAAGATCGACTTCACGGAAATGCAAATCGTTGCCAAAACCGTCGGCGCCGTCGGCTGGCAGCTCGCCATGCAGGATGGACGTCCCGAGTTGAAGTCTCATCTGCCAGATCTGCTGGTCAAAGACATGAAGACCGCGAAGGATCAAGGCTGGGGCAAACTAACCCCGGTCCTGCCTCCGCTCCACGGCGAACCCTACTAGCTTTTTTGTGGGGCGGGCTTCAGCCTGCAGCGGGCTTTAGCCCGCCCGCCCCTACGTCACCGGCCCCGGATTAAACAGCGCCATCGCATTCCCCAGCCCCCAACGCTCCGCCCACGTCTTACGTCCGCCGGCCACATCCAGCAGCAACCGGAAAATCTCCCACCCCACATCCTCAATCGTCGCCCCGCCCGTCGCGATCCGCCCCGCGTCGAGATCGATCAGGTCGCTCCACTTCTCCGCCAGCGCCGTTCGCGACGACACCTTCACCACCGGAACCAGCGCCAGCCCGTAAGGACTCCCCTCGCCCGTCGTGAACACGTGCAGATTCATCGACGCCAACTGCTGCGTGCCGCAAATGAAATCGCTCGCCGGCGTCGCCGCGAAAACCAGCCCCTTCGCGGTCACCCGCTCCCCATGCCCCGCCACCGCGCGCAACGCCGTCGTCCCCGCCTTTGCCACGCTGCCCAGCGCCTTCTCGACGATATTCACCAGACCGCCGCGCTTGTTCCCCGGCGTGGTATTCGCCGCCCGGTCCGCCGATCCCCGCGCCAGGTATTCGTCGTACCACCGCATCTCGCGGATCAAATCGCGCGCAATTTCCGCCGTCGCCGCGCGCGGCGTCAGCAGATGCACCGCATCCCGCACTTCGGTCACTTCCGAAAACATCACCGTCGCGCCCGCCCGCACCAAAAGATCGGCCGCGAATCCCACCGCCGGGTTGCACGTCACGCCCGAGAATCCATCGCTTCCGCCGCACTGCAGCCCCACCACCAGATCGGCCGCCGGACACGCGACCCGCCGCCGCCGGTCCAATTCGGCCAGGCGCCTTTCCGCCGCGCGCAGAATCGCTGCCACGCTCTCGCCGAAGCCCCGCTCATCCTGCAGACGAATTACATTCGACTCGCCCAGAATCGGCAACTCGCTCCCCAGCAGCCGCACCGGCTGCAGTTTCTCGCAGCCCAGGCTCACCACCAACGGCTGCGCCGCCATGTTGGCATGCAGGGAAATATGCTTCAGCGTCCGTATCGGAATCGCCGCGCCCGGCGCATCGATCGCCACGCCGCACCCGTACGAATGCGTCACCGCCACTACGTCGTCCACGTTCGGAAACCGCGGCAGCAATTCTTCGCGGATGCGCCGCGCCGCGTAATCCACAGTCGGCGCAACACACTGCACCGTGGTCGCGATCCCCAGCACGTTGCGCGTGCCCACGCTGCCATCGGCGTTGCGGTACCCCTCGAACGTGAATCCTTCGAGCGCCGGCAGCGGCGCCGGAACTGCCGTCGCCAGCGGCAAATCCTCCAGCCCCGGGGCCGCCGGCAGATCCACCAGTTCCTCGCGCACCCAAGAGCCTTCCTCGATGCGCCGGTTCGCTAGCCCGATCGTCTGCCCGTAGCGCACCACCGGCTCGCCCGCCTCGATCGCCCGCAGCGCCATCTTGTGGCTCTGTGGAATCCGCTCGCGCGCCGTGAACCCTTCCGTATCGACAATAATGCCGACGTTATCGCGCTCGTGGACGCGTATGAACATGAAAGTTCATTCTAGCGGGCTGCAATCTGGCGCAAAATCGTCCGGCCCGCTTCCTGAAAGGCCGGATCGTTCAGCCGCAGAACCCGGACGTCTTCCAGCTCCAGCTTGCGTATATCCCACAGCCCGAAGCTCGCCCACCGCGGGTCGTAGTAAGACCACCAGCGAATGCCGCTCCATTTCTTGAGATCGAAGATCCGCTGCGCCCACGCCCTGGTGCGCGCATAATCGCGGCTGACGATGTGCGAAGGCCTGAGCCGCAGAGCCATCAACCGCGCCGGGTCGTCCAGATCGCAAACCTTGGCGTCGTCGTCCATGCGAAACCGCGCAATCGCCCGCGCGCTCCCCGGCAGGCTCGGACTCCCAGCCAGCACATGCACGTTCCATTCGGGAAACCGCCCGAACGCCTCCGCGATCGCTCCCGCGGCCGCATCGCTCAAATAGAAAACCGAATAGTTTTGCGGGTTATCGAGGCGTCCGCCGCCCTGGTGCGGCATGTAGCGCGCGCCGCCGGGTTGATCTTCCGCGGACGATGCCAAATAAGGGAAAACGCGATACAGAGCGGCCACGGCGCTCAGGCGTAGGCGCCTTCCGCAATCCCGTCAATCGCCCGAATCACCGGCGCCGCGCCTTCCAACACCAGCACATCGATCGGCCGCGCCCCGCCCAGCAGTGGTTCCGACCCCGCCAGCCACATCGCCGCCGCTTCCCGATCGAACACCCGCAGAATGCGCGTCAGCACGTCATGCAAATCCACGATGCGCCGCCCCATCTCACCGCTGATAGGCGACGTCTGCGCCATCCACCGCGAAACCTGCGAGCGGTCCGCGCCCAGCAACCGCGCCGCCGCATTGGTCCCCAACGCATCCACCAGCCGCGCCAGCAAAGGCCTCACGTCCGCCAATCCAGCCGCCGCCGGCCGTAATGGTATCGTCCGAGCTGACGGAACCCAAGCAGCCTGTCTCATATCCCTATTGTACGTCAACATTAAACCATGTTCGGTCAACAGAAACTGTTGACCGCCCGCGTAAGTTATCATAAGCCCTAGTGTTCTCAGCGCCCCGGCGTCTCTGCGTCAAATAGAAAGCCTCCCCATGCCGAAGACCCAAGGAATCCTCGAATCTTCCCTCTACGTCGCGGATCTCGCCCGTTCCATCGGCTTCTATAAAAAGATCTTCGGCTTCCGCGTCATCAGCGATTTCGGCGCCCGCGGTTGCGCCATGGAAGCCGGCGATCGCCAAGTCTTGCTGCTCTTCAAGAAAGGCGCCTCGCGTGACATCCAATCCCCGCACGACGGCGACGGCGAACTTCACATCGCCTTCGCCATTCGCGCGGACGAAGTGGCCGCCTGGGAAGCCTGGCTAGCCGAAAACGGAATCGACATCGAAGAGAAAAAGGCCTGGGATCTCGGCGGCCACAGCCTCTATTTCCGCGATCCTGACCGTCATCTCCTCGAAGTCGCCTCACCCGGCGTCTGGTCGATCTATTGACGTCAGCCTTTCGGGCGGCGTTTCCTGGGATAGATCGCTGACCTAGACCCCTCCAGCCAAGTCAACAAAGGACCCTGTTACATACGACGCGGCCTCGGAGAGGAGCCACAAGATAGCCGCTGCTACTTCACTCGGCTGACCGCCGCGGCGCATCGGAAGAGTTCCCTCTAATCGGTCGACCCGCTGCGGATCGCCACCTTCCGCATGAATCTCGGTGCGGATGAACCCCGGCCTTACTGCGTTTACGCGGATTCCATCCTGGGCCACTTCGCGTGCGACGCCGATCGTGAAGGTGTCCACGGCGCCCTTGGACGCTGCGTAGTCCACATACTCGTTCGGCGATCCCGTTCTGGAGGCGGCGGACGATACATTGACGATGGCGCCTCCCGCGCCGCCCCGCCGCCGGCTCATCCGCCTGATCGCTTCCCGGGTGCACAACATGGTCCCGAGCACATTCGTCGTAACTATGGACGTCCAGCGGGCTACTTCCATATCCTCCACCCGGCACGCGGGAGCCAGCACGCCCGCGTTGTTGACCAGCCCGCGGACCGTTCCCAGTTCTGCGTCGATCCTGCCAAACAGGCGCTTGACCTCGTCTTCCTGCCCGATGTCCGCGCGCACGGCGAGAGCGACGCCACCTTCGTCGCGTATAGCTTGCGCCGCTGCCGAGGCCGCGTCGGCGCGCAATCGCAGCTTGATCGCGTCATTCGTCTCCCGGCGTCGATCCGCTTCATGCCCTGATCGACGTAGAATCACTTAGGGGTGAGATATGGCAGCAGGGGGAGCAGCGGCAGCCGCGATTATTCAAGCCGTCAAGGCGTCCGGAGTGGTGGTCAAACTCGAGCCCGGGGAGTTCAGCAAGCTTTTGACCCACGTCAAAGATCCGCTAATCGTGATTGCGGAGGGCGGCCTTTTCCGCAAGAACTTCCAGTATCTGGTGAGCTACAAAGGCCTCGCATTCTTCACAAAGTCCGCCGACGCCCTGGCCTTGCCGTCCGGCGCCGAGGTGGTGAACGCCGGCCGTATCTGGACCCCGGGCTAGCGTCCACGCGCCTCACGAGGCGCAGCCAGGATCCCTCGCGGTGCGCCAGCCTCCTATTCCCATCGCAGCGCCCGCACCGGATCAATCTGCGTCGCCCGTCGCGCGGGAATTGCGCTGGCCAGTGCCACCGCCGCGCTGAGCAGCAGCGCGACCATTGCATACGCATACGGCTCCCAGGGCTCGACGCCCGGCAACGCGTGAGCCAGCGCCATCGAACCCGCCGCCCCTCCCGCCGCGCCGGCCAGCAGTCCGCAGATCAATGCCCTGAGGCTCGATCCCAGCACCAGCCGCACAATTTGGGAAGCTTGCGCGCCGAGTGCCATCCGCACGCCGATCTCGCGCGTACGCTGGCCCACCACATACGCAAACACCCCAAACATCCCAACCGACGCAATGGCGAGCGCGAGCAACCCGAGGAACGCCGCCACCTCGGCGCTGTAGATCGATGGCTCCATCCGCCGGCGGAAGCTGGCGGCCAGAGGCTCCGAATGCGTCTGCGCGCGCGGCTCCAGTTGTTTCACTATGGTCGAAATGCGTTCTACCACGGCCGCTCCGCGATCGCGCACCAACACCGTTGGAGCGCCCATGCCGCCTGTGATCGGAACGTAAATGATCGCCTCAACCGAGGAGAGATCGTTCGTGTAAATATCGCCAACCACACCTGCTATCTCGCGCGCCTTCTCATTTACAACGATCGTCTTACCCAGCGGGCTCTCCCCCGGCCACCAGCGCTTGGCCGCGGCCGCATTAATAAGCGCCACATCCCGTGCCGTGTCCTCGGGAACGAAGTTGCGGCCGGCCAGCACCGGGATTCCTAGCGCTTCAAAATATCCGCCCGAAACCTCGTTGAAATAAATGTGAAGCGCGTGCGACGCCGGTTGATCACTGCGCCGGAACGAAGTGCTGAAGTTTGAATTGCTCAACGGCGGGTTAAGCGTAAGGCCACGGCTGGGTAGATCGCCTGGCTGGCTGAGTTGCGCCAGTAAGTCGCGCGTCAGAGCTTTTGTACGCGGGCCGGTATACTGGCTCGCCGGCAAGTCGATCGTGATCACGGTCACGCCTGCAACGTCGAAGCCCGGGTTCATCGCCTGCGTGCGTTGTATGCTGCGCGCCAACAGTCCCGCATTCGCCAACAGGATCACGCTGATTGCCACCTGCACCGAAAGCAGCACGCTGCGCAGCGGCAGCCGCGCGCGTCCCGGCGCTTCGGTCTTCAACGCCGGCGCGATGCCCCCGCGAGTGCCGTGAAGCGCCGGCGCCAGCCCGAACGCCAGACAGGAAAAGGTTGCGATCGCGATCGTGTACGCCAGCACGTTGCCGTCCGGCGCCAGGTGAACCGCCAGATCCCCCGCCAGGTAACGGATCGCCGCCGTCGGCGCGACGAACGCAATCGCCAGACCCACGCCCGCCGCGGCCAACGCCAGAATCATGCTTTCGGCCATCAGTTGCCGCACCAGACGGAAGCGGCTGCCGCCCAGCGATAACCGTACTGCGATCTCGTGCCGCCTCGCTGCCGCGCGTGCTACCAGCAGGTTGCCCACGTTGGCGCACGCCAGCAACAGCACCAGCGTCACCGCGAGAAACAAAACCGCGAGCATGGGGATCACTTGCCGCTTCTTCCGCGGGCTGTCCATCCAAGCAGTGCCTGCTAGCAATACGTTGGCGCGCCGCGCTTCCATCCCGTTTCCGGTTCGGAATTGGTCGAGCAGCGTTGCCAACTCCGCTTGAGCCTGCTCGCGGGTCACGCCCACGGCAAGCCGCCCTGCCAGCGGCGTGCAGCAGTGCGTTGGTGAAGTGAGCCATCCCTCAACCGATGGGTCATTCGGTCGCAAAAGCTTCTTAGTGGGAAGCGGTATCCAGATGTCGTTGCGCAAGCCGAACGGCGGCCCACTGGTCCCGCTGAAATCCTCCGGCGCCACACCCACCACCACGACCAGGATGTCGTCCAGCCGGATGCTTCGCCCCACCATGTGCGGATCGCCTCCAAAGCCGTTCTGCCAAAGGTCGTGGCTGATGACGGCTACGGCTTCCGGCGCGCCGGTTCGGTCTTCCTCGGCGAGAAATCCGCGGCCCCGTTCCATCGCCACGCCCAGCGCGCGGAAATAATTCCCGCTGACGTAGGTCAATTGCAGCGGCCGGGCGTCGAGCTTGACCATTTCGCCGTTGCGCATGGCGATCAGACCGCTGAACGTACGCGAATGCTGCGCCAGATAACGGTATTCCGCAATTCCGAAGTCTTCGCCGCCTTGCGGCGCGAAACGGTGCAGCGTAACCACGCGCGCCGGGTCGCTCACGGGCCACGGCCGCAAGGCGAAAGTCTCGAAAATCGTAAACAGGCTGGTGTTGATGCCGATCGCGCTTCCCAGCGTCAGCAATGCGGTGATCGTGAACCCCGGATGGCGCCGGAGGTTGCGAAACCCGTAGGCAATGTCACGCCGAAAGCTATCCAGCCAACTCCAGCTCCAGACCTCGTGCGCCTCCTCTCGCGCCAGCGTCGTGTTGCCCATCGCCGTCCGCGATCCGCCATCGCGCTCCAGCGACGCCCGGTGATATTCCAATTCCTCGGCAAGCTCCGCCTCCATCCGGCCGCGCTGCGTCCAATAACGGAGGCGGCGGAAAAACTTCATCATGGGAGATCCTCCTCGGGCGTCTGTAATATTCTTTGGATGGCCGTGACCATGCGTTCAAAATCTGCGCGTTCGGCCGCCAATTGTTTGCGGCCGGCGTCCGTGAGCGTGTAGTATCGGGCCCGCCGGTTGTTTTCCGACGCGCCCCACTCGGCAGTCACCCAGCCATTCAGCATCAGACGCTGCAGTGCCGGATAAAGCGAGCTTTCGCCGACTTCCAGCACCTCCTCCGACGCCTGTTTCAAGGTCTGAGCGATGCCATAGCCGTGCATCTTGCGGCCGGCCAGAGTTCGGAGGATCAATAGGTCCAGCGTGCCGGGTAGGAGTTCGTGCGGGTTGCGTCTTCCCATCGTCTATCGATGGAAGTATGCGCCGAAAGGCGCGGCCTGTCAAGCGCCGTCGGCAGCTTGGATGGCTAGGCGATCACCCCAACAGGTAGAAAAGCAAGACCAACCCGGCAGCCATAAACACGATAATCCCAATCCACACAAATACATACAGCCGCTCCTGCTCCTTCGGCGGCGTATGAATGCCAATCGTCATGTGGAGCCCTCGCACGAGCCCGATCAGGAAACGCATCGCCTGCTATGGTACCTCAAATCCTTCGTGCCTAAAACATTCTAAACACACACTAATAAATACTTGACAATAATGTGCGCATATTTTATGATGGGAACAGATGAGGCGAACGGCCTCTCGAGAAGTTTAAAAGAATGAGGAGCTTACAAACCATGTCTCTCACCCATTTCGATCCCCTAGTCAATTTCCGCGCCTTCGAGGACGCTTTTAGCCGCTTGCTCACCGAGCCGCAGTCCAATCGGCCCTGGTCCCCAGCGGTCGATATCTACGAAACCGAAAACGAGCTGGTCCTGAAGGCCGACCTGCCGGGCGTCGAGTCCAATCAGGTCGATGTTCGCGTGGAAAATCAGACGCTTACCGTCTCCGGGGAACGCAAGTTCGAAGCCAAGGATTCCGGCAAGGGTTTCCATCGCATCGAGCGCAGCTACGGCAACTTTACCCGCAGCTTCACCGTTCCCACCACCTTCGACACCGGCAATGTCGCCGCGTCGTTCAAGAACGGCGTCCTTTCGGTCGCGCTTCCCAAGAAAGAAGCGGCCAAGCCGCGTCAGATTAAGATCGAAGCGGCCAACTGACGCATCTAACTAAAGTGTGGCGGACTCAGATCCGCCCAACGGTTCTTCAAGGGCAGGCGGAATCACCGCCTGCCCCGTTGTATTTGGAGATAAACGTGTTCGTAGTCGCGCGAGGCGCCAATGTTCAGACTAGATAAACTTACCCAAAAGGCCCAGGAGGCCTTACAGTCCACGCAAGCCATTGCCGAACAAAACGGCAGCCAAGTCATGTTTCCGCTTCACCTGCTGGTTGCGCTGGCCGAAGAAAAGGAAGGAATCGTCCGTCCAGTGCTCGAAAAATGCGGCGTCCATCCCGATGCCGTGCTCACCGAAGCACGCCGCCAGATTGCCACCCTTCCCAAAACTAGCGGCATGCAGCCCGGAGTATACCTTTCGCAGCCTTTGAATCAGACGTTGGAGCGCGCCTTCGATGAGGCCGGTCGCTTCAAGGATGAATTTGTTTCCACCGAGCATCTATTGCTCGCGTTAGCTGTCCTGCGCACCGATCCCGCGGGCCAGCTTCTCGATAAAGCCGGCGCGCACCCATGACGCCATTCTCAAAGCGCTCGTTTCCGTCCGCGGCACGCAGCGCGTCACCGACCAAAATCCAGAAACCAAGTACCAGGCTCTTGAGCGTTATGCGCACGATCTCACCGAATCCGCGCGCCAGGGCAAGCTCGACCCCGTCATCGGCCGCGAAGACGAGATTCGCCGCGTGATGCAGGTGCTCAGCCGCCGCACCAAGAACAATCCCGTGCTCATCGGCGAGCCCGGCGTCGGCAAAACCGCAATCGTGGAAGGCCTCGCCCAGCGCATCTTCCGCGGCGACGTGCCCGATCAGCTCAAGAACAAGCGCTTGGTCTCCATCGACCTCGGCTCCATGATCGCCGGCACCAAATTCCGCGGCGAATTCGAAGACCGGCTCAAGGCCGTCGTGCGCGAAATCATCGATTCCAACGGCGAAATCATCTGCTTCATCGACGAGTTGCACACCCTCGTCGGCGCTGGCGGAGCCGAAGGGGCCATTGACGCCGCCAACCTTTTGAAACCGGCGCTCGCTCGCGGCGAGCTGCGCTGCATCGGCGCCACCACGCTCAACGAATACAAGA
Source organism: Bryobacterales bacterium (assembly GCA_963743705.1). Taxonomy (GTDB): domain Bacteria; phylum Acidobacteriota; class Terriglobia; order Bryobacterales; family Bryobacteraceae; genus PALSA-243. The sequence goes on along the minus strand of CAVUQS010000012.1, from coordinate 227,803 downwards.
AGCACGTCGAAAAAGACGCCGCTCTCGCGCGCCGCTTCCAAACCGTGCAAGTGGGCGAGCCCTCGGTCGATGACACCATCGCGATTCTGCGCGGCCTCAAGGAAAAATTCGAAATCCATCACGGCGTGCGCATCAAGGATTCCGCCATCATCGCGGCCGCCGTGCTCTCGCACCGCTATATCGCGGACCGTTTCCTGCCCGATAAGGCCATCGACCTCATCGACGAAGCCGGTTCCGCTCTCCGTTTGCAAATCGGCTCCATGCCCATCGAAATTGACGACCTCGACCGCTCCACCTCCCATCTCGAGATCGAGCGTCAGGCGCTGAGTAAAGAAAACGACGCCAACTCGCACGAGCGTCTGCGCGTGGTCGAAAGCGAGCTCGAGCGTTTACGTGGTGAATCGGCGACTCTCAAGGAGCGCTGGAACCGCGAAAAATCCGCCATCGGCCGCGTCCGCCAATTGAAGGAAGAGCAGGAGCAGTTGCGGCAGGATGAAGAGAAAGCCAGCCGCGCCGGCGATTGGGAAAAGGCCGCGCAGCTCCGTTACGGCCGCCTCTCCCAGATCGAAAAGGATATTCAGTCGGCCGAGCAGGAGCTCGAATCCGTCAAGGAAAATGCCCTGCTCAAGGAAGAGATCGGCGAAGACGATATTGCCCGCATCGTCGCCAAGTGGACCGGCATCCCGGTCACCCGCGTCATGGAAGGCGAAATCCAGAAGCTAGTCCAGATGCCCGAGCGCCTCAAAGATCGCGTCATCGGGCAGGATGAAGCCGTGCGCCTCGTCTCCAACGCGATTCTCCGCAATCGGGCCGGTCTCAGCGATCCTTCGCGGCCCATCGGCAGCTTCATCTTCCTCGGCCCCACCGGCGTCGGCAAAACCGAACTGGTGCGCGCCCTCGCGCAGTATCTCTTCGATGACGACAAGGCCATGATCCGCGTCGACATGTCCGAGTACATGGAAAAGCATGCCGTCGCGCGCATGGTCGGCTCGCCTCCCGGATACGTAGGCTTCGAAGAGGGCGGACAGCTCACCGAGCAGGTGCGCCGCCGTCCTTTTTCAGTCGTGCTGTTCGATGAAATCGAGAAGGCGCATCCCGATGTCTTCAACATGCTCCTGCAGATTCTCGACGATGGCCGCCTCACCGATGGCCAGGGCCGCACGGTTAGCTTCCGCAACACCGTCATCGTGATGACCTCCAACATCGGCACCGGCATGATCGAGAGGAACGCCATCGGTTTCTCGGTGCACGGCAAGGATTCGCGCAACGCCGATACGCGCAAGCGCCTGCTCGAAGCTCTGCGCGAGCAGTTCCGGCCCGAATTCCTGAATCGCGTCGACGACATCATCGTGTTCAACTCGCTCTCGCGTGAGCACTTGATGCGCATCGTCGAGATCCAGTTGCAGACCGTCGCCAAGCTGCTGAAGGATCGCAAGATGAAACTCGAAGTGACGCCGGCGGCCAAGGAGCGCATCATCTCCGAAGGCTACGACCCGCAATACGGCGCGCGTCCCATGCGCCGCGCCATCCAGCGGTTGATTCAGGACCCGCTGGCGCTGAAACTCTTGAACGGCGATTTCCTGGAAGGCGACACCGTGCTTGTCGACTCCAAGGAATCCGATGCGGAAATGGTCTTCGAAAAACTGGTTCCGCTGGCAGCGTAAAAGGGTTAGCGTAGAAGTATGGGGACAGGTTTTCGCCTGTCCCCAGGAGTGATTATGAACGCACTGAAAACGGCGTTGTTGCTGGGGTTACTGAGCGGCATCTTGCTCGTTGCCGGTGACGCTATTGCGGGCCGGCAGGGCCTGTACATAGCGCTCGGCATTGCCGCCGTAATGAACTTCGCCAGTTACTTTTTCTCCGACAAACTCGCGCTCATGACCTACAACGCGCAGCCCGTCACCCCGGAAGAAAACCCCGAGGTTTACCGCCGCGTTGAGCCCATTGTGCGCGGCCTCACGCAGCGCATGGGCCTGCCCATGCCGAAGCTGTGGCTGCTGCCCGATCCTTCACCCAACGCTTTCGCCACCGGCCGCAATCCGTCGCACGCCTCGGTCGCATTCACCCAAGGCATCCTCCAGGTAATGAACGATAACGAAATCGAAGGCGTGGTCGCGCATGAGTTGGGCCACGTGCTGCACCGCGACATTCTCATCAGCTCGGTCGCCGCCATGATCGCCGCCGCCATCACCTTCCTGGCGCGCATGGCGTTCTGGTTCGGCGCCGGCGAACGCGATGACGATCGGCGCGGCGGCGGCCTCAGCGCGCTTTTCATGATGATTCTCGCGCCCTTCGCCGCTATGCTGATCCAGATGGCCATTTCGCGCTCCCGCGAGTATGACGCCGATGCCGCCTCGGCCAAATACGTTGGCTCGCCTTATCCGCTCATTAACGGCTTACAAAAGCTCGACGGCTGGTCCAAGCGCATCCCCATGGATGCCACGCCTTCCACCGCTCACATGTTCATCATGCAGCCTTTCTCCACCGGCGCCATCATGCGCCTGTTTTCGACGCACCCCTCCACCGAAGACCGTATCGCTCGCCTGCAGGCGATGCGATGACGGAAATCCGGGTAAACCGCAAGGCGGCCGATCGCGCCGCCTCCGGCCATCCTTGGATTTTCACCAGCGATGTCGTCGAGCGCAACGGCGCCCAGCCAGGCGAAGCCGTCAACGTGACTGACCCGCGCGGCCGCGCGCTCGGCGTGGCGCATCACAGTTCCACCTCGCAGATCGCGCTGCGCTTCCTTTCCAACCAACCCTGCGACATCGATCGCGATTTTTTCCTGCGCCGGCTGCAAGCCGCCGAAGCGCATCGCCGGACAGTGGTTCAGAACACCGACGCCTACCGCGTCGTCCACGCCGAAGGCGATCTTCTCCCCGCGCTAATTGTCGATCGCTACGGCGATTACCTCGTCATGCAGACGCTCGACCAGGGCATGGACGCCGCCAAATCCGTCATCGTCTCCTGCCTCGAAGAGATCTTCCAGCCCCGCGGCATCGTCGCGCGCAACGACTCTGCCGTCCGTTCCAAAGAAGACCTCCCGCTCGAAGTAGCCACGCTCTCCGGTGACGTCCCCGAGTCCGTCGCGCTGCGCATGAATGGCCTTTCGCTCACCGCCGATCTGCTGCACGGCCAGAAGACCGGCGTCTTCCTCGACCAGCGCGAAAACTACCTCGCCGCTGCCCGCTACGCCCGCGGCGGCCGCGCCCTCGATTGCTTTGCGTCCAGCGGCGGCTTCGCCTTGCACCTGGCTCCGAAATGCGAATCGGTCGAAGCCGTCGACAGTTCCGAAGCCGCGCTCGAGCGCGCACGAGCCAACGCTGCCGCCAACGCGATTTCCAATGTCGAATTCCGCGAAGCCGACGTCTTCGAGGTGTTAGCCGGCTACAGCAGCGCCCGCCGCGAGTTCGCCATGGTGGTGCTCGATCCCCCGGCCTTCACCAAGTCGCGCCGCAATCTCGAAGCCGCCGGCGGCGCCTACAAAGAGATCAACCTGCGCGCCCTCCGCCTGCTCCCGCCCGGCGGCATCCTGGTCACGTGCTCCTGCTCTCACCACTTCAGCGAAGCCGCCTTGCTCGATGTAGTCGCGCAAGCGTCACTCGACGCCCGCCGCACCCTGCGCGTACTCGAGCGCCGCACCCAGAGTCAGGATCACCCCATTCTCTTGACCGCGCCCGAAACCATGTACCTGAAGTGCCTCGTGTTGGAAGTGCTATAGGGCGCATGGACTCATTTCTCCAGGAAGCGATCGCCGAAGCCCGCAAAGGCCTGGCGGAAGGCGGCATTCCCATCGGATCGGTTCTGGTCCTCGACGGCGCGATCGTCGGGCGCGGCCATAACCGGCGTCTTCAGCAGGGCAATCCCATCCTGCATGCCGAAATGGATTGTCTCGCCAACGCCGGCCGGCGTGAGGCGGAAGAATACCGCCGCATGACGATCTATTCCACCTTGTCCCCTTGCGAGATGTGCAGCGGCGCGATCTTGCTCTACAAGATTCCCGTCGTCATCGTCGGCGAGAATCGCACGTTCCAGGGCCCGGAAGAATACGTGCGCTCTCGTGGCGTCGATGTTCGCGTTGTTGACGATCCGGTCTGCCGTCAACTCATGACGGACTTCATTCGCGACCGTCCGCACGATTGGTGCGAAGATATCGGCGAACCGGCGTAAACGCCCTCTAACCGACGCCCACCTCTGGATACGGAAACGCCGTTGGCGCGGGAATCGTCGGGTCCACGTATTTCCGCAAAGCGGCGTCGCACACCGCGTATCCCCAGTTGATGAGTTGCTCCTGCTGCGTGTCGTCCATCGCTTTCAAGCGTGTTGCGAGCTGGGCCAGAGCCAGAGTTTTCTCAGCCGGACAGTCGAGCGGCGTCTCAATCTTGTAGTCGGCGATATCGGTGCGAATGCCCCAATATGCGCCAGGGCGTCCACCTTGGAACGCGTCGATCACCTGGCGGGTCCGCAGCGCGCGAACCTGGTTGTCGATGATCTCGAGGATACGGTACGCATGGCGCGCCCAGTCGCGGTGCGGATCTTCTTCCGGATCGATGTGTCCGCCCGCGTCGCTCACCAGAACGGTTTCGTATTCTTTCCAGACCGTCTCGAGGCCCATATTGTCGTAGACGCCGCCATCGGTAAGCACCGCTGTCGAAGTGTAAGGGTCCTTCTGCAGGTCGAAGCCGCTGCCCGGCTCGAAGACGCAACCGTATTTCTTCAAATCGAGCGTGGCGGGGGAAAGAACCGGCGGAAATGCGGAAGACGCCGCCACCGCGGCTGCCAATGGTATGCGCGGGTTCTTCACTTCGCCCACGCGCCAATCGGCCATAAATGGCTTCGAGAAGCGCCATAGCACGGCCGATTGCACGCTGGTCGCGTTGATGACGAAGCGCGGAGGGTCGTCCGGTAGATCTTGCAGCGTCGCGCCGTGGAAAAGAGTCTTGTCGTAGGCGTCCTGAATCTTGTTCGACACCGTGCCTGGGCCAAACACGCCTTCCAGCACCGAGCCGATATCGATGGTCTGCGACGCCATCTTACGCACGTCCGCAACCACATTCGCGAATTCCTTGGGATCCGCCTTCAGCTTGTTCCAATGCATCGCCAGTATGCCTGCGGTAATCGATCCGCCGGAAACACTGGAAATGCGGTCCAGCTTCATCAGATAGCCGGTCTCATTCAGCCGCCACAGCATGCCGGCATGAAACACCATCGCGCGGTATCCGCCGCCCGAAAGGCATAGGCCGATGCCTGGTTTGAGCTTCGACGCTGTGTCGGAAGGGGTTACGCGGACCGGGGAATCCGATGCCTGCGGTTGATTCGGGTGTGCGATGTCCATTCAGTCTCCGTCTAGCTAGGCTAATCCAACTTCACCATCGCCGCCAACCCCTGCCTTCGCCACGCCTGCTTACTTACCCGGCGCCGCGCTCAACCACGTGCCGACCGTCACCTGGCCCGCCACCGCCGAGCAGCCGGAGAGAAACGCGAAACCGCTCGCGGGGTTGTTGTTGCAGCCCCACCAATTCGCATCCGCATTCACCGTTCCCGCGCCGCTCAGGTTATAAACGCCGTAGTAAGTCGAAAACGAATTCCGCTGCACTTGCGCCGTCCCCGGAGCGTTCCAGGACACCGCAATCATCTCGCCCGAAATCGTGTTGCCGTTAATCAGCGTCCCTTTTACGGGCGAAACGCTGGTCAGAGCGATACCCGCCGTCCCCGGCGTAGCGGTATCGGCCACGTCGGCGCCATTGCCGCTGAGCGTGTTCCCGACGATCGTGTTCCCATCCAGCACCTGCCCCGGCGCGTGTCCGTGAATCGCAACTCCAGGGATGCCGTTGCCCGTAGCGGTGTTGTTCGCCACCAGGTTCGCATAAGCTTTGCATCCCGGCGCCGACGCGAAAATGCCAATCCCCGCGCCTTCGCCCTTCAGGCCGTTTTGCATCGACTGATTGTTGGTCACCGTGTTGTTGTAGACGCCAAGCGGCGCGGTAGATCCGGTCAGAGCCGCCGGAACGTGCGACGCCAGCGTAATTCCGCAAGCCAACGAGTTGCCGCTCACCACGTTGCCCGAGATGATGTTGCCCCACGTCGCGCCCGTGTCGTCGCTTACCAGGATGCCGCCGCTATTATTCGTTACCGTGTTGTTCAGGACCGACGAATTCGTCGCGCCCATCAGATGGATGCCCTCGCCGCAATCGTTGCCCTCGCTCGTTTCGAAAGCCGGAATATTCGGGCATGCATTCATGCCATTCTGTCCGCCGCCGATCATCACGCCTTTGTTGTTGCCGGTGACGATATTGCCCGAAACCGTAACTGCGGACGCGTTGGCCACTAAGATCCCCTCGAATTGCGCGTTCTGCACTGTGAAGCCGGAAATAGAAACGCCGGAAAGGTTGGCATTATCGATGCCATCAACATAAATTCCCATCGGTAATCCCGTCGCATCGATGATCGTCTTCGCCGGGTCCGCGCCCACCAGCGTGATGGACTTACTAATCGTAATGTTACCGGTGTAGGTTCCTGCGGCTACATCGACGGTGTCGCCGGCGGCGGCAGCCGAAACGGCGGCGGCGATCGTCTTTACGCAGCCGTTAGCTCCAGTCGGGTTAACGCAGGAGACAGCGGCGGGAAGCGGCAGTATCATGGCCGAACTCAGGGCCAAACCAGTTAGAACCTTTTGTAGTGTGAGCATAGTGTTGTCTCCATTGAACTTAAAATAAGGGGATGTGCAGTACCTATCTTATGGTCAATTCGAAGTCCACCGACAAAATAATTGCTTCATCGGTCACATGAATCGCCGTCACCTGAAAATTGCGCAGCTCGCGTTTGTAATTGGGCTGCCCGGTGGGATCTTCCAGCGTGTTCTTAGCCGCCGTAGCGATCGGATACTTGAAGTCGCGCCCCAGGCTCGAAGCCAGCGCCGTGCACACCTTCCGCGCATAAAAGCCGGTGTGATCCTCGGACGTCGCCGTCACATCCGCCAGTCCGATAGCGCCATCCTTATATCGCGGCGCCGCCGTCATCGCCACACTGAAAGCGTCTCCCAGCCCCACGCACTGCCCGAACATATTGAGCGCCGAACGCCCCGTGAACTTGGCCCGAATCTGCAGCTTCCCGTTCGCATTCTGAAACCTCGGCTTCTCCAGATACGCAAAGTTGCACTTCGCCGTCGACGTCCCATGGACGTACTTCCGCCCCTCCTGCGTAAACACCTGCTCACCCAACATCCTCTCCAGCGCCCCAAACTGGATCTGCAGGTCTACCGCATGAGCCAACGCCGAAGTGAGCAATAAAAGGGGAACGATGCGCACGAATAAGTAGTTTACACGCCTATCTCCGCGTCTCAGCGCCTCGGCGTCAAATTGTGTTTTCTCTGCGCTTATCTCCGTCCCTCTGCGTCTCCGCGTCGAATCACACCCTCAAACACCCCTCGCGCCTGTGTTAGCATGAATCCGATTTCCCCCACTGGAGGAGTTTACAAATGCGCACAGCTCTCCGGCTCGCTGCCGGTCTAACTTGCACCGCGATTCTGGCGCTCTGCGCCGCATCTTCCAACCTGCAACCCGGCAAAGCCGACCTGAAATCCGCCGGCGCGTTGGCCTTCGGCCCTGACGGCATCCTCTTTGTCGGCGACACGCCCGGCGCATCCATCTGGGCGCTCGATGTCCGTGATAACCAGGCCCAGAAAGCGTCGAGCGGCATCGAAGTAAAAGGCATCAACGAAAAGATCGCCGCCATGCTCGGCACGGCGCCCGATCAGATCCTGATCAACGATACCGCCGTCAATCCTGTATCCAAGAACATCTATATCTCCGTATCTCGCGGCCGCGGTCCCGAAGCCATGCCGGTCATTCTCCGCGTGGACGCCGCCGGCAAAATCTCCGAAGTCGCGCTCGATAACATCGCGCACTCGTCGGTGAAGTTCGCGGACGCCCCGACCGCCTCCACCAATGGCCGCCAGGTCGAGACCATCACTTCCATCGCCTATGTCGATGGCAGCGTCGTCGTCGCCGGACTCTCCAACGAAGAATTCTCCTCCACGCTGCGCTCCATTCCGTTCCCGTTCACCACGGCCGATAAGGGCGCGGGCATCCAGATCTACCACGGCTCGCATGGGCGCTTTGAAACCGCCGCGCCGGTCCGCACTTTCGTCCCGTATGAGATCAACAACCAGAAAGAAATCCTGGCGGCTTACACCTGCACGCCGCTGGTGAAGATTTCGGTCAGCGATCTGAAGCCGGGCGCCAAGGTACAGGGCACCACCATCGCTGAGCTCGGCGCCGGAAACAAGCCGCTCGACATGATCGTCTATGAGAAGGGCGGAAAGCACTTCATCCTCATGGCCAACAGCAGCCGCGGCGTGATGAAACTGCAGGCCGATAACCTCGACTCATTCAAGCCCATCACTGCCCACACCGAGATCACCGGCGTTCCCTACGAAACCATCGCCGACCTCAAGGGCGTCCAGCACCTGAAGAAGCTCAATGACAGCATGGCGCTGATCCTCCAGACCACCGGCCCGTCGCTCGATCTGCGGACCATCGCGCTGCCGTAAGACATGCTCCGGCTCGCGCTGTCGGCCCTGCTTATCCCGTTCGGCATCGCAGCGGCTGGCATCCAGATTCAAATGACCGGCGGCGCATTCCAGGTAACAGGCTGGAATGCTGCCGCCGAACCGGCTAACGGTTGGGCTTCTGTCTTCGCGGTCTATGCAGCCGCGGAGGGCGCTCCCGCCATGCTTGGGTCCTATGCCGTCGAGAGCGGCGCCTTAGTCTTTCACCCGCGCTGGCCGGTCTCGCCCGGCATGCACGTGCGCGCTGCATTCCACGCGTCCGGAACGCCTGCTGTCGTCGCCAACTTCGATATCCCCAAGGCCGCTCCCACAGCTCCCACGCGCATCGATCGCGTTTATCCCTCCGGTGGCGAACTGCCAGCCAACGCGCTCCGCCTCTACATCTATTTCTCCGGTCCGATGCGGCGCGGCGAGGCTTGGCAGCACATTCGCCTGCTCGATGAACATGGCGCCAAGGTCGAAGCGCCGTTTCTCGAAATCGATCAGGAGCTTTGGGACTCCGCCAACACCCGTCTCACCGTACTCTTCGACCCGGGCCGCATCAAGCGCGGCTTGGTTCCGCTGAACGAATCCGGTCCCAACCTGCGCGAAGGCGGCCGCTACACGCTGGCCATCGCCGCCGATTGGCTCGATGCCAACAGCCAGCCGCTTGCCGCGCCGTACAACAAGCCATTCCATGTGATTGCGGATGAACGCGAGCCTGTCGACCCCGCCAAGTGGCGCATCACGCCGCCCGCCGCTGGGACCGCCGAGCCCCTGGTCGTGAAGTTCCCCCGTCCTCTCGACTACGCGCTCTTACAACGCACCATCACTATCGCGGGTGTCACCGGCAAAGTCAGTATCGCCGCCGATGAGACCGAGTGGCGGTTCACGCCCGCCGCCCCGTGGAACAGCGGCGAGTATCAACTGACCGTCGCTACCTCGCTCGAAGACGTTGCCGGCAACCGCGTGGGCCGTCCCTTTGATGTCGATACGTTCAAAGACGTCACCGAGCACATCAAGACCGAAACTGTCTCAGTGCCGTTCCGCATCGGTCGCTAACAGCGCGTAGAGCGCCCACCCCGCGGTCGAGATGCGCTCGGCGTAACTCGTCGAACCCGATGGCCGCGTCGTCTCCGGCCACGATCCGTCTGAAAGCTGAAATCGCGTCAGAAACGCGCGCCCGCGCGCCACCGCCGCCGCGGATTTGACGCCATCGAGCGCCAACAGCGCGATGGCGGTGTCGAAAACCTCCGACGGCATGTGCGCCTGCGGTCCCCATCCGCCGTCGCCGTTCTCCGCCGCCAGCAACGGTTCGAGATGCTTCGCAGCCGTTTCCGGCAATGCCAGCAGAATCGCCGCCCGGTCGAGCGTGCTCTCGGGCGGATCCGCGCGCAGCCAGCGATTCGCTCGCGCTATCGGCCCTTCGAACCGTTTCGCGTCCGCGATCTCGAGCGTCCGCCGCGCCATGTAAGTCGCCAGCGCCGATCCATAAGTTGCTGGCGCGCCAGTTATTCCGCCGGTCTCGATCTTCCAGGCCCCCTCCCGATTCTGCAGCGGCTCGAGCGATTCGGCCGCGCGCAATAGATCGCCCCGCGCCGCCTCCAATCCGTCGCGAACCATCTCCGCCAACGCCGCGCTGAACTGAATCCGCGCCAGCGTATGGTCGTTGAACGGCGGATTGCCGTGGTTACCTTCCCAACCTTCCGGCTTTCTTAGCCACTCGATGGTCTCGCGCATCGCTTCTGGCGGTACGGCATAACCGCGCAATTTCGCCAGTGCCAGCGCGCGCGCTCCATCGCCGTTGTTGTGGCACGAGAAGCAGTGGTTTTCCGGCTCCCAGCGCGGCGTTTCCCGGGCCAGAAAATCGGTGGCCGCGCGCGCCACATCGGCGCAATGGCCCGGTTGAGCCATCGCCAGAGACGCCGCGAAGATCAAGCCAGCCGCACGGTTTCCCATTCCAATCGCTTCATTTTACGCGCATAATATGGGTGCGATGAATCGACGCGCGCTCTGGCTGTTAGTGCTCGGCGCAACCTGCGCGTTGCCGCAGACCACTGAATTGCCACCCGGCGTGCTGCTGCTCTCGCGTATCAAAGCCCACGTCAAAAGCCAGGTGGCGCACATGCCGCAATACACCTGCCTCGAAACCTTGGAGCGCTTCCACAAGGGCAACGAAAAGAAAGCCGTCGAAAAGAAACTCGATACCGTACGCCTCGAGGTTCTCTTCGCCGGCGGCAAGGAATTCTTCGCCTCACCCGGCGCGCACGATTTCAAGGACGAAGATCCGGGCCAGTACATCTCCAGCGGCATGATCGGCACCGGCATGTTCGCCGGCCACCTGCAAACTCTCTTCGTCGATGACAACGGCACGTTCGATTTTCGCGGCGAAGAAGACTTTCACGGACGCCGCTCAGCCCGCTTCGACTTTCACGTGCCGCTGCTGCGGAGTGGATATACCGTCGCCGTTCCCGGCGCGCGCGCCCACGTGGCCATGAAAGGCACGTTCTGGGCCGACCCGGTCACCTACGATCTGATCCACCTGGAGATTTACGCCGACGAGATGCCTCCCGTGCTCCAGACCGCCGAGGTTCTCACCACGGTGGATTTCGAGCGCACCCGCATCGGTGATGCAGAAGTCATGCTAGCGCAAGCCGGCGCCATCACCATGGTGCGCGAGTACGGCCAGCGATCGCTCGATCGCTTCGATTTCACTCATTGCCGCGAATACCGCGCCGAAAGCAGCATCAACTTCGGCGATGCGGATCCATCCGAGCCCGCAGCCTCGGCGCCAAAGACGCAAGCCACGGTCGAATCGCTGCCCGCCGGACTCCCCGTAACGATTTCGTTGAATTCGCCGCTGACGGAACGCTCGATCGTGGGCGAATTGATCGAAGGGAAAGTCGTTGGCAATGTCGTATCTCGCGGCGCCGTAGTGATTCCCGATGGCGCCGTCGTCCACGGCCGCATACGGCGTCTCGAAACGCCGCCCGATCTCCCCGGCTATCGCGCCATCGGCCTCGAATTCACCGCCATCGATAAGCCAGGCGCGAGCCTGCGCTTCTTCGCCGATCTGCAAAGCGCCGGCGGCCAGGCTTTATCCGCGCCCGTCACGGAAAACCACATCGTTGAGCGCAGCGCCGCGCCCGATCTTCCCGGCGTCGGAACGTTCTTCCAGCGCGGCGATCGCTTCACGCTTCCCGCCGGTTTTCGCATGATTTGGAAAACCCGCGCGATGTAAGCCTCGATCAATTCTCAGTAGGAACTTTTTCGATGTGGTCGATCGCCAGAACATCCACCGGCGCTTTTTGCGATTCGAGCTTCAGACCGTAGCGTTGGATGGATTGAAAGAGTGATATCCCGGTGATATCGCCGCCTCGTCCTCCGAGAGGGTTGGAAGGCGCGCCGGCAGGATCTCCCCCGCGCCCGGCCGCAGCGTCTCCAGGGTTGGGCGGTGGCATCCTGGCCGTCAATTCGCGCATCATCGGGGGCCGCCCATTCTGCGCCTCGTCGGGGGAGAGGTCGATATCGATGTTGAAGGTTCCTTGGAGTTGCGTGGCATCGACGACCAGCCGTCCCGCAAAGGGAGTCAGTCTTTCGGCGACCTGGGCCATAGTTACCCCCTTGCCGGACAATAAGCCGCCGTTAGGCGTCGTTCTGCTGTTGAAGGATCCCCTCGGTTTAGACGGCTGCGCTTTTGCGGCGCCGTTGGAACGCTCCGCGTCGTATTTCGCCTGCGCTTGAGCTTGCTCTTTCATGCGGGCTTGCGCCTGCGCCATTGCGTCCGCCAGGGCAGGTGGAAGATTGGAGAGTTGCTTTTTGCGTTCTTCGTCCGTCATTGGCCCAGGTGGGTCGGCAGCTGTCAGTTTCGGACCACCCTTAGTCACGATAAGGGCCCACACCTGATGTTCCCTTGATTCGCGATGTAGCTTGAGTCCGAAACGCTCGGCGAGTAGCGATTGCAACATATCCGGAATCTGCTCGGCCGCTGCTCCTTCCGGCAGCTTGGCCTCAATATCGAATTGCTGGGAGGCAAGCCATTCGGGTCCGGAAATCTGGAAGTCCTTCACCGCGTAGGCTTCCATGATTAGTTGTTTCAGCGATTGATGCATATAGCTCATGCTGGAACCGGCACGGCGCGAACCGAGCCGGAAAGACCCGGACCCCATTGTCAACGGCGGCGACGGCTTCACCGTCGCCACCTCGAATTGCAGAGATTGAGCCCCCAGCGAAGCCGCCAGGGCGGCCAGCAACATCCAGTGAGCGAGGCGGAACATGTGCACCTCTCCGCTAGCATAACGATTCTCCCCGGCCGAATGTGACAGCAATGCTATCCTGATCCCGCATGAGTGAGACTCGTAAATTCGCGGTAGTGACAGGGGCCGGCAGCGGCATCGGGCGCGCGGTAGCGCTCGCATTGCAATCCGCGGGATATTCCGTAGCGCTGGCCGGGCGGCGCTTATCCGAACTGGAGGCCACGGCCGCGCTCGCCAAGACCGATGGCGGCAAAATGCTCGCCGTTTCAACCGACGTCGGCGATCCCGAATCCGTCAAGGCCCTCTTCACCCGCGTCGAACAGGAATTCGCGCGCCTCGATCTTCTCTTCAACAACGCCGGCAAAGGCGCGCCCCCGGTGCCCATGGAAGACCTGACATTCGAACAATGGAGTTCCGTGGTCGCTGCGAACCTTACCGGCGCATTCTTATGCGCCCAGCAGGCCATCCGCATCATGAAGGCGCAGATGCCGCGCGGCGGCCGCATCATCAATAACGGATCGATCTCCGCCCACACGCCGCGCCCGTTTTCCGCGCCCTACACCGCGACCAAGCACGCCATCACCGGCCTCACGAAATCCATCTCGCTCGATGGACGCGCGTTCGATATCGATTGCGGCCAGATCGATATCGGCAACGCTTCCACGCCCATGACCGAGCGCATGTCCGGAGGAGTTCCGCAGGCTAACGGATCGCTGGCGCCCGAGCCCGTGATGGACGTCCGTCACGTCGCCGACGCCGTCCTCTACATGGCCGGGCTGCCGCTCGACGCCAACGTTCCGTTCATGACCGTGATGGCCAACCGAATGCCCTTCATCGGCCGCGGCTAGCCCGTACGACGGGCGTCCCGGCCCGTCGCGCTATCAGAACACCAATCTAAAGCCCGCCTGCACGCTACGCGCGTTAGTCCCTTGCGGATACCCCTGCGCAGCATTGCCAACCCCCAGGCCAGCAACCGGCGTCAGCGTGCCCGTGGTAGCCGTATAGGCGACGTTGTTCACGCTGGTGGCGAACTGGTTGTTAAGCAGGTTGAAGGTCTCAAACAACAGCGTGCCATCCAGGCGTTCGGTAAAACGGAATGTGCGCGCGATGCGGGCGTCCACGGTGCGTTGCGATCCCGTCCGCAGCGTGCCCACGCCTTCAAACGGCACGCGATCCCAACCGCCCGAGCCGTTGAGCGACGAAGGATAAAGCAGCGTGCCTCCGGCAAACTGCTGCGCGGTGACGAACGCGAGCGGCGTATCCGTCTGCGGCGAAGCCAGCGTGATGATGCTCGAAAGCGTCCATCCGTTCACCAGCGCGCGCGACACCGGGTTGAAATTGGAATCCAGCCTCGGGCGCCACATGAAGTTGAGCACCGCGCGCTGCCGTTGATCGAACGGCGCATTGCCCTTGTCGTCGCCGAAGACAGCAGGCGTATAGCTGACAGGCGCCGCGTTGTTGATCAGCGGCCCGCCAACGTCCGTCATCGCGTGCGAAAAGGTGTACGTCACCAATGCCGAAAGGCCATGCGACATCGTCTTGCGCAATTCCAACGAGCCGGCGCGGTACCACGATGAGCCGTTGCTCTCGATCTCATAAACGTGCGCATGCGTATTGTCGCTGCGCAGGCTGAAAATCTGCGTATTATAAGTGCTCGTTTGCGCGCCGGAGGAGTTGGCGATAGTATAGATCGCCATCACCGTCGGTGCCGCGAAGTTGGTATCGTTGGCGGTCCACAGCTTGTAACCGCGGCTATCGATCAGGCTGACCGTGAGCGTCAAATTCTCGCTCAGGCGCTTCTCGATGGCCGCCGTAATCTGTTGCGTGTGCGGATCGCGCAGTTTCCCTTCGGCGTAATATTCCTCAGTCGACCCCCCCGTCGTGGCGGCATACGAAGGAAAGATCTTGGGGTAGACAATCGCGCTGGCTTGTAGCGGGAAGACGGAAATGGTCTGCTGCAGCACGCCGTTGCCGGTATACAGCGCGTCGTAGAACTGCCCGGGGAACGGGCTGTAATTGAAGCTGTAGCCGACGCGAAATACCGTAGAGTCATTGGTGCGATAGGCAATACCCACGCGCGGCGAGAAATCGATAGACGGCGAAGGGATGTTGCCGCTCAACAGGAAATTCGTCGGCGAAGGCGTGGGCTGCGCCGGCGTGTAACGCTCCCAGCGCACGCCGCCCACCACGGTGATGCGGCTGGTCGGCCGCCACGTATCCTGCGCGTAGTAATCGCGTTCCTTCAGCGTCAATTCGCGCGAAGGGTCGCCGAAGCTTTGCATGAATGACGAGTAATTGCGCTGGTTGACGCCACCCAGATCGGTGGCGAACGCGGTCAGCGTTGGATAGACGTAGAGGCCGCCGGGATACGCGAGCGAGTTGACCGCATCGACGCGATTCGATAAGTCCGCGCCTACCTGAATGGTGTGCGTCACGCTGCTCATCGTCAGGTTGTCCACTACTTCATAGCGCCGCTCTTTCACGCTGTCGGGGTACGGCTGCACATCGCCCACAGTCACGCCGGCGACTTCCACCGCCGTCGTCCCAAACACCCCGGGCGTGGATGCCGGCTCGAAGAACCGGTCCGTCGCCCCTGCCACGCGCAGGTCGTTGACGATCGAATAGTACGGCGTCGACGTCCAGCTCGCCTTGGCCAGGCGCGTGTCCTGCGTGGAGTTGCCGATGCCCAGCAGCCCGCCGTTGTAGCTGACCGCATTCGATTCCGCCTGGTAGGGCGCGCGGTAGTTCATAACGTTGGCTTCGACGCCGATGCTGTTCTTATCGTTCAGCCGGTAATCGACGCGGCCCAATCCGCTCAGCCATCGTTCCGAGTAAGACTGCGCCACGTTCATCTGCGGCTGGATCAGCTTGATCGCCGCCGCGCAATTTGGCGCGGTCGCTTTGCAGTTCGCGCTCGACACCGCGTTTCCGGTGGAATCCGCAATCAGCGGATTGGTGATGCGGT
Organism: Bryobacterales bacterium; assembly: GCA_963743705.1. Classification (GTDB taxonomy): domain Bacteria; phylum Acidobacteriota; class Terriglobia; order Bryobacterales; family Bryobacteraceae; genus PALSA-243. The sequence continues at coordinate 212,034 of CAVUQS010000012.1, read as the reverse complement.
TTATGCCGTTGAAGTCGCCGTTCAGAAATTCCACGTTGCCGAAGAAGAACACCTTGCCCGGCACGATCGGTCCTCCCAGGCTGACGCCGCCCTGGTTCTGCTTCTGCAGAAGATTCTGTCCCAGCGCAAACCGGCTGGCTGCGCCCATCGAAGGAATGCGCTCATAACCATAAACCGCGGCATAGAGACTGTTGGAGCCCGTGCGCGTAGCCGCGTTCACCGCGCCGCCCATGGCGCGCCCGAATTCGGCCGGAGGGGCTATCGCGTAAGTCTGCACTTCATACGTCGCATCCTGCGAGATCTGGCTGAACGTGACGGGCGTATCTCCGAAGTAGCCGTTGGTGGCGTTCACGCCATCCAGATAAAAAACGTTCGAGGAAGCGAGCCCGCCCACCACCAGTTGGCCGTTCGATTGCGCTTGCGTGACCGTGGGCGTCATCAGCGAGAAGTTCAAGAGGCGCCGCGTGTTCGACGGCAGGTAATCGAGCTGCGCCGGCGTCGCGGTTTGCGTCACGCCCAGCTTCGAGGCGTCCACAACCGCAACCAGCGTGTCCGCGTCTACCGCTTCCACCGTCTCCTTTTTCTCGGAGGATTCCTCCGCGCGCTCTACATTAATCGTGAAGCGCAGCGTTTGTCCCAGGTTGAGATTGAATTTGGTCGTTTCGAAATCGGCGAAGCCTTTGCGCGAGATTTTGATCCTATAGCCGGTCGCGGGATTCAAAGACGGCACCTCGAACATCCCGTCGTCGGTCGTGGTCATCACGCGCGTGAAGCCCAGCGACTCGTTGGAAATCGTGACCTTGGCGTCGGGAAGTCCGTCGTTGCTTCCCGCCTCCACCACCTGGCCGGAGATGATGCCAAACCCGGTCGGCGACTGCGCATATGTGCAGAAAGCGCACAGTAGTAGCTGAAGAATAACACCTACCCTAACTCGCATTGTTTAACTAATCCTTGAAAATAAATAAAAGAAGTTGAAGCGTGGCTTGTTTCGCCAAGCGTTTCCGCAATTGCGACGCCACTATGGACCTGGCGATTAACGGGCCGCATCCTCTGCCTTTAAAGCGCCCGGAGCTCCGCTGACCCGCACTTCCTTGGGCCCGTTGGTCAGCGTAAGAAGAAGCCGGCCGCCATCCTGCGTTCCGCCCTGCCCAATATAGCTATCGTCGCCGTTGCGCAGGTTCAACGCCGCCAGGAATAGCTTCGGCGCCGCGCCCATCCACGCCACGCGAAACGTCCCGGAGACGCAGCGCCAGGGCAGCGTCGTGCCGAAATCCAGCACCGCGCCGCTCAATGTGCCGTCGGCCGTCAGATTCGGCAGCAGCTGCGCGCCCACGCCCGACGTTTCCGCCGCGCCCTGCACGTCGAGCCTTCCCGACTGCGAATCCCAACCCTTCATATGGAACGTGAGCTTATAAGCCGGCCGCGCCCCGCGCAGGTTGACGGCCAATTGTCCCGTCATCGGAGCATGCTCGAACGTAGCCTGCAGATTGTCGAGATCCACTCTCGAAACGTCCCAAAGCATATGTGTTTTGACGTTCTCCAGCCGCGCCTGGGATACATCGAATTTGTCCACCGCAATCGTGCCTTCCACGCCGCGCTGCCGCAGCCAGTCGGGCACGTTGGAGCGCCCCAGCGCGCGCGCAATAAGGTTGGATTCGCGCCGCAACGTGGGCTGAAATTCCGCTTCCAGATCGGCCGCATCGAGATGAGCCGCGCGCAGGCGCACCCGGTGGGGGTGCGGAGCGTCTGGTTCGTACTGATACTCCCCGGTGAACGCCAGCTTGCCCGCTTGCGCTTGAATGTGGTCGAGCGTGAGGCGCGCGCCGTCGATGCGCGCATGCGTCTCGGCAAGAATCAGCGGATCCGCTAATCCCGCAACCGCAATCTTCGCATCGGCCACTTGCAGATCGCCGCTCCAGTCGGATTTGCGCGGGTCGCGATGGTAATGCAACTGGCCCTTCCACTCGCCCGATTGCAGATGTTCCAGCCACGGCACCGCCGCCAGCGCCACCTGCGATCGCAGCGACTCCGTCTTCATCGAGTCGCTGACGATGGAAAGATCCAGCGCCTCCGCGTCGATGGCGTAATCCGCTTCGATCTGCGCGCGCTCGCCCGTCGCCGAAAGCACCGAGGCCGGCGAGAGCCGCACGTGCCCGTGATCCATCACCAGGTATGCATCCTCAAAACGCACCGGCGCCGAATCGGGAATCGTCAGCGACGCGCCGTGGAAGCCCAGCGCACCCTGAAAGCTGCCTTCGCCCGAGTAGCCGATCGCGCCATCCACCATTCCGCCCAACTGCAGGCGCGGCGGAAACGTCGCGCCCATATCCTGCGCCAGTTGCATCAGCGGTTGAGTGGGGAAGTGGTTCCAGTTGACGTTCACGCCCCAGTGCGGCTGCGAAAGATAATTCGAAGCCCGGAAGCGCACCCAAAGCGGCAACGGAACGTCGCGAGTCGAATTCGATTCCAGATAGATCTGCTGGCCGGTAAGGTTGAGTTGGCCGCGTATGTCGAGCGGCAGGCCACTGTTGTTGTGTGGCAGCAGGTCCCACCGGTGCACGTCGTCGATGCGCAGCCGCCCGGCGATTCCGATCCCGTTGACCGGCCCCGCCAGGTGTAGGTGCGAAGTTACCGCGCCGTGTATGCCGCCTGGCTCGCCGCGTACCAGTGTCGTAAGTTCGTCGAGGCCCGTATCGCCTAAGTCGAAATTCAGATCGACGCGTTCCGGCTGCACGAACCAGCGTCCATAGAGTCGAATGGCGCCGAGCCCGCTCGACGGACGATCGGTGCGCGCCAGTTGCGCCGAACAGTCGACCTTCCAGCCGCGCGCGATCGACACCGGCGGCGAGATATCGAGATCTGTCTCGGTCAAATAGAACCGCGACTTATCGTCGCCAAATTTGAAATTGATGCGGCCGTTGCGAATCTGCAGCGCCGGCAGCACGCGCATCACCGAAGGGTTCACCACCGATGCGAAATTCCAGCGCCCCGATTCCGAAGCCGGTCCCGACTTGCTGAGATTGATGCTGGCGTCCTCCAGGCGAATAGAGGCGATGACGAACTTACCCGTGAGCAGCTTCCAGATGCTGGGGCGAATCTCCATCGCGCCCACGTATGCGATAGGCTCCACTCCAATCGCCGGATCTTCGTGAATCACCACGCCCGAGCGCTCGCCGCCGTCCACGCGGAACGCCGGCCCGTGCAGCAAGCTGAACCGCGGCTTGGCGTTCAGCTCGATGCGCCGGCCGAGCGCGCGTTCCAGGGAAACTTTCAGCCGCTCCGTATACTGATCCGCGGCGATGTACGGCGCAATCAGCGCCGCCACCAGCAAAACGCCAAGGGCGATCAGGATGATCTTGACTGCCTTCATGCCGGCTCACCCGCTTCCGCCAGCAGCGTGCGGTAGGCCTCCGGCGTGTCGATATCGGCCGTGATGCCGGGGTCGTCGAGATCCAGAAACTCGGTTTCCGCGCGGTGCGCGCGCGTCACCGTGTTGGCCGCTGCATCCAAAGGTACCGCCAGAAATTCCGGAATCAAATCGCGCGAAAACCAGATCGGGTGGCCGCGCTCCGCGCGGAAGCGCGGGATGCGGATCAGCGGACGCGGCGGCGCCAGCAGCGCGTCGATGGTCGAAAGCGAAACCGCGGGATGATCCACCAGCGTGAAGAGCACGCCATCCGCATCGGCGGGCGCTTGTCGCAGCCCCGCTTGCAGCGAGCTCGTTTGTCCCGTGAGATAGTTTTCGTTCACCACTACGCGCACTCCGCGCAATCCGTCCGTCCGGCGCCATTCGAACGGCGCGCCCAGCACCACAATCACCGGGTCGCATCGTTCGCTCAAGAGCCCAACCAGCGTATCCAGAAACGTCTGCCCGCGGTAAGGCAGCAGCGCTTTGGGCGAGCCCATGCGGCGGGATTCACCCGCGGCGAGAATGAGACCGGCGCAGTTCACTTCGAAAGTACGGCGGGAATGGTTTCGCCGGCGTAAACCGAAAGCGAAAGCGCGCGCCAGTTCGACGCCGCGTTGCGCCGCACCGCGATCATTTCGGCGGCCACCGAAATTGCGATTTCCTCCGGCGAGACCGCGCCGATGCTCAAACCCATGGGCGCGAAGATCCGCTCGAACGCCGCCCGCGGCAAGCCTTCTTTTTCCAGTTCACGAATCACGTTGATGACTTTGCGCTTGCTGCCGATCATGGCGATGTACCGCGCCTGCGTTCCCAACGCCAGCTTCAGTACCCGCATATCGTCGCGGTGCCCGCGCGTGACGATGATCAGGTAGCTGTTCTCATTGACGGGCAGCTTTCCAAAAATTTCCTCATATTCCGCCGCGTGCACTTCCAACGCTTCTGGAAAGCGTTCGCGGCTCGCGAAAGCTTCGCGGTCGTCCACGATCACTGTCGCGAACCCGGCCAGCGTCGCGACCGTCGACAGGCTCTTCGAGATGTGCCCCGCGCCGAAAATAAACGCGCGCGGAATCGGCAGCACCGGCTCCACAAAAACGTCGAGCTGACCGCCGCAAATCAGGCCATTATCGTAAGCCGCGTCCTGCCCCAGGTTGAAGGTGAGATGCTTGGGCCTCTCGGTTTCGATCACCTCGCGCGCCGCGTTCCACACTTCCGCCTCGACGCATCCGCCGCCGATGGTACCCGTCATCGACCCGTCTTCCCGCACAAGCAATTTGGCGCTCTCGTAGCTCGGGATGGACCCCCGGACATCGACAATCGTGGCAAGCGCACACTTTTGCCCCAGGTTCCGTAAACGTAGAACCTCTTCGTAGATATCCATCCGTAATTGTGATTATATCCGCTGGCGGGAGGGCCGCAGGGGGCCATGAAGCCCCTTTAGTAGACTAAGGCAAGCCGGCCGCGGCTGCCGCCTGCCCTATGGAATACGACGCTTTCATCTGCTACGCGAGCGAAGACAAGCACGCCTTCGTTGCCCCTCTCGCACGCGAACTGGTCCGCCGCGGCGCGCGCATTTGGTTCGACGAGTTTCGGCTTCAGGTCGGCGACGGCTTGCGCAAGAATATCGAATCCGGCCTGCGTTCTTCCCGCTACGGCATCGTAATTCTGAGCCCTTCGTTTTTTTCGAAAAGCTGGCCGCAACGCGAATTCGATGCTCTCCTCGCCGCCGAAATGCGCCTGGGCGACAAAGTGATCCTGCCCCTGCGCCACGGAGTTGCCATCGATGAAATCGGAAGCGCGATGCCGCTGCTCGCCGACCGCGTCTGCCTGGATACCTCGATCGGCGTCGAGCGCGTTGCCGACATCCTCACCCCGATCCTTCGCGGGCACGAGCTTTTGGCGGTCCAAAACGGCGCTGTCCACGCCTTTGGCAGAATCGGGCGCAAGTTTATCGATATCAGCGCCCCATTTGCCGGATATTTTCTCCCGTACGAGTGGGGGACAAGCGTTGATTCCTACGTCAACGACTTCTCGTATGACCAAGACCAATGGACCGCCTCCCAGAAGCCCTCGCATCCGGAGATCCCGCGCTTCGTCAAGCCCGGAGACGCCGTCCGCAGCGGCACGTCCGTTTACGAACTCCTCGCGCACGGCGCCGGATTTTGCAATCCGGTGTTTATTGAAGCGTTCACCGAGGGAATCTTCGACCGGTTTCTGGTCAATGACTGGGATGAGGTCGAGTACGGCACGCCAATCGCCCGCATCTTGGCGCCATCGGCGGACGAGAACTGATTGCGGTTTGAGAAGACGCGGGCGTAACATTACGCCCGCACGCTTCTACTCGTAGCGTTGCCGGAGCTGCGGCAGCGGAAAGCAGATCGTCTCGCCCTGAAATTTGAAGCAATAGACCCGCGGCCGGTTGGGCTGCTGCGGCTCTTCCAATAGCTCTTCCTGCGGCTGAGTAACTTTCACGCCCAGCTTCGCAAAGGACGCTTCCAGGTCCCGCTGATTTAAGCCCTGCGCCGCGCCTCCAAGGTAAGGCGCCATGGCCGCGATGACGCTCGCGGCGATCTGTTCGGGTCCACCGTCTCCGCCATGGATGGCCTTCCACAGCGCCATGATCCACGCGGGATCGAGTTCGTGAGCAAATACCAATCGTTTTTCTGTCAGGGTCATTGGGTTCCTCCGACGGATAGTGAAACTGCCAGCCTCCGCGTTTCATTCTTTCCGTGCAATATCCGCGTGAAGGATAATTGGAACTAGGTGACGCATGGCGCATACGAAAGATCTTCGACAACTTACAATTGGCAGCGCTGCTGTCGGCGCGAATGCATGTGGCGCGCTTGCTGTGGGCGCATTCGCGCTGGGAGCCTTCGCCATAGGCCGGCTCATCGTCGGCAGGCTGACGGTCGGTAAGGCGAACTTGAAATCCGTTGCGATTGGAGATCTTACTATCGATCGCCTGACCGTACGTGAACTTACCGTTACCGATTTATTGGTCACGCCCGAATCCACCAGTCCCGCGCTCCAATAAGACATGGCTGACGCTACCAGCAGCACTCCGCGCGACTATTTTGCGGCCGAACGCACATTGCTGGCGTGGATTCGAACTGGTCTCGCCCTCATGGGCTTCGGTTTTGTCGTCGCGCGATTCGGGCTTTTCCTGCGCGAATTGCAGTTCGCTCGATCGGACGCGCCTGCGCAGCCCTACGGCCTTTCGTTTTGGTTCGGCACGGCGCTCATCGTCCTCGGAATTGCGGTAAACGTGGCGTCCGCGCGGCGGCACGTCCTTCTCGTGAAGGAATTGAATCGGGGCGGCGATGCGTTCCGCCGGCCGTCTTCGCTTGGAATCGGCGTCGCCGTGGTTTTGGCGGTGCTCGGCGCTGGGCTGGCGATCTATCTGATCTCGGTTAGATAACTCAATTAGTTGGATGCTTAGAAGGGAGAAACAATGACAGTAAGTCCTGACACAGGAATCGTAAGTATCCCGAGCCATCATTCGGTCGATGAAACCGTGCAAAAACTCGAAGGGATTCTGCAGGCGAAGGGCGTCAAGCTATTCGCCGTCGTCGATCACAGCGGCGAGGCCGAAAAGGCCGGACTGCATATGAACCCCACCAAGCTCCTGATTTTCGGCAGTCCCAAAGCCGGAACCCCTCTCATGCTCGCAGCCCCCGGCATCGCCCTCGATTTGCCCTTGAAGATTCTCGTGTGGCAAGACGCCGAGGCGCGCGTTTGGGTCTCCTACAATAGCCCTGCCTATCTGCAGGCTCGCCACGGCCTGCCCCAGGAACTCATCCAGAACATCGCGGTCATCGAAACCTTGGCGGCCAACGCCGCCGCGTGAACCCGCGGCCCTTCGAGGCCGCCAAAACAGGGCATTTGGAGGCCGCATGTTAGCATTGCTTCATGGCTGTGGAAGGGCAGCACGCGCAGGATTCTAAGTGGGACCACGAAATGGTCCTGGCCTACCGCGGCTGGGATGCCTACGAACGCGCGCACAGCGGTCCCAGCATCGTCGATTTCGATTTAAGCAGTCTGTCTGGTTCGGCGTCATTCAGTTCCCGGCGCGAGGTCTTGGCCGCGCTAACGCAGCTTCGCGATCGCGTCGACCCCATTACTGGCGAAGAAGAGTTTCTGCGCGCGCGGCTTCAAGGGTCAATCGCCTATCTCCGCGCCTTAATGGGCGAGCAAATACCTTTCCCTCGCTATCTGCGAAATACTCTTGGCGTCGATCCCCCTCCGTTTTCGGACGCCGAAATCGAAAGCGCCCGCCGCACCCTTTCCCAGGCCTTGGCGCCGTTTGGAATCGCTATGACGGTTCAGGATCGCGGACGCTTCGAGCGCGAATTGCTGATTCACGATCCGGACGCCATCAAAAAGGGCATCGTGGGCAATCAAGATGTCTGGCTCGCCCGGCTGCGTGACGCCGGAATTCCGGTGCCCGCGGAACTTCCGCTGCGCGTCGAATTCACCGAAGTCGATGCTTACTGGAATAACTGGATCAGCGGCTCGGCGCGCGAAGGCATCACGCTCAGCATCAATATTCACCCCAGAAAACGCTATGACAGTGGCCGCCCGCTCATCCTGTGCCTGCACGAAATTTGCGGGCACGCCGTGCAGATGTCGATCTGGCGCGAGCTGATCGCCCAGGGCAAACTCAGCCAGGCGTGCGGCGTGACCACCGTCCACGCGCCGGAGATGTTTGTCGCCGAAGGCCTGGGACAAACTGTTCCCGACTTGCTCAGCGATTGGGAATTCCCGCCCGAATTTCATTTGAGCCGCGCCCTGCAATACTACGGTCTCCTGATTCTTCACAACGCCCATCTCGCGATCTACAATGGAACCCCGGTGGAAGAAATACTGGAGTACGTTTTTGATCGCCTGCCTTTGTCGGACCCCGAAGGCCTGGAAGCCGAGATCCGCGATCGCGCCGTCAATCCTTTGTTCCGTACCTATCAGCTTTCTTACTCGGCCGGCGAACATACCATCCGGGAAATGGTGCGCGGCCTCTCCCTGAAACAGAAACAGAGCCTTTTTCTGGCGATGTATACGCAGCCATTGACACCCGCGCAGTTAATGGTAATAAGTGCGAAAGTAAGATCCGATGAGCGATGAAGTCAAACTGGAAACGGCTGAGGAGGGGAGCCGGTGGTGGCTTGTCTTGGCCTTGGGGCTGCTTCTGGCGATCGGATCCGAGCCTGCCGCACACTGGCTATTGTCCCTGGTGGGCCAGAAGTACGCGGAGGTTATCAACGCGTTCGCTTACGGATTCGAGCATCTCGGCGTTGTGCTGGTGGTTGCATGGGTGGTCAGGGTAGCCATAGAAAAGGCCAGCCAGCGCGCATTCATAAGGGTTGTCAATAACAAGGTTAGGGAAGAGATCGAACGAAGCATTGACAAGATTGCCACGGAATCACTGGCGCCGCTAAAAACATCGATCCGGAAGCTCGATGAGGAATTAGGTTTTGCGATCAGGAGGCCGGGCATACTCGACCACGACTCCCAGGAGGTGCTAAAGAACAAGATACTGAACCCCAAATTTATTCGTACCGCCTACAGTCTGCACTTAACCCTGGAGCCCTTGTCCGGCTCTCCACATGCTCCGCCGGGATTTGTGCGAGTCCGTTCGCGCGTCATCTACGATGTGAAGAATATTACCAACAAAACCGAAAAGTATACGGTTGAAGCATGGGTTGACGCCATGTTCGAGCCTACGAGCATCGGTCCGCAGGACGAATCGCGTTTCCTTAACTTCTCCTGCGGCGCCAGAGGCCAAACCAATTTTCAGTTTTATGATCTCGGCCAGATGAAAGCTGCGGGGAGAATCAGGCGCGACCACGGCGCAGTCTGGCTAGGGCATGAGTTGGAGAACGGTATTCCTGCTGAGACCACTTATTTTGCGGACATCGAGGCGGTTCAGATCATGCGGGCGCAGGATATCTTCGTGTGGACTATGAGCGGCCTGACCCAAAAACTGAGCGTCAGTATTGAGTTTGCCGGCGGATATACCCCTGCCGATTTTCACGTCGAAGCGCGCGAACTGCACCACATCGGCCGGGAAGAGTTTCGCCGGACGCACAAAGATGAAAAAGGAGTTCACTCCTGGAGCATCAACCAGGTGCTGCTGCCGCATCAAGGCGTTGAAATCTGGTGGTCGCTCCACGACAAGACCGCGACCCCGGCCGTGCGCGGCAATCAGCCGGTGCCGGCGCGCCCCCACGGAAAAGCTTAATTTTCGCCTTGACGTCCGCCCGCCTTTGCTGTCCAATTGTGACGGCTAGGAGGAATTCGCCGCGTGCCGGACATTCAAATAACGGATCATCTCGATAAACCGGTCGAAACCGTAAAGGTCGATCTTGCCCATCCGTCGTCTCTGGTCCAATACCTCAAGACCGAGGTGCTGCATCTGGCCGTTGTGCCCGATTTCCTGGCGCGAAAAGACAGCTTGCTTGGTCAGGCCGCCACCAAACCGATCGAGTTCGAGGCCAAAGCCGGGCACGGTTTTCAGTTGGGCGACGCCGAACCCGAGATCGAAATCACTCCGGGCGCTGAGGCCAGGATCCGCGTCAACGCCACCCCGGGCAGCGATCTTTTCGACGACGATCCGTTTCACGCCCCGTGCGAGGTTCCCGATAATACTGGCTATGTCTCGGTAGGCTTCAAAGGCTCGCTCGATCTCGGCGTGAGCGGCTCCGATGGCGCCATGACGTTCGGGCTCGATAAATCGACCGGCGTAGCTTTGGAATACCTGAAGGCATTTCCGTTGGGCGCCGGCGAGCCTACATTGGGCGATGCGCTCGGCCAGACGCTGTCGAACTACGTCATCCTGGCCAAGCTTTCTGACCTAGAAGCGTTAGGCATCGGCGACATCGCCACCGTCACGGGTGAGGGAAGTCTGAAGATTTCCGGCGGAGTTAGTTTTTCCGCGTCGCCGAATCCGTTGGCTTCCGTCGACCTGCCGTTAGGCGCAGGCACAGTCGCCGTGAAAGCGGGCGCTACGGTCGGCCTCTCGGCAAGTTTCACTATTTCGGGCTCCTATCAGATTCGCGCGCACCGCAAAGCTGCGGAAACCGTCGAGCTGAGTTTCTGGCGTCAGAGCGGAACGGAATTCAAAGCCGATCTCTCCGCCTCCGCCGGAGTGACCGCGACGGTGGGAAGCACCGATCTGCTCTCGCCGCTTCTCGGCGCCATCAGCACCGACCCCACAAAAGACAAGCAGCAGCTTGACGGCTTACAGCCCGCCGAGATCCAGACGCTCTGCTCGGCGATCAAAGGCGGCCTCGACCACACCCTGCAGGCTTCGCTCGATTTGACGCTCTCCGCCATGACTGACGATCAAGCCGCTTTTCAGTACGAAATTCGGCCGGCGTCGCTGAGCCCGCAAGCCGAGGCCGCCATTCACAGCGCTCTCGATGGCGATCTCACCGGCCTCACGGCCATGGAAGAAGACATGCAGCCTGGCGGAATTCTCGCGCCCGGCGTGAAAATGCTGAATAGCCTGTTCTCGGAAGCGCGCCAACGCGGTGCGACGCTGAAGATCAATCTGCTGGGTATCTTGAACTATGTAACTGTCTCCGAGCTGATCCTGAACAGCGAGATTCTCACCGATGAAGTCACTGGCGACATAACCATCAAAGAGAGCGTCACCGGCAATCGCATCAGCGCCGTATCCGATCCAAAAGACCGCGCCGAAGCCCTTCGCAAAGCTATTTACGATTCGGTCCTGGTCACCACGTGCTATCGCGCCGGCAAAGCTGTTTCGCTGCCTGGCTTGACGTGCGCCCAGACCCATTTCGCTCTGCAGCGAAACGCCAACTACCAGAACATGGGTGACTATCTCAACTGGTTCGTCGCGCTCGGTCTCATCGCACCGGAAGACAAAGCCGGGTTCCTCGCCAAATTCACCGATGGTGGCCTGTCCACCTGCGTGTTGCGCACATCGTTCGGCGATGCCGATTGCCTCGCGATGTTTTTCGACGCTCAGGGCAAGCTCCGTCCCCAACGCGACTATCTGGAAATCGGCCGTCTTGCGATGCGCGCGCTCCTCGACTTGCAACATCAGGAGATCGACAAGCTCCGCGATCGGATCTTGGATGACGCCCTCTGGCCCCAAGCGCTCGCCATCGGCGCCAACGTCAATCTCGGGCCGCTTGTGGGGCTGAGCACCGCCGATGTCCGCGTCGGGTATCTGATCGGCGATGTCTATGTGATCACTCAGTGGGCCGAGACCATGGGTGGCGGCGGCGCGATGCTGGCGCAGGTACGCGAATTTGTCGGCGATGCCGACCCCGCAGGTCTTTTCAAATCCGACGAATTCAAAAAGAAGACCGGCGCCCTGCAAAGGAAACTGGCATCCATGGTCAAAGCGAGTAAAACCCGCTTCGACGAGCCCTGGGGCATGGTCAGTCTCTTTCGGGCCGGCGGCTCTCCGCACACCGCATACGGCAAAGCCGTCGCCGGTGCGCTAACTGTCGAACGAGGTGCGCAACCTGCGCTCACCGCCGCCGCTTTAAGTTAGTGGAGCGGACTTCAGTCCGCAGGCGGCTTTAGCCGCCCGTACTTAGTCACGGTATATAATGACCGCTCAGGCCCCGTAAGCTCTCACCTATCCCCTGGAGGACTCTTGGCTAAGTTTCTTTGGACGCAGCGATCGAATTTCGGTCCCAGCCCTCGCCTGGATCACGCCATGGCCTACGATTCCAAACGCGGCCGCGTCGTCTTATTCGGCGGTCGGACCGCCGCCGCAGGGGCCGCCGCATTAGGCGACACCTGGGAGTGGGACGGATCCTATTGGACTCAAGTCGACACCTTTGGTCCTCCTGCGCGGGTACACCACGCTATGGTTTACGACAGCGCCCGGCAGGTCACATTTCTGTTCGGCGGTAATCCAAGCGTCGACCCTAATACGGTCTCTCTGGGAGATTCCTGGCAGTGGGATGGCCAGGATTGGACCCAGCTTTCAAACTCTGGTCCGAGCGCCCGGGCCGCCCACGCTATGGCGTTCGATGCAACCCGGAACAACTCCGTCTTATTCGGAGGGGTCGACGCATCTGGATTTTTACAAGACACTTGGGAATTCGATGGCCAGGATTGGACGAAGGTGGAAGACGCCGGGCCGTCGCCGCGCAGCGTGCACGCCATGTCTTACGATGCCGCCAATACGCGCGTGACATTGTTTGGAGGGGTCGGCTCGGATGACTCCGTCCTTGGTGACACTTGGGCATGGGACGGCAATGCATGGGTGCAGATAGCCCAGTTCGGCCCCCCGCCGCGCAGGGCTGCTGCGATGACATGGATGGGCGACGCCACGGTTCTGTTCGGCGGCGCCGACGCCTCCAGCCTTTTCGGCGACACCTGGGAATTCGACGGCAAGTTATGGAGTCAGCGTCAGGATATCGGGCCTGGCGCACGTTCCGACCACGGCATGGTGTTCGATACCGCCCGCAGCCGCGTCGTCATCTTCGGGGGAACTACCGCGGCCGGCAATGTCTTATTGGGCGACACCTGGGAACACCAGGAAGATCAGGCCGTTATGACCCCGCCGGTGTCACCCGTATCGGTTGTGGCGTTAGTGGCGGCCGTAGCGGTGGATATACTGACGATCATCATCACGCTCAGTGGACCGGCTCCCGCCGGCGGGGCCGTCGTTCACTTGTCGCTGGCGGTCATGGGCACAACAACTTCGCTGCCGGATGTGACCATTCCCGCGGGAGCGACAGCGCTTGAGCCTCAGGTCAGTCTGGCAAACGTGCAGTTCCCTGCAGCTACCACCGTCACTGTTTCAGCGCAGACTGACGGAACCATGCCGGCGACTGCCAGCTTTATGACTCCCTAACTGAGGCTGCGGCAAGCAGTGCCCAACCGTCCCAACTAGACCGGCAAAATATTCTGGTTCACCCGGAAGAAGTTACTCGGGTCGTACTTTTTCTTAATCGCGGCTAGCCGTGGGTAGTTCTCGCGATAACTACCCGCAACGCGTTCCTGACCTTCTTCCATCATGAAATTGACATACGCGCCGCCCGCCGAGTACGGATGCAGCGCCTCCCAATACGACTTGCACCAGTCGGTAATCAAGCCGGCGTTGGCGGGGTCCGGGTCTACGCCCACGATCACCTCGGCAAACAGCGCTTCGCGGAAACTGTAGGCCGTTTCGGTTTTGCCCACGCGCTGCGCCGCGCCATTGACCGGATAAAGGTGCATCGTCGAAAGCATGTTCGGCAGCTTGGAACCGTGCTCCACATGACGCGCAATGGCCTCGTCGCTCAGTTCGGTGAAATTGTCCGCTCGCCAGTACCACTGCAGACCGGGCACGAAGAGCCCGTCGAACAGGCTTTGCACCACCGGGAAAGGTGCCGGCCCCACCTGGTCCAGCAGCGGCGTGCCCAGCGTGCGCATAGGCTTCGTCGCTTCATCCGTATGTTCTGGCGAACCGGTGCCGCACCACACAATCGCGCACACGGTCTTCAGGTGCAACTGCTCGGGGAACATGGGCGCGGGCGGCACCACCATAAACGCAAAGAAGCCGCTCACGTCTTCAGGCGCCGTCAGGATGAACTTGCGATACGCCTTGAGCACATCCGCCGCCTGCTCTACCGGCCAGAACGTGGGTCCGAAATTCACCATGCTCACTGGATGCAATCGAAACTCAAATGAAGTTATTACGCCGAAGTTTCCGCCGCCACCGCGCACCGCCCAGAAGAGATCGGGGTAGTTACTGGCGTCCGCCGTCACAAAGTTTCCATCGGCCAGCACTACGTCCACCGAAAGCAGATTGTCGATGGTCAGGCCGTACTGCCGCGATAGGTAACCAATGCCGCCGCCCAGCGTCAGCCCCGCTACGCCGGTCGTGGAAATGAAACCGCACGGGGTCGCCATGCCAAACGCGTGCGTCGCATGGTCCACATCTCCCCATAGGCAACCGCCCTCGGCGCGAACCGTGCGTTCCCCCGGGTCGACGCGCACGCCCCGCATTTTCGAAAGATCGATCACCAGTCCGCCGTCGCAAGTCCCCAAGCCGGCGCCGTTATGGCCGCCGCCGCGAATCGCCGTCAGTAGGCCGTTTTCGCGCCCGAAATTCACCGCCGCCATCACGTCGGCTGCATCCACGCAGCGCGCGATCAATTGCGGCCGTTTGTCGATCATCCCGTTGTAGACTTTGCGCGCGGAATCGTAGGCGGCGTCCCCGGCCTGAATAAGTTCTCCGCGAAATGAGCCCTTGAGCTGTTCGATCGAAACCGGCATGGATTGTCCTCCGCCAGACGGATTTGCACTCACAGACACAATCCGGTAAGCATGAAATTATATCAACTAAGGCCGCGCCGCACGATTTATCTTATGGCTTGATGGCTATCGTAGTTTGTCCGGTGTGATTGGGAGATCCCGACTATGTCAGGCTGCCCAAAACAGTCTCTACTGGGGCGTCCAGGCCACGCGCGCCACGCCCGGCCGGCCCGCCAGCGCATTTACCGCAAGTGGCGGTTTGGTCTCCGAAGGAAGCCCGCGGCGGTGCAGCGTATAAGTCGCCGCCCGGCTTGGCCCGTCCGGTTGGTACACCACCGAATAGGCATCGATCTTGAACCCTTCGGCTTGCACCAGCGATCGGATGTCTTCGTCGCTCGGCCCCGGTTCCTGCGTGACTACCGCCAGCTTGACGCGTTGGTCGCGCTTCGTGCGTAACTCGATCCACCTTACGCCCGCGAGAATGAAAAATGCCAGCGCAGTCGAAACCCATCCCAGCGTCATCTGGCCGCCGCCGAAACATAAGCCGATGACCGTGACAAACCAGAGCGTGGCCGCCGTCGTCACGCCGATCACCAGGTTGTCGCGCCGCAGAATCGCCCCGGCGCCGATAAAACCCATCCCGGTTAGGATGCCCAGCGGCAATCGCATCAGATCCAGAACCCCGAAGGAATCCGCCTGCTTGCCCGCCGTTGGCAGCAGGATATTGGCCTGCATCATCGCGACGCACGCCGCCAGCGAAACCAGCATCGTCGTTCTTATGCCGGCCGGCCGCCCATGCTCGCCGCGATCCATGCCGATCGCAAATCCGGCCACCAACGCGCCTAGCAGCCGTAACCCGAGATCCGTCCATTCCGGCGTCGTTGGCATCGAGCGGCCCCCTTCATTTCAGTCTAATGACTGCCGGATTTTCGGCGTCAACCGCTCATCTTGTTTGTTACCGAAACGTACATTGGCGATGTGCGTGCCCTACACTCGGCGCGTCCGTCTGGTTCGGTTCAACCATGGCCGATGCCAGGATCGCGAGCGCCATAAATTCAACCAACTCGATTTGGAGAGGCTATAGATGAATTACCCCCAGAGGGTCCCCGATCACGCCGCCAATCTCACTACGCGGGAAATCGAAGTACTGCGCTTGGTGGCCGGCGGTTCTTCAACCAAAGAGATCGCCTCAATCCTCAAAATCGCGCCCAAGACAGCGGCTTGCCACCGCATGCGAATTATGGACAAACTGAACGTCCATGACATCGCGGGGCTAACTCGCTATGCCATTCAGAATGGCCACGTCGATATTTACGGCCAGGCCGGAACCGGGCAGACTATGCAAGGGCTGGCAAACCAGGTGGAAGAGGCCCAGGCCGAATATGTCAAGGCAATGGAAACCTACCGCCTCTTCCTGGTCGAACGCGAAGATCTGGAAGTCACTAACCCGGATGGCATGACCGGAGCTGCGCGGCTTCACCAGGCAGAGATGGCGGCGCACCGGAAATATCATTTCGCGCTGCTCACGCTCAAGGATTTCCTCACCGGCGCTCCCTCGCGCAGCCCTGCCGGAGTCAACGGCGCGGCCAACGCCGCGGCCAACAGCAACGGGGTTCTTTAGACGGCTGGTTTCGCCTTGGCGGTGGCCAAAGTTGCGGCTACCGCCGCGAAAAGGCGCTCGGCGGTATACGGTTTTTGGAGAAAACGCGCGGGCTTCGATTGCGGGAACCGCCGCGCCGCCTCCCATTCGTCGAATCCGCTCGAAAGAATGATGGGAATGCTCGGGTCAATACCCTGCATCTGGAGTAGCGCGTCTTCGCCCCCCATCACGGGCATCATCAGATCCAGCAGCACTATGGAAAAAATGCCGTGGTGTTTGCGAAATACTTCCACTCCCTCGGCGCCGTTTTCCGCCACATAGACGTTCATGCCGGCGCGTTTAAGCACTTTCTCGGCGAGCCTCCTCACCGTGTCTTCGTCATCCACAATCAGCACGGTGGAGCCGGCCGGGATGGACCTGTCGCCCGGAACTCGCCCGTTCGGCGCCACCGCCCGCGCGCCTTTGGCCGGAAGCAGAATTACGAACGTGGCGCCCTGCCCGGGAGTGCTATAGACGTGGATCACGCCCCCGTGCGCTTTGACGATTCCCAGAACGGCGGCCAGGCCCAAGCCGCGTCCCGTGAATTTCGTAGTGAAAAACGGGTCGAAGATGCGGGCCTTCGTCGTTTCATCCATGCCGGCGCCGGTGTCGGTGACTTCCACCTCCACGTAAGGGCCGGCCATGCCTGGATGCGGACGGAACAAATCCGCGGCTTCCGCGGCGCTAATCTCGCGGGTGCCGGTGCGGATTGCCACTTTGCCCGTGGCGTTTTCGCCGATCGCTTCGGCGGCGTTGATCACCAGATTCATCACCACCTGCTGCATCTGCGAGACGTCGGCCTCCACCACCGGAAGATTAGACGCCAGGTCAAGCGTCACCTCCACCGATTTCGGGATCGAGGTGCGCACGAGCGTCGTCATCTCATGAATGAGTCCGTTGAGATCCGTCGGTTCCACAATGAAGCGGCCGCGTCCCGCGTAGGCTAGCATCTGGCGTGTCAGAAATGCGGCGCGTTCGCTGGCCTGCATGATCTCGCGCAAGCGTGCTCGCGCGGGTTGGTCGGGCTCCAGTTCGGAAAAGGCGAGGCTCGCGTTGCCCAGCACGCCCGTCAGCAGATTATTGAAATCGTGCGCAATGCCGCCCGCCAGCAGGCCCAGCCCTTCGAGTTTCTGCGTCTCCTGCAGTTCGCGCGCGAATTTCTTGCGTTCGGTCACGTCGCGGATGTTGAATTGGATGGCGCGGCTGTCGCCTTCCATATAAGCGTTGGCGATGACCTCGGCATGCAGTTCGCTTCCCGTCTTCGTCCGCAGCGTCAGGTCGTCAAAGCGCTGCATGCCGCGATCGCGAATCTGCTCCACTGCCGATCGCATCTGCGGGACGGCGCCGAACGGCGCCGAATCCCAGATCTTCGAGCCCGCCAGTTCCTCGTGACCGTAGCCCAGAAGCTGTTCGGTGAACGGGTTGAGATCCACAATCTCGCCCGAATCGGCGTTGATCAGTAGAATTCCGTCGCGGGCCGATTCGAAAAGCCGTCGATATCGCGCTTCGCCCGCCCGCTTGCTTTCGGTAATATCCTCAAACGCCAGCAACGCGAAACGCTTGCCCCCGGGCCCCGGCAGGCGGCGCGCATTCAGCAAGAGAAAGCGCATTTCTCCCGGCTCGGTTTTGTATTCGATTTCAGCGTCGGACCTTCCACGGCGCCTTCCACCAGGCGCTGCAGCATGGCGCGCACCGCCGGCGTGTCGAAGCGGCCGCGCCCCACCTCGAAGATGGATTGGCCTAAGACCGCTGTCGGAGTGACCTCGTAAAACGCGTGATTGGCCTGCTGCACCGCCAGCGTGTCGTCGAGCACCGCCAGAGGCTGGCGCACCGTATTGACGATCGCTTCCGCGTAGTCGCGAGCCTGCTTCACCTCCTGCAGGCTTCGGTGGAGTTCGCTCACGTCGAGCATCTGCAGCACGGCGCCGTCGATGCGATTATCCGCCGTCCGGTAGGGCCGCACGCGCAACAGGTAGCGGCGGTCTTCCTGATCGCGCACTTCCTGCTCGTAGGGCTGTAACGTTTCCAGCACCTGTTGCAGAATCTCTTCCAGATTGGGCACGTTAATGCGCGGTTTGAGATCCGCGATCGGGCGCCCGACATCCGCCGGTATTAGCCGCAGCACCTTTTCCGCCGAGGGCGTGAAGCGGCGGATGCGCAGATCGCTGCTCGTCATCACGATCGGCATGTTCATCGAGCCGAGCAGGTTCAGCAGGTCGTTGTTGATCTGCGCCAGGTCCGCATTGCGGCTCTGCATTTCCGCGTTGATGGTGCTCAGTTCTTCATTGGAAGACTGCAGTTCTTCCTTAGAGGTCTGAATCTCCTCGTTGGTGCTCTGCAGTTCCTCGTTGGCCGACTGCGCTTCCTCGTTGGCGGAACGAAGCTCCTCCACCACCGATTGCAAATATTCGCGCGTCGTCTTTAGCTCCTGTTTGAGTTGCGCGTTTTCCTGTTCCGCCGAGGCGTAAGCCGGGCTCGGCGCCGCTTCCCAACCGAACTCCATCGGCGGTAGAGCGCCGTTCCTTTCGCCGGCGCGCCCGAACAGGATGAGGAAATGGTGCGGCATGCCTGTCATGGAGGCGGGCACAACCGTCATCGCGACGGATGGCGTCTGCGGCCCGTTGGGCAGACCGGGAATGTTTTCGGCCACCACCGCCACATCCCCGCGCCCTGCCTGTTCGATCGCTGTGCTCAGGGAAGCGCGCAATTCCGGGCGTAACGCGTCCATCAGTCCGCCCGAGATCCCGTTAGCCGCCAGATCGAGGTACTCGCCTACCGGGCCGCGGCATTCCACGATGCGCAGGCTCTCGTCCACCAGGACGCCCGCCGGCCCGTATTGCGACAGCACGACTGCTTTGGGGGAAGCCGCCGCTTGGGTGGCTATCGGCGAACGATCGGTTGCGGGCGCGGCGAGGTATGAGGCGTAATCGTTTCCGTAATCGCGGGCAATGTCGGAGAGAGCAAAAACGCTTTGCGCCAGGTTGGTTTTCTTGCGATAAATTTTGCGCGGCTCATCCAGAGTGATGAAATGCTCGGAAAGACTCCCCAGGGTTTCCGAAGAGCCCAGAATCAGGCAGCCGTTGGGTTGCAGCGCATAGCCGAAAGTGGCGATGATGCGGCGCTGCAGGGAAGGCGAGAGATAGATCAGAAGATTGCGGCAGCTCACCAAATCCATGCGCGAAAGCGGTGGGTCCATGCACACGTTGTGCCGCGAAAAGATGCACATCTCACGGATAGCCGGGCTGATCTGGTAACCCGAATCCGTGCGTACGAAGAAGCGGCGCAAGCGCTCCGGCGACACATTGGCGACGGAGCTTTCGTCGTAGATGCCGGCGCGCGCTCGCCCGATCACCGTTTCGCTGACATCGGTTCCGAATATCTGGACGGCGCAATTCAGGTCCTGCGACTCCAGATATTCGACCAGCGCGATCGCAATCGAATAAACTTCCTCGCCCGTCGAACAGCCCGGAATCCAGACGCGGAGGGGCTCCGGGCGCTTATGTTCGCGAATGATGGTCGGGAAGGCGAGATCCTTGGCCGATTGGAATACCTCCGGATCGCGAAAAAAATCCGTGACGTTGATCAGCAGATCGTCGAACAGAGTCTTGGTTTCCTGGGGCTCGTTCTTCAGAATCTCGAAATAGGCATCGATGCCGCTCGCCTTGCGCAGAATCATCCGCCGGTTCAGGCGGCGGAAGATGGTGGGCTGCTTGTACTGCGTGAAATCGACGCCTGTCTTGTGGCGCAGCAGCATGAGCAGGCGATGCAGCGTGGCCCCGTCGGAAAGAGACTCCGTTTCGGCCCGGTCCAGGTGCAGCGTGCGCTGTCCGATCGCAACCAGTTCCTCGGCGATGCGGCGGGGAGAAAGAACGAAATCCACGGCGCCGGCCGCGACAGCGCTGCGCGGCATGCTGTCGAACTTGGCGGTCTGATTTTGCGCGAACGTAATGCCGCCTTCGGCCTTGATGATCTTCAGCCCGAGCGTCCCATCGGTAGCGGCGCCCGAGAGCACAACGCCCACCGCGCTGAAGCGAAATTCCTTCGCCAGCGATTCGAAGAAAGCGTCGATCGGCGTAAACCTTTCCGTCGACGCGGGCCGCGCCTCGAGCGTCAGAACCCGATTCCGTATCAGCATCTGCGTATTCGGCGGGATCACGTAGATGTGGTCGGGCTCCATGACCGTGTCGCCGTGCACCTGGATTACCTGCATGCGCGTGCGGCCGGCGAGCAACTCAGGTAGCGCGCTTTCGTGATGCGGATCGAGATGTTGCACGAAAACGAAGGCCATGCCGGTAGTGGGCGGCAAATAGCGCAGCAGTTCCGTGAAGGCTTCCAAGCCTCCGGCTGACGCTCCGACGCCCACCACCATCAGGTCTTCATCGCGGGTTTTTTCTTTTTGGAGAGGTTCCTGGGAAATCTCGGGGGGTTCGCTCTTGGGCTCGTCCATCGCATTAACCGTGCAGGTTCTCGCGTAAAAAAAACCGCAACGGTTTCGCGTGCCGCCGCGCCGCGAGTTGGACCCTCTAGTTGTCCAGGATCATATCAGATGACTAGGGAAAAAACTTGAGTCATGGGAAGAAACTGCGCGCGAATGGCGAAAAACATACACAATCGCGTTAGAACTTAGTCCGCCCCGCTTAACTTCAACCACTTACCGTCATAGCAGTACCAGGTCACTGACGCCTTCTCGAGGAAAGCATCGTCGATACCTTGGTGGTCGATCGGCGGCGGCGTTGGGCCGCCGTAAGCCCGATAGTGACCCATAATAAAGTCCTTTCCGGCGGCCGCGATTCCCCTGGAATAGCCGATCTCGGTGGCCGTAATGCCTTGCAGAAAATTCCGGTCTTCCATGGGCGCAATCGCGGCCGGATTCTTGGCCGAGCCGTTCCAGAAAACCAGAATCGTCGAAGCGCCGTGGATCGAACACAGCGCTGCCCAGTCCGTCTGGCCCGGCTTCGCGAATTCTCCGCGAATGACATTGGCCGGTTTCTTGGTGAAAGCGTCCTGCGGAATCGTGCAGCCTCGCCGTTGTAGCTCGCGAACCACTCCCCCGGGCAGTTCGCGAAATGCCGTTGGCCGCAGCCGCACGATTCGCCGCTCGGCTTCATCGAACTGCCGCTTGAGTTCTTCCGGAATCTGCGCAGAGGCGCTGACGATCAACAAAACAACCGCGGCAATCCGCTCGGTCTTCATCGGTCGTCCACAAAAGCATTCCTATCGCCACGCGCATCATGTTGATAACTCTCGGCGCCTCAACTTGCTACGTGGCAAAACGGCACGTTTTGTACAACCGGCGCCACGCAACGCCAATCGGCGAAGGCGCGCTTCCGCACGCAAGCATCCTCCAAATGGCGAGTCATGTGCGGGCTATTCGGGATGAGTCATCCTGGTGTGATGCTGAAGACGAGATCTCGCGGCCCCCTCGACATCCCCACCGGAACCGCCGCCATCGAAATCCAGCTCGATGCCGAAACCGTGAAGCTCACCAACCTGCAAAAACTCTTCTGGCCAGACGACGCCATCGCCAAGCGCGATCTGCTGCAGTATTACGCCAATATCGCGCCCGTGCTTCTCCCGCACCTCGCGGATCGCGCCATGGTGATGAAGCGCTACCCCAACGGCGCATTCGGAGACTTCTTCTTTCAGAAACGCGCCCCCGATTCGCGCCCTGAGTGGATTCCCATTTGCTCCATCCAGCACCCTTCCGCCAACCTGGTCGATTTCCCGGTCATCCAAGACCTCGCCGGCCTCCTCTGGGTCATCAACCTTGGTTGCATCGATCTGAATCCCTGGTACGCCCGCTGCGATGATGTGGATCGCCCCGATTACCTTCACTTCGATCTCGATCCCACGCCCGGCGCGGGCTTTGATCAGGTGCGCAAAGCCGCGCTCATCGTCCGCGACGCGCTCGCGGAACGAAAGATCTCGAGTTATCCCAAGACCACCGGTTCGCGCGGCATCCATATTTATGTGCCCATCGTGCGCGGACCGTTGCAAAAGCAGGTTTGGACCTTCGCCAAGGCGTTCGCCAAGGAAATCGAGGCGAAGCATGCATCGGTCATTACCGCCGAATACCGAGTGGCCAAGCGTCCCGAAAATCGCGTGCTGGTCGATTACAACCAGAACGCCTGGGGACGAACTCTGGCATCCGTTTATTCCGTGCGCCCCAAGCCGCGCGCCACCGTTTCCGCGCCAGTCACTTGGGAAGAAGTGGAGCGCGGAATCAAGATGGAAGATTTCCGGCTGGACAACATGCCCGCCCGCATTCAACAAGTGGGCGATCTCTTCCGCCCGATGCTTCTGCAAAAAGGCCGCGTGAAACTGGAGCGGTTCCTGTGAAATTTCCCATCGCGCTTCCCTTCGCTCCTATGGAAGCTAAGATCGCAAGCGACCTCCCAGAGGGCCCCGAGTGGCAATATGAGCCCAAGTGGGATGGCTTCCGCTGCATCGCCCTGCGCAGCGGGCGCTCTGTGGAGTTGCAATCGAAATCGAGCCAATCGCTCACCCGCTATTTCCCGGAGATTGTCGCGGCACTGCTCGAAGTAAGTGCGAGTAAGTTCGTGTTAGATGGCGAGCTCATCGTGCCGGTGAAAGGCGGCTTGTCGTTTGACGATCTGCTGCAGCGCATCCATCCCGCCGCCAGCCGCGTAAAGATGCTGTCGGAAACCACCCCCGCGCGCTTCGTCGTCTTCGATTTGCTGGCCAACGAAAAGGGCGAGTCCCTGCTCGCGAAGCCGCTGCAAGAACGCCGCGAAGCGCTGGAAAAGTTTTACGCCAAATTCCTGCATGGCAATCCCATCATCGAGCTGTCGCGCGTCACCCGCAGCGCCAGCGTCGCGCGCGGCTGGCAACAAAAGACGCTTGGCCGCCTCGATGGCATCGTAGCCAAGCGCATCGGCCAACCGTATCTCTCCGGCGAGCGCGCCATGCTCAAGATCAAGACCATTCGCTCCGCCGATTGCGTCGTCGGCGGGTTTCGCTATGCCACCGGCAAGCGAACCGTCGGCTCGCTGCTCCTCGGCCTTTACGATGGCGGCATTCTGAACCACGTCGGCTTCACTTCTTCCATGCCGTCCGCCGAACGTCCGGCGCTGACGAAGAAATTGCAAGCGCTCATCGAACCGCCCGGCTTCACTGGACGCGCGCCCGGCGGACCCAGCCGATGGAGCACCGAACGTTCCGCCGAATGGCAGCCGTTGCGCCCCGAGTTGGTGGTCGAAGTTCAATACGATCATTTCACCGGCGAGCGCTTCCGCCACGGAACCAAGCTCCTGCGCTGGCGCCCCGACAAATCGCCGCGCCAGTGCACGGTGCAGCAGGTGAAGTTCGAGAGCAAAGTAGCGCTCAATACTCTGACAGGAGGATAAAAATGGCAGCCAAGAAGAAAGCGTCACCCAAAAAGAAAACATCGTCCGCAAGCGCGAAGGGCAAGACCAAGATCGCAAAAGTCATGCGTGAAAAGAAGCAGGGCGCCCTCAAATCCGGTAGCGGCAAGAAAGTCACCAGCCGCAAGCAGGCCGTCGCCATCGCGCTCAGCGAAGCCCGCAAAGCCGGCGCAAAGATTCCCAAGAAAAAGAAGAAGTAACACCGTCCCGGTCGAAACCGCATGACGGCGCGCTTCCCGGAAATGGCACACTGAATACTGCATGCCTCGCTTATTCGGCGGCGCGCCGGCGCGCTGCAAGCTCCTCTAGCCCCATGGACAATCTCACGCACTCGGCCGTCGGGCTATTCCTGAGCCGCGCCGGATTGAACCGCTGGACGCCGCAGGCCACCGCGATCCTCATCCTCGCCGCCAACGCGCCGGATATCGACGTCGTCAGCGCCATCGGCGGTTCCGTCGGCTATCTCCACTATCACCGCCACCTGACGCATTCCATCCTCGCCATGCCCGTCATGGCCCTGCTCTGCGTGGCGTTGGTGCGTCTGATTTCCCGGAAGCCGGTGCGCTGGGTCGGCGCCTTCGCGGCGGCAATGATCGGCGTCGCGTCGCACTTACTGCTCGATTACACCAATGGCTACGGCATCCGCTTGCTGTTGCCGTTCTCGCCCGATTATTACCGTCTCGAATGGACCGGAGTCATCGACCCCTGGGTCTGGGCCGTATTCCTCCTGGCTCTCGCCGCCCCGTTTCTCGCCCGGCTGGTGGGTTCGGAGATCACATCGGGCAGCGCGCGGCGGCGCTATCCCGGCCGCGGTTGGCCCATCTTCGCGCTCGTCTTCGTGCTGCTCTACGATGGCGCCCGCGGCGTGTTGCACGCCCGCGCCATCGGCGAGCTGCAGAGCCGCATCTATCAGAACGAAACGCCTCTCCTCGTCGCGGCGGTTCCCACCGTGAATCCGTTGCGCTGGCGCGGAATCGTCGAGACCAGCGACTTCTATTCGCTTTCGGAGATGAACCTCGCGCAGCCCTTCGATCCCGACCGCGCCCGCATTCTGCACAAACCCGAGTCCGCCCCCGCGATGCTCGTCGCCAAACCAACCGAGCCGTTCCAGGTCATGTTGCGCTTCGCCGAGTTCCCGCTCTGGTCGGCCGTGCCCGCGGAAGAGCCGGAAAATGCAAAGTTAGTCTCGCTTACCGATGTCCGCTTTATGGGCTGGGGCCCTAGTGCGCTCGTGAGTTCGGCCGGACGCGTGTTGCGAACCTGGTTCCAATTGGGCGACGCTCGGCCCCGGTGATTTTCCCCCCGCCGCCTAAGCGCTCGTTCCTATGGCCCAACCGCCGCGTCCCCAACCAAAATAAGACTGTGCCCGTCCTCCACCAAACTCCCGCGCTCGATCACGAACAGTTGCGCGATGTCACCATGGGCGACCAGGAACTCATCCGTGAACTGCTGGGCGCGCTGTGGAACGATACCGTCGCCCAGATCGCCAAACTCGCGGCAGCCGTCCAAGCGGCCGATGCCGATCAATGCGCCCGCCTCGCTCATTATTCGAAAGGCGCCTGCGCCAATGTAGGCGCCAACGCGGCTGCATCCACGTTCCGGCGAATCGAATCCGACGCCCGCGCCCGTGAATTCGAAAAGTGTTCGGAATCCCTGGCGGCCTTGGGTGACGTGATGGAACAATTACGCGGCGAGATGCGCGCGTTTGGTGCGTGAGCCGGTTAACCTTACTACGGAATCTCCACTTCCAACGTGGTCGCCGTAATCGCGCCTGAGCCCACCTCAGCCACTCCCCGCAGCCGATATTTGCCCTTCGGCGCCTGCAAGAACGCCGTGGCGTTGAAACCGCCCTCCAGCGATTTCTCGTAGGTTTCTTGTTTCAGCGCCAGATCGATCGTATATTCCTTGCCGGTAACGTAATTCCCCTGCTGATCCGTCAAGACGGCGACGAAGACAATCTTCTGATCGCGCCTCCCAAACAGCTCTCGGAATGTCATGTGCTTGAGATCGATATGCAGCGTGGCCGCCGCCGATTTCACGCCATCCGCGCCCGTCTGAATCGAAGATGCGATGCTCGCCGGCGCATCCGCACGCGCGTCCGACGCCAGCACCACTTCGTCGATCTTTCGCCGAGGCGTCTCAACCGCTGCTGTCGGCGCAACCGCGACGTACCCCGGCCGCGCCTGAACGTCATAGTGCCCTGGCGTCGTGACGCGCACTTTGAGCCGGTGATATTTGCCGTCGCTTGCGGCATCCGGAGCAAAACCCAGCAGGTAAGTCGTCGCCGGCGCCATCATCTCGCGCAGGCCCAAAGTCAGATCGTTATTGTTGTGGAAGAAAATGCCGCCCGTGCCGTAAGCCATCACCGCAAGTGCGTCGTTAGCCGATTCCTGCGGACGGACGCCCATGCCCTGTTGCACGGTGATCGATCGCGCGCTGGCTCCCATCGTCATCTGCGGCGCGTCCTGCACATAAAGTCCCTTGGCGTCCAGCGAATCGATAATCACGCCGGAATGCAGTGCGCGATTAATCAGTTCGTCCTGCTCCGTCTCCAGGGTGCCCGAAAGAAATCCGCCCGAAGCGCAGATCAGCAGCCGCTCGCCCTGATATTGCCCGAGATAGGTCACGATCTCTCGCACTTCTTCCAGCGTGTTTCGCGAAATCAGCGCCGTCTGTTCCCAGATAGAGCGCGACATTCCCATTACCTGCTGCACGATCGCATCCGGAGTGCTGTCCGACACCGAGCTCGACTTCCCGCGCCTCTGCGGCGCCGGCGGCGTGCCGCTGCAGCGTCGCGCTTCATCCACCTTATTCTCAAAAACAGTCTGGTCGAGATTGTTAGCGATCAGATACGCTTCGTAAGTCGAAATCGTGGGGCATCCGTTGACGCCGGTCTTCATCGGATGCGGCGCCAGCTTGTTGAGTGCCGCCGTGATCTGCCCCGTGTCGGTTGTGAACGGAACCATTTGCCGGCCATAAGTGGTGAAGACCGAAACCTGGTTCCCAGGTTGCAACCCTTCCTTCATGAAGCGCAGCGCCGCACTTCGCGCGTTCAGCAAATCCGCCGCATTGGAATTCAGGTCGTCGAAGAGCAGCGCGATCCAGCGGGTGCGCACCTTGGCCGCGCCCGGCGCTGTCTGCGATGGTGCCGCCGCCGCGGCAGTCTTTCCGCCGGCCGCGCTGCGCTCCGCCACTTCCACCGCGAATGAGCTGATGTCCCGCTTTTTTCCCTGATCGCGAATTTCGAAATCTTCGCGCCGCAAGCCGCCAACAGCATCGCCCTTCATGTTGCGCACCACCACCGGCGCTTCCACCAGGCGCGTGTCGGTCCGGAACGTCGTTGGCAACCGTAGTGCATACGGCCCGCTCGTGACCGTAACCTCGCGCGTGTCGAGGGTGTCTTGCGCGGATAGAAGTAGTGCGGCGGCTACGAGCGCGCCAAGCGGGCGGCACATCACGCCAACCAGCCTATCATCTCGCCTAATCCAGCTTCAGGCTTGCGATGCGCGCCGCCAGCACCGGAGGCCGCACCGATTCCGGCTTCCATCCCAGCAGAAATTCTAACGCCGGCCCGCAGACCCGTCCCTGGCAAGGCCCCATGCCGCAGCGCGTGTGCAGTTTGGCTTCACGCCAGTTCGCGCACTGCCGCGCGCGCCCCAGCGGCACATCCTCGCACCGGCACACCAGCGTATTGTCTTGCGCCAGCGCGCGCAATTCCGCGCGCGGTGTGAACGCCCGCTCCAGCGCATCCGCGAACCGCCGGTGTGAGTCGCGCGCCGCCAGCAATTTGCGCGCGGCCTCGCGATTTCCCGCCGCCGCGTATCCCGCAATCTGCCCTTCGGCCAGCGCCAGATCCAACCCGCCGATGCCCGTGATCTCGCCCGCGCAATACACGCCCGGAACCGAGCTCTGCTGATATTCGTCCACCACCGCGCCCGCCGCGTTCACCGCGCAGCCCAGCAGCGAAGCCAGTTCTAGATTCGGAACCAGCCCGAACCCGCACGCCAGATAGTCGCACGGTTCGCTCCATGTTTTTCCGTGACGCGTCAGAGTCACCGACGCCAGCTTCTCCACTCCCGCCGCCGCCACCGGCCAACACGAAGTCAGATAACGGACGCCCAGCAGCCCCGCGCGGAATCCAATCGCCTGGATCAGCTTTCCAGGCGTCGAAATCAACCCCAGCCCGAAGCGCACCAGCGCCGCTTGATCCGCCTGTTCGGCGATCAACCGCAAATCGGCCCCGTGGTCGCGCATGTATTTCGCCACCGCCAGCAGCAGCGGGCCGCTCCCCGCGACAATAATCTTCTTCCCCGCCACCGGCAATCCCGATTTCGCCAGCGCCTGCAATCCGCCCGCGCCCATCACGTTCGGCAGCGTCCATCCAGGGAAGGGAAGGAACCGCTCCCGCGCGCCCGTGGCCAGCACCAGATTCTTGTATTGAATTTCCTGGTGGTCGTGCAGCCTTTCGAGGCCCAGCACGCCGGCCTCCGGCGTCGAAAAAACACGCGCGCCCGAAATGACTTCCACGCGATCGCGCAGCCACGGCTTCGGCGAGGACGAAGCGCGCCAGATCTGCCCGCCCGGCCGCGGATTGTCGTCTACCATCGCCACGCTCGCGCCCGATTCCACCGCGCGCGCCGCCGCCGCGAGGCCCGCCGGCCCGGCCCCGATCACCACTACATCAGGCATCGGTGCGCACCTCCATGCCCTCTTCGCACGGAATCTGGCAACTTTTGGCGTGCGCCCGCCCGTCCACAGTCACGCGGCATTCGAAACAAATCCCCATGCCGCACAGCGGCGCCCTCGGCTCGCCCGAAACCGAGCGCCGGAACCGGCTCGCGCCAGCAATCGCCACCGCGGCCGAGACCATCGCGCCCACAGGTACTTCGACGGACTTCCCATCTACCGAAAGTTTCAGCGTGTCAGGCATGCGCGTCCTCATGCTTACGGTCGGGCAGATACGGCTCCACCGGAATCGCCGGGGGCCGCTTCATAATCTGATCCGCAACCAGCTTCCCAGTCGCGAGTGACGTCGTAATACCCAACCCTTCGTGCCCCGTCGCGAGATACAACCGCGGATCGGCCTCCGTCGGCCCGATCAGCGGCAACTTATCCGGCGTCGCCGCGCGAAATCCGGTCCACGAACGTATCGCTGAAATTCCCAGAAGCCCTGGCATGTATTCCACCGCCCGGTCCAGCATGCGCGTCAGCATATGTTGGTCGATCGAAGAATGCGCCGCCCCATATTGCCGTGACGACCCGATCAGTAACTGCCCCGTCTTGCGCGGTTGCACATTGAACGCCACCGAATCCGTGCTGATCGAATGTGCGCTCTTGAGATAGCCAAGCTCCACCAGTTGGTGCCGCACCCATCCCGGATAACGGTCCGTGATCACCAAATGCCCCTTGCGCTTGCGGACTTCAATGCCCGGCGTCAATTCCGGAGCCCACGCGCCCGTCGCATTCACCACAATGCCCGCCGAGACCGTCGAGCCATCGTTGAGCTGCATCGCGCCGCCCGTCAGTTGCGTCGCGTAAGCTCCCACCAGCACATCCGCTCCGTGTGCGCTCGCGCGTTCCAATAGGTAGCGCGCCGCGCACGGCGGATAAATCACCGCATCGTCCGGCACCCGCAGCGCGCCCGCCAATCCCGGCCTTAAATTAGGTTCGGCTTCCGCCAGCGCCTTCGCGTCCAACACTTCTGCCCGAACGTGGATGCTCTCGTAGACGCCGCGCTTGCGCTCGACTTCTTCCATCTCCTCCGCATCGGCCGCCACCCAGAGCGTACCCGCGCGCAGATACTCCACATCGTCCGGAAGATCCGGCGCCAGCTCCATCCACAAATTGCGTGAGTAATTGGTTAGCGCGATCTGCGCCGGCGAATCGTCCATCACCACCAGATGGCCCATGCCCGCAGCCGTAGCTCCGCCGCCGATCACGTTGGGTTCTGCGACAAATACCGAAAGGCCGGATTCCGCGCATTCCGCGGCGCACGATGCGCCCACGATGCCGCCGCCGGCGATCGCTACGTCGTAGCTTGGGCGCATGAGGCGCGAATCCCGAAGCAGAATGGGTCCGCTTCGTCCAGGATCAGGTCACTTTCGGCATTCACATACGCGTAGCCGGTGATCTCGGGATAAAGCTTGCCGTTTTCCAGCGCCACTTGTCCCTCGAACACGCTGCCCACGATGCTCTCCTGCCGCCAAGTCTCGCCCGGCTTCAGCTTGCCGTCGGCATACAGGCACGCCACCTTGGCGCTGGTCCCCGTACCGCAGGGCGAACGGTCGTAAGCTTTGCCGGGGCAGAGCACGAAATTCTTGCTATCCGCGCCCGGAACCGTCGGCGGCCCGAAAAGCTCGATGTGATCGATCTCTCGCCCATCCGCGCCCGCGATTCCATTGGCTTCCAGCGCCTGCCGCACGTGCCACGAGTAATCCGTGAGCTCCTCCAGGCGGTCCATCGAAAGCCTCTGCCCGTGGTCGCCGATCAGGAAAAACCAGTTGCCGCCCCACGCGATATCGCCGTGAATCCGTCCGAACCCCGGAACATCCAGCGGCACCGCCGCCGAGCTCCGGTAACTCGGCACATTGCGAATCGTCACGCTGCCGTTGGAATTCAAGTGCGCTTCTACCGGCCCGCAATTAGTGTCGATGCGAGTCACGCCGGAGCCGATCCGTCCCATGTGCTGCAGCGTCACCATCAGCCCGATGGTCCCGTGCCCGCACATATTCAGAAACCCGACATTATTGAAGAAAATGACGCCTGCCTGGCAAGTCGGGTCATGCGGCTCGCACAGCAGCGCGCCCACAATGGCGTCGTTGCCGCGCGGCTCGTTCACCACCGCCGAGCGTATGTGGTCGAAGTGGTCGCGGAATCGTTCCAGCCGTTCCTGAATCGGTCCGCTGCCCAGATCCGGGCCGCCCGAAACAATCACGCGCGTGGGCTCGCCGCCCGTATGGGAATCGATAACGTGTATGCGGCTATTCATAGAGGGCCAGGTGCTGATCCGCGAACATCATCAGCTTTTCTTGCGCCACGCGGCGCGCGGTTTCCTTGTTACGCGACAGAATCGCCTCTGCCATATCCACGTGCGCTTGCGCCGAATCCATCATGTCGATATCGATATGCCGCCGCAGGTTACGGATAAACAGAAACGCCAGCAGCGGCGCCAGCGCCTGTTCCAGCAGCCGCGGCAGAAAGCTGTTGTTCGAGAGCCGCCACAGCGTCTGATGGAAATCCAGATCGAGTTGGAAGAATTGCTGCGGATCGCGCGCCCCCGCCGCCGCTTTCATCTTGTCGGTGATCGTCAGCAGCTTGGCGATATCTTCATCCGCCGCGCTCTCCACCGCCAGTTCCACCGCCAGCGTTTCGAGTTCGGCGCGGATGCGGATCAACTGGCAGATTTCCGCGCGAGTAAGTACGGTAACCACGCAGCCCTGATTCGCCTTGCGCACCACCAGCCCCTGATGTTCCAGAGCCACCAGCGCCTCGCGCACCGTGGGCTGCCCCACGCCGATTTCCCGGGCAATGCGCGATTCCACAATGCGCTCGCCCGGTTTCAGATCGCCCGCGACGATCATGTTGCGTATGGAGTCCGCGATTTGTTCCGCCAATGGCGCCCGGCGGCCGAGTTGTTGCGATAATTCTTCGAGTTTGAGGTTATATCCGTGTTCGGCTAGATTCACTGGACCGCTACCGCGCTGAGCGTGGGCCGCGTCGCGATGGCTCGTCGGATAATGCCGAGAATCTCTTCGCGTTCAGCGCCCACGATCGGCAGACGAGGCGCGCGCGTAAGTTCCGAGCCCAGACCGGTTTCCTGCATCGCCAGCTTGATATATTGCACAAGCTTCACCTTGGTATCGAGGTGTAAAAGCGGAGTATACCACCGGTAGAGTTCAAGCGCCTTCTGCCATTGGCCCGAAGTAGCGAGGTCCCAGAGTTCGCGATTTTCTTGGGGGAACGCATTGACCAGACCCGAAATCCATCCCTCCGCTCCCAGCGCGATGCTCTCCAAAATAAGATCGTCGACCCCGCCGAAAAGCACGAAGCGGTTGCCCACTGTATTGCGCAGATCGGTCAGCCGCCGCACGTCCTCCGACGATTCCTTGATCGCCACGATATTCGGCAGTCCGGCGAGTTCAATAAAAGCTTCCGGTCTCAGATCCACGCCATAGGAAACAGGGTTGTTATAGATCATGATCGGCAGCCCAGTCGAGTGCGCGATGGCGCGGAAATGCGCCAGCGTTTCGCGCTCGTCCGACTTATAGACCATGCCCGGAAGCGCCATCAGCCCTTCCGCACCGGCCTTTTCCGCATCGCGCGCAAAACGGCAAGCCAGGGCCGTGGTGTACTCGGCCACCCCGGTCAACACCGGGATGCGTCCGCGCGCTGTCTGCTTGAGTTCGCGGATCACTTCGAGTTTTTCTGAGTAATCGAGCCCGGTATTTTCGCCGACGGTCCCAAGCGCGACCACGCCGTGGATACCAGCTTCGATCATGGCATTCAAATGTTTAGAGGTGGCGGCGAGATCGAGCGACTGATCGTGCCGGAATTGCGTCGTGATGGCGGGGAATACGCCGTGCCAGGTGACTTTCATATGATGATCTATAATCTATGATCTTAGAGATCGACGCGGCAGAAGTCAAGAGAGAATTCGCTATTTCCTCCCTGAACCCCCTTTGCTTCGGACATCCTCAGTCGCCACGCCAGTGAGGTAGTATTGAACAATTCAACCAACCTACGGGATCGGTTGTCGAAAATGCATTTACTGCGGTCATCGATCTGGGGGCGAATAATCGGGATCGTCGCAGCTTGCGGGCTTGCCGCCCTCCTTGCGTTCCACTACTTCGCGCCTCTCGTTCCCGCGCCTCCGCAGCGTCCGCTTCGCATCGGCTTTGAGGACAATCCTCCGATCCAGACCCGTACCGCCAACGGTTATGCCGGCCTCACTGTGGAAACAGTGAGTGAAGCGGCGAAGCGGGCCGGAATCAAGCTCGAGTGGGTGGAAACAGGGAAAAGCTCCGAAGAATCGTTGCGGCGAAAATTGGTCGACCTTTGGCCATTGGCGGTGGATCTACCGGACCGGCGAAAGTACATGCACTTCGCCAGGCCGTGGATGCATAGTAGCTATGTACTCCTCCTCCGGGAGGGTACTCAGATCGCCGGTTCCGGTTTCACGGGCAAGATTGCGGTCTTCAAGCTCCCATTACACTCTCGCATGGCGCACGCCCGATTTCCCGAGGCGCAGATCGTGGAGACGCCGGCCCTCCATGGCGTCATTACTCAAGTCTGCACGGGAGCCGCCGCCGTGGGATTTTTCGAAATGCGTATGGTGCAGGGTGAGCTGCGAGAGGGCCACCCGGAGTGTGCTTCTACGGTCCTTCGCCTACAGACGCTCCCGGATATGAGGATGCAGGCGGGGGTAGCCTCTACGTTCGAAATGGCGGGGGCGGCCGATCGGATCCAGCAGGAAATCGCCAACATGTTTCGGGATGGCTCCTTGGCGGTTCTCATTGCGAAGTACTCGTATTTTGGCCTCGACGATACCTGGGCGTCCTACGAACAAATTGACGCGGAAAAGCGCAGGCAATGGCTGATCTGGCTAGGCGTCGGCTTGTCATTTGTCGCAGGCTTGGTGCTTTGGCAGGCCAGTTCCTTGCGGCAGCGCAAGCGTGCGGAGGCTGCGTTGCGGGAAAGCGAAGAGCGCTTCCGGAACATGGCGGACACGGCGCCGGTGATGATGTGGGTCTCCGGTGAGAACCGGCAGCTTACCTTCTTCAACAAGACTTGGCTGAGTTTTACCGGCCGCACGATGGAGCAGGAACTGGGCGACGGCTGGATCGCCGGCGTGCATCCCGATGACCTTCAAAACTGCGAAGAAACCTTCCGCTCTGCATTCGACGCGCGCCAGAACTTTCAGGCGGAGTACCGGCTACGCCGGGCCGACGGCGAGTACCGGTCCATTCTGTGTAGTGGCGTTCCGCGCTTCGCGTCCGAAGGCATTTTCGCGGGCTATATCGGTTGCGACATCGATATCACCGATCTCCAGAGCGAAGAACGGTTCCGCCAATTGGCGGAAAACATCGATCAGGTTTTCTGGATGCTCGACCTCGATACGGGCCAGGTGCTTTACATCAGCCCTTCCTTTGAAAACGTGTGGGGTTGCAGCGTCGCCTCTTATCGAGATCGCGATTGGCTGGTACAAACCGTGCACGCGGAAGACCGGGGCCGCTTCGTTGCGTTCCGCGAGAATACAAAAGCGGAGCCCGTCGAGGAAACTTACCGCATCGTACGCCCGGATGGCGCCGTGCGATGGATCCACGACCGTGCATTTCTGGTTTGTGATCCGGAAGGCAAGACGTACCGGGTGGCGGGAATTGCGGAGGACGTCACCACCCACCGGGAGTTAGAAGAAGAACTCCGCCAAGCCCAGAAAATGGAGGCGATCGGGAGGTTGGCGGGGGGCGTTGCTCATGACTTCAATAACTTGCTGACCGTCATCGGCGGCTATGCCAAGATGCTGTTCGATGGCGCTCACGACGCGGATCCAACCCGAGCCAAGCTCGAGCAAATCCTGAGCGCCTCCAATCGTGCCAGCGTCCTTACCGGGCAGTTGTTGGCAATCAGCCGCCGGCAAGTGCTTCAACCCAGGCTGGTCAACGTGAATAATCTGCTGGCCAACATGGGGAGCCTGCTACGCCGCATCATCGGGGAGCATATCGACATCGAAACTGCGCTCGACCCGGAACTGAGCTGGATTAAGGTGGATCCGCATCAACTCGAGCAGGTAGTGATGAATCTGGCGGCTAACGCGCGCGATGCCATGCCGGATGCAGGCCGGCTCAGGATTGAGACCGGCATGGCGCACGTAGCCGAAAAGCAGGGCGAGGACGACGGGAACGGCGCCGCGAAATGTGTCCGCCTGAGGATCAGCGATACCGGATGCGGCATGGATGATCGTACCCGGGAGCGGGCCTTTGAGCCATTCTTCACGACCAAAGGCGTCGGGAAAGGGACCGGCTTGGGTCTGAGCACGGTTTATGGCTTCGTGCACCAGAACCAAGGCACGATTCATATATGGAGCGAGCCGGGCCAAGGCACTATTTTCGATCTCTATTTTCCCGCTGTGACCGGAAAGGAACCCGAGATCGATCGTCCCGTGGCCCAGCCTCGTCAGACGGCGGCTACTGCGACGGTTCTAGTCGCCGAAGACGAATCCGCTGTTCGCGGGTTGGTGAAGCAAACCCTGGAACAGCTCGGATACACGATACTCGAGGCCACGGATGGCTATGAAGCGCTGCGGATTATCGAACAGGGCAATAGCGAGATCCACCTCTTGCTGACCGACGTGATCATGCCGCTGATGAACGGCCGCGAACTGGCCAAGCGTCTGCAATCGATTCGTCCCGCGGTGAGAATCCTTTATATGTCCGGCTATACGGATGAGGCGCTTGCGTTCCACGGCATTGACCAACCGGAGATCGACTTTATTCAGAAGCCATTTACGCCTTCCGAACTAGTGGGCAAGGTAGAGTTGGCGCTATCTGTGAACAGACCAGTCACTGGTCCCAGCTGATTGTCACGCTTGCTTCCCCGATTTGTTGCTGCAACCCAATGTCGCTTATATCACGCCCGTAGCTAGTACCAACATCAGCCACCACCACCAGTGAGGTAGCATTGTACAGTCCAGACCAATCTACGGGCTCGGTTGCCGAAAATGCATTTATTGCGTCCATCGGTTTCGGCGCGAATGATCGGGATCGTCGCAGCGTGTGCGATCGCAGGCCTCCTTGCGCTCCACTACTTCGCGCGTCCCGTTCCCACGCCCCCGCAGCGTCCGCTTCGCATCGGCTTTGAGGACAATCCTCCGTTCCAGACTCGCACCGCCAACGGTTATGCCGGCCTCACTGTGGAAACAGTGAGAGAAGCGGCGAAGCGGGCCGGAATCAAGCTCGAGTGGGTGGAAACAGGGAAAAGCTCCGAAGAGTCGTTACGGCATAACCTGGTGGACCTTTGGCCATTGGTCGTGGATTTACCGGAACGGCGAAAGTACATGCACTTCGCCCGGCCATGGATGCACAGTAGCTACGTCCTCCTGTTCCGGGAGGGTACTCCGCCTGTCGGTTCCGGCTTCACGGGTAAGATTGCGGTGTTTGGCATCCCGTTACACTCCCGGGTGTTGCACGAGCGATTTCCGAAAGCGCTGGTTGTGGAGACCCTGGCCAGCCATGGCGTAATGACGCAGGTGTGCACGGGAGCCGTCGCCGCGGGATTCTTCGAAATGCGTGTGGCGCATAGTGAGCTGCGAGACAGCCCCCCGGAGTGCGCTTCGGCGCTCCTTCGCCTACAAACCCTCCCGGATATGAGGATGCAGGCCGGGGTAGCCTCTACGTTCGAGACGGCGTGGGCGGCCGATCGGATCCAGCAGGAAATCGCCAATATGTTTCGAGACGGCGCCTTGGCGGTTCTCATTGCAAAGTACTCGTATTTTGGCCTTGACGATACCTGGGCGTCCTACGAAGAAATGGAAGCGGAGGGGCGTAAGCTATGGCTGATCTGGCTGGCCGTCGGCTTGTCATTTGTCGCCGGCGTGGTGCTTTGGCAGGCCAGTTCTTTGCGGCAGCGCAAGCGCGCGGAGGCCGCGTTGCGGGAAAGCGAAGAGCGCTTCCGGAACATGGCGGACACGGCGCCGGTGATGATCTGGGTCTCCGGCGAGAACCGGCAGCTTACCTTCTTCAACAAGACGTGGCTGGGTTTTACGGGCCGCACGATGGAGCAGGAACTGGGCGACGGCTGGATCGCCGGCGTGCATCCCGATGACCTCCAAAACAGCGAAGAAACCTTCCGCTCTGCATTCGACGCGCGCCAGAACTTTCAGGCGGAGTACCGGCTGCGCCGGGCCGACGGCGAGTACCGGTCCATTCTGTGTAGTGGCGTTCCGCGCTTCGCGTCCGAAGGCATTTTCGCGGGCTATATCGGTTGCGACATCGATATCACCGATCTCCAGAGCGAAGAACGGTTCCGCCAATTGGCGGAAAACATCGATCAGGTTTTCTGGATGCTCGACCTCGATACGGGCCAGGTGCTTTACATCAGCCCTTCCTTTGAAAACGTGTGGGGTTGCAGCGTCGCCTCTTATCGAGATCGCGATTGGCTGGTACAAACCGTGCACGCGGAAGACCGGGGCCGCTTCGTTGCGTTCCGCGAGAATACAAAAGCGGAGCCCGTCGAGGAAACTTACCGCATCGTACGCCCGGATGGCGCCGTGCGATGGATCCACGACCGTGCATTTCTGGTTTGTGATCCGGAAGGCAAGACGTACCGGGTGGCGGGAATTGCGGAGGACGTCACCACCCACCGGGAGTTAGAAGAAGAACTCCGCCAGGCCCAGAAAATGGAGGCGATCGGGAGGTTGGCGGGGGGCGTTGCTCATGACTTCAATAACTTGCTGACCGTCATCGGCGGCTATGCCAAGATGCTGTTCGATGGCGCTCACGACGCGGATCCAACCCGAGCCAAGCTCGAGCAAATCCTGAGCGCCTCCAATCGTGCCAGCGTCCTTACCGGGCAGTTGTTGGCAATCAGCCGCCGGCAAGTGCTTCAACCCAGGCTGGTCAACGTGAATAATCTGCTGGCCAACATGGGGAGCCTGCTACGCCGCATCATCGGGGAGCATATCGACATCGAAACTGCGCTCGACCCGGAACTGAGCTGGATTAAGGTGGATCCGCATCAACTCGAGCAGGTAGTGATGAATCTGGCGGCTAACGCGCGCGATGCCATGCCGGATGCAGGCCGGCTCAGGATTGAGACCGGCATGGCGCACGTAGCCGAAAAGCAGGGCGAGGACGACGGGAACGGCGCCGCGAAATGTGTCCGCCTGAGGATCAGCGATACCGGATGCGGCATGGACGATCGTACCCGGGAGCGGGCCTTTGAGCCATTCTTCACGACCAAAGGCGTCGGGAAAGGGACCGGCTTGGGTCTGAGCACCGTCTATGGCTTCGTGCACCAGAACCAAGGCACGATTCATATATGGAGCGAGCCGGGCCAAGGCACTATTTTCGATCTCTATTTTCCCGCTGTGACCGGAAAGGAACCTGAGATCGATCGTCCCGTGGCCCAGCCTCGTCAGACGGCGGCTACTGCGACGGTTCTAGTCGCCGAAGACGAATCCGCTGTTCGCGGGTTGGTGAAGCAAACCCTGGAACAGCTCGGATACACGATACTCGAGGCCACGGATGGCTATGAAGCGCTGCGGATTATCGAACAGGGCAATAGCGAGATCCACCTCTTGCTGACCGACGTGATCATGCCGCTGATGAACGGCCGCGAACTGGCCAAGCGTCTGCAATCGATTCGTCCCGCGGTGAGAATCCTTTATATGTCCGGCTATACGGATGAGGTGCTTGCGTTCCACGGCATTGACCAACCGGAGATCGACTTTATTCAGAAGCCATTTACGCCTTCCGAACTAGTGGGCAAGGTAGAGTTGGCGCTGTCTGTGGAGAGACCGGAGACATAGCTGCGGTTTGCCGCACTCGAAGTGAGCTGGTGCCGGACGCGTCACAGCCTCTCGCGCAATTTCGATTGGTGGAAGCCGGCAAAAAAGGTCACTGGCTCACGCAGGCCCCAAACGGTTGGCGGGAGCACCATCGAGGGTCTGAAGCGAGCCATAGCCGGATCGCGGCCGGTCTCGACTAGTTGTCACCAAACAACCTTGATTAACCGGCTGAGCAGCTCTTCCACCGAAAACGTGGTGAAGGCGAGCGGTGTGAGCGGCAGTGCGATCACGATTAAAAATCGTATGAGTGTGTCTTTTCCAAAAGGCACAAGCTTCGTTCCCTTAACGATGGCGAAACTGTTGGCTAAGTCCGCCAGCGACTGAATATCGTTTGATCCCAAAAGAGGCTCGCCTGCCGCCATCGCTCCACCGGCCCACTTCCCAGCGAAGGCATTAACGTAGTCGCTTGCCAGTCGGCCATAGGTTCGCAGCCCTGCAAGCCTGGCGGCGTTGAGCTGCAGAATGAACACGCACAATGGTCCAAGAGCGATGGCCAATAGAAGAACCGCGAGCCCCACAAGTTCCAATCGATAAGTGGACAGGGTCGCGCCCTCGTACAGGATGCGGTTGGCGATGAATCCGGCTACGACCCCGGTGTGGGCCATCAGCAGCGGCGAGAAGGCGAGAGCCACGTTGCCGAGGAATCCAAGCCCGCAACAGCGGTCCGGATGCAGTGCCAACAGGTTCAGGTCGAGCCGCGATACCTGAAACAGAAAGCGGCACCAGATGAAAATACGGTAATACCAGCGGATCAGAATAAACTGAAACACGGGAACGCTGACGAACGAGTACCAATAACCAGCAGGGGTGTAGGTCCGGCTTGAAGACGAGACGGTCGCGTACCAGGTATCCGAGTGAAGTGCCAGTCCCTCCTGCCAGATCAAGTGGCCCGCGAGAATCACGAAGAGCAGCAAGCCGATCTCGGCTGCCAGCGAGTTCCTCAGGCGCATCGCAGAGGAAATGATCGCGTCGAAAGCGGGACGCAAATTGGCGGTGATAATTTGCCGTTCCACAAACAGCGTCACGAGCCGGCGCATTCGGATATAGACGAATACCTCCGCGACGATCATTAACGGCAGCGCGAACAGGAGCCTCGCATGCACCTCGAAGTCATGCAGAAGCGGCACCTTCACTCCACCCGCAAAGCGCCCGAAAAAAATGGTAAGCAGAACCAGGGGCAGCCATGCAACGGCAATGATCAGCGCGATCCTGCCGCGCAAATTGCCTAAAGGAGGCTGAATGAGCCGCCAACGCAATAACAACTGGTACAACGGTCCACCCAGGACGAGAGAGAAATCATTGCTCTGCTCGATTTCCTGTTTGCCGATCGTTCGTTCAGCGAAAAGGCGCATGTCAACCCGCGCAACTCCGCCACTATTAACGGCATTTAGGGGGCCAAAACGCGCGTTAGGGTGAAATCAGAACAATTTTGAGTCAGCGGATTGGGGCGCCTCATCTTCGCCTACGGAGGGCTGAGATGGAGTGGTGCCGGGTCCCGTGCTACCCACTCAGTCGCAAAGCTTGCTTTCGATTCTGGGCTGCAAGCAGAGAGCGAGGGCGGGATGAATAACGGCTACGAAAGACCGGTTGCTCTGGCAAATGAGCGCCTTCATGTGGATCTTCGCCGGCTCGAGTGGGCAACGGAACTCAGTGAGGAAACGCTGAGAGCGATCACGGATACGGGTGAGTGGGTCGAGTTTCACGCCGGACAAGTGGTCCTTGAAGTCGAATCGCAAATTGCCCATGTGTTTTTCCTCATCACGGGCCGGGTGCAGTCCACGCTCCACGATTCGCTCGGCAAGGTGAT
Organism: Bryobacterales bacterium; assembly: GCA_963743705.1. GTDB lineage: Bacteria > Acidobacteriota > Terriglobia > Bryobacterales > Bryobacteraceae > PALSA-243. Next base: position 172,011 of record CAVUQS010000012.1, on the reverse strand, counting down.
CCAGAACGATATTGTTGTTCCCGGGGTTGCCATTGGACTAATTGCCCTTGGTTCATCGGATCGCTCTGTCTTGCAAGTCGAGGCTATCGAGCCTTCGACAGCGCTACGATTGGCGCCGTCAGACCTGCTTGAACTGGCCGCGAAGCATGCAGACCTTCAGCACGCTCTATTTCGCTTGGCCGCAAATGCCACCAAACGATACGTAACGGTCGATCGTTCTCTTCCGAAGCCATCCGTCGTCGGTATTGTTCATCACACCGAGGCCAGCCGTTCCCTTGCCGGCCGATTGGCGCGCCGGCTTCGAGACTTGGACGAGTCTCCGTGTATTGCCGGCGACGACGAGCGATGGAAACCAGACGGAGATATCCCCTTTAGGCTTGTCCGGGAAGGCCAAACGCGAGTAGACATTCTTAGAGGCTGGGCCGCAAATCGGCGGGTTCTGTTAGATATTCACGCCGATCATTCACAAGAGACGATGGCGCAGCTTCTGAGTTACGTCGACATAATGCTTTGGTGCGTTCGGCCGGAAGATGCGCCCGCGGCAGTACTTCTGCTCCAAGGTCTCGAGAAGAGCGTGCCCAAATGGAGAGACAAGATCCGGATCGTGTGGTTTCTCGAAAACAAAGCCCCAATCCCTCCCTATGTACCGGAGTTCCAGAAACTTGCGAATCGCGACTTTAAACTCACTCTTGATCCTCCTGGAGCGAACCAAAACAGCTTACGTCAGCACGGAATCGAACGCATCGTTCATCATTTGCGGGGTATCCAGATCGGTTTGGCGCTCGGAGGCGGCGCGGCTCGAGGCCTGGCTCATCTTGGGGTGCTCAAATCGCTGGAGCAGCATGGCATCTACATCGACATGCTGGCGGGTACAAGCGCTGGGGCGATGACTGGCGCCCTCTACGCGGCTGGCTTAGATCCCGAGTATGCCGTTCATTGCTTCAAGACCGAGTTGCGGCCATCCTGGTTCTTTCGACACCTGCCCGCTGGCGGCTATTGGTATTTGCTCTACAAGTACAGACGGCGTCAGTTCGATCCCTTGCTGCGGAAATATCTGGGTCGAGCCAAGATGGAGCAATTGATTCTTCCGGTGCTTACGGTCTCCGTCGATCTCGTCGAAGGAGAAGCGCTGGTGCGCGAGGTTGACGATGCGGCGACTGGCGTCCTGGAAAGCATCAATCTTCCTCCCCTCTCACTTCCTATCGTTAGGTCAGACCAGGCGTTGGTGGACGGCGGGTTGCTCAACAATGTTCCTGCCAATGTGCTGGTAGCCAAGGGATGCAATTTTGTCATCGCCTCGACTGTAACAGCAAAGCTGGAAAAAAAGTTTGGAGAAGTCCGTTCCAAACGGCGCAGCCTCAGCAGTCGTTTCCTTTCAACCATTCAAGTGATCATGCGACAGACCATGATCCAAGGCTATAACATGAACTCTGTTGGAATACGGCCGGCGGACTTTGTGATCGCGCCCGACGTGACGTCTTTCGATATATCGGAATTCACTCGGGCCGATGAAATGGCAACTATCGGGGAATCGACAACCAATGCTACGGTAGCAAACCTGCACAAGATGCTTAGGAGGCTTGATTCCAAACTCTTTGCGTGAACTCGCACACATCTCCCCAACCCGTCTGCCCCGCCGCTCCAGGCCGGCAAACCCCAAAAAATGCGCCGCCCTTCCCCTCCGCCGAGTCCTCAGATGCGAGGTTAGGCTTTGCTTACAACAAGGGGAATTCTCATTGCGGGTCTCGCATTTATCGCGGCCAATTCGCCGCTTCTGGCTGTCGAGGGCGCTCTCGGCCGCACCCTGCCCGGCGTCTGGATCCAGCCGCAAGGCGCCGTCGTCGGGCCAACTTCCGGCTTCAGTTTCACTTTGATGCCTATCGGCTATATGGGATCGGTCGGCGGAGGCCGCCTCATCCCAATTGGTGGCGCGCTAGTGGGAAATATTCAGGCGGACGTCAACTCGAATTACCTGATACCCACGTACACTTATAAGACCGAGACCAACAAGGTCAACTTTTCGTCTTCCTTCATGGGGGTCGTCAACTGGGTCGGAGCCGAAGGTTCTTTCAACCTCAATAATTTCTCGCGAAGCTCGAGTAACTCCAACGCAGGCATAGGCGACGTCGTCATCGTGCCGCTCACGGTCGGCATTCATTTCAGCGAGAACAGCAATCTCGCCGTCAGTACCATGATCTTCGCGCCAACCGGGCAATTCCAGCCTGCGGACCTTAGCGATCTTGGCATGGGTGAGTGGACTGTATCGCCGAACTTCGCCTACACGTACTTGTGGAAAAAGCGCGGCCTGGAGTTCGATAGCTTTGTAGGCTTCGATATCTACGGCAAGAATAGAACAACCAATTACACCAGCGGTACGATGTTCCACTGGGACGGAATGATCCTCCAGTATCTTTCGCCCAGATTCGGAATCGGCGTTGTCGGTTCCGATCTGACCCAGATCAGCAACGATACCGGCCCCATAGCCAACCTGCTGCACGGCTTCGAAGGCCAAGCCTCCGGCATCGGCGCCACGACTATGTATGTGGCAAGACTGCAGAAGCCCGGTGTGGTTCTTCAACTCCGCTGGGTCAACGAATTCCTGGTGACCAACCTGATGAAGGGCAATACCTTCATGTTCGGCTGCACCTTGAAGCTGAATTGAACGTTCACGAATCCTGGAAAATTATATTAGCCTCACTCCTCAATAACATACCCGCCGAGGTAGCCTTTAGCCACAACTTCGCCATGTAGAGTGGTGGCATAAAGGCTCCTCATATGTTGGAACAAAGCGAAACCCAAAAACCGCGCTCCCGGCGCGCCTTCAACGCCTACCGTCACGGCCTCACTGGCCAGATCCACATCCTCACCGAAAAAGATCAGCTCGCTTACGAAAAGCACTGCGCCGGTATCCGCGAGTCACTCTCACCGCAGACTCCGCTCGAAGCCTCCATTGTCCAATCCATCGCCGATGACCGCTGGCGCCTGCACCGCGCCGCCTCCTTCGAGGACACCCTCTTCGCCGTTGAGATGTCCGGCCCTGATGAACTCGCCACCGGCAACGAAGAAGTCGATTCAGCCTTCGCCATGGCGAAAGCGTGGCTGGCCAAAGGCAAGAGCATTGAGCTGATCAGCCTCTACGAAACCCGCATCCACCGTAACCTGGAAAAGAACATGGCCGAGTTGCGGCGCCTGAAAGCCGAGCGCGAAACAGCCCTGCAACAGGCCCTGGAAGAAGCTGAAACAGAAGCCCAAATCGCGGAATACAAAGGCGAACCCTACGAAGTAACCCAAGACACGGTACGCCACCACTTTGTTTTTTCAAAGCAGTAAATCGCCGCGAACGTAGCGAGCATCCGACGCCGCAAACGCGCCAACCGCGAGCTCCTCGATCTCCGTTCTGCCGCTTTCGATGCTGCCCGCGCAGCATAGGGCAGGCTTCAGCTTGCAGCGGGCTTTAGCCCCGTCCCCCTCACTACCACACATGCACCCGATGCTCCGGATCCAGATACAACTTCTGCCCCGGAACCACCGAAAATGCCCCATACCACCCGTCCAGATTCCGCGGCGCGTCCGCCCGGTATTGATCCGGCGCATGCCCGTCCGTCGCGATCTGCCGTCGCAAAGCCGCATCGCGCGTCTTGTCGCGCCAGCTCTGCGCGAAGCTGATAAAAAACCGCTGATCGCCGTTAAAGCCGTCCTTGGCCACATCAGCCGCGCCACCTAACGAAAGATGGTAGGCATCGTAAGACACCAGCAGACCCGCCACATCCGCGATATTCTCGCTTAGCGTCTGCTGCCCGTTCACCGCCAAATCCGGAAACGGCTTATACGCGTCGAATTGCGCCGCCAACGCCGCCCCGGCGGCTTTGAAATGTTCGAAATCCGCTTTGGTCCACCAATTCGAAAGCTTCCCCTGCGCATCGAACTCGCTGCCCTGGTCGTCGAAGCTATGGCTGATTTCGTGGCCGATGATCGCTCCCATCGCGCCGTAGTTATGCGCCGCGTCGGCATTGGCGTCGTAGTAAGGCGGCTGGATAATCGCCGCCGGAAAGTTCAGCGCGTTTTGCAGCGGCAGATTGACCGCGTTCACGGTCTGCGGAGTCATCCACCATTCGCCGCGGTCGATCGGTTGATTCAACTTCGCCAGCTGTTGGTGATACTCGAAAAGCTCGGCGCGTTGTTGGTTGCCCAGCGCATCGCCTTTGACCACTTCCAGGCTGGAGTAATCCCGCCATTTGTCCGGATACCCTACGCCCACCTTCAATGTGTCCAGTTTCGCCTTGGCTTTGGCTTTGGTCTCCGGCGCCATCCAGCTCAGCGAATCGATCCGTTTGGCGAACGCCTTGACCAGGTTGTCCACCATCGCCTGTACCTTGGCCTTGGTCTCGGCGGGGAAATATCGCTCCACATAAACTTTGCCCACCGCGTCGCCAAGCGCATTGTTGGTGAAATCGATGCCGCGCTGCCATCGCGGGCGCAACTGTTGGATTCCGCTCATCGCTTTGCCGTAGAAGTTGAAGCGTTCATCCACGAATGCCTTGGAAAGAAAACTGCCGCTCTGCTCGATCGTGTGAAACGCCAGCCAGTCCTTCCACGCATCGAGCGGTTGTTTCGCCGTCAGTGCGGAGAGTCCTGTTATGGCCGCCGGCTGCCACGCAATGAAGACCGGCGCGTCTTTCAATCCGGCCGCCTCCAGCACCGTGGCCCAGTCCAATCCGGGCGCTTTCGTCGGAAGGTCGGCGCGATTCCACGAGACCGCGGAATGCACATCCTCCGATTGAACGCGCGTTGCATGTACGCCGGCGATGGCCGTCTCCAGCGCGAAGACGCGCGCCGCGCGCGCTGCGGGGTCGCTGAAGCCCGCCAGTTGGAACATCGCCGCCACGTGCGCTTGATATTGCTTCCGCAACTCGGCCATATGTGGGCTGGCGGAAAGATAGTAATCGCGGTCGGGCAATCCCAGCCCGCCTTGCAGAAGATAGGGGTAAGTGTGCGCCGGGTCGGCCAGGCCTTGAGTCACCCACACGCCGAACAGGTTCTCGGTTTCGAAGTTGGTACTATTCAGCGCATCCACGTCCGCCCGGATCCGGCTTCCTATCACCCGCGCCAGATCGCGCCGGTTCATAATCGCCGCGATCTCGTCGAACTGCGGCTTCAGCGGCGCCGCTCCCTTCGATTCGATCGCCTGCTCGTCCATAAACGTCGAGTAATAGTCGCCAATTTTTCGGCTATCCCCGTTGGCCGAGGCCGGCGCCTTCGCCAGGTCCTCTATGATCCCGAGCGTCTGCTTGCGCGTTTTGTCCACCAATTCGGCCCCATTGCCATAACTCGCTTTGTCCGCCGGAATCGGTGTTGCCTTGATCCATCCGCCGTTGGCATAGCTGTTGAAGTCGTCGCCCGGCGCGACGGATTTGTCCATTCCCGCGAGATCGATGCCCCCGGAAAGCGTTGGTTGTTTGGGGCCGCAGCCCGGCGCCGAAAGGCAGCCGGCCGCCAAAACGGCAACGCCGAAGGCTCTCGCTGTGGCGGAAAGATCAAAGTGGGTTCGCCGGGTGTGCATGGTAGTCTATGCTACGTCAATCGTCCGAGCCCCCACAAGGCGTTTGACCAAGCTCAGGGGCCTGAAGGAGTAGCCATGGCTCGCAAACCTGTTTCAACTGTTCGCAACGTCACCGATAGCCCCGTCGCGGCTGGCGAATCCAAGTTCCGGCGGTTCGTGGATACCGTCGCTCACCAGGGTGTAGGCGGCGCTTCTCCGCCGCCGCTGAAACCGGTCACCAGAGACGACCTTCCGCCCCAGGCGCAGAATATCTTGGGTCAGGTGTGCCAACCCGCCGATTGTCTCGCCGAACAGCCGCTTTGCCCGCCCGACCCGCGCATCACCTGCCAGCTCATTCCCGCCGACCCCGCGCTGAAGGATTGGGTGAAAGACTGGGTTCGCATCCCATGGCGCATTGCAAATGCGTTGAAGGGCGATTTGATCATGAGCCCCGGTGGAAACAACGGCGTCATCAGCAGCCTTCTGTCGCAGTTGAATCCGCCGCAGCACTACACCCACATGGGCATCATGACCAAGGATTACGTGGAAGTCCGTCACGCCACTGCCGACGACGATTGGCTGCAGGATCATCCCAACGGCTCCATCCCGCTCGATGGCCCGGAACCCACCGACGGATTCGAACCCGATGCAATGCGCTATGGGTGGCCCGGCACCATCACGCAGAGCATCGAAAATGCTTATCGCGCGTCTTTGGATTCCAACTTCGCCGGCGCCGCGGTGGAAGCCGCCGACAATAAGAAATCCTACGTCATTCACGCGCTCTCGTTCGAGCCCTCGGTAGTCAACACCCAGCAGGATGACTCCAAGCCCCCGGTTTGGGTGACGCTGCAGTGTCTCGTTGTTTCGCCGTGTCCGGAAAGCGTCGAAGTCAGGAACGCGGTGCATCTCATCGCGGAGGAGGTTAAGGCGATTCGAGGTCACTATCGCTTCTATGCCTATACCGATGCCTCCATCGCTCTCGACCCCACGTATTTCGGTCCCCCGCGTCTCGAAGGCATGCAGCCGGATCCCTCCAATCCTTGCGGTGATCCGGTTCCCGTGGGCAAAACCATTCCAGTGGTCTGCTCCACTTTGATTTGGGCCGCCGTGCGGCGTTTGGTTGCGCGCGGCGCGCTGCCCGACGTCTTCCTGGACACCCCGGAAGATCGGGATCCGAACGCATGCCAGAATACTTTCCAGCGAACTCCTGCCGTTGACAACCCCGGCGGCGTCTACGACGGGCTGTTCGATTACACGGTAAAAGAGCGTCAGGATGCCGCTAACGCGCTGTATACCTATCTCTACAACAAAGTAAAAGATACAGCCAACCAGAAGATTCCGGGCATAATCAAGACCCTCGGCGGCATCGCCATCGTAGTCAGCGCCGCCATCGCCGTTTTAGGTGGGCCAGTGAGTGTAGCCGCCGTTGCGCTCGGGGTTTCCGCGGAGAAACTGGGGACGCTGATCGATTGGCTCACCGATCTGCCGGACGATGTCGCTAATCAGGTAGTCAACGCCTTCGCTTTCGATTGGTGCGACACCGCCGCCAAGGATTCCGATAAGTGGAAGAACCCGGGCACGGGCCGCTCCGTAAGTCCCGATAACATCATCCGCTCCGTGGAGTTCTTCCCTGGCGCTGTCGAAAGCTCGCTTCATTGGCCTCTACGGGCGCAACCGGACGGCGGTGATACGTCCGCCGCAATGGGCCATCACGCCGCTGCAGGCTTGGGCGGTGAGCGCCGGTCCTTCCGGTATGGAAGGGCAGGTCACTTTCCGTGGCAAGCCGATAAATGGGGCTGTGGTTAAGGTGTGCTGCACCATGGCGGTAACCGCGCGGGCATCGCTGTTTGGGCCCGCCGTGTTAAAGAGCCCCTTGCTGGATGGCGTCTATCAGATGACGCCGCCGGCTGGTAACTATCTCGCCACCGCGACTTACCAGGATCCCGCCACTCTGGTTGTTCTCAGCGATCAGAAGCCGGTCGCGCTGCCATTTCAAACGCTGACTCGTGTCAACTTCGATCTGCAACCGCCGCCCGCCACCAATCGTGAAATAGTCGTCACCGGCAAAATGGATATCGTCAGCCGCGTGGCGTTTGGTCACGATTGGTGGGGGCATCCGCAATTCGAGATGGCGCATCTCCACCTTGGCCCATACGGCAAACCGGGCTCGCCGGATGCCGATATGGGAATTTCGGGTCAGACCTCAACCACGGAAGGCCTCAGCGATTACGGTTCGGTGAGAATCAACGTCACTGCCACGTGGCAAAGCGCCGATAATTCCGTCAACATAGACTGGATCGCTGCGATTTTCGATGGCGACGATCAAAAAGTGTCGGCCGTGGTCAACGGCTACAATATCGCTGCCGACGCTACAGGCAGTTGGACCGTCGATCTGGGCACGGCCGGCGCGTGGCCGGACCGCGCGCACATCGAGTTCTCCATCGCCAACGACTTGCAGAAATGAGCGGCGTCTATTGCGGCACGCGCTTGCCGTTGATCTTATATGTGGTGCCGCCCTTCATCACGAACTGCACGTGTTCCAGTTCGGTGATGTCGGTCAGCGGGTCGCCCGCAACGGCGACGATATCGGCGTAATGGCCCTCGCGGATGGTTCCGATCTGGTCGGAAACGCCAATCAGATCGGCGGCCGAGCGCGTCGCCGCAACAATAACATCCATCGGCGTCATGCCATCCTTATGCAGCAATCCGAATTCGCGCACATCGGGCCCGGGCCCAACGTCGGTGCCGAATGCGATCTTCACCCCGGCTTTGTACGCCGCGGCGACCATCTTGTCTTTGAACTGGATAGCTTCGGTGACCTTCGCGGCCGTATCGGCGGAAGTCTCGCCCGCGGCGGCGCGGTCCATGGTGGTCATGGCTACGATGATGGTCGGCACCAGGTATGCCCCGTGCTGCTTGAAGAGAGCGAACGACCCTTCGTCGGCATACGTGCCATGCTCAATCGAGTCGATGCCCAGGCGCAGAGAAGCGTCGATCGCCTGCTTGCCCTGCGCATGCGCCGCCACCTTCATTCCCAGCGCGTGCGCGGTGTCGATCGCGGCTTTGATTTCCTCGTCGTTCATGAGCTGCAAATGCGGGTTATCACCCGTGCTCAGCACGCCGCCGCTGGGCATGATCTTGATCAGATCGGCCCCGCGCTTGTGATGGTCGCGCACAGCGGCCATCACTTCGTAAGGTCCGGTCACCACCGAATGCGCAAGCCGCAGGGGATCGAACGGAAGATTGGGGTCGAGCGTATTCGTCGGGTCGCCATGACCGCCCTTGGGACTGAGCGGTTCGAGCGAGACCCACATGCGCGGCCCTGCGATGACTCCGGAATCCACGGCATGCTTCAGCGCCAGATCGATTCCATCAGCCGCGCCCACGCTACGCACCGCCGTGAACCCCTCATCGAGGATTTGCCGCACCGGACCCGTCGCCGCCAGCACCGCGTCGAGATTGGTGCGTGCCCCGCGTTCCGCCGTCGCGCCACGACCGCCGCGACCGCCCCTGCCGCCGCCCGATCCGATGTGCTTGTGCACGTCGATCAACCCCGGCAGCACGGTGGCCTTCGAGAGATCGATGATCTCCGCCCCGGCCGGCGTGACGAATCCCTGCTGCACCCCGGTGATGCGGTCGTCCTTGATCAGTATCGAGATTTGCGTGCGCGCCGCGCCGCCCGATCCGTCGATCAGGCGTCCGGCATGAATCACGACGTCCTTGGCCAGCGCCGCGGACGGCAACAAACACAGAGGCAGCAGCGAAGCGATAACGCGTCTCATAGGAACCTACTTTGCGAGTTTGTCCAGCACCGTATAGCGGCCCGGATGTTGATCGGTTTGCGCGCGAGTGTCCACGTCGATCTGCATGTACTGCACCGGATCGCCGCCTTTTGCCGCCATCCACTTTGGCAGCCCCGCGCCATTCGGATTCCCGGTCTTTATGAAGTTAGCGAAGTATTGCTCCATCGCCTTGGAGACCTTGTAGTCGTCGGGCGTCCAGGCGTACGTCTTGTTCGTGCTGAGATTGCCCAATGCGTATTCGATCTCCGACGAATGGACGGCGCCGGTTGGAGCCGGCGGAGGCGGCGCCGAACCGTTGCCTCTGACAACTCCGCCCGCCAGACCCGCCGTCGCATTGCCCATTTGCGCCGACATGGCCGGTCGCGGTCGCGAATAGTAATAGCGATACACGGGTTTGCCGCCGGTCTTCGCCGCGAGATCGATCCATTTCCAGGTGCTGTATGCGATGAATCTCGCGCTGGCAAGCTGGGCTGCGAGCGCACGGGCTTCGTCGTTGTTGGCCGCCGCGTATTCCTGATTGACCTCGGCGCCGTGCTCGCCGTAGAGGCGGTCGATCGCCTTCTTCAGGTTCTCCGGCGTCGCCTCTTCGCGTGCCAGCACCGAGCGGGCGTTCATCTCCTCCGAGTTCCATCCCGCAAGCAAAGGCACGTGCGCCTGCTTGCCTGCGGCGAAGATCGCCGCCGGAGGCTCGGGAAAGAAATATCCGTCGACCACCGGGCTGAACCGGGGCGTGCCCTGTTTTCCTGCCGCCTCGAAGATCTGCGCGGTAGGCATCGCGCGCATGGCTTCGATGCTCGATGCGCCGAGACTGGCCGCGAACTTGACGCCGTCCGCCTCGCCTGCCGCCAGCGGCACGGCCGGCAGCGCGCCCAGGATCGAGCCGCTTTCGCCGATCGCGCCCGCGATCAGATCCTTCGACAACGGCGACGCCATCTGCGCGCTCACCGAAATCGATCCTGCGGATTCACCGGCAATCGTCACCTTGCGCGGGTCGCCGCCGAACGCCGCGATATTCTGTTGCACCCATTGCAGCGCGGCATGCTGATCGAGCAGCGCATAGTCGCCGGAAGCGTGATGCGGCGATGCCTTGGTGAGATCGGGATGCGCCATAAATCCGAAGACGCCAAGCCGGTAGTTCACCGTTACGGCGACGATGCCCTTGGCCGCCATGCTTTCGCCGTCATACCGCGGCTCGGAGCCGTCGCCCGCGACGAAGCCGCCGCCGAAAAAGTAGACCAGTACGGGGAGCTTCTCATTGGCCGATTTAGCGGGCGTCCAAACGTTCATGTAGAGGCAATCTTCGCTCATGCCGTTGGAGCGGAATCCCATGTCCCCGAACACCGACTGCTGCATGCAGCGCGGCCCAAACTGGTTGGCTTGGCGGATATCGCTCCATTCGGAAACCCGCTCTGGAGGCGCCCACCGCAGATTGCCCAGCGGCGGCGCGGCGTACGGAATCCCCTTGAATTCCCGGACACCGGAGGCCTGGCGTCCCGTGCCCTCGATGGTCCCGGAAGCGATCTTGACGCGATCCGGAGGGGCCGCGGCTGCCGTCAGCGTCAAGGCTAACGGCAATGCAAAACAAGAATGACGACGTAGTCTCATTTCATCCCATACTATTCCATCGGGGCGGTCTTGAATAGTTCAGTAGAATGAACCGCTATGAGGCGCCTCGGGACCTGCCTGGCAGTATGCCTGCTAAGCTTCGCCACGCACGCGAAGCGGCTGCCAATCAAGACCTACACCACTGCCGATGGCTTGGCGCGCGATCACGTTCTCTGTATCGTCCAAGACTCGCACGGCTTTCTTTGGTTCTGTACCGCCGAAGGTCTCTCGCGCTTCGATGGATACCAATTCTCGAATTACCACACGGAGCAAGGGCTGCCGGGCAATGTGGTCACCGATTTTCTCGAGACGCGCCGAGGCGATTATTGGGTCGCTACCACCGACGGAATCGCGCGGTTCGATCCAAAAGCCGCCGGCGCATCGCGATTCCAACGGTATCCGCTGGGCGTCCGCAACAGTCGCATCAACGCCATGATGCGCGAAGACGCCGAAGGTGGCATCTGGTGCGGCACGCGCACCGGCGAAGGCGTTTTTCATCTGGGAGCGAATGACAGCGCGTTTCGCCACATCGACGTGCCCATGACCGATCCAACGGTGACTGCGCTAGCCTTCGACGCGCGCGGCGCACTGTGGATCGGTACGATGGATGGGCTCTATCGCCGCGATCCAGATGGCGGCACGCGGGCGTTCTCGATCGCGGATGGCCTGCCGAACACGTCCATCATGACTCTGCTGGCGGACCGGGATGGCGGAATGTGGGTGGGCACCAGGATTGGCTTGGCGCACGTGAATTCGGCCTTCAAACTGACTCGCGCCTATTCCACCCAGGACGGACTTCCCGCGGCGCGCATCGAATCGCTGCTTGAAACGTCCGATGGAAAACTGTGGGTAGGCACGGTCGAAGGTCTCGCCGAATGGATGCCCACGCAAGCGGCCGAGGGCCGCGAGTTTCAGGGTTACTCCGTCGCGCAAGGATTGAGCGCCAAAACCGTCGGCGCCCTTGCCGAAGACCGCGACGGCAATCTGTGGATCGGAACGTTCGGCTCCGGGGCGATGAAGATGGCGCGCAGCGGATTTACCACTTACTCGGAGTCCGATGGCGTGCCTTCAGTTGCGTCACTCATGGCGAGCCGGTCGGGCGAAGTGTGCATCTCGTACCGGGCGAAGGACTCGATGTACCTGGGTAAATTCGATGGCCGGAAATTTATCGCTGTCCAGCCTGCGTGGCCGGCTCAGATTCACTACTTCGGCTGGGGACGGGGGCAGGTCGTCGCCCAAGACGCTTCCGGCGACTGGTGGATCGCGACTGGACACGGATTGTGCCGGTTTGCGCGCGCCGACAGCGTGGAACGTCTGGCGGGCGCGCGTCCCAAAGCCATTTACACCAAGCGCGATGGACTTGCCGGCGACGAGATCTTCACCGTGTTTGCCGACTCGCGCCAAGACGTCTGGATCGGAACCATCGGACTGGGAACCGAGGATGGACTGGCGCTTTTGGATCACAACACCGGACGCGTGCGCGCCTTTTCGGAAGCCGACGGTCTGCCCAGGAAGCCGGTTCCGACCGCTATCGCCGAAGACCGCGCGGGCGACATCTGGGTGGGTCTCTACCACGGCGGAATGGCGCGTTACCGCCACGGCCGCTTCACCTTCTTTGGGGAGGCGCAAGGAGTCTCCGGCGTTCCGGATGCGCTCTTCACCGATTCGGCGGGGCGCCTCTGGGCCGGAACTTCGCGCGGACTCATCCGGATCGACGATCCCGCCGCGGAGCGACCACGCCTGGTTGTGTGCGGCCCGGATCAAGGACTATCGAGCAGCGATATCAGCGGGCTGAGCGAAGACCGTTGGGGACGCATCTATGCCGCGACCGGCCGCGGTATTGATCGTTTCCAGCCTCAACCCGGAAATCTGGGCCGCGTTCAGCGATATACGACCGCGGATGGCGTCGCGGCCGGCGCGCTCGATCTTGCGTTACGGGACAGCCAGGGCAACATGTGGTTCAGCACGCCCTTGGGTCTTTCGCAGTTTATGCCGGCGGCGGATCGCCCGCAGTCGAAGCCTCCGGTGTTAGTCACTGGGCTGAGCGTCGGTGGAGTGGCGCGGCCCGTTTCAGATCTGGGAGAATCCACCATTGCGGGATTGCGCCTGCCGCAGAATCCGCTACGCATCGACTATGTCGGTCTGGGCTTTCAGCCGGGCGAGACGTTTCGCTATCAATACATGCTGGAAGGCGCAGATCGCGATTGGAGCGCGCCCACCGATCAGCGCAGCGTTATTTATGCGAGCCTGGCCGCGGGAAGCTACCGGTTCCTGGTGCGCGCCGTGGCGGGCAACGGCGTGTTCAGTCCACAACCGGCGAGCGTCGCTTTTACCATACTGCCGCCGGTCTGGCGTTCGTGGTGGTTCCTGCTTGCTTTCGGAACTGTGATCGCGCTGCTGATTTATACGGTTTACCGGTACCGTGTAGCTCAACTGCTGGCGGTGGCCAACATTCGGACGCGCATTGCGACGGACCTGCACGACGATATCGGAGCGAGCCTCTCGCAGATCGCGATTCTGAGCGAGGTGGCGCAGCGGGAAGCCAGGAACGGGGCGCTCAACGGGACGCCCCTTACCGATATCGCCGGAATCTCGCGTGAACTGGTCGATTCGATGAGTGATATCGTGTGGGCCATCAATCCCGATCACGACCGCCTCAGCAACCTGGTTTACCGCATGCGGCGTTTTGCAACCGACCTTCTGGGCGCGCAAGGCATCGCGCTACAGTTCCGGTCGTCGGTCGCCGACCACGACCTGCGAATCGGACTGGGCGCGCGGCGGCAAATCTATCTGATTTTCAAGGAAGCAATCCACAACCTCGCACGGCACTCGGGCGCGGCGCACGCCGATGTGGAATTCGATCGCTCAGGCGACAGTCTCTTTTTGCGCGTGAAGGACGATGGCAAGGGCTTCGATCCCAGCGTCAGAAGCGACGGGCATGGGCTGATCAGCATCCACAAGCGCGCGGCCGCCATGGGCGCAAAGGTCGAATGGAAATCGGCGCCAGGGCAGGGCACGACGCTGTTTATGACGGTGCGGCTGGCGCCGGTGAAAAACCTGTCACTGTTGAGGGGCAGAATTACTAAGAGCTTCCGTTAGGCTGGTAGTTTGGGAAACAACGTATCAGAACCGGCGGCGGAGACCGGCGCCCCGTCAACGTGGTCATCATCGAAGACGACCGCCGGATTCGCGATGGGCTGAGGACGCTCATCAACGGCCGTGAGGGCTATCGTTGCCAACTTGCCTTCGGTTCCATGGAGGACGCGCTGGTGCGTCCGTGGAGCGAGGTTCCGGACGTTGCCTTAGTGGACATCGGACTGCCGGGCATGTCGGGCATCGACGGCCTTTCGCGTTTGGGTAAGCTGTATCCCACGGTGGCGCTGGTGATGCTCACGGTCTACGAGGACGACGAGCGAATTTTTCAGGCGTTGTGCGCCGGCGCCAGCGGCTACCTGCTGAAGAAGACTCCGCCGCTGAAGCTGCTGGAGTGTCTGGTTGAGGCGCTGCGAGGCGGCGCGCCCATGTCGCCTGAGGTGGCGCGGCGAGTACTTCACCTCTTTCGCGAGATTCGCCCTCCCGAACGCGTGGACTACGATCTGACCCCACACGAACTGCGCCTGCTCAAGCTGCTGGTAGAAGGCCACAACTACCAAAGCGCGGCAGCCGAGCTACGCGTCAGCTTCAGCACCATCAACTTCCATATGCAAAACATCTACGGCAAGCTGCACGTGCATTCCAAATCGGAGGCGGTGGCCAAAGCTTTGCGCCAACGTCTGGTGCGATAGGGCTGGCGCGCGAGACTAGCAATATTGAGGGGCCTGCTGGAAACCCCGTACCCTTACAATCTGCCTAAGTGAGCGCCGAAGATTCTTGCGGAGGATATCAATGAAGCTATTTCTGAAGAATAATTGCGTAATTGGCGGGCTGATGGGGATCTTGCTGCTTCTGGGGGGTCTGGCGATGGCCCAAGCCCCGAAGCGCAACGTTTCGGCTGGTAGACATCCCAATATCGCCGCCGCCCAACGACTGAGCCAGCAGGCGTACGAGAAGATCATCGCTGCGCAGCAGGCCAATGAATGGGATATGCAGGGTCACGCCCAAAAGGCCAAGAATCTTCTCGACGAGGTCAATAACGAGTTGAAACTCGCGGCGGAAGCGGCCAACAAGAAGTAGAACCCGATCCGACGAAAGGGCTTGAGATGAAGTCTCTTGCGCCGGCGCTTCTGCTGCTCTCCCCACTGGTCTGGGCACAGAACACTCCGGTAATCACGTTGGTGGCGAACGCCGAAGGTGAAGTCCCGGTGATCGCCCCGAATACGTGGGTCGAGGTAAAGGGGCAAAATCTCTCTCGCGCCAACGATACGCGCGTCTGGCAAGGCTCCGACTTCGCCAACAACCAACTCCCCACTTCGCTGGATAACGTGGGCGTTACGGTAAACGGCAAGAGCGCTTACGTCTATTACATCAGTCCAACCCAGATCAATATTCTGACGCCGCCGGATGCCATGCCCGGCACGGTCACTGTGGTGGTGAATCACAACGGCGCAATCAGCGCGCCGTTCGCCGCGCAGGCGCAGCCTCTTTCACCGTCTTTTTTCGTATTCGGCGGAGGACCTTACATTGCGGCGACGCACGCCGATGGCAGCTATCTGGGGCCAACCAGCCTCGTTTCGGGGCGGACGACGCCCGCGAAGCCGGGCGAAGTCGTGACGCTATACGCCAACGGTTTCGGATCGACTTCCGCGCCAGTTGTCAGCGGGTCCCTGGCGCAATCCGGAAACTTGACGCCGCCGCCGTCGGTGACGATCGGCGGATTTCCCGCCGTCGTGCAATTCGCGGGGTTGGCTGAGCCCGGTCAGTTTCAGCTCAACGTAGTTGTTCCGTCCAGCGCTCCGAGCGGCGACAACGCTGTGGTTGCACTGATCAACGGCGTGGAGGTTGGACCTGTGGGGCTGATCACCGTGCAAGGCGCAGCGCCGCCGCCCACACAGGCGATGCTTTATGTCGCGCCGAATGGCAACGATCTGTGGAGCGGGCGTCTAGCGGCTCCCAATTCCACAAATACAGATGGACCCTTTGCAACTTTCGACCGCGCACGTGCGGTTGTTCAAGGGATAAATAAGTCTGGATTGAATCAGGTGAATGTACAGTTCCGCACGGGGACTTACTTCCTGCCCGCAACTGAAGTGCTCACCACCGCGGATTCGGGTTCGGCAAACACGCCGATTGTGTATCAGAATTATCCCGGCGAATCGCCGGTCATTAGCGGCGGCGTGCATGTTCAAAACTGGACTAACGTGAGCGGGAACACCTGGAAGACCACGCTGCCCGCATCCACAAAGTATTTCGAGAGCCTGTTTTACAACGGCGCGCGGCGTCTGCGGCCACGTCTGGGCGGCTATCTAGGCGCTTACTACCGAAGCATGGCGACGGTCTATTTGAATGCGCCTGCTCCGCCGGCGGGGGCGCCGGATCCGAATTGCTCGGTCTACATTCCGGGCAGCGGCTGGGAATGCTTCGATCGTTTCCAGTACAACCCGGCAGACCCGATCTCGAAGTCATGGAAGAATCTGGCGCCGGCTGCAAATAACCATTGTGGACAGGCGGCGGGCAACCCGGCATTGACGGGCGATATCACGGTGCTGGACTTCGAGCAATTTTCGACATCCATCCTGCGCGTCAGCTGCGTGGATACGGCGAACCAGATTGTCTACTTAACGGGGCCGACTGCCCAGCCGCAAAATAACGCCACTGAAACCGGCTTCATCGTGGGGAACCGGTACCTGGTGAAGAATGTGGAAGACGCGCTGGCGCAGCCGGGGCAGTGGTTTCTCGACCATTCTACGACGTCCTGGGCGCTGACTTATCTGGCCAACAGCGGGGAGAATCCGAACAATGACACGGTGATCGTGCCTCAGCTCTCGCAGTTGCTGGTGGCCTCGAATGTGGAGTACGTGACGTTCCGGGGATTGACCATCGCGCACGATAACTACACGTTGCCGGCCGGCGGATATGTGTCCACCGAATTGGAGCCTAGCATCGATGCCGCGGTGTCATTCCAGGACTCGCAATATCTTACTTTCGATTCCGGGATTGTGACTCAGACTTCAGGCGCGGGGATCGAGATCATTTCCTGTACCGGGCCCCAGTCGCCTGCCTGGTGCGTTTCCAGCGGGCCCAACGTTGTCACGTCTCATATTGTGGTGGAGAACAGCGCTTTCTACGACCTGGGCACGCATGGAATCCGCGTCGGGAGAGCCAGGCCTGCCGACGGATAGCGATGCTAACGTGCCGCAATCGATCACGGTGCAGAACAACGTGATCGAGGGCTATGGGCGGATTATTCCAGCGGCGTTCGGTATCGGTTCAGGCGTTGGGCATGACAATCTCTACACGCACAACGATGTCTATGACGGTTACCACTGCGCGATCTCAATTTCTCAAAATGTCGGTAACACCGCCAAGCCGAACGGGAACGGAGCATTCAACAATACGATCTCTTTCAATCATGTTTACGATCTTCTGCAAGGGATCATGAACGACGGCGGCTCCATACGAGTGGAAGGCGGCAATCAAGCATTCACGCCAGTGGGTAACAAGATTCTAAATAACAAGGTGCATGATGTGACTGACTCCTCGATTCAGGACGCCAACGGGTATGGCGGACACGGAATCTATATGGATAACCAGACGGGTCTGGTGGACGTGGAGAACAATCTGGTCTATCGCGTTTCGGGATTTGCCGTGTATACGCCACATGGCCCAGCCGCGCCGAACGGGGCGAATACAATCAAGAACAACATTTTCGCGTTCGCGCGGCTGGCGATGGCGGCCGACTCCAGTCCCTATGTTTACTCCGTACCGGTCAGCGCCAATCAAGCGTTTGTCTTAACCAATAATCTTTTTTACTTCGACCGCGACACAACGTCTACCCCGGTGTTTCGCGTGCAGGGCGGATGTTCTTATAGCGCGGGCTTTCCGTTCACGGCGTTTCAAGATTTCAGTACCAATCTCTACTGGCGCACCGATGGAGGGTTCGCCGGCGATGCGAAAGCCTTCCATGTGCAGCCGAATCCGGGATTCGGTCCGGACGCCCCGTGTTCGGACGACAAGACTACGTGGACGTTTTATACGTTTTCGGGATGGCAGCAGACTGTGGGAGAAGACGTCCACAGCGTCGTGCAGAATCCGGGATTCAACAACCCCGCCTATCCTGCGGACGACTACTCGTTGCCGAAAGGGTCGCCGGGAGTGGGCTTCGTCGTGTTTGATCCGAACCAGGCCGGACGGACCAATCCGGTGATCAAACCGCCGGCCATTCCCGCGGCGTTTCCGACGAAGACCTTCAATCCGGCGAGCGATTACTAAAAAATCGCCGGTTCTGTGGGAACCGCGCTCGAAGACAGAAAGTCGAAATCGCAGCCTTCGTGGGCTTGCGTGACGCGCTCGCGGTAAAGCGCCAAATATCCGCGCTGCTCCGCCGGTACAGGCCGCTTCCACTGTGCCCGCCGCCGCTCCAGTTCGGCTTCGGGAACATTCAGATCGAGACGGCGATTGGGGATGTCGAGCGTAACCGAGTCACCGTCCTGTACTAACGCCAGCGGGCCGCCCACATAGCTTTCCGGGGACACATGCAGCACGCACGTGCCATACGATGTGCCGCTCATCCGCGCGTCCGAAATGCGCACCATGTCGCGCACGCCCAGCGGCAGCAGCTTTTTCGGAATCGGAAGCATGCCCCATTCCGGCATTCCAGGGCCGCCGAGCGGTCCGGCATTACGCAGGATGAGCACGGAATTCTCGGTTACGTCGAGATCGTCGCGATGAATCCGCGCGTCCAGATCGCGGTAGTCCTCGAACACCAGCGCCGGGCCGGTGTGCTGCCAGAATCGGCGGTCCGCCGCGGCGGTCTTGATCACGGCGCCGTCGGGCGCAAGCGTGCCATAGAGGATCGCGGTGCCCGCGGTCTCGAAGAGCGGCGTCTCGCGGCCGCGAATCACTTCGGTGTTCACGATCTGGGCGCCGGTCAGGTTCTCGCCGAGCGTCTTTCCATTGACGGTGCGCGAATCGAGATGCAGTTGATCTTTGATCTCGGCCATCAGCGCGCGCAAGCCGCCGGCATAGTAGAAATCTTCCATCAGAAACGCGCCGGAAGGGCGAATATTCGCCAACACGGGAACATGCCGCGCGATATCGTCGAACACGCTCAGCGGCAGATCGAGCCCGCGCCGCCGCGCCAGCGCGACCAGGTGAATGATCGCATTGGTGGAACCGCCGATCGCCATATCGACAGCGATGGCATTGTGGAAGGCCTCGATGCTGAGAATTTCGGAGGGTTTCAGATCTTCCCAAACCATCTCCACCGCGCGACGGCCGCTTTCGAGCGACATGCGCGTGTGGTTCGAATCGGGCGCGGGGATCGACGACGCTCCCGGCAGAGTCATGCCAAGCGCTTCTGCCACGGCCGTCATGGTCGAGGCGGTGCCCATGGTCATGCAGAAGCCGGGCGAGCGCGCGATTCCGGCCTCGATGGCGTTCCATTCTTCGTCGCTCACGCCGCCGGCGCAGCGTTCGGTCCAGAATTTCCAAAGATCGGAGCCGCTCCCAAGCGGCTTGCCATTCCAGTTGCCGCGCAGCATGGGGCCCGCCGGCAGATAGATCGCCGGAATATTGGCGCTGATCGCGCCCATCAGCAACCCGGGAGTGGTTTTGTCGCAGCCGCCCATGAGCACCGCACCATCCACCGGCAGGCTATGCAGCGCTTCCTCCGTATCCATCGCTAGCAGGTTGCGATAGAGCATCGGGCTGGGCTTCATGTAGGTTTCGGTAATCGAAAACGCCGGAATCTCCACTGGGAAGCCGCCAGCCTGCCATACGCCGCGCTTCACGGCTTCGGCGCGCTCACGCAAATGGGCGTGGCAGGGGTTGATTTCGCTCCAAGTGTTGACGATGGCGATGATTGGCTTGCCGGTGAAATCTTCGCGGCGAAAGCCCATCTGCAGCATGCGCGAGCGATGGCTAAAGCCGCGCATGGAATCGGGACCGAACCAGCGGTAACTGCGGAGATCTTCGGGTTTCTTCACGCTTGTCATATCAAGTTCGCGGAACGCGGAGGCGCATGGCGAGAACGCCGGCGAGCAGCATGCACCCGGCCAAAGCGCACAGGCCCGCATTGTAGCTTCCGGTGACGGTTTTGAGGTAGCCGAAGAGCCAAGGGCCGGTGAAGCCGCCCAGGTTGCCCAGGCAAATCAAGCCCACAGCGGTCGCGGCGGCGGACTTGCCGAGGATCGTAGCCGGCAGCGTCCAGAAAGCCGGAAGGTAGGCTTGCGATGTAAACCCGGCGGCGCAAAACAGAGCCATCGCGAGCCAGACGTGGCTGCCAGCCAGAACGCACAGGCCGAGCGAAACCGCTGTGGCGAGCATGGGGATGGCGGTATGCCACCGCAACGCGCCGGTGCGGTGCGCCCACATGCCGTTGAGCAGGATACCCATGGCGCTGCACACGTAGGGCAGGGCAGCCGCGAACGCCCGGAGCGGGGCAGGCAGGCCGGTCATGCTTTCGGTAATCGACGGCAGGAAAAAGATGAGCGATTGATTGCCGTTGACGATCAGAAAATAGATCCCGATCATCAGATACGTTTGCGGATTGCGTAGCGCGTCCAGCGCGCGCACGCGGCCTGCGGAGGCTTTGCGCGCTTCCTCGGCTTTTAATTCGCCGATCAGCCACTGCTTCTCATCGCTCGGCAGCCACTTACTGTCGCGCGGACGGTCGGTGAGATACCAGAGCGTCACCAGGCCCATCAGCACCGGCGGCAAGCCTTCGAGAATGAATACCCAACGCCATCCCGCAAGCCCCGCCCACGATACATTATCGAGAATCCACCGCGAAATCGGAATGCCCAGCGCCACTGCGACCGGCTGCGTGACCATGAAGTACGCTTTGGCGCGCGAGCGATCCTGCGCGATGAACCAGTGCGAGAGATAGACGATGACGCCGGGGAAGAAGCCCGCTTCGGCGATCCCGAGCAAAAGGCGCATGCCGTAGAACTGCGTCGCCGGATGGATCGATCCGAACAGCGGCATGCCCAGGAAGCCGGTGAACGTCGCGACGATGCCCCAGGAGACCATGATGCGCGCGATCCATTTGCGAGCGCTCCAGCGTTCCACGATCAAGCTGCCGGGGATGTCGAGCAACAGGTAGCCGAGGAAGAAAATGCCTGCGCCGAAACCGACGACGGCGTCGGTGAAATGCAGGTCGCGCTGCATCCCGAGTTTCGCCACGCCCACATTGGCCCGGTCGAGATAAGCGAGGAAGTAGATAAGGATCAGAAACGGAATCAGCCGCGCGGTGACGTGTTTTCGCGTGCGGAAGCGGAGGCTGGCATCGACAGGTTCCCCGAGTTCTGTTCTCGCCGCTTCGCCGGACGCCATGCTTTGGTGAGTATATCGAAGCCGCTGGTAGCGCCATATGGTATACATGTTCAAAATATGAAAGCAAAGCTGTTGCCTTTCCTTCTTATCGCCGGCACGTTGACGGCTCAGGTCAAAATTGACGAGCCTACCTATGCCCGCATCAAATCGGAAGAAGCGGAACATTCGCAGACGATGCATACGCTCCATATGCTCACCGATCGTTACGGCCCACGGCTTACGGGTTCGCCGAACTACGAGGCTGCGGCAAACTGGGTCGTGAAGCAGATGACCGAATGGGGTTTCAAGAACGCACACCTTGAACCTTGGGATTTCGGTCACCCGGGTTGGCTCAACAAACGCGCGGAAGGCTACATGGTCACGCCGATTCACGGCGACCTGACGTTCCGCGTGCTGAGCTGGACGCCTTCCACCAAGGGCACTGTGAATGCGCAGGCTATCGAAGTCGAGATTCCGCACGGGCCGGAGATGCCCGCCGGCGAAAACGCCGGGCGCGGAGGCGCTCCGGGGCCGCGATTCCAGCAGCCCACGAAGGCCGAGTTTAACGCCGGCATCGCCGCTCTCAAAGCAAAAGTGAAGGGCAAGATTGTGCTGGTGGGCAAGGCGGCAGTGGTGCCCGTGAATTTCAATCCGCCCGCGTTACGGCGCGGAGAGGGTGATGCCTTTGGCGGGCGGGGCGGGCGCGGTGGACGTGGCGGAACGCCGCCGACTCCGGATCCGAATCGCATGACGGGGGCGCAAGTGACCGAGGCGTTCGATCAGTTTCTGGTTTCGGCGGGAGCGCTGACGCGCGTCAACGATGCCGGGATGGATCACGGCCTGATCCGCGCATTTCAGAACCGGACCTACGACATTGCGAAGGCCGTCCCGACGGTAGTCATGCGCAACGACGATTACGGCCGCATTGAGCGTTTGTTGGCGGATGGGGACGAGGTGAAGCTCGAGTTCACGATCGTCAATGAGACTTACCCCAAGGGCGCGACCAGCTATGACGTGGTGGGTGAGATCCCAGGCACTGACAAAGCGGATGAGATCGTCATGCTGGGCGGCCACCTGGATTCGTGGCATTCGGCCACCGGCGCGACCGACAACGGCATCGGCTCGACGATGATGCTGGAAGCGGCGCGATTGATTCAGCAGCTAGGCCTGAAGCCGCGGCGCACCATCCGCGTGGGTCTGTGGGCTGGTGAAGAGGAAGGGCTGCTCGGCTCGGCGGCGTACGTCAAAGCGCATTTCGGCACGTTTGAAGAGCAGAAGCCGGAATACGCGAAGCTCGATTGTTACTTCAATATCGATTCGGGCACGGGACACGTGCGCGGGGCCAGTATTTTCGGGCCTGCGGAAGCCGCGAACATCATCACGGCGGCGCTGGCGCCGTTCAAGGATTGGTCGGCGGGCATGGCGAATGCAACCCTGAGCCGCGCCACCGGCGGAACGGACAGCACCAACTTCAACGCCGCCGGTTTGCCGGGCGTCGGCCTGCAGCAGGACCCGATCGAATATCAGAGCTTCACGTGGCACACGCAACTCGATACCTATGAGCGCATCGTGCCGGAAGACGTGAAACAGGCTGCGACGGAGATCGCGTCGATGGTCTGGACCGTGGCGAACCTGGACGAGATGATTCCGCGTGTGCCCAAGGATCAGATGCCGCCCCCGAACGGGCGCGGCGGCCGCTAGCGTCTACCAGTTGGTGATGGAGCCATCCGGCCGGTAGTAGAGTTGCCGGTTTCGGATGGGCTCGGTCACTTCACCGATCATCTTTAGCTGCTTCATATCGAGTTCCACCCCAAGACCCGGGCGGTCGTTCGGGTAGAGCTTGCCCTGTTTGAAATCGAGGCAAACGGGCACTTGCGGATTGGGGCGGCCTTCGAAGTTGTATTCCATCAGCACCGGGCCGCTGAATGTGCCGAGCGTATTCACCAGCGCGGCGGTGGCGATGGGGCCGGTGAAGTGCGGCACGATGCCTACGAAGTGCGTTTCGCAAATCGCCATCACCTTCAGCATCTCGGTGATGCCGCCGACGTTGGGCAGGGTGGCGCGCAGAAAATCGATGTCGTGCTCTTCGACGATGCGGTTGAAGTCCCAACGGTTGCCCCACTCTTCGCCCGCGGCAATGGGGACTTTGACGGAGCGCCGGAGAATAGGCAGATCCTGCTGAAAGGCTTCGGTGCGGACGGGGTCCTCGACGAAAAACGGCGCCGTATGCTCGATCAACTCGCAGCCGCGGATGGCTTCGGCGAGATCGAAGCGCTGGTGGAAGTCGATGCAGAAATCGCCATTCTCGCCGACGCCGGCGCGCGCTTCCTCGCAGTCTTTCAGGACCTGATTGAGACGCTCGCGCGTGTTGAACGTAGTGCCCGTGCGCAAATCGGCGGCGCCCATGCGAAAGGCGCGGTAGCCGGCTTCCACGGTCGCGTGGGCGCGCTCGCGAACGCCCATGCCGGGCTTGATGGTGGGAATCTGCGCCGGCGGTGTTGTAGCACTCGCAATAGTTGCGCACCATGCCGCCGAGCAACGCGTGCACGGGCAAGCCGTGCACTTTGCCTTGGATGTCCCAGAGGGCGAGATCGAGCGCGCCGAGAGCGTGCAGCTTTTCGCGGCCGGGCGGATAGAAGAACGAGCGCGACATATCCTGCCAAAGGTGCTCGATGTAATGCGGATCCTGGCCGATCAACCGCCCGGCGCATTGTTCGAGTGTGTCCTTGGCGCCGCCTTCGCCCACGCCGGTGATGCCGGCATCGGTTTCCACGGTGACCACCATGTTGCTCTGATTGAAGAGCTGGTTGAGATCGGGCGGCGTGTAAACGCGCACGCGGGTGATCTTCATCTTGGCGGCCGCGGCGCGGGCGGGCGTTTGGACCGCGGGCGCGGCAGCCGCGGCGATGGCGGCGGAAGAAAGAAACGATCGTCGATTCATGGCGCGGAACCTCCAGCCAGTTACATAGTATAGGTAAGGAACCCTCAGTGAAACTGAAAGATAAAATTTGTCTCATCACGGGCTCTACCTGCGGCATCGGAGAGGCGATGGCGCGGCTTTTTCTGGCGGAAGGGGCTTCGGTGCTGGTGACGGGGTTGGAGGGTTCGCTGGCCTGGGACGCCGCTGGCCACGGCCGGCAAGCTCACCTTGTCTACGACAACCTTTCCGACATCGATGCGCCGCGGCGGCTCGTTGAAGCGGCGTTGGCGCGCTTCGGCAGGCTCGACGTGCTGGTGAACAACGCGGCGACGATGGAGCGCGCCAGCGCGGAGGCGACTACGGCAGAGGTGTTTGACCGGATCCTGGCGGTGAATGTTCGTGCGCCGTTCCTGCTGTGCAAGGAGGCTTTTCCGGCGTTGAAACAGAGCGGCGGCTGCATTTTGAATATCGGTTCCATCAACGGATACTGTGGCGAAGCCGGGTTGCTGCCGTACAGCATCTCGAAGGGCGCGCTGCATACGATGTCGCGGAACCTGGCCGATGCCTGGTCCACCCATGGGGTGCGAGTCAATCACTTTGTGCTGGGCTGGATTCTGACGCGCAACGAATATGAGATCAAGATCCGCGATGGGCTGAAGGAAAATTGGCATCTGCATCCGCCGGCGGACTCGGTTCCATTCGGGACGATGACCAGCCCTGAGGCGATCGCGGCGGCGGCGCTCTATTGGTGTTCGAGCGATAGTTGGCCGCTTTCGGGAAATACCATCGAGCTGGAACAGTTTCCAATGATCGGGCGCAATCCGGTGAAGCGTTGATGCCTCTTTTCAAGCCGGCGCGAAATTTGTATTCTTAGCTTATGACTGAAGCCGAAGCGCCGGGACGAATTAAGGGTTTGGAGGGGCCTCCAACCTTTGCCACGAAGGAAGAAGAGCGCCGCCATCGCAAGGTGCATCTGGCGGGCGCCTTTCGCCTGTTCGCGCGCTTTGGATTCGATGAAGGCGTGGCCGGCCACATCACCGTGCGCGACCCCGAGCACCAGCATTGGTTCTGGGTGAATCCGTTCGGCATGCACTTCTCTCAGATTCGCGCTTCCGATCTGGTGCTGGTCAACGAACAGGGGGAAGTGATCGAAGGCAACCATCACGTGAATACCGCTGCCTTTGCGATTCATTCCCGCGTGCACGCGGCGCGGCCGGATACAGTGGCGGCGGCGCATGCCCATTCCGTCCACGGCAAAGCGTGGGCGTCGCTCGGACGCCTGCTCGAACCTATTACGCAAGACGCATGCGCCTTCTATGACGATCACGCGCTCTTCGACGACTTCACGGGCGTGGTCTACGAAACCGCCGAAGGCGACCGCATTGCGCAGGCGCTGGGCCACCGCAAGGCGGTGATTCTGCGCAATCATGGGCTGTTGACGGTGGGCGAGACGGTGGATGAAGCGGCGTGGTGGTTCATCACCATGGAGCGAAGCTGCCAGGTGCAGTTGATGGCGGAAGCCGCCGGCAAACCGATCCTGATTTCCCGCGAGCATGCGTTGACGACGCGGAGCCAGGTGGCGGGGCCCTTCAACGGCTGGTTCCAATATCAGCCGATGTGGAAAATGATCAGCGCCCAAGAACCGGATTTATTTGAATAGCGTTGCAAAAAGCGCCGCCAATTTCACTCCAGATCCTCGGCCCTTGACGTTCTCGAGCCCTTCTCTCCTTAAGGAATACACCTGTAAAACTGTAAGCCGCCGTACATCGCGCGAGCCAAACTGCGAAAAGACTCACCGATTTGGCATTTGCTTGTTGTAGCGTTGTATTTCGCCCCAAAATTTATCAAATAAATAGTTGGCCTGATTTTCGTTTGAGGCTACACTGAGACGCCAATCCCGAAATTTATGTATAAGATCATAAGTCGCATTATTGTTGTCATATTCAGTACGCTTGCGCTTGCGCTTTCCTCGTATTCACAAACATCTTTACAGTTGTCCGCGGGCAGCGGCGTTCCTTCGGGAGTCGCGTCGTTAACCCTTTCCATCAACTCGCCTGCCGGTCAGGAACCGGCGGGTGTGCAGTGGACCATCAATTATCCACCCTCGGCGATCGTCGGTTTAAACGTCGTGGCAGGTTCCTCGGCGTTATCGGGGGGTAAATCTATCAGTTGCTCGAGCGGAATTAGCTTTTATACCTGTATTGCCGAGGGCACGAATTCTAACATCATCGCCAATGGCACGCTCGCGACGATCTCCGCATCGCTGACAGCCAGTGCTCCCGCGGGCGTAACTGCGATTAGCCTTTCGAACGCGCTGGGCGCTTCGCCCACGGCATCGCCGATCTCCGTCGCTATGACAGCGGGTTCGATTAACGTCACCATTGCTCCCATAGTGACTGGGTTGACTTGCGCCTCAGGTCTGCTTTTGGCGGGCAATTCCACGGCCTGTACGGTTAGTTTGAACATGCCGGCCGGCGCCGGCGGAGTTGCGGTGCAACTTTCGAGCTCGACGGCCTCCGTCTCAGTCCCGGGTTCGGTTGCGGTGGCGGCGGGAGGTTCCAGCGCGACGTTTCAGGCGGTGGCGGGAAGTGCTTTTACCGATCAAACGGCGACGATCGCCGCCTCACTCAACGGTTCCACCGCGTCATTCGGCTTGGCCTCGGGCGGATTACCCGGAGTGCAACTCTTGCAGTGCGTGCCCGCGACGCTGACGTCAGGGGGGTCGGCCACGTGCGCGGTGATTCTCACGAAGCCCGCCGGGACCGGGGGCTTAACCGTAACCCTGTTGAATGGCGCCGGCGCGCTCCTTACGGTCCCTACCTCCGTCGTGGTTGCAGCGGGACTGAGCGATACCTCATTCCATCTCACCGCCGGGTCGATTACCAGTTCCGGAAGCGGCAGCGTTACGGCGTCGCTAAACGGGACTTCGCAGTCTTTCGCGTTTTCCTGGACCGCCCCGGGAACCCCGGGAGCGATTTCGTCCGTAACCTGCAGCTCGCCGACTGTGGTTCCGGGCGCGAGCGACGTATGCACGGTTACCCTGAACCAGGCAGCGCCGGCGGGAGGCGCAACCGTCACGCTTACGTCCAGCAACAGCTTCATCACCGTGCCCCCCACCGTAGCGATCAGCCCGGGGCAAACGTCTGGCCAATTTCAGGCGAACGCGTCGTCTTTCACTTCCTCTTCCGGAAGCAGCAGCATTACGGCGTCGCTCAACGGAACTTCGCAGTCTTTCGCTTTATCCTGGACCGCCCCGGGAGTGATCTCGTCGGTCACTTGCGACTCGCAGACTGTGGCTCCAGGCGCGAGCGACCTCTGCACGGTTACCCTAAACCAGGCAGCTCCGTCGGCAGGAGCAACCGTCACGCTTACGTCCAACAACAGCCTCATCACCGTGCCCCAAAGCCTGGCGATCAGCCAGGGGCAAACGTCTGCCCAATTTCAGGCGAGCGCATTGTCTTTCACTTCCTCTCAAAGCGCGGTCATTACCGCTTTGTGGAATTCGACGTCCACTACGGTGAGCCTGAATCTGACTCCCCCGCAGCCGCCATCGTCCCTTTATCTGATGATCTGCACTTCTCCCACTCTTTCTCCCGGGACGACGGTAAGTTGTTACGTTGTGCTCATGAATCCGGCGGCCGCGCCTTCCACGATCAGTTTGTCTTCGAATAACAGTGAGGTGACTGTTCCACCGACGGTTACGGTGCTGACAGGTGGCTTCAACACTGGCTTCGCGGTGACGGCTACGGCCGCGTTTACCGGCACGGCGGTGGTATCGGCAACACTACAGGGCACGACGGTGAGCGCGACGCTTGCATCGCCGGCTGCAACGCAGACCTCAAATATCCAAGCCCAGTCCGCCCAAGCGAGGTCCGCCGGCTTGGCGTTGCAGCCCTCGCAGCCAACAGCTCTGAAATGCGCGCCGGACAGTCAGAGCGAGAGTGGCCGGATGGTTTGCGAAGTGCAACTCAGTGCGCCGAGCGGCGAGGACACCCGGCGGTTCCGCGTTCTCAGTTCCTCCACTCACTTGCACGTACCACCTTCCTCTGGGCCTCGCCTTGGCCAGAACAAATTCCGATTCGAAGTTGAGGCCGATGCCGGCGCGAGTGGCGAATCGGCAATAGTCACAGTCAAGTCGGAGACAGGCGAGATTACCCAAACCGTGAGCGCGCCGGCGGCAGAGAACTCGCCAAAAAGCGGGGAAGCCGCGCCCGGCGTTCGAGGTTCGGGCAAGACAGGATTAGCCGCCCGCCGGAACTTCCCGGCCGTGCGGACTCTCGAAAATGGCGCCAACGCATCCGCCCCCGCTGCGTGCACACCCGGATCGCTCGCGGCGGTTCGCGGAACCTTTCTGATGAGCGGCTCCAACCCTGGCTCGGTCCTGGTAAACGGCAAACCGGCCGCGGTCGTGTTGGCATCGGAAGATCGGCTTGATTTTGTTTGCCCCGATCTGCCCGCCGGCACGCCGCTCGACCTCTTGGTGGAAACTTCCGCGGGACGATCCGAAGCCATTCATTCGCAGATGCAGGATACCGCGCCGGGAATTTTTGCAGCCCGCGCGTCCACTGGAAAGGTGGCTTTCGCCGTACGCGAAGGCTCTTCCGAACTCGCTTCCGTCTCTTCTCCGTTGTATGCGGCAAGCCCGGCGGTGGCCGGCGACACGCTGCTGTTGCGGGCGACGGGCATCGACTGCAATTCTTCCGCAACCCTCGGCCGTCTCCAGGTGCAATTCGGCCAGACATACGCCACCGTGGCTTCGATCTATCCCGCGCAGTCCCCGGGGCAATGTGAGATTGCCGTGGTCGTTCCGCCTGGAATAGCCAGCGACGCAGCGCCAATCAGGTTGGAAATGACTCGCGCCGACAGATCCGTGGCAGCCAGCAATACGATGTTCGTCGCCGTCGAATAGCCGTAACTGGGCGGCCGATTAGTCCATCAGCTTGTGCGTGAGATACGTGTATTGCAGAGCGAGGCTTCCGGCCTGTTCTTTCAGATCGGCGCCGTTGCTGTGGCCGCCCTCCACGATCTCCTGATAGAAGAATGGCTTGTCGAATTCTTCCATCCTGGCCGCGAACTTTCGGGCGTGCACCGGGCCAACGCGGTCGTCCTTGGTGGTCGTCGTGATCAACGGCACCGGGTATTTCGCGTCGCGCTTGAGCTGGTTGTAAGGGGAGATCGACGCGAGAAACGCGCGTTCTTCGGGAACGGAGACCGAGCCGTATTCACCCACCCAGGATGCGCCTGCGGCGATCTGCTCGAAGCGCAGCATATCCAGCAGCGGCACTTGAATCAGCACCGCATTCCACATCTCTGGATGCTGTGTCATTTCCACGCCCATGAGTAATCCGCCATTGGACCCGCCCTGAATTCCCAAGCGCCTCGGCGACGTGATCCGGCGCGTCACCAGGTCCTGGCCAACGGCCGCGAAGTCGTCATAGATGCGTTGCCTGTGGGTCTTGAGGCCGGCGTCATGCCATGCGGGACCAAATTCGCCGCCGCCGCGGATGTTCGCCAGCGCATACGTGCCGCCGCGCTCGAGCCAGAGCTTACCTAGCGTGGCCGAGTAGGTGGGAGTCTCGGAAATCTGAAAGCCGCCATATGCGTAGAGCAGCGTGGGGTTGGAGCCGTCATAGCGCAGGTCCTTCCGGTGCACGACGAAATAAGGAACCTTCGTTCCATCCTTGGAGACCGCGCTCAGTTGTTCGACGACGTCCCGGGACGCGTCGAACTGCGGCGGCAAGGCCTTCACCGCCTTCAACTCGCCGGTCGCGGCGTCGCCCAGCAGCAGCGATGAGGGAGTCAGAAAGCCGGTCAGCGAAAGAAAGAACCGGTCGTCGCGCCAGTTTACGCTCGTGATGGAAACGGCGCGATTGTCCGGCACGGGCAGTTTCTTCACGGTCCACGCGCCTTTCGCGCCGAGCGAATACGCGTAGGCCCGTCCCTGCACATTTTCCAGGGTGGTAACGATCAGATGATTCCTGGTTCCCGCCACGCTCTGCGCAAATTCAGTAGCGGTGGGAGTGAACACGGGTACAGGCTTTAGATGAAGCGGATCTTTCGTCACGGCCTCCAGATCCAGCGAAACCACCGAACCCTGGGGCAGAACCTTCCCGCTATCCAGCTTCCAATCCTCTTCGATGGAGACAATGAGTTGCCCGTTGAGTAAGTCATCGATGTTCGACTTACGCGGCACGGCGACCCGCTTGATTCCAGCGGGCGTCATCATCGACGTTTCCGCCTCAAAAAAATTCAGGGACCGAAAAAGAAACGTGGCCTGATGTCCCTCGCCGTCGTGCAAGGTTTCGGCTCCTGCGGTATTGTCGGTCTGAACGCCGCGGTAAACTTCCGTCGCCTGTTCGAGCGATTGGCCGCGCTTCCAGAGCTTGATCACAAACGGATAGCCCGCCTTGGTCATGGAGCCGGGACCCCAGTCTCTCCCGACGAGCAGCGTATCTTTGTCGACCCAGGTCACGGATTGTTTCGACCGGGGCAACGAAAAGCCGCCGGCGACAAACTGACCGGTTTTCAGATTGAACTCGCGCATGGTGACTGCATCTTCGCCGCCGGCCGAGAGTTCAACCATGCAGATCTCATTGCCAGGGTAAAGGCACGAGCGTCCGCGCTGCACCCATTTTTGATTGTCGCGTTTGCCGAGCGCGTCGTAATCGAGCACAGTTTGCCAGTGCGGTTGCGTGGTGAGGTAATCGGCAACGGAGGTCCGGCGCAAAATTCCTCGAACATGCGCCGCATCCTGCCACAAGTTGTAGATATCGTCGCCGTTGATGGAGGGGAACGGCAGCCGTTCGGGAGACTCCAGCACCTTGAGCGCGTCTGCTTTCAGCGCCGCGTAATGAGGATCGCTCTCGAGCGCTTTGGCCGTGCGCTCATTTTCCGTTTTGACCCAAGCCATGGATCGCTCGCCGGAAACATCTTCCAGCCACTGGTATCGGTCCGCCGATGCCGGAGGCCCTTGCGACCCGAGGGCTAAGACCCCGACTGTGATCCCGGCGATCAACGCCAGAAGAAACGCGTTCCGTTTCGGAACAAGCTGCATCGTACACCCCATTTCGATTCCACGCGCCCCAGCGGAGGAATGGATGTCCGTATTGTAGCGTTGGCCGCGGCGGTGGGAAATTGGAGTGGTGGGCCCGCCCAGACTCGAACTGGAGACCTCTACCGTGTCAAGGTCGAAAACACAATCACTTACCGACACTGCCGCTGA
Source organism: Bryobacterales bacterium (assembly GCA_963743705.1). Lineage (GTDB taxonomy): Bacteria > Acidobacteriota > Terriglobia > Bryobacterales > Bryobacteraceae > PALSA-243. The sequence goes on along the minus strand of CAVUQS010000012.1, from coordinate 140,512 downwards.
AAACAAACGAGTTTTTCTTCTGTGAAGTGCTACGGAAGTGTTACGGAGAGGCGAAGGGTTTTCGAAAAGTGTTACGAAGTGCTACGGGTTTTTGATCCCGATTTCCTCGCCGTCTGAATCCAATTTCGATTACATAACCGGCCCGCGGATGCCACCAATCGCGCGGGTCGATCTTTTTAAGTTTGCGGTTGCCGACGGCAGCCGCATCGCGGACCTCCTAGCCTCGGCCTGATCCGCCGCGGCGAAAGCTGGATACCTCCCTTGCCCGGTTGGAGGTCCGCCGCATTTCAAGCAAGCGGAAATCGCGCTTCGGGAGAGCGCACACCATGAAACGTGAAGCCGTTTCGCACACGAAGATGAAAAGGCTTTGCCGCCGGCTGGATATTCCACAGTGGCAAGGCGTAGGCATTCTGGAGAGCATTTGGCACCTGGCCGCCCGAGAAGCACCACGCGGCGACATTGGGAAGCTCAGCGATGAAGACATCGCTCTGGGTATCGACTACCGCGGCGATGAATCGAAATTGATCGAGGGGCTGGTTGCATCCGGATGGTTAGATCGTGACCCCAAAGAACGGCTCGTCATCCACCAGTGGTACGAGCATGCCGACGACGCGATCAACATGAAACTAGCGCGCGCGCGCCAGTTTTTCGTAGGCGGCTACGCTCCCAAAATCTCCAAACTGCCAAGCCGGGAACGCGAAGCCGCAGCCGAATTTTACAGCTCGTGCGCACGAAACGCCGAACCGTGCGCACGGAATACAGAATCGGACACGCTGAGTGAGCACGACGTGCGTACGCCGGGCGTCCCACCAGAGCCAGAGCCCCGCCAGAGCCAGATACCAGAGCCCCGCCAGATACCAGAGCCAGTTGCGGCGCCGGGCCGAGTGCTTCCCATTCGACCAAAGATAGATGGAATCTCGCCTGATGCTTGGGAGGAATTCCAGGAACGCTATGCGCAGTCTGGTAAACCGCTCAATGAGTCGGATTGGGTGAAGGCCGCTATGGAAGCGGCATCCTTGCGGTTGAGTGATTCCGATCTGCGGGAGCGTGTCTTACCGGCGTTGCTGGCCGAACTGCCGGCATGGGCCGATCGCGACGTGGCAATGATTCCCTATCCCGCGAACTGGTTCAAGGGGCAGCCTTGGACGCGCACAGCGAAGCAGCGCGAGCCGACGTTGACGCGGGAGCAGCGGAAACAGCGCGAGATCGACCGTGAATGGGAGTCTATCGCCAATGGAAGCCACTAATCACGGCTGCGCGACGTGCGCAAATCTCATTCGCCTGTGCAGCGGTTTGGATTACTTCCCGGCCGACGACAAAGTGCGCGGGTTGCTGGCGGAACGGCTGCATCACTTCGCCCGGGACCATTCGATCGCGAAAGCGATTATCGACCATTGGCTAGATAACAAGACGGTCGCGCCGAAGGTTGCGGATCTAATCGATCTGGCCCAGCGCTTCAACAGGGGAAGTGGGCTGCCGGATGGTTGCGACCATTGCCACGGTGAGCCATTCGTGATCCGCGAAGGCGATAAAGGCCGCATAGCGGTTCGCTGCAGTTGCGCCCGCGGCCAGGCGCTACGAGCGATGGACAAAATGAGGCGACCCATGGAGGGGTCGGAACGATGAGACACCGAGGAACAGTAGTTAGTTTCAGGCACGGATGGGGCCTTATACAGCCAAGGGACGGCCTCGCACCACGGATATTCGTGCATTGGGCTGAAATTCTCACTTCGGCAACGGACAGCCACCCTGAGCTTTTTGTGGGAGACGTGGTTGAGTATCAGGTCGGGAAGGACGATCGCGGAAGAACGCACGCGGCGCGGGTGAAGGTGATTCAGCGGACGGAAGCCGCGGCGTAAATACTACTCGGAAACCCAAACACCACTTATTTGGAGCCATCTCCAGGTAAAAGGAAAGCTAATCATGAAAAAGTCATTTGCTCGCGCTGTTCTTCTCCTCTGTGTCGTCTTTGTGGCGGCCTCGCAGACCTTGCCCTTCCACCACAATCCGATCAGTGACCCACCTCTCGATTTTGCGGGGCGTGGCTCTTTTATCTACGACGATTTCAATTGTGCCGGCGCGGCGCCGGGCGGCTGTCTCCCATGGTTTCAACCCAACTCAGGATTCGTTTTTCCCGACATCGGTCAGCCGGGCGCTCCCGGGCTCTTGCAGCTCGATACCGGGACGGTCGCCAATAGTCTTGCGGCCATTGTGCTCGGTGACGTACCCACCCAGGACGCCTCGGAGAATTTTCTACAGGAATGGAAAATCTACAGTTCGGGTGGAACGAACCCGACAGCGAACATGAACGTGCGGTTCGGATTGTTTAATGCCAGTGTGATACTCAATCCTCCGACTGGCGGCTTGTATCTTGAGCGCTGCGCAGTAACGGGCGGTGGTGGCGGATGCTCATCGACTATCGATACCGACTGGTTCTGCGTGGCGAACAATGGCGGCACTTCTACGCGCGTTGACACCGGCGTCGCATTCACATCGGGCTCCGTTGCGCTGCAGATCCGACGTATTGACAGCACGCATATTGGGTGCAAGGTGGCGAGCAAGCTATCGGCGTTAGATTTAGCAACAGAAGTCACGGTGTCGGGCGGCGAGCCGACGGGGGCCCTTGTACCTGGCGCGGCAGCGGTGAATTTCGCAGCCGAACATAAACAGATCGATATTGACTATTTCAGCCAATTGCTTCTTTTCGGACCCCCATTCAGCTCGTTTCGGTGAAAATCGTAAAATCCTGTTTGGGCGTCAGAAACTGCGTGCGCGGTCCCAGGCTTAGTCCACGCGTCCGACGGAACGCAGCTCTACGAGCCCGCAGTTCGGGCAGGTAGCACCCCAACCCGACTTTATACGCTTTAACTTTTCTCCGGAAAGATCGGTCCCACATTTTGGGCAATTCCGGGTCCCAAGATTGGGTTGGTCATCAGCATCAGACATTTGTTTCTTTCTCCCGTCGCATTGTATCTCGGCTCCGGTTAAACCAAGAAAGGGAACACTCGCAATGCCGCGCACCTGCACAATCTGCACTCATCCCAAGCGAGCGGAGATCGACGCCGCTTTGATTCGCTCCGATTCCCTCCGGAGCATTGTGGAGCGTTGCTCCGTTACGATGGGCTCCCTGGTACGGCACAGCCAGAAGCATCTCGCTCAAACCATTGCCGTTGCGAAAAAGGAGCGCGACATAGAAATCGGGGAAAACTTGATAGGGCAGGCCCGAAGCCTTCACGCGCGAGCGCTGGGGATTCTGGAGCGCGCAGAAGCCGCTGGGCAGCTTGACACGGCTCTGAGGGCGATACGCGAGGTACGCGGCATCCTGGAGCTGCTGGGCAAGCTGGATGGGCAGTTGGCAGATCGCGGGCCGACTGTGCAGCGCATCGAGGTTGTCTACGTTGATAAGGCACTGATGGTGTCTGGCCAGACGCCGACGGTGTATCAAAAACCCTCTCTTCCGGCCGGGGAATAGCTGGCGCAAATAAAGGGCTTATTTCGGTGATTTTGGTGTAGCAAAAACATATGTTTATGATACAATCGATTCACTTATGCGGATCGCATTGTACGCCAGAGTCAGCACCAAAGATCGCGGGCAGGATCATGAAAACCAGCTTCGGGAGCTTCGGGCTTTCGTTGAGCGGAAAGCCTCCGAGGGTTGGACGCTTGCCGAGGAGTACATCGACAAAGCTTCAGGTAAGACTGCGGACAGGCCCGCATTCCGGCGCATGTTCGAGGCAGCCAGCCGCAAGGAATTCGACTTGGTGCTGTTCTGGTCGCTCGATCGCTTCAGCCGCGAAGGCGTGCTTGAGACGCTCCAGCACCTGCAGAAGCTCACAGGCTATGGCGTGGAGTGGTTCAGCTTCAGAGAAGAGTACTTGCGATCCATCGGCGTTTTTCGCGATGCCGTGCTGGCCATTCTCGCCACAATCGCCAAGCAGGAGCGCATACGCATCTCAGAGCGCGTTACAGCGGGCCTGAATCGCGCCAGGGCGGCAGGAACGGTCTTAGGTCGCCCACGCGCCGCCGTGCGCACTGAGCGCGTCCTGGTGCTTAGTAGCAAGGGTCTGAGCATCAGGCAGGTAGCGGAACAGACTGGCGTTAGCGCCATGACCGTGCAACGCATCCTCAAGGCGAACTAGCCAAACCGCTTTTCAATTCCTTCGGAGGGAGTTTATTAATGAGCCACAGTTCCGCCATCACGATCAATCTGCCCAGCTTGCATACAGCCCAGCGTCAGGTGCTAAGCGAAGCGCGCCGCTTTAACGTACTCGCGTGCGGCCGCAGGTGGGGTAAGAGTACCCTTGGCATAGATCGCATCGTAAAACCCGCGCTGGAGGGCTTCCCGTGCGGCTGGTTCGCGCCGACGTTCAAGCTCCAGGCCGAAGCATGGCGCGATCTTCAGGACGTTCTAGCGCCCGTTGTCAGCGGCAGAAGCAATGCTGAGTTTCGCCTGGAGTTCAGGGGCGGCGGCAGTGTCACCATGTTCTCGCTCGATGGCGACGTTTCAAACAGCGTTCGAGGCCGCGCCCTGAAGGTGGCGATTATCGATGAAGCCGCATTGGTGCCGCAACTGAATGCCGCGTGGCAAAATGCGATCCGGCCTACTCTTACAGACCATAGGGGCAGCGCTTGGTTTATGAGTACGCCCAGAGGATTTAACGATTTCAAACTTTTGTTCGACCGCGGGCAAGATCCAGAGCGCGATGACTGGGCAAGCTGGCAGCGACCTACGTCCGGTAACCAGCACATCGCGCCGGAAGAGATTGAGGCGGCGCGTCGTGACATGACTGAGGCTTCCTTTTCCCAGGAGTTTCTGGCAAACTTTGTCAGTTGGGAGGGCTCGGTGTTCAGACACATCATGGAGTGTGCTACCGCAGAGCGCAAGGAAGGGCCGGAAGCAGGTCATGAATACGTCGTCGGGGTAGATTGGGGCAGGTCCAACGACTTCACCTGCTACGTCGTGCTCGACCTCACAGCGCGTGCCATGGTGGCCATGGACAGATCCAACAAAGTGGATTACGTTGTCCAGCGCGGCAGGCTGCAGGCGCTGTGCGATCGCTGGCGGCCGTCGAAAGTCATCTGCGAAATGAACAGCATAGGAGAACCTGTAGCTGAAGAACTTACCCGCGCTGGCCTGCCAGTTGAGGGGTTCACGACCACGAATACATCGAAGGCACGAATCATCGAGGCGTTGGCGCTGGCCTTCGAGAATGGCAGCATCGCGATCTTGGACGATGCCGTTCTCTTGAGTGAGCTGCAGGCATTCGCGGTTGAGCAGCTACCAGGGGGGCAGTTCCGCTACAGCGCGCCTGGCTCCGGGCACGACGACACCGTGATGGCCTTGGCGCTGGCGTGGAGTGGAATAGGCAAGGAATTGCCGCTTGGTTTAACACAATTTCTCCGCGAAGGACAGGCGGAGATGGATCGCGGCGCGAAGACGGTGGAGGAACCCGCGGGAGCGTGCCAGAAGTGCGGCGCTACGTGTGTCTCGCCCGTGGCAACTGGCGGCTGGCGCTGCGCGCAGTGCGCCCATCAGTGGGGAGCCCCGAAAGCATCTGTGCGCCTGGTGAATCGCGCGAATCTTCCGGACTGAAGTCCGAATCCCATATTTTATCTTGACAACAGCACATATACGTATAAAGATACTTATATGCCAAACACAACGCTGTACGTCAAAGAAGCCGATCTCCCGCTTTTGGAGAAGGCTAAAACGAAACTCGGCGATAGCCTTTCCTCGATTTTCGTGGACTGCCTGCGCCAGCGAATGGACCACCAGCCGCCAGCCCGGGGGAAGACGGCGAAGATCACCCTTGAAACCAGGCGTAGCCAAGGAGCCCTGACAATTCGCAAAACTTTCGAGGGGCGATGGCTTATCGACGCAAATGACGATCTGCGGGCCGAACAGGAAGAGAATTCCGCAATCCGATGGGATAGCCATGTCACGTACGAACTTGCCCAGACCAAAAAGGGCGCGCTCGTGGTTTACGTGTGCGATCCCGAAGACAATGACGGCACCGCAACGATGGAGATTTACGGTGACTTCGAAGAGTTGAAAAGCGCGGAAGCTGACGGATGCCCGCTGTACCCGGAAAACGTCATTGCCGCATTTGCGGACGCACTGGGACAACCGTATGCCATTAACCTTGACATCTAGGAACTTGTTGAAAAATGCATCAACGGGCGACGGAAGCTGGTTTCAGTCGAGCCAGTAAGTCGAGTTTTCACTGGATCGATGCGCCGCAGGGCGGTTGCCGTGTTGAAAAAGTCGCTTTTTCGCGGATTGCGACTACACTTCTGCCGCTTGCAACTTCGGCAGACGCCACAGATTGAAGGCCGCGGCAGTCATCAGAAACTGCCATCCCACCTTCCATAAGCCGCGCAGTTTGGTCTTGCGCATCCCGCCGGTTTGCTTCATCCACCCAAACGCCTTCTCGATCAATGGCCGTTTCCTCTGGCTCGTCTGATAACTCTCATGCCGCGACGTCCGATCATCGATGGCGCTGCCGCCAGCCCGTTTGAGATTCTGCGCTACGTGCGGTCGCACTCCATAAGCGCGCAGCGTCGCCACAAAGTCCCGCGTGTCGTATGCCTTATCGGCTCCCACGCTGATCGGCTTACGCGAACCCCAGCGCCGGTTCCTGCGCCACTTGCGATGCACCATCAGCAGGGCCGCGTCCCGCTCCGCCGTTCCGTCCGCTTGCGTCACCATCGCATCCACGATCAAGCCGTTGCGGTTCTCCATCAGCACGTGACCCAGATACCCCAGTTTGGCTTCCTGGCCGCTGCCTTTGCGATACAGCTTGGCCCCGGGATCGGTCTTCGACTCATGCGTATCGTTGCTGCGCCGTTCGCCGCGAAACTGCGAGCCGTCTCCGTCGCCGCCGTCTTTCTTCTGAAAACTCTTTTGGCTGGCCCACGCTTCGATCAGCGTGCCATCTACGGTAAAGTGTTCATCCGACAGGTGTGGTTTGGCCTGCGTCAGCACACGGCTGAAAAAGGCTTGCGCGACATCTTGATTTAACAACCGTTCCCGATTCTTGCTGAACACCGCGTGATTCCACACCGGCTCATCCATCTCCATGCCCACGAACCAACGGAACAGCAGGTTGTACTCCAGTTGCTCCATCAGCAGCCGCTCGCTGCGAATGCTGTAGAAAATCTGTAACAGCAGGGCGCGCAGCAGGCGCTCGGGAGGGATCGAGGGCCGCCCGGTCTTGGCGTACAGGCCGTCGAACTCCTGGCTCATGGCTCGGAAGATCTCGTCCACCGCTTTGCGAATGGGCCGGAGCGGGTGTGACTGCGGCACCCGGTCCTCCAAGGATACGTAGCTGAAAACGCCCAACTGCTGCTGATCTTCTCCGCGCATAAAACAGAGACGATTCGAAACGTTTGAAGGCTACGCGGGATTTGCGTTTTTCAACAAGTTCCTAGGTCGAAGGCGGCGCTTTTTCACGGTGCCGCGCTCCGTGTCGTCCAGATGCGCAGTGAGTCCCTCAAGCCACCCGCTCACGTAGCGTTCTACTTCTCGATTCGCCCTGGCTAATACATCAGCCGGCACGCCGCGCACTGTGCGCAGCTTACCGGCTGATGGGCGAGTTGACTTGGGCATGCTTCCTCAGTTTAACCGACGCGGCCCGGCTGTGCGGGCGCCGCCGCGTGGTTGGTTCCGATTCCGGTTGCAGCTTGGCCGCATACAGTTTGGCTAGCCGCTGCCTCCCCCGGCATTTGATCGCATATACCAAATCCACACTCATCTCCAGCTCGGCACAGATTTGCTCCGGTGGCTGCTCCATCAGCAGCGAGCGCACCAGAACATTCCTGGACCTGGCGGGCATATCCTGCATGGCGGCCATCGCGATCCGGTACTGCTGATCCGTGATGACCGCTGCCTCCTGATTCGGGTGAGGATCGGCGATGACGTCACGCTCCGCCTCTTCATCGGTCACCGGCACGCGATCCAGGCGGCTCTCGATGATGTGCTGATACGCAGTACGCTGGGCTATTTTCAGCGCGTATCCCATCAGCGCCCCTGGATCTTGAAGCGCATCGGTCATAATCACCCTTACGACGCTCAACATGACGTCTTGTAATTGGTCTGGCGCTTCCTGGCGGCCGACGCGCCTCAGCAGGTACAGCCTGACTTGCTTCTCAAATTTCTTGTAGAGTTCGGACGTCCCGTTCTCTTCGCCGGCGCGGATGCGGGCGACCAACGGTTCCCAGGTGGCAGCAGTGTTCGTTTGTTGTTGGGGCATTGCTTCTCCTTTTCGGTGGCCACACGCGGCACGAGCAGAAAGAGAGGAATGCCCTGCGATTTGAAAGAGATAGCGATTTTGCGTAAAATCGTCTGCATGGCCTCTCGCTGTTTACGCAGCGTCCGGTCTAGGGCAGGCTCAAGGTTCCTAGCCTTGGCCTGCCCGCTCTTGAGAATATATTTCCCCTGACCCCATTACGGTCAATAGAAAACTTACTAATTCGTCGGGCGACTTGCCACGTATTGGGCGTGTATCTAGGCCGATCTTGCAGCGGCGGATGCTACTCCGAATTCCAGAAAAAGTCAATATTTCTGGCGCGGTTGCGTCTGTTCTTTTGGCTAACTCAAACGCTCTTTAAAACATTGACGCGGCTATCATCCCGTGTCAGAAATGAGGTATGAGCGTTCCCGACGCCGCATTAGAGAACAAGCAAGATAGCCTGAATGCACTGTACGAGGCGGAAGAACGCGCCGTACGCCGCAACCTGGAGTTCGAGCAGGCGTTCGCCGCACAGTTGAAGCAGCTGATGCTAGCAACGAAGCAGGTTGAGGGGGAATTCGGTGGAACGGCGGCCGGCAACGCAACGCTGTTGCTGCATGGGGAAGAGTGGAAAGAGTGGGTATCACAGCGGACAGCCGGGCAATATCTGGGTGTTGGTCAGCGGCAGATTCAGAAACTTGTCAAGGCGGCCAGTCTTGTCCGCGGAGGGACAGCTAAGAAGCCGTTGATATCGACGGCTTCTCTCCGTAGGTATTTTGTTTCCCCCGGGAAGCATCACAAATAACGAACCACGGCGAACAGATTCGGTGTTCGTATGGTTTGTTTTTAGATATCCAGTGATATAAAGGAATCAGTTGGGTGTACATCAGTAGCGAGATCTGCTGACCTGAACACCACACTCTCTTCCGGATAATCCGGATGTTCAGGACCGCCTGGTACGCCAAAAGTGTGCGGCGCGGCCATGATCCGAAACCCGGAATTGTAAGCAGCGCCCTCAAGCCAACGAGGCAATAAGCCCACTCTCTTTGGGTACGTTGGACAGAATTAGAGGCGTAAACCAACGGTGCAGTACCCCTGACCCCGTACGGGAACGCTCGCAAGAGATGGGGGAAGCCACTCGGTCGGATGCGTTTGCTGTTCTCAAGGGTCCGCTATCGGGTTTCTTGCAGAGAGCGTTAACGCGAGAAACGCAGCTACGCAATCGCTGTCGCCATACCGGGCGGCAAACTCATAAAACACAACATCCAGGAGGGAGTCTATGTTCTTGAGCGAACGTGAGATGTGCGCCATTTTGCGCATTGCCGCGATCACCGCGCGGACATGGCGCAAGCGCGGGATTGGACCGCCATTCGTTAAGATTCACCGCCGAATCCGGTATGACGCTCGCGACTTGGCGAGGTGGATCAAATCGCGCGCCGGAAATAGTGGAGGAGATTATGCAGAAGACGCTCAAGCTCTGTAAGCTCGATGAGCGCTCGCACACGGTCATGGGCGTGTTGACGTCCGAGGCGCCAGACTGCGGCGGCGAGATTTTCGATTATTTCGGCGGCGGCAAAGCCGCGGTCCAGAAATGGTCCGAGGATGCACTCCGGGCGTGCGCGCCGGGTCAATCGCCGTCCATGGGCAACATCCGGTTGCAGCACAACCCCAGCCAGATCGCAGGCAAGGCCATCAGCGTCCAGTACGATGACAACCTCAAGACGATCAGCCTCACCGCACAGCTACTGCCCGAAGCCTGGCAGCTCGCGAAAGACGGCTACCTTTCGGGCTTCAGCCTCGCCGGCGCGTACGCGAAGCGCGAGTGCAACGACTGCGGCGCGGACATGCTCGACAACCCGCGCAACAACTTCTGCCCGCGCTGCGAGCAGCAAGTGCTGGTCAAATTCGTTCCCAAGATTGTCGAGGTCAGCCTGGTAGATAAGCCGTGCTGCCCGTCGGCGACTTTCGCGTACCTCAAGGCAGACAGCGCACACCAAACCATCAGCTTCAACAAAGGAGTTTCCATGCCAAGTTCACGGCAATATGAAGATCAGGCCCACTTGCACGAGTCCGGCCGCCTACCAACAGAATCGACCCCGCTAGAGCAGCCCATCTACGATTCACCCACGCAGGCGATCGCGCACCACCAGACACTCGGCAAATCTTGCAAGGCGCTGGCTGAGGGAAACCGCAACGCCGCCGACGCACTCACACGCGGGGATCTGAAAGAAGCAGCCAAGTGTCTCAAGCGGGTTGCCACAGCGCACGACGCGATTGCGCGAGCCCACGCCGAGCGAGTTGATCAACTCTCGGCCATCTCCGCCGCGAATGGCACAACGCCGTCACAGCTCGGTGTTCAGCGAGTGGCCTCTTCCTTTTTCGAAAAATTTCTCTATGGCGATTCGTCTCAACACCCGAGCGGCGGCATATTCCACTCCCGGCCGATTGATCGCAGCCAAGAAGACGAATTTCTTGAGCCCGTCGAGAGGCGGCTCTTCCAATCCCGGTAACAGGAGGCTCCATGACAATCACTGATCTATTTAAGAAGAGCGCCAAATCCGATATCGACCAACGTGGCGCTGAGCTTGCCGCGCGCCGCAAGGCTCTGGAATCCGACGGCGGGGAACTCCCGCGGCTGGAACTCGCGCAGCGGGCCGCTGCCAACGAGCTAGCCGCCGTCGAGGCCGAACGAATCGGTCACGTTGCCCCGTTGAACGTCGATACGCCCGAGGCCGCGAAAGACGCTGCGGTAAAACGTCTGCGGGCCGCGCGTGAAGCGGTAGCCAAAGCGCAAGATGATCGCGCAGCGTTCGCGCACACCACCGAAAGCCTGGTTGAGCGTGCGCGCGTGCTTCGGCTCGATGAAGAGCATTACGCGCATCTGCAAATCATCGCACGCGCGGAGGACATCTGGCGGCGTATTTGGGCAGCGCTATCCGAAGCCCAGCAACTGTCAGATTCGTATGACGCACTGTTGACGGACGCCATGAAGCGCTGGCCGGAGGATGAATCCACCGCGAACGGCGAAATCATCGCCAAGTTCGCCGGCCTGCGACCGATCATGCCCAACGGGCTCTTCAGTGACGCTCCGATCGATATCGGCCGGAAATCGGTGGTGCGCGATCACATTCGCTCGCTACTCGCGTGCACATTCCCGGCCGCATTGCCTGCCGATTTGCTGCCCGAGGCGCTGGAGCGCGCCAAGGGAATCAGGTGGCTCGCTGACTGCGCCAAGTGGTATGTCCCGTTCCCGGGCGCGCCATGGCCGTCCCCTTCCCACCACGCCACGAAATAAAGTTTCCCACTAGCGTGCGCGACCTGCCTCCCCTTTCCGGGCTGGTCGTCTCCCACGCGCTAGCGGGACGGGGCACGTCCCTTCCAACGTGCCCCACAGTTTGCGGCGCTGCTGCCGCTGCAGCAGATTGCCGCGCCGGGGGAGCGCGTGTCTCTTATGAGATCGTCCGCGCGCTTCCCCTTTTTCACTCTTTTGCTCATAGCGCACCCGCGCCGGTCCACGTGATCCGGCGCGGTCTTTTTTTAAGGTTCACATGCCAGACGACAACATTCTACGAGTAGGGACTGCGGTTGACATCGGCGGCATCCAGTCCGGCATGGCCGGCGCCGCGTCTGCCGTCGAGAGCAATGTCAGCCTTATTCTCGATCAGTTCGGGCGGGTGCAGGCTGCGTCCACCCGGGCCGCGCAGTCTGTTGCGAGTAGTTTTTCGGCAATGGGCAAAGCTGCGCCGCCAGTGGTCTTTGCCTCGCAGAGCATTGTTGCGCAGTTCAACAACATCGAACAGGCCGGAACGAGAGCCGGCTTCAACGTGCGGTACGCCTTCCTCGGGGTCAAAGACCTCATGGAAGGCCGCACGCGCTTTGCGATTGCCGAGGCGGCCAACGAACTCATCCGCATGGGCGGCGCCGACGCTTGCCATCGGCGGCACCATCGCAGCTATCGCCGGTATCGGCTACGTGGCGTATGAAGTCACGCAGAAGCTCAAAGAGATCAATGAGCAGCCGTTCAAAATCGAGGCGGCGTTCCATGATCTGAACAACACGATTCAGACCAACGTCGACGAACTGAGCAAAGACAACGCCCAGCTCGAAAATACGCTTGCGAGGCTTGAGGGAAAGCCGGAAAACGGGCTTGCCACCGCGCTTGCCGACGCACGCATCGAAGCCGACAAGCTGTATGAGTCTCTGAGCAAGGACGACGAAAAGCTCCAGAAGATCGTCAAGGAAAACAAGCCCGGGTTTTTTGGTCGGGCCGTCATGGGGGTCCAGGGCACCGGCGACATCGAAGACTGGCTGAGCAAGTACGAACAGACCGTAAAATCCGTCAACTATGCCGGTAGCCAGAACGTCCACAACGCCAAAAATCCGGCGGATGTCAAGACCGCCCAAGACGAATGGGACAAGGCGCTCGCCGAGATGCGCCGCGAGGCGCAGAAAAGACTTGATGTATGGACCAAGGAAGCGCAGGCTCCACGGAAGAACAGGGGAATGTTAGATGGCGGCGACGACGAATACGAGAGAAACCGCGCTGCGCGCATTCAAACGCTAGAGGGACTCCGCGAGGAAATCGGGCTCGAAGGCGATCTCGTTACGGTGCAACAGAAGAACGCCGATGTTAAGGGTAAGGTCGCTGATTTGGGAGCGAAAGATAAGGCCGCGCGCCGCGATGCCGATTTGGCCTCTGTTCAAGAGCGCCAGATCGACAACGAAAAGAAGATCGCCACCACCCGGATCGAGATTTACGAAAACGTCGTAAAGCAGCGGCGCCAGATCGGTGAAACCTCCATTGAGCAGGAAACCGCTTCGCTCTTGAACGCCGAGAACGCGCGCTACCAGATCGAGCTTGACGCAGCGAATCGCATCAACGCGCTCAAGGAAAAGGTTGCTGCCGCCGAGCATCGGCCAGCAGACACCATCGACACTGGCGTTCTCGAAGCCGAGCATCAGAAGCGGATGGGCGACCTCAAGAACCGCGGTGCAGAGGAACAGAAGAAGTACGACGACGAACAGCTCAATGAGCTGAACCGCTACTACGAGCGCGTAGTGAAAGAGGGCCAATCCGCCGGCGAGCGCGGCTTAGCGGCCATCGAGCGCCTTCACGAGCAGGAGATCAAAGACGCTGAGCGCACGGCGTCCGAGGCTCGGAAGACGGCGCGAGATCGCACACGCGAGTCGGGTTTACGAGCGGGCGAAGGAACTCATCGACGAAGATTACAAGAACCACGAAATCAGCGCGCGCAAGCAGATCGAGCTTTTGAAGGCCATCGAGCTTCAGAAGTACAACGCTGAAATGACGCAGGCGACCGGCGGCTACACCCGGGCGGTTTCCGAGCACGGCTCCGATTCGGCCGAGGCGACGCAGGCGGCCGCGAAGATCCAATCGATTTCGGATCAATATAACGCCGACGTTCGCGAAGATGAATACGGACCCGAAGCATTAGCGGCAGTTATCCTCACGCCATATCGCCAACATGATACAGTTGCGTATCTGGCAGTCACGTTAACGCCTTCAACCATGCCTTCTCCGTGGCTGTCGGGCCACCAGAAGTTTGCACAGGCTGTCAATGAAGCATGGCGCGGGGTTGCCGCTGAATGCGCTGCGCTCGATTAAGCGTATAGTCGATATCAGTTCGGATCGCCAGAGCACATTCTCATGGCAGCCGCGCACAAGCTCTTTCACACTCATAAAGCGGCAACGGAGGCTGCTGGCAATGCAACCTCTGTTGCCTCCACGAGCGCCAAGAATTAGCAGAGGCGACTGGCAATGCTGGCCTGGCCGCCTCTGCGGCCTTTGCGTCTGCCATGCTGGCGGTCCCGTTTCCGATCGAACCTCGCTCTTGCGCCAGCTGCCGCCGCAGCCAGCGCTGGCTACGCGCGCGATGATGTTTGCGGCGATGGCCACCTTCGACCAGGGCGGCGTTGTTCCGCGCACGCAAATGGCTTTGGTGCATGGTGGTGAACGTGTACTGACCGAACGGCAAAACCAAAGCTTGAATCAAGCCGTCTCGAACATCAACAACAACAACAACGGCGGGATTCACTATCACGCGGCCCGTGGTGAGTCTCCAGATAGCGTGACACGCAACGCTGCGGCACTCCAGCGCATGATGCGCGACGGCGCGAGGTTCGCATGATGTCCGAGAAAGAGATCCTGAGCGGTTCTTCAACTAGGAGCGCGGACTATTCTCGACGGCGGCGCGATACCGGGTCCGTTCCTGGCCAAAGCCTATAACCTCGATCTTCATCCGGGCGAGGATCTGCTTGATGGCATGGCGCGCGAAAAGAAAGTCAGCCGCGACCAAATGAGGCAATACTTCTTAAGCCTTAGCCGATGGCGTCGACGTTGAGGAAGCGCACATGCGCGCGCAATTAGCCGTCATGCCGGTAGCGCCAGACTGCACCGGTCAATTGAGGAAACCCAAGGCTTTATGCCGCAGCAGAATCTAGCGGCTGCCAGAGTCGTGCTTGAGAACGCCGAGCTTTATGGCGGCGAAGACTCCGGCCTAGCGCGGTGGGCACGCCTGATCGCAGCCAAGTACTTCCCCGAATCCCAACATGAGGAGGCACCAACGACCGACCGTCATTGAGGGCGGTGCCGGAAGTGTCTCTGCGCTTGATATCATTTCTCACGTGCTCGACCGAGGCGAGCACGCCATGAAAACCAGATATCAAGATCCAAAGATTCTCACGCGCACCGATGTCCGTAGGCCGTTTTACTACATCCTGGCCTCAGTCCCGGTTGTGACGCCCGGAGGCATTCAGCGAAAGCGGCAGTCATTTCAACTGGGGTTTTGCGACGAAATCTCGATGAAGCAGGCCCGGGGGATGAAGCAACAAATCCTCGCGCCAGTCAACGCTGGCCGCTCTTTGATTCAGTCACAGGTGCCATTTCGCGACGTCGCGCGCCGGTTCGAGGAAGTGCGCATCCCGCAATTAGGCGTCGGCGACACAGAACAAATACCGAACGCTCCTTCGGCTGCACGTCTTGCCGGTCTTCGGCGAGATGATGCTGTGCGAGATCAACAGGCCGACGATCGAGGCATGGATCAACAAGGCGGCCGAATCGAAGATGTTACAGTTAAGCGCGATGGGGTTGAAGTAACGGTTGAACGCGATGGGCTCGGGTGGTGGGCGCGTCTGGACTTGCGCAACCTCTTATCGGCGCTTTTTACTAAAGCAGCGGAGTGGAAGCTTTGGGACGAGCGCAATCCCTGGAGAAGGCTGTTTCCGTCGGGAAAAAGAAGGTGAAGCGCGTAAAGAGGATTCCCCAGCCGGAGGAACTCACGAAGTTTCTGACGGCCGTTCCGGAAACTCTCGATCATTTCTGCCGACGGCGCACGGCTTGCTGGTTATCGTCGCAGCAGTCACTGGCCTCCGTGTCTCCGAGGTGCTCGCGCTACAACCGGGGGATATCGACGCTACGCCGCCACGTTGCGCGTGGAGCGACGCTTCCATCGTGGCGATGTTGACGATCCAAAGAGCGAATCATCGCGCCGGGTGCGGCAAATTGGTGGACTGGCTGGCGATCTATTGCGGTATGCCGCCGGCCGTGCGTCGCGACGAATTCATCTTTCAGCGCAAAGACGGAGGTCCAATTGATGACCGAGACCTACAGCAGTATGTTTTTCGACCCGCGGCTGAAGCGGTCGGGATCTACGTTGAGGGCTTCGGTATGCACACGTTCCGGCGGCTGAACGTCACATGGCGGCAAGAGGTCGGTGCGACGCCGCTTGAGGCCCAAAAGGCCGCTGGTCATGCATCGCTCGATATGACCTACCTCTACACGCAGACCGATGAGGCGCGCGAGCGTGAACATGTCGCGCAGATCATGGATCGGCTGAAGGGGAAGAAGCAGATCGACGCTACGCAAGAACTCGCCAACATGCGCGTTGAAGGTCCGGTGCAATGAAGTGCTACGGCAAGGCCGAAGTGCTACGTAAGTGCTACGGGCATTTTCGGGAGATCACTGTAACTTATTGAAAAGATGGTGGGCCCGCCCAGACTCGAACTGGAGACCTCTACCGTGTCAAGGTAGCGCTCTAACCAACTGAGCTACGGGCCCTTGGTGGGAAATCCGATTATAGCATCGCCGCCGCCGTATCATGGCAGCATGACGCAATCGGAAAAAGCCGAAGTTTTGCGGCAGCTACATCAAGGCCCGCGCATCCTGCGGCTGTGCAATGTGTGGGACGCCGCCAGCGCGCGCATCGTCGAACTCGCCGGGTTTCCGGCAGTCGCGACGGGGAGCGCGGGGATCGCGTATTCGCTGGGCTATGCGGATGGCGAAGCGATTCCGTCTTCCGAGATGCTGGCGCAAGTGCGGCGCATCGCGCGCGCGGTGTCCGTGCCGGTAACCGCCGATCTCGAAGCCGGCTACGACGACATCGAGCGCACGGTCGAAGGGCTGATCGAAGAGGGCGGTGTAGGCATGAACCTCGAGGACTATCAGCATGGCGCGCTGGTGGATCTGCCGGCGCAATTGGCCAAGATCCGTGCGGTGCAGCGCGTGGGCGATCGGCTGGGCGTGCGCGTGGTGATCAATGCGCGAACCGAAATCTACCTGGCGGGTATTGGCGATCCAGCGACGCGGTTCGAGCGCTCGTGCGAACGGCTGGGGGCTTATCGCGATGAGGGCGCGGATTGTCTTTTCGTCCCAGGCGTGCGCGATGAAGAGGCGATCGCGCGGCTGGTGGATGCGCTGCGGTTCCCGGTGAACATTCTCGGAGGTCCAGGCGCGCCGGGCGTTGAACGGCTGGAACGCCTGGGCGTGGCGCGCGTCAGCGTCGGCTCCGGCCCCATGCGCGCCACCATGGGGCTGATGCGCCGCATGGCGGAAGAGATGCGCGACGCCGGAACGTACGAGCGGATGGGCGAAGGCACCATCGCCTATCCGGACGCTAACGCGATGTTCGTGTAGCGGCTCCAGTTATCGCTAAAGATTCGGATATGATGTCTCTGCATGAAAATCGGACTTCTTCTCCTCATGGCCGCCCCCGTCTTCGCGGCCGATCTGAGTGGCAATTGGCTATCCGCGCAGGATATGCACGACGGCACGGAACGCCGCACGTATTTCGACCTGAAGCAGGAAGGCGACCGCATCACGGGCCACATCCGCACCACGCAGTTTTATTACGCGATCAAGGAGAGTAAGGGCGCGCCGGACAACTTCACCATCGTCGGCAGCCTGATGGATGGGCACAGCGAGCGCACCACCACTTATCAAGGCCGCTTGCAAGGTGACGAACTGCATATGGCGGCGGTGGGGCGGAACGGCCAGCCCGGCGCCGAAATGGTGGCGCATCGCACGGCCGCGGGCGAGGGTGCGTATCCGAAGCGGGTCGCGCCGCCGGCATTACATAAGGTGCCGGATAACGGCCTCGCGAAGACGCCGCCGATGGGCTGGAACAGTTGGAACAAATTCCACGGCCGCGTGGACGACGCTTCCGTGCGCGGCATGGCGGACGCCATCGCATCCAATGGCATGAAGGACGCCGGCTACATCTACGTCAATATCGACGATACGTGGGAAGGCGGGCGCGACGCCGCGGGCAACATCACGTCCAACAAGAAATTTCCCGACATGAAGGCGCTGACCGATTACGTCCATGCGAAAGGTTTGAAGCTGGGTATCTATTCGTCGCCGGGTCCGGATACGTGCGCGGGATACGTGGGAACCTACGGGCACGAAATGCAGGATGCGAAGACCTACGCCGCGTGGGGAATCGATTACCTCAAGTACGATTGGTGCAGCGCGCGCAACCTTTATACCGACGAGGAAATGCAGGCCGTCTATCAGAAGATGGGCGATGCGTTGCGCGCCGCGGGCCGGCCGATCGTGTTCAGCCTCTGCCAGTATGGGCGCGCGGACGTGTGGAAGTGGGGTCCGGAAGTGGGCGGCAACCTGTGGCGCACCACGGGCGACATCAGCGACCGTTGGGATTCGATGACCAACATCGGATTCAAGCAGAACGATCTGCAACCGTGGGCGAAGCCTGGGCATTGGAACGACCCCGACATGCTGGAAATCGGCAACGGCGGAATGAATGAAGACGAATACCGCACGCACATGAGCCTATGGTCGATTCTGGCGGCGCCGCTGCTGGCGGGCAACGACCTGCGCGACATGACGCAGGGCATCAAGGACATTCTGATGAACCGCGAGGTGATCGCGGTGGATCAGGACAAGGCTGGAAAGCAGGGTCGCCGGCTTTCGCAATCGGGTGAGCAGGAAATCTGGGTGCGCGATCTGGTTGGCAACGCCAAAGCCGTGGCGCTGTTCAATCGTGCCGGCGATGTGGCGCGAATGTCGGTGAAATGGGCCGATCTGGGCATCAAGGGGAACGTCGAGGCGCGCGATTTGTGGGCGCACGCCGGCGTGAAAGTGCAGGGCGCGGAGTTCACAGCGAGCATCCCCAGCCATGGCGTGCTGATGCTGCGTGTGTGGTAATTTTGTGTTTACCATGCAACTCGGTGGGTTTTTAAAAACATCAACATTAATTGCCGCGCTTGGGCTGGCCGCTTTGTCTCAGACGCCTCCGCCCAAGGAAACGCCGGGACTCGCGCCCCGCGCCGCGGCCACGGATTATTATGCGCACAGCCAGGCGGGCGCGGTGACGGTAGCGGCGGAATTTCTCGGGCATTCCATCCCCACGCCGCAAGGCATTCTGAACTCGGAAGAATACGTCGCCGTGGAGACCGCGGTCTTCGGTGCGCCGAACGCGCACGCAACGATCGCGCTTTCCGACTATTCGCTGCGCATCAACGGCAAGAAGGCGCAACCGGCGCAGCCTTTCGAAGCGGTCGCGTATTCCATCAAAGATCCGGAATGGGCTCCGCCGATTTCACCTGACAAGCCGAAGACCAGCCTGAACAGCGGCAGCGGCGGCGGTGGCGGCGGAATTCTGGGAGGCGGCGGGGACGACAAACCGACGCCGCCGAGAATGCCGCCGGGCGAAGTGGTCAAGATGCAGCAGCGCGTTAGAAAGATGCTGTTGCCTGAGGGCAACCGCCCCACGCCGCAAGCCGGGTTGATCTTCTTCCGGTATGGCGGTGGCGCAAAGGGCGTCTACGAGGTGGAGCTGGTCTACAAAGGCGCAGCCGGTAAGACCACTCTCGATCTGCACCCGTAGCGTACGCAGGGCTAAGTCAGCGCCTTCTTGCAGAACTCGACGCACTTGGCGATCTCCGCCATCTGCGTGGAGCCTTGCGGCGTCGTATATTCGAACTCGATCATCCCGGGGAACTTCCACTTTTCCTTCTGCATCAATTTCAGCGTCTCTACGATGGGCGTGTCACCCTGGCCAAATGGCACGTTGGGTCCGTTGTCTAACTTGCGGTCTTTGACGTGAATGTGAGTGACGCGGTCGTGATATTTCTGCAGGAACGGAATTGGCGACTTACTATTTCCAGCGGTAAAGTGGCCGATATCGAGGTTAATGCCGTTGTATTTCGAGTAACTCATCGCGGTCTCCCAGCTTTCCGGCCGGCCGAAAGCTTCGGGGCTGGTAATGTTGGTGTGGCCGTGATAGCCGATCATCATTTTGTGTTTTTCGCCGAACTCACCCAGGCGCTTGGTGTGGCTGAGCGGAATTTCGCAGGAAATGGCGTTCGCGCCCACCGTTTTGGCGACGCCGAACATGTAATCGATCTCCTCATCCGTGAAGATATCGATGGCGTCCACCTTGACGATTTCGATTTTGACGCCGGCGTTCTCGTATTTCTTGCGGAAGGCCTTCACCTTATCCATGGAAGCCGCGAGGCGCCACTTACGCAGTTCTTCGGCGTTGGCTTTGCGCATGGCGGCTAGTTCGTCGGCGGGTTTCCCGGTGACGCGCGCCGGCGGATAAGCCACCAGATCGAGCCGCGCGCCCATGAATTGTTCGATGGGCTGCGCACGCAATTCCACTGCGCTTAAGCCCAGCTTGAGAGTGGCTTCGAGGCATTCATCCCCGCTCTTGAACTCGCCGTGAAAGCTGTACGGCGCGTTGATGCCGATTTGCACGCCGCCAAAGTTCGAACTCGTTGCCGCGAGAGCGCGGGCAGCCGGAAGGGCCGCCAGCGCCATTTTGCCGAGGTCGCGCCGGGTAAGGTTCATGGGATATTTGAGCTCCGAGAGCAACGCTATCGGATTCCACGGCGCCTGTCAACACGATCCGGGCGGCCTCCGCCGGGACGGCGAATTTATTTCACGTCCAAGTCGGAATCCCAGTTACCCAGGCGCGCCCCCGCTTCGTAAGTCGACTGAAGAAAGTCGAGAACGGCGGCGTGCGGATCTTCGGCCTTACGCACGTCGTCATAGCGCAGTAGATATTCGCCGAGGGTATCGGAATAGAACGCCGCATCGGGGCGAACGCGCGCTTTGCCAAACTCTGCCGGTGCGGGCGCGGCGTAGGCATAGAAGGCCGCCTCGGGAAACCGCTCGTCGCCGGGCCAGAAGCCGCCGCTGATGACTTCGTGCGAATAGGCCACGCGCGTCATCTTATCCGCGCCGGGCCGGGGTGGCGCGGGACGTCCGGAAAAGCGGGTCACCGCAAGATCGAAGCTGCCCCAGAAGAAATGCACGGGGCTGGTCTTGCCGAGAAAGCGTCCGCTGAATTCGCGCAAGATACGGTCCGCGGAGATCAAAGCCAACCAAAAGCGATGGGCAGCGACGGGATCGTAAGACTTGTGTTGCCGGTCATCGGCGAAAGGAATGGGATTCGGTATTTCGTCGGGATGCGGATGCGTGAGCTTGAGATCGATGCCCATGGCATGCAGCGCCGACAGATATTCCGCGTAGAAGTCGGCGACGGTACGCGGAGCGAGTTGCAGCGTCCCCGATTCTCCAGCGCTGGTGCGGATGCGGAGAACGTGATCGATGAAATCGAACTCCACGTCGAAGATCAGCGCGCCATAAGGAATGGACGATGTCGTCAAGCCGCGTGGACTCACATAGAGCGGGACATGCCACCAATGATTTTGAGGCGGACACAGTTCGAGCCGCGTCTTACCTACAACCTGCGTCCATATGTGGAGCGTGTCGAGCGTATCGCGCCATTCTTTCCAGGGCAACGGCGGCCAAGAGAGCGAGGAGTTTTGCCGGGACACCTTTCGATTATCGCCTTTTCGTGCGGCGAGCGTCACGCTTCCGCGCCATCGGGCGTTAGCAAATCGACAATCCGCCGCGCGCGTTGCGCGTTTCGTTGCGTGACGCAGAGCGCATGTTCAGAAGTCACAACACGTTCTCAGATTTTGCATCAGGTCAAGTCTGTGCACATCTAGTCTCGCAGACGGAGCAAGAATCCTAACACTGTAGAGAGGTTAGTCAATTTAAATACCATCACCGCGGGAAAGGTGGCCGATTCGTCGGCCCGCCGTGGAGAGCCCCGTGGGCTCGTGGGAGAAAGCCAAATCAGCATGCGTACATATCAACTTGCGATTTTAACGACAATCCTGACTGCTGGAGTTGCCGCGCCCCCGGCCATTGGCCAGACCGCCAATCCCGTACCCTATGGGGCCGCAACTTATAGCGCGCCGGATGAGATTACAACGATAGGGTTTGTGGTGTCGGCTTCAAAGCACACCATCATGATCAGACAGGATGGAACAGGCCTGTATCAGCTGTTTATCATTGATAAAGACGCCGTCAAGCCGTCGGGCAAAATTGCGCCGGGCTCTGGCGTAACGATCATCTCCGTGCCCGGAGACGATCCGGATGTGAGACTCGCGCGGTTCATCGCGATCTCCGCCCTTACGCCGCCTCCGGTTACTCACCCTTCCACGGTTCCACAGTCGATCCAAAATCTCGATAAGGCCATTCAACGCGCGGCGCGTGGTTACAGCGTCGGCTTGTACACGGGTTTCTCGCTCGACACCGAAACCGTGCTATTCGGAATCAACGCGAAGTTTGGTCCGATTTTTGGAGACATCTACTTCCGCCCCGGTTTCGAGTTTGGACTGGGAGAAATCACGAAAAACTTCACTCTAAACCTGGAAGGCGTCTACCGGTTACCGCTCACGAATCGCCTTGGCCCCTGGTCTACATATATCGGCGCTGGACCAGGCCTTTCTTGGGCCTGCCTCTGCGCTCATGATTTCAACAGTTTCTCATTCAATGCCGGTCTGAACGTTTTCATGGGCATGCAATGGCGGAAAGGAATGTTTCTCGAAGTCAAGTCGAGCGTTTGGACCACGCCGCATCTGCGCTTCATGGTTGGTTATACGTTCTGATCCATCGCAACTCCCCCCTTGATTCTCTTATTCATCGCGGAGACGCGGAGACGCCGGGAAAGAAGCTCCTGCCCGGTAGCTCAGCGTCTTCGCGGTGAATAAGAGATTTTTTATTCCCCGTTTACATTAGGGCTGCCGCCAGCGAAGACGATGCCCGCATCGATCAGGCTATCGATTGCGTTTTCGTCAAGGTGTAGTAACTCCGCAAGCGCGGCGGCGGTATGCTCACCTAGTTCCGGCGACGGCGCGCCGATACGGCCGGGCGTCTCTGACAACTTCACCGGCGGCCCGATGACGCGATGCGAACCGGCAGAGGGGCAATCGATCGCCGGAAACATATTTCGAATCTCAGCCTGTGGATCTTCCACCACTTCCGCAAACGTCCGCACCGGCGAACACGGGATGCCGGCCGAACCGAGCCGCTCGAGCCATTCGGAGGCGCTACGCTCGCCGAAGACGGAAGCGAGAATCGCTTCGAGCGCGGGGCGGTTAATGACACGCTGGCCATTAGTGCAATAGTCCGGATGATTTTCCAGATCCGTTCTGCCGATCGCGCGGCAAAACGCCGACCAAAGTTTTTCGCTGCCTACGGCGATCGAAAAGCTGCGGTCTTTAGCGTCGAACACGCGATACGGAACCACGGTGGGAAATGCGCTGCCCAACGGCCGCGGCATATTGCCCGAGCCAAGGAACGACATGTAATTGGACGACATGGCCGAGATCATGCCGTCGAGCATCGACACATCGACGTACTGCCCACGCCCCGTGACATCGCGGGCGCGCAGCGCCATCAGAATTCCGATGACTGAAAACAGGCCGGCGTTGATGTCAGCCACGGCGTATCCGCTGCGCACCTGTTCGCCCGCTTCGGTTCCGGTGATGCTCATGAAGCCGCTGGAGCACTCGACGATCAAATCCATCGCAGCCTGATCGCGCGACGGACCTTCCTGGCCGTATCCCGAAATGGAGCAGTAAACCAGCCGGGGATTGCGCTGCGATGCGGCCCCGTAACCGAGTCCTAAGCGGTCCATGGTGCCAGGGCGGAAATTCTCG
Organism: Bryobacterales bacterium; assembly: GCA_963743705.1. Classification (GTDB taxonomy): domain Bacteria; phylum Acidobacteriota; class Terriglobia; order Bryobacterales; family Bryobacteraceae; genus PALSA-243. The sequence continues at coordinate 117,005 of CAVUQS010000012.1, read as the reverse complement.
ACGAGCACGTCCATCTTCTCGATCAGGCGCAGGCACAGAGCGATTCCTTCCGGCCGCTTGAGATCGATGGAGATTCCACTCTTCCCGCGGTTCAGGCCGCGAAAAAAATAGGACTGGCCGGCGGCGAAGGGCGGTCCCCACCCGCGCCCCATATCCCCGCCGGATGCGCTTTCCAGCTTGAAGACGCTGGCGCCGAAGTCGGCCAACAGCAGCGTGCAATATGGCCCGGCGAGCGCGTGCGAAAAATCTAGCACGCGAATCCCTTGAAGCGATGTGGGGCCTTGGTTCATCGCACGAGCCCGTGCGCGGTGATGGTGTCCATTTCAACGATTATCGCCGCTAATCGTCGAAAAAAGCGCTCCGCCCGCGAGGGACCGGGCGGAGCGCGCCGTTTGAATTAGAACTTCAACCGGACTACTAATTGCATGATGCGCGGATCACGGGCGCCATTGACGGTCCCGAACCCGTTGATGTTGTTTACAGTTCCGCTGGAGTTGAGATACAAGTTAGTCGGCGTGAGATTGGTGAATGAGGAATAGGTGATGGTGCTGTTCACGCCGCTGAACTGGGTATGGTTGAACACATTGAATGCGTCGGCGCGCAGTTCCATGTGCACCCGCTCTTTGATGGAGAAGCTCTTCTGCAAAGAGAGGTCCCAGTTGCTGATGCCGGGGCCAGTCATATAATTGACGCCCGATTCCAGACCGATGCTGCCGACTTGCGGGGGCGCCACGGCGGCCGCGTTCAGCCGGTTATAGGGGTTGCTGCTGCCGGTGCTCGGGTTCCCCAGAAGATAGACGCGCGCGCCTTCCGTCGTGGAACCGGTGATGTTCACGCCGCTCGCTCCGGTGATGCTGTAGCCGATTCCGTACGGGGCGCCGCTCTGGAAGCGAGTCACTCCGGATAACTGCCAGCCGCCCAGCACGCCGCGAACTGCGCTACCCGACCGGATCAGTTCCGGCAGGTTGTACACATAGTTCAGGGCGAAACTCTGCCGGCGATCGTTTCCGGAAGGACCATAATACGCCTGTCTCGTATATTGATCTGGCCGTACGAAGCTGGTGTCAGAAGTGGCGGTAGTGAGATCCTTCGACCACGCGTACGCCATCCCCACAAAGAGGTGGCCCACGCGCCGGTCTACCGTGACCTGGAAGGAATTGTAGTTGCCGGTGGCGGTCGATTCGTACAGGTTGATATCGGAAATACCGCGCAGGCGGCGCAGGAAGTTGGCCGGCAGCGCAGTGCCGCCGGGCAGGGTGGAACTGATGGTCGGATCCTGGTTCTGCGGCAGGAACGCCGTCCCGAACGGAACGTAATTGAGATTGCGGTTATCCTGCAGGTGCCGCGACAGGGCGCCTACATAGGCCGCATCCAGAACCATTCCGAACGGTAACTTGGTCTGCACGCCAAACGTGAAGTTGTAAGTGCTGGGGATCTTTCCCGAAGGATCCGCGGCATAGAAGCTGGGCGGCGAAAGCAGTGCGGTGGACGGGTTGATGGTATTGACGTAGCCGTAGTTCAACGTTGGCTGGATGCCGAGCGGTGGGTTGCGGACAAAATCGAACACACGGTTGCCCTGGAAGCGGTCGTAATAGACGCCGCCGCCGGTCCGGATGACAATCTTCTGCTCGCCGGTCGGATCCCACGCAATGCCGACGCGCGGGCCCCACTGCGGCGGCCGGTTATCCTGCAAGTATTTGGAGAAGCCGTTGACGCCGCCCTGCGCGATGCCGTTGGCCACATTGCCGGTGCCCGGGACGATGAAGCCGATGTCCGCGGCCGGAAGCACCTGGCCGGTCACGGAATCGACCGCCGAACGCACGCCATTGACGATCTGCGGCGCATAAAGCCGCGGCGCCTGGCCGGTTTGCCACTGGCTCAGCACGAAGGTGGAGGCTTGAAGCGACGTGTCGTACTGCGGCTGATACCAGGCGGCGCGAATGCCGTAATCGAGCGTCAAGCGGCGCGTGACTTTCCAGGTATCCTGCGCGTAGAACTCGACGTTCCAATAGCGATACTGGCCATTGATGAAGTTAGCGGCTTGCGAGAAGTTATTAAACACGCCCAGTGCGGCATTGGCGTAGCCGTAACCCGTATCGTAGGGGTTCGACGAGTTATCGCCGAAGTTGTAGCTGCCGTCAAACGCCCCGAAGGACGTTTGGTTCTTGCGGCTGCGTTGCATGTACGCGCCGGCTTTAATGGTGTGATTGTTCCACACCTTGGCGACGCTGTCCGTAATGTCGAAAGTGGTGTTGTAGTTGATGAACGGCGCGTCGCTCGATCCGAACGCGGGGCTGTTCGCCAGGCGGCTGCCGCCGAACGCCACCGAGGGCAGATAGTCGCGCTGCACGGCATTCTGATAAAGCAGCGGCAAGTTCACGCCCGAACCCTTGCGCGTGTAGCCTGCGCCGGTCTGGTCGATCAGAATGCTGTTGCTACTTACTCCGAAGTTGAATTCGTTGGTAACCGTGGGGCCGAATACATAACTGCTGCCGACCGCCCAGCTATAACCGGGGTTGGCGTATTGAATCTCCGAAATGGGCAGGTTCGCGCCCAGTACGAATGAGCCGTAATACGACTGGTAGGTGTTGTTGTTATTGATGAAATGCCCGAAGAGGCGCATCTTTGAGGTGAGGTTGTAATCGATGCGTACGAGGTCTTCGCGCCTTGGATACTGATCCGAAACCTGCGATTGATAGTCGTAGCCCTTGATGCAGCCTGCCGTTCCGGGCGCCACGTTGCAAGAGTTGCTTACGTTCGGCGCCGGCAACATCTTGAGCAATGCCACGCCAGGCGCATATAGGCGGTCGGTGGGAATGACATTCCCCGGGAACGGATTGCCCGTGGTCGGGTCTTTAATGGTGAAAGGGTTCCCGTTGTTATCGACGCTTTTCGAGTAGTCTCCAGTACGTTCCAACGCTGTGGGCACTTCTACGTTGTGCGCGCCCTGCGGCCGCAACTGCCGTTGAAATTCCTCGCTCCAGAAGAAGAACAACTTCTGTTTGTTGGGCAGCAGTTTGGGAATGTATACTGGGCCGCCCAAGGTATAACCGAGATCGTTGAACCGGAAAAGATTCCGCGGCAGTCCGTTGCGGTTGTTGAGCCAGTTATTGGCGTTGAGACTGTCGTTACGGTGGAACCAGTAAGCGCTGCCGTGGAACTGCGAAGAGCCGCTCTTAGTCACCACCGAAATCTGCGCGCCCATCGAACGGCCATATTCCGCCTGATAGACGCCGGTCAGAATCTTGAATTCCTGGACTGAGTCGAGACTCAGTGTCACGTTGGCGCTGCCGTTCGAACCCGTGTCGACGTTGCTAATGCCATTAATAGTCAACTGATTGGAATTGGTGCGCGTGCCATTCACCGAGATATTGGCGAGGCCGCCCGGTCCGGCGGTCTGCAGGTTCACCGTGCTGACCACGCCCGGAACCAGCTTCACCAGATCGAGGTAACTGCGGCTGTTGACCGCGATGTTTTCAATTTGCGTCGCAACCAACGCGGAGGAACGTTCCGCGCTTTCTGTTTGCAGCGTGATCGCCTGCGCGGATACTTCAACCTGCTCGGTGACTGCTCCGACTTCCATGGCTAAATCGCCGAGCGCTAACTTGTCATTGGCGTTGAGAATGATTCCCGCGCGATCCATCTTCTTGAAGCCTGGGGCTTCGATGGCGATCGTGTAGGTGCCGGGAGGAAGCTGCGCGAACACAAAGCGTCCGGCTTCATCGCTTTTCGCGTTCAAACTGAATTTTTGTTCCTGCTCACGGGCAGTTACCGCTGCGTTTACGACCGCTGCATGCTGCGCGTCCACAACGCTGCCAGCGATCGAACCGCTGGTGGTCTGCGAATATCCCATTCCACAGACAAGGAGAGAAAAAAGAGGCAGGAAAATCGTCTTCTTGGACATGACCCCTCGCATAGAAGCTCCCACTAAGAGCATCTGAGACTGTTTTTAAGCTGAGACTTGCGGCAGGCGAACGCTACACTTACTCCCTACGCGGAGATCCCGTTACATGCAACTAATCCGCCTACATCACCCAATTTCGTGATCGCAGTATGACACACCTGGGGGCGTCGAGGTAGTGTCTAAACGGCTACCGCGGGGCGGAGCCGAGGTGAAAAGCGGCGCCGCTTGTGCCGTCCCCAGAGGGGGTATAGAATCCGTTCTATTGGCAGTTCTGCCTGCAGGAAGTGAGGACCACGTGAGGCATCGATTTTTATCCACGCTGACGGCGATAGCCGTTTCGACATTGGCGGCGTCTACGATTGCGCTGGCGCAGCCCGGCGGACAGGCCGCCGACCCAGGCCGCGGCGCCCCCGGACGCGGTGCGCCGAGGCCGTCGTATGTGTCGCCGGAGCTAACGCCCGACCACAAGATCGTATTTCGCATTTACGCTCCTAAAGCGGAAAGTGTGCGCGTCAGCGGGGGCGATATTCCCGGCATGATGCAGGCAGGGCCGATGACGAAGGGCGAGAACGGCGTTTGGGAATTGTCGTTCGGACCGGTGGATCCCGGCGCCTACCGCTACAACTTCACGGTGGACGGCGTTTCCACTCTGGATTCCCGCAATCCCTCGACGAGCGAATCGAACAACAACTCGTGGAGCCTGGTGTACGTGCCCGGCGCGGACTTCATGGATACCAAGGACGTGCCGCACGGTGCGGTCGCGTCGGTGACGTACTATTCGAAGTCGCTCCGGAGATTCCGGCGGCTCCACGTTTACACGCCTCCGGGCTATGAGACTTCCACGCAGAAATACCCGATCTTCTATCTATTGCACGGCGCCGGCGATTGCGACGATTCCTGGACATCGGTCGGCCGCGCCGGATTCATTCTCGACAACCTCATCGCGGCGAAAAAAGCGAAACCGATGGTGGTGGTAATGCCCGCCGGGCACACCAACACGCAGCCGCCCGCTGGCAGGGGCGCGGCGGCGCCGGGACAGATGATGTTCAACGATGATTTCGTCGAAGATTTCGAGAGCGACATCATGCCGCTGGCGGAGGCGAGATACCGCATCATCGCCGATCGCTCGCACCGCGCGCTGGCGGGGCTCTCGATGGGCGGCGCTCAAACGTTGAATATCGGGATTCCGAACCTGGATAAGTTCGCGTATCTGGGCGTGTATAGCTCCGGTCTGCTGGGTGTTTTCCCGACCGGCGGCCGCGGCCGCGGCGGACAAGCGGCCACCCCACCGCCGGCGCCTGCCGCCACGGGCGACCAACCGTGGGAGAAAGAGCATGCGGCGCAGTTGGACAACGCCGCTCTTAAGAAGGGGCTGAAGCTGTTCTGGTTCTCGACCGGCTCCGATGACGGACTTCTCGAGAACACGAAGCTCACCGTTGATCTCTTCAAAAAGCACGGCTTTACGCCGGTTTTCCACGAGAGCACGGGCGGCCACACCTGGATCAACTGGCGCAATTACCTGGACGAGTTCGCGCCGCAATTGTTCCAGTAACGGAGAGACGGCATCCCGCGACGGGCGAAACGGGCCGGGACGCGCCTGGCCCCGCGTTAATAAATCTGTCTTTTCCCGCATGCATCTAGAGAAACGATGGCCGTGTGCGCGCTGCTCCGGTTAGCGCGCGCCGAAGGATCGAATGAAACGATCGGGAGAGTTGTAACTATAGACGCAGTACGAGACACCGAGGCGCTTACTTCAACTGAACTCGAATGAATGCGAGGTCGGAAAAAAATGATAGTAAGCAAACGAACGAATCGACTTCTTATCGTCGCGTTTACATCGGCAGTATTGCAGTTTCCGGTCTTTGGACAAGACCCAAACATTCGCGCGAGCGTTAGCGGCGGGGCAGGCTACGGAAAATGCACCTTCGAGGTGGTAGTCGATGGAACCGCCGATGTGGAAATTCGCGCGGATAGCGGGTATTTGCGCACGCTTTCCGGCAGGCCCGCAAGTTGGCGCAGGCTCGATTGCAACCAGGCATTGCCGCGAAATCCAGATGGCTTCCGGTTTCGCGGGGTCGATGGGCGCGGTAGCCAAAAGCTGCTGAGGGACCCGAATTCCACCGGCGGAACGGCAATCATTCGCATCGACGATCCAAAGGCCGGCGCTGAAACCTACACTGGCGATATTACGTGGGGCGGCCGGTATTCGGGTACGGATTCTTCGGCGGACCGCGCCTATGGCGGCGGTTATAACGGCGGCGGTTGGAGCAACAAGTCTTGGGGTATGGCGCCGCCATCGAATTTCACCGGCTCCGGAAGAGGCGATTTCAATCGTGACGGCGGACCTCGCTACGATCTGCGCGGCGTGACCGTCAACATTGACCGGTCGACCAGCGGAGTCACCGCCACCTTCGATACCAACGCCGGCACGGGCACATTCAGCTTCGCCGGCAGGATCACCACCATGGACACCACCACTATTAATGCCGACCTTGTCACCGGAAATCACTATTCCAAATCGGCGGCCGCCAGTGGACGCATGAAGATCAGATTGAACAAAGACGGAAGCGTGCGCTCGGTGGATATGGATGGAGATGTGGACGGCGGCCGTTTTAACCTGGCCTGGCGGGACTAGGGCCCGCCCAACGTGAGTAACATGCGGAGGAGATATGACCCGCAACCAGGGCAGGGAAATTCGGCTGGGCGCCGCTCTCTACGCCTGCGTCCTCCTCGGTATTGGCGCAGGCCCGGCATCGCATCTGAACGCGCAAGGGTTAAAGATTAGTTCACCGGAAGCATTAGACCGGCTGACTCAGAGACTCAGACCTGGGCAATCTGTATTTGCGCCAGACCTCGAGCCCGACGGGCCGGTAGTCATTCACATCGATCTATCACGCCAGGTGCTCACCGTGTATCGCAATGGCGTTCCGATCGGAGTCAGCACCATCTCATCCGGTAAACGCGGCTTCGGCACGCCGACGGGTACGTTCACGATCCTGATGAAGGACGTGAAACATCACTCGAACAAGTATTACAACGCGTCGATGCCCTACACACAGCGCTTCACCGAAGACGGCGCCGCACTGCACGCGGGAGGCGTGCCCGGCTACCCGGAAAGCCACGGCTGTGTCCATCTGCCGCTCGGCTTCGCCCGCCAGTTATACCAGATCACCAGCATTGGTGAAACGGTGATCGTCGAAGGCAACGCCGCGCGGAAGGTGAAGACCACCGCTGTTAGGGCGAGTCCGGTTTTGCCGATGAGTTGGGCGGGGCCACGCGGACGTCGGTGGTGGACGACCTCGTCTTAAGCGGTGCGGCGGCGCCGTCACCTGAAGGACAATGAAGCCATGACGGGAATCCAGTTTGTCACCGATGAGAAGGGACGCAAGGTGGCTGTTCAAATCGACCTGAAAAGATACGGCTCGGTGCTTGAGGATTTTTGGGACGGACTGATTTCAGAATCGCGCCGCAAGGAAAAGGGTATCCCCCTCGAAAAGATCAAAGCGCACCTCGTAAAACGCGGACGCCTGCGTGAATAGCTATGCCGTTGAGGTAAAGCCGGCCGCGCGAAAGGAACTCGAAGCTTTACCGGATAACGTGCTGGTGCGCGTCATCCGCAAGCTTGAGGCTCTCGGCAGCACTCCTCGGCCAGTAGGATGCAAAAAACTGAAGGGCTACAAAGATCACTGGCGCGTTCGCGTCGGCGACTGGCGCGTGGTGTACATCATCGACGATGTGGCGAAGGTGGTGAACGTGACGAGGATTGCACATCGCCGCGAGGTCTACGAGTGAGAAGGCTAGTGTAATCGGGGACCCGGAAACGCCCATGCTACACTGAATTTGTCGCGGAGAGGTGGCAGAGTGGTCGATTGCGGCGGTCTCGAAAACCGTTGACCCTTCACGGGGTCCGGGAGTTCGAATCTCCCCCTCTCCGCCATCCGCTTTTCCTTTCCATTCTCCAACCACCGCGCGGCGAAATCGGGCGGCGTCTCACCTATCCTGCGTGCGGGTTTCCCAGAGCGTCTGAGCGCGCTTTCCTACCTTCTTGAGCGCGGCTTCGAGGTCCCGGAATTCCTCCGCGGTCAATTCCGAGAACACCTCTTTCATAGTTGCGGAGTGCTTCTGAAAGACGGGGACGATCAGGTCGCGTCCTTTCCGGGTGAGTTCGACGATCCGCACCCGGCGGTCGTCAGCGCTTTCGGTCCGGCTTACGAGGCCCTTGCGGTGCAGACGGTCTACGGCGATGCTGATCGATCCGGGCGTCAAGTTTACGGTCGGGCCGAGCGTGTTTACCGGCAGGGGCCCCTTGTGCAGCAGCACTTCCAAGACGCGAAAGTCGGACTCGCCGAGGCCGCTCTCGACAATCTCTGCCGCGGCATATTTGGTGAGGGCTTGCGTGGCCTTTAGCCAGATCAGCCAAAGGTGAACCGCCTCGGCGGAGGTTTTTTTCATGAATCTGAATCCGATCCCCAGTGTAGAATATCAAGTATATTGACATAAATATAATTGATGTCAACTAACAAGGAGATTGGTTTATGAGAATCGTTTCCGTCGGTGCCCGGCTATTGCTCGGGCTCATCTTTCTCGTTTTCGGCCTGAATGGCTTCCTGCATTTTCTTCCAATGGCCGCCCAGGCGGGGTCGCCGGGCAGTTCATCGGGGCGCTATTTGTCTCCCACTACTTGAGCGTGATTTTCCTGATGCAAGTGATCCCCGCGGTATTGCTCCTCATCGATCTTTATGTGCCGCTGGCGCTCACGCTGCTGGCGCCGGTGATCGTCAACATCCTTTGCTTCCATGCCTTTATGGAGCCCAGTGGGCTTCCACTGGCAGTGGTGGTCGCGGTTCTTTGGGCGGCCGTTTTCTTCCATCGTCGTTCCGCGTTTGCGGGCCTGTTTCAACGGCGTCAGGAACTCGCGGGGGCCGTTCGATAGGGCCGCTTAGCCGCCTCCACCCCCGCTTGATTCCCCGGCTTTCCCCCAAGTACCCTTGTACCCATGGCCCTTGCCGGGCTCCCGGCACGCTATTAAGATTAGGAGTACGTTTGAGGGGAACGTGAGAAATCGTATAATCCCAGCTTTCGCCGCCGTCTTCTTGCTGGCGTCCGCTTGCGCCCACGCGGGGGTCCTCGTGCTTCGCTCCGCCAACGGCGTGCAATTCGTGGACGCGTTCAGTCTTCAGGTAGGCACGCATGAAAAGGTCCTGAACATCGGCGGCCAACCCAAGCTGGGCGCACCGCTCAACAAGCTTCCGAATTTCAAACTCTCCGGGACAATCCTGAAAGATGGCGACGCCAACGCGCTCGCCGTCTATGGAGATGGTGCGCCGCAGTATTTCATCTCCGATGGCCTGCCGAAAGGCACGCCGTCCGACTTGACCGCGATCTGGCGCGCCTCGCGCATCGTGTACAAGAAAGCCGCCAACGACAAAACGCCCACCGACGTTCCCCTTGCCGAGTTCGCGGCGTACCTCCCCGGCGGCGTCGAGGAGTTGGCGCATCTTTGCGCCGATACGCGTGAGTTGGAATTCATCAGCGGCAAGGGCAAAGCGTTTGCCACGCAGATCGCGTTCTCCGCCGCAGCCGCAAAGGCCTATGGCGCCGACCCCGCCATGGTCACGCTGCAGCGTTCGGTGGAACAAGCGATGCGCGTGCGTCTCGAACAATTCGATAGCGGCGCCGCGGGTGTGGAAGCGCTCGACCAGGGGCTCGAGTTTGCGAAGCTGTCGCTCGCCGCGTATCCGAACCTGTCCGAGCAGAAGCAACTGCGCGACACGCTGGAACAGAAGCGCAAATGGATCGACCAGAAGAAGGCCATCCTGCGCACGCTTGCGACGGGCGGGGAGTGGGACGCCTTCCTGCTCGGCGATGGCGATTTCGAACGCTACCGGGCGGCCTTTCGTAATATGGCTTCCATGCACACCGACGCGCTGAAGCGAAGCTTGCAGTCGCATCAGCAGGCCGGCGAGGAGCGCAACAAAGAGCGGGAGTATGGCGCGGCGTGGCGCGAATACCGGCTCGCCAGCATGCGCAAGCCGTCGGACACCGTACTGCGGCAGTCCGTGCGCACGGCGTGGGGCGATTATTCCAATCAGGTGGCGAAGAACCATCAGGGTTCGGGAAAAGCTCTGACGCCGGGCGAACGCTCCGCCATCGCGGCGAGTTTGCAGCGTGCCGGGCTCGATCTCAATGTCAAGAAACCCGAGCGCGCACTGACCGAAGTGCAGGACGCGGAGCGCATCGACCCCAGCAATCTTGATATGCTGCTGCGCAAGGCCGAAGTGCTGGGCGCTCTACACCAGTTCCACGATGCGCTGGCGGCGCTCGATCAATACGACCTGCGCGCGGTGGATGAAGAACGCAAGAAAGCGGGCGAACTACGCGCCACCCTGGAATTCCAGCGCGACAATACGCTTGACGACATGCGCAGCCAGGTGCGCAAGGCTTACGCCGCGTTCAATTTTCATCTGGCGAACGATCTGGTGAAGCAGGGTCTTGAGGCCAACGCTACGGACACGGAGATGCTTCTCTGGGCCGGCCGCCTCGGCTTGATTCTGCGCGATGCCAAATCCAGCCGCGTCGCGTTGCAAGTCTATCTGGACGTCACCACGAATCTCGATGCCAATGAAGACGAGCGCACCGCGGTTCGACAGTTGTTGAGTGGAGTTCGCGAAACCAAAACCGCCGATGGCGGCGCGCCCAACTGGCTCTCGGCGCGCAAGCTGCCGGCGGGCATCCTATACGATCCGGCCTCCGGCGCGTTTCAAGCCAAGATCGATCGCATCCAGGCCTCGAACAAACTCAGCCTCGCGTTCGATTGGGATGGCGACCGTCTCCGCTCGATCGTTCCGTCGTTTGAAAAGGATCAGCACATCACCGGCGAGCAACGCGTCAGTTTCGGCTATGACAGCCCCACTTCCGGAGTCACCTGGGCTGGAGGCGGCAGCGATCCGCGCGGCGCGGCGCCGGCGGACCCGGACGAGTTATTCCGCCGGTCTCTCGTGCGGCTTTCGAGCAACCCTTACGCCGATCCCGTCGCGATTCAGAAGCTCACCAATCAGAACTTAGCGATCGGCATTGCGGGCAACCGCTTCTTCGATCCCTTCGTTTGGGACAAGGTCCACTTCTTCCAGTTGACCTACGACGATCAGGGCCGCGTGCGCCAGGCGCGCGAAGTGGCAGATCCCAAATCCGCGCCGACCGATCAATGGACGGATTTCGAATGGGATGGTCAGAAGCTGCTGGCGATTCGCGCATATCAGGGCGCGGATGCGGCGCATCGAACCAAGGTCTACGAGCGCACGATGCAGTATCAGGACAACCGGCTCGTCTCAGAGGAGATTCAATCTCAGGGTAAGTCATCCAAGGTGCGCTACAACTACACCGGCGGCCGTCTCGCCGCGGCAGTGGCCGACCGGGACCCGAGCCTCGACGATCGATCGAGACAGGTGACATTCCGGTAAAGAGAGGCATTATGCGGTACTTCGCTCAGTTCACACTTCGCCGCGCCGCCGCGCTAGCCGCTTTGGCTGCTTCGGTGGCGCTGGCTTCGCCGCAGGAGGAAGGCAACCGGTTTGCGCTCGTCATCGGCAACAATTCCTACGTCGCGAGCCCTCTGCAGAACGCCGTCAACGATGCGCGCATCATGGAAAACGCGCTGAAGGAAGCCGGATTCCGCGTCACGAAGATCGAGAACAGCAGCCACGAGGCGTTGCAGTCCGGTGTCGGAGATTTCGTAGCGAAATTGGGCCCGGCGGATACGGCGCTGTTCTTTTACGCCGGCCATGGCGTGCAGATCGAGAACGAAAACTTCCTCGTACCGGTGGATTTTGAAGCCGCGACTAGTGTAGTGGCTGCCAAGTTCAAGTTATTCTCGGTCGCTCAGTTGTTCGAGAATCTCAAGAACCGCCCCAAACGCAGCGTGGTAATTTTGGACGCCTGCCGCAGCAATCCCATCGGGCAGCAGAACGCCTTAACGGCAGGACTTGCGCAGCCGCAGAACGCGCCCAACGAAAGCTACGTCGTATTCTCCACGGGTCCCGGTCAAACCGCCGCCGATAATCCCAACGGCCGCAACAGCTATTTCACCGAAGCTCTGGCGCTGGAGATCGCGAAGCCCGGCTTGACCATCGAAGAAGTAGTCAATCATGTGGGGGCCACGGTCTCCGCTGAAACTGGCGGCAAACAGATTCCGTGGAAGCTCTCCAGCCTCAGCGGAACCTTCTATTTCCATCCGCCCGCCAACGCCGAAACCGCCAGCGCGGCCAGCCTGGCAGTCAAATGGATGGCCGACGCCAAGGGCTACGAACAGCATGAGGAGTGGGACGACGCTCTCGCCAGCCTGAATCAAGTCATCGTTAGAAAAGCCGGCGGCAGTCTCCAGGCCGCTGCGGAAGCTCGCCGCGGATATCTCGTGGCGCGGCGCGACGCGCAAGCGGCATTCGAAAAAGGTGATTACGCGGCCGCGGCGCAGGCCTATGAGGCGGCGGTGAAGCTCGATCCGTTTTCGACGGGCGCGGCCTTCGGCGGCGTGAACAGCTACCTGCTGCTGGAGCAGATCGATCCGGCCGTGCGCCTGCTGCAAGCTGTCGAAGTGCGCGGCGCGACTGAAGCCACAGCCAAGGCTGTCAAGATGCTCGCGGAGTTGAAAGCGGTGAATCCAGCGGCGGCGCAGGTGGCGGCCGCTCCCATCCCCGCGCCTCCACCCATGGAAGAGGTCTTCGGCGGCACGCGCTTCGGCATGCCCGATTGGGATGGCGGTCGCCGCGTACTGGCCAGTTCGCCTGTGGATCAGTCGCGCTTTATTCACGATCTCGATGCCAAGGCGCCGCCCATTCCGCCGCCCGCCGATGCGACGCAGGGCGCCGATGCGGTCGGGCAGCTTGCCGTGAATCCTCCTGTGGCGATGTCGCAACTGTTGAAGGACATTTTTCATATTGAGGTGGTACCGAGTTCGGAGACGCGCAATCTGGCGATCCGCCGCGCCACTACCGGCGCCGCCGCCGCTAACAGCGGCCTGTTGCAAATCGAAGGCTCGGATGCCCAGGCGCCGGTGCTCTACGAAGGCCAGCTACAAAAGCTGCCGGCGAAACTTTCGGTGCAGGCCGGCAAGTACGAAATCCGGACGATGCGCGACGGCAAGGTGATTGATACCCAGGAAGTGGAAATCACCGTTGGAACGCCGCAGACCATCACCATCAAGAAATGAACGCCATGTCAAAACAGCGGATTGTCACGCGGAGCGCCCGGTGGGCGCTGCTGGCCGCACTCGCCGCCAACGCCTGGGCGGCGCCGGGATGGACCGACCGCAAGGAATACGATTTGGCGCTGAAGATCCGCGTCGAAGCTTCGCCGCAAAAGCAATTGGAGATGCTGAAGCAGTGGACGCAGCAGTATCCCAAAAGCGAAATGCGCCAGATGCGGCGCGAGCTATTTCTGGCTGCGTATCAAGCCTCGGGCGACAACGCCAGCATGTTCGGCGTAGCGGGTGAGATGACGGCCGAGCAGCCGGATAATCTGGTGGGCGTTTACTGGTGTACGCTCTTGACGCCCGAAATGAAGGACGCCAAGCCCGAGACTCTCGCCGCCGGCGAAAAAGCCGCGCAGCAGTTGCTCGCGAAACTGGATGTCTACTTCGCCGCCAACCAAAAGCCGAAGGAAATGCCCGATGCCGATTGGCGGAATCAGAAAGCCGCCGCCGAATTGCTGGCCAATCGCACCACGGGTTGGGTGGAATGGCAGCGCGGTAATTTCCCCGCGGCCGAAAAAACATTCACCGCCTATCTGCAGAAAGACCCGAAGAGCGCCGAAATCACTTCCTGGCTCGGCTATGTGCTGGCGGCCGAGGATCGTCTGGTTCCCGCCGCCTGGCAGCTCAGCCGCGCGGCTTCCCTGAAAGGCGATGGCGCGCTGGCGGAAGCGTGGCGCCGCCAAGTGGATGAGCTTTCCGAGCGCCTGTACGCCAACTATCACGGCGCTCTGGATGGAGTCGAAAAGCTGAAAGCCGGCGCGATCGCCGCCGCGTTTCCGCCGGCCGATTTTCAAGTGGAATCCGCCGAAGTCATCCGCCAGCGCAGGGCCGAAGAGCAACTGAACCAAGCCGATCCGGAGCTCGGCGCGTGGCTGCGAATCTCGCGGCAACTGAACGGGCCGGATGGTGACAAGTATTTCACCGATACGCTAAAGCCCGCGCCGCTGCCCAAGCTGCGCGGAACAATCGTACGGTGCAATCCGGCTACTAAGCCGAACGAAATCGTCCTGGGCGTGAGCAGCGCGACGGCCGAAGAAGTGACGCTACGAGTAAGTACGCCGTTCCCGTATGCCGCCGACCCGGGAACGGTGATTGAGTTTCAAGGAACGGCCGACGCTTTCGTGAAAACGCCGTTCTCGCTGACCGTGCTGGCCGACCCCGCAAACGTCAGCGGCTGGCCCGATCCGCCGGGCAAGAAAAAGTAGACTCGCCGCGCCTAGTGCGTGCCCATCTGGGGTGTCACATGGATCAGCGCGCCCGGATTGGCGTCTTCCAGCATCCACAGCGAACCGTCGGGGCCTTGTTCCACATCGCGGATGCGTTTGCCCACATCCCAGCGCTCGGCGGTTTTGGCGCCGCCATGGCCGTCAAAGATGACGCGGACCAGCGCCTTGGTCGCAAGGCCACTGACAAAGCCGTTGCCGTTCCATTGCGGGAAAGCTTGGTCGCCGCGGTAGAACATCAGATTGCCGGGCGCGATCACCGGAGCCCAATAAAGCACGGGTTGCGCCAGGTCGGGCCGCGTGTCGGGCTTGTCAATGGGCACGCCGTTATAGTTCATGCCGAAGGAGACGAGGGGCCAGCCGTAATTCTTGCCCTTCTCGATCAGGTTGAGCTCGTCGCCGCCGCGCGGACCATGCTCCACCTCCCACAATTCGCCGGTGGGGGAAAACGCGAGTCCGTAGGGCGTGCGGACGCCGCTAGCCCAGGTTTCGGCCGGCGTCAGGTTGGGGCCGGGGAAGGTATAGGTGCTTACCACCTTCTGGGTCTTGGCGGTCTCGGTGTCGGTGGGCGGGTCGATCAGAGGAATCTCGGTAGCGCCGGTTTTGCCGAAGTTGGGATTGCCGGGCGCGGGTTTGCCGTCCAGCGTCAGGCGCAGGATCTTGCCTTCGGGCTGGTTTGGATCCTGGGCCGGGGTCATACGCTGGCGGTCGCCAACCGAAAGGAACAAATACTGGTTATCGGGCGAGAAAGCGATCTGCGCGCCTTCCTGTCCGCCCCTGCCCGTGGGCAACTGGCGCCACAGCACCTCGAAGTTTTCGAGTTTAGCCGTAGTGGCGGTGGCGTTCAGCTTGGCGCGCGCGAGGGCCAGCCCGCCGCCATATTCGCCCGGCTCGGCATACGTGAGATAGATGCTGTGGTCGGTGGCGTATTTGGGCGATAGAAAGACGCCGTGCATGCCGCTCTGGCCCTGGAAATAGACCTTGGGCGTATTCTCCACCTGGATCTTCTCTCCCTGCTGTGTCACCAGCCAAACGGGCCCGACCTTTTCGGTGATCAGCATGCGCCCATCGGGCAGGAAGGCCAGCCGCCAGGGCAGTTTAAACGTGCTCACCGTCGTCATGGTGAAGGGCAGGCTGGCTTCGGGCTTCTGTTGGCCCACATTAACCTGCGACCATGCCGCCACGGACGCCAGGGTAAAAAGCCACGCCGCTTTCGCCAATTTCATCTTTAGTTCTCCTCGATTCTCAAGCGCTCGACAGGGATTTGTTCCCCATTCTCTTTTATCATTTTGGCATCGGCATAGACACTGCCTTGCCGGCCCTGCGTTCGGTGATCCAAATCGTGTCGCCGGCGGGCTCGACCGCGGTGGGCGTCTGGAGCCCTTCCTTGATTACCGTGACGGTCGCCGTATCGCCGTTGACCGTAATCACGGAAATCCTGCCGTTGCCATTCTCGGCAACGAGCAGCTTACCATTGCCCGCGCGCATGCCATCCGGCCCTTTTATGGGCTGATCCAGCTGGATCTCTACCGGTTGCCCGGCCTTGCCCGCAGCGCTCATCGGGATTCGGTAGATCTTGCTCGAGATCACATTGTTCACATACAACGTGCCGTTCAAGAAAGTGATACCGTCGATGCCGCGGAGCGTAGCAGGATCTTCCAGGAATAGTTCGGCCGTGGAAGAGCCGGCCGGCAGCTTGTAAATCTTGCTGTTGGAGGTGTCGCTGATGTACAGCGCCTTATCCGGTCCAACCGAGAAATCGTTGCAGGTGCTGTTCTCTCCGGGCAGGTCCCAACGAACCTTTTGGGCGCCGGTGGAGAGATCGAAGCCCCTCACAGCCGTGTGGCGCTTCACCGGCGTTGTGTCTGGCACTGGGGTGAGCTGGCACGTCCACAACGTGTTGGTAGCGGCATTGGCAAGCATGCCGTAGAAAAAGGTGCCCGCGCCTTCAGCGCTCGCGTCTACGAACTTCTCGGAGGTGGCCGAGCCTGGGCGCACCTTGTAGACGAACGGAGTGACCGCGCTCCCGACGAACAGTATCCCGCCCGCCATCGTCAAACTTTCCGGCTGGGCTTTCCCGTCGGCGATAAGAATTTCATCGGCGGACGCAGCCTGCGCAAGGCCTGTCAATAATGCGGCGCAAGCGGCAAACCGTCGTGCGCTGAACTTGGGCATACTTAAATCTCCTCACTTTTGGCCAAGCCAATAGGCCTGAAGGCGTGTTTACGGGACTTGTCCAGTATACACGCCGCTTCCGGTCTGCCGCCGGTTCGCGCGAAAGGCCCCGGCCGAAGAATCAGCCGCGGCCGCCCACGATTAGAAGCTGAATTTGCCCGTCACCACGATGACGCGGCCGGAAACGATGGCGCCCTGACCCGACCCGTAGATGCTCACGGGTTGGCTGACCGTGCCGCTGATCTTGCCCACGGCGGTGGAGGTTACGGTGCCGCTCGGCGTGCTGAAGTTCGGATGGTTCATCACGTTGAGCGCGCTGGCGCCGATCTCCAGTTTCAACCGTTCCTTGAAGCGGATCGCCTTAGTGACCTGGCCGTCGATGTCGAAGTACCCCGGGCCGTAAAAGTTGTTGGGCGGGGTGTTGCCGTAGTTGGTTTGCAGTGCGGGACTGGCGGTGGTGGACACCACAAACTGCGATTGCGAGAGGCAAGGCACGTTGACCGCGTTGCGGCCGCAGTTCTTGTACTCGGCGCTGAAATCCGTCAGGTCGGCCAGATAGGTCGCGCTGAAGTTCGTGCCCACCTGGGCGGCAATCTGGCTGTCCGTGACCGAGAAGGGCCGGCCGCTATAAACGAAGAACTTCCCGCCCACGGTCCATCCGCCCACGGCTCGCTCCAGCAGATGGTTCGTCAGCTTAGGCATGGTCCACACCAGATCGGAAGTCAGTTGGTGCCGGTTGTCGATGGCGGTGTTGCTGTATCCCATATTCAGGTTTCTCGGATCGTAGATTCCGCCGAGCGACAAGCCGTGACTCCAGGTGTACCCGATCTGTCCCACAAATCCATGACTGTAGGCGTGCCGTAGTTGGATCGACAGGCCGTTGTAATTGGAGTATCCGATCAGCGTCCCCTGACTGACTGAGGTAAAGCGCGGATCGGGCGCCGCGAGCGGCAGACCCAGATAGCCGGTGGGGAACTTGGACGGGTTCTGCAGGAAATTGTCCAAGGTGCTGTTGGTGATCGGCTCATTGAAACCGTGATTGCCCGAGTAGGTGATCGCCAGGACGTTGCGAGTGTTCAAAGAGTGCTCAATGGCCAGACTCCATTCCGTAACTTTCGGAGGAACGAAATCCGCCACCGGCTGTGTAAAGCTGGGCGCGCCAAATGCGATCTTGCCCAACGCCGCTTGAATCTGCGACAGGGTGAAGCCTTTACTGAAAGAGCTTTCGAAAACCTGGAATGCCGATACCGCGGCGTAGGGCGACGAGGTGGCGTCCGTCGCCGGTCCGACGTTGCCGAAAGTCACCGTGGGGGTGAACTTATCGGGCGCGTTGCCGAAGATGCTCGACACCGTGCTGGCCGAGGGAAGGTTGGAGAACAGCCCGACGCCTGCACGGATCACCGTCTTGCGCAACCCCGAAGGGCTGTAGACGATGCCGAACCGGGGCTCTAACACGAGGCCCTCGTATTTCGCGTAGGCGGTGGGCAACCCGGTCTGAATGGTCGTGTTGTAAGGAACGTTGGCGCCCGCCTGGTAGCCTGACCCAAGGAAGTCTGAGTTCAGGCGCGAGAAGCAGTCGTCCGCGCATGCCGGGTTGCGGTCCTTCTCAAATCGCAGGCCGTACTGCAGCTTCACGTTCTTGGCGACGTTCCATTCATCGGTCACATACCAATCGAGCGAGGCCACCCGGATATGCGCCGCGGCCAGCGTCGGATAGGACTGTGAGAATCGGCTGCCCTGGTTGGTGCCGTTTACGATTCCCGAGGCGAAGTCCGCGATGTCGCTGAAGGTGTAAGTGCCGTGAACCGACCCACTGGAAATGCTGGTGTCGGTGACTTTGTTATATCGCAGGTTGACGCCGGCTTTGACCGTGTGCTGTCCCTTGATCCACGAGAGGTCGTCGATCAACTGCAACTGCCCGACGTCGCGGCCCGTCGGAATGCCGGAGCCCAGGCTGGTCATTCCCTCCACAGCGAGGCTGTAAGGTAGCGCCGCCTGTGTGGCGCTAAAGTCCTGCACCCCGAAGATTGCTTTATACCAGCTCGATTGCCCGGTGAAGGTATTGACCAGGCTTGGCGTCACGACGTAGGTATAAGTCATCTGGCCGGCGTGCTGGGGCTGGCTGCTTTTGGAATCGAAAATAGGCTTGATAGGGCTGGTGCTGGTCGCCTGCAGGCCCCAATCGTATTCATAGCGGAAACTCAGCCTCTGCTTGTCGGTGAGGGTATGATCCACCCGGGCAATGAACAGGTTCTCCACGTTGACGCTGGAAGTATTCGTCCCGAAGACGCGGGAGCACGGCGCGTCGATCCCGAATCGCGGTCCGCTGGTCCCGTTGACATACGGGTTTGTGGACGCAAAAGTATGCGTGCCGCAGCCGAGGTGATTGTTGGCGTCCTGCAGCGGGCCGGTTCCGTTGGTGATGTTCACGGCGCGATTCAACCCGGGCGCATTGTTCCAGAGCTGAACGGCTTGCTGATAGAGCGGTATGGCCGAAGGCAGGGCGTGGGCCAAAACGTAGTTCTCGAGATCCGTAGTGGGAATGGTCACGGTGCCGGAGCTGGGCAGGGCGTAGCGCAATGCTTCCGTGTCCACAAAGAAGAAGGTTTTGTTCTTGCGAATTGGGCCGCCGCCCGATCCCGCATAAAGGTTCGCCACGGAGCGCCCTTTCGGAGTGCTGGTGGCGTTCTGGAAGAAACTCGCCGCGTTGAAAATGGCATCGTTGTAGTTGTAGACGGCGTTGCCGTGAAACGTATTGGTGCCCGTCTTGCCCACTAGGTTCACTTGGCCGCCGGCCATGCGTCCGTACTCCGGGCTAAAGGCGTTGATGATGACGGCAGCCTCGGAAACTTCGTTGGCTCCCAAAAGATTGTTGCTGGCCCCGGAGTTATTCAGGTTATTGTAGGGGTCCATCACATCGGCGCCGTTGATGGTGAACAGGACGCCAGTCAGCGGGATGCCGTTGGCATTGAAGTTTCCGTTGCCGCCGCCCACGTTCATTCGGATTCCAGGCACTGTAAATGCCACTGTGGTGAGGTCGCCGCCGTTCATCGGCAGGCTGACCACCTGCGCGCTGCTGACTGAGGTCGTCAGGTTGGCGTTCTCGGTTTGGAGGATCTGCGATTCCGCGGTAACCGTGACCGTCTCCTGGGTTCCCTGGACATTCACCGTGAGGTTCAACGCCGCCTGCTGGCCCACCGCAACGGAGAGTCTCGAGACATTCGACTTCAGGGCGGCGGTATGAGCCGACACAGTATAGTTACCCGGACTCAGCAGGGAAAACCGGTACCGCCCTTCCTGGTTGCTGATTTCCGTCCTGGTTTCGTTGGTATCTAAGCTCGTGATGGTCACGGTTGCTCCGGGCACGAGCGCGCCAGAGGTGTCGGTGACAACTCCGGAAATGTCCCCGGTAGTGAGTGTTTGGCAGAATGCGAGCGGCGCAGCGGTGAGCAACAGCGCGGCCAATAGAGATCGAGCGATCGTTTGACGCGAAATCATTGAGTACCCCCCTCGGTACGTTTTATGCGGTGTTTGGAGCACCGCCACCAACAAGCCCGTTGAAGAATTCCGTTACTCCACCCAGAGAACGACGGGGTTCGATGCGGATATTGTGTGCTGGTATATCAACTTCAAGCGCCGAATGCAAGAAAAAAATTCCTATGTATTTCATAAAATCTGTCGAATAGGCGGAGCCCCGGCCGTCATATATTCGGAGGCATAGATGCAATTCGTCCTGCTGGTCTACGAATCACCGGAAGCTTTTGCGACACGAAAAAACGATGAGACCGATGCCTACATCGGCGCTTGGCGTACTTATTACCAGGCTCTGGTCGAGTCCGGCGTCTACGTCGGCGGCGATCCCTTGGAGGTGCCCGAAACTGGAACCACGGTGCGCGTGAAAGAAGGAAAACGGCGCGTACAGGATGGGCCGTACGCCGATACCAAGGAGCAATTGGGTGGATTCATAATCCTGGAACTGCCTTCTCTTGACGAAGCGCTCGAATGGGCGGCGCGCTGCCCGGCGGCGGCGGACGGCGCCATGGAAGTCCGGCCCCTGGCGCCCCAAACCAAGCGCCGGATTACTGAATGAGCGGCAGTAGCGACGAGAACGCGCATCGCACTATCGAGCGGGTAGCGCGCGAGTCCTACGGCCGTCTCGTGGCCTACCTTTCCTCGCACACGCGCGATCTGGCAAGCGCTGAGGACGCCCTGGGCAATGCGTTGGTAGCGGCGCTCACGACCTGGCCGCGCGATGGCGTGCCCAGGAATCCGGAAGCGTGGCTGCTGACCGCGGCGCGCCACTCGCTGATCGATCTTGTGCGGCATCAGCGCGTAGCCCTGGCCAGCGAGCCGACGCTCCTGTTGCTCAGAAAGGAGCCTGAGGAAACCACTTTACCGCCGCAATTCCCGGATGAACGCTTGAAGCTGCTCTTCGTGTGCGCCCACCCGGCCATCGATCCGGCAATGCACACGCCGCTCATGCTGCAGACCGTGCTTGGCCTGGATGCAGCGCGCATCGCTCAAGTTTTCCTGGTCTCGCCGGCGACGATGGGGCAGCGCCTGGTGCGTGCCAAGACGAAGATCCGCGACGGCGGAATTCAGTTCGAAGTCCCGCAGGAGCGCGACTTGCCGCAGCGGCTCGATGGAGTGTTGGAGGCGATTTACGCCGCCTTCGGAATCGGCTGGGATGACATGGCCGGCGTTGACCAGTGCGGCCGGGACCTGGCGGACGAGGCGATCTGGCTGGCGCGGGTTCTTTTGCAACTCATGCCCGGGGAAGCGGAGGTTCGCGGCCTGCTGGCGCTCATGCTTCATTGCGAAGCCCGCAGACCAGCCCGGCGGACGCAGAATGGCAGGTACGTTCCTCTTTCGGAGCAGGATCCCCGGCAGTGGTCTCTGCCGTTGATCGAAGAGGCGGAGCGCCATCTCGCCGAAGCCTCCGTCCGCGGCCTCGCGGGCCGTTTCCAACTTGAGGCTGCGATTCAGTCGGTGCACGCGGAGCGGGCTCGCAGCGGACGCACCGAGTGGGTCGCCATCGCGCTCTTCTACGAACAACTGATCCGTATCTTTCCGGCGCTTGGCACGCGAACCGGATATGCGGCGGCGATCGGTGAAGCCAAGGGACCGCAAGCAGGGTTGGCGGCGCTGGATGAGATCGGCATGGAAGCCATCTCCGGCTATCAGCCCTACTGGGCGGTTCGCGCACATCTCCTGCGACGACTGGGAAGAGCGTCCGAGGCCGCGAATGCGTTCGACCGCGCGGTTGAGCTGACCGAAGATCCGGCTGTGCGGCAATTTCTGCTACAAAGGCGCGGCTAATTTTTCTTCTTTGCTTTGTCGAAATACCTATTTGTCGCCCGTCACCCCTATAGAGGCGGCTTAGCGGTAAAAGATGCCGTCCAGGAGGTGAACGATGTGTCCATTCTGTTTGGGAACCATCGGGCTAATCGCGGCCGGCGCGGTTTCGAGCGGGGGGCTGGCGGCGTTGGTGGTGAAAGTTTCCCGCAAAAAGAAGGAGAAATCGAGATGCGAACCAACACAATAGAAAACCCGAAAATAGCGTCACGCGGCGAATGGCTTGAGGCTCGCAAGAAGCTGCTCGCCAAGGAGAAGCTACTCACGCGCGAGCAAGACGCCCTGGCTGCCGAACGGCACCGGTTGCCGTGGGTCAAGGTCGAAAAGAATTACGTTTTCGATGGACCCGACGGAACGCTGACGCTGGCGGATCTTTTCGGCGGCAAGACCCAATTGATCGTTTACCACTTCATGTTCGGCCCCGATTGGCAGGAGGGCTGCCCAAGCTGCTCGTTCAACATGGACCACACGGACGCCGCGCTGGTGCATTTGGCGCAGCGCGACGTGGCGTTCGCGGCGATCTCACGGGCGCCATATCCCAAGATCGCGGCGTTCAAGAAACGCATGGGCTGGCGCTTCCAATGGGCTTCCTCGAACGGTAACGATTTCAACCGGGATTACCACGTGGCGTTCACCAAGGAGGAAGTGGCCCAGGGCGAAGTGGAATACAACTATGCCATGAGCAAATTCCCAAGCGAGGAGGCTCCTGGCCTCGGCGTGTTCTACAAGGACAGGACCGGAGATATTTTTCACACATACTCCGCTTACGCGCGCGGCACGGAGATGACGATAAGCACCTACAGCTATCTCGACCTCGTGCCCAAAGGCCGCGACGAAGACGCTTTGCCCTTTACCATGTCTTGGGTCCGCCATCACGATCGCTATGCGGATGGCCACTTAGCCGACGCCGATAAGCCGTACTGGCCGACGGACGCGCAACTCGTACGTTGAGTGTCGGAAGACGCTCCAAGGGGCTTCGCGCCGCGTTCGGTGTGTTACGGTCAAGGCATCGATGCGAATCACCCGGCGCGAAACCTTGGCTCTGTGCGCTGCTCCGCTGGTTGCGCAGACGCGGCCGAGGGTTGCCATCACGATGGACGATGTCCGCTGGCAAATGATTCCCGCGGACCGTCGCCCCGAGGCCGAGGAGCGCCTCTTGAATCACCTGAGAAACACGCGGGCGTTCCTCTTTGCGGTTGGGGAAGCGGTCGACAATCCGGACGGCGCGGCGATCCTGAAGCGCTGGAGCGCGGCCGGCCATCGCATTGGAAACCACACCTACAGCCATAAACTGTCATCGGGGAAACTGACTCCGCAGGAATTCGAGGCGGACATTCTGCGCAATGAAGAAGTGCTGCGCGGCTATTCCGGCTTTCGGAAATGGTTCCGTTTCCCCGCGCTCAAGGAAGGCCAGACGCGCGAGCTTCGCGACCGCTTCCGCGCCTTCCTCGCGCAGCACGGCTACCGCAACGGGGCCGTTACCATCGACGCTTCGGATTGGTATTACAACCAGCGTCTGCTCGCGCGCATGGAGACTGACCGCGGCTTCGACGCGTCGCGCTACCGCCAGCCCTATCTCGCCCATATTTGGGATCGCGCGCAGTTCTACGACCAACTCTCTCGCGATGTGTTGGGACGCAGCGTGGCGCACACGCTCTTGATCCACTACAATCTGCTGAATTCTCTTTTCCTGGGTGACCTGCTGGCGATGTTCCGCTCCAAAGGATGGGGCGTGACCGACGCCGAAGAAGCATTTTCGGATGCAGTGTTCACGCGCCAGCCGGACACCGCACCGGCCGGTGAGAGTCTGATTTGGGCCTTGGCGAAGGAAACCGGCAAGTTCGAGAGTCGCCTACGTTATCCCGGCGAAGACGATGTCTACGAAAAACCGCTGCTCGACCGTTTAGGACTCTGAGACGCAGCGGCCTTTCTATTGACTCCCGCCCTTCTCGGAGTTAAGTTGCCCACTTACCGCCGCCAATGCTTCGTTCGCCTGAACCTGGATTTCGGGATGCTCGCTGCCAAGCCGCTTAATCACAGGAACCAGATCCAGCGGAGCTTCGCGTTTCTTCGCTTCGGAGGTGAAAATCTCCATGCCGAGGACCCTGGTGGATGCGTCCTGACTCGTTAGTAGTGGAATCAATGCCATCAGGTTTCCGTACCGTACCTGTTGAAGGTCCCGCCGTTGCTCGCGTTGTTGAATGCGCGCGTCGTTCCGGTCCTTCTCATAGGTGTAAAGACCACCTACCGCTGCCACCACCAGTGGTAACAGAATGCCCGCTACCTTCGAAAGTTGATCGAGCGCATTGTCCAGCTTGGATTGTGGAGGATCTGGCATAGGTAGAAGCTTACCAGAGGACTTACGCCAAAGGCGGGCGCTTCTTACTAAATCCAGTTGCCTCTTCGAATGCATGCGCCATCTGAAGAACGGCAAAGTCTTCTTTGTTGCGCCCGACAATCTGGATTCCGACAGGGAGCCCTTCCGGCGTGAATCCGGCGGGAACGGAAGCCGCTGGATTACCGGTCGCCGAGATATACCAGCAGGATTTCATCCAGTCGATGTAGTTGTCGAACTTCACGCCGGCGATCGCGGTGGGGTAGGGCGTGGTCACGTCGAACGGCGGTAGCTGCGTAGTCGGCAGCACGAAGTAGTCGAATTTTTCGAGGAACGCCTGGAAGCGCCGCCAGACCTGTCCGTGCGCCACTTCCGCGCGCCCCAGCTCCGCGCCGGTGAGCCGCAGCCCCTCCTCGATTTCCCCTTTGAGCGTGTCCTTAAAAGCATCCGGGTGCTCCCGCAGCCGCGCGCCATAGGTTTGCGCGGAGCTCCAGGCGCGCAGCACGCGGAAGCTGATTTCGGCCGCGGAACAGTCCGGCTCCGTCTGTTCCACAATGCAGCCGAGCGATTCGAAAGTGGCCCGGTGGCCATCCACAATGGCGCGCACGCGAGGGTCAAACGGAACTCCGCCCAAGTCTTTGAACCAGGCGACGCGCGCCCCTTTGAAGCTGCGGGCGAGCGGGCGGGCAAAAAGCGATCCGGGTTCGTCCAGAGAGAGCGGCGAACGAGCGTCAGGACCGGCGATGGCGCTCAGGACGAAAGCCAGATCGGCCACCGAACGTCCCAGGCATCCGGAGGTGCTCAGGGTCGACCATGCGAACGCAGCCTTCGGGTCCGGCACGCGCCCGACCGTCGGACGGAAGCCGGCAACATTGCAAAACGCCGCAGGATTACGCAGTGATCCGCCGGTATCGCTGCCATCCGCCACCGGCACGAGGCCGCACGCCAACGCGACCGCCGCGCCGCCGGAGGATCCGCCGCAAGTCTTCGTCAGATCCCACGGGTTGCGGGTCGCGCCAAAGACAGTGTTGAAAGTCTGCGATCCTGCGCCGAATTCCGGCGTATTCGTCTTGCCCAAACTGATGACGCCGGCGGCCTGAAGACGATCGATAATCAGATCGTTCTCGGTGGGAATGTAGTCGCGATAGAGCGGCGATCCGAAGGTGGTGCGGATGCCGCGCGTTTCTCGCAGATCCTTATGCGCGGCGGGCAACCCGTGAAGCGGCCCCAGCTTCGCGCCGCGCGCCTGCATCTCATCGGCCTTGGCCGCGGCTTTCGCCGCCATCTCCGGCACAAGGGTGACGATGGCGTTGACCTTGGGGTTGACGCGCTCAATCTGTTTCAGGTGATCGGCGAGGGCCTCGCGCGCGGAGAGCTTTTTTGCGCGGATCAGCCGCGCCATCTCGATGGCGCTCATCCAATGAACAGATGCGGCAGTGGACTCGGCCTTGCCCTTGCCCGCGGCGATGGAAGCGCCAGCCACGCCCAGCAGAGCCTTGCGGCGCGTTGGATCGTTCTCAAGCATTCGAACGATCTTACCTTACGCTAGCGGACGTTCAACTCGGCCAGCCAATAGCCCGACGTCGCAGCGGCCTGAGCGGCTTGCTGGCGGCCCGCATTGTCCATGGCCTTCAGCGCGGCTTCGCGCCGCTCCTGAAACACCTTCTCCAGATGGGCGCCGTAGTAGGTCCCGTCCTGGCGCATGGCGTAGCGCCGCAACGATTCGGGAGCGCCGATCTTCAGCGTCTCGCCCAGTTCCAAACCCGCTTCGAGGAAAAATTCGCGGTCCTGTCCGTCGGGCACGCCGAACACGAACGGCTCTCCCCAATCGACCGCATTCTTGATCATCCCCGAGGGATACTTTCTCAGCAAATCGAGCCCGCCGCGGTTGAGATACTCAAGTAGCAGCGCGCTGCCCGGCGCCGATTCCGCCGCGATCGCGCGCAGCGTTTGCTTCATCCCTTCCTCCGGGACATACATGCTGACGCCCTCGCAAATGTAATAGGTCTTGCGGCCGGGCTGAAAATCAGCGCGGCGCAGTGCGTCGGCGAGGCTCTCCCGCGCGAAATCGATGGGGGCATACACCACGTTCGCTGGCGAGCCGCCCAAAGCCGCTTCGACGCGCCGCTTCTTGTACTCCTGGGTGGCGCCGTAATCGACCTCGATCACCGCGACGTCCTTCAACAGTTCGGTGAAGCGGTGGGCTCGCGTATCGAAGCCGGCGCCCAGAATCACCAACTGCGTCGCCCCGTTGCGGACGGCGCGTTCCATCAGTTCGTCGATGAACCGTGTCCGCACCAGCATCAGCCACGCGAAGCCGAAGATATCGGGATCGGAAATGGCGTCCTGAAATTCCCGGTCGAGAGCTTGGCTGATGGGATGCTCGGCGATCAGAGCCAACTCGGCCGGGCCGATCAGCCGTTCGGCGGCCCAGTCAGGATTGCGCACGCTGGCATCGGGCTCGCGCGACCCAAACGCGCGCGCCGCGGCCGTCAGAATCGAAGTACGGGAAGGTAACCCGTTGGCTTCCATTCAGAAATTATCGAACATTGATCAGGCTCCCACGGTAACTACCAGCGCGGTGGCGCGCCGCGCGCCAATCCGGCAATAAGCATGAGGCGCGGTGGAATCGAAATAAACCGCGTCGCCTTCCGCTAATTCGAAGCTTTCCTCCCGGGTTCGTAGTTCCACTTTCCCCGAGACGACATAGAGAAACTCGATTCCCGGGTGCTCGTGGAAGCGGCTGTCTTTGCCGTCGGCGGGTTCGAACTCGGCCAGGTACGAGTTGAGGACGCGCCGCGGGACGGGAAAATCAAGGCTTTCAAAGTAGTAAGTGGGCTTGGCGGAATCCGGCGAATCGGGGAAGCGCAGGCGGTCGCGTTTCCGCACGATCTCCAGCACCGGCTTGGGTTCGGAAGTGAAGAAGTAGTCCAGCCCCACGCTGAAAACCAGCGCTATGCGCAACAACGTTGCGAGCGTGGGGTGCATCACGTCCCGCTCCAGCTTAGATAGCAACGCGGGCGAGAGCCCGGTGTGCTTGCTGAGTTCGAGCAGCCCCATGCTCTTGCGCAGGCGAAGTCTCCGCAGTTTGCCGCCGATTCCATATTTTTTCAGTCCTTTGGCGATGGTTTCCGATTCCATGGCAAATCGTTTTCCTCCCGCATCCGGTTCCGTCCGGATTTTTTCTCTCCAGGAAAGCTAAGCCTTCCCTGTTCTTTACAGTAAAACAGATTTTCCTTATGATCAAATCAGGCCTGGAAAGAAAAGGCCTCGCCAAGAGGAAGTAAGGGAGTAGGAAAAACGATGATTCATTATTCAAGTTTGTTTTTGGCCGGCGCTCTGGCGCTGGCGGCCGTGGCAAATGCTGCTCCGGCGGACATTGTGGATACGGCGATCGCAGGGCACTTCGACACCCTGGTGGCGGCCGTGAAAGCCGCGGGACTGGTAGAAACGCTGAAGGGCCCTGGGCCGTTTACGGTATTCGCGCCAACCGATGCGGCGTTCGCTAAGTTGCCGCCCGGAACCGTGGAGAACTTACTCAAGCCCGAGAACAAAGAGAAGCTTGTGAAGATCCTCACGTACCACGTGGTGGCCGGAGACGTGATGGCGAAGGATGTGGTGAAGCTTCATTCCGCCAAGACCGTCGAAGGCGCGAGCGTTACCATTAAGACGGCGGATGGCGGCGTGACGGTCAACGGCGCTCATGTGATCAAGACGGATATCATCGCCAGCAACGGTGTGATTCACGTAATCGACACGGTTCTAATGCCCAAATAGGGTGGTTCGATGGTTTTACTGACCGGAGCAAGCGGGTATGTCGGAGGCCGTCTTTTACGGCGGCTTCAGCAACACTGCTTGCCTGTCAGGTGTTTGTGCCGCAACCCAGAGGTGCTGAGCGGACGCTCCGCGCCCGGCACGGAAATCGTGCAGGGCGACCTGCTTCATCCGGCAACTCTGGGTTCAGCGTTCCTAGGCGTGGAAACGGCCTTCTATCTCGTTCACTCCATGCAAGCGGGTCCGGAGTTCGCGGATCGGGAAAGGGAATGCGCCACGTCTTTCGCGCGGGCGGCGCGCGACGCGCAGGTGCGGCGCATCATTTACCTCGGCGGACTGGCGCACGGAAATGCGCTTTCACCGCACATGCGGAGCCGAGCCGAGACCGGAGACATTTTGCGCGCGAGCGGCGTGCCGGTAGTCGAACTGAGGGCTTCGATCATTCTCGGTTCGGGTAGTTCTTCCTTTGAATTGATCCGCGCCTTGGTGGAGAGGCTCCCGGTGATGATCACGCCGCGCTGGGTGCACACGTCGGCGCAGCCGATTGCGATCGAAGATGTGATCGAGTATCTCGTCGAGGCCATCGATGTGGAAGCGGGACGGGGCCTGGTCGTCGAAATCGGCGGAGCCGATGTGACTTCCTATCTCGGCATCATGCGCGAGTATGCGCGCCAACGGAAATTGCGGCGCTGGTTCTTGGCGGTCCCTTTTCTCAGCCCGAACCTGTCGAGCCGATGGCTAACTTTGATCACGCCGGTATATGCGTCGATCGGCCGCTGCCTGATCGAGAGCGTCCGCACCGCGAGCGTCGTCGCCAGCGCTGACGCCGGACGGATTTTTCGAGTCCGGCCGATGGGGGTTACGCGCGCGATAGAGCGAGCGCTTGCCAACGAAGATCGATCGTCCGCCGAGACCCGCTGGTCCGATGCCGCGCACGCCGGCGCATGGTTCGTGGCGGCCGAGGCCGGCGGCGATGTTCTGACGGACGAACGAATCGCCAGGGTTGCTCTTCCGGCGAATCAGGCGTTCGCTCCCATTCGCCGCATTGGCGGGCGCACTGGCTGGTATTTTTGCAACTGGCTTTGGAGAATCCGTGGCCTGCTGGATTTGTTGGCGGGCGGCGTGGGGATGCGGCGCGGCCGGCCTGACGCCGAGACTCCGCTCCCGGGCAGCACGCTCGATTTCTGGCGCGTGCAGGCTTACGAGCCGGACCGCCGCTTGCGTTTGTTCGCGGAGATGAAAATCCCCGGCCGGGCCTGGCTCGAATTTCGCGTGGAACCGGACGGAGAGGGCACGGCGATCCATCAGATCGCGTCTTTCGAGCCCCGTGGTCTGAGCGGATTACTTTACTGGTATCTGCTGTGGCCGATTCATGAGTGGATGTTCCGCGGCATGCTGCGGCGCATCCGGGCGGCTTGCCAATCTTAACGGCAGCTCACTGCGTCTTGGCGAAACGCACGTTGCCTTTCCACCAGGCTGCCTCGTCGGCGTTTGCCGGACCCAGCTTGCCTTTTGCCGAAGCCAGCAGCACGGCCGGGTCGTAGATTTCACCGGCTTTCATGACCATCCGGACGTTCCGCGTGTTCCGGATGTTTTCGAGCGGATTTCCACGCACGACGAATAGGTCGGCCCATCGGCCGCGTTCGATCGCGCCCAGCTTAGTACCTACGTTGAAGGCGCGCGCGCCGTTGATCGTCCCCATTTTGAGCGCGGCGGCGGGCGGAATTCCGGAGAGGACCAGGGCCTGCAGTTCCCGATGCGACATGAATCCGGACCAGAACTCGCCCCAGCTCGGATGATCGGTGCCCAGCGTAATCAGGTTGGCGCCGCCCGCATCGTAAAATGCTTTCACTTCTTTGAGCTTTGCGATAAGCAGGCGCCCGAACTGCGCATTGTTTCGCCGCGGCAGACCGGCCGCAACGACGCTGCGGGCGTACGGGGTCAGGAAATCCATTTCGTTGATCCAGTACTCGTAGAGTTCTTTCGGCTGGCGATCGGAAAACGATCCGTACGTGGCGAGCGTCGCGTCGAAAAACACGTTCTGCGAGAGGTAGGTCTTAAAAATGGCGGCGACCTCTGGACTGGTTATGTCGAGATGTTCCAGCGAACTGTAGGCCGACTTATCCGGAGTGAGCGCGTCTCCGCCCATGAAATGTTCCACGCGGTCGATACCCATGGCGATTGCGTCGCGCGGATTGACGCTATTGCGGAAACCGGAGTCGAGGTGCGCGGTGATTGTGAGTCCCTGGCGATGCCCTTCATCGATCAGAGCCGCCAATTGGTCCGCGTGAATGCCTTTCGCCTTCAGCCCTTTGATACCCAGCGCCGCCCATTTGCGGACCTCGGCGCGAATTACATCCGGCGTCATCTCCGCACTGTTCCAGCCCGGGCGCGCTGAACCAAAATACGGACCCGAATTCATGATCCTTGGGCCGATCTGCTGTCCGCTATTAATGCGTTTGCGCGCTTCCATCATGCCTTCGGGATCGACTTCGCCGGCGGGGAAGGTCGATGTCACGCCGTTGGCAAGAAAGAGCAGAGGGTTGACGGTGTATTCGTCTATGCGGCCCGCGCCGAAAAGATCGACGGCGTAATGCGCATGGAGATCGAAAAGGCCGGGCAGAACGTATTCGTCGTCCGCCAGATTCACTACGCGGGCGGTTCCGAACTCGCGCCCCGCGAGGTTGGCGTCGACCTCCAGGAATTCGCCGTTGCGAACGACGATGCCGGTGTTGCGGCGGACGCCGTCGTGAATGGAATCGAAAACCCAGCCGCCTCGCAGGATTACGTCGCCGGGCCGGAGAGTATATTGAGCCTGAGCCAACATCGCGGCAGCGCAAAATAGGAGGAGAAACGGGCGGAGCTTCATAGAGAGATGATAGCCCGGTCCTGGCGCGGGCGACTAACTACCGGTGTTTGATATCGAGCTCGGTCACGACGCTCGAAGACGGCTTGTTCGACGCGTTCACCACATACACGGATCCCGCCGGCTCGCCGGAGCTCAGCGGCTGGCTCACGCGGCGAATGGCGATGTCGCGTGTTCCGAATTGCTGCTCCATCCTGGTGATGGCGTTGTTCACCATCGATGCATCGGCCATCAGCACACCCGCTGCGGGCCGCCGCACCGGCGCGGTGGAGGGCGGCGCGGTCTGGTTCTTGATGCCCTGATACAGCTCGTAGAAATCCTGCGGATCGCGCGAGAAGACCATCACCAGATGTTCGGCGCCCGGCGGATCCTGAATTTCGAAATAGTAATTTTCGGGCACGCGGACTTTGCGGCCGGGGTCGATGATGTTGCTCTCGTCCGACATCTCGGCCGAAGGCAGCAGCGGCATCCACTGGCCGCTCGATTGTTTGGCCAGCACGTAGAGATAGCCGGAATGATTGGCTTCGATTTCGATGGCCACTCGCTCGCCCGCGCGGAACACGCGATCGGAAGCCGCGGGTGAGCCGTGGTTGTTGTCGTCCACCAGCAGAAGGTTGTATCGAATTCCCAGATGCACGGCCGGCGGCCGGTGGCGGACCGGCGTACGCAACAGTTGTCGTCGGCGCGCCCACGCCGTTCTTCGTCACGTGCGCCGTCGCCGTCGTGACTTGAGGCAGCTTGTCCTTTGGCGCCGCCGCCAGGTAAAACAATTCGCGCGCGCCGGATGTCGTGGGCGCGCTTTTCTGCGTTTGAGAATCCGCTTGCTTAGGTGGGTTCTGCTGCGCAGTCGCGCCCCAAACAATCAGCGCGGCCGCCGCTGTAGCGGAAAGTGTGAGCTTCAACACATATGAGAGTATAGCGCTGATCCGCAACGGCGTTGATATACTGTGACCCGGTCCTGTCCGCCCAGACATCATGCCCTGGCTCCAGAATCCCGATCCGCTCGGGAACCCTGTGCTCTCCACCGCGGCCGCCGCGTTGCCGGTGTGTACGCTGTTTTACTTCCTCGCCGTGCGCCGCACGCCCGCATGGCGCGCCGCAGTCTACGCATTCATCGCAGCGGTGGGCATCGCTCTCGTCGTCTTCCGCATGCCGGCCGCCATGGCTGCCGGCGCGGTGGCGGATGGAATCGTCTACGGATTGCTCCGGGTCGTGTGGGTGGTCATTGCATCCGTGTTTCTCTACGAAGTCTCCGTCGAAACCGGCCAGTTCGAAACTCTGAAACAATCCATCGCGGGAATCTCGAAAGACCGCCGCCTGCAGGCGTTGCTAATCGCTTTCGCGTTCGGCGCCATCCTCGAAGGCGTTGGCGGAGGCGGCGCGCCCGTCGCGGTCACCGGCGCCATGATGATCGGCCTTGGATTTCCGCCGTTCCAAACCGCCCTCCTCTGCCTGCTGGCGAATTCCTCGCCGGTCGCATTTGGCACGCTCGGCAATCCGGTGCGCACGCTCGTCGGCGTCACCGGGCTTTCCGGTCCCGATTTCAGCGCCATGCTCGGCCGCATCTTGCCATTCACCACGCTCGTGCTGCCGTTCTGGCTGGTTCGCATGATGGCGGGTTGGGAAGAGACGCTCGCTGTCTGGCCGGCCCTGTTGGCTTGCGGCGCCGCCTTCAGCTTCATTCAG
This sequence comes from Bryobacterales bacterium, assembly GCA_963743705.1. Classification (GTDB taxonomy): domain Bacteria; phylum Acidobacteriota; class Terriglobia; order Bryobacterales; family Bryobacteraceae; genus PALSA-243. Next base: position 84,440 of record CAVUQS010000012.1, on the reverse strand, counting down.
TTTTTCTGGTCGAACTACATCGATGGGGCGCTCGTCGATATCGTCGGCGGCGTCGGCCGCGCTGGCCACGCTCGTTTTGTTCCTGCGCGTGTGGAAGCGCGCCGCGAAATGGCGTCCGCCGTCAAGCTTGACGGCTGGGCAGATCGCCTATGGCTGGCTTCCCTTCGCGCTTCTCGTCGTCGTCGTAGTGATCTGGGGGCTTCCGCCGGTCACCCGCGGGCTTGAAAGCCTCTCCTGGCGTCCGCCCATCCCCGGTCTGCATCTCAACGTCGTGCGCATGCCGCCCGTCGTCGCGAAAGCCTATGCTGAGCCCGCCATCTTCGATTTCTGTTGGCTGTCCACGCCGGGCACCGGAATGTTGATCGCTGGATTTATCGCGGCCGCGCTTGCTGGTATTGGCCCTCGGCGCGCCTCGCGAATTTACCTGCGCACCGTTTGGAAACTGCGCCTCAGTCTGGTCGCCATCCTCGCTATGCTCGGCATCGGCTATCTGACGCGCTATTGCGGCATGGATGCGACGCTTGGCATGGCGTTTGCGCGCACCGGCGTCCTGTTTCCGTTCTTCGGCACGGTCATCGGATGGATCGGCGTCGCGCTCAGCGGCACCGACGCCGGCTCGAACGCGCTCTTCGGCAGCCTGCAGGTGATCACCGCCAACCACCTCGGCCTCAGCCCCATCCTCATGGGCGCGGCCAATAGCGCCGGCGGCGTCATGGGAAAGATGGTCGCGGCGCAATCGCTGGTCATCGGCTGCGCCGTCACCGGACAGGAAGGGCAGGAGGGCGCGATCTTCCGCGCCATTCTGAAACATAGCCTCGCGCTGATGGCGCTCATCGCGCTCATCGTGACTGCCTACGCCTACGCATTTCCGGGCGCGATTGCCAGCGGAGTGCGCTACCCCTGAGTTGTATGATGGTGCTTTGCGACTCGTCTCCGCCATCCTTGCGCTAGCGTTCGCCGCGCCTTTGCACGCCGCTCCGCAAACGCTGAGGGTCGCGGCCGCGGCCGACCTGCAATTCGCGCTGAACGATCTTGCGCGCGAATTTCGCCGTGCGCATCCGGAGGTCGGATGTCGAAACCGTGTTCGGGTCGTCGGGAAATTTCTACGCGGAGATCGGCAACCAGGCGCCCTTCGACGTCTTTCTTTCCGCCGATAGCGAATACCCGCGCCGGTTGATCGAAGCCAAGCTTGCAATCGCCGATTCCATCTTCGTTTATGGCGTCGGACATATCGTGCTGTGGGTTCCGAACGCCTCGCCGCTCGATTTGCCCCGCTTGCAGATGCGCGCGCTCGAAGCGGCGAGCGTGAAACGCGTCGCCATAGCCAATCCGCAGCATGCCCCCTACGGCCGCGCCGCCCAGGCCGCGATAAAGTCAGCGGGCGTCTACGATCGCATCGCATCGAAGCTGGTGCTGGGCGAAAACATCGCGCAGACATTCCAGTTCGCGCAAAGTGGCGCGGCGGATATCGGAATCGTAGCGCTGTCGTTAGCGCTGGCGCCGTGCCGCGCGCGGCCAGGGCCGCTACTGGGAGATTCCGCTAAGCGCCTATCCTAAGATGGAGCAATCAGGCGTCATTCTCTCTCGCACGAAGAGTCTCGAGGCCGCCCGCGCATTCTGCGCCTTTCTGATGAGCGCCGCGGCCAAGCCCCTCTGGAAGAGCTACGGCTTCTATTAGCATGGATTGGCAAGCCATCTGGCTCAGCGTGAAGCTGGCATCGGCCACCACGGCGATTCTCTTGCTGCTCGGCGCTCCCCTGGCGTATTGGCTGACCTTTTCCAAACGCCGCTGGAAATTCCTAGTGGAAGCGGTAGTGGCAATGCCGCTGATTCTGCCGCCGACCGTGTTGGGGTTTTATCTCCTCATCGCGCTCGGCCCGCGCAGCCCCATCGGCGCGGCTTACGAAAAGATCACCGGCGGCATGCTGCCGTTTTCGTTTACAGGGTTGCTGGTGGCGTCGGTGTTGTATAGCCTGCCCTTCACCGTGCAGCCCATCGCCGCCGCATTCGGCGCGGTAGATCGCAAACTCATCGAAGCCTCCTGGTGCCTGGGTGTCTCGCGCGCGCAGACGTTCCGCCGCATCATCGTTCCACTGGCGCGCGGCGGCATCGGCGCGGGCGCGGTTTTGAGCTTCGCCCACACCATGGGCGAATTCGGCGTCGTCCTGATGGTGGGCGGCAACATCGCCGGCGTGACGCGCACCATTTCGATCTCGATCTACGATCAGGTTCAGTCGCTCGATTACGCATCCGCCTGGCGATCGTCGCTGGCGCTGCTCGCGTTCTCTTTCACCGCGCTCGCGCTCACCTACTATTGGCAGCGCGGCTTTCGGGGGCTATGGCGAGCGAGCTGATCTGCCGCTGCCGCAAGCGGTTTGCGTCGGGATTTGCCATCGATGCCGATTGGCGCATTCCGCTCGAAGAAGCGCCGGTCACCGTGTTATTCGGACCCTCCGCGGCAGGGAAGACGACGCTGCTTCGCCTGATCGCAGGTCTCGAGCAGCCCGATAGCGGTAGCATCGTCTTCCGCGGAACCGAATGGTTTGGCTCACGTTCGCTTGCGCCGCAGCAGCGCCGCGCCGGATTCCTGTTTCAAGACTACGCGCTCTTCCCGCATCTCACCGCCGAGGCCAACGTCGCCTACGGCGCGCAGCGGCGAGCGCGCCGGGCAGTTTGTCAGAAGCGTTCGAACTCGGCGAGCTCCGCGCGCGCTTTCCCCGCCAACTTTCCGGGGGCCAGCAACAGCGCGTGGCTCTGGCCCGCGCCTTGGCCGCCGATCCCGCGCTCCTGCTGCTCGATGAGCCGCTCTCCGCGCTCGATGCCACCGCCCGCGCCCGCACGCGCCAGGACCTGCGCCGCATGCTCCTCGAAAGTCCGCGTTCCCAGCATCGTTGTCACGCACGATCGCGCCGAGGCTATCGCGTTGGGCGATTGGATCGCGGTGCTGATCGATGGCGCCATCCGCCAAACCGGTCCCGTGCGCGAAGTGTTCGGCCGTCCGGCAGATCGCGACGTGGCGGAGTCGTTAGGCGTCGAGAATATTCTGCCCGCGCAAATCGTAGGACGCGAAAGCGGCCTGCTGACACTGGCCATTGGCGGTGCGCATCTGCAGTGCGTCGATAACGGCGAAAGCGGCGCAGGCCTGGCCTGCGTACGCGCGGAGGATGTCGCGATCACGCGCGACATCCATCAGGCGTCGAGCGCCCGCAACCGCATTGCCGGCGCGGTAAGCGCGGTGATGGTCGAAGGTCCGGTGGCCCGGGTCGAGATGGATTGCGGATTTCCGTTGGTGGCGCTGGTCACGGCGCAATCGGCCGCGGAGTTAGATCTCAAACCAGGCGATGCGATCGGAGCGGTCGTGAAGGCGACCAGCGTGCATTTACTTTTGCAGGAAAAACTGCCCGACAAACATCGCGTCGATGCCCGATGAATAGAAGCTGCGCACCGCATCGCGCGGGGTGCAAACTAGCGGCTCGCCAAACAGATTGAAGCTCGTGTTATACAACACCGGCAGCCCCGTGGCCTTCCCCGCCGCGTGCAACAGCTTCCAGTACAGCGGATTCTCGTCGCGATCCACGGTGTGCACGCGCACCAAATCGTCCGCCAGAACCGCCGCCGCGAAGCGCTCGCGATGCGCCGGCTTGACGCGCCCCACAGTCGCCAGGAACCGCGCGTTCGGCCCAGTCTCAAAGTATTCGCCCGCCAGCTCCGCCGGAACCGACGCGGCGAACTTCCGCACCTGCTCGCGATGCTTGATGAACATATTGAGATTCTCGGTCGAGTAGGGATCGAGCGGCGATGCCAGAATGCTGCGTCCGCCGAGCGCGCGCGCGCCGAATTCCATGCGCCCTTGCATCCACGCCACGATCTTGTTCTCGCTCAATTGCGCCACCGCCGTGTCGATCAGCTCGTCATGCGTGAGCATGTAGCGGAAGCGCAACTTGCAGTTTTCCAGAACCTGCTTGATCTCGGCCGCGCCAAACGCCGGGCCCAGCCCCAACGTCGTCATCGGTACCCGTTTGGTTTGCGCAAAAGCCCCGTGCCAGGTGTCGAGCACCGCGCCAATCGCCGTCCCGGCGTTGCCCGAAACCGGCTGCACGAAGACGTTGCGGTGGCGTTCCAGCGCTGCTACCAGAAGTGCGTTCAACCCGAGGCCGCCCGCGAAGCAAAGATTGCGGCCTTGGCCGGCCATGCGGATCGCCGCCGCTTCCATGGCGTTTTGCAAGCCAGCGGCGATGTGCGGGCGCAACGGTTCCGGAATCGCGGCGCCGGCGCTGAGTCCGAGACGGTCATAAAAGCGCGCGCTGAAACCGCCCTGCGCGAAAAGCTCCGAAGTGAAGTAAGACCGGTCCACGCGCGCGCCTTCGCCATCGCGGCCAATGATATCGGCGAACAAATCGGTAAAACGCCCGTCGCCTGAGACCGACATCCACTGCACCTTGTGCTCGTCCGCGTTGGGTTCGAACCCGAGCAGCGCGGTCACGCGGCCGTAGAGATCGCCCAGTGAATCGTATTGTTCGAACTCGAGCGTGAGCCGCGAGCCTTCGGCGTGCCAGCGCGACCCGCAGCGGAAATCGGCCCCGCGATCGAGCGTCAGAACGGTCGCTTCCTCGAACTGTGACGGATAGTAAGCCGATGCCGCATGCGCCAGGTGATGCTCCACCACCAGCAGCCGGCTATTCGGAAACCGCGCGCGCAGCTTAGGATAAAAATCGGATTTCGGAACCGGCCGCGCCACCGCCACCGCGTCAACCTGCTCCGGCGTCGCGCCCGCAAGCTGCAAACACGTCGCGATGGAATGCTCGGGCAGATCGCCCGTGCCGCCCCAATTCAGCTTGCGGCGGACCAGCTTCGATTCCTCCACCGCCGCCACCAGTTCGCCGTCCTTCAAAATCGCACTGGCGGCATCGCCCAGGATGCCGCCGATTCCGAGAATGATCATTTCGCCTGCCGTTTTTCGATTTTGGCCCAGGCATCGCGCAAGGCAACGGTGCGGTTGAAGACCGGTTTTCCGGGCGCGCTATCGGGATCTGCGCAGAAGTAGCCCAGCCGTTCGAACTGAAAATGGCTGAAGGGTTCGACGTCGCGCAGGCTCGGCTCCAGCTTGGAGCCGGTTAGGACTTCGAGCGAGTTCGGATTGAGGTTGGCGGTGAAATCCTCGCCCTCTTCCGTCTCGTTCGGATTCTCGCGCGTGAACAGAGTTTCGTAGATCCGCACTTCGGCGTCCACCGCGTGTTCGGCCGAGACCCAATGAATGGTCGATTTCACTTTGCGGCCATCCGGCGCGTTGCCGCCGCGCGTTGCGGGATCGTAGGTGCAGTGGATCTCCACCACTTCGCCGGCGTCGTTCTTCACCACGCTGGTGCACGTGATGAAGTAGCCGTAGCGCAGCCGCACTTCGCGGCCGGGCGAGAGCCGGTAGTATTGCTTGGGCGGATCTTCGCGGAAATCGTCCTGCTCGATGTAGAGCACCTTCGAAAACGGAACCTGCCGCGTGCCGGCGCCCGCGTCTTCCGGATTGTTCACGGCCTCCATTTGCTCCACCTGGCCTTCGGGGTAGTTGTCGATCACCACGCGCAGCGGCCGCAGCACGGCCATGACGCGCAGCGCGCGCTTGTTGAGATCCTCGCGCACGTAGTGTTCGAGCAAGCCAAGCTCGTTGATGCCGTTGGTCTTCGAAACGCCGATCGCGCCGCAGAAATTACGCAGCGCTTCCGGCGTGTAGCCGCGGCGGCGGATGCCCGCGAGCGTGGGCATCCGCGGATCGTCCCAGCCTCGCACGAGGCCGTTCTGCACCAACGCCAGCAGCTTGCGCTTGCTGAGCATGGTGTAAGTGAGGTTCAGGCGGTCGAATTCGATCTGCTGCGGATGATAAATCCCCAGGCTGTTGCAGAACCAATCGTAGAGCGGCCGGTGATCTTCGAATTCGAGCGTACAGATGGAGTGCGTGATGCGCTCGACGGAATCCGATTGGCCGTGCGCAAAGTCGTACATCGGATAGATGCACCACGCGTCGCCCGTGCGGTGATGCGATTCGTGCAGAATGCGGTACATCACCGGGTCGCGCATGTTCAGGTTAGGCGACGCCATGTCGACCTTCGCGCGTACCGTGCGCGAGCCATCCGGAAACTCGCCCGCCTTCATGCGCGCGAACAGATCGAGATTCTCTTCCACGCTGCGGTTGCGGTACGGGCTTTCCTTGCCCGGCTCGGTCAGCGTGCCGCGGTACTTGCGCACTTCTTCCGCGTTGAGATCGCACACGTAAGCCTTGCCGGCCTGGATCAACTGCACGGCCCAGTCGTACAACTGGCCGAAGTAATCGGAAGCGTAATAGAGACCGTCCCACTCGAAGCCCAGCCAGCGGACATTGTCCATGATCGAGTCGACATACTCGGTCTCCTCTTTCGAGGGATTGGTGTCGTCGAAGCGCAGGTTGGTCTTGCCGCCGAACTCTGCCGCGAGGCCGAAATTCAGGCAGATGGATTTGGCGTGGCCGATGTGCAGGTAGCCGTTCGGCTCGGGAGGAAACCGCGTCTGCACGCGTCCCTGCCACTTGTTGGTGGCAAGGTCTTCGCGCATGATCTCGCGGATAAAGTTGGAAGGTCCGCCTGCGGGGGCGTTCAAAGGCGCCGCGGGCGGTTCTGGATTGGAAGGCGTCATAGCGATTTGATTTTTTCCAAGGCTTGGTCGATGCGCTCCACCGAGGTCTCACGGCCCAGCGCTTCGAGCGTTCCGAAGAGCGGCGGCGCGTTCTTTCGCCCGCAAACGGCCACGCGAATCGGCTGGAACATCTGGCCGGGTTTGATGCCCAATTCCACGGATGCGTTGCGCAGCGCGGCTTCGAGATCGTCATGCGTGAACGCGGCGCCGCCCAGCGTCTCGCGGCCTTTTTGCAGCGCGCGAGCGGCCATGGCGGCATCGCCCTTTTGTGGAATCAACTCAGCCGGGTCGTAAGGCGGAAGCTCGCGCACGAAGAAGAAGTCGCCCGCGGTGAGCACGTCGCGCAAGAACTTGATGCGCTCCTGCAGCAGGAGGGTGATCTGTGCCAGTTTCTCCGGCGCAACCGTGAAGCCCGCGCCTTCCACAACTTGGCGCAAGCGCTCGGCCAAATCCGCGGCGGGCATCATGCGAATATATTCGGCATTGAGCCACGCGGCTTTCGGGTCGAACGGGTCCTCATCTTTGAAATTGACTACCGCGTTGCTGCGGTGAATCCCCTCGAACGAGAAGATATCGATCAATTCCTGGCGGCTCATCACTTCGCGGTCGTTCTTCGGCGACCAGCCGAGCAGGCAGAGAAAATTGATGAACGCTTCGGGAAGAAATCCAGCGTCGCGATAAGTCGTCACGCTCACCACGGGCCCGTGCTTGCGCTTTGAAAGCTTGGCGCCGTCGGGCGCCACCAGCAGCGGCAAATGCGCAAACTCGGGCGGCTTGACGCCCGCGGCCTCGAAGATGAGCACGTGCTTGAAGGTGTTGGTGAGATGGTCCTGCCCGCGCACGATATGGCTGATGCGCAGGTCCGCGTCGTCCGCGCAGGAACCGAGATGATAGGTCGGCATGCCGTCGCTGCGCAGCAGGGCGAAGTCTTCGATATCGGCGGCCGATTTTACCTGCTCGCCATAGACGTGATCGAGAAAGCGGACCTGATGATCGCCGTCGCGCGGCACGCGGAAGCGCAACGCGAACGGCTCGCCGGCAGCCGCGCGGCGGTCGCTCTCTTCGCGCGTCATCTCACGCATATCGGCATGAAACAGCCACGCGCCGTGCGCGCCCGATTTATCCGTGTCGCCGGTATGCGCGGGCGTAAAATCGCGATAGGCGAGTCCTTTGGCAGCGATGGCGTCGGCCATGGCGCGGTGTAGCGCGATACGTTCGGACTGCTTGTACTGTTCGTCCCAGTTCAAGCCGAGCCATTCAAGACCGGCAAAAATCGAGTTGACGGAGGCTTCCGTGTTGCGCTCGACATCGGTATCGTCAATGCGCAAAATCATCGTACCGCCGTTGCGGCGGGCGTAAAGCCAGTTAAAGATGAAAGTTCGCGCGCTCCCGATGTGCAAAAACCCTGTCGGAGAGGGCGCAAAGCGAACACGAATCATAGTGGGAATTGCCAGTATAACAACCGGACCAAGAATCAAATCGAAACGCGCCCATGAGGAAAGCCGATTGGCGCCTCGTTTGCAGTTACTTTAGGCAGTTGAAGTGGCGCGACCGGCGGGCTGGAGGCGTTCTTACGAATGCCGCCAGTACCGCCGGTTTTTATTTTGCCGCGCCGGTTTACTGAGCGATGATGATGGGCATCCGCTGGATGTTGAACTTTTGGGTGGTCGGGTCGAAAACATTTACCTGGCAAGTGTAGCGGCCGGGCTTCATGTTCTTGAGCGGCAGCGCGAAGCGCAGGGGAACCGCCTTCGACTTTTCGTTCAACCCTTGGGTAACTTCAAGCGGATCCGTCTGAAACGCCTTGACCTTGCCTTGATAGAACGCCACGCTGGCGACCACGGGTTGGGTGGTGGTGGCGGCCGGCTCGTAGGCTTCCAGGTAGACGTACATTTCCTGGCTGCGGTTGAAGACGCGCGTTACGCTCGGCACCAGCTTCTTGCCCTCTTGGAACAAGGGATTCAACGTCAGTAGTTTCTTGTCCTTCTCGGCGTTGAAAACCGCCTGGCTGAGCTCAGTTCGCTGGCTGCTCAGGATGACGGAGCTGATCGGCACGGTGGTCTGGTTGGCGTTCAGATCCGGCACAACGAAACTCTTTTGGAACGTTCCCATTTTGCCAGTCTCGTTTTCGCGCGCCAAAACTTTCATGATGTACTTGCCGGGTGCGAGGCTAAAGCCGGTATCGTACGCGATGGGATGCTTGGAAAGTTCGCCCGCGGTCTGATCGCTCAGTTTGATATCCGCGTAGTCGCGCACGTTCTGTACAACCTTGCCGGCCGAATCCGTGATCTCGCCAACGAAGTCGATAATCGTATGCTGCGCCCCGCCCTTTTGAGCGAGAACTAATTCACTGCCGGGAATCTTGACCGAAATCGGAATGAAGTACCGGTCGCGCGCCAGGCGGAAATAATCGATTTCGGCGACCATGTTGAGCTCGGTCACCGGGTCGGAGAGCATCAGGGCTTCGGTAAGCTGCCGCTCTTTATCGGAGGACGTGAACTTCTTGAACTCTTTGTTGGCGTAGTAGCCGTGGCGGTAATCGAGCGCGGCGTACTTGGATGCGATGGCCGGACGCAGCTTGATATCCACGGTGCGGAACTGGCCGTCCATTTTATCGTTGGCCGAGTAGTAGCCGATGATGTAGTAGCTCGAAATGTCTTTCTGGGCGTTCTGAATGCCCATCGAGAGCTCGTTGTTATCGAGCAGCGCCTTGCCGCCGGTATCGGCCGCTAGCGTGAACAGCGTTTCCTGCTGGCCCGCGAAGTTGCTCTGCGCCGACCGGCCGGAACTGCCGGTATACATGCCGCTGCCGCCCGGCGAGCTCTTGGTGGCGTCGCCCAGGGGCGCCGTCGCTACGAGGCCGCGCGCATCCACCGTGTAGAACGCGGTGTTGGATCGGATCGCCGCGTTGATGGTGGCGCGAAGTTGCGCGTCGTTATCGAAGCCGTTGCGCTGCATGCCGCTGGCGAAATAGACCAGCGCCTTCTTCTCATTCAGCGACCCCAGCATGCGCACGGCGGTTTCGAGCGCCGCCAGCTGCCGGTCCGTGTTGAAGATATTGAATTCGCTATCGTCCTGAGTGAACGCCGCGCCGGTGTCGGAAGTGCTGTCGTCGCTGGTGGCTTCGTCGAAGCCCTGGCCCGCGCCGACCACGATGTTCTTGATGTCTTTGTTCAGCAGATCGCGATCGTCGGTGAAGTCCTGCACCACTTTGACGTCGCTGGCAAAAGTCATGATCGCCACCAGGTCCGAGGGCGTCATCTTTTCCTTCAGGAACTTTTGGGCTTCCTTCTGCGCGCGGAACTGATCCGGAATCGGCATCGACGTCAGATCGAAAAAGAACACCAACAGGCGGCGGTCTTTATACTTCAGGTCGCCTGGCTTTTCGGGCGAAATCTGAATGCTGCTGATCGGCTTGACCGCGTTCGCATCCGGCTTTACTTCCGGTTTCTTGTTGATGTTGATGCTGGTGTCGAGAGTGGTATCCACCGCCGCCGCTTCGCTCAATTCCTCGTAGTCGAAGAATTTGATGGTTTGCGGCTTCTTGTCTTCGGTGATGATGAAATCGTCCTTGGTCAGCCCGCGAGCCGGATTACCGCTCTTATCCTTGACGATGACGGTCTCAACCACCAGTTGCTGCGTGATTGAAAACGTCGCCCCGCCATTGGGAACCAGCACGCCATTCAATTCCTGATCGGGTGGCTTCTGCCCCGGCGGGTTGATGGCGGGCGTAGCCTGCTGAGCGGGGGGCGTCGCTTGGGCAGGAGGTGTTGCCTGCTTAACCGGCGGCGTCGCCTGCTGAGCAGAGGCGGCCAGTATCCCGGCGAGAAATATCGACAAAACCGGTCGCTTTTTCATTTAGAAGTGGAACCTCACGGTCATGTTGAGGGAGCGCGCTGCAACCGCTCCCGAGGGTAGGCCGAATTGCGCCGTGCCGAACGTCGTGTTGTATCCGGTGTAGGCGAAGTGGTTCAGAAGATTGGTGGCGTCGAAGGCGATATCGAGATTCTTGCGTTCGGCGAGGCGGAACGTGCGGCCGGCATGACCGCTCATGCTGAACATCGTCGGGCCGTTGAGGATGCCGCGGCCGGCGTCGCCAAAGAACCCAAGTGGCGGGGTGGCGAAGCAGGCGCCCTCGAAGCAACTGGAATCCGGATAGCCGGCGGGAACCACCTCTGGCCTCAATTGACCGCTAATGCCGGTGCCGCGCGTAATCGCGGTGATCGTGGGGGTCAACGGCGTTCCGCTGGCCACGGTGCTGTTGATGGAGAGAGTCCAATCCTTCAGGACATGGGCCTTCCAGCCTTTGAGCAGCGCGGCCGCGTGCAGGCCCTGGCCGCTCGAAAATTGCATCGTTGCCGTCAAGCGATGTATCGGGTTGCTGTCCACGCCGCGCTCGGCATTGAGATCCAGCCAGTTCTGCGCCAGGACGCTCGATCCCTGGCCGCGTCCGCCCAGCATCGCGTCGTCGATGAGTTTCGAGAAGGTATAGCCGAGGCTCCCGCCCAAACCATTTCGCAGCCGCCGCTGTATCTGGATCGTACCGGCCTGATAGCTGGAATTTCCGCCGGAGGTTTCGTAGCGGAAGCCGGTCGGAAGGCCAACCGGCACGCCCACCGCGCCCGTGGGGTAAGTGTTGGGAACGAACGTTTGCGGCAGTCCGGTGCCCTTGATGCCGGCATAGGTTGCGGTCACCACGGTCGTCTGATTCAGATTCTGCTGAATCGAAAGCTGCCATTGCTGCGAGTAGCCGTTTTGGAAGTTGGGATTGATGGCGAATGATTGCAGCGTCGTGCCATTCAACGCCGAGGCGGCCGTTCCGTTGGCCAGGATGTTCTGGATCGAATACGGGTTCGTGGTCACGTTGGCCACCGAGAAGCTGTTCGAAAGCGGGGCCTCCTGCGCCATCGAGTTGACGATGCTCTGATAGAACGACGTGTTCCAGTAGAGCCCGTAGCCGCCGCGAATGACGGTGGAGTGCTTCACCCAGGGACGGTAAGCGAGGCCGAAACGGGGCGCAATGCCACGCTTATCGGGGTGCAGCAGCGCCGATGGCAATCCCGCGGTTGCAGCCGATTCGCAGCCGGTAACGGCCGCATCGCCGCAAACCGGCGTGACGCCCGCGAACCCGGGAGCGACGGCCAAATTAACCAGCCGGCCTTGGAGTTCGGTAAACGGCTGCGAGTAATCCCAGCGCAAGCCAAATTGCACGCTGAACTTCGTGGTGACGCGCCAATCGTCATTGGCGTAGACGTCCCACCAGCGCGTGCGGAAATACTTGTCGGCGTTGCCATAGGCGATCGCCGCGGTGTCGGGAACGCCCAACAGGAAGCTGGCCAGATCGTATCCTGTTCCGGTGACAGTGCTGGTGCACGGCGCGGCCGATGTAGAGGTGGCGCACGGAACAACCTCGGCCGTCGAGGTTCCGTTAAAGGTCAAGCTGCCGCGCGCGTTCGATTCGTTCACCGGGTTGAACTGCTGGAAGCGCGTATCGCCGCCGAAAGTCATGTTGTGCGTGCCGCGAATCCACGTAATCGAATCGCCGATCGAGACCGTCTGATTACGCTGCAGGGAAGGGTTGCCGTCGTTCAGATCGTAAAAATTCTGCAGGTTGATGGACGGTGGCCCCCAGTAGAGCGGCTGTTGATAGGTTCCCTCGATACCCAACTGGGACGCCACGTTGTCGCCTTGGGTGGCGAAAAAGGGCGAGCTGGTGTTGGTGGATCGGCTGAACGAAAAGCTCAGGCGGTCAAACAGGCGCGTGGTGAACCGGTACTGATAAGCCACGCTGGCGTTGATGCCCGAACTCTGCGTGGTATCGGTGAAATCGAAGAGATTGGGGTTGATGCCGTTCGAGCGCTGCCATCCAATGTTGCCGTTGATCTGGTTCTTTTGGTTGAAGCTGTGGCTGAAGCGCGACGTGATGTTATCCGTGTTGGTGGTAGTGCGCAGCGCCGACTGATAGTTGTAGCGGGCGTTGCCTGCCAAGTTCGGGAGCGGATAATACGCGAGCAGCCCCACCGCTGCGGAGTTGAGAAGGTTCGTGGGAATGACGTTATTCGGGAACGGAGAATTCGTGCCCGGGTTGTAGAAAACAATCGGCTGCCCTGTGGGACTGATCGCCTGCGACAAGTTGCCGTTGCGTTCGTCCTCCGTGGGCACCTCGCCGAACACCGTGTTGGCGTTGCGCGAGCGATTCAAGTTGTAAGTGAGGGTGAATGTGCCGCTGTGCGCGCTATCGTCAAAGACATGCGGAATCTTCAGCGGGCCGCCGAAGGTGAAACCGGCCTTGAACTTCGCATAAGCGGGCTTGCCGGCATTGACGCCGGTGACTGAATTCGGCGTCGCGTCCCACACGGAATTATCCAGCGTGAATACGACGTTCCCATTGTATTGAGAGCGCGGATTTCTGCGGCCGTTGCCGAAAGAATTGGCGTTCGGGCCGCCGCGTCCCGCGCGTCCGCCGCGTCCGCCAGGAGCACCGCCACCGCCACGCCCACCGCCGCCGCCGCGTCCGCCGCCACCACCGAATCCACCGGGTCCGCCGCCCATCATCGCGCCCATGGCGCCGCCACCGCCACGTCCACCGCCAGGGCCGCCTGCGCCACCGCGTCCGCCGGGTCCGCCTTCGCCCGGAATTCCATTGTTATCGCCGAAGCCGCCGGGTCCGCCAAATCCCGGACCGCCGGGTCCGCCCATATCGCCGCGGCCGCCGAAGCCCCAATCGTTCTGCTGCGGCATGCCGAGCGCTCCGGAGACGCTGCCGCCCACGACCAGTGCGTCGGAAGAGCTCTGCGCCATGTCCGCGCCGGCTGATACGTCGTTTCCAAGGCCGCTATCCTGCCCCGCGTTTTGATCGCCGGAAGAATTCACATCCAGCCGCTGAAAGCCGTTGTTGTTGTTTCCGGCGCGCTGCTGGGCGAGAGCATTAGTCAGAGAAGGACGTCCGTTATTGTTGCCTTTTGCATTCTTGCCGTTTGCCGGCGTCGTCGTGGTGGCCGTGGTGGGCGTCGAACCGGAAGTCGCCGGCTTGGTCTCCGCCGTCACGGGCGGGGTAGCCGCCGCTCCCGCGGCAGGCGTCGCGGGCGTTGCCGCCGCAGCCGTTTCAGCCGCCTTCTTCGAAGCTGCCAAATCCGCATTCATGGCGGTCAGCGTCTGAACTTTGAGATCCCAGGTCGGGCTGGGAGCGTCCGCCGTCACGCCGATTTCGCGGCTCATTTTGGTGAAGCCGAGCATATCGATGCCGATCGTCCAGATGCCGTCCGGCAGATCGGCGAATGAGTACGCCCCGCTGTCATCGGTGTAGGTGACGAGTTTCTTGTCGCCCAGCGATGCCGTGACGGTGGCGCCGGGGACCGGTAATCCGTTCGACGTTACGACGCCGTGATGTTCCGCGGCAAACATCGCCGTCACCGCCAGCCAGGCAACGAGGACGCGTCCGAGGGAATTAAATAAACGGTGAGCAGCCATGTGAATGATATTGTCTAGGCGATTCAGGCGCGGGGAATGTTACCTTGCCGTAGCGCCCAAAATAGTGGAACTAACTGTACCATACGGGGTTAGCGGTTCGAAACCCACGTCGGACGCCCGCGTTTGCGGGTATTGGCCGTTAGATCGGCGCGAAAAACCACCGCGCGCGCCGCGGGGCTGCGGAATGCGCGGAAGTCTTCACTGCACAGCGATATACAGCGTTTGCGTGCCGCTCGAGCCGCCCAAAGTGAACGTAACCGGCACAGAGTCGCTGGCCGTGACGGCAGGCACCACAACATTGAACTGATAAAGTCCAATGGCATTGGGGGCAAGGCCGGCGAATTGAATGGCCGCCGTGGCGCCGCCGATCTGCATCTGAAAGCCGGGCAGGGTATTGCTCTGCGTGACGATCTGGCCGGCCGGGATGTTCGGGGTTACCGCTCCAAAACCCACGCCATAGAACGTAATGGTGTTGCCCACGCTGGCCCGCTTCGAAGTGATTCCGGTTACCGCGCCCGGCGGCAGAACGTAGGTGGCGCCGTCGTTGAACAGAGCGCCCGCATATTGTTTGCCATTGAGGAGGAACTGAGGCGGCGCGAACAGCCCCGGCTGCGTGGCGTTCACGTTCACGTTGTAGGTGGCGCTGCCGCCATCGGAGTTCTTGACCACAAGCTGCTGCTGGCCCGTCCCCACGTTCGAGGGAACCTGCGCATTGATCTGGCCGCCGCTGATGTAATCGAGGAACGCGGCTTGCCCGCCGATGGTAACGCTGTTGTTGTCGAGCGAAGTAGGCGCGGTGTTGCCGTTGAAATCGGCGCTGCTCCACGAGCGGACGTTGGTCGCCAGGTTGGTCCCGTAAATCTCGATCCACGAGCCGGGTGCAATCGACGGAAACGCGCCGAACGCCGACGCGCTCACCACTCCTCCGCCGGCCACCGAGGGACCGTTAGGGGTCAGCAGCCGAATCACGTTGTTGCCCGAATCGGCGATGTAGACGTTGCCGGAGGAATCGAGCGCCGTTCCGGTGGGAAATGCCAGCGTGGCGTTGATAGCAGGGCCGCCATTGCCGCCATAGCCCGCCGCAAAGCCCGCCAGCGTCGTGATGACGCCGTTGGCGGAGATCATGCGGATGCGGTAGTTGCCGTAATCCGAAACAAAGATGTTGCCGTTGGCGTCCACCGAGACGCCGTACGGGTTCTTGAGCTGCGCCTTAGTCGCCGGCCCTCCATCGCCCGAAAAACCGGCGGTTCCGGTGCCTGCAATCGTCGTGATAATGCCGTTCGACACTTTCCGGATGCGATTATTGCCGCTATCGGCAATATAGATGCTGCCGGCGCCATCCACCGCGACGCCGTAAGGCGAACTCATCTTGGCCTGCGTCGCGGGGCCGCCGTCGCCGGTAAATCCGACGTTGGTCGCCGAGCCCGCCACGGTCGAAATGTTGCCGTTGGTATCCAGCTTGCGAATGCAGTAGTTGTTGCTGTCCGCGATGTACAGATTGTTGGCCGAATCGATGGCCAGGCCGAAGGGCCGGTTGAGCTGCGCGCTGGTTCCCGGGCCGCCATCGCCCATGAAGCCGTATTGATTGGTTCCGGCGACGGTGGAAATGGTGCCGCTAGTCGTCACTTTGCGGACCACCTGGTTCAGGAAGTCCGAGATGAATACGTTGCCGCTGGAATCGACCGCGATGCCGTAGGGCGCGTTCAGGCTGGCGCTGGTGGCCGAGCCGCCGTCGCCGGTAAATTGCGCGATTCCGTTGCCCGCGATGGTCGAGATATTGCCGTTGCTCTTGGTGACCTTGCGGACGCGGTTGTTGGCGCTATCGGCGATATAAAGATTGTGCGAGGAATCGAGCGCCACCGCGATCGGCGTATTCAGCTGAGCGGCGTCCGCCGCGGCGCTATCCCCCGAAAACCCCGGCGTGGCTATGCCGACGACGGTCGAGATGGTATATGCGGTTGTCTGGGCATAACAGACGGCGGAAGAAAGACAAAGCGCGGCGAGTGAGGACTTACGGAGGATTTTCATCGAATGAGACCTGTACGGAGACTGTAATGCCTTTAGATGGATGGAAGGTTTGAGTAGGTTACATACACTTTGGGGCTAAAAAACAAAACCGCCGGGCAAAAGCCCGGCGGTTTGTGGAACTTATTTTGGAACTTACTCCGCGGCGGATTTGCTTAGTCGCCGAAGCTGCCGACTTCCTCGCGCTCTTCCACCTGCGGTTTGGGCGCCGCGGCCGCCTGGCCCAAGCCGATCTGCACCAGCTCCGGACCCGCCTGCTCTTTCAATACGTGCTCGCGGTAAAGCTTTGCCATCTTGGCGTCTTCCGCTTGCTGCTTCAGTTTCGCGTCGCGGGCGCGCAGCTTCTCTTCGCCGGCGTTTTTGGCGATGCCGAGGCGGTCGAGATCGTGCTGAACTTCGGTGGTGACGATTTCTTCGCGCAGCAGCAGCGAGTGGTCCGTGCTGCGCAGCGGCACGGCCTTGTTGCCGGCGAAGATCTCGTGGCGGCCCTTTTCTTCGTACCACTTGGTGAGCGTGGCCGTCATGTGCATCTTCTCGATGATGTTGCGCCAGCCCACGCCGGTGTTATAAGCGCAGAAGGAAATTTCACCTTCCTGCGTGGCGTAAGGGATGATGCACTGTTCCGTGCGGCGGAAATCGTAGTTGAACAGATCCTGGAACCACATACCGGCGATGAACAGGAAGTTCCAGCGGTCCGAGCGGCGTTGCTCGATATCGGCGCGGGTGCGGTCCTTGCCGACTTTGCCGTAGCTCTTGCCGGTGGCGCCGAAGGTCTTATCGAACTTCTTCAGCAGGTCCGTAAGCTTGAAGTGCGTGGGCGACTGGAACGGATCGTAGTTGCGTCCGAGCGAGAGCGCCATGCCGATTACAGATAGCCATTTGCTGCGCGCCGCATCGTTGACGCGGGCGATGTCCTTCGCCAGCCGGTCGGCATTCACGAAGGCCGTGAAGGGCACGGATTCCTTGGTTTCCTTGTCGACCATGACGGCCATGCCGACGCCGCAATTCGGGTGGCAGCCGCAGCTCAACTGGCCCCATGTGGCTTCGGGACCGTGGCAGAGATCGCTCCAATCGGAGAAGGTCGAGATGAACGAAATCGGGAACCAGTCGCGGACGGGCTCGCCCAGTCCGGTTTGATTCTTTACGTCATGCGCCAGGTGCGAAAGCGTGTAACGCTGCGCCGCGCGGCGCTCCTCGGTGATGGCTTCGTCACGGCCCGTGAAGGAAACAGGCTGGAACGAGAGGAACGGAATCTTCTTGGGGTTATCCAGCGCGAATTGAACCACGCGCCCCACCTGCTCGTTATTGATGCCGTTGATGATGGTGATGACGGGGACGATATCGACGCCGTTCGAATACAAATTTTCGATGGCCCGCAGCTTTACGTCGAAAAGATTCCCGACCTTGCGGTGCGAGTTGGCGGCGTTTCCGACGCCATCGAACTGCAGATAAGCGTAGCGGAGTCCGGCGTCGGCGGCCTTCTTGCAAAACTCGGGGCTTTTGGCGAACTCGATACCGTTGGTCGCGGCCTGCACCGACGTGTAGCCAACTTCGCGCGCGTAGCTCACTGCCTGCAGGAAGAACGGCGAAAGCGTCGGCTCGCCGCCCGAAAACTGCACCGACATCTGGCGCTTGGGCTTAATGGTGACGGCGTTGTCGAGCAGCGTCTTGACGTCTTCCCAGCTCAATTCGTGGACGAACCCAACCTGGTTGGCGTCCATGAAGCAGGGATCGCACATCATGTTGCAGCGGTTGGTGAGATCGACCGTCAGAACCGAACCGCGTCCGTGGGTGATGGTGCTCGACCCGTGCTTGTGCAGGCGCGCATCGTTGTGAGCGCGGATGTCGCGGCCGGGGAACACGTCTTCCAGGTGCTTGAAGAAGCCGGTATCGATGGCCATGACATCTTCGAAGTGGCCATGCTCGGGGCAATCCTTCACCATGAGGATCTTGCCGTCGCGTTCGATCACCTGCGCCTTGATTTCGCCGGGGCGCTGATTATAGAGGACGTCGATCGAAGTCTTTCCGTCCAGAATCTGCTGGCGGATTTCGGGCACGCAGCGAGGGCAGAGCGAATCCGTCTGGCGGGGCCAACCAAGTGGCGGCTTCACCTTTTCCCAGGACTTCAGCAGGGGCTTGTCGGACCATTTCGGCACAAATCCCGGGTTCTGGCGGATCTGATTGAGCTTGTCGAACACTGTCCACGCGGCGCCTGCGGCCAGTGTGACCGCCTTTTCCACATATTTAATCGGCTTGTGCATCTCGATATTGACCTTTCCCTGACGCTCAACTGGCCCGGCGAAAATACAAATTATAGTAAAAGCTCACGCAAAACCAAGTACAAAAGGTAAAGTTTTAGCGCTTAACGGCAGTATAAACATCGCTCCGCGCCCCGGACCATGAAATGACATTAAAGCGTTGAAATTATTGGTTGTACGGCACGATCCGGGGTTGAACGGGGGATTCGGCGAGGCGAACGGAGAGCCTTCGTAGGCGTATGAAAGGGAACGGTTTAGGTGTACAACAACAAGAGAGGAGTACGCATGGCAGGAAAACCGGGATTTCGAGTGCGCGCGGCTTGGCCGAGACCCAGTGCGGATTTGTTGGCATTGTTCGGCGAAGCGGCAAGCTCCCAGGTGGCCGACGCCATGTCGCGCCTGGGAGGCATGGACGCCGGAATTCACGCGGTCTGGCCCGTTCCGCGCACAATCGGCGCAGCCGTTACAGTATGGTGCCATTCCGGTGACAACATCATGTATCACAAGGCGCTTTCGATGGCGCAACCCGGCGACATCCTCGTCATCAACACCCAGGGCTCGGGTAACGCCGGCTGGGGCGAACTGCTCGCCACCAGCGCCATGAAGATCGGCATTCGCGGCGTGATCCTCGACGGCATGGTGCGCGACATCGAAGCGCTCGAATCCATGCGCCTCCCCGTTTGGGCGCGCGGCCTCTCGGTAAGCGGCTGCAATAAGGACGGCGCGGGCGAAGTCGGCGCCATCATCGCCTGCGGCGGCGTGGCAGTGCGCCCGGGCGACGTGATCGTGGCCGACCGCGACGGCGTCGCCGTGGTCCCGCTTGACGACGCCGCGGAGGTGGCGCGGCTGGCCCTCGAGATCGTAGGGAAAGAGCGCAAACGCCTCGAAGAAATCGCCCGCGGCGTCCTGGTACGCCCCGAAATCGACGAAACATTGAGGCGCGCGGGCGCGATCGAGTAACGCGTCGCCGGAATGCATTACCGTGGTAATTTAAAGTTATGGCACTGGCAGAATCGAAGATTACCGCCCAAGGACAAATCTCCGTTCCGGCCGAAGTGCGCCGCAAGCTTGGCGTCGGGCCGGGATCGACCATAACGTGGGAAGAAGACGGCGACCACATGATCGTGCGTAGAGCACGAAAATACTCGTCTTTGGATATCCACAATGCGCTGTTTCCCGATGGTCCGCCGAAAAGAAAGACGATCGCCGAGCTGAAGGAAGGACTTCGCGAACACTTCCGCAAAGAACATGCGCGCGGCCGATACTAACGTTCTCCTACGCATTATCGTTAGAGACGACCCTAGACAAGTGGAGACCGCCGAGTCGTTCATCGAACAGGGGGCGTGGGTTTCCATCCTTGCGCTGGCCGAAACTGTATGGAATCTCGGTTCCAACTACGACCAAGGCGTTGATGCAATAGTCCGAGCGGTGAACATGCTCCTGAGCCATGAACGCCTGGTTTTGCAGGACGCCGATGTGGTCGAGGCCGCTCTCGATCTTTTCCGTTCACGTCCTTCGCTCGGTTTTTCCGATTGCCTGATGCTCGAGATGGCCCGCAAAGCTGGCCATCTCCCCCTCGGCACGTTCGATCGCCGCCTCGCTCGTATCCCCGGCGCCGTCCGCCTCTAGCTTCTAGGGCTAGAAACCATTTCGCGTGAACAGATCCTTCCACGAAGGGTCAAGTGGAGCCCACCGTTGCGAACTGAAACCCGTCTCAACAATTGGCTCATATAGAAAGCCGTGGCCCAACCGGCACATGTACTCCTTCCCAAACCAGTCGAGAAATATCGTCGGCCAGGTTCCAATCTGCACCGGGTTGCCCATCCGGCGGAAGCAGATGGGGCATCGTTTGGCCTGGTCCCGCATCGACCAGCGATAGGCCAGCAGGTAAGGGACGAGATAAGCATGCACCTGAACGGTTCCGGACGACAACGGCCGGAGTGTGGCGGCCGTCATAAACCCCGCGATCGCCAAAGCCAATAGGGTTTTGCACACCAGAAACAGAGAGGCTGGAACGTGGCGTCTACCGCGGGTCACTGTACTCGACTGCCCGGCGATGCCTGTCGGGTCGCGAACCAACGACGCCAGGAGAGCGCAGCAGCCCATGATCAGGTGCGGCAGTATTTCGCCGGGCGTAGGTAAACCAGGGCCGCAAACCGCAAACCAAGTTGCAGATGCAATCAAAGCCAGCAGGCTCAGCGACCCTAGGCATCCCAGGGGCGAATGGAAAGCGTCCCGAACGCGGTCTTCTTTCTCGCGTTGTAGCCGCTCACCGTGACGGCATCGGGCCATGAGCCCCATGCGAATCGGAACGCCTGAAATGGTTCGGCATCTTCGGCGTCCTCTAAGTAGGCTAGTTCGGCGCCCCACTCGGCCAGCCATTCCGCTCTTGCACGCCCGGGAACAATCCGCGAGGCCATAGCCAGGAAAAGCCGTGCAAGCCGAGCCGAGGCGAATTGTCCAGGCGCGTGCTTCACTCGGCGTCTCCATTCCCCACGAATAAGCCCGCGAGATGGGGATACCGCTTTCTCGACTCCATAAGCGACTCCCCGCCCAGCGCCGTAGGCCGGTAATACTTGCGCGCCGGGCGGCCTTCCTTCTCCGCGGCTTTCCCAGTCTCCCAGTGCGATGTGACCAGACGGTCCCGTTCCAGGCGGCGCAGGGCCGGATATACCGTTCCGCTAGGCAAGCCGGTTACGTCCATGATCGAGAGCCCATACCGGCTGCCGGCGTCTAGCGCCTGGAGGATCATAGCCGCCGTGTGAGAAAGCTTCGCTGTCGGCTTCACTACGTATCAGCATACCTATGTAGCATGCTACTTGACAAGAGCGTTTATAGTAGTATGCTACATAGGTATGCTGGAGCTCAAACATCTCACCAAGCGCTTTGCTGGCATCCCGGCTGTTGACGATGTATCGTTCCAGGCGCATCCGGGGGTTGTGACGGGTTACCTGGGCCCAAACGGCTCCGGGAAATCGACCACCATGAAGATGATCACTGGGCTGATGGAACCGACGTCGGGCGCCGTGTTCTTTAACGGCGTCGCGATTGCTCAGGATCTACTGGCGTTCAAACGGCGGCTGGGATACGTACCGGAAGAGCCGCATCTTTACACTCACCTCACCGGTTTTGAGTACCTGGAAATGGTCGCTCAGCTTCGCGACCTGCCGGAACGCACAACGCGCCGGCGAATAGAGGAACTTTTCCGGCTCTTGTCGCTTGCGGATGACCGTCACGCGCCCATCTCCGCATATTCCAAAGGCATGCGCAAGAAGGTGCTGTTGGCAGCGGCGTTGCTACATAACCCCGATTTCATCCTTCTCGACGAGCCCTTCTCAGGGCTTGACGTTGCCACATCGCTGGTGCTTCGCACTCTCATTCAGGAACTCGCGCAAAGAGGCAAGGTGGTCGTGTTCAGCTCGCATGAGTTGGATATCGTCGAGCGCGTCTGTTCCCGCGTCGTCATTCTCCATCGCGGGAAAGTCGTCGCAAACGACGCCATCTCTGCGCTTCGGGAATGGATGGCCGCCCCTTCCTTGGAAGCGATCTTTGCGCAGTTGGCGGCGGACGTCGACGCGCACAGCATCGCAAGAGCGATCATCAACGTGGTAACCACGTAATGACAACCCCTTTCGCGCGTCTTTACCGCATATTTCTGTTTCGGGTCGTCGACGCGGAACTGCTCGCCGTGGGCGGCGATACATCCAGCCTTCTCGGGCAACTGGCCGTTCTGCCGGTTCTCTTGGGCATCGGCTTCGCATTTGGCGCGCTCGGTTTCGGTCAGGCCGGCCGGTCTCACCAGGACGTCCTGATCGCCGCTTGGGGGATTGAGCACGGATTGATCGCCGCGACCATGCTTTTGACGGGAGTCTTCACGGTCTTGAGTTGGGAATCGACATTCCCCGACGTTAAGGACATCATGGCGCTCGGGCCGCTCCCGGTAGACCAGGGGTCTCTCTTCTTCGCGAAACTTGCCGCACTGAGCGCCGCGCAGGCGACCGTTATTGCCGCCCTCAACCTGTTTCCTGGTCTAGTATGGCCGCTCGCTCTCGCGCCGCCCAGCCGCAACCTCCTTGACTTGATTCTCATGCCGCAGCTGTACCGGACCTTAATTGCCTTTTGGATCACCATGCTGGCGTCCGGCGGGTTTGTCTTCTTATCCGTGTTGGCCACGCAGGGAGCGTTGGCTCAGCTGTTGCCTCGTCGGGTTTTTCTTCGCGTATCGGCTTGGCTTCAGCTCTTGTCCTTCTGTTTATTTCTGAGTGCGTATTTCCTTCAACCAGTGACGCCGACGGTCGCTGCTCTTTCCGCCGCGCACAATCAGGGCCTGTTGCGATGGTTCCCTGCTTACTGGTTCCTCGGGCTCTTCCAGTATTTGAATGGCTCTATGCATGGCGTCATGGAGCCTCTTGCCCTGCGGGCGGTTCTGGGCCTGCTGATTGCCGGCGGAACGGCCATAGTCGCAAATCTACTCGGCCATGGGCGGCGCCTGCGCCGGATAGTGGAGGAACCCGAATTGCTTCCCGTCAATGCGGCCCGCGGATGGAGTCCGCGCTTCGGCCACGGCGTTTCCAATGCCGTCTTCCAATTTGCATTGCGGACGATCCTTCGAAGCAGGCAGCACCGGTTGGTTTTGGCCTTCTATATGGGCGTTGCTCTTTCGGCGATTGTCCTGCTCCTTCGAACCGGGGCGGGGCGGGGAATGCTTTCCTCCTTACAGCAAGCCAGGACCGTTTTCGCGAGCGTCATCGTCGTTACTGCCTGGATTGTTGGGGTTCGGGTAATCTGCTCTCTGCCGATTGCATTGCGGGCGAATTGGGTCTTTCGGATCACCCAGATTTCTTCGCCCAAGATATATCTCGTGGCCGCCCGGTATTCGATGCTAGTGCTTTTCCTGTTCCCTCCGTTCGTCTCTTCCCTGGCAGTGTTCGCCTGGATCTGGCCTCGGCAGGACGCCGTTCGCCACCTGTTGATCCTGGCGCTCTGGAGCCTGATCGTTGCCCACGTAAGTCTGAAAGGCTTTCGCAAGATCCCATTCACGTGCTCCTTCCAGCCAGGCAAGTCTGCGATACACATGAGGCTGCTCGGCGTGGTTGGTGCCATCCTGGCCCTCGGAAAGGCCGCCGCCTATGAGCAACAGGCTCTCCATAACGATTCCCGGTACGCCCAGGCTGTCGCTGTGTTAGCTATTCTCGCCTTCGGCGCCATCCGCCTCGCATTAACCAATCCTGCCGGTGCGGACATGATCGTCGAGTTCGAGGATGAGCGAAGCCCTATGCTTCAAAGTCTCGGTCTCTATCGGGATGGAGTCATCCCTAGCTGAGCCTCCAAGCTGCGCCGCCGGTATCTGGCGCGACGTTGAGCAAGGCCTGGCCAATCGCCAGAGGCACGGCGGCGAGGCACGAGTATTGGTTCTCCCCCGGTGCTACAGTAGCCATTTGATTAACCTCGCGGACAACCTTTCGTTGGCCGTGGACTCCATCCGCGCCCACAAACTGCGCGCCGCGCTGACTATCCTCGGCCTCATCATGGGCGTCGCCACGCTCATCACCGTCATGACCCTTGTTCAAGGCGCGAACCTCTACGTCGAGCAGAAAATTGCCAACCTCGGCACCAACGTCTTCCGCGTCGCGCGTCTGCCCTTCGCTGTCACCGATTTCAACTTGATCACCAAGGCCCAGCGCTATAAATTCCTCTATCCCGACGATATGGACGCCGTCGCCGGAAGCTGCGCACACTGCCAGGGCGTCGGCGCGGCGCTCAACGCCACCGCCAACCTGCGCTACAGCGATCATCAGCTCGAAGACGCCACGCTTTACGGCCACACGCCCAACATGGCCGATATCGATACGCGCACAGTCGCCACCGGCCGCTACTTCACCGACGTCGAAGACCGCCACGCCGCCACTGTCTGTCTGATCGGCGACCGCGTTCTGCAGGAATTCTTCGCCGGCGTGAATCCTCTGGGGCGATCTATCCGCGCGGGCAACGCGGAGTTCATCGTCATCGGCACCATCGAAAAAATTGGCAGCGTGCTGGGGCAGGATCAGGACGATTTCATCATCGTTCCCCTGCGCACCTTCTTAAAGGTCCGCGGCCAGCGCAACAGCCTCGTCATCAGCGTCAAAGCCGAAGGCCCGGCGCAAACGTTCACGCTGGCGCAGGACGAAGTCCGCCGCGTGCTCCGCGCCCGCCGCCACGTCGCTGCCGGCGCCGATGACGATTTCTTCTTCGGCACGGCCGATAGCTACATCTCGCTGTGGCAGAGCATCAGCTCCGCCTTCTTCGCCGTGTTCGTCATGATCAGCTCCATCTCCGCCGTCGTCGGCGGCATCGTCATCATGAACGTCATGCTCGTCGCCGTCACCGAGCGCACCAAGGAAATCGGCGTGCGCCGCGCCGTCGGCGCCACGCAGTCGGATATCCTCCGCCAATTCCTCGCCGAAAGCATTCTGCAATGCATGATGGGCGGCGGCATCGGCGTGCTCATCGGCTTTGGCTGCGCCCTTGCGCTACGCGAGTTCACCAGTTTTCCTGCCGCCGTGCAAACCTGGGTCGCCGCTCTCGGCGTCATTTTAAGTTCGGTGATCGGCATGTTTTTCGGCATCTACCCGGCCGTGAAAGCTTCGAAGCTCGATCCCGTAACCGCCCTGCGCACGGAGTGAGAAGATGACGCGGCACGAGATTAAAGAGAACCTGCTGGTGGCGCTCGATACCCTGCGCGCCCGTAAGATCCGCTCGGCGCTGACCATCCTCGGCATCGTCATCGGCGTCACCAGCGTGATTTCGGTGGCCGCCATCATCGACGGCCTCAACGGGTACATCCAGGGGCGCATCCAATCGTTTGGGTCGCGTTCCTTTTTCGTCACCCGTATTCCGCCCGGCTTCAACGGCTTCGGCGGGTTGCCGCAGAAGATTCGCATCCGCAAATATCTCGACGCCTCCGACGCCGCCTACCTGAAGGAAAACGTCGATGGCCTCGACGTTGCCGCCGCCTTCGCCAACCGCATCGACTTGGGCAACCAGAAGGACACCATCAGCTACGGCAGCGAGCAGGTTTCGAGCCTCATCCTGCGTGGCACGCAGCCCGATTACGCCGCCGCCCTTCCGCTCTTCACAGTCGGCCAGGGCCGCTACATCTCACCCTTCGACGAAGAGCACTCGCGCAACGTCGCCGTGATCGGAAGCGCCATCGCCGATTCGCTGTTTCCGCATATCGACCCCATCGGGAAGGAAGTGCGCCTGAGCGGAAGGCTCTATGAGGTGATCGGCGTCTTCGTCAAAGATCCTGGCCTGTTCGGCGGGTTTGGCGTCGATCAATTTGTCTGCATTCCGTACTCGAATTTCCACAAGAACCACCCGGATGTGCGCGAGACCTTCCTGATTTTCACCGTACGTGACGATGCCGATATCGGCTCGGTGCGCGACCACGTGGTGGAAGCCATGCGCCGCCGCCGTCATGTGCCGCACAACGCGGAGAACGATTTCGAAGTGGCCGACCCGAACTTCTTTATCGATTTTGGAACCAGCTCACGGGCGCCATGGCTCTGCTCACGGGCGCGATCGGTTCCATCGGCCTGCTGGTGGGCGGTATCGGAGTGATGAATATCATGTTAATTTCCGTAACCGAACGCACTGGCGAGATCGGCATCCGCAAAGCCATAGGGGCGCGCAAATCCGATATTCGGGTGCAGTTTCTGCTGGAGGCGGTGATGCTCTCGGGCATCGGCGGCGCGCTCGGCGTCCTCACTGGCGGCATGATTTCCTTCGCCGCGCGTTCGCTGGCGTCCATCCCGGCCACGGTTTCCCCGTTCTGGGTGGGGATGGGGGTGGCTATCTCGGTCGGCGTGGGGCTCTTCTTCGGGTACTATCCAGCCAACCGGGCGGCGAATCTGGACCCGATCGTGTGTCTGCGTTACGAATAGGCGACACTCACAGCGCGCGCGAAGCTACACTGCGCCGTCGTGCGAGTCCGCATACCGATTACCCCATCGATATCCATGCGCAGTATGGGTTTTTACATCCCTCCCGTTGCGCATAGTGTTTTAGTTGGACTAGAATCACACCACTAGATAGACAGCGTAGGAGTCGAGTTAACCATAGCGGGGTGAAAAGCATGCGAGCCGGTCCCGTAGTCGCGGTCGTGTTACTGATAGGGGCGCAGTTGCCGCTCTGCGCGTTTCAGGCCGGAGATACACCTTCGCGGCGTGCCTCCCTCGCGCACGCGGCCTCCGCCGAGCCTAATAATATTGCCGCGCAATTTGCGTACGCGCAATTCCTCGAATCCTACGGGGACCCCGCCGCGCGAGAAGCCTACGCCCATGCCCTCTCGGCCGCCCAGCGCGCCAACGATCCGCCGCGAACCGGCGAAGCCGCGCAGCGTCTGACCATGCTCGATCTGATGGCGGGCGATCGCGCCTCGGCCACAAAACACGCAGACGCCTATCGCGCCGCCACCGGAAAGACGCTCGCCATCGGCGCCCCCATGGCATCGGAAGTCTGGCCCACCGCGCCCATCCCCGGACCGATGCGTTCCTTCGCGCGCATGGCGGCGATCGCCCCGGATTCGGCCCCGCGCGACGTTTTGCCGGCGCTCGCGCACAACGTGATCACGAACGGCTATGAAGCCTCGCACGGGAATGAGGCGCTGGAGCAGACCGAATACTTGAAACTGGTGCATCGTTATTTGTCGCAGGCGCACGAGCTCGAAAAGCTGGCTGGCGAGTCAAAAACCATCGAGGTCAAGAGCTGCGATGCGGCCAACGTGGCCGATCTGCTGCGCGTGCTCGGATTCCGTATGCGCGGCGGCTGCGGCTCGGAAGTCGCGCTCGAAACTGTCAACGCATCCCGCGCTTTCATTACCACTGACTCAGGATTCCCTGTAAACCAGCTCGAAGAATCTCTGCGAACCAATCGGCCATTCTCTTACGACTTTCATCCGTCGCAAGTCCCCGTCCTCTTCGGCGCCGAATACTGGATGCCCAACGTCAAAGACGCCGAGCCGGTCGGCTTCCTCGAAGCCTTCCTGAACGATCCCGCTACCTGCCGCCTTTATCTAGGCTTCTCCAAGCTCGATGCCGAGACCGCCGATGCTCTCCGCAAAGCCGCCACGTACCCCCAGTTGAAAGCGTTTTCGCACGTGCTCGATTTCTTCGGCGGCATGTTCGAGGTGCGCGACGGCAAAGCGGTGGTGCCGGGCGGCCCGCGCGCAGCCCCGATCTGGGCGGACTTAGTGGGCGCGCAGCCTTCAAACGGCGGCGAATTCTTCGCCAAATTGATCGCCAAAGACGATGGCTGGCTGTGCAGCTTGTATGACGCCATCGCGCGCATCCGCGGCCCCGTGCGCGATTACCTCACCGACCCCTCGCGCATGAAGCGCTTTTATACGGCAGTACGCGGGCGTATCACCAGCCCCGGCCCGGCGCGCCCGGTGTTCCGGTCCAACACGGACATGATGCTGCTCACCACGCGCCTGCAGATCGATCCGGGCGGCAAGCCGCACATCCCCGGCAATCTCGAAGTTTGGAAGGCGCTGTTCACCAGCAACCCGCAAGCCAAGTACGACGGCAAGTTGACGCGCCTGGCCGCCACGTGGAAAGACGGCGACGACGTGATGGAAGCGCTGTTCGCGCTGTGCCGCAAGTCGGTAGAGAACGAGCCGCTCAAGATCTTCATGGCCGCTACGGATCTGGACCGCGGCCGTCCCACGCCTCTGGCCGCGGCCACGGTGGAACGCCTGGCGCACGATTACCGTCGCTATTCCAGCCAATATCCGATCTTCGCGGAATCGCGCCGCCTGAGCGATCAATCCATCGTTCAATATCTGGATACCGCGGAGGCGATTGGCAAGCTGCGCGATCCATTGTTCCGCGCCGATGTCGCGGGCTCGTTCCAGGCCGAAGCCGGATTGTGGCAGATCCTGGTTCGCCAGCGCACGATTAAAGAAGACCAGGCCGACGCCGCGTTTGCGAGCATCGTGGCGCCGTTCGCCGCGGTGAAGAACGATCGCGAACTGTTCGACGCCGCGCGCAACGGGCTGAAGGCGCTGTTTGGCGGCGCCATTCCGCAGACGGCGAACCAGCGCATGCTCGATCTGCTGGCAGGCGCCGACCGTTCCGAAGATCTGGAAACACGCGAAACGATGGAGCAGGATTTCATGCGCATTATGGATGCGCAGCATATTATTTCGCTCGACACCCTGCTGCAATTGGCGGCGCAACTGGATAGCGGCTCGCCGGTAGCGTCTCAGGTGAACAAGCTTTCGGCGCGTATCTCCGAGACGCCCATTCCACGCCCGCCGCTGACCGCCAACGAAAAGAACGCGCTCGGCTTCGGCTACTACTCCGATCGCCACCTCGATACCGAACGCAAGATCAACATCCGCGCCTCGATGGAGCGCGCGGCGGGCGATGCGGCCAAGCTCAAAGCCGTGGTGGGCGAGCTTGCGCCCTTGATGCGCGACACCCTGCTGGCGTTCAACTACGCCTATTACGCGCCGCCGGGAGCGCAGATTCTGTATACCAATCCGGTCTTCGTGCGCAGCCACGATTTCATCGGCGGCGAAGGGCAAATGCGCGTCTGGCAACCCACCGAAACCTACGGCACCGGGTGGCCTTCGAACGGCGGCGGCCGTCTCGTCGGCTCGCTCTCGTCACTCCCGTACACGCTCGCGGAAGCCGAACAAAACTTCCTGGTTCCCACGCAGACCCAGGCGTTAATCTGGGGCGATCTCGCGCCGCAGATGATCCTGAGCGCCAAGCTGCCGCGCTGGTGGAACGCCACGCCGCAACAACTGCATTGGGTGGGATTGCATCTGCGTTACGGCCGCGAGTTGATCGCGGCGGCGGCGTTCGATCCCGCGCTGCGCGAGAAGGTGCTCAACGGTATCGGCGCGCTGGCCGCGCCGGCGCGCACATATCAGGTGGGCCGTTTGATCGCCCAGGGCGAAGTGAAGGAAGCGCTCGATCGCGTTACCCCCGCGGAATTGATTTCGCTGGCGCGTGAGCTCGGGGCGGAACAGGACCCGAAGGGCTCGTTCCTCCTGACCGAGATCCGGCAGGTTGACGAGTTCGTAAGTTACGCATCCATCTCTCAGGAATTCGGAACCCCCAAGCCGACGCTGTCTAACTCCTATCAGCCCGAGTTGCTCAACCTTCGGACATTCCCCACCCTGATGGGGTATTCGAGCCGCATCATGGCCGAAAGCTGGGAATCCAACACGCTCTACTGGGCGGCTTTGGCGGACGAAATGAACCTGCGGCCTTCGCAGCTCAACACCCAGATTCCGCAGTGGACGCAGAAACTGGTGGAGCGCATTTTCGCTTCGCACCTGGAAGATTGGCCGGCAGTATTGAAATCGTTGCGCCTGGTAGGCGAAGATGTACGGAATACCTCGAGTGACGGCAAGGGGATGCTGCAGTAAGTTTGGGGAGCGAAAAAACAACCATGACGATATCGCGACGGGCATTTATCGGAGCCGGGGCCGGCGGAGCGTTGCTCTACGCGCAGGACCCTCAGCACCCGGTCTTCCGCGTGAAGGTTGACATGGTGGTCTTGAGCTTCCAGATAACGGATAGCAAGAACCATTACGTCAACGGCCTGAAGCCCGCGGATTTCAAGATTTACGAGGATGGCATCCTGCAGCGCGTCTCCACGTTCGCGGAAGGCGCAAGCACGCCGATGGCGGTCAACCCCGATGGTTCCACCCATCCCATGGTGGAAGTGAACAAGGCCGATCTCCCCGGCATGGATAAGCCCGATGCCTTCGTGGGAACCAACGTCTTCGTCCTTTTCGACACCAGCAACTTCATGTACCGCGGTTTCGTCTACGCCGAAGACGCCATTGCCGATTTCGTGCGCGGACTCGATCACGCCGATTCCGTGGCGGTCTACACCTTCAGCCGCAATCTCTCGCGCGCGGCGACGTTAACGCGCGATCATGGCACGGCCATCCAGGGCTTGCGCACATCGGTCGCCGGCGACGACACAGCGCTCTACAACGCTCTGCTGCTCACCCTGCGCGACGCGGCTAAAGTGCCGGGCCGCAAAGTGGTGATCGTGTTCTCCAACGGCCCCGATAACGCCAGCATGGTGGCCCCCGACGACGTGCGCGCCGTGGCCGAAGACGAAGGCATTCCGATTTACGTCATCTCGACCACCGAGGTCAACAAAGATCCGATTTCGAGCTCGGTGTTCCGGCGCATTGCCACGCGCACCGGCGGCAAAGCCTACTGGGCGCGCACCTGGCAGAAGCAGGTGGAGGCGTTTGAAGATATCCGCGAGGATATGAGTAACTCATACACCATCACTTACTATCCGGCGGCGAATCCGAACGAAGCCTTCCGCAAGATCAACGTGGAAATCGTCAGCGATCCGGGCAAGAAGTATCGCGTGCACTCGCGCCCCGGATACCGGCCCACCAAGTCGTTTTGACGGCGCTCGGGCTGCTGGTCTGCGCTGTTTGGATCTACCTGCTCGCTTTTCGCGGGCGCTTCTGGTTGTTTTCGGATGCATCTGACGCGGGGCCTGCGGCTACTGGTTCTATCACCGCCGTAATTCCCGCGCGAAATGAAGCGGATGTCATCGCTCGCTCTCTCGAATCGCTCTCGAAGCAACAATATCCCGGCCCGTTCCGCGTCCTCGTCGTTGACGATCACAGCGAAGATCGCACTGCCGAAATCGCTGCGCAGTTCGCCACCGTAATCCGCGCCGAACCGTTGCCCGGCGGCTGGACCGGCAAGCTCTGGGCCGTCTCGCAAGGCGTCGCGCAGGCGGGTGACGCCGAATACCTGCTGCTCACCGACGCCGATATTGTGCACGCGCCCGCAAACATCGCCGGCCTCGTGGCTCGCGCCCGCGCGGGCAACTACGATCTCGTGTCCTACATGGCGAAGCTGCGCTGCGAGTCATTCGCCGAGCGAGCATTGATCCCCGCGTTCGTCTTTTTCTTTTTCTTGCTGTATCCGCCGGCCTGGATCCGCGACCCGCGCCGCCGCGCTGCGGGCGCAGCCGGAGGCTGCATGTTGATCCGGCGCGAAACGCTGGAGCGCATTGGCGGCATTGCGGCCATTCGCGGCGAATTGATCGACGATTGCGCGCTGGCGCGCGCCGTGAAGCGATCCGGCGGGCGCGTATGGCTCGGATTGAGCCGTTCCGCAGCGAGCATTCGCGAATACGGCGGCTTTGCCGAAATCGCGCGCATGATCTCGCGCACCGCCTTCACCCAGCTCCACTATTCCGCGGCGCTGTTGGCAGGCACGATCATGGGATTAGCGCTCGTCTATCTTGCTCCGCCGGCGCTGGCGCTGAGCGGCAATCTATGGGGCGTAGCCGCGTGGCTGATGATGGCGGCCGCCTATCTGCCCGCGGTTCGTTATTACGGCCGCAGCCCGCTGTGGGCGCCGCTGCTCCCGGCCATCGCCGCGTTCTATATGGGATGCACGATCGCATCAGCCATTCAACACTGGCGCGGCGCCGGCGGCAATTGGAAGGGGCGAACTCAGCAGCGCGGCTGACTGGCGCGCGCCGCCGAAATTCACTTGGCGATTGAGATCGAATCCACCTTGATCATGTTCTGATTCATATCGCCCATGACGTTCACTTTGTAGCGCGACATCTTGCCTTCCTTCGCCACGAAGTCGCTCGCCTTCTGATTTCCATCGGCATCCAGATTGAGGCTCGTGCCATCCTGCTGCACCACCGCGAACGACTTCGTCTTCGCCGTCGCCGTGCAGGCACGGATCGCCCGATTGTTATCCACGCTCGCCGGATGCGTTCCCTGCTTCATATTCCGCTGTTGGCTGGCGTAGCAATCCGAATCGACCAAAGTGCCCGACCAGTTCGCCGCCAAGCCCGCCATCGAGGTTAACGAGGCCAAGAACGTAAGTCGCAAAACTAGCGTCATAAAATGTGCTCCTCAACGCATCGATGATGCGTGCGGATCGCGCGGCTTAATCTTTTCGGTTACAATCGCGAGCTCCGGCGGCGGGCGCGCCTCAGCCCTTCCTATGTCTCCTGCCGCACGTTCCACCATTCCTCGCTAAACTAAATCGACCGAACGATCATTGCATGTCAAAACGCTCCAAACACCTCCGCGCCCAAACGGCCGTTGCCACCGAATCCGCGCCGGCCGATCGCTGGCCGGTTCTCGCCCCGTCGATCCTCTTTGGCGTCGTGCTGATCTGCTACTGGGTGCAACTCACTTCGTCCGGCGTCTCCATCCTCTGGGATGCGGCCGATTTCTTCCAGCCCATCCAGAACTATCTCTCGCAGGAACTGCGCGCCGGGCACATCCCGCTGTGGTCGCCCTTTCCCTTCGCCGGGTTCCCCTTTCTTGCCGACCCTCAGGTCGGCGCCTGGTATCCGCTCAACTGGCCGTTCTTTCTCGCGGGCGTGACGCCGCACTTACTGTCGGCTGAAAACTGGTTGCATGTCCTCATCGCCTGTTTCGGCGCTTATCTCCTCGCTTTCCGCCTCATCGGAAACCGCGCCGCCGCCGTGCTCGCCGGCCTTTGCTACGGACTCTCCGGCTTTTTCACCGGACACAGCTCGCACACGGTGATGGTGCAAACCGCCGCATGGCTGCCCTGGCTGCTACTGATTTTCGATCGCGCCATCGAATCCGGCGCCTGGCGTGAATGCGTCTATGGATGTCTCGTTTCCGCGCTCGTGATTCTCGCCGGGCATTTCCAATCGGCGCTCTATTGCTTCTTTGCGCTCGCGCTTTTCGCCATCGCGCGCATGGTCGAATCGCCCGCGCGCTGGCTGCGCATCGCTCTCACGGCGCTGGCCCTGCCCGTTGCCGGTACGCTGATTTCCGCGGTCGCCGTCTTACCCGGCCTTGAACTCGCCGCGTACTCCATCCGCACCGCGCAGCACGCCATCCTCGATAACTACGGCTTCATTCCGCCCGCCGCGCTGCTGACGCTTTTCTTCCGCGATTTCTATGGCGCCGCTTCCGACAACTATCACGGCCCGGCGGATATCACGCAGTATTATTTCTACGCCGGAATTCTGCTGCTGCCTCTGGCTGTCTGGGCGCCGCCAACCGCCGGCTGCGTCTGGCTTGCGGATTGTTATTCGCGATTCCGCTTTGGTACGCGCTCGGGCCCTCCGCCGGGCTCTTTCTACTGATCGCGCGTCTTCCCGGCTTCGCGAGCGTTCGCGCACCGGTCAACATCTGGTTCGTGCCCGCGCTCGCGCTGGCCATCTTCGCCGCCGCCGGTCTCGCCCAGGCCGCTGCGCGCTGGCGCAAGCCGTGGATCGCGCCGGTGCTCATTGCCGTGTTCGCGGCCGACCTGTTTTATGGCAATTTCGCCGGCAATCAACTCGCCTACGCGCGCGTTCCCTATGAACAGCTCTATGGGCAAGGCGAAAGCCTCTTTCAGCGGGCCGTGGCGTCCCGTCTTCCGCCGCTGATGCGTTTCGATATGCAGCAGAACAATGTGGCCTTCGGTCCCTTCGCGCACTATTTCGATGCGCGCGCCGAAGTCACTTATGGCTATGACCCTCTCACCCTCACCGCTTATCGTGAATACTCCGACGCCATGCAAAATAATCCGAAGTTACGCAACGGATTGGGCGTGGCTCTCTGGCTCGATGCCGCCGCCGGCGGCGTGCGAAGCAATCCCGATGCTTTGCCGCGCGTGACGTTTCCGCCGCAGCTTATCGCCGCCGCATCGCCCGAAGAGAGCCGCCGCCTGCTCACCACGCTCGATCCATCGAGGCAGGCCATCGTTCCATCCAACATCGCAACTGCCGCGCCCGATCCATCAGCTACGGCGCGCGTGCTCGAATACACGCCGGGCCACTACAAGATCCACTACCGCAGCGGCGCGCCCGCCGCGCTGCGCGTTTCGAACGCATACTTCGATGGATGGAGCGCCGCGGCCAACGGAAATTCGCTCACAGTATTTCCCATCGACCACGCGCTTCTGGGCGTGCGTATACCATCCGGCGAAGGCGACCTAACCCTCGACTATCACTCGACATACCTCGCCGCTGGCGCGATGATTAGTGCGCTATCGCTCGCCGCGTGCGCCGCCATGCTGCTGATGCGCCGCCAATCCAATGTAAAATAAGGGTCGAAAGTGGCAACCAGAACTATCCTCAGCCCATCTACCGATTAAGCATGCGTATATTTCCCTATGCGGCACTCCTGTGCCTGACGTGCGCCGTTGTGTTGTGTGCGCAGACGCCGCCGGATCAAGACTCGCAGACTCCCCCGGCTACGACGGCCACGCCGCCGCAGACTCCTGCTACTCCGCAAAGCGCCACGCCGGGCCAGCCGCAACCCACCGGCCCCAACACCCCGGTCGATAAGCGCGTGTTTGGCGTGATTCCTAACAATCGCACCACTTCGGGCGCTGTTCCGTTCAAGCCGATCACGGCGAAGCAAAAAATTGTTATCGGTCTGAAAGACTCGTTCGACTGGCCGCCCTATCTCACGGGCGCGGCCTTTGCGGGCATATACCAACTCGAGAATTCGAATCCGTCGTTCGGCCAGGGCTTCAAGGGATATCTCCACCGCTGGGGCACCGCCTCCGCGGATCAAGTTATCGGCAACATGATGACCGAGGCCTTTGTGCCCGCGGCGTTCGGGCAGGACCCGCGCTACTTCCTTCTCGGCCCAGGCAACGGGACTAAGAAGTTTCGCGCCTGGCACGCCGTCAAAAGCATCTTCGTGACGCGCATGGATTCCGGCCGCATGTGGTTCAATTTTTCCGAATGGGGCGGCAACGCCGCCGCTACCGCCATTTCGAACTTGTACTATCCGGACACTCGCGACGCGCACGACAACCTGAATAAGTGGCTGATCGCTGTCGGTACCGACACGTTTTCCAACTTACTCAAGGAATTCTGGCCAGATGTCAAGCAAAAGTTGAAACACAAAAAGACTCCCCCGCCGGGCGTCATATCCGGCAAGCCTACATCGCCAGGCCACTAATCGCAATAATCGCGCCTGCGCCGCCCGCCAGAACGCCCATGGCCGGGAACATCATCTTCTTCGAGATAAAGTACAACGAGCTCAGAACCAGCCCGATCTCGAGCAAGCCTTCGCCCAGATCGTAGCGCAGGGCGCGCCTTTCGGATGCTTCCGCCGCTTCGTCCGCGCGGTTCGCCTGCTTTTCCAGTTCGTTCGCCTGCGCGTCGTATTTCTGCATCTGCCGCGCGTTATCGGCTAGCATCTCCGCCGCCCCATCCTTTCCGGCGCCGAAGATCTTCACCATGTTCGTGCCCAATTCGAGGTTGTGAAATTTCATGCGCGTGGCCTGATAGTGCGCCCATTCGTCGTTGGCCGTGGTTTTCCCTAGGATCGCCGCGGCGTGCGTGCGATGAGAGGCTATAGTTACAATCGCCAACGCCACAGCCAGCACCGCCGCCAGCACGCCGATTTTTCGCCCTATCGGATCGGCCTGATGCTCAGTTTCGTGGTGGACTTCTAGTTCGGCCATGCGAGGATTATAGCGAGTGTCTCCGTACGACCCCAGTCACGAAACATACATGCGCGAAGCGCTCACGCTGGCGCGCGCCGCGGAAGCCGCCGGCGAAGCCCCGGTCGGCGCAGTCGTGGAACTCAACGGCGAAATCGTGGGCCGCGGCGCCAATGCGCCCATTGCGCGCAATGACCCCACGGCGCATGCGGAAATGCTCGCGCTCCGCGAAGCGGCGGCGCGCACCGGCAACTACCGCCTCACCGACGCCACGCTCTATTGCACGCTCGAACCCTGTGCGATGTGCGCCGGCGCGCTGATTGCGGCGCGCGTCAAGCGCCTGGTTTTCGGCGCGCGCGATCTGCGCTTCGGCGGCGTGCGCAGCAAGTTCCAGATCGCCGATTCGCCGCTGCTCAATCATTCCGTGGAAATCGTCGAAGGCGTGCTCGCGGTGGAGTGCGTCGATCTGTTGAAAAAATTCTTCGAAGCGCGGCGCTAGATTCCGCGCGCTAGGATGGCGCTACTACGGTGTGCACCGTCACCGTCACTGTTTTGCCCGCCCGCAGGAAAAGCGTGCTGGGGTTCTTCATGCCCCATTCGATGTAGGGAATCTCGAACCGCGCCGTCGCGTCGTATCCGCCGGCCGTTGCGGTCACATCCACCGGCACGGTCATCTCGTGCTGACCCCCGTGAATGGAAAACATGCCATGCAGCTTGATTGACGATTTCCCCTGCGCCGCCAGCGCGCCCTGCATATGATCCGCGCGGAACGAAATCTCCGGATACTTCGCCGTCTCCAGAATCTCGTTGCGCATCTTTTTATCGCGCCCGCCATCGCCCGATTGCGCGCTGGTCGCATCCACTACCAGTTCGCCCTCCGCCGTGCCAGCACCCGCGTCCAGCCGCAGCGTGCCGTGTTTCCACGCGAACGTGCCGTGGACCGTATGCAGCGTGCTGTCGAGCGTGAATTCCACCGTAGTGCGCCCCGGAGCGAAATCGAAAGCCGCCGGCGCCGCCAGCAGCAGGAATGCCAGAAGCGTCTTCATGCGCGCCATCCCGCGTGCAGCGCCATCAGCGATTCGAAGAGGCGCGGCTCAAGCGACATCGCTCCGAAAGCGCAACGCTGCATCCATGGCCGGCCATCGAGCGCCAGCATCAGGCTCGACATCCATCGCGGCTTGCGCATGATGCGCGCGTGCGCCGTTTCGTAGCGCGAGAGTTCGCCGCGCGCCATCGCATCCGCCAGCGCCGCGGCCTGTTGGAACGCGAGCGAGATGCCCTGGCCTGTGATGGCGTCTACCGATCCCGAAGCGTCGCCCACCAGCGCCACGCGCCCGCGGCAGACGGCCTTCAGCCGCCGCGATGGCGTCACGCCGCCCAACTCCGCGCCCATCGCGAGCGCTCCTTCGAACCGCCGCGCCGCTTGCGGAAACAACGGCATCGCATCCTCCAGCCGCAGCCGCGGATTCTGCGACACCGCCACTACGCACATCTCGTTAGGGCCGGCCGGGGTGAGATAAAGCTGCGCTGCCGCGGACCAGTGCACTTCCATCCAATCGCTCCACGGCGCCACCGCAAAGTGCCCACGGAAGCCAAAGCGCCGCGTATGCACGGCCGAATCTTCGAGACCCGCCCAGCTCCGCACGCGCGATTGCGCGCCATCGGCGCCCACCACCCATCGCGTCCGCACGGCGCGCTTCGCCGTCTCTACTCCGCCTTCATGGATGCTCTCGACGCGCTCGCCCCACAGCAGCCGCACGCCGGCGCGCTCCGCCTGCTCCGCCAGCGTCCGATGCAGCACAGTGCGTTTGATGCCCAGTCCGGAGCCGCGCCGGAAAGCCGCTCCCACCGATTGCCGCGCGCCGCAAAACCGGATGCCGCGGAAGGCGTGCGATTCGGCGCCTTCGAGACAAATTCCCAACGCTTGCGCGGCCGCGATGCCATCCGGCATGATGCCTTCGCCGCAAGCTTTATCGTGCGGGGGCGTGGCTGCATCGCAGACCATGGCCTCCAGCCCGCACCGCCTCGCCGCAATGGCTGCGGCTAAACCGGCGGGACCACCGCCTACAACGAAGACGTCTGTGCGCGAGAGACTCATATCGCTGCATCCACCACCATTGCATGGCGGCGTCCAAAAAGATGTGACGTTATTGTAAAAGGGCTTCCGCGCCGCGTAGAATTAACGCCGCTCCAACCATTCCGGCCGCCGCCGCTGTGAAGGCCCGTACAGCCCCGCGCCGTTTCCACTCTTCATGCGCCGCATGGAATCCGAGATAGCAGAGCCACCCCGCCGTCACGCCCAGCGGATAAGTGACCCACTTAGTACCCAGCATCGGCGCGAGCCACAGTCCGAACGCCCCGCCTGCCAGCGTCGTTCCTTCCGCCAGCGCCGCGCAGGCGAACGCCCAGCCACGCGATTTCACAGACGCGCGCAGAATCCCGCCCAGCGCCACGCCCTCCGGCGCCTTATGCAGAGCGATCGCCAGCGGCGCCGCCAACCGTAAACCAAGGGGAGCCGCAAGCTGCGCCGCCGATACGCTCCACCCATCGAGGAAGCTGTGCAACGCCGCGCCCGCTAGCAGTGGAAGCGCGAATCCGTGCAATTCGGTCGCGCAGGATACATGGTCGTGATCGTGCGAACAGGTGGGACAGACCGAATATCCGAAGCGCGCCGGTATCGCTAGCGCCGCATACCCCACCGCGAACAGGGCCAGGCAAATCGGCCAGCCCGTACTCTCCGCCAACTCCGGAACCAAGCCGAACAACGCCACGCCGAGCAACATACCCGCCGTCAGCGGCACGATGACCCGCGCGCGCGAACGCGCCGCGCTCAGCCACAGCCCAAGCGCCGCTCCGCCGATGCCTACCGTAGTGGCAAGCGCCGGAGCGGCCAGGCTTGCGCTGGCGGTAGCGTCATACACATCCCCACTGTATCAGGATGGATTTACCGGTCGAATAGTCCCGCGCGCAGCCTCACCATTAGCAACGCCGCCGCCGGTTCGAGTCACTACGGGCCTTAGTCGCGCGCCGGCTCACTCTTCGCGCAACAGCGTTACCGGATCGAGCGACAGCGCGCGCTGCGCTGGAATCCACGTCGCCAGCAACCCCAGCAACAGCATCGCTACCACGACGCCCGCCAAGACCAGTGGATCGCGCGGCGTCGCCTGATACACAATGGAGGCCAGCACCCGCCCTGCCAGGATCCCGAGGATCAACCCCGCCCCCGAACCCAACGCCAGCAGCTTCAAAGGCCGCCCCAACGCGGCCCGTAATACTTCCTGGCGCCGCGCGCCCAGCGCCATGCGAATTCCCAACTCGCGCAGCCGTTTGCTCACCGAGTACGCCGCCATTCCGAAGATGCCGCTGATCGAAAGCACCGCACCCATGAAACCCAGCACGCCCAGCGCCACCGCCGCCATGCGCGAGGGAAACAGCACAAGCTCCATTTGTTGGCTCCACGTTTCGAAGTAGTATGGCAGTCCTGCATCGAGGACGCGCAAGGCGCTCTGTATGGCTGTGGCCAACCGCCGCTGTTCGCCGTTCGAGCGCACCACCAGCCAGGTCTCGCTGATGGGCGCTTGCAGAACCGGAAGAAACAGCGCCGGCGTGGGGTTTTCCGTGAGCGTCATATATTTTCCATCCTCCACCACCCCCACAACCTGCATGCGTGTTCCGTCCCGCAACTGAAAGAGTCCGCCCAACGCTTTGGCGGTCGAGCCGAAGACCTTCGCGGCGAACTCCCGGTTCACGATCGCCACACGCGGCGCGTTCTTATCGTCATGCCACGAGAACGGCCTGCCCGCTATCAGAACGGTACGCGCTGCGTGAAGGTATTCGGGAGATATGTTGAAGCGCAGGGCGTTGGCAACGGCGCTCGAGGGCCGCAAGTCGGCGGTCTGCCCGTTGAAGATCAGCGCGGAAAAGCCGCCCCCGGTCAGTGGCGCGCGGCCAATCAATCCCACCGATTCCACGCCGGGGATCGCCGCCGCGGCTTCGATCATTCGCTTTTGCATTTCGGCTACGCTCTCGCCGCGATATCCGCCAATCGCCAGATCGGTGTCCACCATGGTTGCGCCGCGTGGATCGAAGCCGAAATTGCTGTGCAGCGAGCGCGCCAATCCGCGCACCGCGACCATCGACGAAGTCACCAGCACGGCGCAGATCGCGATTTGCGCGGCCAGCAACAAATCGCGAAGCGTGATGCGGCGTCCCACCGTTCCGCTGGGGCCGGCCTTCACAATCTGGTAAGGGTTGGCGCGCAGCACCTGGCGCAGGGGAACGATGCCGAACAACAGGCCGCTCACCAGCGCCAGAATCAGAGCGGCCGCGTAAACGTTGGCGTCCGGTTTTACCGGCACGCTGAATTGCGCATATCGGGGAAACGGATTCCACGCGCTCAGCCCGCTCAATAACGCGACGCTGCCCCACAGCCCGAGCACGCCGCCCGCCAGCGAGATCAGCGCCGCTTCGGTGAGAAACTGGCGCAGGATGCGGTTACGCGCCGCTCCCAGCGCGAGCCGCAGAGCGATCTCGCGGGAACGGTCGGCCGCCCGTGCGGCGAACAGACTGCCCAGGTTGGCGCACGCGGCGAGTAGAATCAACCCCGCCAGCAGCATCAATCCCGTCACGAACGCCCGCAGCGGACCGCCGATCAGGTTGCCGTACAAGCCCGGACGAGCCAATGTGAAGGTGACGGCGCCATGATCGTTGGGATAGGTCTTCTCGAGATAGGCGCCGATCGAGTTCAGATCCGCGGCCGCCTGTTGCGGAGTGACTCCCGCTTTCAGATGTCCCAGAGTCATGAAGAGAGTCTGGGTCTTCCGCACGTTCAGTACGTTCTCTCCCTCGATCTGTTCCTCATCGATGAACGGCGCATAGAAATCGGGCGGCGCGAACAAAAGAGTCCCGTTGAAACCCGGCGGCGCGATTCCGATGACCGTGAAAGAGTGCTTGTTCAGGCGTACAACGCGGCCCACCACGCTGCGATCGTCCGAGAGATGGTTGTGCCAATAGCCGTAGGAAAGGACGAGATACGGCGCGCTGTTCGGGCCGTGCTCGTCGGAGCCGTGGAAGAAGCGCCCAAGATACGGCCGGATGCCCAATACATCGAAGTAGTTTCCGGTCACCACATCGCCCCAGGAACGCGACGGGCCTTCGCCAGTGTCCAACCCCGCCATGGTGATGCTGAACCCCGCCAGACCGTCGAAGGTGCGGTTGCGATCGCGCAGGTCGAGATAGTCCGGATACGACTCCCACATGTTGCGTTCGTCGCCGTGCTCGAGTCCATAGAGGCTTTCCGCGTGCGGCACGTTCAGCGGCCGCAGAATCAGGCCGTTCAATACGCCGAAGACTACCGCGTTCGCGCCGATCGCCAAAGCCAGCGTAAACACCGCGATCGCCGTAAATCCCGGAGCCTTTGCCAACACGCGCAGCGCGTAGCGGATATCCTGAAGCGTATTCTCGATCGGATTCACGCGCCGCGCATCGCGGCATTCCTCTTTGCGCTGTGTGAGCCCATCCATCGCGCGCAAGGCGGCGCGGCGCGATTCGTCAGGAGTCATCCCCTGCGCGATGTATTCCTCAGTCTTCCGATGCAGGTGGTCTTGTAACTCATCGTCCAGATCTTGTTCGACGCGTTGCCGGCGGAACAACGATCGCAACCGGAGCGGTACGGAGTAAAACCAGTGTTCCAAACGCATGGCTCATTCCTCCTCGATCCGCACCACTTGTGTGATGGCATTCGAGAGCCGCGCCCAATTCGCCGCTTCTTTTTGAAGCTGCCTGCGTCCCAAGCGCGTCAGCGAATAGAACTTCGCCCGCCGATTGTTCTCACTCGCCTTCCATTCGGCGGCGATCCAGCCTTCTTGCTCCAGCTTGTGCAGGGCAGGGTAGAGCGACCCGTCGCTCACCTGCAGCACGTCGCCCGAAACTTGTTTGAGCCGCTGCCCGATCGCCCACCCATTGAGCGCTTCCAACGCCAGGATCTTCAGCAGCAGCAGATCCAGGGTTCCCTGGACCAGGTCGGATGGTCGACTCACGTCCCCTCCTCTCGGTTACCGCTAGGATAGCGCGACTCCTCTCGGTAATCAAGGGGAAGATGGAGCGGCCTTGTGCAGATGCTAACCCCGGAACCGCCCCTGGCGATTCATGCGCCCTCCGCACCCGCAATCGTATCCCCCACCTTGCGTGCGAACTCCGCCAGCGCAAATGGCTTTTGAAGATACGCCACGCCAGGGTCACCCAGCGTGCGCTTGGCCGTTTCGTGATCCGCATAGCCGGAGACGTACAGAATCCGCATCTCCTGGTGCGCCGGCGCAAGACGCTTGGCCAGTTCCAAGCCGCTGAGTCCGGGCATCACCAGATCCGTGACTAGCAGATCGATCGGCGCGGCGTGCTTTTCGGCCAAGAGCATCGCCTCCTGCCCGTCGGCCGCTTCCAACACAACGTATCCGAGATCGGTCAGGATGATACGCATCAGCCCGCGCACCTCGGGATTATCTTCCACCAGCAGAATCGTAGCCGCGCCGCGCGGGGCTTCCTGCGGGAGCGCGGGAGCCGGCGCCGCATTGGGCGAACCCTCGGCCAGCGGCAGAAAAACTTCGAAGACCGAGCCTTCCCCTGGCTGGCTATTGACGCGCAGGTGACCCTTGTGGCTTTTGACAATGCCGTAAATCACCGAAAGCCCAAGCCCGGTTCCCTTGCCGACCTCTTTCGTCGTGAAGAAGGGTTCGAACAGGCGCGATTGGTTCTGTTCATCGATGCCGATTCCCGTGTCCATCACCGACAACACGCCATAATTCCCGGGCATTTCGCCGTCGTCCGGACCCGAGCTGTTCTTCGCGGGCTTCTTCACGTAGGTCTCGAGCGTCAGAAAGCCGCCGCCCGGCATGGCGTCCCGCGCGTTGACCGCCAGGTTCATGATCACCTGTTCGATCTGGCCGACATCCACCTTCACGGTTACCGGGCCGCCGGCAAGACGCGTAACGATGCGGATATCTTCACCGATCAACCGGCGCAGCATCTTCTCGAAGTTCGTCACCACGCGGTTCAGATCGACGATTTCCAGTCTGGTCGGCTGGCCGCGGCTGAAAATCAGGAGCTGCCGCGTCAGGCTCGACGCGCGGTCTCCTGCCTTGCGGATTTCTTCGATGGCGCCTCGCCCCGGGCTCTCCGGCCCCAGCGCCTTCAACGAAAGATCGGCGTAGCCGCTAATGATCGTCAGCAGGTTGTTGAAATCGTGCGCCACGCCGCCCGCGAGGCGGCCCACCGCCTCCATTCGCTGCGCCTGCAAGCGCTGCCGCTGCGCTTCGAGAAGGGCAAGCTCGCTCTGCTTTCGCTTGGTGGCGTCGCGAAACACCAGAATGGAACCGAATGTCCTTCCCGGCTCGATCTGAACCGGCGCCAGCGAATCGTCAACCGTCACTCGCTGGCCGCTCTTGGAAGTCAGGGACGTGTTCTCGATATTGACGGCGCCCTTCAATGCCGCGGGCGATGGTATGAGCACGGCCTCGCCAGTCTCGGCGTCGACGCCTTGAAATACCATGGCCAACGGCCGCCCCTTGGCTTCCTTTTGCGGCCAGCCGGTCAACCTTTCGGCGACCGGGTTGAGAAACCGCACCCGGCCGCGCCGGTCGGTAGCGATCACGCCATCGCCTATGCTCCGCAGCGTGGCCATCATGATCCCCTGGCTTTCCCGCAGCGCGCCGCTCATCCAGGCGACAATGCCTCCGGAAACCGTAAATGTTCCGAGCCGGATCAGATCCGCCGGATCGTCCACGCCAAATCCCGCCGGCGGCAGATGGTAGTAAGCGGTTCCCAGCGAGAGACCGATAGTGGCGATAATCCCGCCCAACCGCCCGCCCAGCCAGGCGCTCAGCACAACCGCGGGAAACAGGACCGGGAAGAAATTGTGTTCGGTCCAGCTTTTCATATAGAGCGAAAATACGAGAAATCCGCCGCTAGACAACAACACGGCGCCGATCCGTCCGTAACGCAGATATTGCTTTGGGTTCATCACCCTCACCCTGCCTTGATTCTAGTCCTCCGCCAGGGCGTGAAAATTTGACTGGGTGCAACAGTCTTCGTATCAGGAGCTTGGTATCGCCTATTCCGAACGCAGCATGGTAACCGGATCGATGCGGACCGCGCGCATGACCGCCGGCAGTGCGGCCAGAAGCGCCACCGCGAAGATCGTCAGCATGGGCAGCGCGAGCGCCGCCGCGCCGGTTGCCTTCACGCCGTAGAGCAACGTTTCGATGTATCGCACCGATGCAATCCCGAGAACGATTCCCGCTAGCGACCCCGCTAGTACCATCGCGAAAATGTCCACGGTCACGCTCTGCGCGATGTCGCCGGCTTGCGCGCCGATCGCGATACGAATGCCGATTTCACGCCGCCGCTGCAGCACCGCATAGTCGAGAACGCCGTAGAGGCCGACGCCCGCGAGCGACAGCGCAACCACTCCGAAGAACAGTGAGAGCATCGCCAGCAGCCGCTCGCGGACCGTGTGCTGCTCGATCAGGGCAGTCTGAGTCAGGATGTTGCTGACACGGAATCCGGCCTGCGCGTGCGGCACGTCCAGACGCAAAGCCGAGGCCATCGCCAGCGGGTTCTGGCTGGATGTACGCACGACGAATGTCGCCCGGCTATAGTTCGTTTGGAACGGGAAGTAGGCAGTAGGCTGAATGGGCTC
The DNA here is from genome assembly GCA_963743705.1 of Bryobacterales bacterium. GTDB lineage: Bacteria > Acidobacteriota > Terriglobia > Bryobacterales > Bryobacteraceae > PALSA-243. The sequence goes on along the minus strand of CAVUQS010000012.1, from coordinate 39,903 downwards.
GCGCATATCCTTGTAACGAGCGTCGGCAACCAAGCCCACAACCTGATGGGGAACGCGGCGCCCCTCGTTAGAGACGACTTCAAACGATCTGCCAACCGGATTCTCCGCCCCAAAGTATTGTTTGGCGAATGCCACGTTGACCAGGGTAGAGCCGGCCGAAGCGTCGTTGGCGCGCAGGTCGCCGCCTTCGAGCAAGGGAATTTTCATCAGCTCCCGCCAGTCGGGCGAGACGCTCAGAAAGTACGACGCGACCGGCCCTGGCGCCGCGCCGTTCACCGAGATGAATCCGTTCCAACTCCCGCCGGTCATCAGTGGCCACTCACAGATAGCCGCCGCCTCAACTCCTGGCGCCGTTCTGAGTTGTGCGGCAACCTGCTCCCATACGCGCCCTGGTTGTGGCCGCACCGTCACCGTTTCCAATGTGAGAAGCCGTTCGGCTGAGAACCCGGTAGTCTGATGCGACAAACTGCCGGATGTGGCCATGAAGAGTCCGGCCACGAAGAGCACGAGAACGCAGAAGGCCACCTGCGCCGCAATCAGCAGTTGCATCATGCGCGGACGCAGATGTGGGTCGCCACCCTTCAGCGCGCTTGCCGGTTTCACCGCCGACGCGCGCAGCGCTGGCGCCAGGCCGAATAAGATGGTTACGCCAAGCGCCAGAACGACGCCGAATCCCAGCGCTCGCCAGTCCGCCGCTAGAATCAAACGGGTGGGAGCATCGGGCGTCCCAATCATTCCTGCGATGAATGGCGCCGCCCACCAGGCGAAACATGCGCCGATGCATGCGGCCAGGAATGCAAGCCAGGCGCACTCCACGATGACTAGTTGCACCAGTCGCCAGGGCCCGGCGCCAATCGAGACGCGCAGCGCCATCTCACGGCGCCGCGCTGTTGCCTGCGCCGTCATCAAATTGGCGACATTGGCGCATGAAATCAAAAGCACCAAAGTCACCAGAACTCCCAGAACGGCGAGCGGCGTCCCATATGCCCTCTGCATCCCCGAAACGCCCGCCGCCGCGGGATTCATCGCGAGTCTCTGACTCAGGTAACCGTCTCTTTCCCGTTTGGGGATGCCGGCGTAGGCTTTTACGCTCTCTTCCAGAAACGCCAGGAACGCAGCCCGCAGCTTCTCGCGAACCGGCGATATGCTCACGCCCTTTTTCAGTTGAACGAACGTGCGAAACCAGCGATAGTCCGAGCGCGTGATCGCATTATTCTTCATCATCATCGTGGGAACGAAGATATCGGTCACCGTCCCGGGTTCAGTGCCGGTAAAGGGCCCCTGCGCAACGCCGACGATCTGATAGAGTTCGTTACCCGTGCGGAAAGTCCGCCCGATCACTTTCGGATCCTCTGCGAAGCGCCGCTTCCAATAGTCGTAAGAGAGGACGGCATAGGGATGCGCCCCGGGCGTGAGATCGTCATTTTCGGTAAATACCCGCCCCAGCGCCGGCCGGATGCCGAACGAGCCGAACATCCACCCCGAAACATACTGTTGATACGCCTTCTCGGTTTCCTGATCCGAGCTATACGTGACATCGATACGGTCCGCGATCGACACCGCGATCAATTCGGCCTGGTCCTTCACCAGGGCGCGCATTTGCCGGAACATCGGATAGGCGCAAGCGTCTCCGCTAACGGCTTTGCCGTCTGGACCCGTGGATTCATGGGACAGCACATATAGCCGCTCGGGCGAGGCAACCGGCAGCGGACGCCACAACATGGCATCGATCAGGCGAAAAGCGGCGGCGCACGACCCTATTCCGAGCGCGAGGGAAAGAATGGCGGCGGCCGACGTCGCCTTTCTCTTCACAAGTTGCCGCCAGCCGAAAATTGCATCGGCGTACAACGATTCCAGCCAGGGAACCATCCGGATCTCGCGGCTATTCTCTCGATGGTGCAACGCGCCGCCGAGCGCGCGGCGGGCTTCGCCGGGATCGCGGCCCTCTTGAATCGCCTCCGCAATGTGCTCCGCCAATTCCTCTTCAATCTCCCGGTTCACCCGGTCCCCACGAAACACGTTTGCGATGCGAGACCACATAGACATAATCAGACCGTCCTCAGTACCCGGTTCACCGCGGCAGTTACGGCGTGCCAGCGCGATTCTTCATTGGCCAACTGTTTCCTGCCCGCCGAGGTCAGTTCATAGATGCGCGCGCGCCGGCCGGTATCTTTCTTGACCCATTCCGCGCCAATCCAGCCCGCTTCCTCCATACGATGCAGCGCCGGATAGAGAGAGCCTTCATCGGCGCGCAGCACATCGCCCGAAGATTCCTTGATAGCCGACATAATGGCGTAGCCGTGCAACCGCGGCCGCCGCGACAAAATCTTGAGAACCAGCAGATCGAGCGAGCCTTGAAGCGAGTCGGGTTTTCCCATACACGATGTGATATTGAGACGTCTCAGTATCGGAAAGGTTAGAGCATGAGCGTGTTGCTCTCCGAATTCCCCCCAAATACCTGAAAGAAAACCTCTTACTTTCGAGAAAAATCTCCGCGCCTCTGCGTCTCCGCGTCGAAATCTTAGCCTCCCACCCCGGAAGCCCCACATTTGACAACACTTCCCCCCGTCCGTATGATGAAATTTCACAGTAAAATGCGCCGCGGGCTCTCCTGGCCTTTTTGGCGCTATGCCAATGGCGACTACTCACGTCTGGACGTCTCAATATGATTAAAGTTGAAGGTCTTACTAAGCGATACGCTCGCACGGTCGCGGTGGACAACATCTCTTTCGAGGTGGAAAAGGGGCAAATCGTTGGATTTCTCGGGCCTAACGGCGCCGGGAAGACCACCACGATGCGCATCCTTACTTGTTTCCTGCCGCCCAGCGAAGGCAAAGCCAACGTAGCCGGCTTCGACGTGCAGGAACACCCCATGGAGGTCAAACGGCGCATCGGCTACCTGCCGGAAACGCCGCCCGTCTACCCCGAAATGGCTGTCGACGAGTACCTCGATTTCGCCGGCCGCCTCAAAGGCATCTCTTCCGGCAACATCAAGCAGCGCGTCGATGACGCTGTTGCCAAGTGCGCCCTTGGCGACGTCCGCCATAAGCTCATCGGCAAGCTGTCGAAAGGCTACCGCCAGCGCGTCGGTCTCGCCCAGGCCATCATTCACAATCCCGATGTCCTGATTCTCGACGAGCCTACTTCCGGTCTCGATCCCAAGCAGATCATCGAAATCCGCGACTTACTCAGATCGTTGGCGGGTGACCACACCATCATTTTGAGCACTCACATCCTGCCCGAGGTCGAGCAATCCTGCGAGCGAGTCATCATCATCAGCCGCGGGCGGGTGGTCGCCCAGGATACCGTGGCCAATCTCGCCAATCGCATGCGCGGCTCGGAAGCGGTCTCGCTCGAAATCGATGCCACCGCCGGCCAGCCCACGGTTTCCCAGGCGCAGCAACGTCTCGAGCAGGTCTCGGGCGTCAGCCGCGTTCTGGCCAAAGAGCCCAGGAACGGCTGGCTGCGCTTCGAAATCGAGAGCCTGCAAGGCCGCCAGATTCGTCCCGACCTGGCCCGCACCGTAGTCACCGCCGGTTGGAGCTTGAATGAGTTGAGCGGCGTCGGCTCCAGCCTGGAAGACATCTTCCTGCAACTCACCGCATCTGAACAGCCGGCGGTCTCCGCCGCCATCGCCGAATCCACACCTGAACCCGAGGCGCAGCAATGAAAAATATCCTCCTCATAGCCGGTAAGGAACTAAAAAGCTACTTCGCGTCGCCCATCGCTTATCTGCTGATGGCGGCGTTTGGGCTCATCTTCGGATTCACCTTCTATTCCTCGGTTCGCCAGATGATGACCATGAGTCTGCAGTCGCAGATGATGGGTCAGCAGCAGCCGATGAACGTCAACGACATGATCATCCGCCCGCTGCTGGGCTTCGCCGGAACCATTACGTTGTTCCTGGTGCCCATGATCACCATGCGCCTCATCGCCGAAGAAAAGCGCAACGGAACCATTGAGCTGCTGCTCACTTCGCCCATCTACGATAACGAAATCATCGTCGGAAAATGGCTCGGCGCAATGTTGCTGTTCCTGTGCGTCCTCGGTATGTCGCTGGTGAACATCATCCTGCTGTTCATCTGGGGCAAGCCCGATTTGCAGCCGGTTTTGGTGGCCTATCTCGGCTTGATCCTCCAAGGCGGGTGCCTGATCGCCATCGGTGAGTTCGTCTCCACCACTACCCGCAACCAGATCATCGCCGGCGGCGTGACCTTCTTTGTTTGCCTGTTCCTTTACCTGCTGCAATACTTCACCGAGTTCAGCACCGGCGCGGTCTCGCAAGTGTTGTCTTACCTGTGCATCGTCACTCATCTCGATAACTTCTCCAAGGGGCTGGTCAGCCTCAAGGATTGTGTCTTCTACGCTTCCATGATCTTCTTCGCCCTCTTCCTGACGGGCCGGTCTATGGAATCGCTGCGGTGGAGGTCCTAATATGGCTGCCAGTTGGATGAAGTCGCGCCAGACGAAATACGCCGGTTATGCGGCGATCTATATCATCGTGATCCTGGGCGTGTTGGGCGCCCTCAATTTCCTCGCCAACCGCTACGACAAGTCTTACGATTCCACGCACAACAAGCAGTTCAGCCTTTCCGACCAGACCATGAAGGTCGCCAAGGGCCTCAACACCGATATCAACGTGCTCTATTTCGGTGAGACGCCGAGTTTCCTGAGCGCGCACGATACGCTCGACCGCTACTCCGCCCTCTCGCCGCACATTCACGTGCAGTACATTGACCCCGTGCGCAAGCCGCAGCAGGCGCGCGCCGCCGGCTTCCGCAGCGATTCGCCGGTGATCATCGAAAACGGCGCCAAGCGCGAATCCGCCAAGAGCCTCACCGAGGAAGAAATTACCGGCGCCATGATTCGCGTCTTGAAAACCGGCGACCGCAACATCTGCTTCCTCAACGCCGCGGGCGAGCATACCGTCGACAACAGCGATTCCTCCGGCTTGTCCATTTTGAAGCAGGCGCTCGAGCGCGATAACTACAAGGTCCGCGAAGAGTCCCTCAAGCCGGCCGCCGCCACGCCCGCTAACGGCAAACTCGCCGTAGGTCAGGCGCCCGCGCCCGCCGGCAATATCGCCGTTCCCAAGGACTGCACCGTGCTGGTGATCGCCGGCCCGCAGTTAGCGTACCCGCCGGCCATCGTCAACGCGATTCAAACCTACGTCGAAAACGGCGGACGGGCTCTGGTCATGCTCGATGAAACGCTGCGCATCGGCCGCACCGAGCCGGCCGCAGAAAATCCCGATCTTTCGAAGGTTCTGGAAAGCTGGGGCGTCACCGTCAACAGAGACTTGGTTCTCGATCTCAGCGGCGTCGGGCAGATCTTCAGCCTCGGGCCGGAAGTGCCCATGATCCTGCAATACGAATCGCACCCCATTGTGCAGCCGCTCACGCGCGTGCCCACTGCGTTTCCCATCTCGCGCTCCATCGATGTGAAGAGCGGCGCCAAGAGTACCGCTTCCAAGCTGTTCGGAACCAGCGAAGACAGCATCGCCGTCACCGAGATCGGCGCCGGCGGCCAGGTCGATCCCAAAAAAGGCAAGAAGGGCCCGCTCACGCTCGCCGTTGCTGGCACGTATTCCTCCCCGACGCAAGGCCGCTTCGTCGTGATTGGCTCTTCCACCTGGGCCACCAACAGCTTCACCGGATCGCGCCAGCTTGGCAACCGCGACCTTTTCTCGAACATGATCAACTGGCTCTCTTCCGATGAAGACCTGATCTCGATTCGTCCCAAGGAATCGGAAGACCGCCCGCTCACCCTCACCACGCAGAAGCTGAACGCCGTCTTCTGGCTGAGCGTCCTCATCTTCCCCGGCGCCATCGTGGCGTTCGGATTAGCCGCATGGTGGAAGCGGCGCTAGGACAATGAAACCTCAACGGCTACTCATTGCCGTCGTTCTGCTGGCGGTACTCGGCGGCGTCATCTGGTTTTCCAACAAGAAGCAGGACGCCGCTGCCGCTAAATCGCCTGCGACCGCCGAGAACAAGATTCTCACCATTCCCGAAGACCAGATCCAGTCGATCAAGATTCAGCACGCCAACGGCGACGTCGTCGAGTTGAGCCGGGCTTCGGGCTCATGGCGTCTCGTGCAGCCGAAAGCTCTCGGCGCTGATCCCGACGCCGCCAGTTCGCTCGCGACCGCCGTCACCTCCATCACCGCCGATAAAACCATCGAAGACAAAGCCACCGATGTCGCGCCCTACGGCCTGAACCATCCAACGCTCGACGTGACCATCACGCGTAAGGATGGCAAGACCAACGAACTGCTGATCGGCGACGACACACCCAACAATACCGGGTCGTACGCCAAGCTGCCCAACGATCCGCACGTCTACACCGTGCTTGCCTTCGTCAAAACCAGCCTCGATAAGGGCCTCAACGACCTGCGCGACAAGCGCCTGCTCACCTTCGATTCCGACAAACTCACCCGCGTCGAACTCACCGCCAAAGGCTCGGCCGTCGAGTTCGGCAAGAACGGCCAGAACGAGTGGGAAATCCTCAAGCCGCGCCCGCTCCGCGCCGACAGTTCCCAGGTGGATGCTCTGGTGTCGAAATTGAAAGACGCCAAGATGGATGCCACCGTCTCAGCCGACGACGCCAAGAAAGCCGCCGCCGGTTTCGCCTCCGGGACCAAAGTAGCCACCGCTGCCGTTACCGACTCCAGCGGTACGCAAACCATCGAGGTCCGCAAGGACAAAGACAAGAACTACTACGCCAAGAGCTCGGTTGTCGAAGGCATTTACAAGATCCCGTCGGATGTCGGCGATGCGTTCGATAAAGGCCTCGACGATTTCCGCAACAAGAAAGTCTTCGATTTCGGCTTCAGCGATCCTTCCAAGGTCGATATCAAGAACGGATCGGCTACCGCCAGCTTCGCCAAAACCGGCGACAAGTGGATGTCCAACGGCAAGACCATGGACAACGCCACCGTGCAGAACCTGATCGATAAGTTACGCGACCTCGCCGCCGCCAAGTTCGTCGAAAAGGGCGGGGGAGAAGAGGTCTTCGAAGCCACCGTAACCTCCAACGGCGGCAAGCGCATAGAAAAAGTGGTCATTACCAAGCAAGGCGACCAATATTTTGCGAAGCGTGAGAACGAGCCCAGCATCTATGGATTAGACGCTACCGCGGTTACCGATCTGCAGAAGGCCGCATCGGGCGTCAAGGAACAGGCCGCAGCCCCAGCCCCAAAGAAATAGCGGGGCAGGCCTTCAGCCTGCTGCGGGCTTTAGCCCGCCCTGGGTAACGCATGAGTGCTCTTCTCACAGATCTCTACGAGCTCACCATGGCGGCCGGCTATTTCCGGGCCGGCAAAAAAGATGAGATCGCTACTTTCGAACTCACCATTCGCAAGCTCCCCGAGCATCGCAACTTCATAATTGCCGCCGGCCTGCCGCAGGTCGTCGACTACCTGCTCAACCTCCGGTTCACCGATGAAGAGATCGATTATCTCCGCGGCCTCGCCCAGTTTCAACATGCCCCCCCTGAATTCTTCGATTACCTGACAACCTTCCGGTTCACCGGCGATCTTTTCGCCGTCCCCGAAGGCACAGTGCTCTTCGCCGGCGAGCCAATCCTCACCGTGCGCGCGCCCGTCATCGAAGCCCAGATTCCCGAGACCTACCTGCTCTCCGCCATCACGTTCCCCACCCTGATCGCCTCCAAGGCCGCGCGTTGTGTGGCAGCCGCCGGGGGCCGCGCCGTCAGCGAATTCGGAACCCGCCGCGCTCACACGCCGGAGGCCGGAACGCTGGGCGCGCGCGCTGCCTACATCGGCGGATGTTCCAGCACCAGCAATACGCTCGCCGGCATGCGTTACGGCATCCCCGTTTCCGGCACGTCGGCGCACGCGTGGGTGATGTCTTTCGCCTGCGAGAAGGAATCTTTCCGCCGCCTGCAATGCACGCTGGGCGATGCGGCCGTGCAGTTGATCGATACCTACGATCCCGCCCAGGGCGCGCGCCATGCAGCCGCGCTCGGCCGTCCGCTGTGGGGCGTGCGTATCGATAGTGGCGATCTCGCGGCCACCTCGCGCCACGTGCGGGCCATCCTCGATCAGGCCGGCTTGCAGGACGCGAAGATTGTGGCCACCAGCGACCTCGACGAATACCGCATCCGCGATCTGGTGCAAGGCGGCGCGCCCATCGATGCCTTCGGCGTCGGGACGCAGCTCGCCACCTCCGCCGACGCGCCATCCATGGGCGCCATCTATAAGATCGTCGAGCTGAGCATCGGCGGCATCAAACGCTTCACCGCCAAGTTCAGTGAGGGTAAAGTTTCAGTGCCCGGCGCCAAGCAGGTATTCCGCGACGAAGCGCGCGACGTCATCGCCCGCTCCGGCGAGTGCGGTCGCGGCGAGGCTTTGATGCGCCCGGTGATTCTCGGCGGCGAGTTAGTGGAACAGCTTTCGACGCTCGAAGAATCGCGCGCCCGCGCCGCTGAGTCCATCGCGAAGCTGCCGGAGCGCCTCCGCGGGCTGGAAATCGCCGAACCATGGCCGGTAATATATAGCCGGGAGCTGCGCGAGCTGATCGAGCAAACCAAACGAAATCTCAAGCCATGAAGACGGCGTTCGTCGATGTCGATTCCCAGCTCGATTTCCTCTACCCCGCCGGAGCGCTCTACGTGCCCGGCGCCGAGCGCATCGTTCCCGCCATCGCCCATCTCAACCGTCATGCCGCAGCCCATGGAATTCCTGTCATCTCCACCGTGGACGCGCACTTCGAATCCGATCCCGAATTTCGTGTGTGGCCGCGCCACTGCGTGGCCGGAACCATCGGCCAGCACAAAGCCGAGGCCACGCTACTCGAGAAACGCGTGGTGATCCCCAACCGGGAGTGCGGCCTGGCCATCGAGGGTGCGCAGCAGATCGTTGTCGAGAAGCACACAGTGGACGTCTTCGCCGCGATGAACCTGGCCCGCATCGTCGAGCTTACGGGCGCCGAACATTTCGTCGTCTATGGCGTGGTCACCGAGATCTGCGTGCTCTACGCCGCCCGCGGATTGCTGCAACTCGGCAAGAAAGTCACCGTCGTGACCGATGCCATCAAATCGTTAAAGTCAGCCGATTCCGAACGCGCCCTGGCGGAGATCCGCGGCGGTGGCGGCGCCTGCTCCGCAATGGCCGATATCGCCGGCTAACCCTTCGCCGGTTGCACTTCCGCCGGAGCCGGCCCCAGCGCTTCTCTCACCTTCTTCGCCAGCGCCGACGTAGTGAACGGCTTATGCAGGAACGGCGTGTTGGCGTCGAGCACCCACCCGCTGCCCACCCGCCGGTCGGTGTAACCCGACATGTAGAGCACCTTCGTCTCGGGCCGCGTTTCGCGCACCGCCTTAGCCAGATCGAAGCCGCTCATCTCCGGCATCACGATATCGGTAAGCAGTAGGTCGATCCGCGCTGCGCCGTTGCGCGCCAGCGCCACCGCGGCGTTCGGCCCTTCGGCCTCGATCACGTTATAACCGTGCTTGGTGAGCATGGCATTGACCAGCTTCCGGATGCGCGGTTCGTCCTCGCAGAGCAGAATGGTTTCGCTGCCGCGCCACTCGGCCGGCTTCACGCTCGCCGCAGGCGCCTCGGCCGGCGCTTCCACAATGGGGAAATAGAGCTTGAACGACGTGCCTTTGCCCGGCTCGCTGTAAACGATGATGTCCCCGAGGTTCTGTTTCACCACGCCGTATACAATCGAGAGCCCCAGCCCCGTTCCCTTGCCGGGTTCCTTGGTGGTGAAGAACGGCTCGAAGATCCGCTCTCGCACTTCACTGGTCATGCCGACGCCGGTATCGCTCACCGCCAGCATGGAATAGAAGCCCGGCGTGACGCCCAGGTGGCGTCCCGGATAGGTCTCATCCAGCTGAACGTTGGCGGTCTCAATGGTGAGTTTGCCGCCGTCGGGCATGGCGTCGCGCGCGTTCACCACCAGGTTCATAATCGTCTGGTCCACGTGGATCGGGTCGGCCTTGATGCGCGCCAGCGATGGGTCGAGGTGCGTCGAGATCGAGATATCCTCGCCAATCACGCGCCGCAGCAGCTTCATCGAATGCTCCACCGTCTCGTTGAGATCGATGATGCGCGGCTGGGTGATCTGGCGGCGGCTGAACGCCAGAAGCTGTCCGGTGAGACCGCTCGCCCGCTCGGTGGCGAATTGAATCTCCTGCGCGTATTCGACCATGGGGGCCGATGCGCCGGGCTCCGAGATCAGCATCTCGACGTAGCCCATGATCACCGTCAGCAGGTTGTTGAAGTCGTGCGCCACGCCGCCCGCCAGGCGTCCCACCGCCTCCAGCTTCTGCGACTGGCGCAGTTGGTCTTCGAGTTGGCGGCGGTCGGTGATGTCGGCTTCGAAGGTCAGGATGCGCGTTACCTCGCCGCCGGCGCTCCGCAAGGGAACTGACCAGATCGCTACCTCGATGCTTCTTCCGTCCTTGCGCACCTGGCTGCGTTCCGCCCGTTCCAGCGACTCGCCCTCGCGCAGCCGCCCCATCGCCTCCTGGAATTCCGGCAGGCGCGCCTCCGGGATCGCCGGCAGGATATTGCCGATCGCTTCTTCCTCCGACCAGCCGAACATGCGCTCCGCCCCGGGGCTCCAGAATACGACTCTGCCCTCCGGATCGAGCGAAAAGATGGCGAGCGGCGATGAGCGGATCAGCGTTTGCCGCATATCGTTGGCTTGGCGTAATTCCTCGTTGGCCTGGCGCAACTCGCGCGTGCGCATCTCCACGCGCATCTCCAGGTCGGTGCGCGCGCTGCGCAGTTGTTCGGATTGCGTGGTCAGCTGCCGCGAGGTTTCGTGCAATGTTCGCTCCAGCCGCGCGATTTCGTCGCCTCGCGCCGAACCCTTTACCGGGCTGGATTCGCCCGCCACGGCGCGCGCGAATTCTTCCACCTGATGAACGCGGCGCACAATGCTGCGCGTGAAGACGAACATAGCCGCGAAGCCGCCCAGCAACGCCGCCAGTCCTCCTCCCACCAGCGCTCTTTCCAGCCGCCGCTGCAGGCGCTTTTGGTCGAGAGCCAGGCTGGCGAGCAGACGTTCTTCATCGCTCTCCATCCCGTCCAATTGCTCGCGCACGGCCTCGATGCTGGCGCGGGCACTCTCGCGCAGCGCGGTTCCGCTGGAGAAATGGTTGGCCGCCGCGGCCTCCACCACGCCATCCAGATCGGAAAAGGCCCGGGTAATGAGGGCGGAGACGTTCGCCACGCGCGCTCGATGCTGCAGATTGTCGTCGCCCGTGAGGCCGCGCAGCGTGTCCATCTCCTGGCCCAGTTGCGGTTGCGCCTCGCGGTACGGAGCCAAATCGCTCTCGCGCAGGGTCAGCATGTAGCCGCGGACGCTGTCTTCCGCCGTGTTGATCAATGCGAGCGAGCGCTCGATGCCCGTACGCACATCGTCCGTGTGTTGCACCAACTCGGCGGCTTGACGGGTTTGGCGCTGGAAGTCGTAAAACACGACGATCGCGCCCAGCAGGGCAAGCACCGGAATCGCCACCACCAGCACTCCCTTGGCGGTGAGCGACAGATTGAAAAAGAAGGCGGCGATGCGCTCGAAACGGCGTCCGGACATTGCCCTAATCCAACGATTCGGAAAGACCGGCTGGCGTTACCTGGCCAATCCTCAGGTTCACCATAGCATTGCTGTCGTAATCGCGCGCCAGCTCTACCTTAAGATAATTCGCCGTCAGCGCCACGCCGTTGTGCAGCGTGACCGCCGAAAGGGTTCGCCCCACCATGCGCTCGCGAAACGCGCGATTCTTGGCTTCGGCAAGCTCGCGCAGCAAGCGGTTGCGCTCCTTGCGCACCGGAATGGGAACGGTCTCTGCGTCCCGCGCCGCCGGGGTGCCGGGGCGCTCGGAATACGTGAAAACGTGGAGATAGGTGAAGGGCAGGCTTTCGATGAAGCGGCGGCTCTCTTCAAAATCCGCCTCGGTTTCGCCCGGAAATCCGGTCATGACGTCGGCGCCGATCGCGGCGTCGGGCATCAGCGCGCGCGCTTTGAGGATGCGGTCCGCATAGTGGCGCGGCCGGTACTTGCGATGCATCCGCCGCAGCGTGCGATCGCAGCCGCTTTGTAGCGGAGCGTGCACATGATCCGCGATCCGCGGCGACATGGCGATCAGGTCCAACAGTTCGTCCGAGAAATCCATGGGCTCCACGGAGCTTAGACGGAGCCGCTCTATATCTGTTTCGGCCAGCAGCAGGCGGATGAGGCCCGCGAGGCGCATCTGGCTTCCCGGTTCGCGTCCCCACCGTCCGAGATTGATGCCGCTCAGAACCACCTCGCGGTACCGCTCGGCGAGGCGCTGCACCTGTTCCACCACTTGCGCCGCGGCGGCGCTGCGGCTGCGCCCGCGCACGAACGGGATGATGCAGAACGAGCAGCGGTTGTTGCATCCGTCCTGAATCTTGAGGTTCGGGCGCGTGCGATCGCCAGCGGCGTCTTCCACCGGGGCGGAGAGGAAATCGTGTTGCGCGAAGATGTCGCCCACGTGGATGTTGCCGTGGTAGGGCGCAGGCTCGTTGGCGATGTGCACCAGGTCGGCGATCTGCGTCTTGTGTGAGTTGCCCACCACCCATGCAACGCCCGGCAACGCGGCGATTTCTTCCGGCGCGCGCTGCGCGTAGCAGCCCGTCACCAGGATTCGCGCCGACGGGTTCTCGCGATGCGCGCGGCGAATGGCGTGGCGCGCGTCTTCATCGGCCGCGGAAGTGACGGTGCAGGTGTTGAGCACCACCAGATCGGCCGAGGCGCGGTCCTCCGACGCCTCGAAACCGCGCGCGGCGAGCATCGATTCCAGCGCGGCCCCATCCGCCTGCGTAGCCCGGCAACCGAAATTTTGGACGAAAAAACGAGCCAAATTCCAGTATAGAGGGTGCGAACCGGCCTACCGCCTGACCGCGCGTCCCGGCGCAACCCCGGCCACCAGCGCGCCCTGCTTCACCACCGAAGTTCCATTCACCAGAACGTACGCCATCCCGGTGGAATATTGCGCCGGATTCTCAAATGTGGCGTGGTCCGAGACGCGCGCCTGGTCGAAAACGGCCAAGTCGGCGTCCGCTCCCACCGCGATTCGGCCTTTGGTCTTGAGGCCCAGACGGTCGGCCGGCATCACGGTCATCTTGCGCACAGCTTCCATCAGCGTGAGCGCGTGCTGTTCGCGCACATACCGGCCGAGCACGCGGCAGAAAGTGCCGGCCGCTCGCGGGTGCCCCTTTCCGTTTTCGAGAATGCCGTCGCTCGCAATCATCACCATCGGGTTGGCGATAGCCAGCCGCACGATGTCTTCCGGAATCGAGTGAATCGCCACCATGCCGCCTTGTTTGCGGTAGCGCGCGAAGCTTCCGGCGGTGAGCCGTTCCCCCGTGGCCGCCCATTGCAGATCGCCGAAAGAAATCCCGCCCTGGCGTTGCTGCCAGCCTTCGCTGAAGATGGCCGATCCAAGGTCGGTCATGCCAGCGGTGTAAGGATACGCTTCCGTGGTGACATCGAGGCCGTGCTTGCGTGCGCCCTCGATCATCGTCAGGCAGAGCGGCGTTTCGTGCAGCCCCATGCTGGTGATGTGGACAATATGCAGCGGCGCGCCCGTCACAGCCGCATCGGCCAGCACCTCCTGCAGCGCATCGATAACGCCCGGTTCCACCGGCCCGCCATCGCGCATGTGCGCATACACCGGCGTCTTGCGTTCCGCCGCCAGTTGGAACAGACCGAGAATTTCCTGTCGAGTGACCAGCGGGATGTAAGCGATCCCCAGCCCGATCCCGAGCGCGCCATCGTCAAGCCCGCGCCGCACCAGCGCCAGGATTTGGCGCTGCTCTTCGGGAGTCGCGGCGCGATCGACAGCCTTATCGCGCGGCAGCAGCGTCCCCGTATCGTGCATAACGGCCATGCGCGCCGGCAGATGGCCGGCCGTGGCCCCGAAGTTGACCAGCGCCTTTCCTTCGCGGGCGCGATACCATTCCGGCACCGGCGAAACGCCGACTTCCATCTCGAGCGCCGTGGTCACGCCATCGCGCGCTTTAAAGCCATAGTTCTCCGGAGTCTGACCATGCGAGTGGAGATCGATGAAACCGGGCGTCACCGTCAACCCGGTCGCATCGATAACCGTGCGTCCCTGCAGCGCGCTGGCCGAGACTGCCGCGATCTTGCCGGCTCTGATGCCGATGTTACGCACTGCATCCAGATTGGTGGCCGGATCGAGCACGCGCCCGTGCGAGATCACAAGATCGTAGGGCTGTGCCTGGAGGCCGGGCAGAATCACTGCCACAGCTGCGAGGACGATGGATGCGAATCGCATGGCCCTTGAAATCATATCGCGCGGCGGCCTGATAATATGGGCGGGCGAGGACGACTCCCATGAAATACTTTGCGGCGATTGCGATTCTGGCCTGCGCGGGAATGGCCCAGACGCCCGGCGATTCCCGGCCGGCCTCCACCAACATCATGGGCGCCGAGTATCCCCGCGTTCACTCCGACCTGCGCGTGACGTTTCGCGTCAATGCTCCCACGGCGCAGAAGGTGCAAGTGCAGCCCGGAGGCGCCGACAACGGCTTAGGCGCTGGACCATATGACATGACGCGCGACGACAAGGGCATGTGGACAGTCACGACGCCGCCCGCCGTCCCCGGCTTCCACTACTACTGGCTGCTGATCGACGGCTTCGCCGCGAACGATCCATCCAGCGAAACCTTCTACGGCTGGGGCAAGGAATCGAGCGGAATCGAAGTGCCCGAAAAAGGCGTCGATTTCTACGATGCCAAGGAAGTCCCCCATGGCGAGGTGCGCATCAAGTGGTATCACTCGAAGGTCACCGGCGAGCCGCGGCGCGCCTATGTCTACACGCCGCCCGGCTATGACAACGGCCGCACGCGATATCCCGTGCTTTACCTGCTGCATGGCTCCGGCGAGAACGAAACTACGTGGCCGCGTCAGGGCCGCGCGAACCTGATCCTCGACAATCTCATTGCCGAGGGCAAGACAACGCCGATGCTGGTGGTGATGGAGACAGCATACGCCACCAAGCTCGGCGCGACGCCCGTCGCGCAGCCGAACGGGCCGCCGCGCACGCCGGATGCGTTCGAAGACGTGATGATCGAAGATCTGATCCCGATGATCGACAGCTCATTCCGCACCATCGCCGACCGCGACCATCGCGCCATGACCGGCACGTCGCGAGGCGGATCGCAAACACTCCAAATCACCTCGAAACATCTGGATAAGTTCGCGTGGATCGGCGCCTTCAGCGCCCCGCCGAATAACTTCGACGTAAAGACGTCGCTCAACGGCGTCTTCGCCGACACCGCGTCTTACAACAAAAAGGTTCGCTTATTATGGATCGGCGCAGGCACTAAGGAAGAGCGCATGCACGAAGGCGCCAGGAATATGCACGCGGCCCTCGAAGCCGCCGGGATTCGGAATGTGTTCTTTGAATCCGACGGAACTTCGCATGAATTCCAAACTTGGCGCAGAAGTTTGCATGACTTTGCGCCGCGGTTGTTTAAGTAAGCAGTTTCAATTCGCCGTCAGCTTCTCCGCGTGATCGATCACTAACACGTCCACTGAGCCCGGCTGCATTTCCAGCTTCAGTCCAAGCTGGTCCTGAATCGCCCGAACCAACGACGGCGCAACCGTCGACTGCGAGTCGTCCGCGGAATATTCCAGCGAGAAATCGACATTGTCGTTGAGTCCCGTTCGGTTAAGGACCGGTCCGGCCAAACCGGATAAACGACGGCTTCGACGCACCCGCCGGTTCTTTCAACTTCGAGCCGCCCTTGGCTACCACCAACGCGTAGATGGATTCCGCTCTCGCCTCCCGCCGGACCTTCAACTGGAAACGCTGGGCCAGCAGCGTCTGCAGCATCACGCGCATCTCGGGGTTCGGCGGCCGAGGATGCGGTACATTTCGATGTCGTATGTGTCGTGGATCAGCAGTTTCAGCGTGTAAGTGGTCGCGCTGATTCTGCCGCCGGAAGCTGGGATATATTGGCCAATAGCGCTTTATGAGCGGTCGTAGCCTGACCAACGAGGCCTTAATGGAATTTCAGACGAGCGGCTCAAGACGGCAATTTCTCTCCACCGCTGCTATGACAGCAGGGGCCGCGATCATGCTGCGTCCGCGCCCAGGCTGGGCGGCGGACGATCCCCGGGTCGCCGGCATCGTTGCCACAACCATCGGGATCGACACCCATAATCACATCGACGTTCCCCTAACCGCCGCCGAAATGCCGGGCCCGGACATCGATCTGGCAGGCGAAATGAAGCGGTCTGGTCTCTCCGCCATCTGCATCACCTTTGCGACCGACTATTGCATCGGCACCGATACCAAGCTCACCCAGCCCGGCGGTCGCCCCGGCGGCGGTCGTGGCGGTGGAGGCCGTGGCCCCGGTCAACAAAACGGACGCGCCGGGGAGCGCACCAATCAGGCATGGCAGGACCAAACGGCCGGGTTCTACTACGTCGTTGTCGATGCGATGTTAAAAACTGGCTTCACCCCGGATGAGATCGGCAAGATCGGCGGCGGGAATTTTCTGCGCATCTTCGGCGAAGCCGTTAAGAAATAGCCTGTCGGGTTTCGGATCTCGAACTGTATCTCAGTTCCCTGTGGGCCTCTCTATGTGATCGATGACAAACCTGTCGACCGGTCCCTTCCCCGCTTCGAGTCTGAGTCCGAGCTGTTCCTGCGTCGCGGTGAATATCGAGGGAACGCCCGTTGGGTCAGAAGTGCTCGGCTGTGTTTCCTCTCGCGAGAACTTGACGTCAATGTCGAATCGTCCGGTGATTCCGGTTTTGTTGATCACTGGACGGCCTAAGACCGGGCGGAGCAGTTTCGAAAACTCATCAACTGTCGCGCCTTGAGCGTCTGCGCGCCATAGCCCTGGCCGCTGAATGCGTCCATCGTCGTTGGTCTGAAGCCCGACCACCATACTGCACGGCGGAGCTTTGGAGACCGGTGTGCAGCTTCCTTCCGTGAATGAGCGCAGTTTTGGCCCTCCACGCGCGACAGTTAGAAAATAGACAGGTCCCTCACTCACTTCATGATGGATCTTCACGTGAAAATGTTCTTCTAAGAGCGCTTGCATCATCGGGCCCCTCATCGTTGCTACGCTCGGATTTCCTTCGGCCGTGGCGTTGATTTCATAGAAGGCGGAGTGGATCCAAGACGGACCTCCAATGATCGGAGTAAATGGGTCAGAGGCATAGGCGCCTCGAATCAAACCCATGCTGCCGGCATCGAGCAAGGGAAAGCAATTAGTCCTGAGATTTCCGGGCGATGAGTTGCCACGAGGTGGATAAATGGCTCCCCGCACTTGAGGAGGCTCCTGACAAGGTTTGATCGAGACAACTTCAAATTTCGGCGTGGCCGCTGGCGCGTCTTGCGCGCGGATCGCAGGCGCGTTCAGCACGCCGATCAGCACCGGCGCCGCAAGAGCCGCCAGCCCGATCGCAGCAAGAGTCATCTTTCTTGCGCCGCTCAACTCGTGAGCAATGCTTCCTGCCAGGATCGCGCGGAGACGCTTCTTCACATCCGCGCCTGTTACTCCGGAAATACAAGGCAACGGGGATTCCAGGTAGAAGCGGCAAACTTTCAATATCCCTTCCACATAGTCACTCGGTTCGCAACCCATTCGCAGGACTTCTTCGTCACACGCCAACTCGCGCTCCTCCACCATGCGCGATCCAATCCACCACACCAGCGGATCGAACCAGAAGATCGCCTCCACCACCATATGCACGGCGGCAAACAAATTGTCGCGGCGGCGCACGTGACACAGCTCGTGCGTGAGAATAGCGCCAAGCTGTCGAGGATTCAGGTGTTCCAGAAGCTGCGCCGGTAGCACCAGGACCGGATGCAGAAAACCAACGATGCCCGGCTCCTCCGCGCCCGGCGTGATGAGCGCCCGTACGGGGATCGGGAGTTCGATCGGCGCACCCGCTCGTAGTGCTGCTCGAACTCTCAACCAACTGCGGCATCGTGCCAGCGTGATTGCCAAAAACCCGAGGGCCCACACCACTCCGATCGCGACAGGCGCCCAATCGAGTGAGGCGTGTGCCGGAACAGTGGACTTAAGGGTCGGCGAAAACGGTTCCGCGATTTGAACGAGGGTGCTCGGAAAAACAGGAGCTGCAACGGATGCCGGGTGTCGAGCTGGCTGCGGAACCACTCTTCCGAGGCTCACCAGCAACGCGAACGGTATGAGAAACTTTAGCGACGCGCCCAGCCAAACCCAGTAGCGTACGTTGGGCGAATTCTTGCGCAGCGCAAACGCCAGCAATCCCGCCAAAAGCGCGAAGCATGACGACTGCCACAGGTGGTTGATGAGGAACGGGGCAGTCATTTCGATTTCCGCCTTTCCGCCTTCCGTTGCCGGTCAGCGTCCGCGGCGGCCTTCTCCAGCTCGCGAATATCGGCAAGCGTGAGCCTCCCTGACTCCACCAGATGCGCCATCATAGGTTGCGGCCGCCCGCCGAAAAAGCTCAGAATCTCGTCGAGCAGACTATCGCGCGCCGCGTCCTTCGCAATCAACGGCTCGAAAATATCCGCGTTTCCAATCTTCTGAACGCGGCGCACCACTTTCTTCGCTTCCATTCGGTACACCGTGTTCGTGATCGTGGTGTAGGCAGGGCGGGGTTCTGGAAACGCCTGCTGAATCTCGCGCATGGACGCCCTTCCTTGAGCCCACAGGGCTTCCAGAATCCGAAGTTCAAGCTTGGCGAGTTTGGGTCTCTTCATCTGCTGCAGTTCAGCTTACTACTGCATAGTAAGGTCGTCAAGACGAAGGCGCAAGCGTGCAATACCGTCCGATGCGCGGGCGATCCTTCATTAATGATGTAGATTTTGCTGGCCAAGCGAAGAGCCTGGCCTGTAAGTTGCAGATTGCACGATCAAGGGCGACTGGCATCCGTTTTGCTCACGCAAGAGGCATGCTTCTGAGCACCAGGGTAAACCTCTACCTGATCGCTGCTGTAATGTCGATCACGGTGACTCTCGCGGCGGTTCAAGCCAAGGTTGAGAGCCGATCGATCACCGATGAAATTGAGCGGCAAGCACTTGCGTTGGCGGAAATTCAAGAGAGGGCGGCTGCAACTTTGCTCAAAGGAGGCTCCTACGAAGGTTTGCAGGCCCTGATTGACGGGATTCAGAACCGCGGACAATCGGTGGGCGAAGCGATTTACAACGTCCACGGGCAGCCGCTCGCGACCAACGTGGCGCTGGCCGCGAACGTCGTTCTCACGCCGTCTTCCGTCTTTCAGGCCATTCGCGGTTGGCGGCAAGGTGAGTTTTTGCGAATCGGCGGCAGACCGATGCACGTCCTCGCGCTGCCCCTCCGGTCGAATGCCCAGGTGATCGGCGCGATTGCGATTTTTCAAGATGCGGCCAATATCGCCGCTCGCAAGGCAACCGTCTGGCAGCACGCATGGGAAGGCCTCGCTGTACAGACGTTCATCATTCTGATCATGACCATTCTCGTCGTGCGTTGGAGCTTGCGAAGGCCGCTCCGCCGGATGGCCCAATGGCTGGAGGATCTGCGTACTGGCAAGACTCCGGTTGAAAGCGAGCTTCCGAAAGAGTCGCTGTTCCGGCCGCTGGCGAAGGAGGTCACGAAGCTCGCGAGCACCCTGAAGGCGGCGCGCGCGGCGGCGGATGAGGAAGCGCACCTTCGCGATACCGCGCAAGCTCTATGGACTTCCAAGCGCTTGCGAATTTTCGTCCAAACCAAGCTTCAGGGCAGCCGCCTGTTTGCGGTTTCCAATCGCGAGCCCTATGAGCACAAGATGCGGGGAGGTTCCCTGGTCTGGTCGGTTCCCGCCAGCGGCTTGGTAACGGCGCTGGAACCGGTCTTACAGGCGTGCAACGGAACCTGGGTCGCACAAGCCACCGGTGACGCGGATCGCACCGCAGCCGACGATCATGACCGGGTGCGCGTGCCTCCCGATCATCCGCAATACACGCTTCGGCGCGTTTGGCTTTCAAAGGAAGAAGAAGACGGGTTCTACTTTGGATTCGCTAACGAGGGGCTTTGGCCTTTATGCCATATCGCACATACCCGCCCCATTTTCCGCTCCGAAGATTGGGCCGCCTATCAGATCGTGAACCAGAAATTTGCCGATGCGCTGCTCGACGAAATCGAAGGCGAACAGGATCCGGTTGTACTGGTCCAGGATTACCACTTTGCCCTGCTTCCGCAAATGATCAAGAAACGGCGCCCGGATGCGAAAATCGCTATCTTCTGGCATATCCCTTGGCCGAACCCGGAAGCGTTTGGGATCTGCCCGTGGCAGCGGGAATTGCTCGACGGCATGCTCGGCGCGGACCTGATCGGATTCCACATACAGGCGCATTGCAATAACTTTCTTGAGACCGTCGATCGGGCTCTGGAATCGCGTATCGATTGGGAAAGCTTCGCCGTCAATCGGCAGGATCATGTGACCGTGGTACGCCCGTTTCCGATTAGCGTAGCGTTTGGCGCAGGGACCGTCGATCCAATACAAACAGAGGAACCCGCCGCGTTGTTCCGTAAACTGGGAGTCGAGGGGTCGTTCATGGGCTTGGGCGTCGATCGCATCGACTACACCAAAGGCATCGTGGAACGGTTTTGCGGCATCGAGCGGTTCCTCGATCGCTATCCGTCTTATCGAGGAAAACTGACGTTTATCCAAATCGGCGCGCCCAGCCGCACCGATATCAAGCGCTATCAGGATCTAATCACCGAAGTGGAGGGAGAAGCCGAGCGCATTAATCAGCGTTTTCGGAGAGGCGATTGGAAGCCGATCGTTTTCCTGAAGCGGCAGCACAGCCACGAAGAGATAACGCCGTATTATCGAGCAGCGAATTTCTGTCTGGTTACGTCCCTTCACGACGGCATGAACCTGGTGGCCAAGGAGTATGTCGCGTCGCGCGTGGATGAGGAAGGAGCGCTCATCCTGAGCCGCTTCGCCGGAGCGAGCCAGGAACTTCAGGACGCCTTGATCGTGAATCCCTACGACAAGGAAGAGCTAGCCCAGGCGATTCATACGGCTCTCGAAATGCCCGCCGAAGAAAGAGTCACCAGGATGCGGCGCTTGCGCGAACAGGTGCGGGAAAACAACGTGTATCGCTGGGCAGGAAACCTGATCGGCGAACTGACAGGCATCCGGCTGGCGGTGACGGAGCATCCAAAATCCAGCGCGCTACATGCCCATACGCCGAAAGATGGACAAGAGGAAATCGCTTCCGTCGGCAAGCGGTCGTAAGGGATGAAACGCGTTTTCGATTGCTGGCCGCGGATTGCTGCGCGCATCCAGTCGGCTGGTTCGGTGGCGTTGTTTCTCGATTTCGATGGCACGCTCGCCCGCATCCAACCGGCGCCGGACGAAGCGTATTTGAGCCCGTCGGCTCGCCTCGCGATCACACGATTGGCGGCGAATCCCCGCGTGCGCGTATGGGTGATCAGCGGCCGAATGCGCGATGACGTTCGTAGAAGAACACGCGTGGCTCGAGTGAAATACCTGGGCCTGCATGGCTGGGAAAGGCGCTTGCCGGCGGCCCTTCGTCCGGAAACTAAGCGTGACTTCGAGCACGTTAAACGAGCACTGACAGAGAGCGTGGGGACGTTGCCCGGAATCCGGATCGAGGACAAAGGCTCGGCATTCGCGGTCCATTATCGGCAAGCGGCCGCGAATGCATCGAGTCTGGTTCGCAATGAAATGCTCGCGGCAATGTTGAGTCTGAACGGCGGGTTTCGCCTCCTCAACGGCAAGAAAGTGTGGGAGATCCTTCCGAGAGAAGTTGGTGACAAGGGCTCGGCTGTGCGCCGCGAACTGAGCCGCTTGGAGCAACGCGCCCTGCCCATCTATATAGGCGACGATGCCACCGATGAAAGCGCGTTCTCCGCGCTCCCCGAGGGGATCACCATCCGCGTCGGCCGGCAGGCGCTGACGCGCGCGCAATTTCAGCTTCGCGATCCCGGCGAAGTCCAATTATTTCTCGAAAAGTTACACCTTGCACTTTCTTCTATGCAATAGGCATTCGGAATAATCTACCGGGTTCGCGTAGTTTTTTCCAGACCGATTATCCGGGCCCGGCATAAGATTTGCCTTATCAGTGCGAAGGCGCTTTGGACTCTTGACTGCAATGCCACGTGCTACGAGTATCTTCCGCAAGAAAGGATGTAATATGCGAAAAACCGTGACATTGCTTGCTGTTTCTGCAGTCTGTTCCTTGACGGCATTTGGCGAGGATTGGTCCGGAAAATTGATTGATGCCAACTGCTACACTCAGACCAAAAAAGTAGCTACCTGCGACGCAACACCCACAACCTCCGCGTTCGTGCTAGAAGTCTCCGGCAAGATTCTTACGCTGGATGCGAACGGCAACACGAAAGCGATGGCTGCGCTTAAGAACCGGGCCGATCGAGCGGCCGATCCCAATAATCCTCAACCGAAAGTAATAACCGCGAAAGTAAGCGGCACAGAGAGCGGCGGGACCATTACGGTCGAGTCCGTCGACGTCCAGTAGCATCTCGACACGGTGAGCCGCGTATGGCTGCTCATCCGAGAGCGTGGGTAGTGTCCTAAGGCCTAAGGTTTAGGACACTACCAGGGCGCGCCGCCGTGCGCGCCCACTTAGCTCACTCGATCGGCTTCTCGCTCACGTGATCCACAACGATCACCGGAATACTTCGCTTTTGTTTGACTAACTTCAGCCCGAGTTCCTTTTCGACCGCTTCGAACGCGCTGATTCCGCCCGGGTCGTCCTGCGCCGCCGCTCCCGGCGCCGCATTGGGATTGACTGCCGCGCGGCCTTGCAATTGAGACTGCGGCGTCCAGCCGATCACGAAATTCCAACCGCCTTCGAGTCCGGTCGCGTCGACGATCGGGTGGTCGATATACGCGCCCGCCCGGCGCTCGAGATCGCGCGCCAGCTCCTCCATCGTGAAGTTCTTACAGGCAATCATCGTCCCTATGTTGGTGGCCGGCTTAGGCGCCGCGGGGTCGGGCTTGCAGCCGGCGCGTTCCGACTCGTTCGCCTGAGTCATTTTCGGCTTACCCCCGCCGAGAGTCAGCGCGTAGACAGTGACTTCCCGGTTCTCCGTGTGACTCTTGAGTTGAAATTGATCGAGCAGCAAGCCATAGAGCATCTGCAAGGCGACGCTGAACGGCGGCGGCGTCGGACGTCCGTTGATGATGGTGGGCGCGCCTTCGCCCGTGGTGGGCACCTTGGCGGTAATCTCCCAGTGCTGCTCATCGGCGGATTTCGGTACGCCGAGGATCATATCGTTCGCCACATTCGGCGGAATCTGCAGCGAAAGCGCAATCAGGTAACGCAACGTACCGCCCGACGACATCTGGCTGCCGCCCGTATAGAGCAGTCCCGTCATGGGGGGCTTGGAGGGATCGGCCGGTTTGATGGTGGCCGCTTCAAATCGCGGCGGCGCTTCCGCCAAAGCCGTGGCGGCGTCCGGCGGATTCGCGGAAGGCTTACGGTTCACGTGTTCAATCACCATCGAGGGCAACTGCACGTCCTGCAATTCGAGTTTGAGCCCGAGTTGTTTATCCACAGCGGCAAAGATGGAGATGCCATCGGGCCCCTTTGCCGCCAGGGCTCCGCGGGCCGTCCACTCGATGTCGAAATTCCAGGCGCCTTCGAGGTGGGTGGAGTCGATCACGTCATGATCGAGATAGCCGCCCGCCATTTGACGCAGGTTGGTCGCGATGTCCGCCGACGTCAGATTGCGGCAGGTGACCTTGATATTCGGCAGCGAAGCCAGATCGTTCGGATCGCCTCTGCCGCTGCCCTGCTGCTGTGCCTTGCAGCCCGAATCCTCCGATCCGGCGGCGGACTTCAGCTTCGATCCGCCCTTACCGGCCGTGAGCACATAGCGCGGCACCGCGCTCGTGCCCTTCCGGATCGCCAATCCAAAGCGGTCGGCGAGCAGCGGCTGCAGCATGAGATCAGCGGTCGCCCGCGTTGTGCCGTCCGGGATTTTCGCGACGATATCGAACAGCTCGGAACTCACCCAGCCCGGCCCGCCGGAGATCGCATCTTCCGGCACTCCATAGGCCGCCGCGATCAACTGGAGCATGGTGACTTCACGGTTGACGTAACGCCCTTTGTTGATCACGGCGCCGAAACTCTGTACAAACCCCGGCGCGGTTTTGCTGACGTGGACGTCCGCCAACTCGAACCTCGCCGGTTGCTGGCAGAGGACCGTGGACGAGGCCAATAGGCTCAGAATCGCAAGTTTTTTCATACAGTTTCAGTGCGGAGCAAAGTCACTTCGGATCATACACCCCCTGGATGGCGGACGGCCCCCAGCGCCGCCCCGAATTCCCTAACTAGTCCGCTAACCCTCCGGTGATAGTATTTGATGCTGACGCTTCGTCCAGACTTCAAACGCGACGTCCGCACATGATAAACGCATCTGACCCGCAAGACCGACGGTCCGCTCGCATCGCCATTGTGGAGCAGCACATTCGCCTTGAGAACGCCCACGATCTCGAAGGCGTCCTCCGCACGTTCGGTGAAACGGCGCGTTACGACGATGAGCCGTGGGGCGAACACTATACGGGCCCGGACGGAGTTCGTCGGTTCTACGAGCAGCTAATGAAGGCGCTGCCTGACCTCGAGATCGCGGTGCAGCGCCGGCATATCGCAGAGGACGCCATTCTCGTCGAAGTCGTGATTCGCGGCGCCCACCTCGGCGCCTGGCGTGGCCTTCCCGCGACCGGGCGGCGAGTCGAGTTCCCGCTTTGCGGCGTATACACGTTCGATGTTGATGACCGTCTGGCCGGTGAACGAATCTACTATGATCGCGCGTCGGTCCTGAGGCAGCTCGGCGTATTCCACGAGCCCCAAAGTCTATTGGGTCAAATCTGTATAGCCGTGACTCATCCCATCACCATCGCCCGGGCCTTCGTCAGGAAGCTCCTGCGCAACTGACCTTCGTCCGGCGGGGCGCGCATGGATCTAGCGGTCGCGCATGCATCCGGCCGGCGTCATTGCAGCTTAGGTCGACGGATCAAGTTCGGCCTGACCCTAACAGTGCGTGGTAGGCCGCTAGAGCCTCGATGTGATTGTGATCGGCTCGTAGGCCGACGTGTCCGTCGGGCCGGATGACCAGAAGCGTGCTCTCGCCGATGCCCAACTGATCGGCTGCTGCTGGCGTAAGCCGTGCATACGGATTCTGATCGTCGGACCGAGCCGAGAGCACGACGGTCGCTTCGATGACGGACGCGCCGTTCCCGGCTCGTATGGAGCTCTCGAGTCGTGCGAGCCTATCGCCGTTTGCCGGGAGTCCACCGATGAGGAGAGCCGTGTGTCCGGCGCGGTGGGTCAACTCGTGCAGCATGCAGACCCTGCCGTTCGCGAGGGTAACCTCAATCGTGTTCGGGAGCCGCTGGCCCGGCGCGAGGGTATCGTGCTCGTCTCCCATGACGATCGGCGAGCCTCCGTAATCAATGTTGAGTTCCGCCTCGGCGATCGTCTCATGGAGCCGTGAGGCCGGGTCGGCAAATACCGCTCGAATCGTCTCATCGCGGGCACGCCGTTGGTCTGGGTCGGTGATGAATTGGACCCGCTCGATCGCATTCCCCGAGGCAGTGATCGTTTCGGCCACCGGACGCCGCTCCGCTTCATAACTGTCCAAGAGGGCGCTGCTGCAATGTCCATGGCAGACCAGCGCCAGCTTCCAGGCGAGGTTGAATGCATCCTGGATACCGCTGTTCATTCCGTGGCCCTGAAAAGGAGTACAGACGTGGGCCGCATCCCCCGCCAGCAAGATACGGCCTGCACGGAATCGCTCCGCGATCTTTGTGTAGCAGTGAAAGCGCGTTGGATTGGCGACGTCCTCGAAGCGAATCTTGGGCAGGTAACGAAGGATGGTGGATGCGGCGTCGGCCACCAGGTCTGAGTCCGGAGAACTAGGTCGCAGGTAAACACGCCATCGCCGTTCCGGCAATGCGGTCAGGTTCACTGGGATCTCGTCCAGATAGGCGTAGATCGCTTCATAGGAATCCGGCCAGCCAACCAAGGTCGCATCGAAGACAGCCCAGGGCTCCTCGATGTCATGTCCGGTGAACTGGATTCCGCTCAGCTCCCGTGTGGTGCTGTGGGTCCCGCCGCATCCCACCATCCACCGGGCCGGGACTTGCTCTGTGATGCCGTCACGCTCGATCGCCGCCAGAATGCCTTCCTCGTGAACCTCCAGCCCGGCCAGACGAGAGGAGCGAATAACCTCCCCACCCTGCTGATGAAGGTACTCCGTCAGAATCGACTCGGTTACGTCCTGCGAGATGCCGAGGTTGAACCCGTAACGGCTGCCGCACAGGGAAAGGTCGATCTCTCCGAGCACCTTGCCCCCCGAGTGGAGGCGGGCTACGCGTTGCTTGGCGCCCGCCGCAAGCAGAGGCTCGATAATTCCCAGGGACTCGAAAACTTCGAGTGTGCGTGGTTTTACTACCGTCGCGCGATCCCACTGCAGCGGCGCTGGATGTGCATCGATGATACGGCACTCGACCCCACGGCGATGGAGCTCCGAAGCCAGCAGAAGCCCGGTCGGGCCGGCGCCCACCACAAGAACACTCACATCGGCAACCATGTCGAGCTCCTTGTTAACAAAACCGGCGTCACTTCAGTGATGCCTCAGGCGCCGGATACGCCGCAATCTCTTTCGGGACTTCGGTCGACAGATTCCTCTCCATGGATGCCTTCTTTCGCACGGTGGTGGAAACGGCGACCGCAAGCTAGTGTGATGGCAAACAGGCCATTTTTCACGGCGTAGCACGAAAACTTCCGGCGACACCAGCGCCCCTGTCGCGATAGCCGCGCTCTTCAAGATATCGGCAATGTTCGATGTCTTGATCGCGCCGCTTGCGAGCGACGGGTCCCAATAAATCCCGGCAGATCAATCGTTTGCGCGTTTGGCAGCCAACTGGCATCCAATTGCTGTGATCAGTAAGCCTGGGTTATCAGCGAGCGACTTCCCGGCTCAACAAACATGACTCCACCCGCGAGTACGATCTCACCCCCAACGCCAACGTACGAGCAATCATCCGGTGAGCGAATGCGTGTGTTGCGGCGGTTGCTGATCAGAACGCGAGGACGCCGGCAGACCGGCACACAGGTCCAATACCCTTGAAACTGACGCCCAGAACCTGTCGAACCGTCGACATTAGTAGGTCGCATGGCCTTTGGCATTGCACATCCGTGTTCCTTGATTTCCATGAAATTAATAGAATTGCGGATGACATTCTCTACTTTAACCTTCATCTCTTTGCACCAGTCGGCAGCAGGAACCCGTTCGTCCCACGTCACCCAAAATACTTGTGTTGAATGAGTGATTTTGCGCAGAAAGGACTGGCCGGTGCAGAAGCCCTTGATGTCTGAATAGCGAAAGACCCCATTTTCCGCCATCGCCGGTCTGTTCTCCGCTTAGACGCCCGGATCGGGCCATCTGACGTACGGTTTCTGTGGATAGGCCCAACAGCTCGGCAACCTCACTTGTCTCTAAGAAAATCCTATTTGCGTAGTCAGATAGTTTACGGAAATCGCACATGAATCGGCTCCATACTAGGATTAAGATCCGTCGTTGGAATCGGATAGCCTATCTTCAAAACGGTTTTCGGAAGGGAATAATCAGGTCTTAAATTCTATCGTGTATCTTCGTGATTGAAGGGGCGACGGGTTGGAAGCGTCCCGGAAGGAGAGAATATGCAAAAGCTGTTGTTGACGGTTTGCTTGACCTTGGCAGCAGGAGCCGCATTCGGTCAAGAGACGATCATGAAGACGTTCCACTCTCCCGAAGAGTGGAGCGGTGAATGGAGGAATTTCAGCCAGTGGTACACGTTTACCACACCCAAGGCCCCGGATGGATACGCTGTGGCGAATGTCTCATACGAACTTCAGGGCGACAGGCTGTGCCACTCTTGGGGTGAATGCCGTGAAGTAAAGCGGCATGAAGACGGCTCCGTAACGCTCCAATTTCGGATGCAGGGACACGATGAGAATTTTAGGCCGGCGCTTGACAGAATTGACAAGAACGGCGTCACGTTCAGACAGGCTGGACGTAAGGCCACGAGCCGCCTTGCCGTCACGATCACCTACGTGAAGCGCAAGGCATAATCTTGGAAGAGCCGATCCTGACCTGACGTTGGGATCGGCTCTACCCGCGCCACAGAGTGGCGATTTCGCCACTCACTACTTCTGCTGATCGGCATAGGCTTTCCGCCCGCCACCTCCCGTAGAGTCGCCTATGGTGAGAAGTACCGGTGCCAGATTCGGAACGATGACAATCCAGTGCACGGCCTAACGGCCCTCACGAATTTGCCGGTTCCAGGCCGATTCTGTCGTTGACTGCGTTTCGGAGTCGTTGTTTGCAGCCAAGGTAACGTTCCGTCGTTTGAACGCTCACGTGGCCGAGCAGGAATTGGATCTGCTCAATCTCCCCGCCGGCTTCGTGACACAGACGCGCGCATGTGCGACGAAGATCGTGCGGAGCCACATTCTCCAGGCTACATTTCGAACTTGCGGCCTTCACCACACCCCAGATAACCTTCGGGCTGAATGCACTCTTTCCAACTCGCTGGGCCTTGTTGATTGCGCGAAAGACGGGGCCGGCATTGACCTCGGCGGCATGCAACCAATCATCTACTGCCGCTTTGACCCAGATGGGAACTGGCACGGTCCGCACGTGGCCGCCCTTGCCGACCAGATCAGCGATGACCCAATGATCTTCCCGTTGCTGCAATGTCTCCACGGCTAGGGCCGCTGCCTCCGCTCTCCTGAGGCCGCAACCCAGGAGAACGGCAACCATGGCGTAGTCACGCTTGCCCCGGAGGCAACCGCTATCAAAGGTAGCGAGAAGTCGCTTGCCTTGTTCCGCGGTTAGCCAGTTGCCGATCCGCACGCCATGTTTCTTGACACCCTTGACTCGGCGAATTCCTGCAGCTAGATCTGGACTCAGAAGCCCACAGTCCGCGGCCTCATATGCAAGCCGCCGAATCGCCGCAAGGCGGAGGTTGATGGTGGAGGAGGCGTAGTGCGCCTGTTCGAGGCTGATCCGGTATCGGGTGACTACGGTCCTGTTGAAAGCGAGCCGGGGCTCCGAGCAGTACCAGTCAATGAACTCGCGGATGGCGTGATCATACGACCGTTGGGAACTCCTGCGACGTGAGGCTGTTAAGGACTGCCGATTTCGACTGTTCGAGATCGGGAAGTTTCAAAACTGATTTAGGGTTGCGCTTGCGCTTTTTCTTTGCCATCCCCGAAGTTTGCATCCGAATCGGCGGCAATCGTCGCCTCATCCTGGCCCATTTGCTTTTAAGAAACGACACTAGGCATCACGCCAATTTTGGTCGAGAACTGCTGACCAGGTGTCGAATTCCCCTTCTTCAGTCGCACGGTCATCCGTGCTCAAAGGGTCAGAGGTGTTAGCGGATGTCGCAAGCTACGCGTCTAGAACAAAAACGCTTCTTTTCGTTTACTATTAATGACTAGAAGGATAACGACATGAACGCCCCAAAGGATGATCTCGAAGCGGTTCGCGCGGTTGTCGACGCCATCAAGGATTTTAAGTCGGACGAGCAGCAACGCATTTTCCGATGGGTCGCTGAGAAACTGGGCTTGCCCCAACCTTTCGCTTCCTCTGTTCACGTAGTACCACCGCCATCTGGAACGCCTCCCGGAGTAACGCAGGCTGCCCCGCCGTCGGCCACGCCAGTTTCTGCTGCGACAAAGGACATCAAGACCTTCATCGCGGAGAAGGACCCAAAAAAGGACGTTCAGGTCGCGGCGGCGGTCGCGTACTACTACCGTTTCGAAGCTCCACCCGCAGAAAGAAAAGACGCGATCAACAAGGAAGATCTTCAGGAAGCTATGCGCCTGGCCGGCAGGCCACGCTTCAATAAACCGCTCCAAACGCTGGCCAATGCTCATATTGTCGGGTTGCTCGACAGAGGCTCGGAAAAAGCGACATTCACTCTCAATTCCGTCGGCGAGAATCTCGTTGCCATGACGCTGCCAGGCACTGGAAACGCGGTGTCAAGGCCGAAGAGGGCCAAAAAGGGCGCAGTCAAGAAGGCGCTGACCAAGAGAGCCAAAAGGACGTGATCTGTGGCAGACGGTCAGGTCACAATAGATGCGGCCGACGCCGACGCCGACAGCTTGCAGAGAATACTGAAGCGGCAAAAGGCCAAGCAGGTTCAGTCCGGCGACGAGCGGCAGATTATCAAGGGGACTGCCCTCGCATCGTTCAAGAAGCACAGGCCGATCCTTGCTGCTCTGCTTGGCGAGGATCAGGTTGAAGAGATCGACGAGATCTACAGAGAATTAATCCAGGCATCCGGCCGGGCCACGACCAGAACGAAGTATCTAGAGGCCATCAAGTCGATCAAGAAACGGCTGGGCGTCTTGGAGGCTGCGCATGTGATCACACTTGCCGCTCCGCCTGCGGTTGCGCAACCGTCCGCAAGAACCCCTGACAGCCCACCCCAGTTCGCGCCGTTGATCTCCGATCCGAGGATGCAGGCCATACTGGCGCAACGCTGGAGGGAATGTGTTACCTGTGTAACCTCTGGCGCTCCCCTTGCCGCCACTGTGATGATGGGTGGCATTCTCGAAGGCCTACTTCTCGCGAAGATAAACCAACTTCCGAACATGGCGCCGGTCTTTACAGCCACGTCCGCGCCCAGAGATAAGGCTGGGAAGACGTTGGCCCTGAAGGAATGGACCCTTAAGAACTACATCGATGTCGCACACGAGATGAAGTGGATTACGACTACCGCGAAAGACATCGGCGAGGTCCTGCGCGACTATCGCAATTATATCCACCCACAAAAGGAACTCTCGCATGGCATCAGCCTCGCGCAGGGCGATGCGCAAATGCTCTGGGAAATCGCGAAGGGCATGATCCTACAGATCCTCTAGAGCACTGTCCGGCGCTCACATGCTGCGCACTGCGCCAGATTACTCCCGACAAGTCGGCTTCGCGACTGGGAGAATTGCCGGTAGGGAATTGCGATATTCGCCTTGCGTCAGTATTTGACCTTCACTTTCTTGCTGCTTTGGGTTCGGGCCTTCACTCGACCGGCCACCACGTTGAATGTCCCGTCCCCTTTCTCAAGTTTGCTATAGTCGAGATCGGCGTAATTGTTCTTCAACTCCGCCATTAAGTAACTCCGCCGCGTCGTATTGTTGTTGTGGTTGCTCCAGAAGAAGTTCGTGGGCTTGTCGCCTTCAGCGAGAGTCAACACTTTCCAGACACGGGGAGCTTCCCGCGGATCATAGCCGGCATCAATCATGTACTCCAAGCCTAATATGTCGGCTTCGTCTTCAAGTGAACGGCTGTATCCGTTGCGGACGGCCGCTTCAATTAATGTTGCAGCATTTGATATGCTGTAGTTCCCGCGCGCTGCAGCAATCGCACCCCCGATTTTCAGGGCCAGCAGTGCCTTCTTGTGGTATTGCATCTGTCGGTAGGTGTGCTCCTGGATTGCGTGGGACATTTCATGCCCAAGCACGGCGGCAAACTGAGCCTCGTTTTCGAGTAATTCGAACATCCTGGAATAGATCACACGGTTCCGTTCGAAAGCGCAAACGCATTGGTTACCTTTTGATCGACGACGTAGAATTGGAAGTTGATTTTGTCCGGCGAGCCGGCCGGCAAAGATCGCTGATATCCGGGGACCAGCTTGGCACCGAGTTGGCGGACGTCACGTCTGCACCTGGTCGTCCGGGTACAGGTGGTATTTGCCCACCTTTTGGATCGTCAGGTCGGCGGCCGAGTTCTTCAGGGCCTTGACATGAGGCGTCAGGTCCTTCATCATCCTCGCTTCGCCGCTCTCCAGTTCGTTGTGTTTGAACTGGACAGGACTTGCCAGTATCGTCCCCATCGGGCTGGCGAGTTCCTTTATAGGTCGCCCAAGAGTCGGGGACGACGGATTCGAGCGACTGGAGCGGATCGCCGACTTCCTCGTCGTCAGCATCGGCCTCAGCGTCCGGTGCCTTTTTGGCCTGTTGGGCCGCGGCTTTCTTGGCCGACTTGATTGCCTTCTTTTCCGCCCCATTTGGAACGAACGTCACTTTGGTGGTCGACTTCACGAGAAGCGTCTGGCCATCCACCCGAATGCTTCCCTCCCACGACTGGTCAGATTTTTGGAGCACCGGCTTCACGGCAAGTAGGGCCGTTCTATGCACGGTTTTGTGGTCCGTCAGAATCACCTTTTACACTTTTGGCCCTAATCGCGCCGGTATCGTCGAGTTCACCCCTTATTTCAATCTCGCTCCCGACGCGAAGGTCAGACGGCGTAAAGGTGATCGGACTCTTTAGATAGTTCTCATCCTTTTCGATTTCCAGTTCCAATGTGGCATCTCGGTTAATACGGTACTCGTCAATCTGGAACTCGGTGGGGGACTTTCTGGCTGCGGTAATGTAGCCGTGAAGTTTCACGTCCTTCGCAGTCAGGCACAGCGGCAGGGCAGCAAGGAGCAGCGAGAGCAAGAGCGGAGAGCGTTTCATCAAGGAGTTAATTGTATCGGAAAGCACATAGGAACGCCATCGGTGCCAGTTCTGACTTGCTGGTCACGTCTGGCCTGGCGGTACGGAAACCGGCTTCTGCGAAGTCACCTGGCTGGATCGTCACCTATGGTGAGAAGCACGTCCAGATTAGTCCCCACAAGTCGGCATCACGTCTGGAATCTCCGCGGATTCGCGCCCGGGCGCTTCCCGATTACTTGGGCGTTTATCGGGGCGCCTACACTCCTTCCTTGGCTCAGTCCCACAGTATTCAAGGAGACTGCAGATCGGGACCGCTACCAGGCAGACCACACCCGCTCACGGAAACTGCGCTGGGATAGGTATTGGCTCCCTCACGCCGGATTGGAACCGCTGGATGCCACCGGGTGTATACTAGCCACTCATGGGAGACAATGAGTAAGCACTGTTTCACTGCATTTGCCATGGCGGCCACTCTTGGCTTCTCCGCTGCCGCCCAGGCGCCAGTTACGCTCGACCAGCGCCTGCTACAGCCGCTCGCGTTTCGCAATCTTGGCGTCTTTTGGCTTGGCGCGCGCGCATCCGATATTGCGGTGCCCGCCGCGCCGGAAGCAGCTCACCTCTATACCTTCTATGTCTCCTTCTGGACCGGCGGGATCTGGAAGACTACAAATAACGGCACGACTTTCCAGCCGGTTTTCGATACTCAGAACAATCTCAGCATCGGTGCTCTAGCCGTGGAGCCATTTCGAACGCCGATCTTGTCTGGGCCGGCACAGGCGACGCATTTACCTCGCGCAGCCGACTCCGCCAGCAGATCAGCGTACTTCAAATCCACGGACAGCGGAAGAGCACCGGGGCAACATCCGGGCTGGCAGACACCCATCACATAGCCCGCATCGCAATCCATCCTGGCAATCCCAACATAGTTTACGTCGCGGCCATCGGCCATGTTTTTTGGGTAGACGAGCGGGCGGCGTCTTCCGTACGCGCGATGGCGGCCGCGCCTGGGATAAAGCCCTTTGTCTAGGGCCTCGCGTCGGTGCAATTGATCTGGTGATCGAACCGCAACATCCCGGACGTCTTCTGCGCCGCTGGGTACCGACGAGAGACGCGCCTGCCGTGGCAACTCGTCCCGGACGGTCCAGGCAGCGGCATTTATAAGACCTCGGACGGTGGGGACCACTGGGTCAAGCTCAGCGGCGGGCTGCCGGAAAACCACGTCGGTCGCATTGGGCTGGATATCTATCGCCGCAATCCCCGGAATTTATTACGCCATCGTCGAGAACGATAATCCACGCACCGTGCGCGTGGCCGGCGGCCGCGGTGGGCGCGCGGGTGTTCAAGATGCGATCGGCGGCGAAGTCTACCGTACCGAAGATGGCGGCCGCACCTGGAAAAAGACGAACGCGGAAGAACTACGATGTGAGGCCCAGAGGGGCCTTATTACTTCAATCAAATCCGCGTCGATCCCAACGACGAACAGAATATTTTCGTAACCCAGGACGGGCTGCGGCATTCCATCAACGGCGGCCGCACGTGGGACGGCCCGCGCGTGTTTCCCCGCATGTTCGGCGATGTGCGCACGCTTTGGATCGACCCCACGAACTCGAACCGCATGATCCAGGGCAGCGATGGCGGCATCGCCGTCTCCTATGACGGAGGCCGCACCAGCGTCGCTCCCGAGAACATTCCCGTCGAGGAGGTCTACGCCCTTGACGTGGATAACGAAGAGCCGTACAACATCTACGCCGGGCTTAAGACCACGAAAACTGGCGCTGCCCCTCGGCAACCGGCTCACACAGCGTCTCTGTGAGGACTGCCGCGCGGTCTCAGCGGAGGCGACGGCATTACCACCCTGGTAGATCCGAACGACAGCCGCTGGCTTTACACCAATCGCGAGTACGGTTCGCACAGCCGCGTAGATCAGAAGTTGAGAATCGGAACATCAGATCATGCCCCGCCAATCCGATCCCCTGCGCAACCGCCTTACCGGTTCATTTGGGAAACGCCCATCGTGACTTCTCCCCACCACCCAGGAACCATCTACACTGGCGGCCAGATGTTGCTGAAGTCCGCCGATCGCGGCGATCGCTGGACCGCCATCAGCCCCGATCTCAGCACGCATCCGAGCGATAAGATCCTTCCCTCATCCGAAGGCCGCCTGCCCGGCGGCATTCCCTGGTTCGCCATTTCCACCATTTCGGAATCGCCGCTCACCGCCGGCGAGATCTGGGCCGGCACGAGCGACGGAAACGTCTGGGTAACGCGCGACGACTGTCACTGGACCGATGTTACTGCCCGCGCGTCGGCCGCCGGAGGCCGAGCTGATGCGTACGTTACCCGGGTGCGCGCTTCCACGCATGTGGCCGGCCGGGCGTATCTAACGAAGAGCGGTTACCGTTTCGACGATTTCGCCCCTTACGTGTATCGAACGGACGACTACCGCGCCACTTGGAAACCGATTTCTACGGGCCTGCCGTCAGCGCCGGTGAATGTTGTCGCCGAGGATCCCGTGAATCCAGATCTGCTGTTCCTGGGCAGCGACGACGGCTTGTTCGTTTCGCTGGATCGCGTCCCCGCTGGGCGCATATGAACAACAACCTGCCCCGCATATCGGTGCACGACCTGGTGATCCAGGCGCGCAAAAGGATCTGGTGCTCGGCACCTACGGCCGGGGAATCTGGATCACCAACATCGCGCCCCTGGAAGAATCCATGCGGCGGTCCTGGCGCAGGACATACATCTTTTCTCCATTTCCGATACCGTCCAGCGCGTGCCTTGGCAGTTTGCCGCCAACGACTATCTCTTCGGCCAGCAGAATCTGCAGACATCCAACCCACCGAACGGGATGGGAATCCGGTATTACCTGAAGCAAGCCGCCAGCCCCGCGCCGGCCATCGTGATCACTGACTCCTCCGGCAACAAGTAGCAAAGCTGAGCGGTCCGGGCGATGCCGGCCTCCACTTCGTCTTGTGGGACACGCACCAGCCGCGGCCAGAGGGCGGCGGCGGACGCGGGGGCGCGGCCCTTGCGGCAGGCCAGACGGTGGTGGATCAACTCGAACCGCTGGCGCCTACGCGGTGACGCTTGAGGTTGGCGCGGTGCGGCAGAGCGCCAGCGCTCGCATTATTGCTACACAGGGTTGGTCACTCGCCACGTCGCCGGAAATCATCCGGCAGCTCGATCACAAGTAGGGCGCAAGCGGCCTGTAAGATGAGCCAGCTCAGTCGTCGTTCGGCCGGCCGCGCTGTTTCTTGGAGGCGGATCGTTGCGATTTTGCCGTGAGCCGGCGGACCTTGGAGCCCAGCGTGGGCCGGCTTGGGCGGCGGGTTCTCGGTACGACTTCAGCGCGGGCGATCAGTTCATCCAGTCTCGCCCGGGCCTCGGCTCGATTGGCCTCCTGCGTACGATGCACGCGGGACGTGATGATCAAGACGCCTTCTTGCGTGGTGCGATTGCCGGCTAACGCCAGGAGGCGCTGCCGTACGTCGTCGCGAAGCAAGCGGGATTTGCGGACATCGAAGCGTAACTGGACGGCGGTGGAGACTTTGTTGACGTTCTGGCCCCCAGGACCCAGGCGCGAACAAAGGTCATTGTCAGTTCGGAATCTGGAATGAGTATAGGCAAATGCTATTTCCAGAATAGCCCGTAATGTTGCTGCGGCACGGGAAGCGAATGATGGCTACATCAATTCGGCTTGACAAGGGTGCAAAGTGCTTTCATAATCGTTTATCGATATATCGTTATTCGTTATGCCAAGACGAAAGCTTGATCCGTTGCCCTTGGCGGCATTCAACATCCTTCTGGCCTTGACAGGTGAAGATCTTCACGGTTACGCCATCATGCGGCAAGTTGAGCGGCAGACATGTGGACGTGTGCGATTGGGGCCTGGGCTATACGGCTCGCTGCGAACGCTGCTGGAAGCAGTCTTATCGAGGAACTCGACGATAGCTCCGGCTCGGAGGATGGTTCCGAGCGCCGTCGTCACTATCGCCTGACGTCTGCAGGTCTCAAGCTGGTTCGATCGGAGCTGGAGGGGCTCGTCCAGACTCTCCGGGTTGCACGGGCAAAACGTATATGGCGAGGGGCGGATGTCTGAGAAGCTCTATGCGTTTCTGCTAAAGCTTTATCCGGACCATTTCCGCCGGACATACGGCGACGAAGCGCTGCGCCGGGTCCGCGATCGCGCTAGTAGTGAAAACGGATTTCTTTCCGGTTTTCGTCTTTGGCTGGATTTGTTGTTGGATCTCGCAAAATCGCTGCCGCGCGAATACACACCCGCCGGCAACGCCAATCGTTGCGACGCAGTTCCTCAACAGCGAACGTTCGTTTCAGCTTCTTGCCGAACGATCGCTCAATCCGACTCTTCTGTGTTTGGGCGGTACGTTATCAGCGGTGTTGTTTTGGGTGTGCGTCTTTGTAGTTGCACACAGCGGCGGATTCCCGGCATTGTTTCCGGCTTCGCTTTCCCTGGCAGGGCTCGTGCAGAACACCCGGCTCAGGCTCGATCCCGACGAAGAAGAATCACCTGTTCGAAATTCAGCGCGCAATTTGGGGGTCGGCGCGCACGACTTCTGCATGACCGCGAAACGGGACATTCCGAGCAACTCAGGACAACCACTCCTGACATTCAACTTTGCGAGTCCCGGCGCGTCCGGAGTTGCGGTAATCGATGGAAAAGTCGCGAAGAGATTCAAGAACGAACAGCGTCTCTCGATTCGTGCGCATGTATTTGTTGGAGATCACCAGTTCGTCTTGCAGCTGGATAAACCCGCCGGGAACACCTTGATGTCCAGTAACGGCGATTTTGAATCTTGCCAGCAAAAATAGGAGGCTGCCGCATCATGACGGACTGTCGAGTTCGTGGACGATTCAAGACGAAACCTTACTTTCGCGGGGTTCTGCGGTTGGCGGCTGCGGCTGCTCTTTTGTCTCAGGCCGGCTTGGCTCAGGGCTCCGCGGCCCCTCTTCCGCCCACGGCGCCAGCGCCATCGAGAAACATCCGAAGTTTGAGGTGATTTCGATCAGGCGGCACATTGCAGAGAGTGGGCCGGTGCAGAATGGGCGGACGCCCGACGGGTTTCGTTCGATCGGTCTGTCCATGTTCGCCATTTTTCAGTGGGCGTATGCGCTACCGAACCAGCCTGGGTTGCTACGAGGAGACCAGATTGAGGGAGATCCGCGCTGGTTGATTGACGAACGCTATGACGTGGTGGCGAAGGTTGACCACGCAGACCTTGCCGGCTGGCAGAAGCCTGCAATGAGGCAGACAATGCTGCGCGCGATGCTGCAGGCGATGTTGGCCGAACGGTGCAAAGTAATGGTGCACAATGGGAACAAAGATGTGCCGGTATACGACTTGGTAATCGCGAAGGGGGCCCGAGGTTAAACAGGCGGAGACTGTGGATATGGCCGAACTGAGGCGGAAACACCCCGAAAGAGGGGTGATGAGGGGGGAGCGGCACGATGGCTGTGCAAGGCCCAAACAGGACACAGTTCTACGCCATCTCGATGGCGATCCTGGCGAACACTATATACCGAGCGTTGCGGACAGACGAGTGGTAGACAAGACCGGCTTGACCGGGTATTACGACCTTGCCGTGCCATCGTCGGCCTTGCGGCGGCCGCCGCCGCCCCCTCCTCCCGGAGCGTCACAACCCCTCGATGCGCCATCCCCACCGCTAGAAGAGGAATCGATCTTCGCGGCATTGGAGGCGTTGGGGTTACGGCTGGAGCCGGCGAAGGGCCAAGTGGAGACGTTGATGATCGATCACGTGGAACGGCCATCCGAGAATTGACTTGGCAAACCACCAGCCTCGAAGCACTAGCGACGCTACCCGCTATGAACGCCTTCTCCGCCGGCACAATCTGAATCGCGTCCGCCTTTAACCCCAGCGGCCATTCACAATCTTGTCCACATCCTGAAGGGCCTGTGGCTTGGGCGTGTTGTAAGTCATCGGCGACGCATCGTCGCTGGTAAGTTGCATCTTCAACTGCTCCGCGTTGCCCGCCACAATTGCGATCGATAGCTTATCCGTTCGCAAATACCGTCGGATCACGCGAGTCACATCGGCGGCCGTCAGCTTGGCCAGGCGCGTGTGGAACGTGTCCTGGTAGTTAGGCATGTCGTAATACAGCCCGTCCACGGCCGCGCCCAGTTGCGCGCTCTGCGTGCGCAGCAGCAGGTTGCTGTACTTACTCACAAAGTCGCGCGACATCGCGAATCCGTCTGCGGGAATGCCGTTCGATCAGATTGTCGAGCTGGTAAAGCGCCATCCGCAGCGCGAATTTGGCCGTGGCGGGCTGAACCGGCCGGATCCAGATCTGAAATATCTGATAGTGCCGCGCCAGGTTCTGGCTGGGCTCCATCTGATACATCCCGCGCGGGAGATCTCGATATAGGCGTAGTCGCCGTAATTCAAGCCGCGCTTCTCGCGCAATTCATCGTAGAGAACGTGCCGCTCATGCGATGCTCGCCGAAATACGATGCCGCCACCAGCAGCGCCGGAAAATCCGGATTCTGGCGCGTGCACGAGATCGGAAAGCCGAGCGAAATCGCCGTCGCGCGCGCGTCTTTCGCCACAATCGTCACCCGGTTCTCCGTGATAACCTTCGGCTCCGTGCGCCGCGCGCGAAAACCTTTCGCCGCTGGCAAGTGGCGGAAGTCGCTCTTCACGCGTTCCAGAAATGCCGGTGAAAAGCCTCCCGAAATGCCCAAAATCAGGTTGGCCTCGGTGTATGCCCTCGTAAAATCGTTTCACGTCCTCCAACGTGATGGCTTCGAGCGACGTCACCGTGCCGCCGTTGTAGTGGCCATACGACATCCCCTGATAAATGTCGCCGTAGAGAACTTCCTTGGCCAATTCCTCGTCGTTATTGCGCAAGCCGGATTTGATCGCGCTGATGCAATCGTCTTTCACGCGCTTGAAATCGTCCTCGCGCCATCCGGGCTCCAGCAGCATGCCGTGAATCAGCTTGTAATACGCTTCGAGATTGTCCGTGTGCGTCGACCCGGCGAACGTGGACATCTCTTTATCCACTTGCGCTCCGAATTCCGCCGACATCGGAAACATCGCGTCCGTGATCTGCTGATACGTTTGCGTCTTGCTGCCGCCGCCCGCGATCATTTGCGCGGTCAGATACGCCAATCCAGGCTTCGCCGTGGGGTCGGAGCCCGAGCCAGTGGTAAATACGATGCGAAACGTAACCAGCGGCGAATGGTTCGGCTGCGCCATCACGCGCATTTGCGCGAGAGCGGGCGCCGCGGCCAGCGCCAACGCGGCCAACATGGAAACTTGAGCTCACATTTCGCTGCCTCCGCCGAATTTTCCAAGGTCACGATCGTCCGCCCGTTGTCGACCAGATACTTCGCGGCCGCTTTCTGCACGTCCGCGGCAGTCAAACCGGCGTATTGCTCGAACAAGCTGTTC
>CAVUQS010000011.1:0-546990 GCA_963743705.1 Bryobacterales bacterium | reverse complement strand
TGGTGCCGTCCTTGGCGAACTGGTCGAGCAGATAGCCGTTGGCGCCGTGAATCTCGACGCCGTCAATCCGGCCGCGATCGCGTTCGCGGTGGCGCGCTTGAAACTGTCAACGACGCCGGGGATCTCTTCCAGCGCAAGCGCGCGCGGCTCGGAGATTTCGGTGAAGGTGCCATTGACGAATGTCTTGCCCTTGGCCCGGATCGCCGAGGGCGCCACCGGCGCGCCGTTGCCGGGCTGCAACGAGATATGCGAGATGCGCCCGACATGCCAGGCCTGGATGAAGATGCGGCCGCCGCGCTCATGCACGCGGTCGGTGACCTTGCGCCAGCCTGCGACCTGCTCCCTGGAATAGATGCCGGGGGTGTCCTGATAGCCCTGGCCCTGTTGCGAGACCTGGCTCGCTTCGGTGATCAGCAGTCCAGCGGAGGCGCGTTGGCCATAATATTCGACGGCGAGCGGGCTCGGCACCATGCCCGGCACGGCCCGGTTGCGGGTCAGCGGTGCCATGACGAGGCGGTTGGGCAGGGTGATCGTCTAGCCGGCAAGGCTCGAAGAGTTTGGTCGGTTGGCTCATGTTGGCTGTTCCAGAAATTGGCGGGTGGCAGACAGGTGGGTATTTTTAGCATTGCGGCAATGCCGCCAGCCATTCGGATTTCGCGGGCGAGCCGCGCGCAGCCCCATGGCATCGTCATTCCGTGATGCGCCGACTGAACTCGGGTTTACCCGAGTTCAGCCAATACGATCGTCCAAGTCGGCAACAGCCGACTTGGATGGCGCAGGCCCGGAATCGATACTCCACGGTCGTGCATGGATTTCGGGCTCGCGCCAAGAAGCGCGCCCCGGAATGACGGCTAGCTCACGCCGAGAAAATCCCGCTTGCCGATTTCCACGCCGTTGTGCCGGAGAATGCCGTGCGCGGTGGCGGCGTGGAAATAGAAATTCGGGAACGCAAAACCTGCTCAGGAACTGCTGGCCCTGGAGCGTGATGCTGCGGTCCGGCCCGGCAGGAAAGGTGACGTCGCTTCGTGTCGGCGCCGTCGAACTGCGCCGGCTTGAACGCCTTGACGTATTCGCTGGTCTTGGCCAGCCGCTGCCGGAGCTCCTCAAAACTCTTTTCGGTATCGGGCGTGGAGGGCACTTCGCTATGCGTCAGCCGCGCGCAGCCCTTCGCGGCGAAATCGCAGGCGAGCTGGATCTGCTTGCTGACAGCGGCAGCATGTCCGGGATAGAGCCGCGCGCCGAGCAGGACTTCAGGCTGGATGTTCTTGGCCTTGCAATGGGCCTCGGCCTTGGTGAGCAGTCCGGAGAGGCTGCCGAGGATTTGCAGGAAGGCCGGAACGGAGGCGTCGTAGAAGGACATGTGATGCTCTTTTCGTGTTGTGGGAGTTCGATCGGCGAGGCTGTGCTTCGATCGAATGGTGGCTGCGGTGTGCGCGGTCGGTGTGGCAATCGCCAGAGCAACCCACCGCTCCGTCACCGCGCGCGTTCGTCTCGATTGTGGAGCACGGGATTCAACGCGCGGGCCCCCGCGCATCCGCGCCAGCAGCTCGGCGGTCGGCCAGGAATTCGGCGGGCAGGCCGTATTTGACCTGCATCGCCTTGATGGCGGTTCGGCTTTGCTGGCCGAGCACGCCGTCGACCTTGCCGACATTGAAGCCGGCGCGCACCAGGAGCTGCTGCAATTCGCTGATCTCGCTGAACGGCAATTGCACAACCGGTGCCGCCGGGCGGCGCATCGGCGGCGCTGCCGGCGATGCGGCTGGCCAGATAGCCGGCGGTGGTCGAATAGATCAGCGAATTATTCCACTCGGTATAGGCGGCGAAATTCGGCATAGGCGAGGAACGCCGGCCCGGTCCGGCCCATCGGCAGCAGCACCGATGCCGGCATGTCGTCATTCGGCAGCGCGCCTGCCGTCCGGATAGGTCACGCCGAGCTGCGCCCATTTCGAGCGCGGCAACTGGATGGTCAGATCGGCCTGGTCCCAGGGCAGGCATTTGGCGGCACGCGCACTTCCTGCAGCCATGGCTCGCCGCGCCGCCATTTCAGGCCGTTCGCGATGTAGTTCGCGGTCGAGCCGATCACGTCGGCCGGGCTGCTGCAGGAGATCGCGGCGTCCGTCGCCATCATAGTCGACGGCATAGGTGAAATAGTGGGTCGGCAGGAATTGCGTCTGTCCGAGTTCGCCGGCCCAGGAGCCGACCATCTCGTCCGGCGTGAGATCGCCGCGATCGATGATCTTCAGCGCGGCGATGGTCTCGTTCTGGAAACATCTCCGAGCGCCGGCAGTCGTAGGCCAGCGAAACCAGCGAACGCAGCGTCGGCAGATTGCCCATGTTGGCGCCGAAATCGCTTTCCAGCCCCCAGAACGCCGATATCACCGCCGGCGGTACGCCATATTCCTTCTCGGCGCGCGCGAACGCGGCGGCATAGGTCTTGATCTGGGCCTGGCCCTGCTGCATCCGGTAGGGTGCGGCCATGCGGCCGGCGAACTCGGTGAAGATCTGCCCGAACACGCGCTGGCCGTGGTCGCGGCTGACAATGCCCTGGTCGTAGACGAGATGCGGCGAGGCTTCGGCGATGGTGCGCTGCGACACGCCGGCGGCGATCGCCTGCTGCTTGAGCTCGGCGAGGAAGCGATCGAACGACATGCCGTTGTGGCAGGAGGCGGCGCGCGAAGACGGGCGCTTGCCACAGCTTCTTGGCGTTGGCGCGACAGCCGGTTTGGAGCCGGCTTGTTGCGCCGATAGCCGCGGATGAAACGCCAATCATGCCGCGATTGTGGCGGCGGCGATGCGTATTCCAGGCAAAGAGATGAGGCATCGATATAGGGCTGGCTCATGATGTTAAGGGGAGGGCGGGATTCTATATTACAGGCACCCGCCGATGGCCAAGCCGATTTGCTTTTCATCCCGATTTCCTGCCAATTGCCATCCTGTCCTTGCTCGACATGCAGCATCAGACCCTGGAGCCAAACGAATGACCGACGATCCGCCTACATGCCACCGAAGGTATGGCACTGGAATAAGGAGAGCGGCGGCCGGTTCGCCGCATCAACCGCCCGATCGCGGGGCCGACCCATGACAAGGAGCTGCCGGTCGGCCGCCATCCGCTGCAGCTTTATTCGCTGGCGACGCCGAACGGCGTCAAGGTCACGGTGATGCTGGAGGAGTTGCTGGCGCTCGGCCATCGCGGCGCGGAGTACGATGCGTGGCTGATCTGGATCGACGGCAACCAGTTCGGCAGCGGCTTTGTCGCGGTCAATCCGAACTCCAAGATCCCGGCGCTGATGGACTGCAGCGGGCCGAAGCCGATCCGGGTGTTCGAATCCGGCGCGATCCTGCTGCACCTTGCCGAGAAATTCGGCGCCTGCCGCCGACCGATGCCGGAGCACGCGCCGAATGCCTGTCGTGGCTGTTCTGGCAGATGGGCAGCGCGCCCTATCTCGGCGGCGGCTTTGGCCACTTCTATGCCTACGCGCCGACCAAGATCGAATACGCCATCGACCGCTTCGCGATGGAGGCCAAGCGCCAGCTCGACGTGCTCGACCGCCGCCTCGCGGACAACGAATACCTCGCAGGCCAGCAGTACACGATCGCCGACATCGCGGTGTTGCCCTGGTATGGCGGCCTGGCGCAGGGCCGCTCTACGGCGCCGGCGAATTCCTGACGGTGCAGGCCTACAAGACGTGCAGCGCTGGACCGCGGCGATCGCCAAACGCCCGGCAGTGCAGCGCGGCCGCATGGTCAACCGCACCTGGGGCGATCCTTCGAGCCAACTGCACGAGCGCCACGATGCCAGCGATTTCGAGACCAAGACGCAGGACAAGATCGGCGAGCCGGCTACGGCGAGCTGACCTCATCGCAACGCTGTCATTGCGAGTGCAAGCGAAGCAATCCATCGTGAGGGAATCCTCGCCCGTCCACAGCGCCAGGCGAATGGTGCGCTGCATTTTCAGGTCGAGCGATTTCAGAATGCGCAGCGCCTCCATGGTCACCGCCGAGCCCGCGGCGTTATCGGTTGCGCCGGTGCCGCCGGTCCAGGAATCGAAGTGGCCGCCCACCATCACCATGCCGGAATTCGGGTTGACGCCTGGAAGTTCGGCCGTGATATTGAACGAATCGGTAGCCGGCGTAAACTTCGCCGCGATATCGAACTCCAGCGTTACCGGAACGTTCTTCTCGATCAGCCGGATAATTCGGTTGTAGTGCTCGTTGGTGATCAGCACTGAAGGCGGCGGCAATTCGTCGTCCGTCATGTTGCGGTCGCCCGCCGCGCCGCCCATCACCGTGCCGCCATCCGGTCCGCTGCCCGGCCGCACCACCACCAGCACGCCCTCGTCCTTCAGAAACTTATTCAGTTGCGCCGCGAATCCGCGTCCGCCGCCACCGCCCGCTGCGCCTCGGCCTGCGCCACGCCCGCCCGCGCGTCCGCCGCCCGGACCGCCCGCGCCCGCTGCCGCGCCGCGCGCCGGAGGAATGATCGGCCCCCGCGAAAATCCAAGAGGCAGGATGTTCGGATTCCCGATCGTCGGGTCCGGCGCCTCCGCCGCTTGCGCCAGTTCCGCATCCGTCAACCGGTGCAGATAAGGTTCAGACACCATTTCCGATGCATGCGGCGCGGCCGCCAGCACGATCTTGCCCTTCAGTTTGCCCTTCCACTTATCCAGATCTTCCGGACCGCTGATCACCGCGTAAACGGCTTCGCCCGACACATCGCCATTCGTTCCCGGCGACCACGGCTGCGCGAATCCGATGATGGGCTGGAATTCCGGCTCTTTCATCTCCGCCATGAAGCGCGTGCAGCTCCAGCCGCGCCCGAACGGTCCCCACGATTCCAGCTTGGCGTTGGCCAGGCCCCACTCGGCCATTTTCTTGACCGCCCACTC
Source organism: Bryobacterales bacterium (assembly GCA_963743705.1). Lineage (GTDB taxonomy): Bacteria > Acidobacteriota > Terriglobia > Bryobacterales > Bryobacteraceae > PALSA-243. The sequence goes on along the minus strand of CAVUQS010000011.1, from coordinate 542,104 downwards.
CCCCGCCGCCTTCACGTTAGGCGATCCGGTAAGCCTCGGCCCATAGACGTCCGTTAGATAAAATGCCGTGTCCATGACTCGCGAATTCTGGCCGAATGCCTCGTGGCGAATCTGTTGCACGATGGAAAGGTCGATTTTTTCCGGCGAACCGACCTGCGCCGAAAGGCACGCGCACAGCGCGCCCAGTATCCCAAGAAGCGATTTCCGCATGTGGGCGAGAGTATCACATTTGCAGTTTTCGTTTAACCGCGGCCCTGCAAGAACGAGAGCCACCGTTTTTCATTGCCATCGGCGTCGAATTGCTCCATCCAATGCACCCGGAACTCCTCCGCCTTCTCCTCCGCACGCTTCTTCAGGTAGCTCCGCAGAGCTTTGCGCCGTGGGGATTGCGGCATCGCATCGCGAATCAGCTGTTCGGCGGTGACGGCGTCGTTCACGTCGCCCAACGTGGTCTGGACGTCCTTCAACGCCTTCATGTGTTCCTCGAATTCCTCGCCGTAACACGGCTTGAATAATTCGAGCGTATAGCGCACCTTCTTGCTCGCCAGCCGGACCTTGTGTAGATTCGCGGGCGAAGGCTTGGCCTTCAGCGCCTTGCGGACTTCGGCGAAATACTCCGCCATAATTTGCGGCAGCACGCGGCGCGCGTTGGCGCCGGCCGTCGATCGCTCATTCCACACGAGCCGCTTCACAACTCCAGCGCCCCCTTCCACTGCCGCGCCGCATTGCGTTTGCGCCATTCCCTCAGTTCCGCTTGCAGAGCCTCCGCCGCCGTCAGCCGTTGCTTCGCCATCGCCGTCATTACGCGCGCGCGTGGCAGCACGCCGGCTTTCTCGAGAAGCTCCGCGGCCACATCCCGATTCCGAACTTCCGCGGCTTTATCCATCAATTCCGAAAGCTCGCGCCGGATCTGTTTCGCTGTCTTCGCCGGGAAGCAACCTGCAAAGGCCTTCAGCCCGCTACTCAGCCGCCGGATCGCCACGCGCAGATCGTGAATGGCATCGGCATCCGCATTCTTCATCGCGCGTCCGGCTTGGAGCGCCAACTTCGCGATTCGCGCCGCAATCTGCTGTTGTGCGTACTTCTTCATATCAGCCGCGCGCCTTCGCCACGTTCACCTGACGATTGTAGATTTGCCGGAACACTTCGCCCGCGCGCTCGGCGCGCCATTCATCCAGATCCAGATCGCCCGCCGAATGCACAATCAGCGAGATTCCATAATCGCCGGTGCGCGCCTCTACCTTCTGTATACGCTGCTGATGGCTGCGATCCAGGTTATCCGCCATGCGCAGAATTGGAATCAGCAGCGTGAGCGTCCGCCGTTCCTCGGCCGTCAGCGATTGATAGGCGCTGTGCAGCGGATTCGGCAGCGATTTGCGGTGATACCGGCAGAGCGCCGCGATCAGCAGCCGCTCGCGTTCGGTGAAGCCCGCGATATCCGAATTCGCAACCAGATAGTGCGAGTGTTTATGATGGCTCGCGCTGCTCACGAAATGTCCCACATCCAGCAAGGTCGCCGCTGCTTCCAGCAATTTGCCCGCCGCTGGAGGAAGACCATGTACGGTATCCAACGCCGCGAACAGCAGGTTGGCCACGTGCGCCACGTTGCGCGCCCGGTCCAGCGGAACCCCATAGCGCCGCGCCATGTCCTCGACTTCGCGCCGTTGGTCGCGGCTCAGCCGCGAGCGCTCGGCGCCCACGTTGCGCGCGGCTAGATCCGCGATGATCCCGTCGCGCACTCCCGCCCGCGAATAATAGACGGCCGGAAGCCGGAACTGCCGCATGAAATCGTGGAGCGCCGCGAGGCCCGGCACAATGATCTCCGCGCGGCGCGGGCCGATGCCCGTCGTCTTCCGCCGGTCCGCCAAGTTCGATTGCGCCAGCTTCACGTAAAGCCGCTTCACCTGCGCGCCCGACACGCGCAGGCGGTCCAATTCATCGCGCTTCGACCGCGGCACGCGCGACACCGCATTTGCCACCGCCGCCGCCGTAGCCGAGGTCGCGATGGCGCGATCCCAACCCGCATTCCCCAAACGCCGCAGCGCGCTCGCCAGTTTTTCCTGGATGTACTCGTGCATTTCGCGCAACTGCCGCGGCGACGGCGGATCGTCCTTCAGAAACATCTCCTTCAGCCGCACCGCGCCCAGCGGCTTCGAAAACGCCTCGCGCAAATGGCCATCTTCCGACGCGATAATTTCCGCGCTGCCTCCGCCAATATCCACGATCAGCGTACGACGGCCGTTCTGCGGCCACACGCTCTCCACTCCCAGGTGGATCAATCGGCCTTCCTCGCGCCCGGAGATGATTTCCACGCGCGTACCGGCCGCTTCCGAGGCCCGCTCCAGGAATTCCTTCTGGTTGTGAGTGTCGCGGATCGCGCTAGTCGCCACCGCTCGCACACCAGCCACATCCAATCTCCGGTAGAGAGCCGCCATGCGCACCAACACCGCGGCAGTCTGGCGCATCGCGTCTTCGCTGACGCTGCCGGTGCGGAAAACGCTCTCCCCCAACCGCGTCACCTCGCGGTCGGAAGCCAATACGCGCACTGGCTGGCCGGGGGTTGCCTCCGCGGCTTCCATTCGAATCGAGTTGCTCCCTATATCGATTGCCGCGTAACGGGGCACCTTTCCATGCTAAACGAAGGATGGCGTCTAAAATCGCATTTCCATTGGCGACCCTCATGCTATTTTGGGGACGATGCCGCCCGAGAATCCTTTCCAAGATCCGCTCAGGTTCGAGCGGCGCGTACCCGAATGCGCCATCGTAATTTTCGGCGCTAACGGCGATCTCACCAAGCGCAAGCTCATGCCCGCGCTTTACCGTCTTGCCTATGACCGCCGCCTTTCCGCCGGCTTCGCTGTCATTGGAATTTCACGATCGCCCATGAGCGACGACCAGTTCCGCGAAAAGATGCGCGAAGCGGTCAAGGAATTCTCCGAAGACACCGAAATCAAAGACGACCTCTGGCAAACGTTCGCCCAAGGCCTTTTCTACGTCGCCGGCGATATCTCGAACCCGAAGCTTTATCAGGATGTCGCCGCCAAGCTGCAACAGGTCGAAAGCTCGCGTCAAACCGGCGGCAACGTCCTCTTTTATCTTTCCACTCAGCCCAGTCAATACGCGCCCGCGGCGCTCGGCATCGGGGCCGCCGGACTCGGCAAGGGCAACGGATGGCGCCGCCTCATCGTCGAAAAGCCTTTCGGGCACAACCTCGAGAGCGCGCAAAAACTCACCGGACGATCTGCACCAGGTCTTCAACGAGGCCGATGTCTACCGCATCGACCACTACCTCGGCAAGGAAACGGTTCAGAACATCTTGGCTTTCCGCTTCGGCAACGGCATCTTCGAGCCGCTGTGGAATCGCCGCTACGTCAACCACGTTCAGATCACCGCCGCCGAATCCATCGGCGTCGAGGGCCGAGGCGCCTATTATCAGGAAGCCGGCGCGCTGGCCGACATGATCCAGAATCATCTTCTGCAAGTCATGGCCACCATCGCCATGGAGCCCAGCGCCAGCTTCACCGCTAACTCTGTACGCGACGAGCGTTCGAAACTGCTGCGCTCCATCCGCCCCATGACGCATGATGAAATCTGCCAGAACACCGTCCCCGGTCAGTACGGCCCAGCCAATATCGGCGGAAAGGACCTGCCTGGCTTCCGCCAGGAAGAAGGCGTCAACCCCGATTCGCAGACAGACACCTATGCCGCCGCTACTTTCTTTGTCGAGAACTGGCGCTGGGCGCGCGTGCCATTCTATGTCCGCACCGGAAAGCGGTTGCCCAAGCGCACCACCGAAATCGCGATTCAATTTAACCCCGCGCCGCTCGCCATTTTCGATGGCGACGGTTCCGACAGCTCGCCAGATCTGCTGATCGTTCGCATCCAACCCGACGAGGGCATCTCACTCAAGTTTCTTTCCAAGCGCCCCGGAACCGGCATGAAACTGCGCCCGGTCTCGATGGATTTCAACTACGGCTCGGCCTTCGGCGAGCGCTCGCCTTCGGCCTACGAAACGCTGTTGCTCGACGCCATCATCGGCGACCCCACCCTCTATACCCGCCAGGACATGGTGGAGGCGAGTTGGCGCGTGGTCGAGCCCATCCAGAACGTTTGGCATTCCACCAAGTTCGACTTCCCGAATTACGCCGGCGGCACGTGGGGACCGGCCGCTTCCGACGAGATGCTGGCGCGCCGCGGCCACGTGTGGAGGAAACCATGAGTGCAACCATCGCTCCCGAAAAGATCCTCCGCGAGCTCTCCGAGATGTGGACCGAACTCGCCGCGAGCGCCGACGGCGACGATGGCGCGCTGCGAGCCTGTTCCATGACGCTGGTCACGCTGGCCGAAGAGAAAGAGGATTTTTCGGCACTCGGCGAAACGCTGGCCGCGCTCATGCCCGAACATCCCGCGCGCAATCTGGTCGTCCGCCTGAGCGGCGCCGGTGAGCGCGCGCTTTCCGAGCGCGTGTATTCCCAGTGCTGGATGCCCTTTGGCCAGAAGCGCAAGGTCTGCTGCGAACAAGTCGAGATTGCCGCTTCCGACCCAGCGCTCGCCGATCTTCCGTCTGTCATTTTGCCATTGGCCGTCGCCGATCTTCCGCTCATCGTTTGGTGCCGCAGTCCGCGCATCGTGGCTATGCCCGAATTCGCCGCCATCGCCGCCATGGCGTCGCGCGTCATTGTGGATAGCGACGCATTGGGCCACATTCCGAACGCCGTGCCCGGCGGAACGCGGCTTGGCGATCTTGCCTGGACGAGGCTCACTCCCTGGCGCGCCACCATCTCGCAGATCTTCGAGAACCGCCTGCAGCTCGCCGAAGTGCCGCGCATTTCGCGCGTCATTATCACCACCGCCGGCACTCCGACTCCGGCCGCCTGGTATCTGGGGGCGTGGGTGATCAACGCCCTCTCGGACGCGCACGTCTCGCCCGAATTCCAAATGCAGAGCCTTGCCGGCGCAGGATCCGGACTGCGCGGCATCGAGCTAGCCGCCCCCGATGGGTCGGTCGAACTGGAATGCAATGACCAGCGCTTGATTACTACCGCGGGGGGCGTCGCGCAATGTAATCCGTTGCATCGGCCCACTGACTACGGGCTTATGCGCGAAGAGCTAAGCATCGTCGGCGCCGACCCGGTCTTCGAGCGCGCGCTCACCACGGCGCGCCGCCTTGCCGGAGCCGCGCAATGAGCGTCCGCCGCATGGTCTTCCAAAGTGATGCCGCCGCCATCGACGCCTGCGCCGATGAAACGCTCGCGCTGCTTGCGGCCGCCCGCGATGCCCGCGGCCAGGCTTCGATCGCCATTTCCGGCGGCTCGTCACCCAAGCCGATGTTCGCCAGGATGGCCGCCGCACGCTTCGACTGGACTGGCGTCCACGTCTTCTTTGTCGACGAACGCTGCGTCCCGCCCACCGATTCGGCTAGCAACTACCGCATGGCCAACCAATACCTGATCGCGCCCGCCGGCATTCCGGCGGCGCAGGTGCATCGGATGCTCGGCGAACTCGAACCGCACGAAGGCGCCCGTCAATACGCCGCCGAATTGAGCGCCTTCTTCCACGAGACTCCGCCGCGCTTCGACGTCATTCATCGCGGCATTGGGCCCGACGCGCATACGGCGAGCTTGTTTCCGGGGGATCCGCTGATCGACGACCGCACGGGCGTCACGGCTGCCACCTTCGCCGCGAAATTCAATCAATGGCGCGTCACCCTGCTGCCTGCCGTGCTTCTCGCGGCCCATCATACGGTGATGCTTGCGCCCGGCGCCGACAAAGCGGAGGCGCTCGCGCACGTGTTCGGCGAGGACTACAATCCGCTGCAATATCCGGCCCAGCTTGGGCTACATGACGATATTGAGATGACGTGGTTCACCGTGGCCGGAAGCGGGCTAAAGCCCGCTGCAGGCTGAAGCCCGCCCTACAGGAAAACCAAGCCCGATGCGGCGCGTCTAAGACCCTATGCAGTTTCTGCAGGATGCCCGCTTCGCTTTGCGCGGATTCCGTAAGAATCCGGCTTTCGCCGCCATCGCCATCTTCACGCTGGCTGTGGGGATCGGCGCCAACACCGCCATTTTCAGCGTGGCGAATGCGCTGCTGCTGCGGCAACTGCCGTTTCCCGAACCGGAGCGCCTCGCGCTCATTTCCTCCGCGCGCCCGGCAGACGGCCTGCAACAAGGGCCGCTCTCGTGGCTGCGCTTCCAATTAGTCCGCGATCATAACCGATCCTTCTCCGGCGTCGCCGCCTTCACCCCTGACCTCTTCAATCTCTCCGGCGCTGCGCCCGAGCAACTGAACGCCGCGCGCGTTTCGTGGAATTTCCTCCAGATTCTGGGCGTTAAGCCGGCCGCGGGCCGCTGGTTCCTGGAAGAGGAAGACAAGTCCGGCGGTCCGTTCGTGGTGGTGTTGAGCCACGAATTTTGGGCGCGCAAATTCGGCGCCAGCCGTTCGGCGATCGGCCAGACGCTGATGCTGAGCGACAAGCCGTACACGATTGTGGGCGCGCTCCCGCCCGGATTCCGCTTCGAGTTTCTGGGCCCGGTCGATGTCGTCACCCCGCGCCCCTTCGAGCTGAGCGCGCTGCAACCCGCGCAAGTCGACGCCGGCGCCATGTTCCTGAACTTCATCGCGCGCCTGCGGCCGGGCGTCTCTTTCCCGACCGTTCAGGCCGAAATGAACACGCTGGCCGCTCAATACCGCCGCGAGCGCCCGAAGGCCGCCGATGCCGACCCTGCACTCACCGTTCAAGTGGGCAACCTGCGCGACGAAATGGTTTCCTCGGTGCGCGTCGCGGTATGGATTCTCTTCGGCGCCGTAGGCCTCGTTCTGCTCATCGCCTGCGCCAACGTGCGCAAGCCTTCTCCTTTCACGCGCTCTGGGGCGCTCCCGCGAAATCGCGGTTCGCACGGCCATCGGCGCGACCCGCGCCGGCATCATCCGTCAGCTTCTCGCCGAAAGCCTTCTGCTGGCCGTGTGCGCCGGCATTGCGGGCGCCGGGCTTAGCGCCTGGGGCGTCAGAGCGCTGGCCGCCCTGGCCGCCAAGACCCTGCCGCGCGCGCAGGATATCCGCATCGATGGCGCCCTGTTCGCGTTTACCGCGGTCATTTCACTCGCTGCCGGCATCCTGTTCGGCCTGGCGCCCGCCTGGCAAATCTCGCGGCCCAACGTCAATTCGATTCTGCGCGCCGAAGGCCGCGGGGCTACCGCGGGACGACGCCGCAACGCTCTGCGCAGCTTGCTGGTGGTGGGCCAGGTGGCGCTTTCCGTGGTGCTCGTGATCGGCGCGGGTTTGCTCGTCCGCAATTTCGCCGGCTTGCTCCGCACGAATCCCGGCTTCGATTCCAGCCACCTGCTGACCATGAACGTGCGCCTCTCGGCCACACGCTACCAACGGGCCACGATTCTGGCGTATTACCGCGACCTGCTTACGAACGTCCGCGCTCTGCCGGGCGTGACCGCGGCCGCCGGCGCCACCGCGCTCCCCGTCAACGCCACGCGATTTTCTCCTGCTTTGCCCGAAGGCCAGCCCGCCGTTCCGCTGGGCCAGCGGCCGGTGTTCAACATTCAATCGCTCACGCCAGGCTACGCCGCAGCCATGCGGGCACCCATCCTGCAAGGCCGTGACTTCAGCGACCACGATGAGACCACGGGGCCGCGCGTGGTGATGGTCAACCAGGCCCTGGCGCGCCGCTATTGGCCCGGACAAAGCGCGGTGGGCAAGCACATGCTGATCGGCACGCTGGCGTTCCCGGTGGAGATTGTGGGCGTGCTCGGCGACGTCCGCAACTCAAGCCTCGCCTCGGATGTGAAGCCCGAAATCTACTTTCCGTTCACGCAGCTTCCGGGCCTGGCGCTAAACCTGATTGTGCGCACAGCGGGCGACCCGCACGCGCTCGTCAGGCAAGTGGAGCAAGCCGTTTTTACGCTCGATCGCGACCAGCCTGTGACCGCCGTGCAGACGATGGATGAAGTACTCGAAGCGGGCGCCGCTCAGCCGCGCTTCACCACCTCATTGCTGGCTGCTCTCTCGTTGGCCGCGCTAGTTCTTGCCATCGTCGGCATCTACGGCGTGATCGCCTACTCGGTTTCCGAACGCACGCAGGAGATGGGCATCCGGCTTGCGCTCGGCGCGGCGCGCGGAGATATCTTTGCTTTGGTACTGCGGCAAGGCATGATGCTCGCCGGCGCCGGGATCGCGATTGGAATCGCGGCTTCGTTGGCGCTGACAAGGCTGCTAGAGAGCCTGCTCTATCGCGTGAGCGTGACTGACCCGCTGACTTTCGGCGGCGGGGCGGTCTTGTTCGCCGGCGTGGCGTTGGCGGCCAGTTATATTCCGGCGCGCCGCGCCACGCGGGTTGACCCGATCATCGCCTTGCGATAGGCGGCCAGGAACCCTACGCCACTCACTAATCCCAGTGTTTTACCGGGACGCGGTGGGTTCCGTGGCCGTCGGTGATGCTGATGTGCGATGGTTCCTGATCCGCATTGACGTTGTTGGTCCAACTCGCGGAATAGTAAGTCACTATATTCAAGATGACTCCCGTCGGTGGCGTTTCCATCAGAGTGAGATGACCGGGCGCGGTCTCGACGAAAGACAGCGTAAATCCGCTGGTGATGTAGTAACAAGACGCGATCACAAAGAGCGTCCCCTCTCCCTGATCGAAAAACTTGCGCACGAACGCCTTGTATTCGATGGCATTGCCATTACTAGGCTGTTGCGTTGGCGTTGCGGTAGCTCCACTAGACATTTCGTATCCTCCTGCGTTGCTCAATCTACCCTATTCCGCATAGATAGAAAGTGAATTTCCGGGAGACTGTGTGAGCAAATGGACGTTGTCCGGAAGGCGCGCCGTTTTCAGGCAGCCATCTTGAGCGGCTTCTGACGTTCGGCGAGATGTTTTCGCGCCGCCTCGAGCCGGCGGTGACGGGTAAGATCCTGAGTCGAAAAAGCAAAATATGCCGGGTAATTCCGGGCGCCAAAATCCGCAGCGGGATCGTAGGCGTCGCCTTGCGATTCCGCGAGTTCGGTGAGTTGAGCGGCTTCTTCGACGAATTGGCGCTCGACGGCTCTGCGTTCCGCCTGGAGTTCGCGAAGCTGCTGCATGTTGCGCTCGGCGCGGCGCTGGATGCGGCTTTCGTAGAGACTGATGAGGGCGATGTCGCTGCCCTTCTTCATCCAGGCTTCGGCGAGGGTAGCGACGGCGGGCCCGAGGCCGCGGTCCATCAAGAACAACGCGCTTTCGAGAGTGGCAGCGCGCTTGAGGCGCCAGCGATCGTCGGCGATGGCCTGCGCCAGATCGGCCTCGATCGGGCCGCAGGGCGCGAGCGAGTCGTGGTAACCGCGGACGTGGACTTCGTAGGCGGCAGCGTCTTCGCCAGTGAGGTGATAGATCTGGCCAGTGAGACCGTGAGTCATAGAGTTCATGGCGCGCGGATCGCGCGGTTTACCGCTAGCTTTGTCAGGCATGGCTGTTATCCGGTCTCACTCTACACCGCAAGAATGTGGCTACCAGCATAGATTTCCCGTAAGTTGTTGAGGGGAAGCCATCGATTTTTTTAATTTTTCGGTGATCGCCCGCGACCGGCGCTTGCAAACGGCCGGAAAAGACTTAACCCACCAGCGGACGAGGTTCTAAGTCTGCGAATCTGCAAGAGCATCCAGACTACCAGCATGGCGTGTCAAGTCCTTATTCTGTAGCGCGACATCTCACAGGGGATTTCGTGGAAGCGGTTTGAGGCGAAGGAGATACTGTTATGCAAAAGAGAATCGCCTTCGCGACGGCGATCGCCGCAAGCGGCTTGTTTGTCTGGATCCGAAAGGCGCGCCGAACGTTCTGCTGATCATGACGGACGACACCGGCTTCGGCGCTTCGAGTACCTTCGGTGGACCAATCCCAACGCCGGCTCTCGATCGCATCGCGCGGAACGGTCTGCGCTTCAATAACTTTCACACCACGGCGCTGTGCTCGCCAACGCGGGCGGCGCTGCTTACGGGCCGCAATCACCACAGCGTCGGCTTCGGCAACATCACTGAGTTCGCCACGGGGTACCCCGGATACGATTCGATCCTTCCCAAGAACGCCGCCACCATCGGCAATATTCTGGTTGGCAACGGTTACAACACCTCGTGGTTCGGCAAGAACCACTTGATTCCAGATTGGCTGCAAAGCCCCGATGGACCGTTCGACCAGTGGGCCTCCGGCCTTGGCTTCGAATACTTCTATGGGTTCCTGGGAGGCGACACCGATAACTGGCATCCGGCGCTCTTCGAGAACACGAAACCAGTGCTGCCTCCCTGGCACGACCCGAACTATATCCTGATCCGCGATATGTCCGACCGCGCCATTAATTGGATACACATGCAGCGCGCGATTGCTCCCGACAAGCCATTCTTCATGTACTTCGCGCCCGGCAACGGCCACGCTCCGCACCATGCCACCAAAGAGTGGATCGCCAAATTCCAGGGAAAGTTCGACGAGGGTTGGGACCGGCAGCGGGAAATCACGCTAGCCAATCAGAAGAAAATGGGCATTGTCCCGGCCGATACCGTACTGACGCCGCGGCCCAAGGACATTCCTGCATGGAACACGCTCAGCGCCGGATGAGAAAAAGGTCTACGCGCGAATGATGGAGGTATACGCGGCCGCGGTAGCGCAAAGCGATCATGAAATCGGCCGCCTGCTGGACAGCCTGGAACAATCGGGTCAGCTCGACAACACGCTCGTGATTTATATCGAGGGCGACAACGGCGCCAGCGGCGAAGGCACTCTACAAGGGACCACCAATGAGTTGGGCGGAAACCTGGAACCGGAATCGCTTGCCTTTAAGCTTTCGATGATGGACCAGTTAGGCAGCGATCGGACATACAACCACTATCCGGTCGGGTGGGCTCATGCGATGGACACGCCGTTTCAGTGGACCAAGCAGGTGGCGTCGCATTTCGGCGGAACAGCGAATGGCATGGCCATCAGTTGGCCTAAGGGCATCGAGGCCCGGGGTGAGATTCGTTCTCAGTTCCACCATGTCATCGACATTGTTCCCACGATACTGGAAGTAATCGGGATTCAGGCGCCAGCGACCATCAACGGCACGGCGCAGAAGCCCCTGGAGGGCGTCAGCATGGCCTATGCATTTGCAGACGCCAAGGCTCCCTCGCGCCACACCGTCCAGTATTTCGAAATCACGGGCAACCGCTGGATGTACCACGACGGTTGGATCGCCAGCACTACCCCGCTGCGTCCGCCCTGGGTGGTCACGGGCCAGGAACCGGACCCGGATGATTACCCGTGGGAACTTTACAACGTGACCAAGGACTTCAGCCAGGCAAAGAACCTGGCGAAGCAGAACCCACAGAAGCTGCAGGAACTCCAGGCGCTGTTTCTGACGGAGGCGGCCAAGTACAACGTGCTGCCCATCGATTCCAGTTTTGCGGACCGCGCCGATCCTTCGCTGCGGCCTGGCTTCAACGCGGGACGGACAGAGTTTACGTATTATCCAGGCATGATTCGCATTCCCGAAGCAAACGCGCCGGATATCAAGAACAAGTCGTTTCACATCGCCGCCGATGTGGAGATTCCGAAGGGCGGAGCGGATGGGGTGCTGGCGACGCAGGGCGGACGGTTTGGCGGCTGGGGCCTGATAGTGCTCGACGGGAAGCCGATGTTTGCATACGCTTACTCGAACCAGGACGGAACGAAATACCCGAATCAAGATAAGACCAAGTGGCGCATTGGCAGCGCTGACAAGCTAACGCCGGGCAAGCACACCATCGCTTTCGACTTCGCCTATGACGGCGGCGGCATCGGCAAAGGCGGCAGCGGCACGCTGACTGTGGACGGCAAAAAGGTAGCCGAGGGACGCATAGACAAAACGACGCCGTTCCGATTCTCCCTGGATGAGAGTTTCGACGTCGGGCAGGACACGGGGACGCCGGTGATCGATGAGTACGACGCGAAGATGCCGTTTACCTTTACGGGAAAACTGTACAAGGTCGAGTTCAAGCTTGCCCCCGAGACAGCCATGAGCCGCTCCGAGCGCGCATCGCTTCAACGGTTACGCGAGGCGTTTGAAATGGCAGTTCAGTAAGGGATGAAATCGAGTAGGCCGTCGGGAGGTTTGCGGGGAGTGTCGGGTTGGTGCGTAAGGTAGGAGCACACGGCGCCGATAGGTCTGCACTCGGCGTAATTCCTCCGGGGCCGCGCTCTGGCGAGTCTCAGTCAAGGCGACGTTACGTCCATGTGGATCGCGTCTGCCCAGCGACGGCAAGGGAGCGATCGACAGGCGACGCCATCAACCGGGTTCAGATTTCGCCTACGGAACCCGCACGGTTTCAAGTCCCGTCGAGCCCACCGGAGAATCAATCATTCTGCATTCTACGGTAGGCTGAAGAAGACCCATGGTCTGCATTCTCGGCGATAAAGATGGTATCCCAACCGGAGTCCCCTATTTGCCACAGCCGCGGCAGGAGCGGGAGTCCTCCAACTTCGGGTATTTCGATCTCAAGAAAGACATGCGGCTTATTGACGACATCCCTGAGTTGAAGACCAGGCCGGAGATCAGATCGCTCGTCGAAGAACTCAACTCCGAAAACAGCTTCTTTCGTTCGGTCGGGTGTGACGCATGGGATCTTGAGAACCAGCCTCGGGCGCGCGAATGGGTTTCTCGGGGATATGTGCAGGTCGTTTTCGAGATTCTGGAGTTGAATCACGGACAGAACTGGGATTCGCTGTTCAACTTGGTCAAATCATTTGACGCGAAGCTCACCGTCTCTGAAGAGATTGGGGTTGACCTATGGCGCAAGTCAATCTCGTTTCGCGGAGACGAAAAGCTCAGGACCTCGGCAGTTATCGAGCTCTTTGGATGGGGGCGCTCCATGAGCCAGTCGCGTGTGAACTTCCAACGAGCAGCGGCGATCCTCCAGGCGTTCTTCAGGGCCGAGAGCTCGCGGTGCTTTCCGAGCCTTGCGAAGCCAGCACAGCGGGTCTCCGACTTAATTTTGACGTAGTTTGCTGCTTGGGGCGCCGCCGCATCTCATTCCGCACAATGGTGACAAACCTGGGCCTTGTCTCCGAATTTGATGATGCAGATGAAAGAGATCCCTCAGCCTCATCACGTCTCTATTGCGGATAATCGGAATAGCTATGGCAAAACCGCCTTATCTCGAAATGGGCGTTGTCGTCTCCTTCTCCGAGATCTTCAATCGCCCGGCCACCCTCGAAGGGGCGCGCGAGATCCTCTCTCAATACAAACGAGAGGCGGTGCTCCTCGTTCTCGCCAAGCTGAGCGCGGCGCTGCGCGTCTGGTTCCGACCGGATTATCAGCGTGACAATGGGCTGGCGCGCGATGTCTTCAAGGACGCGCGACGCGCCGAGGCCCACTCGATGGCCGGGAACCCGCGCCGCCTGTTCTTCACGCGGCTCGGTGTGCTGGCGACAGCGCGGCTGGCCCTAAGCGCGTGCAACAGGCCAGAGGCTTCCGATATCACGGAGCCGCAACAGGCGGCGCACGTCTTGGCGTGCTGCTTAATGATGAACGAACTCACTGCCAGCACCGCGCCACTGACGGGCGTGGCCGATCTGCTCGTCCACCAGTTGGCCAATCACAATGCCATGGCGCATTATGATTTCCGGGGAGACCTGCTGCGCAGCCTGGAGATGTTTGAGCGTAACCGCGCGCTGTTAGCAAGCCAGCCGGGGACGGTGGATTTGGAAACGGAGTTCAGACGCGTGACCGGGCTTTCGCCGCGCCAGTTTATCGAATTGTGCCTGGTGATAGGCACTCCTTACCGAATGATGAACGCAGGATCGCTGATTAGCGACGATCCGACCTTCTTTGTCGACAAGAACCGCTTCGCCAACATGAAAATCAGCGATGCCGAACTGACTTCGTTTTTTGGCACCGTGGCGCAGACGGCGCAGCAGCTTGCTGAATACCTGCCGACGCGGGGGGAACGTCCCCTCGCCGACACGACAGTGTTTCAATCGTGGCCGGTGATCCAAGTAGATGGTGCCGAGCGATATTACTGCTGCGACGTCGCGAGCCTGATGGACAAGACCGGCCGTGGTCTCTACTGGACCCTGTTTGGTGCTGCAGATGCTCGCACTAAGAGCAAACTAGGCGGCACCTACGGGCGTGCCTTTGAAGCTTACCTGCACGATTGCGTGCAGCGCGCGGGCTTTGCTGCGGACTCCTATGTCGACAGCCCGAAATTCTCTGATGGTGCCGAGGTCTGTGACGGGCTCTTCATCGACGGATCGCATATCATTTTATGCGAGTACAAGAGCAGTGTGCTCACAGCAGAGGCCAAGCTGAGTGGGCGCCTCGACCTTCTCGAACCGGACCTTCGCAAGAAGTTCGTGACCGGCGACGCCGAAGGTCGCAAGGGTATCGCTGCAGTTGAGCCGCAGCATTGATCGCCTGCTCACAGGCGAACCCGTCACCGGGGTGCCGCCACGGAATTGGAGCCTCCTTCAGCCCGTTATGGTCTGTCTTGACCACGCCATGCTCTGTCCTGGCATGTCCCGGTACTTGAACGATCAGTTCGATCGGACGTCGCTGAACAAGCGATCACGCATCAGGGTCGCGCCACTGACCTTGATCGATATCGAGCATTTCGAGGATCTGTTGCCCGACATGAAGGCATTCGGCTTCGGCACGCTGCTTGAAGATTACTACCGCTCGCACATGCGTAGCGCGGGCGGCGGGCATGACCAGCTCGTGGCATTCCGTCGGAAAAATATTCCTTTTCTTGACGACAAGCCAGAGCGCGCTGACGAAAAAGAGGTTGCGTTTCGGCGCTTTTTTGCTGAACTGGGTGCCCGGCTCTTCGGCGAAGCCGCGGGGGCCGACGTAAGGATCCGTGTGTTATTCGTTGTCGCACACGTTACGCCAAGCGGCTGGGGCCGTCACACCCGCCGCACCCATTTCGTCCGCCACTTGGTCGTATCACGCGCAATGCTGACATGTGCGCAACTGACGATAGATCCTGGCTGAGGGCGAAGCGTTGACAAAACATGCGGACATACGGCGCTACGCCCCTGGACGTTCGTTCGTGTTTAACGCAATAATCAAGATCCTAAGCGACAAAACGACCATCGCACTCGCCGTCTCGGACGGATTCTGCGGCAACGCTTTTCAATACATCACGCTTACTCCGGTATTCCGCGCAGTCGCCAACGCCCGCCGCAATGGAAGTCCGCGCTCGAAAGTTCGTCTTGGTTGACAAGAACGACTCAGCCCGCGGAGTGTTCGGATTGACGTAACCAAGGACTTCAGCCAGGCACAGTACGCGGCGACGTAGACCCCGTGGAAGCTGCAGGAGTTCCAGACGCTGTTTCGGACAGAGGCCGATGTTCGCCTACGCCAGACGGAGGGAAATACCCGAATCAGGATAAGACCAAATTCCGCATCGGCGGCGCTGACAAGGTCACGCCGGGCAAGCACACCATCTCTTTCGACTTCGTCTATGACGGCGGCGGCATCGGCAAAGGCGGAAACGGCACGCTCACTGTGGATGGCAAAAAGGTAGCCGAGGGGCGCATAGACAAGACGGCGCCGTTCCGATTCTCCCTGGATGAGAGTTTCGACGTCGGGCAGGACACGGGGACGCCGGTGATCGATGAGTATGACGCGAAGATGCCGTTTACCTTTACGGGAAAACTGTACAAGGTCGAGTTCAAGCTTGCTCCGGAGACAGCCATGAGCCACTCTGAGCGCGCATCGCTTCAACGGCTACGCGAGGCGTTTGAAATGGCGGTCCAGTAGAGGATGAAATCGAGCGGACCGTCGGTAGGTTCGCGGGGAGTGTCGGGGTGGCGCGTAAGCTAGGAGCAGACCGCGCCGATGGGTCTCCACTCGGCGAACCAGGGAGGCAGTAATTCCTCCGGCGCCGCGCTCTGGCCAGTCTCAATAAAGGCGGCAACCAGCCAAGTGGAACGCTGAGGGTCCAGGAGTCCGGGGACCGCGCGCACACTTTCCGATAACCCGTTCTTGCACCGTCAGCAGGAACAACTTCGTTTAGTACAGAAGCATCGCATAGCGAATACTAATTCTTTTCCGCGGAGCAAGGAACGCACCTCTGGCCGCGCATTACGTTTAAAGGGCATTGCATTCTGCGAGTATCATCGAGGCAGAAACCAGGTCCTACCCTGTCCTGGTACTCAATTGGCAATGCATAGACGAGGACGCCTTGCCCGGGCGACGGCGCAATGTGGATCTGGTAAACGAAGCCATTCTCGCGCATGAAGTTCCTCGTCATCCCCTCCCATTCACCATCACTGAATCGCGGACCTCGATAGAACTTCCGCACCTTGGCTGCATCCTCAGCGCTTGCCTCCTGGCCGGATTCCTGGGTCGCGAGCATTGCAGCTTGATAAAGCGCCTCAGCCCGCTGCTCGGCGATCGGCCGATTGTAGCGGATCTTCTGGTTGACCAAGCTTCCGTTTGTGGCGATAACGGTCGAACAAACAATTCCGATGCCAATCAGAACGCCGATGCCTACCCTGAAGTTGCGACCAGGCTGGGGCATTCCCCACCCGATGACGGTCCCTACTATAGCAACGAGTCCGGTGGCGACCGCCATAACAGTGAGGACAACCGGAATCCACGGCACAGCGATGGGATCATCGGGCCACCAGATCCACAAACCAAGGCCACCGGCTGATAACGCCCCTAGAGATGACGCTACCGGGACAAGCCATCGCCCTCTCGATAGCAGCACAGAGCCTGCAAATGCGGCGAGGCAAATCAGCGCAAGTGGAAGCCAGATCGGCCAATCAAAATTCGGTCTCATCTGCATGGGGAACCAGCAGATGCCGGATACCACGAAAGTAGCGCAGAGGACCAAAACGGATCGATGCATCGCTAACGATTCACTTTATCAGCGCGAAGCCTAAGGGGTTTGCGACGATTGAAGACCAGCTTGCTGATGAGCATATTTGATCTGGAGTGCGATTTTCCAGTAAGCGGTCTTGAGGTGGCGTTCTCGGAAACTGAGGTCGCGCACGGCGCGGATGCTCGCCACTTTCTGATAACCCCGTATGAACGAAGTGGCCTTGCCTTCGGCGGCGGCCACAGACGCTTCGCGTGTGGTAATCTTCAGGCGAATGGTATTCCGCCCCGACCCGCGAACCACGTTGGTCCAGAGAGTTCTCAGCTCCTCGGAAGTGTCCTATTTCCAAGTAGCTACAATTCAAATCCCATAGCGAGTCCGATCCTCGAAGGATTCCTTCAAACGGCGTTATCGAAAGCGTCCCGGCCCGTGCTGCGCTCTGCTCTTGCGTCAATTCCCGCCGGGGCGCTTCCGATACAACGCTAACGTTTCACGTTCCTAATTCCGTTCTAGGCGCTGAGCAGCGGCTTTCCCCGAGTGGGGCATGATCCGACCGAAGCCATCCCGACGTCTGGACGCGGTCATCCCCGGGCATCGTCCCTCAAATTC
Source organism: Bryobacterales bacterium (assembly GCA_963743705.1). Taxonomy (GTDB): domain Bacteria; phylum Acidobacteriota; class Terriglobia; order Bryobacterales; family Bryobacteraceae; genus PALSA-243. Next base: position 524,673 of record CAVUQS010000011.1, on the reverse strand, counting down.
CCATGCCGCCTGAGCCTCGATGCCGGAGGTAACCGGCACCCGATCACGACCCTGGTTTACGATCTAGGAATGCCCGTCTCCGTCGACTTACAGACTGTTCACCCCCGCAAGTTGGCCGCGGTGCGGCGCGAGGTCGCGCCGGGCGCGGTTGGCTCGGCTTGGGGGCCGGCCCTGGACAAGGTCTGGGAGTTCATTCGCAGCCAGCCAGGCCTGCGGACTGATGGCCACAACATTTTTTTCTACCACCACCCGACACAGCCGGGCGCGCCGATACTGTGCGACTTCGGTGTCGAGGTCACGCGCACATTTGAAACTGCGGGCGAGGTGTACGCGACCGAAACGCAACTGGGCGAGGCTGCCGTCGCCGTTCACCGCGGCCCGTACAATCGCATGAACGAGGCGCACGACGCGATCAGAAAATGGATGGCGGCGAATCGCAGGGAGTCCGCTGGGCACTCGTGGGAGATATACGGAGATCCGACGCCGGATCCGGCCGACACGGAGACGACGGTCGTATACCTCTTAAAGTAGAGTTCGCGCGCTTCGGGCGTATCGTCGGCGACTCATACGGAGCACTTCTGATTTCGGTATTCTGCCAAGAGCACACTGCGCGGTAAAATATGCAGGTCGGAACCGGGATGACCAGTGAACTGATTCTGCGTGGCGCCGGATGCCGGCTGATCAACGCGCTCTTTCTGGTTTTGTTGGGGGCAGTCCTGTTGTGCCAGAGGCAAGCCCGCGGTCAGCCGGCTCTCTACGATCGCGTTCTGGTGGTTTACAATTCCAGCGCTTCGGAATCGCTCGCGGTTGCCAAACACTACATGGCGCTTCGGCAGATCCCGGAACACAACCTGTGCAAGATATCGGTCGGCGCCGTGGATTACATCAAGCAGGATGAGTTCGAATCCCGGGTGAAGGCGCCGGTGAGGAAATGCATTGAGGCAGTGGGCAAGCAGAAGGTGCTGTACATTGTCTTTTCTTACCAGACGCCGTTCGTGGTTACCGTTCAGGATCGGGTATTTGCGCTCGACTCGTTTATCGCCGACGTTTGGGACGAGTACTCCGCCTCCCGGCCCGGGAACGAAATCAGGAGCCATGCCTATTTCGGAGAGGCGGAGAGTCAAGGAAATGTCTATCAGCCGTACGTTCCGTTAGCCACCTTCCGGGATCAGCCCCGGTCGCCGGATATCTATTCGGTGTGGCGGCTGGATGCGGCGAACGCCGCACTCGCCAAAGGGCTGGTCGACAAAGCTATAGCTGCGGAAGCGAATGGCCTTTCCGGCAAAGGCTGTTTCGACCAGCAGTTCGGATCCGTCGATACTCTTCCTGACCATGGCGGAGCTGCGGGCGATTGGGATATCCACCAGGCCGCTGAGTTCGCCCGGCGAGCGGGATTCGCAGTCGTGGAGGACGGTACGCGCGCGGAGTTCGGCACGGCTCCGGCGCCATTGCGGTGCGACGGGGCAGCCCTCTACGCCGGCTGGTATAGTCTCGGGAATTATAACGACGCATTCACTTGGAATCCGGGCGCCATCGGTTTTCACCTCGATAGCGCATCGGCGACCAACCCGAGGGGCGCAAGTAACTGGTCCGCCCAGGCGGTCCTAAGAGGCATCACAGTGACCAGTGGGGCTGCCGCCGAGCCGTACCTGGAAGGCCTCCCTCATCCCGACCAGGTGTTCCTCTACCTCTTTGAGGGCGCCAACGTGGGGGATGCTTTCCTGCGGAGCACCCGCTGGTTGAAATGGATGATTTTGAATATCGGAGATCCTCTTTACCGTCCGTTCCCCAAGGGGCTGACGCCCTTTAACTCCCCGACATATCAGGACACCATGCTGGCATTGCTTCCGCGAGAGCTGGTCGGAGGCGACGCAGGATCCGGGATAGCGGTTTTGAACAGCTCGGCTACCGAAAGAAACGCAGTCGTGTCCCTGGAGAGCGAACGTCCGGATTTGGTCAGCGTGCCGAAGAGCGTCACGATTTCCGCAAACGAGAACGCGGTGCGCTTTCCTATCGTCACTCATCCGCTGAATGGGGACGCTATAACAGTGCGGATCTCGATGGCCGCCGGCGAGATGCGCAGATCGAACACCTTGGTGTTGTATCCCTTCCTGCAGCCCTTGACCCTGAGCCAAGCCAAGGTAACCGGAGGAACAGCCCTTACAGGGACTGTTACTCTCTCGAAGCAGAGCACTTCGGAGGAACTGACGGTCAAGCTTTCGAGTGATCATCCGGCTCAGGTGATCGTTCCTCCGGAAGTCAAGGTGCCGGCTGGGAGGAATCGGGCCACATTCCAGATCTTCACGCGTGCGGCCCTGGCGGAGACATCGGTTGGAATCACGGCCTCCGTCGCCGGATGCAGCCGCTCAGCGAATCTGACTCTGATTCCCTGAGGCGGCGTTCACGCGATCCTGTCGGCCAGCCATCAGGAGAATGTGAGGCCGCCACCTCTTAAAGTGAGTTGTGCCCGATATAGTGGCGTTATCAGAAACTTGCCGCCCCAAACTGGACCGCCCCAATGTACTTTCCGTTAACGCCGTCTACCAATGACTATCGGAGACAGCGATTTCCGTCAGATCTATTCAACCGCGGCCCGCGCCGCGTTAGGCGCTTGCGTTGTAAACAATCCGTGCCATTGGGGATTGCGCTAACAGGCCCTTCAGTTTCGCTAGCTGCTCTTCCGTGCTTTGAAGCATCCAGCCGGCGACGCCAGGCCGGGCCTTCGCTTCGTTCAGCAGCGCTTGGGCCTTCTCGTCTTCACCAAGACCGGCGTAGGCCTCCGCCATCGTGGCCTGAATCCAATACCAATCGGGCCCTTGGGGCGCCGGGGTTGAAGCCAACAGAGCTTGACACAGGGCTAAAACGCGGCGCCGGATGCGTTGAGCGACGACAAAATCCGCGATTGCCTCGGCCGGTTCCGCGGTGGCGTTCAATGCCGCGCGCACATTGAGCAGGAACGCAAGATTGATTCCGTTGTAGTAGTCGTTCTTTACGTAAAAGCCCTTTTCGTGCGCCCATATGGCCTTATCCAGATGAGGCTGCGCCTTGGTGGCGTCCCAGAGCCGCTTATGCACCGCTCCATAGAGACCGAGAGTTTCGGTATCGGTCGACGCGGTGGGCGCCAGCGTCTCGATGATTGCCGCGGCTTCGTTCAGGGCCGCCTCGGGAGTGGGGAGCGCGCTCTTGTAGGTCGCAAGAGCCAGCCGCTGGGCGACGTAGCTGTCCATCGGCAACATCGTCCTCACGACGGTGAGGAGGCTCTTCGCAGTCACAAAATCCGACCGGTTAAAGGCTGCGTCGGCTTCGTCCATCAGCATTCTCACCGTGGGCTGCGAAACCGCATCGCCCTGATTCCCGGTCGCCAGCGCCCGCTGGACTTCCTCCTTCGCGAAAACCGGCGGGTGAAGGTCGTGGAGGAACGTGTAGACCGGACTGTCACACGCAGCCTGGCCGCCCACGATCTTGATGGCCTTCTCCAGTTCGCCGCGCATCCGTTCCACCTCGCCGAAGTCGATTCCCTCCCCGAGATGGTGGTAAGTGCGGATGGCGATCTGGCCCACATCGAACGGAAACACCAGCTTGTCCTCGGCGATGGTGATGGTGGTGTACGGCTTCAGCGCGTGCCGGACGCCGAGTTCATAGAAGGCGTTGGGATTGTAAGTGGAAACGTCCGCTATGACGACATCCGCGTTCAGCAGCTGTTGGTACATGGGCACGTTGATGTTGCCGGCATGTTGGATTTCGTCGGCGCGGATGCACTCGTACCCGGCCGCCTCGGCTGCCGGTTTGATGATGTACTTGTAGGACTTATCCAGATCGAGCACTCGGCCAGTTGGATAGTCGGTCTTCTTTCCAAAGCCCATCACGACGAAGCATGTCGGCATGGGGCGAGGTTATCACACGCGCCGGCTGGCCAACGAAGGTGGATCAGGTAACGCGCTTACTGAATTCACTGAGGAACCTGCGCAGTTCATCCCGAACGCGCCGGAACAATGCGAGCCGTTCTTCCATTGAGCCGGTGAATGTGGCGGGGTCCTCAAAATCGTGATGCAGCTTTTCAGCCTTGCCGAAGAACACCGGGCAGGACTCGCGTGCATTGTCGCAAACGGTAATCACGTAGTCGAACTCTTGCCCTTCGAATTCGTTAACGTTTTTGGAACGATGCCCGGAGATATCCATACCCAATTCGCGCATGACGGCGGTGGCCTCGGGGCGCACAAAGCTCGCCTTCGTGCCCGCGCTTTCCACCTCGAACCGTTCGCCGGCATCATGGCGCAGCAGCCCTTCCGCCATCTGGCTGCGCGCTGAATTTCCCGTGCAGAGTATCAGCACGCGTCTCTTATCCCTCATAACTGGCCCTCTATTCGACAGGATGAGAAACCACTACGGCGGCGGCGTCCCTGGGCAGCGTGGGGATCAGCCAACGAAATAGGACCGTTGCCGCGGCGGCGCCGGCGAGTTGGGCCACGATGAAGCCCGGCGCGTCTGCGGGCCGGATTCCGGCGAACGTGTCGCTGGCCGATCGCGCGAGAGTTACGGCCGGATTCGCGAAGGAGGTGGACGCGGTGAACCAATACGCGCCGGTGATGTAAGCGCCGACCGCGAACGGTACGGCGGACGAGCGTTGCCGCGCGCAACCCCAAATGACGCAAAGCAGCCCGAACGTTGCCACAAGCTCACTGAACAATTGCGCGCCGCCTGCCCTGACGTGCCGGGACGCGCTGAATACGGGCTCGCTGAACATCAAATGCGCCGCCGCGACCCCGGCGAAGGCCCCAATAAGCTGGGCGGCCACATATGCCGGAACCTCGCGCCATGGCAACCCGCCCTGCGACGCGTCCGCCAGAGTCACGGCGGGGTTGAAATGCCCCCCGGAGACAGGTCCGAAGGTGAGGATGAGCGTCACCAACATGGCGCCGGTGGCCAATGTGTTGGCAAGCAGCGCGATGGCTACATTTCCCCCGGCGAGCCGCTCACCCATAATGCCCGACCCGACTATGGCGGCCAGCAAGAACCCGCTGCCCACCAATTCGGCTGCGAAGCGCCGCGCCAGCGTCATGAACAACAGCCCGGACCGCAGCAGGAGGCGGGTTTGGTTGCGCGGATGAAGGCGCTCATAAATGTGCCTTTGACCTGGGGAGCTATCGCGTCCACATCGACGCCCTGCCCGGTCAGAAAAGTTCGCGCGTCCTCAATGCTGTAAACACGGGTTGCCTCGATATCTATGCCATCGAAACCAGCCTTCGCGAGTTTCGCCACATAGTCACGATCCTGCAACGCCCCGGCTATGCAGCCGACCCAGAGCAGCATGTTCTGCCGCACTTCCGGCGGCGCCTCTCCGTGCGTGACCACATCCGACACCGCGAAACGGCCGCCCGGTTTCAGAACACGGAACGCTTCGCGTAAAACGCGGTCTTTGTCTCCTGAGAGATTGATGACGCAGTTACTGATGATCACATCTACTGAATTATCCGGAAGCGGAATGTTTTCGATTTCGCCTTTGAGAAACTCGGCGTTCTCAATCCCGGACTTGCGCTGATTTTCGCGGGCGAGCGCGAGCATTTCATCCGTCATGTCGAGACCGTAGGCTTTCCCCGAAGGCCCGACCCGGCGCGCTGACAGCAGCACGTCGATTCCGCCGCCCGAACCGAGATCCAACACCGTTTCGCCCGGGTTGAGTTGCGCCAAGGCTGTGGGATTGCCGCAGCCGAGCGAAGCCAACACCGCCTCTTGCGGCAATCCGCCGGTCTGCGCGGGGTCGTAGAGGTTTGAAGTGATGGGATCGCAACAGCCATCGAGCGCCCCCGAGGCGCCACAGCAGGAATTGCCGCCGGCGTCGACGCGGAGCGCCGCCTTTCCGTATTTCTCTTTTACGGTTTCCTTGAGTTCCATTCGTAGAGCCTCACTTGCACAGGCGCACAATAGCCTGCGGTTCGATCGCCTTGTTTCGGGTGCAGCACTCGGCATAGAGAAAGCCAAGAAGGTCCTGCAAGCCTTCGGTATTCGCCGAGTACCAGAGATATGTGCCATCGCGCCTCACCTTCACCAAATCCTCGTTCTTCAACTTGTCGAGATGGTGGGAGAGCGTTGAGGCCGGGATGCCCAACTCAGAACCGATTTCGCTCACGATCATTCCGTCAGGATGTGCGGACAACAGCGCGCGCATGATGCGTAAGCGCGGACCCGTGCCCATAGCGGAAAACATATCGGCAAAACGGGTGACTTCTTCTTCGGTAGGCTTCAAAGCCATGGTTCCATAATTCTATATTTATGGAATTATGGAAGTCAAGCTTCGGCCAGCGGGAATCGCGACGCATCGGCGGTCTTTCATGGCAACCGGCTCTGTACGCGGATCGACAACCGCAGGAGAAATAGGCAAAAAAAAAGGAAGGATCGGGATACCATTTGGGGCGCACTCGACCCTAAGCTGGAGAAGAGAGAACCAGCTTCACAGGAGAAACAAAATGCGGAAGCGCAAACTTGGAACGAGCGGCCTGGAAGTCTCGGCGCTCGGCCTCGGCTGCATGGGGATGAGCTTTTCGTACGGGCCGCCCAAAGACAAGCAGGAGATGATCTCGCTCCTCCACGCGGCCGTGGATCGCGGCGTCACGTTCTTCGACACCGCCGAAGTCTATGGCCCATTGACGAACGAGGAACTCGTGGGCGAAGCGCTAGCTCCGTTCAAGGGGCAGGTGACGATTGCGACGAAGTTCGGGTTCAAGCTCAAGCCGAACCTGGAGCCGGGATTCCTGGGGCTCGACAGCCGGCCTGAGCGCATCAAGGAAGTCGCCGAGGGGTCGCTCAAACGGCTCAAAGTCGACGCGATCGATCTCTTTTACCAACACCGCGTGGACCCGGAAGTACCGATCGAAGACGTGGCCGGCGCTGTGAAGGATTTGATTCAGCAGGGCAAGGTCAAGCACTTCGGTCTTTCCGAGGCCGGCGTGCAAACCATCCGCCGGGCGCACGCGGTCCAGCCGCTGACTGCGCTCCAGAGCGAATACTCGCTGTGGACGAGAACGCCAGAGAAAGAAGTGATACCGGCGCTGGAGGAACTCGGGATCGGGTTTGTCCCTTACAGCCCGCTGGGCAAGGGCTATTTGACGGGCAAGATCGACGAGAACACGACGTTCGACAGTTCCGACTTCCGCCGCACCCTGCCCCGTTTCACGCCGGAGGCTCTCAAGGCGAATCAGGCGCTCATCGATTTGCTGGGCAGCATCGCGGAACGGAAGAAAGCGACGCCGGCGCAGATCGCGCTGGCGTGGATTCTTGCGCAGAAGCCGTGGATGGTTCCGATTCCCGGCACTACGAAGCTGCATCGTTTAGACGAAAACATCGGGGCCGTCGCGGTGGAACTGACGCCCGGCGATCTGGAAGACATCGACCTCACCGCGTCGAACATTACGGTGCAAGGCGCCCGATATCCCGAGCATATCGAGCAAATGACCGGCCGTTGATGTTCGAACAGGAATAATCGAGATTGACGACGATGGAAATCACACGAAGCGGTTCACAACCTTCCGGCAAGGGTCCGGCGGAGTATTTCACGGGCACGGTGCGTATCGATCCGTTATTCAAGGCGCCCGCGCCGGCGCGCGTTGTAGGCGCCAGCGTCACCTTCGAGCCCGGCTCCAGGACGGCGTGGCACACTCACCCGCTTGGGCAGACTCTGATTGTGACGGCAGGCGCGGGACGGACGCAACGCTGGGGCGGCCCTATCGAAGAAATCCGGCCGGGCGACGTGATCTGGATTCCGCCTGGCGAGAAGCATTGGCACGGCGCCGCGCCAACCGCGGCGATGACTCATATGGCCATTCAGGAACAGCTCGACGGTAAAACGGCCGACTGGATGGAACACGTAAGCGACGAACAATACGCAGGCTGACGAAAACCGGAAAGGAACGAAAACAAATCTATGTACAAAGCGAAAGCTTACTCCGCCGCCAGCGCGGCATCGCCGCTCGCCTCAGAGACGATTACGAGGCGCGATCCAACAGAACACGACGTTCAGATCGAGATCCTCTTCTGCGGCGTCTGCCACTCCGATCTGCACCAGGTGCGGAATGAGTGGAAGGACGTCATGCCGACGGTCTACCCGTGCGTGCCGGGCCATGAGATAGCCGGTCGCGTCACCAAGGTCGGCTCCGCGGTAACTAAGTTCAAACCCGGCGACATTGCCGCCGTCGGCTGCATGGTGGATTCCGATCGTACCTGCCCGCAGTGCCAGGCCGGCCTCGAGCAGTTCTGCCCGAACTTCACTCTCACCTATAACTTCCCGGATAAGCATCTGGGAGGCGTCACCTATGGCGGCTACTCCGACAGCGTAGTCGTCGACGAGCGCTTTGTCCTGCACGTCCCTTCCAACCTCAATCTTGCGGGCGCCGCGCCGCTTCTGTGCGCGGGCATCACCACATACTCACCCATGCGCCACTGGGGCGTGACGAAGGGGAAGAAAGTCGGCGTGGTGGGGCTCGGCGGCCTGGGCCACATGGGCGTGAAGTTTGCGCATGCGCTGGGCGCGCACGTGGTTGTCTTCACGACGTCGCCGGGCAAGAAGGACGACGCGCTGCGCCTTGGCGCCGATGAGGTGGTGATGTCGCGCAATGCCGATGAAATGCAGAAGCACGCCAGCAGCTTCGACTTCATCCTTGACGCCGTAGCCGCCAATCACGATATCGACGCTTACATTCAGCTCCTCGGCCGCGACGGCAATCTCACGCTGGTTGGCGCACCGGACAAGCCTCTTGCCGTCTCTGCGTTCGGACTCATTTTCAATCGCCGCAGCCTTTCCGGCTCGCCGATCGGCGGTATCGCCGAAACGCAGGAGATGCTCGACTTTTGCGGCAAACACAACCTCACCTCCGATGTGGAAGTCATTCCGATCCAGAAAGTCAACGAAGCGTACGAGAGACTGCTGAAGTCTGATGTGAAGTACCGCTTCTCAATCGATATGGCTTCTCTCAAAGCCGAGTAAGACAGGAAGGGCAAGTGCGGGTAGGCATTCTGGGTTCGGGGTTGATGGGCGGCAAGCTCGGGACGGTCTTTGCGCGCGCGGGGCATGAGGTAGTCTTCAGCGACGCGCGCACCCAGAAGAAGTTGGAGGAACTCGCGCGGGATGCCGGGGGCAACGCGCGGGCCGGCGCGCCGGCGGAGGCGGCACATGAGGCCGATGCCGTGCTGTTGGCCGTGCATTGGTCGCGAGTTGCCGACGCTCTGAAACAGGCCGGCGGCTTATCGGGCAAGGTCATCGTCAGCTGTACGCTCCCCATGAACACGGAGAACACGGAACTCGTGGTTGCCCACACATCGTCGGGCGCGGAGGAACTTGCGAAGATGGTTCCGAAGGCTCGCGTGGTCTCCGCGTTCCATACCGTGCCCAGCGAAGTGCTTTTCGGAGTCTATGAAGGCAGGCGCAAACCCACCCGGCCGAGTTTGGTATATTGCGGCGACGATGAACAAGGTAAAGCCGTAGCCGCCGAACTGATTCGCGACGTGGGCTTCGATCCGGTGGACGCGGGCCCGCTACGGATCGCCCGATACGTCGAGCCTTTCGCTCTGCTGGTGGCGCAACTGGCCTACGAGGGGGCAGGCGGACCGGAGCTGGCGTACCGGTTCGAGAGATTCGGAAAATAGGAGACCGAGGTTAGGCAGACATGACAGGACTCGCCGGATGGGAGAACTTCTACGTAATTGTTGGGTCATCCGCAGGCGCGCTGATTGGTTTACAGTTCGTGGTCATGAGCCTCATCGCCAGCATGCCAAGGGCGCGAGTGAACCCGCAAGCCAGCGGAGCGTTTGCGACGCCGACGGTGATTCACTTCGGAACCGTGCTCGGCCTTGCAGCCATTCTGACCGCTCCGTGGGACGGCATCGGCGGTCCGGCAATCCTTTGCGGTTTGGTGGGGTTTAGCGGCGTAATCTACATGGTCCTCGTCATCCGGCGAATGCGAGCGCAGGCCGCCTACCGGCCTGAATTCGAGGACTGGTTATTTCATGTTCTGCTGCCCCTGGCGGCATATTTAACCTTGGCTGTATCGGCATACGCCGGGCTCTCCTATCTGAACGATGCCCTGTTTGGCGCCGGAGCGGCGGTACTGCTGCTGCTGTTCGCCGGCATTCACAATGCGTGGGACGCAGTGACGTACCACCTGTTTGTGCAGCGCGTGAAAAGCGAAGCTCAGCCGGGACAACAGGATTAATGTGCGGTGGTGGCCTGCTGGCGACCTTCCACGAGAAATACGTGAAAGTCGGTGGCTAACGGCTCGGCGCCAAGCTGCCGCATCATGAGCGCGACTTGACCGCGGTGGTAGGTGGCGTGGTTCGCCAGATGCTGCATGAGATGCGCCAACAGAACGTGCGTGGTCCGAAACGGAACCAGGCGCTCTAACGATTCGCCGGTCACCTGACTCACGAACTCACCCAGATCCTTCTGGAGTTCCGCCCACTTTAGCTCAAGCGTAGCGGCATCGGGAAACAGGTTCGGATGGAACAGGCCGTCCCGCCGCGCGCGCAATTCCGCCAAGAAAGCGGCGCTGGGGGACGGCTCGCACCAGTAGTTGAGCCAGATCCACTGGCCGCCGGCGATGTGCACCAGGGTGTCGCGCACGGACCGGAAGGCGCCGCCCAGATCGCGCGTGAACTGCTCGGGGCTGAGCGCTGAGGCTGCCCGCAAAGATCGGTCGTTGGCCCAGCGGTCATATTCGAAGAGGAGGCGAATGTCATCTTGGGTCATAGGGTCCTCCTCGCTTGGATGCTCCGATTGTTGAATTGGTATCGGGGAAATTCATGCCGCCGGCCAGTATAAACTAGGCGGGGGTGTAACGGATGCTCAAGTCCATCGCTGTCGTCGCCGGCAGCTACCTGCTTTCGATTGTTCTTGTACTAGCAACGGACCCGTTGCTCTCGCTCCTGTTTCCGGGCGACTTCGCCGCAGGCCGCATCCCCTCTGACGGCTCTCTGATCACGAGCACGACGCTTTTCGTGCTCATCTCGATCTTCTGCGCATGGGTCTGCGCCCGCTTTGCTCCGAACCGTGCGGCGCGGCATGTGCTCTGGTTCTTTATCGTCGGCGAACTGATGGGCCTCGGCGCGACTGTTCCCAATTGGAGCAAGGGCTACCCGCACTGGTATTGGCTATCCTGGCTGCTGAGCTGGCCGGTGAGTTGCTGGCTCGGTCTGCTACTTGCCCGCCGCCGGGCCGATTCGCGGACCGCCTGAACTCTCGCTCAGGATCAGGGCAGCGCCGTTTCGTTACGTCAGGCTCTTATCGCTCACCCATCGCGCGGGCCGGGCGCGGCTGAGAGGCCTGTGCGAGCGCCATGGTTGCCCAACTGGTGCCGGCGGCGGAAATCCACTGGTCGAATCCGTGGGGGAAGCCGGCGTCGAAGTACGGCTGGAAGCCCATCGCCCGCGTCTTCACGTACCAGGAGCCATCCTCTTGCTGCGTGCTCAGGAGATAGTGGACCGCGCGTTGATAAGCGACGTCGGACGCGGGCAGCCCCGCGGTTTGCAGCGCAAATAGAGATTTTCCGGTAGCGTAGGCGCCGCTCTCCATGGAATCGAGATCGGACCAACCGCCGTCGGAGCGTTGTTTGGCAAGCAATTCGCGCATGGCCTTCTGGGTCGCCTCTTTATCTTTTCCGGACCACGCGAGGCCGAGGAGGCGGAAACTGCGGTCGTCGTTATTCGTCGATTGCGCTTTCGCCAACCAGACCGCGGCCAGTTGAATCGCCTGATCGTAAGCGGCCTTGTCCGTCTTGGGCGCGTAAAGCTGGAGCGCGCGCATGGAGAGCGCGGTCTGCCCGATATAGTCGGAACAGATGGGCGGCCGCGTATCGGCGGAGGCGTATGGCCACTCCCCATTGGGCGTCTGGCGGGCTTTGAGGTACATGGCTACGGCGTCTGTGTTGAGATCGGGCTTGTAATGCTCCGCGTCGAGTCCGATCAGCATGTAGCTCACCACCGACGGACCGAAGAACTCTTCCACCGGGGTGATGAAACCCTGGTGGAGATTGTCGCGCAGTTTTTCCAAACCGAACACGTTGGCTTTGACCTGCTGCGCGGCGGTAGTCTCATCCACCGCGAAGCCGTTCTTGCGGGCCAGACTCACTGCCATCGCCGCGAAGCTATTGTTGTGACAGGAAACGCAGGCCGCCTTCGGCACGAAACTGGCGTCGGCTTTCTGAATGAGAGGCAGGCTTCCCTTGAGCGCGGCGGGAATGGCGTTCTCACGCCGGGATTTCAGCGCAGGCGCGGCCTGAGTCGTGGCCTTGGCGCCGGATTTGATTAGCCATTGAACGACCGGCGTTTCGCCGTGAAGCCTGGCGATGTCGAGCGCGGTGAGTCCGGTATCGCCGCCTTGCTTGTGACTATCCTTGGCGTTGACATCGGCGCCGCGTTCGATGAGAAGCTTGACCACATCGAGAGACTGAAGGTCCGACGAGGCGGCATACATCAGGGGCGTGCGGCCGAACGGATCGACGGCGTTGACGTTCGCGCCATGATCGAGCATCAGGCGGACCGCGCCGAGGTCGCCCAGAGCCGCGATATTCGGAAGGGCGAGGGTGTAATCCTGCTTGGTGAGATTCTTGGCGGCCAGCATGGTGACGCATTTCGCGCAACGCAGGGTGACGGCCATCTCGAGCGCCATTTGCCCGGAGTCCTTTACCTCAGCGCCGCGCCCCAGCAGCAATTCCATGCTGGCGGCGTCGCCCGCGGTGGCGGCTTCTAGCAGCGGCGACGATTCGGCGGTTGGATGCGCATTGGGGTTTGGATTCGCGCCATGATCCAAAAGCAGCTTGACGGTGGCGGAATTGCCGGGGCGGCGAGCGGCGATCATCAGCGCCGTTCTCATGTCGCTGGAACGGGCGTTGACTTCGACGCCGTGGCTCACGAGGACGTGCGTCTTTTCCAAGTCGGTCGCGGCCCACATCAGAGCCGTTGCTTTGGCGTCATTCGCTTTGTTGGGGTCGGCGCCCTGTTTCAAGAGTTGTTCCAACGTGGGCGCGCCAGCGTAGAGCACCGCATACATAAAAGGAGTGGAGCCCTCCGGTCCGCGCGCGTTGAGAAGTTTGGGGTCCTGCGTCGCGGACTTCAGGAAGCCCGGGAGGTCGGCGGCGTGCAGCGACTGCACCATGGCCACGGCTTTGGGATCGAGAGGCGGGAGTTCGACTTCGTTGGCAAGCGCGTCCGGCCAATCGGCGCCCTGGTCGATCCATTTTTTGATGGTGTTGATTTGTTCCGGGCGGAGCGGACCGGTGGGAGGCATCTGCATACCGTAGGCGCTTCCAGTAATCCGGTGAAACAGAATGCTGTTCTCGCTGCTGCCGGGAACTACGCCGCGGCGGCCGATGACCATGCTTTTGCGGTCGAGACGCATTCCACTGCTCTGCTGCGCGGGCCCATGACAAGGCACGCAGTTCTGCCGCAAGATGGGCAGCACGTCTTTCGCGAAATCGACTTTCGCGGGCGTTTGAGCAGACAGTGTTTGAAACGAGATAAACAAGCAGACGGACGGCGCAATTCCAGATTTCAAGACACACCCCTTCGAAGGAAACAGGCCAGGCAAGGTCAGATCCGGAATTTCCCCGTGAACATTCCGGGCTGGCTTAGTTTACAACATGGGGGAGGCAGGACGGAATGGGAGTGATCGATTTCAAGTACTGAGGGTCCTATTGCCCCGCAATCTCCTTCAACTCCAGCGCGCTTTTGCCGTTGCTTTCCACCTTCACCGCAACGCCGCGGTCTTCGAAGGGTTTGCGGAAATCGGGGTCGATCGGGGCGCCTGGCTCGACGCCGGTCCAGGCGAAGGCTTTGTAGTCGCCGGGCTCGAGGAAATCGATGTTGAACTTGCCGTTGGTCTTCGTGTATGCGGTGTAGGTTTGCGGCCGGTCGGCGCCTATGGGCGGGGTTGGCGAAACCATCAGGACATAGGCGTTGTAGACGGGCTTGCCGGAATCGTCGAGGACTATGCCTTCCACTTTGCCGAAATCGGAGGCGACGATGAGGGTCAGGTCGCCGGATAAACGGGCAGTGTCGATCTTACGGTCGGGAACCACGTCGCTGCCGGCGAGCACGGCTTTGAGATAGGCTTGCCCGCCGTTGACGCGCGGGGTGTAGACGCCGGGCGGGAGATCGAACTTGAAAGTTCCATCGGCGCCGACGCGCGCGGAGGTGTTGACGAACATGGGCCCGTTCTCCGACGTCAAGGTAACCGTAATATTGGGCTGCAACGCACCGCCTTCGGCGCGCTGCACCACGCCTTTGACAGTCTTTCCGGGCGCGAGCGAGAGATCCATGTGATCGACGTCGCGGTCATTGACGTCGACGTTCTCTTGCGCGTATTGCTGTTCGGTGGTCTGCTGCGGCGTGACGTTCGTCTGAGCGATTACCACGTACCGGCCGGGGGGCAGGCCAGAGATTTCGTATTGGCCTTTCTGTACGTTCAGCGGAAAACCGCCGCGGCGGCCGCCATCGGGCGAGAGATTTTCGGCGCGCACGTTGACGCGCTCGGTGGGCACGTCGGCAGTGATTTTGCCGCGGATGGAGTAGAGGCGCTCGGGGGTCAGATGAAAATCGATGCCATCCACCTCGGCGCCGGGCGCGACTTCGATCTCGGTGGCGTGCGCCGCATCGGGGACGCCCGGATAGAACGCGGGCGCGAGGCTGGTTTGCGGCTCGGGCTGGATCGCGCCGCGCTGCATGAGCCGCAGCACCTGCTGATTTCCGCCGTTGGTGGGCACGGCCTCCAGGTAATAACGGCCCGGAGGGAAGTGGAACAGGCGATATTCGCCGAGATCGTTGGTGTTCGCGGTGCGCGCGTTGACTAATTGCTTTTTCCCGCCGGCGAACCGGTATTGGCGCAATTCCACCTGCGCGCGGCGCACCGGGTCGCCATCGGAATCGAGCACGCGCCCGGCGACGACGCCGTCGGGAATCAGGCGCACCACGATGGCCTGTTCGGAACCGGCGTCCACTTTGATGGGCGGAAAATCATTGGCGGTGGCCTCTCGCCTGGAGGCCCGCTGCTCAAACCCGGACTTCGAGGGCACGGCCATATAGGCTCCAGGTACGATGTGGGAGATGGAGAAGCGGCCATCGGGGCCGCTCTGGGCGACGTATCTCTGGTCGCTGGACTCCAGGCCGCTCAACATGACAGTAGCGCCGGCAACGGGTTCGCCATGCAGGCTGCTCACTACCCTGCCGTTGATCGTGCCGCCGGATTGGGCGGCGGCGCTCCACGCGGCGGCAGCAATGAGCGTCCCAAGACGGCGAGTCACTGCACCTTCTCCAGGGCTTTGACGATTTCGCCGGCGGGAATAGGCGTGACCGATATCTGCTCGTGACCGGCGGCATGCACGGTCACCGGCGTGGCATAACCCTCGAGAGACTTGAGCAGATCGCGGTTCACTATGTCTTCGTTATCGCGTTGCTCGAGCGCGTAAACTTTGTAGTCGCCGGGCGCGAGTCCGTTGAGCGTGAACGAGCCTTCGGCGCCCGCGGCGCCGTAACGAACGAGATCGTTGCGCGCTGCGTGGGCGGCGTCGGGCAAGGCCACGACGCGGACGGGCGCGCCCGAGACGAGCGAACCCACCTGCACCGTGCCATCGATCTCGCCGGGATCGGTTCCGAGCACGATATTCAGCGAAACTCCGGGCTGCAGGTTGGAAATCACGCCGCTCGATGCGTCTTCGCTGCCGTACTTCATGCTCTTGATGTAGAGCGCCTGTCCCATGGACAGTGTAATGGTGTGGCGGCCCGGATAAACGTTATCGAGTTGAAAGGTGTTGTCGCTTTTCACCTGCCCGCGCGCCTGGTAATTTTCATCCGTACGCAGGAAGACGTTCATGCCCGGCATCTTGGCGGGCGGAGTTCCGTCGATGGCAATTGTTCCTGTGACGCTCAGCGGGGTTTCGGGGGTAAGGACGATGTCGTCGATGTCGCCGTCTTTCACGGTGACGGTTCGCCGTGCGGCGACGCCGCCCCGTCCGGGCTCCATAACCGTCATGCAATATGTGCCGGAAAGCGCGCCGACAACGTCGAACGTTCCGGCCTGGCGGTTCATCATGGCCTGCAGGTTGCGGCCGGGAAGGAGCGTGGGTGAGCATTGCTGCACTTGCAGGCCGGCGCGCCCGGGGGCCGCGGCGACGCGCCCGCGAATGTGATACGCCGGGCGCATGCGCATACGAAAGTTGGCGCCCATCCACTCGTCGCCCGGCTTCAGTTCGTGCGCCGTGGTCTCGGAGATGTCGGACACTCCGGGATAAACCAGCGCGCCGTAGCCTTCCTCGGGGACGGTGCTGTGCACGCGTTCGGAATCGCCATTCCCGCCGCGGTACTGCGTGGTGGCCGCGAGGTAGTAGCGGCCGGGCTGCAGATCGAAGATGCGGTATTGACCGCGGTCGTCAGTTTGCGCGGATCCGCTCGGGACCAGTGTCTTGGAATCGCCCTGATAGGAATAGCGCAGGGCCAACACGTTGACGCCATCGAGGGGCTGATCGGCATTGTCAGTGACTTTACCGGCGATGACGCTGAGCGGCGCGAGCCGGATTTCGATTCCACTCACTGGCTGCTGTCCGGACACGGTGAATAGTTTGACGGCGGGGCCGGCGCCCAGGTTAGCGTAGCCTTCCGCAGTGGCGGTGGCGCCGTATTTTTCCGGCTGCACGTTTTCGATGTGGAATTTACCTTCGGCGTCGCTGGCGGCGAAGTACGATTGCTGGCCGTTGCCATTGTGAACCGTGACGACTGCCTTTTTTACAGGTTGGCCGGTGACGGCATTCACCACCTGGCCATCAACCGTGGCTAGAGTATTTTGCGAGAAAAGCGGTAAGGCTGTGAGAAAAACCGGGAGAAGTATGGCGCGAAGGGGCATGCCGCGTTCCGCCTCCAGCATAACGCACGAGAGAGGCGCGCTAAAGCGGTCCGCGGGGCGCAGCCGGCTCCACGGGGCTGTAAGCCACTCAAAACGCGGCGATTTTTTTGCTTGACAGACAATTGCAATTTGAAATAGTATCATCACAGATTGCAATAGGGCCTGATTCCATGAAGCTTGGTGAAAAAATACGGTATCTGCGCGAGGTGGAAGGCGCACTGCGCGGTTTCGATCGTGAAATCTCGCAGCTCGAGCTGGCGCGATTGATTCAGAAGGATCTGGGCAAATCGATCAGCCAGAGCTATCTTTCGCAGATCGAGAGCGGTGCGCGGCCGCACCTGACGAATGGAACGCGCATGTTGCTCGCGCGGTTCTTCAAGGTGCATCCGGGCTATCTGGTGGACGATCCCGAGGGATTTCAAAATGAGCTGATCTCCGATCTGGGCGCGCTCGAAGACAAGCTCGATCTGTGGCTGATCAGCGGCGCGGAGCGTTTCCGCCGCGAGCCGGCGTTGTATGAAGCGCTGTTGACGATCGCGCGCCATAAGGATTCGCGCTCGTGCCTGGTGCTGCTGGCGGCGATTCTGGAAAACCAGGGGCTGGGCGAACGCTTGATGGAAGTATTGAAGCCGGAGATTGCGCGGCAGGATTCCGCCCGCCCCGGCAAAAACGGGAGGCGTGTATGAACTGGGCTGAGTTTTATCTGGTCTGCTTCATTTTTGGATTTGGCTTGAGCGTGGTGGCGTTGCTCGGCGGTTCGTCGCATTTGCACCTGCCGCACTTTCATCACGGCCTTCACGTGGGCCGCGGCGGTTCGTGGTTCAACATTGCCACGCTGGCCGCGTTCCTCGCATGGTTCGGCGGCATCGGCTATCTGCTCACGCACTATTACGCGGTTTGGTATCTGTTCGCGCTGATGGTCGCGACGCTGAGCGGCCTGGGCGCAGCCGCGGTAGTGTTCTGGTTCGTCGCCAAGGTACTGCTGGCGAACGAACGGCCGCTCGACCCCGCCGATTACGATATGACGGGCGTGCTGGGACGCCTCAGCATTCCCATTCGCGCGGGCGGCACGGGCGAGCTGATTTATTCGCAGGAAGGTACGCGCCGCGTCGCCGGCGCGCGCAGCGAGGATGGGGCGGCCATCCCGAAGGGCGCGGAAGTGGTTGTGACGCGCTATGAAAAGGGCATCGCCTACGTACGCCCTTGGGACGATTTCGCGGCCGGCATCGCCGCCTCGTCCGAATCTCAAAGCAAGTAAAGGAGAAGAGTAGTCGAACGGAGTAACTTATATGGAAAACCAAGCGTTCGTAATCGGCGGCATGATGTTGCTCGTCCTGCTGTTTCTAATGGCAATGTTCGCCAGGCTGTTCCGTAAGGCGGGCCCGCACGAAGCGTTGATCGTTTATGGTTTCCGCGGAACGCGCGTGATTCAGGGCCGCGGCACGGTGATTTTCCCGATGGTGGAAAGCTGGCGCGGTCTCTCGCTGGAGCTGATGTCATTCGACGTGGCGCCGCAGCAGGATCTCTACACGCGGCAGGGCGTCGCCGTTACTGTGGAGGCCGTGGCGCAGATCAAGGTCAAGTCGGATCCGGAATCGATTTTGACCGCGGCCGAGCAATTCCTCACCAAACCGCCGCAGGAGCGTGAGGGCCTCATCCGTCTGGTGATGGAAGGCCATTTGCGCGGCATCATCGGCCAATTGACGGTGGAAGAGATCGTCAAGCAGCCGGAGATGATGGGCGATCGCATGCGCTCCACCTGCGCCGATGACATGAACAAGATGGGCCTTGCGGTGATTTCGTTCACTATCAAGGAAGTCCGCGACAAGAACGAATACATCACCAACATGGGCCGCCCCGACATCGCCCGCATCAAGCGCGACGCGGAAATAGCGGCCGCCGAAGCCGAGCGCGATACCGCGATCAAACGCGCCGAGGCCTCGCGCGAATCCGCCGTCGCCAGAGCCAAGGCCGATCAGGAACGGGTGATCGCCGAGACAGCTTCGCAGGCGAAGCAGGCCGAAGCGCAGCGCGATCTCGAAGTCAAGAAGGCCGAGTATCTCGAAACCAGCAAGCGCCAGCAGGCGCAGGCAGATAAATCGTACGAGATACAAACCAACATCATGCAGCAGCGCGTACGCGCCGAAGAGATCACCATTCACCAGGTGGAGAAAGAGCACGAAGTCAAAGTGCAGGAAGCGGAAATCGAGCGCCGCGAGCGCGAACTGACCGCGACCGTTCTCAAGCAGGCCGAATTCGAACGCCGCCGCATCGAGACGCTGGCCGAAGCCGAGCGTCAGCGCACGATAGTCGAAGCCGAAGGTCGTGCCGCCGCGATCCGCGCGCAGGGCGAAGCCGAAGCCGAGATCATCTTCAAGAAAGGCGAAGCCGAAGCCAAGGCGATGAATGTCAAGGCGGAAGCTTACCAGCAGTTCAACCAGGCCGCCATCGTCGACAAGTTGATCACCAACATGCCGGAAGTGGTGAGGGCGCTGGCCGCTCCGCTCGCCAATGTCGACCGCATCACCGTGATCTCGACCGGCAACGACGGCGCTGCCGGCCTGAACAAGATCACCGGGGATATTACCAAGATGGCCGCGCAGATTCCCGCGCTCTTCGAGACTCTCTCAGGCATGCCCATGAGCGAGTTGTTCGCGAAGATCCGCACGATTGGAGACAAGACGCCCACGCCCGACGATAAGGCGAAAGGCGCGCAGGCGTAAGCCGGTGGCGCAGGCTTCCCGCCGACCGGGAGGCCTGCGCGACCTAGAAAGGAACATCAACATGGCACTCTTAGAACGCGTTTCTACTCTTATCCGGGCCAATCTCAACGACCTTGTCGACAAGGCCGAAGAGCCCGAAAAAATGATCAAGCAAGTCATCCTCGATATGGAGAATCAGCTCCTACAGGTGAAGACGCAAGTAGCTATTTCCATCGCCGATCAGCATGTTCTCGACAAGAAACAGCGCGAGAGCGAAGAGAGCGAAAAGCAATGGATGCGGCGCGCCGAAATGGCGCTCGACAAGAAAGATGAAAAGCTGGCGCGCTCCGCGGTGGAACGGTCGATGAGCTATCAATCGATCTCCGCCAGCTTCCGCCAACAGGTAGAAGATCAGAAGACGCAGGTGGAGAATCTGAAATCCGCCCTGCTCAAGCTGCAGCAGAAACTCGAGGAAGCGCGCGCCAAGAGCCACACATTGATCGCGCAGCATCGCCGCACGCGCGCCGCCGATAAGGCCGCGCGCGCCGGTTCGGAAATCAATAACGGAGGCGACGCGGCCTCGGCGTTCGATCGCATGAAGGACAAGGTCCGCCATACGGAAGCCACGGCCGCCGCGCACGCTGAACTGGTGGGCGACGATGTGGAAGAGCAGTTCGCCAAGCTCGAAAAGGAGGATGAGATCAACCGCCTGCTCGACGAGCTGAAGTCCAAGCGCAAGGTTGGATAGCGATATGACTTACAAAGGACGCAACGACCTTTGGTTCGCGGCGGTCTTCGCCCTCGCAACGGCCGCGCTATTCTTCGCCGGCAAGTATTGGATCGGCGGCCCCCTGCTGCTGATCTTCGCCCTCTGCGTGATACCGCAGACCTATCAGGTGGCAGTCGATGGCGTGTACATCCGCGCCGGCTTGGTCCGCCGTTTCATCCCCTACGACGTCATCACGTTCGTGGGGCCGTGCGGCGGCGGATGCAACCTCGCGCTGACGCTCGACGGGGTTTGCTTACGTTATGGCCTGAATTCGGAGATCCGCATCGCTCCCGCTGAGGCCGCGGCGTTCATTGCGGACGTGGCCAAGCGCTCACCGCACTTGGTCAGGCGCGGCCAGGGCCTCGCGCTGGTTTAGAGAGGGCACGAGCTTCCAGGATTGAACGAGCGGCGCCAGGGAATAGAGCACGGTCAGCGCGCTGAGCGCGAAGACCACCGAAGGTGGGACCTGAATCGCCCAGCCGAACCGGACAGCGCACAGCCAGGCAGTGACCACGGCGAGCAACAACGAGCCGCGGAGCCATTGCTTTCCGGTAAGTGCCCATACTGCGACCCCGTAAGGGATCGACAGCATGAGGTCGAAGACATAATGCTCGCCTAACCCCAGGGTGGCGCCAATCGTCAAAAGGGCGACCAGAACGAAGCCGAACGCGATCCACTTATTGCAATATTTGTAAGTGAACCAACACATGACAAGCGCCCAGGTGAAGTGGCCGCTCGGGGTGGCGTTGAGTTGCAGGCCCGCCGGAAGGAATATCGGGTGGGGATGAAGCGCGATCGACAACGATTCCGGGTAGGTAGGAAACAGATTCTTCGGGCCGCCCCCGGGACACAGCGCGTACATCGGCGCGATGATGATACCGATGCCGAAAAGCGTAGCCAGGTATCGGGTTTGGACGTGCTCGGGCAATGCCAGATACGCGAGGATGAAGAATAGCGGCAGGGAATACCAGGTGGCTCGGCACAGCTCAAACAGCAGCGGCAGGGAGACCAGGAACCTTGTCAAATGGGGCTGGGGATAGCCGAAAGCGGCGTCGACTTTCCACAAGAACTGGTCGAGGGCAGCAAGCTTGGTTGTGGAGCAGATATGGCCAAAGTAAAAATCGTATAACGGCGGAAAAGTAAACACGAACAGCGAGAGCAGCCATATCTTCGGAAGCGGGGTAGCGCCGCGCGCAATCAGCCGGGCAGCGACCAGCACCAATGCCCCAACACAGACTAGCAATCTCCACACGTTGCTCACGGAAGGCGGATGAATGAACCAGGCGGCCAGCAATGCCAGCATCGACCCGAGGGCAAAGGCGTTGGCCAATCTGACCTGTAGTCGGGCGGCAGCCTCGGAGGCGCTCGTCGGGGATAGCATTCGTGGTTGGTAGTATAGAGCAGAAATGCGGGTTAGCTGATGGTCAATAAGGTTAGCGAACGGGCGTTATCGAGTGGCAGTCGGCTCGCGATTTTGCTCGCCGCCGCGGCTGCGGCTTTCGGTCAAACTTCCAGCCAAACCGCCAAATTCGAGGTTGCGTCCGTGAAGGCTTCAGGGCCGCAGAGCGTTCGCGGATCGGAAGGCGGCCCGGGATCGAAAGATCCCACGCACTACCGTTTTCAAATGGCGACGCTACTTGACTTGGTGGCGGTGGCCTACCGCGTCCACGGCTTCCAGATCTCCAGCAAGACAGCGCTCGACAAGGACCGCTTCGACGTTGTGGTCAATGTGCCGGAAGGCGCCACCAAAGAGCAATTCGGAGTGATGATGCAAAATCTCCTCGCAGAACGCTTCCACTTCAAGACCCATCTGGAGTCGAAGGAATTCGCCGCTTATGAGATGGTGGTCGCGAAATCCGGCCTGAAAATGCGCCAGTGGGATCCGGCCGCGCCGCCGCTACCTCATCAGGACGGATTCCCCGACATACCAGCCGGCCGTGCCGGCACGACCGCCAGTAACACTACCGTCAACGGATATTGGCTTGTCCACATGCGAGCCCAGCAAACGTCGCTATCTGTATTGACCATGATGCTGCAGCAGCCAGACGAGCCTCCCATTGTCGATAGGACCGGGCTCACCGGGAAATACGATTTCACGCTGGAATACGCTAAGGATCTTCCAGGCGCCCACAACCCCGATGCGGCGCCGCCCACCGCGCCAGCTCTGTTTACGGCCGTGCAGCAACAACTGGGCTTGCAGTTGATCGCGAAGAAGCTGCCTTTCGACGTGGTGGTGGTTGAGTCGTTCGACCGGACGCCAACGGAAAACTAACTGCCGCCCCAGATATCGCCGACCGTGAATCCGTTGGGGAATGGATCCTCCGGGTCGACGACATACTGCGCGAACCCGGTGATCCAGGCTTGTCCGGAGATTGTGGGTGTCACGGCGGCGTAGGAGCCCACGCGCGTTTCTTCGAGCAGCCGCCCGGTGAACGTCGTGCCCAGGATTCCCTCGTGAACGAAATCCTGGCCGAGCGGTAGTTTGCCCTTTGCATGGAGCGCCGCCATTTTCGCGCAGGTTCCTGTGCCGCATGGCGAGCGATCGAGCGCGCCAGTCCATGAGGAGGGTCGCGACCAATCGAGCGCGCCGGTGGACACCACGACGGTATTCTTGCGGTGGGCGCCGGGGGTGGAAGGCTCACCCGAAAGCTGCGCGATCGTGATCCCAGTAATTTCCGGGTTTTCCGGATGCGCCACCGGCAATTGTTCGCGCGCGGCGGCTTTGATCATTTCCGCGACGCGCACGAGGTCGCGCGCTTCATCTGGCGCGAGGCGGAATCCCAGCGGCGTGGCGTCGGCGATGACATAGAACATGCCGCCGTAGGCAACGTCCACTGTCACCGTACCCAGCCCTTGTACTTCCACGGGAGCATCGAGATGCGTGGCGAACGCGGGGACGTTGCGGAACGTGACTTTCTTGACTTTGCCGTTGTGCACTTCGGCATCGACCGAAATCAAGCCTGCGGGCGTATCGAGTTTCAAGCGCGTCACTGGCTCTTCGACCTTCACCATGCCGGTTTCGATCAACACCGTCACCACACAAATGGTGTTGGTGCCAGACATCGGCGGATACTCGACTTGTTCCATGATGACGAAGCCCGCGTCGGCCTCAGGATTCGTCGGCGGCAGGATCACGTTGCAATTCGAGGCCGGATACCCGCGCGGCTCGCGCAGCATGCGAAGACGGATGTGATCGGCCTGGCGCTCGAAGTACTTCATCTTCTCGAACATCGTGCGCCCGGGAACGTCGAGCACGCCGCCCGTAATGACGCGCCCCGGCTCGCCGCACGCGTGCGCGTCGACGGCTGTAATCATGTTGGAAAATCGCATTATTTTGGCAGGCGAATCATGTCGTCGCTGAGCCCGTGATGCTTCGCCATCAGCTTCTCGATATCCGCGATCTCGATCGGCACGAACGCGGACATATTCTCGTAGCCGGTGTCCGTGATCAGCAGCATGTCTTCGAGGCGGATGCCCTGGTGTTCATCTTGAATCTGCATCGCCGGTTCGATGGTGAAAATCTGTCCCGGTTCGAGCGTCTGGTTCGGATTGCGCACATCATGCACTTCCATTCCGACGCTGTGCCCCAGGCTGTTGGCGCGGCTCTTGCGGTAATTCTCGACAAAGTTGGTGGCAGCGGTCTTAATTTTGTCGTCGGTAAACTTATACGAGGCCATGATGGCGTCCATCTTCACCACCGCCGCTTTGATGATGTCGCTCCCCCGTTCGTGCACTTTGATCGATGTCATCAGCGCCTGATAAAGCTTCAAGTAAATGCCGTAAAACTCGCGCTGGCGCGCCGTGAACTTGCCATTCGCCGGGAAAACGCGGGTGACGTCGGAGGTGTAGTTCTTGTAATCGGGCGCGTAATCGAGCTGCACTAAGTCGCCGTCCTGTAACTTCGCAGTGTCCTTGTGATAGTGCGAGTAATACGTATTCTGTCCGGTTCCGATCAACGCGAAGTAAGCCGCGCCATACGCGCCGAATTTCTTGAATACGAATTCGCAATCGGCCTGTAACTCGTATTCGTACATACCCGGCCGCGCGTCGCGCATGCCTTCCATGATTCCCAGGCCCGCGGCCTTCGTCGCCTCGCGAATGATGGCGATTTCGCGCGCGTCCTTGGTACCGCGCAAGTTATCGATCATCGCATCGAGATCTTTGATTTCGGAGTTCGGCGCATATTCCTTCACGCGCGCGCGGAATTGCTCTTCGCGCGAAATGCGTCCGTCCCAAGGGTCGTTTTTCGTGTTGCGCGCCAGCGTCGTTGGGTCGCTCGACGAAGCCGATCCCAGCACTTCCGGCCGGAACGGCGTATAAATCACGCGATTTTCACGGCCGAACGCTTCCAGCATCGCCTTGAAATCGTCGCGCGGCAACACGGCCTCGATGCCCGTCTCTTTCACGGCCTCGTCGCCCGGATAGAGTCCCGGGCCAAACATGCGCTTCTCGCGCATTTCATTGCGCGGGTTCAGGAATAGCGTCGATTTTTTGGTTTTGCCATCGATCACCAACAGCGCGCGCGGCTCGACCACGCCGGAGACGTAGAAGAACTGGTTGCTTTGGCGCAGGGGCTGCTCGCCGGGACGCTCGGTGGTCCCTTGCATGATCGCCACCGCGTCGCCGATTTTCTCCATCAGCTTGGCGCGCCGCATCGCGTATTCATCCGGCGGAAAAACGTTGGTGAACACAGGCTGCGCGGCTAGCGCGCCGGCGAAGAGCAGGGCTACTGCAAAGCGTTTCATGGTTTTTTCTCCAGCTTGGCGTCCATTAAGAGCCAGGTATTCGGGTCGAGCGTCACAGCGGCCGGTTCGCTATCCGCCGCGAATTCAAAATGCTGCTGCTTCTGATTGAACTCTACTTTTTCCAGCTTGCCGGCGGCGATTTCGAGCGGCAGGCGATACGCCGCGCCCGGCTGCGTTTGCACCAGATCGATCGTCACCTTCTTCGCCGCCGCGTCGTAGCGCCACGTTCCTTCCACTACCGGCGAACCGGGGCGATAAATCCATTGCTGGAAGAACCATTCCAGATCGGCGCCCGAATTCTCTTCCATCACGCGGCGGAAATCGGCGGTGGAGGCGTTGCTGTTGCGGTAACGCTGGTAGTAATCGCGGATGCCGGCCCAGAACTTATCGTCGCCGATCTGGCCACGCAGCATGTGCAGCGTCCAGCCGCCCTTCTGGTAGACGATCTGGTTCAACACCTTCGACATGTCAGCGAGATTGTTATGCGCTACGGCTATGCCGGGCATGCGTTTTTCCGTGGCGAAGACGTTCGTCCGGCTGCGCTTCAAGCCGGCCACAAAAGCATCCCGGCCCTCGTAATGCTCGGTCGAAAGCAGCGTGAAATAGGTGGCGAAGCCCTCGCTGAGCCAAACGTCGTCCCAATCTTTTTCCGTCACGGCGTCGCCGAACCACTGGTGCGCCACTTCGTGCGCAACCAGCGCCGTCGCCGGACGTCCGGTTACCGACGCCTCGCCGTAGAAGACTTCACTGGCGTGCTCCGTACCGCCGCCCAGGCCCGCCGCCTGCACGCTGGCCAGTTTCTCGTAGGAATAGGGCCCGATGTGATCGATGTAGAACTCGAGCGCTTTCCGCGCCGGCTCTTCGAAGGTCACGATGCCGGCTTGGGCATCCTGGTGGTACACCCAGGTCTGCAGAGGAATGGCGCGCACGGTCCCCGCATGGTGCGCCTCGAATTGCGCTACGCCAATCGCATTCAGCCACGACGAAATCGGCACGGATTGCTTCCAATGCGTCAGCCGCCGGCCGTCGCCCAAGTCGCGCTCCTCTTGCAGGAGCCCGTTCGCCACCACCTGATACTTGGTGGGAGCCGTAATCAAGAACTCACTAGTCGCTTTGTCGGAAGGATGATCGATCATCGGCAGCCACTGGCGCGCGCGATCCGGCCAGTTCAGGCTGAAGAAGGTTCGCTCGCCGTATTTGTTGTTGCGGATGGAAAGACCCGCCGCCGCGCGTCCGAAATCTTTGGGCACGCCGTGATAGGCGACCGTGAACTGCCGCCGCTCGCCGGCCTTCGGCGCAGCGGGCAGCGTGATGGTGAGCCGGTCGTTCTCGTGTTTATACGTCAGGGCCGCGCCGCCGGAGGTCACCGAGGACACCGTCATGCCGCGCCCATCGGCCACCGACGCGAGATCGAGCCAGAATTGCGTCACGCCGTCTTTGACGAAGCGCAAGTCGGCGGTGGCCTCGCCCGAGATCTCGTCCGACGCGTCGGTGAGCGTCAATCGAAAGACGTAATGGAGGGCATCGATCCCCGCCTGTCGCGGATAAGTATCGGCAAACGCCACGGCCCCGCAAAGGAACGCGAGCGATATGCGAAGATGAACCTTACTGGTCAGTGAGCGCATCCAAGAACTGTCATCATACTCCGAAACCACGCTCCAGTGGCCATGAAAGCGCATACACAAACTATGGATCTTCAAGGCACATCGATCATCGGACGCCGCCGCGGCGCGGCCTCGGGTAAACCCTTCCACGCAGTCAATGCCGCTACCGGCGAGCGCCTCGACGGCGAATTTCATGGCGCCACCGTGGCCGAGCTTGAAACCGCCGCGCAGCTTGCCGGCGCCGCGTTTCCCGAATATCGTGCGCTACCACGCGCCCGCCGCGTAGCTTTCTTGCGGCAGATCGCGGCGAACCTTGAAGGTTTGGGCGATGCGCTGGTTCACCGCGTGATGGCCGAATCCGCGCTACCCGAAGGGCGCGTGCGCGGCGAACTCGGCCGGACCACGGGCCAGTTGCGGTTCTTTGCCGGGATCGTCGAGGAAGGTTCCTGGGTGGATGCGCGCATCGATCGCGCCGATCCGAATCGCAAGCCTGCTGCCAAGCCCGACATGCGCTCCATGCTGCGTCCGCTGGGTCCGGTGGCGGTTTTCTGCGCCAGCAATTTCCCGCTCGCGTTTTCCGTTGCGGGCGGCGACACAGCATCGGCCTTCGCCGCTGGATGTCCAGTGATTGTGAAGGCGCATTCGTCGCATCTAGGCACGGCGGAAATGTGCGGCGCCGCGATTCGCGATGCGGCAGAGCAAACCGGCATGCCCGAAGGCGTCTTCTCGCTATTGTTCACGGAGGGCCACGATGTAGCGCAGGCGCTGGTGGGGCATCCTGCCATCAAAGCCGGCGGCTTCACCGGTTCGCGCGGCGGAGGATTGAAGCTGCTGCAAATCGCGCAATCGCGCCCCGAGCCGATTCCGTTTTACGCCGAAATGAGCAGCGTCAACCCGGTCTTTATTCTGCCCAACGCGCTCGCCCAGCGCGGCGCGCAGTTGGCCGCCGGCCTGCACGGTTCCATCACGCTCGGCGTCGGTCAATTCTGCACCAATCCCGGCATTGTGCTCGCGCCCAAGGGCGAAGCCGGCGATGCCATGGCCGCCGAATTAGGTGAAAAATTGCGCGCCACCGCGCCCGCCGCGATGTTGAACGCGCATATTCTCAAGAGTTACGCCGCCGCGGTAGGCGCACGTTCCGGCGACACGCGCGTGCGCACCGTGGCGGTTGCCGATTCCACCGCCCACCGCGCTTCGGCCGCGCTGTTTGAAGTCGGCGCCGAAGCGTTCCTCAAGACCCCGGAGCTTTCTGAAGAGATGTTCGGCCCGGCGTCGATCCTGGTGCGCTACAACGGCATCGACCAGGCCCTTGAACTCGCGCGGACCATGGAAGGCAACCTCACCGCTACGATCCATTACGCTCCCGGCGACGAAGCCGATTGCGCCAAGCTGATCGCCGCGCTCGAAACCCGCGTCGGCCGCATTGTGTTCAACGGCTATCCAACCGGCGTCGAGGTATGTCAGGCGTTGGTGCATGGCGGACCGTATCCATCGACGTCCGACGGCCGCAGCACGTCGGTTGGCGCGCGCGCGATTGATCGGTTTGTCCGCGCGGTTTGCTACCAGGATGCGCCGGAGGCGGTGCTGCCCGAAGAACTGCACGATGGCAATCCGGCCGGAGTTCTGCGGATTGTGGATGGGGCGCGGGGTAGGGCGTAGGAGAAGTCTGCGGGCCTGCTACTCGATTCGGGTCCCAAAGGGCGTCATATCCCCCGTCAGCACGGTTTTCGGCAACTCGCCAGAACCGCAAATGATGAATGACCCAAAGTCCTTGTACCAGTCGCCCTCGGGGGCGGATGGACCGGACTGAACCCAATCTTGTAATCGCTGAAGTTCACGGAGAGATATCCGGCGTTCCGCCACACGCGCCAGAATATGTTCCCAAACTGGGCGGGGAAGGCTAGCGAATCGGATCGTCGGCAATCGCGTTTTCCCCGAAGATCGCCCGGATCAGATCCTGTCCCGCTTCACCCTTGCGCTGCGGATCGTCTTCAGCCATGAAGCGTCTGTATGTCGTATTGAGATGATCGCGCGAAGCCGCTTCGGCTTCCACTCCGCGCTGAGCAAGCACAACTAGCGCACGGCTCATCGTAAGATGCCGTTTCTTGGCGACACGCCCGACTTCGACTGCCAATTGCGCGGGAATGGTAACGCTCTGGCGAACGGACGACGTCTTCCGGGGCTGCGCCTTCGGTCGCCTGTTCATGTCCTTATGGTATCAAGCGCACCACACTGGTGCACATGGTGGCTGGGTCTTCCTGGCCCGGCGGTCGGCCTGAAATGCTAACCGCCAAAATCAGGCGCTTTTCTTAAGATCTTTCAGCATCGCGCTCCGCAAGAGGCCGTTAAGCCTGGTCTGATATCCCTTCCCTTGCTTGCGCAACCATGCGACCACGTCCGCGTCCAACCGCACGGTAAGTTGCTGCTTCACCGGGCGATAAAGGGATTGCGAAGCGCGTTCTGCCAGAATCGTTCTGTAAGCGGCGGAATGTCCGAATAGTCGATCTTGTTGTCGGCATGGACGCGAGAACTGCGAGTTGGCGACGTTGGGATGTGGTCAGGGGGCTAAGCGTTTGGGATCTCTTCGTCATATCGCGCTGGCGCATTTGTCGTGCTCGGAGTGCTGCCCGCCGTTCGCGAGGCCGTCTGGCCCGAATCATCATATATCACCTATCGAGTCTGGATACAAAGGATGTTAAAATCCCGACGATGTCAAAAGCCGTCGTTAGCCGTTCCTACCGATATGGAAGGTGCCGTCTGACGCTCCAGTTCGGCGATCTTACCACGTCTAACGCGCAGGTACTGGTGAGCTCTGATGACTACTACCTCAGCATGGGCGGAGGGGTATCTGCTGCAATTCTTGCGGCGGGAGGCAATGCTATTGCTCTCGATGCCGCAAAGCGGGTTCCTGCAGCTTTGGCCGATGTTGTAGTGACGACCGCCGGCAGTTTGCGCGCACAATACATTTTCCATGCGGTCACTATTGGGCCGCCAACTGAGAGCGTGGATCCAAAACAAGTCATTCGCCAAACGACCAAGCGGTGTTTGCAATTGCTAATCGCGCTGAACCTCGACTCGATCGCGTTCCCGGTCATCGGGACGGGGGCCGCGGGCTTCAGTTTTGAAGAAGCGGCCTCGGAAATGGCCGCGTCAATTTGTGATCAGGCAAGTAGTTTTGATCGATCTGTCGATATTACCGTTTACTTACTAGACCGCTACAGCCGGATGACTCCGATGGAGTTCGTAAGGTTTTTCGAAGAGTGCGCGGCGCGCGTGCCCCGCATGGTCCCAACCCTGGAACACGCACAAGAGGCGAATGTCGAATTGCGTCCCGCGGCAGCACCTCATGTCGAAGATACTAGTTGGCAAGACATCAGGTCGCGACGTCTGCACGGCTTGAGCAAGCTCATTGGTTCGTTAGAAGAGTACCGTCTGAAGATCGAAGAAGATCTCATCTCGGCATTGGCGGCTGACAACCGAGCGCAGGCGGCAACGGCGAAGGAAAGGCTCCGACAAAATGAAGAACTTAGATTGGGTTATCTCCGGGAACTTAGTACCCTGAGATCCGACTCCGGCGAGCATGTCGCCGAGAGAGCAACGCTGAAAACCGTCTTTGTCAGTTCAACCTACCGCGACCTTGTTCAACACAGGGCAGCTGTCAAAGACGAGATCGCCAGACGAGATCTTCTCTTTCGCGGGATGGAGCATTTTGGTGCTGACCCAAGCCATTCGGCTCCAGCGACCAAAATTGTCGAGGAGGTCCGGAAGGCAGATGTTTATCTTGGGATATTCGGCGTTAGATATGGCTCGATCGATCCCGGGACGGGGCTGTCGATGACCGAACTCGAGTACGCCGAAGCTAAAATAAGCAATA
The DNA here is from genome assembly GCA_963743705.1 of Bryobacterales bacterium. Classification (GTDB taxonomy): domain Bacteria; phylum Acidobacteriota; class Terriglobia; order Bryobacterales; family Bryobacteraceae; genus PALSA-243. Next base: position 494,103 of record CAVUQS010000011.1, on the reverse strand, counting down.
AACCGATGTTGCTGTATGTGATGCGTGAAGACGCAACGGTGAAGGTCGGCGATATCGAACAGGATCCGTCGAACAAGAAAAAGTTGGATGATCTTAAGGCACGAATACTGAAAGACCACCTCGTATATCAGTTCAACAGCGTGGAAGAGCTCCAACGGCAGGTATATGAAGATCTGGGAAAGATCGTTGATGCAGCGGATCTTCGTGCAGCGGTCTAAGCACTAACAGCCCACCGACAAGGCGACCTTCGCACCCTGCTCTAGCGCGCGGATGCAACTTTGACCTGGCGTTGCCAATAGACTGGCGCGCCCTACCGCCCTGCCCACACCTCGTCAAATCGATCCCGTGTAGCAAACGACATCTGCGTCCCCACTCGCAAGGTCGACAGCGCCGCGTAAACATTGGCGCGCGCGATGGCCTCCCTCTCTGACACCCCACCGGCCAGAAAACACGCGAAGCTGCCGATGAAGGCGTCGCCGGCGCCGGTGGTGTCTACCGGCTCCACGCGGTGCGGCGGCACATGTTCCATCCCGGCGCCGCTTGCGGCCAAGGCGCCATTCGCGCCCAACGTGATCACCACGCGCGGATATCCGGCTTCCAGCAAGCGCCGGGCGCAGGCGCGGGCCTCCTCGAGATTGCGCACGGGCATTTCCGCGATCGTCTCGGCTTCCGTCTCGTTGGGAATCAGGTAATCCGCATTCGATGCCCGCTGCGTATCCAGCCGCTGTCCCGGCGCCGGATTCAAGATGCTCCGAATTCCGTTGTCGCGAGAGAAGCGCAGCGCGTAGTAGACCGTCTCCACTGGCACCTCGAGCTGCATTACGATGCAGTCCGCGGTCTTCAACAGCGGCGCGGCAGCGTCGATGTCGACCGGCGACAGCGCGTCATTCGCACCTTTCACTACCAGGATGCGGTTCTGTCCTGCGCTATCGACGAAGATCGGGGCCACGCCGCTTGATTGGCCCTTCGTAATCCAAACGTGGCTGGCATCGACGCCCTTCGCTTTGAAATTCTCGACCGTCGCCGGGCCGAACAGATCGTCGCCCACGCGCGCCACCATCGAAACGCGCGCGCCGCAGAGCGCCGCCGCCACCGCCTGGTTCGCGCCTTTGCCGCCGAACCCGAGTTGAAACGCGCGCCCGAAAATCGTTTCGCCGGGGCGCGGAAACTGGTCGGTGAACGTGGTGAGATCGATATTCGCGCTGCCAACGACCACAACGTGGGGCTGCCGGTTCATGGCGTGATTCTACTATGATCGGCTTATGGATCTTGCCCCCGCGGAGCGCTTCTCTTCGCGCGCCGAAGCCTATGCGTGCGGCCGTCCGGGTTATCCGCCGACGCTCGCGGCTCTGCTCGAACGCGAGTGCGGATTGACGCGGTCTTCGGTTGTCGCCGATATCGGCAGCGGGACCGGCCTGCTCTCGCGATTGTTCCTCGAATTCGGCTGCGAGGTTTTTGCGGTCGAGCCCAATCTCGACATGCGCACCGCCGGCGAGCGCGCTCTCGAAGGCTATCCCCGATTTCACAGCGTCAATGGACGCGCCGAAGCCACAACCCTCCCCGATGCTTCGGTGAACCTTGTCGCCGCCGCCCAAGCGTTCCATTGGTTTGAGCCCGCCGCTGCACGCGCAGAGTTCCTTCGTATTCTCAAGGCCGCCGGATATGTGGCGCTGATCTGGAACGAGCGCTGCATCTCTCCCGGCTTTATGGCCGAACACGAAGACCTACAGAACCGGTATGCGCGCGAAAGGCAGCACCCGGCCGATGCAGAATTCAACGCTTTTTTCGGTAATTCCGCATGGCGTTTGGACAAGATTTCAAACCCGCAAACCCTCGACGAACAAAAACTCCGCGCGCGCCTCGACTCCTCGTCCTGGGCGCCCAAGCCCGGTGACGACGCCTACGAAGCAATGATCGCCGCGCTACACAGCTTGTTCGGGGCTCACGCGCAAAACGGCCAAGTGGTCATGGAATACGAAACTCGCGTTTATTACGGACGGCTCTGAGCGAGCCTCTGCACGACGCCGTAAGGTCGACTATCGATTCGCGGCTAGCAGTTTTTCCACGTGCTTGGCGAGGATGTCGCACTCGAGATTCAAACGCGCGCCTGGCGAGTAACCGGCCAACGTGGTGTGCTCGTACGTGTGCGGAATAATCGCCACCGAGAGTTCGTCGCCTTCGAGCGCCGCGATCGTGAGGCTGATGCCATCGATCGCAATCGATCCTTTGAACACCAGGTAGCGATCCAACTCGGGCGGGACGCGCACGCGCAGCCACCAGTTTCCGTCGCCCAGCGGTTCCAGGCCGGCGAGTTCACCCGTGCCATCCACGTGGCCTTGCACGATGTGGCCGCTCAGCCGCGCCATGGGCGTAACCGGCCGTTCCAGATTGACGCGCGAGCCAACGCGCAGGTCGCCCAAGTTGCTGCGGCGTAGCGTTTCCGGCGCAAGATCCGCCGAAAAACCGTCCGGCCGCAAATCCACCGCAGTCAGGCACACGCCATTCACCGCGATGCTCGCCCCTTCGGCCAGGTCTTCAAGCACGCTCGCGCAGCGCACCGTCAGCCGCGAACCGCACGCCGCCACTTCGCCTAATTCTTCGACAATTCCCGTGAACACAATTTCAGCTTCGCAGAATCCGCGCGAATGCCGCAATCACGCGTTCTACGTCACGCTCTAACGTCATCCAGTTGCAGACGCTGATGCGCATCGCGCGTTTGCCGTGCCACGTGACGCCGCCGCAGAATACTTCGCCCGATGCCTGCGACGCCGCGATTACCTCGTCAGTTCGCGTATCGTGATCTTCGCCGCGCGGGTCGAGGAACCGCACCAGGCCCTGATTGATCACCGGGGTCCACAAGATCTCCGCTCCCGGCAACCCGCCGATTCCCAGGGTGATCGCGCGCGCATGATCGCAGCAGCGCTCCACAATTGCGGTGATGCCGCGCCGCCCCAGTTGGCGAATCGCGGCATAGGTGGCAAACCCACGCGCCCGCCGCGACCATTCCGGATTCCAATCGATCTGGTCACGCGCCGCGCTGTCGAACACCAGGTACGAAGCCTGATACGACATGGCCGCGCGCTGCGCCTGCGGCTCCGCCACAAAAGCATAGCCGCAATCGTAGGGCACGTTGAGCCACTTGTGCCCGTCGGTCGCCCACGAATCGGCCGCACCGGCGCCCGCGGTCAGATGGCGGAAGCGCGGCGTGGCCGCCGCCCAGAGGCCGAATGCCCCATCCACATGCACCCAGGCGCCATGCCGCCGCGCGATGGGGATCAGACGCTCGAAGTCGTCGAACACGCCGGTGTTGAGCTCGCCGGCTTGCAGCACGACGATGCACGGCGTTCCCACTGCCGCCGCGAGCGCCTGTTCCAGCGCGTTGGCGTTGAGCCTTCCGTCTTCATCGGTATCGAGCCCGATCAAGTTATCTGAGCCGATCCCCAGCAACCGTACGGCGCGCTTCACGCTGCCATGGCGTTCGCGATTGGCGACCACGTGAATCGCCGGAGCGCCCGCGAGCCCACGGTCTTCCACATTCCATCCGGCGCGTTCCAACACCGCATGCCGTGCCGCCGCGAGACAAGTGACGTGCGCCATCTGGCATCCGGTGACGAACGCGAAACTCGCACGCTCCGGAATGCCGAGCAACTCCTTCAGCCACGCGCCGGAAATTTCCTCGGCCAGCGCCGCAGCGGGTCCGCTGGCGTAAATGCCGGCATTCTGGTCCCACGTCGAAGTGAGCCAGTCTGCCGCCAAAGCAGCGGGAACCGAACCGCCCATCACCCATCCGTAGAACCGGCCGCCCGCGCAGCCCACGATTCCACCCGCGGAATCGCTCACTAAATCCGCGATCACCTGCTCGGCCGCGACGCCTTCCTCGGTCAGCGCGCGCGCCATCCTGGGCCGCAACGTTTCGAGCGGTACGGTGGGCGCGACCGGCGCCGTATCGAGGTTTTCGAGATGCGCCAGCGCGTGCCGCAACGCGGCTTCGAGCGGCCCGCGAAAGGCCGCGGAAAGAGCCAAACTTGAATTCGATGCACTCACTCCTCTACTGTAAAAGGTCACGCCGATTCGCGACACCGATTTTCGAACATGAAACACTCGCGTTGGTTCTTTGGGTTTTTCTTCGTTTCCGGCTTCTGCAGCTTGGTGTATGAAGTGATCTGGCTGCGCCTCAGCATGGCTAAATTCGGCGTCACCACGCCCATGGTCTCGATCGTGCTGTCGGTATTCATGGCTGGGTTGGGGCTGGGCTCGTGGCTGGGCGGCAAATGGATGCGCCGCACCCAAAGTTCTTCACCTGCCGCGGCGCTTCGCCTCTACGGTTTCCTCGAACTGCTGATTGGCGTCTCCGCTTTCGCGGCGCCGGCCACCATCGATTTCGGCTACCGTCTACTGCGCGATTCCGGCGGGGGTTTGGCCTGGGGTTCGTCGCTCTACTATCTGGGTTCGAGCGCCTGGGTGTCGCTCGCGCTCCTGCCGTGGTGTACCTGCATGGGCTGCACCTTCCCGTTCGCCATGGCGGCCATTCGCCGCATGCGCCCCAGCGCGTCCGAGCACTCCTTCAGCTTTTTGTACCTCGCCAATGTGATGGGCGCCATCGCAGGCACGATTATCCCCGCGTTCATCCTGATCGAACTCTTCGGATTCTACGGCGTGCTACACATCGCGAGCGCGATGAACGCGCTGCTGGCGCTCTCGATCTTCGCTCTCAGCTCCCGCGTGGCGGCTGAAGCCGGCGGTGAACCTGTCCAGCACGCGCCCGTCAGCGCCATCGAGAACAGCGGCGGCATTCTCTGGCTGCTCTTCGCCACCGGCCTGTGCAGTATGGCGATGGAAGTGATCTGGATCCGCGAGTTCACCGTCTATCTGGGCAACGTCGTCTACGCCTTCGCCGCGATTCTCGCGATGTATCTCGCCGCGACCTTCACCGGGTCGTTTCTTTACCGCCGCCGCGGCAAGGGCAACGATCTCGCATGGATCGTCATCGGAATCGCGTCGCTCCTGCCACTGCTGTTCGCCGATCCGCGCCTTCCGCTCACCGGCGAACACTACACCGTCGGCGGCTTCCTGTTCGGAGCGTTGCGCGCGGGCCTCGGCGTTACCCTGTTCAGCGGGCTCGCCGGCTTTCTCACGCCGATGCTGGTCGACCGCTGGTCGTCGGGCGATCCCGATCGCGCCGGCCGCGCTTATGCCGTCAACGTTCTCGGCTCGATCTTCGGTCCGCTGGTTTCCGGCTTCTGCATTTTGCCGTTCGTCAGCGAACACTGGGCGCTATTTCTCACGGCGCTCCCGCTGTTCGCCATCGGATTCAGCAGGGCGTTCGGTCCCGTGAATCGAAAGGGTCTGTTTGCCGCCTGCGCCGCCGCGGCAATTCTGCTGTTGGCGGTGACGGAAGATTACGGCGCCACTTTCCCGCAGCGCGTGGAGATGCGCGATTATGCCGCCACCGTGATCGCCACCGGTGAAGACATGAACAAGCGCATCCTCGTGAACGGCACCGGCATGACGGTGCTCACGCCCATCACCAAGGTGATGGCGCACCTGCCGCTCACGCTGCTGGGCCATCCGGCGCAGAAGGTGCTGGTGATCTGTTTCGGCATGGGCACCACGTTCCGCTCGATGATGTCGTGGGACCTCGACACCACAGCGGTCGAGTTGATCCCCAGCGTCCCCAAACTCTTCGGCTACTTTCACGAGGACGGCCCAGCGCTGTTCCAATCGCCGCACGCGCACATGATCATTGACGATGGCCGCCGCTTCCTGGAACGCTCCGCCGATCAATACGACGTCATCGCGGTCGATCCGCCGCCCCCTATCAGCGCGCCCACCTCAGGACTGCTCTATTCGCGCCAGATTTACGCCATCATGAAACCGCGGTTGCGCCCGGGCGGAATCGTGCAGGTCTGGTATCCGGGCGGCGATGCGAGCACGCTGGCATCCATCGCCCGCGCCTTCCACGAGGCTTTTCCTTACGTGCGGACGTTCGAATCCATCGAAGGTTGGGGCATCCATTTCCTCGGGCGCATGGAACCGTTCCCGTTTCCGACCGGCGCCGAGCTGGCCTCGCGCCTGCCTCAGCGCGCGGCTGCGGACTTGATCGAGTGGGAAGACGAGGGCACGACGCCGCCCCAAATGATGGACCGCGTGTTGGCCGGCGAGAAGCGCCTCGGCGATCTGATTGCGCAAGACCCGTCTCAACCGCCGATCACCGACGAGCATCCCGTGAACGAATATTTTCTGCTGCGCAGCATCGGGCTTCGATAGCGCGTTCAGACAATCTTCACCGCATAGCCCATGTAAGATAGCGAGAGATCTCTCGACTCCGCCATTCGCATGCGGCGCCCGAGTTCGCCGTAAGTGATTTCTCCGCGCTTCCGTTTTCGCATCTGGCGCAGACACTCGAGGATAGTGGCCGATGGCTTCAAGCCGATGGTGGAGCGATTCTCCAGGCTCACCGATGTCATCATTTCGCGAAGCTCAGATGGCTTGATGAAGTTAGGCCAGGCGTGGAGATCCGGAGGGGCGCAACTGGTCCATTTCCATTCCTGAAAAGCTTTGACGATAGCCAGTTTGCTGCGCCAGGTGCGGTTGATCGTGTCGTAGAGGAAGAGTCCGCCGCTATTCAAAACGCGCCCAACTTCGCGAATCACATCGATAGGCTTGGTTACGTGCTCCAACACATCGCAACAGAAGACAGCGTCGTAGGTTTCATTCGCGAACGGAATTCGCTCACCGCCCGCGACTACATATTCGATGTCCAGGCCGGAGCGCTCCGCGTGCGTGCGGGCGGTTGCGATGGAATTACCGGAAGGATCGATACCCGTTACGGCTTGACCCCAGCGCGCGAATTCTTCGGATAAGAGCCCGCCGCCGCAGCCGATATCGAGAAGCTTGAGCCGGCCGTTTGACGCGCGCTGTGAGAGCGCTTCGCGAAAAAAGCCGAACCGTGCCGGGTTGACCATGGTCCGCAGCATGGAAAGCTGTTCGTTTTCGTCCCACCAAATGTCACCAGTGCGGTTATAGAGGTCGTTGTTAACAGCCATGCGTGAACCATTTCATCGTAGAACCGCCAGGATTCCTGATACAACAACAGCATGGGACTTTCTGCCAGAAATCAACTGCCCGGCACGGTCGAAGAAATACAAGTCGGCGACATCATGGCCCACGTGACCGTGCGGGTGGGCGACAATCTCATCGAAAGCGTGATCACGCGCAACAGCGCCGAGGAACTCGGCTTGAAGAAGGGCGATGCGGTGAGGGTGGTTGTGAAGTCGACCGAAGTGATGATCCAGAAGGATTGAACGTCCGACGGCCGGGACATCGATCTCACGACAGCGGGCGAAGCTTGCGGACCTGCGGCAGAACCGTTTCCGGCTCAACGACGACGAAGTGGTCGCCACCGGATATTTCTACCAGTTCCCCGCCCTGCGCTTTCACATACGCGCGGCTATGTTCGATCGGGACGATGTCGTCCGCGGCGCCGTGAACCAAGATGCGCGGTACGGAGGCAGCGAGGCCGCAGGGATCGGCGAAGGCGTAGCGCTCGGGAAATTCGCCGGGCGAGCCCAGTAGTTCGGCAGCGGCGCCGTTGCTCAGGTTCTGTTCGTAAGCGAGGCGCGGCGAGGCCACCGCACCTAGCGCGATGACGCCCGCGACCCGCGGCGGGCGCGATGCCAGCCACAGCGCCAGGTGCCCGCCCGCTGAATGTCCGATTACGATGGCGTCTTTCGCGCCGGTGTGACGGCAAGCGAACTCCACGCCCGCTTCCACGTCGTCGAACGTGCCGCGCCATCCGCCGCCGGGTTCGCCGACGCGACGGTATTCGAGATTGGCGGTGAGGTATCCGGCCCGCGTCAGCGCGGCGCACAGGTGGCCCGCGTGTGTGAGATCGTAGCGCACCCGCCAGAAGCCTCCGTGGATCATCACGACGAGCGGGCCACCGGAGGCGGGATAGCGGAAATCGACGAACTGGCTGGGGGCCTCGCCATAGGGCGCACGCTCGTCCGCCAGCGGCGCGGGACGCGTCAGGATTTCACTCTCCGCCACGAATTCAGTGTGCCATGATGAGCAGATGTCTTCGCCCGCGGAGTTGCCGCGCCAGTTGCGTTTGATCGATGCAATCGCCATCGTGGCCGGCACGATCATCGGCTCCGGCATCTTTTTGGTGCCGAATCTGGTGGCGCGAAATCTGGATTCCTCGGCCACAGTTATCGGCGCGTGGATCTTTACCGGCGTGCTCTCGTTCTTCGGCGCGCTGGCTTATGCGGAATTGGGCACGATCTTTCCGGCAACGGGCGGGCAGTACGTCTATCTGCGTGAAATCTACGGGCCGCTGTGGGCGTTTCTTTGCGGATGGGCTTACTTTTTCGTGGTGCTCACGGCGTCAGTGGCGTGGCTCGGCATCGTGTTCGCAACGTACCTCTCCTACTTCATTCCGCTCACGCCCATGATGGCCAAGGGCGCGGCGGTGGCGCTGATAGTCGCGGTGACGATGGTGAATTATCGCGGCGTCACGGCGGGCGCGACAGTACAGAAGCTATTCACCGCGATCAAGCTGGCGGGATTGCTGGTGCTGATCGGAAGCGCGTTCTGGAGCGGCGCGAAGGCGGCGCCATCGCCCGCGCCGGGACCGTTTTCGCTGTCCCATTTCGGTATCGCAATGATCGCCTGCGTGCTCTCTTATGACGGCTGGGTGGCGCTCAGCTTCGTTGCGGGCGAGATGAAGCAGCCGAAACGCAATCTTCCGCTGGCATTGGCGTTGGGACTGGGCACGGTGATTGTGGTCTACGTTCTGGCGAACGTGGCGTATCTGCGGGTGCTGAGCATTCCGCAGATCGCAGGGGCGGACCGCGTGGGCGCGCTGGTGGCCGAGCGAACGCTGGGGCCGGCGGGCGGCGCGTTTTTGGCAGCGACCATTCTGATTTCGATCACGGGATCGATGAACGGTTGGACAATGACCGCGCCGCGCATCTTCTTTGCGCAGGCGCGCGACGGAATGTTCCTGCCGATCTTCGGGCGCATCCATCCGCGCTACAAGACGCCGTACGTTTCGATCGCTCTGTTCGGCGCGTGGTCGGTGCTGCTCACGCTGACGGGCACGTATGAGACGCTGGCATCCTATGCGATGTATGCCGCGTGGCTTTTCTACGGGCTCACCGCGACCGGAGTGATTATTCTGCGCGTGCGGCGTCCGGATTTGCCGCGGCCGTACCGGATGTGGGGATACCCGGTGACGCTGGTGCTGTTTGTGGCAGTCGCGATCGGGTTCGTGCTGAACACGCTGATCGCAACGCCGGGCCCGGCGATTGTCGGGACGTTGCTGATCGCGGCGGGCGCGCCGGTTTACTGGATCTGGGGGAGGAAACGGGAAGGCGGCGCATGAAAGGACGACGCGTGAAAGACGCAACGACGAAGAAACGCCCGTCTAAACGGACCGCCCCGGAAACGAGGGTCGAGTACGATTTCTCCCGCGGCGTTCGCGGCAAGTACGCGGATCAGTTTCGCCGGGGCACGAATGTCATTCTCCTCGAGCCGGAACTGCTCGACGCGTTTCCCGATTCCAAATCGGTCAATGATGCGCTTCGCGGGCTGCTCGCGATTGCGGCCAGGGCGGAGGCGCGAAAACGCGCCTAAAGACCGCTATTGCAGTCTTCGATAATCGCTCGCAAAATAAATTAAGGGTTCCCCCTCCTCCACTGTGGTCGCAATCATCTTTCCAATGAAAATATCGTGATCGCCGGCGCTGAAGCGGCGCACCGTTTCGCATTCGATCTGCGCGAGTACGCCATCGAGCAATGGGGCGCCGGTCTTTCCCTGACGCCAGGCGAGGGATTCGAAACGGTTGTCCATCGGGGCGGCGAAGCGTTCGGAAATGGCGCGCTGGTTTTCGCGTAACACGCTCAATCCAAAGTGGGTAGCCTCGCGAAAGGCGTCTATGGCCGCAATGGCGTGGCCGAGGCAAATGAGAATGAGCGGCGGCTCGAGCGAAACGGAGGAAAACGAGTTGACCGTGAGCCCGTGCGGAACGCCGTTGACATCGGTTACGCCTGCGATAGCGACGCCGGTCGCGAAGCGTCCGCAGGCACGGCGGAAGTCCTCGCTGGAAACGGCGGTCTCGCGATGGCGAGCGCCCTCTCTTGACATGAGTATAAATTCAATCTTATCATATGGTTGACTAATGGGAAACGGCCGCACACGAAGCGCTCGGCGGAGGAGGGTGTTTTGATCAAGCTGGATATTATTAACGAAGTCGTGAACCGCACCGGCATTACGAAGACCAAAGCTGAGATGGCAGTGGAGACCGTTTTCGAGAGCATGAAGCGCGCGCTCGAACAGGGCGACCGCATCGAACTGCGCGGATTTGGCGTGTTCAACGTGAAACCGCGGAAGACCGGAATTGGACGCAACCCGCGCACCGGCGCCGAGGTTTCCATTCCCCCTGGAAAGGCCGTGCGCTTTAAGCCCGGTAAGGAGTTACAGACGCTGCAGTAGACCGCTGCACGCGGCTTCATCGTGGCATCCCGGGACTTTTCGCCGGCGCCTTTCTCCGTTCCCACGCAACTGGGAGCGGGGAACGCCGAGCCTATTGAGGTTTCCTTTCCGCAGCGGCGCGAACGCTACTGGCTGTATGCGCTGCTGTTTCTGGCGACGCTTGCCAGCACGACGGCCGTGGGCGCGGCCATGCAATACGATTTCGCGCACAACGTCCCGTTCGACCTGGAACATAGCCCCGACCTGTATCTGCTGTTCTGGCATCATCCTGCGATGTTCCTGGGCGGCATCCCGTTCTCGCTGACATTGATGGCGATTCTGCTGGCCCACGAATTCGGCCATTACATCGCGGCGATGGTTCATGGGGTGGATGCCAGCCTGCCCTACTTTTTGCCTTCTCCCGGTTTGGGAACCTTCGGCGCATTCATCCGCGTGCGGGCGCCCATCTACTCGAAGCGAGTGCTGTTCGATATCGGCGCGGCCGGGCCGTTGGCGGGGTTCGTCTTCATTCTGCCGGCGCTGGCGATCGGCCTCGCGTTTTCCAAGGTGATTCCCGGAATCGCGCATCACGGTGACTTGCAGTTCGGATGCTCGACGCTGCAGTGGTTAATGAGCAGCGCGGTTTTTCCGGGCGTGAGGGTGGCCGATCTCTACCTGCATCCGGTGGCGCGCGCCGCGTGGGTGGGCATGTTCATGACCGCCATGAACCTGCTCCCGATCGGACAACTCGACGGCGGCCACATTTTGTATTCGTTCTTCCCGCGGCGTCACAAGCTGGTTTCGAAAGCGCTCGCCGTGGCCATGTTGCCGCTGGGCGTCTTCTGGTTTGGCTGGGCCTTTTGGGGCGCGGTGCTGTTACTGGTGGGCCGGCGGCATCCTTCGATTTACGATGCGGCCGATCTCGGCCCTGAACGGAGACGTTTGGGATGGGCGGCGCTCGCGGTCTTCGCGCTGTGTTTCAGCTACGCGCCAATCATCAGCGGCGGCATTTGAGCGTGCATGAAAATCACCGCGACCATTATCACGCTCAACGAGGAGCGTAATATCGCGCGTGCCATCGAGAGCCTGCGCTGCTGCGATGAGATTCTGATTCTGGATAGCGGCTCTATCGATCGCACCGTGGAACTGGCGGAAAACCTGGGCGTGCGCGTCTTCGAGGCCGGATGGCGCGGATATTCCGGGCAGAAGAATTGGGCGGCGGAGCAGGCCTCGCACGATTGGATTCTTTCGCTCGATGCGGACGAAGCCTTGAGCGAAGCGCTCGAAGCGGAGATCTGGACGCTCAAGAAAGCCGATCCCGGTCCGCAATTCTACGGGTACACCATGCCGCGGCTGGCGAATTACCTGGGCAAATGGATTCTGCATTCGGGCTGGTATCCGGACCGCAAGATTCGCTTGTACGACCGCCGCAAGGGCAGATGGGTGGGCGACTTCGTGCATGAAAGCGTGCGCGTGGATGGGCGCGTGGGCGAACTGAAGAGCAACATTTTACACTTCACCTGCGAATCGCTCTCGGAGCACGTGAAGACCATGGAGCGGTACACCACGCTCGCGGCGCAAGAGATCGCCGCGCGCAAGATTTCCGTGCCGATGTGGCGGGTGATGGCGGACCCGCCGTGGACCTTTCTCAAAAGCTTCGTATTTCAGCGCGGGTTTCTAGATGGGCGCGAAGGCTTGACGATCGCGTATATGGCCGCGTTCTACACCTTCCTCAAATACGCCAAAGCGAGAAACATGAGCTGATGCGAATTCTGCACCTCGACGCCGGCGAAGGAATGCGCGGGGGCCAATGGCAGACGCTCCGGCTGATAGAAGGGCTGGCCGCGAAAGGCGTGGAATCCACGCTGCTTGCGTGCGCGGGGTCGCCGATGTTCGAAGCGGCGCTGCGCGGCGGCTGGCGAGTGCAACCCGTCGGCTACGCGCGCACGTGGGCTGCCGCGCGGGAACACGATCTGGCGCATGCGCACGATGCGCGCGGGCACACGTTAGGCTTGTTCGCCGGGCGTCCGCTGGTGGTCACGCGGCGCGTAGCTTTCCCCGTGCGCTCGCGGTGGAAGTATGCGCGCCCGGCGCAGTTCATCGCGGTTTCGGAGTTTGTGAAATCGGTTTTGATGGAAGGCGGCGTTCCGGCGGAGAAAATCGCAGTGGCGTACGACGGCGTGCCGTTGCTCGAGCCGGTGCATGGAAGGCGCGTGATCGCGGTGCGCAAGGATGGCGTGGCGCCCGAATTGAAACTGGAAGAAGCGCGGCAACTCGAAACCGATTTGCGCGATGCGCGCATGCTGGTCTACCTGACGAAGAGCGAAGGCCTGGGGTCGGGCGCGCTGTTGGCGATGTCTGCCGGCGTGCCGGTGATCGCGAGCCGCGTGGGTGGCCTGACGGAAATCGTGAAACATCGCGAGACCGGCCTGCTGGTGGAGAATTCGGCGGACGAGATCGTGGCGGCCATTCGCGAATTAACCGAAGATAGCGCCCTGGCGGAAAAATTAGGCGCCGCTGGACGGCGTGCAGTTATCGAACGTTATACCGTAGATCACATGGTGCGCCGTAACATGGAAGTTTACGAACAGATGCTTTTATGATTGAAGCCTCGCTCGCATTTCTCTTCGGCCTGCTGATCGGCAGTTTTCTCAACGTCTGCATTTATCGCTGGCCGCGCGATCTCTCGGTGGTGCGTCCGCGGTCGCACTGCCCCGGGTGCGAAAAGATGATCTCCTGGTACGACAACGTGCCGCTGTTGAGCTACGTTCTGCTGGGCGGACGATGCCGGCGTTGCGAGCAGATCATTTCCGTGCGATATCCGGTAGTGGAATTCATGACCGCCGCGCTCTTCTTCTACTTCATCTACGTGGACGGCGTCACGGCGCTCGGAATCAAGATGTGCGTGTTCAGCGCGCTGCTGGTGGGGCTGCTGTTTTCGGATTTGGAAGAACGCATCCTGCCGGATGAACTCACCAAGGGCGGCATCGTGGTCGGGCTGGCGTTCGCGCTCTTGGTGCCAACGCCGGACACCATCGGCCAATCGCTGCTGTGGCTGATGGGCTTCGACGTGAAAGGCGTTGCCGCCTCGGTAATAGAGGCCGCGTTCGGCGCTGCGGTGCCGGCGTTCTTTTTGTGGGCGGGCGGCGCGCTCTACGAAAAAGTGCGGCACAAAGAAGGGCTCGGGTTCGGCGACGTGAAGCTGATCGCGATGGCGGGCGCGTTCCTGGGGCTGCGCGGCGCGCTCACGATGCTGATCATGGGGTCGGTGGCAGGCTCGGTCTTGGGTTTCCTGTACATCAAAGTGACGCGCAAGGATGCGGGCAGTTACGAACTGCCGTTCGGCAGCTTTTTGTGCGCGGCGGGGCTCGCGGCGATCCTATTTGAGAAGCAAATTCTGGGGACCTAAGCATGGCGGTCCCCATCCATATTCTCGGCGGCGGCCTGGCGGGGACGGAAGCGGCGTGGCAATTGGCGCGCCGTGGCTTGCGCGTCACGCTCTACGAAATGCGCCCGGCGCGTCCGACGCCGGCGCATCAGACGGACCGGCTGGCGGAATTGGTGTGCAGCAATTCGCTGAAGTCTGAGCAGGAATCGAGCGCGCCCTGGCTGTTGAAAGAAGAACTGCGGCGGCTGGATTCGCTGTTGCTCACCGCCGCGCAGAAAGCGCGCGTTCCGGGCGGACATGCGCTCACGGTTGATCGCGACGTCTTCGCCGCCGAAGTAACGGCGGCCATCGAAGGCGACCCGCTGATTGAGCTCCGCCGTGAGGAAGTGAGTTCCGTTCCGGAAGATGGCATCGTGATTATTGCCACGGGTCCGTTGACCAGCGATGCGCTGGCTGCGTCGATCGCCCAGGTGACCGGCGCAGAGCGGTTGTTCTTCTACGACAGCATCAGTCCGATTGTGGACGCAGAGACGGTCGACACGAACATCGCCTACTGGGCGTCGCGTTATGGAAAGTCGACCGACGGCACGGACGACTATTTGAATTGCCCCCTCGACCGCGAACAGTACGAACGTTTCGTCGACGAGTTGCTGGCCGCGCAAAGCGTTCCGGCGCATATTACTGAGGATTCGGTTTGCTACTTCGAAGCGTGTTTGCCCATTGAAGAGATTGCGCGGCGCGGACGCGACACGTTGCGCTTCGGACCGATGAAGCCCATGGGCTTGAACGATCCGCGCACCGGCAAGCGGCCTTACGCCGTGGTGCAACTGCGGCAGGAAAATCTGCGCGCGCAGAGCTTCAATCTGGTTGGATTTCAAAATCACATGCGCTTCGGTGAGCAACAGCGCGTGCTGCGGCTGATTCCCGGCCTGGAACGCGCGGAATTTCTGCGCTACGGCCAGATTCATCGCAACACCTATATCAATGCCCCGGCCCTGCTGACGCCGTCGCTGCAGCTTCGCTCGCGCCCGGAAGTATTCTTCGCGGGTCAGATTTCGGGCGTCGAAGGATACGTGGAATCCATCGCGACGGGGCTGATGGCGGGCATGCATGCCGCTGCGTTGGCGCAAGGAGAAACGCCGCGCGCGCTGCCGCGCGAGACCGCGTTGGGATCGCTGTGCCATTATATTGCGGGCGCGGACGCGAACGACTATCAGCCCGCCAACATCACGTTCGACCTGTTGCCGCAGCTCGATGAAGCGACTCGCCTTCGGCTGCGGCGCGACAAAAAAGCGCGGCATGCCGAGGTGTGCCGGCGCGCGCAAGAGGCGCTCAATTCCTACCTCTACGCCCATGTCTGAGTTGGCGCGGCAAATCGACGCGTACATCTCCAACCTGACGCGCGAAGGCGCATCGGAGCACACCGTCGCCGCGTACGCCAGCGATCTGGCGCAGTTTCTCGAATACCTGTCGCCGCCGGATCTCGATCCGCCAGCGCCGCGCGCCGTCGATTCCCTGCTGCTGCGCGAGTGGATGGCGTCGCTCTATAAGCGCGACTTGAACGCTTCCAGTATTCAACGCAAGCTGGCGGCGGTGCGCAGCCTGTTCCAGTTCATGATGCGCGAGGGCGTGATTGAAGTGAACGTGGCGCGGCTGGCGCGCACGCCCAAAGCGCCGAAGAAACTGCCGGAAGTCATGACGGCCGAGCAGACCAACGCGTTGATCGACGGGGTGGCGGCGAACCGGCTGGAGAGACCCTACCCGTCGCGCGACCGCGCTATGTTCGAGCTGCTCTACGGCTGCGGCGTCCGCGTGAGCGAGTTGGCGGGGCTCGACCTCGACGATCTCGACCGCTCCGAGGGCTGGATTCGCGTGCGCGGCAAGGGCCGCAAGGAGCGCCAGATTCCACTGCCGGGTAAGACCACTGAAGCATTGGAACGCTACTTGAACGAGCGGCCGATCGTTCGCAACGAACGCGCGGTGTTCCTGAACCATCGCGAGCGCAGGCTCAGCGTCCGCGGCATCCACGGCATCGTGAAGCTCTACGCCACGGCGCTGGCGGACGATCCTTCGATTCATCCGCACAGTTTTCGCCACGCCTACGCCACGCACTTGCTCGCGGCCGGCGCCGATCTGCGCGCCATCCAGGAACTGTTAGGGCACGCGCGCCTTTCGACCACGCAGAAATATACCCAAGTGGCGTTGACGGACCTGATGGCGGTTTACGACAAGGCTCATCCCAAGGCCCACCCCAAGGGCAATGCCCGGTGAGCATCCGCAAGGAAATCGGGCCGATGTTGCGGCTCGCGGCGCCGCTCGCAGTCGCCGAGCTCGGCTGGATGGTGATGGGCGTGGTGGACACCATCATGGCCGGCCGCTTGAACGCTACTGCGGTGGGCGCGGGCACGCTGGGCAACATGCTTTTCTATCCCATCGCGGTGTGCGGCACCGGAATGCTGCTGGGCATGGATACGCTGGTGGCGCAGGCGTTCGGCGCAGGCGATTCCCTCGATTGCCGGCGCAGCCTGGTGAGTGGCGTCTGGCTGAGCGTGGCGGTTTCACTGCCCGTAACCGCAATTCTGCTGGCATTGATCCCAGTGGTGGGCGCGGCGGGGGCGAATCCTGCCGTGTTTGTGCAGTTTGAGCCCTATCTGAAAGCTCTCTTGTGGGGCATTCCATCGCTGCTTCTGTTTGCGGCATTCCGGCGATACCTGCAGGCGGCGAACGTGGTGAAGCCACTGCTGGCGGCGATGATCGCGGGAAATCTACTGAACATCGCGGGCAATTGGGCGTTCATGTTTGGACACTGGGGCGCGCCGGCGATGGGTTTGGTCGGCTCGGGTTGGTCGACGACCATTTCGCGCGTCGCCATGATGGCGATTGGCGCGGCTGCGGTGTTGTGGCACGAACGGAAATCGGGATATCTGTTGTTTCAGGTGTCGTGGTTGCCCGATTTGGCGCGTATACGGCAACTAGTGAGTCTCGGCATTCCGGCGGCGCTGCAAATGCTGTTTGAAGGGTCGGTGTTCGGGCTGGTGACGGTGTGGGCGGCGCGGCTGGACGAGGCTTCGCTGGCGGCGCACAGCATCGCGGTCCAAGTGATCGCCACCAATTTCATGGTTCCACTCGGGATCAGCTCGGCGGCGGCGGTGCGGGTGGGCCAGGCGATCGGCCGCCGGGATTTCGCGGGCGCGTCGGCGGCGGGATGGACCGGCTTGTTGCTCTCCACCACGTTTATGGGCGCGTGCGCAGCGGCAATGCTGCTGGCGCCGGGCGCGATCGTGAGGGCGTTCATCCCCGATCCGGCGGTGGTCGCGATGGGCGCGCTGCTGCTGCGCATCGCGGCATTCTTTGAGTTATTCGATGGCTTCCAGATCGTGGCCACCGGCGCGCTGCGTGGCCTGGGCGACACGCGCTCGCCGATGATCGCGCATCTGTTGGGTTATTGGGCGGTGGGCGTGCCCGCGGGCTACGCGCTTTGCTTCACTCTGCATTGGGGAGCAGCCGGAATCTGGGTGGGATTGACGGCTGCGCTGATCCTGATCGGCGCGGCGTTACTGATGGTTTGGTGGCGCGCCATCCGGCAGATTCAAAACGACCAGAGAATACTCGAGTAACCGGTATTCGCGTGGAAGTTCTGATTGAAGCCGAAGATATGGAATTGCTCGCTGTAATCGTAGTATTGCCAGCCGGCATTCCATCGCACCTTGGGCGAAATCTTGTACGAAAAACGGGCGAGCGGCGATTGGTAAGTGAGTGGAAAGGTCTGCACGGATTGCAGCAGCGATGTGGTGGGGTTGGTAGAGACCGGGAGGCCAGCCTGATCACCTCCGGTCACGATCGGGCCACCGATCTGGCCCATCGGGATGCTGCTCACGGTGGGCGATGGCGCCGAACGCCCATCGCCGGTATCTTTCACGATGCTGTAGCCGACATATAAATCCGCGCGCCGTCCAAGCTCAAACCTGACGCCCAGGTTACCGGAGTGGATATTGCTCAGGTAAGTCAGCTGCGATTGATAACTGGTGATTACCGGGCGAGTCACGCCGGAAAAGAACGCCAGGAACGAGGTGTTATCCACGTGCTGCTGCGAGTAACTGGCGTCGAGGGTGAACCAACCCTTCGGCGCCCAGGATGCGTTCGCATTGTAATTGCGCGCGTGGGAGCTCGCGACCAAAAATCCGAATTGCGGATTGGTGTTGTAGACTTCCTTGTACTGCGCCGAAAGCTGTAGCTTCTTGAGCCGGTATCCCACGCGCCCGTTAAGCGTCTGGAAGTGCGCCGGGCTCTGTGGCGTCAGCGGGTGATTGTCGCGATCGATGTCGCCTTCCAGATTGATGGTTAGCGCCTGAACCGGGCGGACGCGGACGCCGAAGACGCCCTCCTGCTGGATGTTGACGACATCGTAAGTGTTTTGGCCGAAGGTATCGGGCTGTTGGAACGCCCCGGCGCCTTGAATAGTGCGTACCAGGCGATCGGAGTAGTGATAGCCTCCATAGGCGCCAAGCCACTTATTGATGCGGTAATCGACATCGGTAGAATTCAAGACGGTGCGAATGCCCAGGTACTGGAAATTGAGGGAGGTTCCGAGATTCAGTCCTGTGTTCACTTCCGAATAAACGGAATCGCCTTCCATGCGATTGCTGTTGATGTAAGTGTAGTTGGAGACCGTAAGGTGCTCGGTGGGAAAGAAACTCAGGTTGAGATCGCCGATGAAATCGGGCCGCTCGCCCGAGCTGCTGACCACGATCTGCCGCGTAACCGGCGTTCCAAATTGCCCGATGCCGCCGGCGAATTCGTTGAGATTGAAATCGCCAGTGCCCTTGAGATAGGAAATTCGCGCGTTGAGTCCCCACAATTTGCGCCGCGTGAATATATTGCCGAGCCATGCCGGAGTACTTCCATGCAGACGTTCGGGGCGCAGGAATTGCTGCAAGACGGTGGAATCGTTCGGATTCAGCGCCGCGAATTGACCGGCGGAAGTGTAAGGCGAATCGTCCTTGTAGTCTTCCCAGCGGTGCAGCAGGCTGAAGCGGAAGCCGGCAAAATCGCCGTCCACGCCCAGACGGAATTCGTTATATAGCTGCTTCACGTTCAGGAACACCGGGAACGCCTCTCCGCTGGTGTTGAATTCCTGCGCGGTGGAAAGCGCGGGGCCATTGTCCGAATTGCGGCTATAACCCAGGTGGAAGCGGATCTTCGATTGCGGCAGCAAGATCAAATCCTGATCCTGCAGGACCCGCGTCGTGTTCATGTAGTGCTCGCCCGCGGCCACCGTCAGGCCCGGGTTGACGTAATCGTCGAGCCGCCAAGTGAAGTTGTATTGGTAGAGGCCATTCTTCTGTACGCGCAGCGTCACGGATTGATACGGATCGTTCCCCAGCCCGAGCGTGTTGAGCAGAATCTCGTCGAAATATGTTCCGTGGCCATCTTTCGAGTTGACCGAGAGACTGCTGCCCAGCAGGCGGATGCCGTTGCCGTAATTCACGTCGCTCTTGTACGCGCCCACATCGCCCGACACCAAAGAGAAGCGATAACCAGTCTCAAATGATTGAGTGATGTTGTAATT
The DNA here is from genome assembly GCA_963743705.1 of Bryobacterales bacterium. GTDB lineage: Bacteria > Acidobacteriota > Terriglobia > Bryobacterales > Bryobacteraceae > PALSA-243. Next base: position 474,673 of record CAVUQS010000011.1, on the reverse strand, counting down.
CCCTACGTCCTGGCCGCGCGGCGGACCTACCTGGTCCGGCGTGGGGGCCACTACCTGTTGAGCCCAGGCGGCGCAAGAGAGGGCGAAGAATAGAGTCGTTCGCTTCATGGCGTCACCTCAGGAAAAAGGGATCCGCGTTCGACCCGTGTATGCGCACATGACACACAGTGCATCGCTGGAATTTCGGATCGAGCATGTTATGGCGCGCGGTTTGGAGATCGACGCCATTGTCGCGCGTGCCGGTGCCGCCCCCGTTGTGACACTCCAGGCAAATAGTGAAGACCACCGGCCGGATGAGCAGCTTGGCATTCGTCGAGCCGTGCGGGTTGTGGCACATCCCGCAACCTTCAACGGCCACGCTGGGGTGCTCGAAGATGAATGGGCCGCGCTTATCGATGTGGCAATTCAGGCAGGGCGGGCCGTTTTGATCCGAACGCAGCAGCATCGTGGGGCGCGTCGCCATGCCCGTGGTAGCCGCGAAACCGCCGTGCGGATTGTGGCAATCGGTGCACTGCATGAAGCCTTCGTTCACGCGGTGGTGCGAGGGCATCTCGAATTTGGCGCGGATATCGGCATGGCATCCGTAGCACATTTCGTTCTGCTTCTTCGCCAGCAGAAACTTGGGCGTGGCGGAGTGATGGATGGAGTGGCAACTCGTGCAGGCGATACCGTTCAACGTGTGTTCGGAGCGTTGGATATTCGGCTTGCTCAGATCCTTGGCGTGACAGGTAAGGCAATCTTCCAGCACCGCGCCCGGCTGCATCACCGAGAACGCGTGCGGGATGGTCATTTTGCCGCCGCCCGCTTCTACGTGCGCTTTTGCCGGTCCATGGCAACCTTCGCAACCAGTGCGGTCGGGCGGCGTCTTGCCCATCGCGATGCTTTTGAAGTGCGGATTCTTATAGAAATTGGTCCAGATATTGGCATGGCAAGTCTTACAAACGTCGCTGCCCACATATCCGGCGGCGGCAGACGATGTGTTCTGCGTCTGCGCAGCGGCGACGGCACACAACAATGACAGCAACAGCTTAGGAATGGCGCGTGCCATACTCAATGATGATAACGGAGGCTGTTTTCCGATCCGGCTTATGGCAGAAGATTTTACGAACTTATTACCTCGTTCGGTGCCGCGCGTCGAGACCAGATATCGGAAGATAGCAACCTCATTGCCAGTTCCGGAGTCTGTGCCGCTGTTCGAGGAACTGTTTCGTACGGAACCGCGCGCTATGCAGGGGCAGCCGCCGGTATTTTGGCATCGCGCCGAGGGCTTTCAAGTGTTCGACGCTTGGGGCAATTGCTGGATCGATTGGTCGTCCGGCGTGCTCATTGCGAATGCGGGACACGGGCGTAAGGAAATCGTCGACGCCATCGTGCAGCAAGCCCAGGCGCATCTGCTCACCACCTTTTCATTCGCCAACGAGCCGCGCGCCAAACTGACGGCGCGGCTGGTGGACATTCTTCCGGCGCCGCTGAAGAAAATTTTTCTCTATTCGACCGGATCGGAAGCCATCGAGTGCGCCGTGAAGTTATGCCGCACCTTCGGCGTAAAAGGCGGCGGGCGTTCCAAGCACCTCATCGTATCGTTCGAGAAAGCGTTCCACGGGCGCACCATGGGCGCGCAACAAACCGGCGGAATTCCCGAGTTAAAAGAGTGGATCGTCAATCCCGACCCCGGCTTCGCGCAAGTTCCCTTCCCTGACGGCTTCCGCACCCGCGACACCTCATTTGAAAGTTTCGAGCGCGCGCTACGCGAACAAGGCGTCGAGCCGCAAACCGTCGCGGGCGTGGTGATGGAGACTTATCAGGGCGGCAGTTCGGCCTTCGCGCCGCCGGAGTATGTGCGGGCGCTGCGCGCGTGGTGTACCGGCAAGAAGGCGCTGCTGGTCTGCGACGAAATCCAGGCCGGGTTCGGACGCACGGGCAAGCTCTGGGGCTTCGAGCATTACGGCATTACGCCGGACTTAGCCGTCTTCGGCAAAGGAATTTCCAGCTCGCTGCCGCTTTCTGCGGTTGCGGGCCGCGCGGATGTGCTCGATCTGCATCCGCCGTTAAGCATGACGTCGAGCCACGCGGGAAATCCGGTGTGCTGCGCCGCGGCGCTGGCGTCGATCGATCTGATTGTCAACGAGCGGCTGGCCGAACGCGCGGCCGAGATGGGCGCGATCTTATTCCGCAGGCTGCATGAACTGGCCGGGCGGCACCGGCAGATCGGATGTGTGGCGGGTAAGGGCCTGGTGGCGGGCCTCGCGTGCGTGCGTCCCGGAACCACGGAGCCGGATAGCGCCCTCGCGTTCGATGTCGTCCGCCGCTCGATGGAAAAAGGCGTGTTGATGTTCGCGCCGGTTGGTTTCGGCATGGCCACGCTGAAGATTTGCCCACCTTTGGTCATTACGGCGGATGCGATCGAGGAAAGCTGCGGCGTGCTCGATGAAGCCTTTGCCGAAGCGATTCGAGAGCGGGCGGCCGCCGCGTGAACGCGCCGGAGGTATTGATTGTGGGCGGCGGCATGATCGTCCACGATCAGATTCTGCCTTCGCTTTATCACTTACAACGCTTGGGGCGCGTGGGCGCGATTTCGATTTGCGCGCGTCGCGAAGAGACGCTGGCGGCGCTAGGCGATGCGCCCGCAATGCAGCGCGCCTTTCCCGGCCAGAACTTTCGCGGCCTGCTGAAGCCGTACGCGGACGCCGTGAACGAAGCCGCGCCGGGGCAGGTCGTGTTCGTGGCTGTGCCCGATCAGTTGCATCACGAGTTCATCCTGCAGGCCCTGGCCTGCGATCAGCATGTCTGCACGGTGAAGCCTCTCGTCCTCGAAGCGCGGCAAGGTGCCGAAATCGCCGCCGAGGCGGAACGGCGCGGGCTGACGGTGACTATCGACTATCACAAGCGCTTCGACGATCGCAGCCTCATGGCGCGGCGCGCATACCGCGAAGGCCGCTTCGGCGCGTTCCGCCTCGGAGCCGCGTGTCTGCTCGAAAAGTGGCATTACCGCCGCTCTAACTTCCAGAATTGGATGACCACCGAGTATTCTGATGCATTCACTTACATCGGCTGCCACTATGTCGACTTAGTCCACTTCATCACCGGCTTACTACCGGTAGCCGTGAGCGTATACGGCATTCGCGACCGATTTCCCAATGGCGCCGAAGGCTATCTATGGACCGACGCGCGCGTAATCTGGGACAACGGCGCCTGCTTGAACGTGCAGAACGCGTTGGGTTATCCCGATGCCGCGCCAGGACCGAATACGCAAGGTCTCACCATGTATTGCCAGGGCGGCGAGGATGGCGGCCTCATCGCGCATTCCGATCAATATCGCGGCTTGAAGTATTCGTACACCGAACCGCCCGGGTATGCCGAGCCGAGCCCGGATTACTTCCAATACGTCGAATGGACCGGCCCCGGCCTCGCGCCCGTGGGCTACGGCTACCGTTCCATCGAGCAAATGATCGCCCGCGAGTCACCCTTGCTGGCAACAGCCGCGAATAGTGGGTTCAACGATGCAGTGATCGAAGCCGGGCGGGAGTCACTGGCGCGTGGCGGGGCTTTGATATCGACGCAGAGGCGCTGAGACGCAGAGAAAACGCAAACTAGATTTCTCTGCGTCTCAGCGTCTCTGCGTCGAAGAAACTTACACGCTCTGCAACTCTTCCAGCTTCTCTCCCGTGACTCTCTCCACGTCGGCGTGCAAGCTATTCCCGTGCGCATCCATCGTGACAATCGCCGCGAAGCCCTTCACGCGGATGTGCCACATGGCTTCGGGGATGCCGAATTCCAACAGATTCACGTCGAGCACTTCCTGCACCGTGCGCGCGTAATATTGCGCCGCGCCGCCGATGCCGTTGAGGTAAACTGCGCCCGATTCCTTGAGCGCGGCCAGCGTCTTTGCGCCCATGCCGCCTTTGCCAATCACGGCGCGCACGCCGTATTTGCGAATGACGTCGGCTTGATAAGGCTCTTCGCGGATGCTCGTCGTGGGCCCGGCGGCTTTCACCGTCCACTTTTCGCCTTGCTGCAGCATGACCGGGCCGCAATGATAGAGCGCCGCACCGTTAAGATCGACCGGCGGCGGGTTCTTCATCAGATAGGCGTGCACGTTGTCGCGGCCGGTATACATCTCTCCGTTGATGATCACCACATCGCCGACCTTGAGCGCGCGCATCTGCGCCTCCGTCAGCGGCGGCGTCAGCACGATTTCGCGGCCGGTCAACGGGAAGCCTTCGCCGCGCGCCATGCGCTCCACAGGTCGCGCCGGATCGCGATAGAGCCACTGGGAGATTGCGCCCGTCGATGCATCGAGACGCACGCCCAGGCGGCGGAACGCCCAGCATTCGTATGCCACCGAAACAAAGAAGCTCGCGGGCAGGCGATTCGCAGCGGCGATCTTGCAGCCGATCAACGAACTCTTGCCGCCGAATCCCATAGCGCCGACGCCGAGCCGATTGGCCTCGTCCATCACTTCAGCCTCGAGCTTCGCCAGCACCGGATTCGGGTTGACGTCGTCCAGGGTACGGAATAGCTGTTGTTTGGCGAGATCGTAGCCATGCGCGCGGTCACTACCGATGCAGACGCCGAGCGCCCCGGGCGCGCAGCCCTGGCCCTGCGCCTGCCATACGGCGTGCAGCAGGCACTTACGGACGCCTTCCAGATTGCGGTCGGCGCGGCCGAGATGATCGAGGTTGCACGGCACCGAATATTGAATGTTCTTGTTCTCGCAGCCGCCGCCCTTGAGGATCAGCTTGACTTCAATTTCATCCTGCTCCCATTGCTCGAAATGGATGACCGGCGTTTCGTCGCCCAGGTTGTTGCCGCTATTCTTGCCGGTAATGGAATCGACCGAATTGGGGCGCAGTTTGCCGAGCCGCGTGGCTTCGGCCACCGCCTGAATGATGGCGCCTTTGATGCGGATCTGATTCACGCCGACGGGCGTGTGCACATAGAACGTCGGCATGCCAGTGTCCTGGCAAATGGGCCCTTCGTCGCCGACGGCCATGTCGATATTGGTGAGGATGATGTCGAAGGCTTGCGACGATTGCGTGCCGGGCGTTTCCGTATCGGCCGCGAGCGACACCGCCGCGCGCACGTCGGGCGGCAGGTTGGTGGAGGTCTGGGTAATTAGTTCGAGCAGACTGCTGGCGAGAAATTCCATGGTTTGTTCCGGAAGTTTCATTGTACTTCGCCCGCCAAATAACAATGCGAAGACGAACCGCTGTATCGTAGCCCTATGCGGATCGGTCTCTTCCTCCTGACGGCAGCGCTAGCCTGTGCGCAGGATCGCGCTGCGATCGAGCGCTTCACAACCAGCCATCAGCGCCAGATCATGGCGGAGTTCGTCGAGCTGCTCTCGATCCCCAACGTGGGGACGGACCGCGCCAACATCCGCCGCAACGCCGAGTTCACCCGCGGCATGTTGGAACGGCGCGGCATGAAGACCGAGTTGCTCGAGACCGCCGGTAATCCGCTGGTGTATGGCGAAAAGAACAAGCCGGGCGCGGCGAAGACGATCCTGTTTTATATCCACTACGACGGGCAACCGGTCGATCCAGCAAAGTGGAAGCAGGAAAGCCCGTTCACGCCCCTGATGCGCGATGGCCGCATGGAAGAGGGCGCGCGCACGATTCCCAACTTCGCCGGAAGTGCGGAGTTTCCCTACAACTGGCGGCTCTATGCACGCTCGGCGTCGGACGACAAAGCCCCGATCGTTGCGTTTTGTGCGGCGCTCGACGCCGTAGGAGATCGCTTGGCGAGCAATATTCACGTGGTGATCGACGGCGAAGAGGAAATGAGCTCGCCGAGTCTGCCGGCTGCCATCGCGCGCTATCGCGACAAGCTGCGCGCCTCGCTGCTGCTGATTCTCGATGGGCCGGTGCACGCCAGCGGCCGGCCCACGCTCAGCTTCGGAGCGCGCGGCATCGTGACGCTAGATCTCACCGTATTCGGCCCGAAGATGGCGCTGCACAGCGGACATTACGGCAACTGGATTCCGAACCCGGCGATTCGTCTGGCGCAGCTCTTGGCGTCGATGAAGGATGAACAGGGGCGCACCACCATCGCCGGATTTTATAGCGACGTTCCGCCGCTCACGGCGGCCCAGCGGAAAATCCTGAAATCCGTGCCTGACGATGAACCGGCGCTGCTGAAGCTTTTCGGCGTGGCGAAACCCGACGCCGTGGGCGAGAGCTTGCAGGAGGCGATCCAATATCCCAGCCTCAACGTTCGCGGCATGCACAGCGGCTATGATGACCGCACCATCATTCCGCCGGACGCCACCGCGGCCATTGATATCCGGCTGGTGAAAGAGACGCCGTCGGCGCGCATGGCGGAGCTGGTGCGGACGCACATCGAAAAGCAGGGCTACCACGTCACGAGCGGCGAGCCCACGGACGCGGAGCGCGCCCGGTATCCCAAACTGGCGCGGCTGCACGCGAGCGAAGCAGCCACCGAGGCGTTTCGCACCGAGCCCGAATCGGCCCAGGCGATCGCCGTGACGCGGGCGCTGGAACGCATGTGGGGCGCGCCGTCGGTGTTGATCCGGACCATGGGCGGCACCGTGCCAATCGCGCCGTTTATCCGCGAGTTGAACGTCCCGGCCGTCGGCGTCCCGATCGTGAATTTCGACAACAACCAGCACGGCGACAACGAAAACTTGCGCCTGGGGAATCTTTGGAGCGGCATCGTGTCGCTGGCCGCGATGCTCGAAATGTAGCTACTTCGCCCGCGCTTCGAGCTTCACGGCTTCGGCATCGCGCTTGAGCTTGCGCAACATGATCGCGTAATTGCCCAGCGTTTTCTTGAGCACCACGGCTTCGCCCACATTGGTTTTGCCGGGCAGGTTGGGAATGCGTTCGGCAATCGTCACCGCGCGTTGATACAGCTTTTCGGCGGCGGCGTAATTATCCTGCGCTTCGAGCGTGAGCGCCAGGTTATTCATCGAGTTCACGTCGCCTTTCTCGCGGATCGCAAGCGCGCGGCGATAGAGCGGCTCGGCCTTGGCGAATTGTTCCTCGGCGGCGTAGACCACAGCGAGATTATCGAGCGACGCGGCGAGTTGCGGGTCGTCCGGATCGAGCGTGGCGTCCCAAATGGGAAGCGAGCGCTCGTAAAGAGGCTGGGCATCGGCGTAGCGCTTCTCGATGAAGTAGACCATCGCCAGACGGTCGAGATAGGTGGCGACGTTTTCGTGCGCGGGGCCGTAACTGGTCTCCTCGACAGCGATTTCGCGGCGCAACGGCGCTTCGGCGTCGGCGACGCGCGAGAGCTTCATGTAGATGCCCACTAGCGCGTCGAGCGGCGGAATCAACGCGTGCGAGACCGGGCCGAAATTCTTCTCGGCGATGGCGGCGGCGCGCAGTAGATTCGGCTCGGCGACGTTGAAACGTTTGTGCGCGATGTAGAAATGAGCGAGGTCGGTGCAATCGCCGGCCAGATCGATATCGTCGCGGCCTTTGGCCTTTTCGCGAATCGCGATCACGCGCAAGTACGCGAGCTCTGCCTCGGTGTTTTTTCCGGTGACGGCGTAGATTCCGGCGAGCGCCTTTTCATCCGGGATCAGGCCGATCGCATCTTTACCTTCGGCCTTCAGGCGGATGGCGAATGAGCGCTCATAGATCTGCTGGGCATCAGCCAGGCGATTCTGCGCGCGATAGATCGCGCCCAATTCACCGAGCGGCGCGGTGAGGCCGATGTCTTCCGGGCCAGCGGTTTTTTCGAGCGATGCAATCGCCAGGTTGAGCAACATGGCGGCTTGCTCGTATTTACCCTGTCCCGCAAGGGCGCCAGCGCGCTGGCGGAGCAGCGCGGGGTCATCCGTCTGCGCTGCGGCAAGCGCGGCAAGCAGCAGCGGAAGAGCGCTCCGAATCACACCCAACATTAGAGCAGATGAAACGTCATGGAGATGGTCGCGCGGGTGGTCACCGGCTTGCCGTTCAGCGTGCCCGGGTGGAAGGTCCATTTGAGCGCGGCTTGCAGAGCCTTCTCGTCGAGGCCCATCCCAATGCTTTTGACCAGGCGTGGATTGATCACCTTGCCGGTCGGGTCGACTTCAATGGCCACGATCACCTCGCCCGAAAAGCGCGCCTTGCGGGCCTCGTCGGAAAACTCGGGGTCCTCCTGGTGAATCACTGTCGCCTTGGTGGCGCCGCCTTTGCCGGGGGTGTAGACGATGCCGCCGCCATCGCCGGGTCCCGCGCCGCCGCCCGTTCCGGAACCCACGCCGCCGCCTTTGCCAGAGCCAATGCCGCCGCCCGAACCCGTGCCGTTGGAGGCCGGGCCAAGCTTGCCGAGCGGGTCGCCGTAGTTCGGCAGATTGATTGGCGGAACATTGGCGTCGGGCGCGAGAATCGAGGCGTCCATGATGAGCTTGGGCTGCGGATTGTTAATCACCGCCGTTGGCGGCACAAACTGGCGCGGCGCGATTTTCGGCAGCCGGCCTTTGCTGGCCGGAAGCGGGGAACGGTCGCCGCCGCCTCCGCCGCCCGCTTTAGCCAAGGGCTTCGGGATGCTGACATCCTCCGGCAGAATCAACGGGATCACCTGCTGGATCTTCTGCTGCACGGTCTTGGAAGAAAGAATCGTGAAGAGCAGCGCCACCGCGGCGAGTTGGACGCCGGTCGAGAGCATGAACGATTTCTTCTGGCGGCCGTAGAGGCCCCAGATTTCCTTAACCACCACCGGCTGCGACGTCACTTCGAGCGGCGGCAGTTGCGGCGGATGGATCAGTTCGCGGAAATTGCGAATGAGCGATCGGTAGAACGGTTCCGGGTCTTGCGAAACCAGGAGACGGGAGAGATGGTCGTCTGACATAGGTCACCGTACTATGCTAGTTTTTTAGCATCTGCTAAAAAATTAGCATCGATGGACCGGCTCTGTCAATTGGGCCGCCGGGTCACAGTGTTACCCGCGATCTATACTGTCTGTGTGACCCGGCGCATCCGAGCGGGATTGATCGTCTTCGGCTATTTCACCGCCATTGGTCTGCTGTTTTTCGGATACCGGTATCTGGAGCACGTCTCGAATCGCGAGCAAGTCTCGCCGTTCGATCCGCTGATCAACGAACTCTTCACCGGCGCGTGGATGGCCGCGCTGTTATTCCCCTTAGTGGCTCGGTTTGCGCGCCGGTATCCCATCAATCGCTCGAATTGGAGGACGCGCGTGCCGCTGCACCTGGGCGGGCTTGTGGTCTACTCCGCCGTGCATACCTCTCTTTTGTGGCTGCTGCGGCCTCCGCTTTTCCGGCTCTTCGGCCTCGGGGGCTACGATTACGGCGTCATGACGGCCCGCTATCCGATGGAATTCTTTCACGACGCCGTGGCGTATCCGGTTTTGGTGAGCATCATCTGGCTGTTCGATAGCCGCGTGCGGGCAGCGCAACTGGAGGGCAAACTGGCGCAAGCGCGGCTGGAAAACCTGCGCCTACAATTGCAGCCTCACTTCCTGTTCAATGCTCTGAATTCCATTTCATCCGCCGTATACGAAGACCCGCGCATGGCCGACGCCATGATCTCGCGGCTCAGCGATCTGCTGCGGCGCACCATTTCCGATGCGGGCGAGCAGACGGCGCCGCTCGGGCGCGAAATCGAGACGCTCGAACTCTATCTCGACGTGATGCGGCAGCGCTTCGAGGATAAACTGCGCGTGGAAATCGACATTGCCCCGGAAGTTCGCGAGGCGCTGACGCCGCATCTGTTGCTGCAACCGCTGGTGGAAAACTGCATCCGGCACGGCATCGATCCCGAATCGCACGCGGTCAACGTCACCGTGACGGCGGCGAGAGAGAACGGGTCGACCATGTTGCGCGTGCGTGACCGCGGCCGTGGGCTTCCGGCCGGCGCGATGCGCCGCGGCACCGGCATTTCGAATACCGCCGAACGGTTGACGCAGTTGTACGGCGAGCGTCACAAACTCGAATTCGAAAACTGCGCCGATGGCGGGCTGCTGGTGACGGTCGCCTTTCCTTACCAGACATGATCCGCGCGTTGATTGCCGACGATGAGCCGCCCGCGCGCCGCAAGGTCCGGCGGTTTTTGGAACGCGATGCCGAAATTGGCGCGATTGGCGAAGCGGGCTCGGGCGCGGAGGCGATCGAAGCGATTCGCAGCTTCGCCCCTGACCTGGTGTTCCTCGACGTCCAGATGCCGGATATGGATGGCTTCGCGGTGCTCGAAGCAATCCCCGAACCGCGCGACTTTCACGTCGTGTTTCTCACCGCGCACGAAGGGCACGCGCTGCGCGCCTTCGAAGCCGAAGCGCTCGATTACCTGCTGAAACCCGCCGACCCCGAACGTTTCGAGCGCGCTCTGGAGCGTGCCAAGGAGCAGGTGGCATTGCGGCGCGAGCGCACGCCCAAACCGGAAACCGCGCGCTTTGTGAAACGCATTCTGGTGGAAAAGAACGGCCGCGAGATTTTTCTGCCGGTGGAACGCCTCGATTGGGCCGAAGCCGACCGTAATTACCTGCGCCTGCACGCGGGCGGCGAGGAATACGCGATCCGCGAAACGCTGGAGCATCTCGCGCGTCAGCTCGACCCGGAACAGTTCGCTCGCATCAGCCGCTCGGAGTTGGTGAACCTCGACCGCATCAAAGAGATGCAGCCGTGGTTTCACGGCGAGCGGCGCATCGTCTTACAAAACGGACGCGAATTGACGTGGACTCGCCGGTTCCGGGCCGGTTGGTCCCGCGACTAGGCCCGTTCGTCCCGCTGGCCTTGGCGCGCTCCACGCATGGGAGCACAATGCGGGTATGCGATACCTCGCTTTCCTCTTGATTGTCAGCGGCGGCGCGCAAGCAGCCGACAACACCTGGGCGTTTTACGGCGGCGATGCGGGCGGCACGCGCTATTCGTCGCTGAAACAAATCACGCGCGCCAATGTCGCGAAGGTGATGGCCGTCTGGACTTATCACACCGGCGCGCTCATGCCGCAAACCGATCTGAACGGGAAGGCCGCGTTCGAAGCGACGCCGATTTTGATCGATGGCACGCTTTACCTGACGACGCCGTTTAATGCCGTCATCGCGCTCGACCCGGCGACCGGCAAGGAACGATGGAAGTTCGATCCGAAGGTGGATCGCTCCCACGATTATTCCGAGGTCAGTTCGCGCGGCGTGGCTGCATGGCATGACGCGGCCGCATCATCCAATGCCCCTTGCGCGCTACGCATCTTCGAGGGCACCATCGAAGGACGCCTGATCGCGCTCGACGGCAAGACCGGCAAACTTTGTGCGGGCTTCGGAAAGAATGGCGAAGTCGATCTGACGCGCGGCGTCGTCTATGGGCCCGAGTTTCGCGGCTCCTACGAAGTGACCTCCGCGCCGACGGTTGTGGGCGATCTCGTCATCACCGGTTCGTCGATCTCCGACAATATGGGCGTAGATATGCCGCGCGGCGTCGTGCGCGCCTACGACGCCCGCACCGGCGCTTTGCGCTGGACCTGGGACCCCATTCCGTGGGCAGAGAAACAAACGGTGCGGACGGGCGCGGCCAATGCATGGTCCACATTTGCGGCCGACCCGGTGCGCGATCTCGTATTCATCCCCACCGGCAGCGCGAGCCCCGACTATTACGGAGGCTCACGGCCCGGCGACAACAAATGGGCAAACTCCGTAGTGGCGCTGAAGGCATCCACCGGCGCCTTCGTGTGGGGCTTCCAGATCGCGCACCACGATCTGTGGGATTACGACGTCGCGTCCCAACCCACGCTCATCGAATTTCGCAGCAGGCCGGCTGTAGCGGTGACCACCAAGATCGGGAACGTCTTCGTGCTCGATCGCGAGACGGGCAAGCCGCTCATGGATGTCGAAGAGCGTGCGGTTCCAAAAAGCGATATCCCTGGCGAAGACGCCTCGCCAAGCCAGCCGATTCCGGCGTGGAGCCCCATGGTTCCTCAGAAGTTGACGGCCGCCGGCGCCTGGGGACCGACGCCCGAGATGCAAAAGTGGTGCGCCGATAAGATCGCATCGCTGCGCAACGACGGCCTGTTCACGCCGCCGAGCTTCGGCGGCACAATCGCCTTCCCCGGCAACATCGGCGGCGTGAATTGGGGCGGCGCCGCCTGGGACCCGGTGCGCAACCTCCTGCTGGCGAACACGAACCGGGTGGCGGCGGTGGCGCGGCTCATGCCGCGCGAAGATATGCAGGCGGCGCTCGATCATCCGGACGAAATGAAGTGGGGCGGCGAGTTCGCGCGGCAGCGCGGAACGCCGTACGCGATGCATCGCGATTGGCTGGTCTCGCCTTCCGGCCTTCCCTGCAATGCCCCGCCGTGGGGCGCACTGGTGGCTTTCGATCTCAACACCGGCAAACTGCGCTGGGAAACGGGCGAGGGCAGCATGGGCGCGGGAGCGCCCGTCGGCGCGATCAATTTCGGCGGCCCCATGGCAACGGCGGGCGGCCTGATCTTCACCGCGGCCACGCTCGATCCGCACCTGCGCGCCTTCGATGCCGATACGGGCAAAGAGATCTGGTCGGTGGAATTGCTCGCGAGCGCGCAATCCACACCGATGACATACGAATGGAACGGCAAACAATACATCGTCATCTGCGCGGGCGGCCACGGAAAAATGAAGAGCAAGATGGGCGATTCGGTGGTGGCGTTCGCTTTGGAGTAGAGCTGCAGTGTGGAAAAGCGCATGGTGGATTGAGAAATGCTCGTTTTTTTTCGCGAGGAATATTCCATGGCAGCCATGCAAAGCGTGAAAAGTGAGATTACCCAGGAAAATCGTAAGGATCATCCCGTAGTACAGCAACTGCAGCGGCAAGTGGCGAACGCTTTTGTCCTGTACTCCAACTACAAGCACTACCACTGGCAGACCTACGGGCCGCTGTTTCGCGATCTGCACAAGATGTACGACGAATTCGCGGAAGAGGTGCTGCCGACGATCGACGAGATCGCCGAGCGCGTCCGCATGATCGGCCAGGACATCGAGACCACGCAGTTGAAGCAGATGCAGGAGGCGGCCAGCATCCATTGCGCCGGCAAAGGGCAAGACATGCGGGAAATGCTGGAAGAAGCCGACGCCAATCTGCTGGTGGTGATCAAGGATATGCGCGACGGCGCCAAGTCGGCGGACGAGGCCGGCGACCCCGGCACGGTCGACTTGTTCTCGCGCATCGTCCGCATCCACGAAAAGCACGAGTGGTTCGTGCGGGAAACGCTGCGCAAAAAAGACGGCCTGGTGATCTAGCGCAAGTAGCCGTTCAGAACAGGCAGGCGCGCCCCTCGGGCGCTCCGCGCCGCTTGTATACTGAATGGCTATATGAAAAGACTGTCCCTCGCCTTAGCTTTGGGCTGCGTCCTTGTGGCGCAAGAGAAAGTGGATGAGGCAACCTCAGCGCGGCTCCGCAGCGAAGAGTTGGAACACTCGCAGGTCATGTACACCGAGCACATGCTCACCGATCGCTTCGGTCCGCGCATGACGGGCACGCCCAACCATGAGGCGGCAGTGGATTGGGTGATCAAGCAAACCACGGCCTGGGGCTTCAAGAATGCCCACAAAGAACCGTGGACCTTCGGTCATCCCGGCTGGCTCAATGAACGCGCGTGGGGCTTCATCACTTCGCCGGTGAAAGAGAACCTCAAGTTCGAAATCCTGGCCTGGACGCCTTCCACCAAAGGGACAGTGAGCGGGTCGGCGATTCAGTTGATCGCCCCCCACGGGCCTGAGGTCGCTCCGCCCGCGGATGGAGCCGCCGCCGGCGGACGCGGAGGACGCGGCGGCGGTCCGCAATTCCAAGGGCCGACGCAGGCCGAGATGGATGCGTGGGTCGCCGAAGTCGGCAAGACCGTGAAGGGCAAGATGGTGATGATCGGCAAAGCCGCCGTCATCCCTGTGGATTTCAATCCGCCGCAGAAACGGATTCCTGACGACGCCACGGGCGGCGGGCGTGGACGCGGCAACGGCGGCGGCGCACGCGGACGCGGCGGCCAGGATAACGATGGCCGTCTGACGGCGCGGCAGGTGGCGGACGCTATCGACAAGATGCTGATCGCCAACGGCGCGCTGGTGCGCATGAATGACGCCGCGCGCGGCATGGGCATCATCGTGGCGCAGCAGCATCCGGCTTACGACCCCACCAAGACCGTACCGACCGTGATTCTGCGCAACGACGATTACGGCCGTATCGAGCGGCTGCTGGCCGATAAAGACGACGTGAAGCTCGAATTCACCATCGAGAACAAGGTCTTCCCGCAAGGAACCACCAGCTACGACGTGGTGGCCGAGATCCCCGGCAGCGATAAGGCGGATGAGATTGTCATGCTCGGCGGCCACCTGGATTCGTGGCACTCCGCGACCGGCGCCACCGATAACGGCATCGGCTCTTCGATCATGCTCGAAGCCGCGCGCCTGATTCAGGCCGTGGGATTGAAGCCGCGGCGGACCATCCGGGTGGCGCTGTGGTCGGGTGAAGAAGAAGGCTTGCTCGGTTCGCTCGCCTACGTGAAGCAGCATTTCGGCACGTTCGAAAATCCAAAGCCGGAGTTCGCCAAGCTGGATTGCTACTTCAATGTGGATACCGGCACCGGCCGGCTGCGCGGCGCGGGCGTTTTCGGGCCGGCGGAAGCGGCGCAGATTCTGCAGCCTGTGTTCGCTCCGTTTAAGGAGTGGGGCTTCGGCGCGGTGAGCGCCACCGGCAGTCGCGCCACCGGCGGCACCGATAGCACGTCGTATAACAATGCCGGCTTGCCCGGCATCGGCTTCCGCCAGGATCCGATCGAATACGGCAGCATGACGCACCACACCAACCTCGACACTTACGAGCGCATCATTCCCGAGGATGTGAAGGAAGCGTCGGCGGAAGTGGCGGCGGCGGTCTGGTTCGTGGCCAATCGTGACCAGATGATGCCGCGATTCACCAAGGAGACCATGCCCGCGCCGGTCCCGGCGCGCTAATTCAGTCTTGGTGGCAGAACGCACAGCGCGGCAGCGCGCTGTGCGTAATCATGGGTCGATCGCCTGAACCTGAAAGGAGACGACGCCATGTCCACAGAGACTAAAAAATGCGCTCATCCGGCTTGTATTTGCGTGGTCGAAAAGGGCGCCAAGTATTGCAGCCAGTATTGCCACGATTCGGGAAGCTCCACCGAAATCACCTGCAATTGCCGCCACGCGGCTTGTGAAACCGGTGTGCCCGCCGCCGCTGCCGAGAACTAAATCGCAGGTCCATTCGGAAGGGCGCCGCTAGCCGCTCATGCTATCCTGACGGCATAAAGAGGCCAATGGCCGAATGCGGCAGCCAGTGCGACCTTCCGCGCCACCGGGACACCTTGTAACTCCCACACCCCCTAAGCGCGTCTACACATTCATCGCCGCCGGACTCTGAGGACGACTCATGTTCGAATTCCTGTTTAAATATCCGGCTAGTTTGTTTCAGAAGGGGCAGTTCGTTCTGCTCACTCCATGGCCCCTTTGGCTGCTCGCGATCGCCATCCTGGCCGCGGCCGGCCTGCTCTTCTGGCATGTGCGGCGCAACCACGGCTTGCTCTCGGGCGCGCGTCCATTAGCCATTTGGCTACTCGAAACTGGCTTGGTGGCGCTGCTGTTGTTCCTCTTATGGCACCCGGCGCTCAGCGTGGCGACCCTTCGCCCCCAACAGAACGTGGTGGCTGTTTTGGTGGACAACTCCAAAAGCATGGCCATCGCCGATTCCGGCGGTACGCGCGAAGCAGCCGCAAAGAAAGCTCTCAGCGATGGGCTGCTCAAAGGACTAAGCGAAAAGTTCCAAGTACGGCTATACGAGTTTGGTAAGGAGCCGGAACGCATCCCCAGCGCCGATTCGCTGAAGGCCGATAAGCAGGCCACCCGCATCGGCGACACGCTGGAACGCGTCATGGCGGAATCTTCGTCGCTGCCTCTGGGCGCGATCGTGCTGCTGAGCGACGGGGCCGATAATTCCGGCGGCATCAGCCTCGACACCATCGCCGCCATCCGCCGCCAGCGCATTCCGGTGCACACAGTCGGTTTCGGGCGCGAGCATCCCAATAAAGATGTCGAGGTGGAAGACGCCGTGGTTCCATCGCGCGCGTTGCCCAAATCGCGTCTCACGGCAGCGGTGACATTTCAAAGCTACGGGCTTTCGGGATCTCCTGCCAAATTGACGGTTCGGCAGGATGGCCGCGTGCTCGCCACGCAGAACGTGACGCTGAAGAGCGATGGCGTGCTGCAGACCGAATCGGTGGTGTTCAATTGCGGCGAAAAGGGCCCGAAAACCCTGGATATCGGCCTCGAACCGGTCGCCGGCGATGAGAATCCGCAGAACAATCGCGTCATGCGCCTGGTGACGGTGGATGACCGCAAGCCGCGCATCCTCTATATGGAAGGCGAGCCGCGCTGGGATTTCAAGTTCACGCGCCGCGCGCTTGACGATTACAACGATATCGAGCTCTTCACCATTCTGCGCACCACGCAGAACAAGATTCTCACGCAAACTACCGGAAATACGGTGGAAAAGAGCCTGGAGCAGGGCTTCCCCTCGAAGGCCGACGACCTTTTCAGCTACCAGGGCCTGATCATCGGCAGCGTGGAAGCGAATTATTTCACGCCAACGCAGCAGCAGTTGATCCGCGACTTTGTCGACCGCCGCGGCGGCGGTTTGCTCTTCACCGGTGGCCGCGCCACGATGTCGGATGGCGGCTATCCGGGTTCGCCGCTCGAAGATTTGGTGCCAACCAACCTGCCCAAGAGCCGCGGCACGTTCCATCGCGATTTTTCCCCGGTCGAATTGACCACGGAAGGCGGGCAGAGCATGATTTGCCGCCTGGATGACGACCCGGCGCGCAACGCCGAACGGTGGAAAAAGATGCCGATGGTGGCGAATTATCAGGAAGTCGGCGATAAAAAGCCCGGCGCATCGGTGCTTTTAAACGTCACACCACCAGGCAAACGTGCGATGCCCTTGTTGATCACAGAAAATTATGGCCGCGGAAGAACCGCCCTGCTGGCCAGCGGCGGCGTGTGGCGCTGGCGCATGTGGCTGCCGCACGAAGACATGTCGCTCTACACCTTCTGGCAGCAGATGTTCCGCTACCTGGTGACGGACGCTCCGGGACAAGTCTCGGCCACCACCCCCAAGACCGTGCTTTCCGACGACACGCATTTCCCCCTCCGCGTGGAAGTGCGCGACAAAGAATTCAAGCCCGTGGCGAACGCGCAGGTGCAGGCGCGCTTCATGAGTCCGGATGGAACTTCGGCCACCGTGGAGCTCGCCCCCGTGCCGCTTGAAGAGGGCATCTACGGCGGCGATTGGACGGCCGAAAAGCCAGGCTCGTATGTAGCCGAAATCATCGCCGGGCGCGACACGGAAGAGCTGGGACGCGAAGTGATTTCGTTCCGCCGCGAAGACGGCGTGGCCGAGAGTTTCCACACCGGCCAGAATCGCGAATTGCTCGAAAAGCTGTCGGACCAGACCGGCGGGCGTTACTACCGGCCGGACACCGCGTCCAAATTGGCGAGTGACATTTCATATTCGGAAGCCGGCATCACGGCGCGCGAGACGCGCGACCTGTGGGATATGCCGATCGTATTCCTGCTGGCATTGGCCATCCGGTCGAGCGAATGGCTGTTGCGGCGGAAATGGGGCGTAGTTTGAGATTCGTTGGAAAATTGACGCTTCTTCTGGCGGCGGGGCTCTCTGCTCAGGCTGCCACGTTCTACGTTACGCTTTCAGGCCTAGGCGGCGAGACCGACTACGACCAGCGTTTCAAGATGTGGGCGGACGACATCGATTCCAGCCTGAAAAAAGCCGGCGGCGATGCCACGGTGATTACGATGGTGGCGCCCACGCGCGACCAGATTCGCGCGCGCTTCGCCGAAATCGACCGGCAGGCCAAGCCGAACGACGCGTTGGTGCTGATGCTGATCGGTCACGGCTCGTACGACGGCGTGGAATATAAGTTCAATATCCCCGGCCCCGACCTGACGGGCGCCGAGCTCGCAGCGTTGCTTGACCATGTCCCGGCAACGCGCCAGCTCGTGGTCAACATGACCAGCTCGAGCGGCGGATCGATCACGTTTCTGCGCAAGCCGACTCGCGTGGTGATTACCGCCACCAAGACCGGCACCGAAAAGAACGCGACGGTTTTCGCGCGCTACTGGGCTGAAGCATTGCGCGATCCGGCCGCGGACGCCGACAAGAACGAATCGGTTTCCGCGCTTGAAGCCTTCCACTTCGCGCAGCAGAAAACCACCGATTTTTTCGAGTCGCAGAAGCGCCTGGCCACCGAGCATTCCGTCCTCGAAGACACCGGCAAGGGCGAGGGAGAGCGTGTCCCTTCGGCGGAAAACGGGGAGGGACGTCTAGCGGCGACGTTCGCGGTGGTTCGGTTAGGCTCGAACGCGGCGGCCGCCAAAGATCCGGCCAAGCGCGAGCTGCTGGATAAGAAGGAACAGTTGGAGCAGGCGATCGATCAACTGAAATACAACAAGGCCGCCTTGCCGGAGGCCCAATACAAGACGCAGCTTACGCAACTCCTGCTCGAGCTTGCCAAGGTGCAGGAGGCAATCGACAAGTGAAGCATTACCTGCGAGTAGGCGCATTGGCGCTGCTCGCTGTTCTGGTTCTTCCGGCGCAAAAACTTGATCCGGCTCAGATGTTGCAGCAGGCGAAGGCTCTGCAGCAGAAGCGTCAGTATCAGGACGCCAACAATATCTACCGCCAGCTGGTGGCGAATTACCCCGATCGCGCCGATATCCGCGTGGCTTGGGGACGCCTCTACCTCGACCACTGGCAGGCCGACGAGGCCCACGATCTTTTCGAAGAAGCGCTCAAGCTGCATGCCGACGATGCCGGCGCATTGCTCGGCCTGGCGCTGATTGAGGCGCAGGATTTCGGCGGCAAGGCTACGCAATTGGCCGCGGCGGCGCTGAAATCGGATCCGCATCTGCTCGAAGCCCAGGAGCTGTTGGCGCGGCTCGCACTCGAAGACAACAACGAGACGCGCGCCCGGGACGAAGCGCACAAAGCGCTCGACATGGACGCGAATTCGGTGCAAGGCAAAGCCGTTCTGGCCAGCATGGATTGGCTCTCCGGCAAGCAGGAAAGCACTTGGGATCCGCACGATGCGCGCGGTTACGAGACGGCGGCGCACTTCTTCATGCTCAACCGCCGCTACACGGAATCCATCGCCTATTACCGCAAGGCGCTCGCGCTCGATCCGCAACTATACACGGCGCGCTCGCAGATGGCGATCAATCTGATGCGTCTGGGCCAGCAGGAAGAGGCTCGCAAAGAGCTGGAAGAATGCTGGAACAATGGCTTTCAGGACAAAGCCACAACCAACACGCTGCGCCTGATGGACACGTACAAAGACTACGTGACCTTCAAGACCGACAACACGATTCTTGAGCTCCACAAAAAAGAAGCGGAACTCCTGCATCCATACTTCGAAGGCGAGATGAGGAAGATCATCGCGACCTATGAGAAGAAGTACAAGTACAAGCTGGAGCGGCCCGTTCAGGTCGAGGTGTATCCCAATCACGACGATTTCGCGGTACGCACCATGGGCATGCCCGGATTGGGCGCATTGGGCGTGACGTTCAATTACGCCATCGCTATGGATAGCCCGTCTGGACGTCCCCCGGGGCAATTCCATTGGGCATCGACGCTGTGGCACGAAATGAGCCATGTGTTCACGCTCAACATGACCAATTCGAAGATCCCGCGCTGGTTCACCGAAGGCATCGCGGTGCATGAAGAGACGCAGGCCTCGCCGGAGTGGGGCGACCGGTTGGACGTGGAAGAGATCACCGCCATCCGCGAGCACAAGCTTCTGCCCATCGAGGAACTGGACCGCGGCTTCATCCACCCGTCGTATCCGCAGCAGATCGTCGTCAGCTACTTCCAGGGCGGCAAGATCGTCGATTACATCACTGAAAAATGGGGCTGGGACACGATTCTTGCCATGATCCACGATTTCGGCAATGGTGAAGAAACGCCCGCCGTCATCCAGAAGGAATTGCGCATCTCGCCTTCGGAGTTCAACAAGCGGTTCCTGGAATACGTCGATAGCGGAACGTCGGAAACCGTGGCGCACTTCAACGACTGGAAAGACGGCATGAAGAAGCTGATCGATCTGGCTTCGAAGAAGGACGACGACGGCGTCATCAAGCAAGGCTTGGCGATTCGCGACTTCTACAAAGACTATGTCGAAGCCGGCAGCGTCTATGAATTTCTGGCCACCGCATACGCCGACAAGAAGGACACCGCCAGCGCCATCGACGAGCTGAATCTCTACGCGCATGTGGGCGGCCGCAGCCCGGCCACGTTGAAACTGCTCGCCAAATATTTGACCGAAGCCGGACGGAAGAAGGAAGCAGCCGATATACTGGACCGATTGAACTATATCTATCCAGTGGATGGCGACCTGCACCACAAACTCGGCGAATTGTGGCTGGACGAGGGCAACGCGAAAGGCGCGGCGCGCGAATTCGCCGCGGAACTGGCGTACAAGCCCATCGACCCGGCGCAAGCGCATTACGATCTGGCGCGCGCCCTTAACGCATCGCACGAGCCGGACAAGGCGAAAGACGAACTGGTGATGTCACTCGAGATCGCGCCCGGATTTCGCCCCGCGCAGAGGCTTCTACTGGAACTGAGCAAGTGAGAACAGATTAAATCATGTCAACTACCGCTACCACGCAAATGGATCCCGAGGTATTGAGGTCGCGCATTGAGCGCTTCCGCCAGGTTCAGTCCGAGATCGTGACGCAGGTGCGCCGCGTGATCGTGGGCCAGGAGGAGGTACTGGAACAGGTGATGATCTCGCTGTTCGTGGGCGGGCATTGCCTGATTACGGGATTGCCGGGAACCGCCAAAACCCTATTGGTGCGCACCATGGCGCAGACCCTGGGCCTGATTTTCCGGCGCATCCAGTTCACGCCGGACCTGATGCCGAGCGACATCACCGGCACCGACATCATCGAGGAAGATCCCGCCACGGGACGCCGTACCTGGACGTTCGTGGAAGGCCCGATCTTCGGCAACATACTGCTGGCCGACGAAATCAACCGTACGCCTCCCAAGACGCAGAGCGCGCTGCTCGAAGCCATGCAGGAGCGATCCTGCACCGTGCGCGGCCACATCTATCAGTTGCCCGCGCCCTTCTTCGTGCTCGCCACCCAGAACCCCATCGAGCTCGAAGGCACGTATCCGCTGCCCGAAGCGCAGCTCGACCGCTTCCTGTTCAACACGGTGCTCGATTACCTCAGCGCGGCCGAAGAGTTGAAGGTTGTCGATTTGACGACGGTGGTGCACATAGACCAGGCCGAGCCGGTGACCACGGCCGAAGAGATCTTGGATTTCCAGAAGCTGGTGCGCATGGTGCCCATCGGCGAGAGCATCTCCCGCCATGCCATCGAGTTGGTGCGCGCCACGCGCAGCCGCGACGAAAGCGCCCCCGATTTCGTGAAGAAGTACGTCAACTACGGCGCGAGCGTCAGAGCCGCGCAATTCCTGGTGTTGGCCGCCAAAGCCCGGTCTCTGATGAAGGGCCGCTATCACGTCACCTACGAAGACATCCGTGCGTTATACATCCCCGTGCTGCGTCACAGAATCCTGCTGAACTTCCACGCCGAATCAGACAAGCTGCGCCAGGACGACATCTTGAAGAAGGTCCTAGAGACAAAGCCCGCGCCCAGGGATTAAGAGAGCGGCTTCTTTTTTGACGCTGAGACGCAGAGGCGCAGAGTGGAGAACGAGATTACGGAGAAGATCATTGGCGCTGCAATTGAGATGCACAGGCAGCTCGTCCTGATTCTGCGCGATGGCCTCAAGCGCGTCGCAAATAATTACGAGGATTCTCAGCGTCTCAGCGCCTCTGCGCCAAAAACCAGCGCCTCTGCGTCGATAGGAGGCCTCTCTTAAAATGCTCCAGCGCTTCCTAGACCCCGCAACGCTAGCCTCCATCGACGGCCTCGACCTCGTCGCCAAGACCGTGGTCGATGGCTTCGTCGCCGGTCTCCACCGCTCCCCGGACTTCGGCTTCTCCCAGGAATTCGCCGAATATCGCGCCTACTCCGAAGGCGACGACCTCCGCCACGTCGATTGGAACGTCTACGCCCGCACCGGCCGCGCTTACCTCAAGCGCTACCGCGGCGAGACCAATACGCAGGCGCTCATCCTGCTCGATACTTCGTCTTCGATGAGTTATTCCTCCCACAGCGTGAGCAAGCTCGATTACGCACGCTTCGTCGCCGCCTCGCTCAGCTACATGGGCACGCATCAACGCGACGCGTCCGGGCTCTTGGTCTTCGGCGACGACATCACGAATTACGTTGCGCCCTCCACCCGCCAGGGTCAGTTCTTCCGCCTGCTGAACGCCATCGAACACGCCGAAGCAGCCCCCGGCGTGCGCACCGATTTCGTCAAGCCGTTCGTACACTTCCAGAATTTCCAGCATCGCCGCGGAGTGGTGGTGGTGCTGTCCGATTTTTATGAGCAGCCGGAAACCATCGTCAAGACCATCGAGCCTCTTCGCTACCGCGGCAACGAAGTGATCCTCTTCCACGTGCTCGATCCGCAGGAAATCAAACCGAAATTTCGCGACCCGGTGCTGCTCGTCGACATGGAGGATGAGACCGCTTCGCTCGAAGTTTCGCCGGAATACGCCCGCAACGAATACAAGCGGCGCATCGACGCCCACATCGCCGATCTCGAATCGAAGGCGCGCGGGGCCGGATTGGACTATTTTCTTATGAACACTGCACGGCCGCTCGACGAGGGCCTGCGCGAATATCTGGCCATCCGGCGGAGGATGCTGTAAATGGGTCTCTTCTCCCCCTGGTTTTTGGCCGCTGGCGCGCTCGCCCTCGGTCTGCCCGTGTGGCTGCACCTGCTGCGCAAACACAAATCGCAGCCGCTGCCCTTCAGTTCGCTCATGTTTTTCGAGCAGCGGACGCAAAGCTCCATCAAGCACCGCCGCCTGCGCTATTTTCTGCTGTTCGCCCTGCGGACATTGCTGATCCTGTTGATCGCGTTTGCGTTCGCGCATCCTTATATCGAGCAGCATTCCCTGCCCTTCCGGCATAACGGCGAAATCACCGTGCTGGCCATCGACAACTCGCTCAGCATGCGCGCGGGCGATCGCTTCACCCAGGCTAAGCAGATGGCGAAATCGGCCATTAGCGGACTGCGTCCCGGCGAGCGCGCGCAGGTGCTGGCGTTCGGCAGCCGCGTACATTCGCTGAGTGAAGTCACCGACGACAAGCATCAACTGAACGCCGCCGTGGACGCCGCCACGCTCTCCGACGATCGCACCTCCTACGCCGAGCTTTCGCGCACGCTGCGCTCCGTCGCCCAAGCGCTCAAGCTGCCGTTGAAGGTCGAGCTTTATTCCGACATGCAACAGAGCGGCATGCCGGGCAACTTCAACGATCTTCGGTTGAACGCGGCCATCCAGCTCAACCCGCATCCGCTGGCAGCCAAGCAAGTTCCGAACTATGCGGTCGAGAACATCATCGCGCCGCGCCGCGTTTACGACGGCAAAAAGCAGCGCGTCCTCGTCACCGTCGCCAGCTACGGCGCCCCCAAGGCCACGCGCCAGGTTTCGTTGATCCTCAACGGCCGCGTGATCGAGACCAAATCGGTGGACGTGCCGGAATCCGGCCGCGCCACGGTAGAGTTTCAATCGCTCGACGTGCCTTACGGCCTCGAAAACAAGGGCGTGGTAAAGATCGATTCCGCCGACACGCTGCCCGCCGACGATACCTTCAATTTTTCGGTGGAGCGCTCCGACCCGCGTCCCGTTTTATTCGTGGAAGAGGCCGGCAATCAGCGCGCGCTCCTCTATTTCAAAGCCGCTCTCGAAGCTTCGGGACAGGCGGCGTTCGACATCCAACCGGCCACGGCGGAACAGACCGCGAATCTGTTGCCCTCCAAGTATGCTTTTGTCGTGCTTTCCGACGTCACGGCTTTGCCGGGCGGCTTCGAGAACCAGTTGCGCGAATACGTGCGCGGCGGCGGCTCGGCGCTGATCGCGCTCGGGCACAACTCCATGGTGAAGATGAAGGTGCCGGTTTCGGATGGCCGCATTTCCGAATCCCGCTATTCGGGCGCCGAAGGCCAACGCTTTCAGACCGCCGCCTGGCTCGACCCGTCTTATCCCTCCATCCAAAAGGACAACGATTGGGCGGGCGTGAAGTTCTTGCGCGCCATCAAAGTCGACCCCGGCAAGGCCCGCGTCGCCGCGCGGCTTTCCGACGAAACGCCGCTTCTGATCGATCAGCAACTGGGCGAAGGGCACGTGGAAGTGTTCGCTTCCACCTTCGACAATATCGACAACGATTTCCCGCTGCACAAATCGTTCGTGCCGTTCGTCGAGCAGACCGCGCGTTACCTGGGCCGCCTCGACGCCGGCCCGCCGGCAGTGCAGGTGGGTACGTTCGAAGAGTTGCGCAATGGCAAGGAAACCGGCGCGGCTGTAGCCGTAATCGACCCGGCCGGCGCGCGCGTGTTCGACCTGCATGAAGCCACCACGGCCCAGAATGTTCAATTCACCATGGCGGGCTTCTACGACATCCAGCGCCCCAACGGGCGCGACGAATTGGTGGCGGTAAACTCGGACCGCCGCGAGAGCGACCTCACGCCTGCAACGCAGGATACGCTGACATTGTGGCAAAATACGGCTAACGGAAGTGCCGGACCTGCAAACGGAGAAACGGCGCAGACGAGCGAGCAACAGAAGCCGGTTTCGCTCTGGTGGTACGTAATGCTGGCCGCGTTGGCCCTGGCGGTTGCCGAGTCGCTGTTGGGAAATAAACATCTTTCGGTGGACAAAGAGGCGGCATGAAACCTTTTGATCGCTTGTCCGATTATTTAAGCGCCCTCGAACGCCGTATGCGTTGGCTGGCGCTCACTCGCGGAGCCGCTGCAACCGCGGCGGCCGCGCTGGCGCTTACCGTGCTGGCGGTACTCGCGGCCAATCAGTTCGCCTTTTCGCACCGCAGCGTGGTCGGCGCGCGCGTGTTCCTCTTCCTCGGGCTGGCGTTCGCCATCGCGGCCGCGCTCATCATACCCGTAATCCGTCTGAATCGCCGGCGTGCGGCGCATGCCGCCGAAGCCAAGCATCCGCCGTTCCAGGAGCGCCTGCTCACCTTCACCGAACGCGCCGAGCAGAATCCCGGCGATCCGTTCCTCCACTTGCTGGCCGCCGACGCGTTGCATGTCGCGGAAGGCGCGCAGCCCGGCGACGTCGCCAAGACCGCGCATATCTTCAGCTTCTCTTCGGCGGCGGTAGTCTCCACGCTCGTCCTGCTGTGGCTGGCGACCTCCGGCCCCGGCTTCCTGGGCTATGGCACCGGATTGCTGTGGGGCAGCGTTCCCAAAGGCGTCACCAAGCCTTACTACACAGTCTCCGTGATGCCGGGCAACAAGACGGTGCGTAAGCGGTCTGACCAGATGATCGGCGCGCAACTTGTCGGCTTCACGTCGCCCAAGGTGCAGTTTTTCGCCAAGTACGCCAGCGCTTCGCAATGGGAAGGCGCCGACATGCGCACCGGCGAAGGCGCCTCGACGTATCAATTTTTAATCGCGGGCGTGCCAGAGACCCTCGAATACTACGTGGAAGCGGGCGGCGTGCGCTCGGCCACGTACAAACTGAACGTGGTAGATCTGCCCGCCGTGAAAAAGGTCGCGGTGACGTTCCACTATCCTTCCTGGCTGGGCTTGAAGGACACGACGGAGGATCCCGGCGGCGATTTGCGCGCCGTCGAAGGGACTGTCGCCGAAGTTTTCGTGACGTTCGATAAGCCGCTCTCCGCGGGCGAAATCGTGCTCGACGATGGATCCAAGATTCCGCTCGCCAAAGGGCCTAACGGCACGCTCACCGCCAAGATTCCGATTCAAAAAGACGGCATGTATCACGTCTCGGTGGTGGAATCGGGCGACGATGTGCGCCTCAGCGAAGACTATTTCATCGAAGCGATGAAGGACACCCCGCCGGAAGTGAAGATGGTGCGTCCGGGCCGCGATTTCCGCGCGAGCCCCATCGAAGAAGTCACCGTCGCGGTCGAAGCCAAAGACGATTTCGGCTTGAAGAACGTCGAGCTGCATTATTCCGTGAACGGCGCGCCCGAAAAAGTGACGCCGCTGCTCTCGGCCAAGAACGCCAAGGAATCGAACGGCAGCATGGTGATTTCGCTCGAAGATTTCAAGGTGCAGCCGGGCGACGTGGTGAGCCTGTATGCCAGCGCGAGTGATGCGCGCTCTACCTCCAAGACCGACATCTTCTTCATCGAAGCGCAGCCGTTCGAGCGCAACTACACCCAGTCGCAGCAGGAAGGCGGCGGGGGCGGTGGGGGCGGCGGCGGAGACGATCCGCAGCAAAACCAGATTTCGCAACGCCAGAAGGAAATTATCACCGCCACCTGGAACCAGTTGAAGGGCCAGGGCGCGCGCGGCGCCGAAGCCGAAAACGCCGCGTTCCTTTCGGGCGTGCAATCCAAGTTGAAAGAGCAGGCGGCGTCTCTCGCGCAGCGCATGAAGAGCCGCGAGTTGGATGAAGCCGGCGATTCTTTCAAGAGCTTTGTGGCCGATATGGAGCAGGCCGTGGCCGCCATGCAGCCGGCCGCCGACAAGTTGAAGGGCGCGAAGTGGCAGGATTCCCTCGCGCCGGAAACAAAAGCGCTGCAATATCTGTTGCGCGCCGAAGCTACCTTCCGCGACATTCAGGTGGCCATGGGCCGCCAGGGCGGTGGAGGCGGCGGTGGCGGTGGCGGCGGCCAGAACGCCACGCGCGATCTCGAAGGCCTGTTCGATCTCGAACTGGATACGCAGAAAAATCAGTATGAGAGCCAGCAGTCTGGGCAATCGTCGAACCAGACCCAGCAACAGGTGGACGACGCCATGCAGAAGCTGGCCGATCTGGCGCGGCGCCAGCAGGAACTCGCCGAGCAGCAGAAGCAGGGCGCCCAGACTTCGCAGCAAAGGTACCAGCAGGAATTGCTGCGCCGCGAAGCCGAGCAACTGCGCCAGCAGCTCGATCAGTTGAACCGCCAGCAGCAGAGCCAGCTCAGCCGCAATGGCGAACAGCAGCAGAATCAGCAGGGCCAGCAAGGACAACAAGGTCAACAGGGGCAGCAAGGCCAACAAGGCCAGCAAGGTCAGCAAGGCCAATCCGGCCAGCAGAGCCAATCCGGGCAGAGCGGGCAACAAAGCCAGCAGCAGGGCGGGCAGTCCGGTGACATGCAGCAGTTGAGCCAGATGGCGCAACGCGGCCAGAATGGCCAGCAGCAACAGCAAAACTCGCAGCAGCGCCAGCAGCAAATGAACCGGGCCTCGGCCGACCAGCTCAAGAAAGCGCTGGATAGTCTGGCGCAAGCCGAACAGGACATGCGCCAGGCGCAGCAGCAAGGCGGCATGCAAACCGATGCCGAAGCGCGCCGCGCCGCCGAAAGACTGAAAGAAGCCACGCAAGACCTCACTGGCATGCGCAACCAGCAATCGTCGAATCAAATTGACGATCTGGCGCGGCAAGCCGATGAGATTGCGCGCCGCCAGCAACAGTTCGAAGGCGATTTGCGCCGCAGCTACACGCAATCGCAGGGCAACGTCACGCGCGAGCAGGCCGGGCAGCTCGCCGATCAGCATCAGCAGCAAGCCAACGACGTCAAGAAGCTGGAGCAAGGGATGCAGGGCGCCGTTCGCGACACGATGTCGACGCAGCGGCAAACCTCGAACAAGCTGCGCCAGACCCTGGGCGATCTGCAGCAAGCCGAAATTTCGCGCGACATGCAGCGCGATGCCGATTGGATCCGCCGCGGTATGACGGAATACGCGGCCATGTCTGAAGCGCAGATCACCGCGGGCTTGAACGAGGTGCGAGATCGCCTGGATCAGATCCGTAAGGAAATGGGCGCGGGCGGCAAAGAGCAGCAGCAGGCGCAGGAAGGCGGCAAAGCGCTGCAGGATGCCTACAACAACGTGCAGCAGTTGCGCCAGCAGGTGGAGCAGTTGCGCGCGCAGACTGGTCAGAACGGCAAGAACGGCCAGCAGCAGGGTCAGCAAGGCCAAAACGGCCAGCAACGCCAGAACGAGCAACTTTCGCGCAACGGCCAGCAGGGACAGCGGGCCAGCAAGGTCAACAGGGCCAGCAAGGCAAACAGGGCCAACAGGCTGGCCAACAAGGCGGTCAGCAAGGCCAGCAGGGGCAGCAAGGCGGCCAGCAGGGCCAACAAGGTCAGCAGGGCGGCCAGCAGAACGGCGGCGGCGGAGGCGACCAGTTTAGCGCTCAGGGCGGCGCCAACTATAACGGCGGCAATGGCTATCGCGGCGGCAACGTTCGCGATCAGGACATCCAACAGGCCTACAACAACGCCCTTCGCAGCCTGCAAAACCTGCAGCAGCAATACCGCAACGATGCCAACGCGCAGCGCGACATTAACAACACCATCCGCGATCTGCGCCAGTTCGATCCGACGCACCTGAATAACGACCCGCTGCTCTCCGAACGCATTAACGCGGCGCTAGGCAACATCGAACAGGCCGAGATGGAATTGCGCCGTAAGGTGGAGCAGAGCGGCGGCGACGGCAGCATCCGCAGCCCCGGCAGTGAGCCCACGCCGCAAGGCTACGGCAACGCCGTGGCGGAGTACTTCCGCAAGCTCAGCAAGACGACGGGAAAGCAATAGCGACCACGGTCATCATCGGGGCCGGCATCTCCGGCCTCTCCGCTGCTTATTACCTGGCGCAGCGCGGCGCGCCATCCATCGTGCTTGACCCGCGCCCCCGCCCCGGCGGCGTCATCGAGACGGCGCAAGTGGAAGGCTGCACCATTGAAGGCGGCCCTGATAGTTTCCTCGCCGCGAAGCCCGAAGCCCTGGCGTTGATCCGCGAGCTTGGCCTCGAAAGCGAGGTCATCGCCTCCAACGATAGCCGCCGCAAAACCTATATCCGCAAGCGCGGCCGCATGGTGGAAATGCCGGACGGCCTCGCCATGATGGTGCCCACGAAAATCCTGCCCATGGCGCTTTCGCCGCTGATGAGCTGGCCCACCAAGCTCCGCATGGGCGTGGAATACTTCCGCAAGCCCGGCGCGAAACAGCCCGACCGTTCCATCGCCGCGTTCATCGAAGACCACTACGGCCCCGAAGCGGTCGATTATCTCGCCGAGCCGCTGCTCTCCGGCGTCTACGGCGGCGATCCGCGAAACCTCAGCGTCGCCAGCGTGCTTCCCCGGTTTGTCGGATTGGAGCAGCGTTACGGCAGCCTGACGCGCGGCGTCCTTGCCACGCGGCCGAAGCGCGGCGCCGGCCCGCTGTTTCAAACTCTCCGCGGCGGCTTGGGCCAACTCGTGGATGCGCTGGTGAAATCCGCGCGCGGCCATGCCGAATTCCGCTGTGCGTCCGCCGAGCGCGTCGAACGCTCCGGAAGCGGCCTGCGCGTTCGCGCCAATGGCGAATGGATCGAAGCCGGTCAGGTGATCGTGGCGTGCGAGGCGTATAACGCCGCCCCGCTGCTCGATGGCCGCCTGTCGGAACTGCTGGGCGGCATCGGTTACAGCTCCTCAATCGTCGTCGCGTTGGGCTATTCGGCGCCGCAGCCCATGCCCGGCTTCGGCTTCCTGGTCCCGCGCAAGGAGCGCCGTCAAATCCTGGCCTGCACGTGGATCGGCACGAAATTCGACCACCGCGTCCCCGCCGGAACCACCGTCGCGCGATGCTTTCTGAGCGGCGAGGGTGAGCCGGATGTCGAAGCCGTTCACCGCGAACTTTGCGATCTCACCGGTCTGAGCGCCCAACCGCGCTTTCATCGCGTCTTTCGCTGGCCGCGCGCCATGGCGCAATATGCGGTGGGGCACGCCGGGCGGGTGGCTGAAATCGATGCGCTGGCGCGGCAAATCCCGGGCCTAAAACTAATCGGGAATGCCTATGCGGGCATAGGCATTCCCGATTGCATCCGTTTGGCGAAACAGGCCGCCGGCTAGAAGCTTAGCTTGCAGCCTAACTGCACCGAGCGGCCGCCGCCCGTGCCGTTGACGCCCGTGCCCGATCCGATCGTTCCCGTCACAAATCCAAAGTTGCTGCCGAAGCCCGTATTCGGATTTGAGAACTGCGGAGTGTTGGTGGCGTTGAACGCCTGAAGCATCATTTGCAATTGCCGGCGTCCTTCGCTGAAGGAGATGATGCGCGAGAGCGAGGCATTGAGCGAGAACAGGCCCGGTCCGTTCCAAATGTTGCGGCCGCTGGTCCCCTGAACGTTGCTTACGCCCGTCTGCGCGAAGCTCGCCGTGCTGAACCAGATATTGCCGGTGTTAATCCCACCTAGGGTTTGGATGGGGGCAACCTGGTTGAGAGTCGTCGTGCCGCCGCTGCCCAGGTTCAACGTGTTGCTGCCGGTGAAAGTCAGCGGCGTACCCGTACGTAGCGAGAGGACGCCCGAAACCTGCCAGCCGCCGACGATCTTGCCCGGTACGCTATGGCTCAGGAAGCGCTGCCCCTGCCCGAAAGGCAGGCGGTAGACGTAGCTCTGAATGTAGTTGAGCGTGCGATCGAAATCGGCGCGTGCGTAGTTGCGGCCGATTCCCTGCCCCGCGTAGAAATCCAGGCCGCCGTCGTCGCCGCTCTGGAAATCCATCGCCTTCTGCCAGGTGAACGCCGTCGTGATGCTCAGGCCGTTGCTGAAGCGGCGATCGAACTTCACTTGAAGCGAGTTGAACGTGGACGAATAGCCCTGGAAAAGCTGCTGCACCGCCGCGGTGGTCCCATACTTGGCGAAGAAAGGCTCACCGCTAGCACCCGCGCCGATGATTTGGCCGGCGTTGAGGTTCACGTTGGCCGGCGTATCCACTCCATGACTCCCCACGTAAGCCACGTCCAGGCTGAAGTGGAAGGGCAGTTGCCGCTGGATAGCCAGGTTCCAGGTTTCGATGTAGCCGTTCCGGTAATTCTGCGGAATATAATACTGCGTCGTCGTCGGGTTAGGGTTGGTGATGATGCCATTCGTCGGCACTACCACCGGATCCGGCGCGGGCAGGCCGTTCTGGAACGTGGAAGGCAGGCCGCTGGGAAGAACCGCGGCGCCATAGTTGTCGGATCCCGTGGGAGCGTTGTAAGTGTTATTCGAACGCACCGGGAAGTTATAGCCCCAGGTGTTGTCCGGGTAGGGAGTATAACTGATGCCGAAGCCGGTGCGGACGACGGTCTTCTCGGTCAGCCGGTAAGACAAACCGAGACGTGGCGCCAAATAGTTGTATCTGGCTTGCATGCCCATGTTCAGCGGGTTGTTGCCAATGCCGGCGAGGACCAGCGTGTTGTTGCTGATGTTGTACTCCGAGAATCCGCCGGGGAAGGCCGGCGTCGGAGGCTTGTAAAACTCCCAACGCACGCCCACGTTGACCGTCAGTTTGGGAGATACCTGCCAGTTGTCGGCGAGATAAGTGAACACCTCCCACTGGCGCAGTGCCGGGAAGTAGGTGTTGACGTCGCGCTGTTCGGAGCTGGGCACATCCAGCAGGAAACTCGCCATATCGTTGGCAAGGCCGGTGAGGGAACCCGTGCAGCCCGAGGGTGGCCCGGAGGCTGGCACAGTGGTGCAGGTCTGGCTCGCCGTCTGCAGCGTGCCGAAGTTAAATACGCCGCGCGGCCCGTAGGTTTGATCCTGTAACAGATCGTCGTGAATACGGCGGACGTCGACGCCCCACTTGATGGTGTGGTTGCGATAGAGCTTGGTCCACGAATTCACCGCATCCAGATTCATCTCGGCGCGAATCCAGGGCAAGCTGGCGGAGTATCCAAACAACGGGCTGGAATAACCGCCGATGCTGATACCGGGGAATCCGCTGGTGAATGGTCCCAGGTTCACGCCCGGAATTCCGAGCGCGGTGGCGTCGTTCTGGCCGTAATCGGTCTGCTGCGCCTCATTGTGATAATGCGCCACGCCGACACGAAATTCCGTCAGAAGAGTGGGACTGACGTTGCGGTTATAGTTCAGGCCGCCGCTGTAAGTCTTCTGCTGGCCTTGGCCTTCGAATGCGCCCTGCGAAGGGCCGCCCGCAATGCCGAAAACCGGCGCTTGATAGGTCACGGGACGGGCGAAGCTGAAGCGGCCGCGGATGCGATCCTTGTCCGAAAGATTGTAATCGACCGTGGAATCGATCTGGTCGTTGGTCTTCTGCGCGGGCAACAAGGCGAAATAATCGTTGGTCTGAGACGTGGCGACGAAATTCTCATTCGTCAGCGGAAGGTACGTAAGGATCTTGGCCGAGATGGGGTTGATCCGGTTCGCGGGAATGACATTGCCCGGGAAAGGCGAGCGTCCCTGTCCCGATCCATCCTGCGTTCCCGTGGTGGGGTCGTAAACGATGTGCGTCGGATCGCCGCTCAAATCGCCGGTGACGAAAGCATGATCCGGGATGTTGGTCTGATTGGTATTGGCCTCATGATCCATCGTCCGCAGATAGTTCACGAAGTAGAACACCTTGTTCTTCTTGATGGGTCCGCCAATTTGACCGCCGATGTAGTTGTAAGCCAGATGGCCTACGGATGGGTTGAAATACGACCGCGAGTTGAAACCGCTGTTCTGCAGATACTCGTAAATCGACCCCTTGATGCTGTTCGTTCCGGACTTGATCATGACGTTGGTCACGGCGCCCGTGGCGCGGCCCAATTCCGGATCGTGGTTTGTCGTCGAGATGCTGACTTGCTGAATCGCCTCGGCGGGCGTAATCAGAATCTGCAGTAGACCGGTGCGCTCGTTGTTATCGATGCCCTCGATCTGATAGTTGTTGCCCATGCGCGGCTGACCGTTGACGTTGGTCTGCGTGGAGCTCGACGCATTGAAGAATTGCGAGTGCTGGAAAGTCTCGGTGGAAGTCCCCGGCACCAGATCCAGCAGGCTTTGAAAGTTGCGATTCACGCCAAGCGGCAACTCTTCCACCAACACGGAATCGATGGTGCGGCCGGTGTCGGCGCGTTCCGTTTGCAGAATCGCCGCATTCGCCTGCACCTCTACTTTTTCCGTAACGTTGCCTGGCTCCAGCCGCATGTCGACGCGTGGGCTGTTGTTGGCTTCCAGAATTACGCCGCTGTGTACTTCCTTTTTGAAACCGGCCATTTCCGCCGAAACTTCATAGTTTCCGGGCGGCGTATCCGGAAATTCATATAGCCCGGCCCCGTTGGTGTTTTTGGTGTGCGAAACCTTGGTATTGGCTTCGGTTATCGTTACCTTAGCATTCGCGACAGCGCCGCCGGATGCGTCTGTAACTGTTCCAACTATGGTTCCATTCACGGCTTGGGCAAACGCCAAACCCGCGCTGGCAGCGCAGAGGACAAAAAGAATACCGATCGAACGTAGACGGCTCATTTAACCCACCCCCCTCAATTGCACAAACTCTGGGCATTCACGGCCCAGTATTTGACCCACTGTCGGGCAAGTATACGTCGGATGCTCAGCAATTGACAAGAAAAAAAATGCGTCAACACCCCAAAAAACAGTGGTGCTCACCGCTGCATAGAAAGAGTAGTGAATGCGCTTACAATCGACCTCTAGCGCTATCGCTGGAAGATGGCCCGGCGGCGTCCCGGCGAAGTACACTAGCAATTTGCCGGGACCCAAACGCCCACCAGCCACAGCTCGGCCAGCCGGAAACAAGCCGGTCAGCAGCCTGTGGATCTACTTCGGCCTCGTCGCCGCCACCCTTGCCGTCTACTGGCAGGCGGGTAGTTTTGACTTTGTCAATTTCGACGATCCCGACTACACCGGCCGCGGACTCAGCGCCGCCAACCTGTGGTGGGCGCTTACCTCGCATGACGCCGCCAACTGGTTTCCCGTCACGCGACTTACGCATCTGATCGACTTCACGCTCTTCGGCGCGCAGAGCGGCCCGCAGCATCTCGTCAACGTGCTGCTCCACGCGGCCGCCTCCTCGCTGCTGTTCGCGTTTCTATTCCGCGCCACCGGCGCTCGCTGGCGTAGCGCGTTCGTGGCGTTTCTCTTCGCGCTGCATCCGCTGCACGTGGAATCCGTCGCGTGGATCGCCGAACGCAAGGACGTCCTCAGCGCGCTGTTCGCATTTCTTACGCTCTGGGTGTACGTGAGCGAGCGGCGCGTCTTAGCGCTCATAGCGTTCGCCCTCGGATTGATGGCGAAGCCCATGCTGGTCACGCTACCGGTGTTGATGCTCTTGCTCGAGTACTGGCCGCTGCAGCGAAAGCGTCCTCGCGACACCATCCCCTTCTTCGCGCTGTCTGCCATCAGCGCCGCGATTACTTTGTTCGCGCAACAAGGCGCCCTGCGCAGCGCCGAATCGTTCCCGCTCGGGTTGCGCATCGAAAACGCCTTCGTGTCTTATGCAGACTATCTGGCCCAAATGTTCTGGCCCGCGAATCTCGCCGTATTCTATCCGTACCCGCGTGAAATACCCGCCTGGCAAGCCGCGCTGGCATTCGCCCTCCTCGCAATCGTGACCATCGCCGTGTGGGGCGGGCTTCAGCCTGTAGCCGGCTTTAGCCCGCAACGCCGCTACCTTCCCGTAGGCTGGCTCTGGTTCCTCGTCACCCTACTACCCGTCATCGGCATCGTGCAAGTTGGCGCGCAGGCTCGCGCCGACCGCTACATGTACATCCCCATGGTGGGCATCGCCATCATGCTCGCCTGGGGCGCCAACGATATCGCCGACCATTGGCCGCGCCCCAAACACCTCATGCCCGCGCTCGGCGTCGCCTCGCTCGCAGCCTGCGCGGCCCTCACCTGGGTTCAACTCTCCTACTGGCAAAACAGCGAAACGCTGTTCCAACACGCCCTCAACGTCACCGGCTCCAACTACCTCGCCGAACACAACCTCGGCAGCTACCTGCTCGACAAACCCGGCCGCCTCGACGACGCCGTCACCCATCTGCGCGCCGCCCTGCAAATCCGCCCCGAGTATCCGGAAGCCATGACCGATCTCGCCAGCGCCCTCGCCCAATCGCCCGGCGGATTGCCCCAAGCCATCGCGCTTTACGAAGCCGCCGCGCGCATGCTGCCCGATTCCTCCCTCATCCGCGGCAACCTCGCCCAGGCGCACTTTCAGTTCGGCATGGCGCTGATGAAGCACAACCTCGCCGCCGATGCCATTCCCCACTTCGAAGCCGCGCTGCGCCTGGACGCCGCCAACGCCGAAGCGCAAAATAACCTGGGCATCGCGCTCGCGCAAACGGGCAATCGGAATGCCGCCGAAGAGCATTTTCACCAGGCGCTGCGCCTCAAGCCGAGCTACGCAGACGCGCATTACAACCTGGGCATCGTCTTGGCGAATAGCGGCCGCATCCCCGAAGCGATTGTGGAACTCGAAGCCGCCAATCGCCTGCAACCCGACCCCGAATTGCAGAAAGCCATCGACCGTCTGCGCCACGGCCGCTAGTACGACGGGCCTCCTCCGGTCGCGCTTGCTTCTTA
Organism: Bryobacterales bacterium; assembly: GCA_963743705.1. GTDB lineage: Bacteria > Acidobacteriota > Terriglobia > Bryobacterales > Bryobacteraceae > PALSA-243. The sequence continues at coordinate 439,314 of CAVUQS010000011.1, read as the reverse complement.
CATTCCTTACACTAGATTTTGCGCACGAAACATACGCCGTGACGCAAGCTAGTGGCATGAAACTAACAGTTCTGTGCGTGTTTCTCGCAGCCGGCGCCGCCGCGTTCGCGCAACCGGCCCCATCGAAGCTCTCGTTCGAAGTGGCGTCCATCAAGCCTTCCGAGCCTTCGCCCGCCAATCAAATCCGCATCGGCATGGGCGCCGACGCCGGCGTCCTCCGCTACACTAACGTTTCGCTCAAGGACTGCATGCGCGTCGGATTCCGCGTGAAAGACTTCCAGATCGAAGGCCCCGATTGGCTCGATAGCACCCGCTTCGATATCGTCGGCAAGCTGCCTGCCGGATCGGCGCAGGATCAAATTCCCGAGATGCTGCAGTCGCTGCTGGCCGATCGCTTCAAGCTCACGCTGCATCGCGAGACCAAAGACCACGCCATCTACGCGCTCATCGTGGGCAAGGGCGGCGCGAAGTTGAAGCCCTCTGAAATCGCCGCTGACGGCGGCGCGCCTGGCCCGCAAGCCGGACGCGGCGGACCGCCGCGCGGTGGCATGTCGGTCAGCGTTGACGGCGCGGGCGCGCACCTGCAAGCCCCATCGGCTACGCTAGCGATGCTTTCCGAAATGATCTCGCGCTTCTCCGAGCGCCCGGTGGTCGATATGACCGGCGTCGCCGGCCAATACAATTTCGACCTCGTGTTCTCCCCCGAAACCCTGCGCGGCGTCCGCCAGGCAGCCGGAGGCGCGATACCGCCGCCCGGTCAGGGCGCGGGACACGCCGACAATCCCGAAGCGCCGAGCGGTTCGATCTACGACTCCGTGCAGAAGTACGGTCTGAAGCTCGACCCGCGCAAGGCGGCGATGGAAGTTTTGATCGTCGACCACATCGAAAAGTCGCCGACCGAAAACTAACGCGCGCTACTTGCGCCGTTTGCGCCGCTGCGGCTCTTCTTCGAGTAGCGAAAATTGCAGCTTGCGCTCGCTCGGGTCGATCCGGTCGAGTATGACCCGCACCGCATCGCCGATTGCGAACTCGCGTCGCGTGCGCTTGCCCACGATCTTGCGCATGTTCTCGTGATAGACGAACTGATCGCCGGGCAGCGTCGCGATCGGCACAAGCCCTTCAATGAACAGCTCGTTCAACTCGACGAAGAGCCCGTATTTCGCGGTGTTGACGATGAGCGCGGAGAAGTCCTCGCCCACGCGCTCCTCCATGAACTTCACCTTCTTCCACTCCACCAGTTCGCGCTCGGCATCGGCCGCGCGCCGCTCCGATTGCGAGCATTCTTCGGCCAATTCGCCCAACTCCGTTTCTTCCGCGATCCATCCCCTCAACAGCCGGTGCACCAGCAGATCCGGATAGCGGCGGATGGGCGAAGTGAAATGCGTATACGTATTCGCCGCAAGCGCGAAGTGCCCCACGTTCTCCTCGCTGTAGCGCGCCTGCTTCAGAGAGCGCAGCATCAGGTAACTCAAAATGCGCTCCTCCGGCTTGCCCTCAATCTTCGCCACCAGCTTCTGGTACATGCGCGATGCGATGCGCGTGTCGCGATCTGGCAAGACAATCTCGCGGCGTTTCTTCGAACCGTCGCGATGGCGATCGGTCATCGCGAATTTTTTCACCGGAATCGGACCCACGCCCAGCGAGTAGCCGAAGTGCGCCGCCACTTCTTCAAAATCCATGACGCGTTTGGGGTCGGGCTTTTCGTGGATGCGGTAGATCGCGGGATGCCCGCCGTTCTCCAGATGCGCCGCCACTGACTCATTCGCCGCCAGCATGAACTCCTCGATCAGCCGGTGCGCGATGTTGCGCGGCGCGCGCGAAACGCCGGTCATCGCGCCCCACTGGTCGAATTCGATCAGCGGCTCCGGCAAATCGAAGTCGATCGATCCGCGCCGCACGCGCTTGCGGTTCAGAATCAGCGCCAGTTCCTGCATCATCTCGAAGCGTTCCACCAGCGGCTTGTAGCGATCGCGCAGTCCGATGTCTCCTTCGAGCAGCAGATGCACGTTGGTGTATGTCATGCGCTCCACGCTGCGGATCACTCCCGGCGTGAACTCCTGCGCCACCACTTCACCCTTTCCGTCGATCTCCAGGAGCGCCGAAAGCACCAGCCGGTCGGCCTGCGGAACCAGCGAACAAACGTTGGTCGATAGCTCGAACGGCAGCATGGGCACGGCGCGGTCGGGAAAGTAGACGCTGGTGCCGCGCAACAGCGCTTCGCGGTCGATCGGCGTACCCGGCTGCACATAGTGACTCACGTCGGCGATATGCACGTGCAGCGCGAAGTTCCCGTTTGCCAGTCGCTCCACCCACACCGCATCGTCGAAATCGCGCGCGGTTTCGCCATCGATGGTCACGATGTCCATCGCGCGAAAATCGCGGCGTCCTAAAAGATCGCGCTCGGTGATCGTCTGCCGGATGGATTGCGCCTGCTCCACCGCGTCCGGTGGAAAATGATTCGGCAGATGATGCTTGCGGATGACGATCTCCACGTCCACGCCGAAATCGTTTGGCCGCCCCAGAATTTCCAGCACGCGCCCCACCGGGCTCGCGTTTCTTTCCGGATATTCGAGCAACTCGACGTTCACAATCATGCCGTCGAGTTCCTCCACCGTCGCCACCTGCGGCGCTTCCACGCCAATGCGGTCGACGTTGGGGCCGGACGGCGGAAACTCGAAGCCTTCCGGAATCTCGATCCACTGATGGATGCGGTCGTCCTGCGGAACCACGAACTGGCCGCGCTTTCGTATGCGGAATTCGCCCACCACCGTCTGGTTGGCGCGATTCAATATCTTGACGATCTCGCCATCCGCGCGCCCATCGGCTTCAATGCGCGCAATGCGTACCACCACGCGGTCGCCGTGCATCGCTTTCTCGGCTGAGTCCCGCGGGATGAACACATCGCCGCGAATGCCTTCGATGGGACGGTCCGAGAGCAGAAACCCGTAACCGTCGCGGTGCATGTTCAGCCGCCCCACCGCGAATTCGCGGCTGCGCGCCGTAACCGCGAAGTGCCCGGTGCGCAATTCGATCAATTCGCCGCGCGCTTTGAGCCGCTCAACGGCGGCCTCCAATTCTTCGCGGGTGGTTCCTTTGGCGCCGATCTCGCGGACTAGCTGCTTGAAGTTGGCGCGGGCGTGCGGTAGACGTGTTATGTGCTCGATCAGCGCCCGGTCGGTCATAAAGTGATTTTACGTTCAACGCATGCGCCGTTCGTGGCGTCAGTTGTTTGTGGCGCATGCGCGCTCGGGAGGCTTCGTATGTTCCGCATCCTGTTAATGCTGATTCCGGCCTTGCTGGCCGCCGCGCCCGCGCGCTACGCCAGGCTCGGCGATTTCGATGGCCAGGTCGAGATTCAGCTCACTCCCTCCAGCCCGTGGATTGCCGCCGAACGCAATCTCCCGCTGCCCGAATCGGCGTGGATTCGCACCGGCCCATCTTCGCGCGTCGAGATCGAATTGGATGAGGGCAGCGTCTGGCGCCTGGGTCCCGAAACACAAGGCGGCCTCGCGGATTATGCGCGCCGCGCCACCGGTCAGCGCGTAACCTTGCTGGCGCTCGATCGCGGTCTCGCCTATTTTACCGGCGCCGCCGTTGGCCAGGACTCTCTCGTGCTGGTCGCCCCCGGCGCGCAAGTCGTCGTGACCAAAACCGTGCGGCTGCGTTTGGAAGCCGCCGAGACCGCCAGCCAGGTAGCCGTGCTGCAAGGCATGGCGCGTTTCTCTTCACCCGCGGCCGAGATCGATCTGCCCCAAGGCCAGACTTCGCGCGTGGAACCCGCCAACACCTCGCGTTTCTTCCTCTATCGCGAAGTCACGCCCATCGATCTCGACCGCTGGAGCGCCTCCCGCGATAAAGCTCTCTCGCTCGCGATCTCCGGCTTGCATGTCCCCGAGCGCTACGGCCTCGCCGATCTCGACGTCAACGGCGACTGGGTTCAAACTGATGATCTCGGCGCCGTATGGCAACCCAAATCGGCCGAAGGCTGGACGCCCTACCGCGCCGGCCGCTGGCGGTGGTTCGATTCGCTGGGCTACACCTGGGTGAGTGACGAATCTTGGGGCTGGCTGCCTTATCATTACGGCCGCTGGACGCGCCACGGCGATCTCGGTTGGGTGTGGGTTCCCGCATCCAGCGCCACTTTCAAACCCGGCGACGTCTTCTGGTTGCGCGGCCAAAAATTCGCCGCGTGGGGGCCGCTCGCGCCCGGCGAGGAGTGGACGGCGCCGCAGATGCCGGCGCAATATGCCGGCGCCAATTTGACCTTCGCCGCGTTTCAACCCGAAGGACCGGTGATCGATCCCGCCGGCTTCGAGGATCGCCCCAAGGAGCCGCTGCGCGCCGGTGCGTTCGTCTCCGCGCTGCCATCGCCCACCTTCGACGCCGCGCGCCTGGATGCTTCGCGCCCGCTGATTCCCCTGCAGTCTCTCCGCACCATGCCGGAGCCCCAAGCCGAGCCGCCCGCGCCGGCCCGTGCGCCCGCACCAAAAACCGAGCGCCCGCCGCGGCCGCAAGTCATTACCACGCCCCCGCCGCCCCAGGAAGTGATGGTCCCCGTCCCCGTGGTCTACGAAGGCATCGTCATCTTGACCGCGCCAGCCGCCGCGCCTCCGCCGCCCGCGTCGAGACATTTCTCATCGTCGAAATCGACGCCGCCGCAATCGGTGGTGATTCCCACGCCGTTGCCCTCGCGAATTCCCGCTCGTCCCCCGCGGCAGCGCCCCGACCCTATCGAAGAGAGACAAGCGCATCTCGTGCTCCAAGACCTCAACGCGGCTCGCTGGGGAACGGCGCTATCTGAGCTCGACGACTGGACAAAAGGCTACCCGGAATCGCGCCTGGCCGCCACGCGCCTCTACGATTACGTGCAAGTGCACAGCGCGCTCGCGCATGCCGATCGTGCGCTCGAATACGCTCGCGTGCTGCTGACCCAAAATTTGGGACAATCTCTCGACGAACAGCAAATCGCGGGTCTCTTGTATCTCACATTGCGAAACGCCGAAGCCATTCGCACGCCTTCCCCGGAACAGCGCGCGCTGGGCGCTGCCGCCGCGCAGTCTCTGCTTGGCATTCTGCCGCAGTACTTCCGTGACGATCGCCGTCCGCCCGATAGCAGCACCGAGCAGTGGGCTTTCGCGCGCCAGCACCTTACCGCCGCGGCTCAGGAAGCGCTGCAGAAATTCGCGGCTCGGCCCGCGCTCTGAACCATTCGCTCCAAGCCCGTTCCGTTCCGGTGCAATGGTCATTGACAATCGCGTGCAGCGGAGTATATTTGAAAATACTCCCCCGATTGCCGATCTAGGAAAACGTGACTTCAAATTCGACTCCTATCGTTTTACAAACAGATCTCCCAGGCGTAGAGTTGCACGCGCGCGGCAAAGTTCGCGACGTGTATCGTGTGGACGACCGCATCCTGTTCATCGCCACCGACCGCATCTCGGCCTTCGATTACATCTTGCCCACCGGTATCCCCGACAAGGGCCGGGTTCTGACGCAACTTTCCATTTTTTGGTTCGATTTCCTACGCGATCTCACACCCACCCACTTCCTCACCGCCAACGTCGACGAGTATCCCGCGCCGCTGCCGCAGTACCGGATTCAGCTCGACGGCCGTTCCATGATGGTCAAGCGCGCCAAGATGGTGGAGATCGAATGCGTGGCGCGCGGCTACATTTCGGGATCGGGCTGGAAGGAATACAAGCAGCACGGCACGGTGTGCGGCATCAAGCTGCCTGCCGGCCTGCGCGAGAGCGATAAGCTACCTGAGCCCATCTTCACGCCCGCCACCAAAGCGCAATCCGGCCACGATGAAAATATTTCCTTCGAGCGCACCAGTTCCATCATCGGCGAAGATCTTGCCAGGCGCTTGCGCGATCTGACGCTCGCGATCTACACGCGCGCCGCGGATTACGCCGCCACCAAGGGCATCATCATTGCCGATACCAAATTCGAATTCGGCTTCGTGGGCGATGAGCTGGTGCTGGGCGATGAAGTACTCACGCCCGATTCCTCGCGCTTCTGGCCCGCCGAGACTTACAAACCCGGCGGCGCCCAATACTCGTTCGACAAACAGTTTGTGCGCGACTATCTGGAATCCATTCACTGGAACAAGCAGCCGCCCGCGCCGGAGCTGCCGGAAGAGATAGCCGCAAAAACGGGCGAGAAGTATAGGGAAGCCTATCGCATTCTCACCGGCCACGACCTATGAACTGGCTGGACGTACTGCTGCTGCTGATCGTGGCTATCTCGGTGTTGACTAGTTTCCGCAAGGGACTGTCTCGCGAAGTCATTGGTTTGGCATCGGTATTCTTCGGCTTGCTACTCGGTCTCTGGTTCTACGGACCGGCATCGGTCTACATCAAACCGTATGTCAGTTCACGCGGCGCGGCCAACCTCGCCGGCTTCTTCGTGGTATTTTTGCTGGTATTTCTGGTGGGAGTCCTGGTCCGGTTCATCGTCGGAAAGTTTCTCCGCGTAACTGGCCTTTCAGTGGTCGATCATATACTCGGCGCTTGTTTCGGAGCGGCACGCGGATTGCTAATCGCAGTAGCGCTCCTTACCGGCGTCATGGCGTTCGCTAGTGACGGAAAGCCGCCCGCGTCGGTAACCGAGTCGCGTCTGGCGCCATATGTCTCGCAGGGAGCGCGGCTCTTCGCGGCCATCGCGCCGCATGAATTGCATGAAGGATTCCGCAAGACGTACGCAGAGGCCAGGTCAGCGTGGGATTCCGCGCTGCAACACGCCGGTGAGCGGCAGGCCCAAGGCGGAAAAGGCAGAGAATGAAAAACGAATTAGACGGACCAGTCGACCGGCTATTGAAAGCCGGCATTTTCCTACCGGAGGCAGTGACCATTCTCGAGCGCGGCATGATTGCCGGCGCCTTGAAGAGCGCTGAGGGCAATCAGTGCGCGGCCGCTAAGATTCTGGGCATTCATCGCAATACTCTGCAACGCAAGATGACGGAATTCGGGTTGGGCAAGCCTCCGCGCAAAGCCCCGGGCAGCGTCAGCGGCCCGCGCAGACGGCGTTCGGCCTGATGCCTAAGCTGGCCGAACTACTGATCTTCGATCTCGACGGAACCCTGATCGATTCCAAACTCGACCTGGCGCACGCCGTCAATGCCGCGCGCTCGCACATGGGAATGGCGCCGCTCGAATTCGAGCGCGTCTACTCTTACGTCGGCAACGGCGCGCCCGTCCTGATCCGCCGCGCGCTGGGCGAGCAGGCGACCGAGGCCGAGGTCGAAGAGGGCCTCGAATTTTTCCTCGAATACTACCGCGAGCACGCGCTCGATTACACGCGCCTCTATCCCGGCGTGAAGGAATCGCTCGACCGCCTGCGCGACGCCGGCAAGCGCATGGCCGTGCTCACCAACAAGCCCGTGCGCATGAGCCGCCATATCGTCGACGGCCTCGGCGTCGGTTCATATTTCTTCCAGGTCTATGGCGGCAATAGTTTCGATTTCAAGAAGCCGAACCCCATCGGCGTCGAAACGCTGATGCGCGAAGCCGCCATGCCGCACGAGCGCACGCTGATGATCGGCGACAGCACGGTCGATGTCCAAACCGCCGTCAACGCCCGCGTGAAAAGCTGCGGCGTCACCTATGGCTTCCAGCCCGAAACCCTCCTCGACCCGAAGCCCGATCTCTTGGTGGACCGAATGGAAGAACTGGCGGACTGGCTGCTGCGCGCGTAAGTGCGATGGGCCTCCGGCCCGTCGAAGCTCTTTTCCAGATTGCTAGAATCCACTCATGGACCTTTCCTATCCCGTTGGCAAATTCGATTGGGACCAGACCGTCGCACCCGCTGAGCGGCCGCAACTCATCGCCGAAATCGCCGCCGCGCCGGCCAGGTTTCGCGCCGCCGTCCACAATCTAACCGACACACAACTCGATACGCCCTACCGCCCCCGCGGCTGGACCGTGCGGCAAGTCATCCATCACATGCCCGAAAGCCACATGAACTCGTTCATGCGGTTCCGCTGGGCCCTCACCGAGGATAATCCGCCCGTCAAAGGCTACAACGAGGCTAAATGGGCGCAATTGCACGATTCCGTCACCCTGCCGGTCGAGGTATCCCTCCAACTCCTCGAAGCGCTCCACGTCCGTTGGGTGGATCTGCTGCAATCCATGTCGCAGGAACAGTTTGAACGCTCTTTCCAGCATTCCGACCTCGGTCCGCTACGCCTCGATAAGACCCTCGCCCTCTACGCCTGGCATTCGCGGCACCACGCCGCTCATATCACAGGACTTCGCGATCGCATGGGTTGGAAATAACCCCTACAACCAAACCACCTTCCGGCGCGTCCAAGGGGGTAAGGGCTATAATGTTTTAAAGGGCCCGGAGTTTTTAAATCTCTATGAGCAGCCGTATCAAGTATTTCGTCGTGAGCTCGTCTACGTGTCTCACGCTTTTGCTCCTCGTGGGTTGGGGCATCGGAAGGGGCGCGTCGCAGGACGACACGCTCAAACACATCGGCGTCTTCAGCGAAGTCGTTGGATACATTCAAAAACAATACGTTGAAGAGCCCGATATGAAAAGCGTCACCATGGGCGCGCTGGACGGAATGCTCGAAGCCATCGATCCGTTCGCCAGCTACCTCAACGCCGATCAATATCGCGACTACCAGAAAACCAAGGACGCCAAGCGCGCCGACGTTGGCCTGTTGCTCTCCAAGCGCTACGGCACCATTTATGTAGTGGATGCCGCCCCCGGGTCGCCCGCCGCCAAGGCCGGCTTCACCACCAGCGACATGATTGAGAGCATCAAAGGCGTTGCCACGCGGGATATGCCGCTGGCCTACGCCAACATGCTGCTGCAAGGCGATGCTGGAAGCGAAGTTGAGCTGAGCGTAGTGCGCGTGCGGCATCCCGAGCCGCAAACCATGAAACTGGTGCGCACCAATTTCAATTCGCCGCCGGTGGAATCGAAAGTTCTGGCCGATGGCGTGGGCTACATCAGCGTCACGTCCTTATCGGCGGGCCATCTGAAAGAGGCCGCGGACGCCATCAAGCAACTGCAGAAGAACGGCGCCAAGAAACTGGTGGTCGATCTGCGGTTCTGTGGCATCGGCACGCCGGAAGAGGGCATCGCGTTCGCGAACCTGTTCCTCAAGAGCGGCCGCATCACGTATCTCAAGGGCCAGCGCGTCGCGCAGCAGAATTTCGACGCCGATCCCGCCAAGGACATCACCGACCTTCCGATGGCGGTGCTGATTAACCGCGGCACGGCCGATGGCGCCGAAATCGCCGCCGCCGCTCTTCTCGGCAACAAGCGCGCGCAATTGGTTGGCGAGCGCAGCTACGGCGACGCCGCCCAGCGCAAGGCTCTGCCCATGGATGACGGCAGCGCGATCATTCTCTCCGTGGCGAAATACTACTCGCCCGAAGGCAAGGCGATTCAGGATACCGGCGTAACCCCCGGAACCCTGGTGGCCGATGCGTCAGCTCAAGTGGAATACGACGAGAATGGCGATGTCGTGCCGCAGGCAACCGACCAGCCGGCGCAACCCAAGAAACTGGAAGACGATCCGGTGCTGAAAAAAGCGCTGGAAGTTCTGGGATAAGCCGGAACGCTGTTTCAACAAAAGCCGGGCTCGAGCAGCCCGGCTTTTTGTTTTTCAACTCAGACTAAAGCGTCTTCAAGTACGCGATGAGATCGTCCTTTTCGGTGTCGCTCAGCGTTTCCTTGTAAGGGGGCATGCCGCCGCCGCCCTCGTCAATCTTTTCGCGCACCGTGGCGTCCGTCACTTTTTTCCCGTTCATCAGCTTGTCGTGCTTGAAGAGGCCCTTGAGCCCGGGTCCGATCTTCTTTTCTGTGCTGTCCGCGTTATGGCACACGGCGCACTGGCCGAAGACTTCTTTGCCCTTGGCGGCATCGCCTTTCGGCGCCGCTCCCAGTAAAGCGGCCGATCCCGCGGCCAGAGCCACGCAACATGCGTAAACGTGAATTCGCGTCATGAGTTCTCCTGTTACTCCGACTATCTTACCAGCGGATTGGGGGCCGTCCACACAGTTGCGCGGCTCTTCCGTCCGGGCCCGCACGGAACGCGCGCGGCGCCGATGTTAATTTGCGCCGGGCCCGCCCCACGCCGCCTCAACGCTGATAATAGTGTCTGGAGGCGCCGTGAAGCACCCGAACCCTTCGCATCAAGAAATCGAATCGCTCGCGCGTCAGTTGTGGCATGATCGCGGCTGTCCGTCGGGAACGCCCGAGACCGATTGGTTGGCTGCCGAGCGGAGACTGCTGGAGTCACCGCCGGAAACTCCCCTCGTTCGCATCGCGCGTGAGGTCGGCTGGGTCTTGGGAAGCATATTGAAGAGCCCGGAAAATTGAAGCCTTTCCTGACCGCAAACGCCACGTACGGTCACTTCGCCTTTTGCGCAATCTGATTCATCGCCTTCGCGAAATCCGTCGGCGAATGTACCACCAGCGTCTTGCCCTTGAGAGACGAAACCAGGTAGTCGATGCTATCCCGCCGCAAGTCGTTTCCCATGGGAGGATCGATCCCCGCAATCGCCGTGGGCAGCCCCACCGGTTGCCCGATGTTGTTGCCGTCGACATCTGTCCGATCCGCGCTCCGGTCCGCATGCGGACCGGAGTTATTCGCTGCCCACGGCGAGAAGTCGTCTTTCGACGTCACCCGCGGCGGCTGCATCTGGTATTCCACGTAGAAGAATTTCGGAATTGCTCCGGCGGCTTTCTCTCCGGGGAGCGCCACCTTGTCGCTCATCGCCGCGCGTGGCCCCAGAAACACAACCGCGTCCGCCGGATTCTCCGCGTGCAGTTCGTCTTGCACCAAGCGCGCCAACAGATCCAGGTGGCCCGTCGGATTCTGCAACTGGTGATAATCGACGGTCGCCAGTTGCAGACCGAAGATGGCCTCTCGAACCGCATCCAGTTGATCTCTCGTGAACTGCTCCTTCCGGTAGACTTCCTTGCGCTGTTCCAGATTGAAAACCACCAGCCGGACCGAACGCGCCGGCGCCAAATCGAGCAACGACGAAAGCGCCCCCAGCAGCGTCACCGCGTCGCTCGGCTGCACCGTCGGACTGCTCGGTGACATTGGCGCGGCGTGCAGCAACACCGTCAGTTTTCCCAGCGGCGCAGCCGTTCGCGGCCTCGTCTCGGCCGAGCCATGCGATGTAATCTCCTCCACCGTTCCCGGCTTGATCGCCGTTCGCACGTTGCGATTCGACGCGCTGAGCTTGGCGTCCACGTCCCAATCCGATCGGCACGCCCGCGCGCGATCGTCAACCAGCAGGAACGTCACGTGATAGTGCCCTTCACCGAGCAGATACCCGCCCCCCGCCTCGCCGTCCACCTTGACGTCTGGAACATCCGGGATATTGAATCGATCGAGCAGGTACACCGGCTTCCCGCCGCCCTCCGGCTGAATCTGCAGCAGCACCGTCCATTTATGTCCCCCGCCCTGATATTGATCGAGCGGCACACTTACCGTGTAACCGGCGCGAAACCGGAAACTGAAATCCAGAACCGGCTTCAACGCCTGCGCCTGGCACTTCAAGGGACCTTCCGGTCTGGGAGCGTTAAGCTTCAGCGCTTCGTCCGGAGTAAGGATGGTTTGCGCGGACGCCGTTCCCAACACAACCCAGAAAAGGAACACCCCGTTCCGCATATCTCTATGTTAAGAGCGGTCGGAGCGTTGAAGCCCGCGCGCCCGGCGTGTAGCCCCTTTGCTTCCGCACCGTTTCGCGCGCGGGCTGCGCGCAAGCGAACAATCCACCGTCCGCGCCGGTTTATTGCGCCGGTGCGAACGCAAACACCTTGTTGTTAGACTTCCCCGGCTTGATGTGAGAGTACCCTGAACCCCAATAGACAACGCCATCGGCGATGGACGGTCCATCCACCACCGACCCGCCGCTATCGAAGCTCCAAAGAATCTGGCCCGTGGCGGAATCCATCGCGTACATGAAGCCGGAATAGGAGCCCGCGTACACTACGCCGTTGGCGACGCTCATCGCGCCGGTGTCGATCGCTCCCGAAGTCGGGTCCGCCGTCTGCCATTCGATCTTGCCCGTTTGCGCGTTGATCGCGCTCCAGGAGCCCCAACTGATAGTCGGACCGTTCTTCGCCAGCGCGTAAGAATCGTGCAGGCTGTTCGAAATCGCCGCGAAGATTCGAGTCCCGTCCGTCGCCGTGCCCCACTCGATGCCGCCCAGCGTGCTGCCCGGACCGACCAGAGTCCCCCAACGAACCGCCCCGCTGAGCGGATCAAGCCCCCAGAGGAGACCGCTCTTCTGGCCCACGGCCAACAAGTTGGGCATTAAGTTCGGCCCGGATCCGCCTAAGTCGAAGTCTGGCCCAGTAGGGGTCGGACAAGTTGTTCCCGCCTTGGGGCTGGAGCATGCTACTGTCCAGATATCGGAACCTTGTAACTGCTTACTCCACTTGATAGCCCCGGTGTGTATGTCTAACGCGAGTTCCGAATCGAAGTAATCCGCCGGGTCGAAGCAAGAGGTCTTCGCTCCGGCGCTGACTGAGGCTTGGCAATCCTGCACCGCCTGCGGGACGTCGTAGTTATTTCCCGTCCCGATATACACAATCCCGTTGGCGGAATCGATCGCCGGCGGTTGCCAGATAGCGTTGCCGCTGTAGCCCCCAGTGGCGCCCTGGTTATCCGGAACCGTGAACGCCTGCCAGAGCAACTTGCCCGTGCCCGCGTCCAGCGCGACCACGCTCCCGCGAAATGTGCAGCATGGATAGCCAGGTTGATCGGCGAGCCCTTCCTCGCTGGATGAAACGCCCACAACCACCGTGTTGCCCGCGACCACCGGCGCCCCTGTAATCACCGCCGCTGGATTTTTGTCGACCAGTGCGATCCAGTGGAGCGCGCCTGTCTGGCGGTTGATCGCCATAATATTTGCGCCGGAATGCGGCGTGCCGGCGCTTTCCTGGTCGCCGATAATCAAATCCGCGTTGTAGAGGGCGGGACTGGTTCTCGAAACCGCGCCGCCGAAGCCGTCATATTGCCCGACAGCGCGCGACCAAAGCGCCTGACCCGTGCTTCTCGATATCGCATAGAGATTTCCACCCCAGTCCGGCACATAGACCGCGACCGCATCCACGGTTGGCGTCGCCGAGATGTCTCCCTGGGTTGTAAATGTCCACTTAGGCGCCAGAGTAGCCACGTTGGAGCGCCGGATGATGTTCTCCGAGGGCTGGCTCCGTGAGTTGGTTAAGTCGTTGCCCGCGGCTTGCCAGCTTGTAGCGGAGTTTTGCGCTTTTATCATCACCGTCACCGCGGCAGCCGTCAATATAACTGCCCCGTATAAGATCGCGCCGTTTTTCCCAAGTAATTTTGTCTTCACTCGCTTCTTCCCCCGAGCCAAGTATAGGTCGCTAACTGCGCGTATCTTGGCCGATGCCGGCTGAGTTAACGACGGTAACCGGATACAAGAACACGATGTTACAAGTTATAGTGCGGGCCGCCACGAAGGCGGTCGTATCCGTCCGCAAATCGCCTAATCTCTTTCCCTATTGACATTCTATAGGAGAGACCTATAGACTCTCTATATGAAAGCGCCCGCCACCAACCTCTTGCAGGGCACGCTCGATCTGCTCATCCTCAAAGCGCTCGGAGCCTCCGAACTCCACGGCCTCGGCGTCTCGCGCCGCATCGCCCAGATCACCGGCGGCGCTTTCGAGGTGAAACCCGGCTCGCTGTTTCCGGCCTTGCATCGCATGGAGGAAGCCGGCTGGCTCTCCGCATCCTGGGGCGAATCCGAAAACAACCGGCGCGCCCGTTTTTACCGCCTCACCGCCGCCGGCAAGCGCCAACTGCAGGCCGAAACACGGCAGTGGGAAACCATTGCGCTGGCAATCGGCAACGCGCTGAAAGCGTAATCGGGGAACACATGCCATTCCTGAACCGCCTCGCCAGTCTTCGGCGCAACCTGTTTGCGCGGCCGCGAGTCGAAAGCGAACTCGACGCCGAACTGCGTGCTTATGCCGATCAGATCTCGGCCGAAAAGCGCGCGCAGGGCATGAACGCGGCGGAGGCGTCGCGCTCCACGCTCATCCAGATGGGCGGCATCGAGCAGATCAAAGAGGAAGTCCGGCAAGCCAGGTCCGGCCAAATGTTAGAGCAATTCTTGCAAGATCTGCGCTACGGCGCGCGCACGCTGCGCAAGAACAGCGCGTTCACCGCCGTCGCCATCATGGCCCTCGCCTTGGGCATCGGCGCCACCACTGCCATGTTCAGCGTCGCCTATGGAATCCTGCTGCGGCCCCTGCCGTACGCCGAAGCCGATCGCGTCGCGGTTGTGTTCATGCGCTTCTTCCCACGCGATTTCGCCTTCGGCACCATGTGCATCCGCGATTTCCTGATGTGGAAGCAGAACAACCATGCGTTTGAGGAACCCTCGCTCTTCCGCACCCCGCGCATGGATATCGGCGGCAACGGCGGCGTTCCCGAGCAGGTTCAGGGCGCGTCGGTTACCGCGGGGTTCTTTTCGACTCTGGGTGTGCAACCGATGTTGGGCAGGACATTCGTCCACGGCGACGACAACCCCGGCGCTCAATCGCTCACCGTTCTTAGCGAACCCCTCTGGCGGCGGCGCTTCGGCGCCGATTCCGCCGTGCTGGGTCGCATCATCCTGGTCGACGGCGCCCCTTCGACCGTCATCGGCGTCATGCCCGGCGATTTCCGCTTTCCACGGCGCGAAACCGAAGTCTGGACCAATCTGCCGTTGAATCCTCCAACGCGTTACGGACCCTGGTTCTATCGCGGCGTGGCGCGCCTGAAGCCCGGCGTTACGCCCGAACAGGCGCAGGCCGAACTCAACGCTATCGGGCGCCTTATGATGCAGCAAAACCCGTTCTACCGCCGCCTCAGCCTGCCCATGCTCAGCGTGCGCGACGCCTTGCTCGGCACCACGTTGAAGCCCGCCATTCTGGTGCTGGCCGGGGCCGTGTGCCTGGTGCTATTGATCGCCATCGTCAACGTCGCCAACCTGATGCTGGCGCGCGCCACCGTCCGCAGCCGCGAAATGGCGTTGCGGCTCAGCCTCGGCGCGCGGCGCGGCCGCCTCATCCGCCAGTTGCTCACCGAAAGCGTGCTTCTGGCCGCAATGGGCGGCCTTGCCGGCTTGGCCCTCGCTTGGGCCGGCATTCAACTGATCCACGCGTGGAATCCCGGCAATTTCCCGTTCATCGATTCCATTCGCCTCGATGGCCGCGCTCTCGCATTCTCAGCGCTCGCATCCACCCTCACCGGACTGCTCTTCGGCCTCGCGCCCGCGCTGCAAAGCGCACGCGCCGATCTCAACTCCACCATCAAAGAGGGCGGACGCGGCGGCGCTAGCCTCACGCGTGGCCGTACTCGCGCCGCCCTGGTGATTTGCGAAGTGGCCCTGTCTCTCATGCTGCTCATCGGCGCGGGTCTCTTGCTGCGCAGCTTCGTGAACCTGCAGCGCGTCAGTGGCGGCTTCTCCACGCCCCCGCAAAAAATTCTGACCATGCTGATCTCGCCCGGCGGCGCCAAATACAACGATCCCGCCGCCGGCCTCGCCTTCTACGACGAAGTCCTGCGCCGCGCGCGCAACCTGCCCGGAGTCGAAATGGCCGCGGCCACGGACGCGCTTCCGCCCGATCGCCAGGGCGACGCCGATACCTTCGCCATTGAAGGACAGCCGCTCGCGCCCGGCGAGATTAACCCCGTCATTTCAGATGTCACCGTGAGCCCTGGGTTCTTCGAGACGCTCGGCGTTCCGTTGATCAAAGGGCGATGGTTCACCGCCCACGACAACCAGGATTCGCGCCCCGTGGCCATAGTGAGCGAGGGCTTCGTGCGCCGCTTTCTTCCCAACCAGGAGCCCCTCGGTAAGCGCATCAAACAAAGCGGACCGGGCTTCGGCGATAAGTGGATGGAAATCGTCGGTGTAACCGGCAACGTGAAATATCTCGGCCTCACCGTCGATACCGACCCCGCCTACTACATGCCGTTCGCGCAATCCTACGGCCAGCGCATGTTCCTCGCGGTGCGCACACGCGGCGATGCCGCGCGAATCGCCGAACCCCTGCGCCGCGAGATCCAGTCGATTGACCCCTCGGTGACGCTCGCGCAAGTCGGCGCCATGGATCAAGCCATCGATCTTTCGGTTTCGCAGCCCCGCTTCAACACCATGTTGCTAGCCCTGTTCGCGGCGATCGCGCTCGCGTTGGCGGCGGTGGGAATCTACGGCCTCATCGCGTATTCCGTCGCCCAGCGCACCCACGAAATCGGTATTCGCATGGCTTTGGGCGCCGCGCGCGCGGATGTTGTGCGCTTGGTGGTCCGGCAGGGCCTATCGCTCGCCGCCGCGGGCATCGCGGTCGGCGCGGTTGGCGCCTTCCTCCTCACGCGCGCCCTGAAGACTCTCCTCTTCGGAGTCGGCGTCACCGACATGCTCACCTTCGCTGCGGCAGCCGTGGGCTTGATGGGCGTAGCCCTCATCGCAACTTCGCTTCCGGCCCTGCGCGCCACGCGGGTCTCGCCGGTGACCGCGCTCCGCTATGAATAGGTGAGCCTACTCTAGCTTGAACGCCGCAATCCGCCCGCGGCCGCCTACTACCCACCCAGCCGTGCTCGAAATGAACGCCAGCGCGTTGTAGCTGGTCATATCGAACTGCTTCCACGTCGCGCCGTCGTCCGTCGAAATATCCGAGCCCGATGTCCCCGTGGCAATCCAGATCTTGCGGTCCGCGACCCACGCCACGGCCGAGCGAAAACCGGTCAGGGTCCCCGCCGGCGCCGTCCAGGTCTTGCCGCCGTCCGAAGTAACCGCAACGTTGTCGCGCGCTTCCTTGTCCTTCGAATAATCCCCGCCCACGGCGATTCCGTGCTGCGCGTCGCGGAAGGCCACCGAGAAGATCCCGGCGTTCTGGCTCTCGTGCCGAACCGGCGTCATCACAGCCGTCCACGTCCGCCCGTTATCCGCCGAATGAAGCACCCGCGCGGCCGTCGTCCCCACCCAGACATCGTGCGCGCCCAAAATCGCGATGCTGGTGTTGCTGGCGGCGAAAGCGCCCTCGGCGCCGCCCACCGCTTCCGGCGAAGTCTGGCGCTGCCACGTTTCACCCGCGTCGGCGGTCGTAAAGATCGTGGTGCGCCCATCCACCGTGTCCCCCGCGACGATGCCGTGCCTCGCGTCCCAAAACGCGATGCCGTCGAAAAAACCTTTGGCGTCGGGATTGGTGAAGAGCAGCTTCCAATTGGCGCCGGCGTCGGTGGTCTTGTAGATGCGCGACTGGTCGCCGGTTCCGATGCTCAGCACGTACGCCGTGCTGCCGTCGAATGCCCACACCGCGCGGAAATCCAGCCGCTCCGCGCCTGGAACTTTCGCGGCGCGCCAGGTTGCGCCCCCGTCAGTGGTGATGAGATAAGTGCCACCACTGCCGCTAACCCAGACGGTCTTGGCGTTTACGGCGTGAATGCCGCGGAAAGAAGCGGTGGTTCCGCTGGTTTGGGGAACCCAGGCTTGGGCGGCGGCGTCTCCACTAGAGAGAGCTGCGCACAGCAGGGCGAAGGCGATTTTCATACGGTTGGGGCGCATGGGCTGGATACAATAGAATGGTGCCACGTTTTGCAGTCCTCGCGGCCCTGGTTTTTCCGGCAATCCTTTCGGCGCAGACCCAGTTTTTGCCGCTCCAACAGATCCACGCCGGAATGCATGGCGTAGGTCGCACCGTCTTCACCGGCACCCAAATCTCGGACTTTGACGTCGAGATTCTGGGCGTGCTGGAAAACATCGGGCCCAAGGAATCATTGATCATCGCGCGGCTTTCGGGCGGCCCGCTCGAGCACACCGGCGTCATGCAAGGCATGAGCGGCAGCCCCGTCTACATCGACGGCAAGCTGATCGGCGCCGTGGCCATGGCCTTCCCGTTTTCCAAGGACCCGATCGCCGGAATCCGCCCAATTGAAGACATGCTTCGCTCCACCCCGGCAAGCCCCGCGCAGTCGTCGCGGCCAAAACTGGCGATGGCGGAGCGTGACCTTACCCGCGGTATCCCGCGCCCGGAGCCTGCCATGGCCGGCGACATGCGCATGATGGATATCGCCACGCCCATTTCCTTCGGCGGATTCACCCGCGCCACGCTCGACGCCTTCGCCCCGCAACTGCGCGCCCTCGGCTTGGAACCGCGCCAGGGCATCTCAGCGGGGTCGGATGCCCAGCCGAAAATGGGCAACCCGGCCGACATCAAAGCGGGTTCGATGATTAGCGTGCAACTGATGTCGGGCGATATGGGCGTGGGCGCGGATGGCACCGTGACTTACGTCGATGGGACGCACCTCTACGCGTTCGGCCACCGCTTCCTGGATATTGGCGCCACCGCGCTGCCGTTCGCTCGCGCGGAGGTAATCACGCTGATGGCGAACGTCAATACGTCGTTCAAGCTCTCCACCGCGCACGAATGGATGGGCTCGATTTCGCAAGACCGCAGCACCGCCGTTTCCGGCGAGCTGGGCGCGCGGCCGCCCATGGTTCCCATGACGCTCGACGTGACGCGCTCTTCGAAATCGGTGGAATCTTACAAAGTGCAGATGGTGAACGACCCACTGCTGTCGCCGCTCCTCTTGCAGATGGCCGTCTTTTCCGTAATCGACCGCACCGAGCGCACGCTGGGCGCGGCCACGCTGAGAGTCACCGGCGAAATGGAATTCCAAGACGCGCCCGGCCCCGTGCGCCTCGACAATCTCTACGCCGCCGATAATGGCGCGGCGACCCAGGTCTCGCTGAACACGGCCATTCCGGCCGCATACATCCTCCAGAGCGACTTCCCGTCCATGAAGCTGAAGAAAGTGGCCATCCACATCGACGCCATGGATGAAAAACGCCAGCTCGATATCGACAGCGTCACGCTCTCCAAGCGCGAAGTGAAAGCCGGAGACAAGCTGCAGTTGAATGTCACGCTGACGGGCGAAAACGGCGTCGAAACCTCGCGCCAGGTGGAATATCAGGTGCCCATCGGCGCCGCGCCCGGGCAGATTTACTTCACCGTGGCCGATGCAAGCGTCGCCAACCTGACCGATTTCCGCCAGATCTTAACCTCCAGCCCCCGCAGCCCGCGGCAACTGATCGACACCGTGAACGAACTCCATCCCAACACCAAAGCCTACGTGCGCGTGTGGCGCGCCGACCCCGCATTTCAACTCGAAGGGTCCGATTTGCCCGCCCCGCCGCCCTCGGTGGCGCTGGTTCTGGAAGGCGTGGCGGCCAATCTGCCGGGCATCACCAGCTCGCGTAATTCGAAGATCGCGGAAATGGAAATCGATGGCGGCGGCGCTGTGATTTCCGGCGTCAAGACGGTGCAGGTGGAGGTAAAAGAATGAGCGCGCGCCTCCGTTTCGCCCTTCCTCTGATCGCCGCGGCCTCCGTATTCGCCAGCGGCACCACCGCGTGGGAAATGAGCTCCTACGCCGATTTCATCCGCGGCAAATTCGACGGCATCTCGCTCAGCCGTGACGGGCGCATCACGCTCGGCCCTAAGATCGATTCGGTTTTCACATCCGATCAACCGGTGGTGTGGGCTGTCGCTGAAGCGCACGATGGAACGCTGTATGCGGCCACCGGCAATCGCGGCCGCATCTATAAAATCGACCCCGCGGGCAAATCGTCCCTCCTTTGGGACGCCCCCGAGCCGGAAGTTTTCGCCATCACCATAGGCCGCGATGGGGCGGTCTACGCCGGAACCTCGCCGCAGGGCAAGGTCTATCGCATCGAAAACGGCAAGGCCACCGAATACTTCGCGCCCAAGGCGCGCTACATCTGGGCGCTCGCCGCTGCGCCCGATGGCGTCCTCTACGTCGGCACGGGCGATGAAGGCAAGGTCTTCCGCGTGGACGCCGCCGGCAAAGGCGGAGTCTATTACGAGACCGGCCAATCGCACATCACCGGCCTCGCGCTCGATTCACAAGGCCGGGTACTGGCCGGCACCGAGCCCAACGGCATCCTCTATCGCATCACTGCCAAGGACAAGGCGTTCGTGCTCTACGACGCCAATCTTCCCGAAATCCGCGCCATCGTTCCCATGCCGGATGGCACCGTGTATGCCGCCGCACTCGGCGGTTCGGTAGCCAAGCAGACGCAGGCCGCCGCGCAGGCCGCGCAGAACAACAACAATATGGTGACGGCGCCGGGGACCACCATCACGGTCTCGGTCGATGCGGCGGCCAATGCGGCAGAGATCAAGCCGCAAGACATCAAGCCGCAGCAACCCGCCGCGCCCCAGCCGCAAGTCACGAGTAGCTTTTCCGTAGCCGACGCCACCAACGTCGAAAAATCCGCCCTGTATCGCATCAACCCCGATAACACCGTGGAAACGCTCTGGTCCTCGAAAGAAGAAAACGTCTACGACGTGCTGGCGCTGGAAAAGCAGATCCTTTTTTCGACCGACCAAAACGGCCGTATCTATGGCCTCGCGCCCGATCGCCGCGTGACCCTGGTGGCGCAAACCAACGAAGGCGAAACGCTGCGCCTGCTCCCCGGCAACCGCTCGATTCTGGCCGCCACCGGCAACATGGGCCGCATCTTCCGCTTGGGCGAAACGCCGGGCTCCGCCGGCGCATACGAAGCGCCCGTGCACGATTCCGGCACCGCATCCAAGTGGGGCAGCTTGAGTTGGCGCGCCGAATTGCCGCCGGGCTCGAAAATCACCTTCCAGACGCGGTCCGGCAACTCGGCCAAACCGGATAGGACCTGGAGCGATTGGTCCGCGCCTCTCGCCGACGCCAACGCTTCCCGCATCACCAGCCCCAACGCGCGCTACATCCAATGGAAGCTCGAAATGGCCGGCGCTAACGGCGCAACGCCGGTGCTCAACACGGTTTCGCTGGCCTACCTGCCGCAGAATTCGCCGCCCACGCTGAAGAGCATCAACGTGGTCTCGCAGGCCGTCCCGCGCGCCACGGGAAACGCCACCTCCTCATCTTCGGCCGCATATTCAGTCACGGTCACCGATAGTGGCGACGCCTCGGCGAACTCCACCGGCACCTCCACCCAAACCCTGCAGCGCGCGTATTCGCAGCAGATCACCATCGCCTGGCAGGCCGACGATCCGGATGGCGACCGCCTGGTCTACACCGTCTATTTCCGCGGCGCCGACGAGATGCAGTGGAAGCTCCTCAAATCCGCCACGCACGACACTTCCCTCACCTTCGATGGCGACGTCCTGGCGGACGGCAAGTATTATTTCCGCGTCTCCGCGTCCGATCGCGAATCGAATCCGCCCTCCACCGCCCGTGAAGTCGTGCTCGATAGCGCGCCGGTAATGATCGATAACACGCCGCCGGTGGTGACGATCGGCGCGGTGCGCTACGCCAACGGCGCGGCACACATCG
Organism: Bryobacterales bacterium; assembly: GCA_963743705.1. Taxonomy (GTDB): domain Bacteria; phylum Acidobacteriota; class Terriglobia; order Bryobacterales; family Bryobacteraceae; genus PALSA-243. The sequence goes on along the minus strand of CAVUQS010000011.1, from coordinate 417,971 downwards.
AATGGGAAGCCGTGGACGGCGCTTCTGGCCTGCGCCGCTGCGAATATTCGCTCGACGCCGGCGATTGGACTCCCGTCGAAGCCGCCGATGGCGTAATCGATTCGCCGCGCGAGAAATTTGCGCTCGATCTCGCCAACCTGAAGCCGGGCGAGCATCTGGTGGCGATCCGCGTGGCCGATAGCGCCAGCAATTCGGGGCTCGCCAAAGTTGTCCTAAAATGACCGCCCATCTGTCATGCTAATAACTCATGCGCCTGACGCCGCGCAATGTGTTCTGGCTATTACGCCGCAGTCTCTACAGCACGCTCGACGATAACTGCCTTGGCTACGCCAAGGCGGCGGCTTATTCGGCCCTGTTATCGTTCTTCCCGGTGCTGGCTTCGGCCGCGACCATCCTGGTGGAAACGCGCGCCGGATTCTTCTCCAACATGCTCGAGCGGTCGCTTTCCGAGATCGTCCCGCCCGGCACCGAAGACCTCGTGTTACAACAATTCCGCGTCAGCGGCTCGCGCCCGGTGATGGTACTGATCGTCGCCGTCGTGGTTTCGGTCTTCGCCGCGTCCGGCGTCATCAAGAGCCTGATCGAAGGATTTCACGCTGCCTACCGCACGCCACGCAACCGCAGCATCCTGCACGGCAGCGCCATCTCGATGGCCCTGGTGGTAATGGCAGTGCTCCCGTTGCTCGCCGCCTCCGTGCTGATCCTTTTCGGACGGCAGATCGAAAACGTCGTGATGAACTGGCTCAGAGTCGACCCGTTGCTGAATCCGTTCGCCTGGGTCTGGCAGCTGCTCAGCCGCATCGCGCAAGACGTCGTCGCGTTCGGCACCACGGTCGTCTTGACCGGCACGCTCTACTATTTCGGACCTTACCGCCCGCAACGCTGGAAATACATTTGGCCCGGCGCTGTTCTAGCAACCGCGCTCTGGCTGGCCGCGACTTCCGGATTCGCATGGTACGTGCTGCACATCGGCCACTACAACGTGATGTATGGCTCAGTCAGCGCCAGCATCGCGTTGCTGGTGTGGATGTATCTGCTCGCCATCATCGCCTTGATCGGCTGCGAATTCAATGCCGAGTACGAACGCGCCTCCATGCGCTAGCCGCGCATGTGCGCCTTGAGAAACCGGCCGGTATGCGATTTCGCGCACGCCGCGATCTGCTCCGGCGTTCCTTCTACGATAACTTCCCCGCCCGCGTGCCCGCCTTCGGGCCCCAGATCGATCACGTGGTCCGCAGTCTTGATCACATCCAGATGATGCTCGATCACCAGCACCGTATGACCCGCGTCGACCAGCTTGTTCAAGCATTCCAGCAGCCGCTCGATATCCGCCAGATGCAGCCCTGTCGTGGGCTCGTCGAGAATGTACAACGTATGTTTCGCCCGCTGCAGCTTCGAAAGTTCCGACGCAATCTTGATGCGCTGCGCCTCGCCACCCGAAAGCGTCGTCGCCGATTGCCCCAGCGTCAAATAGCCGAGTCCCAAATCGTTCAGCACTTCGATCTTCTTGGCTAGCGCCGGCTCAGCCGCAAAAAAACCAACGCCTTCCTCCACCGGCATGTTCAGCACGTCGGTGATGGTCTTGCCGCGAATCGTCACTTCCAGCGTCTCCGCGCCGAATCGCGCGCCCTTGCATACGGCGCACGTCACCTCCACATCCGGCATGAAATAAAGCTGCGTCGTGATCACGCCTTCGCCTTGGCACTCTTCGCAGCGCCCGCCCTTCACGTTGAAGCTGAAGCGCCCCGATTTATACCCGCGCTCCACCGACGCCGGCGCGCGCGCGAACATCTCTCGGATCGTGTCATAGAAGCCGATGTACGTCGCCGGGTTCGACCGGCTGTTGCGCCCGATCGCCGATTGATCGATACTCACCACCTTGTGAATATTCTCCGCACCCTCGATCGCATCGTGATCGCCCGGCAGCGTGCGCGTATCCACCAGCCGCTTCCACAGCGCCTTATAAACGATTTCATTGATCAGCGTGCTCTTGCCCGAACCCGACGCCCCCGTCACCGCCACCAGCTTCCCCAGCGGAAACGCGACGTCCACGTTCTTCAAATTGTTCTCGCGCGCGCCGCGCACCGTCAGCGCCTTGCCGATGCCGTTTCGCCGCTTCTTGGGCGTGGCGATGCCGCGCTTGCCGGAAAGAAACTGCCCGGTCGGAGACGCGGCGCACTTGACGACATCGGCAATGCTCCCCTGCGCCACCACTTCACCGCCGTGCACTCCCGGCCCCGGACCCATCTCCACAATATGATCCGCTGCGCGCACCGTGTCCTGATCGTGCTCCACCACGATCACCGTGTTCCCGATATCGCGCAGGCTTTCGAGCGTCGCGATCATTTTCACGTTGTCTTTCGGATGCAGCCCGATGCTCGGTTCATCCAGCACGTACAGCATCCCCATCAGCCCCGACCCGATCTGCGTCGACAACCGTATCCGCTGCGATTCCCCGCCCGAAAGCGTTCCCGAGCGGCGGTTGAGATTCAAATAATCCAGGCCAATCCCCAACAACAACTGCAGCCGGTTACGAATCTCGCCCAGCACCTGCCGGCCCGCATCCGCGCCGCGCCCCGTTGGCTTTTGCGCGCCCAGAAACGCGTGCAGCTCATCGAAATGCAGATTGCCCACGTCGAAAATGCTTTTGCCCGCGATGGTGAAAAGCAGCCGCGTGGCTCGCAGGCGCGCGCCTTTGCAATCGGGGCACGTGCGCTCCACCATCACTTTTTCCAGCCATTCCTCCATGCCCGCGTTCGCCTGCCCGCGCTCGCGATAACGGCGATAGTAGCGCTCGATCCGCCGCGCGATGCCGCCGAACCGCACCTCTTTGCCTTCCCAATCGCTCCGCTTAACTTTCGATTCCGGCGGCGCCGTCAGCAGTAGCTTTTCCGGATCGATCCCGAACAAAATCGCATTGCGCGCCTTTTCCGGCAGCTTCTCCCACGGCGTCTCCAGCGAAAACTTGATCGTCTTCGACAGCGTGTACATCACCCGCCCGTCCCACGTATCCGGGTTGTACTTGTACGCCTCGCGCACGAAGCACCCGCCCAAAATGCTGCGCTTGGGGTCGGGCACCAGCAGCTCCGGATGCGTGATCTTGTGCACGCCCAGCCCACCGCACGTCCGGCACGCGCTCTCCGGATTGTTGAACATGAAGTATTCCGGCTCGATGCCGCCATACACAAAATGGTGCGTGGCGCTGCACAAGGCCTTGTAGAAGCGCTCGGTCTCGGTTTTACTCGCGCCCTTCACCACATGCGCCTGCATCAATCCATCGCCCACCAGCAGCGTCGACGCGATGCCCGCTTTGATCGCCTTCTCGTGCTTCGCCCCCACCACCACGCGGTCCACCACCGCATCCATGTTCTTCACCTTGGTCTCATCGACGGAGACCTCCGCCGAAAGATCCACCGCTTTGCCGTCGATGATCAGCCGCCGGCATCCCTTCTTGCGGACCTCGGTGAACACGAACTCCAGTTCCTCGCCGTAAACCGGAAACACCGGCGCGCGCAGCTCGATTTCCGCGCCTTCCGGCAGCGCGAGAATCGTCTCCAGAATCTGGCTGACGCTCCGGCTCGGCACGCGCTCGCCCGTGCGCGGGCAATGCGGCTCGGCAATCGTCGCGAACAGCAGATTCAGGTAGCTCGCAATATCGGTCATGGTGCCGACCGTCGAGCGCGGATTACTCCCTGTCGTCTTTTGCTCGATCGAGATCACCGGCGAGAGCCCGAAAACGAAATCGACATCCGGCTTCGCAACCTGCGCGACAAATCGCTTGGCATAGCTCGAAAGCGATTCCATATACCGCCGCTGCCCTTCCGCGTAAATCGTGTCGAACGCCAGGCTCGATTTGCCCGAGCCCGAAAGCCCCGTGACCACAATCAACCGATCCCGCGGCAGCTCCAGCGAAACGTTTTTCAGATTGTGTACGCGCGCGCCTTGCACCGCGATGGTTGTGCGCGGGGCCGGCTTACCGGCCGGCGTTCTACCAGGCATCCGGCGGCTCCCCCGCGTAGAAAAATGCAAGCTCTTCCACGTTCACATTGCTCCTCTTGGTCAGGCGCACGGGCAAGGCCGCTTTGCCGAATATGCCGCGGTCGGCCAGATACTCGCATGCGCCGGTCACGCATTCGATGCCAAAGTTGCGCTTAAAGTGGTCATCGATCTCAGCCGCGCCACGCGCTTCGCCCACGTCTTTCAAGTGATCGATCAGCGGCCCGAACAATTTCCCCGTGCGTTCCTCCAGATATCGATCGATCGCCGCCAGCGCGCCCTGAACCTTGGCCGGCGTCTTCTTGGCGTTGAGCAGATCGGTGTAAACCGTCTGAAAAAAGGCCGGATTCAGCTTCATCGCCTGCGGCAGCACCTCGCGATCGGCAATCAATTGCGCCCCAATCACCTCGATTCTCGCCAGCGCATTCGCCGCGTGAAGAATCCAAAGCGCCGTATAGTCCAGATCGCCGCGCGTCAGCAGCCACTTGTGCGCTTTATAGACCGCCGGCAGCGCATGCGTAGCCGCCGCCAGCAACTGCAATTGCGTGTCGCGCCCCCCGATCGCCTGAAGCTGATCGCAGAGCCGCGCCACGCCATCGTCATGCGTATACAGCAGCCGCCCCTTGGCGATAAACGAGTGCGCGAATGAATTGCGGATCGCGCCTTCCACGATTTTGCGAAAATCCGCGCGCGGCATGAGCATCGCGTGCACGTTGACGCCATCGGCGTTGAGTGAAACGCCCGCCTTCGGAGCCTTCTTATCGTCGATAGTCACCAACAGCAGATCGATGTCCGATTTCGACCAGACCGTATCGTGTGACAGGCTGCCGCAGAGAATCGCCGCCAGAACGGAGCGGTCTCGTTTGACTTGCTCGATCAGCACGTCCAACGCGGCTTCAAATTGCTTCTCGACGGCGCCGCCGCCGGCCGCTCTTTTCGCGGCAGAGGACTTCGTACGCATGCTCTCGGGCGCTCTTGCGATTGTACCGTCAGCAGCCTGAGACCGCCCCCCGGATCGTCAAATCAGTTCCAGGCGGATTTCACGGCCCACCGCCGAAGCCGCCTTCTGCAAGGTGGCTAGCGTCACCGCGTCGTTTTCCGGATCAAGCAGGCGATCGAGCGCGGCGCGGCTGGTGTGCATCCGCTTGGCCATCTCGGCCTTGGAAAACTTCTTCTCCTTCATAGCAGCCTCAACCTGGCGGGCCAGAACTCGTTTGATCGCACTGGATGTCGTTTCTTCGTAAATGCCCGCTTCGCGAAGCCAGCTATCGAAAGACGACCCCAGGTTCTTCTTGTTCACCATGTACCCATGCCTTACGCGGAATTGTATCTTTTTGGTACCCCTAGCGAGCAGATGGCGCACTATGCCCCTTGGCCAGGATCGCCGCCGCTTGTGACGGCAGGAACATAGAAGGGGTCTCAGCCCAGTTTAGCCGACGGCCCGATATGTCAAACTAATGCCATGCGGAGCGTCGGCGCGTTCCTCCTCACAGCGCTCTGTCTCTCTGCCCAGACGTCGCCCACCCCGGAAGGCATCGCCTTTTTCGAAAAAAACATCCGTCCGCTGCTCGCCGCCAACTGTTATCCCTGCCACAGTTCCAAGCTCGCCAGTCCCATGAGCGGACTTACGCTCGACACCAAGGCCGGCATGCTACGCGGCGGCAAATCCGGCGCTCCGGCCGTCGTCCCCGGAAAACCTGAACAAAGCCTCATCGTCGGCGCGGTGAAGCATACGGCCAACGGCATCAGCATGCCGCCGGGCAAGACGCTCGCGCCCGAAGAAATCGACGCCCTGGTGCTCTGGATCCAACTCGGTGCGCCCGATCCGCGCACCGAAGGCGCTCCGGCGGCGCTTTCAAGCTACGACTGGGAGAAAGCCAAACAGCATTGGTCGTTCCGTCCTGTTAACGATCCCAAACCGCCCCAAGTCGCGCCGTCGGAATGGAACCAAACCGCGGTCGACCAATTCGTCAAAACCAAGCTCGATGAGAAAAAGCTGACGCCGCAACCCAAGGCATCGAAGCCGGCGCTGATCCGCCGCGTGACTTACGACCTCACCGGCCTGCCGCCCACCCCCGAAGACATCGACGCCTTCGTCAAAGACGCATCGCCGCGCGCGTTCGAAAAGGTGGTCGACCGCCTGCTCGCCTCGCAGCAGTACGGCGAAAAATGGGGCCGCCACTGGCTCGACGTCGTGCGCTACGCCGACACAGCCGGTGACAACGCCGATTTCCCGGTGCCCTCGATGTATCGCTACCGCAACTGGGTCATCGCCGCTTTCAATCGCGACGAGCCATACGACCAATTCCTGCGCGACCAGATCGCGGGCGACCTCATCGCTGCCAAAGAAAACCTCGCCGGGAAGAATAAGGAGGAGTGGCAGGCGAAGATCGTCGCCACCGGCTATCTCGCCAACTCACGCCGCTTCGGATCGCGCGCCAACGAATTCCATCTCACCATCGACGACACCATCGACAACCTGGGCAAAGGCACGATGGGCATTACCATCGCCTGCGCACGCTGCCACGATCACAAGTTCGACCCCATTCCCACCGCCGACTACTACGGCATTTACGGCATCTTCAAGAGCACCAACTACGCGCACCCCGGCACCGAGATTTACCCGCACACCTACGGATTCACCGCGCTCAACCCGGCCGATGCGCCGAAGTTAAAGGAAGTCGAGAGCCAGCTTTCCGGCCTCGATAATCGGATCGAAGACATCAAGGCGAACAGGATCAAGTTCGCCAACGACGCCGACAAGCGCAAGGCCGAGCAGGAAGACCAGGCCAACGGCCGCAAATGGGCGCAGCAATATCCCTACCTCACGAAAGCCTACACTGTTTCCGACGGCAAGCCGGTTACCGCGAAAATCATGGTGCGCGGAGAGCCGGGAACATTGGGCCCGGAAGCGCCCCGCGGATTCCTCACCATTCTCGGCGCGCAAAAACTGCCGCCCGATGAAACTGGCAGCGGCCGTCTGGAGCTGGCGCAGTGGATCACCGACCAGAAAAATCCGCTGACCGCGCGCGTGATCGTGAACCGCGTGTGGGCGTGGCATTTCGGGCAAGGCATCGTGGCCACGCCTGACGATTTCGGCGCGCGCGGCGAACCGCCCGTGAATCCGGAGCTGCTCGACTATCTGACGTCGCGCTTCATCGAAGACGGATGGTCCATCAAGAAACTGAACCGCCGCATCCTGCTCACGCGCGCCTATCAAATGGCGAGCGGCATGAACGAAGCCAATGCGCTCAAGGATTCCAAGAACGCCTATCTCTGGCGCTTCAACCGCCGCCGCCTCGATGCCGAAGAGATCCGTGATTCGCTGCTCACAGTGAGCGGCAACCTGGATCTGACGCCCGGCGGCGAGCAGCCGTTTCCGCCCGAGATGTCGTGGCGCTACACGCAGCACACGCCGTTCATGGGCGCCGACGCCGCGTATGCCACCAACAAGCGCAGCATTTATCTGATGCAGCAGCGCATCCGCCGCCAACCATTCCTCGATCTCTTCGATGGGGCCGACCCCAACGCCGAAACCGGCGTGCGCCCGCTCACCACCACCGCACTCCAGGCCCTCTACACCATGAACGATCCGTTCTTCCACGAACAGGCCGACGCGCTCGCGGTACGCATCGGCATGAATTTCGGATCGGACGCCGAGCGGCTCGGCTCCGTCTACAAGCTGATCTACGGTCGCGCCCCCGCGCCCGATGAGATCCGCGAGGCGCGCCAGTTTCTTGGCGGCCGCACGCAAATCGCTCAACGATACCGCCGTGCCCGAGTGGCAGCGCAGCCGCGCCAGTTGGGCGAGCCTGATGCGCGTGCTCTTGAGCGCAAATGAATTTATGACGCTGGATTGAATATGACTGACGACACTTCCCGTTTTGCTACAACGCGGCGAGGCGCGCTCCGCTCCCTGATGCTGGGGACGAGCATGTTCCCCGCCCTGGTCAGCGAATTATTGGCAAAGGGCGGACCAACGCAGGCAGTGAATCCGCTGGCCCCGAAAGCCCCGCACTTTCCCGGCACGGCGAAGCGCGTCATCTGGATCTATCTCAGCGGCGGCATGTCCCACGTCGATTCCTTCGACCCCAAGCCGAAGCTCGCCGAATACCAGCGCGACAGCAAAACCGGCGAGAACGGCAAGAAGATGCTGGGGTCGCCATGGGCCGCCAAACCGCGCGGCCAATCGGGCACCGAAATCACCGACCTTTTTCCGCACATCGCGGAATGCGCCGACGATCTATGCGTCGTACGCTCCATGCGCGGCGATCATAACGATCACTTCCAGGCCACGCTCGGCATCCACACCGGCTCCGTCACCTTCAAGCGTCCGAGCGTAGGATCCTGGGTCACCTACGGCCTCGGCACCGAAAACCAGAACCTGCCGTGCTACGTCGTGCTGGCGCCGGAGATGCCATACGCCGGAAGCCAGATCTGGTCGTCCGACTTCCTGCCGGGCATTTATTCCGGCACGCGCATCGCCAGCGGACCCGAGCCCGTGCCCGACCTCAACCGCCGCGCTCCTTCGCCCGACATGCAGAAGCTCGAGCTCAGCCTGCTCGAAAAGTTCAACCGCAAGCATGAGACCCGGCATCCCGGCGACCCCATGCTCGAGGCGCGCATCAAATCGTTTGAAACCGCGTTCGGCATGCAGATGGAAATGCCACGCGCGCTCGATCTGTCCAAAGAAACCGACGCCACGCTCAAGCTCTACGGCCTGGAGCGCGGCGCCACGACCGGCTTCGGCTGGCAATGCATCGTCGCGCGGCGGTTGATGGAGCAGGGCGTGCGCTTCGTCGAATTGATCGACACCGGCTCGAGCAAAAATTGGGACGCCCACGGCAACATCCACGACCATGAACCGCTGGCGCGCAAGATCGATCAACCCATCGCCGGTCTGCTGGCCGATCTGAAAACGCGCGGCATGCTCAAAGACACGCTCGTCGTGTTCACCACCGAGTTCGGCCGCTCGCCCAGCCCCGAAGGCGAGATGGGCCGCGGCCATTACAACCGCGCATACTCCTCCTGGCTTGCCGGCGGCGGCGTCAAAGCCGGCATCGCTTACGGCAAGACTGACGATTTTGGCTCAAAGATTGTCGAGAACGAATGCCACGTGCATGATTTCCACGCCACGATTCTGCATTGCTTGGGTTTCGATCATACAAAGTTAACGTTCCGTCATGCCGGACGTGACTATCGATTAACTGACGTTGTTGGTACTGTGGTCCAGGCGATTTTGAGTTAAAACAGTTACGGGTGAGTAAAGCTCGATACCAATGCGGCCTGAAGGAGAAGTCGCGCGATCGAGTCGTTTATGAAGAGTCCGCCGACTATAAAAAAGGCGCGGCCTACTTCGCGACCGGCGTCGCTTTCCTTTTCTTTTTCGCGATCATCGCGCTGCTCGCTCGTTCCGATGTAGTCGGCGGCAAGTTTCCCAGCATCCTTTTCATGATGGGCGCCGGCTTCACCTGCTTTTCCGTTTTGCATTTCACCCGCTCCACCATCGTGATGGATCGCTCCGCCCAAGTCTTGACCATACGCCGCAAGCTCGGCCGTGCGGAATGGAGCGTGCGCTATCCGCTGGATAAGATCGACCGTTTCTTCGAATCCTGCGGCCGCGGCAAGAAACCGCGCTCCCGCCTGGCACTCGAACTGCGCGACGGCCGCACGAAAAGCGTCACGCTATGGATGGAGAGCTCCTCCCTGCAGCGCGACAACTGGCTGCTCAACCGCCGCCTGCTCCAATTCCAGCGCGACGCCGCGCGGCTCGCCAAACTTCCCTTTCGCATCCGCACCGCCGAAGAGAAATGGGAGCGCGCCAAGACCAACGCCGCCGGCGCCGTGCGCCGCCAGATCCGCCGATCAATCTATCTGCTGGCCGCTTTCGTCATCGTCGCGATCGCGAGCGTAGCCTTCCTCCGCACCAAAGCCGCGCACACCTTTCACGACAGCGCCGGCGACATCGTTCTCACCGTCTGCGTTTGCCTGTTCATCGCGCTCACCGTGCAAGGCTTCTTCGTGTTCATCGACTGGCAATACAAGAAGCAGCTCGAAGACGCCGATCAGGACGTTGCAGAAGTCTCCCGGCCTGCGCAGTAGCTTCACGCAAACCAGCCGCTACTGTTCGCCAGCACTGGACGATCGGCTTGGAATTCCAATTCTGCCGATGAGCCGCTGAAAACGGGGGTCCGCCCGGAGAGGGTCGAAGCGAGGCTCGACAGCCAGAAACGCCACGCGCGGAGATCGCTCCACCACGGCCTGATCGAGCAGCGCCATCGACTCCGCTCTTTGCCCCAGACCGAGATACGCCAAGGCGAGATCGACAGAAGACACGTATTTCTGTTTCGACAGCTTTCGCAACTCCGCGATAGACGCTTCCGCGTCGGTACGTCTACCGGCCACGCCGTACGCATGTGCAAGAGCGGCCACATACACAGGACTGCGCCCGGAAAGCGTCACCGCTCTTTCCAGTTCGGCGATCGCCTCTTGATACATCTGCTTCTGCTCGTAAGCCTGTCCAAGCACCAGGTGCACCGGGACGAACGCCGGGTCCATCTCAAGCGCGTTCCGGTATTGCTCGATGGCCTTATCGTACTGGCGCGCGAAATAATAGCGCGACCCAACCCAGGTATTGATGATGTTCGAAACCGGATCGAGCTCCCGGGCCCGCTCGGATTCCGCAATCGCCTGCTCATGCCGGCCGAGCAGCGAGAGGAATTCGGCATACCAATGATGCCCGTTCGCATAGTTCGGGTTGAGCTCGATGGCGCGGCGAAATTCACGCTCGGCCTTTTCCCAATTGCGATCGTAGTAGACGCTGACGAAGGCCAGCGAGGTGTGCGCTTCCGCGAGCGAGTCGTCCAACGCCAGGGCATGGTTCACCGCATCTTTCGCATGCGGGAATGTCTCCGCGGGGGAAAGATAGCCGTACCACCCTAGCGCCACCCAGCAGTCAGCCAGGCCATCATAGGCGAGGGCGTAATCGTGGTCCTTGTCAATCGCCTCCTGAAAATACCCGGCCGCCTTCCGCATGTCCTGTTCCGTCCGCCGGCTCCAAAGAAACCGGCCCTTAGCATAGGCGAGATAGGCTTCGGAATTCGGAGCATGCGCCCGCGCCGCGCTGGTACGATCGGGTGGCGTCAGCGACACGCGGATTTCCGCGGCGATTTTCCCGGCCACCTGTGCCTGCAGCGCAAACACGTCTTTCAGGTCGCCTTCGAAGCTGTCGCCCCACAAGTGCCTCTCGTTTGCTGCCTCCACCAGTTCCACCGTGATGCGCACGTGATCGCCCGATCGCAGGACCGAACCCTCTACCGCCGCATCCACGTTCAGCTCGCGTGCAATTTCGGGGAGGGATTTCGTGGTTCCCAGGTAATGCACGGATGAGGTCCGGGAAATGACGCGGAGCGTGCGAATGCCCTCAAGATTCTCCCGAAGGGCATCGGTCATGCCGTCCACGAAAAAGTCCTGGTCTTTGTCGCCCGAAAGATTCGCCAGGGGAAGCACGGCCAGCGACCGGATCGAACTCGGCGGCGCGCGGTGTTGCAGAACGGTAAAAAAGATCAGCGCCGCTGCAGCCAACAGTGCCCCCGCAGCCACGGCTTTGGTGAGTTTAGGGTTGCGGCGCACCGCCGGCGCCTGCTGTGCGGGCGCCGGTTCGGAAACCGGGCCTTCCGGTTGGGCGGGCGTCTGGCTCAGCGGAGCGATAAACCGGTACCCACGCCGGGCGAGGGTCTCGATGAAACGAGGCGAATCGGCCGAATCGCCGAGAGCCGCCCGGAGCCTCTTGATAGCCGAATTAAGGCTGTGCTCGAAATCGACGAACATATCGGCCGGCCAAAGCCTTTTTTGCAGGTCCTCGCGTGTGACAACCTCACCCGGCCGTTCGAGCAGTATGGTGAGCACTTGAAGGGGTTGGCCCCGGAGCTTGATCCGCAGGCCATGCTTCCGCAACTCGCCGGAGTCGCGATTGAATTCAAACACACCGAACCTGACTATGCGGGGAGCCGAGGAGGGTGCGGCCGTGGCGAGCCCTGACATGGGGGTCGTGGCTGCCAATTTTATCACCCCCCTCGCCCGTCGTGAACCTTTCACCTCTTCGAATAACTCTCACGGACTCAATATGATTCCGCGCTACCACGATTTCTCCTCGATGGCATTGCAATTTTTCTCTGGCCGGGCGATCATTCTGCGATCGATCTGAGGGCTACCAAAGGAGGATTTCTGAAGCTCAGCACGCCGGCAATTGTAATCTACGTGGCTTTGTCCTTCGTATCGCTCCCGCGAGCCTTCGGTGCTGACGATCCGCATCTTGGGGCTCATGACCTCGGCCACGTTCACTTTCCGGTCTCGTGCAGTTCCGCCGCGCAGAACACATTCGATCGTGGCGTCGCGATGCTTCATTCCTTTTGGTATGACGAGGCCGCGAAGACCTTCTCGCAAATAGTCCGCGCCGAGCCCGGCTGCGCCATGGCGTACTGGGGCATTGCCATGAGCCTGTATCATCCCGTCTGGGCGCCGCCTAGCGCCACAGATCTGAAAAACGGCGCGGCCGCCGTCGCAAAGGCGAAGTCCGCGGGGGCAAAAACCGAGCGTGAGCGCGATTACATCGCGGCCATAGACGTCTTTTATCGGGACGCCGCCAAGCTGGGTCACCGCGAGCGAGCGCTGGCGTGGCGCACTTCCATGCAGCAACTTTCGGCGAAATACCCGCAAGACCCGGAAGCCGCGATTTTCTTCGCGCTTTCGTTGATCGCCACGGCTCCCGCCGGGGACAAGACTTATGCAAACCAGAAACAGGCGGCCGCGATCCTGAATCGCCTTCTGCCCGGCCACCCGGATCATCCAGGCATCGCTCACTACATGATCCATGGCTACGATTCACCGCAGCTTGCGATTCTGGCGCTGCCGGCGGCGCGTAGTTACGCCCGGACTGCGCCCGCGTCGGCGCACGCCTTGCACATGCCGTCCCATATTTTCACGCGGCTGGGGCTCTGGCAGGATTCGATCGACTCCAACCTGGCCTCAGCTGCTGTGGCGAAAGATTACGCCGCCAAGGCGCGTCCCGGAGCCACCTCGCAAGACCAGCTACACGCAATGGACTACCTGGAATACGCCTACCTCCAGACTTGCCGCGACGCCGATGCAAAGCGCGTGGTAGAGGATGCGGTGGCGGTGTCCAGCCTCGATCAGCAGGTCTTTCAAGCGGCGTACGCCTTCGCTGCCATTCCCGCCCGCTACACGTTAGAGCGCAGGCGGTGGTCCGACGCGGCAGCTCTCGCTGTACGGCCCTCGTGGTTCCCCTGGGCGCAGTTTCGGTTCGCGGAGGCAATCGTCCATTTTGCGCGAGCCCTCGGTTCCGCACGCATTGGAAATGCAACGATTTCGCGAGCCGAAATCAAGGAACTGTCCGCGATCCATAATGCACTTGCCCAGGCTCCCCAGGATTACGACTGGGCCACGCAGGTCGAAATTCAACGCCTCGCCGCGTCGGCTTGGCTGGCGCATGCCGAACGCCGCAACGACGCGGCTCTGACCTCAATGCGGGCGGCGGCCGATCTCGAAGATCGCACAGACAAACATCCTGTCACTCCCGGACCTGTCTTGCCCGCGCGAGAGCTGCTGGGCGAGCTGTTGATGGAATTGAATCGGCCGGCATCGGCCCTTCCCGAATTCGAAAAGGTATTGACCGGTTCGCCGCGGCGGTTCAACGCGACCTACGGCGCCGCAAGGGCAGCCGAACTCACCGGCAATTTGCCAAAGGCAAAGGAACGCTATTCCGAGTTGCTTCAGCTTTGCGGTCAGAGCGGTTCAGCAAGGCTGGAGCTTCAGAACGCAGCGGCATTTCTGCAAGGCCGCTGACGGCAGTCCAACACTCGGTGCGCGGGCAGCCGAACAGCCATTGATCGAGCTTCTTGAATCTATGGAGGAAACTGACTGATGAAAACGACACTCTATCTTTCACTTTGCACCGCCTTAACGTGCAGCGCTGTCAGGGCGGATGAACTGAGCGACTGGAATCACATGATGCTCACGGCGACGCTTACCGCACCGGTCACCGCCGCCCCACTTACGCCTCGCGTGGCGGCAATCGTACAGGCGGCTGTCTTCGACGCGGTCAACGGAATCGAGCGGAAGTACACGCCAATCTATGTTCCACCTGCGGGACCCTCAAGCGCTTCCGTACGCGCCGCCGCCGTACAGGCTGCCTACGCCACGCTTGTGGATCTCTATCCCGCTCAGAAAGCCACATTCGATCTGCAACGCGCCATTTCCCTTGCCACCATCACGGATACGCAAAGCGCGGTTCAGGCGGGGCTGGCCTGGGGTCAAAGCGTCGCCGATCAAATATGGATGTGGCGAAGCCAGGACGGATTTTCGAATACGCCCGCTCCTTACTTGGGCGGGACGGCCCCCGGCCAGTGGCGGCCAACTCCTCCAGCAATGGCGCCGGGCCTTGCGCCGCAGTTGGCGCAGACCACGCCTTGGGTCTTGCGCTCCCCTTCGCAATTCCGCCCGGCTGGACCGCCCGCATTGACCAGCGATCAGTACACGGCCGACTACAACGAGGTAAAGAACATGGGAGCTTCCACGAATTCTGGCCGGACCGCCGATCAAACTCTCTACTCGAATTTCTGGCAGGCCGGAAATCCGCCGGATTACTTTGATCCGGTGGTCATTTCCCTCGCGGCAAGACGCCGCTTCTCCGTCGTCGACACGGCCAGGCTGCTGGCGCTCGTCAATCTGGGAATGGCCGATGCAATCATCGGCTGCTGGGACGCGAAGTACACGTATAGCTCCTGGCGGCCCATCACCGCGATCACATTGGGCGACACCGACGGCAACGCTGCAACGGCGCCTGACCCCAATTGGACTCCACTCATTACTACGCCTGCTTTTCCCGAGTACCCATCGGCGCACTCTTGCGTGAGCGGCGCGGCCGGGCGCATCTTGTCGGAAGCCTTTGGCGAGGAGACCGGCTTTACCGTCGTCTCGAACGCCGTGCCCGGGATATCGCGGACCTTCCACAGCTTCTCAGCTGCTTCGGAAGAGGTCAAAAACGCGCGCGTATTTGGCGGCATCCACTTTCGAACGGCGTGCGTCGACGGCGAGGCGCTTGGGATCGCCGTAGCGGATTTCGTGATGGCTCATGCTCTGGGTTCTTTGTCCGGCGGCTCCGCCGGGAGTGAACGTTAGCGTGAAGACAGCCCGGTGATGCGGGCACAATCGCCATAGAGCGGGACGAGTCTAAACTACTCCAGCGTCTCCGGGGCCAGTTCAATATTCGTCTCGCCCGCGGCCTTGCCCTCGGTGTACTTCTTCACCCAGGCTTCCCAGCTCCGCCCGTCCGCCATATCGCGGCCGGTGAACGAAAGCTGCTCCACCTCGTCCAAAGGCACAGTCACCTTCTTGCCCGCGGACTTCAACAGAATCCGCATCTTCGAGCTGCCGCGATCGAAGACATAGCCTTCCAGCTTGTCGCCGGTCTTGAGCTGCAGCGTGACGTCGCCGCGGTAATCGAACGCCTGCTCGACGCCGTCGGCCAGTTCGGCGCCCGCAGCCACTGCCCTGCCCTGCAGCGTAGCCTTGGCAGGCGACGGATCGATCTGCACCAGTTGCTTCTTGGGCTTTTCGGCCTGCAGTTGCTGCAACGCGTCGGCGTCGCGATAGCGCGACGAAAGCATCGCCCGCACCGTGCTCAACACGCCACGGAATGAGAACGTGTAATCCACCGCCGACGCTTCGTAACCGGAGTGCAGCATGCAATTGGCGCACTTCGGGTTGCCCGATTCGTACCCGTACTGCGACCAGTTCGTCGCGTCCAACAATTCCTGGAAAGTTTCGGCGTAGCCGTCCTGTTGCAAATAGCACGGCTTCTGCCAGCCGAAGATCGAATACGCCGGCATGCCCCACGGCGTGCACTCGAAATTCCGCTTGCCCATCAGGAATTCGAGAAACAGCGGCGACATATTGAACTGCCACTTCGCGTCGCGATTAGACAGAATCTTCCGGAACATCGAGATGTTGCGCTCGCGTCCCATGAAGTGCTGCTGGTCGGGAGCTTTATCGTAGGAATAACCCGGCGAGAGCATCATGCCTTCCACGCCGGCATCCATCATTTCCGTAAAGAACGCGCGCACCGATTGCGCGTCGGCGCCGTCGAAAATCGTCGTGTTGGTGGTAACGCGGAACCCGCGTCCGACGGCCTCGCGGATAGCCGCCAGCGCCAGATCGTAGCCGCCTTGCTTGCAAACCGAAAAATCGTGATGCTCTTTCTGCCCGTCCATGTGCACCGAGAACGTCAGGTACTTGCTCGGCGTGAACAGGTGCAGCTTTTCTTTTAGCAGCAGTCCGTTCGTGCACATATAGACGTACTTTTTGCGCGCTACCAGACCCTGGATGATTTCATCGATCTGCGGGTGCATCAGCGGCTCGCCGCCCGGAATCGCAACCGTGGGCACGTCGCATTCTTCCACCGCGCGGAAACACTCTTCCGGCGTCAGATGCTGCTTCAAAATATGGCCCGGATATTGGATCTTGCCGCATCCGGCGCATGCCAGGTTGCAGCGGTAAAGCGGTTCGAGCATCAACACTAGCGGATAGCGCTTGCGGCCCTTCAGCTTCTGTCTGAGGACATAGCTGGCGACAGTCCACATTTGGGATGCGGGAACGGGCATATTCTTCCAGACTACACGAAAGACAGGGTGCGGCGCTCCGGGTTCTATTGAAAAACAGACGTCCGGCCGATAAGCCAAACGTGAAGGCTCGCCGGCTACTGAACATTTTACTGGGGCTCGGACTCGCCAGCCCGCTGCCCGCCGGGGAGATTCACGGCACGGTAGTGGTCAACCGCCGGCTGACGAAGCGCGTGGTGGCCCAAGCCTTGGATACTTACGCGCGCGGCATGTCGGCGCCAACGGCCGGCCGGGAAGACCGCGATCCTCTGGCGTACGAGCGTACGCACACCGTGGTCTATCTGGAAGGTGAACCGGAACATCCTGGTCCGCGAATCGTGAAAAGCATGCGCCAGGAAAACCGCGTGTTCGATCCGGATCTAGTGGTTGTGCCCGCCGGGTCTATCGTTTCCTTTCCCAACATGGACCCGATTTTCCATAACGTGTTTTCGCTCTCTCACACGAAGAGCTTCGATTTGGGGAACTATAGCAAAGGTCAGACGCGCACCGTGACCTTCGTTCAGCCCGGAATCGTGCTGGTGAACTGCCGGATTCACACCAACATGGGCGCCGTGGTGGTGGTGACGCCCAACCGCTTCTATGCGGTCCCCGATGCGGAAGGGCGATTCGCCATCCCGGACGTGCCATCTGGCCGCTACACGATTGTCGCCTGGCACAAGTCGGCGGGATTCTTAAGCAAAGAGGTGACGGTGGCCGGCGGGGCGCCATCCACGGTGGAGTTCCTGGTGCCGCTCGGTGAAAACGAAAGCGCTCAGATTTCGGCCGCTCGAAGGTAGGCATGCGCTTCAGCACCAGAACGTTTCTTTTTTCGGCGGCCCCCAACATCGCGCTGCTCATCGCGGCCTTCTATTTCATTCAGAACCTCACCGTTTCTACGCTGACGGAAGAAGCCAGCCGTTCCCTGCGGCGGACGCAGCGCGCCATGGCCCAATCGCGGGCGCGGTCGGAGGCGGAAAGCGCGGGCCTGCTGAAAATCGTGAGTGAGAACGCGCCCTTGAAAGCGGTCATGCAGTTGATGGCGCTCAATCCTGGAAGCCTCGACGCCAGGCGGACATTGGAGGACGAACTGGCCGAGATCTGCGTGCCGCTCGATCTCGGATTTCTGAGCGTCTCGTCGCCCGATGGCCGGTTCCTCGCGGGCATGATCCAGATCGGCGGCCGATGGTCGGCGCTCGAGGCCAGTCGTCTATCGCAGCCCGCCAGCGGATTCGTTTGGACCGATGGAGCGGTCTTCACCGTCACCGCCAACCGCGTCACGCAGGGCGGCGAGGATTTGGGTCAGCTTTCGGTAGGACGCAAATTCGACTTGAGTGGCGTCGAAACCCCAGCCGTGCTCCTTTCCGCCGGCCGCGTGCTCGAATCGACGCTGCGCGGCGTTCCCAACGCGGAGATCGAGCGTGGCTTAAGCGCTTGCCGCGGTTCCGAAGATTGCCAGCTCCGGCTGGCGAACGCCAACTATCTGTTGTCGGCGCTCGATGGTTCCTGGAACACGGCCAGAAGCGCTAATGACTGTGCGCTGATCAGCCTGCAGAATCTCGACGAGGCCGCGCGGCCGGCCGCGGCGCGCTTGCACAAGATCTTTTTGGTCGCTGGAATCGGCGCGCTGGCCTTCGCGCTTCTTGGCAGCTATTTCTCGGCGCGCGCCATCGTCCAGCCGGTGCTCACCCTGATGACCCATCTGCATGCCGGCGAAAAGAGCGGCGTGCTGGGCGAGTTTCGTTCCGAAGAGCGCGCCGTGAAGGAGATTCGCGAGCTCACCGCGAGTTTCAACCGCGCCGCGCAAGCGGTGCGAAAAAGCAAGGAGGATCTGCAGCACGCATATCTGGAATTCACTGGCTCGCTGGCCAGCGCGTTGGACGCGCGCGACCACTACACCGCGGGGCACAGCCAGCGCGTCAGCGACTACGCGTGCGCCATCGCAGCGGGAATGGGCCTTCCGGCCGAAGAAATCCGCGAGATCCGCATCGGGGCGCTCTTGCACGATATCGGCAAGATCGGCATCAACGACCTCGTTTTGCAGAAGCCGGGAAAGCTCAGCGCCGAGGAGTTCGCCCTCATTCAACTGCACCCCACCATTGGGCGCACCATCCTCGAAGGCGTCCACGGATTTCAGCCTTATCTGGCGGTGGTGGAGTTGCATCACGAGAACTGGGATGGCACGGGATATCCGCGAGGCTTGCGCGCTACGGATGTCCCGCTCGCCGCGCGCATCGTGCACGTCGCCGATGCTTTCGACGCCATGACTTCAGACCGCCCCTACCGCCGTGGCATGCCGGTTTTGGAAGCATTGGGCATTCTGAATCGCTTTTCGGGCAGCCAGTTCGACCCCGCCATCGTCAACGCCTTCGTAAACCTGGGCTTGGGCACAAACGACCTGCTGCGGCTCATGGATCATACCAACGCCGCAAGCTTTCTGGTCCCGGAGCTCAAGCACGCATGAGACTTCCAACCGCGATCGTCCTGGCGGCCGGCGCATTGTTTGGCCAGGAAACGCAATCCGGCTTTCAGATCGACGCCACCGTTAGCGCCGGCACGGAATTCTCCCGGCAGCTTTCCGCCGCGCCGCGCGGTGGTTCTTCGTGGGCCGGCGGAATGCGGGCCGTGTTCTATCCCATGTGGAGAATCAGCCGCCACTGGAGCTTCACCAGCGCCGTTCAATTACATTCCCGGCCTTACTTCTTCGAGGAATTCGCCACGCAGGGCTACGGCTTCAAAGCCGACATCCTGCAGGCGCAACTCGCTTACTCGCTCACCGCAAAAGATCGCGCATTCTCGCTGCGAGCGGGCCAGATGACGAGCGCATTCGGCTCATATCTTCTGCGCTACGACGATTTCCGCAATCCGCTGATCGATGCGCCGCTCTCCTACGGCTACTACGGCAAAGGCGTCACGGATCTCGGATTGATGGGCGTGGAGGCCGACGCCTCTTACCATCGCCTCGATTTCCGCGCCCAGTTCACCAACTCCTCCCCGGCCAACCGGCGCAGCATTTTCGACCACGATCAATACGGCGATTGGACTGGCGGCATCGGCGTCACCATCGCGCAAGGCGTGCGCGCCGGCGTATCGGCTTATCGCGGACCCTATCTCGACCGCCAATCCCGCTTCTTCTTGCCGCACGAAGCCCCGCCGCGAACGCTCCCCGCAACCGGATACAGCTTCGAATTCGAGGCCGCCCGCGGCTACTGGAATTTCAATTCCGAAGTGCAGCGCTTTCAGTTCGCCTATACCGCCATCCCGACGTTCACCGAGAAAGTCTCTTACGCCGAACTCAAGCGCACGTTGAGCCCGCGATGGTATGCCGCCATCCGCGTCAATCGTCTGACGGCGGATTACGGCATCCGCGAGACCACCTACGAAACCGTCCTGGGGTTCCGGCCCGGCGCCTTCCAACTTCTTAAAATCGGCTATGAACGGCAGAGTGGCCCGGCAACCCCCGGCGCGCTGGGCAACGTATTCGCCGTGCAATTTGTGACCAGTCTGCCTGCCCTATCCCTGGCCCGCAATAATTGAGCCCCGCGCACGCAGGCCGCCATCTGTTTTATACTGAATAATTGAACTCAAATGCCGAAACGCACTTTTCAACCGAATAACCGCAAGCGCGCGAAAACGCACGGGTTTCGCAGCCGTATGGAAACCAAGAATGGCCGCGCCGTACTCTCGCGCCGCCGCGCCGCAGGCCGAAAAAAACTCAGCGTCAGCGACGAAAGGTAGTCTTCCATCCCAGGTTTTCCGAAACGTGTCCGTATCCTGCGGTCAAAGGATTTTCGAAAAGTCTATGATGAAGGAAGCCGCTACACCGGTCCGTTGTTCGCCGCGTTTTGTCTGCGCGGGGAGCCGGATGGCGGCCCGCGGATCGGTTTCACCATACCGCGCGCGGTGGGTAAGGCCGTGGCGCGCAACCGTATCCGGCGGCGCGTCCGTGAGGCCGTGCGGCTGCAACTGGAACGGTTGAATCCACAGTGGTCGATCGTGATCAATCCCCGGCGCAAGACGTTGGAAGCCTCGACGGAAGAGATCCAGCGCGAAGTGGAACGTCTCTTTCAGCGCTGCAATGGATCTTAACGGGCGCATTGCGCGTATACAAACAGTGGGTGTCTCCTCTGCTTCCTTCCGCCTGCCGGTTCCATCCGACGTGCTCAGAATACATGCGCGAAGCCATAGAGCGGCATGGCGCAGGGCGCGGCGTGTGGATGGGGCTGAAACGATTAGTGCGCTGCCATCCGTTCCATGAGGGCGGATTCGACCCGGTTCGGTAGAGACCACGGAATTATAAATGCCAGATTCGCCAAATAGCGGAAACAAAATCGGTCCGCCCAAAGAAATGTCGATGGAAACGCGCCTCCTGTTGGCGCTGCTCTTGACGGTGCCGATTGTCTTTCTCGCGCCTTACTTCCTGGGCAACCAACAGCCCCCGGCCGCGGTAAAGAAGAGCGCCCCGGTTCGCGGCGCCACCGACAATCCCGCGGCTCACACTTCGGCGCAGGCGCCCGCTCCGCCCACAACCGCCGCGCCCACCGGCTCGGTCAGCGTTGGGACTCCGCTGCCCGATGTAACCATCGAGACCGGCCTTTATCACATCGTCTTCACCAATCACGGCGCGACCGTCCCCAGTTGGCAGCTCAAGAAATACCGCGGCAATGACGGCAAGCTGCTCGATTTAGTCAATCGCACAGCCGGGCTCGCGCCGCCCATGAGTCTTACGATTCCCAGCGACAAAGCGCTTGAACAGAAAGTCAACTGGGCGTATTACACGCAAGCCGTCGATCCGGACGGTCTCGGCGTGACCTATCAATACAGCGACGGCCACGTGGCGGTGAAGAAGACGTTCCGCTTCGATAAGGATTCCTATCTTTCGCGCGTCTCTACCGAAGTTACGGCCGATGGCAAGCGGGTGCCTAATTACATCGAATGGCGCGGAGGCTTCGGCGATCTGACCGTAAGCAATGCCGCCAGCCTGCAACACGCGGTTTACTACGATCTGTCCGACAGCAAGCTCTACGACAAGAATTCGACGGCAGCCGCCAAGGGGCCGCTTCTAGCGGAAGGCACCCAGTCGTTCGCCGGCATCGCTGACGCATACTTCGCGGCGGTATTTCTGCCCGCGAACGAACAGTCGATGCGCGAGTATATTTACTCGGACACGGTCCCCACGCCGTCCGATGCGAAGAAGCTTCCTTTCGCGGGCATCGGCATTTCGGATGGCGACGCCAACCAGTTCCGTCTGTTCGTAGGGCCGAAAGACGTCGACCTCCTCAAAAAGATCGACCCCAAGCTCGAACAACTCGTGGATTTCGGCTGGTTCGCCGTCATTGCGAAGCCCCTCTTCCTCATCGTCAACTGGGCCAACGATCACATCGTGCACAGCTTCGGCTGGGCCATCATCCTGGTCACCGTCGTCATCAACCTCGCCCTGTTCCCGCTGCGCATCTCGAGCATGAAATCCATGCGCAAGATGCAGGCGCTCAAGCCGCAGATCGATTCCATCAACACCAAGTACAAGGGCATGAGCGTGCGCGACCCGCGCAAGGCGGATCAGACGCAAGAGACGATGGATCTCTACAAGAAACACGGCGTCAATCCCATGGGCGGCTGTCTGCCCATGGTGCTGCAGCTCCCCATTCTGTACGCGTTCTATCAGGTCTTCCGTGTTTCGGTGGAAATGCGCGGCGCAAGCTGGCTCTGGGTAACTGATCTTTCGCAGGCCGAAACGCTGCCCATTCACCTGCTCCCCATCATTTTGATCGCGACGCAATTTCTCACCCAGAAGATGATGCCGCAGCCCGGCGCAGACCCCGCGCAGCAGCGAATGACTCAGTTCATGCCCCTGATCTTCGGCTTCATGTTTTATAACTTCGCCAGCGGCCTGGTGTTATACTACTTGACCAGTAACTTGGTAGGCGTCGGCTTGCAGTGGTTCTTTAACAAAACCGACACGGCGCGTTTGGCGGCGCAATCGGTCGAGCCGCCGGCCAAGAAAAAATCAGGGAAGAAATAGCGCATTGACTGAGCCAAAGTACTTCGCCGCCTCCACCGGTCCCCGGATCGATGCTTTTTTGCGAGCCACCCTCCAAAACGGAGGCTTCGAGCTGAAGTACGAAATCGCCGACGCAGGTCCGGCGCAAGACGATTTCGAAACCCCTGATATCGTAGTCAAGTTCACCGGTGAAGACGTAGAACTGCTGCTCGCCAATAAAGCCGAACTGCTGCTGGCGCTCGAACACGCAACCATGGAAATGTTGCGGATGCCGTCGGAAGACCATTCGCGCCTTTCCTTCGACGCCAACGATTACCGCCTGCTCCGCATCGAAGAGTTGCGCATGAGCGCCACCACGGCTGCCGAGAAAGTGAAACGCACCGGCGTGCCGTTCCGCTTCAATCCCATGAATAGCCGCGAGCGGCGCGTGATTCACATCGCGTTGCGCAGCGAACCGGAAGTACGCAGCGAAAGCCTGGGATCGGGCCCGCAGCGGCAAGTGATCGTTTACCCCGCCGGCATGGCCAGCCTTCCCGAACCGCCGCGCGGATTCTCACCCGCGCCGCCCCCGAGACGGGGCCCCGGAGGTCCGCCGCGCAGAGGCGATGGACCGCGGCGTGACGGACCACCACGACGGGGCGGGCCGCGGCACTAGCACGTCCGCCCCGCAAGCGCTTTTGCAGATCCATGACACGATTGTTGCGATTTCCACGCCTCCCGGGCGCGGCGGCCTTGGCGTTCTGCGCCTTTCCGGCAAAGAAGCCCGCGCCATCGCCGAACGCATGCTGCGTTTCCGCGGCGCCCCCGATTGGAGCCCCTGGCAATTGCAACTCGCGAAGCTGGCAGATATCGACGAAGTCGTGATCGCATTCTTCGCCGCCCCGAAATCCTACACCGCCGAAGACGTCGTCGAAATCTCCTGCCACGGTTCCCCGGTGGTCCTGCGCTTCGGTCTGGAGCGCGCCCTCGAAGCCGGCGCCCGCCTGGCCGAACCTGGTGAATTCACCCTCCGCGCGTTCCTCAACGGCCGCATCGATCTCGCGCGCGCCGAAGCCGTGCGCGATTTAATCGACGCCACCACCACCTATCAGGCGCGCATCGCCGCGCAGCAAGTGGATGGCTCCGTCTCGCGCCGCCTCGCGCCTATCAAAGAACAACTGCTCGAATTGATCGCCCTGCTCGAAGCCGGCATCGATTTCGCCGAAGACGACGTCAGCGTGGCCCCCGCCGCCGAAATCCTGCGCCGCCTCGCGCCCGTTCACGACGGAGTCCACCGCCTCGCCGAAAGCTTTCAGTATGGCGGCTTGGTGCATTCGGGCTTCACGCTGGCCATCGTCGGCCGCCCCAACGTCGGCAAGAGCAGCCTCTTCAATCGCCTCCTCGAGCAGGACCGCGCCATCGTCACCGATATCCCCGGCACCACCCGCGACCTCGTCTCCGAAACCGCTTCCATCGGCGGCATTCCCGTGAAGCTATACGACACCGCCGGCATCCGCACATCCACTGAAACCGTGGAATCGCTGGGCATCGAGCGCAGTTGGCAAGCCATGGCCGATGCCGATCTCACGCTCGTCGTCATCGATCTTGCCGAAGGCGCCACCGCCGAAGATCATGCGTTGATGGCACGCGCGCCGAAGAAACTGGTCGCCGGCAACAAGTGCGATCTGCCCCACCAACCGTTCGATGGCATCGCCGTCTCCGCCAAGACCGGCGAAGGCATCTCCGCGTTGCGCGACGCTATCCTCGCCGCCATCGCGCCCCAGGGCGCCTTCGAACAGGAAACGGGATTCATCACCAGCGCGCGTCACGAACGCCTGCTGCGCGAATCCGCCGAATATCTCGAAAAAGCCCGCGGCGCGGTGGAAGCCGCCATCCCGCACGAGATGCTGCTGCTCGATCTCTACGGCGCCCTGCGGCCCATCGACGCCATCACCGGCGCCACCACCGCCGACGATATCCTTAACCGGATTTTTTCGACGTTTTGTATTGGGAAGTAGGGTGCGCGTTGCGCAGCGGCTCGACGATCGACGCCATGTCCGCCGCGCCGTAGCCTTCTGCCGAAGCGCGCTGGAAAAACTTTAATCCCGCCGCGGCCGTTTCCAGGTTGACGCCGTGGCGCCGCGCTTCCTCGATGGCATACGTGAGGTCTTTCGCCATCAGATCGACCGTGAAATTGACCTGGTAATCGCGCGCGGCCATACGCGCACTCTGCGAGCGAACCACCGGGCTTCCCGGCGCGCCGTTCGAAAGCACCTCGATCGCCTGCTCGCGATTCAACCCCGACGATTCGATAATCGCCAGCGCCTCCGCCACCGTCGCCGCCTGCACGCCGCACATGAAGTTGTTCACCAGTTTCAGCAGCGCTCCCGAACCGTTGGGCCCAAGATGCGCCACCCCGCGGCTCATCGGCGCGAGCGTCTCGCGAATCGAATCCAGCGCTTCCACCGGACCGCCCACCAGAAAAAGCAGCTCGCCATTCGCAGCCTGCGTCTTGCTTCCTGTCACCGGCGCATCCAGGAACGCGCAGCCATGCGCCTGCGCTGCCGCCGCAAGTTCCGTCACCCAGGTCACCGAAAGCGTGCTCGAATCCACCAGCACCGCACCGGCTCGCGCGCCCGCCAGCGCGCCGTTTTCACCGAGCCACGCGCCACGCGAAGCCGCATCGTCCGCCAGCATCGCGATCACCACGTCGGCGTTACCCGCCGCCTCGCGCGGAGTCGCCGCAACCTTCGCGCCCGCTGCGGCCAGCGCTTCCGCGCGCGCCGCCGTCCGGTTGTAAACCGTCAGCGGAACGCCCGCCTGCAAAAGACGCCCGGCCATGCCGGCGCCCATCGTGCCCAAACCTAAGAGTGCGACCGATTTCATAATTCAACTATACCGGCCTCACCGCAACCAACGAATCCTCGCCGCCAACCACGCGCACCGTATTGCGCAAGGGCTTCCCGAAGCCGTCGAAGCGCACCTGCGTCACGTCGCCATCCGCCAAAGAGATGCCCTCGCCAAAGCTGAACGCATCCGCGCCAAAGAAATGAATGTGTACGTCGCCCGGCCTGCGATGCAATTCGAATTTGAAGTGATGATGTTCCATATTCGCCAGGCTATGGCACATCACCTCTTCGCCCGTCTGGATCGCCTTCGACCACAACGTCGCCCCGTCGCGCTCGATCTTTACATCGCCCGTCACGCGCCGGAAATCCGGATCGATCACTAGTTCCGGCCCGATCGCGCACGTCCGCAGTTTCGAAGACGCCAGATAGAGATAGTTCTTCTTCTCGAACTGATGATCGGAAAACTCGTTGCCTGCCGCCATCCCAATGCGCCGCGGTGCGCCCGCCAGATCCACGATATACACGCCCGCAATCTCCGGCTCTTCGCCGCCGTCCTCGGCATAAGTCGGAATATCCAACGGCTCGCCGTGCGCGCGCAGCATGCTCCCCGTGCCTTTGTAGAACCACTCCGGCGATACCCCAATCGCGCCCGGCGCGGGCCGTCCGCCTTCGATGCCCCACTCATACATGCGCATGCTGTCGGTCACCTGGTCGCTGGCGGCGTGCATCGCCTGCCGGTTCGCCGCGCTCCGAATATGGCTGAGTCCCGTCCCGCTCACCGTGCAGCGCGCCGGCTCATCCGGATGATCCGCCGCCGGCAAAATCCGCCATTCCGATCCGCCCTCGTGAATTTCCGGATACTCCAGCGTCTCGTCGCCGAGCTCGCGTTCCGCCACCGCCGCCAGCGCCGCGCCTTCGCGCAAAGCGGCCGTCGCCAGCGCATACACCGAATGATGCGAGCGCAGCAGGCGAATACGCTCGCCCTCCACTGCGCCCAGCCGGCGCCCGTCAAGATTAGCAAGTTGAATCAAACGCATGATCTTTTATGAAGTTCCTTCCACAATAACCGGCGCCACGCGGCGCACGCTCACCAAAATCACCAGAAATGCGATCACGTGCAGCGTGCTCACGATCGCGAACACCACGCCGTACCCGAACCCGTGATCGAGCAGATAGCCCACCACCAGCCCGAACACCAGCCCGCCCATCGCGCCGCCAAATCCCACCAGCCCCGCCACGGACCCCACCGCCGACCGCGGAAACAAATCCGCCGGTAAAATCATCACCAGCGTCGACCACGATTGCTGCCCGAAAAACGCCACGCTGAACAGCACGATCGCCAATTCCACCGGCGTCTTCGTCACAAAATAAGCCACCGGCATCACCGCCGCGCTGAGCCCCAACGCCAGCTTGCGCGAAAAATCCAGCGACCGTCCCGAGCGCACCAGATAACTGGAAAGCGACCCGCCGCAGAGACACCCAATACCCGACGCCGCATACGGAATCCACGCATACGCGCCCACCTGTTTGGTATCGAAGCCGCGCGCGTCATACAAATATTTCGGCAGCCAGAACAGATAGAAATACCACGCCGAGTCGCTCAGAAACTTCGCGAACACCAGCCCCCACACCTGCGGAAACGCCAGCAGTCGCACCCACGGCACGCTCGCGGCTTCTTCTTTCTTCGTCGCCGGCGCATGGTAATCGCGCAGCCACCACGCGCACCACAGCAGCCCGATCGCGCCTGAAAGAAAGAACACCCAGCGCCAGTTGAGTTCGAAGAGCGTCAGCGCAATCAGCGGCGGCGCGCACACCGCGCCAACGGCGGTTCCGGCGTTGATGATGCCCATGGCCGTCGCGCGCTCCTGCGCCGGGAACCATTCCGCCACCGCCTTGGTCGCTGCCGGGAATCCGCCGCCTTCGCCCATGCCCAGCAGAAACCGGCTCACCGCCAGCAGCCCGAACGTCGTCGCCAGCCCGTGGCTGGCGCACGCGAGCGACCACCACGCCATGATCAGCAGAAATCCCTTGCGCGTTCCCAGCGCATCCACCAGCCGCCCGCCCACCGCATACATCACCGCATACGCCAGCAAGAACGCCGACTGCAACTGCGCGAATTGCGTATTCGAAACCGGAATCTCGGCCTGAATCGCTTTGATCGCCACCGGCAACGTCTGCCGGTCGAAGTAACTGACTGCAATAGCGGCGCCGATGAGCAGCGCGATTCTCCAGCGAGTAGAAGTCATCGGTTACCAGGTGAAGCGAATCAGCGCGACTCCGTGCCGCGGCAGATCGAACTTCAAGTGCGCAGTCCCATCCGACTGCATCCAGCGCGGCGACTCCGCCTCTTGCAGTTGCCCCGCCTGCTCCAGCGCGGCATATTGCGCGGCGCTGGGCTGCTGCGGCGAGTCCATCTTCTTCCAAACCTCGTACGAATCGCTGTGGTTTTCGTCCACCTGGAAATGCTGCACCTGCAGGCGCCCGCGCGGCAACCCGGCAATGTTCAAATCGATCGCCGCCGCCGGACCCGCCTTCGCCGAATCGTGATAGTTCGACACCAGCACCGCCGCCGCATGCCCATCCATACTCGCCATCGCATGTATATCCGCGTGCTCTTTGACGCCCGTGCGCAGCATCGTGTCCAGCGGAACCGCATCCGGATTATCCACCTCCACGCGATTCCCCGTCATCATCCCCAGCATGCGGAACACGTTCAGCACCGGTTTATCGACGCCATTCGTCGCCAGATCGCGGAAGCCATCGAAATACGGCTGGTCTTCAAACTCGAACGCCCACGTCACCGCGCCCAGCAGATTCACGCCGTGCCGCGCCGCCAGATCCAGATGCCGCGGCATCACCGCCGCCGTGTAGCTCGGATACATCAGCCCGTTGCGATACCCGTTCTGCGGCGAAACCCGCGACGAGCACGCCGCGCAGCCTTCCGGATCCGACTCGCCAATAATAATCGGCTTATTCTTCAGCTCCGGAAACGACGCAATAATCTCGAACCCCGCATTCAAATCGCGAAGCTGATTTTGAATGCCCATCACCACCTCGCCATCCACCACGCGCGGCGCGCCCTTCGCATGGAAGCTCACAAAATCGAGCGGCGACCCCGTCTTCCCCGTGACATAATTCGTCCCGTGCAGCGCATGTTCCAGAAACGCGCGCAGGAACGCGCCCGCGCTCGCGCCCGAAGGCCCCGTGGAATCGTCGCCGCCCACGCGCGCCGTCGGCAGCGCCCGCTTCACCGCATCGGCCGAGTAATCGTAGAGCTTCTGATACTCCTGCGGCGTGCCCTTCCAGTAGGCGATGTTGGGCTCGTTCCAAACTTCCCAAAGCCACGTCTCCACTTCCGCCTTGCCATACTTCTCCACACAGTGCTTCGTCCACTGATAAACCAGCTCGCCCCACTTCGCGTAATCCTTCGGCGGATACGCCCAGCCAGTATAAATATCGTTGTAGTTGTCGCCCGGCTTCCAATGATGCTGGTAAGGATCCGGATGCGACGAGAGCGCCTGCGGCATGAACCCGATCTGCACCAGCGGCTTCATCCCGCGCGTCACGTACGAATCGAAGATGCGATCCGTGATGGTCCAGTCGTAAACCGGCTTCCCCGCCGCGTCTTCCGTATAAGCATTCGTCGATCCCCACTTGAACGACGCCTTGCCATCGCCCGTCACCAGCAAGCTGTGCACGCGCATATAAACCGGCGCCGGGCTCAGCGCCGCCAGTTCGCTGAGCAGCTTCTGCCCGTCCTTCATGTATGTGTAATTCGGCTCGTCGTGCCCAAAAAAGCTCCAGATCGGCTGCAGCGGCGCGGTCGTATGCCCGAAATCAACCCGGATGCTCGACGCCGTCTGGCCGAACAAAACCGGGGCAAGCAGGATGAAAGGCACTATGCGCATGGATGGCTTCCCTCGTGACGATACTACACTTTCATCCGTCCTGAAAGCGCTTGCAGGATAGTGGGGTAGGCCTTCCTCAACGCAACTTGCGGGAAACTGGGCGCGCCGGGCAAATCATTCCGAGCGAAGCGCTTGTATGATGTCGACGCGCGCGGCCCGTGCCGCCGGAAGCATCGAAGCGACTACCGCCGCGCCTAGCAGCACAAACGCAGAAACGATCACGGGCAACGCGCCCGGCATTTTTAAGTCGCCGAAATAACCGCCTGCCACGCGCGTAACGACGAGCCCGAACGCCGCGCCCGCCAGAACCCCAACGCTAGCCATCACGGCGCCTTCCGTAACAACGCCTCTGAGGAGATTTTCGGGCGGTGACCCCAGCGCCAGGCGGATGCCGAATTCGCGTGTCCGCGCGCTGACGGAAAACGCCAGTACGCCCGCGACGCCAACGACGGCGATTAGCAACGCGACTCCCGCGAACACGCCAAAGACCAGCGAGTTCAAGCGGTCCGGCGCAAGCACTTTTGCGCGGATGTCTTCGAGAGTGGCGGCGTGTTCAACGGGTTCATCGGCCGACATCTCCCGGATAATTTTTGTTACCGGCGTTACCAGCGAATAAGGATTTGCGGTGGTGTGGATGAAGAGGTGACCGCCGAACATGGGAGAGTCCGCAAAGGTGCCATAAATGGTGGAGGTCGGCGCGGGAACGATATGTTCGTCGTCCACATCGGCGGCGACCCCAATAATGCGGTGTGGCGACTGGAATCGCGTTTTTTCGCTCTCAGCGCCGGGAAGAAACTCGAGTACGGGATCGGTCCAATAGACATGCCGATTGATCGGATCCTGACCGGGAAACATGCGCTGTGCGACAGTCTCGCTGACGATCGCGACCGGCTCTTGATTCTGGTCATCGAGCGCATTGAAATCGCGGCCGGCAATAATGCGAACGCCGAGCGCGGTGAAAAAGCCCGGAGAGATCGTACGCCACTGCGCGCGAGGATCGTCTTTGCCATGGACATGACCATCGCCCGAGAATTGCAAACCGACGCCGAAGCTGTCAGCATCGCGCCAGGGAGCGATGATGCCGAAAGCCGTCTCGGTGACGCTGGGTAGCGCATCGATGCGGCGTATCGATTCCTTGTAAAAATCGAGAACTTGCTGGGGCGTTTTGCCGTAAGACAGCGCCGGAACGTCGATGGCGAGGACGTGACGCGTATCGACGCCGGTCCGGGTCGCTTGCAATGCGATTAGCGTAGTGATCAACATGCTCGCGCCCGCCAACAGCACGAAAGACGCGGCGATTTGCGTGACGGCGAATATACGCTGGCGGCGCCTGGTGCTGCTGGTGATGCGGACTCCGCCGCTCACGAGGTTCATACCGCTCGACGCGTTAGCCGAGGGCAGGCGCGGCGCAAATGCCAAAATCACCGCGGCCACTACTGCCAGCGCTACTCCCACCCAAAGCAGGCTGGAATCGACCGTCAAATCCAGCGCACGGACGGAGAAACGCGAGGCATACCGGGCCAGGATACTGACCAACGGCTGCGCGCTCACTACGCCGAGTGCGGCTCCAGCGCAGCAGAGCAAAAGGCTCTCGGCTAGCAACATCCGGCGCAGCGCGCCAGTGCTTGCGCCGAGCGCGGTGCGGATCGAGAGTTCATTCTCGCGGCGAACCGTCCGCGCGAGAATCAGGTTGGCGACGTTCGAGCAGGCAATGATGAAGACGAGGCCCGAGGCAGCGAGAAGGATGAGGAGAACGGTACGCGCGCCGGAAGTAATCTGGTCCCGGAGCATCCTGGCGTCAATGCGGTAGCCGCCACTCTCGGGATACGCTTCGGGGTGGTCCTTCTGCATGGACGCGTAGACGGTGCGCAACTCGGTGCGAGTCTGGTCGAGAGTGGCGCCGGGAGCAAGCTTACCGAAGAGTTCGGTCATGCGATGGATGCGGCCCGTAACCATCGTGGCGGAAAGGTGATGCGGGCTCGTGACTATATTGCCGATAATCTCCGTATCCGCGGGATATGGCGCACAGGGTTCAAGGACGCCGATGACCTTGGCGGAACGATCGCCAATGCTGCTGAGGCGAACTGTTTTGCCGATCACATCAGGATCTTTTTTGAGAACGGTGGACCAGAAACGATAGGTCAGCACGATCACCCCAGCCGCGTTGGGACCGTCGTCTTGAGGTCCGATGAGGCGGCCGAGAACAGGACGCAAACCCATGACTTCGAAGTATGCGCCGCCGACGACGCCGCCTTGAACTCCGCGCGGTTCACCGAGTCCGATCATCGTAAAGCCCATCGTCGAGAAATCGCCGAACTCGCTCACGGAGTGGACGCTGGCCTCGATGTCCTTGATTTCGGGCACGGAGAACGTTGTGTTGTCGTCTCCCATGCTGGGCGCGCTCTGGCGGATGTACAGGAGCCGGTTCTCGTCACGGTTGACGAGCGGCTTGAGCAGTACTCCCCGCACCAGCGTGAAGATGGCCGCGTTGGCCCCGATGCCAAGCGCCAGCGTGAGGGTCACAATCGCCGCCAGCCCTTTGCTGCGCATCAGCGAGTGGAACGCAATTCTTAGGTCGCGAAAAAATGACATGTTTCTTACTCCCCGGCGTTTATCGCTACCCGCGCCAATAGGAAGATCCAATTGGGAAATCGCCGTCTTCAGCCGGGCTAGTCGCACCCGCCTTCACTATAACGACGAACGGCGGAACCGGAATTCGACAAATTGTCCAGAAACATTTTAGTTCCTCGCCTCATGCCGCTCCTGCGGTTTCCAAAGAACACCGTGATCTAGGCCGGCCCAACCTGCACGAACCGGCGCTTCAACGGTCTGGCGACTACGCACCAACTTGAACGGTAAACCCTATGCCGTCAGGGAGGATTGGCATGCTGATCCCAAGGCACTCGCGCGCGACCGCATCGCGACGCATCCGTTCGGCGTGAAAATAGTCGATGAGGGAGAGCGCAATGGTACACGAGACAATCGAAGGCACATTCCGCCAAACAAACCTGACCAACGAATCGGCCGGGTATCTGCGCAAACGCGAAGAGCTCCGCCTGGCTGAAATCGACCTGATGCGCCAGCGAGAGCGCGTGGCCGAGCTGCGTCGCCATCTTCCGCCCGGTCCGGCGCTGGAGGACTACAAATTTATCGAAGGTCCGGTTGACCTGGATTCAGGTGATGCGCCAACGCGAACCGTCCTGCTGAGCGAACTGTTCACCGCGGCGGGCAGGCCGCTGGTGATTTATCACCTGATGTACGGGAAACGTCAGAGCAAGCCCTGTCCGATGTGCACAGCTTGGATCGACGGCATAAACGGAGTGGCCCGCCACATCGCCCAGAACGTCGACTTCGCCATTGTCGCCTCAGCCGATCCGGCGCCCCTGCGAGCCCATGCCCGCGCCCGTGGGTGGAACCGCCTGCGTTTGTTAAGCGCCGGAGATAGCACGTTCAAATACGACCTCGGAAGCGAAGACCGGGAGGGCAAGCAGGATTCCACGATTTCGGTCTTCAATCGGGATAGCCACGGCGCCGTTCACCATTCCTACACGGCGCATCCATGGATGTCTCCGGAGATCAAGGAGCGCGGCGTAGATCTGATGAGTCCGATCTGGCACATTCTGGATCTCACGCCTCAAGGCCGGGGTGACTGGTACGCGAAGCTGGAGTATCCGATGACATCGCACGCTTAGAGAGTGGAGTGCTGCGAACCCGCGTAGGGTACGTGTGGGATTGGGCTGACGCGCCGTCTCTGCTCACACGGCAGCATGTCGCAGGTGTA
Source organism: Bryobacterales bacterium (assembly GCA_963743705.1). Lineage (GTDB taxonomy): Bacteria > Acidobacteriota > Terriglobia > Bryobacterales > Bryobacteraceae > PALSA-243. The sequence continues at coordinate 384,783 of CAVUQS010000011.1, read as the reverse complement.
ACGTAGAATGGATGCTGACACGGATTTGGAACGGCTTGATCCCGGCAAATTGCTGGGATCTCGAAAAACGCCGCGTGGTCGGCGCCGTTCGGGCCGTAGCCATGAGTTTTGTTGTCGGCACTCTGCCGGCGCTATACCTTCAGTGGGCGAATCGCTGGGACAAGGGTTTTGCCATTTTGCTGGCCACGGAGGCCGCCGCTCTGCTCGCCCTCGCGTTGAACCAGCGGGGGAAGAGTGAACTGGCGGCCCAAACCCTCAGTTGGGCGGGGCTCCTATGCGTGTGCAGTCTGGTCTTCTTCAGTCGTGCCGGTTACAAAGACCTGGCGCTGCTATTGTTTCCCGCCATGTTGGCAACAGCCGCGCTCCTGCTCTCCACGCGACCTTATATCGTTTATGCGATCTTCGTCGTCGTTGCGGCGGCAACGCTGATCTTTCTGCAGGTGCAGGGCCTGAATCCGTTCGCCAGACAGTCCGGGTCCTACTTCGATCTGCTCAACGTCGCGATCATTCTCACGATGATCTCGTTCGCGCTGGGATTGCTCTCGAATGCCATGCGGCGCAGTGTAGCGGATCATCGGGCGCTGATTGAGCAGGCCGGTGAAGGCGTCATCGTCCTCGATCAACGTCGGCTGATCCGAATGTGCAATTCCTCCGCGGCCGACATTCTGGGGGTCGCCGCCCAAGAGTTGCTCGGCCGTTCGTTTCAGGATGTTCCTCAACCGCTGGACCTCTCGATCCTGGACGCGACAGTTGCCGGCAATGCCGGCAAGGTATCTGTCGAATTGACAGCGCGGCGCCCGGACGGGAGTTTGCGGCATCTATTGACGACATGTACGCCCCGGTTGAGCTTGGAGGGACGAACGGACGGAACCATAGTGGTGCTGCGCGATCTGACCCAACACAAGGAAGTCGAGGGCGCTCTGGCGGAGTCCCGCCGGCGCTTTCAGTCGCTCCTCGAACAGGGCGATCTGCTCACGCTGCTGCTGGACAAGTCCGGCACGGTCTCTTTCTGCAACGAAGGTCTGCTGTCGCGTCTGGGAATCCCACGGGAAGAGGTGATCGGGCGTGCGGCGACCGATTTGCTGGCCAGGGCTGCCGGCGAAGAACACATCAGGGAGTTCGAAGCGGCATTAGGCTTCGGCAAACCGCACGCGCTGATGGAAAGCGTGCTCCTCGATTCGCAGGGACGGTCACGGTGGTTTCAATGGAGCATCACGCCGCTGCAGGGGGTAGACGGCGCGATAACTGAGGTGGCCTGTGTCGGGTTCGAGATTACCGAACAGCGAATGTTGCGGGAGCAGTATCTCCAGGCTCTGAAACTGGACAGCATCGGCCGCCTCGCAGGAGGCATTGCTCACGATTTCAACAACCTGCTGACCGTCATCAACGGATACAGCACGATGTTGATGGAAGCGTTACCCGCGAGCGACCCGAGGCGGGGCTTTGCCGCACAGATATACGACGCGGGCTCGCACGCGGCCGGTCTCACGAAACAGCTATTGACCTTCAGCCGAAGACAGCTCACTCTGCCCCGCGCCACGGACCTTGGCGCGGTCGTGCGAGAGTCACAGCTAATCCTCGAGCGAGTGATAGGGGAAGACATTCTGCTGGTCACGACATTGGATCCGCAGGCCCCGCGGGTGATGGCCGACCCCGACCAGATCCGTCAGGTGATCATGAATCTCGCCGTGAATGCCCGCGATGCGATGCCGGATGGCGGTGAACTGGAAATCTCTACGAGGACCGTGCAGGTCGCGGTCGACGCTCCGAATCGCCGGCAGGACAAACCGCCGGGGGAATATGTGCTGTTGACCGTCACCGATTCGGGCGTCGGGATGGACGAAGAGACGATGCAGCACCTCTTCGAGCCATTCTTTACGACCAAGGGACACGGCAAGGGAACTGGCCTGGGGATGGCGACCGTGTATGGCATCGTTACACAGAGCCGCGGATGGATTGACGTCGCCAGCCGGCCCGGCTCGGGGACGGCAGTGAAAGTATATCTGCCGCGAACGGACGCGCCAGTCAGCGGCAAGGAGTTGCCGGCGGCGGAAATCGTTTCAGTGCGGGGCGAGACCGTGCTGATCGTCGAAGACCAGGACGCGGTGCGTCAACTGGCGGCGGAAGTCCTGACGCAACAAGGGTATTGCACGATCGAAGCCGCCAGCGGCGCCGAGGCCGTGTTGCTGCTGCATCGGCCGGGAGCCGCAATCGATCTTCTGCTGACGGACGTCATCCTGCCCGGTATGAACGGCCGTGAACTGGCGGATCGCGTTCGGAGCCAGATTCCGGCGGTGAAGGTGCTCTTCATGTCCGGGCACGCCGGAGACAAGCTCGGGCGGCGCGGTCTCCTGGAAGACGGCTTGGCGTTTCTACCGAAGCCGTTCACCCCCGCGGCTCTCCTCCACAAGGTCGGGATGGTTCTGGCATCCGAGCGATGAGCCACATTTCTCCTTTCTGATACAACTCCAGTCCGCGTAGCCGCAGATGCCATAGCTTACACTCAAACTACATGCTCAACCGGGGCTATGGCTACACCGCAATCATCGGCAGCAAATACCCCGGACAAACCCTGCTCTCCCACTTGGCAAGCCTTTACCCCCACTCAACCCCACAAGCCTGGCAACAAAAACTGAACAACGGTGAAGTCACCCTCAACGGCGTCACCGCCACCGGAAGCGAATCGGTCACTTCAGGCCAAACCCTTGTCTGGAACCGTCCACCCTGGATCGAACCAGACGCCCCTCTGCACTTCGAAGTCCTGTTTGAAGACCCCCATCTGTTGGCCGTCAACAAACCCGGCGGCCTGCCCACCCTCCCCGGCGCCGGCTTCATGGAAAACACCCTCCTGCGTTTGGTGCAAAAGCAAGTTCCCAACGCAAACCCTGTCCACCGGTTGGGCCGGGCCACCACCGGCATCGTCCTCTTCGCCAAAACACCGCAGGCGGCCTCTAATCTATTCGCAAACTGGAATACGCCCAAAATTCGAAAAATCTACCGGGCGCTGGCTCAAAACATTGCACAGCACGACGCCTACGAAATACTCACGCCCATCGGCCTCGTACCGCACCCGCTCATCGGTTCCGTGTGGGCCGCCAACCCACATGGCAAACCGTCAAAGTCATTGGCAAAGGTGATCTCACGCGCCACCAGCACCACAACATTTGAGGTAAGCCTGAATTCGGGCCGCCCTCATCAAATCAGAATCCATCTGGCATCCATCGGCCATCCCCTGGTAGGCGATCCTCTGTACGGCTTAACCGGCCAACCTCTGGAAAATCTCCCCGGCCTCCCCGGCGATGGGGGATATTTCCTGCACGCCCAATTTCTGAAATTCCACCACCCCATCACCGGAGAACAAATCAATCTTGAGGCAGCTTTGCCGTCCGGATTCTCATTACATCAGTAGGTTCACGGCGGGAATCATAGCAGGGGGCCGTTGAAACCTACGCGATTCTGAATCCTAACGAAGCGAGTATTATTACACTCCGACAATGGGGTTAACGGAGCTCTGTACGAGTGGCGCGTGACTTCGCCCCGAGCGGCTCAATCCGCGAGATGACGACCACACGTTCATGTGCTTCATGCAGATCGCGGGCGATATTCACGCAACCAAAGACAACAGCGTATTATCGAAGAATAGTGATCCGATCAGTCAGTTGGCTTATAAGCGGAAATGAGACCACCGCACCATTCCCGATAATCCTTAAGCCCAATGGAACACAGCATGTCGAGGTTATCGTGCAGACGGATGGCGGGCCACCTCTGGATCAGGAAAGCCTGAACTGGAGCCAATCGATCATTCGCCCCGCGAATCCATCTCTTCCGGTTCCGCCACTCAGGATCAGTCCACAGCCAGTGAGGAATGCCGGATCTGCATGGCAACTCCCGGCGATTATCCAGGCGCCGCCAACCACCGGAGCATACCCCGACCTTGAGTTCGAGGTATCAGCACGACTGCTTCTTCAGGCCGGAGACACGCTCCATTGCACAGTCATCGTTAATTTAAAATAGAGCCTAGACACTGAGCCGATGCCCCGTTCCCGGGTTTCGCTGGCGGATTCGTATCGTGGTGCGCGATCTTCCATCGAACCGCGATCTGGGTGCGGTCGATGCCGTGATGGGATTACGGTCAAGTCGGAATTTGGGGAAGGGGCGGCAATGTTTCCGTAAAACGCCCTAGCCTTCCTCCGGCGGGAAGGCGACCAGCGCAATGTCATCCAGGGCCTAGGCGTCAGCGACATCCTCCTTCGCCAGAAGTCCCTCTCTTACCAGATACTTCTGCATGAGACTGTTTGAAACACTGTCCTCGCTAAGTTGATTGACGACGCGCGACAGGCGCTTACGGAACCGCTTCTTCGCCCATTCCTGCTGTGCGTTGTGGAACGTGCGAAACTCCTTATCCTGCTGCTTTTTGTTTTCGTAGTGCGGATGACCGGGACGGCGGCCATATTCATCCATGGCGAACGTGCGGCCGTCCTTGAACCCCATCGCAAAACCACCAGTGAACCCGACTTTCCACGGGTTGGGCAGCAGGAACCAATCGTCATCCAGCTTGCTCCAGCTCACGGCGCCGATCTGCTTCTCCGGGTAGAGCGCTTCCTTGTTCGCCGCGGCGATATATTTCGAGGCGTGCTGCTTCAGGATGTGGTTGATCTTCAGCACTTCGGTGTCATCCAACTCCCTGCCAAACTGGATCTCCGTGATCTTGAACATCGTTCGCCCAAATGTCCGCGCATTCTCGCGCATCGCCAAGGGCTTGGTCCATGGGTTCCTCACGAGCTGCAGATGCGTAATGATCAGACAGGCGTCCATGCTTAGTGGAAACAGGGTTCGCGTCCCTATCTTCGGAAAGTCCTCTCCGCCAGGATATGGAGCCTCGGCGGGGAAAATCGCCCGATTAAAGAACGTCACCGGCTCGTCGGTAACGATGAACTTCGCCGCCGATTCTCGCGCGTGGACGATTTCCCAGATGCCCTCCATCCACATTGCGGCGTAGGCCTGAAAGAGCTGTTGCAGCGCCAGAAGCGTGCTAGTCCGGTCAGAGGAGCCTATCCGGGCCTGAACCCAGTCCAGACCGCGGGGAGTTCTGAAACGCTGGGCGCCGATGTAGTCAACCAAGTGCAGTACGGCATCGTTCGCCCTATCATCGATGTCCTCATAGCCCCGGAAGTAGTCCACAGCCGCTGCGCCATTTCGGTCCACGTTCCCGAAAAAGCGCTTCTCCATAACGTCTGTCGTCTGTTTGCCGAACTTCATGGCGTAAATGTCCTCGGCCCAGAAGCAGCGCGCCGGGTCCCAGAAATGCAAATCCTTGACCGTGTACGTGACTCGTCCGTTCACGACAGTCTTGGGCTTTAGATCGAGATAGTAAAGCTTCGTCTGTCCGGCAGGCAGAAAGCGCTTCTGATACCATCGCGCGACGTAATGGTGTTGCCGCGATTGTTCCATAGTTCCCGTGCAACTCCTATTCCATCACGGGCGTCGCTAGGGCGCGAATCGCCGAATGTTTAGTCGTCGCAACCCGAGAGTGGGTTGGGAGCGGCGTTCGAGGAAGCGTTGCCACAGTGCTCGTGAAGTCCGCTGACGGCCAATTGACGCGAAACGCGCTAACCGCAAAATCGCCTGTCTGGTCCGCGCACGGCTCTCCCGGGGTTCCGAGGCTGGTCGCACCCTACTAAGATCCGCGCATGACCTGCCGACCGGTTCCCCGCGTAAAGCGGTCCGTATAATCGGAGTTGATGCGGTGCAACGCCTACGCGGACGAATCCGGGAACTCTGGGCTGAAGCTCTTCGGCGACCAGCAGGATACGTTCTGGACGGGTACCCTCATCTCATTTGCGGATGTGGACCGCAAGTACACCGGAATGCATAGCGAATTGCTCGGACTAGTGGGCAAACCGGAGCTGCACGGCAACGAACTCGGGCTCGGGAGAATCGAGAAGATCGCGGGCCGCCTGGCGTGGTTCATCCGCGAGAAGAAGCTGCGGTTCTCGTTCATCCGCGTTCACAAGCCGTATCTCGCCGCCACGAAGCTGTTCGACCTGGCGTTCGATTCGGGAGCGAATCCCGCCGTCCCGCCGCTCGCATATGGCGTGCGGCACCTCCGTCTCATCAACCTGCTGCACTTCGCTCAACTGCTCGCCTTTGACGACCTGAAAGAGTTCTGGAACCTGTTTCAGGCACAGGATCCGAGCCGCTTCGGACAGCTTCTCGCCTCGATCCGTGACCGCGTGAGCCGCGCGCCATACGATCAGCGTAGCGTACAAGTGCTCACTGAGTCCCTCGATTGGGCGAGTAGGCATCCCGACACCGTGCTCGATCCCTTCGGCGAAGGCGACGCCCCGAATTTCGTCGCTTTCACCGCGCTGTTTGACCATTTGCACCAGTTCCACAAACAGTATGGCCATACCATCGGGTGCTTTGTCCACGACGAGCAGGACCAATTCATCCCGCACTTCATAGAAGCATTCCCCCTTCTGGCAAAATTCCAGGGCAAGAGCCATCCGCTCGCGATGATCTCGGACATCGAGCCGATTTCGAGCTTCGATTGCGCCCTGGAAATTCGCTCGTCGAGGAACAGTTTCGGCCTGCAACTGATCGACGTCTGCTTGTGGCTCACAAAGCGCGTGCTAGAAAACCGCAACGAACTGCGGGGACAGTGCGCCGTGCTCTGGCAATGCCTGGCGGAGCGGAGCTTCGTGAAAGACTACGACTTCGCGATGCTCATTCGGGAGGTGGAGGCGGGAACGGAGTTTCTTGCCGACCGCGCATATTCCGTTGAGCGACTGGCGGAGGCGCGGAAGCTCCTCGCAGAATTGGAGGCCAGTCGCCGGGAGCGGCTGCTAGCGGCGGAGTGACGGGACGGGGCTTCCCAGCCCGCCGCGCGCCCGACGCGTCCATCCTGAAGGAGTCGCTTCACCCGCACCAGGAACGTGCCCTGATGTAACCCGCCTGAGCCCGGCATACGCAGGGCAAATTGACGTATCACGCCCTATGCGCGGACATGGCGCATCCGTCACGACCGCTCGCCTCAGTTTCAGTGACGCCCTCAGAAAATTTTCTAACCTCGTATTCCCTCAATCACTTACCGCTATCACTCCGGTGAAAATTACCAGTACCCTCCGTAAACTGGAATTAGAGACATACCTACACCGAAAACCGACAAGAAAGAGAAACAGCAGCATCATGACCGATCAACCAGCAATCACTCCCGCCTGGCCCTCCACCGGCCCGCGCACCGAATCCGGCAAGCGCCGCGTCAGCTTCAACGCCTTTAAACATGGCCTGACCAGCAAAGTCCACGTCCACACCCCCGAGGAATCCGAAGCCTTCCGCGCTCACTGCCAGGCCTATCTGGCCGAACTCGCCCCCGTCGGCATCCAGGAAACCGACGCCGTCCAGTCCATCGCCGAAGATCAATGGCGCCTCAAGCGCGCCCGCTCCATCGAGAACAGCATCTTCGCCGCAGGCATCAACGTCCACGCCGGCGAAACCGAATCCGGCGACGAAGAAATCGACAACGCCCTGGCCGAAGGCAAAACCTGGGTCGAGCAGTCGAAATTCCTCGCCCTCATCACCCTCTATGAACAGCGCATCAACCGCGCCATCGAAAAGAACACAGCCGCACTCCGCGCGCTCCAAACCGCCCGCCGCGAAGCCCACGCTCAAGCCGAACAGGAAGCCATCATGCTCACCGAATACGCCGAACAGCAAGGCGAAACCTACAACCCCGGCGACGATTTTCTCCCCGCCTCTGAGCACGGCCAGTTTGTTTATTCGCCCGCCAAAATCGCCCGCATTCTTGACCGCAAATTCCGGCTCCATCAAGCCCTCTGGGGCCGCAAACCCACGCCATACCCGTTCGACGAACGCGACGCCCAGCCCGAAGCCGCCTAATCCGTATGCCTTGGCTCTGCGCCTCCGTGTCTCTGCGTCGAATTCCCGGCCCGATCTGTTGTAATAAATATATGGCGAAGCTCGAAGCCGCGGCCCTGTCGGTCGAGCGCTTCTTCGACTATTCGTTGCTCGGCTTGGCGGCCAGCGGATTTCTTGCCGTCGCGGGCTCCGGCTATCTCGACGCGCCCACCATCGCATTCACCGCCGCCGTGCTCGTGCTCCGGGGTCTCGCCATTGGCGAATTCGTGCGTCTGCGCATTTCGCCCCGCGCCCTCACCCTCGCTTCGCTCGCTTATTTCGGCGTCTTCGCCCTGGATTATCTCGCGCTCTCCGGCAAGCTCGTCGATGCCACCGTCCACCTTGCGTTTTTCGTCACCGGCCTCAAAATCCTGAGCGTCTCCACGCGCCGCGACCGCCTCTTTCTGGCGTTCGTTTCGTTCGTCGAGCTGGTGGCGGCCGCCATCCTCTCTATCTACGTCAACTTTTTCGTCTTCCTCGCCTGCTACCTGTTCTTCGCCATCGCCGCGCTCACCAGCGGCGAAATCCGGCGTTCCATGCACCGCACCGGGTTGCGCGCGCGCACCGGCCAGCGTGGCTTTCATCCGCGCCTCGCCGTGCTCGCCACCGCCGTCACCTTCGGAATCCTCACCCTCACCGCCGGTTTGTTTTTTCTTCTGCCGCGCACGGCCGATGCCGCCCTCTCGCACTTCATCCCCAAGCACATCTTCACGCCCGGATTTTCCGATCAGGTCACGCTCGGCCAAACCGGCGAGCTTCAACTCAACGCCCGGCCGGTTCTGCACGTCAGCAGCCCCAGCCCCAGCAAGCTCTCCGGCGTGAAGTGGCGCGGCGATGGCCTCTCGCACTTCGATGGCCGCGTTTGGAACAATCCGTCGCCCGCTTGGGAAGCCGTCGGCATCTACGAGCGCCGCGCCGATATCAACACGCCCGAGCAGCGCCCGCCCGGCCGCTACATCACCTATGAAGTCGCCTTCGATATGGATGACGCCAAGGCATTATTCATCGCCGGCGCGCCGCAGGTCGTGAGCATGTACTACGGGTCGCTCGACCGCTCCGATACCGATGGCTACAAAGTCCCTGGCCGCATTCCCGAAGGCTTCACCTACGGCATCTACAGTCTGTTGGAAGATCCGCCCGAGCTCGGCTCGCCCGCTGTCCTGGCGCAGCGCCTGACGCCTGACGCGCGCGTACGCAATCTCGAGTTGCCCAAGCTCGATTCGCGCATCCCTGCCCTGGCCCGGTCCATCACCGCCGGCGGCGCCACCGATCTCGATCGCGCCCGCGCCATCGAGCGCCATCTGCGTTCCAACTACGCCTACTCGCTCGAGATGCCCGCCCGCTCGCCTGACGATCCGCTGGCCGATTTTCTCTTCAATCGCCGCCGCGGCTACTGCGAGTATTTCGCCTCCGCCATGGCCGTCATGCTGCGCTCGGTCGGCATTCCCGCGCGCCTCGCTACCGGATTCCAGAGCGGCATCTACAACTCCATCACCGGGCTCTGGATCGTGCGCGCGTCCGACGCCCACGCCTGGGTGGAAGCCTGGCTCCCGGGCCACGGTTGGACCACGTTCGATCCCACGCCGCCCGATCCCAATGCCCACGCTTACGGGTTGATGGCCAAGCTCAGCCTGTATCTCGATGCCGCCGGCGCTTTCTGGCGCGAGTGGGTGGTCAGTTACGATACGCGCCATCAGGGCACCCTCGCCGGCAGGCTGCAAGCCAGCGCCGGCTATCTTGGATTCCGTTGGATGAGGAGCGCGTGGCGTTCCGTCGAAGGGGAGCTCGCCGCCTCCGCCCCCTGGGTCGAACGGCGCGGCGGATGGCTCGGCCTCGCTTTCGCGCTGGCAATGCTCGCATGGCTCGCCGGCCCCGGCGCCATTCGCATGTTGCGCACCCGCTTCCGCGTGGCCCGCGTGCGCCGTGGCGAAGCCTCCGCGCAGGATGCGACGCTGCTCTATCAACGTATGTTGCGCCTGGCCCAGCGCCGTGGTTTTCAAAAACCGCCCTGGTTCACCCCGGCCGAATTCGCTTCCTCCATTCCGCGCGATGCCTTCGGCGGCGCCATCGGCGAATTCACTTCCGCCTACAACGCGCTGCGCTTCGGCGGGCAGGCCGAAAGCGCCCGTCGCCTTACCGACCTGCTGGAACGCATGGAGCGTGTTCGTTGACCGCGCCCCAATACGACGCTCTGCTCATCCTCTCGTTCGGAGGCCCGGAGCGCGAGGAAGACGTCATCCCGTTTCTCGAAAACGTGCTGCGCGGAAGAAACGTCCCGCGCGAACGCATGCTCGCAGTGGCCGAACACTATTACCACTTCGGCGGCCGCAGCCCCATCAACCAGCACAACCGCGATTTGATCGCCGCGCTTCAAACTGAGCTAGCCGCGTCCGGTCCCGCGCTCCCCATCTATTGGGGCAATCGCAACTGGCATCCCATGCTCGCCGATACGTTGCGCCAGATGCGCGCCGATGGCGTCCACCGCGCGCTCGCGTTTGTCACCTCCGCCTTCGGTTCCTATTCCGGATGCCGCCAATATCGCGAGGATATCGATCGCGCCCGCGCCGAAGTAGGCCCCGGCGCGCCTGAGATTCACAAGCTGCGTACCTTTCACAATCACCCCGGCTTCATCGAAGCCGTGACCGACCGCCTCCGCGCGACCGTGGATGCTATCCCGCAGCCGCACCGCGCAGCCGCCCGCCTTGTCTTCACCGCGCATAGCGTCCCGCTCGCCATGGCGCAGGCCAGCCCGTATGTCGCGCAACTCGAGGAAGCATCCGCCCTCGTCGCGCAATCGGTTTCCAACTCGTGGAGCTTGGCCTATCAAAGCCGCAGCGGCCCTCCCTCGCAGCCTTGGCTCGAGCCCGATCTCGCCGATGTTATCCGCCGTTTCCATGCCGAAGGCGTGTCCGATATCGTCGTCTCGCCCATCGGCTTCCTCTCCGACCACATGGAGGTGGTCTATGATCTCGATACCGAAGCCGCCACGCTATGCCGCGAGTTAGGCGTCACATTTCATCGCGCCGGAACGGCGGGCGTGCATCCCGCGTTCGTCGCCATGATTCGCGAGTTGACTCTCGAAAAGACCGAAGGCTTGGCGCCGCGCTCGCTCGGCGCTCTGGGCCCGGGCTGCGATGTGTGCGCGCCCGAATGTTGCGCGCGCGGGCAAAGGAATCGAAGTGACGGCCGCATTGGTGTGGTTCCGGCAGGATCTGCGGCTGGCGGATAATCCCGCGTTGGCCGCCGCTCTCGCGCGCGGCGCCGCGGTCATCCCCGTCTTCATTTGGGCGCCCGGGGAAGAGGGCGCGTGGCCTCCCGGCGCGGCCTCGCGCTGGTGGCTGCATCAATCGCTCGCAGCCCTCGCCGCCGATCTCGCCAAGCGCGGCTCGCGGCTCATCGTACGGCGCGGCCCGTCGCTCCAAACGCTGCGGCAGTTGATCGCCGAAACCGGCGCCGAAGCCGTCTATTGGAACCGCCGCTATGAGCCCGCCGCGATTGCGCGCGATCGCCAGGTCCAGGATGCCTTGCGCCGCCAGGGCGTGACGGCTGAGAGTTTCAATGGCAGCTTGCTGTTCGAGCCGGGGAGCGTTCTCAACGTCTCCGGTCAGCCCTTTCGCGTGTTCACCGCGTTCTGGCGCGCGTGCCACAAGGCCAGGCCCGAAGAACCCGCGAAGAACGCCCCGCGGCGATTGCCCGCGCCGCGCGCGTGGCCGGGGTCGTTGCAGTTGCCGGAGTTGGAATTGGAGCCCAAACCGGATTGGGCCGAGGGTTTTCGTAAAGTTTGGCAGCCGGGCGAGCGTGGCGCCATGCGTCAATTGCGGCGCTTCCGCAAGCAGGCGCTGGCCGAATATGCAGCCGGCCGCGATCGTCCGGATCTCGCCGGCACGTCGCGTTTGTCCCCGCATCTGCATTTCGGGGAAATCAGCGCAGGGGAGGTTTGGCGTACGGTCGGCAAAGGCCGCGAGGCGTATCTCAGGCAGTTGGTATGGCGCGAATTCGCTTATCACCTGCTGTATCATTTCCCCGGAACGCCTAATCGTCCGCTGCGTCCGGAGTTCGCGAAGTTTCCCTGGCGCATGCGCCGCGATTGGTTGAGCGCCTGGCAGCGTGGGCAGACCGGCTATCCGTTGGTGGATGCCGGTATGCGTGAGTTGTGGCGCACCGGTTGGATGCACAACCGCGTCCGCATGGTGGCGGCTTCGTTCTTGGTAAAACATCTGTTGATTAATTGGCAAAGTGGCGCAACATGGTTCTGGGACACATTAGTGGATGCCGATCTGGCCAACAACACGCTCGGCTGGCAGTGGGTGGCCGGATGCGGCGCCGACGCGGCGCCCTATTTCCGGATCTTCAATCCCGCAATCCAGGCCAGGAAGTTCGACCCCGATGGCGCCTATGTGCGGCGCTGGGTCAAAGAACCTGTGGCGCCGATGGTCGATCACGCGGAGGCGCGGGCCAAGGCGTTGCTCGCGCTCGAAGGCATGAGAAAAGGGAAATGAGATGAGACTTCGAACCATGTTCGCCGCACTGGCCTTCGGCGCGTCCTGCTTGCACGCCGCCGCATTCGATATCGCCGCTTACGGCGCCAAGCCCGATGGCAAGACGCAGAATCGCGACGCCATCAACAAAGCCATCGACGCCGCGGCAGCCGCCGGCGGTGGCACAGTCGAATTCGCGCCGGGAGTCTGGGTCACCGGTTCCATCCGCCTGCGCAGCAATGTCACGCTGCATCTGGAGCGCGGCGCCGTCATCGAAGCCAGCGCCGACCCGTCCACTTACGATCCGCCCGAGCCCAACCAATGGGACAAGTTTCAGGATGCCGGCCACAGCCACTTTCACAACGGCCTGATTTGGGGCGAAGGCCTGGAAAACATCGCCATCACCGGCGGCGGACGCATTTCCGGCAAGGCTCTGAATCGCGGCGGCGGCCCAGGCGGTGACAAAGCTATCTCGCTGAAGCTGTGCCGCAACGTGACCCTCCGCGATTTCTCCATCTCGCTCGCAGGCCACTTCGGAGTCCTTGCCGCCGGCGTCGACAATCTGACCATCGACAACGTCATGATGGATACGAACCGCGACGGCATCGACATCGATTCCTGCCGCAACGTGCGCATCTCGAACTCCAGCATCAATGCGCCCAACGACGACGCCATCACGCTCAAAGGCACGCACGCGCTCGGCGCCGCCCGCGTGAGCGAGAACATCACCATCACCAATTCCCTGGTAAGCGGCTATGAGATCGGCTCGCTGCTCGACGGCACTTACAAACGCACCGTCAAACAAGCGCCCGATCGCGACGGCCCCACCGGCAGAATCAAGATCGGCACTGAATCCGAAGGCGATTTCCGCAACATCACCATCTCCAATTGCGTCTTCGATACGTCGCGCGGCCTGGCGCTCGAAAGCGTCGACGGCTCGCACATCGAAGACGTCTCGGTCTCCAACATCACCATGCGCGATGTCTCGAACGCCCCCATTTTCCTGCGCCTCGGCAGCCGCCTCCGCGCTCCCGAAGGAACCGCCATCGGAGCCATCCGCCGCATCCGCATCAGCAACTTAATCTCGTACAACGCCGACCCGCGCTATGGATCCATAGTCGCCGGCATTCCGGGCCACGACGTGGAAGACGTCACTATCAGCGGCGTTCGCCTCGTCTACCGCGGCGGCCTCACGCTCGATACCGCCGCCAAGCAACCGGCCGACGTTGTGAATACCTTCTTCTTCCGGGGCACGGGCGGCGTTCCGCCGCGCGAGCCCTATGACACGCCCGAACGCGAGAAGGAATATCCCGAGCCTTCCATGTTCGGCATCCTGCCCGCCTACGGATTCTTCATCCGCCACGCGAAGGGCATCGAGTTGAACGACGTCTCCGTGTCCTATATGCAGGAAGACCGTAGGCCGGCGTTCGTCCTCGACAGCGCGGAGCGCATCACGCTCGAAAACTGTAAGCCGCAAAAAGCGCAGGGCGCGCCCGGTTTAGTGATGATGAAATCGAAATCGATTACCGTGCATAACTGCGAGGGCTTGGCTGATTTCAAGGGCGATAGCGTCGCGAGTAAGGAAATGTAGGTTTTGCCGCGGGCTACTTATGTAGCAGCCGCTTGAGGTCGGGTCCGAATTCCTTTGCCAGGTTGGATACGGATTGCGCGCCAATCCCGAATGTTCCGGCGTGCAGCGCTTGGTGCATTTGCCCGTAGCGGCTGGGATGCCAGGTCGATGCGATTAACGGCGCCGTATATAGCGCCGCAAACTCGGAGACATCGAACACGCTCTGGCCTTCGCGGTTGCGCGTCACAAAAGTGCGGCGCAACGCATGCCGGACGCGATGCCAGCTGGGTTGCCCCGGTTCGCGAACATATCGCGTGTCGTGCCCCAGCGCGGCTGCCAGGCTGGAATGGATCGCGCCCTGCGTGACGAAACGCGCATAGTGGCTGCCGGCGCGCTCAAAGTACCCGCGCGACCCCTCGCCCCAGCTCAGAGGCTCACGGTTGAAGTGCGAAATGGCGGCTGAACTGAAGACCCGCAACGCAACCGACGGGCTGGCGACGCTGGAAGAGACGAAGTCGCTCCACCGCTGGTCCGGCGTCATGGCGGCATAGTCGGCCGAGACCTGGGCAGACGCGGCGGAGGCCGCGAGTAGCCCAACTATGGCGATGGAGAACTTCACAGAGGAAGAGTATCAGCGAAAGGATAAGTTGGAAATAGTTCTGGTGTGGGGGTCGGACCACCCATTTAGGGGGACAGGGGGGGTCTTTGTAGGTGACGCCGTAGAAACTCGAACGTACCCTTGCCGTTAATTGTATGTACGCCATCAAAGAACTCAATCTCGGTCCGTTCCGGCACGCCCAGGCTCTCGAAGAAGCGGCGGACCTTCTCATACTCCGTCGCCACCCACTCGTTCGGCGAGACCGGGTCGTCGTGTCCCCGCTCCACCATAAAGGGCCGCGGCGCGATCAGGTTAGCCAGGTCGGAGTAACTCGCTACATTGGCGAAGTCGAATTCCAGCATGTCGTATTCGCGGGTAAGCAGGTAACTATAGCGGGTATCTATATCCGTATTCTTCCAAACCCAGTCGGTAAAGTTAGCCGAACAGATCGACAGCGCGTATCCATCCAGCAAGACCGGCAAACGCATCGCCGCCGTACCGCCATAAGAAAAGCCGTAGAATCCAATGCGCGCCGGGTCCACGAACGGCTGGCTCGACAGCCATTCGAGCGTCCGGCTATGCTGGCCGGCCATGAACGAAAACAGCGAGAGTTTCAATGGGTGCGCCAGGCGTTGCAGAATCCGGAAACGATCCTCCCCGATATAAGGATTTTGGGGCGCGTACGTGACAAACCCCTGCTCGGCCAGCGTGGCGGCAAAGTGATGATAGAAACGCGCGTCGGTGTTCGGGTCCGTGACGTCCTGTGCGCGGGCCTCGAGGCCATGCTGGCAAACCACCACGGGACGTCGCTCGCCGGCCGCCATGCCCTTCGGCAGCAGAAGAATTCCGTAGGCGAACACGCCGGGCCAAACATCGAGCATCACTTCGTAGCCGCGGAACTTCGGCTCGTCATAGATCAAACGCGTTCTCGGGTTGGCAGGCGCGCTGGGCGCAGGCAGCCGCCCGATCACTTCGTCCCAAAGATACTCCTTAATAGGCCGGGCGCCCTCCTGCCAATGCTCAGCCGAGCTCGCCGAGGAATAAGCCTTGGCCCAAAAGATCTCGCGTTTCTTGGTGGATTCTTGAACCAGCTTCTGCGTATGACGCACCAGTTGATCAACCTGCGCGTGCATCCGCGCCGCCGCGTCGATTGCAACCGGCTTGTGCTCCGGAGCGGTCAGCAACTCCGGCTCATACTTCACTCCCACCGAGCCGAGCAACAGTTCGATTGCGTTGCGCGATTCGGCCGCCAAATTCAACTTGTCGCCGGCGCCAATGGCGTCGTAGTGGGTCGCCGCTCGCTGGAACTCGGCCTCCACGGACGCAGGCGGCGGGGTCGTCAGCCGTCCGTTGGGAGTCGCGCCGCTGCGTTCGGCAGTCGCCTGCGGCGGCCCCGGGATCTCAGGGCCGCGCGAAGCCTCGATGATCAACGCCCGCGGCGCGATCAGGCTCGCTATTTCCGCATCGCCGAACTCATGCAGCAGCCCCCAAACATCGCGATAGATCGGCTCTTGCCAGACGCCCTCGCGCTGCTGGAAATAACCGCTCACCAGCGTCGCTTGGATTCTGGTGTCCAGCGCCGCGCTGTAGAGCGCCAGCAAACCGCCCTCGCCATAACCCGTTACCGCGATCGGCGCCGCCCTGCGCGCGTTCTCGTGCGTAAACCAATCCACCGCCGCCAGAATCTTCTGCACTTCGTAGCCGATGACGTGCCGCCCGACTTCAAACGCCATGCGGTAAATCCACTCGCGGTGCGGCTGGTTGGTCATCCCGATTTCCGGAATGCCAGACCACGTATCCGCCCGATCGATCAACACCGGAACGATGACCTCGCAGCCGCTCGCCGCCAGCAGACGAGCAATCTGCGCCTCCGGCTCAATTGTGGGGATAAGCCCGGCTAGCATCTCCGGCGGACAATCCGCGTCCGGAATGGTAATCACGCGAGCAATCGGGTCGCAATCCGGCCGCAGCAGTAACCCTTGTCCGTAGACTTCCTCAAACACCCGCCAGCGTATTGGATGAATTCGATAACTGCTCGTCGAGCTTCGGAATCTCCGGAGTAACTTCGCTAACCCAAGCGAATCGCCGGCTAACTCGAGTTTGCGAATCGGAACCCGGCTATCGGTCGCGCCAATAATTCGGCGCAGGCGCTCGCGGTTCGGCGCAACCGAGCGCTGATATAGCTCCTCCGAACGGTAGTCGCGATTCCACAGCGCTTGGCGCGCTTCCACGGAAGCCGCGGTCGCATCCCGCAAATAGGCGTGGATGCTCTCGATCATTTGCTGCGCGAAGTCGCCCTGGAGTGTTAGCCGGGTGGTGCCTTCGAGGGGGGCCGGAACTTCCGATAGGCAGGGACCCAAATTAGTATCTTACCTGACGAGATTGATGCGGAACAAAGTGGTGCGCCCGGAGAGACTCGAACTCCCGACCTGCTGGTTCGAAGCCAGACGCTCTATCCAACTGAGCTACGGGCGCACAGTGGCGACACGAACGATTCTAGCAGCTACTGCTCCGCCACGACCGGGTTGACCAGTTCGCCGATGCCCTGAATCTTCACGCGCACTTCGTCGCCTTCGCGCAGCCAGCGGGGTGGTTTGCGGGCGAAGCCCACGCCGGCCGGTGTTCCGGTGGCGATCACGTCGCCGGGCTCGAGCGTGAACACGCTCGAGAGGTAAGCGATGATCTTGGGCACCGTGAAAATGAGATTGCTGGTATTGGAATCCTGCAGCGTTTCGCCGCCGATGGAGAGCGAAATCGCCAGAGCGTGCGGATCGGCAATCTCGTCGGCGGTGACGATAGCGGGGCCCATGGGACAGAAGGTGTCGAACGTCTTGCCGATCATCCATTGCGTCGTCGCCATCTGGAAATCGCGCGCGCTGACGTCGTTGACGATGGTGTAGCCGAAGACGTGCTGGCGCCAGTTGGCTTCATCGATGTGGCGGCCGCCTTTGCCGATCACCACGGCGAACTCGGCTTCGTAATCGGGCTTGGTGGAATTCTTGGGCAGCACGATGGGATGCCCAGGGCCAATGACGGAGGTGGGGTATTTCGAGAAGACGGTCGGCGTTTCGGGGACGGCGAGGTTCGATTCTGCGGCATGATCGCGGTAATTCAAGCCGATGCAGATGATCTTGGGGGGGCGCGGAATGGGCGCCAGCAGCTTTGTTCCCGCCAGCGGGAGTCGCTCGCCCGCGGGCGGGCTATAGATCCAGCGCGACACCCGATCGAGGCAGTCCGGACCGCCCGCGATCACCGAGAGCAGATCGTCGAAACCGGCTCCCTTGATGCCAATAATTTCGTCCCCGGAAATCACCCCGGGCTCGCCGTATCCGCTCCGCTCAATGTTGACGAATCGCAATGGCCGTCTCCTTTTGAAAACTCCGATTCTAGCGAATATGGCGCCCTGCCGTCTGTTATGATTAAAAGACGACGATTTTGAATGGTGAGCCGAGATCCCTTCCGGAGCGCTGGTTCAAACGCTCGAATATCCGAATCAGGAAGTTAACCAAGAATGAGTTTGTTGTGGATGGCCATTATCACGTTGGTGCTGTTGCAGATGTCGGTGTTTTTTACCACGATTTATCTGCACCGCTACAAGACGCACCGCGGATTGGAATTGAACCCGGTCGTGGGGCTTTTTATGCACCTGGAATTGAGCCTGTTTACGGGCATTGTGCCGCGCCAGTGGGCGGCCGTGCACCGCAAACACCACCACTTCTCGGATAAAGAAGGCGATCCACACAGCCCCTACATTTATGGCCTTTGGACCGTTCTTTTCGGTAATTTTTTCTTTTACCGCAACGAAGCCAAAGACAAAGCCATGGTCAAGAAGTACACGCCTGACTGGAAGGAAGACATCCTCGATAAGACGCCCGGCATGGAGTACGGCGCTCTCGGCGGGCTGGCGATCTTCATGTTGATGTTCGGCGTCTGGTGGGGCGCGGCGGCGTGGCTGACCCACGTGGTCCTCTACATCTTCCTCAACTCTTCGATCAACAGCATTTGCCACATGATCGGCTATCGCAACTACGACAACAAGGCGACCAACCTCCAATGGATCGCGTTGCTGACCGCAGGCGAGGGTTTGCACAACAACCATCACGAGTATCCGACTTCGGCGCGGTTCTCGACGCGTCCGCACGAAATCGACCTGGCGTGGCCGCTGATCCGCGTGCTGGAGCTTTGCGGACTCGCGAAGGTGAAGCAGTTGCCGCTGGCGAAAGCCGCGTAGGGTAATTCGGGCCGCCTAGCGGTGGCCCAGGTACATCAACCAGCCTAATCCAAACAGGGCCACCAGGAAGCAGCAGAACGTGTAGATCGCATATTCGATGCGCTCACGGTCGGTGCGCTTCGTGACCACGCCCATCACCGCGGAAACGAACAGCGAAAACAGCACGGCCGCTTCGAAGTGCGACAGGTTCATCTTCGGCATTAATCTTTTCTCCGGGTCGCGATTTCAAAAACGTCGGTGATCGCCAACAAGTTAAGCAAGCCAGCGGTGACCAGGAACTTCGTGCCGTAATCGTGCACCGGACCGGCCATATCGGGCTGCGTGTAGCTGAAGCACACCGTCAGGATATAGAGCAGGCCCGAGCAGAGATCGCCAATGAATCCGCCGGTGTTGATGAGCGTGGTCAGAAGGTCGCCCGACTGTGGCGTGAACATCGCGCCGCGCATCATCAGCCCGCACAGAAACATCGTGCAGACGCAAACCAGGATCAGCAATCCACGCCCGGTGCGCTTGAGCAGCAAGTGGCCGCCACCCGGCACTAGCCACCCAACCACCACCGCCGGCAGCCAGGCCGTCAGCGGGGGCATGGGCTGGCTCAGTTCTTTTTCTTTGGCCATGATTTCACCTAGAGTTTAGCAGCTTGCGCGCATTGCTATTTGCGATTTCGCGCTTCAATGGCTTCTTGCAAACGTTGGCGGATTGCCTCGTTTTCCGGCTGCGCCGCGGCCAGGATGCGCAGGTTCGCAATGGCGTCGTCGAGCGCGCCCAGCTTGAGTTCGACGGCGGCCAGATTGGCGCGCGCACTAAAGAATTTGGGGCTTAATTGCACAGCGCGGGCGAACTGTTCAGCGGCTTCGCGCGTGCGCCCGGTCTCAGCGAGCGCGAGGCCGAGCATGTTGCGCGCTTCGGGGCGCGAGCCATCGAGACGCACCGCCGCCTGCAGCATGCCGACCGCGTCCTGTGGCTTGAGCCGCGAGAGCATCAGCGAGCCCAGGTTCATGCGCGCCGTGAAATCGTTGGGGTTTCTCGCCAGGCGGTGTTCCATCACTGCTTGCTGCAATTCGCGGCGCCTGTCGCCGACACCCACTGGCAGGACTTGCAGCCACAAATGCGCCATTTCGTCGGTGGACTGATTGCCGGCCTGCACGCGTTTGGGCGGATGGTTGGGATTGCGCACGTTCGCGGCTGAGTTGTCGTAGTAGTAGCGCATCGAGATCACGGAGCCCTTAGGTAGAAAGACCGGCTCGCGATAGTAGTAGACGGCCTGCCAGTTCGTATCCCAATCCGGAATGCGCACCAGCCATTTGCGCTTGCCGTCGGGCAAAGTTGCGTAGGCTTCGAGGCGCTTGCCCAAATAGTGCGCGTGCGGGTAGATGCCGAGAACGTCGGCGTCCATCGGCAAACGGAAATCATCGCTCACCGGGAAATCGCGCGCGCCGGCGGGAATATCGAGCGCGCGGTCGTTCTCCAACTGCACCAGCAGCGGGAAGCGCGTGGGCTCCTGATCCGTAAAGTAGAGCGCGACGGACGGGCGCACCTCTTCGCTCTTGCCGGAGGGATGCATGTGGACGTTCAAGACCAACTCGTCGCCGGGGTCGAGCCGCCAGGCGAAGCCGTCGGGTTCGACGTGCGGCGGACTGCCGGGCTTCCAGAAAAGGAAGTTGCCGTCCGGATCGAAGGGGCTGCGCATGATGGCGAGATCCATGCCGGCGAAGCCCGCGTCGGGCGTGGAAGCCGTGCGGTCGATGAGCAGATTGGCATGGTGCACTACGCGCCGGTCGCCGGGGTCAATCTCAACCGCACGCACGTATCGCGTCTTGCCGATGGCAGGACGGAAAACGAAGTTCCAGTAGACGTCGGGGCCGGAGGCAGGAACGGTGAATGCGTGCTGGGCTTGAATAACGAGATCCGGTTTGCCGAGCGGCGGTTCAGTGTCGGCAGCCGCGGAGCCTTCGTCTTCGCCGCGCGGCGCGCCTTGCGCGACCCAGTCGGCGATCATGCGGATCTGCTCATCGCTGAGACGAAGCTCGTCCGCAAAATCGCCGTAGCCATGTTGCGGGAGCCAGGGTGGCATATAGCGGCTGTGCGTGACGGTGGCGATTTGCTGCGCGCGCTTTTGCACGTCTTCGTAGGTCAACAGCGAAAACGGCGCGGATTCGCCGGGGCGATGGCACGGGGCGCAGTACCGCGCAACGATGGGCGCGATATCGTGCGTGTATGTAAGGGGAGCGGCGGAAGCGATGAGGGCCGAAAAAACGGGAACGAGAAACCGCAAGGGCGGCACAACTAAGCCTTGACGATGACCTCGCGAAGGCGTTCCTTCGTCAGGAAGAATTTCACCGAATCGAATTTGCCGAAGAGCTTTTCGAGACTGCGATTGTTGAAGAGTTGCGTGGGGCGATGCTGTCCGTGCTGCGCCAGTTGCAGCGTGGTGAGGTTCTGGATGCGGAACGTGTAGTAGGGGACCGTCTCCTGCTTATCGTCGGCATGGAAGAACGCCAGCATATAGCTCTTGGGGCGCACGATCTGGTGCAAACGGTCGACCACGGCGGTAAGGAGCGCCGGCGCGAGGTACTCGAGTACATCCCAAATCAGCACGCCGTCGAAGTGGCCTTCGGGATAGTCGAGCGCCTGCTTGAGGAAATATTCGATGCGGCCCGGGTTGGATTGCTCAGCCGTATCCTCGAGACCGAAGGCGTCGTTCAAGACCTGCAGGAAGTCGGCAGTGTAGATGCGGTTTCCCAGGTTGGTGATGAAGTTGATATTGGCTTGGGTGGCGGGGCCGAGATCGAGAAGAGTGAGACCGGAGGTGTCGCGGATGTACTTGAAGAACTCTTCGGTGCCGCGGCTCGAACGTTCGGAAACGGCAGGCGGAGCCGCGGACGATTTCCCCGAAAACAGAAGACCGGACTGCGCGGAGACACCACCCCCCGCGCCCGCTTGATCACCGGCGCGAGAGCCGCGTAGAAGGCTCATCAATTTATCAGGAAGCAACTTCGCGGCCCCTCTAAAACGGTTTCTCTACCTCTACCTCTTGTTATATTCCGGCGCGCCCGCCGAAGCGTGCGCCGGCTGAGCCGCGGCAGGCGTCGCGGCCGGCGTGGGCGTAGCGGCCTGAGCCGAAGGCGTTGCGGACTTGGGCGTGGCGCCCTTGGGTTCCGGCTTCACGATATCGATGCTGCCTTTGAAATATGCGCCATCTTCGATGATGATGCGGGCAGTCCGGATATCGCCGACCAGCTTGGCTTCCTTCCGGATCTCGATCTTTTCGTGGGCCTCAACATTACCCTGAATGGTTCCCAAAGCTACCACTTCGCGCGCTTTTACGCCCGCGCGGACAGCGCCGTTCGGGCCAATGGTAAGCTTGTGCTCAAGCGCCTCGACGGTGCCTTCCACTTCGCCGTCAACATAAAGATCTTCTTTGCTAAAGATCTGCCCAACAACCTTCACGGCCTTGCCGATCGTAGCGGACGCCGAGCTGCTCGAAGCAGGATCGTACTTTCCCATTGGCATACTGGACACTGGCGTAATCTCCTTTTGGGGTTCAACTGGGACGGGGGCAGCTATTGGGGCCGGATTGGGACGTGGAGGAGTAAAAGACCTAACAGGCTCCTCGTCCCTCTTTTTATTCCACATAGTGGCGCCCTCCTACTAAAAATATGAGTGCAATTGTCATGCTACTGCCTGCATTCTATCACTTGCGCGTACGTTTTCCCGCTTTTGTACGGGTTTTCAACATTACAGGCGTGCCGCGGAATCCAAAACGCCGCCGAATTTGGTTGACAAGGTAGCGTTCGTGGGAAAAGTGCATCGGATCGCTCTTATTGGTGAAGATCACGAACGCGGGCGGGCGGATGGAAGCCTGGGTGATATAGAAGATTTTGCGGTCTTCGAACCTTAACGACTCGACAAAACGGTTCAGTTCGCCGGTGGTGATGCGCGTCGAGGCCGAGTCGAAGACCTCGCGAATCATTGGAAACAGTTTTTGCACGCCGGCGCCGGTCTTGGCGGAGATAAAAACCACAGGAGCGTAATCGAGGAATTTGCAAGCGTCGCGCACCTGCTCTTCGAACTCCTGCTTTTTGGATCGATCGAGCTCGTCGGACTTGTTCACGCAGATTATCACAGCGCGGCCGCCTTCGTCCGCGTAGCCGCCGATGGTGGCGTCGAGCCCGACGACGCCCTCGGTGGCGTCCAAAACCAATAAGACAACGTGCGCCATGCGGATATTGCGGCGGGCCATGACCACGCTGAGCTTTTCCGTCATTAATTTAGTTTTGCCCTTACGGCGGATACCCGCAGTGTCGACGAATACGAACTTTTGGCCGTCACGCTCAACCGTCTCATCCACCGCATCGCGGGTGGTGCCGGCGATGGGGGAAACGATGGATCTTTCCTTGCCGGTGAGCGCGTTGAGCAGGGTGGACTTGCCAACGTTGGGGCGGCCGATAATCGCGATCTTGATGCCGGCGTCGGGGCTCTCGTCGACCGCCTCACCGACCTCGAAGCCGGCGGTGACGTGGTCGAGCAGAGCGTCGATGCCGGTTGCGTGCTCGGCGGAAACGGGGTAAACATCGGAAATTCCCAATCCATAGAACGAGTGGGCGAGATCCTCGCGGCTGGCGGTATCGGCCTTGTTCACGGCAAGCGTGACCGGCTTGCCGAGGCGCTTCAGCATCTGCGCCAGGTCGCGGTCCGAGCCAGTGATTTCGGCGCGGCCATCCACTAAGAAGATGATCTGCGACGCGGTTTCGAGAGCGGCTTGCGCCTGTTGGAGAATCTGCGCGGGAATGTACTCGTGGTCATCGACAACGATGCCGCCGGTGTCGATGAGCTCAAAGCGGCGGCCATCGTGCTCGGCGGTCCCATGGATGCGGTCGCGCGTGATACCGGGCTCATCGCCCACGATTGCGCGCCGCTCGCCGGTGATTCGATTGAAAAGAGTGGACTTTCCGACGTTGGGCCTGCCCACGATGACCACTGTGGGAGTGGCGTGAGGCATGAATGCTTATGATAGCAGCCCGCGGGACCTTCAGTTGGCGCGGACGGTGGTAACGCGCGCTTTGGACTCGCCGCGCAGCCAAACGTACAACGGCGCATCCGAAGATGGCGGGGCGGGCAGGTTCACCTGCAACTGCTGGCGGAACCCATCGCCGGCCAGAGGCTGCGGCAGGGTTTGGACCGGCGAGCCTTGGCCGGGGCTCCAACCTAGTTTGCCGACGGTCTCGAGGTTGCGGCCGATCAGCATGCCGCTGGGATCGCCGTTATCCGCGGCTGCGCCCAGATCGAACTGCTCGATCTCCGGAACGCGAACGATGCGCGCCACGCGATACGGCGCGGAATCGCCGACGCCGCTGGTGACAACGGCTTGCAGGTCGCACCCGTTGCTCCATGCGCCGGTGTCGAAGGTTACGAACAACTGGCCGGGAGTCAACTGCTCCACGCGAGCGTTTCCGGATGGCTTTCCAGGATAGAGAGAAATGGCGGCGCCGGACGATTGGCCGCACTCCAACCTCACGCCGCTATCGGAGGGAAGATGCGCCACGTCAAGCATGGCGCTGACGGCGAGGCCGGCCGGCACTTCACCAGTTTCGAGCTGCACGGTATGCGGCGGCAACTGTGAAGTGGTTACGGCGGTGATGGATGGCCGGGGGCCGACGACGCGCAACGCGCTAGAAATATCGACGGGCTCGTTGCGGCCGGCGACGAAGGCGCGAAGCGAAAGCGTGGCGCCGGACATCAGCCGCGGGGCCAGCTTGAACGTGACCGCGCGCTCGTCTCCGCCGTCCGATACGGCGCCGAGGGTAGCAGCGCCTTGTGAGAGCTCCACGCGCTGCAATAGTTGGAGTCGCTTGCCTTTCAAATCGAAGCTGACGGTCGAGGCGGCATCCTGATTGACGGTGAACGGGAGATTATCGATGACCGGAAGCGCGGGCAGCACGTTGACAGCGACGTTGTGCGATTTGCCGTCGACCTGAGAGACGACGAGCTGATAGGCGCCGGGATCGAGACCGGACGAATCGACCTGAATATCCATGCGGTCTTGCACGCCCTCGCGGATTCCGCGAGGCAACACGAAGGGGATGGCGGAGGCCGACGCGAATTCGTCGTAGAGCTTCTTGAGTTCGACCTTGGTGACGAATTCGAAATCGTCGCCTTCGAGCGTGAGCGGAAGCTTACCTTCGCTGGCGACGAGGCGATCCTGCGCTTGCGGCGTCAGCTTGGCCGAGGTGAAATCGGCGAGCGGTCTGACGTCGATCGATCCTTCCACCTTGAATTGGTCCCAATCCCAATTCGCCGCCAGCCCATAACGGCCGGGCTTCACGTCTTTGCCGAGGTCGAGCTCGATGCTCTTGGTAGTTGCGAGCACTTGCACCTTGACCGAAATCGGCTTGCCGGAGGGAGGTTGCAGCGTCCAGTTGCGGGCGCGATCGAGATATTTCCAATCCTGCTCGGGGGCGGTTAAGGGCAGCGGCGATTTAACTTTGCCGGGAAGCGAATTGGATTTACTGACGATCAAGCGGGGCAGCGCGGCGTTGGGGACGCGGACCGCCCACAAATACGCGATGCGGGTGTGCGCGGCTTGCGCGCCCACTTTGCCGCACAGACCGAGCGCGTCATCAGGCATGGGCTGAGAAAAAGTAGAGCGGAATTCGGAGCGTGGAAAAGCGATGGCGCGGAGATTCAACGAGCATCGCGGTTCCGCCGGCGGCAAGGCCCACGGGACTTCCGAAGAACATTTCGGCGACGGAGGTGGCCAACCCGGCCGTCTGGCTGAAGGACTGCGCGTTCTGGGTCGCGAGCGGATCGTAAGTCGAGATGTCGGGATTGAGCGTACGGAAAACCGTCATTGCCTGCTGATCGGACGGCGTACCCTTAGTAATCTGCGACGCGGCGCCGAATTTGGAGGAGAAGCCTTCAAGGGCCGCGTTGACGGCCTCGAAGGAATTGCCGGACGACGACAGCGCGGCGATCAGGGCTTCGGTTTTGGCGGTTTTATCGGCGTAGTCGGCGAGCTGGCTTACGAGTTCGTCATCGCGATTGAGGAACGCTTCGACCTTCTTGACGCTGAGCCCGGAGGGACCGTAGACAAAGGCGACGAACGCCGTACGCCACGGGACCTTCCACTGTTGAGGCCGATCGGCCGGGCGGGATTCGAAGATCAGAACCTTGTCGCGCCCGGTGGCTTTCTTGTCGGCGGGAATCAGGACCAGGGTGACATCGCCCTTGCGGGTTTCGTTGGGGCGAAGGACCGGACGGTAGAGAATGGTATCGCCTTCCTCGACCCGATTGATGGTGCGAAGGGGCAGCGGATGCCCGGTGGCTCGCGTGGACGGCGTGGCTACTTCCAGATCGACGGTAGCGACCGCACCCCCGGATGCGCACATCAACGGCGGCACGGACGCAGCAGAGAGCCCCTGGCAAGCAAACAAGGCGTAAGCGATGTATCGCAAGGCCAAAAAATATTGTAACTCCGCGATAGCCGCGCGGGGGCAGATGTTCCAGTGCTGAGTCAGGCGCGGGCGTACTGCTGCGCCTAGTTGTTGGGAGCACGATAGGAGCGACGCCATGACGCTTTCAAGGGGGATATGCCATGGGGGGTAATGAGTTGCACGCGCAAATCATGAACCTTGCCGTCACGCTCAATCCCGGCGGCTGAGAACCCGAGTACATAGCAATTGCGTAATTCCAGCGCCACCTTGGCGGCAATATCGGGCATACTTTCAGCCCTGGCCTGGATGGCCAGCCCTCCCGATAGTTCGGCCATCCATTCCAGGAGCGGAAAATCAGCTTGGCTCGAATCGAAACCGATGGCGTAGATCAGCGCGTCCGACTCCTGCAAGATCTTTTCCAGCTCGCGCCGGTTGTAGCGGCTGTTGTTTTCGCCGCCATCCGAAACTACAATCAACGCCTTCCGGCTTAACTTCGATTTTCTCAATTCGTTCAGGCCCAGAATCACCCCGTCGTAGAGCGCCGTGGAACCGCCCCATTTGGTAGTCAGGATCCTGTATTGGAGCTCTTCTTCTCCCTGCGTTAGCGGCACCGCCAATTCGGGCCGGTCGGCGAAGGCGACCAGAAAATACTCATCCCATGGATTGGAGGTTTTGAGAAACATGTGGGTCGTTTGGGACTCGTTACGCCGGATGCCGGCGACGCTGCCGCTATGGTCGAAAATCAGACCAACGGCCACGGGCTCGTCTTCCATCGCAAACGTCGTGATGGCGCGCTCCGCGCCGTCGTCGAACACACGGAAGTTTTCGCGCTCGAGTCCGGTGATCGGATGATTGCGCTGATCGGCCACAGTTACAGGCACCAGAACGAGATTGCTATCCACCCGCAGATTCGGGTGGGCGACGATGTCTGCATGCTTCGGCTGCGGTTCCACCGTCACTTGCGAGCGGGCCAAGGTAAGCGCCGCGAGCAAAGCAGGAAGAATCCGGCCGATCCACCTGCCCATGTCTTCCATCCTGTCTGTATCTTATGCCGAGGGAAGCGCGCTGACTTCGGGCGCGGGCGAGCTACTGCTATTTCCGGGCAAATCTACCCCAAAGCAAGGATTCGAACGAACCGTGGCACGGCGCATGCTCAATTGCAGGAGCTCAGATGAGCCTCAAAATGCAATCCTCGGCCATGGGGCGCGTCGCAATTGGGGTTTTGGCCGTTGCGGCGGCATCCGGGCAAGTCATTTTGACTGACCCGAAAAAGATCGCCGATGCCCAGGCATTACTGGATGGGCTTCCGGACAATCATGAGGCCTGCGAGGCGTCTCCCATCAGGCCGCACTTCATTTTCAGCTCCAGGATCCAAGCGGGATATTTTTCACCGGCGCATCCGGCTCCCTCTCCAGCGCAGGGCGGCCAGAGGGTTGTTCTGATCAGGATTGCGGCGGAGGGAAACAAGAACGCTGTGTACCTCTCGGACGTAGTTAAATCCCGCCCAGCCGGCGGCGGCCCCCGCACCGCGGTGGAGGGCGAGTATTGGCTCGGAAGGGGCCGCTACACGGCGAACTTTGTTATGTTTGACGGCGCCGGCGATGTGTGCCGGAAAGAATGGCAGATTGACGCCCGGCTAAACTTTGGCGGCAGCAAGTTCGGTCCGATTCTGCCTCCCCGAACGGTCGCAGACGGTTTTTCTACCGCGTTGATTCCGGCATCGGGGGCAAAACGGATTAGACGCCTCACGATACTTCTGCACGCCGCCTCGCTACTGCAGAATCAAACTTCGCTGCTCGATCTGGATAGGGCGATGTTACTCGACTCCATCGTCGCTCTCATGGAAGAGGCGCCGGCTCAGTCCGTACGAATGATCGTGTTCAATCTGGAACAACAGAAAGAGTTGCTGCGCGAGGAGGATTTTACTCTCGCCGCGCTGCCTATGGTCGCTCGCGCGCTAGACGCAGTACAACCGGCAACGGTCGATTACAGGACGCTCCAGAATCCCTCGCGCGCAGGAGATTTCGTTCAGGATCTCGTCAAGCGGGAGCTTCAAGCTTCCAAGCCGTCCGATGCGGTGGTCTTCCTGGGGCCGAGGTCAATCGACAGAGACAAGCCTTCGCCCGCTTTGGTACTGCCACCGGGAGCGAAGCAGCGGTTTTTTTACCTGCTATGGGAGCAGCCACCCGTCTGGGCCGGGGCTTCGTTTGTACGCAACCCCCAAGGCGAATTCGTGCCGCGGTTCGGAGCGGGTCCGCCTTTGACCGGCAGCGACCCCTACGAATGGCCCGTCCGGCTAAACTACGGACCTAACAACGGACCCGACAGCATCGAATACGTGGTGGACCAATTGAAAGGAAAAACTATTAAGGTTGACTCGATCGTGTCTTTCGCGGACGCCGCCGCCAAAGTTGCGCGCTTATCGCCGGCGAATCGATAGAACGCCGAAACCGCCGGTGTTTGAGCTTACTCGGCTACTTTCCGGAAAGGCTTGCGATGGGTCTTGCGTTCCTCGGCAGCCTGTTGGGCAGCAATGCGGCGGCCGGCGTGCGCCGCCATCTCGGCCTCGGTTACGGTCAAAGTCTCGAGCGGCCCAGACACGGCCTGTTCGTCAAGAAAGCGGCGGACGAGAAGCGGCAGATCCTGAAGCGAAATCGCGTATTTCCGGATCAGGGAAATATCGACGCCCACTGTGAGCGGGGTGCGGCAATGATTTTGATCGATGCCGTCGAATGCGAAGAGCCGAATATTTTTGTCTTGGCTGAAGCCGGTCAGGACATATTCCATAGAGGGTCCGTCAAGACGCCGGGCCGATAGCTGGGCGTTGACGCCAATGCTACCAACGCTTGCGTCCATAACCGCCACCCCCCCCGCCGCCGGAGCGTTCCGTCTTCGGACGGGCCTCATTGATATTGAGGGTCCGGCCGCCCAGTTCGACGCCATTGAGAGCGGCGATGGCACGGTTTCCTTCGGCATCGTTATCCATTTCGACAAAGCCAAATCCGCGTGGCTGTCCAGAATCGCGATCGGTAACGATGTTGACGCGGCCCACGGTTCCATGCGCCTCGAAGAGCGAGCGGATGGCGCCTTCCGTCGCGTCAAAACTCAGATTCCCTACGAAGATATTCTTCAAGCAGGATTCTCCTATTCTGGATTGAGGCGGCTAATCTGGAAGGTGGACGAGGATAGCGTGAAAGCTAGAAGGTCGGCCTTGAAATCGGCGAAAAGCGTCAAACCACTCGTAACTGTACCACGAATGGATGCGGAGGCCGGGCTGCTCGCCACTCGGGATAACGCCTTTGCCGCGGCGCTACCAGCGGCGGCCGATTTCCTCCGGAACGCGCGCCTGAGGTGAAACATCAGTTGGTCTCCCCAATCTGTGATAGCATCCCTCCGGCATGTAAGGAGGTACGATGGGATCCAATGACGTGGGTGGTATTGACGTCGTGGTGAGGAAGAAACCCGGCGGAAGCAGCACCATAAGTCTAGTCCGAGGCCCCAACGGTTACGTGTTGCAGGGCGTCGTGTCGGATGGCACGCCGGCTGAAATCCAGATGCTCCGGCAAGTTGGGCCATTGGTTGCCGGACTGTTAACCGGCCAGATTACAAATGCGACCATCACGTCTACAGCAAATGGTCAGCTCTCGGTTCGTGTGACGCAAGGCGTGAATCAGAGAGCGGTTGCGACGAAGGGAATCAGCGGCAACTAGAATAACCCATCTAACGCCGCCGCCCGCCGTTCGAGTAGAATCTCTCTATATGACCAGGCGTGACTTACTTGCCGCGACGGGCGCCGCGTTTGCGACCCAGTTGCTGGCGCGCGGACATTGGGACAAATCGCGCATCAGCGCCATCACTGACGAGATCGGCTTGACCACGGACGAATCGATCGCGTTCGCTCATCATTATGGATTGCAGTTCATCGAGCTGCGCAATCCGCCGGGCAGCAAGAAAGAGTACTTCGCGCTCACCGAGCCGGAAATCAAAGCCGATGCAGTGCTCTTCGCAAAGGAAGGGCTCAAAGTTTCGTTCCTCAACACCAGCCTGCTGAAGTTCACGTGGCCGGGCATGGAACCCGTGCGCAGGCGTCCCGAGGAACCAGCGGCCCGCGAAAAGCGGCTTGCGGCCGAGAAGGAACGATGGGATCACCGCATGGACGATCTGCACAAGGTCATTCGCTGCGCGCAGATCATGGGTTGCGACAAGGTGCGCGTCTTCGCGGGAACGCGCGTGGAAGATCCGACGACGACTTATCAGCGCATCGCCGAGACTGTGGGCGAAATGGCGCTGACGGCGGAACGTGAGAAGGTGTATCTGCTGATCGAAAACGAAGGATCGCAGAATATTGCGACTTCGGCCGAGGTGGCGGACATCATGAAGCTGATTCCCTCGAAGTGGGTGGGCTTCAATTGGGACCCGCACAACGCCTACGGCAAGGAGACTTCCTACCCCGACGGTTACGCGCTGCTGCCAAAGAACCGGATGCTGAACATTCAGGTGAAGGGCAAGGGCGTGATGCCGGCAAGCCCGGAAAAAGAGGACTGGCGGGCGATCATGACGGCGCTCGACAAGGACGGTTATAAGTACAAGATCGGGCTTGAAACTCACCTCTTCGATGGCACCTTGATTCAGGCGGCGCACGCCTCGATGGAAGAGATTCTGCGCATCGTCAACGAGGTGTAGGATGTCGAAAAACATCCTGATCGCATCGCTGGCGGGCCTCGTGGTGGTGGCGATCGCCGTGATGCTGGTGCTCCACGGGCAGAAGGGCGCGCACATCAACCTGACGGGCAAGATCCTGAAGGTGCGGACGGCGCCGATCGAAGACAACTCGTCGCTGGCGGTGGTGGATTTCCGCGTGACTGACCCGGCGGACTACTCCTTCATGACGGACAAGGTGACACTGGTGCTGGTGGACGCAAGCGGCAAGCGGACCGAGGGCGACACGATATCGGAGCTGGATGCGAAGCGCATCTTCGAATCGATGCCGCTGCTGGGAGAGAAATACAATCCCAGCTTGCTCAAGGCCGAGCGCATTGGGGCGCACCAGACGGTGGACCGCATGACTTCAGCGCGATTCGAGGTTCCGGAATCGGCGTTGCAATCGCGGAAGAATATCATTCTGCGGATTGAAGAAGTGGATGGGCGCGCGGTGGTGGAGATTCCGGAAAAGTAGGCCGCTCGAGTTTACGTAAAGGTAGCGCGCAGGCCGGGAGGCTTACGCCACTGTTCACAGCCAACCGAAGCGCTTGAGCGCCCACAGCAACACGGCTGTGATGACCACCATGGCGGTAAGCGCGATGCCTATGCCGTATGGAGATTCGGCTCCGGGCAGACCTTTCACGTTCATGCCATAAAGTCCGGAAACGACGAGTGCGGGTAGCGCTATGGTGCCCAATACGGTTAGGACTTTCATCACCTGATTGGTGCGATTGGCAACGCTCGAAAGGTAGACATCGAGCGTGCCGTTGAGCAGATCGCGCATGATCTCGATCATGTCCAGATTGCGGGCGACGTGATCGTAAACATCGCGGAAATACGGTCCCAGGTCGAGACCGATCGCCGGGAATTGGATGCGTTGCAGCTGCGCCGCCAGATCGCGCGTGTTGACCAGGATGCTGCGGAGAAAGATCAGTGTCCGCTTGGTGCTGAAAATCGATTGCAGCAGTTCCGGAGTGGGAGCTTCGAGAGCGCGGTCTTCGAGGTCGTCGATGCTGTCATTGAGCTGGTCGAGCATGGGCAGGTAGGAATCCACCACTTCATCGACGATGCGGTAGTAAATGCGATCGGGCCGGTTCTCGGCTTCCATGGTCTTTTGAACCCGGCCGATGAGATCGCGGACTTCCGTGCAATCGGTTTCGAGTACGGTGATCAGGAAATCGGCGCCGAGAAAGATGTCGAGATCGACCGCGTCGAACTCGCCTTCGGGATCGATCCGGACGGGCTTCAGAACGGTGAAGAGATAGCCTTGGCCTTCTTCGATCTTGGCGCGCTGGTTGCGATGGCGGCAGTCTTCGATGTGCAGAGGATGC
Organism: Bryobacterales bacterium; assembly: GCA_963743705.1. Taxonomy (GTDB): domain Bacteria; phylum Acidobacteriota; class Terriglobia; order Bryobacterales; family Bryobacteraceae; genus PALSA-243. Next base: position 352,524 of record CAVUQS010000011.1, on the reverse strand, counting down.
AGGTTGTAGCGCGCCGCCAGTTGATCGAGCTCGGGAATGGCGGGGTCGACGATGTTATGCCATTGCATAACATCTATTGGACACGGCTTACGGGTTTACGTAAAGCTGCCGGTTACTTGCCGCCGCCGGTCAGAGGGGCGAGCATGGTTTGCAGCTTGTCGTAGTTCTGTTCGATGAAGGCGGCGTTTTCAGGCGAGATGGAGTCGGACGGATATTCCTTGATTGTGCCGGCCTTTTTCATGGCCACGAACATGAAATCGCCAATTACGGCCGCCGTGACGATGAGGAACTCGCGCGGCTTAATTCCAGCGGTTTTGAGATCGGCGACGGCGGGTGGACAGGCGTTGATGATCTTTTCGCCGGCGTCCAAAGAGGGCGCGTTTCCGGGAGGATTGTTCTCGAAGCATTTCTTCGCGCCAGGATCGGTAGTTGCCGTTTTGACCGCACGGATGTAGCGCTCTACGATATCCATGCTGAGGCGGTAATCGCGGATTTCCTTGAGATCGGGCGAATCCTTCTTATTAGCGCGCGATTGAGCCGGGGCGCTAAGGGTCGCGATCAGAATGGCGCCAAGTAGTGCTACCGTGCGTTGAAAGGTCATAAACAGTACGATAACACACGTTTTCAGTAGTTACTCTTCCCGCAAGGCAGTCATTGGGTCGACGCGGAGGGCCCGTAGTGCGGGCATCAATGTGGCGAGGATTGCAACTGCGCCGAGGACGCCGACTACCGCGCCGAACGCGGCGGGGTCGGTGGGGCTCAGGCCAGGCGCGAGGAACATAGCGAGCGGGCGCGTGACGAAGAAGGCTAGCGCCAGACCGATGGATAGGCCGGAACCGGCAAGCATGAGCCCGGGACGGCAGACGGTGCGCAAGACGGCGGCGCGCGTCGCTCCCAGGGCAACGCGAAGGCCGATCTCGCGAGCGCGGCGCGACACGGAATAGAGCAGGATGCCGTATAGCCCGATGGCGGCGAGGGTCAGACCCAGCACTCCCATCGCGCCTAATAAGATGGCCCCGACCTGGCTCGGCAGCAAGGCGAGGCCAAGCGCGCGGTTCATGGGTTTGACTTCAATGGCGGCAGTGGAATCGAGGCCAGCGAGCGTCTCTTCTATGGGCCTGACGAGAGCGTTGGGGGACGCGCCGGTCCTCACGATGAAGCTCAGGCTGGTAGGCTCGCTGTTCGCGAAATAGGGTTGATAAACGGCGAGCCGCTGGCTTTCGCCGAGCGTGAAGTACTTACTGTCCTTGGCCACGCCCACGATCCGCAAGGGCTGTCCATAGTCGATGGTGTGACCGACAGCATCGAGGCTGCCGAACACGGTGCGGGCGAAGCTCTCGTTCACGATCGCAACCGCGGGCGAGTTTGTCCCGTCGCTTGGAGAGAATTCGCGGCCGCGCAGGATTGGTATGCCGATAGCGCGGAAGTAATCGGGTCCGGCGTCGTTGCATTGAAACCGTGCGCGCACGCCTTGGGCGGCTAGATCGGTCTTCACGGTGGTCTCCACTGTGCAGCCATCGTTGAATGGCACGCGACGCGTGATGGCGGCGGTTTCCACTCCCGGCAAGGCGCGTAACCGGTCGAGCGCTTCGCGGACCAGGGCTGCCTGGCGAGTCTTTTCTTTATAGGCGTCGGGGGCGAGACGCATGTAAGCCCAGACCGTATGCGTCGTGTCGAAGCCGGGGTTCATATCGATAGCACGGAGCAAGTTATGGACGAACAGAAAGCCAGTGGCCAGAAGCAGCGTGGATGCGGCGATCTGGCCGGCGACGAGAAAGCTGCGAAGTCCCCACGTGCGCTCGGTCTGGCGTTGATCGCGCTTGAGTGCGGAATTGACATCTTTGCGCACGGCTTTGAACGCCGGCATTAGACCCGACGCCAACGCGCTCAATAGAACCACGCAAGTGGAATAGAGCAACAAGCGCGAATCCGGCGTGATGACGATGTGGATGGGGATGGGCAAGGGCGGCGTCCAGGCGCCAATCAGTTGCGCGGCGATGGCATTGAGGACGAGGCCGGCAGCTGCGCCCAGAGCGGAGAGAAGGAGGCTTTCCGCCAGGAGATGGCGCACAATACGCGCGCGGCTGGCGCCGAGCGAAAGGCGCACGGCAAGTTCGCGCGAGCGACTGGAGGCGCGCGCCAAGAGCAATCCGGCGACATTGGTGCACGCGATCAACAACACCAGGCCGGCAAGGATGAAGACCAGGCCGAAGAATATAACCACGATGCCGGTCTGCTCATGCCCCAGCGCGTCTAGTCCGGCCACACCCACTACGCGCACGGAATCGGAGCGCTTCCTGTGCTCTTGGGGGTCGATGCGATCGCGCTGCTCGAAAACGCTGCGCAGCCGTTGCTCCGCAGCGGCGAAGGTCATGCCTTGCGGCAGGCGCGCATAGAATTGCAGAACATCGTCGTCATGAGCTACTGGGAAATAAACGTCGGGCGAATAGCCGAATCCCACCACGGAGCGATGATCGGCCGGCAGCACGCCGGCGATGGAGTAGGGCCGGCCGTCAAGCACCATGGTGCGTCCGAGAATCTCGCGGTCGCCGCCGAAGCGGCTGTTCCAGAGGCGATGCGAGATCACGGCGGTGTTGGTCTCGCCCGGCGCGATGCCACGGCCGAGGAGCATCGGCACGCCAAGCACGGCGAAATAATCGTCACTCACGGGGCCAGCGAACAGACGGCTGCTCTGGCTACCGTTGCGCCAGTTGACTTCGCTCTCCGGGTTGATGCCGGCAGTTCCTTCGAAGATATGGGCATCGCGCAGGAACTTGTAATCGGCGAACGAAGAGGCGCTGTTGCCGCCTTCCCAAATGCTGATCAGGGAGTGAGCGTCGCGCGCGGAGGGCACGCTAAACAGGAACGCGGAGATGGCGCTGAAGATGGTGGTGTTGGCGCCGATTCCCAATGCCAGGCAGGCGATGGCGGCGACAGCAAACCCCGGATTGCGGCGCAGGGTTCGCGAGGCGTAGCGGACATCGGAGACGAGATCTTCGAGCCAACGGAGGCGCCAGGCCGCGTGAGAATCTTCGGCGGCTCTGGCGGCAGGCCCGAACTCGCGGCGGGCGCGCGCAATGGCGGCGGCGCGCGGCGTGCCGCTCTGTTCGAGTTCGGCGGCGCGGCTCTCGAGGTGAAACTGTAATTCGTCATCCAGCTCGGATTGGAAGCGCGAGCGGCGCGCGAGATAAAGGATGCGGCGCCAGAGTTCCTGGAGGCGTGACATAGCCGATCTCCTTACGCTTTCTTCATGACCAATTGAATGGCTTGAACGAGTTTATTGAAATCGCCGGCTTCGGCGGCGAGTTGCTTCTTGCCTTCCGGCGTGAGGCGGTAGAAGCGCGCTTTGCGGTTAGTTTCGGAGACGCCCCATTCGGCGTTCAGCCAGCCTTTGACCAGCATGCGATTCAGCGCGGGATAGAGCGAGCCTTCTTCGACGTCGAGCACGTCGGAGGAGAGTTGTTTGATGCGGCGGGCGATGGCGTAGCCATGGAGCGGCTTGGCGGCCAGCGTGCGGAGGATCAGCAGGTAAAGAGTGCCGGGGAGGAGTTGGGGAGAGTCTTCGGGCATGGCTATTCCCGATTATGCATAGTTGGGACTAGGGAGGCAAGGGGGTGAGCGAGAGTTTACGTGAAGCTAGCTGCGCGCTTCGCGCGCTGCGCCGGCCAGGAGGCCCGCGCCACTAAAGGCCCACGCTACTTGAGGGCTTGGAGTACATTTCGTTGGCGGCCGCCGATGGCGGACCACTCGAAGTTGCGGCGCGCGTGATCATAGGCGGCACGAGCGATTTGGGCGCGGCGTTCCGGGTCGGCGATGAGGGTGGCGATGCCGGCGGCGAAGGCCGCGGGCTCATCGGCTTCCCAAACGCTGTGACCATGCAAGAGGCCGAGGCCGGCGCATCCGGAGGGCGTCGAGACCATGGCGCGTTGCATGGCCATGGCTTCGAGGGCTTTTACGTTGGTCCCGGCGGAGACCGTTGTGGGGATGAGGGCGAGGTTGGCTTCCACGTAGAGCGGGCGGACGTCGGAAACGAAGCCGAGTAGCTGGATGCGCGGGTCCGCGGGGGGCTCGGGTGAATCGGCGAAGGCGCGCCAATAGGTGATGTAGTCGGGGCCGGCGACGACGGTGACGGTCATTTCCGGGAAGCGATCGCGCACCAGCGGCCAGATGCTTTCAGCGAAGAAGCGGTAGGCGGTGACGTTGGGGAAATGGCGGAACGATCCGATGAAGAGCAGGCGCTGGCCGGGCCGTTCGGGCTCGGGATGGAAACGAGCGAGATCGACGCCGTTTTCGATGACGACGGCGTTGCCACCCACCATTTCGGCGTCTTTCTTCGACATGACGACTAGGCCGCGGCGATTCCGCAAGGCGCGAGTTTCGAAGCGATGCCAGCGAAACCAATCCCACCAGGAGGTGAGGGAACGCTGGCGGCGATGGATCTGCGCGAAAAGGTCGTAGGTGACGTCATGCTCGACCAGAATCTCGCCGCCGTATTCGGCAAGTTGCGTGTATTCGACTTGCAGCGTCTCGTATCCGAATGCGCGCTTCTCCTCGGCGAGGGCCTGGCGCATGGCCGGCGAGCGGAACTCGTGGACTTCGGGCGGCAACAGCGTGGACCAGCACGGCTCGCGGTAGCGCGGCTTTTCGACGAGCGCGACGCGCGCACAGAATTCGAGGACCGGGGCGGGGTCGATGGGGTTGGCGTCGGTGAAGGCGAATAGTTCGACGTCGAATTCGTGAGCAATTTCGCGCAGTAAATGGAAGATACGAACGGCGCCGCCGTGCGCGAGCGGGTACGGAAAATAGGGCGCGAGTACGGCCACGCGGCGACGATCCGCCGAGCAGGGCCGGCCTTCGAGCACGCGATATCCGGTGGGAATTTTGGAGCGCTCGCGTTTGGGCCAAGGCCACCACCAGGGACGCAAATAGATGCGATCTAACGGGACGCCGCGCCAGAAGAGGAATGAGGCGAGGTTGAAATGCAGGTGGTGCCGTTCGAGGCGCGAGTTGTAGGCGAGAACTTTGCGCGGCGCAAGGCGATACGCGGCGGAGCGCAGCGCGTTTGGCTCGCGCGTGAGCATGACGGGCGCGAGGCCGATACGATGGCGACGCAGCTGGCGGCGCAATTCGGGCCAATTTTCGGGCGTGGCGATGAAGTGGCGGCGATCGGACGTGAGGGCGCGGACTTCTTCGGCCATGCGCGCGCAGAGCGCGGCGTCGCCGGTTTGGAAGATCACGACGACGGCTTCGGGATCTTTGCCGAGCAGGTGGAAGAACCAACGCTTGAGCCACTGTTTCAAACGCGCGACCTCACGGAAAAGAGAACGGCGCAGGCAAGCGCGGGCGTGAGCGCGGCGGCGAAGATCACGGGGCTCCAGCGGTGCGCATCGATCATGCCGCCGATGAGCGGCGAGGTGAAGAGCTGCATGGCGCCATAAGACGAAACGAGCGCAGCGATGCTGAACGCGGCGCGGCCACGTCCGAACGTATCGAGCGGGAGCGAATAGACATTGACGCTCATGGCCGAGACGGCGAAGAAACTGAGCGCGATTCCGGCGGCGGCCCAGAACGGCGTTTGCGCGGCGGGAATCGCGGCGGTGAGCAAGGAGAGCGCGGCCCCGATGACGCAGACTTTGCGGCGGGCGGCTTGCGGAACGGCGCCGCGAGCGATCAGGCGCGCGGAGAGCCATCCGCCAACGAAGCCTCCAGCGGCGGCGAGCGTGAAGACCGCGAGCACATAGCGCGACGCGGCTTCCAAAGACAGGCGCTGCACGTCGACGAAATAGAAGGTGCTCCAATTGGTCCAGAGCGAGTAGCCAAACATGGTGAGCGCATTGGCCACCACGAACGCCCACAGGCGCGCGTCGCGAAGCAGCGATGGGCCCGCGGCGGGTTCGTTCTTTTCGCGCGGAGGTTGAGGCATGAGCCGCGCGGCGGCATTCCAGATGGGGATCCACGCGAGGCCGAGGGCGCCGGTAACGGCAAAGGCGTGACGCCATCCGTAATGGGCCGCGATCCAGATGGCGAGTGGCGGCGCGGCAATCAAGCCGACGCTCACACCCGCCTGGTTCAGAGCGTTGCCCAGGGCGCGCTCGGCGGGGCGAAGGAAGGAATCGATAGCTTTGCCCGCGGCGGGGATGCCGGCCGATTCGGCCACGCCGAGGACCGTGCGGCACGCCATCATGCTAGTGAGGCCGCGCGTGAACCCGGTGGCGATGCCGGCGCACGACCAGAGGCCGATGGCGAGGCTGGCGCTGAGGTTCAAGCCGAAACGATCGATGAGCATGCCTGCGAAGGGCGCGGCGACGGCGTAGGCGATGGAAAAGACGCCGATCACCCATCCGAACTCGCGCGTGGTGAGGTGGAATTCAGCGCGCAGCAGCGGGCCCAGCGTAGCGAGCGTTTGACGATCGAGGTAATTGATGGCCGAAGAGAGAAGGAAAACCGACAGCACGACCCAGCGGATGCGGGCGCCTGCCTGGTTGCGAATCACTGGAATTCGATGATAACTGCTTCGCCGGCGGTTGCGAGACGCGCGTTGGGCTTCGGCGTATAACCCACCACGACCTGACGCGGCTTCTGAACGCCGCAATGGAAAGTAAGCTCACCTTTGCCGGAGACATTGAGCTTCGAAGGATCGGCGACCAGCAGTTTCACGGTTTTATTATCGCTGGTGACGATGGTGAGGCGCGCCTGCGAACCCGCAAGACAATCGACCTGCTTGAGCGTACCGGCGACTTTCGCCGCCGGTCTTCGGATCGTCCCACCAGGGCACGGCCTTCGCGGCATCATCGGTATTTCCGCTGGAGTATTTCTTTTCGAGCGCTTGAACCTGAGCGCGCGCTTCGCCCTTGAGTTGGTCGATGTGGCGCGATTCCTCCTCGGCCTCGCGGCGCTTTTCGGCGGCCTCATATTCGAGACGCTGGTCTTCGACGGCGAGGCGCGCTTCGTGCATGCGGGTGCGAGTGGCGGGATCCGTAGCGGCTTGCTCGCCGGAGGTCCATGCCTTGGCGGCGCCGGCGTAATCGTGATTTTCAATGTACGCGTCGGCGAGATGCTGCCAATAGGCGGCGTTGCGCGGGTTACGTTCGGCGGCGAGTTTCCAATGGTTGAGGCGCTTGGCGGGATCGGTATCGCGCGCGGCGAGCAGCGCGAAGGGCTCATCGAGCTTGGGGTTGATGCCCGCGGCTTTGAGCAGCGCGGTGGAGGCCTTTTCGTTGTCGGTTTCGAGCTTGGCGTACTCGATGTAGCAGCGCGCGCTGGTAGATCCGTCGCGCATGGCATCGGCGAAATGCGTCTTGGCTTCGGCGGGATGATGTTCCTGTAGGGCAATCAGACCGAGACCTTCCTCGGCTTCCGGCGTTCGGTTGCCGTCACGAATCAGCGCTTCGTATTCGGCTGCGGATTGCTTGCCCGCGAGAAGGTCGGCGCGGACCAGGCGCGCGTCGGCTTCGGAGACCTCACGCTCGGGGAAATCGCGCTCGGCCATGGGGAGACTGGAAATGGTGCCGGTGCGGAAATCGCGATCGGCAAAGCGCTGCTTGACGACGGCCTCGACCTCGTCGCGGGATTTGCCGAAAGCGTTGCGATAGGCAGGGTCTTCGGCGGCGCCGCGGCGAAGATTGAACGCCAGCACGCGCAGTTTGCCGAAGTAGTCGGGATCGGTGACGAAGAGGTGGATGCGCGCCCAATCGAGATCGGGATTGGGCGGCGGCGCGCCGACCGTGATGTGGATGTCTTTCATCTCGTAGGTGGAGAAGAATTCGATGAGGCCGTGCTCGAAAGCGGGCGGCATGCGCGTGCTGTTGGATTCGAGAAAGAGGCGGGTGAGCGCGCTGTAAATGGCGGGCGAGGGGTGCGCGGCGTCCTTTTCGTTGAGGACGATGTTGTAGCTGGCGCGGCCTTCGGAAACGGGCTCGGGAGTGGTCCAGCCCTGCGAATTCCTGAACACGAGGATGCGGACCGGCATGGGCGTCTGCAGATTAGCCTCGCCGATGACTTCGCCGACGGCATGCCGGAATTCCTCGAAGCGGACCAGCGTTTCGCGCCCCACGCGCGGCCCGGCATCGGTGTAGACTTCGTAGGGGCCAGCGATAAATTTGGTCCAGTGGTCGGCCGCTGCCAAGGCTCCCGGCAGCAGGCAAAGGGCGAGGATACGGTACATCTTCTGTTATTATCCCGCGCTTGCTCGCGGGACGGGAGTGTGCGATAGAATAGGAATCTCCCATGGCGCTATCGTCTAACGGTTAGGACGGAGCCCTCTCAAGGCTTAAATACGGGTTCGATTCCCGTTAGCGCTACCATGTTTTCATACACTTAGGGCACCCCTGCTCACGCATTTTAGGGTTTTCTAAGAGAAATCCCTTCCAGGAAGAATCCTATGTTGAAGGTCTTCAACGCGTTCCGGCCGAGCAACCGGGTATAGCCGATTACAAGGACATAGTCGGCTGCGCAGAGAGCACGAACTGATCGGCCTTGAGCGCCATTTCGTACTGGAGGATGCTGTCCTTCGGTATGCCGCTGCTGTAAAGCCCCGCGCCGAATGCGCTCAAACCTCCGACTACCACCGCGCCTTCCAACGCTCCCACGATCCACGCAACCATGGGACCCGCCACAAGCACCGGACCGATACCCGGAATCGCAAAGAAAGCCGATCCGAAGAGCAGTCCCCAGAAGCCTCCCCAAAATGCGCCGGTCTTGCCCCAGTACTTCATCCGGTTGCCGGCATTGTAATGCCCCACCACATGTTCATCTGTGTGTGTGTCCTTGCCAATTATGGATAAGGTGCGCAGGTCAATTCCCGAGCGCCGAAGTTCCTTGATGGCTTCTTCGGTCCCCACGTGCGTTTTGTAAACGGCTACGACGGCGTTTACTTCAGCCATTGAATCTCCTTGACGTCGCTCGCGACCAGGGTGAACGTGCAGGATCTGCGTTGTAAAGTGCAGAGTTCGCACCGGGGAACGGCTGTCGAGACCGGCGCCAAGCGATTGCGGCGCTATGCGGAATGGTCCGCCCCGTGCACATGTCAGGTAGTGACCGACCTTTCATCGGGAGGAAACATCATGCACGAGATCCACCGGAGAGCCGCCGAGCAGCACGAACTTGCAGCCCACGCCCATCGGACCGCCGCCGAACATAACGAAAAAAACGACGTTGCCGCAGCAGACTGGCACTCCCAACGGGCGCTGGAGTATTCCGATCACGCTTACAAGCTGGCAAAGGAAGCCCATACCAAGTCGGGGCAGATAGAGAGCCTTTAAATGTCTACTCGTTATAACCACGGATCGCATTACGAAAATCATCAACGAGCCGCCGAGTTGCACGACACCGCAGCCCATGCCCATCGCAGCGCAGCGGAAGCCCATGAGAAACAAGATCACCAAACCGGGCAGGAGCGCACGCGGCAGGCGCTTGAGCACTCCCAAGCGGCTTACCGGCAAACCCAAGAGACCCACCGGAACGCGGTGAATGAACATGGCGTCGCAACCTTTGGGCACGCCGACATCGCCGAACTGGCGCATGCACTGTGGGAGGCCAGAGGCTGTCCGCAGGGGTCGCCGGAAGTGGACTGGTCTCTCGCCGCTCAACAGCTGCGGGCGCGCAGCGAAAGCCTCCCGAAGAAACTCTCACGGTGAAACTCGAAACCATACTGGTTGTCGATGATAACGACACGGTTCTCAAGGTCGTGGTGGAGACCCTCAGACAGGCGAACTTCCAGGTGCTGTCGGCGGGCAATGGAGCCGACGCCATCGAACTATCGAAGGAAACGAAGGGAAGAATCGACTTGCTTCTTTCCGACGTCGACATGCCCGCGATGTCAGGGCCGGATCTGGGCTTAGTGCTCAAGAGGACCAGACCAGACCTGCATGTGATGTTGATGTCGGGCGGAGAGAACGGCAATCTGCTGGTTCTCAACTACGGTTGGGCCTTCATACACAAGCCGTTCGTGGCAGTGAAGCTGGTTCAAATGATCCTCGAGGTGTTGCACTCGCCAGACCGCTCACAACCTGGCGGTCAGGAATTCGATAGCCGCAAGGATGTCCCCTGACTCAGCCGCCGCCGGCCGGCACAGCTAACTTGCAGGATCGCCTCTCAGACCACCATCAGGTTCCGATTGAGATGAGATCCCATGGTCGTCGCGTACACCTTGGTGAACTCCGCTCCCCAAAAGAATAGCTGCGCCGAATAGTAGACCCAGAGCAGCACCACAATCGGCGATCCGGCAGCACTATAGGTCGACCCGAAGCTGGCGTGCGCGAAGTATAGTCCGACGAGCTGCCTGCCGGCCATGAAAAGCAAAGATGTGATCATCGCTCCGAGGGCGACGTCGCTCCATTTCAGTTCCACGTCCGGAACAATTCTGTAGAGTGTTGCAAATAGCGCCGCTATGAGCAGACACGAAATGATCCACGTGGCAGCCTCGGGCACGACAATCCGCATGGCGGCCATCCAGGCGTTCACTATTAGAGAAACCAGCAACAGCAGCCCGGCGCCCAGCACGGTCACAAACGAATAGAAGCGTTCCCTGATCAACCGAATGACAGTTGCAGCGTGGTTCCGGTAGGAAGGCAGCGCAACATGCCAGATTGTGTTCATGGAGTCATGCAACTCCAGAAAGACGGAAGAAGCGCCAAACGTGAGAGTCGCCAAGCCGAGCAATGTTGCAATCGCGCCTATGCGAGGTTGGTAGCCGCCTTTGATGATTTCCTGAATTGTCCGCGCCGCTTCCGGACCGGCCACTCCTCCGATCTCCGATGCGAGCCGGCCTTCGGCAGCGGCGTGTCCATAAAAGACAGCGGCCAAGGCGACGGCTATCACCACCATGGGCGCGAGCGACAGCAAAGTATAAAACGCGACGGCGGCGCCAAGGCGCGAAGCATTGTCGTCAATCCAACCGCTGGATGCCTGCCGCAACATCCGCGGCAACGTTTGGAACAGAAGCCGCCATGGTCTGTCGATGCCGCGAGACGCGTTCAGCACGGTCGCTTTCCCTCTCCGGCCAGCTTGCCTTAGAGCGGCAGCCTGGATTAGGTCCCTACCGACTTTTCCTCTTCGCGTAATGTGGCGATTCGGTTCTGTAGCGTTCGCAGGCTGATCCCCAGCACCTCGGCGGCGCGTTTGCGATTGCCGCCTACACGATCGAGAGTCTGTCTGATGTAGGCTTCCTCGACTTGCATCAGCGACTGGCCGGGTTGCACCGTGCCCGCGCCTTCAGCGCCGGGCGTTTGCCTGGCGTACGGGCCGGGGCCAACGCCGAGCGCAGGCGTAGGCATGTGTCTCAGCCGGACCAAACCCTCGCCCGCCACAATGGCCGCCCGCTCCAGAATATTGCGCAGCTCGCGCACATTGCCGGGCCAATCATACCGCTTAAAGAGATCGAGCACTTCGGCATCGACGCCTATCACGCGGGTGCCGTGCTTCCTATTCAAGTTTTGCAGCATGACCTCGGCGATCGACGAAATATCCTCTTTGTGCTCACGCAGCGGCGGGACGACTATCTGGAAGACGCTTAGCCGGTAGTACAGTTCTTCGCGCAGATGCGATTCCAACGGCTGACTGGTGGCGGCAAGTACCCGGGCGTCGACTGCAATCTCGTGCTTGCCTCCAAGCCGGCGCACTTTCAAATCCTCGAGAACGCGCAGCAGCTTTGGCTGGGTCGACTGCGGCATTTCGCCGATTTCGTCGAGAAACAGGGTGCCCCCGTGGGCCTGTTCAAAGCAACCGGCCGAACGCTCCATGGCGCCTGTAAAAGCGCCCTTCTCATGGCCGAATAACTCGCTCTCAATCAGAGTCTCCGGCAGGGCTGCCGCGTTGATTGCGACGAAAGGTCCATCGCCACGGCGGCTGTACTTATGAATCTCTCGCGCAACTAACTCTTTCCCGGTGCCGCTCTCTCCACGGATTAGCACAGGCGCCGAAGTGGGCGCCAACTGCCTGATCAGCGAGAAGATCTCCTGCATCGCCCGCGAGGTGCCCACCAAATCCCCGAGTACGCCGCGAAGACTCAGGTCCCGCTTCAGCAGTTCGGTTTTTTGCAGACTTCGCTTATGGCCGATCGCTCGTTCCAGAAGAATTTTGAAAGCGCGCGGTTCCACGGGCTTTTCCAGAAACCAGAATGCGTTGAGGTCGTGAATGGCGGAAAGCGCTTTTTCCATGCTGCCGAAGCCTGTGAGCGCGATCGCGGGCGTGAGATCGCCGCGTTCCTTCAAATGCCGCAGCAGTTCAAAGCCGTCCATGCGAGGCATGATCAGATCGGCTACGATGACGTCGGCGTTGAAGGCAGCGAGGCGTTCCAGCGCTTCGAACCCGTCGGCTGCGACCTGGATCTCGAAGTGAGAATCGGAAAGTATTGCAACTAGGGCGGCACGCTGGCGTTCATCATCGTCTACGATGAGAATCCGGCCCGAAACTGCTGGAGGGCGAGGCAATTGCGTATATTCTAGCAACCGGCGGGAGAACGGCGCGCTAATTTCGGCCGATCACGGCGTTCGGCCGCGGGCGACCTACGACAAGAACTACTCCGGCTCAGTTCAGAAACTTATAGCTGGTTACGCGTCCCCACATTCCGACCGCCTGCAAGACCCAGATTGCGACCGCAACCACGACCACTACATTGAGGATGGTCTTGATGCTGCCGGCCATGGGGATGAAGTTGTTTATTATCCCCAAGGCGACGCCGACAACGATCAGCACGATAACGATGTTTATCAAAGGCATGTTCTTTACTCTCCGCAGTTAAACGACGCTGCGTCCCTGAAACAGGCGGAATAACATTACGACCACTGCAACGACCAACAGGATGTGAAGCAGCCCGCCGGCGGTATATGAGGTTGCCATTCCCAACGCCCATAAAACCAACAAGATTACGCAGAGTGTCCAAAGCATTTTTTTTGTTCCTTCGCTGTGCGTAAGTGCAATTGCGGGCCCACTGCGGGAACCCGGCCAAGTGTCGGCCGCGCGCCACCAGAGGCGCCGGAGCAGTGAGTTTAATCGCCGCGAAGTGCAGGATCTGCACCCAACACGGCACTTGCTGCCGATGCCGGCGCGAACTGACCGAGATATCACCTCGCATGCCGGGTAAATACATTGGCATCCCTCGTGCGACTGGGAAGGCGATCCAGAGAAGGAACAACGACATGGCCAACGGACGGGTAATCGCGGCCTTCGCCGAGGATGGCGCCGGCGCGCTCGATGTGATCACCGAAGTCCGCCGCGAAGAGGCGCTTTTGAAGACGGGGGCCTTACAGAACGCAATTTTCAACAGCGCTAACTTCTCGAGCATCGCCACCGACGAAAAGGGCGTGATTCAAATCTTCAATGTGGGCGCCGAGCGCATGCTGGGCTATGCGGCCGCCGATGTGGTGAACAAAATCACGCCGGCGGATATCTCCGATCCGCAGGAAGTGATCGCCCGCGCGGTGGCATTAAGCGCCGAACTGGCAACAGCGATTACTCCAGGCTTTCAGGCCTTGGTCTTCAAGGCCTCGCGAGGTATTGAAGACATCTATGAGTTGACTTATATCCGCAAGGACGGCACGCGCTTTCCCGCCGTCGTATCGGTCACGGCGCTGCGTGACAAGCCAGGCGCGATTATCGGCTACCTGCTGATCGGCACGGACAATTCCGCGCGCAAGCAGGTCGAAGCAGAACAGAAGAAGCTCGATCAGCGGCTGCGCGACCAGCAGTTCTATACTCGCTCCCTGATCGAATCCAATATCGACGCGCTCATGACCACCGATCCGGCCGGCATCATCACCGACGCCAACAAGCAGATGGAGGCGCTCACCGGCTGCACGCGCGACGAGCTGATCGGCGCGCCGTTCAAGAGCTATTTCACCGATCCGGAACGGGCCGAGGCCGGCATCAAGCTGGTGCTCCGTCACAAGAAGCTAACAAACTACGAGCTCACCGCTTGCGCCCGCGATGGTAAGACCACCGTGGTGTCTTACAATGCGACCACATTTTATGATCGCGACAGGAAATTACAGGGCGTGTTCGCTGCCGCACGCGACGTCACCGAGCCCAAGCGTCTCGACCAGGCGCTGAAGGAACAGAACGTCGAGTTGGAAAGAGCCCGGAGTGCGGCGGAAAAGGCCAATCTCGCGAAGTCCGAGTTCCTTTCGAGTATGAGCCACGAGCTTCGCTCGCCGCTTAACGCTATCCTCGGCTTCGCCCAGCTCATGAATTCCGATTCGCCGCCGCCCACGCCCTCGCAGACGGCAAGCATCGATCAGATTCTCCATGCGGGATGGTATCTGCTCGAGTTGATCAACGAAATCCTGGATCTCGCTCAAATCGAGTCCGGACGGTTCGCGCTTTCACTGGAACCGACATCACTGAGCGAAGTGATGGGCGAATGCCAGGCCATGATCGAGCCGCAGGCGCAAAAGCGCGGCATCAGCATGACCTTTCCCCGGTTCGAGCTGCCTTGTTTTGTGGATGCCGATCGGCTCCGGTTGAAACAGATTCTCATCAATCTTCTCTCTAACGCGATCAAATACAACAAGCCGGAAGGGACTGTGGCCGTCGAGGCGAGTTGCGCCACTGCCAACCCGCCGCGCGTGCGCATTAGCGTCAAAGATACCGGCGCGGGGCTAACTCCTGAAATGCTCGTGCAGCTTTTCCAACCCTTCAACCGCCTCGGACAAGAGAGGAGGGCCGAGGAGGGCACGGGCATCGGACTGGTGATGAGCAAGCGGCTGGTGGAACTGATGGGCGGCGAGATCGGCGTGGAAAGTACGGTAGGCTCGGGCAGCGTGTTCTGGTTCGAGCTGAACGCGGCCGCCGCCGGGTAAGAGGCTGGCCATGCCAAATAAACTGGGACGAAGGTGATGGTCAGTCTAGCCGATATTCTGAGCGCCAGGATTCTGGTGGTTGACGATCAGGAAGCCAATATCCGTCTGCTGGAGGGCATGCTGCGCATTGCCGGCTACAGTTCGGTTGAATCTACGACGAATCCGAGGGAGGTCTGCGAACTTCACCGGAAGAACCGCTATTCCTTGATCCTGTTGGATCTCCAAATGCCGGGCATGGACGGATTCCGGGTGATGGAGGGCCTGAAGGACATCGAAGAGGATGGTTACCTTCCAGTGCTCGTGATTACCGCGCAGCCCGCTCACAAACTGCGGGCTCTTGAAGCCGGCGCCAAGGATTTCGTCAGCAAACCATTCGATCTCGCCGAATTGCGCGCGCGCGTTCACAACATTCTGGAAGTGCGCCTGCTGCACTTGGAAACCAGGAACTACAGCAAGCTGCTGGAGGAGACAGTCCGGGAACTGGAGCGCAGCCGCGAGGTGATTCGTCTCAAAACCCTGGAGGAGCAAAGGAAAGTCCATGAGGAACTGGCTTTGGCGCAGCAAACTCAGGAAAGCCTTCTGCCGCGTTGCCTGCCTCAGTTCGAGAATTACCGCATCCACGCATATAACAATCCCACGCGCTATGTGGGAGGCGATTTCTACGATTTCCAGCAACTGAGTTCGGGAGATTGGATGGGGGTCCTGGCCGATGTCTCCGGCAAGGGGATATCGGCCGCCTTGCTCAGTTCCATGGTGCTGGGCGCGCTTAGCGTGGAATTCCACTCCGGGGTCCACCCCCCGGAAGTCCTGAGCCGGGTGAACCGGCTGCTTTGCGACAAATCTCTGCCAGACCAGTTCGTCACACTTTTTCTTTTTCTGCAGAACCCGCAAGGCGTGGGGCAATTCATCAGCGCGGGACATAGCCCGGCCTATCTGTTCCGCGCCGCCACGGGGAGAATCGAGAAGCTGTTTCCCGACGCCTTTCTCCTGGGGATGTTCGAGAGCGCTTCTTATGATTCCCAACCCTTCCAGCTCGACACCGGAGACATTCTAGTGGTGATTTCCGACGGCGTTACAGATGCTCAAAACCCGCAGGGAGAAATGTTCAGCGAGCAAAGACTGCTGCAAATCATTCGGGGCGAGGCGCCGTCGGGAAGCGATGCGATCGAACGGACCTTCTTGAAGGCCATCGAGGAATTCACTCAAGGCATGGCGCAGACCGATGACATCACCTTCGTGATTGTTGAGAGATACCGGTAAGCGGCGTCGCCAGCCATCTCTAAAACAGAAACGCGCAGCAGCCGGATATCTCGGGCGCTGCGCGCATCTGATGAGCGGTATCGATCAACTACAGTACGACGGTGATCGCGAGGCCCACACCCGGATATCTGCTGTTGTACAGGTAGTATCCGTTGTCATAAGCGATGTACAGGCTATCCGTGTCATACCAGTTAGAGCCCCAATATCCCGGATAGGGGTCCACGAGCAGGAACGAATACCCGCCGTAGGCGAATCGCGGATACCCCATATAGAACGTGGGAACGCTGTGCATGCGGAACGAGTGCTGACTCCCAAAGGACAGGTTGTAGCTGGCTTGAGGAATGAAGGAACCGCCATAACCTCCACGCTGCGCCCAGGTGCGATGGTCGCTATCCCAGCGTTGACTACCGCTTTGCTGCCAGGTGCTATGGCCCTGCCAGGCGCCGTGCGCCGCCCATCCCTTCTGTTGTTGCCAAGCGGCTGCCTGTTGGTGCGTGCGCTGCGGCTGTTGTTGCTCGGCCACCTGCGAACGGCTCGCCTCCTGCTGTTGCGGCCGTTGTTGCTGAGCTTGGCCGCGCTGCTGCGGTTGTTGGGCCGGTTCAGCGCGTTGCTGCTGTTGTGGCCGCGGCAGCTGGGTCTGCTGGCCACGCTGCTGCGGTTGCTGGGCAGGCTGGGCGCGTTCTTGTTGTTTCGGCCGCTGCGGCTGGGTCTCCTGACCACGCTGTTGCGGTTGTTGGGCGGGTTCAGCGCGTTGCTGCGGCTGCGGCCGCTGTAGCTGAGTCTGCTGGCCGCGCTGCTGCGGTTGTTGCGCGGGCTCGGCGCGTTGCTGCGGCTGCGGCCGCTGAGCTGAGTCTGTTGGCCACGCTGCTGCGGTTGTTGGGCGGGCTCAGCGCGCTGCTGTTGCTGCGGCTTGCTCTGCTGCTTTTCAGGCGGCTTGCCCTGACCTTCTTTGGGGTCGCCGCGCTGCGCGCGCAAAGGGCATATTGTGCCCAAGAGCACGAGCAGAGCGGTTACCGTGACAGATTGAACGAACTTCATAAATAGCCTATTTCTTGATTTCCACAGGAACATACTCAGTCGGCGGTTGGCCGGGCGTTTCGCGAACCGTAAACACTGCCGGCGCTTTTTCCATCGGCTTATCCGTGGTACCAAAGTCGGCCGCGGTCTCCGAGGCGGAGGAAATATCCCTCGCGCCTGTGTCTTTTAGGGCTTTCTTTGCCCGATCGCACCATTCCGGACTGTCACAGTGGACGGATAAAAGAATGCCTCCGCGCCGGATTCTCCCGGCATACCGTTTGGCGACATATTCCGTCAGGCCGAGACCCATCAGGAATCCCGCGAGCCATCCCAGTGTTCCTCCGGCGCCCGCGCCGGCCCAAGCGGCCAGAAGCGGCCCGGCAGAGGTGAGCATCCCAACAGCGGTGAGCGAGAGGAATCCGGTGAAGGCCCCCGGTTGCGTGGAGATGAACCAGGCCAATGCCGCGCCAACCACGGCGCCGGCCGCCGCTCCTATCGCGGCGCCATGCGACGCCTTGGTGTGCTTTTCATGCGCGAAATCCTTCGTGCCCTGGTTGTCGGATAACAGTACCGAGATGTCCATCGGCCGGTAGCCCGCGTTGGTCAGAACGTTGACCGCGTCCGAAACAGTGGTGCGATCCGAATAAATTCCCATCACCGATGTGTTCCTTGCCATTTGGCGCTTCCTCCTTTTGGAAGTGTTGTGTTTGTGTATGTGCACGGCCCGGGCCAAGCGCCGCGGTCCACCGCGTTGCGGAGTTGCAGAGCGAGACGGCGCCGGGCAGGTGCACAATCTGCCGCTGGAGGTGCACATTTCGCCGCGCCTAAGCCCGCGTGAGCGCCTCGCAGCGGGTTTGTATCATAAGCCGCACCAAATTAAACGGTGGCAAACGTGCCCCCGCCCCGCCGAAGGTGGATCTATGAAAGCAATCCAAACGCGAATCGCGGAACTCTGGTGCAGGTCGATGCATACCGCGCCAATGTGGCCCTCGCACGGTCAGTACGAATGCCGGACGTGCGGGCGGCGCCGCCGGGTTTGCTGGGAACAGCCCGTTGCATACGCCCCGCTGGCAGTGGCATTACCGCTCCGGGCTCGCACCCAATAGCGCCTCGCTCCATGGCCCAATTGCCGCAATCGTGGCCGCAAAACGAGCGTGGCGCAGTGCGCGATGGACCTCGGAGTGCTTCCTCGTGCCGGGTGTGCGACGGCCGCCGGGCGCCTTCCGATGGCCCAGGCAGAGCGCCAGGGCCGGCCGCACAGATTCCAAAGTAAAAGGAGAAGTAACAGATGAGTATCTTGAGAGCAGTAACAACGACCGTATTTAGTCTTGCGCTGATGGGCGCAGTATTCTCACCCGCCGCGAAGGCGGATGAATGGAACAGGAAAACCGTGGTCACTTTCAGTGGGCCTGTGGAGATTCCGGGAGTACATCTGAAAGGGTGGGGCGTATTGCCGGCCGGCACTTACGTGTTCAAAATCCTGGACTCGCAATCCGACCGTCACATTGTCCAGATCTTCAGCGAGGACGAAAGTCAGTGCTACGCCACGATTCTCGCTATTCCTAACTACCGGCTCCGGGTGACTGACAAGACCGTGATTACCTTCCGCGAGCGGCCGGCAGGCGAACCGGAAGCACTCCGGGCATGGTTTTACCCCGGCAGAAACTGGGGCGAGGAATTTGTTTATCCGAAGGCAAGAGCAGTAGAGTTGGCCAAGACTACCCAGACGCCGATTCTCTTCACGCCTGAGGACGTTCCAGTGGAAGTCGCACAGCCGGTTCTGACGGCCGACGCGCCGGTAATCATGCAACTGAAGCAAGTGCCCGTCATGGCGTTTCAACCGACGGGCGAAGTGGTTGAACTTACCAAGGTAGTTACTCCGCCTCCCACCGTGGAACTTCAACCGGAGACTGCGCCGGTAGCCGCGACCGCCCCAGCGACGACGCTGCCAACGACGTCGAGTCCGCTGCCGCTAATCGCGCTATGTGGGTTTCTGGCGCTGGCTGGAGGCTTGAGCCTCAAGCTGGTACAACAGCGCGTTCGGTAACGCGTTAGGATTCCGCACTCCGCGCTTCATTTCTAGCGCGGCTTGCGGAGGCGATGCCGCCGAGTAATTCAGCCCGGCGGCTCAAATGAAAGTAGAAGGACGGGAGCTATGAGGATGGGCGTCTCGCGGACGGGAAAACGTTGGCTTGCGAAAGCGATCGGTCTCGCGGCGCTTCTTCTTGTAGTCCTGGTGAGCTCCGCCGGATATCAGGCGCAACCGTCAGCTCAAGGTCCCGACCCTGGTTCGTTCCGGCTCTCAGTGGATGTTGCCCTGGTGGTGTTACACGCTAGCGTGACGGGCCCGCATGTTGGAGTTATCTCCGATCTGGACGAGCGGGATTTCCAGATTTACGAGAACGGCGTCCTCCAACAGATCCGGCTCTTCAAGAACGAAGATATCCCGGTCACCGTGGGACTGATTATCGACCACAGTACAAGCATGCGGCCGAAAATGGCGGAGGTGATCGCCGCTGCCCGGACTTTCGCGCGGTCCAGCAATCCGGAAGACGAAATCTTCGTGGTGAACTTCCACGAGAAGGCGTCGCTGGGGCTGCGTCCCGCGCTCCACTTCACCCATAGCGCCGCCGAACTCCAGGACGCGATCTCTATCGCGCCCACCGGAGGGCTGACGGCCCTTTACGATGCAATCGCCATGGGGTTAGGGGAATTGCAGACAGGCAGTAGGGACAAGAAAGTGCTGATTGTGGTCAGCGATGGCGGCGACAACGCGAGCCAGCGCAGCCTGGAGCACGTCATGAGCTTGGCGGGACAGTCCAACGCCATCATCTACACCGTCGGCATCTTCGACCAGGAAGATCCAGACCGTAACCCGGTCGTGCTCAAGCGCCTCGCGACGGCGACCGGCGGCGAGGCTTTCTTTCCCCGCGAGCTCAGCGAAGTCGTGGGCATTTGCGAACGCATCGCGCGCGACATTCGCCATCAATACACCTTCGGATATGTTCCCAGCAATCCGGCTCGCGACGGTTCTTATCGCGCTATTCGCGTAGTTGCCAGGGCGAAGGGCCGCGAGCATCTATCCGTGCGCACGCGCACCGGATACATTGCGGGCGAGAAGGGCGCGAAATGACACTGATCGTTAAGAAAGAACCACTGCGACGGTTTCTGAAGTGGTCGCAGCGCGCGCTCTTGGCATGCGCTGTTTTGGCGCTGGGCTATTGCGCATTCGCGATGACGGACGCCTGGCTTTTCCAAAAGCGCGAGAGCAGGGAGTTGGAGCGGGTGCTGCGCGACCGGCATGCGGCAAGCCGCGTCGCGCCAGTCGTTGAGGCGGGAAGCTTGATCGGCCGCATGGAAATTCCGCGGCTGCTTCTTTCCGTGGTGGTCGTCGAAGGGGTTGACGAAACCACTCTGCGGCGGGCGGCCGGACATATACCGGGCACAGCGCTGCCCGGCGAGACCGGCAACGTCGGCGTCGCCGGGCACCGCGATACGTTCTTTCGCTCGCTGAAGGATCTGAGGATCAAGGACGAAGTTCAATTGTCGACCCCGAAAGGCATTTTCCAGTACGAAGTGGTGTCGTTAAGGATCGTCAAGCCGGACAATGTGGAGGTACTCGCGCCGTCAAGCGAGAACGGGCTGACATTAGTGACCTGTTACCCGTTCTACTTTGTTGGGCCGGCGCCCAAGCGATGGATAGTTAAAGCAAGACAGGTGTCGCCGTAAACGGCGCCGCCATCCAATGTGAAATGATGAAGAGGGCTGGCTAACGCCGGCCGCCGGGAGTAAGTTTGAAACACGCGCCGGTTATGCTCGCCGCCCAAATCCTTGTGATCGAAGACAACGACTCGGATGTCTTCCTTCTCGATAGGGCGCTGAAGAAGCAGAATTTTCCATTCGAGTTGGTCCATCTGCTAAACGGGAGTGAAGCTCTAGCTTTCATCCGCAGGCAAGGCGCCTATACGGCCGCGGCTGCTCCAAACCTGATCCTGCTGGATCTGAACCTTTCCAAATATACCGGCGAAGACATGCTGCGCGAAATCCGAAACGCCACACACCTCGCGGGAGTTCCGGTATGCGTTTGGAGTTCTTCCCGGTCCCAGCGAGACGAATTCCTGCTCAAAGATCTCGGGGTCTCCCAGTTCATCTCCAAGCCTTCCGGGCTGGATCAATTTATGGAGATCGGCAAGATCATCAAGGATCTGCTGGCGGTCGACAAGACCGGCTGATGGCGTTATGATTCAGCCGGTTGGCTGCGCACCAACCGCGAGAATCAGGCACATGGGTGCGCCGTAAAGAGTGGCCCCGCGAGTGCAGTGTGTTCTGTTCTAGCGAGAAAGACAATGGTGGTGTGTGGCAAACAACGTCAGTAACCGGTCGCGTTCTCGCGTTTCCGCAGCGGCGATCGTACGGCGGGCCGAAATAGAACGCGCCGAAAGCGCCTGCCCCATCATTGTTGGCGTCGGCGCCTCGGCGGGAGGATTGGAAGCATTAACAGAACTGCTCGGCCATCTGCCGGGCGATACTGGCATGGCGTTCGTAGTGATTCAGCACCTGGATCCGAGGCACGAGAGCCATCTGACGGAGTTGCTCTCCAAGACAAGCAAAATGGCAGTCTCCGAGGTGAAGGGGGAGACTCGTGTTAAGGCCAACCATGTCTATGTGATTCCACCACGATGCAATCTGGGCATTTCCGCTGGAGTCCTGAATACTCCGCCGCGGCCGGCGCGAGGCTGCAACATGCCGATCGACGCTTTTCTCCGCGACCTGGCGTCAGACCGGGGCGGCAAAGCGGTGGGTGTGATTTTGTCGGGAACGGCAACAGATGGGACGTTGGGGCTCCAGGCGATCAAAGCCGCGGGCGGCATCACCTTCGCGCAGGACGTGCAAACGGCGAAGTTCGAGGGCATGCCGAGAAGCGCGGCCGCCGCCGGCGTGGTAGATCACGTTCTGTCGCCGGCCGGGATTGCGCTGCAACTGGTGGCCCTGGCGCGCCGCGCTCAGATTCCGGCCGAACCTCCGGAAGCGACAGCGTCCCCGGAAGATGCAGAATTGGCCAAGATCCTCCGGCAAGTACGGAGCGTCACCGGCGTGGACTTCACGCACTACAAGCACGGTACTCTGGCGCGGCGTATCAGGCGGCGCATGGCCCTCCGCGGCTTCGAAAGCCTCGAAGACTACAGCCGGGACCTCGACCAGAACCGCGAGGAAGCAGACGCATTGTGCGAGAACTGCTTCATCACCGTCACGGCATTCTTTCGGGAACCAGCGGTCTTCGAAGAACTAAAGAGGGTGGCATTCCCGGCGCTAGTGAAGAATCGAGCGCCGGAGGATCCGATCCGGATCTGGACCCCTGGATGCGCCACGGGCGAGGAGGCTTATTCCCTCGCCATCTGTCTGACGGAATTCCTGGACGAGGCGAAAGTGAGCTTTCCGATCGAGATTTTCGCCACCGATCTCAGCGAAGCCGCCATCGAAAAAGCCCGCGCCGGCACGTACCCCGGTTCTGCGTTGACGCATATCTCGGCGCAGCGATTGGCGCGCTTCTTCGTCCGATCGGAACGCGGGTATCAGATTGGAAAAGACATTCGCGATATGTGCGTTTTTGCCAGGCACAACCTGGCGGAGGACCCGCCGTTTTCCAGGCTGGACCTAATCAGTTGTTGCAACGTGTTGATTTACCTGGACGAAGTATTGCAGCGCAAGGTCTGGTCCATTCTGCACTATGCGTTGAAGCCAGCCGGGTTCCTGGTGCTCGGCCCATCCGAAAGTATTGGCGCGCTTTCCGAGTCATTTCATCAAGTCGACAAGAGTCACAAGATTTATTGCCTGCAGGCGGCAGCCGGCGCGCCGGCTCTCCCTCTCAGTGAAGGCCGCCGAACGGAAAGCCGGGCGGATTTCCGCGAGAGGATTGCCGAGAGCGGAACCGCGCTGGATGTGCTTAGGGAGGCCGATCGGTTGGCGCTGGCCGAATATGCGCCCCCAGGCGCTGTCATCGACGACAAGATGAACGTCGTTCAGGTGCGGGGCCGCACCGCTCCGTACCTTCAGCTTTCGCCCGGCGAGCCGACTCGGAATCTTTTGAAACTGGCGCGCGAAGGTTTGATTACAGGCCTGGGCAAGGCAGTTCAAACTGCCCGGGAAAGGAACGTCATTGCCCGAGAGGCCGGCTTCCGGATCGATGAGGGTGGCGAACTGAAAGACGTCACCATCAAGGCGATCCCGTTCCGCAGCGAATCTTCTTCCGAAGATCGTTATTTCCTGGTCCTATTCGAGGAGACGCCGCATACCGGCGGTGCGAGGGCGACGCGCAAGCCTGCCAGGCAGAACAATGCGGAACGCACCAGGCTGGCACAGGAACTGTTGGCAACCAAAGAGTACCTGCAATCGATCATCGAAGATCACGCCAGCACCCTGGAAGAGTTGAGCGCCGCAAATGAAGAGGCGCAAGCGGGCAACGAGGAACTGGAAACCGCCCAGGAGGAGTTAGAGTCGGCGAACGAAGAACTGAACACCTTGAACGAAGAGTTGAAGAACAGCAACGTGGAATTTAGCAAGGTCAACCGTGATCTCACCAACCTTCTGGAGAGCATCAGCATACCCCTGGTGATGGTTAGCCGGGATCTGCGTATTCGCCGTTTTACGCGCGCTATCGAACCCATGCTGAATCTGATCGCTTCCGATGTCGGGCGCCCGATCACCGATTTTCAGCCCCAAGTGGAATTGCCCGACCTCCGGCGGTTGCTTCTGGATGCGATGGAGGGAGGCAATCGGAAGCCGCGCGATATCCGCGACTCGCACGGCCGCTGGTATTCTTTACGCGTTCTCCCTTCGGCGGGCCCCGACGGAAGGACCGACGGCGCCGTAATGGTTTTGATCGACATCGATGCCGCGAAGCGCGGTCTCGATTTCGCGGAAGCGATTGTAGAAACCGTGCGCGAGCCCCTGGTGACACTGAACCAGAACCTGCAGGTTGTGAAGGCCAATAAGGCTTTCTACGATACGTTCCAATCCGCGCAAGAGGAAACCGAGGGGCGTCTGATCTACGACTTGGGGAACCGACAATGGAATATTCCTAAACTGCGCGAGTTGCTGGAGAACATTCTCCCGGCCCACTCGACCTTCCGGAATTTTGAGGTGACCCACAAATTTGACCGCGTCGGACGGAAAGTCATGCTGCTCAATGCCAGCGAGATCTTCAATCCGAACGCGCAGGCCCGGACCATCCTTCTGGCGATTGAAGATGCGACCGACCGCAAGCGGGCGGAAGAAGCGCTTCAGACGACCAATAGTGAGTTGCAACATTTTGCCTATGCGCTCACGCACGACCTGCAGGAGCCGCTTCGGATGGTAGTGAATTTTACAGAGCTCCTGGCGCGGGAATACGAAGGAAAGCTGGGCAAAGACGCGGACAAGTTCATCTCCTATTCCGTGCAGGGCGCTCTTAGAATAGAGGCACTGCTAAAGGCTCTGCTGGCATATTGGGAGGTTAGCGAGCGCGAACGGGGCGGCTTTACCTTGATCGATTGCGGCGCTGCGCTGGCTAAGGCGCAATTCAATCTCCAGGCCGCTATCGCTGAGAGTGGCGCCTTGGTAACGTCCGATTTACTGCCGACTGTCGCGGTTGAAGAGGTTTTGCTGATGCAACTCTTCCAAAACCTCATCTCCAATTCGATCAAGTACCGAGGCAAGGACACCCCCAGGATCCATATCTCCGCGGAGCGTGACGGGGAAGGCTGGCTCTTTGCGGTGCGCGACAACGGCATCGGCATCGATCCTGAAGACGCCGACCGGGTGTTCGGCATGTTCAAACGGTTGCATGGCAGCGAAATCCCGGGTACGGGGATCGGTCTTGCGATTTGCAAAAAAGTGGTCGAGCGCCAGGGTGGCCGGATCTGGGTAGAATCGGAAGCCGGACGCGGAGCTACGTTCAAGTTCACAATTCCCCCTACCCGGCGCACTGAATAATCATGGACAACTCTGATCAAAGCCGCTCGGAGGAAGAAATTGGACTCCGCAAGCAGTTGGACAGGGCGGATGCGGATTTTGAAGAGTTCGTGTCGATGGCGGCTCACAACCTGCGGCAGTCTCTGCGGGATATCGCCTCATACAGTCAATTGATGTCCGAAACTTACGTGAGCGGGCTCGATTCCGACGCTCGCGCATTCCTAGCACGCATTCAGGACGGAGCGGCAAGCATGCAGTCCCTGCTGGCCGATGTAGTGGACTACTGGGCCACAGGCGACGGCGAACGCCAATCCTTCCGGACGGAGATGGAAGCGGCCCTTGGTCAGGCGCTACTCTGCACGGACAAACAGATCACGGAGCGCAATGCGGTCGTCACCCATGACCCTTTGCCGGCGGTCACGGGAAACTTCGAAATCCTGACCAAGGTGCTGCGGCATCTGATCAGAAACGCCATCGAATACTGCGAGGCGGCTCCTCCGCGCGTACACGTCTCAGCCAAGCGCGTGGGTCTCGATTGGGTTTTCTCGGTCCGAGATAACGGTCCGGGCATAGAGCCTGCATTCCAAGGCCGGGTTTTCGAGGTTTTCCGGCGCCTGCACGGGAAAGAATACCCCGGGAACGGACTGGGGCTCGCATTCTGCAAGAAGGCCGTCGAGCGGCACGGCGGGCGAATGTGGGTCGAGTCAGCGGACGGCGCGGGCTCGACGTTCTACTTCAGTCTGCCGGCGGCCGATTGATTCTCACACAGAAAGTGCGACGGCCTCGGGTTTCGGACTGGCGAGTTCCTGAACGTGCTCCACGGCCTCCGCGAGGCTGGTGGAGAGGCGATCCGGTTGCGTTCGCTCGAAGCGAGCCATGGCTTTGACAGTATCGCCGCTGAATCCCCACACGCACACGACTACTTTGAGTTTCGGAAACCGCTCGCGGATCTGTCTGCACATTGCGCGCGCCGGCGCAAAGGCATTCGGAGGCAATGCGGAAATGCATACTACGTCGCCGGGTCCGGATTCCATCGACGCGACACATTCATTGAGGGAAGGCCCGAGGAGAGGAAAAGACACAGTCGCGAATCCCTTTTGTTCGAGGATCTGAGCAAGCATCGCAGCCGTGGTTTCATCGGCCCGGTCATATGCCGGAAGACAGAGTACCCGGTGGTTCAGACGTTTCGCGGCCTCGGGTAGCGCGGCGTTCTCCGGGCTCCGATACTCGGAAAACTCGACCACCATTTCATTGATGCTGAGAAAGAGAAACTCTTCCCGGGCCGCGTCGATGGCCCCTTTGTGACGATCCTGTTCGGCCATGCTCAAGGCGGGGATGAGCACCGAGTCGTACAACTCGACCAGAGGTCTTCCTTTCAGAAATTCGCCGACAATGGTCTGCGCTTCCAATTGATCCATCGCCAGCAATCGCTGATAGATCTGAGCTTCGGCCGCGAGCACGGGCTCATCGCCCAACAACGTGTGCAGAAAAGAGAGTTGGGGGAAATAACGGCCCAGAACCACGACGCAAACTGTCAGAGGGGTAGCCAGGACAAGGCCCGCCGGTCCCCACAAAACGGTCCAAAAGACGGCGCTCACGAGCAACGCGAGCGATGAGATCCCAACATGGGCGCCATAGAGCCAGGGTTCGAGGAAGTTGGCTACGATCAGTTCGAGGCTTGCAACCAGGAGGAACACGAGCGCCGGCCTGAGCCACCCATCAAAGACAGCCAATGAGAGGGCGAGCGGCAGCGTCGCGGCAACCAGCGTTCCCACGTACGGCACATACCGCAGGATGCCGGCGACTACTCCCCATAGCGCCGGATTCGGCACGCCTATGCAATAAAGACCGAAGGCGAACAGAGTTCCAAAACCGGCGTTGACCAGGAACTGCATCAGCAGGTACCGGCTGACGCGGCCAGATGCGTCGTCGAGCGCCTGGGTCATGAGATTCAACTGACCAAGCCCGGCCAATCGCAGTAGGCGGTTTCTGAGGTCCTCTCTCTTCAATAGCATGAAGATCGTAAAAATCAGGACCATTCCCGCCCGTCCCAACGGTGCAAGAACCGGCGCGCCCAAATCGCGAAGTTCGGCCCATCCGCTGGCTGAGGGTGGAACGATTCGAACGGGGGTAGGAGTCGCGGGAGTTACGATCGGCTTGGCTTGCTTGCGGCTCCGCGATGCCAGGGCCGGAGGCGGCGCGCCGGCGCTCGTGAGTTCCTCTATGAGGTCCTGAACACTCTTGGCTGCCTGGCCCAACTGCCCCGTGGCCGGAAGGTGAAAAGCATCTATTCTGGCATGAATGTTCTGGGCGTATAACGGAATCTGATTGGCGACGTCGACCAACTGTGTCGCAATGATCCAGCTCATGCCGCCGGCCGCGGCGACCGCAACCGCGACCGTGGTCATAACAGAAACGACGCGGCCGGCGTGGAGCCGCTGGAGACGCGCCACTACCGGAGTCAGTAGAAACGTCAGAGTGAGTGCAAACGCGATGGGAATCAGGATTTCGCGCGCAAAGTACAGCGCCACGATTGTTGCGATCAGGAGAATGACACCCGCATCACCGCGGAGCCTCGGCGGGATGGCGATTCCCGCTGGAGGCAGGTCGTGTTTCATAGGTTACGAGTTCTACGGCGCCCTTAGTGAACAATGCCCAGCATGTAGACCAGCAGCACGATGACCAAAATCGTGCCCAGCCCCACGCCCGCGCCTCCACCATAACCCCAGCGTCTGTGGCCGTAGTATCCGCCGCCGCTTCCCAGCAGCAATAGTAAGAGCACCAGTAGTATTATCATCGTCAACCTTCCTTTTCTTTCGAAACTTACTTCTTTCGGTCGCGGCCGCTTGCTCGCCGCCGGGCCGCCTTCACTCCGAAGAACTCGCCTTTTGATTCTTGACCTGCAGTTCGTTCACTACCTGCTGAACGTTCGGAACGGAAGCCGCGACTCTTGCGGCCTCCTGGCGCTTGGATTGAGAATCGACCTCGCCAGTCAGCGTGACGACGCAGCTTTTGACCGCGTACTTGACGCCATCGTGCAATCTGGTTTGGAGGAGCGCGGCGTCCAGGTTTTGCTCGATGCCCCTGTCCAGATCCGAATTGATGGCTTGGGCTTCGCTCTCGGCGCCGCGCGGGAGCACCGCAATCTGGTCCGCTACCACTTCTCCGGTGGCAAGCGACTTTGCGAGAGCTTCCGCTTGCGCCTTGTCGCCGTCGGCTTCGACGCGTCCGCCCAAGGTCACAACACCCTTGTCGCGGTCCTGGCTGATGGAAACTTTCTTGAAGCCGGCCTGATCGAGTGCAACGCGGATAGTACCGGCAACGTCAGGGGCTTTCGCAGTCCGTGAGCAGCCTCCCAGTATTCCGGCGCCCACAATCACGCATGCGGGCCAGTTCGCGCGAGTCTTCATATTCCAATGTCCTTTTGCAATTCGAGCGTTACCAGAGCAGATTGAGGACCAACCCGGGCTGGTGCTTCCTGCGGCTCCATCCGCACGCTAATCCCGGGGAGGGAGGTACAGCGCTGCACTTCCAGTGCAGGTTCTGTCGATGCCGGCGGAGCAAGTCACCGCGCTGGCAGGGCGTGCATGCGGCCACATACGTGCCTATCAACGCTCCTAGTGAGTTGACCTTGGCAGCGTACTCTGCGGTTGAATCGGTTCGCAGTTTGCGTAACAAGAGAAGGAGAGAAGGATTATGGTCCTAAGACGATTGATCGGATTGGTTTTTGCGGGCGGGCTGGTTTTCAGCGCCGCGGCTGCCGATGTTATAGTTCGCGTCGCGCCGCCCCGCATTGTAGTCGAGAAGCGGGGGCCACGGCCCAGCCATGACCACGTGTGGATTTCCGGGTACCACCGTTGGGACGGCAATGCCTACGTCTGGAACACAGGCAGGTGGGAGCAGCCTCCACGGCCGCATGCCCAATGGGTAGCGACTCGTTGGGTTCACCAAAAGGGCGGCTATGTCATGGTGGAAGGGCACTGGCGCTAGTTCCACCTCACGGCCCGAGGAAGGTGGTCTAATTCGGGCCGTGCTCCGCCGCGACCACCGCGGAATGCCGTAAATCCTTCTCCACAGACTGCAATCGATCGAGTTCTTTCAGAATCCTGTCCCGATCGCTGGCGTCAGGCTTAGCCGCATTAGCAACATCGAGGTCGCGGTAGAAAGCGAGAATATCGCTTCGCAGCTCTGGAGGCATCCCCGTATACTTGCCCTGCAGCCTATGCAGCAGTTGCGCATACGCGGAATCCGTCAAAGTGTATTTCCCCTCCGCGGTGAACATTCCCACGTCCAGATTGTAGTTCGGCAGCTCAAGATGACCGGAGGTCTGCGCTGCAAGCAGTTCGCGATAGTGGTCTATTGTCGAATTGAAGCTGGCCATGTACATCTTCTCGGTCTCCGGCGTCAACTTCTCAAACGCCAGTGGCCGCAACGGGCCCACCTTCGGCAAAAGGCGCAACAGAGCTGCCAGAAGTTTCGACCGGATTCCCGGCCGCTTATAGGTCGAGCCCCAGTTTTCTTCATAAGCGGAGCGGGATAGATTGTAGAGGAACTTCTTGCGCGTGAGGCTAGGAGTCTCCTTCCTGATTTCCTGCTTCTTGTTTTGCCAGGCGACCCTGGTCAGTGCGGGAAGAACCGTCCCGACCGCGCGGCGATACGATCCGATGGCGAGATCGACGCTCAGGAACACGTTCTCCATCCGTATTCCATAAGTGTCCTGGAAGGCTCGCTCCAGTACGGGCTTTGCGACCTCAAACCCAATGAAGTCTTTGTATGCCGCGGAAGCATAACGTCCCCTGGCTGCCTGGAAAACATCAAACGCAAACTCCGTTTTGCCGTGGGAAGACGGGTCGTCGGCATAGGTTACCAGCTTGCCGTACTTCAGGCCGAGTTCTGGATAGAACAAAGGAACCGCGAGGTTGACGGCCAGTGGGTGACCGTTATTATCGGCGGCAAAGTGCGAGAGCGCGCCGAGGGCGAACGCGTATTCGTTGAGGTTCTGGGATTCGCGGATCAGACTGAGGACAAAATCGCCGCTGCGGACATAGTGCGTCAGGTCGCTAAAGAACTTGCTGCCGAACGGATAATAGCCGAGATCCTGAATAATGCACCCGCCGTACGCGTACGCGTGTGCTTGCCGTAACTCTTCCGGCGTAGCGCCTGGAAATCGCCGAAGTAACAGCGGTACGATGCCGCTGTCCCAAGTGGAATCTATGATGGCTTCGTGGGTAAGAACGGAATAGGAATGGGCGGCTGGGGCTGCGAATAACAGCAGCAGCCCCGCGACCACCGGGTGCTGGAGCGTCCGGAAGCCAAGCGGCGCCTTATGTCGTGGCATGGCTTCTCTGACTACAACGTCCATTTCCTTGCCTTCTGCACGAGCCCGGCCAATCGCTGCGGGACGGAGTCAGCGCTGGCGCGAATGCCGGTGAGGCTGTTTTGAGGCGGCGATGGAATGGCCGTGACTACCGCATCGCGGCGCGTTCGAAAACAGTTGCCCGGAATTCCGCGGAGTAAACCTTGCACTTTGCGTGACAGAACCTGCACCTGCCATTATCTTTGGTCCTCTGCGGCCGTCCGCCTTGCCTTGCCCAAGGCGCCTGCATTTCCCGGCAACCCCTTTGCCTCTACCCTTCCCGTGCAGCCGGCCTCGGGTGACCGGCGATGGCATCCGCGGTGCACTGGCAAAGCGGTTGCGGCGAATAACTGCGACAGAAGAGGCAATACAAATGAAATTGGTAATCGCGGCGGGCCTGGCCCTTACAACGTCCTTGCTCGCGGCCGACAACGAACCGGCCCATCGGCTGGGCGAGGCCGCGGCAGTCTTCCAGGAAGTTATGGACACTCCCGACAAGAGTATTCCGCAGGATCTGCTCGAGAAAGCACATTGCATTGTGATTGCGCCGAGCGTGAAGACGGCGGCCTTCATAGTTGGCGGTAAGTACGGCAAAGGATATCTTTCCTGCCGTAACAGCGGCGGTTTTGGATGGTCTGCACCTGCCACGGTTCGTATCGAAGGCGGCAGCGTCGGCTTTCAGATCGGGGCCTCGGAAACGGACCTGATCCTCTTAGTCATGACCGACCGTGGAGCGGACAAGCTGCTGCAAAGCAAGTTCACTCTAGGCGGAGAAGCATCGGTTGCCGCCGGCCCTGTGGGACGGACAGCGACCGCTCAAACCGACGCCCAAATGCACGCGGAGATTCTTTCGTGGTCGCGAACCCAAGGCGTGTTTGCCGGTGTTGCTCTGGAAGGCGCCACCCTGCGCGAGGATCTGGACGACAACGCGACGCTCTACGGCAGCAAACTGGAGAACCGGGACATCGTGACCAGTGGCCGGCTCGCGCCGGAATCGGGCGTCGCGCTGATCACTCTCCTGAACAAATACTCGACGCACGAACGCACAGCAAAAGAAAAGTAAGGACACCATGAAGATCATCAGTACATTTCTGACGGTATGCGGGCTCGTCGCGGCCCAGTCCTCGCAAGCTCCGAGCCCTGTTCGGCAGTCCAACAGCGACGCAGGTGGCTCGCAGCCTATCTATCGGGTCACGGTGGTAGCCCGAACCATGAAGGCGATCAATTACAACCACCGCAGCGGATCCACTAAGATCGATTTCCGCGGAACCGCACTCTTGCCGGAAGCCCGCGGCGAAGCCACGGTGGAAAGCAAGCAGGGCGTGATCCGCATCGAGGCGCGCATGGAGAAAATGCAGCCTGCCACCCAGTTCGGCCGCGAATACCTGACCTATGTGATGTGGGCCATCACTCCGGAAGGCCGCGCCACGAACGTCGGCGAAGTGCTCTTGAACGGCGGCAAGAGTAAGCTGGATGCAACCTCGGAGCTACAGTCGTTCGGCTTAATCGTCACCGCGGAACCCTACTTCGCCGTGACTCAACCCAGCGACGTCGTCGTCATGGAGAATTTCGTCAGGCAGGATACTGTCGGAACCATTGAACAGGTCGACGCGAAGTTCGAGCTCCTACAACGAGGCCAGTACACCTTGAACGTGAACCCGGCCGAGATCAAGCCCATGCGGCTGAGCTCAAAGACGCCCCTGGAACTCTACGAAGCGCGAAATGCCGTTCAGATTGCGCGCTGGACCGGCGCCGAGAAGTACGCGCCCGAGACCTACCAGAAGGCCGTCCAGGGTTTGGCGAATGCCGAGGGCTATCTGCAGGGCAAATCGGGATACAAGCCCATTGGCACGGTAGCGCGTGAGGCTGTCCAAATGGCTGAGGATGCCCGCATCATCACCGTAAAGAAAATCGGTGAGGAGGCGATCGCCAACGACCGCAAAGCCGGGGAAGACCGCGAGGCGCTTGCCGAAAACGGACGCGTCGCGGCGGTCGACGATGCTGCCCGCATTTCGCGGGAAGCGGAGATGGCGCGGGTTACGGCGCAATCGGATGCGGACCGCGCCCGGCGCGACCATGAAGCACAGATGGCCGCCGCGCAGAACGAAGCCGGCCGGCTGAAACTTCAGAACGACGCCACAGCGGCTGCTTCACAGGCCGAAGCGGATAAGCTCAGAAGGGACAACGCCGATCAGATGACCGCCGCGCAGACCGAGGCCAATCGTCTGAAGCGCGAGAACGACGCCGCAGCGGCTGCTTCACAGGCCGAAGCGGATAAGCTCAGAAGGGACAACGCCGATCAGATGACCGCCGCGCAGACCGAGGCCGATCGTCTGAAGCGTGAGAACGACGCCCAACGGGCCGGGGCCCAGGCTGACCTGGATCGCGCAGGCAGGGAATTAGCGCGTGCCGAGACCGCGAAGGTGGCGCTCCGAGCTCAGTTGCTGAGCCAGTTCAACGCCATCCTGCAAACCCGCGACACAGCGCGCGGCTTGATCGTAAACATGTCGGATGTCCTCTTCGACACCGGCAAGTATTCGTTGCGGCCTCTGGCCCGCGAGAAACTGGCCAAAGTAGCCGGCATTGTCTCCGGGCACCCGGGCCTGACCCTCGTAGTCGAAGGTTACACCGACAGCGTCGGCGGCGACGCCTACAATCAGACGCTGTCCGAACAGCGCGGCGGAGCCGTACGCGACTATCTGACGCAGGCGGGAATGGCGACGACCGCGGTTACGTCGAAGGGCTTCGGGAAAAACCAACCCGTGGCTTCCAACGACACAGCAGCAGGACGGCAGCAAAACCGGCGCGTGGAATTAGTGATCTCCGGCGAAATAATTGGCACGGAGATCGGCCCACCGCTCGCGATCAAATAGCCTGAAGGATGACGCGGCGCGGGGGCCAGCACGTTGCTGGCGGCCCCCGCGTCCAAGGGTTGTGGCAGCCCCCAGTGAAGGAATCAAATGATTAGCCTTTGGATCTTCGTGCCCGTTGTCCTCATCCTCTACGTTGCCGCTTCCGTCAAGATTCTCAGGGAGTACGAACGGGGCGTAGTGTTCCGCTTGGGCCGCGTGTTGCCGCAGGCCAAAGGGCCCGGCGTGGTGCTCGTCTTTGCGCCGATTGACCGCATGGTGCGGATGTCGTTGCGCGTCGAGGCGCTGGAAGTTCCTGGCCAGGACGTGGTAACGCGCGACAACGTAACAGTGAAGGTGAATGCGGTAATCTTTTTCCGCGTGGTCGATCCGCGTTTGGCCGTGCTCGAGGTTTCCAATTTCCTGTACGCGACTTCGCAGTTGGCGCAGACGACGCTGCGCAGCGTTCTAGGCGAAGCCGAGCTCGATGAACTGTTGAGCCAGAGGGGCAAATTGAACGTGCGCTTGCAGTCCATTCTGGATCAGCACACGGCGTCATGGGGCATGAAGGTCACCCTCGTGGAGGTGAAGCAGGTGGAGTTGGCGGAACAGATGATCCGCGCTATCGCCCGGCAGGCCGAAGCCGAACGCGAGCGCCGCGCCAAGGTCATCCACGCGGAGGGCGAATACCTTGCGGCGGAGAAACTGGCTATGGCCGCCGCGGTCATCCAGCAGCAGCCGGCCGCGATCCAATTGCGATACCTGCAAACCCTGGTTGAGATCGGCGCCGAACACAACACGACTATTGTCTTTCCGCTGCCGATCGACCTCATCACTTCGCTGACGCATGTGCCGCCTGGCGCGCAAAAACTTGAACCACCGGCTGCATAGCGTGCGGCGAAGCGATGAGCGATGTACGTCCACTACGTTGATTCGCGCATTGCCATGGGCGTTCTTCAATGTCATCCCGATGTCATCCCATGTAGATAGCACTAGGCATTATGGCCTGAACCCTCATCAAACGTCTTCGATTCCCGTTAGCGCTATCAAATAACCCATTTGATTTCACAGCTTTCGCATTACGAGCCAATCCCTGGCGTCGTCCTATGTCATCCGACACGTGCCCACAAACCTAAGAATCGCGGCGTTAAATAGC
Source organism: Bryobacterales bacterium (assembly GCA_963743705.1). Classification (GTDB taxonomy): domain Bacteria; phylum Acidobacteriota; class Terriglobia; order Bryobacterales; family Bryobacteraceae; genus PALSA-243. The sequence continues at coordinate 318,141 of CAVUQS010000011.1, read as the reverse complement.
TCGGGCCTTTGCAGCGGAGCAAAGTGGGTTACGTCGCTGAGGATGATCAGCTCAGCTGTGGGAATAGTCTTAGCTAGATATTCGGCATGTTCACGTTTAATAAATTCATCGTGTTCGCTTTGCACGATCAAGACGGGCACGCTGATGTTGGCTAGATCCTGCGCCGAGTAGTTGGGTTGCGTCCGTTGCATTAGGCTGACATCTTCCACGAAGCGGTCGAAGTGCTCCGGGGTAACCGACAAATCCGCATAGTCCTTCCGGTGACGAGCGAAACAACGGTTCAAAGCTGCGGTGATTTGGAATTTCTTTACGCCGCTTGGGTCCATGTTGCAGGCGAAAAAACAGACCCCCGCAACGCGAGACGGAAATTGCGCAGCAAGGATTAAAGCCGTACATGCGCCGTCACTCCAGCCGACAAGGGCGGCTTGTTCCAGACGCAGCGCATTCATCACCGCCAGAACATCGCCTGCCATCAACTCATACGAAAACGGTCTTTCGTCGCGCGAGCTACGACCGTGGCCCCGGCTGTCGACCAGGATCGCGCGATAGCCATTAGCGACGAGCGCCGCGACCTGATAACCCCAGTTGCCGCTATGACCCAGGCCACCATGCAGGAGGACTACAGGTGAGCCGGAACCATAGGCGCCGTACCAGATTCGAGCGCCAACATGTTCCACATATCCCTGATCAGTGGCTGCGGGCAACGGAGCGGCCCCATGCGCCTCAAAATTTGTGAGGTCATCATCTTCGAATGCCATTTCTGTCGGCCGTGTGGCGCCCCAGAAGTGGTTGCCTCCACGACTGGCTGCGCCACTAGCAATGATAAACGCCCAAGCTGCGGTCTGGCGGCGGGAGGCGCCAAACAGCAATGGGACGAGTCTATGATTTCAAGTTGCGGTTACGCCCATGGTCGGTTAGCGCACTTGGATCAGGTGAATTAAAGGGCCATGCTGCTCCTTCTCGCGATTGCGTCGGCGGTTCCGTTCCATTTCCACTTTGACGCGACGGAGTTCTCTAACATCGTGTATCAGACGGCGTGCGTCACCGGACGGATCTCATGCAGCCGGACTATTTACGAGCGGTTCTGGCGCGAGAAATATCATGCGAACCAGCAGGACGAAGCTCGGTTCAACGAGTTTGGCAGTATTTTCGATCAACTGGAGTCGGCTGCCGCGCCGGGAGTCCCGACGCCCTTTCTGTCAAACGATATGTCATATTTTCCGGGGCTGAAGATCCGGAATCGACTGGTGGCGACGGCGCTCGGGTCGAAATCCCCGGCGGAATTCCGCAGGCGGGCGGCCGCGATCGCGAAACCCGCACAGGCGGGGAGATTGGCAGCTATCCTGGCCTATTTCCAGCAACGGCTGCATCCTTGGTGGGTGTCTACCGGCCAGCCGATGTTAAAGGACCGGTTTACGAGAATCGAGCAACTGCTTCGTGCGGAGCGGGCGCCGGCGCTGGCTGCCGAGGTTGCGGCTCTCCTGGAGACACAGCCCAACTCTCACGACTACTACCTGCACGTGGTTCCCGGTCCGGAATACGAAGGTGACGAGGGCAGCGGGACGATGGTCTTGAACCAGTTCTGCCTGGAAGTGTCCCATCGCGTCAAGTCCGGCGATTTGGGCTGGATCGTGGTGCACGAATTCACTCATTCCATTTACAGCCAGGCGCCGCAGGATCGGAAGGACGCGCTGATGCGGCAGTTCGTCGAGTCGAGAGACGCATTGGCCCACCCCTTGTACGTTTACCTGAACGAGGCGTTAGCGACCGCTGTAGAACTGCTGTTAGCCGAACGGAATGGGAAGACACTCGACGATCCGTACACGGACCCGTTCATTCCGCGCCTCGGCAGAGCGGTACTGCCGCTGCTGCGCGTCGCGCTGGAGAGTCGGACGACTCTATACGACGGAACCATATCTGGCAGCCGCGCGCGCGGCTCTGAGCGAAGATGCCGACCGATTGCAGTTCCGCTATTCGTGCGTGGCTCTGCTGGGCGACGAGGACGTCCGGAACAATTTTCTTCATCGCGTGCCGCTGCTCTATTTCGTGACGGGGCAACAGGGCTGGAGTCGGTTTGCGCGGCTGGTTGGAATATTGATCCTGCGCTACGAACAAATCAATGTCGGCGACGACGCTGAGATGCTGGCGTTGATACGAGAGCATCGCGGGTTCGTGTTCATCCGGAGCAACGCCCTGCACGAGGATGTGTTCATGCTCGGGCGGGATAATGCGGCATTGGAAGAATTGGGGGAAATGTGGGCCGAATCGAAGGAGCATGCGCGGGAAGGTCTGATCTTCGCGATCGATTGAAAATTGCCACGAACCGCCGCGATCCGGTATTGGGAGCCTTGCCGCCTCGCGCTTACGGTCGCTCTGATCAACTGGACGGGAACCCGGGCTCGGCTTGGCCGCGGCACGGAGCCATTTTTAGTACTATTTCTCTAGTATGAAACGAATGCTCTTAGGAATTGTCGCGGCGAGCGTGGGCATGGCGCAGCGGCCTGCATTCGATGTGGCCTCACTCAAGCCGAGCGTGGTCGTCCCGTTCGGCCAGAATATCAACATCAACCTCGGCGCCACACGCCATAACGAGCTCGTATTGACCAACACCACCCTCTGCGAAATGCTTCGCTTTGCCTACCGCCTGGCGAGCGACGACCAGGTCGCCGGCCCCGAGTGGATCAAGGATCGCGAGGTCCGCTTCGACGTCGTGGCTAAAGGCCCCGCCGGCGCCACACGCGACCAACTGCTCGAAATGCTGCAAACGCTGCTCGATGAACGTTTCAAAATTACGAAGCACAACGAACCTCGCGTAGTCGCCCATTACGAACTGGCGATCGCCAAGGGCGGGCTGAAAATTCATCTCTCCCAGCCGGACGCAAAGGACGACTTGAAATACCTTCGCGGCAGGCTCGCATCGCAGTCAATGCCGATGTCCCGATTCACCATGCTGCTCTCCCGCCAACTGCGCGAGGCGGTGATCGATAAGACCGGCCTCACCGGCGCCTACGACATCGATATTGACTGGACGCCCGACGAGCCGAACGGAGCACCGTCTGAAGTGCCCGGCCAGTCGATCTTCAGCGCCATCCAGGATCAGCTCGGACTGAAACTGGAGGCGCATAAAAGCCCGATCGAGGTGATGGTCATCGATCGGGCCGACAGAGTTCCGGTCGCAAACTAACGAAGAAGTAGCTTCTGATCGGCCACCGCCAATTCACGCGCCCTCGTGTCACAATACGCCCATGCGTGTCACGCTTGGCCTGCTATTTGCGCTCACTCTCTGCGCCGACCCCATTACGCTCACCTATTCGGGCGTCAACGGCTGGCAGATCACCAATGGCAAGGTGGTGATTCTCATCGATCCCTACTTCACGCGCGCCAAGTACCCATCTCCTAACGACGACGTGTCGCCCGACGACCGCCGGCCCCTCGTGAACGGCAATTCAATCGTCGAATCCGACACTGCCGTCATCGACGCCCACATCACCAAAGCCGATTTCATTTTCCTCACCCACACCCATCCCGATCACTCGCTCGATATGCCCTACATCGCCCGCAAGACTGGCGCTCGTGTCATAGGCACTGAAAGCACTGCCAACGTCGCACGCGCCGAAGGCGTGCCGGAAAGTCAGATCCAAGTCGTCAAAGGCGGCGAAGAACTCAACTTCGAGGGGTTTTCGGTGCGTATCGTCCCCAGCATCCACGGCATCTTCCGCAGGCCTCAGCCGGGCCAGGCTGCGCCCGTGCCCCCTCTAGTTCCGGCGAACCTCCATAGTCCTCTCCGCTTCGGCCAGCACGTGGAAGGCGGAACGCTAGCTTACCTCTTCACTATCTCCGGTCACCACATCATCGACTTCGGCTCCATGAATTACATTGAATCCGCGCTGGCCGATCTCCGCCCCGACATCGCGCTTCTAGGAGCCATGCCGGAACGTAACAACATTGAAAACTACATTCCGCGCCTGATGCGTGTCCTTGGCAACCCACCGATCGTTATTCCGACGCACTGGGATCGCTTCAACGTTCCGTACTCCGTGTCCCAGGAACCTGCCGTGCGCCGCCTGCAATCGTTTCTCGATGAAGTCAGAGCCGCTTCGCCTAAGTCGCGGATCATAGTTCCCGAATACTTCCATCCGATCACGATCGATTAGCGAGGGGTCCGCTTCTCGCCGGTGTGGCACACTGACTGATACCTTGCGTTCCTTCCTGCCCGACATTGGCCCGCTGCGTTCTCGCGAATTCCGGCTGATCTATATTGGCCAGTTCGTGTCGGCATTCGGGTCGGCGATGACTTATGTTGCGCTGCCGTTCCAGATGTATGCGCTGACGCGGTCTACAGTCGCAGTCGGCATGATCGGCGTTGTCGAGTTCGTACCGATGCTGGGGATGGCTCTGATCGGCGGAGCGTTGGCCGATCATTTCGACCGTCGGCGGCTGATCGCTTTCGTGGAAGCCGCGATGGTTCTCTGCTGTGCCGGTTTGGCTTGGAACGCCTCGCTCGGAACGCCACATGTCGCCGCGCTGTGGACCATAGCGGCGCTGCTTGCCGCGCTCGGCGCGCTGCACCGGCCCGCCATGGAGGCGCTGATGCAGCAGGTGTTGCCGGCAGACGAGATGATGGCTGCCGGAACGCTGAACTCGCTTCGGGGGAACTTCGCCTTTATCATCGGACCCGGGCTGGCCGGAGTGATCGCAGCTACGGGCGGCGCGAACGCCGCATTCGTTGTTGACGGTTGCAGCTACGTTGTTTCCATAGCCGCAATCCTGATGATGCGTCCTGTGGCGCGCATGTCGCTCGGGGATGAGGGGATCACATGGCGCGTGCTGCTCGAAGGCTGGCGGTATGCGCGCGGACGGCAGGAGCTTCTCGGAACCTATCTCCTCGATATCAACGCAACGTTTTTCGGAATGCCGAACGCATTGTTTCCGGCGATGGCCGAGCAATGGGGCGCTGCTTCCGTTGGGCTTCTTTATGCCGCTCCGCCGCTGGGCGCGATGGCGGCGGCGATTACGTCGCGGTGGGCATCGCGAGTGCATCGCCACGGGCTGGCCATCGCTTGGGCTGCCGCGCTATGGGGCATCGCAATCGCGGCCTTCGGTTTAGCCCGCCCCCTCTGGCTGGCCTTGCTGTTCCTCGCAGCCGCCGGTGCGGCGGACATGATCAGCGGCATCTTTCGGATGGCCGTATGGAACCAAACGATTCCGACGTCGATACGCGGGCGCACTGCCGCAATCGAGATGGTTAGCTATCACACTGGCCCCTCCCTCGGTAATGCGGAAGCAGGGTTTGTTGCACGTCTGTTCGGAGTCCGCACCTCTGTAGTCTCGGGTGGCATACTCTGTGTTGCAGGATCTCTGGCGCTATCTTTGATTTTGCCTAGGTTCATTGCCTATGACTCGAACGATGGAGTCCGGCGCCGCGCGTTAGACGAGGCATTGTTCGCGCGTGCCAAAGACGCTCGTGCGGAATAGTTGTCCGCGGGCGCCCGGGCGGGAGTAGCCGGCTGTTGGCTTTGTGCGCTACTTGCGCGGCTTATCATGTAATACATGCGTCGAGCCGCACATTTAAGAAATGGCCTGCTCGCGGTAATGGCGGGGGCCTTGCTGTGGGGCTGGATCGTGCTGGCGCAGCCCGCGGCGACTTCAGACCGGCTTGCGCGGCTGCGGAACCTCGGCAAAGCCTTCTATGAAAACCCCACGACGCAAAACGAAGCTGTAGAGCAGTTCCGGCAGGCGTTGGCGCTCGCGCCGAATTCCGCGCGGGAGCGCGTCAATTATGGACTCGCGCTGCTACGCTCCGGAAAGACCACGGAAGGCGTGCGGGAGCTTCAAGCCGCGCAGAAGCTCGACCGCGCGATTCCGCAAACCTGGTTCAATCTGGGAATCGCGTTCAAGCGGGAAGGCAACCTGCGCGCAGCGCTCGAGCAGTTCCACGGGATGCAGCGGCTGGTCCCGAACGATGCCGCAACGCATTACCAGATCGGGAGCATTCTGAAGGCGCAAGACCAGACTGCCGCGGCAGTGAAGGAATTCGAGACCGCGCGCGACCTCAATCCGCGTCTCGCTGCGCCGCATTTTCAGCTGTACGGCCTCTACCGGCAATTGAATCGCCCGGCTGATGCGGCGGCGGAATTGCGCATCTTTCAGGAGCTGAAAAAAGAGCAGGAGGGCGCGGCCGTTCCGGAAGACATGGAATGGAACGCCTATGCGGAAGTCTACGATCCCATCGAGGAAAAACCGGGAACGCCGCTTTCGACGCCGGCGTACCGGAGTGAGAAAATCGCCCAGGGCTTTACGGGGGTCACCGCAATCAGCCTCGATGGCGGCGCACATCCCGATTTGATCGCTTGGTCGCCGGATCGCGTGGCCTTGTTCCGCAACGGCACGGAACTCGTGCCCGATTCCGGGCTGGGGGAGTTGCGCGGCGTGGTCTTCCTTGCGCCCGGCGATTTCGATAACGATGGCCTGCCCGATCTGTGCGTCATCACGTCAACCGGGGCGGCGCTATATCGCAACATGGGCGGGGGGTTTCGCAAGCAAGACGATCTGGCCGCCGGATCTTTCCACCAGGCGCTTTGGCTCGATTTCGATCACGATTATGACCTCGATCTGATGCTGACCGGCGATGGTTCGAAGCTGCTGCGCAACAACGGCACGGCGGGGTTCAGCGACGAAACGGCGCGCTTTCCGTTCGCCGCCGGCCGCGCGCTGGAGGCGGCGCTCTTCGATCTCGAACCGGATACTCCAGGGTTCGACGTGGCGGCGTCCTTCGAGACCCGCGCCGGCGTGCTCTACCGCGACAAACTCGGCGGCGCATACCAAGCCACGGACATCCCTCAACTTCCCGCTGGCGCGCGCGGCTTGGTGGCTTACGATTTCAACCACGATTCGCGCACCGATTTGGCTGCGCAACCGGATGTCCTGTTATTGAATCTGCCACGCGGATTCGCACGCCTGAACCGTCCCGCGCAGGCGGGCGTTCCGTTCCCTCAGAATGGGCGCTTGAACCGCGCGTATATAAAGGATGGCGCGCTGACTATCGATCGCGATATTACGCCCGATTACGGCAACTGGATCGAGATCGCGCTTACCGGCGTGAAGAACATTAAGACGGCCGTCGGCGCCAAAGTGGAAGTGAAGGCGGGGTCGAGCTACGAGAAGCAAACCTACGCCGGGTTGCCCCTGATCTTCAGGCTCGGTTCGCACACCGAGGCTGACGCGGTTCGCGTAACCTGGCCGAATGGATTGATCCAGAACGAGACGAATCAGGCAGCAAACCGGCTGGTCAGTATTAAGGAGGCGCCGCGGCTTTCCGGATCTTGCCCCATGATTTTCACCTGGAACGGGGAGCGCTTCACTTTCATCACCGACGTGCTGGGCGTGGCGCCGCTCGGGGCGAGTTCGGGCGACGGCCGTTATTTCCCGGTGGATCACCAGGAGTACGTCTCGGTTCCGGGCGAAGCTCTGCGCGGCCGTGACGGCGCTTACGATGTTCGCGTCACCGAAGAACTGCACGAGGTTTCATATATCGATCAGATCAAGCTGATGGCGCTCGACCATCCGGCCGATCTCGATATCGTCACCAACGAGAAGTTCAAGTCGCCGCCGTTTCCCGAGTTCCGGTTATTCGGCGCGGGGCGGCGCATTTATCCGGCCGCCGCGCGGGACCAGAACCATCGGGATGTGCGCGGCGCGTTGCTCAAGCGCGATTTCACTTACCCCGATTCGTTCCAGCGGAATCAATCCGGCGTGGCCGAGATGCACACGCTCGATCTCGATTTCGGCGCCGCTGCGCCATCGAACCACGCCGTGCTGATCCTTAACGGATGGGTGGATTGGGCCGATGGCAGCACGTTCCTCTCGGCGATGCAGGAGCACCGCGACCTCACATTTCCGTATCTTCAGGTGAAGGACGCGGCGGGGAATTGGAAGACCGTTGTGGAAGACATGGGCATCCCTTCCGGTAAGCCGAAGCCCATGGCGGTCGATCTCAGCGGAAAATTCCTCTCGGCCTCGCGCCAAGTGCGCATCGTAACGAACCTGTGCGTCTATTGGGATGAGATCTATCTTGTAGAGAGCGACGCGCCGCCGGCGGCTCGGATGACCACCCTGCCCATCGCTTCCGCGGACGTGCATTTCCGCGGCTTCTCGAAGCCAACCATCGATCCCGCGAGAAAGCAGCCGGAAGATTTCAACTATCAGACCGTCGCGCCGGCGTCGAACTGGAACCCGACCTCGGGCAAGTACACCCGATACGGCGCCGTGGAGACGCTGCTTGCGGAACCGGATGACCGCATGGTGATTATGGGGTCGGGCGATGAGATCCGGCTGCGGTTTAGCGCCGCCGGGTTGCCGCCGTTGCCAAACGGATGGAAGCGCGATTTTCTACTGCTGGTGGATGGTTGGGCCAAAGACGCGGATGCGAATACAGCATTTTCGCAAAGCGTATTGCCGCTGCCGTTTCATGCCATGACCAGTTATCCATATCCGGCCGGCGAACATTTTCCCACCGACCGAATACATGAAGAGTACATCCGCGAATACAATACAAGGCCCGCCTTGCGCCTGATACGGCCGTTGAATAGAGGAACGGAATGACGCTACGGCGATTGGGGCTCGCCGCTCTGATTCTGCTCATCGTTACAGGAGGATATCTCCTCGCATTCACGCAAGCCACGATTTTCTACGAAGCCAACGTGGTTTTGCACCTGCTGTTGGGCTTGGCGCTCGCGGTGGCGGCCATTCCGCTGGCGCGCCGCTATCCCCGTGAGTGCGCGGCATTTCTATTGGCGGCGGCGCCCGCGGTTTATCTGATCGTTCGGGGCAATACCCTCGACCATAGACTGGCGCTGTGGCTGCACATTGGCCTCGCCGCGATTGCGGTCATGCTTGCCGGGTGGCGTATTCTGCGCTCGGAGCGTGCCCTGCCCTGGCGCGCCGCGTTTCTTGCCGCCGCTTGCCTATTCGCGCTGCTGCCGGCTTCGGCTGCGCTCTATCGTAGGCTACGCCCGGACGCTAACGCCCGCATCGTGAATCCGCCCACGGCGCCGCTTTCGATGGACCAGGAAGGAGCCGGCGCCTCCTCGCCTTTCGCGCCCTCATCGGCGCGCACCGATAGCGGCCGCATCATTCCGTCGAACTTTTTCATGGATTCCGAAGCGTGCGGCCGCTGCCACAAGGACATTTACGAGCAGTGGAAGAGCTCGATGCACCACTTCGCATCGTTCAACAACCAGTTCTATCGAAAGTCGATCGAGTACATGCAGGATGTGACGGGAACACGCTCGAGCAAGTGGTGCGCAGGCTGCCACGATCACGCCGTCTTTTTCAACGGCCGCTTCGACCGCCCTATCCGGGAACAGATCGATACGCCGGAAGCGCAGGCGGGTTTGGGTTGCATGTCATGCCATGCCATCGTGCACGTCGGCAGTTCCATGGGCAACGCCGATTTCACAGTGGAGTATCCGCCGCTGCACGAATTGGCATCGAGCCGCAACCGCTACATCCGCGCGATGGATGATTTTCTGACTTACTTGAATCCGAAGCCGCACCGCGCCACGTTCATGAAGCCTTTCATGCGAGAGCAATCGGCCGAGTTTTGCTCCACGTGCCATAAAGTGCATCTCGATGTTCCGGTGAACGATTACCGCTGGGTGCGCGGCTTCAACGATTACGATAATTGGCAGGCAAGCGGCGTATCGGGCCAGGGCGCGCGCTCGTTCTACTATCCGCCGAAAAGCCAGGTCTGCGCGGACTGCCACATGCCGTTGATCGATTCCCACGATCCCGGCAATCGCGACGGCAAGGTGCATTCGCATCGCTTTCCAGGCGCGAACACGGCTGTGGCGGATGTCAATCGGGATCAAGGCCAGTTGGAAGCGACGGAAAAGTTTCTGAAATCGGGCTTCATCACAGTAGACATTTTCGCCGCTTCCCCGGTGCAGGCTTCCGGCCACGGCGCGCTGCAAATGGTGCGCCGCGGGGAAACGGTGCAGGCCAACACCACCTTTGCCGCCGGCGAGGAATCCGAGCAAAACGGCGCCGCGGTCATTCGCGATGTGGGCCAGATCGAAGCGCCGCTGAATGCGCCCGGGGCGGCGCTCGAGCCCGGCGCGACCGCGCGCGTGGACGTGGTGGTGCGCACGCGGAAAATCGGCCATTTCTTCCCGGGCGGCACGGTGGACGCATTCGACGTGTGGCTCGAACTGCAAGCGAAGGATGGCGACGGCCATGTGATTTTCTGGAGCGGCAACGTGGAAGGCAACGGCAACGGTCCCGTCGAGCCCGGAGCGCACTTCTACCGCTCGTATCAACTGGATGGCGCAGGGAATCCCATCGACAAACGCAATGCGTGGCAGACGCGCAGTCTATTGTATGTGCGGCTGATTCCGCCGGGCGCGGCGGACGTGGCTCATTTTCTGGTGCGCGTGCCGAAGAGCGCACGCGGTCCGATTCAATTTGCGGCGAAGCTGAATTACCGCAAGTTCGCCTGGTATTACACCCATTTCGTTTATGCCGGACAGCCGAAGCCGGGGCAAGACCCGTCGCTATTGGCGCGCGATCGCAACGGCCTCGAGTATGATTTCGACGCGCGCAATATCCCCGCGAATGTTTCGGGCCAGATTCGCGGACGCATTCCCGATTTGCCCATCGTTACTTTGGCTGAATCCCGCGTCTCCGTGCCCCTTGGCAAGCCCCAGTGGCAACCCGTAATTCGCCGCGAAGACCGCGAGCGCTGGAACGATTGGGGCATCGGGCTGCTTCTGCAAGGGGATTTGAAGGGCGCCGAGTACGCCTTCGAGCGCGTGACCGAAGCCGAACCCGCCTACGCCGATGGATGGCTCAATGTGGCGCGCGCGCTGATACAGGAGGGCGAAACGGAGGCCGCGAAGCCGTATATCGCGAAGGCGCTCCAACTCGCTCCGGGCCTCGGGCGGATTTGGTTTTTCCGCGCGGCCATTCAAAAGGCCGATGGAGACTACGATGGCGCATTGGCCTCGCTCGAACGGGTGCGCGCGATGTACCCGCGCGATCGCGTGGAGTTGAATCAGATCGCCCGCATGCTGTTTCTGAAGCGCGATTACCGGGGCGCGATCGAAGCACTGAAGCAGGTTTGCGCGGTCGATCCGGAGGATGTGCAGATGCACTACACGTGGATGCTTTGCGCACGCGGCTTGGGCGACACAGCGACCGCCGCCCGCGAAGAGGCGCTCTTCCGGCGGTTCAAAGCCGAAGAATCTTCGCAACAGCTCACCGCCCGGCGCCGCGCGCTCAGCCCCGAAGATAACAACGAGCGCCAAGCCATCCACGACCACGAAAGTACGGTGAAGGTGGCCATTCCATGACGCGCGCGTTGTTATTCGCGGCCGCGGCGGTATCCGCGCTCGCTGCGTTCGCCGTGAGCCTGCCGGATTCTCAGGTCGTGTTCACGGATGTCACCGCGCAGGCCGGCATTCGCTTTGCGCACAACAGCGGCCGCGCGGGAAAGAAGTATCTGCCCGAAACGCTGGGCTCGGGCTGCGCCTTCTTCGACGCCGATGGCGACGGCTGGCCCGACATCCTGTTGGTCAATAGCAAGGATTGGACGCCGCACGGGCGCAAATCGACGGCGGCGCTCTACCGCAACAACCATAACGGCACGTTCACGGATATCACGGCGGGCAGCGGGCTCGACATCGAAATCTACGGCATGGGCGTTGCGATTGGAGATTACGATAACGATGGCCGCGACGACGTCTACATCACCGCGCTTGACGGCGATCATCTCTTTCACAACGAAGGAAACGGCAAGTTCCGCGATGTCACGAAAGCGGCGGGGATTGAAAACGCGAATTTCGGAACCAGCGCGGCGTGGGTCGATTACGATCGCGACGGCAAGCTGGACCTCTTCGTCGCTAATTACGTGCAATGGAGTCCAAAAATCGACCTTTGGTGCTCGCTCGATGGCGCGACGAAATCGTATTGCACGCCGGAATCGTACAAAGGTACGCGCAGCCGGTTGTTTCACAATCTGGGCAATGGACGGTTCGAAGACGTGGCGGAAAAAGCGGGCGTTGGCGACCCCGCCAGTAAATCGCTGGGCGTGACGATTCTCGACTACAACGGCGACGGCTGGCCGGATATTTTCGTCGCCAACGATACGCAGCCGAATAAACTCTATCGCAACGGCCGCAACGGAACCTTCACCGACGAAGGCATGGCCGCCGGCGTGGCCTATGGAGAAGATGGCGTGGCTCGGGGCGCCATGGGCGCCGATGCGGCCGATTACGACCGTTCGGGGCGAGCGCATCTGCTGGTGGGAAATTTCTCCAACCAGATGCTGGGGCTTTATCACAACGAAGGCAACGGCCTCTTTGTGGACGAGGCGCCATCATCCACGGTGGGCCGCGCCAGCCTGCTCTCGCTCACGTTCGGCGTCTTTTTCTTCGATTACGATCTCGACGGCTATCCCGATATTTTCGCCGCCAACGGGCACATCGAAGACCAGATCGAACGCGTGCAACCGAAGGTCCGCTATCGCGAAGCGCCGCTGCTGTTCCGCAACCTCGGCAATCACAAGTTCGAAAACGCCGGAATCCGAATGGGCGCGGCATTGAATCGGCCGATCGTCGCGCGCGGCGCCGCATACGCCGATTTCGATCGCGACGGCGATCTCGATATTCTCATCTCGACCAACAACGGACCCGCGTATTTGTTCCGCAACGATGGCGGCAATCGCAACCGCTGGCTATCGGTGCGGTTGAGCGGAACCAAGAGCAACCGCGACGGCATCGGCGCCGTGGTGCGTGTCGCAAGCGCGTCGGGCAAACAATGGAACATGGTGCGCAGCGGATCGAGTTACTGCTCTCAGAGCGATCTCGCGCTTACTTTCGGTTTGGGCAAGGACGCCGCCGCGGACGTGGAAGTGGATTGGCCAAGCGGAATCGTGCAACGCTTCGCGAATGTTGCGGCTAATCGCTTCCTGACGATTGACGAATCGCGCGGCCTTCGCTAGCGCTAGCTATCGCAGGCGCCTGCCAACCTCCGAATTCGCGCTCCAGTCTTGCCGCGATGGCAAGCGCAACGTCCTCGCGCCACGCGCGCGCCACCACTTGCACGCCAATCGGCAAACCAGCCGCCGATGCCCCGCAGCGCACTACCGCCGCCGGAAACCCGCAGAGATTGTAGGCCATGGTGTGGCTGAAGCCGCGAAAATTCTCTTCTTCGATGGAAGCGCCGTGCGGCAACGCCGCATGCGTGTAGACGGGACACACGATGGCGTCGTAATCGGCGAAGAACGCGGTCATCTCTTGGCGATAACGGTCCCACTCAGCCCAATAATTTTGAAATCCTGCAAGATCGGTGCGATGTGCTTCGAGCTTGTCGAGCCACCCGGTTAGCAACGGATGGAGCGTGGAAGAACCGAGCGCCGCGGCATACGCGCGCAGCGAATCGCCGGCGTCGACCCCGATCAACTTCATCTCCAAATCGTAGGCAGCCGCGACGCACGGAGGGCGCCGCTCTTCTGCCGAAAGTGATTCGGCCGCCGCCCGCACAATGGCGCAGACATCCGCATCCGGCGCGGCAAAGCCGTTATCCGCGTACCAGGCGATGCGAAGTTCCTTGACGCTGCTCTGGTGCAGAGCCGCAAAAGGCAAATCCACTACCGAGTGATCGGCATGGTCCGGTCCGGCGAGAAGGGTCATGGCTAGCTCGAGATCTTCCACGCGGCGCGCCATCGGCCCTATTTGCCACAGAGCCTCGATCCATCCGCCGGAAGGCGGGAAGTGGCCCGTGCGGGGAAGACGGCCGCTGGTGGGCTTGATGCCGGCGATGCCGCAAAATGCCGCGGGCAGGCGCACGCTGCCGGCGCAATCGCTGCCTAGCCCAAGGGGCGAACCGCATGCGGCGATCAAGGCGGCCTCGCCGCCGCTGCTGCCGCCAGAGGTCCGCGTCACATCGTAGGGATTGTTGGTCCGGCCAAAGAGCAGGTTATCGCTTTCGAATGCGAAAAGCAGATCGGGCAAATTTGTTTTGGCGATGGGAATCGCGCCCGCGTTTCTCAAACGGGAAACCAGCGTGGCATCGGCGCTCGACCGGGGCGCGCCGCGGCGGCCACTAGTTCCGGCGGTGCAAAATGCGCCTGCAACCTCGATGGAATCTTTCACGCTGAAGGGAACCCCGTGCAGCAAGCCCTCCGGCTGTGAGCGATCGGCCGCGCGCGCCGCCGTCTGGGCGCACTCCTCCATCAATTCGGTAACGGCATTGACCCGGGGGTTGATCTCTTTAATTCGATCGAAGTGCGCCTGCACAAGCTCGAGAGAGCCGATCTGCCGGTTGCGAATCAGGCGCGCTTGCGCGATTGCCGAGAGCCCAAGAACGTCTTCCATGAAGTGATGCCTCCAGAATACTCGGGATTCACTTCAAAATCCGCTCGGACGTATCCAGAAGCTTCCTGCCAGGACTGCCCGGGAGCGATGAAATTGCGATCCTGCGGACCACGACCGCGGCCGCCTGGCCCGCACGGCCCGGGCGCGAAGTCGTTTGTCTTGTGCATCACGGCTGGCTGGAGGACTGCGGGTTCGAATCCAGGGTCTCACGTACTTTTTGAGCGAGCCCGGCAGGCGTAAATGGTTTTTGAATGAACGGGGCGCCCTTCTCGACACCTTCCTTCAGGATCACATCCTGCGTGTGGCCGGACATGAAGATGACTTTCAGCCCCGGCCGCATCTTGCGAGCGGCCTCGGCGAGTTCGCGTCCGCTGGATCCCGGCATGACCACATCGGTCACCAGCAGGTCGATGGGCCCCTGGTGGGCTTCACACAACGCCAGCGCTTCGCGCCCATTGGAGGCGTCGAAAACCACATAGCCGCTTACCTCAAGAACCATTCGGGTGAGTTTGCGCACCGCGTCTTCGTCCTCCACCAGGAGGATGACTTCCGAACCCTTCGGCGCCCTAGTGAGGCTGGCAACCGGGTACAGTCCTTCGGCCAACGCCTCGGATAACGCCGGCAGGTAGATTCTGAAAGTTGTTCCACCGCTAGGTTCAGACTCGCAGCGAATGGCGCCGCCGCTTTGTTCCACAATTCCCAGAACGGTGGCGAGGCCCAGGCCCGTTCCCTTGCCTGTCTCTTTCGTCGTAAAGAACGGCTCGAAGATATGCGCCTGCGCCTCCGAACCTATTCCAACCCCGGTGTCACGCACGGCCATCATCGTGTAGCGGCCGGGCGCCAACTGCGGAAACAGATCCTCGGACGCTGTCAGAGTCACGTTCCCCGTTTCAATGGTCAGTGTGCCGCCCTCGGGCATCGCGTCCCGCGCGTTCAACGAAAGGTTCATGATCGCGCGGCCAATTTCGCCAGGGTCGGCTCTCACTTGCCAGAGAGTTGGCTCACAATTGACGACGATCGTGATCCGCTCGTCTACCAGACGGCGAAGCATCCGGCCGAACTCGGCGACGACCGTATTTAAGTCGAGCACCTTCGGTTGAAGCACCTGACGTCGGCTGAACGCCAACAACTGCTGCGTTAGGGAGGCCGCCCTCTCTGCGGCAGTCTTGATTTCCAGCACGTGGTGAGTGGCGGACTCGTCGCCCGCCAACCTGTCCTGAAGCAGGCTGCTGTAACCGATAATGGCCGTGAGCAGGTTGTTGAAGTCGTGGGCAATGCCGCCGGCCAGCCGGCCGATGGCCTCCATCTTCTGCGATTGGCGAAGATGTTCCTCGCTTTTACGCAGCTCCCGCTGGGCCAGGTTGCGTTCGGTAATATCATCAATGGCCACCAGAATCACGTTGAGATGTTTAATGCGGCGGCCGCCAAACACCAGGCTTTTGCGGCCCATCGTTGGAAAGTCCTGTTCGGCTTCGAAATCCGGGAATGAAGTGCCGCCCTTCAAAAGCCCGTCCAGCGAATTGCGCAGGCCGGGAAGGTCCCAACAGCCCTGCGATAGCGAAAAGATGAGTTGCCCCTCGGTTTCCTGCGGCGACCCTTGAAACGTCCGGTAAAAGGCCCGATTCGCCATCTTGATCCGTAAACCGATATCGAGCACCAATAACGGCTGGCGGACGGTCTCCACGATCGACATCGCAAAGTCCCGCGCCTGCGCGAGCGCCGTGTTTTTGGTGGCCAATTCATCGTTGACCGTGATCAGCTCTTCGTTGGTGGATTGCAGCTCTTCCTTGGCGGTCTCCAGTTCCTCGTTGAGACTCTGCAGTTCCTCGTTGGCCGAAAGCGCCTCCTCGGTCATGTTCTGGGTTTCTTCCCTGGATGTCTGCTGCTCTTCCATCGCCGAAATAAATGTCTCTTTCACCTCCGCGAGTTGCTGTTTCAGCCTGGCGATCTGGCGATACCGGACATCGCGTTTGGTGGGGCTGTCCGCGGCCGCGCGTTCTGTCCGGCCCGCCAGGGGTTCGAAGAGCACCAGGACCGATCGCATTCGCCCGGATTCCAGGCGAACCGCCTCCACGGTCAACTCACTCAGATTGCCGTCGTGTTCGTACGGTATGCGCTCGCGCCGCGCCGGCTCGCCGTTTTTCCGCACCTGCTGGATCAGCTTCACGGCCTCCAGAAACAGTGCGGTATCGGGAATCAGCTTCACCAGATTGAAGCTGACTTTTCCAGCCGGTAGCGCGAGGTAAGGGCTTGCCTTGCCTCTGATCTCGAGGACTTCCAGGTCTTCGTCCACCACTACTCCGGTTGGGCTGTACTTCGACAGCAGGATGCGATCGACCTCTTTTCGCACCAGCGCGCTGTTCCACAAATCCCGCGGCTCCGCCGCTGCCCCTCCGGCGCCAGCCGCCGGGCTCCGGCGTAAATCACGGGCGGGCGCATGAAATAAGGCTGGCTTCACCGGGATTTCCCGCCTGGAATAGATTCTGCGCTCGCGGTCCGCCGCCGAAAACAGGTCGCTGGACGCCATCGCCTCCGACGCGCCCAACATGAGAAACCCGGACGGTTTGAGCGCGTAATGGAACAGCGGCAAAATGTCCTTCTGCACGCCTGCCAGATAGATCAGCACATTACGGCAAGTGATCAGGTCCAGCTTCGAAAAAGGCGGGTCGTCGAGCAGATTATGCCGCGTAAAGATGCACATTTCACGCAGGTCCTTGTTGATCTGATAACCGCCTTCGACCTTGGTGAAGAAGCGGTTTAAGCGCTCGTGGGTAACATCGGCCGCGATATTCTCGAGGTACCTGCCGGTGCGGGCTTTTTCGATTGCGAATTGGCTGATGTCGGACGCAAAGATTTGCACCGGAAAAGCGGCGCCCGTTTCCTGCAGATATTCCTGCAACGATATAGCGATCGAAAAGGCCTCTTCTCCCGTGGCGCAACCTGCCACCCAGATACGGATCCCCGCCTTGGCGGGGCGGCCCTGGAGCATCCGGGGGAAGACGACTTTCTTCAGGCTCTCGAACGCTTCCGGGTCGCGGAAGAAGCTGGTCACGCCGATGAGCAAGTCCCGTTGCAGAGCGGTCAACTCGGTGGGGTCGTTCTCTAGCAGCCTGCTGTACTCCGCGAGGCCGTTAATGTTGAGCAAAGCGAGGCGCCGCAGGATACGGCGTTTGATCATCTTCTCGCGGTAAAGCGAAAAATCGATGCCGGTTGCGCCGTGCAGAATGGACAGAATGGCGCCGAACCGCTCCTGGTCGCCGGCCGGCGCTTGCTCAGGCTGCGTGCGTAAGGCATCCGCGATATAAGGGTGATGGCCAATTCTCACTAGCTCGGCCGCAATGCCTGCGGGCGGCAGAATGAAATCCACGCAGCCGGTGGACACGGCGGCCTGCGGCATGGTGGTGAACTTTGCGGTGGCCGCATCCTGCGCAAACGTCACACCCCCCGCTGCCTTGATGGCCTCCACGCCGGACGAGCCGTCCGAACCGGTCCCGGAAAGGATCACCCCGATCGCCCTGCTTCCGTAATCGTCGGCGACAGACCTCAAGAACCGGTCGATGGGCATGTGCGATCCCGGCTCTTGCGTGCGTGGAGTCAGGTTCAACGCCCCGCGCGCGATGGTCAGATCAACGTTTCGCGGTATGACGTATACGCGGTTGGCCTCCACCGCCATGCCGTCGACCGCCTCACGAACCGGCATAGGGGTCGATCGCGCCAGAATCTCGGCCAGCAAGCTGTGGTGCCGCGGATCGAGGTGTTGAATTAAGACAAAGGCCAAGCCCGTGTCGGCGGGCAGAGCGGCCAGCAGACTCTTGAAAACCTCCAGGCCGCCGGCGGAGCCCCCTATGCCCACCACCGGAACGCCCGCCACGGCAGCGCCGGGCTCAGGCGCCTTGTCGTTGAGAGCGGCGGTTTCCCGTTTCGCTCCGGTTCGAGGCCGGGCGTCGCGGGACGCTCGTCTCTCCGTCCCCCGTATCTTCATATTTCTGTTAATCCTACTCCACTCTTTCGGTGATAGAAGTTACAAAGGGTTAACGAGCCTCCAAAAGAGCGGATTTACTGCCACGTTACGGCAAAACATCGCGTCCGCTTGTTGCCACTCGCGCGTCACCCCCGGATAATGAAATCACTAATGGAGCTTCCGATGCCTGGTCAGTTCAAAATGCAATAAAACCTTTCGATATGCGGAACGAAATCGTTCATCGTAGAACGCTGCTGAAGACACTGGCTGCGCTGGTTTCTGCCGGGACGTTGTCATCGCGGTCGGCGTGGCAGGATGAGTCACGCGGTAAGCCGCGCGGGACCACGACGCGCAAGTTCAGCCTGGCCCACCTGACGGTGTTGGGCTGTACGCCGGCCGAAGCCACTCATATCGCGGCTCGCGCCGGTTACGATTTCGTCAGCTACCGCATCATTTACATGGGTCTGGCGAATGAGCCGAACTACGATCTGGCTCGCAACCCTGCCATGCTGCGGGAAACTCGCGCCGCGCTGGCCGCGACGGGGCTCAAGCTCCACGACATCGAGCTCGCTCGGATTGCGGACGGCGTAGATGTGAAGTCCTACGCGCCCGCCCTCGAGACGGCTGCCGGCCTTGGCGCCCGCCGCGTCATCGCCAGTATCTGGACCAAGGATCGAACGTTCGCGCGCGAATCGATCACTGAGCTTTGCGAGTTGGCGGAAAGAGCCGGTCTTAGCGTGAGCCTTGAATTCGTGACTTGGGCCAGCGTCACGAACCTGCAGGAGGCCTTAGGCGTGTGCCGCGCGGTTAACCGCCCGAACCTCGGCCTGCTCGTAGATGTGCTGCACTTCGATCGCTCGCGCGTCAAGCTGGAGGAGTTGGCCGCCGTGCCGCGCGAATGGTTCCACTTCGCCCATATCTGTGACGCACCAAGGCAAATTCCAGCCACGGTTGAAGGCTTGATCCACGATGGCCGGGAAGCGCGGCTGTATCCCGGCGAAGGCGCTATCGATATTGCCGCGATTGTCAGGCGGATGCCGGAAGTTCCGTATTCGCTGGAAATCCCCAACCTGGAACGGGTGAAAGAGTTGGGCTATGCGGAACACGCCCGGCGATGCCTCCAGGGCGCTAAGAAGTATTTCTCAGCCCACGTGGCGCTCGCAAGCCTCTACGACGCGATTCGACGCTGACAACGGAAACATTTTCGCTCCAGCCGGAGTCATGTAAACATGGTTCGCATGCGGATGACGCTGGCCATCGCCCTGATGTTTGCGCCTCTCCTTGCCGGTCAGGAAAAAAGACTGACGTTTGAAGTGGCTTCGATCAAACCGGCCAAGCCGGGAGGGCGCGGTGGCGGGATCAAACCGAAGCCCGCCGGCCAGGGGTATGACGCCGTGGGCGCGACGGTGCGGCTGATGATCAGTCTGATGTACCGGATGCCAATGCAGCATGTCACGGGCGGCCCGGGTTGGCTCGATACCGACTTGTGGGATGTCGAGGCGAAAGCCGACAAAACGTACAGCCTGGACGATCTGCACAAGATGTTTCAGAATCTGCTGGCGGACGAGTTCCAGCTGCAATTCCACAAGGAGATCAAAGAGGGTCCGGTATACGCCCTGATGGTGGATAAATCGGGATTGAAAATGAAGCTCAATCAAAGCCCGCAGGATTTCGAGATTCCGATTGGAGGCGGCGCGGGCGGCATCACCGTTGGGAAGAGAGTTCCCATGGAATACCTATGCTACTGGCTGGGGCAGGTGCTTCGGAACGACGACCGGCAGGTGATCGACAAAACCGGGCTTCCCGGATACTACGATTTCACTTTGTCTTTTATGCCGCAGCTGCCGCCGGGATTTGACAAAGCGAATCTTCCGCCCGATCTTCTGGATCGCCCATCCATCTTCGACGCGTTGAAAGCGCAGCTGGGGCTGAAGCTGGAGGCGCAGAAGGGGCCGGTGGAATATTACGTCATCGATCACGTGGAGAAGCCGGCGGGCAATTAGAAACAAATTCTCTCGACAAAATCGCTGTTTCCGGCGTCTAAACTTCAAGTTACCCGATGGAGGCGAAAATGACGCGAGCAGTGGTCTGTCCCGCCGTGGCGGCCATATTGTATGTTGCGGCATCCGCACAAGCAGCCGACACCCCCCGGTTTGAAGGCGCCGATGTTCATGTCAGCGCGCCGAGCGCAAACATCCGCGATAACTACATGCAGGGGCCTTTCGTGGGCGGCGGCCGCTTTGAAATCCGCAAGGCAACCATACTGGATCTGATCCGCCTGGGATGGAGCGTTCAGCCCGACAAGATCGTCGGCGGCCCCAACTGGGCCGGACTTGACCGCTTCGACATTCTAGCGAAGGCGCCGGCGGGCGCGAGCACGGCCGAATTGCGGTTAATGCTTCAGCAGCTCCTCGCCGACCGTTTCGATCTTAAAGTTCGCAACGATACAAAACCCATGCCCGCCTTCGCACTGGTCGCGGCGCCTGGTAAAAAGCTGCATCTCAAAGAGGCGGACGGCAATGGCGATAGCGGGTGCAAAGGGCAAAACTCGCCCGCGGGCGAGGGCGGGGGCAGACTGATGATGAGCGGCCCCGACGGCGTGGTGACCACGCTCAGCATTCTCCCCGGCAACCTCATCCAATACAACTGCCGCAATATGACCATGTCCGCTTTCGCCGCGGGGCTGCAGCGATTTGTGGGTGCGAACGTGGGCCCTAATCCGGTCTCCGACGAAACGGCGCTCAAAGGCGCCTGGGATTTCGATCTCAAGTTCTCCTTTAATCTAAACGGACCGCTGTCGATGGGCGCTGCCGCTGAGCGCATCTCGTTCGGCGATGCGCTGGAGAAGCAACTGGGCCTGAAGCTGGACAAACGCGAGATTCCGATGCCGGTCACGGTCATTGACAGCGTGAATCAGACGCCCACTCCGAACCCGCCAGGGATGACCCTGAACCTGCCGTCTCTGCCAACCGAGTTCGAAGTCGCTGTTATCAAACCTACGCCGCCGGATTTCCGTTTCGGCAATTTCCGTCCGCAGCGCGGCGGCCGCGTGAACATCCAGGGCATCACGCTCAGGGGCTTGATCCAGCGGGGCTGGAATCTTTTCAGCCAGGATCTGATTGTGGATGCGCCGAAGTTCGTCGATGGCGACCGTTACGACATCGTCGCCGAGGCGCGTACCTATGGGCCCGAGCCCGGCGCCACGTCTGGCGTGGCGGAAGGTCCGCGCTTCGAGACCATCGATCAGGATTCGATCAATGTGATGTTGCGCAATCTCCTGATCGAGCGCTTCAAGATTCAGTTCCACACCGAGGAGCGGCCATCCACGGCCTTTGTGCTCACCGCGCTGAAGCCGAAGATGAAGAAGGCGGACCCCGCGAATCGCACCGGTTTTCACGAGGGTCCAGGACCCGATGGAAAAGACCCGCGAATCGTAAACCCCGCCGCTGGACGGCTGGTCACTGGCGAGAGCATGACGATGAAACAGCTCGCCCAAAACCTGCCGATGATGGCTGGCGGCTACATTCAGGGCGCAACGGTCTATGACGAAACCGGCATCGAAGGCGCGTTCGACTTCACGTTGAATTTCAGCGGCGCCGGCATGGTGGGCGGACCGGGGCGCGGCGGCCGCGGAGGCGACGGCGGGGCAGCAGGCGTAAATGAGGCATCCGATCCCAACGGAGCGATTTCGCTGTTCGAAGCCATGGAAAAACAACTCGGCCTCAAGCTGGAACGTACGAAGCGGCCGGCGCAGGTGCTGGTGATCGATCACATCGAACCGAAACCAATCGAGAATTAGACCGCGCGCAAAGCCCTCCCACCCAATTGGGCCACCCCACCAGTGAAAATAGATTAGGGCGCCGATCTGGCACCGCACCTGAGCCAGAAACCGGGGCGCCCAAAAGGGGACTGATGAAAACCGTTACGCCTACCCGCTACGGCGGCGTCTGGCTCGCAGGTGGCCGCCTTCCGATTTCAGCGGATCCTCCGCTGGCGAGGCTTGTGAAAGGCGTCGAAAGGGTCGCGTCAATCCGGGCGGAAATCGCGCAGGCGGCCAAGGTCGCGACGATGCCGCCGGTCGAAGTAGTGCCCTACATTTGGACGCGTGAGCGCGCCCTGATTTGCGGCCGCGTCACAGCGTTGCGCCAGAGCGACGGCGCCTACTTCGGCGTGCAGATTCCCGCGCCCACCGCTCTTTGTACCGATCATGCCGCCGTGCGAGCCTTGCTCGTCCACGAATTTGCTCACTGGTTCTATATAGCGATGCGCGCCGTGAACGGCTCTGCGTCGAGCGAGAAAGAAGAGGGCACTTTGGATCTCCGCAATGAGGGGCTTGCGGAATTGGATACGCAGATCGACGCTCAGGACTGGTTTGGGGAAGAAGACGCCCGGCGGTTCATCCAGCACGGCGATTCGACGACGCGTTCGATTTCGAGCCAGGCTGCCGGCCTGGAAGAGCTCTTTTACGTAGTAAGTCCACGCATGGGCGACGCGGTTGGCAGCATCGACATCAGCGATGACGTCAAAGCTCATATTCGAAGCCTGAGGGCCCAACGGGCGCAATGATTAGGAGGCTCGGGGTAGAATCACATCGTGCCCTACCCTGAACAATTCATCGCTCCGATGCGGAGCGATCTCACCCAATACGGCGTTGAAGAAGCACGGACTCCGGAAGATGTGGACCAACTTCTTGGGCCCCAGAGCGGGACCGTGCTCATGGTTGTGAATTCCATTTGCGGGTGCGCCGCGGGCCGGGCCCGGCCGGCAGTCGGTCTCGCCCTCCAGCATCCGATGCGGCCCACGAAAGTTGCCACCGTGTTCGCCGGTGGAGACGAAGCCGCTGTTGCGCACTTGCGCGCGCTTTTGTCGCCATATCCGCCTTCGTCGCCGTCCATGGCTCTATTTCGTGATGGCAAGCCTGTTTATATGTTGCACCGCAGCGAGATTGAGCGACGCGATCCCTGGGAAATTGCGGCGGTTCTTAAGGAAGCCTTTGAACGCTTCTGCGCCCCAAGCCTGAAATCGTGAACCAGAGCCCCACAGCCGCCGACTGGACCGCCGCGCGCGGCGAGAAATGGCTCGTCCATCTCGCTGGCACCGAAGCGATGCTGGCGGCTGTGGATGAACCTCTGATTCGCGCGCTGAAACTCGACGCACCTTGCCGCATCGTCGATATCGGATGCGGCGGCGGTGGGACGACGCTGGAGATCCTCCGCCGGGCGCCCGTGGGAAGCGCGGTTCACGGCTTCGATCTCTCTCCGGCATTAATCGAATTGGCGCGCAGCCGCAAACCATCCGATGCGCGCGCCATCGCATTTGAAATTGCCGACGTCTCGAAGGGGGCTGCGCCCGACGTGCCCTATGACCGGCTGGTCTCGCGCTTAGGCATCATGTTCTTTGACGATCCCGTTGCCGCCTTCGCCAATCTGGTCCGCTGGCTGGCGCCGGGCGGCCGGTTCGCCTTCGCGGCGTGGGGCAGTCAGGACGAAAATCCGTGGATCACCAGCGTACGCCAAGCGGTGGCCGAAATCATCGAGTTGCCGCCGCGCGATCCCGAAGCGCCGGGGCCGTTTCGATATGCCGAGGCCGAAAAGTTGCTCACGCTGCTCGATCGGGCCGGTTATGGCGAGCTCGATGTGCGCGACTGGCGCGGCGAGTTTCCGATTGGCGGCGGGCTGCCAGCCGCGGAGGCGGCGAATTTCGCAATCGCATCCTTCTCTTCATTCGCTGAACTGCTTGCTGAAGCAGGTGACGAGGCGCTGGCTGAAGCGCGCCGATCCGTGACGGAGCGCTTTTCCCGGCACCAACAAGACGGTGTTGTGCGGATGGACGCGTGCGTTCACATCTTCACGGGCGCAGCCGCGCGACGCCAGCCGTCGTAGCGATAGAGCGCCTGTTCGATGGACACCCCGCGCACGTCGGCGCGTTTCAGCGAAGTGGAACCTTCCGCGTGGTCAGAGTATAAGAGCTACGTCCAAAACGGCTCTTCGGCCGGCACAAACCGAATGGGCACATCCTTGATGAACGTCTGCATCCACTTCCCGAAGTCTTCCATGCCCGGCTGTTCGGAAACCACGTGACCCAGCAGGATTAGGCCTTTCGGCATGCCCAACGATGCCGCGTCAGCCGCATACTCGCCGTCGTCGAAGCCCCCGTCGGCTTCCTGCTGCTCACCGCCGATGATCACATCCGCCTCGGTACTCATTCTCGGCGTAGCATAGCCAGGCCCAAGGAGAATCCGGCTCACCTTTGCCTTTGGGTCTCCCACACAGCGAAACGCGCGTGATCCCGTGAGGCGCTTCACTTGCGATGCGAACTCGCCGAAGGTGGTCTCGGGGATGGTAAACACGCGAGGCCGCATCACGGCGTCCTCGCCGCCTTTGATGCCGACCGAGCGCAGCGAGCCCACCACCGTGTAGTCCGGGTGCATGGAGTGCATATGATCGTGAATCCGCCAGATGACCATGTCATTCTGCTTCACGAAATCCGTCTTCATCTTGTAAAGCGGGTTTGACGTCAGATCCGCGGTGTCGTCGCGGTCGTTCCAGAACGTGTCCTCGTGCGAGATCACCATATTCAGGCCCGCCTGGTTGGCGCGCTTGAGCATGTCAAAGGTCACCATGACCGTGGTGGCGATGCCTTTAACCGTGGTGTCGGGATTACCCAGCTTGAACGTGTCGCGGTACGACCGGTCATTCCACGGTACGCCCACGTTTTTCTTAATGAGATCGACTACCTCACGCGCCGTCATTACGTCGCCCTCCAGTAGAGATCGCCGGCCGAAATCCAACGCACCGGCGCTTCCTTGACCACCGTCTTCAGCCACGCCGCGCATGCGCGCATTCCCGGATCTTCCGAGGCGACGCGTCCGACGGTCACCAGACCGCGATTCTCACCAACGGTGAAGATGTCGGCGGCGTAATGCGTGTTCTCCCATTCGCGCACTTCGCCCGCGACGATCAGGTCGACTTCGGAGTAGCGTTGCCACATGATGGGCGGCGCCATCGCCCCGGGATACAACATCACCCGCCGCACCACGGCTTTGCGGTTGCCCACCGCGCGCAGGCCTCCGCGCAAATTCAGCTTCTTGCGGATGAGCGCGACAATATCTTCCGCGCTCGCGGAGGGAATTTCGTAAACGATGTCGTCGGGCTTGATGCGATTTTTCGCCCACCCTAAAGACTCGGCGAGAGCGGTGGTCATGTCGTTCTCTTTGCGCGACTGCCAGTGGTCGTGCAGGCGGAACACCACCAGCCCATTCTTCTCGATGAACTCTTTTTTGGCTTTGTACACCGGATCGTCCGCGGCGATGCCGCCAGGGCCCCGGCCGGGGCCGCGCCCCGCGGGTTCGGGGGACGATGGCGCCTCCTGGCGGCCGAAAAATGTCGGCTCGTAGGAAATGACCAGGTTGGCGCCGGTTCTCGATGCTTCCTTCAGGACGGCCATGGTGGCCATCGCGGTCGTGGCGATTCCTTTTACCGCCGCATTCGAATCGCCGGCTTTGAATCCGTCCAGTCCGGTAGCCGGCCATTCACCGCCAAGAGCGGACTGGATGCGCTGCGCCACCGATTGAGCGGTCATTGCATCGGCGCCGTGTAGAGGGAGCCGCGCGGCCGCCACGGTTCCGGCGATTTGAGCAAACCGGCGGCGCGAGATGTCGAATTGCTTCATGGGGGTTCCTATGGTGGAGAAGTATATCAATCGCGCACCCGGAGGGCCCGCCCCCTCCGGCTTACCGGTGCGCGGAAACTCACATTCAGCCTCGCTACCCACCACCCAAAATCAATCCGTCGCGGCCCACTGGCATCTTGCATCGCGAGAAGTCGCGGTGCCGCATAGGAGTGGGCAAATGATGGTGAGAGAAACCACGAAAGTCCTGGCGGTGGGGCTCAGCTTTGTTCTAATTGCCGCCTCAGCGTACGGATATCAAGATACTCAGCCGGTTCAGGAAAATGCGCCGAGCGGAGCCGCTGACGGCGCGCCGAGAAGCGCGAGCGAACTCGACGCTTTAGTGGCGCCGATCGCGCTCTATCCGGACGCGCTCGTCGCGCAAGTGTTGGCCGCCGCGACGTTTCCCGACCAGGTGGCGATCGCGGACTACTGGCTGCACGAACACCAGAACCTCTCGGGAAAATCGCTGGTGAAGGAAGTCGACAAGCAATCCTGGGGTTCGAGCGTGAAGGCGCTCACCGAATTTCCGTCGGTCCTCGACAATATGGCGAAGAATTTAACCTGGACCTCTTCGCTGGGCGAGGCATACCACAACCAGCCATCGGATGTGATGTCGGCTATTCAGCGGTTGCGCGCCAAAGCCAAAGCGGCAGGCAATCTCAAGTCGACGCCCCAGATTACGGTCGTTCAACAGGCGCCCGATACTATCGTGATTCAACCTACGAATCCGCAGGTCGTCTATGTCCCGGAATATAATCCGGCGGTTATTTATGGCACGCCTTACGTGATTCCGGGTTATACGGCCGGTGACGTGGCGGCAGCCGGCATCCTCGGCTTCGGCGCTGGAATCGCCGTTGGCGCGATGTTGGGCGGCAGCAGTTGGGGATGGAGTTCCTGGAATTGTGACTGGCATGGCGGCGCCGTGGTGTACAACCACAACACCTTTTATGGAAACGCCGCTTGGCACGGCGGCTATTACAACGGCGGCTACCACGACGGTTACGGCTATAACAACGCCTATAACCACAGCGAGTATAACCACGACGAGTACAACCACAACGAATACAACAAGACCACGGTGAACAACTTCAACGGGAGCGCCAACCGGGCCGGCGAGGTCAATCAGGCGGATCGGAACATGAACGCGAGCCACGCCGATTCCTGGGCTCACGATGACAGCGCCTTTGGAAAATCGAACGCGTTCAGCGGCATGGGCGATCACTCCGGCGGATCAGGCGGTTGGTCCTCGCGGGCCGACAGCTCTCGGGGCTGGGGCAGCATGCACTCCAGTGGATTCGGCGGCGGCCGGTTCGCCGGCGGGGGATTTGGCGGCGGTCACTTCGGCGGTTTCCACGGCGGCGGGTTCCGGCGCTAGACGGCAGCCCATGGAGGAATGTATGTCGCACTTCGCTTCGCATCGTAGGATTCTGATCTTCACGCTGATCGCCGTGCTCGCGGCGTGCAGCCAAAAGCCCAAACCCGTGGCGCAAAACGCGGCGCCCAAGACTTTCGACTCGCCGTCGAGCGCGGGCGCGGCGCTGCTGGCAGCCGCGCAGTCAGGAGACCGCGCTGCGCTGCTCGAGATTTTCGGCCCGGATGGAGCCGACATCCTGTTCACCGGCGATGCGGCGCGCGATCGGGCCGCTCTGCAGGACTTCGTCACCGCGTACAACAAGATGAATCGTTGGGGAAAGATCAAGGCCGGCGGCGAGACGCTCTATGTCGGCGCCGATAACTACGCTTTCCCGATCCCGTTGGGCCAGGACTCCGCCGGCCGATGGTCTTTCGACACCGCAGCCGGCAAGGACGAGGTAACGGCGCGCCGCATCGGCAAAGGCGAGTTGACCGCCATGGCCGCCTGCGAAGCCGCCGCGAACGCACAGCGGCAATACTTCAGCCAGGCTCGCGATGGCGGCAAGGTCAAGCAGTACGCGCGCAAGTTCGTGAGTGACCCGGGCAAGCACGATGGTCTCTACTGGCCCGTCGCGGACGATCAAACCGCGAGCCCGCTCGGCGAGCTGGGCGATTTCGCCAAGGTCGCGGCATCCAGTTCTGGCGACAAACCGCTGCTCTTCGACGGCTACTACTATCGCGTCCTTTCCCGGCCCGGCGACATAGTGGATGGAAACATGACTCGTGGCTTCGCGATCGTGGCCTATCCCGCGGATTACAGAAACTCGGGGATCATGACGTTCGCTGTCGGCAAAGATGGCGCGGTCTACCAGAAAGATTTGGGCGAGAAGACCGGAGACATCGCGTCAGGCATGACGGACTTCAACCCGGCAGAGGGCTGGAATCCATCCATGCCGCACACCGGCACTGCGTCACGCGCTCGGCAATAGCGGAAACGCCGTCAGGCCCGCGCTCTCTCAGGCGCGCGAAGCCATGACTTCGGCTGGACGGCGGGCATGCCCGCGCGTGCGCGCCGAAAGAATTTTGCGTATTGCCACAATGATCTCGCCTTGGGGGATATCGCCCTCGCCCGGCCATTCGCTCGCGCCACGCGCCAGGTCGTCGATCGAGAGTACGCCGACTAGCTTTCCGTCTTCGACCACCGGCAACCGGCGTATATTCTGCGTGACCATCGTGTTCAGCGCACTCTCAAAATCCTCATTCGGCGCGCAGGTGAAGACGCGAGGCGGCGCGACGTCCTTTACCTTCACATCGGACGCGCGCATATTCCGCGTGCCCAACGCGATCGCCATGTCGCGATCCGTAATGACGCTGACCACGTGGCCGTTATCGTCGACTACCGGTAGGGAGCCGCATTGCGATTCCCAAAGAATAGCCGCCACTTCCGCAAGGTTAGCTTCCGGCCAGCAAACCGCTACCCGGCTTACCATGACGTCCTTGACTAACATAAGACACCTCCAACTTACGTAATTAACGCCTCGACGCAGGCCAGCGCCTGAGGAAATAGCGCTTCACGCTCGCGGTGAAACTCGAGCAGCAACTCCGTTTGGATCGCCCGGAGAACATCGAGTAACTCCACATAGCAAAGGCAAACGCCCTCCGGCGGCTGGAACCCTTGCGTCAGCTCGCACATTTCCGAGAGCACGCGTGAAAGGGCTTCCTGTCCGTGCTTGAGCAGGCGCACCGTCTCGATCACGTCTCCCGCCGGAAGCCGGCTGCCAAAGGACGCCAACAAATCCGGGAAAAGGGCGTTTTCCTCGAGGCCTAGATACGATTCCAGCTCCGCGCTGAACTCTTGAAATAAGCGGTGGAGCGGCAGCAGAACCCGGCATAGCGGCGGTCTCTGCACGATCACCACCGAAGCAGCCAGTTCGTCCGCCCTCGCCAGTTGAGTGCGCAGAACGGCGTGCCGCTCAAGAACCTCCCGCGTTTCCGCAAAGAGGGAGGACGCCTCATTCGACATCCTTAGCTCATCTGATAAGCCGGTCCGCATGTCGAGCTCCATCGATCTCATCTTGCATTCAAAACGTGCAATTCCATCGCCGCACGCGGAGCCTGATTTATCAACAGCGAGGAACCACGATTGGGCCGCCTACCGCAGCGCCGTCGTCATTTCACCCATTGGGGGAGGATACGCGGTTTGGATGCGGCGCCGTCTGACGCTTTTGGTGCTAAAGCCCCTTATGGCCGCAAGTCTGCAAGGTACTGGCGCAATGGCGATGAAATCTCTCACGATATTTCAACCGTGGCGAAGAGAAGCCAATCGTTTGCTCGTTTATTTCGTGCCGGTTAGCGCAAATCAACGCTCAGCTACAAATGATGCAATGATCCCTGCGCCGCTGCACCGGCCCAATGACCTGAGCCAAAGCGCGCAGAGTTGCGTGATAACGCGCAGGTGCAACTTATGAGACAACGCATTGGGGCGCGAACCATTGGACTTATCGCAGTAATTGCGGTGAGCATCACAGGGGCGCAGGAGCGCCGCCATTTCACTCCTCATGAAAAGGCGTTCTATGCGGACGATCAGACAGTGCAGTTTGTGCACCCGGGTTTGGTAATTACTGTAACCGGCGCCACCGTTGCCGCGGACGGCGGCATCACCGCGCAGTACACGCTCACCGACCCCAGTAGCCTGCCTCTGGATAGCGCCGGTGTGACCACGCCAGGCACGATCTCGACCAGCTTCGTCGCGGCAGTACTGCCCAATGGCCAGGAGCAATACACGGCATACACCACGCGCGCCGCGAGCGGAACGTTGATCTCGTCGACGCAGCAGCCCGGGGCCGATTCCGGTGGAACCCTCACTTCGCTTGGCAACGGCGCCTATCAATATGTCTTCAAGACGAAGGCGCCGGCGAGCTTCGACAAGACCGCGACGCATAGCATCGGAATTTATGGCTCGCGCAACCTCACGGCGTTCAACTTAGGCACGAATTACGCCAGCACCACCTTCAATTTCATTCCGGCGGGCGGCAAAGTCACTCACACGCGTGACGTCATCGAGACGTCAAGCTGTAATCAATGCCACGATCAGCTCTCCGCTCACGGCGGATCCCGCCGCGGCGTCAATTTATGCGTCATGTGCCATACGCCGCAGAACATCGACCCCAACACCGGCCTCACCGTCGACTTCAAGTTCTTTATTCACAAAATTCACATGGGATCGCAGTTGCCGAGCGTCGTGGCGGGCGGCACTTACTCAATTACCACCAGCTTCGGGACCAACGATTATTCCAAAGTCGTCGACCCCGCCGACCCCCGCCGCTGCGCCGTCTGCCATCAGCAAAATACCGGCGCCGCGCAAGCCACGGCGTTCCTGACGAACCCCACGCGCGTGGCCTGCGGTTCCTGCCATGACGACGTCAATTTCGCCACCGGTCAGAATCACCCCGGCGGCCCCCAGTTCGACGACAATCTCTGCGCCACCTGCCACATTCCCCAAGGCGAGCTTCCGTTCGACGCTTCTATTCTGGGCGCGCATGTTGTGCCCACCGATACGGCCGCCACGTATCCGCAAAATCCAGACATGATGTTGTCGGGCCTCAATTTCAGCATTACCAGTGTCACCAATACCAACGCCGGAAGCGGCCCGGTAGTGGCCTTCACGCTGACCGACGCCAACAAGAAGGGCGTTCCGCTTTCGGCGCTTGGTTCGCTCTCATTCACCATGGCCGGACCGACCACGGACTACGGGTACACCATCTTCGGGACCTCGACGAGCACCCCCGGCTATGTCACCGAAAGCGCGCTGGCCGCATCGAAGTGCGACTCCAACGGTAACTGCACTTACAACTTCACCAATGTCGTTCCGGCGAAGGCGGCGGGCACTTATGCCATCGGTGGAGAGGCGCGGCGCACGGAAACCGTGCTGCCGGGGACGACATCGCAGCAAACCGTGCAATACGGAGCGCTGAACCCGGTGAGTTATTTCTCCGTGGATGGCTCGCCGCTAGTGAAGCGGCGTTCGGTCGTGGCCCTCGGCAATTGCAATACCTGCCACGTTGCGCTCTCTTTGCATGGAACGCTCCGCAGTAACACCGAATACTGCGTGATGTGTCACAACCCATCGAATACGGACGCCACGACGCGCGCCGCTGCCACCGTTCCCGCCGATAAAGCCGCGCCGCCGCAGGGCATCAACTTCAACCTCCTAGTGCACCGCGTCCACTACGGCATCAATATGCAGGCCGTGAACCGTACCTATGTAGTTGTAGGCTTCGGAGGCAGCCACAACGATTTCAGCGGCACGCTCTTTCCGGCTCTGACGCCGACAGGTCAGCCGCTCGATCTGGCGAATTGCTCGATGTGTCATGTTGGCGGCAGCGAGCAGAATCTCCCCACCGGATTGAACGCGGTCGTGGATCCGCAGGGTCCTATCAATCCGATCCAGCCCGTTTCATCAGCCTGCTCGGGATGCCACCTGGATCTGCCTTCAGCGTCGCACTTCCTGGCGAACACGACATACCTCGGCGAAAGTTGTGTGGTTTGCCACGGAACCGCCGGTGCGTTTTCGGTCGGGCAGGTGCATGCGCAGTATTAACCCTGCGTGGGCGCTGCCGGTCATATTCTTCGCGGCTGCATGCTCGGCCGCCGGACAGGCCCCCGCTGGACAGGCCCCGGTCGCTCCTGCTTACGCCGGGTCGGCGGTGTGCCAGACCTGCCACGAGGACATTTTCAACGCGTTCCTGAAGAGCCCGCATGCCGGCGTAGAGACCGATAAGCGCCGCGGCTTTGCCGGCCAAGCCTGCGAGTCCTGCCATGGGCCGGGGCAAAAGCATACGGAGACGGCCTCGGCCGACGATATCCGGCAGCCCGCCAAGCTGGCCGCGGCGGCGGCGGACAAGATCTGCATGAACTGCCACCTCAACGAGCCCACGCACGTCGGGCGTCTGGCGAGCAGCCATGCGAAGAACCAGATCGCCTGCACTACCTGCCACAAGATGCACGCCGATGGGCCGATGGGCCTCGTACCTCACGGCGCCACAGCGATCAACACGCTGTGCTCGAGTTGCCATCTCAACGTGTGGGCCCAATTTCAAAAGCCCCATCATCACAAGCTGCCGGAAGGCGCCATGAGTTGCGTCGATTGCCACAACCCGCACGGAAGCATGCAGCCCGCCGCGCAACAGGCGTTCGCCGCCAACGAGCCGGGCTGTTTCACCTGCCACGGCGAGAAACGCGGCCCCTTTGCCTTCGATCACGCCCCGGTGCGTTTTGAAGGCTGCCCCACCTGCCATGAGCCGCACGGTTCGGTGAATCCGCGCATGCTCACGCGCCAGGAAGTGCGGTTCGTGTGCCTGGAGTGCCATGCGAATCTGCCTGCCACCAACGGCATTCGCACGGTCGGCGTAGTTCCCCCGTCGTTCCACGACCTGCGGTCGCCGATCTACCAGAACTGCACGGTCTGTCACCAGAAAATTCACGGCAGCTACATCGATAGGAACCTGCTGAAATGAAGCGCCTCATCTTGTCGATGACCGCTGCAGCGTTGATGACTTCGGCCCAAACGCCGACGACGACGAAACCCGCGGAATCGCCCGTGCCCGCGGGCGAAATCACCGTCACGGGCTCGGTCGACGTGGGATACCGCTGGCGTTCCGATGTCGGCGGCAGCTTCGAGACGTATCGCTCCATCGTCAACCTCGGTTCCGGACCCAAGCTGCTTGGCACGGATTTGACCATTACCGATCCCAAGAGCCGCCTGTTCGACGTGATGCACGTGCGTGCATACGATTGGGGCGACGATCCGTATTCCTCGCTGCACATCGACGCCCGCAAGGCGAAGCTTTACGACTTCAACGCAGACTACCGCAATATCGCCTATTTCAACAATCTGCCGTCCTATGCCGATCCGCTGCTCTCTCGCGGCATCGTGCTCGACGAACAATCGTTCGATACCCGCCGCCGCCTGGCTCATTTCGAGCTGACCATGTTGCCGGGCAATTGGATCGTGCCCTACGCCGCCTACGATCTCGATACCGGCGTGGGGACAGGCGTTTCCACTCTGGTCACCAACGGCAACCAATTTCCAGTACCTGCTCTTTTCAACAACCGGACGGTCAACTTCCGCGGCGGCGTTCGCTTTGACTTGAAACGCTTTCACGCCACGCTGGAACAGGGCGGCACCTGGTTTCGCGATGACCAGACTTTGTATCAAGACGGCGGCGTCAATTACGGCAACTCGTACGTGCCCATCCTCGGGCAGACCCTATATTTGACGGACCTTCTGGCCGCATATGGCGCGCACGGAGCGGGCATTTACACCAGAGGCCTTTTGACGGCGAATCCAGTTTCGTGGATGGATTTCTACGGCCAGTTCCTCTACAGCCAGCCGAATTCGACCGTGAATTATCAGCAGTACAACGGCGGCAACCTCTTTCTGCAAAGCCAGGTGCTTTTCTTCACCGGCCAGCAGGCATTGATTTCTTCGGCGGCGGAGATGCCGCACACCAGCGGAAGCGCCGGCTCCGAGATCCGGCCTTGGCGGCGCGTACGTATCACGCCGTATTGGCTCACCGACCGCATGCACAACGCCACCTCTTCAGCGCAGAACCAAACGTTCACCGGCTCGCAGACTCCATCGACGCAGCTTTCCGAGTTACTCGCTTCATCGCTCGCGACGAATTACAACCAAGCCGAAGTCATGTTGTTCTTCGACGCGGCCTCGAGGCTGACGCTGCGCGGCGGATACCGCTACGTGTGGGGCGACGCCAATGACGTCACGCTGCCGCCGGCGGGCTTAGCCTATTCCGACCATACGCACCTGCGGCGTAATGTTGGCATCGGCGGATTCACATACCGGCCGCAGAAGAAGATTTCCTTCTCCGCCGAGGGCGAAGTCGCTTCGAGCGGCGGCGCTTACTTCCGGACCAGTCTCTACAACTACCAGAAGGTTCGTGCGCAGGCGCGCTATCAGGCCACCGGCGAACTTAGTTTCGCGGCCGACTTCAGTTTGTTGGACAACCAGGACCCCCAACCGGGAATCAACTACGACTACCTCTTCCACCAGGAATCGCTTTCGGTACTGTGGTCGCCCTCCGGCGGCAAGTTATTCGACTTCCAAGGAAGCTATTCGCGCGTCGACCTGCGCTCGGATATCAACTATCTCGATCCGGGAACTTTGCAGCCCGAGCCTTCGAACTATCGGGAAAACGGGCACACAGCGACCGCGCTGTTTCATTTCCATCTCTCGTCCGGCGCGCTTGCGCCGCAACTGATGGCGGGCGGCTCCATGGTGATTTCCTCCGGCAGCCGCCCCACCACCTATTACCAACCGATGGCGAAGCTCATTTTCCCGACCGGCAAGCATATGGCCTGGTTCGCGGAGTGGCGTTACTACGGATACGGCGAAGCCTTCTACCTATATGAAGGCTTTCGCGCGAACTTAGGCACGCTCGGCGTGAGGTACACCAGATGAAAAGCGCGTGGATGCTGCTGTTGGCCGCCGCGCCCCTCGCGGCTCAGGCGCCGGTCTTCACGGCCGAATCGGCGCGCGGAGAGAAGCTCTTCATCACGCTTTCCTGCGTTCAATGCCACAGCGTGAACGGCCGTGGCGGCGCCAGCGCGCCCGATCTCGGGCGCTTGGCCGACCGCAACTTCACGCCGTCTTCTCTCGCCGCCACCATGTGGAACCACGCCCCGGCCATGTGGAGCGCCATGCAGGCCGCCAACGTCGCACGCCCCAATGTCGATGAGCAATCGGCGGCGGATCTCTTCGCTTACTTCTATTCCATCCGCTTCTTTGAAAAACCCGGCGATGCCGCGCGCGGCAAACGCCTCTTCGCTGAACGCGGTTGCGCCGGTTGCCATGGATTGACGGCCGAAATCCAGCCCGGCATTCCACCCGTAATCCAGTGGGGCGAGTTGAATCGTCCCTTTGCGCTCAGTGAAGCGATGTGGAATCACATGCCGCGCATGCTGGCGGCGATGAGTGCCAAGCGAATCGCATGGCCCGCGCTGAGCGGTCAAGACCTCTCCGACCTCCTCGTTTATCTGCGCAATCTGCCATCGGCGCGCCAACTCCCTCCAGAGTTTAATGTCACCTTCGGCGCAAAGGGCGGTGAGTTGTTCTGGGAAAAGGACTGCCAGCGTTGCCACAACTCGGATACGTCGTTTGCCGGACGCATCCGCGGTCGCACCCTGACGGAGATCGCCGCGGAGATGTGGAATCACGGTCCACGCATGGCCGCGCTGAAAGTGGCGCCGGCTATGTTCCAACCCGGCGAAATGGGAGAACTGCTCGGCTACGTGTGGGCGCGTCAGTTCTTCGAAGATGGCCGCGACCCCGAGCACGGACGGCGCGTCTTCGTCGCGAAACGCTGCGCGAACTGCCACGAAACCGGGGCCGCGCCGGCGTTGCCCGCCGCGGGCCACGCCTATAGCGCCGCGGCGATGATCTCGGCGCTGTGGCGTCACGGGCCAGCGATGCTCGAGCGCATGAAATCCCAGGGCGTCGCATGGCCGCGATTGGATGCGTCCGACATGTCCGGACTCATCGCGTATCTCAATCGCTCTCAAAAGAGGAATTAGAAGCAATCATGATCTGGCGAAGAAATCGGCCTCTGGTGGACGCCCTGACCGGGCATTGGGTCAGCATGACAGGTACGGCGCTGGTCACGCTCGCCGGATTCTCGTGGCTATTCTTGCTGCCGATGCATGTCGGCGGCCACGCCAACAACCCCTACATCGGGCTGTTTGCGTTTGTCGTGCTGCCGCTGATCTTTTTCACGGGCCTCATCCTCATTCCCATCGGCGCCGCCCTCGGACGCCGGCGCGTGGAACGCGGGTTGGCGGTTGCGGTAGACCGGCGCGCCGCGTGGCGGCGCGCCGGCATCTTCTTCGCCGTGATGACCGCCGCCAACCTGGTGATTGGCAGCCAATTTAGTTACCGCGCCGTGGAGCACATGGACGGCGTGCAATTCTGCGGGCAAACCTGCCACGTCATGAAACCCGAATTCACCGCGCACCAGCGCCCGCCGCACGCGGCCGTAGCTTGCGTGGATTGCCACGTGGCGCCCGGCGCATCGGGCTTCATCAAATCCAAAATGGCGGGGACGCGTCAGCTCATGGCTGTCATACGGAACAATTATCCGCGGCCCATCGAATCGGCCATGGAAAGCAATCGGCTGGTATCTTCCACCGAAACCTGCGAGCAGTGCCACCAGCGCAATCAACCAATGAACCCCAAATTGCGCGTCATCACGAAATACAAAGACGACGAGGCAAATACGCCCACGCAAACGGTCCTCATGATGATGGTGGATAAGATTCATTCCGCGCATCTCGCGCCGGGCGTCGCCATCCGGTATGCCGCGGCCGATAAGAAACGGCAGACCATTCCCTGGGTGGAATACCGCGACTCATCAGACGCCTCGCGAACCTACCTTGCCAGCGACGCCAAACCCGAGCAGGCCGCCGCCATGCCCAAATTCGAAATGCAGTGCGTGGATTGCCACAACCGCGCCGCACACTCATTCGAAGTGGCCGACCGCGCTGTGGATGGCGCAATTTCTTCCGGTCAAATCCCGGGCGATTTGCCGTTCATCAAGAAAACCGGCCTCGCGCTGATGCAGGGACAATATGTGAGCGCGGACGACGCTTCGGCCAAAATCACCTCGCAATTGAACGATTTCTATCGCCAGAAATATCCAGACGTGGCTGCCACGCGATCCAACAAGATTGGCGCGGCTGCTCGAACCCTTGCAGCCATCTATAACCGCAACGTGTTTCCCGATTTGAAAGTGACCTGGGGAACCTACCCCAACAACTTAGGCCACGCCGACTATCCCGGCTGTTTCCGTTGTCACGACGGCAGCCATGTGACCAAAACCAACGAGAGCATTACCCAGGATTGCGCCGCGTGCCACAACGTGATCGCGGTGGAAGAGACCTCGCCCGAGGTGTTGAAGACCTTGGGCTTGGCCACGAAGTGATTAGCCAAACACAGGAGAAATCAAATGAAACGAATCGTTACCATACTGATCGGAATTTGCGCCGCGGCCGCGGTGGCGCTAGCGGCCGACGCTGCCGCCGGGAAAGCCGTCTTTGAAAAGTCTTGCAAGACTTGCCATGGCGTGGATGGCACGCCGAACCCGAACATCGCCAAGATGATGAAAGTCGACATGAAGCCGCTGGGATCGGCCGAAGTGCAAGCGCAGAGCGACGACGATATCAAGAAGATCATCACCGAAGGCAAAGGCAAAATGCGGCCCGTCGCCAGCGTCACCGGTAAGTCGTTGGATGATGTGGTCGCTTACGTTCGCACGTTGAAGAAATAGGGCGCGTGGCGTGAGTCCGCCTATTTCGGATAAGGCGCTCAAAAGCACCGCCTGCCTCACCCTTGCGCGCTTTCACTCAACGCTCGGCGGTTCGAGGCCGAGCGCCGCTTGAATCACGCCATCTTCCGGAGGGCCGAAATCGAATCCGAGCCGCCGGCATAGGTCGAGCATAGGGGCATTATCGGTCAGCACGAATCCGATCAGACGGCGCACATTTCCCCTTTGCGCGACGTCGATGAGATGTTCCAGCAGCGCGGCGCCCACGCCCCGGTCCTGCCAGGCGTCCGAGACGATGATCGCAAACTCCGCCCCCTCCACGCCTTCGCTGCTCAAGCGGCCCACGCCGACGATCTGCCGCTCGCCGGTCTCCGCGACCAGCGCGATTTCCCGGTTGTAGTCGATGAAGCAGATCCGCCTCAGCCGCTCGTGCGAGATGCGCTCGCTCAGACTAATGTTGTGGAAGTAGCGGAAGTGCACGCTGCGGTCGCTTAGAGTCTGGTGGAAGCGCGCCATCTCCCGCTCGTCTTCGGGACGGATAGGGCGTAGCGCGATGCTGACGCCGTCGCGCAGGATTGCGGTCTTGGCAGTCCCTTCGAATGTCATGCGCGTTTGGATGTGCATGCCCGCTGCGGTTTTCGGGCTCATGGAAGTATACCTGCACACACAGCCGCGGAGCCGCACGATGCATTTACTGGATTCAAATTCTAAATTGTTTGTTTGTAAGCGGCGCCCACCGTTATTATTATGTATCGAAACGATTTTCGCTCAGCTAGCTGAGTCAAACCGCGCAGCGCTGGATCATAGCGCGCGGATGAACCGGGCATACAGGGAAACCTATGAGATGAGATTTCATGTTCGTTGAAAAAGTAGGCCTCTGGAGCAAACGGCAATGAGCAACGGCCGCGAGATTCGCTTTTACGATTACGTCAATCGTCCTTACGAGCAGGTCCGGGAGGCCTTGCGCCAGGACGCGCCGGCGGTGTTCCAGTCGGCCACCGCCAACGCGTCTTCGCGTGCCCGCTCCGTCGCATCCGAGCTTCGCGTCGACCTCGGCGGCATCGCTTTCGAAGCTTCGATACTGGTCTCCGTGAAGAACGTCGAAGAACGCGCCGCTGCCGGCATGACCGGTCCAATGACCCGACTGCAACTGGAATGGCAAGCGGCGAAGATGCCGGGCCTTTTCCCTTTCATGCAGGCGGAGCTTTCGATTTATCCTTTAACCGCGAGCGAAACCCAATTGGAGTTCTCCGGCGTTTACGAGCCGCCACTGGGGCCCGTGGGAAAGGCGTTGAACGCAGTTGCCGGCCACCGCATCGCAGAAGTCGCCGTCCACCGCTTCGTCGCCGATGTAGCCGCCTTTCTCAGAAGGACGCTGTCTCAGCCCGTCTGACGATCTTCCCGACGACGAGATCAAGAAGATCATCACCGAGGGCAAAGGCAAGATGCGGCCCGTTGCCAGCTTCACCGGCAGCGGTGGATGACGTGGTCGCTTTTGTTCGCACGTTGAAAAAATAGGGACGGCTGGCGCGCCTTCGTTAGTCTTTGCGGCCTTGGCCCGCGCCGCCAAGGCCGTATTTCTTGAGCTTGTAGCGCAGCGCATCGCGGCCGATGCGCAGAATCCGGGCGGCTTCGGATTGATTTCCCCCGGCCGCTTCCATGGCGCGCAACACTAGCAGCCGCTCCTGCTCTTCCAGCGCATCCGATTCGGAAACCAGCGCGGCCGCTTGGCTCGAAGGCGACTGCAGATAACCGGGCAGATCGTCCACGTCGATGGTGTCTTCCATCGCCATCATGCAAGCGTGGCCCAGAACATTCTCCAACTCGCGTACGTTTCCCGGCCAGGAATGCTGAGATAACACAATCTGCGCGCGGTAAGTGAGACCGTGAATTTCCTTCTTATATTGCGCGGCGAACCGGCCGATGAAATGGCGCTGTAGCAGCGGCAGATCCTCTTTGCGCTCGGCGAGCCGCGGCATCTGCAGCTCTACCATCGACAGCCGGTAGTACAAATCCTCTCGAAATCGTTTGGCCGCAATGTCCGCGCGCAGATCGTGATTCGTTGCGGCGATCACGCGCACATCCACCTTACGCGAGGTGAGCGAGCCCACGCGCTGCACTTCCTGGTTTTGCAGCACGCGCAACAGCTTCGCCTGCGTCGCGAGCGGCATATCGCCGATCTCGTCCAGAAACAGCGTGCCGCCGTTCGCATGCTCGATCAGGCCGGTTTTGTCCTGCGTCGCGCCCGTGAACGATCCGCGCACGTGCCCGAAAAGCTCGCTCTCGAACAGCGTTTCGACTACCGCCGAGCAATTCAGCACCACAAAACGTCCCGACGCCGCGCCTCCGAGCCGGTGCAGCGCCGACGCCGCCAGATCCTTCCCCGTTCCGGTCTCGCCCGTAATCAGCACCGTGCGGTAATGTGGCGCGATGCGGCGAATCCGCGAGAACAAATCCCACATCAACGGACTGCGGCCAATAATGCCTTCAAATTCGCTGGCCGCCAGCATCTCGTGCTCCAGCGCCGTGCTGCGGCGCCGCCGCTCCGCTTCCGCGATTAACTTCCCGATGCGTTCCCGCAGCGTGGCGATGGGCACCGGCTTGTTGAGATAGTCGGCCGCCCCCTTGCGGATGGCTTCCACGGCCGTCTCCGTGGTGTAGTGCGCGGTCATCAGGACAACGTCGATACTTGGATCGAACGCTACCGTCCGTTCCAGCACTTCCATGCCGCTGAGACCGGGCATCACCAGGTCGGTCAGCACGATTTGCGGATGTTTGGCGTGGATGAGGTCAAGACCTTCCTGAGGATCGGAAGCAGTGAAGATATCGAGCCCATGGCTCCCGAGCGCACTCGCCAGCAACTCGAGGCTTCCGGGATTGTCATCGATAATGACCAGTGAAATTCTCGCCTTGGAATCCGGCGGCGCAGTCATCGATTCACCTCAGCAGACGCTCCACTTCGCTGCGCAAAGCGGCCAACCGGATTGGTTTCGTGAGATACGCGGAAAAGCCCGCCGCCAGGGCGCGTTCGCGATCGCCCTGCATCGCACTCGCCGTCAACGCCACCACCGGAATAGCGCTAAATCCGGGCTCGCGGCGCAACTCGCCGACAGTCGCGAAACCATCGAGCGCGGGCATATGCAGATCGAGCATGACCAAATCCGGATGAGTTTCGCGCGCCTTGGCCAGGGCTTCGGCGCCATCGGCCGCCTCGATCACCTGATGCCCAAAATGTTCAAGCACGGTGCGCACCAGTTCGCGGCTGGAAGCCTGATCGTCAGCAATGAGAATTCGTTTCATGCCTTGGCGCCGGCATCGTCTTCGAGCGGCATGGTGAAGCTGAAACGGCTTCCCTTCCCTACTTCGCTCGAAAGCCAGATGCGCCCACCATGGGCTTCCACTAATTGCTTCGCGATGGCCAAACCGAGACCGGTGCCCTCTTTCAGGCCGCGTGTTGTCGCGCCCACTTGATAGAACTTATCGAAGACGGCGCCCTGCTCAATCGCGGGAATTCCCATGCCGGTATCGCTGACCGAAATCTCGGCCGCCTGGTCGCGGATAAATCCGTCCACGCGGATATGTCCAGATTCCGCCGTGAATTTGACCGCGTTGCTCAGCAAGTTGAAGAGTATCTCCTTGAAGCGGACGCGGTCCGCGCGCAGCGTGACTTCCGGCGCGAAAGGCCCTTCGAGGTGCAGCGACTTGGCCACGGTCTGCGGGCGGATGGTCGCCATTACCTCCTCGATGGCCGCGGTCATCGCGAAAATCTCCGGACGCAAATCGAGACGGCCGGCTTCGATCCGGCTGAGATCGAGGATATCGTTGATCAACTCCAAGAGATGCAGTGAATCCCGATGAATATGCCCCACGAACCGCTTCTGCTCCTCGTTCAGAGGGCCTTCCAGCTCTTCGGACAATAATTCCG
Source organism: Bryobacterales bacterium (assembly GCA_963743705.1). Lineage (GTDB taxonomy): Bacteria > Acidobacteriota > Terriglobia > Bryobacterales > Bryobacteraceae > PALSA-243. The sequence goes on along the minus strand of CAVUQS010000011.1, from coordinate 276,525 downwards.
TGAAGCCGATAATGGTATGCAGCGGCGTTCGCAACTCATGACTCATGCTGGCGACAAACTCGGTTTTGAGCCGGTTCGCTCTTTCGATTTCACGGTTGCGAAGCTCCAGTTCCTGATTCGCGGCTGTCAACTCGGACGTGAACCGCTCATGCATGTCACGGAACTGAACCTCGGCGCGCCTACGCTCGGTAACGTCGCGCATCACAGCGGTGACGCGAACTTCCCCGTCATACGTAAGCGGGCTAAGGCTGATTTCCACCGGCGTGCGTGACCCGTCCTTCCTCTGCACATGCAGTTCCAACCCGGTTCCCATAGGCCGCGTCACCGGATTCGCCCAATACGCGATGCGGTGTCCCACGTGCCGGGACCGGAGCTCTTCCGGCGTCAGAATCTCCATGGATTGGCCCAACAGTTCCTCGCGCCGATAGCCGGTCAATCTCTCTACCGCGGCGTTCACCAGAATGATTTGGCCTCGCGAATCCACCTCCAGAATCGCGTCGGGCGCCGCTTCCAGCAGCTCACGGAAGCGGCGCTCGGCGTGAATTTGCTTGCGCGCTTCTTCTTCACGGCCCACCAGGTCGCGGTAGTCGCGCTCGACTGCCTCCTCCGAAGTCAGGTCCGCCAGAATCGCCACATTGCCATAAATCTCCCCCTCCGCATCGTGCAGGGGGAGCGTCCAAAGTCTCACATCGATAGATTGCCCATCTTTTCGCTGGCGGCGCACGCGCACTCCTATGTGCGATGCGCCGTGAAATTGCGAATCCAGGAGCTGCTGGTATACGGCCCGCTCGCTCTCGGGAACAGTAGGCAACGCTTTGCCGAGGATCTCCTGTTCGGTCCAGCCAAATATATGCTCGGCGCCCTGATTCCACATCTTCACGTTCCCGCTCAAGTCGAGGCTCATGATGCCCAACGGGCAAGCGTTTGCGATCGCCTGAAACTTCCCTGACGCTTCCAGCGCGCTTACGTCCGCGAGTTTGCGCTGATGATCCAGGAACTGCACGCGGCGCGCCAATTGCAAGCTGTTGATCGCGAGATCGTACCGGCCGGAGCGAAGCCGTTCCTCAAAAGCCTCCATGCTGCGCACCACTTCCGCCGTAACCTCAAAGCCGGCGTCCGCCAATTGGGCAACGAGTTCATCCGATCTGGCGGCATCTGGCTGCAGCAACAGAATTTTGAGCGGCTGACGAATGGCGGTCTCGGGATTACGCATGAATCAAAAGGCTGGGCTTCTCTAAAGTCTACCGCCATCTCTTGTTTCCGTCGCCTGCGCGCTATTCCCCGCAGCCGATCGCTTCACCTGCGCCAAATCACGCAACTGAACCGTAAAATGGGCCGCGCAGTTAGGCAATTTCACGGGTACGCAAATTGCACACCTCCTAGCGGGGCTTGTTATGCCACACATCAAACACATCCTTTTTCCGATGGATTTTTCGGAGCGTTGCTGCATTGCGGTTCCTTTTGTGGACGCCATGGCGCGGCAATATGGCGCGAAGATTACGCTGTTCAGCGTGTCCGAGGCGCTATTCTATGCCGCGCTGGGCGAGCCTGGCGGCCCGGTGATCATCAACGCGGAAGAGACGCTGGCCGATCTCCAGGCCAGACTCGATTGCGCTCTGCCCGACGAATTCCCGGGGCTGCGCGTCGAACGCACCGTTGAGCTTGGCGATCCAGCGGAATTAATCACTGCCTTTGCCGAAACGCACGACGTCGATCTGATCATGATGCCGACGCACGGCTATGGGATCTTCCGCCAGTTAGTGCTGGGCTCCGTCACAGCAAAAGTGCTGCACGATGCCAAACTCCCGGTCTGGACCGCCGCGCACCGCGCGGACCCGCTGGCCCTCGGACATCTCCCTTGCCGCTCGATTCTTTGCGCCATCGATTTCGGACCGCGCTGTCGCGAGGTCTTGAAATGGGCCGGCGACTTCGCGAAAGAAGCCAACGCAACGCTCCGGCTGGTTTATGTGTTGCCGGGCATGAAGGATTTCCCGTCGCCTGAATATCAAGAAGAGCTGCGGGAAGAATCGCAAGCCAAAATCGACGGACTTCTGGGAGGCTTGGGATTCCATGCGCCCGCTTCCATCGTCTTCGGCCGCGTGGCCGAAAGCGTAGGTGAAGAGGCCGCCCGCCGCCTCTCGGATCTCGTAATCATCGGCCGCGGCGTGATCCAGGAAAGGCTTGGCCGCCTGAGAACCAACGCCAACGGAATCATCCGCCAGTCGCCCTGCCCGGTATTGAGCGTGTAGGCCGACTCACTCCTTGGTTTCAGTCCCGTCGGCCTTCACTAAGACCTCATGCTTCTTCCCGGCCTTGGTAGTGTAGCCGGCCTCGTACATCGTCTCCGCTCCCCGCCTGACGGCCTCCACCATGCCGAGTTTGCCGTCGGCGACTTTCTTCAGGATCGCCGCCTTGGCCGGCGCGGGAACCGAGTCGATGGTGGTTTCTTCTTCCACCGAAACGAGCGTACCCTTCGTATCGACGTTGAAGTCGCGGTGTTTGCCATTGAGCATGGTTTCCACCTCGTATTGGGCAACGCCGTGCTCGGTCTCCTTGTCGATGTTCTTAATCTCGCCGCCTTTCAACTCGGCCTGAACGGTCTTCTGAACCGCCGGTGGAAGATCGGTTAGAGCGAGTTTCTTGGCGGCCAAAATCGCGCTAGGGCACAGCGCAATCAAGGCAGTAATGCCGGCTAACATCCGCATGGAATTTATGCTCCTCAGCCTATTGTGCGGGACGATTCTGAAGAATTCCTGAAGAATTCGCTCCCAGGGCCGGCAGGAAGACGCGAACCGTCGATCCTGCGCCCGGTTGGCTCTCCACCTGAATCTCGCCCCCGTGCCGGCTAGCAATCGACCGCACGATGGAAAGTCCCAATCCGACGCCATCGATCTTGCGCGAGCGATCCTTAGAGGCGCGGTAAAAACGCTCAAAAATGTGCGGCAGGTCCTCGGGCGGAATGCCAACCCCGTTGTCGTGAACCTCCAAGACGGCCTTCGGGCGATCGTCCCGCTGGCAGAGTCCGACGCGTAACTGCACCTCGCCGCCCGGCTTCGAATACTTGATGGCGTTATCGAGCAGCGCGAGTAAAAGCCGCTGCAGAGCGCGCGAATCCCCTTGCACCACGCATGGGACTAAGTCGCCACTAACCAACGTGACGCCTGCCGCCTCCGCTAGAACTCGGGCGTCCGCCCACGCAGTCTGCGCCACTTCGGACAACCGGACAGGCTCCAGCGCCGGTTCCTCTGCGCTTGCATCGGCGCGAGCCAACAACATCAAATCCTCGATCAACTCCGTGGTTCGCTCGCTCTCCGCGAGAATGCGGTCCAAAGCCTCCGCGTACTCCTTCTCGCTGCGTGGCTTTTTACGAATCACTTCCGCGGTGGTGCGGATAATCGCGACGGGCGTCCGCAGCTCGTGCGACGCATCCGCGGTGAACTGAGTGATGCGCCGGAAAGAATCCTCCAGCCGCGCAAACATGGCGTTCAGAGTAGTCGAAAGGTGATCCAGTTCGTCGCCGGCGCCCAACAGCGGCAGACGCTCGGAAAGATTCTGCGCCTCAATCTCACCCGCCGTGCGGGCGATCCGCTCCACCGGCGCCAGCGCGCGGCGGCTCATCCAATATCCGCCCGCCGAGGCCAGAATCAGAAGAAGAGGGCTGGCGAGCAAAGCCGTCCAGGTAAACGCGTCGAGCATTTCCGCAAATTCATCGATGGGAATTCCGATCTGCACCACGCCCGGGCTCGTCGCCGCCGACAAAATGCGGATCGGCTTCCCGCGCTGCATGACGGTCTCGGCGCTGCCACGCTTCGGTAGCCGCGACGGGTCTGGCGGAGTCGCACCCCAACCTTCCGTTCCAGGCGATTGATACAGCCACTGGCCGCTGCTATTCGCCACGCGGAATCCCGTTCCGGACGGCGCCAGGGCCGCGTGTTCCGTCAATTCATCCGCCAGTTCCTCTCGGTCGGAAGCTTGATGCTGGAGAAAATCCCCCATCGCCCGGAGTCGCGAACGCAGATCTTTGTCAACCGTGTCATTGATGCTGTCTTGCATCGCCAGCCAGACGCCGATGCCAACGGCCGCAAACGCCACCGCCAGAATGGCGGCATACCAGGCGGTCAGGCGAAATCGAATCGAGCGCCGGTTCATGGTTCGTCCCGCATGATGTAGCCATGCCCGCGTACGGTGTGAATCAGCTTGCGCTGATGGCCCAGGTCGATCTTCTCGCGCAAGTGCTTGATAAATGCGTCCACCGTGTTGGCTTCCACATCCTCCTCAAATCCCCACACGCCTTCGATGATGGCCGAACGCGAGACCGCGTGCCCGGCGCGGCGCATCAGAAATTCGAGTACGCGGTATTCCGTCGCCGTGAGGGTCAGCGCCACGCCGGCGCGCGATATCTCGCGCGACGCTGGGTCAAGCACCAGGTCGTCGACTTGCAATGTAGATTTCGCCGGCTGCGCCGATCGCCTGGATATGGCGCGTAAACGGGCGAGTAGAACGCGAAAGGAGAATGGCTTGGTCAGGTAATCGTCGGCGCCGGCGTCCAGTCCGCGGACGATGTCGGCCGCGGCATCGCGCGCCGTCAGCATGAGGACCGGCGTCTGTCGTCCGGCGGCCCGCAGGCGGCGAACCAGATCGACCCCATCCATCCCCGGCATCATCACATCCAGCAGAATCGCGTCGAAATCGCAGCTCTCGGCGGCGTGGATGCCCTCCAGCCCGTCGCTGGCCAGAGCAATCGTATGGTTTTCCTCTTCCAATCCCTGGCGCAACACGTCGCGCATCGAGACCTCATCTTCCACCACCAGAATCCACACGCTCGGCTCTTCTCCCCTCCTATTGTCGTGAAACCATGACGCCGCTCAGAAAGTGAACTTGATCTGCGATTCCAGACGGCGGTTGTTGGCGGTTTCGTAAAAGCCTTCGCCGTTCTGTCCGCCGGCCAGACCGATGCTCACATTGAAGTGGTGCGACGTCGTGGGCGTGCCGATCAGGCCGCCGAGCCCGCTGCCAGTGGCGGCTTGCATGGGGTTGCCGGCGACGCATGATCTTCATACGGTTCAATCGCTGGGAGATCCCACCTCGAACGATATCCCAGGATTCTGAAGAATCGCTGAACGTCAGCCACGTGCGGTGATTCCCGCATCTGCGCCGCGACCTGTGCTGATCCGAACAGCGGGGTATCAACTTTGCGCACCCGCGCCAAATAGCTCAATTATGATTTGGACATCATGAAGCCGATCCGCCTGGCGGTGCTGTTCGCTGGCGTGGTCTCCGCTCACGCCCAACAGTTAGAGCTCAATACCGCGTTGATGAAAGCCACCTTTGAAGTCCTGGGACCCGCGGCAAATGGCAAGGGAACCAGCTTCGGCACTGCATTCCTCATAGGAAAGCAGCGTACGCCCGATTCGGTGGTTGCCGCGAATGTGCTTGTCACGGCAGCGCATGTTCTTGCGGGCATCAGAGGCGACACCGCTACTCTGCTGCTCCGCACGCCGGACGGCCGGGGACTCTACGAACCGGTTGAGCTTCCGCTCAAAATTCGCGAGAACGGGCGCAACCTGTACACCACGCACGAAAGCGCGGATGTTGCCGCGATGTATGTAGGTCTCCCGATTGGATCTCGAATAGAGTTGCTCCCGATGGCAGCGCTTGTAGACGATCAATTTCTGACGGAGATCGATATTCACCCCGGTGACGAAGTATTTTGTCTCGGCTTCGCGCGGCCGGCGCGAACGACCCGCGGTTTTCCTGTCTTACGAAGCGGCCATCTGGCGTCATATCCTCTAACCCCCGCGAGAATCGTCAAGAGCTGGCTCTACGATGCCACCCTAGCCGCCGGGAACAGCGGCGGCCCGGTTTATTTCACCTTCGAAAACAGGCTGATCGGCGGCGTCAGTCACATGGGAGTACATCAGGGCATCTTGGGACTCATCGGCGCCGAAAGCCCGGCCGAATCGCTAACCCAAAGCGTTATCGTCCCCGCCATATTCATTCGCGAAACCATCAACGAGCTGCCTGACAATTGAATCCGGCGCGGCCCATCCAATTCCCGTCAACTCGCGATTCCGCACGCCTCGGCCTAGGGGGCTCCCCTACGGCGCGGACCCACCGAAACAGCTATCCTACATCTATGGCCCGCGTTGCCCTTGTGTCTCTATTCCTCACCCTTGCCGGCGCTCCCCTCCTCGCGCAAGACCCGGCCTTCTTCGAGTCCAAAATCCGGCCTGTTCTTGCTGAGAAATGCTACGCATGCCACTCCTCCAAGCTCAGTTCGCCCATGGGCGGGCTCGCCATGGATACCAAAGCCGGACTCGCCAAGGGCGGCGTCTTGGGTCACGAAATCGTGCCCGGCAAGCCCGCTGATAGCCGGTTACTGCAGGCCCTGCGCTACACCAATGCGCAACTGCAAATGCCGCCCACCGGTAAACTGCCCGATTCCGTCATCGCCGATTTCGAAACCTGGATTGCCTCCGGCGCTGCCGACCCGCGCACGGACGCTCCGGCCGGCGCGGCCGCGGCCCCTGCTTATAAAGGCATGTCCATCGCGGACGGCCGCAAATGGTGGGCGTTCCAACCCGTCGCCGAACTCCCTTTGCCGCGCGTGAAGAAGACTGCCTGGGTCAAAACCAAGACCGATCGCTTCATTCTGGCCAAGCTGGAGCATGCCAAGCTTCCACCTTCCCCTCCCGCCATGCCGCGCGAACTGGTCGAACGCCTCTATGTCGACCTGCTCGGTTTCAAACCGACCTATGAAGAGGTGGAAGAATACGCCACGAACCGCGACCCGCATGCCTACGAAACGTTGGTCGATAAGCTGCTCGCTTCGCCACACTACGGCGAGCGCTGGGGTCGCCACTGGATGGATGTGGCCCGCTTCGCAGAAGACAACCCAACGGGCGAAGCCACGAATCCCGGCTATCCAACTGCGTGGCGTTATCGCGATTGGATCATCGACGCCATCAACGCCGACATGCCCTATGACCGCTTCGTTAAGCTGCAGCTGGCGGCCGACGAAATCCCCGGCGTTTCGCGCGATGACCTGCGCGCCCTCGGCTATCTCGGCGCCGCGCCTGTCTACCACAAGGATCAGCGTCTCTCTTATGAAGTCATCTATGGCTTCATGACCGACGATTGGGATGAGCGCGTCGACGCCGTTTCGCGCGGCATTCTAGGTATGACCGTCGCCTGCGCCCGCTGCCACGATCATAAGTTCGATCCCATCCCGACTAAGGATTACTACGCGCTCGCGGGCGTCTTCGCCTCCTCGATGCGCGCTGAGCGCCCCACCTTCGACCTCGACCCCAAAGTGGAAGAACGTTTTCTCTGGGTGCAGCGCCGGCTTTTCGATCTCCGCTATTCCGCCGATCTCCTCACCAACGAAGCGTCGACGGTGGTCGGCGCGAAGGATCGCGTGGATAAATGGAAGGCCGAAATCGAAAGTCTCCATCAGGAAATGGAGGGACTGCGCGACACGTATCCGCAGCTCGTGCAGCATCTGCAACGCTACTGGACTTTTCCACCACCGCGCCAGCCGGGCGCCCCGAACACGGGTGGTGGCGGCGGCCGCCGCGGCGGTCCGAACGCGGCCGCGCGCGAGCCGTTCTTCAATTCTCTCTATGACGCGGCGCAGTTCGCCGATGGCTCCGACGACCACTACACCTTTATCAACTACAAACCCGGCCAAGCACGCGATTTGCCGGTTATGCCGCACGGCAACGTCACCGCCGATGGGCCGCCCGAGCCGCGCCATTTTCTCACCGTGCTTTCGAAAGGCGACACCACCTTCCATCACGGCTCGGGCCGCGTCGATCTCGCGGACAGTATCTTCTCCGATGGCGCCCCGCTGGCCGCGCGCGTGATCGTCAATCGCGTGTGGGCGTGGCATTTCGGCAAAGGGCTGGTCGCGACCCCGAGCGATTTCGGCGTGCAGGGCGAGAAGCCCACTCACCCCGAATTACTCGACGATCTCGCCGCCCGGTTCATCGCGCATGGCTGGTCGCTGAAATGGCTGAATCGCGAGATCGTGCTCTCCGCGGTCTATCGCCAATCGAGCCATCCGCGCGCCGATGGCGAAGCCGCCGATTCCGTCAACAACCTGCTCTGGCGCATGAATCCGCGCCGCATCGATATCGAATCGTTCCGCGATTCTCTGCTGCGTTCGGCCGGCAAATTGAGCGACGAAATGCACGGTCCTTCAGAAGAAGCCGACAGTCTCACCAACTTCCGCCGCACGGTCTACGCCCGCATCAGCCGCGCGCGCATGAACGGCTTGTTGCGCGAATACGATTTCCCCGACCCCATTCAAACCGCTTCCAGCCGCGATTTGACGATTACTTCGCTGCAGCAGCTATTCCTGATGAACAGTCCGTGGGTGCATAATCTTGCCGGCGCCCTTGCCGACGCCGTCAAAACCGAACCCGATACGCCGGCGCAGATTCGAACTCTATACCGCAAGATTCTTTCGCGCGACCCCAGCGCGCACGAAATGGAACTGGCCGCGGCCTATCTCGAAAAAACGCCCGCGCTTGAACAATACGCACAAATCCTACTCTCAACCAACGAGGAGATCTTCTGGCCATGATCGAAGCCCTTTCCCGCAGACGAATGATCCAATCCCTTTGCGGAGGCCTCGGCTCCGTGGGCCTCACGGCCCTGCTGAGCGAGCAAACTGCGTCTGCCGCCGCTGTAAGCCACTACGGGGGCCCGCATCTGCCGGTCAAAGCCAAGAACATCATCTTCTTATTCATGGCCGGCGGCCCATCGCAGATCGATCTCTTCGACCCCAAGCCCGATCTCATCAAACACCAGGGCGAGCGGCCCGACGCCGTCAATCTCCGCACCGAACGCCAGACCGGCGGCCTGCTCCCGTCGCCCTTCGAGTTTAAGAAGGCCGGAAAGAGCGGCGTTGAACTGAGCGAGTTGCTGCCGCGGATGGCGAGCGTCATCGACGACGTTTGCGTCATCCGCTCCATGTACACCTTCAACCCCACGCACGTTCCCGCGCGCAGCCTCATTCACTCGGGAAGCATTCTCGCCAACCGTCCGTCGTTCGGCGCGTGGGTGTCCTACGGCCTCGGCTCGGAAAATCAGAATCTGCCTTCGTTCGTCGTGCTCACGCCCGGCGGAGGCGGCGGTAATTCGTCGCTGTGGCGCGCCGGCTTCCTGCCCGCCGAGCATCAGGGCGTGGCGTTCAACGACGCCGAAGTCGAACCCGAGAAGATGATCGCGAATCTGCGCAACCAGTGGCTCGGCGCGCCGGAACAGCGCCGCGAAATGGACGCTCTGGCCGCGGTCAATAAAGATTTCAGCGCCGCTTTTGGCAACGACGCCTTCCTCGACGGCCGCATCAAAGCCATGGAATCGGCCTACCGCATGCAATTCGAAGCCGCCGACGTGTACGACATCCGCAAAGAGCCCGAATCGATCCGCCAGGAATACGGCAGCACGCCGTTCGCGAATGGATGCCTCATGGCGCGCCGCCTCGTCGAAGCGGGAGTGCGCTACATCCACGTCTATTACGGCGCAGGGCAGGTTTGGGACGACCACACAGCCATCAACAAGAACCTGAAGCAACGCGTCCCCGATATGGATCAAGCCGCCGCCGCGCTCATCGCGGACTTGAAGCGCCGCGGCATGCTCGATTCCACCCTGGTGGTCTGGGGCGGCGAATTCGGACGCACGCCGGTTTCCGAGAGCGGCGATGGCCGCGATCACAATCCCTACGGCTATACCATGTGGGTAGCGGGCGGCGGGTTCAAAGGCGGGCTGGCCTACGGCGCCACCGATGAATTCGGCTTCAAGGCAGTTGAAAACCGCGTCTCGATTCACGATCTTCACGCTACCTTGCTCAATCAGATGGGTATCGATCACACCAAGCTGACGTACCGCTACGCCGGCCGCGATTTCCGGCTCACCGATGTCTTTGGCGAGGTGGTGAAGGACGTCCTGGCATGAGTCGAATCGGCGTCTTGGCTTTGTTGGCGCTCTCGGCCGCCGCTCAGCAGCCAGGCGGGCGCGGACAGCCGTTCCACTTACAGCCCGCGGACATTCAACAGATCCAAACCAAGACCGAAGAGCTGGAAGCCAGGGTCAAAGCGCTTAAGGCCAAGCATACCGATCCTGTTCTGCTCGGCGATGTTGAAGTCTATGCCAAATCCGGCCGCATGCTGCTCGAGTTCCCCGAGCTCATCGCCAACCAGAATGCCGTGAATCACGCGTTCGCCGTGCTCGATACCGGCGCCGAACGCGCGAAGCAGTTAGAGGCCGATCAATCGCCCTGGACCAAAGGCCTCAAACAGACACACGCATATTACTCCGCCATCGATGGTTCCGTTCAACCCTACGGCGTGACGCTACCCGCGTCCTACGACGGAACCAAGCCTACGCGCCTTTACGTCTGGCTGCACGGACGGCAGAACAACACCACCGAATCCGAATTTCTTTTCGCGTTTCCCAATTCCGGACCGGGCCGGCCGGCGGTGGCCGACAACGGCCAGATCCAGCTCGATGTTTTCGGCCGCATCAACAGCGCGGGTTATCACTGGGCCGGCGAGGCCGATGTGTTCGAAGCTATCGCGGCGGTGGAGAAGCGCTTCAACATCGACCAGCGCCGCATTCTCCTCCGCGGCTTCTCCATGGGCGGCGAAGGCGCGTGGCACATCGCATTGCATTATCCCGACCGCTTCGCCGCGGCCGAAATCGGCGCCGGAACATGGTCGCCGCGTGACTCGATGCCCGGTCTTCAGCCCTATCAATACGCCGCTCTGCGCATCTGGGAAAACATGCCGGAGTGGGCGTTGAATATCTTCAATCTGCCTCTCGCCGGTCACGACGGCGACGCCGACACGCAGACTCCCACCGTCCCGCAGCCCCCTCCCGGCACGCCGAATCGCGGCCAGTTGGAATCGTCGCTGCGCACGCGCGCACAACTCGAGAAAGAAGGCTTCCCTTCTGAAGGCGAGCCGGATTTCCTGCGTTCGAAAGGTGCGCCCGGCCTCTTCATGATTTCGCAGAATACCGGCCACGGCACCAGCCCGCTGGTGCGCCAACGCCTCGACGACTTCCTCAAGGAATGGGGCGATAAAGGCCAGGTCTCGCCGGATCACTTGCGCTTCATGACCTACACCACGCGTTACAACCGCGATTACTGGGCATCGCTCGATGGCCTCGAAAAGCACTACGAGCGCGCCGAGATCGACGCGCAGCGCAGTAATGGCGGCGTGCGCTACGAGATCACGACCAAGAACCTCACGCGCCTCACGCTGCATGAGACGGAGCACGCGAAAGAGATCCGCATCGATGGCCAGGATCTCAAGGTCAAATCCGCGCCTGAAATCGCGCTCGAAAAAACCGGCGCCTCCTGGCGCGTGGATAAAGCCGGCAGACCCGCCGGCCTGCACAAAACGCACGCCCTGCAAGGCCCCATCGACGACGCCTTCCTCGATCCGTTCCTCTTAGTGCGCCCCACCGGCACACCCTGGAACGAAGCCGTGAATCAACAAGCACTACGCTCACTCGCGCGCTTCGACCGCCTGTGGGCGAAGTTCTTCCGCGGCCACCCCTTTATCAAGGACGATAAAGACGTCACCGAATCCGATCTCGCCAACTATCACATAGTCTTGTTCGGTGACCCCGGCAGCAATCGTTGGATCGCGAAGATCAACAGCAAGCTGCCGGTACGCTGGACCAAAGACGCCGTCTCGCTCGGCGCTCAGTCGTTCCCGGCGAAAGACAATTTCCCGGCGCTCATCTATCCGAATCCGCTGAATCCGGCAAAATACGTCGTCCTGAACACCGGCCTCACCATCACCGATCGCGAATACAACGGCGACTACGGCATGCCGCAATGGGGCGACTACGCGATCGTCAAGGTGAAAGAAGGCTCCGAGGTTCCGGAGCTGAACGTAGCCGGACTGTTCGACGAAAACTGGCGCTTGGCTAAGTAAACTGCCTTTTATCTCTGCCCCGGCTCCGCCCGGTTACTTCCCGCCGCGCTCAGTCGCAGCGCATCGATCACCTGCAGTGAATTGGAATCGTAATTCGCAAGAAATAGCGTTCCGCCATCCGGCGAAAGCAGCAACGCGCGTGGAAATTCGCCCGCCGGAATAGTGCGTAACACCGCCGAAGCGCCCACGCCGCTCTTCAGTTGCGCTGCGTCGAGAATATCGAGCGACTGCGGAACCCCGGGCTGCAGAAAGCGGTTCGAATTGCCCACTACGATCAGTTTCCCGGAATCGATCCAAACCACCGGAACCGGCGCTGCTCCCACCGGCGCCGAGGCGATGATCGCATGCATCGGATCAGATCCGAAACGCGAAGGATCCAACGCCAACACCTCATTGTTATTTCGCGCCGTCGCATAAAGAGTAAGCCCGTCGGACGACAGCACGGCGCGAACCGGACTGCATCCGGCCGGAACAAACTGCCCTAACGAAGTGACTGCCTGGTTTGGATGGCTCACGGCTGCTGCCACGTTCAAAAACACGATGGCGCCTTGTGGATTGACTAGCGCCGGGCTCGTCGAGCCCTCCTGCGTACAAATGATCGGCCAACCCAGGAAGCTCGAAACCGTGATCACCGTCACGTAGGCCGTGGAACCGTCCCCTGAGAAGGCGATCGACGTGGGCGCCGCTCCTAACTGAATCGTGCCAACGACCGATGACGTGGGGAAACCGCTGGGCCTCGCGATGGTAAGGTCGATCACCGTGAGTACGCCGGTATCTTCATCGCAAACGAAAAGCCAGTGGTCGTCGGGGGTTATGCTCACCCAAATGCTTCCAGCGTTGGCGCCGTCGCTGATGCTGCCAATCAACGACACGGCGCTTGCACCGCGCGAACTTACTCCACTTACATCTAAGAAGTAGACTTCGGGACCCGCTGCGACGATAAGCAGCGTTCCATCATGCGTCAAAGCGAGCCCCGTCGTGGCATTTTGCAGCGGCGCCACGCCTGCCAGCGCATACCGCTCACCCGTTCGCTGGACCACCGCAACGCCGCCGCTGGCGGAATCGTTCGTTAGTCCGACATATACCCACTTCCCATCCGCCGATGTTGCGAGCCCGAAGGGCCGCGCTGGCAGCGCTACCGTATAACTCAGCGGGGGTTGTGCCGGATGCGCAGTCTGAGCGGATAACTGGCAACCCGGAAATAGCAATGCGGCTAGGAGGGCGTGCAGGCGCATGCCCATATCTTCCCAGCCGCACGTATGTGAAAGGCGTGAATCAGTGGGCGGATTGCGCGCCGGTCGCCATCCGCCCGAATCTAGCCACTTACTGCGTATCCGCCCGCTTCAATCGGATCTGCCCATTCCCCGCGCTGACATGAATCAGCGGGCCGCCGGAGTTCATGTTGAAATCCAGTTGCCGAGGCTTGAGATTGCCCGATAGCGTGGCCGGGAAATCCGACTGAATGCCGCCGTTCACCGTCTCGGCCTGTATGTGCGCCGAGTAATGCGAAGGCATCGCCAGCGTAATAGCGCCGTTCCCGGTGCTGACTTCCACCTGGCGTCCGTCCCAAATTGCGCCGGCGAGTTCCATCTGGATGGCGCCGTTCACCGTTGCGCCGCTCACATCGCCCGCCACGCGCTTCAAATGCACGCCGCCGTTGCTGACATCGAAATGGATCTGGCCGCGCACGTCGGAGATGGTCATTCCGCCGTTGCGGGTTTTCAGACTCAGGTCCGTATTCTGCGGCACGAAGATTTCGTAACTGACGCTCCACGACGAATTATTAGCGGATTGCGGCCCCACGGCCTTGAGTTGTCCACCGGACGTATCGAGCCACACCTGGCTCGCCATATTAGCCGCGGCGCCTTCCGAGTCGCCCCAGGACTCCACGCGCGCGCGAACCAGTATGTCGCCCCGCAACCAGCCTTTGACGGTGGCGCCGCCGTTTGGGCCGGAGTCCACGCTCAGACGGCCTGTGGCCGGTACGCTTTGCTCCCGGACCTCGCAGTGACGCGCCTGATCGCCATTGTGGCCGCCATTCTCACACGTCAACTGTCTTTCGCTGTTGTCTTGCAACTGAGCGAGTAAGGGAAAGCTTCCGGCGGAAAGCGCCAGACCGATCCAGGCCGCGCTCGTAAGTACCGATTTCATTCGAATCCTCCTTGCAAATCGCGCGAACCCGCTTCTGGAACCGTGCAGTTCGCTGTCAGGTACCCATACCGGCGGACCCGCGAAAGGTTACAGAATTTCGGCGCCGGATGTTTCCGCGAAACGTTCTGCCACCCGGGATCACCATCCATAGGAGTGTGAAACGATGGCTTTGACGCAAATCACGGATTATCAAGTTCAATATTCGGCGAACAAGTTCCCGCCGCGCATTTGGCTCAAGAACGGAGCCAATTTCATCGGCCAGCTCATTTTCATGCCCGATGGCTCGACGTTGCCGGCCGACAACCAGTCCGGCGGTCAGGCGAATCTGTACTACCACTTGGAGGATTTCGAGAACGCCTTCGCCGTACTGAGCGAAGAAAAGATTGTGTACCTGCTCTACAGCGGCTCGGGCCCGGGATTTGAAAACGGCATCCAGACCTCGGCCGACCCGCTCGGAAATGTGACCTAGCGCGCCGATCCTTATCTGATCAGCGCGAATGCTGTCTTCAAGGCGCCGGCGGTCGTCGCCAGCGCCTCGTCGGGTGGCAAGGCGCGCAGATCGGCGTTGAACGGTTCGACCGCCGCTGGACCGTCATAACCTACCTGGTTCAGCGCGTTCAGAAACCCGGCGGTGTCGATGACGCCCGTCGCCAGGGGAAGTTCCCGGTGGTTATCCAGCTGCTGATCGATGGGGATGCCGGCGGGAGCGTCGCTCATGTGCACCGCGACGATATCTTTATTCTTCAAGCTGAGTACATCGGCGACCGTGTCCCCGGCGTTATACCAATGCCAGATATCGAGCAGAATTCCGAGATTGGGCTTGCCGATCTCGGCGATCAGGTCTTTCATCTCCGCCATGGTGTGTATGAACGGGTACTTGGAGCGCGTCCACATGGTCTTCGGGGCGAGATACTCCAGGCCCAAAGTGATGCCGGAATCCCCAAGCGCCACCGATGCCTCGCCGATGCGCCGCGCGTGCAGGCGGAAGTTTTGCAAGTACGTCCGGGTGGGGTCGGATGAGGAAATCCATGTCACGAAGCGTGTCATTTGCGCGCGTTGCAGTGTCTTCGCCGTCGCCGCCAGGCTTTTCAGGAACGTCGCCCACGCGTCTTCGGTCTGCCCAATAGGAAACCCCTGGCCGATCGAACCGAACGTCAGCTTCTTCGATTGAAGATCGTCGAGCGTGGCGTGCATCGCGGAATCGGATAGCGCCGCAAGCTCGCTCAGATTTGGATCCACTGCCTGAAACCCGAATCTCGCGGCCATGGCGATCGACTCCGCCAGGTTCGCCTTAACGCCGATATTGCCGCAGTTCAGGCACATCTTGATCCGCGTGGCGCCGGCCGCGCCAGCCACGTTCGCGAAGACGCCTGCTGCGGCAACGGAAACTGCCCCGCGAAGGAAATCACGCCGCTTGCTATGGTCCAAAGGACACCCCCCTACGGCAGCATACCGCCGCCTCGTCCCGACTCGCTATATACTCGCATTCATAGACTCGCAAATAGAAAACGGAGAGTCCATGAAGAAAAACGGATCCACAGCCATGATCGCTGCAATTCTACTGGTTGGCGTAGCCACGGCGCTTTCGGCGCAACCGCCCGCGCAACAACCGGGCCGGGGAGGCCGTGGCGGACGCGGCGGAATTGCGCCGGCCCTCTTCACCGCATTAGACGCCGATAAAGACGGCAACCTCACCCGCGATGAGTTGCGCGCTTCATTCGACAAATGGTTCGCCGAGGCCGATACGGCCCACACCGGCGCGCTCACGCAGGAACAATTGGTCGTCGTATTGAATGGAATCTTCCCGCAACCGGCGCCTCCGCCGCCCGGGAGCATGGCGCAAAACCAGACGCCGAAACCGGCCGATGTCGACGCGATGATGGCTGTGTTGCCCGCCTCGGCCGCCCGCCCCTTGCGGCCGCGCCACGTTCTCGTTCTCTGCAAGGCGCAAGGCTTTGTGCATTCCTCCATTCCGCTGGCAGCGAAAATGGTGGACGCGATGGGCGCCAAGACCGGCGCGTGGGCAACGGTCATCACTTACGACCCGGCCGACATCACTGCCGAAAACCTCAAGCAATTCGACGCCATTTTCCTCGACAGCACAACCGGTCTCTTCCTGGACGATCCCAACGATGCAGCCGCTACCGCCGCCCGCAAGAAAGCGCTGCTGGAGTTCGTGCGCAGTGGCAAGGGACTGGCTGGCGTCCACGCCGCCAGCGATTCCTATCACGGCGTCCCCGCCGGCTCCGCGCCCGTCATGCCCGGTGGCCGGGGTCCGGCATCCATGCTCGGCGCGGCGATCGTGACCCAGGCAGACCAGAATTCGGATTCGAAGGTGAGCCGCCAGGAATTCACGGCGTTGGCCGATGTCTGGTTCGACAAACTGGACCCGAACAAATCCGGCAAGGTCAGCAGGGCCGAATTCTCCGAACGCTACGCGGCCATCGTCCCCCCCGTGCGCATGGCCCCGCCTCCCCAGGTGAACCTGCCCCTCTGGCCCGAGTTCAACAAGATGATCGGCGGTTACTTCAAGTTCCACTGGGTCTACCCGCAACTGATCACCGTCAAGATAGACGACACGAAGAGCCCGCTGACCACCATGTTCCACGGCGAGGAATATCAGATCCACGACGAAACCTACACCTTTGAGCAGGAGTCGTTCTCGCGCCGCAACGTGCACGTGCTGACCAGCATCGATTACGCCAAGATGAGCGATGAGGATAAAGCCAAGGAGCCGGCGGCGACCAAACGGACCGACGGCGATTATGCCCTCAGCTACATTCACCGGGAAGGCAAGGGCCGCGTATTCTATGAAGCCCACGGCCACAGCGAAACGGTTTACGCCATGCCGAACTTCCTGGCGCACATGTTGGCGGGAATCCAATACGCGTTAGGCGACCTGAAGGCCGACGATAGCCCCAGCGTTAAGTAGACAGCCAGCCTGAAGCGCCCGTCAGAACGAGAACCGGGCGAGCAACTGCGCTCTTATGTCGCATGTGGCTGGCACGTTAACCCTTTTCGCCTTAGTTCGAAGTATCTTGTCGCGGCTCCCCGATCATACCCTCAAGTTACATGTATGACGTGCAATGAGTGAGTATTATTGGGCCGGAGCATATCACTGCGGAATGAATTATGCAACCCCCAATCCACTTCTGAGTCCGATCCAATACAAGTCAAAAGCCAAGCGAGACTGCGAAGAATAACAGGCGATTGTCGATCGGGACTAGGATCAGGATCTTTCCTGGTTCTTCCTAGTCCTGTTCCCCAAGAGTTTGGGCAAACGTCTTGCCGTAAGGGTAGAACATTTCCTTGCGGCCTTGCTGCCAGGCGGCTCGCAGCTCGGGCGTTGTGATGTCCCAGTCGGGCCGGCATTTCCTGGTTACGGCGCGCAGGTCCTGGCGAAGCTCCTCCACGGTGGGGCGTCCGAAGAACCAATACCCGTTGTAGACCTTGTAAACAACCAGGCCGGGCTCCAACACGATCACGTGCGGAATCATGGGATTATTCGTCGGGTCGGTGTATTCGGCGATGTCGAGATCCTTTTGCACGATCCGGCCGGCATCGGAAAGGAACGGCCAATGAGCGCCGACTCCGGTTCGGAATTCGTTCGTCAGCGTGATATTGTCGGTGCTGATCGTCACCATCCGGCAATACGCAACTTCAAGTTCACGATGGAGTTGCACCAGCCCTTCGGCTTGCCTGCGGTCTTTGGGACAGAATCCTCCGCGGCTGAGCACCAGAATCATCGGGTGCGGTCCCTGCAACTCCGAGAGTTTGCGGTGCTTCGCAGTATGGTCGGAAAGCTCGTAATCGGGAAACAGCGCTCCCGGCACAATATCAGATCGCATAAGATGAACTCCCTTCAGTTGGATGCGCAGCGAGCGGGTTAGGGCGCGAACTTTCGCTCCTGCCGGTCCCGATTCTATCAACTTCTCGGGGCGTCTCGCGCCGGGCGCCCGATTGCAACCAATATTCGGCGCATCGGACAAGTCTTGCGACAAACCCGGAAAGGTCCTTAGTTACTTCGGATTCGACTAATCGCCAGCGCATAACTTGCGCGATCGAATAAATTAGTGCATCCAGTTACCCGGCGCGGTATCTTTATAGTATCCATGGACCCGTTGCCCCTATCGCAAGCCGAGTATAAGCTTCTATTGGAAAACGCTCCCGTCATGATCTGGCGCTCTAACATCACTTCAGGATGCGACTATTTCAACGAAGGTTGGCTCAAGTTCCGCGGCCGGTCGATGGAGGAGGAGTATGGCGATAGGTGGGCGGAAGGCGTGCACCCGGAAGACCTCGACGCTTGCATGAGCCTATATCTGGAATCGTTCCGTAAGCGCGAGCCATTTGAGATGCAATACCGCCTGAAGCGTTATGACGGCGCCTACCGTTGGATTCTCGATAAAGGCTCCCCCTTCTTTGGAGACGACGGCGAGTTCCGGGGCTTCGTAGGCAGTTGTACCGATATTAGCGACCGGATCGAGGCGCAGCGCGCTTTGGATGAAGCGCGCGAGCACGAATTAGCCAATCTACGCGGCCTCCTGCCCATTTGCATGGTGTGTAAGAAGATCCGCGATAGCGACGGGAGCTGGTATCAGCTCGAGTTATTCATCTCCAGTCATTCGAAGGCCGATTTCACCCATGGCCTGTGCCCTCACTGCGCCAAGCTTCCTATACGCTGATTCATCGCGCGCCTTCCCAAATTTCTCCAAAGCCGATCGGGTGTACAATCGACGCCATCGGAAGGTAGGTTCCATGGCCCAACAACGTTCTCCCCGCAAGTTGTCCCGACGCTCGTTCGGGCTGCTGGCAAGCGCGCCGCTGGCGGCGAAGGCCGCCCCGCAAGACCCGGCACGCCCGGCGCAGGCCCCGTCTTCCGCGCCCCAACGCCCCATCCCGCCCGCAATCGCACGGTTTGACGTGCCCATGGCGACAGAGCCAGGATTCATCTTCAAGCCATGATCAACGATTCTCTATTTACCAGCCTGGCCGGTTTGTCGGGCCTCTTGCGGACGCGCAAGATATCGTCTTTAGAATTGACGCAGGCGTCTCTGATCGCCTCGAGAGGCTGGGGCCGCAATACAACGCGCTCGCCACGCTGACGCGCGAACTG
This sequence comes from Bryobacterales bacterium, assembly GCA_963743705.1. Classification (GTDB taxonomy): domain Bacteria; phylum Acidobacteriota; class Terriglobia; order Bryobacterales; family Bryobacteraceae; genus PALSA-243. The sequence goes on along the minus strand of CAVUQS010000011.1, from coordinate 257,307 downwards.
GCCGAGCAGCAGGCCAAAGAAGCCGACGCCAATTTCCATCGCGGCCGCATCGCCAGCCCGCTGCAAGGCATTCCGTTCGGGGTTAAGGATCTCCTGGCGACCAAGGGAATCCGCACTACCTGGGGATCGGAACCTTATCCGCGATCAGGTCTTCGACTACGACGCCACCGTAATCGAAAAGTTGCGCAACGCCGGCGCGGTGCTGGCCGCAAAACTGGCGATGGTGCCACTGGCGGGCGGCGGCGGGTATCGATACTCCAACCCGCATCTCTTCGGTACCTGCAAGAACCCATGGAACCCCGAATATTGGGCCGGCGGATCTTCGAGCGGTCCCACGGCTGCCGTATCCGCGGGCATGACTCCCTTCGCGATCGGCTCGGAAACCGGCGGCTCGATTGTAGTGGCCGCGGCTTACACCGGCATCACGGCGATCCGCCCGACTTACGGCCTGGTGAGCCGCCATGGCGCGATGGCGCTCTCTTGGACACTCGACAAACTCGGCCCCATGTGCCATTCCGCCGACGATTGCGCCATGGTGCTTTCGGCGATCGCCGGTGGCGACGCCAAAGATCCCAGCTGCGATGGCCGCCCTTTCCGCTACACGAAAGCCGGAGGTCCGGCGTTGAATACCATCCGCCTCGGCTACTGGCCCGCCGATTTTTCCGAGACCGCCTCCTCCTCCGCCAGGGCCGCCTACGTCGCGGCCATCGGCGAGTTCAAAAAGATGAGCGTGAAGATGGTGGAGATCAAGCTGCCCGTGCTACCGTACCGCGAAGTAAGCGGCGTCATCGCGCGCGGGGAAGTCAGCACCGTTTTCGAGCCCATGATCCGCGACGAGGCGCGCTTCAATCTGATCCGCGACGAACGCCAGAAAGCCGGGCTCAAAGCCGGTTTGGATCTGCCGGCTACCCAATACTTGCAAGCCACGCGCATCCGGCGGCTCATCCAGGAACAAATTCGCCAGTTCTTCACGCAGGTTGACGCCGTGGTCTGCTACACCGAACGCGGTCCCGCTCCGCGAATCGATAGCGAACCGCCCGACCGTCCCCGCGCGGCAGGCAGCAGTGCCGGGAATCGGCCCGCCCCGGCCCCGCCCGGCAACACCGATCTCATGGGATGCTCCAACCTGTTGGGGCTGCCCGGCATCACGCTGCCCTGCGGTTTTTCCACCGGAACCAACCTGCCGGTTGGCCTGCACGTCGTGGGTCGCCCGTTCGAGGAGCCGCTGCTCATCGCGCTGTCGCGGGAGTATCAGCGCCGTACGGACTGGCACCTCAAGCGGCCGCCAGTGGCATAGTTGCGGCCATTGGCCAGATTGGTACTTTTACCCCGTTTCACGTTAGTAGTCCCGCAGTACCCATGGTCCTTTCGCCGGAAGGCCATTTGGGTTCAAATTGACTCATGTTGTTCGCACTCATCCCCGTCGCCGTCACCGGGATTCTCGGGTTCGTGCTCACAGAAGTGTCTAGTAGGGAATCTCAAAAGGCGCGAGTTACCAAGGGCCTGCGCGCCTTCGTCGGCGAGATGCAATAGCGGGGAAGGCGTGTCAAGGCGTAATGTCTCCTTAGGCTGGGCGGCGGAAACGCCGCCCTTTTTTTTTGCGCTACCAAAGCACCGACCGGTCGATGCTCGGGAGATTCGGCCTTCCAGCCAGCATCATCGCCAGTTCGAACTCGTGGCGCAGAATCTCCACCACCCTGGCCACTCCATCCGCGCCAGCCAATCCGAGCCCCCACAGATAGGGCCGTCCGATCTGCACCGCCGCCGCGCCCAGCGCCAGCGCCTTCAACACGTCGGTTCCTCGTCGAATGCCCCCATCCACCAGCACCGGTATCCGTCCGTGTACCCGATCCACTACCAACGGCAACGCATCGATGGTCGCCGGAACCGTGTCCAGGTTTCGCGCGCCGTGGTTCGAAACCACGATGCCCGCCACGCCGGCGTTCACCGCGGTGGCAGCGTCATCCGGATTCAAAATACCCTTCAGCAGCACCGGCCGCCGCGCAAATGAGCGCAGCCAATCGATGTCTTTCCAGGTCAGAGTAGGGTCCAGATAGTCTTTGCCTTTGAGGTTCGGCAACTCCCGCTCTGGCAATTCGCTCTTGGCGCGCTCTTCTCGATTACGCGCGCCGAACGTCGGCGAATCGACCGTCACTTCCAGCGCACGGCAGCCGGAATCCTCGGCCCGCTGCACCAGATCGCGGGTGAACGCGCGGTCGCGCTGCACATAAAGCTGGAACCACACCGGCGCTGTAGCCGCCTTGGCAATGTCGTCGACGCGTATAGACGCGCTGCTGCTGATCACATAGGTTGCCTTGGCCGCCGCCGCGCCACGTACCGCGGCCAGTTCGCCTTCCGGATGCACGAACTTCTGCCCTCCCGTAGGCGCGAGCAGAATCGGATACGGAAACTCCTGCCCGAAGAGCGTTACGCGCGTATCGAGCTTCGACACATCCACCAGCGCGCGCGGTTTCAGGCGCAGCCGCTCGTAGGCCTCATGATTCCACCGCAGCGTGAGCTCATCCGCCGCGCCGCCGGAAATCCTCGCCCAGGCGCCGTGCGAGATATGCTTCTGCGCTTCGGTCTCGAAATCAAAAAGCGACAGCAGCACATCCATCGCCGCTTGAGGCGAGCTCTGGGCGTACAGTTTGTGAAACGCCGCCAGACCGATACCGGCGCGTAGCAACTCTCGACGGGAAGCCATAACACTAAGGATGCAACGTCAGCTTTTGCACTCGCCAGTTAGTAAGTTCGCCGGCGTAGAGCACATTCGGATTGCGGCAATCGAGCTCATTTACTGTGCCGAACTCCTTCGCGAGCTTTCCCGCCGTGCCGAATTTACCGAGAACCTTGCCGCTCAGCTCCATTTTGTAAATCTCGCCGTTGTCCATGGAATCGGGCGGATTGGAATTCGAGCTATACAGATACTGGTGCGCGCCCGGCGAGATGCAAATAGCCCATGGCGCGCCCACATTGCCGATTTGGCTCTTGAAATTCCCGTCGTTATCGAAGACCTGAATCCGATGGTTGCCCATATCCGCGACGTAGACGTTCCCCGCAGCGTCCAGCGCAATCGAATTGGGCATTTCGAACTGGCCCTCTCCCGAGCCCTTCGACCCCCAGCTCTTGATAAACTTCCCGGTCTTATCCAGCTTGACGACGCGCGCGTTGGTGTACGCATCGGAAACGAAAATATTCCCGGCAGCGTCCCAGGCGACATCAGTCGGGCGATTGAAATTGTCGCCCGCGATTCCCTGGCCCGGCGTGCCGCGGCCGCCCCGCCCGCCGCTGCCGGCCGGATTGACGGATTCCGGCTTTCGTCCCAGCGTCATCAGAAAGCGCCCCGCCGGATCGAGCTTCACAATCACGTCGGCGCCGCGATCCACGGCCCAGATGTTGTCCTCGGGATCAATGCGAACGCCTTGCGCGAACAGAAATCCGTAAATCCCCGCGCCAACTTCGCGCAGATACTTTCCCGTTGAATCGAACTCGAAAAGACGCGAGCCGCCATGCGTAAAGAAGCGCGACCCGCCCATGGTTCCGTTTTCTCCCGTGCGCGTATAGACGAGGATATTTCCCTTGGAGTTAGTCGCCACGCCCGCCGCTTCGCCGAGATGCACATTCGCCGGCAGCTTCAAAAATGTGGCCGCCGAGTCGAAGTTGATTTCGGGCGTCTGGGCAAAGAGCAGGCTCGCAGGCAGAAGGGTGAGTGCAACGGTCAATAGTTTTCGCATGGCAGCCTATTTCCCCTTCGAGTGCAGCAGGATCTTCTGCACGCGCCACAGTTGGATTTCCGCAACATACAGCTCGTCCGGATTGCGGCAATCGATTTCATGCACTCCGCTGAACTCGCCCAATTGCTTGCCCGCTTTGCCAAACCTGCCGACAATCGTGCCGTCGAGCTCCATTTTGTAAATCTCTCCGGTAACGGTGGAGAGCGTGGAATCGTTGGAATCGGGCAGTGAATTCGACGAGAAGAGATACTGGTGCGGCCCCGGAGAAACGCACACCGCCCAAGGCGCGCCGACATTGTCGTAGATGGTTTTCAGCTTCAAATCGTCGTCGAAGACTTGGATCCGCCGGTTGCTCCGGTCTCCCACATAGACGTTGCCCTTGGCGTCGAGCGCCATCGTATGCGGAAGGTTCAACTGCCCAGGCGCGGAGCCCTTCGAGCCAACGGACGTGACAAATTTGCCGTTCTTGTCGTACTTGACGACGCGCGAGTTGCCATAGCCGTCGGACACAAAAATGTTACCCGCCGCGTCCCACCCCACATCGGTCGGACGATCGAAGACATACTTGCCCGGCTCGGCCGCGGGCCCGGCCGGCGGAGGCGCGGCCAGCGCGTCATTCGGTTCCGGCCTTCTGCCCAGCGTCATCACCACCCGGCCTTCTGGGTTGAACTTGATGACCATGTTGGAGCCTTCATCGACCGCCCAGATGTTATCCTGCGGGTCCACCCTCACGGCGTGCGCGAACACGAAGCCGTAAAGGCCCTCGCCAATCTCGCGGACGTAGGTTCCCTTCTGATCGAACTCAAACAGCCGCGTCCGCTGGCTGCGCGTGTAGACGAAGATGTGGCCCTTCGAATTCGTGGCGACGCCGATACCCTCGCCCAGATACAGGTTCGGGGGCAGCTTCACTGGGTTCGGAACCGATTCGTATGGAATCTCGGGAACGTTCTGCGCTTTGGCGCGCGCCGCCAGTGCAGCCGGCGTCAGGTTCTGCCCGAACATAGGCAGGGCCGCGAGCAGCGCCATGGCAAGCTCGATTTCGCGATGTCTGTGCATAGAATCTCGCCTTACGAGTATATGTTGGAAGCCAGCGCCGCGCGACACCGCCGCCGCTTCATTTGCCTGCCGGCAAGTTCGGGCAGCTTTGGCGATACGGTTGGCCGGGAAACCAGCGCCCCCATTCCTCGCGCGACAAATTGCGCGTGAGCCGCGCGCACGCCTGGTCCCGCAGATCGCTCGCCCGCCACAGCCACAGCGCGGCGGAACGCTCATCGTACCCGGTCAGTAGATAGCGCCCATCGGGACTAAAAGCCGCAGCGCGGATGTAGCTGCCGGTATCCGGAAGCTGACCTATACGAACGCCGCTGACGGCATCCCATATCACCAGACGCCCGTGAGTAATCGTCGCGACCGCGTCTGAAGCAGCGCTAGGCACGATGGATTCGATGTCGTCGCTGGCAGTGAGATGGAAACGCTCCTTGCCCGACGATATTTCCCAGGCTTGCAGCTTTTCGCTTTCCGCCGTGAATGCCACGTTGCCGGGCGGGTCGATGGCAATGCGATTCAGGTCGGCGGCCAATGCAATGCGGCTGACCCGCGCTTTACCTGCCACATTCCAGATATCGACAAAGGTCTTGTTCGGGGGTTGATCCACCTCGAAAACCGCCAGCTTGCCATCGGCAGCGGTGCGCAGCAGCTTCGAGCCAGGCGTCGCCAGAGATGTAGTCTGCTGCTGCCCAGGCAGCGTGTATAGGTTGCTGACTCCGTCCTGTTGAACAGCCAACACCTTACCCGAAGGCTCGATGCGCTTGTCTCCGTGAATATCCGGCAAGGGCGTCACCGATGCCTGGTCAACGCCGATAAGAAACAGCTTGTCACTCCATTGAGCAATAACCTGGTTCGGACTTACAAAGAACAGCTTGTCGATAACCGGCGCGCCATGGAATTCGATATCGCGCACGGTGTTACCGCCGATGTCGGCGATCCTCACGAAAGGCGACGCATGCACCGAAACCGAGCCGATCGCCACCCGCCGCCCGTCCGGACTGAAGGCCACGCTGCGGACATCCCCAGGCAGATCGAAGAACACGGGACGGTCGGCCCGGCGGGTCTCGGAGACTGACACCGAGCCGTCCATGCCGCCCGAGGCGAAGCGTCCGTCCCGCGTAAACGTCACTACTTCGGCGCCTCCCCCATGCGAGACGCGCTCCAGTTCATTGCCGGAAGGCAGTTCCCAAACGCGCGCCGTGCCGTCATAAGATCCGGTGCCCAATCTGGTTCCGTCGGCATTGAAGGCCACCGCGGCGGCTGCGGAATCGTGCTGGAGTTGAAGCACCTGGCGGCCGGTGTCGACATTCCAGACATGCGCGAATTTGTCGCCCTTGGCCGCATAGGCCAGAAACTTGCCATCCGGGCTGATGGCGGCAGCGACGATCCACCGCCCCGGGATAAGCGTTTCGGAGGACCCGGCATGAGTGGCCTTCAAGAGTTGCTGCCCAGTCGCTACATCCCAGACGAAAGCGAAATCGCCATCCGCCGCGGCCACGCGCTTTCCGTCGCCGCTGAACGCGAGGTTGAACGCGGCCTCGCCCCCGCCGACGGTGCGGAGAAGCTTGCGCTGCGCCACGTCGAAAATCGAGACATCACCATCGGAAGAAAGGGCGGCGATCAGATTGCCGCCCGGTGTAAAGGCGGCGGACACTACTTTATCCGGACACCGGAAATCCGCCACGGCAGCCGCGCGCGCGACATCAAAAATCCGGACGTGGCCGTCGTCGCCGGCGGTGATCACTTCGTTTGCGGCCGGGCGAAACGCAACTTGCGACAGCGCAGCCCCGTGCACCACACGCAACACCTCGCGGCCCGCCGGAAGCGCCCAAACATGCGCCACGCCATCGCGGCCGGCGGACGCCAACAGCGAGGCGTCAGCGTTAAAAGCTACCGAAACCGCCGGATCGTTGTCAGGCGTCGGATCCTCCGTGACGCCGGTAATTTGGATGCGTGCGGCCGGCTGTTCATCGGGGCCGATATAGCCGATCGCTTTGTGGTTCGCGACATCGATGAGTTGAGTGGAGCCGTTGTCGCGCACCACGGCAAGCGTCGCCCCGTTGGATGAGAACGCCATGTCGCGAATGCGCTCGTCCGGGTCGGAATCCTCCGGCGCATAGGTCTGTGCCGCCGCCGGCAGCAGAGCCACTGCCGCCCGCAGCGCTTGTGTCCCCTCAAACGTCGGCTTGAGGCGAGTGGATTCGACAGCGAGAAGGGCGGCCTCCGCGGCTCGATCCGCGCTATCGGCTAAGACTTTGCTGGAATTCGCCGCGAGGTTGGCGGCGGCATTTTCGGTCGAGATTATGCGGTTCGCGCCGGTTTGCCTCCACGCGAAGAAAGCGATCGCAAGAATGACAAAAAGCACGGAGGCGGCCAGCCAACGCGCATGGCGCTGCGTGCGAATATCGGCGCCGTCGAGTTCGTCTTTCGGCCGGTTGTGCAGCGTCGACGCCAATTGAAGGACCGCTTCGTGAAAGCGCGGCTCGCGCAATCGCAAACGCGTGCTGCCGTCGCGCGCCCAACGAAGATCCAGAAAGAGTGGCTCCTCGGAAAACGAGCGCAAGAGGTTCGGTGGGAGAGCGGTGGCGCGTTCGGGCGTAAAACAACCCGCGGAGCGATCCCACTCCAGCGTCCCGCCGGTCACGACCAGCAAGACATGCGAGACGCCGTTCCGCCCGATCCAATACTCCGCTTCTTTCGCCACCCAGGGCGAGGCAGCCGCTTCGGGCGATGCCAACAAAATGAAGAAGAGAGACTGATCGAGCGCCTCACGAATGCTCGACCAAAGGGCCGGATTGACCGCGAGATTCGTTTGATCCCGAAAAACATGTAGCGCGCGCAGCTTGTACCAGGGCTTGGCAAAACTGTGCAACGCCGATTGCAGCGCCGCCGCAATGGTGGCATCGGCGGTGTGACTGTAAGAGATGAAGGCGTTGTACGGCATCAGCCTTCATGAAGATACACCAAACGGAATCAGCGCGGCTTGCAGGTGGCTTTCTGTCCGCGCCAGGTAACCAGCGCCTCGCCATGATGCTCCCAGAATTCTACGCCCGGCGCACCGTACCTGGCGCCGCTGCCGCTGGGTTGCACCACCATAACGGCTCGATCGCTTCCATAGGTCATGACCGCGACCGGAGGATCGATGTCGTTGTAATAGGCCATGCTCACCGGCTTACTCTTGTCGAAGCCATCGCAGGCGAAGCTCACCGTTTTGGGAGCCTGAAGCATTCCCGCTTGAATTTGCACGGCCGCAATGCGCTGCTGATAGCTCGCGAGAACGCAATCGCGCATCGGCGACGAGTTAGCGCAGGCGTTGCGCTCGTTGAGCCATTCGCGCTGCTTCGTCTTCTGAAAAGCCGGATCTTTCTTCAGCGCCGCACCGTAGAGTGTAGCCAACTTACTGTCCAGGGATGCCAGCTCGCTATCTTTACAGACAAGCTTCTCCACGGCGTTGATCGCCTTGGCGCAATTGAAGCTCGGCGCGGCGGTTTGCGCGGCGGCGCACCACGCAAACAGCAAACACCCAAGCGCCGTCTGAATTCCCTTCATCCGCTCTCCCCAGAATCAGGATGCGCAGACGGCCATCTTGTCGCAAGATTTCTTACCTACCCCAGAAACCTCATCACATAAGCGATATTGCGGATCGTATCGGGCACGACATCTTCGGGGGTTTTATGCTGCGTCGCTCCGCCGGGCCCGGGTCGAGCAGCGTTCCGCCGTTCGGCGTCTATGAACCGGCGGCCAGCATTCCCGGCATTCGCGGCGTGGAGGTCACCACCACGCGCGGCAACCTATGGGAGCGCGAAAACGTGCATCTCGCCTTGGCGGTGCGCGATCTTCGCTGGCGAAGCTGCAGCCCACGCTTCGATGGCGCCAGCCGCCGCCGCGGAACAAACCGATAACAGGAACTGACGCCTATCGGGCATCATCAGGCATTAGATCATGATCCGAATAGTAACTGCCGCCCCATAGCCCCGCCATTAGGGCGTGCCGTTTGATATGCTCGAACGACAAAGCCTTATGCAACTTACACCCTTTACCCGAACGGCTGCAGTGCTGTTCACCCTTTCCGCGATTACCTTCGCGCAAGAAAAAGTCGACCTCAACGTCATGCGCAAAATCAAAGCCGCTGGAATTAGCGCCGGCGGCGGTTTTGGCGGCGGTGGCGGTGGCCGCGGCGGCGCCGGTGGCGGCGGCAGCCAAGTCATGAACACCCTGTACAACCTCACCGATCGCTACGGTCCGCGCCTCACCAATTCTCCGCAGTTTCGCGCCGCGGGCGAATGGGCAGTCGGGCAGCTCAAAGAGTGGGGAATGAGCAACGTTCATCTCGAGAAGTGGGCCACCTCCGCCGGGCGCGGCGGGGCTATTCCGAGCTGGGAAATCAAAGGATACAGCGGCGCCATGGTCGAACCGACCTACATGCCGCTCATCGGCTATCCGCAAGCATGGTCCGGCAGCACCGCCGGATCCGTCAGCGGTGAAGTTGTGCTCGCCAGCATCCAGACCCCCGCCGACCTCGACAAATGGCACGGCAAGCTGAAGGGCAAAATCGTTTTCCTGGTGGATCCGCTGGATCTGCCGTTCCCGACGACGCCCCTCGCACGGCGCTACACCGATGAAGAACTACTCGCGCTGGTTCCGGAAGTGCTGCCCGCCAATCCCGGCGCCGCCGGCGGACGTGGTGGACGCGGAGGCCGCGGCCAGGCCGCCGCTCTCCTCACCATGACTCCGGAAGAGCGCCAGGCGTTCATGGAAAAGCAACGCACCTTCTGGCAGGATGAAGGCGTCCTCGCCACAGTCACCGCATCGGCCCGCGGTGAAAGCGGCACGGTCTTCGCCAGCAACGGTTCGCCGCGCACCGGCGACCCCACCAAGAACCTGGCCTCGGTCGCCATCACCGCCGAAAATTACAACCGCATCGCGCGTCTGGCGCAGCACGGCGTGCCGGTGAAGGTGGCCTTCGATATCAAGACGCAGTTCGACATGTCGAACACCGATTCCTTCAACGTCGTCGCCGAAATCCCGGGCACGTCGAAGCCGAATGAGCTCGTGATGGTGGGCGGCCACTTCGATTCCTGGCACATGGGCACCGGCGCCACCGATAACGCTGCCGGCAGCGCGGCCGCCATGGAAGCGATGCGCATCCTGAAATCGCTCAACCTCAAGATGGATCGTACGGTTCGCATGGCCCTGTGGGGCGGCGAAGAAGAGGGCCTGTTGGGCTCCAACGCTTACGTCAAAGCCCACTTCGCGGATCCCGCGACCATGAAGCCGACTGCGGAACACGACGGACTGGCGGCATACTTCAACATCGACAACGGTACCGGCAAGGTGCGCGGCATTTACCTGCAAACCAACGACATGTGCCGGCCCATTTTCGAGCAATGGTTTGCCCCGTTGAAGGACCTCACCCCCGGCGTGATCACCGCCCGCAACACCGGCGGCACCGATCACCAGTCCTTTGTCGCCGTCGGACTCCCCGGCTTCCAGTTCATTCAGGACCCGATGGATTACGACACGCGCACCCATCACTCCAACATGGACGTCTACGATCGCATCCAGCAGGGCGATATGGAGCAGATCGCGGTCATCGAAGCCGCGTTCATCTATAACGCGGCGACGCGCGCTGAAAAGCTCCCCCGCATCGATATGCCCGTTCCTCAGGCAGGACGCGGCGGACGCGGACGCGGCGGCAACTAGGCTACGTGGCGTAGGCCTCCCGGCCTGCGCAAGCGCGCGAAGCGCGCTGGTGTTTCAGGGCAGACGCACTCGCCGTCTGCCCTTTTTACTTCCTGCCGTCGCCCGATTTCTCCGGCGGCGCCATTGGCTTATCGTCCCCGAAATTCGCCACGAGATACTCCAGCAAGGCCGCCCGATCTTCCGCCTTACCTTCCCATCCCCAGCCCGTCATCTTGGTCAATTCCCGGTCCCAGGCCGCGCGCGATAGCCGCTGCGCATCCACGAGCCGCAAGCTGTGGCACGGTATGCAGGTCGTCTGCTCCACCTTCTTGCCCTGATCGAGCGTAGCCTGATCCGCCGCAATCGCAACCGCCATCGTTCCGAGCAGCGCCAGGCCCAGTGAGATACCCAAACGAAGCCTCATGCTACCGTCACCCCAATCCGGTCAACGCCATTCCACAAATATCCCGAAGGATTCCAGGCCGGCACGAACGGCTGCACGCGCCCCGCGGTATCCGTCGCGCGCGAAAGAATCGTGTAATACCCGGGACCCGCGGGCTTCCAATCCACATGCCACAGCCGCCACGCAAAATGCAACTTCTGCGGCGATAAGATCGGCCGCCTGCCATTTCGAGCCGCCATCGAACGAGACATCCACGCGCTCGATCGCTTCCTCGCCCGCCCATGCAATGCCGCGAACCGCAATCGTTCCGGCGTTGAACTTCGCGCCGTCGTCCGGAATCATGATTGACGATTTCACCGGCATGCCTTCGATCACTTCCAGCTCCGCCGGGCGCGCCGGCGTCCCGGGCGGCAGCGGAATACGCGGAATGCGATATCCCGGATTCATGAAGAACCCGCCCGAAGGCTGCGCCGCCGGCGTCAGCCGCGTCACCCACTTCACCCAGCTCGTGCCGTCCCACCCCGGCACAATCAGCCGCGCCGGAAATCCATGGATTTGCGGCGAATCGCCGTTCATCTTCAGCGCCAGCAGCGTCGCCGGATGCATCGCCTTGCTCATCGGCATCGACCGCACGAAATCCGGCGTCTTCGCCACACCTGTATCCGCGCCATCGATTTCCAGATGCGCCGCCGATGTGTTCATCCCCGCCAGCTTCAGCACATCGCTCAACCGCGGCCCCTGCCATTCCGCATTTCCCACCGCGCCGCGTTTCCACTGAATGCCCGGGACTTTCGGCGAATAAAATCCGCGCCCGTTGCCAGTGCATTCGAGCGTCGCCGGTACGGTGTATTGCGGCAGGCTTTTCAGATCGGCCAGCGTGACTTCCCTCGGGCGCGAAACCATGCCGTTGATCGTGATCTTGAACGTCTGCGGATCGATCTCCATCGGCCGCGGAATGTGCTGGCGCACGAAAAAGGAATCGACCGGCGTCAACCAGGAAGTGAAATATTCGCCGGGAGTTTCCAGATCCTCGGGCCGGTCGTTGTGGAGAATCATCGGCCGTTTACCGGCAAAGGCGGGCGCGCCGCTCGACTGCGCATACGACGCGGATGCGCTTGCTGCGATGAAGGCCGCGAAGAGCTCGCGGCGGCTCGGAGTCATGCTCCAATTGTAATGGCTACTTCGGCTTGATTTGGAAATCCCAGATCTGCATGTTCATCTGGCCAAGCGTGTACTGCACCACCGCGTATTCGCCGGGTTTCAGCGGCTCCTTGGACCAGATCTTGTACAATCCGCCCTTGGCGATTTCCTGCATGATGATCTCCACCTGATCGATCTGCTCATCGGGCTGCTTCGTCGCCGGATCGAAGGTCAGGTTCTCCACCACGCGGATGCCGGTCTTGGACGCGATTTTGATGATCCCGAACGGCTCCGTCTCCGATACCTGGATATAGAATTCCTGCTCCGGGTCGGTAAACACGTTCAGCGAATGCGCCCCTTGAATCTCCAGCGTTCCTTTGTCGGTGATCAGCGGCACGCCGGTAATTACCCGCAGCGCCGTCCGCCCTTTGCTGGTGTGCAGGGTCGATTCCGCCGGCTTGATGGTATGCGTCGCGTCCTTATCCAGCCAGTAAACGCCGGGATTCTGCGGGATGCGCAAAACTTCCCGCTGCAGCGCCTTACGCGCCGCATCCTCTTCGGTCAGCGTCTTGGAGTTCTTGTCCAGCTCCGCCTGGTGTGCGGCGGCTTCGGCCTGAGTGCGCTTCAGGTCCACCATGTCCAGGGGGATTTCCTCCCACGCGCTCCGGTCGACGCTATAAAACCGCACCCGATCGGAGAGCACCTGGTATTCGCGAACAACTTGATAGCCGCCTTCCTTAAGGTAAAGCTTGATGTTCGCCGCCCAAGCCCCCGCGGCCAACAGGAAAACGACAGCCAAAAACCTACGCATACCCTATCGACTATCCTACCGCCGCGCGGGGTTTCACACCGGGCGTTGCCGGACGCTAAATTTTGCCTCGCTCGTTCGTCTAATTCCATTGGAAACAATCTGAACCGCCGTCCGTCGTTTCGCGTACATGTTCTTTACAAGGCATAATGTAATGAGGTCCCACCGTAATATGTCTCGTTTTAAGCCATTCGTTGCGCTCGTTATGTGCGCCCTCATGACGTCGCCCCTGTTTGGGCAGACGAACTCGTTCACGGAGCCGGGCAAGAGCGGCTTCATCCACTGGTTCACCCGTCCCTATTCGCCGCACAGCGTGTCGAACATCAGCTTCGCGGATTCGGATCGCATCGAAAAGCTCATGCGGGGCGGGAACCTTTATCTTTCGCTGCAAGACGCTATCGCGCTGGCCCTCGAAAACAACCTCGATATCGAAGTCGCGCGCCTGCAGCCGAAAGAGAATATCGCCAACCTGCAGCGCGCCTCCGCCGGCCAATTGCTGCGCAATATCTCCACGAACATCACCTCCGGCCCCAATTCCGCCACGCTCGGCGTGCTTGGCCAGACGGCGGTCGGAAATACCGGCAACGGCAGCGCGGTCGGCAGCACCAATAGCGGCGTCTTGAGCGGCGTCAACGTCCAGTTGGCCGGCTCCGCCATTCCCAACCTCGATCCGACGTTCTTCAGTTCCTTTACCGCCGCGCATCAGACCGCCATCCAAACCAGCACGGTACTTACAGGAACCACCGCGCTCACGACTGCAATACAAGAGCTGGGTGGCCGGCATCCAGCAAAGCTATTGGACTGGAACCACGGTTCAGATGTTCACCAGCAGCACGTTCGGACTCAACCAGAACACCACCACTTCGCTCTTCAATCCGGTCGATCAGGCCAGCGCCAATATTTCCCTCACCCAGAACCTGCTCAATGGGTTCGGACTCGCCGTCAACAAGCGCTCGCTCCACGTCGCCAAGAACAATCTGCGCGCCTCCGATCTGCAATTTAAAGAACAGGTGATCTCCACCGTCTCCAACGTGGTCAACCTCTATTGGGACCTGGTCTCTTTCAACGACGATCTCAAAATCAAGCGGCAGACGCTTGAGCTCGACACCAAGCTATACGAAGACAACAAGCGCCGCGCCGAACTTGGCTCCATCGCACCCATCGATACCATTCAAGCCGAAGCCGAAATGAAGGCGGCCGAGCAGGATGTCGTCACCGAGGACACGCAGGTGCTGCAGCAGGAATTGATTCTGAAGAGCGTGATCACCCGCAGCGGCTTCGACAACACGGCCCTCATTACCGCGCGCATCATCCCCACCGATCACATCGAGATGCCGGCCCAGGATCCCGTGATTCCGCTGCAGGATCTCGTCGCCGCAGCGATGCGGAACCGCCCGGAAGTGGTGGTCAACCAGATCAGTCTGGAGAACGCCCGCCTCAACATGCTCGGCACCAAGAACAACCTGCTGCCGACGCTCTCCGCCAACGTCACCTTGAGCAACAGCGGACAGGCCGGCGCCGTGGGCAACGCCCTGGTGCCGATCGATCCCAACAACCCCGCGCTGGGCTACGTGCCGATCACCGCGGCCAATGTAAACAACTTTCTTCCTTGGCGGCTATGGCACCGCATTGCGCCAGATCTTCTCCCGCAATTTCCCCAACTACAGCGCGCAGGTCAGCCTCACCATTCCGCTGCGCAACCGCGCCGCCCAAGCCGACTTGATCACCGACGAGCTGAACTACCGGCAATCGGAAATTCAGGACAAACAGCTTCACAACAACATCAAGCTGAACGTCATCAACGCTTACACCAACCTGCGTCAAGCCCGGGCCGCTTACGAAACCTCTGTAGTCGCGCGCAAATTGCAGGATGAAACTCTTGTCGGCACGCGCCGCCGCTACGAACTCGGCACCGCCACTATCACCGACGTCGTGGTCGCGCAGCGCGACGACACTACGCGCCAGCTCACCGAAGCCGATTCGCGCCGCCAATATACCGACGCGCGCACCAGCCTTCGCCAGCAGCTCGGCACGATTCTCGAGGACTACAACGTCGATATCGACGAAGCCAAGACCGGCCAGGTGAAGCGGCCCGCTGATATTCCGGTGGTGCTCGATCGCCAGGAAGCCGTGAAAAAGTAGCGCGATCCGCTATCCTGGAAATTGGCCCGAATCTACCCTTTCCAGCCCTACCGTTACACGTCTGCCGCAGGCCGCCTGCAGGACGTCGTAACGCAGCCATACGACAAGATCACGCCTGAAATGCAGGCGCGCTATCTCGCGCAGAGCCCGCACAATCTCGTGCGCGTGATTCTCGGCGAGCGCGGCGCCGGCGACAACGAAAGCGACAACGTCTACACGCGCGCCGCCGCGTATCTCAAAGATTGGATCGCTAACAGCGTCCTGGCCCGCGACGCCGAGCCTGGCATCTATCCCTACTTCCAGGAATTCACCCTCCCCGATACCGGCGAGCGCCTCGTCCGCAAGGGCTTCATCGCTCTCGGCGCCGTGGAAGATTACAGCGCCAATATCGTGCATCGCCACGAGCGCACGCTGGCCGGCCCCAAGAAGGATCGCCTCGAGCTATTGCGTCACACCCATACGCACTGCGAGCTGATCTTCATGCTCTATCCCGATGCCGCCGGCGCCATCGATGCCCTGCTCGATCGAGCCGCGCAAGCGCCGCCACTCGGCGAAGTGACCGACGAGTATGGCGCCGTTCACCGCATCTGGAAAATCGCCGGCGCATCGGGCATTCCCGAGTTGATGGCGGATAAAAAGCTGCTCATCGCCGATGGCCACCACCGCTACGAAACCGCCCTTGCCTTTCGCGCCGAAAACCCCACGCTCCCCGGCGCAGATCGCGTTCCCATGGCCTTCGTCAACATGCATTCGCCCGGGTTGCGGATTCTCGCCACTCATCGGCTGGTAAGCGGCCTGCCATCGACGGCCGATTTTCTGACTAAAGCCGCCAACGATTTCACCGTGCGCGAGATCGATTCCCTCGCGGCGTTACAAGACGCCTGGAGCCGCGAATCCGGCGGCCGCGTCACCATTGGCGCCGCCGTCGGCTCGAAGCTCTACGCCCTCGAAGAGCGCAACCCGCGCCATGAGCTCAACCTCCGTGTCCTGCACGAAGATATTTTGGGGAAAGCGCTCGGCATCGGGGAAGAAGCCGTGCGCGATGAGAAATTCCTTCGCTACCAGCGCGGCGTCGAGAAAGCCGTCGCCGAAGCGCGTGAAGGCCGCGCGCAAATCGCGTTCCTGGTCAACCCGGTATCCATCGATCAGGTGGCCGAAACATCATTCGCCGGCGGCGTGATGCCGCAGAAATCCACCGACTTCTATCCGAAGCTGCTCTCGGGCCTGACGATTTACGGATTGTAGTGAACGTAGGGGTGCGCCGCGGTGACTTGCGGCGGGAAAATGGTCTTCCAATCCCGCTTCATATCCGCGATCACCCATCCCTTAGCGAGCGCTTCGTCGAGCGCCGTGTTTAGCGTGCCGATTTTCGAATTCCGGTCGTAAGCGTACTCACGAACGGCATCCGTGTGATGCACCAGCATCATCAGACGCGCGCCTTTGCCGGCAGCGGTCCATTCGAGCATCTGCTGATCGCCATCCGAATTGCCGAACGCCGCCACCGGCCGCCGCCCGATTACCTGATTGATACCCACCGGTTTGCCGTCCTTGTCGTCGACGAAGTTGACTTTCGGAAGCCGCAACAATTCCGGAATGCCGCCTTTGATCTCATACTTGGTCTGAATCGAGCTTCCGATCACCTGCTCCGGCGGAACGCCGTAGACGCGGTCCGTCCACGGGCGCATGAACTCCACTCCGCCGCCCGAAACAATGTAGGTTTTAAAACTATTCTGCCGCAGGTAAGCCATTAGCTCCAACATCGGCTGGTAGACGCATTCGGTGTAAGGGCGATGGAATCGCGGTTGACGCGCTGTCGCAATCCAATCGGTCACGATGCGCGTAAAATCTTCGGTCGTCATCCCGGCGTGCGTCACCATCAAGACCTGCATCAGCCCCTGCTCGCCCATGGCCTCGATAGCCTTCACATCCCCGGACAGCACGGCTTGAAGCGCCGGTTGCTGCTTCCACTCCGGGTGCTTCGGCGCAAGCGTTTTTACGCGATCCATCGCAAAGACGACCTGCGTATACATCGGCTGTTCCACCCACATCGTGCCATCGTTGTCGAAGGTGGCGATCCGTTCCGCCACCGGCACGAAATCCGGGCCGCCCTCGTGCGTCGCGCGCGCCACAAAATCCAGGATCGCTCTCTTGGTCTGCGTGTCGTTCCACGAAGGAAGCGGCGTTTGCGCCAGGCAGGCTAGCGGAGCCAGCGCCGCGAAAACGCCGATCAGTACATGTTTCCGGATGCCCGTAGGCTGTCGCTGTGTCATCCTGTCAGCCAAGATGCCGCAGGCAAAAGCGACGGTTTAGTTTTTGCGCGGTAAGCGATCTCACACCCCCGGTCGGAGGCGAACATCCCGTCCCGGAACCGGACACAGCCGTGGCGTGTAAACCGCTTCTCGCTCTCAACTTACGCAGGAAGCAAACGTGCTCCGTGGAACAGTGGAAATGCCTGACTCGACCGCCGTCATTCCGCCGAAACCTAAGCCCTACCGCATCCTGGTCTGCGACGATCAAGTCGACGTCCTGGAAGCCATGCGCCTGCTCCTTAAAGGAAATGGCTGGCAATCCGTTACTGTCGAATCGCCCCAGGAATTGCTGCGCGCCGCCCGCGCCGAACCCTTCGACCTTATCCTTGCCGACCTTAACTACACGCGCGACACCACTTCCGGCCAGGAGGGCCTCGATCTTCTCGCCAGCCTCGACGCCCAAGGCAACGCCGCGCCGATAATCGTCATGACCGCCTGGGGCAGCGTCGATCTCGCCGTGGAAGCCATGCGCCGCGGGGCCTGCGACTTCATCCAAAAGCCTTGGGATAACGACCGCGTGGTCGCATCCGTGCGCAAGCAGGCCGAATCCGAGCGCCGCCGGAAATCCGAGCTCGAAATCGCCGCCAACGTGCAGCAGAAGCTCTTTCCGCGCCCTCCGCGTGCGCTCGAAACCTTGGATTACGCCGGCCACTGCGTGGCTGCCCGCGAAGTCGGCGGCGATTATTACGATTTCCTCGAAATCGCCGACCGCACCATCGGCTTTGTGCTCGCCGACGTTTCCGGCAAAGGCGTGCCCGCCGCGCTGCTCATGGCGAATCTACAGGCCAGCTTCCGCAGCCAGCCTCCCGGCGCGCTGCTGCGTCCCGCCGAAGCGCTTACCACGGTCAACCGGCTGTTCTACGAATCGACGTCATCCGAACGCTTCGCAACGCTCTTTCTCGCCATCTACAATGGCCGCACCCGCCGGCTGCGTTACGTGAATTGCGGCCACAACTCGCCATTACTTCTGCGCGCCAACGGCGAAGTCGAGCGCCTCGAGCCCACCGCTACCATGCTTGGCGCATTCTCGAACTGGACAGCCACCGAAGCCGAAACCGAAATCCGCCTCGGCGACTATCTCGCCATCTATTCCGATGGCGTCACCGAAGCCGGCTCTGAAGCCGGTGAAGAGTACGGCGAAGAGCGCCTGCTCAACGTGATGCGCTCCCGGCCATGGCCCAACGCCGCCGCGCTGGTGCAATCCGTGCTCGATTCCGTCGCCGATTTCAGCAAGGGCGCGCGCAGTGACGATGTCACGCTGGTGGCCTTGCGCGGCGTTTAGGCGAAAATCTCAGCAAGTGGAACGGTGATCTCGGGATTCTCCGTGCGCAGAATGCCATCACGAACCTCGTGCATCCCTTCGGAGCGATAAACCCAGGCACGCTGCGTTTTCGGATCCACCACCCAAACGTATTCCACCCCGAACGCCAGGTAATCGTCGATCCTTTCCTGCATCCGGCTCATCCGGTCTTCAGGCGAAAGAACCTCGACGCACAAGAACGGAGGGCTGGTGAAGATCTGCTCATCCGGTTCCGGTCCAACGAATACGCAGATGTCAGGCACGCGGTACCTAGTCGGCGAAACCCGAACACGCGTCCCGTGGATGGCGAAAATGTTCCACTGCGCACGGCGCACGTGCAAATAAAGGAGGATCTCCAATTGCGCCTTCGCGTGGCTTTTCTCGCCAATGTTCCTATCTACTAGGAGGCCGTCCACGTAGTCGCAATCCGGCTCGTAAACGCAGTGCAGGTACTCTTCCACAGGGACGAAACTGTCTGTCGCCGCCATTCCTCGCGATTATGTCATAGGCTGACATCCCGGTTGCATCCAAACCTCTTCTCTTGTAATCTCTATAGAAGAACTATAGATTGATCTCTATAGAGAAACAGGTATTCTATGGCGGCAGTAGTCGAAGACACCCTTTCCCACCGCGAAGCCTTTGAGAATCAATACGATCAGACCGTCCGGCAGGAGATCGAAATCTTCCGCCAAAAGGCAGCGGCATTCCTGGCAGGCGATATTCCGGATGACGAGTTCCGTCCCTTCCGCCTCAAGCACGGCATCTACGGCCAGCGCCAGCCCGGCGTCCAGATGGTCCGCGTCAAGATCCCCGGCGGCTTGGCCACCGCGCGCCAGTTCGAACAGTTCGCGGATATCTCCGACGAATTCGCCGGCGGCAAGGGCCACATCACCACACGCCAGAACGTCCAATATCACTTCGTTCCCCTCGCGCAGACTGCCGACCTCATGCACCGCCTGCAAGACGCCGGGCTCACCAATCGCGAGGCCTGCTACAACACCGTCCGCAACATCACCACCTGCGTCTGGAGCGGCATCGCCCGCGACGAGGTTTTCGACGTGCGTCCCTACGCGCAAAAGCTGGCCTACGCGATGCTGCGCCAGAACCTCACGCAGAACCTGCCGCGTAAGTTCAAAATCGCCTTCGATGGCTGCCAGCACAAGGATTGCATCGTTGGAACCATCAACGATCTCGGCGTCCGCGCCGTCGTGCGCGATGGCCAGCGCGGCTTCCGCATCGTGGTCGGCGGCGGACTTGGCCCTCTGCCGGTCGAAGCTCAACTCCTCGACGAATTCCTGCCCGAAGAACGCCTCGTAAATCGCGTCGAAGCCGTCATCCGCGTCTTCAATCAACACGGCAACCGCAAGAACCGCAACACCGCGCGCATCAAGTTTCTAGTGCGCGAACGCGGGTTCGCCTGGGTCAAGGAACAGATCGAAAAGGAATACGCCGAAATTCTCGCCAACGGCGGAATCGCGTGGCCGGACATGATTCCCGAAGGCTTCGGCGGATATCAATCCAACCCGCAGCCTCTCGGCAACGGCGCGTTGCTGCCCGTCGTCAATCCCGCCGCTTCCGGTGACCCCGCCTTCGACGCATGGCTCGCCACCAACGTGGTCGAGCAGCGCCAGACCGGTTACGCCGCCGCCATCGTCAAGGTGGATCAAGGCAATCTGACCAGCGATCAGTTCCGCGGCATCGCGGGTATCGCATTGTCCACCGGCGATGGAACCGTGCGTGTGACTATCGATCAAAATCTTCTGCTCACTTTCATTCCGCTCGCGCTGCTCCCGCAAGTCCACGCGGCGTTGAAGGCCCTCGATCTCGCCGAAGCGGGTGCAGGACAAATCGACGACGTCGTTACCTGCCCCGGCGCTTATTCCTGCAATCTCGCGCTCACCAAAACCATGAACCTCGGCGCCGCGCTGCAGCAGGCCGTGCGCGAATACAGCGACTCGCGGATCAAGCAACTGGCCATTAAAGCCAGCGGCTGCCCCAATTCCTGCGGCCAGCACTGGATCGGCGACATCGGCTTTTACGGCAACGCCCGCAAGGTCAATGGCAAGGAAATTCCGTACTACCAGATGTTGCTCGGCGGCGGATTCGACGAACAAGGCGTGGCCCGCTTCGGCCTCGCCATTCAATCCGTGCCCGCGCGTCTCGCGCCCGTCGCATTGAAGCGCGTGCTCGACCACTTCATCTCCGATCGCGCCGACGGCGAAACCTTCCGCCAGTACGTGCTGCGCAACAAAGTAGAAACGTTCCGCGCCCTGACTGCCGAATTGGCCAAACCCGCCGAAATGTTCCCCGAGATCTACCAGGATTGGGGCGACACCGATGCTTTCTCGCTGCAATTAGGCCGCGGCGAATGCGCCGCGTAATTTCACTCGGCGTCTTTGCGGTGAATTCTAGAACGCGATTCATCGCCCGCACCTCTGTTATCGTTCCTTTAGATGGCCAAAATTCAACGCGTCCTCCTCAGCGTCACCGATAAAACCGGACTTCCCGATTTCGCCCGCGGCCTCGCCGCGCTTGGCGCCCAGCTCATCTCCACCGGCGGAACAGCCCGCCTTCTGCGCGATTCCGGCATCCCCGTCACCGACGTCTCCGAAGTCACTCAATTCCCCGAAATGATGGATGGCCGCGTTAAAACCATCCACCCGCGCATCGCCGCCGGCATCCTCGCCATGCGCGGAAAACCCGATCATATGAGCGCCCTCGCCACGCACGGCATCGCTCCCATCGACATGGTGGTCGTCAACCTCTACCGCTTCGCCGACGTCGCCGCCAAATCCGGCGCGCACACTCGAAGAACTCATCGAGAACATCGACATCGGCGGTCCCACCATGATCCGCGCCGCCGCCAAGAATTATCAGGATGTCGCGGTAGTGACTTCGCCTTCCGATTACTCGAGCATTCTCGAAGAGCTGCGCGGCCACGCCGGCGCCCTCTCGCGTGAGACTCACTGGCGGCTGGCGCTCCAGGCCTTCCAAACCACTGCCGAATACGACGCCGCCATCAGCGCACGTTTGAACGTGGTCGACGCGCCAGCCGATGTCCTGCCCCACGAACTCAACATTCGCGCGCCCAAGGCCATGGACCTGCGCTACGGCGAGAACCCGCACCAGCAAGCTGCGCTCTACGCCCGCCCCGGACACGGCATCGCCGGCGCCGACTCAACTCCACGGCAAGGAGCTTTCCTACAACAACCTAGTGGATCTCGACGCCGCCTGGCAGCTCGCCTGCGAATTCGATGGTCCCGCCGTCGCCATCATCAAACACACCAACCCCTGCGGATGCGCCGAGCAGGCCGCGCTCGCCGAAGCCTGGCGGCAAGCGCTCGCCTGTGACCCGGTCTCGGCCTATGGCGGTGTGATTGGCGTCAACCGCGAGGTCGACGCCGAAACCGCCGCCGAAATCGCGCGCCTGTTCGTCGAAGCCATCGCCGCGCCGTCGTATTCCGCCGAAGCCCTTGCTATCCTCACCGCCAAGAAGAACCTCCGCCTCATGCGCGTCGCCCCCGGACTCGACCAGCACGTCGTCAAATCCATCACTGGCGGTTTCCTGGTGCAGACCGCCGATAACGCCCGGCTCGACCGCGCCGCTGCCGTAGTCAAGACCAAGCGCGAGCCCACCGAGGACGAATGGGCCGCGCTCGAATTCGGATGGAAGGTGGCGAAGCACGTGAAGTCGAACGCCATTGTCTACGCGCGCCCCGGCCAGACGCTCGCCGTCGGCGCCGGACAGATGAGCCGCGTCGATTCCGTCAAGCTCGGCGCCATGAAAGCCCTGCTCCCGCTCACCGGCAGCGTGGTCGCGTCCGACGCCTTCTTCCCCTTCGCCGATGGCGTCGAGGAAGCCGCCAAACAAGGCGCAACCGCGTTCATTCAGCCCGGCGGCTCGGTCCGCGATGAAGACGTCATCGCCGCTGCCGACCGCCTAGGCGCCGCCATGGTCTTCACCGGCGTCCGCCACTTCCGGCATTAAATGGCGCGAAGCGCAATCCTTTACTGCTCCCGCAACGCCACCACCGGATCAATCCTCGATGCCCGCCACGCAGGCACAAAACACGCCACCGCCGCCGCGGCCATCATAAACACCGGCACGGCCACAAACGTCACCGGATCCAACACGCGCACCCCATACAGCAAGCTCGCAACCCCGCGCCCAGCCGCTGCGGCCGCCACCAGTCCGATCGCTAATCCCGCGCTCGTCAGCATCAGCCCGTGCCGCACCACCATACCCACTACTGCGCTTCGTCGCGCCCCCAACGCAATCCGCACGCCGATCTCCGCCGTTCTCTGCCGCACCGCATAGGACAACAGCCCGTACAGCCCCACCAGCGCCAGAAAGACCGCGATCCCCGCGAATGCCGCCAGTAGCACCGTCTGGAATCTTCGCCGCGCCGCCGAATCGCTCGTGCGCTGCCGCATCGTCTGGATGTCGCTCAGCGACACGGCGGCATCCACCTCATGCACCGCCTTGCGCACCGCCGATACCATTGCCTCCGGCGCCACCGCCGCGCGGATCGCCAGCGACCCGGTGTCATCCCACGACGGTCCAAAGATCGCCGGCAGCGGAGCTGTCTCCAGACTGGAGTGACGAACATCGGCCACTACGCCCACCACCGTGGACCAGACGTTCCCCGGCTCTCCGCGTTGAATTCGTCCGCCCACCGCTTCCCTGCCTCGGAAGTAAAGCTTCGCGAAGCTCTCGCTCACAACCACCGCCTCGGGGTTCGGCGTCGGCCTCTCCGGAATATCGCGCGAAGTCAGGAAGCGGCCCGCGATCAACCGCATCTGCATCGCCTGGAAATAGTCGCCCGCGACCTGGCGCGCGTCGGCCGTCTGGTCGCGCCGGTTCGGATAGCCATCCACGCGGAACGTGGTCTTGCTTTCCCCGTGACTCAGCGGCAAGTAGTTGGTCGCGCCCACTGCCACAATGCCCGGAACAGACGTCAGGCGTTCCAGCACACGCTTCATCGTCGCCGCCATCTGCTGCGGGGAACGCTGTTGCTCCACCCCCATCCGCATCGTCAGCGTGGAAGCCGCGAAGCCCTTGTCTTCACCTTGCACCTTGAGATAACTCCGAATCAGCAATCCCGCGCCCGCCAGCAGCACCACCGCCAACGCCACGTCCGCCACAATCAACGCATTACGCACGCGCGACGATCCTCCCATCACGCCGCGCCCGCCGCCCTGCCGCAGCAGATCGCTCACATTGACGCGCGCCGCCGCCAGCGCCGGCAGAATGCCGAACGCCAGCCCCGTACCCATCGAAATCAGCAACGAAAACAGCACCACGCGCCCATCCACCGACGCCTCATCGAAACGCGGAATGTCTCCCGGATTCAACCTGGTCACCACGCGTAACGCCGCTAGGCTGAGCGCCGCGCCCAAGACTCCGCCAACCATCGAAAGCAGCAACGATTCCGTCAGCAACTGTCGCAGCAGTCTCGCCCGTGGCGCGCCCAGCGCGGTACGCACGCCCATTTCATGCGCCCGGCCCACCGCGCGCGCCATGAGCAGGTTCGCCACGTTCCCGCACGCGATCAGCAACACCAGCGCCACCGCCCATGCCAGCAACCGCATCAGCGGACGCACCGGCCCCACTGCCGTCTCGATGAACGGAAGCACTAGCGACTGCGACCCTTGCATCTCCGGCAAATTCAGCGGATCCAGTCGCTTTTGGATCGCCGACATCTCCGCCTGCGCCTGCCGCAGCGTCACGCCGTCGCGCAACCGTCCAATCGCAGCCGCTGTGCTCAACAATCGGTTTGCCTGCTGCGGCGGCGTCAGCGCAATGGTCACCCAAACATCCGTGCGCTTCAACGTCGCCCACGCAAACGGGAAATCGTTCTCGTGCGGATATTCAAACGCCTGCGGCATCACGCCCACAATTCGATATGGCCGTCCGCTAAGTAGCAGCGTTTTGCCCAGCGCGTTCCAATCCTCATGAAACCGCGATCGCCACAGCCCGTAGCTGATCGCCGCCACGCGCTCCTGCCCCGGCTGATCGTCATTCGCGTCCAGCCCGCGTCCCAGTATGGGCGTCACGCGCAGCGTCTGAAAGAAATTCCCCGGCACGGCCGCTCCGCCCACCCGCACCGTGTCTCCGCCCGCATTCATCGTATACACTCGCTGCTGCAAGGCAGTGATCTCCGTGAACGAGTGACTCATCGTGCGCCAGGCCAGCACATCCGCAAACGATGGCGACAACTCGCGCGGCAACCCTTCGTATCGCGGCAACGGCGTCCACATGTAGACCAGCCGCTCCGCATCGCCATACGGCAGCGAGCGGATCAACACCGCGTTAATCAAACTGAAGATCGTGATGGCCGCGCCCACCCCGAGAGCCAACGCGAGCAGCGCCGTCGCCACAAACCCCGGCGACTTCGCGAACATGCGCGCGCAATGCCGCAGATCCCTCGCCAGGATATGCAGATGCTCCCGCGGCGCCGACCACGCCACATCGCCCAGCGCCGCCAGCCACACGCGAACCGCCGGCTCCGAGGCCAGCCGTTCGGCCGCGAGCCGCTCCATCTCCGCGCCGTACTCCTGCCGGAATTCCGCCGGATAGGCCAGCAGCAAAACCCGATACAACTTAGGAGTGCTTGGGCGCCAAACCATACGTCCTCGCCTGATCCAAATCGTCGGCCATGCGCGCCGCCTCCGCCTTCGCGACCTTGCGCCCAAACGGCGTCAGCCGGTAATACCGCCGCCGTTCGTCGCCTTCCAGTTCCACGATCAATCCCTGCTCGAGCATGCGTTTGATCGACCCATATAGCGTCCCCGGACTCAGCCGCAACTTCCCGCCCGATCGCGCCGCAACCTCTTGCATGATCGCGTAGCCATGCAGATCGCCGCCCGCCAGCGAAATCAGAATGTGAAAAACCTGGGGAGAAAGCGGCAGTAGATCGTGAGCATCCATGCCGGGTAGTATAACGCGTCTCGATATAATGTCAAGCGATATAGCGAGCGGAACCGCAGAACCCGGGCGCAACGCTGTTAATCGGCGGTGCGCAAGGCCGAGACTGATACATTACCGGCGCGTTTGGCGCGCCGCACCAACGCCCGATCGAACGAAACAAAAGTCGCCCCGGTAGGCGCGCTCGCCAGGTGAAGGGCGTCGGCGAACTGAAGCCCCTGCGCCGTTAAAGCAAGCGCCGCCGCGACGGCTGCTTCATCTTCTGCTTGAACGTTCTTTAGACCGAGCAGTTTCCGAAAAGCGTCGCATATGCTGCTCTCTTCAAAACCGTACAGTTTGCCGAGCACCCAGGCCGATTCCAGCAATACCGTCTTCGCGATCCAGACCGGCCCTGATGCCATCAGTTTCCGGGCGGCGGCCGTCTGAACTGGATCGTCTCCGGCAAGCAACCGGACGACGACGTTAGTATCGACCGCGTTCATGGCGGCTGATCACTTCGCGCCTGATGGCGGCGTCCATCTGCTTTAGCGTTCTCGCCTTCCCCCTTGCTCGAAGACAGCCGGCAACGTCATTCAACTCGGTCGCCGGAAATCGTCCCACCGAGCGGAGTAGAACGCCATCACCGGTGTCCTCCACCGTTAATTCGGTGCCAGGACCCCAGGCGCGCGAAATTCGTATGCCTTTGGGCAAAACGACCTGTCCCTTGGTTGAGAGCCGGGTGATTTCCATCGTAAGACCTCAGTAAGATTTTACCATGCGGTCATTCACATCCCGCAAATGCGTTAGACGCGGGAAGAGCGAAGGCAGACGTTGAATGAGACGGGGCGAGAGGTTCTCGTCCAGCAGCAAGCTCACCCGAGCTTGATCCTGCGTCCCTACCGGCATAGCTCACCTTCTTCAGCATGACATTCTAGATTCGCAATCGCGCCGCATCCTTCCCCGCCCCAGCCTCAAACGTCAATACCTGTGCCGCTTTCGACAGATCGCCGCCGTCCACCACGAGCCCCTTACTCGAGCTGCCTTCCACCTGCAGGAATGCCGCCGCCGGCGTAAGAACGCGCGAAGCGGTAAGCAGCACATCCTGGGTTTCCACGAAGCGCATCACCGATTTCGCTTCCCGGTTGCCCTGAGCGCTCAAACCGTTGATCGCGCCATCCGTCACATGCTCCAGAACCACCGCCGGCCGCAGATCGGGTTTCTCAACTTCAAAGCGGACATTGTTCAGCGTCAGCCCGCGAACGTTGCGAGCATACAAACCATAGGCCGGGGGCGTCCCCACTTCGAAATATTCGCCCGCCACTTGCGGAACTTGCGCCTGCGCTTCCGCAGCCGTGCCGCCTCCACCGTAAGTGATGCGCACGTCGTCGAAACTGATATCTTCCAGGAAGCAATCGCCGATGGCATTGAGCACGATGCACTGCCGCGTCTCACCGGGCCTGTAATTTTGCGCGAACGCGATATCGTCGAACTGCGCGCCCTCCGCAACCACGCTCGCACGGATGTTACTGAATGAGATGTTACGCAGGAACCCTTTCGGCGCGGCGGGCTGCGCCTGTGCCGACGCATCGTTACGGCCACGGTTATTCAGATCGATCGAGATAGGCCCCGTCACATCCTGCAATACCAGATTCGAGAACAAGATGTTCTGCACTTTCGATTCCGGCCCAAAATGCATCTTGATCGGGCAGCCGTAAGTCTGATAGATGACGCAATTCGAGACCGTCACGTTTTCCGGGTCGCCGCCGCCGAAGCGAAATACCGACCAGCGCGTGCTGAACGTGCTGTTCGTGACCGTGACGAACTTGCAGCTTCCGAACAGCGCGCAGGCGTCGTCTTGCGCCTGCACATCGCAGTTGCTGATGTGAACGTATTGGCTGCTGATAAAGTGGAAGCCGTCGTTGTTTCCGTTCACCCGGTTGTGAATGTGAATGCCGTCGATCCACACGTAATTGCTTTGAATAATTCGAATCGAGTGGAACGCGCTCGCCACCAGAAAAAGATCGCGAATACGCAGATTCGGACACCGGTAAAACAGCATGTGGTAAGGACGCGCGGCGCCGCCCCGTCCAGACGGAGGCGGCGCGCCGCGGGTAGGGCTGCGGAATTGCGCGCCCTGCCCGTCGATCGTCCCTGCCCCTTCGATCGTCACATTCTCCGCATTCACCGCAAAGAGCAGTCCCACATTGCCGTCGCCCAACGTCGAATCGCCGCGCAGCGGAATCGCGTCGGCCGCGTGGTATTGGTTGCCGTCTGCGCTGCCCAGCAGCTTTCCTTGCGCGGCAATGTGCAGCGTGACGTTACTCTTCAGTTCCACCGTTCCAATGACGAACACGCCTGCGGGCACGAGCACCATTCCGCCGCGGTCCTTCGCGCACGCGTCAATCGCTGCCTGCAACGCTTGCGTGTCCAGCGTCTTCCCATCGCCTTTGGCGCCGAAATCGACGATGTTGTAGACGCGAGTTCCATTCGCGGGAGTGGCCGAAGATTGCGGCCCAGCAGCAAGCGGAAGCGCCGCAAGCGGAGCGGCGGACATCGCAGTCAGCCACGTGCGACGGGAGGAGGCGGGTGCTTGAGAATCGGGCATGCCTCCTATTATGCACACTCCGTTAGCGGTAAAGAAGCCGGAATAGGCCACGCCAAATTTATTTGCGGTACGTCTTCTCGAACCGGTTGCGGTCGTTGCGCACGGTGAACACGCCGTCCGCGTGCGCGGTTATCTCAATCGCGAAGCCGCGGTCGTTTTCCGCCGAAGGGTTGGCGATGAACGATTCGGCCACGTTGTGCTCCTTGCCGCCCGCGTTCGAAAAGTGAAGCTGCCACATGTCCTGCAGGCCCGGCGACGTTTCAATCGTCGTCCACGCCGTGATCGATCCGCCCTTGTCCGCGCCGTTGTTCATGATCGCGACGCGCGGATGCAGAGCGTGAACCATCTGCGGCGAGCCCGAGGTCGCCGTGCCGTGATGCGTCGTCATGTACAGATCGACCGTTCCCAGCTTATTCACCGGGCACGCCAGATCGTGTTCCTGATTCCAATAAAGGTCGCCCAGGTCCGCGATCCGCAGATTGCCGAGCGTAATGATCATGGCCAGCGAATGCGCGTTCTCCCCCGGATCGACGTCCAACGCCTCATAGCTCGCACACAGCGGATTCGGTTGCCCCGCGCCCGGCAATGGCGACTTGATGGCATCGCCGCCGCCTGCCACTACCTTCACATCCAACCCCTTCACGGGGATCGTATCGCCCGGATGCACCGTCTGGTGCGGATACTTCGCGCGCAGCGCCGCAAACGGCTCGAACACTCCCTGCGTCTTTTCAACGGCCGGCTCGAAGCTTTCGCCGTGATCGAATATTTTGCCGATCGGCATCTTCGCCGCCAGCTGCGGCACGCCGCCCGCATGGTCGCCGTGATAGTGAGTGATCACCAGATAGTCGATCCGCTTCACGCCCGCCGAAGCGGCCGCCGCCACGATGCGGTTGGCGTCGCGATTGTCGTTTCCGGCGTAGCCGGTATCGATCAGCATCGATTCGCCGGAAGGAGAGACATAGAGCGTCGACTTGCCGCCTTCCACATCGATCGCGTAAATCCGCAGCGTTTGCGCCGGCAACAGCGCCGCCGCGGCGAACAACAGGGGCAGCAGTTTGGGCATGTTCATCCTAGATCAATGTAGCGCCAAAACCGCGTCTTCCCATGAAACCGTGCGCATGAATTTTAGGTTACAGAAACGTCGTCCGCCCTTTCCTCGCTATCCTGGAACGAACTGGAGCGTTCTCAAATGTGGAAAGTAGCAGCAGGTCTGATGTGTTGCGTGGCCGCGGCGGCGCAGCCTGTCGCCATCACCGGCGCCACCGTAATCGATGGCAACGGCGGCGCGCCGAAAACCGGCTCGGTCATCCTGATCGATGGCGGGCGCATTCAGGCCATCGGCGCGCGCGGCGCGGTTCAGGTTCCGGCCAACGCACGCGTCATCGACGCCGCCGGGCGATGGATCGTCCCCGGCTTCATCGACACCAACGTCCACCTCTCCTTGTACGGCGGCGTGAAGGATCGCTACGAATCCCTGGTGCGCTATCAGCCACGGCAGGAAGAGATCGTGCTTGAAGCCGCGCAGATCCAGCTCAAGCACGGCGTCACCACCGTGCGCGATAGCTACGGCATGCTGATTCCGCTTACGCGCGTCCGCGATCGTATCGCCCGCGGCGAAGCCATCGGCGCGCGCATTCAAGCCGCCGGGAACATCGTCGGCTGGGGCGGACCCTACTCCATCACCTTCAGCCTCACGCCCGACAAGGATCTCACCTTATTCCAGGAACAGATGAACGACGCCATTTCCCAGGGCGCGGGCGAGGAACTCAACGACATGACGCCTGAGGAACTGCGCGTCGCGATCGGCAAATACCTCGACAAAGGTCCCGACTTCCTCAAGTACGGCGGCACCAGTCATTTCTCGCAGCCCACGTTCATCGGCTTCTCGCCCGCCGCGCAAAAAGTGCTGGTGGATGAAACCCACAAGCGCGGCCGCGCCGCCGAGACGCATTCCACCACCATCGAAGGCCTGCGTCTTTCCATCGACGCCGGCATCGACTTGATTCAACATCCGGAATTGCTCACCCCGCGCGAAATGCCTGACGACCTCGTGCGGTCCATCAAAGCCCGCAATATCGTCTGCTCCATGCTCGTCAGCACCATCACCGGCGAACCGTGGGCCAAACACGTGAAGGATCGTGACGCGGCGCAGAAAAAGCTCGACGACGCCGATAAGAAAAGCACGCACGAGAAGACGTTCACCGAACTCAAGCGCCGCGACGCCGATCTCGGCACGGATCTCGAAACGCGCCGCCACAACGCCCAGAAGCTGATCCGCGCCGGGTGCATCGTCACGCCCGGCACCGATAGCTATTGGGGCTCCGCGCCCGAATTCGCGCGCGAACCGAAGCCAGAAGCCCAGGATCATGGCATGGGAACCATCCTCGCCATCGAGGGCCTGGTGGAGCTCGGGATGACGCCCTCCGACGCCATCGTGGCCGGTACCCGGAACGGCGCCATCGCCTGCCGTGGACAAAAGGATTACGGAACGCTCGAAGCCGGCAAGTTCGCCGATCTCGTCATCCTGGACGCCGACCCGCTCGCCGACATCCACAACATCCGTAAAATCCGGATGGTGATGAAAGAGGGGCGCACCATCGACCGGGAGCATCTCCCGCAGACCCACGTGCTATCGCGAAAAGATCAATAGCTGACGTCCCACACACACTCTATGGACGCCGACTTCCTGGTTCTCGGTTTTGCCTGGTACGTAATTTTCCTGCTCTCCACCACCTGCCATGAGGCCGCGCATGCGCTGGCGGCCAAGCTCGGCGGCGACCTCACCGCCTCTCATGGCGGCCAGGCGTCCCTCGATCCCATCCCGCATATCCGCCGCGAGCCCTTCGGGATGGTGGTGTTTCCCATACTCTCTTACGCGATCGGAGGCTGGATGATGGGTTGGGCGAGCGCGCCCTACGATCCCCACTGGGCGGAGCGCCACCCCCGGCGCGCCGCATGGATGTCCCTCGCTGGGCCCGGCGCAAACCTCTCCCTCACCATCCTGGCCGCGCTTCTCATTCACGCTGGAATCGCCATTGGCGTTTTCCAGCATCCGGAGTCTGCCAACTTCACCCATATTGTTGAGGGCGTGAAGCCCGGCGCCGCCACCGGGGCAGCATTTCTCGTCAGCATCCTCTTCTCGCTCAATCTGCTTCTGTGCGTCTTCAATCTTCTGCCACTCCCGCCGCTCGATGGATTCGGCGCCGTCGGACTGCTCATGTCTGACAATGCCGCCGCCCGGTTCCAGGAATTCGGCCACCGGATGCGCGCCTTCAGCATGATCGGGCTTCTCGTCGCATGGCGCATATTCGACCCCATCTTCGATCCCATCTTTACCCTATCGTTGCGAGCCCTCTACCCGGGCTATGGCTATGGGAGCTAAGCCAGGTCGGGAAGGAGCCGTAGGGCGGGAACCTGATAAATGTTTCGCGCAGGCGTGACTCACGCGCCGCGACTCAGTCACTGGCGCTAATTCACACATTTACACAGTACAGTCATGAACTTATCGTTGACCGAGTTATGCAGATGTTATAGCTTACTCTCATGGAAGCCTCAGACACTAAGAGCGCATTCTTTGAGTTCGACACCCGGCCGGACCCAGAAACATTCACCATCAAACTAACCGACCCTGAGAAAATCGCGCACGCCAGAAGGATTCTCAGCGGCAAGACAAGCCATGATCCCCATATCTCGGGCATCATCGTCAAGAAGCGTGCATCGTACAACCCGCATTTCAAGTTTCACCTTGCTCCTGAGTCCATCCACTTCTTCGAAGCGTCGACGGAGGTCTGCGACGCCACCATCAACTACGTCGCTGAGCATCTGGATGAAGTCGGCGGCGCTTTCCTTCCGAATAACCGATGGTGCCCGTGGGCATCCAAGCTGGTGCGTGAAGTAGAAGGTGTGGAAGGGGCTCAGGCGGGCGAGTAACTTACCTCGTCAGATTCCCCGGCGCCCGGCCGTGAGCCGGGCGCTTCTGGTTGGAACGCCGTGAGCGTCGCTTCTATGCGAACATGATCGAATGCTTCGCCGAACCAGCTTCTTAGGCGCTCTGGTAGCGTGTTTCGCTCTGTCGGGCGCGGATCCTTCTCCGGTTCCGCCGGCCGCGCTCAATGCGATCACGCCGGAGGGAATTCTCAAACACATCCGGATCCTCGCATCCGACGAATTCGAAGGCCGCGCGCCTGCCAGCGCCGGCGAGCAGAAAAGCCTCGACTACATCATCGCCCAGTGCAAAGCGCTGAAGCTGAGCCCGGGCAACCCCAACGGAGGCTGGCTGCAGCCCGTCGCGCTCTGGGGCCTCGCCACCGGCGTCACCGGAGAAGTCACCATCAAGTCGGGCGACACGGATTTTCCCCTCACCGCCGGCGATTACCGCGTTAGTTCTTCCCAGCCCAAAGCGGCCATCCAGGTGGCCGATTCGCCGATCGTCTTCGCCGGCTATGGCATCGTAGCGCCTGAATACCGGTGGGATGACTACAAGGGCGTCGATGTGAAGGGCAAGGCCGTCGTCATCCTGGCCGGCGACCCGCCCATTCCCGATCCCTCTGACCCCACCAAGCTCGATCCCAAAATGTTTCTGGGTTCCGAAGCCTCCTTCTACGGGCGCGCCGGGTCGAAGGCTGACATGGCCTTCGCGCGCGGAGCCTCGGCGGTAATCACCCTGCAAGGCGGAGGCGGCGCGAGAGGCGGCCGCGCGGCTGCTGGAAACGGAGCCGGCGCTGCAGCCGGCCGTGGCGCTGCGCGCGGCGGCGCAAACGCCGGGCCGAACCGCTACATCACGCGCGAAACCATGATCGTTCGCGACGCCTCATCCACGCAGCACATCGCGGCCACCGTGTCTTTGAATAACGACAAGGCCACCGAATTGTTCGCCGCTTCCGGGCAGGATTTGGCCGCGCTCCGGGCTTCGGCGCTTTCCCGTGATTTCAAGCCGGTGCCCCTGAAAGCCTCCATCACCGTCACGGCCAAGCGCGAGGTTCGCGAGATCGACACCGCCAACGTCGTAGCGAAGATTGAAGGCAGCGATCCCGACCTGCGCAACGAATATGTCATCTATTCGGGCCATTGGGATCACATGGGCCAACAGGGCGACAACATCTTCCACGGCGCCAGCGATAATGCTTCCGGCGTTGCCGGCGTCCTGGAACTCGCCCACGCTTTTGCATCGTTGCCCGAG
The DNA here is from genome assembly GCA_963743705.1 of Bryobacterales bacterium. Classification (GTDB taxonomy): domain Bacteria; phylum Acidobacteriota; class Terriglobia; order Bryobacterales; family Bryobacteraceae; genus PALSA-243. The sequence goes on along the minus strand of CAVUQS010000011.1, from coordinate 224,051 downwards.
CGCCCCAAGCGCACCGTGATTTTTCTCTTCACCACCGCCGAGGAGCGCGGTCTCCTCGGCGCCAGGTATTACGTGCAGCATCCGCTCTATCCGCTCGACAAGACTGTGACTAATATCAACCTCGACTACTTCAGCAATTGGGGCTGGGGTAAGACGAGAGACTTCAGCATCCTCGGTGGGGGCATGACTTCGCTCGACGATCTGGTGAAAGACGCCGTGACTCGGCAGGGCCGTGTAGTCACCGGCGATACCGATCCCGCCGAGGGCTTCTATTGGAGATCGGATCACGTTGAGTTTGCCATGGGCGGCGTCCCGTCTCTTGCCTCCAGCCCCGGCATCGATTTCGTCGGCAAGCCCGCGGGTTATGGCGAGCAGAAGCGGCGCGAATACATCACCAACGACTATCACAAGCCCACCGACCAGGTGAAGCCCGATTGGGATCTCACCGGCGCGGTGGAAGATTTGCAAGTGTTGCTGGAAGTTGGTTACCGCGCGGCGCAGATGCCCGCGCGCCCCATCTGGCGCGACCGCCCGCCGTACATGCACAACCCATACGCCGGCAAGTGAGTGGGAAACGCTGGTCTAACGCTCGATGACCAGCAGCGCAAACGAGTTCGGCAGCACAGGGCCTCTCCTGCCATTCGCGGCCGCTGGACCAAACTTCGCCGCAGGCACATACAGCCTGTGAGTGGACGGATCCAGCCCCATGTTGCGTGAGCCTACCGGCGTGGTTATGGTCTCCGCCACGCGATATTGATCCGGCGAATCCTGATGGATCACGGTCAGCCTGCCATCCGCATTCGCAGCGAACGCATTTCCCGAAGCCGCGTCGTAGCCGGCCCCGTCGACGCCCGCACCGATCGGCACGGTCGTCACGATCTTTCCAGCCTGATAGTCGGACACCGCCATCACCCCGCTGCGGCATCCGCTGAAAAGCCGGTGATGCGCTGAATCGATGGCCATTGCCACCGGCTGTTTGCACGGCGCAGTCGGCCAACGCCGCGTTACGGTCGCAGTTTTCGCATCAATCTCAACCACTTCACTGATGTCGGTGAGGTTCGCGTAGACCTTGCCGTCTCCCGCCGAAACGCCATATTCCGGCTTGCCGCCCAGCTGAATATTCGTGATCAGGGTTCCGGCCTTGGGGTCGATTACGGTGGAAGAATGCGCATCCCCATTGAGCGTGAAGACGCGGTTGGACGACGCGTCGTAGAGGATCGCGTCCGCATCTTCGGCCGCCGGGATCCTGCCGAGCGTTTGGAAAGTCTTCAGGTCGAACATCGCCACCGACTTGCCATCGCCCTCGGTTGCGAACCCGTGTCCGGCGCTCGAGACGATGGCCGTTCCGTGCGCGCCCTGGATCCCGGTCACCTCACCCAGCAAAGTGCCTTTGTCTTCGTCGACCACCATGAGCCGCGTCTGCCGCGCGATGTACACGCGGTGATTCGGCGGATCGGGCACTACATAATCCCAGCTTCCCGTACCGCCGAGTTCATATGTACGGGTGATGTGATATTGCGGCGACTGCGCGATCAGCGGAGTCATCGCAGCAAGAGTCAACACGCTCAGGAAACGGCTCATAGCCTCACTCTTCCTCCACCAGCGATCTCACTATATCGCCGGGAAGATGAATGCAGGATTAACGCTTGGCCGAAGGGTCTCCGGTGGGCGGAGGCGCATGGTCCTCTTTCGCCGGCGGCCCTAACAACTCGGTCAGCATCGGCTTCAGCGCATCCGCCCAGACTTGATACCCCTGCGCCGTCGGATGCAGCTTGTCGTTGGCATTGAGCATGCCGTCGTAAAGCTTGCCTTGAGCATCCGCCAGCTTATCGTTGATGTTGAGATACCGGATCGTCTTGCCGTCGCCTATGCGCCCCAGGTTCGCATTGATGCGGTCGATCTCGGGCATCACGTCCATGTTGTCGTTGCGCGGAAAAATCGCCGTCAGAATGATCACTGCCCCCGGCGCCTTCGCCCGCATGACTTCGAGTACCGCCCGCAGGCCCTTGGTCACATCCTCGACCGCTGAATCCGCGCCCGCCGCCGGAACCTTGTTGCCCACGTTGTTCGTACCCGCCAGCAGCACAATCACCTTCGGATTGATCCCGTCGAGCTCCCCATTTTCCAGACGCCAGAGAATATGCTCCACGCGGTCCGCGCCCCACCCGAAGTCCGCCGCGTTCCAGCCGAAGAAGTTTTTGTTCCAGTTCTCCAAAAGTTGCGGATAATCGGTCGCGCCCCATCGGCGCGTGATGGAGTCGCCTTCGAAATAGACGTCAATCTTCCCCTGCTTGGTTTTGGCGAGAAGCTGTTCGTGCGCCAGCTGAGAGTTCTTATCCGTGCGCGGCGCCGGACGGTCGGCTGGCGCTGACAGCAGACAGGCCGCCGCCAGCCCCAACCAAACAGCCTCATTGAGTCTTCGCGCCCGCCGCGTGAGGCAGAAATCTTGTCCGCCCACGGGATGAAGTATTTCCAGTTCGGCCCATCGGTATGTCCGCCGTCATGCTGGCGCCAGGCGAGCTGTCCATCCATCAACGCCACGTTCACGGCCGGCATCTTCGCCGTGTGATAGTCGGCCGTCACGCCCAAGTCCTTCGCGCCCAGCAGGCGGAAAACCGGCTCCGCAGCCACCGCGGCCATGAAGCTGCCCTGGTGATCGAGCCACTTCGCGTCGCCCTTTTCCGGCACGCCGTAGCTGACGAACGTGAGCCGTGGCGCGCACAGCGCGATCAGCTCGTGTGAATCCACCGGCAGGTCGCCCGGATTCTTGCTGCCAAACGTCGCTTCCGAAGCGCCGTACTTCAGGAAGTTGCCCGCCATCCAGTGATACTCGTCGTGGCCGTGAGATTCTCCACGGCTTCGCCCCAGTTGCGGCGATGCAGCTTGGCGCCGCCTTCGCCCGATGAACCGATCAGTACCACCGCGAAGCGTGTATCGTACGCCATCGTCACCAGCGCCGCTTTGCCATAGCGCGATACGCCTTCGATGCCCACCTGTTTCGCGTTCACCGCCTTGTCGGTTTCCAGGTAATCGAGGCCGCGCGATGCGCCCCAGCCCCACGCACGCAAAGAGCCCCAGTCATCGGGCTTGCGCGGCTGGCCCTTGTTCACCAGACCGATAATTCCTTTGGTCAAGCCAGCGCCGTTGTCGGCCTGGATGCTGTTCGGCGCGATGGTAGCCATGCCCCATCCATCGGCGATCAGTTGCTCGATCGGCGGAGCGTCGGCATTCGCCGGAGGAGCCGCGGCCCGCGCCCGGCGCGCGCCGCGCCACCGCGGCCGGGAAATACGGCGCCGGAAACGCAATCTCGGGAATGGTCCGTCCGCCAAACATCATCATCACCGGCACCGGACCCTTGGCGTCCGCCGGCACCACCAGCGTCATCTGAATATCTACCTTGATATCGGGATCGGAGGAATTATCCACGTGCCCGATGAGCTGTTTCCCCAAGACCGCGTGCGAAGCCACTTGCGCTTCGGCAGTCTTGGTGACTTCCCAGGTGACTCGCGGAACGTTCTTCGGAACGCGCCCCAGCACCTCGCGATCGAAGTCCTCGACAATCTCCGGCCGCCGTTGATTCCACCACACCGCCGCCGTCTTGACCTTCTTGCCGTTCTTCAGCGTCAGGACATCGGGCAGGTTCGGATATGGATTGGCTGTGGCCTCGTCGTAGTTGGCGTGATTGGCGTCTTTTTCGTTGCCGCTCGGCCCCGGACGCAACGCCTTGATGCCAAGTTGGTCCATCATGTTTTGATGGTCTTGCTGGGCGGTCCAGTCCTTTGTATCGACCGTGCTCTGGGCATATAGCGCGGCCACCAGGACCGCTGCCGCGCCAGCCGGGAATACTCGCAGAATACTCGCTGCTTTCCTCATGTCTTAATAAGAAAGCACATTTAATTTGAGGTAGCAACTAAAACCTGCGTTACTTTCGCGCTGCCGGGACGATGACTGGTTTGTCTTTCCGCAACGCGCCCATTGTCTTCTGATCTAAATTGAGGTGGGCCTGCACCAGTTCCGGCGGCGTCAGCCCCATCCATTGGTTCAGCGAGACATCGGCGAAGTAGGCGCTGCGGAACATTTCGAGAAAACGCAAAGGCGTGTTGCCGGTGTTCTCCACGTAGTGTCCCATTGCAAACGGCACGTAGCCCACGTCGCCGGCCTGATAGTCGAACGTGCGCGCTTTCCCGCCCGACGCGAACACCGTCATGCGGGCGTGCCCGCTGATGTAGTATTGCCACTCGTCCGCATTCGGATGCCAGTGGAGTTCGCGCAATCCGCCCGGTTCAACCTCCACCAGCGCCGCGGCGATCGTTGAAGCCGCGGGAAAGTTGGAAGAGTCGACAATCCGTACTTGCCCTCCGGCCATCTTGCTTGGCTCTTGCGCCAGGAGGCGATAGCTGTATTGGATGGGCGTCTTGCCTGCGGGAGACCGCACCGCGTCCGCGGCCAGCGGGCCCGGCGCTTTGCCGTCAAAGATGTAGCGCGTATGCTCCACATTGTCCGGCAGCTTCGCAAACGCCGATTCCGGCACGCCAAAGTTCTTCGCCAGTATTTCGGGCGGCGTGTGCGCGAACCAATCCGTGATCAGAAAGGTCTCGTTCTCGGAGAAGTTCCCATCGTCAAACACCAGCAGGAATTCGCAGCCCTCCTGCAGCCCCTGAATCGAATGCGGAATCCCGGCAGGAAAGTTCCAGAGGTCGCCCACGCCCACGTCGTCGATGAAGTTTCGCCCTTGCGCATCAACCACAGTGATCCGTGCGCGTCCGGCCAGCATAAACGCCCATTCCGCTTCCTTGTGCCAGTGCATTTCGCGGATGCCGCCCGGCTTCAGCCCCATATTGACTCCAGCCAGGCTCTTCGCCACAGGCAACTCCCGGGCTGTCACTTCCCGCGCCCAGCCGCCCGTACCCAGGCGGTTCCGTGCGGCCGCGAACGAAAACTTCAGGTTCGGAATCGTGCCGGAATCTGTGTGCGGCGAGGATAGAAGGTCGAGATTCTCGTACTCCAGCGGCAGATTTCGCGGCCCCCGGATGGGCGCGCCCTCGTCCCCACGAATGGGTTCCGGGGGCGTTGCTTTGAGATCCGGCCATGACGTCGCGTCGTCGTTTTCAATCAGGGAGACGGGCATACCCGCAGAGATGGGCCCGGGAGGCGCGGTGATTTTTAATATTTTGGCCGCGAGGCGCGGCTACTTGATTTCCACGGGCCGGAACTCCCCGCCGTTCAGCAGAATCGTGAGCAGTTCCTTCGACCTTGCATCCCAGTTCAGTTCCTTCTGCGGCGTGAAGTTGTTATGCTCCGATTCGATCATCGGCAGCGGCTCTTTCGGCACAGAGATCTGGTTGAGCGCGGTCCAGACGCCGGCGGGCGGCGACGTAGTGTCGATGAAGCCCATCGCCGCCAGCACCGGCGCCTTGATGCGCGACGCGAAATTGACGGTGTCGAAATAGAGCGCGGTGCTTCATCACCTTCGGATTGTCCGAAGGCCAGTTCGGATAGCCCGCTTTCCGGCCGTGGAGATCGCCGTTGGTGTCGGCGCCGGCGGGGACGCACACCAGCACCGCCGAAATCTTCTCTGGCCGCAAACCCGCCAGCATCGAGGCTTTGCTGGCCTCCCATGCTGGTTCCCATCAGGACCATGGTCTTGCCATCCCAATCCGGCCGCGTGAACAGATAATCCAGGGCGCGCGAATCGCGCAGATACATGTTCAGGAAATAGGAAGTTCTCGCGATCTGTGTTGCCGACGGCCTGGTAGCCGCGCGGAATATTGCCGGAGGGGTCCGACGGCAGCTTGTCGTGCGAATCGACGTTGATCACGAGCCATCCTTCGGCTGCACGGGCCGCATCGGCATGCGCATTCAGCGCGTAAACGCCGGCATATTGCAGCAGCACCAGCGCCGGAAACTTACCTTCCCTCGCCGGCTTCGCCACATACCCTTGCGTCTTGGAACCCAGCGCATCGAGCACGAACGTATTCATCTCGACGCCCGGCGTATCCGCTTCGACGGGCGTCAGCCGAGGATTGATCGGCACTTCGGCTTGCGCGGCGAGTTTCCCCGCCCAGAACGAATCGAAGTCCGCCGGGCGCGGCGTCACCAGACCGATCTTGGTGGGCGCAACCGCCGCGCCGACGGCGTAGAGTCCGTTATTGCGGCCGGTGTTGCCGCCGGTGAATGGAGACGGATTGCCGCGCCCTCCGGCGGGCGCGTTGGCGACGGCTGGGGTGGTTGCGGCGGGGGCTGGCGCGGCGTCATCGGCGGCGAGTTTGGCGACCGGCTCGATGGCGACGTAGATCATCTCGGGCTGGTCGCCCCGAATTTCGATTTTGTCCTGGCCGGACGAAAGATCGAGCCTGCCCTCCTTCAACACGACGGCGTTGTTGCGGCGGACGGTCCACTTATAGGAGTAAGTGATCGCGTCGGGGCCGGGCGTAACAGTCCAGCCGACGGTTTCACCGATTTCGTAGATGCCGCTCGAGTGATACGGCGCGAAGGCGAGTTGCTGCGGAATGGGCGCGCCGCGCTGCGCGACGGCAGACGCAGCGGCGAGAAAGAGCGCTAACGCAAGGCGCGGGGAACGGCGAATCATGCGGATTCCTCCGAGTGAAGTTCTTATCGTAGCGCTAGCAGGTTGTGGGGGACCCACGGGCAATTGAGAGGTGTGGCATCGATGCTGGCAGGACCTCGCGGTAATATCACAAGTTCGATAGCCCGAATAGCCCATTGCAACCCTCACGGCGGCTGCTCACAATACGCGCAGGAGGTGTTTCATGCGAGCCTATCGGACTACACTTCTTGCGTTGGCACTCCTCCCCCGCGCGCTGGCGCAGACGGTAAGCGTGGCTCCATCGGAGATTCCGGGGCTAACCTTAATCGGTCCGCAGTCGAGCGATTTTCAGAGCGGTCTCACCGCCATAGTCGGTTCGCCCTTGCCGCCCGAATTCGCCGCTTACTTGCCGTTTACGGTTGTCTTGAAGAATGGCTCGGCGGAACCTGTTGTCGCGTACCATGTCTGCTGGGCGGCCGACCCCGTGCCGAATCGGCGCAGCGGCGGAGTGGATATCGGCATGGAATCGAATTACGGAACGTCCGAATACCTCAAGCCGGGGGCATCGGTAGCGGTTCTTCCCTTTCGAGACTTCGCCGCTCCTCCGAGTCCCGACGCCCTGGCAGGGATGGAGCGACATCTACGCACGGCGGTGAGTCTCCAGAAGGCGAAGAACGTCGTCATTTCCATCGATTCCGCGATTTTCGCCTCGGGCCTGTTTGCCGGACCGGATACGCGCGGAAACTTCAACCGGCAACTGGCCGACTTTTCGGCCTGGCGCGCGGTGGATTCTGGTGTGCAGTCGCAATTAGCGCAAGGGACGCCGTTCGAAACCATTGCATCGCAGCTACAGCAGCTTGCGAGTCAAACCGTTGCTCCGGCTGCAACCCGCGACTGGAACCAGGCGGAGCAGGCGCAGCAAGCGGCGCTGTTGCTACGCCAATACAAGAAGCACGGAGCCCAGGCCGTGGCCAATCTGGTCAATCAACAACTGCAGGCGCCAGTTATCAACGTCCACAAGTAGGTTCGCAGCGCGGTCTGCGCGAGGGTTAATTTTCCGCTGGCTTCTCGCTATGATCGATGATCAAAAGCTCGATGCTTGATTTCTGCGGCTCCAACCGAAGCCCGAGCTCTCTAAGTGCGGCAAAGATGTCTACCTCGTCCGGACCTATCTCGCCTCCTGGGCCCATACGATTCTGCGGGACGAAGGTCAGCTCGATATGATAGGTCCCGGTCAGTCCGGTTTTGTCAATCACCGGACGGTCCATGCCATCGTTGTCTCGGATAATATCGGCGAATTGCTGCATGGTACATTTCGGGCAACTTCGTATCAGCGCGCGGCCGCGGGTACCGTTGGAATGCCAGACGGGACGCGCATCGGCCTCGGCGCCGGGCGCGTTCTCCTTGAGTTTCGATCCCTTGGGATCGACAATCAGAGCGTAAACGGGCATCTCCTTGGACTCTCGATGCACCTGTAGCTTAAACCGATCGGCCAGAAGCGCCTGCATCAGAGGCCTGAATTCGTCTCTCGTCCGGGTACGGCCATCGCCAGCATCGGCAACGATGTCGTAATAGGTACGGTCCAGGGCCGCAGCGCCAGGGACCTGATAGGGCTGAACATCGTAGGCAAACCGAATCAAGGCGGCGAGACCGAAGAGCTCCACAGTAAGTCTGGAACCCGATATTGAAAATTTCCCGCCCCCAGTGGGCGGCGGTCCGACATGGGGCCTGACCGACGCGACTTCGAAGCTCGGGGATTGGGGCACAGGTTGGCCGAAGGCACACCCAATCAGCGAAGCCAGAAAGATGCAGATTAATCGCATAGCTTATTGCACGCTAGACAAGAGACGTGCGGCCACCTGTTGGCGTTGAGGGTTTCTGCATCGCACACGCCACAAGGCGTCCAGTCGACGCATAGAAATTTCCGCGCTGCATCCGCGAGGCAACGTGCGGCTATAGACCATCCGCAAGCTCAAGGAACGAATCCGATGATAAACTTCAGGTATGGATCGGGTCGAGGAAATCGAAATCGCCATCCGTGACTTGCCGCCTGGGGAATACCGCCGCTTATCCGAGTGGTTTCACGAGCAGGAACAGGCACGTTGGGACGAGGAGATGGACCGCGATGCAGCTAGCGGCAAGCTGGATTTCCTTTGCGCCGACGCCGACGAGGAAACCGCCCACGGCCTTCTTCAGGATTGGCCGCCGCAGAAGTGAGGTCGGTCGCAAGCCGGCGTTTCTGGGGCCTATTCGACGCGCTGCCGGGAGAGACCCAACAGCTCGCGGTCAAGAATTACCGACTTTGGCGAGTGGATCCTCATCATCCTTCGCTCCGGTTTAAGAAGCTCCAAAGCAGCCAAAATCTCTTCAGCGTCCGGGTAGGCGATCATCATCGGGCGCTAGGCAGACTCGGCGCTGGCACAATAACGTGGATCTGGATCGGCACTCATGCGGATTATGATCGACTCGTCAGATCATAATCCAAGGCGCCGAGCTCTGGTAAAGCCCATTCACAACCCCATCCCTTCAATCTCTTCAACACCTTAGCCGCCTTTCCCAGCGTCCCGCTTGCGCCCGCATGCTATCTTGACACCAGAGGCCCGCGCGTAAGCGCCGGGCCTTTTCGTTTTCCGATCGTCCATGCCCGTGCCATGTCATCCGACCGCAACCCGAATCGAACTGGCGCCGCTGCACGCTTCGATTCGGGTTTGTTTATTCGAGCCGCCGTCATGCCTCCGACGCGCCTTACACCGTGCCCGCAAACGCAAGAAACCAAAGAATTACCGTGCCCATCCAGCCCTTTCCGCGCCCCTCGCCACACATACCCTAGCTCCAAAGAGCCACGCTCAAAGAGCCATGCTGCGTCATCACATAACCGTCTTGGTTCGAATATCATAGAACTTAGCGCCAAGCCCCTCTAAAACAGCATGTGGATAGTACGTCTCGCCCTCCGGCGGCCTTATACCTTCGTTGTCATGGCGATGCTCATAGCGATCTTGGGCATTTCCGCCATCACCTCGATGCCGGTCGACATTTTTCCGTATATCGATATCCCGGTCGTCAGCGTCGTCTGGACCTATGGCGGTCTCTCGCCCGAAGAGATGGAAAAGCGGATGGTCACGTTCTTCGAACGCGCCATGACCACCACCGTCAACGATATCGAGCACATCGAATCCCAATCCTATAGCGGCGTTTCCGTCGTCCGCGTCTACTTCCAGCCCGACGCCAAGGTGGAACTCGCCCTTTCGCAGATCACCGCCATCGCCCAGACGCTCCTCAAGATTTTCCCGCCCGGCACCACGCCGCCGAGCATCATCAAGTACGACGCCTCCAGCGTCCCCATCATTCAGCTCGGCCTCGATTCCAAAACGCTCAGCGAGCAGGAAGTCTTCGACCTCGGCCAGAACTTCATCCGTACCCAGCTCGCCACCATTCAGGGCGCGGCCGTTCCCCTGCCCTATGGCGGCAAGTTCCGCCAGGTGATGATCGATATCAACCCCGATCTGCTCTACTCCAAGCAGCTTTCGCCCGTGGATATATCGAACGCGCTCGCCACGCAGAACCTCATCCTCCCCGCCGGCGACGTCAAAATCGGCGAAAAGGATTATCAGGTCCGGCTCAACAGTAGCCCGCGCGTCCTTGCCGACATGAACCGGATGCCTCTCAAGGTCGTCAACGGCGCCCCCATTTACCTCGGCGACGTAGCCCAGGTGCGTGACGGATATTCGGTCCAGACCAGCATCGTGCGCACCAACGGAACCCGCGGCGCCCTGCTTACCATCCTGCGCAGCGGCAAGGCGTCTACCCTGGCCGTGGTCAACAACGTCAAGAAGGCGATGCCGAAGATCCTGGCCGGGCTCACGCCGGAACTGCATGTCCGCGAGCTCTTCGATCAATCCCTCTTCGTTCGCGCCGCTATCGGCGGCGTCGTGCGTGAAGCCGTCATCGCCGCGGTCCTTACCGGCCTGATGATCCTGCTCTTCCTCGGAAGCTGGCGCAGCACGGTCATCGTCTGCATTTCGATTCCGCTCTCCATCCTGGTCTCGCTCATCGTTCTTCAAATGCTGGGTCAGACCATCAACGTCATGACGCTCGGCGGGCTTGCGCTCGCGGTCGGCATTCTGGTCGACGACGCCACCGTCGAAATCGAGAACACCCATCGCAACATGGCGATGAAGAAGCCGCTGGTGCGCGCCGTACTCGATGGCGCCCAGCAGATCGCCGCCCCGGCTTTCGTTTCCACCCTCTGCATCTGTATCGTCTTCGTGCCCGTCCTCCTGCTCACGGGCGCAGCCAAATTCCTGTTCACCCCGCTAGCCGGCGCCGTCGTTTTCGCCATGATGGCGTCTTATTTCCTCTCGCGAACCATCATTCCCACCATGGTTCACTACATGCTCAAGCCCGAAGTAAAGCTTTACGCCGAGGGCGAGCATGGCGAAAGCGCGGGCGGCAAGGGAATCATCTGGCGCACCCACTATCTCTTCAACCGCCGCTTTGAGCTGATGCGCTCGTCCTACTCCTCGCTGCTCCACTGGTGCCTCGATCACCGCGCCCCGGTGCTCGCCGGCTTTGGACTCTTCGTCGTTGGCTCTCTCATGCTCGCGACGTTCATCGGCAAGGATTTCTTCCCCATCGTCGATTCCGGTCAGATGCGCCTCCACGCCCGCGCTCCCTCCGGTACCCGCATCGAAGAGACCGAAGTGCTCTTCGCCGATATCGAAAATGAGATTCGCCAGGCCATCCCGCCGCGCGAAATCGATACCATCATCGACAACATCGGCATTCCGAACGGCGGGTTCAACCTGGCATTCGGCGACAGCCCCACCATCGGCACCGGCGATGGCGACATTCTCATTTCGCTGAATCAGGAAGACCACGGCCCCACCGCCGTCTACACCGATCAACTCCGCAAGCGCCTCCACCAGCGCTTTCCGGATGTGACTTTCTTCTTCGAAGCGGCCAATATCACCAATCAGATTCTCAACTTTGGATTGCCCGCGCCCATCGACGTGCAGATCGTCGGACGCAATCTCCCCGCCAACTACGCGATCGCGCAGCAGATCCAGGAGAAAGTCGCCCGCATCCCCGGCGCCGCCGATGTCCACATCCACCAGGTGGTCGATTGGCCTGAGATCGACGTCAACATCGATCGCGATAAAGCTGGGCAGGTCGGCCTCACCCAGCGCGACGCCGCCAACGCGCTTCTGGTCTCGCTGAGCTCCAGCGGACAGGTCGCGCCCACTCAATGGCTCGATTGGAAGACCGGCGTCAGCTACTTCGTCGCCGTCCAGACCCCGCAATACAAGATGGATTCCATGGCGGCCCTGATGCGCACGCCCATTACGCCTCCTATCGCAGGCATTGGCTCCGGCGTGATGCCGTTGCAGGGCGCCCCCACGCCTAACCAGGGTTCCACCAACTACGGCAACCCCGGCAGCGCGCCCGCCAGCACCCAGATGCTCGCCAACGTGGCCTCCGTCGGACGCAACGTCGCGACCGAAATCGTCAATCACTACAACGTCCAACCGGTCTTCGATGTCTACGCGAATATCGATCGCCGCGATCTCGGCTCCGTCGGCAGCGCCGTTGAAAAAATCGTTCACGAGGCCGAAGGCAAGCTTCCGCGCGGCAGTTCCATCGACCTTCGCGGCCAGATCACCACCATGCAGAATTCTTTCTATCGCCTGGGCCTTGGCATGGCGTTCGCCGTAGTCCTGGTCTACCTGCTGATGGCTGTGAACTTCCAGTCGTGGCTCGATCCGTTCATCATTCTGATGGCCCTCCCCGGCGCGCTCGCCGGGATCGTGTGGATGCTGTTCCTTACCCAGACCACGTTCAGCGTCCCGTCGCTCATGGGCGCCATCATGTGCATCGGCGTCGCCACCGCGAACAGCATCCTGCTGGTGGTATTCGCCAATGATCAGCGCCTCGAAGGCATGGACGCCCGCTCGGCCGCGCTCTCCGCCGGCCACACGCGTATCCGCCCCGTCATCATGACCGCTACCGCCATGATCATCGGCATGATGCCCATGGCCCTCGGCCTCGGCGAAGGCGGCGAGCAGAATGCGCCCCTCGGCCGCGCCGTCATCGGCGGACTGTTGCTGGCTACAGTGACTACCCTGTTTGTAGTCCCCATGGTGTATAGCCTTCTCCGTAAGAAGCCGCCCGTGAATCACGAACACGAACTTGAGAAGGAAGAAGAAGACTATCTGCGGGAAGAAATGCTCCTCCGCGGGGACTTGCAATGAACCAGACTCATACCGTTGAAGACCAACTGCGGGCCGAACTAGATAAGCTTCGCCGCCTGCTCGAGGAAGAGAAAAAACACTCGCAAAGGTCGCCGACAGGCTGGACCGGAGTGACCGTCCTTGTGCTGCTCCTGGCGCTCGGCCTCGCCGGCTACTACTTCGGATACCTCCCTCGCCAGAAGCGCGAGATGGTGCTCGCCGCCGAATCGCATACCAATGGGGAAAGCCTGCCCGTGGTCACCATCGCGCCCGTCGCGCGTTCGGCTTCCACCGCCAGCCTCGTGCTGCCGGGCAACATTCAGGCCGTAACCGAAGCGCCCGTGCTGGCTCGCGCCAGTGGCTACATCAAGAAGCGCTATGCCGATATCGGCGACCGCGTAAAAGCCGGCCAGGTGCTCGCTGAAATCGAGGCCCCCGAGCTCGATCAGCAAATCCTCCAGGCCAGCGCCGCTATTGAGCAATCCAATGCCGCCGTGCAACAGGCCCAGGCGAGTCTGGAACAGGGCCGCAGCAACGAAAATCTCGCCCGCGTTACCAAAGACCGCTTCCAGAAGCTCGCCGATAAGGGCGTCATCTCCAAGCAGGATATCGACACCTACAACAGCCAGTGGCAGGCCCAGACCTCCAACGTCCAGGCGCTGGAAAAGGCGGTCAGCGCCGCCAAGAGCAACACCGCAGCCACGGAAGCCAACCTAGCGCGCCTCAACGATCTGAAAAACTATCTCACCGTGCGCGCCCCCTTCGCCGGCGTCATCACCGTCCGCAACATCGATGACGGCGTGCTCGTCAACGAGGGCAATACCCTGCTTTACCGCATCGCCCAGACGGACCGCATGCGCACGTACCTCAGCGTCCCGCAAGCCGACGCCGATTCCGTGCGCGTCGGCCAAAGAGCCTCGCTCAGCATTCCCGATCTTGCCGGCCACAAGTTTCCCGGAACTGTCACGCGCACCGCAAACTCGCTCGATTCCACCACGCGGACCCTCCTTACGGAGGTTCAAGTGGACAACCAGGCCGGCCTGCTCCTTCCTGGAATGTACTCGCAAGTCGATCTCTCCGTACCCCGCAAGGATCCGCCTCTCGCCATCCCCGGAGATACGCTCATCGTCCGCGCCAACGGTCCGCAAGTCGCCGTGATTAAGGCCGACGACTCGGTTCACTACCAGCCCGTGCAGCTAGGCCGCGATTTCGGCGATAAGCTGGAAGTCCTCGGCGGCCTCAAGGAGGGCGATCAGTTGGTGGTGAATCCGGGCGACGCCATACACGAAGGCGTCAAAGTGAAAATCGCAGCTAAAGAGAAACCGCATGATGGTAAGTAAGCGCCGCAATCCCGCGGCGAACCCGTTCCTACGTTCCGCATCGAGGCTCGTCTCGATTCCTGGCATCCGAAAACGAACCGTTTTAGCCGTTGGGTTGGCCGTAACCCAGGCGGTGACTCCGGCGCTCGCTCAGTTGCCCCAGCTGCCGCCGATGCAGCGGCCGGTCTCGTTCGATAATTCCCCCCGCATTCATGAACTGATGCGCGCTGGCGAAATTTATCTTTCGCTGCAGGACGCGCTCGCGCTCGCCATCGAAAATAACCTCGATATCGAGCTTCAGCGTTATGGCATTCCGCAAGGCGAGACGGAGCTGCTGAGGGCTCAAGGCGGCGGAACGCTGCGCGGTTTGACTTACACGCTGGCCGAAGCGCCCACCGGCGTAGGCGGCCCGTTGAGCCCGCTGGTTACCAACCCCGCGGCGAACGGCTCCGCCACCAACGGAACTTCCGTTTCCACCAACGCTCTCGAGCTCGGGGTTCTGGCGGAACCGCAGACCAACTACTCGATGCAGGGCTCCGTTCCGCAATCCAATGGAACCGCGGTTCCCATTTTCGATCCCGCCCTCGTCGGTCAATTGGCGTGGAATCACCAAACCACGCCCGAGACCAACATCCTTTCCTACGGCACGCCGGCCCTGGTGACGCAAGGCGTCACCGCCAACGCCGGCATCCAGCAGGGTTTCGCCACCGGCGCTCAGGTTGGCCTCAATTTCAACAATAGCCACCTGTCGGCTAATTCGGCGACCACGAATTACAATCCCTACAGCGGATCGAGCCTCGGCTTGAACTTCACGCAGCCGCTCATGCGCGGCTTCGGGTCCGGCCTCAACCACCGCTTCATCCGCATTGCCGCCAACGAGCGCCGCATCACCAGCATGCTCTTCCAGCAGCAGCTCATCGCCACCGTTTACGGCGTGGTCCGCCTCTACACCGATTTCGTCGCGCTCTACGAAGACGTGAAGGTCAAGGAAGAGACCGTCCGCTCCGCGGAAAAGCTGCTCGCCGATACCAAAGCCCAGGTGGAAGAAGGCACGCTTGCTCCTGTCGAGGCCACGCGCGCCAACGCGCAAGTCTTCTCGACCCAGCAGGACCTCATCGGCGCCCGCGGGTTGCTCGAACAGCAAGGCGCCATTCTCAAGAACGTGCTGACGCGCAACCAGGATGAAGCCGTCCGCTCCGCGCACCTGATTCCCACTTCGACCCTCGACATCCCCGCCAGCGACCAGATTCGCCCGATTCAGGAATTGATCTCCGAAGCCGTCGCCGGCCGCCCCGATCTCGGTCAGGCTCGCTTACAAGTCGACAACTCCATCATCGGCCTGCAAGGTTCCAAAAACGCCACCTTGCCCGAAGTCGATCTGATCGGCATCATGCAGAACAACGGCTTGGCCGGACCCGCCACCAGCCAATTCGCCGGCAGCTCCAACACCCCCTTTGCAGGCGGTTTTGGCAGCGCGCTCGGTCAGATTCTGGCCCGCGATTACCCCACCTACGGCGTCGGCGTGCAGGTGACTCTGCCCATCCACAACCGCATCGCCGAGTCCGATCTCGCCCGTGATGAGTTACAAGTAAAGCAGTCGCAAATCCGCGTCGCCCAACTGCAGAATCAGGCCAAACTGGAAGTCGAAGACGCCCTCATCGGCATTCACAGCGCCCGCGCGTCCTACGACGCCGCCGTACAAGCCCGCAAGTTCCAGCAGGAATCGCTCGAAGCCGAGCAGGCGAAGTTCGAGGTTGGCGCTTCCACGGCCTTCTTCGTGATTCAGTACGAAAGCCTGGTGGCGCAAGCGAAATCCACCGAAGTAGCCGCCAAGAGCTCCTATGTGAAGGCCCGCGCCGCGCTGCAGCGCGCCACCGGCTCCATCCTTAACGACAACAACATCTCCATTGACTCCGCCGTCAAGGGCAAGATGTAGCGCGGCCCGCTACGCGCCTGATTTCAACCCTGACTCACGGAGGGCGGCGGATCTGGACGCGATAACACCCATCAGGTCGTTCCACGACTTGGTGAATGAACGGGCGCCTTCGTCCTGCAGTTGCGCCGCCAATGCGTCGACGTCGATATTGGCCTTCGTAAACTTCGCCAGCACTTCTTCGCAGTCGCCGCCATCCGGCGCCAAAGGCGGTCCGATGCTGGTATGTTCGGCGAGCGCCTTCAGAGTTGCCTCAGGCATCGTGTTCACCGTAAGCGGGGCAGCCAGCGCGTTGACGTACAGGATATCGGAAGCTTTCGGGTCCTTGGTCCCGGTGCTCGCCCACAAAAGCCGCTGTGGACGCGCGCCCGCGTTATAGAGCCTTTGCCAACGCGGGGAGCTAACTTGATCGCAGTACGCTCGGTATGTTCGCTTAGCGATCGCAATGCCTAGCTGGTTGCGCAACTCATCAGGCGCCTTGTCCATGACTGCGACATCCCATCGGCTGATAAAAACCGAGGCAACCGAGCCCACATTCGGATTGAGGCCTGCATCGAGGCGGCGTTCTATACCGCGAATGAAGGCCTCGCTCGCGGCTAGATACTGCTCTCGTGAAAACAGAAGCGTGACGTTAATCGGTATGCCGGCAAAAATCGCATCCTCAATGGCGGGAATGCCTTCCTTCGTGCCGGGAATCTTGATGAACAGGTTGGGACGCGCCGCGCGCCCCGAGAGGTCTTTGGCCGCCCGAAGGGTGCTCGCTGTGTTGTGCGCCAATAGCGGCGAGACTTCGAGCGATACCCAACCGTCCACGCCATTGGTCTGGTTGTGAAGCGGCCGGAACAGATCCGCCGCTTCGCTAATATCCGCCAGCGCCAGGCTGAAAAAGAGCGCCTCGTCAGACTGTCCTTGGGCCAGTTGGTCACGGATCGAGGCGTCGTACGATGAGCTGTTCTTGATCGCCTGATCGAAAATCGTCGGGTTCGACGTAAGCCCGCTTACTGACAGCTCTTCAATGTAGCGCTTCAACGTGCCGCTCTTCAGAAGGTCCCGTGTTATGTTGTCGAGCCAGATGCTTTGGCCCAGATCGTGGATCAGTTGGGTTGCTTTCATTGGGTCTTTCAAAACCGAGGCTTCGCGCCGGAAGATCTGCTATTCCATATTTTCCACTTTTCAGCGCGACTCAAGGGCGCCAGAGTTGAGATGTTCGTGGGCTTTCACACTAATGTTGTCGAGACCCTCGTGATTGGCTTATCTTGACGGATGCGGAGCGGGCCGTAAGATCACATGAGCGGGCGGCGGCTCTCCGGCAACGCCAGCCGCGGTTTCCCTTGATGGGGGCTACGACAGAAACGGCGCCATTAACACGCCGCCGATGCGGTCCAGCCGCGTGCAATCCACACAGCTCACGTGACGCCCCTGCCGCGCGTGCCGTAACAGGAATTCAAGCTGCTCCATCATCACCTCGTCCTGCGGCGCCGCCTGCACGTAGCAGGAGGGCCGGTACATGACCGGCTCCGTTTCGACAGGCCATTCTGACTGTTTAAGGCTCTCCAGGCGTTTGCCCTCCTGAAGTACACATCGGCTGAGAGCCCCGCGAAGATTAGCGTCCTATTGTCCGCCGCGTCCGCCACGGCCGCCGCGTCCGCCGTTCGGACCCGCATTGCGGCGCTCGTCACCCGGCTTGGGCGGCGTGATTTGGAGCGTACCCGCGTCATACGGGCAGCTCTCGTATTCGAAGGCCCAGGTGCGCTTGCAGACGGGGCAATACTTCACCAGCTTGGGCAGCGGACGCACCGCCTTACTGCCCAGCCAGGCAGCACGGAACGCCGTCATCTCCGGCGTCAGCTCCTTGCCGGCCTGCTCGTAGAGCCTCATCTCCGTCTGCGGCGCCGCCGCCAACGTGATCTCGAAGTCCTTGCGCCCGCCGCGCGTTTCCGCTCGCACCTTCACTTTGTCGCCCGGCTTGTGCGCTTCCAGAATCGTCGTCAAATCCTGCATGCTCGAAAGCGATTTGCCGTCGAACTGTGTGATGCGGTCGCCGCGATCCAGCCCGGCGTCATAAAGCGGCGACCCGCGCAGCGCCGAGCCCGTGATATCCGCGCCCGCAGCCGAAAACGTAAGCTGCGGCGTGCCCATCCACGCCCCGCCGTCGGGCCGTTTCTCCAGCAGGAAACCCGCGCGCGCCAGCAACTCTTCGTACGGCATCGGCTCCTTGCCGTAGATGTGCCGTTGGAAGATCCCTTCCGCAAACGCCTTGTCGCCCACCGCATCGCCCAGCGCCTTCTGCAAATCCGCCACGTCATACGGTTGGTTGGCGTCCTGATGCTCGCGCCACATCGTCTTCATCCAATCGTCCAGCGACTTGCCCGGGAAATGCTCGCGGATCGCCAAGTCGATGCCCAGCGCCAGCGCCTGCCCGTAGGTGTAATACGAGATGAACGTGTTGACCGTATTCACCGGATCGATCGACGTCGCCGCATCCACAAATGGCGCGAGGCGGCTCATCTCGATCACATTGTGGATCTGCCTGCCCGGCGCGGTCAGCACCGCGTTCACCGCGCCGCCCATCGAGCGCGTAAAGCGGTCGATGCTCGTCAGCCCCGCGCGCCGCAGCACCAGCGGCCCGTAGTAGTTCGTGAAGCCCTCCGCGAACCACAACTCCCCCGACATATCCGGCTGCTCATAATTGAACGGCTCAAGCGATTTCGGCCGGATGCGCTTCACGTTCCACGAGTGGAAAAACTCGTGCGACACGGTGCCGATCAATTGCACCGCGCCGTCGTGAATATTACCCGTACCGGTGATGCTGGTGGAGTCGCGGTGCTCCATCCCGTCGCCGTTGACGTAAGGCAGGTAGTCGAGCAGGAAGGTATAGGTCCCGTTGTCGTACTTCGGAAACGCGCCGAACACGCCCTCGGCCTCGGTCACTGTGGCCTCGCACATCTTGGCAAATGCCGCGGCTTCCTCGCTGGTCCCACGGTGGTGAATCGATGCACGGAACTGCGCCTCGCCCAGCTTCCATTCCTCCCAATCGTGCACGCTCAGCTCGGTCGTGGAATCCATCATCCGGTCCATGCTCGGCGCGCTCCAGGTGCCGTCGTCGTGCGGAATCAGCTGCGTCGCGGCTTTCCAATTCGAGCCTTCCGGAACATCGAACTTGATCGAAACCGGCGATTTCTCGAATCCGTGCGCCCAGATCATGGTCGCCGGCATATTCAGATGCGCATGGGTCGTATCGATGCCGTCATATGTCCCATCGGCGCGATCGCCAAACAGTGTGTACTCGACGACCACCGTCCCCTTGTGCCCCGAGACATTCCACCGGCTGGGCGAAATCTTCGCCACTTCGAGCGCATGCCCCGCCCCATCGCTCGCATGCAAGTTGTAAACGTTCTTAGCGAACTCGTGGATCGCGTACCGCCCCGGCGACGAACTGCTCATCACCAGCTCGAGCACCGGCTGCCGCACGCCCGAAAACGTCGCGCGGACCTCCGCTTCATGGTGCGCCGCATTGGGAAAGCGAAGCGCATAACGGACAGGCTCCTGCGCAAGCAAAGGCAGGGCCACAAAGGCAAGGCAAAGCGAATATTTCATGCGAAAGGGCAGTATATCAAGCGGAGACTCAGAGGATCGGCAGCAGCTCCCGCGGCTCTTCCTGCTCGATATTCAGATAGCGCGTATCGAGCAGCCGTCCCGTATCCACATTCCCCATCGCCGAAAGCATATTCTCTTTCAGGTGCGGGTACTCGCGCTCTAGATCCGCGAATATATCGCGCAGCGACCGCCGCACCGTGCCCGTACGCTGCGAGCAGCCGCACGGAATCACGGGGATCCCAAGCGATTCCGCATATGCGCGCGTAACATCCTCCGTCACAAAAACCATCGGCCGGATCAGCCGGAATTCGCGGTCGCGCGACGTCGTCACCGGCGGCATCGAGCTGAGCTTGCCGGTGAACATCGTGTTCCGCAATAGCGCCTCACAGAAATCGTCGGCCGTGTGCCCGAACGCGATCACGTTCGCGCCCAGATCGCGCGCAATCTCGTAGACCGCGCGCCGCCGGTAGCGGCTGCAAAGATCGCAACCATGCTCCGGCTGGTCTTCGAGAAGCCGCAGCGACGGCTTGTCGCGAAAGTAAGTCCACGCCACGCCGCGCTGCTTCAAATATTCGCCGATCGGCTCAATCGGCCGTAGGAACTTGCCCTGCTCCACGGTGAAGGCGCAAACCGTGAATTCGATAGGCGCGCGGTCGCGCAAAAGCAGCAGCGCTTCCAACATTGTGGCGGAATCCTTCCCGCCCGAGAGCGCCACCGCAACGCGGTCGCCGTCACGAATCATCTTAAACCGGTGAATCGCTTCGCCGACCTTGCGCAAAAGCGTCTTTTCAAGTTCCACTACTTCGATTATAAAATGCGGAGATGCCCTCTAACGTCCCTGTTGCCGTAATTACCGGAGCCGCGCAAGGAATTGGCCGCCGCGCCGCTGAAATTCTCGCCGAAAAAGGCTACGCTCTTGCTCTCAACGACGTCAATTCCTGCGCCGACGCCCTCGCATCCGTAAGCACCCTAGGCGCCGAAGCCATCGAAACCCCCGGCGACGTCTCCGACGAAGCCGCCGTCGCGCGCGTTGCCGAAACCGTCCTAGAACGTTTTGGCCGCTGCGATGTGCTGATTAACAACGCCGGCATCAGCTTCATCAAGCCCACCGAGAAAGTCGAACTAGCCGAGTGGCGGCGCGTACAGGAAGTCAATCTCACCGGCCCCTTCCTGATGTGCCGCGCGTTTGGCCCCACGATGCTCAAGCAAAAATCCGGATCGATCATCAACATCGCATCGATCGCCGGCCTGGCCGGTCTCTCGCTGCGCGCCGCCTACAACACCAGCAAACACGGCCTCATCGGATTCACGCAAACCCTCGCCGCCGAGTGGGGCGGCCATGGCGTGCGGTCGAACGCCGTGTGTCCCGGCTGGGTGAAGACCGCGATGGACGCCGCCGACCAGGTGAGCGCCGGCTACACCGATCAGGACATCACCAACCGCGTCCCCATGGCCCGATTCGCATCCGTGGACGACATCGCCCAAGCCATCGCCTTCCTGGCCGATCCGAAAACGAGCGGCTTCGTCAACGGCGAAACCCTGCGCGTAGATGGCGGCTGGCTGGCCGACTTCGGTTGGGAGAGCATCCGGCTGCGTAGCCGTTAGTTCAAGAAATACGTCCGATACAACGTATCCCGTTGCTTCGGCACAAAACCCGCGTCCCGAATAATCCGGCGCAGTTCTTCTTCGCTCGCGCGGTGATGCGCGCCCGCGGCTGACACCACGTTCTCTTCGATCATGATGCTGCCCACGTCATTGCCGCCGAAGCGCAGCCCAAGTTGGCAGGTCTTCAGGCCTTGCGTCACCCACGACGATTGCACATTCTCAAAATTGCTGAGATAGATGCGCGAAATCGCCAGCGTTTGCAAATACTCCACAGCCGTCGCTTCTTCCTTCACAAACCGCCCCAGCGAAGTATTCTCCCGCTGGAACGTCCACGGGATGAACGCCGTGAATCCGCCGGTCTCCTCTTGCAGGTTGCGAATCAAGTCCAGGTGATTCATCCGCTGCTCGAGCGTTTCGCCGGTGCCGAACATCATCGTGGCTGTAGTCCGCATGCCGAGTTCGTGCGCCGTGCGATGCACGTCCATCCACTCCTGCACCGAACATTTCAGCCGGCTGATGCGGTGGCGCACAGCATCGTCCAAAATCTCAGCGCCGCCGCCCGGTATCGAATCGAGGCCCGCGTCGCGCAAACGCGCGATAGTGTCCCGCAGGCTCAGGCCGCTGACGTCGCGGATGTTCGTCACCTCCGGCGCCGAGAGGCAATGCAGGTGGATCGGAAAGCGCTCCTTGATGCTACGGAACAAATCCTCATACCATTCGATCTTCAAGTCGGGATGCAACCCGCCCTGCATCAGCACGCCCGTGCCGCCGAGATCGAGGGTCTCCTGAATCTTCGCGAAGATGGTTTCCTTCGGCAGAATGTAGCCTTCCGCGTGGCCCAGCGGCCGGTAGAACGCGCAGAAGGTGCAATACTCCGTGCAGAAGTTCGTGTAGTTGATATTGCGGTCGATGATGTAAGAGACGACGCCTTCCGGGTGCCACTTGCGGCGTTCAGCGTCGGCGGCCATGCCGATGCCGATCAGGTCGTCTGAACGGAACAGATCGAGGGCTTCTTCGCGGGAAATCACCCTTCTATTCTAAGCGCCCGCCAAGGCGAATTGGGGCTCGGTCGTCTGGACCATGAGATAGAGCGTGAAGAGCGGCTTGCCTTTGCCAAGGCTCCAGCGGCCTGCATCCCATCTGGCGCAGAGATACCGCACGTCGGGCCGCGTCGAAAGATCGAGCCGCATCTGGTATGTCCCGCAGTAAAATTTCTGCGGGTAGCTGGCTAAGGGAATGGTTCCCCACTCGGAGCCGTCGGACGATCCCCAGATACCGATGTCGATGCTTTCCTTCTCGAGAATTCGAGTTATGCCGAGGGTTAGAGTCAACGATGTGCCGTGCTCCTCGCCGATATGAACAGCGGGAGAAGAACCGGCCTCGCGCACGGTGGTTTCTGCCAGTAAAAACTGCGGAAGCATACCGCCTCCTCGCCCGGCGGGACGCGATTAGTTTCGGAGGAGCAGGAGCTGTTGCCGGGCCTTCTCCAGAGTCTCATATTTCTTGCAGAAACAGAAGCGAACCCAATTGGCGCCGTCTTCAGGATGTGAGAAAAAGCTCGACCCCGGCACTGCGGCAATCCCAATCTTTTCGATCAGGTGACGAACGAATGTCACATCGTCACGAAAACCGAGGCCAGAGATATTGGCCATGGTATAGTAAGCGCCCCGCGGCACCGAACAACGCAGCCCCGCTGCCTCGAGCGACTCTATCAGGTGATCGCGTTTACCCACATAGTCGTCTGATAACTTTCGATAGTATTCGTCGGCCATACCTAACGCCAAAACTCCCGCGTGTTGCAGCGGAGTCGCCGCGCCCACCGTCAAAAAGTCGTGCACCTTGCGGATCGACTCGCTCAGGTCGGGCGGCGCCAGCACCCAGCCGACGCGCCATCCGGTCACCGAGTACGTCTTGCTCATGCTGTTGACCAGAATCGATCGCTCGCGCATCCCCGGCAGCGAAATAATCGGCGTGTGCACCGCGCCATCGTAGAGGATGTGCTCGTAGATCTCGTCCGTGATCGCCAGCGCGTCGAACTCCTGGCACAGGTCCGCGATGAATTGCAGTTCCTCGCGCGTGAAGACTTTGCCTGTCGGATTATTCGGCGAATTGAGCACGATCGCCTTGGTGCGATGCGTAAACGCGCGGCGTAGCTCGTCGCGATCGAACGACCAATCCGGCGGCCGCAGCGTTACGTAGCGCGCGGTCGCGCCGGAGAGTTGCGTGTCGGGGTTGTAGTTCTCGTAGAACGGCTCGAAGAGCACCACCTCGTCGCCCGGGTCGATCACCGCCAGCATGGCGACAATCATGCCTTCGGTCGCGCCGCAGCACACTGTGATTTCGCGTTCGGGGTCGAAATCCATCGCGTAATGGCGCGCGTATTTGGCGGCCACCGCATCGCGAAACGGCTTGGCGCCCCAGGTGACGGAGTATTGATTCAGGTCCGCGTCAATCGCTTCGTTGGCCGCGCGCTTCAGTTCTTCCGGCGCTGGAAAATCGGGGAAGCCCTGCGCCAGATTGGTGGCGCCATAGCGCCCAGCGAGGCGCGTCATTTCGCGAATCACCGACTCGGTGAAATTGGCAATACGGGCGCTGCGAAAGCGCGGGCGAAGAGCGGCTGTCACTGTGGTTGACACTCTACGAGATTACAACAAAGGGACGCCGCCGGACGCGGCCATATGCATTTTCGCGGAGCGGTAGAATCGGCATAATCGAAAGGACCAACCAACCGTGTCGAACATGCTTCGCGCTGTCCTTTACCTCTGCATTGCAACGCTAAGCGCGTATTGCCAAAGCAATCCCGTGTCTGCTCAGTTCGAGCGCCTGCTGGGTCAGCCCAAAGATCTAGTAAACGACCTGGTCAACTTCCCCTGGAGGGCCGATCTTCCCGGCGACCTCCCCGATTTGCGCCACGTTCCTCCCGGCGAAAGCATTCGCATCGCGTCGGTCCAGCAGCCTATGCGCGAACACTCTGCGTGGCGCCGCTGGGAAAGCGTGGATGGCGCCGTCTGGGTGGATCTCGTCACTGTATCCGGCCCATTCGGAGCTTCCGAAACATTGCGCGCCGCCGGGCAGCCGCACTCGGGCTATCAGTGGGCCAATCAGATGCTGCTGTTCAGCGGAACCGGCGACCGCCGTAAGGAGGCCCTCGGCGCCGCGTTGATTGGCGGAAATGGTTTGCTGCTGAATGTCGGAATGAAACTGCCGCTCGAAGTGCATTGGGACCGGCCCCTGCCCGAAGCGGACCGCGTGGCCTTCGACGCCGCGCTGACACGCTTTCAATCCACCCTGGACGCAATCGCGCGCGCGTTTCTTGACCCGGCCTACGTTTCGCTCGGCGCCAAGATCGAACCGAAACCCGGCGCGCTGTCCATGCTGCGCATCGCCGGCTTTGCGCGACTCTGGAGCTATATCAAGTACAACTTCGTCTATCTCGACAAACGCCCCGACGTGAATTGGGATGGCATTCTCGAACAGTATTTACCCAAGATCGCCGCCGCGAAAGACGACGCCGAATACGGGCGCATCCTGACGCGAGTCGTAGCGCTGCTCCGCGATGGCCACACCAACGTGTATCCCAACGTGGTCGATCCGCACGACGCTCCGTCAATCATGCTGGAGCCGGTGGGCGGAAAGCCGGTGGTGACCGCAATCGGCGCGCTCGAAGAACTGAGCCCGATTCACCCGGGGATGGAGTTGACGGAAATCGACGGCACTCCGGTGCAGACGATCATCGAACGCGATGTGGATCCGTATATTTCCTCCAGCACCATGCAAGACCGCCAGCTTCGCCAGATGCGAGCGCTGTTGCAGGGTCCGCCCGGATCGCAAATGCAAACCAAGTGGCTTTCGGCCGATGGAAAAATCGTGGAAGCGACATTGCCGCGTAACGGCTCTCAGCATCGCGGGGCATTGAAGATTCCGAATCCCCCACGCTTTGAGTACAAGGATCTTTCCGGCATCGCCTATATCGGGCTCAACGACTTCAACGATCCCGAGATTGACGCCGATTTCGACGCGAAATTCGATCAGCTTCGCGGCGCCAAAGCCTGGATTATCGACCTGCGCTCGAATGGCGGCGGTTCGAGCGATATCGGCTATCGCATCCTCGCTCATTTCATCGATGCGCCAGCCGAAGGCAGCCGGGAGCGCAGCCACTTGTACAATCCGACGCTCGAAGCACGTGGCCAACCCCAACCTTGGTATGACTGGCCGAGCGACAAAATAACGCCTGCCGCGGGGCCGCACTACCAGGGCCCGGTCTACGTACTGACCAGCCCCAACACGTGCAGCGCGGCGGAAGATTTCCTGATCCCGCTCAAGATGCTGAAGCGGGTCACGATCGTCGGCGAGCCGACCTGCGGGTCCACCGGCCAACCCTTGCCGTTCTCGATCTATGGCGCGACCGCGCGCGTCTGCACCAAATGGGATAGCTTTCCGGACGGAACCGAATTCGTCGGCGTTGGAGTTGTACCGGATGTGAAAGCGGCCAGAACAAGAGAAGACGTAGCGGCAGGGCGCGATGCGGTGCTGGAAACAGCCGTCCGGTTGGCGTCGGGAAATCGCTAGAAGAGGAAGCCGGGAGGGCTCGGCCGCGAACCGCGCCAGCCAAGCCCCTTGTTAATAGAAAGGAACGTTAAGTCCAAGCTACGCCCGCCCGGCTCCCGTTTCCAGTCCGCATTTGGTTAACGCAGGTTTGCTACCCGTGTTTTCGCTTTTTGTTCCCGAGGGATTGGGGTAGAAATCGGGTAGCGGAGACAACGTTTACCGCCCTCCGCGTATTTTGTTAGACTCGAAGCCACGTGACCCTGGCCCCCGTCGACTACGTCATTCTTGCGTTGTATTTCGCATTTGTGCTGGGAATCGGCTGGAAACTGCGCCGGAAGATTTCGAGCTCCGGCGATTTTCTTACCGCCGGACATTCCTCTCCCGTTTGGATCACCAGCCTCGCGTTCCTGGCCGCCAATCTCGGCGCGCAGGAACTGGTGGGCATGTCGGGCAACGGCGCCAAGTATGGCATCATGACCGCCCATTTCTATTGGGTGGGCGCGGTGCCGGCCATGATCTTCGTGGGCGTCTTCATGATGCCGTTCTACTACGGCAGCAAGGCGCGATCCGTGCCGGAATATCTCAAGATGCGCTTCGACGAAAAGACGCGCGCGCTCAACGCCTGCACATTCGCGGTGATGACGATTTTTTCGTCCGGCATTTCAATGTTCGCGCTCGGATTGCTGCTGCAGCTTCTATTCAACTGGAATTTCGATCTGTCGATCCTGTGCTCGGCGGGCATCGTGCTGGCATATACGTTTCTGGGCGGGCTTAGGAGCGCGATCTACAACGAGGTCCTGCAATTCTTCCTCATCGTGATCGGTTTTTCGCCGCTCGCGATTCTGGCGGTGGCGAAGGCTGGCGGCTGGAGCGGCATGGCGTCCCGCCTTCCGCCGGTAATGACGCATAGCTGGCGCTACATGGGCAGCCCGGCGGATAACCCGATGGGCATCGAGGCCTTCGGTCTGGTGGCTGGCCTCGGCTTCGTGCTCTCGTTCGGATATTGGTGCACCGATTTTCTCGTGGTACAGCGCGCCATGGCGGCCGATTCCATGTCCGCCGCTCAACGCACTCCCGTGATTGCGGCGCTGCCCAAAATGATGATGCCGTTCATCGTGATCGTGCCCGGCATCGCGGCGCTGGCGCTGATGAAGATGAACGTCGGTTTCGCGCTGCCGCTGCGCAACGGCGAGCCCGACTACAACCAAACCATCACTACGCTGATGGCGCAATTCTATCCGTCGGGAATGCTGGGCGTGGGCATCACGGGTTTGATGGCGTCCTTCATGTCCGGCATGGCGGGCAACGTCACCGCGTTCAATACTGTCTGGACCTATGACATCTACCAAAGCTACATAAGACCCGGCGCGCCCGACAGTCACTATCTGAAAGTTGGCCGCATCACCACCGTAGTTGGCGTGGGGCTTTCGATTCTCGCCGCGTACGTCGCGGGCCGGTATAACACGCTCAACGACGTGCTGCAGCTTGTCTTCAGCTTCGTCAACGCGCCCCTGTTTGCCACGTTTCTGCTGGGCATGTTCTGGAAGCGGGCCACTGGCGACGGCGCCTTCTGGGGGCTGCTCTCCGGCACCATGGCCGCCGCACTCACGCACGGCCTTTCCATGTCCGAAGGCAAAGGCGGCTGGATCGCCAACGTCCACACGTTCCCCTCGCCCATGGCGCAGAATTTCTGGATCTCGATTTTCGCCTGGACCACCTGCTTCCTGGTGACGATCGCTGTCAGCCTGGCGACTCGCCCGCGCCCCGCGAAAGAGCTGGAAGGCTTGGTCTACGGTCTCACCAAGCGGCCGCGCTACGAAAACGTCGCCTGGTACAAGCGCCCCGTTCCGGTCGCCATAGCGATCGGAGCGCTGGCC
The DNA here is from genome assembly GCA_963743705.1 of Bryobacterales bacterium. GTDB lineage: Bacteria > Acidobacteriota > Terriglobia > Bryobacterales > Bryobacteraceae > PALSA-243. The sequence continues at coordinate 196,398 of CAVUQS010000011.1, read as the reverse complement.
GTGATTTTAAACATCTGGTTCGCCTGACATGCTCGATCTACGACTCCCCATCGGCTGGTTTTTCGTCATCACCGGCGTCCTGCTACTTGGCATGGGCTTGTTCATGCCGGAGACCCGCGCCGCGCTCACCACCGCCAACGTCAATCTTTATTGCGGCTGTCTGATGATCTTTTTCGGCGCTTTGCTGCTGCTCTTTGCGAGCCGTTCGACCCGTCGCCCCTCATGATGGAAATGTTCCGGAACATCTTCGGCGCGGCCGATGGCCTGCGCGTTTTCCGCGCGCCCGGCCGCGTCAACCTGATCGGCGAGCACACCGACTACAACCTGGGCTTCGTGCTCCCGGTTGCCCTTGCAACTGGAAACGCGCGTCGCCGCTGCGCCGTCCACAGACGGCAAACTCCGCATCTATTCCGAGCATCACCGGGAACTGCGCGAATGGGACGCCAGCGAAATCGGCAGCCTGCGGCGCGCCGGCCACTGGAGCGATTATCCAATCGGCGTCGCGCAGGAGCTGCTGCGCGATGGATATCCCATCGAGCCGCTGAATCTCTTAATCCACAGCACCGTGCCGGAAGGCTCTGGCCTCAGTTCCTCGGCGGCGCTTGAAGTCTCTTCGGCGCTCGCTTTTCTCCAGGGCCGCCCCATCGATCCGCTCGCGCTGGCGCGTCTGTGCCAGCGGGCCGAAGTGAATTTTGTCGGCATGCCGTGCGGCATCATGGATCAATACGTCTCCGTCTTCGGCCGCGCCAACGCCGCAGTCGAAATCGATTGCCGCAGCCTGCAACACCGCTATGTCGATCTGCCAGCCGAAATCGCATTCGTGGCCGTCAACAGCATGGTGAAGCACGCGCTCGCGAGTTCGGCCTATAGTCAGCGCGTAGCAGAATGCCTGGCGGCGGTCGAGCGCATCGCGCGCCGTTTCCCGGCCGTAGAAAGCCTGCGCGATGTCACTCCCGAACAATGGGAAGCGACGAAAGATGATCTGCCCGATCCCGTCCTCCGGCGCGCCCGCCATGTGATCACCGAGGACGCGCGCGTGCAGCAATTCGTCGCCGCAAGCGCCGCGGGCGACATGAACGCCATGGGAAAACTATTCGTCGAATCCCACCGCAGCCTGCAGCACGATTACGAAGTCAGCAGCCCCGAGCTCGATTTCCTGGTGGATAGCGCGCTCGCGATCGACGGAGTCTTCGGCGCGCGGATGACCGGCGGCGGCTTCGGCGGATGCACCGTGAACATGCTGCGTCCGGACGCGGTGGCAGGCTTTCGCAAGCGCATCGCCGCGGCATATGAGCGCGAATTTCACATGACGCCGGCCTTTTACGAGTGCCAGCCGTCAAACGGCGCGGGCGAAAGAAAAATTTAATTGAGAATATTTCCCGCCCGTCCGACTATCTGAGTAACGAGTAGTGGGAATGTGTCCATATGGGGCAGGCCGCCCGTCTGCCCCGATTTCCATTTACACTCGAGTCGGATGCCCTCATGGCTGAACCTGGCAAACGCCTTTACGCTGGCCCGCGTCATCCTGACGCCCTTCGTGATTGCGGCGATTGTCGGAAACCACCACCTGCTGGCGCTGACGCTCTTCTTCGTGGCCGCGGTTACCGATGTCCTGGATGGCTACGCGGCGCGCCGTCTCGACGCGGCGCACCGCCTCCGGCGCGTATTTCGACCCTATCGCCGACAAATGCCTGATGAGCGGCGTGTTCCTGGCGCTGGCGATCGCCCGCCTCGCGCCTTGGTGGTTTGTGGGAATCGTCCTGGGGAGGGATGTTTACATCCTGATTGGCGCTCTGGCTTTTCTGGCGTTCACCGCCATCCGCAAATTCCCGCCCACCATCTGGGGCAAGGCGTCCACGTTCGTGCAGATAGTCACGGTTGTGACGTGGCTGGTAAGAGACGCATTTCCCAGGCCTTGGCTCAATGCCTCCGCGGAAATCGCTTTATGGCTTTGTACCGCCGCCACCGTTTGGAGCGGCCTCCACTACACTTGGCGTGCAGTACGCATGGCCCGTGGAGATTAACGAACTCCATTGACGCACCCGGCGCTCGGGAGTAGGCTAAAATTGAAACGGCAGATCCAATGACTCGCTACGTTCCCGCCCGCTACTATCTCTGGTTCGGCATCGCGGCAACGGGGTTTGCGGGGCTTTTCGGCTGGTTGGGCTGGAATTGGATGCCGATCACGTTTTGGGCGTGCGGCCTCTTTGTTGCCAGCGCTATCGTGTTGTTTGCCCTGTATTTCCGGCCGGCGGTCGAGATCCACGAAGGCTATTTTTCGGTCGGCAAACGAATCGTGCCCTGGATGGATGTGCGCCGTTTGGATATTCTGCGCCTGGACCGCGCCGATTGGATTTCGCCGTTGGTGATGCGCATCACGCTCTTTGACGATACGCGTTTCTCACTGGTCTACCCCGGCGATATCGAAGCCTGTAGCGGCCTGCTGCGCAACCTGCGCCGCCTCTCGCGCGATGCCCTGATCGATGGCGTACCTTACCGGCAGTATTGGGGTGAAGTGCTGGCCTCGGGCGGCACTGAGGTTCCCGGACCGCGCTATCGCTTGCTGCGGCCGGAAGACGAAGCCGAAGTAGAGCGGTTGTATCAGCGGCTGAAATCGGTCGGCCACCTCGACCAGAAGAATTCGACGGACGAGAAGTAGTCCGTGGCGCGTAAGCGTTTTTCACTCCCCCTAAAGCTATGTCTGGCGCTGGCGTTGGCTGCCGCACTCGCCTTTTTGACCCGCGACCTCTGGCTGCCGCTGGCGGGGTACGCTTTGATCCATTCCGAACAGCCGGAGAAGGCCGATATCATTGTGGCGTTGGCCGGCGATAGCTATGGCCATCGCTTGGTGAAGGCCGCGCAGTTGATTCAAGCCGGTTACGCGCCGGCGGCGCTGGTGAGCGGACCGCCGGGCATGTATGGCGTCAACGAATCCGACCTCGCGGTGCAGTTTATCGTGCGCAAAGGCTATCCCGCGCAATGGTTCATTCCTTTTCCAGACCCGGCGCATTCCACCAAAGAGGAGGCGGCGTGCGTCCTGCGCGAATTGCAGCGGCGCAGCGTGCATAGCTTCCTGCTGGTGACCAGCGACTTTCACTCCGCCCGCGCCCGGCGCATCTACCTGGCCGCCGAGCACGCCATGGGTTACACGCCAGCATTTCATACCGTCACGGCGCCCGATGAATTCTTCCGCGCCGATTCGTGGTGGCGAAATCGCGAGGCGCAAAAAACCGTCTTCATCGAGTGGTCGAAGACCCTCGCCACGGCTCTAGGCAAATGACCACCTGGCGATCGCTGGCGGGAGTGCGCGCGCACCTGTGGCGCTACCGCCGCCAGTGGGCCGTGGGCATGCTTTGCCTAGTGCTGAAAGATCTCGCGCAGGCGGCGCAGCCGTTGATGATCCGCTCGGCCATCGATTCCTTGGGCAGGCCCGGCGCCCTGTTTTTGCGGTACGCGGGCTATCTGCTCGGGCTCGCCGTGCTGAAGGGCATCTTTCAATACTGGATGCGCGTCATTCTGATCGGCATTTCGCGCGACGTCGAATACGACATGCGCAATGAGATCTTCGGCCATCTGGTGAGGCTCGCGCCCGATTATTACGGCCGCACCCGCACCGGCGACATCATGGCGCGCGCCACCAACGATCTGAATGCCGTGCGCATGATGCTCGGGCCCGGCGTCATGTACTGGTGCGAAACCATCCTTACCTTCGCACTCTCCATCGCCGTCATGGTGCAGACGGATTGGCGCCTCGCGACGCTCGCGATTCTTCCCGCTCCGGCCGTGAGCGCCGCCGTGATTCTCTTCGGCCGCTCGATTCATGACCGGTTCCAGAAGATACAGGCGCATGTTCTCGGATATCTCGAGCCGCGTGCAGGAAAATCTCGCCGGCGTGCGCATGGTGCGCGCCTTCGTGCAGGAACGCGCCGAACTGCGGCGCTTCGAGGAATTGAACCTGCGCTACATCGCGCAGAACATCAGGCTCGTGCGCGTGCAGGGCGTGTTTCAATCGCTGCTGGAATTTCTGATCGGCCTGACATTTCTGACGGTGGTGTGGATCGGCGGCCGGCAGGTGATCGCGCGGGCGCATCTCGATCGGAAGCTTCGTGATGTTCAACACCTACATGGGCATGCTGGTGTGGCCCATGATCGCGCTCGGTTGGGTGGTGAATCTCATGCAGCGCGGCAGCGCGTCGCTGGACCGTATCAACGAAATCCTGCGCGAACAGCCCGCCATCGGCGCGCCGCGCGATCCGAAAGCCATCGCCGATGCGCGCGGCGAGATCGAATTCCGCGGCGTCACGGTGAGGTACGGCGGCGGACCGCCCGCACTCGATGGCGTCGATTTGCGCATCCCCGCCGGCGCAACCGTGGCCGTGGTGGGACACACCGGCTCAGGCAAGAGTACGCTGGCGTCGCTCGTGCCGCGCCTGCTCGATCCGACCAGCGGCGCCGTTCTCATCGATGGCGTGAATCTACGCGATGCCGATCCGGCCGATTTGCGCCGCTTAATCGGCTTCGTGCCGCAGGAGACGTTCCTCTTCAGCGCCACCGTCGGCGAGAACATCGCCTTCGGCGTAGAAGACGCCACGCCCGAAGCCATTCGCCGGGCCGCCGAAATGGCCGGTCTGGCAACAGATATCGAGGGCTTCCCGGCCGGGTATGACACCATGGTCGGCGAGCGCGGCATCACGCTTTCCGGCGGCCAGAAACAACGCACCGCGATCGCGCGCGCCATTCTGCGCGACCCACGAATCCTGATCTTGGACGACGCCCTCTCGAGCGTCGACACACTAACCGAAGATCGCATCCTGAATCATCTGGCCAGCGTGATGCGTGGCAAGACAGTGATCCTGATCTCGCACCGCGTCTCGACCGTGCAGCAAGCCGATTTCATCGTCGTGCTGGAGAAGGGCCGCATCGCCGAGCAAGGCACGCACTCGGAACTCATCGCCCGCGGCGGCTACTACGCGGAGCTGAGCCGGAAACAGACGCTGGAAGAGGAATTGGAGGCGATTTAGCCTCGCGGCTTCAGTTTCGCCAGTTCCTCGATGCTCAACCGTCCGGTATACATCGCCATCCCGACCGCCACGTTCACGTTCATCGCGAGCAGCGCGCGCACTTCATCCATCGCAGTGACGCCGCCGGCGGCGGTGATTTCGAGCGAACGTCGCGGCGCGCAGGCGGCGGAACCAGTCGAGGTCGGTGCCTTGCATCATGCCTTCTTTGTCTACATAGGTGCAGAGGAAACCGGCGCAGTAGGGCTCGAGCGAGCCAAGCACGTCTTCGGCGGCGAGGTTCGTCGATTCGCGCCAGCCTTTGACGACGATCCGCCCACCTTTCGAATCGAGCGCGATGATGATGCGGTCGCGGCCGATCGCGTCGCGCAAATCGGCCAGAAACGCGGCGTTGATTCCCTCGCTGCCGAAGGCCGCCGTGCCGACGATTACTTTGCGGGACGCACCCTGTTCCACCAGCGCTTGGGCACGCTCCACTGTGCGCACGCCGCCGCCGGCGCGGATCGCGGCTCGCGAGGCCAGAAGGCGCACCAGACCGTCGTTCGAGCCGCGGCCCATGGCGGCATCCAGGTCGATCACCTGCATCTTCGGGAAATGCGGCGAAACGCTCCAGCATCGCCTCGGGCGAATCGGCTTCCAGCGCCTTCTCGCGGCCTTGCACCAATTGCACGGCCTTGCCATCCATCAGATCGATGCACGGAAAAATCATGCGCGGCCGCACCGGGATGCCTGCGCTTGGCGAGTTCTTCTTTCAGATTGGTTCACCGTGTAAGTTCCGTAGTGGAAAATCGAGGCCGCGAGTGCGGCGTCGGCGCATCCTTCGGTCAAAACGCGCACGAAATGTTCGGGCTTCCCAGCGCCGCCGCTGGCGATCACGGGAACGTGCGTGGCGCGCGACACGGCGGCGGTCAGCGCGCAATCGAAGCCGTCCTGGACGCCATCGGTATCCATCGATGTGAGCAGAATTTCACCGGCCCCAAGTTCTTCGCCGCGTGCCGCCCACGCGACGGCGTCGATGCCCTCATCGTCGCGGCCGCCGCGCGTGTAGACATGCCACTCGCCGGGCGCGTGACGCCGCGCGTCGATGGCGAGCACCACTGCCTGCGCGCCGAACTCGTGGCTCAGCTCGGCGATCAGCTCGGGACGGCGGACGGCCGCTGTGTTCACCGAAACTTTATCCGCGCCGGAAAGCAGAATGCGGCGCGCATCGGCGACCGAGCGGATGCCGCCGCCGACCGCGAGCGGGATGAAGACCTTGCGCGCGGTGCGGGCGACTACGTCCGCCATGATGGCGCGCGCGTCGCTCGACGCCGTGATATCGAGGAAGACGACTTCGTCGGCGCCTTCGCGGTTATAGCGATCGGCCAGTTCGACAGGGTCGCCGGCATCGCGCAGATTGACGAAGTTCACGCCCTTCACGACTCGGCCGTTGGTGACGTCGAGGCACGGGATGATGCGCTTGGCTAGCATCGCGACGAAATCCTCGACGATCTTCAGACCCGCGCGGTCCCGATTTTTCGGGATGAAATTGCACGCCGAAGACGTTGCCGGCCTCGAGCGCGGCGGTGTAATTCGACCTCGTAGACGCACGTGGCGCTCGGTGTATTCGCCCGGCCGGGGCGTAAAAACTGTGCGCGAAATAGAAGTAGGCCGCTGCCGGCGCCGGGCTCGCGCCATTGCACTTCAGTTCCAGCCCATGTGCGGCACGCGGGCGTGCGCGGGGAAGCGCCGCACCTCGCCGGGAAACACGCCCAGGCCGCGCTCTTCCGGAGCTTCTTCGCTGGCCTCAAAAAGCGCCTGCAAACCGAGGCAGATGCCCAGGAACGGCACGCCCTCGCGCGATGCGCTCGCTGAGTGCTTCGCGCACGTTCAGGGTCATCCAGCGCGCGCATCATCTGTCCGAAATGGCCGACGCCCGGCAGCACGATCTTGGCGGCTTTGCGCAAGCCCGCCGCATCGCGCGCCAATTCATACGCGCAGCCGATTTCATCGAACGCGTTCTGTACGGAACGCAGATTACCCGCTCCGTAATCGAGGACCGCGATCACAGCAGGCCTTTCGTGGAGGGCAGCATGTCCTTCAAACGGGCGTTCTTCGAACACGCGTACTTCATGGCGCGCGCGAAGCATTTGAAAATCGCCTCGATCTTGTGGTGGCTCGACCGGCCGTACATCACCTTGGCATGCAGATTCGCGCCGGCGTGGTTGACGAACCCGCCGAAGAAATCTTCCAGCAATTCGACCTGCAGATCGCCCACGAGCACCACCTTGACCAGGTCTTTATAGACCAAAGCCGGACGGCCGCCGAGATCCACTGCGACCACGGCGAGCGTTTCGTCCATCGGCTGCACGAAGTAACCGGCGCGGTTGATGCCCTTGCGGTCGCCCAGCGCCTGCGCAAAAAGTTGGCCGAGCACAATGCCCGCGTCTTCCACGGTGTGATGCTGATCGACGTCGAGATCGCCTTCGGCGCGCAGTTTCAAGTCGAAATCGCCGTGCTTGGAGAACAATTCCAGCATGTGATCGAGAAAGCGGACGCCTGTCGCAGATCTCGTAACGCCCGCGGCCTTCGATCTTCAAGGCGCCGGAGATACGCGTCTCCTTGGTGTTGCGTTCAATCGCGGCGCGCCTCATTCGGCAAAAACCTCTTCGAGGTAGTTGATGTCGTCCACGATGGCGTAAGCTTCCTCCGCCTGGAACAAGAAGACGAGGTCGATATAGAGCGGATTCGATGGCGCAGCGATGCCGATAAACGGAACGTGCGCGGCCTTGGCGGAGCGTGCATCGTCCACGGAATCGCCGATGTAGTAGCAGCTTCGAATCCGGGTTGGCTCTGGCGATCTCGAGCAAACCATCGGGCGCCGGTTTGTGGTTGGTCACCTCATACATGCCGATAATCGGGTCGAAGATGAGCTCGGGTGCGAAGCGGCGCAAGGTCATTTCGGCCTCGGCTTTCGGGGCGTCCGGTGAAGAGCGCGAAACGGAATTGCTCGTTTAGATTTTTCGAGCGTGCCGGGGCGCGCTATCCACTGCTCGCGCAGCATCAGGCCATCCTCACCGCTCCCGAGAAACAGGTTTTGAAAGTGGCCTTTGACGTCGTCAAACGCGGCGTCGATGGAGGCTTCACGCACCATGTGGTGCGAGAGCTTCCAATCGTCGTTCCACCCGCCGGCGTTCTTGAGTTCCTGAACGCGCTCGTGAGTGGGACGCTGCCCCGTAAAGTGCTCGACGGTGCGCGCGATGGTCTCGCGGTACGATTCGGTGACGTCCACCAGGACGCCGTCCATGTCGAAAACCAGCAATGGTTTGCTCATCTGATCCAGATTTCCTCGAGCGCGGCCAGCATGCGCCGCGTTTGCTCGCGAGTGCCCACGGTGATGCGAACGCAGCCCGGCGCTTCGTAGCTGCGGTCGCGCACCAGGATGCCGCGCGCACGCAGGGCATCGCGCACCTCGATGGCGCGGTTGCCGAAGCGGCCTAAGACAAAGTTTGCCGAGCTGGGCACATAACCGATCCCCAATTTTTCCAGGCCAAGGCAGAGCAGTTCGCGCGCCGCCAGCGCCTCGGCGACATAACTGCGCACGTAATCGGTGTCTTCCACTGCTGCCTGAGCGGCGAGAATCGCCAGCGTGTTCACGCTGTAGGGCGATTGCGCCTTGTGCAGATACGCGACATTGACCTCGTTTGAGAAAAGGCAGCCAAGGCGCATTGCGGCCATCCCAAAAACCTTGGAGAACGTGCGGCACACAAAAAGATTGGGCTGCGTAGCGATCTCAGGCAGGACGGTGATGCCGGAAAACTCGTAATACGCCTCGTCGATCAGCACCGCGGCGTGGCGCGCCTTGCGCAAAATGCGCGCGATTCCCTCCAGCGAAACCGCGGTGCCGGTGGGATTGTTCGGATTCGCGAGCAGCACTGCCCGCGTGTCTTTGGTAATGGCCCGCAGCACGTCATCGAGCGGAAATTCCATCTCCGCCGGGTACGGAATCTCGGTGATTTTCGCGCCCGCGACCTCCGCATAGAAACGGTACATGGCATAAGCGGGCTTCAGCGTCACTACTTCCTGACCATCGTCGACGTAGGTGTTGACGAAGACCTGGATGGCTTCGTCGGTGCCGTTGGTGAAGACGAACTGATCGGGCGTCACGCCAAAATATTGCGCGATGGCGGTTTTTGCTTCGCCGTATTCCGGATACACGGCCAGGTTTTCCGCGCACACGCCGTTCTTCAGAGCTTCGATGACGCGCGGCGAAGAACCCACGGTGTTTTCGTTGAAATCGAGACGCAACTTTCCGGTGCGGCCGCCGGTGGGCGGCGAATACGGGGCCATTTTCTTTACAGCGGGGCGCGGCTGCAGCTTCATTTCAGGCGCGCCTCCACCGAGCGGGCATGCCCCTCCAACCCCTCGGCGCGAGCCAGTGTTGTCACCGCCGGAGCGAGCCGCCGCAAGCCGGACTCGCTGAGTTCCTGCACGGAAATGACCTTCAGATAGTCGGTGACCGAGAGTCCGCCGCGCTGCCGCGGCACGCCGCCGGTCGGCAGAACGTGATTGGGGCCGGAAGCGTAATCGCCCGCGGCTTCGGGGCTCCATGGGCCGACGAAAACGCTGCCCGCGTGTCTGACTTTCTTTAACAGCGACTCGTTGGGAATGCTCAGATGCTCGGGCGCGAAGCGGTTGGAGATTTCCATGGCCTCATCGAGCGAGCGCACCAGCACCACGGCGGAATTCTTCGCAATCGATTGGCGCGCGACGGCGGCCGTGGGCAGCGTTTCCAATTGCCGCCCGATTTCCTTCGACACGGCAGCCGCAAGGCGCTTGGACGTAGTCAGCAGAACGGCGGAAGCGTCCACGTCGTGCTCTGCCTGCGCCAACATATCGGCTGCGAAATGGCGCGCGTCGCCTTCGGAGGCGACGATCAGGATTTCCGTCGGCCCGGCAATGAAATCGATGCCCACTTCCCCGGCGAGCAATTTTTTCGCCGCAGCTACATAAATGTTGCCGGGGCCCACGATGCGATCGGCGCGCGGCACGGTGCGCGTGCCGTAGGCAAATGCGGCGATGGCCTGCGCGCCGCCCATTTCAAAAACGCTGCGCACGCCCAGCATGGCAGCCGTCCCGAAAACTTCAGGCGAGGGCTTCGGCGACGCCACGCAGACGTTTGGCACGCCGGCCACCTGCGCGGGAATGACGGTCATCATCACCGTAGAAGGCAGCGGATAACGGCCCGCGGGCACATAGGCCGCCACGGTATCGAGCGGGCGCACGATCTGTCCGGCGCGCAGGCCGGGGCGCATCTCGACCGACCATTCGCGAGGCATCTGGCGTTGCGCGTAGGCGCGGATATTGGCCGACGCGGTTTCCACGGCGGCGCGGAAAGCGGGCTCCAGGCCTTTGGCCGCGGCGCGGAGTTGAACGGCGGGCACGCAGACGCTCGCGCCGGTGAAGCCGTCGAACTGCCGCGCGTATTCGAGCAGCGCTTTATCGCCGCGGCGGCGGACGGCGTCCAGAATCGGCCGCACGGTTCCTTCGGCTTGCGTGAGCCGCGCCGCTTTGCGCTGCAACAGCGCGCCGACGTCCTTACTGGAAATAATTCGAATCACAATACGATCTTGTTCAACGGATATTCGACAATCCCCTGCCCGCCCGCCTGTTTCAATCGCGGAATGATGTCGCGCACCGTGGTTTCGTCGAGAATCGTGTTTACCGCCAGCCACTCCTCGTCGCTGAGATGAGAAATGGTGGGGCGCTTCAGCGCCGGGAGCACGGCCAGAACCTGCGCCAGATCATTCTTATGGACGTTCAGCATCAACCCTACTTTGCCCAGCGCGTTGATGGCGCCTTCGAGCAGCATCTTGATGTCTTCGAGCTTGCGGCGCTTGGCGGCGTCGCCCCACGACGCCTGGTTGGCGATCAACTGCGTGTTCGACTCAAGCACCGTATCAATAATTTTGAGCTTGTTGGCGCGCAGCGAAGAGCCGGTCTCGGTGACTTCGACGATCGCATCCGCCAGCACAGGCGGCTTCACTTCGGTAGCGCCCCAACTGAACTCCACCTTGGCCGTGACGCCATGGGCCGCAAGGTAACGCTTGGTAGTTTGAACCAGCTCCGTGGCGATGATCTTGCCTTCCAGATCTTTCACCGAATGGAAGTTCGATGTCTCCGGCACCGCCAGCACCCAGCGCACTTTGCCGAAGCTCTGCTTGGCGTAGATCAAATCGGCGACGGCGACGACCGTCGACTCGTTTTCTTCGATCCAATCGCGGCCGGTGAGTCCCGCGTCGAGAATGCCATCTTCAACATAGCGGGCCATCTCCTGCGCGCGGATGAGCATGCATTCGATTTCGGGATCGTCAATGCCGGGAAAGTAAGACCGGCTGCTGGTGCTGATGGTGAAGCCGGCGCGGCGGAACAGATCGACCGTCGCGTTCTCGAGACTGCCCTTGGGGATGCCGAGCTTGAGCTTCACTGTTTACTCCCGTAGACCGCGGCGGGGTCGTATTGGCGCTCTTCGGCGACCTTCCATTCGCCGTTTTCGAGGTTGCGGAAGAAGCAACTCTCGTAGCCTTCATGGCAGACGCCGGGGCCGATCGCTTCCACTTGCACCAGGACGGCGTCGAGATCGCAATCGGCAGCGATGCTCTTCACCATCAGGCGATGGCCGGAGCTCTCGCCTTTCAGCCAGAGTTTCTGGCGCGAGCGGCTGTAGAAGGTGGCGAAGCCGGTCTCCACCGTCAGGCGGAAGGCCTCTTCGTTCATGTAGCCGACCATCAGGATGCGCCCGCTGGCCTGATCTTGAATCACGGCCGTCACCAGGCCATCCGATTTCTGGAAATCGAGAGTCATAAAAAGCAAAAAGCCCGCCGTTTTGCGGCGGGCGTCCTTTTTTCCAAAGTGTATTGGATTCCGTTCAGGACAGCGCGCGCCGCAACTGGGCATGGTGAAGATGATGATGCCGGTTTGCGGTGGAAGCTGCCATAAAACGACAGTCTAGCACATACTAAAAGAAGTGCGCGCGCTGATCGACGCCACGCCGCTGCTGGTGCGGAGCGCGGGCGTCAAGAACTACCTCTATTACTGGATCGAGCACTTACGGCGGCTCGCCGGGCCCGATGTTATCCGCACGTTCCCGGCGCTCGGCGCGGCGCCGGCGTTGCGTCATGACGCGTCCGCCGTGGGTCCTGCGCGCACCTTTCTCGGCTTGGGCAGGCTCGCGCTTGCGAACTACACGCCGCTGCCGGTGCTCGATTTCGCGGCGCGCGGAATGGATGTCTTTCACACGACGAATCTGGTGCGCCATCCGCCGCGAGGACCGCGGCTGACTTCGACTGTCCACGACATGACTTCGTGGATCATGCCGGAACTGCATTCCGCGGCTACGCGCAGCGCCGATGCCAACGCCGCCGATCTGCTACGGCGCGCGCACCGGCTGATCGCGGTTTCGGAATCGACCAAGCGCGACGCCGTGCGGATCCTCGACATTCCGCCGGAGCGTATTACAGTCATTCATTCGGGCGTCTCACGCGCGTTCTTCGAAGTCGACGCGGCGGCGGTTGAGCGCGTACGCGCGCGCTACCGGCTGCAGCGGCCGTTCATTTTCGCGCTCGGCACCATCGAGCCGCGCAAGAACATCAAGCTGCTTATCGCCGCATTCGAAGCGCTGCCGCCCTCGCTGCGGCAGCAGTTCGATCTGGTGCTCGCGGGGCCCATGGGCTGGGCCGATGCGCAAACTTCCGCGCTGGTGCGCAAAGCGGCGTCGGTGCGCTATCTCGGATACATTCCGGAAACCGATCTGGCGCCGCTGACCGCCGCGGCGACGGTGTTCGCGTTTCCCTCGCTCTATGAAGGCTTCGGGTTTCCGCTGGCGCAAGCGATGGCGGCGGGCGTGGCGGCGGTTACATCGAACGTTTCCTCTTTGCCGGAAATCGCAGGCGATGCGGCGCTACTCATCGACCCGCGCAGCCTGACCGAACTGCGCGACGCGATCGAACGGTTACTACTTTCGCCTTCGCTGCGCGCGGAGCTAGCCACGAGAGGACGGGCGCGCGCCGCACAGTTTACTTGGGAGAACACGGCAGCGCTGTCGCTTCGCTTCTTTGAACAGGCAGCAGGATAGGAGTATGCTATCCAACAGCAACTTACTCATGGTACTGCAACAGAACTTACAGGTTGTTCCGGACTTGCTGTAGAGCAACAAACTTGATTTACTCAACTAAGGGCGAGGCCCGCGAGGATATCATGAACCATTTCGAAATTTCCGAGAGCACAAAGACGTTACGACAACTGCTCAGCGAGGGCCGCCTGCCCGTGCAGGATGGCCTGCGCTATGCCGCATTGCTGGCCGATGCGCTGCGCCGCATCCACGACGAAGGCCGCTGTCATGGAGGCGTAACACCAGACGCCATTGCGCTCACGGCCACCGGTCTCGAACTATTGCCCGCGGTACAGGGCGTTACTCGCGTCACGTCTTACACCGCCCCCGAAATCGCCGCCCATAACAAACCGTCGGATTCGCGCAGCGATATCTTCTCTTTCGGCGCCGTCCTATTCGAAATGCTGACCGGCCGCCGGCCCTTCGAGGGCGAAAATGAAGCGGCGCTAGTTACTTCGCTCTGCACATCGCCCGCGCCGCCTTCGGGCAGCCCGGCGCTCGACCGCCTGCTGACCGGCTGCCTCTCCAAGGATCCAGCCGCGCGGTGGCAGCGCATGCAAAAGATCCAACTCGAAGTGAAACTGCTCACGGCCGCCGCCCGCCGCTCCGCGCCCGCGCCGGTGCGCGCCGCCGGCATGTCCGACACCGCCGTGCGCGCCGAGCTGGCGCAGTTCGAAGCACGTATGAACGCGAAAATCCAGGCGCACGAACAATTCCTGGCGGAAAAAGACCGCATAGCGAGCGAAACAGTTTCCGCGCTTCGCGACCACCTTCTGGCGCTGAGCGCTCAATTCAGCACGCTCGAAACCCAACTCGCGGAAGCACAGTCCAACATGACGCGCCGGCAAGAACCGGACCCGGCGATCGAAGCCGTATCGGCTCGCTTCGAAGCCAGCCTCGAGAGCGTGCGCGGCCAGGTGACTGAACTGCACACCAACGTGGCCGCGGACATGCGCGATTTCGAAGCGCAGCTCAAGACGCAAGTTTCGTCGATCGATTCGGCCCGCACCGCCATGGCGCAGACCGACGACCTGCTGGAGCGCGTGGTGGAAGCGCTGGAATCGCTGCAATCGACGGTGCTGGAACAGCAAGGCGAAGAGCAGCACGCGATGGCGGCGGCAGCCCGATAAGGGCGCTCAGCATTGAGTGACAAGCGACAGGCGAGGACGCCTGTCGTACTAAAAGAGCACGTCGAAATCGGCCGTAAACCGGCGGCTACGCTGACCGAAGAACAACCCAAACGCTCCATCCGCCGCGTTGTAGTGCACAGCTTCCGGATTGAAGTGGTTGGTGAGATTGAAGTCGCTCAAAGATAACCGCACGCTGTATTTGGGGTTGATGCGGATATCCTTCGAGAGGCGCGAATCCAGCGAGAAGAAGTTCGGGTAGCGCGAGCCGTTGGGGATTCCAAAGTAGCTTTGCGTGGCATCTAGCGTGGAATACGGGAAGCCGCTGCGGAATTCCATGATGGGCGAAATGCGGAAGCCATCGGGCAACTTGATGGAGCCCCAAGCCAGGAAGCGGTTGGGCAGGTCGGTGGAAAGAACGCCGCTGCTGTTGGGCCGGATGATGGGCACCGGGAAACTTCCCAGATAGCCGCTGAAATCGTTCATATCGCCCCGCGCGCGGCTGCGCACGTAGGAAACGAAAAGGTCGCGGTTCTCGCCAACCCTCACGCGCGCGGTCAGCGCCATCTGGCGGTAGCGCGACGCGCCGTCGCCTGAAAGCTCATAGTTGCCGATGCGCGATACGGGGTCAGGCGGGACGACGTTCATGATCACGAGGCCTTCGGCCCGATTTTCCATGTAGCTGGCGCGAAGCTGCAGGTACCGCGAAATGGGCTGTTCCACCTGTACGCTAACGCTGGCGCTCTGCGGCGAGAAATCGCCGGCGCCGGGATGCTTGAAGACCAGAATCGAATGCACGTTGGCGAGGCCCAACGTGTTGGCGTAGATGAACGGGTTGCCATCGGGCTGCCCATCAGGGCCGAAATCCTGAACGGATTCCTTGGGAAAGTGGTTGAACGCGTAGATGTTCAGCGGCACGCGGTCGTAGAACATGCCGAAGCCGCCGCGGATGGTGGTGCCGGCCTTGGCGAACGGAGTCCATGCCAGCCCCGCGCGCGGCGCCACGCGAAAGCTCTCGGAGACTTCCTGCGATTCGGTACGCACCCCCAGATCGAGGGCCAAGCGCGGCGAAACGGTCCAGTGATCCTGCGCGAACACGGCGTATTCGGTGTCATCCATGCGAAATTCGCGGCCGCCGAAAAACGAAATCTGCTGGGTCATCAGGCCCGAGGCGTTTTCGATATCGATGTTGTGTTCGGAGATCTGCCCGATTTCGTCGCTACGGGCGATATAAGTTCCGACTTTGAATTCGTGCAGACCTAATTTCTTAACCGGAGCGAAAGCAAACGTCGGCCGGAAGGCGGCGCGCGTGGAGTAGCGGCGCTGTTGTTCGAAGTAACTTCCGGTGTTGCCGGTGGGGGTGAGAACCAGATCGCTATTTCCGAGCGGCCAGACGTTGGCGCCGAAGCGCGTCGCGGAGAGCGTGCTATCCAGTAACCCGCCTCCTATGCTCCACTTATCGCCGATGGTTGCAGTATAGTTACGGGTGCTGGCGTCGGGAGTAACCGGCTGCGGGTTGAAGTAATCCAAGCCGGAGTAATCGATCCGCTGCGGGGCGATGTGGACGCTGGCGGTAACGAGCTGTTTAGCCGACCTTACCCAATCTAACTGGGCAAAGGAATTCACGCCCTCATTCTTTTTCTGGTCATATGGGAAGGGCAGCGTGTGCACCTGCACCTTGCGAACTTCATACTCCAGGCCTTCGGAGAAGAAGAGCTTGCCGCGGACGATGGGCCCTTCCGCATTCAGCCGGGGCGTGGCATCGCGTATGCCGCGCAGACGCCAGCTTCGAATGAAGAAATCGGGGAACGGATCGTTGAGCTCCCACTTCCACTCATCGCCGCCGCGACGCGTCTCGACGGAGACTAATCCCGCGGTGAAGCGGCCGTATTCGGCGAGAAACGGAGTCTGATACACGGTTACCGATTGAACGCTGTCGATGGGCACAGTCAGGCCGAATTGACCAGTGGCCGGGTCGGTGACATCGGCCGAATTGACGATTAGCGAACTGCGATGCTCCGGGCTGCCGGAAATCTCGATGCCGCCATCAGGCTTGCGCACGACGCCGGGAATCATGGGCAGCGCGTCAGTAACCGTGGCCGGGCGGCTGGGCAATTCCTTCACCTGTTTCGCCGGCAGATCGACCCCTACCGAAGAGCCGGCATCGATGGACGCCGCTTCCGCCATGACGCGCACGCTTTCATGCGCCGCCGCGGGCGCGAGCGTCAATCGTATGGGCTGCGAGAAGTCACTTACGATTTGGCGGGCGGGATCGAAGCCGTCTTTGGAAGCGGCTATTTCATAACTGGCGGGCGGCAACGCGGCAAAGGCGGCTTCGCCCTTTTCGTTGGTAGCCGCAGCCGCTGTCTCATGCCCATTCAATCGGACTTGAACGTTGGCGCCGGGGACCACGCGGCCATCGGAATCGACAACTACGACAGATATAGGGGCTTGTGGTGAGGCTTCAGCCAGTCTTGCGCCGTGGGCGCAGAGGAGGAGCAGAAACACGCATCGCGTCACCCAAATCATTGCGTTAAGCCGATGATAACCCAGATGTAAACTGTGACTAAAGTCTTTTCTTGCTTGTATTTTGCGGGGAGACTTTACCCTCATGCGAGGGTACGCTATCAATGATGCATGGCAATTGCTTCCAGATTCATCGAGATTCCCGACGGTGCGGACAAGGGAACCCAAATTCCAGTTACAACCGTAAGAGGCGCACAAACCGGGCCTTCGCTGGCCGTGGTGGCCGGTAATCACGGTTACGAATACCCTCCGATTCTGGCGCTGCAGATGTTGCGCAACGCCATCGACCCGGCGAAACTGCGTGGAACAGTGACTATGGTTCATGTGGCTAACATGCCTTCGTTTCTAGGCCGCACTGTCTATTTCAGTCCTGTAGACGGCAAGAATCTCAATCGCTGTTACCCCGGCGACCCCGACGGAACCATTTCCGAGCGAATTGCGCACGCCATTACTACGCAGGTCATCGAGCCGGCGGATTGTCTACTCGATTTACACTGCGGCGACGGCAACGAATCGCTGCGCCCGTATGTTTATCAGACGGTCACCGGCGATGAAAGTCTGAACCAGTCCATTCACCGGCTGGTTTTGGCGTTCGGAATCGATCATATTGTGATCGACCGCAATCGGCCTACTGACCCGGCGCGTTCCGTGTATTGCTCGAATACGGCGATCACGCGCGGCAAGCCGGCGATTACGGTGGAAAGCGGCTATCTGGGGACCACCGACGCTACATGCGTGGATCAACTCGCCGATGGCGTCCGCGGCGTGATGCGGGAACTGGGGATGCTGCCGGACGGACCGGCGCCGCTGGAACATCCGGTCTATCTCGACCCGGTCGAGGTGCTGACGAGCCCGGCCACGGGAATTCTGTATCCGCGCGTGGAACGGGGCCAGCAAGTGGCGAAGGGGCAGGTGCTGGCGCAGATTACGGACTTCTTTGGCGAAGCGGCGGCGGAGGTGGTGGCGCCGTTCGATGGCGTGGTGCTGTATGTGGTGGCGACGCCGCCGATCACGAAGGGGCAGCCGGTGGGGTGCGTGGGGGCTGCGCGGAGATAGGGGGCGCGAGGGCGGGCTAAAGCCCGCTGCAGGCTGAAGCCTGCCCCACACTAGGCGGCGCGGGCGGCATCGAAGGCGGCGGAACGCAGGGCACTGTGTTCGTTTCGGGCTTGTTTGCGGCGTTGGATGCTCACGACGTTGGCGGCGATTTCCTGCTTTGAAAAAACAAAGTGGTGGTGGGTGACGTCTTCGGTTACTTCGAAGGGTTCCTCTTTGTATGCAGCGATTTCGGCATCGAGTTGGGCTTCTTCGAGGGCCTGCTGGAGCGCGGACTCTCGTTCGGCTTTGAGGCGGCGCAGCTCGGCCATGTTCTTCTCCAGGTTGCGGTGAATGCGGGTTTCGTAGAGGCTGATCAGCTCGATGCTCTTGCCTTTGGCCAGCCAGGCGCGAGCCATGGCGAAGGCGGCATCGACTTCTTCGTTGCCGGTGGCGATGTCATCGGGGCCGGACATCTCAACAGCGAAGAGGGTGTCTTCGAAGGAGGCGGCGCGGTGGAGGCGCCAACGGTCGTCGGCGATGGATTGCACGATCGAGGCTTCGAGCGGAGTCTGCGGAGCGAGTGACTCGCGGATGCCCAAGCAATGCTTCTCGTAGGCGAGTTGATCTTTTTCGGTGAGGATGTGGATCTGGCCGGTGAGTCCGTGACGATAGGCGTTGAAGGCGCGGCGGTCGGGCGATTTGGGGGATTCCTGTTGGTCAAGCATTTGTGATTAGCCTTTACGCCTCCAAGATACACGGCGGGGTTGGGGCTGCAGGCGTGGGCGGAGGGTAAGTAGTTGAGGGACGCAATGAAATAAAATTGAAAAACTTGTGACCGAAAAACGTTGCTTCGGGCGGCGGCCGTAAGCGGTTGATTATGTTGAAAGCCGGTTCGACGACGACCGGTACTATTTGCTCAATCTCCGGCTGAGCCACGCTTGCGCCAGCCGAAGATCGCGAAAAACCCGAAAATAAATCCAAAAAATAATCGCCGCACCCGGTAGATTTCCCCACACCTCCTTCGACGTATCAATAGAGCGAGAAATATGCTCTAACAAAGAAAAGGAGAAGCAATGCGATTCATGGTCATCGTCAAAGCAACCGCGGAGTCAGAAAAAGAAGGCGCACTCCCTGATCCACAACTTCTGGCCGAAATGGGCAAGTTCAACGAAGAGCTCATCAAGGCCGGCATCGTGCTCGCCATGGATGGCCTCCATCCCAGCTCCAAAGGCGCACGCGTCAAGTTCTCCGGCAAGTCTCGCACCGTCGTCGACGGCCCCTTCACCGAAGCCAAGGAGCTCATCGCCGGCTTCTGGCTCTGGCAGGTCAAGTCCCTGGAAGAGGCCATCGAGTGGGTCAAGCGCTGCCCCAACCCCCACGACGGCGACTCCGAAATCGAAATCCGGCAGGTCTTTGAGATGGAAGACTTCGCCCCCATCCTGTCCGAAGAAGAGATCCGGTACAAAGAACGCCGCCGCGCTGAGTTGCCAAATCAGACCGCGAACAAATAGCCGCTCTTGCGTTCCCCGTTTGAAGCTGGTGTGATCGGTAGTGGTGGCCGCTACCGATCCACACCGCACCATCGAAGCCGTCTGGCGCATCGAGTCCGCCCGCGTCATCGCCGGCCTGACACGCCTCACCCGCGACGTCGGCCTGGCGGAAGACCTCGCCCAGGAGGCCCTGCTGGCCGCCGTGGAACAGTGGCCGCAAACCGGAGTTCCCGAAAATCCCGGCGCCTGGCTCACGTCCACCGCCAAACGCCGCGCCATCGATCTCTTCCGCCGCAACGCCGTCGCCGCGCGCAAACACCAGGACCTGGCCCGCGACCTGGCCACACTCGAGCAGACCGTGCCCGACCTCAACTCCAACCTCGACGACCCGATCGGCGACGACCTCCTCCGCCTCGTCTTCATCTCCTGCCATCCTGTCCTCTCCGCCGATTCCCGCACCGCCCTCACCCTCCGTCTCCTGGGCGGTCTTACCACCCCCGAGATCGCCCGCGCCTTCCTCACGCCCGAACCCACCATCGCCCAGCGCATCGTCCGCGCCAAACGCACCCTCGCCGAAAAACACATCCCCTTCGAAGTCCCTCGAGGCCCCGAGCTAGCCGCCCGCCTCTCCTCCGTCCTCGATGTCATCTACCTCATCTTCAACGAGGGCTACTCCGCTACCGCCGGCGACGACCTCATCCGTCCCAGTCTCTGCGAAGACGCCCTCCGCCTCGGCCGCATCCTCGCCGAACTCACCCCCAACGAACCTGAGGTCCACGGCCTCGTAGCGCTCATGGAGATCCAGGCCTCTCGCACGCGAGCCCGCGTCAGCCCCACCGGGGAACCCATCCTCCTGCTCGAACAAAACCGAGCTCACTGGGACCTCCTCCTTATCCACCGAGGCCTCACCGCCATCGACCGCGCCCACGAGATCGGCAAACCCCGAGGCCCGTACCTGCTGCAAGCCGAGTTAGCCGCATGCCACGCCCGAGCCCGTACCCCCGAGGAGACCGACTGGCCCCGGATCGTATCCCTCTACACCGAACTAGCCCACCTAACCCCATCCCCAGTCATCGAGCTCAACCGAGCCGTAGCCGTCTCCATGGTCTACGGCCCTCAGGCCGCCCTCGACCTTGTAGAAGCCCTCGCCACTGACCCATCCCTCGACCGCTACCACCTCTTGCCCTGCGTCCGTGCCGACCTCCTGCTCAAACTAAACCGCCCCGCCGAAGCCCGCCACCACTTCGAACAAGCCGCCGCCCTAACCCGAAACACCCGCGAACGCGCCCTTCTTCTGAGCCGCGCCGCCGCCTGCCAAACCAACTAAAACTATTTCTTGACGGCGATTCGTTCCCTAGCGCGCGTCGCGAGCCGCCACACGATGCGCCAGCGTGCGATAAGATCGTTCGACGTCTTATGCGCCTCGTGTCGGGCACCCGGTTGGGACCTTATGAAATTCTCGCCCCGCTGGGCTCCGGCGGCATGGGCGAAGTCTACCGCGCACGCGACACGAAGTCAGCCTATCCTGGTCCCGCGAAGCAGCGTTAGCGGCGGGAGATGATCTAACTTCGACTGCAGGTAGAACCAGGCATCGATAACTCCCTGCCGCATTTGTTGCTTCTGCTCAGCTGCGGGCTTGAAGGATTTGCCTCGCTCGATTCCAAGAGACGCGAGCATGCCCACTTGCAGTTTGTCGTGCTCGCGGATCGGCTCGTAGGTGAAAATAGCGGCGACATCGTCGAAATATCGTTCATCGTAAATCGGAAGCGTCGCGTACCGCTGCTTATAAGGGTTGACGAATCGTTGCTCAGGCGGATGGGCCGCTTCGGAGCGGATGTTAGTCGGGGCTGGATAAGCTCAGACTCTTTTTATTGCTAGTTGGCCGTGATTGAGCGACCCCTGCCTTGCCAGACCGGCGCAGAATCTCCACACGTCCGTTGACATGATCCTGGAGCGTCTGGTCTTTGGTCGCCGCAACTACATCCGCTAGGACTGTTCGTATATCCTGGCTTACCAAAACCTATCTACGTCCTCGGATGACACAATTTTGTAAATTGCTACGCCGCCTCTTCCGATCAGCACGCTCTTGCCATCGGGCGAAAATACCACGAGGCCGACGGATGATCCGCCTCGCGCTTCTGCTAGCATCGCGACCAGCTTCCCTGTGTTGGAGTCCCACACCTTCGCAGTGCCCTTGTCGTCCCCGATTACCACCCGTTGGCCATCGGGCGAGACCCCAACCGGGCTCAAAGGCAGGCCCGGGACGTCTTCGCGGGGCTCTCCGAAGATCACTAACCGCTTCCCCGTAGCAGCATCCCACACCCACCCCGTGCTGTCGTAGCTTGAGGCCACGACGCGTTTGCCATCCGGCAAAAACGCCACACGGATAATACTGTTTATCCCTTCCAGCCGCGCCAATCGCTTGCCAGTCATCGTGTCCCACACCCCCGAATCGGCGCCGAAAGACCCCGCTACCGCCCGCCGGCCGTCCGGCGAAAATGCCGCTGAGCCTTCGTAACTGTCACCACCAAAGCTCGGAGAAGGAAAAGTCACCAACCGGTTCCCAGTCGTTGCATCCCACACTCCCGCTGAAGTCAGCACGCGTTTACCATCCCGCGAAAACGCGACGGTGTTGAATTCGCCATCGCCTTCGAGCCTCGTCAGAAGCGCCCCGGTCGACGCATCCCACACCCCCACATAGCCGCGCTGCAGACCCGTTGCTATGCGATGACTATCGGGTGAAAACGCTGCAATCCCGCCTCGGCTGCCTTCCAGCTCGATCAACTTCTTGCCGGTTGCCGCGTCCCACACCCCTACCATGGTCTGCCCCGCGAGCACGCGTCGGCCGTCGGGCGAAAAGGCCACAGTCCCACCGTTATAGTTTCGGCTGCCTTCCAGCTCTGCCAGCCGTTTTCCGGTTGTGGAATCCCAAACCCACGCCCCACCGCCGGAGCCCGCCGTTGCCACACGGCGGCCATCAGGAGAAAATGCGGCGGTGTGTCCTTCCAGCTCTAGCAGCGGCATTGAGTACGCATCGACAATGGCTTTTCTTGCGTATTTCGTGTGTTTCCGATTCCACGCCTCGATTGCCAAATCCCGAGCGGCGGCCGAGTTGTCTGGCAACTGTTCCTCTGCCTTCGATGCAAGCTCCCGAGAAGCCACTTCCAGTTCCTGATTCCTGGCTTCCTTCTCACCCGCCTCAGCGCGCTTCCTCTGTTCAGCTTCTGCTATTGCATTCTTATTGGCCTCGATCGCTTTCCAAGCTGCTACCGTTAGCAGACCGGCAAGAAGTGAAACGATGACCCAAGTGATTAGCCGGCGAAGACTGTTTGCCCGACGATACTTGAAGTGCGCCTGGATCGCCCGCACTGTATTTTCGGTGGGGACACCGGTAGAGAAATCCTCTGCTCCGACGTCCAGCCAGATCAGCCCGAGCGACTGAATCAGCTCCGCGAGTGGATTACCCGTACTTCGGTTCAGGCATTCAGCTACGTTTATGACTATCACGCGCCGGGCGAATCGGCGTGCCAGAAAGACGCTCAGCTCTTGCTTGATCCAATCTGAATGAAGGGCTAGTGGCGTGGCGATTAGCAGGAGCACGGAAGTCTTTGAGAGCGCCGCTTGGATTCGATCCGTCAGCGGGTAACCGGCCGGGGCCTCATCCTCATCGAGGAAGCAAGTGAAGTCACGCGCCATGAGTTTATCAGCGAGGGCGCGCGCGTACCGGGATGCTTCGCCCCTCTTGTAGGAAACGAATAGATCGTAGCCGAATACCGCTTCCCATTTCGGGCGGGATGCAGTTCCGGGACCGGAAGACGCCGGTGCAGAAGTCGGTCCTGGAAACATGTCGCTTAACGATTGCCGGCGGCGGCATCGTGAATCACGACGGCGGTAGTCGATGTAAGTTCCTGTTTGCCGGCGCGCGCGCCGTTGGCCTGC
Source organism: Bryobacterales bacterium (assembly GCA_963743705.1). Lineage (GTDB taxonomy): Bacteria > Acidobacteriota > Terriglobia > Bryobacterales > Bryobacteraceae > PALSA-243. The sequence goes on along the minus strand of CAVUQS010000011.1, from coordinate 173,114 downwards.
AGGATGTACGCAGCGAGTTCGAGATAGGTCTTTTCAGTCAGATTCGTGGGCGGGAAGCCGCCGATGGCGGTCTTGATGCGACGAGATAATTCGGCGGTGGTGCGCTCGCCCCACTGATTCATGAAGACCGATCCGGCTAAGGGAGGGATTTCCTGTCCCACGTACTGAGAGCCGGCGGGCGGGATCAGGGTATCCGTGTGGCACGCGGCGCATGAGCTCTGGTAGGCGGCGCGACCGGCGGCGGCCTGGGCGTCGGTGTAGACGGTCACGGGCGCGGGTTGCTGGGCGGTGAGAGAGAGGAATCCGCAGGCTAGGACGGCGAGGAGAGGCTTGGAGGTCATGGGCGGTTTCCTTTTACCGAATTAATTCTACCTGACGGCGGGCTACTCTCTTTGGTTAGATGACTCGTTTTCGCTTGCATGTGGTTGTTACAATCCGCTCTGCATGCGGGCCGTCAACGTGGAAGAGATTCGCGCGGCGGTGGAGGGGTTTCTTCAGTCATCGAAGGAACCGGCGCTGCTCGAGCCGGGCGAGGAACTGTTTCCGCTGACGGCGGAGAATTTCACGCTGGAAATGCGCGGCTCGCGGCTCACGCTGCAGGCTTGGGACCGGACGCGCAATCTTACACGACGCATCGTCGCGGTGGGCGCGGCCGCATCGGGGCGGCTCGAACTTACCATTGAACGGTTCGCGAAGCGTGAAGGCGCGATGTATCTCATCGATCTGGCCCGGCGCTCGGGGGCGGAGATGGGGCGCCGCAGCGAGCGGCTGGTGTTCCGCGAACGCTTCCGGCTGCTGTTGCGGCGGCAGTTTCCGGAATGGACCCTGGCGGAATTGAGCGCCGAGGCGAATCTCGAATACAGCCTCTCGCCTTCGTTTCCGCGCGCGTTCCTACGCCATGGGCAACACGCCTGGGCGGCCATCGCATGCCCGCCGGGCGCGGATTCGAGCGCGGTGTTGACGTTCGGGCTGATCTGGCTTTCGCATCTGCGCGCGAGAGAGCGGCGCGTGGCGGTGGAAGGGCTCGCGATCTATCTGCCCGCAGGCGAAGAGCGCGCCACGGCGTTGCGGCTGACGTGTCTCGACCCAGACGCGGCGCGCTTCGCGCTATTCACTTACACGCCGAGTGATCATGTGGGGGGCGTGGATCCGGAGGATCGCGGGAACCTCGATACGCGTTTAGAGCCTTGCCGGCGTGCGGAACCGAATCGCGAGCATCCGTGGCAGCGCGTTATTTCCTTGCCGGCGGTGGAATCGATTGCGCGGCACGATGGGCGCGTGAGCTTGCGCGTGCGCGGGGTGGAATTCGCGACGCTCGACGGCGGCGATCTGCACTTCGGGTTGCATCAGCGGCATCCAGCAAGCCAGCGCCACATTCCCGAGATTTTGCGGTTGGTGGAAGAGCTGGATCGCGCGCGAGCGGCGGGCGCGGAAGACCGCGAGCATCCGCTCTACCGGCAGTTTCCGGAAGCGTGGCTGGAATCGCAGGCACGGGCGCAACTGGATGTCATCGATGCGTCGTTACGGACGGATCCGGTGTATGGACAGGTGCCGGCGTTCGCGGGCGGCGAGCGGGGCATTCTGGATTTGCTGGCGGTGGATACTTCGGGGCGCCTCGCGGTGGTGGAATTGAAAGCGTCGGCCGATCTTCATCTTCCGCTGCAGGCGCTCGATTACTGGGTGCGCGTGGCATGGCATCTCAACCGCAACGAATTCTCGACAAACGGATATTTCCCCGCAATCGAGCTGCGCCGCGAGCCGCCACGGCTGCTGTTGGTCTCGCCTTCGTTGGAATTCCACCCAAGTACGGAGACTATTCTGGGCTATTTCGCACCCCACATCGAAGTGGAGCGAATCGGCCTGGCGGTAGAATGGCGAAGGGGACTGGAAACGATGTTTCGCTTGCGTGGCGCAGAGCGGCCGCGCTAAGTCGCGTCCCGAATTTCACTTATGCTATCTAATCTCAGGCAAGCGAAAGCCGCGTTTTCGCATTTGAATCCGGCGGGAGTGCGCAAGCTCGCCGGTAAGACTCTGCGGATCGGTCTCATCGCCGCAGGGGACCGCGGGTACGAGGCGATGGAAGAATTTCTGGTTCCGTCGTCGGTGCCGGTGGAGGAACGCGCCACGGGCCGCAGCCTGATTTTCCGCGGCGGCGACGGGTACGCACCGGCGCTGGTGGACGTGGTGCTTTACGAAGATGGCATTCCGGCGCCGGACGAGGCGTACGTTTTGCATCGCCACGATCCGGGCGCCACGCTCGACGCCATTCTGCACGATCACAGCGAATACGACCTTCCGCTGGCGCGCCAGTTTCCAGGGTTCCGCACGTTCGTGGTGGACCGCATCGTGCGCGATATTGCGCGCGAGAACGCGTTGTTCGCGATGGCCACGGCGCTGCCCGACCTGGTGCCGAATCTGATCGAGCTGCCGTGGATTTTCGGCGAATGGGCGTCGGACACGGCGTTCCTGACGGCGAACCAGGTGCGCATGGCGTTCTTGATTTCGGCGGCGTGCGGCAAAGAGGTCGGCCTCGGCGAGCAGAAAGGGCAATTGCTGTCGATTGGCGCGGGCGCGTTCGGATGGCGGGCGATCGCGCGCGAGCTGATGGGGAAGATCCCGTTCGGCGGCGGCTTGCTGGCGAAGGGCGCGATTGCATATGCGGGCACGGTGGTGGTGGGCAAGGGCCTGGAGTATTTACACCGCGAAGAAATGAATTTCCCGCATGAATTGCAGCGCCGGACCTACAAGGATGCGCTGAGCCGCGGACGGAAACTGGCGAAGAGCTGGCTGCCGGAGGGCATATCGCGGCGGACGTCGCGCGGCGCGACCGGTTTCGTCAACTAGCGGGTTCCGCAAAAAACGAGCCTTGACGGGCCAGGAGGCCCGTCGTACCGGCAGTGTAAACCAACTGGACGGCTGGCGCGTCCTACAATGAAGATCGGAGTTTGCACTGATGCGCTTAGCCCTTGCCGGAATGGTTCTCGCTCTCGCCGCCCACGCCGATATCATCACCCTCAAGAGCGGACGGATCGTTAACGGAACATACATCGGAGGAACGCCCCGCCAGGTTCGTGTGGAAGTTGGCGATGCGATCGAGACGTACGACGTGTCAGACATCGTGCGGATTGAATTCAGCAACGGCGCGTCGTCGTCATCGAGAAGCAACAGCAGCGCCAGCGGCGATGACCGGCCGACGCTGCGGCGGACCGGCGGATCGGCGGCTCCGCCACCGGCAAATGCGCCGGTGATGATCCAGCCGGATCCTTCCGACCCGCGGACGCAATCGGGCTCGGGAGGCGGCGGAGGTTTCGGTTCCAGTTCGGACCGGCCGACGTTGCGGCGCAATACAGGGTCGGGTTCGGATTCCGGAAGCACGAGCGCGAGTACGTCGTCATCGAGCGACGATGGACGTCCGACGTTGCGCCGAGCGCCGGGTTCGGAATCGGATGCGCCTCCGCAGAACGCCGCGCCAACTGCGCCGAAGCAGCCGGCCGCGGCGCAAGGAGCATCGCCTGAGCCCGTCGCGCCGGCTCAACCGGCGGCCCCGGTGACGATTCCGGCGCCTACCAGCATGGTGGTGCGGATGATCGAGGCGATCGATTCCGAGAAGGCAAAGGAAGGCCAGACGTTCGCGGCCAGTCTCGATCAGCCGATCGCGATTGACGGCCAGGTGGTGTTGCCGAAGGGAACAGAAATGACGGTGAAGCTGGTGCAAGCCCAGCAATCGGGTAAGTTCACAGGCAAGACCGAGCTAACCGTGAGTTTGTGGGCGGTAAATATCAAGGGCAAAATTATCGACATCGATACTCAGAACATCACCGAGGCGAGTAGCTCGCGCGGCGCGCAGACGGCCAAGGTAGCGGGCGGCGCGGCGGCGGTGGGCGCGGTGATCGGCGCAATTGCGGGCGGCGGCAAGGGCGCGGCGATTGGGGCTGGCGCGGGCGGCGCAGGCGGCGCGGCGGTGCAAGCGGCCACGAAGGGACAGCGCGTGAAGATCGAGTCGGAGACCTTACTAACCTTCGTAACTGACAAGCCGCTAACTATCTAACATCCTGAAATCACCGGCGCATCGTGTTACTTATCTGGTAATACGATGCGCCGTTACCTTTCTCTGACCGCTGCTCTCGCGATCGCCGTATCGCTTCCCCTGGGGATGTTGGCTCAGTTCCGCCATCCTCGCTACCTGCGCGCCCGCAGCGATTTGCGCCGCGCCGTGCTTCTGATGCGCGTCCCCGATCAGCCGAATGTGATGCGAGACATGGCCGCGGCATCGGATCTGACCGAGCGCGCGATTCACGAGCTGGATATCGCGGCGCGGTTCGATCGCAAGGATATCGACGATCACCCGACAATCGATACGCGCATGGGGCGCGGAGGCCGTTTCCGCGAGATTACCCGTCTGGTAGATAGCGCGCGCAACGATATCTCGATGGAGGAAGACAACCCGCGCGCGTCCGAATGGCGGAACCGTGCGTTCGGCTTTCTCGACGAGGCTGTGGGATACATTCGCAAGGGCGGATACGACAAGCTGCGCGATGAGACCGCAGCCTACGCGCCGCCGCCGGTCATGGCTCCGCCGCCGCGGCCTGAGGTTCATCCGCGTTACTTGAGCGCGATCGCCGATCTTCGTTACGCGCGCGCGATATTGTGGCGTCCGGATTGGCGCGAAGTGATGCGCGATCAACGCTCGGCCGTGGAAGAAATCGACCGCGCGATTGCGGAAGCCAGGCGCGCGGCCATCGACGACGGCAAGAATATCGACGATCATCCGCCAGTAGATATGCGACTGGGCTGGGACGGGCGCTTCCGCAAAGCGATGGAGCTGCTCGATTCGGCCGGACGCGATCTCTCGCTGGAAGAAGACAACCGCAACGCTGCCGCGTGGCGCGGGGCGGCGCGTCAGAATATCCAGAACGCCAGGGGATTCGTGGCGAAGGCGATGCGCGATTCCTGGTGGCGATAGCGATAAAGTGCGGCGGCAACCGGTGATATCTTGAAATGCGCGACGCCAACACGGTTGCGATCCCATCCGACGTGGCCGTCGAGGCGCGATAAGATTGGGTTGGATATGGCTCAGCTGGTAATCGTAGCGGATCCCGAGATCATGAGCGGAACACCATGCTTCCGTGGCACGCGCGTGCCGTTCAAGAATCTCATCGATTACCTGGAGGGCGGCTACTCGCTGAGCGAATTCCTTGCGCAATTCCCGACAGTGACGCACGAAATGGCCGTCCAGGCGCTTGAAGAAGCAAAGGATTCTCTGCTCGCCAAGATCGCATGAAGATCCTGCTGGATGAGTGCCTGCCGCTCGATTTCCGGCACAGCTTTCCAGATGAGGAAGTTCACACGGCCCAATGGGCAGGGTTCAAGGGCTTGAAGAACGGCGAGCTTTTGGCGGCCGCGGAGCGCGCCGGCTACGAAGTCTTGCTCACTGGCGACAATGGGATCGGCCACCAGCAGCGGCTTTCCGGACGGAATATCGCCATCATCGTTGTGCGCGGCGATACCAACCGGATTGAGGATCTGCAGCGGTTCGCCGGCGCGATACGCGATGCGTGCCGAACGATCCAGCCTGGAACCCTGATCGAGATCGCATAAATCTGTGCGGCCCAGTGATATCTTTTAAATTCGGCGCGCCCGAAGTGAGACGCATATGACAAACCTCAGAGAACGCATCCGGGGAGTGCTCGGCTTTCCCGTCACCCCTTTTCGGCAGGACCTTTCGCTCGATCTCGACGCGCTGGCGCGCAACGTCGATGAGATGGCGGCGCACCCGTTCTGCGCGCTGGTCGCCGCGGGGGGCACGGGCGAGTTGTATTCGCTCACGCCGGAAGAAGTGGAATCCGTGGTGCGCGTCACGGTGGAAGCGGCGCGCGGACGCATGCCGGTGGTTGCCGGCGCGGGATATAGCGCGGCTCTCGGGGCGGATATGGCCCGGCGCGCGGAGAAGGCCGGCGCGGAATGCATCCTGGCGCTGCCGCCGTATTACATCAACGCTCCGTTCGATGGCCTGACGGACTATTACAAAGCCATCGGCTCGGCCACCGCTCTTCCCTTGATGGTTTACAGCCGCGATTGGGCCGTGTTCACACCGGATATGGTGGCGCGCCTGGCGGATCGCGTCCCCAGCCTGCAATTCTGGAAAGACGGCCAGGGCGACGCGCGCAAGTATCAGCGGATCATGCACACGTTAGGCGACCGTCTGGCGTGGCTGGGCGGGCTGGGCGACGATTGTGTGCCCGCTTACTTTGCGATCGGCGTGCAAGCTTACACGTCGAGCATCTCGAATATCGCGCCGCGGCTTTCCATCGAATTGGCGGAAGCCGGAATGGCGCACGACTTCGCACGGCTGGACGGATTGATGCGCAAGTACGTGCATCCGCTCTACGGGCTACGCGACCGCGTGAAGGGTTACGAAGTTACTGCGATGAAGGCCGCCATGGAGATCATCGGAATGCCTGCCGGACCGGTGCGGCCGCCGCTCACGCCTTGCAGCGAACGCGATCTAGCCGATTTGCGCGCGCTGATGGAAGTTTATGCGGATAAGCTGGACGCCCGCCGCGCGGCGCCGGCCCTAAGATAGGAGGACTTATGACCAAGCTCGCTCCACTGTTATTTCTCGCTGCCGCGGCCGCACTTACGCCGCAGACCGCCGAGCAATCGCAACGCGTCCCGCAGTTCGAAAACGACGACGTGCGCGTCTGGAAGACTACTGTGCTGCCGAATGCTCCGCTGACGATGCACCGGCATGAGCATCCGCGCGTGCTGATCGCGCTCACCGGCGGCACGATGAAGATTGTGGAGCAATCGGGCAAATCGGAAACGCACCAATGGGATACCGGTAAGGCTTATTGGTTGCCCGCCAATGCGCCTAATACGCTCCACGCGGACGTCAATGCCGGCAATAAGCCGATTGAAGTTATGGTGGTGGAACTGAAGAAAGAACAGTAGCCAGTTACGAACCGGTTACACCGAGCCCGATCCATTGGGCATTTTTAGGTAGCGCGCCCCGCCACCTACGCGCGAAGATGGAAGACTACCGTGCAGGAAGCCATCATCGAGGCGAAGAAGGTCGAAAAGGTCTACGGCAAGCCCGGGGAATCGCGCATTCAGGTGATCGCGCCCACCGATCTCGCCGTCTATCCCGGTGAGATTCTCGCACTGCTGGGTCCTTCGGGCTCGGGAAAATCGACTCTGCTGCGCATTCTCACCGGGCTTTCGAAGCCATCGGCGGGAGAGGTGCTGTGGCACGGCAAACCGCTGGATGGCCCGTGCCCCAACGTGTCCATCGTATTTCAGAGCTTTGCGCTGTTTCCCTGGCTCACGGTGCTGGATAACGTGCAGGCTCCGCTCAAAGCGCGCGGGGCATCGCCGCACGAGCGCATGAAGCGCAGTCTGCGAACGCTCGATTCGGTGGGCCTCGATGGTTTCGAAACGGCGTTCCCCAAGGAGCTTTCGGGCGGCATGAAGCAGCGGGTGGGCTTTGCCCGAGCGCTTGTGGTGGAGCCCGAAGTACTGTTCATGGACGAGCCGTTTTCCGCGCTCGATGTACTTACAGCGGAAAACCTGCGCTCGGAACTGCTGGAATTGTGGGAAGGCAAGAAGATGCCCACGCGCGCGGTGTTCATAGTGACGCACAACATTGAGGAAGCTGTTTCGCTGGCCGACCGCGTGATCGTGCTGGGCAAAAACCCGGGCCGCATCCGCACCGATTTTCGCGTTCCCATTCCACGGCCGCGCGACCGCAAGGATCCGCGGTTCCTGCAGATTGTCGATTACATCTATCGCGTGCTGACGCAGCCGGACGCCAACCCGGAATTCCAGCCCGCGCAAACTGCCGCGGCGGCGGGCGGCGAAGAGAAGCCTCAAACCTACTCCATGCTGCCGCACGCGCGTTCCGGCGGGATGGCCGGCCTGCTGGAGTTGCTCCTCGACCGCGGCGGCCGCGACGACATCTATCGCCTGGCCGACGAGCTGGCGTTCGAAATCGACGACCTACTTCCCATCGTAGAAGCTTCCAACATGGTTGGCTTCATCACGGTGAAAGAGGGCGACGTCGAAGTCACCGAAGACGGCCGCCGTTTCGCCGAGGCAGACATTCTGGGGCGCAAAGAGATTTTCCGGACGGCTGCCATGCGCGTGCCGCTGATCCGGCAGATTGTGCGCGGGCTCGAGAGGAAGAGCGACCATTCGCTGCCTGAGGAATTCTTCCGCGACATGCTGGAAGAGCATTTCAGCGAACAGGAAACCGACCGGCAATTGGAGACCGCCGTCAACTGGGGCCGCTACGCCGAGCTTTTCGACCGCGACGCCGCCACCGGGCGATTCTATATCTCTGAAGAAGGCCACAACCACGAATGACGATTCCCGGGCTTTCGACGCCGCTGATCGGCGAGAAGAGCTGGTCGGCGCTCGTCGATCTGATGGTCTTCGCTCTGGCGCTGGCGGCGATTTTCGGCGTGCTTGCCATCGGCCACTATTGGCTGGGCGCGGCGATCCCGGCGGCTAACATCTCGCATTCGCCCCGCGCCCTGCCGCTCTATGCGTTTTATTCGCTAGTACGCATGATGACGGCGTACGTTCTGAGCCTCGGTTTCGCCATCGGATATGGATACGTGGCCGCGTACAATCCGCGCATCGAAACGCTGATGATCGCCGCGCTCGACATTCTGCAATCGATTCCGGTGTTGAGTTTCCTGCCGGGCGTGATGCTCGCCATGGTTTCGCTGTTTCCGGAGCGGCAAATCGGGCTTGAACTCGGCTCCATCATCCTGATTTTCACGGGCCAGGTGTGGAACATGGCGTTCAGTTTTTATTCGTCGCTGAAATCGATTCCGCGCGAACTGCGCGAGGCCAGCAGCATCTACGGGTTCGGCGGTTGGCAGCGGTTTCTCGAACTCGAATTGCCGTATGGAACGATCGGCCTGGTGTGGAATTCGATCGTCTCCGTGGCCAGCGGCTGGTTCTTTCTGATGGCGTGCGAGATGTTCCAGTTGGGCAATCGGGATTTTCGTCTGCCCGGTCTGGGCTCTTATCTGCAAAACGCCGCGGCTAACGACGACACGGCCGGCATTATCTGGGGCCTGACGGCGATGATCGCGGTCATCGTGATGCTCGATCAAATTGTGTGGCGGCCGCTGATCGCGTGGTCGGACCGCTTCAAGATGGAACAGGTGGAAAGCGCGGGCACGGTTCGTTCGCCGCTGCTGCATTTGATTCGCGGCTCGCGCGTTTCGCGCTGGATTGCCGGGCACGCCATCCGCCCAGTCTGGAAGCGAGTGACGGATTATGCCGGCGCGCCCAGCGCCAAGCCGGCGCGCGCGAAAACCGCGCCGACCTGGGTGGTTCCGGTTATTGTCGCTGTCTTGCTCGCAGCCGCCGGATACGCGCTCTTCCACGCCGCAATCGAGCTCAAAGGCGTCACCGGCGCCGAGTTGGGTTCGACGCTCATCGCCGCGGGCGCAACCCTGGTTCGCGTGATGGTGGCGCTGATCGTGGCGTCGTTATGGACTATTCCCGCGGGCGTGGCCATCGGCTTCAACCGGAAACTCGCGCGTCTGGCGCAGCCGCTGGCGCAGGTCGCGGCGTCGGTGCCTGCGACCGCGCTCTTCCCCATCGTGCTGCTTTTGCTAGTGCAAATACGCGGCGGCTTGAGCGTGGGCGCGGTGATTCTGATGCTGCTCGGCACGCAATGGTACATCCTGTTCAACGTGATCGCGGGCGCGATGGCGATTCCGAGCGAATTGCGCGAGGCCTCGGCGGTGTTCCAATTCAACCGGTGGCAGCGCTGGACCACCGTGATTCTCCCCGGGATCTTTCCGTACCTGGTCACCGGTCTGGTGACCGCGTCGGGTGGCGCGTGGAACGCGAGCATCGTGGCCGAGTACGTCCATTTCAAAAAGCAAACGCTCTCGACGACCGGCCTGGGCGCGCAAATCACACGCGCCAGCGAGACCGGCAATTTCAGCCTGCTGTTGCTCTCGACCATCGTCATGGCCGCGATGGTGGTGTGCATCAACCGCGCACTCTGGCGGCCGATGTATCACCTTGCCGAAACGCGATATCGGCTCGAAACCTAGGTTGCTATAATCCAATTGGCGCTGACAATGCAGCGACCTTCGACCCTCGTTGTCCACGTGGGCGTATGTAAGTCCGGGACTTGATCGCCTTTTGACAGGTACCATGGCCATGCACACTGAAACCATTCCAGCGGCGTCGTCCGCACGCGATTTTCTCTCTTCCAAAACCGAAGGCCGTAAGCTCTCGATGGTCACGTGTTACGACTACGCCTTCGCACGCCTCCTCCAACACGCCGGAATCGACGGGATCCTGGTGGGCGATAGCGTCGCCATGGTGGTGCACGGCCACCCCTCGACGCTCCACGCCGATCTCGCTATGATGAAGCTTCACACCGAAGCCGTCGTGCGCGGTGCGCCCGACAAATTCATCGTTGCCGACATGCCGTTTCTCTCTTTCCGTAAAGGCATCGGCGCGGCGCTTGATGCCGCGCATGTGCTGATGACCGCCGGGGCCCGCGCGCTGAAGCTCGAAGGCGTCGACGGCCACGAAGACGTGGTCGAACGCCTGACGCAGAGCGGCATTCCGGTGATGGGGCATCTCGGCATGCAGCCGCAATCGGTGCACTCTTACGGCGGCTTCCGCGTGCAAGGCAAGGCCGAAGACGACGCGCGGAATATCGCCCGCCAAGCCAGCATGCTGGAACAACTCGGCGCGTTCGCGGTGGTGCTGGAATGCATTCCCGCCAAGCTGGCGGGCGAGATTACACGCTCGCTGGGCATACCCACCATCGGCATCGGCGCCGGAGTGGGATGCGACGGTCAAATTTTGGTACTGCAGGATCTGCTCGGCATGAATCTCGATTTCAGGCCGCGGTTCGCCCGCCAGTTTTGGAACGGCGCGCGTAGCATTATCGATGCCATCGGCGGCTTCGACGAAGCCGTCAAGAGCGGCGCGTTCCCGGCGCCGGAGGAGAGCTACCGCTAAATGCGCGAGTGGACCACCGTTTCGGCCTGGCAGGAGCGGCGGCGCGCGCTCGTTGGCCGCAAGATCGGCTTCGTGCCGACGATGGGCGCTCTGCACGAAGGCCACGCCGCGATGATCCGGCGGTGCCGCGACGAAAATGAAATCGCGATCGTCAGCATCTTCGTCAACCCGCTTCAGTTCAACGACCCCGAGGATCTCAAGCGTTATCCCCGCACGCGCGAGCGCGATCTGGCGTTACTCGAAAGCCTGCGCGTCGACGACGTGTTCGCGCCAAACGCGGCCGACCTCTATCCGATGGGCTATCGCTTTCGCGTGCAGGAACCCGGACTCCCCGCGCTCATGGAAGCGGCTTACCGTCCCGGCTTCCTCGAAGGGGTGTTGACGGTTGTTCTGAAATTATTGCTTCTTGTCCGGCCCAATCGCGCTTACTTCGGCGAAAAAGACTATCAGCAGCTTCAGGCCGTCACGGACCTGGTGCATGATTTCTTTGTCCCAGTGGAAGTTGTGCCCTTCCCCACCGTGCGCGAGCCTTCCGGACTGGCGATGAGTTCGCGCAACGCGCTGCTTCCCGAAGACGCGCGCGAAAAGGCCGCTATGCTCTTCCGGGCCCTGACGATCGCCACCACTCCCGAAGAAGCCAAAGCAATTCTCGACGCCGAGGGCTTTGAAACGGATTATGTGGAGGACCACTGGGGCCGCCGTTTCGCCGCGGCGATGCTGGCGGGCGTGCGCTTGATCGACAACGTGCTCTTACCGAAGGAATAGCCCGATGTTGTTGTGCCTGGATGTGGGAAATTCGCAAGTCTTCGGCGGCGTCTATGACGGCGACGAGTTGCAAATGACCTTCCGCCGCACGTCGAGCAGCCGAACTTCCTCGGATGAGTTCGCGATTTTTCTGCGCGCGGTGCTGCGCGAGAACAATGTGGACCCCGGCCAGATCAGCATGGCCGCGATTTGCTCGGTGGTGCCGGATGTAGTCCACTCCTTACGCAATTGCTTCCGCAAGTACTTCCATTTCGATCCGTTTCTGCTGCAAGCGGGCGTCAAGACCGGCTTGAAGGTGCGTTATCGCAATCCGCTTGAAGTCGGCGCGGACAAAATCGCCAATGCCATCGGCGCGGTGGCGCGTTTTCCCGGGCGCAACCTGTTGATTGTGGATTTCGGCACCGCTACCACTGTTTGCGCGGTCACGAAGGACAAGGAGTATCTGGGCGGCATCATCACGCTGGGCATTCACGCGTCGATGACGGCGCTTGAATCGAATACTGCGCGGCTTCCGGCGGTGGAGATCGTGCGGCCGGCGGAGGTTTTGGGACGCTCCACGGTGGAAAGCATTCAATCGGGACTTTATTTCGGCTCGCTCGCGACCGTGCGTTCGCTGGTTTCGCTGGTCACCGAGCAATACTTCGCCGGAGAAAGGCCGGTGGTGCTGGGCACGGGCGGCTTCGCCAGCCTTTTCGGGCAGGAACGCCTTTTCGACGAATTCGTGCCCGACCTGCCGCTGATCGGATTGCGCCGCGCCGTGGATCTCTGGACTACAATGTCCGCGTGAGACTGGCTCTCCTGGCGTTGCTCGCGGTTCCCGGCGCAATCGCGGCCGATATCCGCCTTGGGATCATCGGCACGGATACTTCGCACGTGCCCGCCTTCACGCAGATGCTGAATAGCGAAGCGGGCGCGAAGGATCACATCGCCGGTGCGCGCGTGGTGGCGGCCTACAAAGGCGGCAGCAAGGACATCGAAAGCAGCATTTCCCGCGTCGATCAATACGCGGAAGAGGTGCGCACTAAATACGGCGTCGAAATTGTACCGGACATCGCGATGTTGCTGAGCAAGGTCGACGCGGTTTTGCTCACGAGCGTGGATGGCCGGGTGCATCTGGCGCAGGCGCGGCCGGTGATTGCGGCGCACAAGCCTCTCTTTATCGATAAGCCGCTGGCATCGACGCTCGAAGACGCGCGCGAAATTGCGTGGCTGGCCAAAGAGGCCGGCGTGCCGTGGTTCAGCTCCTCGAGCCTGCGCTTCGGTGAAATGGGCGCGACCATGAAGTTCGCCGATGCCACCGGCGTCACGACCTGGGGACCGGGACCGCTCGAACCGCACCATGCGCTCGATCTTTCCTGGTACGCGATCCATCCGATCGAGTTGCTTTATACGCTGCTCGGGCCCGGGTGCGAGAGCGTGACGCGAACTTCGTCCGACGGCGCCGACGTGATCGTGGGGCGATGGAAAGACGGGCGCATCGGAACCGTGCGCGCTATCCGTCCTTATAGCGACTACGGCGCGGTGGTGTTTCGCGCGAAGGAAATCGTCGAGGCCAAGCCGCAGGGCGCGGGGAGCTATGCGCCGTTGGTCAAGGAAGTTGTTCGATTCTTCCAGACAGGCCGGCCGCCTGTTTCCAACGAGGAAACGCTCGAAATCTTCGCTTTTATGGACGCCGCACAGCGCAGCAAGGAACAGGGCGGCAAGCCGGTGGCGCTGCGGTAGCTACAACGAGCGCAGGAAATTGAGCAGATCCTGCTTTTGATCTGGGGTTAGTTGCTGATAGCGCTGAATCACCTGGTGCGCTTCGGAGCCGGGGCTATCGTGCAGTTGAATCGCCTGCGCCAGATCGGTGGTGCGGCCGTCATGCAGTAGGAAGATGCGGTCGCCCAAGCCCCACAATGGCGCGGTGCGCCAATCCTGGCCGTTGGCCTGGCCTTGGGTGATGCCATCGTTGAGCGCCTGCCCCATGCGGTGGATGGCGAGATCGGAATAGAGATTCACGGTTTGATTGCTCAACCCGTCGAACGCGGATTGGCCGCTCTGCAAAGTAGCCGTGTGGCACAACGCGCAACCGGCGGATTCGAACAACGCGGCGCCGTTGCTCACAGAAGGATTCGCGGGCGCGGGCTGCGGCGGCGCGAGGAAGCGCATGAACATTTCGAACCCGGGAAGATCGGGCGGCTGTCCCGTGGCCAGGTTGGGACGATCTTCGGGGAGGGCGTTGGTGGCGCAAGTGGGATCGTCCTCGCGTTCCTGCGGGAATAACTCGTTGGTGACGCCCATTTCCACGTTATAGGCTTCGCCTGCGAACATCAGCAGCGACTTATTCTGCGCCTTCCAGCCGTAGCGGGTGATGGTTCCATCGTTAGCGCTGAGATTGAAGCGGCCCTGAATGCCCATGGCCTGCTTGGCCGGGGCGTTCGCGGCAAGGTTTGACCGAAGCGCGAAATCGGGGATGGCCTCAATGAGTCCTAACCCGAAAACGGGGGTGGGAATGCGGAAGGAGAGATTGTTGACGTTGGAAACATCCGGCTGCGCGATGGCGCATGCGGCGGGGGCGTCGGTGCGGCCGGTAATCACAAAAAGATCGTGGACGCCGCCATCCGGCTGGCCGTTCGGGGCTTGTTTGAATCGCACGACGATCACGGGTCCCGACGCCTGGATGAAGGGCGGAACCTGATTCGAGGCCCCGTGGCTGGCGGCCGCGGCAAGTTGCGGGTTGACGGCGGGGCTGCTGCCTCCGATGGCTGGATTCGCGTGGCAGCCGGCGCACGATTCGAGATTGAAGCGGGGGCCAAGGCCGGTCGCGACAGTTTCGGGTTCGGCAAACGCGTTGCGGCCATTCATGAAGGTCTGCAAGTCGCCGGCGGAGAGGCCGCGGATGGGCTGTCCCGCGGGAGGAACTCCGGGTTGCGGCTGGCGCGGCCCGGGATCGGTCTGGGCGCATGCCAGACATGCAAAGAGAACCGCCGGAAGCCAGCCGCGCATCGTGGAATGGATCATCTCTCGCTCCTATGTGAAGGATGCGGGTCAACCGTTAAGTTCCGATGTCCGTTCGGGGCGAAATTGTTAGGCGAATGTAAAGTAGGGCGCCGGCGGAGAAAATCGGAATTACTCTGTAAGCAATGTCGCCTGAACGGCCGCGCGTGCTCATCGTCGAAGACGACGTGCGCTTGTGCCGTCTGGTGAAAGACTACCTCGAAACGATGGGGTATGCGGCGGCTATGGCGTATACAGGTCCCGCCGGATTAGTCGCCGCTCTTGCCGAAAAATTCGACGCCGTGATCCTCGACGTGATGCTGCCGGGGATGGACGGCTTCGAGGTGCTGCGCCGCCTCCGGGCGCAATCGAACGTTCCGGTGCTGATGCTGACGGGGCGCGGCGAGGAAGCCGACCGCATTGTCGGACTGGAAATGGGCGCGGACGATTACCTGCCTAAGACGTTCTCGACGCGTGAATTGCTGGCGCGGCTGCGGGCGGTGCTGCGGCGTTCCCTGATGTCGGAGGCGATCGCCGCCGAGCGCCGTAAGGCACCGTTTGCGATCGCCACCCTCTATATCGATCCCGAATCTTATTCGGCTTCGCTGGGCGGGCAGGCGCTGCCGCTCACGAGGCAGGAATTCGATTTGTTGCTTTCGCTGGCCCGAGCCTGCGGGCGCGTCAAGACGCGGGAGCAACTACTAATCGAAATCGCCGAACGCGATTTTGAGGTTTTCGATCGCTCGATCGACGTGCACATTTCTTCGCTGCGCAAGAAACTGGGCGACGACGCCAAATCGCCGCGCTGGATCGAAACGGTGCGCGGGGTGGGCTATATGCTCAAGCAGCCGGGAAGCGAGTGAATGTGACGCTTTCGCGCAAGATCCTGTGCCTGGCGCTGGTGAATCTGCTGCTGCTCGGCGTGGCGCTGGTGATATTTGCGCGCTCGCAATTCCAGCTAGGGCAGGAATCGCTGCTGTTGGGGCCGGCGCGCGAACGGGTGGCGGGGATCGCCGATTCCTTCAGCCTGGCGTTGAGCAGCGTTCCCGCAAGCTCGCGCGACGCCGTTTTCGCGGATTTCGCCAAGCGCTACGACGCGACGCTGTTTCTGACCGATCCGCAGGGCCATTCGATTATCGGTCCGGAAATCGCGCTGTCGCACGAGTTGCTGGATCAGATCAACGCTTCCGCGCCGCGGCCGAGGCGCGCGCCGCCGGACAAAGGACGCCGACCGCCGCCGAAGGGCGAGCCACGCGGCGACGAAGACGGCTTGCCACCGCCGCCCGAAGGCGAACCCGGTCCACGGCCGCCCCGCGGGCAGGAATCGCTGCCGCAAGCGGCGTTTCTGGTGATCACCCACAACCCGACGCTCTACTGGGCGGGCGCGCGTGTGCCGGTGCGGCTGGCGGAATGGGAGGGGCCGCGGCCGGGACTTCTGCTGCTGCGCTCCACGTCGATGTTCAACAGCCACTTGTTCTTCGACTGGCGGCTTTGGCTGGCGGCGGCGCTCACGGCGATCGCCATCACGGCGCTTTGCTGGCTGCCGTTCGTGCGCGGCGTTACGCATTCGATCAGCGACATGGACCGCGTCACGCGCCAAATTGCG
Source organism: Bryobacterales bacterium (assembly GCA_963743705.1). GTDB lineage: Bacteria > Acidobacteriota > Terriglobia > Bryobacterales > Bryobacteraceae > PALSA-243. The sequence goes on along the minus strand of CAVUQS010000011.1, from coordinate 156,760 downwards.
GAGGGCCGGTTCGGGGCCCAGGCGGCGAGCGACCGGCACGATGAGCTGGGACACCTGGCGCTGCAGATCAACCACATGGCGGCGCGCCTCGAAAGCTTCGTGAAGAACCAGAAGCGCTTTCTGGGCGATATCGCGCACGAATTGTGCGCGCCGATCGCGCGCATCCAGTTCGCTCTCGGCATTCTGGAGCAGAAGGCGGCGCCGGAGGAGCAAGCGCATGTCGCCACGCTGCACGATGAGATTCAGGAAATGTCGGCGCTGGTGAACGAGCTGCTCTCGTTTTCCAAGGCGGGCATGAATCCGGACGCCGTGGCGCTGGAACCGGTGGATCTGGAATCCGTCGCGAGGCGGGCCATCGCGCGGGAGGCGTTCGCGGGCGCTGAGATCGAGTGCATGGTCCCTGCCGGCCTCACCGCCATGGCGAATGAGGCCTATTTGTTGCGCGCCGTCGCGAACATCCTGCGGAACGCGCTGCGCTACGCCGGCACGGCTGGGCCCATCCAGATTCGAGGCGAGCGGCATGGCGGCGAAGTCTCGCTGATCGTGGCCGATTGCGGCGCCGGGCTGCCCGAAGCTGAACTGGCCGAGGTATTCACGCCGTTTTATCGCCCGGAGGTTTCGCGCACGCGCGAAACCGGAGGCGCGGGGCTGGGTCTCGCCATCGTCAAAAGCTGCGTGGAGGCCTGCCGTGGCGCGGTGGAATGCCGCAACCGCACTCCGCACGGGTTGGAAGTCGTGATACGTCTCACCGCAACTTCGTTACACTAAAAGAGTTCATGTCCAAATTGCTGGAGGGCAAACTGGCCCTCGTCATGGGAATCGCTAACCGCTGGAGTCTCGCATACGCCATTGCACAGGCATTCCACCGGGAGGGCGCCACGTTAGCCCTCACCTACCTCGGCGAAAAACAGAAACAGACGATTGAGGAGCTGGCCGCCAACTGGAACTTGGCCGCGCTGTTGCCCTGCGATGTCGCCAACGATTCGGACATCGCGGCGATGGCGGAATCGATGGGCGCACTGGGGCGGCCGCTGCACGCCGTGATTCACAGCCTGGCGTTCGCCAATCGCGAGGATTTATCGCGCCCTTTCTACGAGACCAGCCGCGAAGGATTTCTGCTGGCGCAAAACATCAGCGCGTATTCGCTGGTGGCGGTTTCACGCGCCACGGCGCCGCTGATGACCGAAGGCGGATCGATCAGTTGCCTGACTTATCTCGGGGCGTCACGCGTGATGACTAACTACAACGTGATGGGCGTAGCTAAGGCATCGCTCGAAGCCTCGACGCGCTACCTGGCGAGCGAGTTGGGGCCGCGCAAGATTCGCGTCAACGCGATCTCGGCCGGCGCGGTGAAAACCGCGTCGGCGCGGGCCGTGAAAGACCTCGGAACTTTCCTCGATCTCACAATGCAGAGATCGCCGCTACGGCGCAATGTGGAGCCCGCGGAGGTCGCCGACGCCGCGGTGTTCCTGGCAAGCGATTTGGGCCGCGGCGTTACCGCCAATGTTCTGTTTGTAGATTCGGGCATGCAAGTCATGGGGTTCTAATGAAGGTTGAAATCGTCCTTACAGAAGCCGATATCACGCAGGAATTCGTCGAAGCCATGGAGGCGCGCGACCTCCCGGAGAAATTCTTCTACTGGTTCCCGCGCTCGGCGGCGGATTGGTCTCTGCTCGCCAAAGAAGCCACGCTGTACGGCGGCCTCAACGAAACCTGGAAGGAACTGCGGTCCGAGGCGGCCGGCCTCGCTCGTCACTTCGGCGGGCGCGTGCCCGTTATCAGCTTCGGGGCCGGCGATGGCTCGCGCGACCTTCTGCTGATGAACGCGCTGAAAGACGCGGGCTGCGAGTGCCCGTATTTCCCGGTGGACGCCAGCCAGTCGATGATCGAGCTTGCCTGCGCGGGCGCCGAGGACGACGATTTCGAAGCCGTCGGCATCAAGGGCGATATCTCGAGCCCGGTGCACTTGATCTATGCGGCCGACGCCGCCGAAGCGCCGCGTCTGTTCCTGTTTTCCGGAAATACCATGGGCGCGTTCGATCCGTTGGCTGAGATCCGCTACGTGGCGCAGTGCATGAAACCGGACGACCGCCTGATTATCGATGGAGAGATCTACGACGAAGTCAAGAGCATGGGCCTGCGCGATAATCCTTCGGCGCGGCGCTTCCTGGGCCAATTGCTGGCGAGCGTAGGCATCGAGAAGGACGATGGCGACATCAATTTCGGCCACAAGCGCGACGAGCGGCACGAAGGCTTGCACCTCTTTACGCGCAGCTTCCGCGCCGGACGCGATCTTTCCGCCATCGTAGCCGGGCAGGAAATCTCGCTTGAGCGCAATGAGCGCATCGGCCTGAACTTCAACTACACCTATACGTCTGACGCTTTCCGCTGGCTGGTTTCGGAACACGGCGGCCTGGAAATTCTGCGTGAATTTCCGAGCCCGGACGCGCGCTTCCTGACGTTCCTCTGCAAGAAATAAGCGGACTACTTCGCGACGCTGCGAATGGTCTGCGCTTCGACGGACCACGTGCCCGGCGTTTCGGGCCGCTTGGCTCCGCGCGTGCCCGTGTTGACGCCGGAGAGCAGCTCGTTGAGGGGATCGGATGCGCCGCCACGGGTCCCGCCGCGCGTACGCACGCCCTCGGCATTGAAGACCGCGGGGTCGATGGCCTCCTGCGTTGTGAGCAGGAAATAACTATCCACGCCGAACGGCTTGCCGATGCTGAAGTCGTAGGCGTCGCCGCCGGGGAGCGCGATCGTGGGCTCGAATTTCGGTTTCTCATTCACCATCGTGTAGGGCTGCAGATTGCCTTCGTTGCCGCGGGTGGCGTCGGGATACAGTAACTGCGTCTCGCCGGAGCTATCGATCACGAAGACATAGACCCAGCGCCGCGTGAGATTGGCGTTCTTCAGCGCGGCTTCGTCGGCTTTGAGATAGAGCTTGAACTTCTCGCCATCGTGGACATCGCCGGCGGTGTGGAACTCGCCGGTATCCACGTCGCGCAGAGCCAGGCGATAAGGGAAGGCGCCATCGGCAGGAGGGGCTTCGAGCGTCAGCCAGCCGCGGATGCGGGCCAGTTTGCGCGAATCTTCGTTCAAGGTAAGCACCGCCTTCTGGATTTCCGAGTCGCCGCCGCCGGCGATCCAATCGGTGCGCAACGGCAGAGGCAGATGATCGCCCATTTTGCTGGCGGTCTCGTCAGTGGCATCTGGAAGCGTCCAGGCGTATTCGACGGCTGCGCCGTTCGCGCGCCCGCACAGCCAATACTGCGCATCGGCCCGCTTCTTCGCCAGTTCGACGGCGGCGGGGGGATGCAAGGCAGCTACTAATTGCGGCGGCGGCGGAACGATCATTACGAAGCGTGCGTGATCGGTGAGCAGCTTCTTTACCTGATCCGCGGTCGGCGCAGCGCCGAGATCGGCCGGCTTCGCCTGCGCGGGGCTGCTCTCGAGAATCCAGGAGCTTCCGTTCCAGCTCAGGATCTCGTTGGGCTGGGCTACGGTTGGGTCATTCAGCCACTGGATGGATGAGTCACTGCGCAACTTACCCATCTCGGCCACGGTTTTTTGAGTCACATCCGCCGGGGCGGCGGGCGGCACAAACACGCGCAAATTCGCCTTGGGCGGAGTCACCCAGGTTTCGACCGAGAGCAGATCGCCGGCTTTGACCACGCCTGCACCCACAACCTGCGCCGTGGAACTTCCGAGATCTTTCGAAGCGGTAATCTTCAGCCGTACGGGCGGATTGGCGGCAGTCTTCAGGACGCAATCGGGATAGAGACCGAGTTCCTTACCACCGCGAAGACGGATGTCGGCGCCTTTTACCGATTCCACCAGGATGCGCATGCCGGCCGCGGGATCGGCCGGAGTACCGAAAATGTCCTGGTTATTGCGGCCCGTGCCGCCCATCACCGGTTGCTGTTGGGCGCCGTTGGCGTGCATCTCAGCGGACACGCGCTGGAAGACGCGGTTCATGGGTTCGCCCTGATACCTCAACGCGTGCGCCAAGGCCCAGGTGAAAGCGCCGTGCGCGCCCTCTTCCGTGTCGATTTCGCGGGCTTCTTCGCTGGATTGGGCCGCGGCCAGCGTGAGCACGCCGGCCTTTTCGGGATCGATAGGCTCTTTGGTAGCCGGGTCGATATCGGCAGGATCGTTCACCACCAGCTCTTTGGGCGCGTTTCCACCTTCGCCGCCGCGCCGTCCGCTGCTGCTACGGGCCTTACCGGCAGCGTTCCAGGCGCCGCGCGTCAGCGATCCGCTGTGGCAGCTATCGGCAATGAACGTGACTTTCACGCCTTTGCGCGCGGCCTGCCATAAGATGCGCGAAATTTCTTTGTCGCGAATGTCGGGCGTATCGCGCCAGTTATCGGCCGGCACGATGGTTTGGTCTTCCCCGCCCTGTTCGTGGCTTGCCAGATTGCGCACGTGGTTGCCGTGACCGGAATAATAGAAGATGCGCACGTCGCCGGGCTTGGCGTCTTCCAGCAGGTTCTTGCGCAAGGCGGCGAGGATAGCATCCGCGGTGGCTTCCTGATTTTGCAGGGTCACGAAGTCGGTTATGCCCAAATCCGTCAGGGCGGTTTTCATCAGCGCGAGGTCGTTGATGGCGCCGTCGAGGTTATCGAAGCGCCAGTACGTTGCATTGCCTTCCGCTTTGGGACGTAGTACCCCTCCACCCCTGGGTTGGCGCTCCAGACGCGCGCGTTCGCTGCTGTCAGGATTATAATTGTCAATCCCGACGAGGATCGCGCGCCGGGACTGCGCGTGGAGCATGACGGAGACGAGACAGAAGGCCCAAATGCCAGTGAATTTCCTCATATCCGTTATCAGGAAAACCCCGCCAATGATACCATGGGACCCAGTGTCAGGAGTAAGCCGATGAAAGTCGACCGGCGTGAGTTATTGATGAGCGGCCCCGCTGCTCTTTTTGGATTCCAGTTAGCGCAATCCCTAAATGCTCAGGCGCAATCGAGCGCGCCTCTGGACCCTAACGTAATTAATTTTTGGGTGCGCGGCATGGGCGTGCCCGCTAACACCATTGTGGGTGCGGAACGTACGCGCGGGCGGCAGGCGGCGGCCGGACCCTCGGTGAGCGACTACGGCCGTGAGCCGCTCTTTCTGCACCACGATGTCGAGTCGGGAGGACTGATCACCTCCGACCAGATCGCGCCCGAAAAACTCAGCGCGAGCGGCGCCACCAACGTCACCTTCCAGATGGTGCGCATGCGATTGAACACCGACGACGACGTGAAGTTCAGGAACTATTCGTCGGGCGGCATCTATGTCGACATGCAGCAAACCGCGGCGGCCACGGGTGGAGTGATGCAGGATGTCGAAAATCTCGCGTCCTCGCTCTTCAGCGCGATCTTCCCGCAAGGCGGCAAGGGTGGAAGCAGCGGCGGCGGCAAAGATAGCGGCAGTTCCACTTCGAAAAAAGGCAAGGGGTTCCTGCCGCAGGCCGCGGCATCCGGCGCGGGCGCTAACGCCGTACCGTTGCAGCAGGCGAAGCAGGCGCAATCCATTTCGCTGCCCACCGGGGCCGGCCGTACATCCTTCGCGTGTTTTGCCAAGGATCGAAAGAAGACGCTGTTCGGCAAATTCATCGATATCTTCGGCGAGCTGGCGGCCTCGCCCATGCTTTCCTATCTGCCCATGCTTCAGCTTCCGGCCGTGGGCGCTTCCACTTTGAATGCCGTGCGGTCGTTGGTGGGCAACCTGCAAGCCCACGGCGAAAATCAGCAGTGGATCATGATGAGCACGCCCATGGACGTCGTCACCACCAAGACTGGCGCTCAGGCCACGCCGGACGCGCTGCGGCTGCGCCCCGGAAATTACGTGGTGATTCCCAAAGCGCACTCGGATGCGATTAAGGGGCAGTTGAGTAAATTGAAGGTTCTCGACGGTTTCCTGGTGCCGAAAGAGGCGACGGCGCTGGATGTTTATGATGCCTATCCTTCGGCCGCGACCGGCGTCAGTTACATCACGCTCTCGGTCGGGGTGCAGGCGCAGGCATCGAAATCCAAGGCGGGATAGTGCGGCTGGCTTCCACTTGGGTTTCTACAGCGCTGGCCATCGTTCTTCCCGTGGCCACATTTGCGCAGGGTTTCAGCGGTAAGCTCGGCGGGAAGACTTCGGTTGTTTTGGAGCGGCGACTGCCCGCGGCAGTGAAGCTACCAGGGGCTTCGTTCAGCGTGAAGGCGGCCGCGGAACGCGCCACGGACGCTTGCCAGAAGCTGGCCGCCGATAAGTTGCAATCTACGGTTGAGACGGCGCTGGTCCGATACAATCACGACCTGCAGTTGAATCCCGACCGTCCGGATAGCGTGATTTCCGTGCGCGTGATGAATTGCTACGTCAACGCCACACCCGAGTACACAACGTCACTTGCCGGCAAAACTAAAGGCCAGCAGCAGCAAACCGGCATCAAGGTGAACGGGCATCTGGTGGTGTCTTATCAGGCGCGAACGCGCGGCGGCGGCTTCATCGACGCGACGCCCATCGACCTCAAATACGATCACGACTTCAACAACGTGAATGCCGCCATCGCCGGCACCAAGAAACTCATCAGCAAGATTCCGATTGGCCACAAGCATCAGGACGCCGACGACGCGGATGAGCCGCACACCAAGGAAGATGTACTGGAAATCCTCGTGAATCGGATGACCGATCGCATCGCGGCGCGGCTGGTCAACACCAATGAGCGCGTGGAAGTGAATCTGGCGCGCGGCGGACCGTTTGACGACGCCAACCGCTTCGCCACAGCCGGCCAATGGACCAAATACGTGGAAGCCCTCGAGACCATGACTCCGTTGGGGAAGGCCGATGACGATTCTTATCGCTTGTATAACATCGGCGTGGGCAATGAGGCGCTCGGCTACAAAGCGGAGACGCCGGCGGGCGCAAAGAAATACTTCGAGCAGGCCGTGATCGATTACCGCAAGGCCGGTGAAGCCAACTCACACGAAAAGTATTTCATCGAGCCTGTGAACCGGATCGAAATCGCGCTGGAACACTACCGCAAGCTGGCCGCGCCGGCTCCCGCCAAGAAGGGCTCGTCCAAGTGACCGTGCCGGCACGGCTGGCGGCTGTGCTGCTGGCCGCCGCGTCCGCCATTTCCCCGCTAGCGGCGCAGGAATCGTGCGGCGTTTCGAAAGACCTTGTGGTTCGGGCGCTCGAACTGGTTTCCGCCACGCCATCGCGTGACGATCTCTCCAATGGGATCCTGCTTCTCAAGCAAGCCGAAGAAGCCTGCGATGAAAACGGCGACGCCTGGTATTACCGCTCCGTCTTCGAACGCAAATTGGGGCAAGGCAATCCGCAGTATTCGCTGGGCAAGGCGCGCGAACGCAACTCCGCGGCGATGAGAAATGCCGACGATCCGTTTCATCTCGCGACGCCTGCTACTCGGGGTGTGCAGATGGCGCCGCAGTCCGCGCAGACGCGCAAGCCCGGCGTGGCGCAGAAATGGGCGCTGGTGGTGGGCATCGCGAGCTTTCGCGATCCGCGGCTGAATCTCAAGTTCACGGATAAGGACGCCACGTCGATGGCGGCGCTGCTGAAGGATCCTGCCCTGGGGCATTTCGACCCCACGCACGTGAAGTTGATCGAAGACGCTGAAGCCACGACCGTCAATGTTCGCGCGGGCCTTAACTGGCTGGCGCGAGAAGCCAATGAAAACGATTTGGCAGTGATCTATATCGCGACTCACGGGACGGCGCGAGATCAGGATACCGCCGGCGCCAACTACATGGTGACCTTCGACACGGACGTCAAGTCGGAAGACGGGCTGTATTCGACCGCTATCCCTCTGGTCGAGGTCTCTAACGTGGTGCGCACGCGACTAAAGGCGCTTAAGGCGGTGGTCATTCTCGACACCTGCCACAGCCAGGGCGCCGTGAGCAAGACCGTCACCGTGCCGGCCTCGGTCTCGCCACAAATGGCCGATCGTATTCGCGAGGGCACGGGGCGTGTGATTCTGGGCGCGAGCCAGGTGGAGGAGAGCTCCTACGAGAGCCCGAAGTATGGGCACGGACTTTTCACTTACTATTTGCTGGAAGGCTTGCGCACCCAGAAAGACGCGCCGCTCGACAAAGTGTTCGATTATGTGAAGTCGCGCGTGGCGCAGGACGCGGCGGCTAACGGCTGGAAGCAGCATCCGTTTTTCAGCGCCAGCGAGGGTGCGATTCCGGTGATTTTGGGGATCACGCCTGGAATCTGATCAACGCGCGACGGGGAGCGCCGCGGGCGGCGACCATGAACCGGCGGCGGCGATCTGCACGTTGAGGCTTCCGGCGCGAGTTGCCTTGGGAACCACGAAGTCGACGCGGTAGATATTGACGTCGCCGGGATTCCCCAATTGAGTTACTACAGGCGCTGGTTTTCCATCTACGGTAGCTTGCAGCCGCACTAACGATGTCGCCAGCGGGTCGCGCGGGAACGGGGAACCGGGCGCTACCTCGGGCCTCGTCGGACCAAGATCCGAGACATACGCAATCACCCGCGAGCCGGGCTTCGCCATGTGAGTGGCGGTGATCGGCTGCCAATCGGCATCGAAGAAAGCCTGGATGCGCGGATGCAGATTGAGCGGCGGACGTGTGACTTCCGTCAATCCCTGCGGTCCGTAGTCGAAGACGCCGTCGTAGGCCTGCATCTGGCGCCCGGTGGGCGGGGCTTGCGTGCGCTTGACGCGTTCCACCTCGATGGTGCGGTCGCGGTAGGCCAGCCGCACGATGAAGAGCAGGTCCTCGACATTGGCGTAGATGGGATCGTTCAGGAATACCAGACGGGCGTCGCTGGGCAACGTGGGATGCAATTGGCGCAGGCGCGCCGCCACCGACATCACCAACGGCGATTCCTCGGTGATGCTGGTGATGCCGCGCAAGGCGACATACTTGCCATGCGAGTATATCGGCCATGCGATCGCCAGAAGGGTGCAGGCGGCCGCGGCCCGGACCGCCCAGGCCGGAGTACGTTCCATTCGGGCCAATCGCTGACCGAGCAGCGCCAGCAAGCTTCCCACATACAGAGCGCAACCGAAGAGCGGGATGTAATATTGCGAGCCGCCGCGCGGGGGCACGAACGCGATGGGCAAGGCCGCCGCTATCGTGAATCCCCAAGCGTAGATCATTGACGCCGAGCGCGCACCCAGCGCCACGGCCAACAACGCCGCGACTAACACGACCACGCCCCAGGGCGCGAACCATTCGTGGCCGCCGCTGAGTTCGCTGAGAAAATGCGAACTGGTCTCCATCAACCGCGTCCAGCTGTATTGCGGCTTATAGGCGGCGTTGGACGTGAGAGTCATGGCACGGCCCACGATGAAGGCTGCCGTCATCGGCGCCGTAATGGCCGTCGCCGTCCAATACCGGCGCTTCTGCCACAGGACTTCGTACAACGCCACCACGACCGGCAGCGCCACGGCCATTTCTTTCGAGTTCAGGGCGCAGATAAAGAGCGCCAACACGGCGGCGGTTTCCAATGCCCTCGGCGTTCGTCCGCTCTGGCGGGTCCGCACATAGAGCAGCAATGCGGCGAAGAGGAAGAAACCGCACAGCACGTCGTACACGTAACCCGTGTCGAAATAGAGCGACGCCCAACGTTCCTGATATGCGAAGAGGAGCGCCGTGACCAGGCCGGCGAATCGCGAATCGGCCAACCGCCGCGCCAGCAGGTAGACGAGCGCAATGTTGGCCAATAGGAACACGAATTCCACGGCATGGAACGGGGCTGGCCGGAAGCCCGCGAAGTAATAGATGGCGCGATACCAAACCGAGCCCATGGGCCGGATGAAATCCGAAGGCAGGAAGAAAAGTACGTTGGCTTTGAACAGATCCGCCAGCGGAAAATACCACGAGCGGTAGAGGTTCATGCAATCGTCGGGACTGAAGCCGGAGCGCAGCGCGGGGCGCGTCAGGCGATAGAAGTAGACGCCGATGCAGAAGAGACCAAGCGCGGCGAGCCGCTGATCCGGCTTTTTACGGGGGGAATCTTTCAAACAACCATGTTAAGAGGCTCAATCGGCGTGGCACAACTGGCAAGCCAAACGCGACTGCGCCGTGTCGGCAAAAGCCAAGGCGTAGATTTGCCCATGCGCCTGCCAAGTGGATCGCCCATGCTGCGTAGCTTCGCGCGGCGCATTGCTCCGCGCCACCAGCAGCACGGCATCGCGTCCCTCGACGCGATACAGCACCTCGCCGACGCCGCCCTTCACGCGCGCACCGGTCAATTCGACTTTGGTCGCCGGGGGAATCGAGACGTTCACACCCGCGTTGGCGCGCAGCCAGTGGGCGATGGCGTTCGGGTCGGAGGATCGAAAATCGGCGGGGCGGTTGGCAGCCAATTCCGCGGCCGCCATCTCGCTCATGCCTGGGGAAGGCACTGCCAACGCAAGCGCGACGATCGCTGCCGCCGCAAGCGCGCCCACACCGATTAAGACCCGGCGCGGGAACGGTCTTGCGCTGGATTGCGCGGCCACGCGCGGCCGCTGCACGCGCACCCAGAGGGCTTCCGGAGCGCTCACCGGCGCAAGGCGGTCGGCCAATTCCAATTCCAGCCAATCAGACACGGTAGCCTCCCAGGTGGGCCAGTTTGCGCTCCAGCGATTTATGCGCGCGGTTCAGGCGCGACGCCACGGTGCCCGGCGAGCAGTTCAGCGCCGCCGCCATTTCCTCGTAGGAGAGGCCTTCGGTGTAACGCAGTACGATCGCCATTCGCAACGTGGGTGAAAGATGCTCCACCGCTTCGCGCACGCTCATCCGCACTTCCGAGCGGAGCATATCGGCCAGGGCATCCGCCGGGGCACGCAGAGTGGAAAGCAAACGGTCCGCCAGCGGCGTGAGCCGTTTGGCGCGACGCTGGTGATCGAAGCAGCTATTCACGACCAAGCGATAGATCCACGTTTGAAACGCCGCTTCGCCGCGGAAGTCCTGAATGGAAGCGAAAAGCTTGAGGAACGTATCCTGCGCGACATCCATGGCGACCGATTCATCGCCCGAATAACGCAGCGCGATGGAATAGACGCGGTCGCGGTGCATTTCGAAAAGCTCGCGAAACGCATCGCGTTCGCCGCGCCGGCAGGCTTCGACCAGTTCCTTTTCGGAATGCTCCAGCACCATCGTGATCAAGTTTGACGCTCCGGCGCCGCCGATTCTTCCCGCTATTTGCTCGAAGTCAGATATTTTTCCGGTATGGCGTTCCCTTCACGCTCGGAATCCCACAGAATCGTCATGACTTTCCAGCCTTGGGCGGTCTTCACCAACTGGAAGCTGTTGACGCCGCGCGCAAAGGGCTTGTCGCCGGGAGCGCGCCGCGATTCGTAGGTGCTGAAAATGTGCGCGATGGCGCCGAAGGTCTCGATGCGGTGAGCGGCTTCCACCTCGTAGAACGGGTTTTTGTCGAAGTTCGCGCCCGCGCGCGTTGCATAATCGTCGGGCGTCATTACCGATGGCGTGGACACGCCGTTCACGGTGCGCATCGAAATCAGGCGGCCGCCATCGGCGAAGAGCGCCTTGAATCGCACCCAATCGCGTGGGCCCGCAGGGCCGGAAATGGAATCGTAAACCGCGCGCGTGATGCTATCGATGGAATCGAAATCACCAGCGTGTACCGGCCCCAGCCACGCGAGCGCCGCCAAGACGGCAAGCCCTCTTCGCATAAACCTCTCCTTACGCCGCGGGCAGTTCTTTTACGATTTCCGAAACGAACGCCTTGGCATCGCCGAACAGCATCAGCGTCTTGTCCATGTAGAATAACTCGTTATCGATGCCGGCGAAACCGGGGCTCATGGAGCGCTTGATCACCATCACGGTGCGCGCGCGGTCGACATCGAGAATCGGCATGCCGTAAATGGGGCTGTCTTTATCCTTGCGCGCGCCGGGATTCGCCACGTCGTTGGCGCCGATCACCAGCGCCACGTCGCACTGCGCGAAATCGGAGTTGATGTCATCCATCTCATACAAACGGTCGTAGGGGATGTCCGCTTCCGCCAGCAGCACGTTCATGTGCCCGGGCATGCGTCCGGCCACCGGATGAATCGCGAACTTTACGTCCACGCCGCGGCGCGTAAGGATGTCGAACAACTCGCGCAGCTTGTGCTGCGCCTGCGCGACGGCCAAGCCGTACCCGGAAACGATGATCACGCTGGAGGCCGATTCCAGAATCAGCGCGGCTTCTTCCGGGCTCGCGCTGTGCACGTTGCGTGGCGCCGTGCCGGCCTTCGCGACCTGCGCCTGCCCGAACGCGCCGAACAACACGTCGATGAACGAGCGGTTCATCGCCTTGCACATGATGATGGAAAGGATCAAGCCCGACGACCCATCCAATGCGCCGGCGATCACCAGGAGCTTGTTATTTAGCGCGAATCCCATCGCGCACGCCGAAAGGCCGGCGTAGGAGTTGAGCAGCGCGATCACAGTGGGCATATCCGCGCCGCCGATGGGAATGATCAGCAGCACGCCGAACAGCAGCGCCAACACCGCGAAAATCGGGAACAGGTAGGTATCGGTGGGAACGAAAATGAGCCGTACGCCGATCGCCAACGCGATCGTAAACAGCGTCAGGTTAATGAGGTTCTGGTTGCGGTAAGTGATGGGCCGCGTGGGCAGCACTTCCTGCAGTTTGCCAGCCGCCATCAAGCTGCCCGTGAACGTCAGGAAGCCGAGCAGCGTCTCCGCGATCAGCGCGACCATGGTGAAGCCGTGCAGGCTGGGCGTGTCGCGATAATATTCCGCTGTGCCCACCATCGCGGCCGCCAGCGCGCCGCAGGCGTGCGAAAGCGCAGTCTGCTGCGGCACCGCCGTGATCGGCATCTTGTACGCCAACGGGACGCCGATGGCCGCACCGATGAAAAACGCCGCCAGGATCCATTCCCAATTGACGATGTCGTGCAGGAGCAGCGTGCCGACGATCGCCAGCAGCATGCCCGCTTCGCCTGCGAAAACGCCGCGCCGCGCCGTAACCGGCGAGTTCATCCACTTGAGCGAAAGAATGAAGAGCGCCGCCGCGACGATGTATGCGTATTGAACCAGGTGGACGATCACGGCTTACCGGGCCCCTTCTGGTCGTCGCGTCTCTTGAACATCTTCAGCATGCGGTCGGTGATGAGAAATCCGCTGACGATGTTGATGGACGAAGTCATCACCGCGATGAACCCCAGCACGCGCCCGAATGTCGAATGGCCCGCCGATTCCGTCACGATGATGGCGCCCACAATGCAGATGCCCGAGATCGCGTTGGTGATCGACATCAGCGGCGTGTGCAGCAGCGGCGAAACCTTGCGGATGACTTCCATGCCGACGAACGTCGCCAGCATGAACACGTAAAGACTCAGTTCCAGTTCGGATGGCATGTAGTTTCCTAGGACACGGTGGCCAAAGCGGGCAGGCCCATCAACTCGCGCACGCGCAGGTGCGTCACTTCGCCCCCCTGCGTCACCAGCGTTTCGCGCACAATCTCGTCCGCCAGGTCGAGCGCAATGCGGCCGTCTTTGATCAGGTGCTTGAGGAAGGTGGCGATGTTACGCCCGTACATCTGGCTGGCGTGATAGGGAATGGTGGATGGCAAATTGACCGGCCCGTGGATCGATACGCCGTATTCCTCGACGATCACGCCCGGTTGCGTCAGTTCGCAATTGCCACCGCGTTCCGCCGCGATATCCACGATCACCGACCCCGGCATCATGCGCTGAACCATTTCGCGGGTGATCAGGATCGGGGCCTTCTTGCCGGGCACCGCCGCCGTGGTGATGACCACGTGCTGCTCGGCCAGCACATTGGCCATGGCCTCGCGCTGCCGCCGGTAGAAATCTTCGCCCATGGCTTTCGCGTAGCCGCCCTTGTCTTCCGCGGCGCTCTCGCCCACATCTAGCGCCACGAAGCGCGCGCCCAGGCTCTCGATCTGCTCGCGGACCGCGGCGCGAATGTCGTAGCCGCTGACGACCGCGCCCAACCGGCGCGCCGTGGCGATGGCCTGCAACCCCGCGACGCCCGCGCCGATGACCAGCACGCGCGCCGGAGCGATGGTGCCAGCCGCCGTCATCAGCATGGGGAACATGCGCGGCAGCGAATCGGCCGCGAGCAGCGCCGCTTTATAGCCGGCGATGGTGGCCATGGAAGACAGGGCGTCCATACTCTGCGCGCGCGTGATGCGCGGCATCAATTCCATCGAGAGGAAGCTTACGCCGGCCGCGGCCAGATCGCGCGCAGCTTCCACCACCGTGAGCGGCTCGCCGAAGCCGATCACCGTTTGCCCGGCGCGCATCAGGCGCAGATCGGCGTGCCCGGCCTCTGGATTCGCGCCCAGGCTGCGGACCTGCAGAATCACTTCCGCCGCGGCGAATACCTCTTCGCGCGATGCGATGCGCACGCCTTTCTCAGCGTACTCGGCGTCCGGAATGCCCGCCCGCACACCCGCGCCCGATTCGAGAAACATCTCGACGTTGCTCTTGTTTAAAACGGCAAGCGCTCCCGGCGTTATCGCCACACGGCGCTCGCCAGGGGCCGTCTCAGAGACGATGCCTACGGTAGTTCCCAACGTCGATCCCCCGGATGAAGAGGTCCCCGCATCTCGGGCGCGGACCTGGCGTGCGCGAGAGGCTTGGACATGAAAATAATAGTGTAGCAAGTGGCGCAGGCCTTCCGGCCGCGCGTTTATTAGGGCACGAACGTTCGCAAATACCGGCCCGCCGCCTCAATAACAACTGTTTCATCCGGCAGCAGCCACACCTCGCCCGCTTTTGTCTCTTCGCCGCCAATAACGCCGCGGCCGTCGATCCAGAGCACCAACTGGCATTCCTGTGGCTCGGCGGCAAACGTCCCGGCGTCCACCAATTCGGTGACGAAATGTTTCGAGCGCACCAATTCCATGCGGCCACCGCCCAGATCCACGGCGTGCGCAGCGCCGGGATGCACGCCCAGATCCGCAATTGGCACGGCCTTTTCGACGTGAATCTCGCGAGGGCGTCCGTAATCCCACAGGCGGTACGTCACGTCCGAGTTTTGCTGGATCTCGAAGAGCACGATCCCGCCGCCGATGGCGTGCACGGTGTGCGCGGGGGTGAAATAGGTCTCGCCGGCCCGCACCGGAA
This sequence comes from Bryobacterales bacterium, assembly GCA_963743705.1. Classification (GTDB taxonomy): domain Bacteria; phylum Acidobacteriota; class Terriglobia; order Bryobacterales; family Bryobacteraceae; genus PALSA-243. Next base: position 141,678 of record CAVUQS010000011.1, on the reverse strand, counting down.
CCCAATTCAGGAGTTGCTCGATCTCGCCGGTTCGCGTCGCCTCGTGCAATCGCTGGCGCGAGATTTCTTCGCGAAAGCCCAGCGCAATGGTAGCGGCGGGCTCGGCATCGAGGATGTGCCACATCTCGGTCTTGCCGCGCGGGCCGTCTTCGCCATCATCGGGGTGCACCTGCACCGAAAGCCGCTCGGAGGTGAAGATCATTTTCACCAGCAGCGGCAATTCGCGATCGGCCAGATACCAGGCTTCGCCAATGGGCTTTTCCGCGCCGGAAAACCAGGGCGCGAGATTAGTCCGGCCCCAGACGCGCTCGCGCAGGGATGGCGTCAGGCGTTGGGGCCGGGCCATTACGAGTTTTTGACTACGAACTGGTGAATGCGGTCGAGGCCACGCTCCAACTCATGCATGGAAGTGGCGTAAGAGATGCGCACATGCTGATTCGTACCGAACGCTTCGCCCGGCACGACGGCCACGTGCGCTTCGGACAGCAGGCGCTCGCTCAATTGCAGCGTATCGCCGATGCCGTTCTTGCCGATCACCACGCTCAGGTTGGGATAGGCGTAAAACGCGCCGCGCGGCTCCTGGCATCCCACGCCGGGGATCTGCCGCAGACGCTTCACCACGAAATCGCGCCGCTTGTGATATTCGGCCAGCATCACCGCCACCGAATCCTGGGGTCCGCGCAACGCTTCTACGGCGCCCTTTTGCGCGATCGAGGTCGGGTTCGACGTCGAGTGGCTCTGCAGCTTGCCCATGGCCTCGATGATCGGCGCCGGCGCCAGGCCGAAGCCGATGCGCCATCCGGTCATCGCGTAGGTCTTCGAAAGCGATCCCGCCACCAGCACGGTGTCCTTCGCGCCTGCGAGAGAAGCGATGGAATACGGCTCGCTGTCATAGAGGAACTTGCAGTAGCACTCGTCGGTCATCAGGTAGACGCCGCGATCCACACACAGGCGGAACACCTTCTCGAATTCGCCGCGATCCATGACTGCGCCGCTGGGGTTCGAAGGCGAATTGATAATCACCATCTTGGTGCGCGCGCTGAAATGCGGCTCGAGCATCGCGGCCGTCACCGTAAAACCAGCGCTCTCGTCGGAATCCACGAATACGCACTTGCCGCCGGCGTAATTCACCACGTCCTTATAGGTCACCCAATAAGGGGCGGGGATAATCACTTCGTCGCCGGGGTTGAGCAGCGCCTGCGTCAGGTTGAAGATGATGTGCTTGCCGCCCACGGTGATCATGCACTCGCCGGGCTTGTAACTGGTGCCGAAGTCCTGCGTGTGGCGCTCGCAGACGGCCTTCTTCAGCTCCAGAATACCGCTGGCGGCTGTGTACTTGGTGAAGTTCTGGTCCAGCGCGCGGATAGCGGCTTGTTTGATGTTGTCCGGTGTTGGAAAATCGGGCTCGCCCGCTCCGAAATCCACCACGTCCACGCCCTCGGCGCGCAGTTTGGCGGCATCGGCCGCCACTTTCATGGTGGAGGATTCGCTGATGAGTGAAATTCGTTCCGCGATTGCGTTGGCTACAGCCTGCATCTTACTTGTTACGCCCCTTTATTTAGTAAATCGCCTTGGTTTTCGCCAACCGGGCGCCCAGCCTCGCTTCAACCGAAGGCGGCACCAAGCCGGCGACATTCCCGCCTAAACTGAAAACTTCCTTCACCAGGCGGGAGCTGATGAAAGAATGGGCCTCGCTGGCCATCATGAAGACGGTCTCGAGTCCCGGTTGGAGCCTGCGGTTCATCAGGGCCATCTGCCATTCGTTTTCGTAATCCGAAATGGCGCGAATGCCACGCAGCAGAGCGGTAGCCCCTCGCGCAGCCGCATGATCCACAAGGAGCCCGCCGAATGAATCGACCTCCACGTTGGGATACACGTGAAGCACCTCGCGAAGCATCTCCATCCGCTCTTCGACGGAGAAGAGCGGGGCCTTCGTCTCATTCCGCAGAATCGAGACGATCAACCGGCTGAAAAGCCGCGCGCCCCGCTGGATCATGTCCAGGTGGCCGTTCGTGATTGGATCGAACGATCCCGGGTAAATCGCAATGACGTTCGGCGAATTCGTTTGCAAAATCCCATCTTAGCGAAGTTTCCATAGGATCTGCCGCAGCATCCCCAGCAGCACAGGCGCATCGCGCTGCGTAATCTCGAGACGCCGTACCAGGCGCCGCAGTTTCTCTTCGCTCGTTATCGCAGTCACCGGGTTGATATAGCCGCTCTCGCGCAGCGCTTCGAGCAACATCATGGTGATCTGCTCGTTCTCCGCCGCGCCGGCCGTCCTGATCTTTTCGGGACGCACTGCGGCCGCTTTGGGATCGCGGGCCAACTCGTAAAGACACAGCGCCACCGCCTGACCGAGGTTCATCGAAAGGCCGGCATCCACCGTGGGGATGCGCATCAGCCAGTGGCAGTGACTCAGATCGTCATTCGAGAGCCCGAATTTTTCCGAGCCGAATAATAGTGCAACCGGCCCCGCCGCAAGCCGCCGCGAGATGAGCTTGGCGCCGAATTCGAGCCGCCGGATGGGATGCTGCAATTCGCGGTGCCCGACGGAGGTGGTTCCGACCACGAGCGAGCAATCGGCGACCGCTTCCGCCAGGCTCGAGAATTCTTCGGCGGTGCGCAGCAGCGGCGCGGCGCCGACGGCAGACCGGGCCTCGCGGAACGCAACGTCGTAAGGGTTCACCACGCGCAAGCGCGAAAAGCCGAAGTTGGCCATAGCGCGTGCGGCGGCGCCGATGTTGAGCGGATTGCGCGTCGAAACCATCACGACGCGCAAATGATTTTTCCAGGATGTGGCGATGCTTCTATGTTAGCGTCCGCAACACGGCCAGGATCTCATCGCGATAGCGATCGAGCGAATGCGACTGCCGCAATTGTACCGGCTGCTGCGTCAACGCAAGCCGCGCCATTTCTTCCACCGAATGCGCCAGACTGTTTGGCGGCAGCACTTCAGGGATGCCCCCCGAAGGAAACGCCACTACCGGTACGCCGGCAGCCGCGGCTTCCAGAATTACGCGCGTGGTGGCTTCGTGCGGCTTCGAAGGGACCAACAGGACGTCGATTTCCGCGAGTGCGTCGTAGACGTTCGCGGCCCATCCCCGGAATTCGAGCGGCAGCCCGGCCGCGGCAGCGCGTACTTCGCGCTCGTAATCGATCGCCGCGAACATGGTGACGCCGAAGATCAGGAAGCGCGCCTCCGGACGCTGGCAGTTGACGATCCGCGCCACCTGGACGAACTCGCGTTGGCCTTTCTCTGGGGCAATCCGGCCGATGCAGCCTACGGTGAACGGGCCGTTACGCGGCGGCCGCGGACGCTCCGGCGGCGCGACACCGTTATAGACAACGGTGATTCCGTGCGCGGAAGTTTCCCACTGGTTGGCCACGTAGCGGCAGGATGCAATCACGTGCGCGCGCATTTGGCGCAGCGCCATGGCGCAGATGCGGCGCGTGGCGCCAGGAGGAAGCCAGCTATGCGAATGAAAGACGACGGGCGCGCCGATCCCGGCAAGCACGGCCGCGGGCAGAACGCGCGGGCCGTTGATGTAAACCAAATCGCTAGCGCGCGACAACTCGCGAATCTGGCGCGCCAGGCGCGGCGTTTCCGTAAAGAATCGTGCGTGATCGGCGACGGTTTTCGCGCCCGAGGCGTAGGGTCCGCAAGCGATGCGCGCCGTTTCATGTCCCAGTGAGCGCACGCGTTCGAACATGGGGCCCAGGCCCGGCATACCGACTACCGCGGGCTCGACCGCCGGCAACAAATCGAGCAGGCATTGCTGCGCGCCGCCCAGCTCGCTGAACTGATCGAGAAACAGGAGCCTCATTCGCGAACAGCCAGCGCCAGCACGAAGAAATAAACCGGCAGCACGCGCCAATACGTGAGTAAGTCGCCGGAAAACATTTGCACGGCTTCGCCGGACCAGAAGCAAAGCATCCAGGCGCCGAAGAAAGAACGGCGCGGATCCACTGCACGAGCCGCGCGCGCGCTGGCGCGAAGGATGGCGATATTCAGCCACACCAGGCACGCGAGGCCCGGCGACGCCGGTTTCGACCAAGCAGGCTCAAATACATGTTGTCGGCCACGATCGGCGCGCCCAGGTACGTCGTGTATGGCAGCGTCTTATAACCGATGCCGAACAGCAGTTCCCACGGGTTGGCTTGGATCCATGCGAGCAACGTCCGCCAGCTCGCCACGCGGCCGGAAAGGATCTGTTCCGTCGCGGAGAAGAAATACTGGCCGGTGGCCGTGAGACGGAGCCAATACATGGCCGCGATTTTCGGCGCGAGCAGCCACACCAACGCCGCGCCGCCTAGCGCACAACCGGCGAGAATCAGCAGCACGCGCCGCAGCGGGACGCGCTGCCGGTTGAGCCACGCCAGCGCCGCGCACGAGACCAAAACGTTGATGACCGAAGCACGCGAAAAGGACAGTACCAATGCGCCCGTAAACAACACGCCGCCCACCAGCAGTAGTTTGCGGGAAATCGGCGATTGTTCACGCGGGCGCGAGAGCGCCACGGCGATCATCACCAGAAAGAACGCGCACAGATTGCCAAGAGTGCTGGCTTCGTAAAAGAATCCCTGTGCGCGGCGGAAGACGCCGCTTTCCAGCCAGACGAATTGCTGCTCGAAACCCGCCGGCGCGGGAAACTGATAGTAAAAATCCACGCAGGCGAAGAGCGCCGAACATGCCGCGAAGAGGAAGAGACGCCGCGCGGCTTTTCCTTCGTCGAGCGCGACCGGGCCATAAGCGGCGTAGAAGAAAACGTAAATCGAAATGCCGAACAGCGCCACGCGCGCCAGGCTGAGCGCCGCCGTCGCGCCGCCTGAATGGAGCGCTGCCATGGCCACGCTTATAAACAGAGCGCCGAAAAGCGCCGTCAGCGAGGCGTTCAATCCGCTGCGGCGGATGCGCCAGTGCCGCAGCGTCATCACGCCCAGCAATCCGCCGAGGGCGGCAAACAACAGGCAGATGTGCGGACCCGAGTCACCCAACGCAACCGGGAGCGGCGGCAGCAGCAGCGCCGAAAAGAAGAACAACGTGATCCAGCCGGCGCCCATTTCCATGGCCTACTCGTTGCGCGCCAAGGCTCGCAATCCCCGCCGCGGAGGCACGCGCGTTTCGTGAAAGTTGATCTCCACCGCGAAATAGAAGATCGGAAGCGCCAGCCCCAGCAACAGCGCAGCGAAAAGGTAAAGCGGCGTGTTGGGCGCCGAAGGCCGTTCCGGCACCACGCCGGAATCGATGATGGTCAGCCGCTCCCCGCGGTATCCGACGTCGCCGCGAGCCTGCGTGAGCCGGGTTTCGATGGCCGAAAACGACGCCTGCGCCGACTTGCGCTCCGACTCGATTTGTTCGAGGTGAGCTGTGCGCGTTCCCAGCGTCTTATCCCGTTCGGCCGATCTCTTGTCCAGCCCATCGATTTGGCGGCGCAATTCTTCCACGCGCGCCTGCGCCTCGCTCTGCTCGCTGCGAATTTGCGGCAGCTCGGAGCTCGAAGCTTTCTTTTCGCGCGCGGCAGCCCCGGCGAGTTCCGTTTGCGCGTCGAGAATCTGCTCCATCAACTTGCCGCGCAAGTCCGAAGACGCTTCCACGCCGGCCTGCAAATCGGCCACCGGTTCCGACGCCTGCAATTGCGCGGAACGCGCGTTCACCTGATCCAGATTCTGCCGCGCCTTCGCCACCTCGGCCTCGATGCCACGAATCAGATCGAGATCGCCCTGGTTGGCGAGGGTTCGGTTCAAGGAAGCGGTGGATTCGGCCACGAATTGCGCGAGCGCCTGCGCCCTCTTTGGATCGGGCAGCGTCGCCGAGATCTCGAGAATGCGCGTGTTCTTGACGATGCCGACTTTGAGCACACGATTCTTCAACGACTCGATGGACCGCGCGCCGAAAAGCGATCGCAGGCCGAAATGTTCCACCGCATTCTGAAACAAGCTGTCGCTCGATGCGAACGCTTCGTAAGTCTTGAGCGATTCGAGATAGATGGGACTTACCGCGGTCGTAGCCGCGCGCAAATCCGCGCCCGCCGGAGGGTCGATCAAAATGCGCGCGGTGGCCGTATATTGCGGCGTCATCGCGGACCCGATCACAAATGCGGCGATCATCGCCACAGCGCAACTGGCAGCGATCCAGCGCCATCGCGACGCGATGTAACTCATGTAACGAAATGCGTCGATCGGCTCGCTCACACAGGTCCCTGAGATAGTGTAGTCGATATGAGTTTGTGGCAGGCCATCCTGCTTGGCCTGATCGCGTTAATTCTCACCCCGGGTTACCTCTTCTATTTCGATGTTACTCCCAAGGTTGTTGTCCTTTGCTGGGTACGGCGGGGTTACTGATCGCCGCGCGCGGAATCCGCGTTTCGAAATTGTTTTCCGCGCTGATCCTTTTCAACCTCGTCTCGCTTGTGCTCTCGACCGCGGTATCCACCCGCCCAGGACTCTCGCTGATCGGCACGGGATGGCGCGAATTCGGACTCGTGCCGCATGCCGCTGCATTGCTCTTCGCGTGGCTGATTGCGGGCAATGCGGATGCCAGGCGGCCTGTTCTGCGCGGCGTCGCGATATCCGGGCTGATCGCAGGCGCTTATGGAATCGCGCAATATTTTGGATGGGATCCGGTGCTGCCCGCCGCCGCGTACCATATCGGCGAAGGCATCTGGACCATCGTGCGGCCGCCGGGAACGATGGGGTACGTGAGCTACTTCGCGGCGTGGCTGGCGATGGCGGCGATCTTGTGTGCGGCCTTGGCGCGGATGGAAGCGCTGCCGGTGTGGCGCAATCTCGCTTGGGCCGCGGCGGCGGTCTGCGCGTTCGCCATGGCGCTCACCGGAACGCGCGCGGCGATGGTTGGCCTGGCGGCGGGCTGCGCGGTGTGGCTCTGGCTCAGCGGATGGCGCGTCTCGCGCCGGGCTGTGGCGATCGCAGCGGCGATCGTCACGGTCGCGGCGGTCTTTTACTTTTCGCCTGCCGGATGGAATCTGCGCAGCCGCGCGCGCTGGTTCGCGGAAGATCCGACGGGCGGCGGACGTCCGCTGTTGTGGCGCGATACGTTGCGCATGGCGGCCGCGCGGCCGCTGGCGGGCTACGGACCCGAAACGTTCACCGCGCAGTTCACGCGTCTCGAATCGCCGGAACTGGCGTCGAAGCTTCCCGATTTCGAATATGAATCGCCGCACAACATGTTCCTCGATGCATTGGCGGCACAGGGCGCGGTGGGTTTGATCGCGCTGGCGGCACTGTGCGGCGCGAGCCTCATGGCCGGATTCCGCGCGCGCGAAGCGGGACTCACGGCGGCGCTCGCGGCGGGAATTGTGACGCAGCAGTTCTCGGTGATGACCGCGCCCACGGCATTGCTGCTCTACACGATCTGTGGGCTGTTGATGATCCGGCACGAGCCACGCACCGGCCCGATGAGGATTCTTCCGCTGGTCTTCGCAATCGTGCTGGCTGCGTTCGGCGTGCGGCTTCTGGCGACCGATCATTGGCTTGCGCAAGCGCAGGATCGCCTGAAGGAGGGCGATTCGGCCGGCGCCGCGAGTCACTACGCGCGTTACCAGCGCTGGCTCCTGCCCGGCGAAATGGCGGCCGATCTTTGGTACTCGCGCGCCGCGCTCGGACTGGCGCAGCAGACGTCGAATCCCGCCGTCCGTTTGCAAGCGGTGGTGCAGGCGCAAGCGGCGGCCGCACGCGCCACGCAAACTGCCGACGATCCTTTCAATGCCTGGTATAACCTGGCCGCCTTCGACGCGATGCGTGGCGATAACACAGCTGCGGAACGGTCTTTGCGCCGGGCCATTGCCGCGCGCCCCAACTGGTTCAAACCGCATTGGACGCTGGCGCGCCTGCTGTGGCTTGAATCGCGCCCCACGGAAGCCCGAGCGGAGGCCGAACATGCCGTCGGACTCGACCACGGGAAAGACCCCGAGGTGACGCTGACATTAGCGGAAATTCGCGGGCAGTTGCAGAAGTAAAATCTGCGCCAATAAGGTTGGATCGCGCCGCCGGGTCCACTAAGATCGAACTAGGAGAACTGGCTTTGAAACCAATAGGGATTATCCTCGCAATCTTATCTTTGGGCGCGGCGGCATACGCCCAGCCTTCGGTGGCTTCCGGCGGCGTGTTGAATGGCGCAAGCTTCACCGTGGGTCAGCCCGTGGCCCCTGGCTCCTACGTCTCCATCTTTGGAAGCAATCTCGCGTCTACTTCGGCGGCCGCCAGCAGCGTGCCGTTGTCGAATTCCCTAGGCGGCGTAAGCGTGACATTCAACAACATTCCGGCGCCGCTGAATTTTGTGTCTTCGGGACAGATCAATGCGCAGCTTCCTTATGAGTTGGCGGGCACTTCTTCGGCGCAAGTCGTAGTTAAGAACGGCAGCGCTTCCTCGGCGCCGCAAACCGTCGCGATCACCGACCTAGCGCCCGGCATTTTCGCCCTCACCGGCGGTCAGGCCGTCGCGTACGGCAATCAGGATTTCGCCTTTGCAGCGCCCACCGGGTCAATCCCCGGCGCCGCCGCGCACCCGGCGAAGATCAACGATCCGCAAACGCTCGTGATTCTGGCGACCGGCCTGGGCGCCGTTAATCCGCCCATCAGCGACGGCGCGGGCGACGCGACCACGGTTCACAACACCACGACACAGCCGGTGGTGACTGTGGGCGGCGTCAAAGCACAAGTGGTATTTTCCGGCCTGCTGCCAGGCTTCCCCGCGGTATATCAGATCAATATCATCGTGCCCACGGGAACTCCCACCGGCAACGCGGTGCCACTGCAGATTCAGATGGGGAGCATCACCAGCATCAACACCACCACGATCGCCGTCAGCAACTAGACGGCGGTCGCGGCGCTTGGCTTATCAGCGGCGTTCAACTTACCAGGAGTTGGCGCCGCGCAGCGCCTCGGGAATGGTCTGCAGCAGGATGCGCAGATAGAGACCGAGCGAGCGCTGGCGCACGTATCGTAAGTCGAGTTGCTTGCGTTGCGCGTAAGTCAGACGGTTCCGCCCGGAAACCTGCCACAAACCTGCTAAGCCAGGCTTCACTTGCAGCAACTCAGCCGCATCGTGGCCGTAGTGCTTTCTCAATTCCGCCAACGTGAGCGGCCGCGGACCCACCAGCGACATTTCGCCCCGGATCACGTGCCAGAGCTGCGGAAGCTCGTCGATGGAATGGCGGCGGCAGAATCGGGCGAAAGCGTTTCCCACGCGCGGATCGTCTTCGTCTTTGCAATCGGCGGCTTCTTCGGCGATGCGTTCGACAAGGCGTGGCTCACTGTTCGCGGGCTTGCGGTCCCACATAGTGCGGAGCTTGAGCATCCACAGGGTTTCGCCGCGCCATCCAACGCGCCGGTGCGCGATCAGCGGCGAGCGCCCCGAGGCCAGCGCCATGGCTGCCGCGGAGGCCGCGACGAGCGGGCTCAGCGCCACGAGCAAGGCGGTGGATGCAATGCGTTCGCAAATGCCTACGGTTTGCCAGACTGGATCTTGAACCGCGGAACCTTCGCGAATGACCGGGAAAGTCGCCAAAATGGGGTACCTGACTACGATGGTAGCGGGCGTCGCGCGAACGCCATGTAAATGATTTGTGAAATCGAGGGCGCACTCGCATGGCCGCGACGGAACGATAATGGGTACGTGCGGATCCTGTTGGCGGAAGATGAAGCGCGCGTGGCCAGTTTCATCGCCAAAGGCCTGCGCGAACAATCTTACGCCGTCGATATCGCCACCGATGGCGAACAGGCGATCTATCACGCATCGGTCAACGAATACGACGTGATTGTGCTCGACGTGATGATGCCAGTGAAAGACGGCTATCAGGTTTGCCGCGAGATGCGGGCTTCCGGTTTTCGCGCGCCCATTCTGATGCTGACCGCGCGCGCCACAGTGGACGATCGCGTGGAAGGGCTCGACTGCGGCGCCGACGATTATCTGGCCAAGCCGTTCGACTTCAAAGAACTGCTGGCGCGGCTGCGCGCACTCTTGCGGCGTCCGCAAGCGATGCGGGGGGCCGAGGTGCGTGCGGGGGATTTGTTGTTGAACACCGCCAGCCATGCGGCTTCGCGGGGCGGCGCACGCGTGAACCTCACCGCGAAGGAATACTCGCTGCTCGAATTTCTGGTGTTGAATCAGAATCGCGTGGTGGACCGCGAACAGATCGCGCAGCATGTTTGGGATGAGAGCTTCGATCCGTTTTCGAACGTGATCGATGTGTATATCAGGCGGCTGCGCGCCAAGATCGACGCGGGGTTCGCGCGCCGCCTGATCCATACGCGGCGCGGCGAGGGGTATGTGCTCAGCGCGACCATGGAGGCCACCGATGATTAAGAGCTTCCGGCTGCGGCTGACAGCCTGGTATCTGGTGAGCTTCGCGTTGCTCTTTTCGGCGCTCACCGCCGGGCTTTACGGCGTGCTCGCGCGTACCCTGACCAGCCGCCTGGACGAGAACCTAGTTTCGCAAGCCGCCACCGCGGCCGCGCTGTTCCAGGATGAGATGGAAGAGTCGAAGGGCGACGCCAAGGTGGCCGCGCCCGATGCCGTGTCCAATATGCGGTTGGGTGCGGGCAAAGTCGCGCTGCTGGACGACGCCGGCGCGCTGGCGTTGAGTTCACCATTCGACGCGAAGGCGATCGCGCGCGCCAGGGCCGCAGAGGGCTCATTTGGCGTTCCAGGAATGCGCGCCGCGATCCATCGATTTGACGCACAGGGCCGCAAGTTTACGGCGATCGCCGTGGAGCCGCTCGATGGGATGAACTCCGATTTGGCGGCGGTGCGCCATGCTCTGCTGCTGGCGCTGCCGCTCATGTTGGCGCTCGCTGGGATAGGGGGATACTGGTTCGCGGGGCGCAACCTGAGGCCGCTCGATGCGATGGCCACGCAAGCGAGCCGCATCACGGGCAGCAATCTGGACGCGCGGCTCGAAATCGGCGACGCGGCGGCGGAATTGACCACGCTGGCAGCATCCTTTAACGAGTTGCTGGCGCGGCTCGACCAATCGTTTGAAGGCATGCGCCGTTTCGTGGCGGATGCGTCGCACGAACTGCGCACGCCGATCGCGGTCATCCGCGGCGAGGCGGACGTGGCGCTGACGAACGAACGGAGCCCGGCTGAATACCGCGAATCGCTGGCGATTATTCTGGACGAATCGCGCCGGCTTTCACGCCTGGTGGATGATTTGCTGAATCTCGCGCGCGCCGACGCCGGCCGCGTTCGGCTGCAGACCCAGGAATTTTACTGGAACGATCTGCTGGCCGAATGTTGCCGTTCGGTGCAATCACTCGCGGCTGCGCGGAGTATTGACCTGACCTGCCGCGCGACGCCGGACCTGCCGTTCCGCGGCGACGAAGAACTGCTGCGCCGCATGACGCTGAACTTGCTCGACAACGCGATTCGTTACACGCCGGCGGGGGGCCGCGTGGCGGCGGAATTGGAGGGCCGCGAAGACGGAGTGCTACTGCGCATTTCGGACACCGGCATCGGAATCGCGCCCGAAGCCGCGCCGCACGTCTTTGAGCGCTTCTTCCGCGCCGACAAAGCCCGCACGCGCGGCAACGGCGGATTCGGACTGGGGCTGGCGATCGTGAAGTGGATCGCGGAATCGCACCACGGAGCGGTTGAACTGGCGAGCGAACCCGGCGCCGGCAGCGTGTTTACGGTGACACTGCCGCGGTAGAGGTCTGAGCTCCTATTCTGGATGCTCGGAGACGCTGAGTATATTGCCGTCGGGATCCTTGAACCAAGCGACTTTGGCGCCGCCGGGCGCTGTCCAAATGCCGAGCTCATCCTGTTGCATAAAGCCGTAGCGCTCGAAGGTGACGCCTGCGCGTAGTAAGTCCTTGACTGCCGCTTCCGCGTCGGGAACCTGCCAGCCTAATACCGTGCCGTGCGCGGGCGGCAGTTCCTTCGCCATGCCGAGGCGCAGCATGATGCCGTTGGCGTCGAAGACGATGGCGAACGGCGGCTCCTCTTTCACCAGGCGTAGGCCGAGGGTGTCGCGATAGAACGCCTTGGCGCGCTCCACGTCGACTATGGCGACGAAGGCGACGATGTTGTAGCGGTTGAGTGCTGCGGATTCTGGCATGGCTAGTCATGATGACCGAAGCGTCGGCGGTGCGCAAGGGCAAGTGTTCATCCTCTATTCATCTTGAGAGTCATATACTGGGCGGTCTAATGCCGCGATTTTTGCCGTGGGCGGGGCTGGTGGCTTGGTGTGCCATCGGGCAGACCGGGGCGCCGCTGCAGATTACTTTGCAGGATGCGTTGGCGCGGGCGCGCGCGGTGAATCCGCAGTTGCTTTCGGCGACGCTGGCGGCGCGGATCGCGCATGAGGATACCGTCCAGGCGAAAGCGGCGATGCTGCCGCAAGTGCAGGGGCTCAGCCAATTCATCTATACGCAGCCGAACGGGACGCCGACGGGGGTTTATGTCTCGAACGACGGGCCGCATGTGTATAACGACCTGGCGCAGGTCCACGGCGATATTTACGCGCCGGTGAAGCGCGCGGACTACCACCGCGCGATGGCGGCGGAAGCGGTGGCCAAGGCGCAAGCCGATGTGGCGGCGCGAGGGATTATCGCGACCGTCGCGCAGGATTATTACGCAATGGCAGTGAGCGGGCGCAAGACTGCGCACGCGCACACCAGCCTGGATGAAGCGCAACGGTTTCTCGATCTCACCACCAAACTCGAGCAGGGCGGAGAGGCGGCGCACGCGGACGTGGTGAAGGCGGAGATCCAGGTGGAACAGCGGCAGCGCGATGTGCAGGATGCGGAACTGGCGAGCGAGAAGGCGCGGATCGCGCTGGCGGTGCTGATCTTCCCGGATTACCGGCAGGACTTCACGGTGGTCGACGATCTCGAAAGCGCAACGACGTTGCCCGATTTCGCGCAGGCGCAAACGATGGCCGGCAACAACAACCCCGATATCCGGGCGGCGCAAGCGGCGGTGCTGCAGCAGACCTATGAGATCTCTTCGGCGCGCGCGGCGATGCTGCCTTCGCTTTCGTTCGACTACTTCTTCGGCATCAACGCCAACCAGTTCGCGATTCACGACCCGGAGCACAACAACCTGCTGGGCAGCGCGGCGCAAGCGCAGTTGACGGTTCCGCTGTGGACGTGGGGCGCGGCGCGCAGCAAGGTGAAACAAGCCGAGTTCCGGCTGCAGCAGGCGCGCGCGGATCTCACGTTCACGCAGCGCGAACTGCTGGGCAACCTGAATTCGTTCTATCTGGAAGCGAAGGCGGCAGTGGCGCAACTGGCGTCGCTGCGGCATTCGGTGGAGCTTTCGCAGGAGAACCTGCGGCTGACGCTGCTGCGCTATCAGGCGGGCGAGGCGACGGCGCAGGAAGTAGTGGATGCGCAGGTCACGCTGACGCAGGCGCGCATCGCGTATGACGACGGGCTCACGCGCTACAAGCTGGCGGTGGCGACCCTGCAAACCTTGACGGGAGCGTTCTAGATATGGACGCGAGATTTCTGGCGCTGGCGATCGCGGCGATCGGCGGCAGGCATTAACGATTCGAAACAAGGAGTAACGACATGAAAAAGGCACGTATCGTAACGGCGTTGGGGCTGGCGACGATAGCAGCTCTGGCAATGGCGCAGGATTCCGGCAACAAAGTGCTGAAGGTCGCCAAGGTGGGCGGCGACGGAGGCTTCGACTACGTATACGCGGACGTGGCCGGGCGCAAGCTCTACATTCCGCGGACGGGCGCCAACCCGCGCATCACGGTATTCAACCTGGACACGCTGGCTCCGCTGAGCGACATTCCGAAATCGGGCGGGCACGGGGTGGCGGTGGATCCGAAATCGCATCATGGATTCGCGAGCAGCAAGCCGGTGACGATGTTCGACACGGAAAAACTGGAGACGATCAAGACGATCGAGGTGACGGGCAATCCGGATGGGATCATGTTCGACCCGTATAACGATCGGGTGTGGATCCTCAGCCATGCCAAGCCGCACGTGACGCTGATCGACGCCAAAGACGGAACGGTAGCGGGAACGATAGACGATCTCGGCGGCATTCCGGAACAGGCGCAAAGCGACGGCAAGGGCCACGTATGGATCGACCTGGAAGATAAGGACGCAATCGCGGCGGTGGACGCGAAGGCGATGAAGGTGACGGCGACTTACGACATCTCATCGAAGGGTAAAGGACCAGCCGGTTTGGGCTATGACGCAAAGAACGGCCTGTTGTTCGCAACGTGCCATGACCCGGCGATGATGGTGGTGGTGAGCGCGAAGGATGGCAAGGTAGTCGACGCGCTGCCGATCGGACCGGGAACGGATGGCGGCGGCTTCAATCCGAACACGATGGAAGCGTACAGCTCGAATGGCGGGGACGGCACGCTGACGGTAGTGAAGGTAAAGGGGCCGACGAGCTTCACGGCGGACCAGGTGAAGACGCTGCCGCGCGCGCGAACGATGACGGTGGATACGAAGACGAATCACGTGCTGGCGATCACGGCCGAGTATGGGGCTCCGCCGGCGGCTCCGGCGACGCCTGCGCCGGGCGGGCAGAAGAAGGGCGGCGGAAGAGCGCCGATGATTCCGGATTCGTTCTCGATCGTGGTGGTGGGGACGAAGTAGCGGGACGGCAAGCTAAAGCTCGCTGCGGTCTGAAGGCCTGGCCTACGTCGTGGTAGGCTACGGCGATGTCTTCGACTTCGCATTCGTACGTGATGGGGCACACGGACCATGAGCGCCGGCGGCTCTCGCTGCAGGCGCAGGCGCTCAACCCCATTACGCGAGATTTTTTTCATCGGGCGGGCATTGCGCCGGGGATGCGCGTGCTCGATCTGGGCTGCGGGGTGGGCGAGGTTTCGCTCCTTGCGGCGCAGATAGTGGGCGCATCGGGCAGCGTGACTGGAGTCGATATCGACCCGGGCGCGCTCGAGATCGCGCGCGGGCGGGCGGCGGCCGAAGGGCTGGCCCACGCGGCCTTCGTGGAAGGCAATATCGCGGAGTTTGGCGAGGGCGCGCCTTACGACGCGGTGGTGGGGCGGCTGATTCTGATCCACACGCAGGACGCGGGGGCGGTGATGCGGCATGCGGCATCGCTGGTGCGGCCGGGCGGCATCGTGGCGTTTCAGGATTTCGATCTTGCGCACAGGCTCTACCCACATCCTCCGAAACCGCTGACGGACCGGTGCGGAGACCTGTTCGTCGAGTTATTTACGCGGGCGGTTCCGGCGGCTGACATGGGGATGCGGCTGTTCGGGTTGCTGGCGGACGCGGGTTTGGAGAATCCGGGATGCCGGGTGGAATCGCCGGTGGGCGGCGGCCCGGACAGCATCATCTATGAATGGTTCGCGGAGACAATGCGGACGCTGCTGCCGAAGATGGAAACGCTGGGCATGGCGACGGCGGGGATCGACGTGGAGACGCTGGCGGAGCAACTGCGCGAGGAAGGCGTGCGGATCGGCGGGACTGTGTGCGGGCCGATTCTGGTGAGCGCGTCGGCGCGTAAGGTATAGCAGGCGGGGCTTACGGCGCTTCGCGCCTGCGGGAGACACTCGGGCTTCCCTGGGTGACGGGCAGGGATATTCGGTTGTGAAAGATCGAGTGGCGTGAGAAACGCCTCGCGCTGGATGCGGTTTCGTAGAGACTGATGAGGGCGATGTTGCGGCCTCTCTCCGTCCAGCTGAGTAGAGCCTGGGCGAATCACCTGCCAATCATCGGTGCTAAACTGATTGACCGTGTCAAACCAAAATATCTTTACACCCTATTCGCGCATCGCCCTCGCGAGGGAAAGACACCCAAAGAGAACTACCTGGCCGCCTCTCTCGCGTATGTGCTGGAGCGGAGTCCGCAAGCAGCGGCCGCAGTCGCGGCGAGTTTTCTTGGAAAATCTGTCAGCGAGCTCTGCGAACCCTTTGAAGTCAGAGCGCAAGTACCATTTCGAAGCGCAGGCCGAAAATCGACAGTTGTGTACCCAGACATCATAATTCGCGAGCGGTATGCGACTGGAACATCGTTCCTCATTCTTGTGGAAAATAAGTGGGATAGTGTCGCGGATCTGGAACAGCTTGCGACTTATCGACATCTAGAATTGGGGGCTCGTCTGATCTTCATTTCTCCGAGCACTGGCCAGAATGCCTTGGCGCTGGAGTAAGGCGATCGCGTGTTCAGATGGGACGAAGTATTCGACATTCTTTCTCCCTTCAGTGAAGCCGATCAAAGTATTCCTTCATTCCTCGAGTTTCTCAAGGAACAGGATCTTGGCCCGCAAGAGCCCTTATCGCTCGATCGAATAGCGGCCTACGTTCACGCTTTACGCGTTCCTCAGAAATGCTACGAATTAGCCAAAGGACTTTCCTCCGACAAATGGCCTTGGGATTTCCTACCTGCTGGTCTGGCTTCCGCAGAGAATCGGCACCCGAAGGAACTTAGGTACGGACGAGTCGGGATCGAATTTTACTTCGAGGATTGGCGCCCGGGAATATTTGCAGGATTTCTACTCGATGGCACAGATCACCGACTGAAAGGGGATCGATTTGATCATGCCCATCGACATGGAACCTGCAGTGCGTATCAAGGGCGAAGCTATCAGGCAGGCGGCCGAGCGCCTGCGAACGACTCTTGACGAAGTCGTCCTGGATCAGGACCAGATTAAGAGCAGATGGCGCAAGTTAGTGATTCAGTCTCCCCTATCGGACACGATCAGCAAAAAGAATACCCATGGCGAGCAGGCGCAGGCGATATATGACAGGTTTACCGAATAGGGCCGCATTTTATTCGCAGCTGGAACCTTAGAGTCGGCTTTTCGCGATACATGGCCCGACGAAATACCTTGGAAGCGCGCCCTTCCGCGCGGTTCCAGCCGAACGGCGTGAGACATCAGAGTGAGTCCATCACATTCATCGAAGGCTCGGCGTCTCTATGCCCGACTCCGAGGCGCTTCCGCTCAGAATCTAACTGTAGGCAATGCGCCCGTTGCATCTGCATCCGCCGACACACTGATCTCCCGCCAACGCTCGGCGTCTGCTGCGCGGGTCGCTTCGGCCTGAGCGGCGTATGTCACGGCATCGCTGCCCAGCAGGAGATGCGCGGGCAGCTGGTCGCTGGCGGCTAGGAGAAGGATGAGCTGCGCGACTTTGGCGGGATCGCTGGTCTCGTGGCCCCAGTATGACTCCAGGGCCTTGGCTACCGCGCCTACGGACGGCTCGTAATCCGGGAGTAGCTCGGGCATGTCTTTGTTGGCGCGCGCGCCCCAGTTGGTCCGCATGCCGCCGGGTTCGAGGGCGCACACTTTCACCCCGAAGGGCGCCACTTCCTGGGCGAGAGACTCGGTGAAGCCGCCTACGGCCCACTTGGCGGCATGATATCCGGCGCTGCCGGGGCGGGCGAGGCGGCCGCCTACCGACGAAATCTGCAGAATGCAGCCGCTCTTTTGCCTGCGCATGACCGGTAGCGCGGCGCGGGTCATGTTGACGACGCCGTAGAAGTTGGTATCGATCAGCCCCTTGAATCTCTCGGAACTCAACTGCTCGAAGGGCGCGATATCGCCGTAGCCGGCGTTGTTCACGACGACATCGAGACGGTAGAACGCTTCCACGGCGACTTGGACCGCGGCGTGGGCGTTATCCTCATCCGCGACATCCAAGGGCGCAGTGCGAACCTGATCGCCATACTTCGCGGCCAGATCGTCGAGACGGCGGGGGTCGCGCGCGGTGGCGACAAGGCGATCACCCGATGCGAGCACGGCTTCCGCGATGTGGCGGCCCAACCCGCTGGCGCTGCCGGTGACCAACCAGACTTTCGACATGAGAATCCTCCATTCCGCTTCACTATAACCGGGCGGAGGCATAAAACTCCGAATGTGATTGTTCGTTATACGGCCAGCAACTGAAGCTCGGGAGCGAGTCGCCTGAGATCGGCGGCATCGCTGGTGATGACGGCCTGTCCAGCCCTGCGCGCGCAAACAACGACGTGGGCGTCGACGATGTCTGCCGCCGCGGTTTGCGCCAACAGGAGGCCAACGGCCGTCGCATCCGGCCCGTCGAGGGCAATCAGGTCCGTACCGGCCTGTCGAATGAGCCGCGAGAGCCGCACCTGCCGGGCAGGGTTGCGAATGGCTTGGGCCAGCGCCGTCGCCGGGATGGTGATTCGCAATCCACGTTCGGCCGCGCGCGCGACCAATGCAAGCACCCGCCGATCGTTCCGGTCTAATGCGATCAGCCCGCCAGCGTCGAAGGCGATGCCGCTCACGCGGCCTTCCGTCTTTTCGTGCCCGTCCTCCGCGCCCGCGGAGAGAGGAGCGAGTCAGCCCACGCGCGTTCGTTTTTGGTCAAGGGGCCACCGGTTTGACGCAATGCGTCACCCAGCATTTCTTTCCATCCTGCCGCGTCGTGCAGAGCAACACGAACGGCGTGCTGCACGAAAGCAGAAACGTTTGCCGCCTGGCCGGCCGCTACCAGAGCGCGAATCTCCTTGACCTGGGGGTCGCCCAGAGTGATGGTGATCTTTTGCATCGCCATACCAATTACCATACCACCGTCCGGGACCTACGCGCGACGGTCCGGCGGCGGCCTCATCGCGAAATCCGATATAATTTTTGCGAGTTTGTAACGAGGGAGGAACGACCCTGGCAGGAGTATTTATCAGTTACCGCCGCGACGATAGCGCCGGCTACGCGGGGCGGTTGTTCGATATCCTGAGCGCGCACGTCGGCCGGGAGAACACCTACATGGACCTCGATACGATCGAGGGCGGCGACGATTTTACGGCCATTATCGACCAGAAGATCGACATCTCAGACACACTGATCGCAGTGATCGGCAGCCGCTGGGTGACGATTACCGACAAGCGCGGGAAGCGCCGGCTGGACGATCCTCAGGATCTGTTGCGGATCGAGATTGAGAGGGCCTTCGAGCGCGGGATTCGCGTCATTCCGGCGCTGGTGGGCGGAGCAACCATGCCGGCGCCGAACGATCTGCCGACTGGGCTGCGGCCGCTGTGCGAGCGCCAGGCGATCGAGATCCGCGACGCAACTTTTCATACGGATGCGCAGGAGTTGATCGATCTTCTGCAGAAGACGCGGCGCGGCGAGGGCGCCAAGGCGAAGGTAAAATCGCGATGGTCAACGCCGGCGATTCTGTTCGGCGCCGCAACGGTACTCGCGGCGTCGGCCGTTTTGATGCTTCAGCACCCTAAGCAGACCGTTAGCTCGCAACCGAGCGCGACGCCCGCAGCGCCAATTGCAAAGAGCGGCGCGGCGGAGAGACAGGTCCCAGCGCGCCCCACCGAGGGCAACGGAACCAAGGAATCCGCGGCGCATGCGGCGGACATTTCGGGCAAATGGACCGCGACGGTGAAGTACGATTGGGGCGACAGCTACAAGGAGATATTTGACTTTGAAGTCGATGGCCGCGAGTTGTCGGGGATGGCGGGGTTTCTGGGCGATCGTGACGGAAGTGGACGAACCATCGTGGATGGAAAGATCACGGGAAATCGGGTCAATTTCATGACCAAGACCCTTTCCATGAAGGGATCCGACGAGACCACCACCCAAGACAAGCATTACTACAAGGGAATCATTAACGGCCAGACTATCCAGTTCACCATGACTACGGATAGCAGCACGGAAGAGCACACGCCGATTCACTTCACCGCGACCAGGATGAACGGCAAGTAAGCCGTAGTCCTGAACGGGCCCGCTTCTCGCGGCTTCAAATCGCCTCGGCAGGATATTTGGTGACGATCTCCCGGCGCAGGAGCTGGTCGATGTGGTGTTGCATGTGCACCCCGTAGTCCTCAATCAGAAATCCGAGCGTGACCGGCGGGTTGGAGCCAATGGCGCATCGGATCTGAAGGCGGTCGTCCGGTATTCCATCTACCAGGACCGCGAGCAGGGTGTTGTACCGAAACCAGAAATCAACGATGACTTCCCACTGCATGTTGCGATAGCCGTGCACGCGGACCCAATCATCCTGGGCGTAACCGGAGCCGCGGAACTCCGGCTGGATCGCGCCGCCTGCGAACCGGATGTGATTGTTGGCGGCGGAGTCGATTAAGTGGCCCAGTTCTTCCTTGGCGGACCATTTGCCGGCGGCGCGGGGGATGGCCGCTTGCGCGTCGGTTAACGCGCGGAGAGAAGGCAGCTCCCGTTCGATTAATCGTGAGAGTTGGAGGGCAAGATCGTGAGGCATATTTTTCGCCGGCGCCGTACCGATATTAACGTGGTTGTCAGCACGGCAACTAAATTCCGACGCTCGCCCCCAACCTTCCGTAACGAAATTGCGGATCGGCAGTATACGCTTCCGAGGTGAACTTTGAGGTTTTCGGACTACAGGCGGATGGCGGCGATTGCCGGGATGGCGGGGTTGTTTTCGTGTGGGGCGCGGGCGCAATCGGCGCCGGCCTTCGAAGTGGCGTCGATCCGACGGAATCTGAGTGGGTCTGTGAACACGCAGATCCAAATTTCGGGTGGCAGACTCACGGTGACTAATGGGTCGCTGATCACGCTTGTCCGGAACGCCTATGGCATCCTGGGCTTCCAACTCGCGGGCCAGCCGCGCTGGGGCGATTCGGAGATGTACGACATCGTGGCGACGACGGGCGGCGGCGAAGAGATCTCGCAGGAGCAATTCAAGCTGCTGTTGCAGAGCCTGCTGGCGGAGCGCTTCCGGCTCAAGGTTCATTGGGAGACGCGCGAGACCTCGGTTTATGGCCTGGTACTCGACAAGAATGGCCCGAAATTCAAAGAGAGCATTGAAACGCGAAAGCCGAGCATCAATACGCGGAAGGGGCCGGGCAGAGTGTCGATGACGGGCGGCAACGAGCCGATTTCGATTCTGGCGAGCAACCTGGGGAATCAACTGGGGCGAATCGTGTTGGATAAAACGGGCTTACACGGCGTCTATGACTGGACGCTGGAGTGGTATCCGGATATGGGGGAGGATTCGACGCGGCCTTCGCTATTTACGGCGCTGCAAGAGCAAATGGGACTGAGGCTAGAGGCGCAAAAGGGGCCGATGGAAGTGCTAGTGATCGACAGCGCAGAAAAACCGTCGGAGAATTGAGCGATTCTCATCGGCTTTCGGCTAGACTGAAAAACGCGCCGTTCCGGCGCACCGATGACGCGAATCTTTATCAGTTACCGGCGGAGCGATACGAAGTGGGCGGCGGGACGCATCTACGACGAGATCGCGAAAGTGCTCGGCCGGGATAACATCTTCTTCGACGTGAGCAGCATCGATCCGGGCGAGGATTTTGTGCTGCGCATCAGCCAGATCGTCGGGGTGTGCGACATCCTGCTGGCGATTATCGGGCCGGGGTGGCTGTCGGCGCAGGACAAATCGGGGAAGCGGCGGTTGGACGATCCGCTGGACCTCATCCGAGTGGAGGTGGCGGCGGCCCTGCAACGCAACATCCGCGTGATTCCGATTCTGGTGGATGGCGCCGAGATGCCGGATGCGCGGGAGCTGCCGGCGGACCTGACGGCGCTAGCGCGGCGGAATGCTCACGATGTCTCATTTGCGCGTTTTCACGCGGATCTGGAAAGCTTCGTGCGGGTGCTCGAGAAAATTCTGGCAGGGCCGAGCGCACAGGCTCCGACGGTGCAGCAAGTGGAGCGGGCGCAGGCGACGGCCGAGACCGAGAGACCGGTCGCCAAAGAATTGCCGTTCACGATTTGCATTGAGACGCTGGGAGGCGTGGCGTCGCCGCTCTTGAAGAAAGGCACGCGGTTGCCCGCGGAGGCGAGCGAGACCTACTCGACGGCGGCGGACAATCAGAGCCAGGTCGAGGTGAAGCTTTCGATCGGGAATCGCGCCATGGCGAAAGATAACGTGCTGGTAGGGGTGTTTGTGCTGGACGGGATTCCTCCGGCTCAGCGCGGCATTCCGCAAATCAAGATCACGACCGTCGTCGACCCGTCCTTATTATTGACGGTAACCGCTGAGGATCAGGCGAGTGGTCATAAACAAGTCCTGGATGCCGTGGATCTAACGCGCATTGAAATTTCCCCTGAAACGGACGCCGCGGAGACGACTCCACAGGCCGAGGTCCCCGAGGCCTTTGAGGCGCCCACAGGGTTCCGGGATATGTTCTCGCAGTTCTTTGGCGCATCGAAGGGCGCAGGCGCAGCCCGGGGGGAAAAGGCGCAGGCGGGAGGCAAGGACGTCACGCTCGATCTCGCGGTCACTTTTGAAGAGGCGATGTCCGGCGCCGTCAAGACTGTGGAGGCGCTGGGCAAAAGGCTTCAGGTCAGAGTTCCACCAGGCATAGACAGTGGAACGCGCCTTCGTATCCGCGAGGTGGTGGACGGCGCCAAGCCGGGAGAGAAGGCGGGGGATCTGTATCTCACACTTAGGGTGGGCGAGCACCCTAAATATACCCGGCAAGGCAACGATCTTTACTATGTCGCGCCCATCTCACAAGCTGCGGCGCGCCGTGGAGTTATGCTCACATTGCCGCCGCTGGGAACACGAAAGGCGCTCGAGTTGAAAGTACCCGCCGGCAGTCAAATGGGAACGCGCATCAGGATGGCCGGGCAAGGCCTTCCGAACGTCCGGAACGCAGACCAATTCGGGGATCTCTACGTGACGCTCGAGGCGAAAGCCGGGGATTGACGCATCACACTAACTGTCGTAGCCATTTCACATTGTGATGAACCGCCCACAGATTGTTAATTCGTCATTTCACTAATCGAAACACTGCACGCACTAATACCAAATCCGCTCATCCCGCTGTATTCTAGAAAAAAGCATTTCATGCCGAACGAAGGCGCGAACGCTCGCGCCAGCCTGGGCTCTCCGCCTTGGTTCGTTTCGACGCGAAGTGGACGGGGCCGAAAATTTCGCGCTACTTAAGTAGGGGAAGCAGCGGGATATTACCGGCCTGTTTGTCGCTTTGGTCGCCGGTCGTCGATGTTTGCGCATGAGGGAGTTGGATAAATTCTTTACTAACGAGGTTAGCCATGAGAGTGATCCTGTCTTTTGGGGCGCTGTTGCTTTGCAGCGCTATGCTTGCATTTTCCCAGGGGAACACTGCTCCAATGAATGGAACAGTTACAGATCCCAGCGGCGCCGCAGTACCGGGCGCTGAAATCCAAGTTAAGAACACTAATACGGACTTCTCAGCCCGTACCACAACTAATGACCGCGGCGAATGGGCCGTGCCTTCCCTGCCAGCGGGAAGTTATCAGGTAACGGTAAACAAGGCTGGCTTCCGGGTGGCCAACGCCAGCAATATCAGCATGCAGGCAGGCGTACCGGCGACGGTTCCGGTCAAGCTCGAAGTGGGACAAACCAGCGAGACCATTGAGGTGGCCGCCGGCGCCGAGATTGTGCAAGCGACTTCAGCTGAGTTGAGCAATACCATGTCCGGGCGGCAATTGACGGACCTGCCGTTCGCCACGCGCAACGCCGTGGAACTGCTGGTGAATGAGCCGGGGACGCAAACTCCGACCACTCCGCGGAGTTCTTCCATCAACGGCCTTCCGAAGGGGGCGCTCAACGTCACCATCGACGGAATGAACACGCAAGACAATATGCTCAAGTCGAGCGATGGATTCTTCAGTTACGTTTATACGCCGGTGGATGCCGTGGACGAAGTTACCATGAGCACGTCGGCCGCGGGCGTAGATAGCACCGGCCAAGGCGCGGCGCAGATCAAATTCATCACGCGCTCGGGCACCAACCAATTCCACGGGGGCGTGTTCTGGCAGACCCGGAACACGGATCTCGACGCAAACTATTTTTTCAACAATCAGATCGGCACGCCGCGGGACATCATCAAACTCAACCAGGGCGGCGGCCACGTGGGCGGCCCGATCATCAAGAATAAGTTGTTCTTCTTCACGAACTACGAAGTCTACCGGCTGCCGGGAACGCAGAATTACACGCGTACGATTCTGAGTCCGCAGGCGCTCCAGGGAAATTATCAATGGGCCGCCAACGGACAGGTGAATACCGTGAACTTATACCAACTGGCCGCGCAGGCAAACGCTTCGCTGCCGGCGAGCGTCAGGCCCTTTGCGACGTCTCCGGACCCGACGCTGATGCAGACGTTCAACCAGATCAACCAGTTGAGCTCGAATGGAATCCTGAAGCCGAATTCGACTAACGGCGACTACACGACGCAGACGCTCACTTATCAGCCGAACGGACTGCAGAGTAACTGGTATTCCACCAGCCGCATCGATTACAACGTTACGGAAAAGCATCACCTCTCGCTGGTCTACAATTTCGACCATTACCTGGCCACGCCCGATTTTCTAAACAACGTCGTGCCGATTTATCCGGGTACGGGCACGGTGCTGGGCTCAGACGTGGAAACCGGGCAACGCAGCAACCGCTTCGACGGCACGCTGACGCTGCGTTCGGTGTTGTCTTCGACGGTCACGAACGAATGGCGCGGAGGCTTGAACGGCGGGACCGTGCTCTTCTTCGACGCGTTGAACGACGGCTTGTACAGCACGTGGCGCGGGTATATTCCGACCTTCGCCGGGCTGAGCGGAGTGACGTCTTCGACCAGCGCCCAGCGTCGCAACGCTCCGGTAAAAGACATTGCGGACACGGTTTCCTGGATCAAGGGATCGCACCAGCTCAGCTTCGGTGGCAACTTCGACCAGATCAATGTTTTCCAATCGGTGGCTTTCACTTCCGTGATGCCGCAGATCGCATTCGGCGCGGCGAACGGCGACCCGATTATTACAGGCGCCACCAACCTGTTCAGCGCCGCGAACTTCCCCGGCGCCAGCCAAACGCAGTTGACGCAGGCCGAGAACCTTTACTCCAATCTGACGGGCCGCGTTTCTTCGATCAGTTCGCAGGTAGCAGAAGTTTCGCAAGGGCAATACCAGTTCGGCGCGCCGCCGGTGGATCGCGATCAGGTGCGGGAATTCGGCTTCTTTGTGACGGATACGTGGAAGGTGACGCCGACGCTCACGCTCAACATCGGATTACGAGCCGAAAAGCAGGGACAGTTCATCAACACCAACAACCTATACAACTCGGTTGGCGGCATCGCGGGCATCTACGGAGTTTCCGGCGTGGGTAACTTATTCGCCCCGGGCGTGCTGACGGGCCAGAATCCGACGCTTGTTCCGGCCAACCAATCGCCGGGCTACGATCTGCCGGTGGTGTGGGCGCCGAGCATCGGCTTGGCATGGCAGGCGCCGGCGATGGAAGGAGTTTTGGGAGCCATCTTCGGGCATCATGCGGGAGCGACGGTAATCCGCGGCGGATACAACATTTCCACGGTGCGCGAAGGCTTCAACGTGTTTACCCAAATCTGGGGCTCGAACCCGGGGCTGACCTTGAGCACAAACGTTAGCAACTCGACGTTCCCGGCTAACTTCGGTCCGGCGGGCAGCGTGCAATTCAGCGATCCGACGCTGCCGAGCCGCACGGCGACTTTGCCGCCGTCTCTGGCGGGCGTTTCGCTGTACGACTTCGATCCGAACCTGAAGATGGGGTACGTGCAAAGCTGGAACATCGGCATTCAGCGCGAACTCTCACGAAATACAGTGATGGAAATCCGCTACACAGGTAACCACGGAACGGATTTGTGGCGGCTGTTGAACCTGAATGAAACCAATATCTATGAGAACGGTTTCCTTACGGACTTCCTCAATGCGCAGAATAACCTGCTGATCGCGCGCAGCACGGGTACGGGCGCAGTGGCGGGCGCGAGCACAGGGCCGACGTCGATTAACTTCGGAAACCAGGGACTGCCGGGGCAGAGGAACCTCTCGATCATCCCGGTGGCGATCGGATCTTCCTCGGATACGACAACCGCCAATAACTTGATTTACAACCAGGCGGGAACGTTGGCCGCCGCTATCGACGGCAATACCACGCGCATGGGTAACTTGACCAAGGCTGGGTTCCCGGTTAATCTCTTCCAGGTAAATCCGGCGACGGCGGGCGCCAGCGTTTTTCTGCTAAACAACACGGGCTCGTCTTACTATGACGCGGGTCAGATTGAAATTCGCCGGCGGCTGGCATCGGGCTTTCAGGTAGATGGCAGCTATGTGTTCTCGAAGGCTTTGGCGATTGGCGCAAGTAACAGCTCCATCGACAATTCCACGGCGCTGACCATTCGTAATCTGGCGCTGGACAAGTCGCCGGAGCCGTTCGATATCCGCAACGCGCTTAAGTTCAACGCGATTTACGAACTGCCTTTCGGCAAAGGCAAGGCCATGCTTTCCTCGAAGAGCGGCTTTGTGGGCGGCCTGATATCGGGATGGCAATTAGCGGGAGTGGCGCGATTGCAGTCCGGAACGCCGATTCAGCTGGCGAGTTACGCAACGGTGAATCAGAACGCGAACGGGGGCGTGCTACTGCACAATATTACGCTTTCGCAGTTGCAGTCGGAAGTCGGGATCTATAAAACCGGCTACGCCGGGCCCAACGGTGGAATTGTCTACTACCTGCCGCCTCCAACGGCGCAGGTGGCGGCGGCGGGAGGTACGGCCGGCATTAACAGTGGGAACAACACGAGCCTGATCACAAACACGCAGGCGGCCTTCGGCGTGAACGGGCTGCAGTATACGCAGATTGACCAGAACGCACCGTACATCGGACCGGCGCCGGCGGGCCAGTTAGGATGCAACTGCTTCATTTATCTTCCGTGGCAGCGGCACTTCGATGTGAGCCTCACGAAACACACCAGGATCAAGGAACGCTACGACCTGGAATTGCGAGTGCAGGCGCTGGACGTGCTGAACCTGACTAATTTCCTGCCGGGTTCCAACACGACGTCTTCTACTTTTGGCCAGGTAACTTCGGCGTACCGCGATATTTCAGGAACGGTGGATCCGGGATCGCGGGTGATCGAGTTTGTGCTGAGGCTGAACTTCTAAGGCGAGTAAAGAGCTGTGCAAAGACCGCGCGGCTTCGGCTGCGCGGTCTTTTTGTTTTTACGGGGCGTGGCGCGTACTCGTTATAGGGTGGTATTTGTGCCCAACGGTTGCATGGGCGTGCGGCGACGAAAACATCTTGTAACAATTTCTAAGTCTGTGCTACCATCGGTCCCCTAGCTGATCGATGGGGGCGCCGTTTGGGCGATCAGCAACTTCCTTCCCGCCAGGCGGGCCGTAACGGGGACGACGCGGCAGCACTGGTTGCAGACGGCGCTTACAGCACGTCAACAGGTAACTCAAAAGGAAATGACGACCACCGCCAAAGGCACGGACCCGATGGCAAAGCAATGACGTTAATGCTGGTGTACGAAAAGCAGTAAGACGCAGACGAAAGGAACTCCGAGATGGCTAATTATCTATTGCAGATTTCATACAGCACGGCAGCATGGGCCGCCCTGGTCAAAAAGCCCGAGAACCGGGTGGAGGCGGTGCGGAAGGTGGTCGAAAAGCTGGGAGGCAAACTCGTCAGCTTCTGGTTTGCCTTTGGCGATCATGACCTGGTTGGCATGATCGAGATGCCGGATAACATCGCTGCCGCGGCTTTTGCGATGGCGATCGCCGCGGGCGGCGCGTGTAAGGGCGTCAAGACGACTCCGCTGATCAGCGTGGCGGACGGGCTGGAGGCTATGAAGAAGGCGGCGGGCAGCGGGTACAAGCCGGTGGCGGCTAAGAAGTAGCGCCACGCTTTGCGACGGCATTGCGGCGGGGCGAACTAAAGCTCGCCGCAGACTGAAGCGCGAACACCCAGCGCGCTTCGCGCGCTTGCGCAGGGCAGGAGCCCTAAGCCACTTTATACTTGATACATGAACATTGGGCGGCGGGAATTCTTGTTGGCGAGCGCGGCGGCGCCGCTGGTGTTTGGGCAGACGGAGCCGGCGGGCGCGGCGCGCGTCCGCAGCATGATGCGGCTGTTTGTCAGCGAGGTGGAAGACAAGCCGTGGTTCTTATGACCGCGAAATGTGGCCGGCGTATTTCAGCATGCTGGCGGAGAACCGGTTTAACCGGTTTCACCTGGCGTTCGGTATCGGCTACGATTTTCTGCGGCAAGTTACCGACGCTTACGGTTTGTTTCTGTATCCGTTCCTGTTGGATGTGCCGGGTTATAAGGTCCGCGCGGTGAATCTGCCGGACGCGGAGCCGGCGCGCAATCTGGAGACGCTGCGGTTCATTTCGGATCAGGCGAAGGCGCACGGACTGCACTTCCAACTCGGCGTCTGGATGCACGGGTACGAATGGGAGAACAGCCCGAAGGCGAATTACACTATCGCCGGATTGAACGCGGAGAATCATGGCGCGTATTGCCGCGATGCGCTGGCGGCCGTGTTGAAGGCTTGTCCGGCGGTGGCGGGCGTGACGTTCCGCATACACGGCGAGAGCGGGGTCACGGAGGGCAGTTACGACTTCTGGAAAACGGTGTTCGATGGCGTGGTGCGGAGCGGGCGCCGGCTCGACATCGATTTGCATGCCAAGGGAATCGACCAGAAGATGATCGACGTGGGCCTAGCAACGGGGCTGCCGGTGACGGTGTCGCCGAAGTTTGTCGCCGAGCACATGGGGATGCCGTATCATCAGACGGCGATCCGCGAGGAGGAAGTGCCGAAAGGCGCGCGCACCGGCCTGATGGCGCTGAGCACGGGGACGCGCAGCTTCACGCGGTACAGTTACGCGGACCTAATGCGCGAAGACCGGAAATACGGCGTGATCCATCGCGTGTGGCCGGGCACGCAGAGGCTGCTGATGTGGGGCGACCCGGTGACGGCGGCGGGTTATGCGCGAGCGTTCGAAATTTGCGGGTCGGAGGGCGCGGAGGTGATGGAGCCGCTGTCATTCAAGGGGCGGCGAGGCTCCGGGAAGGCGGGCGGGCGGTGCGCGTACGCGGATGCCTCGCTCAATCCGCGATGGGATTGGGAGAAATACCGGCGGACATATCAGGTATGGGGCGGTGCGCTGGCGGGGAAGCGCGTGGAATCGCGGGGATTCGAGAAGGCGCTGGAAATCGCGAGCCGAATTTTGCCGATGGTGACGACGGCGCACGCGCCCTCGGCGGCGAACAACACCTATTGGCCCGAGATGTATACGATCCAGCCGATGATGGCGGGGACGCGAGGCAATCCGTATACGGATACGCCGGCGCCGCGGACGTTCGGAGCTGCGAGCCCGTTCGACCCGCAGTTGTTCCTGGGAGTGAACGAGTTCGCGGACGAATTGCTGAAGGGCGAACGCAGCGGAAAATATTCGCCGATTGAGGTGGCCCAGTGGTTGGAGGACTTGGCCGGCGGCGCGGAGACGGAGTTGACGCGCGCAGGAACGCCGAAGACGGTGGACGAGCGGCGGATGGCGATAGATGTGAAGATGCAGATCGCGCTGGGGCGATTCTTCGCCGGGCGGTTCCGTGCCGGCGTATTGTATGCGATCTTCGAGCGCAAAGAGGATCAGGCGCCGCTACGGGAAGCGGTGAAACAATATCGCGCGGCGCGTGAAATTTGGGCGGCGATGGCGCAAGGCGCGAAAAGTGTTTACGTGGACGATGTGACCGTCGGCGAGCAGGCCTGGCTGCGGGGACATTGGATGGACCGGTTGCCGGCAATGGATGCGGACATCGAGGCGGTGTCGAAGCACATGGTGGAGAACGCCCCGCAAACGGTGACAGCGGTGCGGTTCGAACCTACCGTCCGGAACGTGGCGGAGTGCAGCCATACGCCGTCGGCGCGGTTCAACGCGAAAGCGGCGTTGGCGCTGGAGTTGAAAGGTCCGCGGGAGGCGTCGGCGCGCCTGTGGTATCGGCACTTCGACCAGGCGGAGCGGTGGGTATCTGTTGAGATGAAGGCCGCCGAGGGTGGCCGGTTGCGGGCGGCGATTCCGGCCGAGTATGTGGCGTCGCCTTTTCCGCTGCAGTATTACTTCGAAGTACGGATGAGCGCGGAGCGGGCGTGGCTGTATCCCGGCTTCGATGCGCAGCGCGCGAATCAGCCTTACTTTGTGGTGCGGCCGGCGTAGGCCCGGCTACGCTCCCTTCACGATCGCGATCAGTTCCACGACCGGTTTGCGCAAGGAGCGTGTGAGCGGAAGCGCGGCCAAGCGCAGCAGCGCGGCGACAATCTTCGCGCTGAGATCGAGCAGGCGCGCGGTGCGGGATTGGCGCGCGGATTCGTCGGTGACCCAGAAGAAAATTACGCCCATTTGGAAGAACCAGAGGGCTCCTGGGAGGTGCGGCGCGAGATCGGCGGGGATGCGGATGCCACCGTCTTCGAGAACGCGCGCGAACCACGCGATATCGGCCTGGCGGATGGCGGCGGTTTCGGAGCTGAAGGGCGAGAGCGGGTGCTTGGGATCGGCGCCGGCGCGCACCAGCGCGCGCAGTACGTCGCGATTGGGGGCGAAATATTCCAGCTTCACGCGGATGGCGGCTTTGAGCTGGCCCTCGAAGCCGCGGGCTTGCGAAACGGCGGCTTCAACAGCAGGCTGCAGCTCTTCCCAGGCACGCTCGTAGAAGGCCATGACGATGGCGTCTTTAGAGGCGTAGTAATAATAAGCCGCGCCGGTGGCGACGCCGGCTTTGGCGGCGATATCGCGCATGGTGGCGCTGTCGAAGCCGGCTTGACGGAAAAGCTCGAGGGCGGCGTCGAGGATCTTGCGGCTGGTTTCTTCGGCTTTGGTGGAGAGCGGCATATTTTTGAACGTGTTCAATTGAACTATGCACCTGCGCTTGGCGGTTGTCAAGAGCTTTTTTGAACAGGTTCAAGTTTGTGGGCGGGCGATACTGGAATCCTCTCTATGAACTATCGACAACTGGGAAGAACTCCGTGGAAAGTTTCGGACATCAGCTTCGGCGCATGGGCGATCGGAGGCGCGTGGGGCTCGGTGGACGACGGGGAATCGCTGGACGCGCTACGCGCGGCGCTGGATTGCGGCGTTAATTTTATCGACACTGCCGACGTATACGGAATGGGGCGCAGCGAACGGCTGATTGCGCAATTGAAGCGCGAGCGCAAGGATGAACTCGTGGTGGCGACCAAGGCCGGGCGGCGTCTCTCACCGCATACGGCGGATGGCTACAACGAAAAGAACATCACGGGATTTATCGAAGACAGCTTGCGGAATTTATCGACGGATTGCCTCGATCTGGTGCAGCTGCATTGCCCGCCGACGGACGTTTATTACCGGCCGGAGTTATTTGGCGCGATGGACCGGCTGATGGAGGCGGGGAAGATTCGATATTACGGCGTAAGCGTGGAGCGCGTGGAAGAAGCGCTCAAAGCGATGGAATATCCGAACGTGCAGACGGTGCAGATCATCTTCAATTGCTTCCGGCAGCGGCCGGCGGATTTGTTTTTCGAGCAGGCGAAGCGGAAGCAAGTGGGGATCCTGGCGCGTGTGCCGCTGGCGAGCGGGATGTTGACCGGGAAACTAACGCGAGATTCGCAATTTGCGGCGGACGACCACCGGAATTTCAACCGGCACGGCGAGCAGTTCGATGTCGGCGAGACGTTTTCGGGCGTGGATTACGAGACGGGACTGGCGGCGGTGGAGGAATTGCGGAAACTAGCGCCGGCAGGGGTTTCGCTCTCGCAGTTCGCGCTGCGGTGGATCCTGATGTTCGAGGCGGTGACTTGCGCGATTCCGGGCGGGAAACGGCCGGCGCAGGTACGCGAGAATTGCGCTGCTTCGGACTTACCGGCGCTGCCGGAGGAGACGATGCGCGCGGTGCGAGCGATCTATGAGGAGCGGATCAAGGGAACCGTACATCAGCGCTGGTAGTTACCAAAGAGCGTAGGGCATCTTATCGCGGTCGAAGTAGACGGTGTAGGGGAAGTCGGGGCCGATGGCGTAGAAGGGGTGCAGCTTGAGGCGCGACATTTTTCCCTCGGGCGTCTGCAGGCGGAACTCGGTGGGCGTCTCGCCGGGTAGAATCCACTTCGGGAGATCTTCGTTCTTGCGCGGCAGGCGCATGACGGGGTCGTGATAGTTGGCGTCCTGCGCGAGCACCACGGGGCCGCGCACGATGGCAACGCGGTCGGGATGCTTATAGTCAACCGCGTCAAAGCGCGGGATAAGCGGGATGCGGAGCTCGACGCGGTCGCCCGATTTCCAGGTGCGATCGATGACGGCCCATCGGCCCGGTGCGGCCATGGTGGAATCGACGGTGGCTCCGTCCGCCCATTCGGGGATGCGCAGATTGAGGCGGAACTTCTTCGGCGCCGCGGTTTCGACGATCAGCGTGATGCGGTCGTTCTCCGGATATGCCGTCTCCTGGCGCAGCGTGACGCCCTGCCAGCTTACTTCGGATGGCAGATATAAGTTGACGTAGAGATTGTCATCGTCTTTGTAATAGACGATGTTATGGTAATCGGCCATGCATTGGATGTAAGTGGCGGAGCAGCACGTAAACGGGTCCCAATAAAAGACCTTGATTCCGCCGGCCATGCGGTAATCGGAGTAATAAAAGTTCTTGCCGTTGGGGCCGAGCGGCAGGGATGCGCCGACGCCGTTGTAGAAGAGCTTCTCGATCCAATCGCCGTAGCCGCATTGTCCGGTGAATTGCATGAGATAGCGCGAGAGCTTGAAGCAGGCCCAGGAGCCGCAGATGGTTTCGAAGGTATCGGAGCGGGTTTCGAGGGCTTTGCCGAGGCTGCCATCGGGCGCCATGAAACGCTCATTGGGCCCGTAACCACCAGTGGCGTAGCACTGCGTGTTTTGTAAGTACTGGCAGGCGTTTTGGATGATGTGGAGATATTTGGGATCGCCTTCCACCTGATAGGCCATGGCGGCGCTGCTGAACGTATTGGCGTGGCTATAGGCGTGAACGCCGTGGGCATGGGCAGGAGCGGCGGTATCGGCGAATTGATCCCAATATTGATGGTAAAGCCAGACGCGGGCGAAATCGCGGAAGGCGGCGATGTTAGTGGCTTCGTAGGCGCGGTAGAGGTTCTCGGAAAGCGTGTACCATTCCTGCGGATCGCCGTAGTAATGCGTGTTGTGCGTTGGGTCGGCAAGGTTATTGCGGCGGTCAAACGTCTTACTGGCATAGGCGGTGACGCGTTCGAGCACAGGAATGGCCTGATGCGCGCCCGCGTACAGATGCATGTCGAGTAAGCCGCAGACTAACTTGTCGTAAGTGTAGTGGCCCATGCCGCAATCGCCATTGGGCTTGACGGTTTTCGCCCATTCGGCGAGAAGATACGAAGCTTTGTCGCGCAGGGCCGAGTCATCGGTGGCGCGCGAGAGACGCGCCATGCCGCTGAGCCACTGGCCGAACACCATGGCGCTATCGTCGCTGCACCATCCGCCGAGCGGTTTCCCGGGCGCGTTGAGACCGGCGGCCTTGCGGAAACCATGGAGGATATCGTCATCGGGGATGGCCATGTACCAGGCGCGCGCGGTTTCGATCTGCTTTGTGGCGCGGCTGGGGAGCAGTTTGACGTCGCGATAGTCGAAGGTCTCAAAACGCGTGGCCGGGAGCGGCGGAAGCCCTGGAGACGGCCCACGCGGCGGCGGACGCAGTTTGTAAGAAGGTACGGCGGTTCATTTAGAGGTCACGCGACGCGCCATTCGAGGACGCCGGCTTCGCGCCACGCAAGGTCGCGATTGATAAACATGGCATCCGGCGGGCCGATCTGTCCCGATTTGTAGGCGACGGTTTGCGGTTCGATCTCGAGACGCAAGGCGGTGGTAGTGACCGCGTCGAAATGCGCGACGTTGAAGCGATCTTTAGCTACGGAATATGCGCCATGCGCGGCGACGGGCTTCCATTCATCGCCATCCTGATAAAGAATGCGCCAGGACGCGGGGATGTGGCAGAAGCGGCGGTCGTCGTAGAAATAAACCTGCGCGGTGGAAACCTGGGTGGGGCGGCGGAATTCGTATTGGATCCACGCGGCCTGGTCCACCGCGGGACGTACGCGGAAGTAGAGCGACGATTCGTCGGCTGAGCTGATTGGGTCGAAGCCATCGTAGACGGCGCGGAGATCGTCGTTTTGGTCGTTGTAGCCGGTGTTGACCTTTTGCAACTCGGCGAACGCCGTCACGCGCGCGATAGGCGCGGGCGGAACCGGCGCGGACCATGCTTCACGGATGCCGCGGCCAATCCAAACCTGCATTTCGCCCATGCCGCGGTTGGCCCAAGCATAATACGGCACGGCGGTGAAGATTTGCAGGCCTTCGCCGAGCGCGGCGCCGCGGCCATTGATCGTTTGGATGCCGCCCATGCGGTCGCCGTCGAACTGGCTCTTGAGCGCGGCGCCGGGAGGAAGCATGAAGTTGAGCGCGTGGCCTTCATTATCGGGCCATTCGAGGCAATAGACGAGCGGGCCGCGCTGCAGAGCGATGCGTTCGATGTTTTCGCGCGCGAGGCCGTTGGCGCGCACCTGGCGCGGGGCCATGGGGAGCTGCATCTCAATGCGGTCGCCGGGCTTCCATTCGCGATCGATGTGGAGATAGCCGTTGCGAAGGTCCATGTGTTGCGGCCAACCGTTGACGGTGACCGTGGGCGCATGAGTGGATGAATCGACGAACTCGTAGAGGCCGGGGACGGCGACGTTCTGCGCCCATCCGGGAATGCGCAGGGCGAGGGTGAAGATCTTGGGCTGCGGAGGATCGACGCGAATCGTTACTTCGCCTTCGAACGGATAGCGGGTTTCCTGAACGATCTTAGTTCCATCGATGGTCGTGGTGCTGGAGACGTATAAGTTGACGTAAGTGGCGGTGGGCGATTTCGCGTAAATATAGCTACCCAGCGACGCCATGAGCCGCACGACATTGGGCGGGCAGCACGGAGTGTTGATCCATTCGAAGCGCTCGTAATTACCGAAGGATTTGAGCGGGTTCTGATAGAAGAATCGATCGCCCTTGAGAGACACCCCGGCGGCGAAGGCGTTGTAGAGGACGCGCTCCATCACGTCGATGTATTGCGCGTCTTCGTGCTGCAGGAACATGCGATGGTTCCAGACGACGTTGCCATAGGAGGCGCAGGTTTCGTTCCAGGCGCTGAGATTGGGCAGCTCGTAAGCCGCGCCGAACTGCTCGTGGAAGCGAATGGAGCCGATGGCGCCGGTGACATACATCTTGCGGTAGGTGGCGTCTTCCCAGAGCCGGCGCGCGGTGCGAAGGTAATCGTTAGAGCCGGTGAGCGCGGCGATATCGGCCAGCGCGATGTAGAGGAACATGCCGCGGACGCAGTGGCCGACGGCTTCGGGCTGCTTGACCACGGGCATGTGGTCCTGGGCATAGGTGCGGTCAATGGCGTATTCGCCGCGGCGCGGATAATCCTCGCGGCCGCGCTGATCGAGGAAGAATTGCGCGAGCTGCCAATAGCGGTCGTCGCCGGTGGCGCGATAGAGCGCGACGAGGCCGATCTTCTGGCCTTCGTGTTCGGAAATGTAGACCTTCTTGCCGGGGCCGTAGGCGGTAAGGATGGTATCGGCGTCGCGGACGGCGGTATCGAGCATGCGGCGGTCGCCGGTGTAACGATGCCAGGCGACGGCGGCTTCGAGGAAATGGCCGGAGACGTGGAGCGCGCGATCGGGATCGGCGAGGCGCGTTTCGAGGCGCGCGAGCATGTCGGTGATGCGGCCGGCGGCGTAGTCGTGGAGACGAGGGTCCGGACGCTTGGCGAGCATGTAGGCTGCGCCTTCAATGAGCTTGGAGAGGCCGAAATCGCCAGAATCCTTGAGGCGATCGAAGCAGTGCCAGATGGAGACCTCGCGGTTGGCTTCGATGCGCGGGGACCAGAATTCGTCGTGGATTTCGACTTGGGAGAGCGGAATCGCGGAAGCGGGATAGTCTTGCGGCGCGGCGGCGCGCAAGCGGAACACCGGCGCCAGGCTTCCCGCAAGAAGGAGCGAACGGCGCGTCATGATTCTCTATGTTATCAGGGGGGGCTGCTGTTCGACGCAGAGGCGCAGAGACCCAGAGAAAAACTAACTAGTTGTCCGAGGGTTTTTCGGCGCTGTCGACGACGATGATCTCGACCGGCACTTTTTGCGATTCGAGCTTGATGCCGAGTTGTTCCTGAATCGCAGTGAACAGGGAAGGCAGCGCGGGTTGATCGGAGGACGCGGCGGCATCGCGGGCCTCGTCGCGCATCCATTCGAGGTTGAAGGTGTAGAAATCTTCGTTGTGCGTGAGGTTAACGACGGGCTGGCTTAGGGCGTTCATCAGGAGGGCGGCGATGCGGTCCATGTTGACGCGTTGGGCCACCAGTTTCTGAGCGCCGTTGTGGCCATTCCAACTCGTGCTGCTGCCGGCTTCGCGGTCGACCGGTTTGAGTTTGAGACCTGCCTTGGCGATGACCAGTGCATAGCCTGGCGCAGTCTTGGTCTCGCGATGAAACTTGAGTTGGAAGCGCTCGGCCAAAAGCGCCTGGAGAGCTTCGCGATGGCGCGCGTCGATGGCGAGATTGCGCATGCGCGCCTGGGATTTCGGCGGGAGTTTGTCGTCGCCCTCCACATCGAGTTTGGCGTTGACATCGTAATGGATCGAGTCGAGCCAGGCGGGGCCGCCGGTGACCTGATAGCTCTTCACGTCGTAGGCGATCATGATGTATGACTTCAGGGTTTGGTTGACGGAGCGGAAGCGGCCCTCGTCGGTATTCCATGAGCTTCCGCTGGCGGCGGGATCGGACGGCTTGATGGCTGCGGCTTCGAAGACGGCTTTTCCGGGCGCGGTCTGGGGCCACGCAGCGGAGACAAGGAGCAGCGCGTTCAGAAGAGATAATCGCATGTCTCGTCAGTTCTCCGAAGGTTTTTCGGCGCTATCCACCACGAGGATATCCACCGGCGCCTTATGCGGTTCGAGTTTCAGACCGAGCCGCTCTTGAATGGCGGTGAAGATCGAGGGGAGCGGGGGTTGCTCCGACGACGCGGCCGGCTTGAGATCGTCGGGCGTCCAGTCGAGCGTGAAACTGTAGACTCCCTGAATTTGGGTCTGGTCGGAGACCGGGCCACCTACTTCCCGCGCGAGGAAGGCGGCCAGCCGCTCCATACTGGCGCGAGTCGCGGTCAGATTCCTGGCGGTGCTGCCTTTGGAGTTCATACTGCTTCCACCGTCGCCGGGGGCTTCGGTCAACTTGAATCCGCCCTTGGCAACGGTGAGAACATAGGCGGGCATTTCTTTCGATTCGTGGTGAAAGGTCAACCGGAAACGCTCGGCGAGAAGAGCTTGCAGCGCAGCGCGGATTCGCGCGGTGTCGGCCATGGAGCGCTGGCGCGGCGTGGCATCGGCCGGCAGGGGATCCTCGGCCTTTTCTAGTTTGGCGACGATATCGTAGTGCTCCATGTCCAGCCAATTGGGGCCGCCGATTACCTGAAACTGCTTCACGTCGTAGGCGTACATGATGAAATGCCGAAGGGTCATCTGGGCGCGCAGGAGGCCGGGGCTGTTTTCGGAATCCGAACCATCCGCTTTGGGATCGAGTTTGATGGAAGCGGCTTCGAATACGGGCTTGCCGGGCAAGGTTTGAGACCACGAGACGGAAGCCAGAAACAGGACGCTTACGATGGTGAGTCGCATTTCTTAATTAGACGCTCCAAGGCCCGCACGGTTTGCCAATACGGCGCGATTACCGGTAAGCTACATCCTACTAATGCCTGTCTCGCAGAACAATTCGCGCGTGGTGTACGACGCGCTGAAGAAGTGCGGTATCGGACTGGTTTCGGCGCTGCCGGAGACGTGGCTGGTGCACTTGATTCGTATGGCGGAGGACGACCCGGCGATGATCCTGGTGCGCCTGGCGAAGGAAGAAGAGGGCGTGGGCATCTCGGCAGGGGCGCATTTCGCGGGCGTGAAATCGGCGATGCTGATGCAGAACCACGGATTCCTGGCGAGCGTGAACGGGATTGTATCGCTGGCGCAGCTTTACCGCATTCCGCTGTTGATGGTGATCAGTTACCGCGGGCATTTCGGCGAGCGCGATCCGTGGCAGACGCAAGGCGGGGCGGCCACGGAGCCGGTGCTGAAGGCCTTGGGGATCCCCTATGCGTTTCTGGACGATCCGGCGAAGGTGGAAAAGCGCATCGCGGAGGCGCAGACGTGGGCCTACGCGAGCATGCATCCGGCGGCGGTGTTGCTGACCCGCGAGCTGATGTGGGAGGAAGCGTGATGCAGCGGCTGGAGTGCCTGCGGGCGATTCATGCGGATTTGCAGGATTGCCTGGTGGTGACGATCATGGGCGCAGTCGCTTGCGAGCTGCAATCGGTGGGACATCGGCCGAACTTCTTTTACC
Organism: Bryobacterales bacterium; assembly: GCA_963743705.1. GTDB lineage: Bacteria > Acidobacteriota > Terriglobia > Bryobacterales > Bryobacteraceae > PALSA-243. The sequence continues at coordinate 103,591 of CAVUQS010000011.1, read as the reverse complement.
TGCAGCATGCGATGGGACTGGCTTCGTCGCTGGGGCTGGGTCTGTCGCTGTGTCTGCCGGAGCGGAAGGTTGTGGTGCTGGATGGCGATGGATCGATCCTGATGAACCTGGGCGGATTCACGACGCTGGCGCGATACAAGCCGCGCAACCTGGTGCACGTGATCTTCGATAACGAGAGCCTGCTGTCAGTGGGCGGATTTCCGACGGCGACGTCCACGGGGACTGATCTAGAGGGCGTGGCGCGCGCCGCAGGCGTGGAATGCGCGGCGACGGTGCGAGACATCGATGGGTTCACGCGGGCATTTCGGGACGCGATGGGGTCGGACCAATTGAGCTGCATCGTGGCGAAAGTGGAGGCGGTGGGGCCGAAGGGGTACGTGACGGACCTGGCGCTGCTCGAAAACCGGTTTCAGTTTCAGCGGCACATTCAAAGTTTGAAGGGGAATTGACGCATGTCCGACGTTCTTGCCGAACTGGTGGCGCAGCTCGCGAGCGGCGCGTTGCGCGTGGTGGATCTTACGCAGCCGCTGAGCCCGCAAACTCCGCTGCTGCCGCTGCCGCCGCAGTGGCCCAATACGCCGGCATTTCGCATTTGGGAGATCTCGCGGTACGACGAGCGTGGTCCGGCGTGGTACTGGAATGGCTTCGAGACGGGCGAGCACACGGGCACGCATTTCGACGCGCCGATCCATTGGGTGACGGGCAAAGACCTGCCGGAGAACAGCGTGGATGCGATTCCGCCGCGCAAGTTCGTGGGGCCGGCGTGCGTGATCGACGTGACGGCGGAGGTGGATGCCGATCCGGACTTTCTGCTGACCGTGCCGCGCATCGAGCGGTGGGAGGCGGAGCATGGGCGCATTCCGGCGGGCGCGTGGTTTTTGCTGCGGACGGGCTGGTCGAAGCGGATGGATCCACGCGAGTACATCAATTTGCAGGCGGATGGGCCGCACACCCCGGGATTTGTGAAAGAGTGCTCGGAATTCCTGGCGCAGGAGCGCGATGTGCTGGGCGTGGGCGTGGAGACAGTGGGGACGGACGCGGGGCGCGCGGCGATGTTCGATCCGCCGTTTCCGAATCATTGCGTGATGCACGGCAGCGGACGGTTCGGGCTGGCGGGGTTGTGCAACCTGGATCAACTTCCGGCGATGGGGGCGGTGGTGATTGCGGCGCCGTTGAAGATTGTGGGCGGGTCGGGGAGCCCGCTGCGGGTGATCGCGATTACGGGCGGGTAGGGGCAATAACTTGCCTTTCCGGCCCTATGATTGAATGGAAGGCGACTTGCAACGTAAGTTGCCGGAGGTCGAGCAGGCCAAGCATTGATATGGGGAGGAAGCTAAAGGGCAATTCGGGTCCGACGGAGCCGGAATCTAAATACTTTTGTGAGGAAGCAAAGCGGCTTCTGAACGCCTTTGGCGACGCTGTTCAAGACCTGGTGATGTTGCATGAACAGCAATTTCTTGCGGTGGTGGCGGGCGATACCACGGCGAACCGGTTCGATATCCTCATTCACAATGCCAGCGAGAAAAAGCAAGACGCCAAGTATGCATATATGACGCACTTGGAAGAACACGGCTGCTCAATTCTTTAAATGAAGCTCACCATTGTTGAACGAGAGAAAATTACGGACGGGATGCTGAAGATTCAGTCGGCGCGCGCCACGCTCGACCAAGTCGACAACTCGAAGATTCCGAACGGCGACGAGGTGGAAGAATGCCTCGAAAGCGCGGATCATAACCTGCGGCAAGCGCTGGGATATGCCAAGCCTGACGCGGCTGCGGAAACGCCGGAACCAGACGGCGAGCCGGAAAAGGCGAAATAGTACAACCTGCCAACGCTTTTTGCGGCCGAGGCTAGGGCCGCTTTCCTATTGAATCTACAATTGTTGCGCGTATCAGGCGCGATCGCTGCTAATCCTTGCGGCAGCCACACGTCTCCCGTACGAAGCGCCCTGATACGATGAAAGCGCAACTTTTCGACATGCCACCGGCCACGCACCCAGCCGCCGACCTGGAAAGCGTATTTCGCGAGCACCACGCGATGGTGTTTCGCGCCGCCTACCGGGTAACCGGCAACGCTACCGACGCCGAAGACGTGCTGCAGACCGTCTTCCTGAGACTTTTGAAGCGCGATCCGGAGGCCGAACCCGTGGCCAGTATCGGCAGTTTTCTGCATCGGGCGGCGGTGAACGCCGCGGTGGATCTGATGCGATCCAGGCAGAATATACGCAACATCCCCCTGGACGATCTGGAGCCGGTTCTGGCCGAGCCGGCGCACCATTCGCCGGAGCGGGCGCACTCGTCGGGAGAAATCCGCGAGTGGCTGCGCGGCGCGCTGGCGCGGTTGAACCCGCGCATCGCCGAGATGTTCGCCATGCGCTTCTTTGAAGGAAAGGACAACCCCGAAATCGCGGAACTATTAGACACCACGCCGGGAACCGTAGCAGTGACGCTTTCGCGTACGCGCGACCGGCTGGAAAAAGAGTACCGCGCCTATGTGGGAGGGGTGGCATGAACCAGGAATTCGATTTGGCTGTGAATCAAATCTGCAACGAACCGATCGACGACGCCGTCGTCGAGGCCGCCGCCAGCCGCGTTTGGGCGAAACTGGCCGTGGAAGCGGGACCCGCCTACACGGCGCGGCCGCACATTACGGATTGCTCGGCGTTCCAGGCGTTGATACCGGAATATCGCGCGGGGCGGCTCGATGAAGCGCGCGTAACGCTGCTCAAAGACCATCTGCACGAATGCGTGGCGTGCCGGCGGACGTTCGAAGGCCGGGTGACGGCGATGCCGAAACCGGCGGCCGCGCAGAAGGCTCGTCCGGTTTACCGGCTAGCCGCGGCGGCGGCGATTTTCGCGGCGGCGGGCGTTTCGGTGTGGATCGCTTACGACCGGCTGGGGGCTCCGTCGGGGCGCGCGATTGTGCAATCGGTCAACGGGTCGCTGTTTGCGATCTCGGCGGCGGGGATTCAGCCTTTGGCGGCGGGAGCGCCGCTGCCGGATGGCGTCGAGATCCGCACGGCGAAAGATTCCACCGCCATGCTGGAACTGCGCGACGGATCGGCTGTGGAACTGCGCGAACGTTCGGCGTTTTCGACCACGCAGGGCGGCCGCGATATCACGGTGCGGTTGAGCCGCGGCAGCGTGATTGTGCAGGCGGCGCACCGCTCGTCGGGACATTTGTTCGTGATCACGCCGGATTGCCGCGTGGCGGTGACGGGGACGATTTTCGGGGTGAGCGCGGGCGCGAAGGGATCGCGCGTTTCGGTGGTGCAGGGCGAAGTACACGTCGATCAGGACAACCAGGAACAGATTCTGCATCCGGGAAACCAGGTGGTGACGAGCCCCGATCTTTCGCCGGATACGGTGCGGGAAGACGTGGCGTGGAGCCGCAATCACGAGCGCTACGACGGGCTCTTGGCGTCGCTCAAGCAAGCCCTCAGCCAGGCGCATCTGCCGGATCTGCGGTACGAGAGCAAGCTGCTGGGGCGACTGCCGGCCAACGTGGCGTTCTTCGCGGGAATTCCGAATCTGGCGCAGTATCTGGGCGAGGCAGAGACGGTATTCGAGAAGAAGATGGCCCAGAGCCCCGATCTCGAAGCGTGGTGGCAATTGCATGGCGGCCGGACGGCGGAGACGATCGAGAAGCTGCGCACGGCAAGCGAATATCTGGGTGAAGAAATCGCGGTGACGGCGGTGCAGGGCAGCGAGGGGCCGGTGTTCCTTTCGGAGATCAAGAAGCCGGGCTTCGCTGAATTCCTGAAGAAGAGCGGATTGCCGGCCGGCGAGGAAGAACGCAATGGGTTGGTGCTCTTCGGATCGCCGAAGGCCGTCGAGCAGTTTTCGAGCGCGCTCGATTCGCCCAACGGCGCCATTCAATCCACCGATTTCTATAAGCGTGTGGAAGAGACGTACCACCGCGGCGTAGGAATTCTGATCTGCGCGAGCTTGCACAACGCGCCCGGGGCGGATGCGATGAAGGGCGTGCCGCCGATGTCCAACGCGGAGGCGGTGATTTTCAACGAGACCCAGGTCAAGGGCCAGATGGAAACGCGCCTTTCACTGACATTCAACGGGCCGCGCACCGGAATCGCGGCGTGGCTGGCGGATCCGGCGCCGATGGGGTCGCTCGATTACGTTTCCACCGACGCTTCGGCGGCGGCTGCGGCGGTAGTGCGTAGCGGCGGCGACATCGCGGACCAACTGAAAGCGATTGCGCCGCGCGAGCTGAGCGCGGTGCGCGAAGCCCTGGCCAGCAGCCTGGATGGGGAGTTTGCGATCGCTCTCGACGGAACGCTGATGCCGGTGCCTTCATGGAAACTGGTGGCGGAAGTTTATAATCCGCAGGCGGCGGAGGCGGCGCTGGAAAAAGCTGTGGCGCAGTACGCCACGGCGCCGGAGAATGCCGGGCACAAGCCTTTGACGAGTTCGCAGGAGACATTCGAAGGCCGGCCTTACTATACGATCGCGGTTCCGGATGGGGGTCCGCTGCTCGAATTCCACTACACGTTCGCCGACGGGTACCTGATCGCGGGGCCGACGCGCGCGGTGGTGGCGCGGGCGCTACAGATCAAGAACGGCGGCAACTCGCTGCTGCGTTCTTCCAAGATCCAGGCGATGATGCCGCGGGACCATTACACGAATTTCTCGCTGGTGTTTTACCAGGACTTGGGACCGGCGCTCTCCGGAATTGCGAGTTTCCTGCCGCAATTGCAGGGTCCGCACAATCCGATGAACGCGTTGAGTTCGGCCAAGCCGAGCCTGATTGCGGCCTATGCGGAACCGGATCGCGTCACCTTCGCGGCCAACGGGGATATCCTGGGGCCGGCGGTGGCGCACCTGATGCGCGGCGACGTGGCTGGGGCCGCGGGCGCGGCCACTCCTTTTCTGCAACCACAAGGAACACGGCAACGCGTACCATCGTATAGATAGACAATGCAACCAGTCATCGAACTGGCGGGGCTCGAAGTGCGCTTCGGGCAGCGCGTGATTCTCAACCAACTGAACGCGGCGCTGACCGGGCGGGCGATCGGGCTGCTTGGGCCGAACGGCGCCGGGAAATCGACGCTGATCAATACGCTGCTCGGGTTCCACAAACCCTCGGCGGGGACGGCGCGCGTGCTGGGGCGGGATATCCGCACGCATGCGCGCGAAGTGCGCGGGCAGATCGGCTACATGCCCGAGAGCGATTCGTTCATCGCGCCCATGAGCGGCGTGCGGTTCGTGCGCATGATGGCGGAACTCTCGGGGCTGCCCAAAGAGGCGGCTCTCGAACGCGCACACGAGGCGTTTTTCTACGTAGGGCTGGGCGAAGTGCGATACCGGCCGCTGGGTTCGTATTCGCTGGGCATGAAGCAGGCGGCGAAGCTGGCGTCGGCGATCGCGCACGGGCCCAAGCTGCTGTTTCTGGATGAGCCCACCAACGGGCTCGATCCGCCGGCGCGCACGCGCATGATCCAGCTCATTCAGGAAATCCGCGACCGCGGCGATTTGCACTTGATTCTGTCGTCGCACCTGCTGCGCGATGTGGAAGAGACGTGCGATCAGGTGCTGATCCTCAAAGATGGGAAGCTGGCAGCGTTCTGCAACCTGGAAGAGGAACGGCGATCGAATCTGCGGTTCCTGGAGATCGAGATTCGCGGCGCCAACAACGGTAATTTCGTGGAAGCGATCGACCGACTGGGATGCCAGACGGCGACCGGCGCGCAAGGGCGCATCAAGTTGATTCTGCCGGACGGCGTCGAGGTGAAGCAGCTTTACGAAGTGGCGGCGGGGCAGAACGTGCAGATACGCCGCCTGTCGCACAAGCGCGATTCGCTCGAAGACATCTTCCTCAAAGCAATGGAGACCCCCAATGGCGGTCTATAAGAAGACATACCGGCCGTATGAAGGCCCGCTGACGGGGACGGCCACGCGGCTGTTCGTGATTACGCGGTATGCGATGGAAGATCTGCGGCGCTCGAAGTTTCTGAACACGTTTTATGCGCTGAGTTTCGCTTATCCACTGGTAGCCGCGTTGTTGATCTACCTCAACCATAATGCCAGCGCGCTGCAGTTGATCAACGCGCCGCGCAATGCAGGCGGTCTGATCGTCATCAACCTGACCTTCTTCTATTCGCTGCTGGGCTGGCAGAGCATGCTGGCGCTGTTTCTGGCGGCGTTCATCGGGCCGGGGCTGGTTTCGCCCGATCTGGCGAACAATGCGCTTTCGCTGTATCTCGCGCGGCCGTTTTCGCGCGTGGAATATGTGTTGGGCAAGATGTCGGTGCTGGTGCTGCTGATGTCGCTGATGACGTGGATTCCGGGGCTGGCGTTGTTCGGGTTGCAATCCTATCTCGAAGGCGGCGGCTGGGCGGCGGACCATGCGCGCATCGCGTGGGGAATGTTTTTCGGCGCGTGGGTGTGGATCATCGTTCTTTCGCTGCTGGCGCTGGCGCTTTCGGCGTGGGTGAAGTGGAAGCCGGCGGCGGGCGCGCTGGTGTTCGGCGTGTTCTTTGTGGCCACGGCGTTCGGCGCGACCATCAACGCCGTGCAGCGCACCAATTGGGGCTCGCTGTTCAATATAGGGTATCTGGTGGGCTCGGTGTGGGTGCAACTGATGGAAGGCGCCGCGCGAACGACGAACGGCGCGGTGTTTTTCCGCGTGCAGCAAGGCGATGAGTTGCCAATGGGATGGGTTTGGTTCGCGCTGCTGGCGCTGGCGGGGATCTGCCTCTACATGCTGGCGCGGAAAATCCGCGGCGCGGAGGTGGTGCGGTGAGCGAGAACGTCATCACGTTCGCCAATGTCTCGCGATTCTACGGCGAGGTGCTGGGCATCAACAAAGTTTCGCTCTCGATTCCTTCCGGGATCACGAGCCTGGTGGGGCCGAACGGATCGGGCAAGACCACCTTGATGAATCTGATGACTGGGCTGATTCATGCAACGCAGGGCGAGATTCGCGTGTTGGGTGCGGCGCCGAACGATCCGCAGAAGCTTTGCCGGATCGTCGGCTATTGCTCGCAATTCGACGCGTTTCCCAAAGGGCTGAGCGGCTTTCAGTTTGTAGCGTCATACCTGCGGCTCTTCGGATTTAGCGAGGCGGAGACGACGCAACGAACGGCGTCAGCGATTGAGCGCGTCAATATGACGGCGGCGGCGGGCGCCCGACGGCCGCATACAGCAAGGGCATGCGGCAGCGGATCAAGCTGGCCCAGGCGATTGCGCACGATCCGCAGGTGATTGTGCTGGATGAGCCGCTGAACGGGCTCGACCCGATGGCGCGGGCGGAGACGATCGCGCTGTTCCAGCAGTGGGGCGCCGAACGGCGGCACGTGATTGTTTCGAGCCACATTTTGCACGAGGTGGATCGCATTTCGGACCAGGTGATTCTGTTGAGTCACGGGTATGTAGTGGCCGAAGGACAGATTCAGGGTGTGCGCAGCGAAGTGAAAGAGCAGCCGATGCAGATCGTGGTGAAGTGCGACAGACCGAACGATCTGGCGGCGCGCTTGTTCCGCGAAGGGCATGTGGTGGAGGCGAAGTTGGCGGCGGGCGCTCTGCTGCTGCGAACGCGCGATGCGGATGCCTTCTACCTGCTGCTGAACCGCGTGATTCTGGATAGCGGGCTGGTGGTGGAATCGGTATCGCCGGCGGATGACGACGTGAATGCGGTGTATCAATATCTCATCGGAGCGGAGGGCGCCACGGTATGAACCAGGCTCTAGCGCAAATCGCGGCGGTCTTCCGGCTGGAATGGAAGAAGACGTTCTTTTCGAAGCGCGCGTGGTGGATCTACATTCTGGCCGCGGCGCCGGTGGTCATCACGGCGCTGCACTGGCTGATTCAATCGCGCTTTCCCAGTCGCGGGCGGCACGCGATGGGCGACGATAGCAACATCTACGCCGCGATGTTCCAGTTCTTCTATCTGCGCGGCGCGATCTTCTTCGGGTGCGTGGGCATCTTCTGCAATCTGTTTCGCGCGGAGATGCTCGAAAAAACCATGCATTACTACTATCTGACGCCGGTGCGGCGCGAGCTGCTGGTAATTGGCAAGTATCTGGCGGGGCTGACAGCGGCCGTGGTGGTTTTCGTGGGCAGCGCGGATCTATCGTTCTTGTTCATCGGGCGGCATTTTGGCGCGGAGTACAACGACTTCATCTTTCACGGGCCGGGGTTGGGGCACTTGGGATGGTACACGGTGGTGGCCGCGCTGGCTTGCGCGGGGTACGGCGCGGTGTTCCTGATGTGCGGACTGCTGTACAAAAATCCGATGATTCCGGCAGCGGTGGTGTTTGTGTGGGAGAACATCAATCCGTTTATGCCGACGCTGCTGAAGAAGATCAGCGTGATCTTCTATCTGAAGAGCATGCTGCCGGTGGAGATTCCGGTCTCGGGGCCGTTTGCGGTGATGGCGATCGAGGCGGATCCAATTCCGGCCTGGATTACGATTCCGGGCGTGCTGGCAGTGGCGGGACTGGTGCTGGCTTATACGGCGGTGTCGGCGCGGTCCGCCGAGATTAGTTACGGAGAGTGAGTTTTGGGGCAGGCTGCATCCTGCCCCACGATTCTACGCTTGGCTTGCGGTAATGGCTTGATCGAGATCCCAGATCAGGTCGTCGGCGTCTTCGATGCCGACTGAGAGGCGAACCAGGTCTTTGCTAACGCCGGCATCCATCTGTTGACCGTCGGTCAATTGCTGGTGCGTGGTCGAAGCGGGGTGGATGATCAGGCTCTTGGCGTCGCCGAGATTGGCGAGGTGCGAGAAGATCTTGATATTGTCGATGAGCTTCGCGCCCGCGGCCGCGCCGCCCTTGATGCCGAAGGTCACGATGCTTCCCTGCCCCGCCGGCATATACTTCTGCGCCAGCTTGTAATACGGGCTCGATTTCAGGCCCGGATACTTCACCCACGATACGGCCGGGTTCTTGGTCAGCCACTCGGCGATAGCCTGCGCGTTGGAGCTGTGCTGCTGCATGCGATACTTCAGCGTCTCGATGCCCTGAATAAACAGGAATGAATTGAACGGGCTGATGCAGGGACCGAAATCGCGCAGGCCCTCCACACGCACCTTAATGATGTAGGCGAGATCGCCGAAGACTTCGGAAAACACCATGCCGTGATAGCCGGGGCTGGGCTTGGTGAGCGTGGGGTATTTGTCACTCCACTTGAACTTGCCGCTATCGACGATGATGCCGCCGATGGAGGTGCCGTGACCGCCGAGGAACTTGGTGGCGGAGTGAACCACGATATCGGCGCCGTGTTCGATGGGGCGGCAGAGATAGGGCGAGGCCATGGTGTTATCGATGACCAGAGGCACGCCGGCATCGTGAGCAATCTTGGCGACGGCTTCGATATCGAGTAGGTTCATGCGCGGATTGGCCAGCGTTTCGGCGTAGATGGCGCGCGTCTTCGGAGTGATGGCTTTGCGGAAATTTTCCGGATCGTCAGGCTCGACGAACTTGACGTCGATGCCCAGGCGGCGGAAGCTGACATCCAGCTGAGTATACGTGCCGCCGTAGAGGGTGGTGGCAGAGACGATTTCATCGCCCAATCCGGCGAGACTGGTGAGCGCGAGAAATTGCGCGGCCTGTCCGCTGGATGTCGCCAGAGCCGCCATACCGCCTTCGAGCGACGCCACCCGCTGCTCGAACACATCGGTGGTGGGGTTCATGATGCGGCTGTAAATGTTTCCGAATTCCTGCAACGCGAAGAGCGCGGCGGCGTGCGCGGAATCCTTGAAAGTGAAAGATGTGCTTTGATAGATCGGTACGGCGCGGGCGCGGCTGGACTCATCGGGCGTATGTCCAGCATGCAAGGAGCGCGTAGCGAAACCTAGAGCGCGTTCAGGAGCGTTGTTTTCGGGCATAAGTAAGAGGATACCAAGGGGCATGTGGAACGCAATCACGCGAGAAGTGAGCGGTGCGATGAACCGGTGCGAGTTGTCTTACCTCGACCGGGTGGAGATCGACATCGCATTGGCGCAGGCGCAGCACCGGGCGTATGAAGACTGCCTGCGCGCGATGGGGGCGGCGGTGATCGCGCTGCCCGAAGAACCAGAGCTGCCGGATTCGGTGTTCGTGGAAGATCCGGCAATGGTGCTGGAGGAGATCGCGGTGCTGACGCGGCCAGGCGCGGAATCGCGGCGGACGGAAGGCGAAACGCTGGCGGCGGCGATCGAGCGGTTTCGCCCGCTGCTGCGAATGGCGGCGCCGGCGACGCTCGAAGGCGGCGACGTGATGCGCGTGGGGCGGACGCTTTATGTGGGAGCGTCGGCGCGCTCGAATGCGGCGGGCGTGGCGCAGTTGAGCGAGATGCTGAAGCCGTTCGGATATGCGGTGCGCGTGGTGGAAGTGCGCGGCTGCCTGCATTTGAAGAGCGGATGCACGTATCTGGGCGAGGGAATCGTGCTGGCGAATCGCGCATGGGTGGACGCGGAGGCGCTGGCGGGATTGCGCATCGTGGACGTGGCGGCGAGCGAGCCTTGGGCGGCGAACGTGCTTGCTATCGATGGCGCGGCGCTGATGCCCTCGAACTTTCCGGAGACGGCGGCGATTGTGGAATCGCTGGGCTGGAAGGTGCACAGCGTGGATATTTCGGAATTGCGTAAGGCGGAGGCGGGCGTGACGTGCTCCAGCCTGGTGTTTTTGGGATAGTTTCCGGCGAGCGTTTTTCTCACTCAGACGGAAAATGGAGGGGGTCTCTCAGGTTTTGTAGCTCGCGGTAATAGTAAAGCGGGGACGGCCGCTTTCCTCTCAACTTCAAAGCCTTGAGAAATGCGATTTCCTCTTCGGTGGCGTCGCCACTTAGGGACGCATCCTTTAAGAAGCGTTCCAGCCCAGGTTCCGTGGCGTCAGGCTGTGCGGGCTCCCGCTCGGCAAATTCAAATCGCTTGAGGCTCGCCGCCGTGAGCCGGCGGTTGGGGACAACTTCCATGGCGAAGGTTTTGAGCTCGATATCCCACGACTCGATGATCGGGTTGAGAAAGGAGACGCAGTTTTCTACCGAGATGTTGAAGACGTCCGTATCCAGAAACTCGAGAATGGAAACGCGGACCTGCTCGTAGCTGTGGCCGCTGTGCTCGGACATCAGGCGGAGCCAGTCTTCCCTTTGCAGTTCCTCTTTGGCGACGCTCTGGGCGACATCCAGAAGTTTTTGAGTGACCAACCGTTCCAATTCGCCGAACGGCTGTTTCTCAAAAATCCTGCGCACTTCGTCTTGCCGGGCGGGATCGCATTTGCGCAGAATCAACTCGCGGCACTCCTGGAAGAGGGGGCGCGGAAGCTCCGCGACTTTTTTCCGCAATTCCTCGGTACGCTGCAGCTCAGCCAGTTGCGAGAGCTCGCCGCTGGGGAGTTTCAGTGCCCGGCCGATTTTCTCGTAGATGTCGGTGCGCGCAGGCGAAGGGGGAGCTTTCTTCCTGGCCAACAATTGCGAAATGTAGGATTCGGTGACTTGAGCCGCAGTGGCCAGATCCTTCTGGTCAAGGCCAAGTTCCTTTAAGCGGCCCCGAATCAATAGCGAAACGTCCACGGGATGGTCCTAGTCGTCAAAATTAACTAAATCTGGTCAAGTATCTACCTCATACTCCCATGTGTACGGCTTGACAAGCAAGTTAACTTAACTGATAATAGTTAATGCCTGAGCGCTTTTGCCCACTCGCAGATCATCTGAGCTAAGTCAGGCGATCTGATCACCTTCCCTTAGGTCCATCACAGAGCTGAAGATGCGGCAAGGTCGGGGAGCTGAAATCCGGCTACCAAGGACTTCCTGCCGCTGAAGGCTGAGGTATACGAAGATGACAAGCGATCAAGTTGCAGGCGCCGCATTCCGCGAAGGCGACGAAGTGGTGCTGGCCGACGGTACATACCCAGGCACTCCAGGCGTATTTCTCAGGCTCAGAGAGGATGCCAACTGGGCGGACATTACGGAGCGCAGCGGCCGCGTCCGAAGCCATCCGGTGGAATGGCTGGCTCACGCCGCGAGCGCGATCCCCGGTTCCGCGAACTGACCCGCCCATGACAGACACGATCACGGCGGGGCGAATTTGGGTTGAGGAAGGCAATCATTTGCCGAAATCCTTCTTGCTGCGGAGCGAATCCGATTCGAATGGCTGGGCAACAGTCAGCGAAGCTAGCCCGGCCTTCGAAAAGACGATTCAGGAAGCAGGATGGACGTTCTTCTTCATGGCCGGCGAAATCAAGGCCACAGTCTTCGGATTCGACAAGCAAAAGGCGCTGCGCACCGCGTTGCGGCGGCTGATCGTGGACGTGAAGGCTCAGCATTGCAACAGCATCGAGATTACGCAGGTGGCGAGTAAATCGTTCCTGAACGTGCCTTATGTGAGTGTAATGGCTCATCCACGACATCTTCAGATGGGCCTGCGCTTCTCCGACAATGGCAACTTACTTTAAACGGAGACTACGGTGATAAACATTCGACCCCTATACGACCGCATTGTGGTGAAGCGGATCGAGGAGCAGGAAGCCACGCACAACGGGATTGTGATCCCCGACTCTGCACGAGAAAAGTCCCAAGAGGGCGAAATCATGGCCGTCGGAAATGGCCAGCGTCTAGAGGACGGCCAAATAGCCGCTCTCGACGTCAAAGCAGGCGACCGCATCCTGTTCGGCAAGCATTCCGGCAGCGAGATCAAACTGAACGGCGCCGGGTACATCATCATGCGCGAGAACGACGTGCTGGGAGTTGTAGCCCCGGGCCCGCAGGCAATTTCTAGAGCTGAATAACTTCAATCCGAATCACGAGGAAAAACACTTATATGGCAAAACAGATTACTTACAGCGACGATTCCCGCCAGGCGATTCTGCGCGGCGTCAACCAGCTTGCGGACGCAGTGAAAGTTACGCTCGGGCCCCGAGGGCGGAATGTCGTTCTCGAGAAGAAATTCGGCGGACCCACCATCACCAAAGATGGCGTGACGGTCGCCAAAGAGGTCGAGTTGAAAGACCCGCTCGAGAATATGGGCGCACAGATGGTGCGTGAAGTGGCGTCGAAAACTTCCGACGTGGCCGGAGACGGCACCACCACCGCGACCATTCTGGCGCAGGCGATCTTTCGCGAGGGAGTGAAAGCGGTCACCGCGGGGGCGAACCCGATGGCGATCAAGCGCGGCATCGATAAAGCCGTGGAAATCGCCGTGGAAGAAGTGAAGAAGCTCTCGAAGCCCGTCTCCGGCGACATGATCGCGCAAGTCGGAATGATCTCCGCCAATAGCGATTCCACCATCGGCAACATCATCGCCGAGGCCATGAAGAAGGTGGGCAAGGATGGCGTGATCACGGTTGAGGAATCGAAGACCATGACCACCGAATTGCAAACGGTGGATGGGATGCAATTCGATCGCGGATACCTCTCACCCTACTTTGTGACCGACGCCGAACGCATGGAGTGCGTGTTCGAGGATCCCTACATCCTGATTCACGAAAAGAAGATCGGCAACATGAAGGATCTGTTGCCGCTGCTCGAGCAGATTGCGCGCGTAGGCAAGCCGCTGCTGATCGTCGCCGAAGAGTTGGAAGGCGAAGCCCTGGCCATGCTCGTGGTCAACAAGCTGCGCGGCACAATTAACGCTTGCGCCGTGAAGGCTCCCGGTTTTGGCGACCGCCGCAAGGCAATGCTGGAAGATATCGCGATCCTGACCGGCGGCAAGGCGATCATGGAAGAGACCGGCATCAAGCTGGAAGGCGTCAAGCTCGAGGATCTCGGCCGCGCCAAGCGTGTCACGGTGGAGAAGGACACGACGACCATCATCGACGGCGCCGGTGCGCAGAAGGATATCGGCGGGCGGATCAAGCAACTTCGCGCTCAGATTGAAGAGACCACCTCAGATTACGATCGCGAGAAACTGCAGGAGCGGCTTGCGAAGCTGGCGGGCGGCGTGGCGATCATCAAGGTGGGCGCGGCGACCGAAACCGAGATGAAAGAGAAGAAGGCCCGCGTGGAAGACGCGCTACATGCGACGCGCGCGGCGATCGAGGAAGGCATCGTACCCGGCGGCGGCGTGGCGTTGCTGCGAGCGGCGGAGGCTTTGCGCACCATCAAGCTCGAGGGCGACGAACAGTTCGGAGTCACCATCGTTCGCCGCGCGTGCGAAGAGCCCACGCGCCAGATCGTGCGGAATTGCGGTGAGGAAGGGGCCGTCGTGGTCGAGAAGATCCGCACCAACTCGGACCCGAACTTTGGCTTCAATGCATCGACGGAACAATACGAGGACCTGGTGAAGGCCGGCGTGATCGACCCCACCAAGGTGACTCGCACAGCTCTGCAGAATGCCGCTTCCATCGCCTCGCTCATGCTGACTACCGAAGCAATGGTCTCGGCGCTTGCGGAGGACGCGGGCGAATAGGGGGACGCGGATGAACAAGAGATTGCTGAAGCGGCACAAACGCCAGGTTGTGCGGGCGAGAGAACGGGTGAAACTGTCGGAGCCCGACCTGAGAACTCCGGAACAAGTGGCGGCTGCACGCGAAGCGAGCCACGCTATGGCCGGCCGGAAGGACGAGCTTCGCCCCCATTACGCTGCGCGGGCGTTGAACCGCGCGGGCGGGGCCGCAGACACCGCGGTGACAGATGAGGTGACGTTATGATTCGCGCGACGCTAGGGCTTTTTTCGACGCGCTGCCCACACTGCAAGTCGATCGATTTCCGGAGCGCCGGACCCAGAAATAGCGTCGAGTCGGCTTTGCTTTGGCTTCTACAACCCTGTTGGTGCGGTCTTTGCGGGCGCCATTTTTTCCTGCTCCGATGGCATGTTCCGGTGGACGGTACGGCGTAGGCTGTTGCGGGGAAGAGACTGCGGGACGCGCGCGGGGAGAAGCGCGCATCCCGTATATTACCGTTAGTTGCCGGAAGAAGTTTGCTCGGCGAAGTCGATCTTCGTCGTGGTGCCGGCGAGGGTGATGGAGTGGATGAAATCCTTCGAGCCAACCTCGGAGGAATCGACGGCGGTGTATTGGAATTTCTTGGCGCCGCTTTCCACTTTGATAGCCGTGGTGAAGCTCTTGTGGCGACGGTCAGTGAAGGTGACGTTCGAGCCGTCGACCTTCATCTGGTATTCACCGGGGGCGAGTTCCAGCGCGCCAGCCTTGGCAGCCTTGGAAATGTTGATGTCATAAGTCTTGCTGCCGGCGAAAGCAATGCTGGCGAGCGCAAACACACCAATCAAAAGCGAATTCTTTTTCATATTGAGTATTCGTTTATCTCCGAAAAGATTTGAGTAGACCAGGAAGCGGGAACAACGGGGATCGCTTACAGGTTCAGGATAACCGCAGCCGCAACAAATCCCAAATCGAATGTTTCTATAGCGGTTATAAGTGGGCGGATTTCCTTTATTCGCAGCGCAATGCGGTCATCGGATCCACGCGCGCGGCGCGGCGCGCGGGCAGATATCCGGCCACAATCGCGGCGCAAACGATAACGCCGACGGCGATGGCGATCGCGAATGGATCGGCCGCGGTCAACCCGAAGAGCTGGCTTTGCACGACGGGGCCAAGCCACCATGCGGACGCCAATCCCAGCGCCACGCCAACGGCGGAAAGCGCCAGCGTTTCGCGCAACACCATCCAGAGCACGCCACGCTGCGAGGCGCCGAGCGCCATGCGGATGCCGATTTCGGACGTGCGCCGCGCCATGGAATAAGACATCACGCCATAGAGACCGATTGCGGCCATCAAGAGCGCCAGGCCGCCGAAGCAGGCGGAAAGATCGGCAGTGAGACGTTGGATGATGGTGCCGCGGTCGAGTTGCTGGTTCAGAGTGCGGATATTCAGCACCGGAAGCGACGGATCGGCAGCGGCGATGGCGCGGCGGACGGTCTCGACGACGCCGGCCGGATCGCCGGTGGCGCTGACCACAAGCGCGGGTTCGCTCAGCGTACCGATGGGATGCGCGTAGTTGCCGTAGAAACGCTGACGGACCTTGCCGCGTAACTCGTGCTCACGCGCATCGCCCACCACGCCCACGATTTCGAAGGTGGTGACCGTGGTGGGGTAGAGATCGGTCACATGATGGCCGAGCGGGCTCGCATCGCCGAAGAAATATTGCGCAAACGCCTGGTTGACCACGCAAACCGGGCGGCCGCGTTCCATATCCGCTTCCTCGATGGCGCGCCCGCGCAAGAGCGGGATGCCTACCGTGCGGAAATAGGAAGGACCGACGAGCGTCCAGTTGGAAGCCATGTCGTCTTCGGCGTGCGCAATGCCGCCATCCACTGCAATGTGATCGCCCTCATCGCCGGTGAACAGGCCGTCATTGGAAACGGAGGCTTCACGCACGCCGGGAATGGTTTTGATGCGCTCGCGGACGCGTTCACAGAGCGCGGGAAAAGCGGCTTGCGAATATCCGGCAGCGGCGGGATCGATGCGCGCCATCAGCAGGTGTTCGCGATCGATGCCGAGCGACACGCCCAGCAGATTATGCAGGCTACGCACGAAGAGCCCGGCGCCAATGCAGAGAAGCAGCGACAGCGCCACCTGCGCCACCACGAGCGCGCGGCCGGCCTCCAGACGCCCGCGCCCGCCCGCGGCGCCGCGAACGTTGGCGGCCATGACGCCGTTGAGATCGAGGCGCGTGGCGCGCCATGCGGGGCCGAGCCCAAAGAGGATGCCGGTGAGAACGGCGGCCGCCGCGGTGAATAGAAGCACGCGGGAATCGCGCGCTGGGTCGAGAGCTACGCCATCGAAGCCGCGGCGCACTTGCGCCAGCAGAAGGTTCGTAGTCCACAGCGCCAGCGCCATCCCGAGCGCTCCGCCCAGGGACGCAATCAACATACTCTCGGTGAGCACCTGGCGCACGATGCGCCAGCGCCCGGCGCCTAATGCGAGGCGCACGCCGAGTTCGCGCTGGCGGCCGTTGGCGCGAGCCAGGGTGAGATTGGCGATGTTGGCGCAGGCAATCAACAACACGAGGCCGACCATCGCCATCAGCAGCTTGAGCGGATCGGAGAATTCGCCGCGCAGCCGCGATGCGCCGCGCGAACCCGCTTGCAGAACGAGCTTTTGTTCGAGCATCCCGCGGCGCTCTTTTTCGGTCGGCGCGGAGGCCGCCCACTGACGCAGAATCTGCTGGAACTCGACGTTCACGGCGGCTTGCGCCTGCGCCAGCGAGATCCCGGGCGCGAGGCGCCCCATGACTTGAAGCCAGAGCGTATCGCGCGGCGTGAGGTAGTCGCGGCCCGGCAGCGCTTGCGCTTGCATGGTGATGGGCAGCCAGATTTCGGTCTCGTTGCCGACCACCATGCCGCGGAAGCCGGGCGGGGCCACGCCGATCAGGCGAAACACGCCGCCGCCGATGCGCAAATCTCTGGCGAGGGCGGCGCGGTCCGCGGAAAGTTGGCGCTCCCAGAAGCCGTAGGAGACGACGGCCACGGGATTGGCGCCGCGCGCGATGTCTTCCGCCGCTGTGAACGCACGGCCGAGCGCGGGCTTGACGCCAAGGACGTCGAAAAATTCGCCGGAGACCAGCTGGACGCGGGCCTTGGCCGACGACCGGGCGCCCTCGTTCGTGGCGACATCGAGCGAGGCCGGCACGCTCATGGCGGCGAACATACCGGTGAAGACGGTGTTGTGCTCGCGCAACTGGAGGAACTCCTGGTAGGAGAGAATGCTGCGCGCGCCGTGCTCGGTGGTTTCCACGTTGGTGGCGGCGCGGCCGGGATCGGTCAGCAAGACCAGACTGCCTGGATCGGCAACCGGGAGACTGCGCAGCATGACGGCGTTGATGACGGCAAAGATGGCGCTGTTAGCGCCGATGCCGAGGCCGAGCGTGAGCACCGCCACCAGGACGAAGCCGGGGCTTTTCGAAAGCGAGCGGACAGCGTAGCGGAGGTCGCGCCAGACCTGAACCATGCAGTCTTTGTATCAGGCGTGAGGAGACAAAGCAACGGGGCGATAAAAGCAAAAAAGGGAGATGCGAGGGCATCTCCCTTGATTTGAAGCTCTACAGCAGAGAACGCTGCGGCCTTTCAGGCCGCTTGCGCCGGCCGGGAGGCCCGCGCCACTACTTCATTGCGGGGGCGGCGCCGGGCAGCAGGTAGCGGAGGTTGAAGAACACCATGTTTACGCTGGCGTTCGACGGCTGACCGGCGGCGACATACCACGGGTTGCGCTGCAAGTACGAATACTGGAACATCAACTGCAAAGCGCCATACTTCGGGTCTTTCCAGAAGGTGTTCGACATACCGAAGGTGGCTTCCTGGATGGTACGGTTGTTGGACGATGCGGAACCGGTGTAGCCGTAGCCGACGAGCTTGCCGTTGGTATCGAGGGCGCTGTTGCGGCCCACGTACATGCCGCCGTAATAGCCGTAGAACAACGTGTTCTTGTGGGTAGCCTCGAAGCCAAGGACGGTGGAACCGGCGCGAATCAGCGAGAGGCTGCCGTCGGCGCGCGCGATCAGATCGGGCGCCTGGCCAAAGATGTAGCGGCCGCCGCCATCGCTCCAGTACGCGTTTTCAATGATGCGGACGCCCTTGGCCACCTCAAAATTCGAATTGAAGAAGGCGCCCCCGCCCTGCGCGGAAAAGTGCTGCTGGTTGTTCGGATTCCAGACGCGGAAGTTGCGCTCTATGCCGCCGAATTCAACGTGCGCGTGCGTCGAAGGATCGAACGCCGCCTTGACGATAAAATCGGGCGCGACGTTGGGAACGCTCGTGGTGGTGGTGCCGTTATTCAATTCGCCGCCGGGGTAAGTGGTGAGTGCGGCGGGGAAGGTGGGAACCGGTCCGCCGGAGGAACCGCCGACGTATTGTTCGGGGTTATCGACGGCGAAAGCGAACGCCATCGTCGAAGAAGGATGGTACACCACGCGGAACTCGGGGATGCGCCCCCAAACCAGGCCCGCCTGGTAGTTCACGTCGATATCTTGCGAGTAGAAGAGATTGCCGGGCAAGGGGCTGATGCCGACGCGGCCGGGGGTGATCAAGCTCCAGGTCTGGCCACCGAGTATTTCCCAGGTATTCTTGGATACATCCACCCAGTAAACACGCGAGCGCATCGTATTGCTGTTGCTGCTCACCAAAACGTTGGCCGGGAGGTTGCCCAAAAAGTCCGCTTCCACATAGCCCATGACGTGTGCGCCCTTAACCATCGCATCGAAGCGGGCGCCGACGCGCGAGTTCTGCATGCTGAGGCGGAATTCGCTCAAATTGGTCTGGTAGATATTGCCGTAGGCGATCGAACCGAAGCTGGTGCCGATGGAGCCGCCATCGTTCTTATTGCGCCAGACGCCTGTGAAATCCATGAAGCCGATGGGCGTGATATAGGTGTCGCCGATTTTAAGTTGAAGCGGAGAATCGGGCAGCGTTCCTTGGGGGAAGGGCGTCGGCGTGGCCTTTGCCGGCAGGGGCGGCGCGAACACGGGATTCGTGCTGGCGATCAGCGGACGCTCAACGGGTTTCATTTCCGGAGCGGCGGGAGCGGCATCGGTGGTAGCGACGGTTGCCTCAGTGGCGGCGGAAGTCTTGGCGTCATTCGCGCTCGGAGCTTTCACAGCCGTGACGCCGTCAAGTTTCTTGGCCAAAGCCTGAAGCTGCTGCTGCAGTTGTTGCACCTGGGCCTTCAATTGGGCCAGTTCGTCGGGATTCTGCTGGGCAGACGAGACGCCCGCAAGCGATACGGACAATCCGATCGCCATCCCGAAACGCGCTAATGCTCGTATCTTCATTCGCTCTTCTCTCCTGATTTCCGGGTGACCGGGTAGTATTACTTGTCGTGTCTTGCGCGCCGAGGATGTCCGGCGCCAGCGCGCCACAAACAGCTTCGGGCTAGCCTGTGGCGCAATTATTGACGGCTTAGTTGAGCTGTTTTTTACTTTTCTTCGTGAGCGTAACAAGACATCCCCCACAGGAAAGTGAAGGTTGAGTTACAAAACGATGAAGATGCTGCGCAGCGCCTCAGATGCAAAGATAATGGCTGAATGTGGAAAGTGACGAGCCTGCGTCCGAGCGTTGCTTGCGGCGCGGGGCTCACGGGTTTTTCCTTAATCGCGCTCAAGACGTTCCTGCCGCAATCGCCCCCGTGGGAAACGTTGGCAACCGCTGTGGCCATTGGCGTAGCGGGCGGCGTAGGATCGAACCTGCTGTTTGCATACTTCATAGAGAAAGCGCGGTCATCGTCCGAAGTCGCCGCGGAACGTTTGCAGGAAGCGGTGAATAAGCTGCAGCGCGAGAGCTCGCGGCTTGAAGCCATCCTGGGCAGCATGGTGGAAGGCGTGGTGGCCGTCGATCCGCAACTGCACATTACGTTTTTGAACCGGGCGTTCGCCGCCGCAATGGAGGTCAAGCTGCCACTCTCACCAGGGACCCCTCTGGTGCACGTGGTGCGCGATCACGAATTGCGCGACATGTTCTACGCGGTCTTCGCGTCGGGCGAGCCGATTCAGCGCCGGCTGGTTCTTTCGGCGCTGGGCGCGCGTACATTCGCGGTGCAGGTGACGCCGCTCGCCGGCGGAGCGGAACGCGGCGCTATCGGCATGTTCTACGACATTACGGACATCGAACGCCTGGAACGCATCCGCAAGGACTTCGTGGCGAACGTGTCGCACGAACTGCGGACGCCGCTGGCGGCCATCAGCGGATACGCCGAGACGCTGATGGAAGGCGCGCTCGAAGATTCGGGGAATAGCAGGCGCTTCGTGGAGATTATTTTGAATAAAGCGCGGCAGCTCGCGAATATTGTGTCCGACCTGCTAGTGCTTTCGACGCTCGAAGGGGGCAAGGCTCCCCTGCCCCAGCCGGTTTCGCTGCGGAGCATCGTCGAATCCGCGATGCGTACCGTGGAACCCGTGGCCAAAGCGCGCGGCGTGAAGCTATTCTTCAACGGCGAACACGATATAGAAGTACTGGGATACGAAGTGCGCCTGGAACAAGTTTTGGTGAATCTTTTGGACAATGCCGTCAAGTTCAACCGGCCCGATGGCGAGGTGCGAGTGGAGATGATCAGCGAGCCGGACCGCGCCGTGGTGAAGGTTTCCGATACCGGTTTGGGCATCCCTTCGCGCGAGTTGCCGCGCATCTTCGAACGCTTCTATCGCGTGGATAAAGCAAGGTCTCGCGCCACCGGGGGCACGGGCCTGGGCTTAGCAATTGTGAAGCACGCGGTGGAGCAAATGGGAGGCGACGTTTCGGTAGAAAGCCGTCTTGGGCAGGGCACCACCTTCACCGTTATTTTGCCTCCTTTGAGCCAGTCTGAAGCGACCTCGATTTGACACCTTTGTCATAGTTTTGTCATTCACCTCTAACAGGCGCGGTTCTATACTCGCCTTTCACTGCTTAAACCATGGCGGATTAGGGGGCTTTGTGCGCCGTTTCACAGCCTGGACGGGGCGTCATGGGCGTTTTGAGACAGTGGACCGGGAAACGCGGCTAAATTTACCGGAAGTATCCCGTGCAACAAGCCTGGCCTCGTCGTATCGCCAATCCCTAACTGGATCTAAACCAAACTGTAACAATTCCGTGAGACGGTAGAGAGAGGAAACTACGATGAAATTCACAGCAAGATTGGCCCTGTTGGCCGTGGCCGGGATGAGCCTGGCTGGGATCGCCGCGGCGCAATCGATCAACGCCGCTGGCGCGACGTTCCCCGAGATCATTTACAAGAAATGGTTTAGCGACTACGCCAAGATGCACCCGGGCGTGCAGATCAACTATCAGGCGATTGGATCCGGCGGGGGCGTGCGGCAGGTAGTGGAAGGCACGCTGGATTTTGGCGCCTCTGACCGTCCTATGACAGACGAGGAGGTCGCGAAGTGCAAAGTGAAGCCTCTACACTTCCCGACCGTGCTTGGCGCGGACGTGCCTGCGTACAACTTGCCGGGCGTAACAGAGAAACTGAAGCTGTCATCCGAGGCGATAGCGGGCATCTTCCTGGGGAAGATTACCAAGTGGAACGATCCACGGATTGCGAGTACCAATAAGGGCGTCAAGCTGCCGAACGAGGACATTCAGGTGGTCCATCGTTCGGATGGCAGCGGCACCACGTTCATCTGGACCGATTATCTGTCCAAGATCAGCCCGACATGGAAAGCCGGTCCCGGCACCTCGCAAAGCCCGAAATGGCCGGTCGGTCTCGGCCAGTCTGGGAACGATGGCGTTGCCGGAACCCTTAAGCAAACGCCCTACTCAATTGGTTACGTCGAATTGGGCTTCGCTCTGCAGAACAAGACATTGCAGTATGCGATGCTTCAAAACGCGGACGGGCAGTTCGTGGGCGCGACCACCGAATCGATAACCGCTGCTGCCGCGGGCGCTGCAAGATCTATGCCTGCTGATTTCCGGGTCTCGATCACCAACGCCCCGGGCAAGGCTTCCTACCCGGTTTCCAGCTTTACCTGGCTGCTGATTCCCAGCAAGATCGACGACGTAAAGAAGCGCGATGCAATCGTCGGCTTTCTCCATTGGATGCTGACGGACGGCCAGAAGGCCGCGCCCGCCCTCGGCTACGCGCCGCTGCCGAAAGAAGTGATCGCGCTGGATACGAAGCAAATCGCGTCGATTAAATAGCCATGTCCGCTCCAGCGATTACAACGCGCACAATTCGGACGGATCCGACGGACTGCGCGTAGGCCTGCATGGGGGTGACTTGGCCGCATACCTCGTCACCCTCGCCTTTGCCGTTGCAGGTTCTTGGAGTCACGGTTTTCCTGGTATGGGAGCTTTGGATTCACTCCATCCCATCACGCGCCAAATTCGGTTTCGGTTTCCTGTCGGCACGCGATTGGGACCCTGTTGCGGGCAACTTCGGCGCCTTGCCGTTCATCTACGGAACGGTGGTAACGTCTTTCCTGGCCTTGGCGATGGCCACGCCGATAGGAGTTGGCGCGGCGATCTTTCTTGCGGAATTGGCGCCGCTCGTCTCTCCGCACGGATTTACGTTCCTTGTTGAGCTTCTGGCCGCCATACCAAGCGTCATCCTCGGTTTGCTTTCCATCTTTACGCTGATTCCGCTCATGCGGCAATATGTGAACCCGCTTCTCAAGCACACGCTCGGATTCATTCCGCTTTTCCAAGGCCCATCGTTTGGTGACGGTTATCTGACGGCGGGCGTGATTCTGGCGATCATGACTCTCCCATTCATCATCTCGATCTCGCGAGAAGCGCTTGCTGGAAGTTCCACGCGATCAGCGCGAAGCGGCGCTGGCTCTGGGCGCGACGCGGTGGGAATCGACGATTTCAGGTGGTGGTGCCCTACGCGCGGCTGGGTATTTTCGGCTCCATCTTTTTGGCTTTGGCGCGCGCCCTGGGCGAAACCATGGCTGTCACCATGGTGATCGGGAACGACCCTTCAATCCACGCCTCGCTTTTTGCGCCCGGATACACGATTGCCTCGGTGATCGCCAACGAATTCGCCGAAGCCGGGGAGGATCTGCACCTCAGCGCTCTGGTCGAAATTGGGCTTGTCCTCTTCCTGTTGACCATCGTCATCAATGGGCTCGCCCGTCTCTTAATTATCGCCACCACGCGGAAAGGAACGGCGCGCGCCGCATGAACCGGCTTACGTATCGCAAGGCGCTCAATAACGTGATGCTCGCGTCGACCGGAGTCTGCGCGGTGGTGTCGGTCTCCGTTCTCTTCGTCGTACTTGGTTTTCTCGTCAAGGAAGGCGCCACTTCGGTCGATTGGAACTTTCTGACCAAGCTTCCCGTGCCCACAGGCGAAGTCGGCGGCGGAATGGCCAACGCGATCGTAGGCAGCGCGCTCATGGTGGGGCTGGCGGCGCTGATCGGACTTCCCGTCGGCTTTTTCGGGGGCATCTATCTGGCCGAGTTCAGCGGCAAGACTTTTGGTTTCCTGGTTCGCTATACGGCCGACCTGCTCAATGGCGTTCCATCCATCGTCATCGGAATTTTCGCCTGGACGGTGATCGTAGTGCCAATGCATCGCTTTTCCGCGCTCGCCGGCGGGTTCGCTCTCAGCCTGATGCTGATTCCGATCACGATGCGCAGCACGGAGCAGTTTCTGCTCAACGTGCCGCGGGCGCTGCGAGAAGGCGCGCTGGCGTTGGGCGCTCCGCAGTGGCAGGTGATTGCGACGGTAGCGGTGCCGGCGGCAATGCGCGGCATCCTCACCGGGATGATCCTGGGCGTTGCGCGCGTGGCGGGTGAAAGCGCTCCCCTGCTCTTCACGGCGCTCAACAACGAATTCTGGCCGAGCGGCATTGACCAGCCCACCGCCGCGCTTCCGGTTATGATTTACAGAAATGCCATTTCGCCCTATGACGATCTACATCGACAGGCGTGGGCGGCGGGTCTTGTGCTAATAAGTATGGTTCTGATCACAAACATCACCGCGCGCTGGATCGCTTCGCGCGGGATTGCGGTACAGAAGGGTTAGGTACATGGACATGAGTCCCGAATTCGCGACCCCGGCTCAGGAGCCATCGATGAAGCCGATCGAGGTTCCACAGCACGCTCAACCTGTAAAAGCGGCGCCGGCGGTAACCAAGATCTCGGTCAAGAATCTCAATTTCTACTACAGCGCATTTCACGCTCTGCACGATATCAACATCGAGATCCCGGAAAAGCAGATCACGGCGCTGATTGGACCTTCGGGCTGCGGGAAATCGACTTTTTTGCGCACGCTCAATCGCATTAACGAAATGATCCGCGGTGCGCGCGCCGAAGGATCGGTGACTCTGGATGGTGAGAGCGTGATGGACGTGGATGTCACCAGCTTGCGCCGGCGCGTGGGCATGGTGTTCCAGCGGCCGAATCCGTTCCCCAAATCGATTTTCGACAACGTGGCATACGGAATTCGCATCAACGGGATGAAGGGCAACGGCTCTCTGCACGATAAGGTGGAGCACAGCCTGAAGGTGGCGGCGCTGTGGGATGAAGTGAAAGACAAGCTGCACCAATCGGCCTATTCGCTCTCGGGCGGCCAACAGCAGCGCTTGTGCATCGCGCGCGCGCTGGCGGTGGACCCGGAAGTGTTGCTGCTCGACGAGCCCTGTTCGGCGCTCGACCCCATCGCGACGGCGAAAATCGAAGACCTGATGTTCAGCCTCAAGAACGTCTGCACGCAGGTGATTGTGACGCACAACATGCAGCAGGCGGCGCGCGTGGCGGAGTACACTGGCTTCTTCCTGATGGGCAAGCTGATCGAATTCGACCGCACGCCCATCATCTTTAAGCGGCCGGCGAAGAAGGAAACAGAAGATTACATCACGGGCCGGTTCGGCTAGACGCGCGCGAGGGGATTGAACAATGCTTCATTTTCGAGAAGAGCTGGAAGAACTGCAGAGCAGGCTGCTCGGGATGGGCGGCCTGGTGGAGGCCGCGATCCACAACAGCGTGTACGCTCTGGTGGAGCGGGACGAAGACCGGGCCAAGGAAGTGATGTGGAACGAAGCCCAGGTCAACCAGAGCGAGATGGAAATCGACGAGCTTGCCACGCGCATGCTCGCTTTGTTCCAGCCGATGGCGCGCGACCTGCGATTCATCACGGCCGTGATCAAGATGAACAGCGACCTGGAACGCATGGGCGATCTGGCCGTGAACATCACCGAACGCGCGCTCTCACTGATGAAGGAGCCGGCGGTGCGGCCGCCGGTAGATATTCCGCGCATCGCTGAGCTGGCCGAGAGCATGGTGCACCGCGCGCTAGACGCTTTTGCGCGCGCAGACGAGGCCATGGCGCGGGAAGTGCTGTTGGCCGACGACGAAGTCGATAACCTGCGCGATTCGGTATACAGCGAGCTGATCCACTTCATGCAGGAGGAGCGGACGACGATCAACCTCGCCATCGACCTGCTGTTCATCGTGCAGCACCTGGAGCGGATTGCCGATCACGCCACGAACATCGCGGAAGATGTGCTCTTCCTGGTGAAGGGCATCGACGTGAGGCACCACGCCGAAGCGCGGGAAGCGTCGCGGTAAGAACTTCGGCCGATCTGCCGTCTTGCCCACCAGGCGCCGGCCCGGCATTGTGTCGTATTAGCACGCGCTATATTAAAGGCAGCCGAATGCTTGTGAGCATCCCAGATGAGATCCTTCAAGAAGCTCACCTCAGCGAGCCTGAGTTGAAGCGCGAGTTGGCGCTTGCGCTCTTCCAACAGGAGCGGCTCACCTTGGCGCAGGCCAGCCGTTTGGCGGAAGTGAATCAACTGAAGTTTCAGGACATGCTGGCGGAGCGCCGGATTCCGATCCACTATGGGATCGAAGAATTTGACGAAGATGTGCGCACGCTTCGGTCGCTCGGACGCCTTTGATCGTCGTTTCCGACACGTCCCCGATCTTGAACCTGGCGCGTATCGGCTGCCTAGACTTGCTCCACACCCTTTACCATCGAATATTCATTCCGCCCGCCGTGTATGCCGAACTCTCGGTGGAAGGATTTGAACTGCCGGATGCCATACAAATAGCTGATGCGTGGGTAACCGTCGAAACACCCATGAACAGGGCATTTGTGGCGGAACTGCACCTCAAGCTGGATCAAGGTGAAGCGGAGGCAATAGCGCTGGCGATCGAAAGGCGTGCGGATCTTATCTTGATCGATGAGCGGCGAGGCAGGAGCATCGCTTCGCAACACGGCTTGTCTGCAATGGGCCTGCTCGGCGTTCTGCTGGAGGCGAAAAATGCGGGAGCGCTGGAGTCGGTCAGGACGACGCTCGACCGGTTGATTCAAGAGGCCCGATTTTGGATAGGAGACGACCTCTATCGGCATGTGCTCAAACAGGCGGGCGAATCGTGATTCGGTCCGATGGACCGTTCGAAGCCGGGGAGGGTATCGACCAAACATCGCTGACCCGAGCTTTACGTCTTTTGCCACGGCTCGCGGGATCTACGATCGTTTTGGCCCGGAAACGTGGGCTTCGCGACCGGCATGGTCCGGTGCATGGCGGATCGTTCCTGCGCGAGAGGCGGATTCTCTTCGATTGCACGCGGGCCGAGTTTCCGCGTATCTTCGTGCATGAGCTTTTTCATTTTGTATGGTTGCGCACGGGGAATCCGGCGCGGCGCTCATTTGAGAGGCTGATGGCGCGTGAAATCGAAGGCGGGGCGCGCGGTGAGTTGGGCTGGGCGGCGGAATCGCGAAAGATTAAGCTAAGCCAAGCGCACGTGCGCGGCCGCACCCGGCGGTGGCGCGAATACTGCTGCGAAGCCTTCTGCGACACAGCGGCGTGGCTCTACTCCGATATGGCGGCGCACCCGGAATTTACATTGGGAACATCCTGGCGGCGCAAGCGGCGCGAGTGGTTCGAAAGCGCGGTGGGCGGGCGGGAATTACCGATATAATCAGATCAGGAACGTTCGTATTCTCATGCGTAAATACGCCATCATTGCTGCCGCGTTCGCGGTGGGTTGTCTGCTGCAAGGGTGTTCGTCATCGCCCAGCGTGGTGCGGGCGGCCTCGCTCAAACCGGACAAGGAACGCCACGACGCGCCGGAATTCGCGCTCAAAGACGCCGACGGCAAGACCGTGCACATCTCGGATTATCACGGCAAGGTCGTGCTGCTGGATTTTTGGGCGACCTGGTGCGAGCCGTGCCGAATCGAGATCCCGTGGTTCATCGAGATCGAGCGCAAGAATAAGGATCGAGGCTTCGAAGTGCTCGGGGTTTCCATGGACGATGAGGGCTGGGAAGTGGTCAAGCCGTTCGTGAAAGAGAACGGCATGAACTACCGCGTGTTGATCGGCAACGATGCGACGGCCGAGATGTACGGCGGCGTGGAATCGCTGCCTTCGACGTTTCTGATCGACAGGACGGGGAAAATCGCCGCGGTCCATATTGGACTTGCGAGCCGGAAGGATTTTGAAGATGGCGTTGCGGAGCTTTTGGATGCGAAGAAGTCTGGCAGTATCGTCCCTAACCCTGGCCTGTATCTTAATCCAAGGTAGTCCGGCGCAAAGCACCGGTCATCTACAAGCCGCCGCGCCGCAAAAGGTGGTTGGCAAGCGCGGCGACGCGGTGCAGGTGAAGATCCCGGTGTCCATCGACGCGGGCTTTCACGTCAACAGCAACAAGCCTTCGAACGAATACCTGATTCCGTTGAGCCTGACCTGGACCGCGGGCGGCGCGCTGCAACCGGGCGCGGTGGTCTACCCGAAGCCATCGACAGAAAAAGTCGGGGACGAACAGCTTTCCGTCTTCACGGGCAAGTTCGATCTGATCGCGAATTTCAAGGTTGCCGCCAATGCGCAGGCAGGACCGGGCGCGGCGGCGGGAAAACTGAAGTATCAGGCTTGCAATAGCAACACCTGTTTTCCGCCGAAGACGATCGAGATTACTGCGCCGTATCAAGTGCAGTAGGTTCGGGCGGAAGAATTTCACTCACGCGGATATCTTCCGCGCTGCCTTCTAACGAGATGGAATCCCGTTCCAGAAACTGCTGAATCAGCCGGTAAGTGGAGCCTTCGGGTTGGCGGTGCGCCACGACGGCGCGGCGGTTTAGGTCGACGACCCAATATTCGCGAACGCCGGCATTGGCGTAGAGGACTGCTTTGCGGCCCAGATCGAAGCGGGCAGTAGTATCGGAGACTTCGATTGCAAGAAGGATCTCATTGCCGCGCGGGTAACGGGTGTCATGTTCCGGATTCGATTCAACAAAGACCGAGAGGTCCGGTTCGGGAAGGCTCCGCTCGCGATCCTGATTGGAAGCTTCCACCGGCATTCGGATCTGGATGCGGGCCGCGTCGAGAAATCTTAGCAATATGGCGTTGAGGCGGCGAATCGTAGCGCTGTGAGCGGGTTTCTGCCCCATCTTGTCGATCAGATCTCCGTCGATGAGTTCGTAGCGCTGTCCTTCGAAGACACCCGCTTCGACCAGACGCTCCACATCTTCTCGCGTAAAGCGCTTGCGAGGGAGCGCCTCCGCGGAGGCCTCAAACGGCAGCAGCAACGCAGCGGACATTTGCCTTCCTCCTGTTTCTGTTATCGCAGATTGTGTTCCGCGCGGCAATGGAGCGGTTACTTCAAAAACTCGCCGATGCGCTCCGTGGCTTCCCGCAGGCGTTTGTCGCCTTCGATCAGTGAGAAACGCACGTGGCCTTCGCCCATGGGGCCGAAACCGACGCCGGGCGAGAGCGCTACGTGGACTTTATCCAACATCTGCATGGAGAAGTCGAGCGAGCCGAGCGAACGGAAACGCTCGGGGATCGGCGCCCAGACGAACATGGTGCCGCGTGGCTTTTCGACGGGCCATCCGGCGCGGTGTAGGCCCTTCACCAGCACGTCGCGGCGCTTTTGGTAGGTGGCGCAGATCTTGCGCGAGTCCTCTTCGCACTCGCGCAAAGCGGTGGCGGCGGCGATCTGGATGGGTTGGAACACGCCGTAATCGAGATAGCTCTTGATGCGCGTGAGCGCGGCGACTAATCGTGGATTTCCGAGGCAGAAGCCCACGCGCCATCCGGCCATGTTGTAGCTCTTCGACATGGAGAAAATCTCCACCGCGACTTCCTTGGCGCCCTCCACCTGCAAGATGCTGGGCGGCTTGTAGCCATCGAAGCCGAGATCGGCGTAGGCGAAATCGTGAATGACGTAGGCGCCATGATGGGCGGCCAGGCGCACGATCTCGCGGAAGAATTCAGGGTCGGCGCAGATGGTGGTCGGGTTGTGCGGGAACGAAATCAGAATGAACTTGGGCTTGCGCGAAGACGTTTTGTAGAGATGTTCCAGGTGATTGAGGAACGTGGGCGCGTCGGGCATGGGCAGCATGCAAGCGTGGCCTTCCGCCAGCACGACGCCGAATTGATGAATGGGATAAGCGGGATTGGGCGACACCACAGCGTCGCCGGGGGCGAGCACCGCGAGCAGTAGGTGCGCAAGAGCGTCCTTGGCGCCAATGGTGACGATGGCTTCGCGGTCGGCGTCGAGTTCCACGCCGTAGTTTTCGCGGTAGCGGCGCACGATCTCCTGCCGGAGAGCGGCGATGCCGCGCGACGCGGAATAGCGGTGATTGCGCGCCTGGCGCGCCTCTTCGATCAGCTTCTTGACGACGACGCGCGGCGTCGCTCCGTCGGGATTACCCATCCCCAGGTCGATGACGTCAATCTTTTCGGCGCGCGCCTGCGCGCACTTTTCATTCAGAACCGCGAAGACGTAAGGCGGCAACTTTTGTATGCGATAAAACTCTTCGGAACTGTCGGGCATTACCTTCTATTTTACGGGACAACGGCGTCGCTATGTTCCAAACGCGCTTCCACGATGAATCGTTTGGGCGCGGAACCCAGGTAGTAGAAGGGATAGCACGTGACCAGATGCAATTCCGCGTCGCCGGTTGGAAGGAGCGATTTGGTGTTGGAAGGCAAGACAACGCGAGTGCCAACCACGCGGTAGGCGTATTCGCCGCTGCGCGTCTGCAGCATAATTTCATCGCCGTCGCGAATATCTTTCAGCACGCGGAAGTGCGTATCGCGATGACCCGCAATCACACAGTTGCCATCCCCGCCGGGCATAGCGGAGCCACGCAAATGGCCGGGGCCACGAAGCAATTCGGGGGCGCCATCGCCTTCCACCACGTAGTATTCCGCTTTCAGGCGCGGGATCACCAACTTGGCGATGGCATCACCCAATTGTGGAGTGGCAGGCCCCTTCGCGTTGGAGGGCGAAGGGGCGACGATAGATCCTGCGTGAAACTGATGTTCGGCCTCGATCTGGCCCGCGTGCCATTGGATGAGGTCGCGAAGCCCGAGAAAAGCCAAAAGCGCGCCGCCGGCGAGCAATAGGCAACTGAGTAATCTTTGCCCGATTTGCAGCCGGCGCGCGCGCATGTTGGTATCTCCGTGGGCGATTTCTTACTGCCGGCTGCGATTCAGCTTGCTACGCAAGGTGGCGCCAACGCCTGAAAGCGCGCCGCCGCTCAGCAGCATCATGAGCCATCCGGCCGAAGTTTCCGGCATGGCCGGCGCGGGCTCAGGAGTGGTCTCTGCGGAACGATTTGCACTGTCTTGCAGCGTGGTGTCCGGTTGCGCCGTGACGGGCGGCGTCACGGGCTGAGCAGGTGGCTGCTCTACGGTTTCCTGCTGCGTCACCGGCGGTTGCGTCACAGGTTGCGGGGTCACCGGGGGTTGCGTGACGCCCTGGTTGTTACTTTGTTCCGTAGCGACATTTTGCTGGGTGGTAGTTTGTTCCGTCGTGGTCTGATCCGTTACCGTGGGCTGTTGCGTCACAGTAGAAGAAGTGGCGGCCACCGCGGCGGGCTGCGCGGCCTCGTTCTCGCGCATCTTTACATTGCTCGGAAGCGGGAATTCATAGCCATAGTCTTTGCCCTGAATCCACACCTTATCGAAGTAATAGTTATCGCCGATGTGATGCAGGATAACTCGCGTGTCGGGCTGTGTGCGGTTTTCGAGAGCCGGAATCGTCATGGCGGAGGTCTTGAACTTCATGCCGTTGTCGCCATAGATCAACAGGACTTGCCCGCCGCCGCTTTCGCTCGACAACTGTTGAATGACATATTGACCGGGTTGAAGAGTACGATCGCCGATGGTGACAGAGTATGGCAGATTTACATCAACGCGATCCCATAGAGGCTGAGCCTGAGCTGTGATAGGCGCCAGCGTTGCGAGCCCAAGCGCCAAAGCGCCGGCCGCAAGTGTAAAGCTTCTGGTTTTCATAAGTTTGTGCTCGTTTCCTTTTATTCCCGTTGAAGGGCGCGTATTTTCTTCCAGCGGGTTTAGCGCCCATCGGCGCTTGCAACCTGACAGGTTGCATCTGAGGGGCCGACTGCGGGCGCTACAGTGCGGAAGGTTACGCGGTTACTTGGAGCACTCAGGGCAGGGACAGATATTGCGGAGATGATCGTAAGAATAAATGCCGGAACTATGTCCATCGCTCCAATGGATGCGTATGGCGTAATTACCTACCGGCTCGGCGTTCAACATCTTTAAAGTAGGCTTGAACATCTGGAACGGATTACTCCCTTCGGGTTGCCGCGGAGGCGTTCCGTGGGCGCCGGTGCACGAGGCGCAAGGGCACTTATCGCGAAGATAGACAAGGCCGTAATCGCTGGCGTGCCCGTCTTTCCAATCGATCTTGATGCCTTTCGATTTGGAGATGGCGATATGTTCAGGGTCGGTACGGTTGAGCATGGTGAACAAAGGACGTTAGTGCAGGAGGCGCTCGACGTCGCGCACGCCCGAGATACGGCGCATGGCGGCGACCAGCTTTTCGAGCTGCTTCTTGTCGCGCACGTCGATCGTCATTTCGACCAGCGCGCCATCCTGATCGAGATGCGTTTTGGCTTCGAGGCTACGAATGTTGGCTTCCTCATCCACCAGGATGGAAGTAAGTTGATTCAACATGCCGGGGCGGTCGTCGGTATGGATGGCAAGGCGAACGGCGAACGATTCTTCAGCGGCGCGCGCCCATTCCACTTCAATCTTGCGCTCGGAATCGTAAAACAGATTCTGCACGTTCGGACACATTTTGGAATGCACGGCGACGCCTTTGCCGCGCGTAACATATCCGACGATGGCTTCGCCGCGGATAGGGTTGCAGCACTTAGCGCGATAAACCATCAAATCGTCAACGCCGCTGACCTTCAACACGGCCGATTCCCGCTGGCGCTGCAGTGTTCCCGGTTGCTGCGTTTCCGGCGGGGGCGGCGGCGCTTCCTCGGTCACGATCTCAGGCGCGATCTTGCCCAGGATCTGGCGCGCGGAGAAGCGGCCGTAGCCGAGCGCCGCGTAAAGATCTTCCATCTTGCCGTAGCCGTACTCGGAAGCAACCTTCTCGAGCTCACTCTTGCCTACCTTGCCGAGTTGCACGCCGAAGCGCCGGGCTTCTTTTTCGAGATACTTTTCGCCGATGTCGATGGCTTTCACGCGCTCGCTGGCGTTGATGACATGCTTGATCTTGTTGCGGGCGCGCGCGGTCTTGACGAAAGCCAGCCAGTCTTTGCTGGGCTCGTGGCCGGGCTGCGTCATGATCTCGACTACATCGCCGTTGTGCAGCGCGGAGCGCAGCGGAACAATACGCCCATTGACCTTGGCGCCGGTGCAAGCCGAGCCGACGTCAGAGTGGATGGCGTAAGCGAAATCGATAGGCGTAGCGTCGCGCGGCAGCACGATCACTTTGCCGCGCGGAGTAAAGGCGTAGACCTCGTCGGGGTACAAATCCACCTTGAGGGTAGACATGAACTCCGCCGGATCCTGCACATCGCGCTGCCATTCAATAAGGTGGCGCAGCCAAGTGATGCGCTGATCGTCGGCGGCGGGCCCTTTGCGCCCTTCCTTATATTTCCAGTGCGCCGCGATGCCTTCCTCTGCGATACGGTGCATCTCTTCGGTGCGGATCTGCACTTCAAACGTCTGCCCATGCGGCCCGACTACGGAGGTGTGCAGCGATTGATATAGGTTGGGGCGCGGAATGGCGATGAAATCTTTGATGCGGCCGGGAATGGGGCGCCACTTATTGTGAATGACGCCGAGGGCGCCGTAGCAATTCTTCACCGAATCGGTGATGATGCGCAGCGCCATCAGGTCATAGACCTGATCGACGGTGATTTTCTGGCGGCGCAGCTTCTGGAAGACCGAATACGGGCGCTTGACGCGTCCATCGATGCGCGCCGGAATGCCTTCGCGGCGTAGCTCGGCCTCCACGGTCTGGCGAATTTCTTCGAGAAACTCTTCGTTAGAGTGGCGGCGCGTTTCAATGGCGGCGATGATTTCTTTGTAAGCGTCGGGCTCGAGATGCTGGAATGCCAGGTCTTCCAGCTCGCCGCGTACCTTGCCCATTCCGAGGCGGTGCGCAATGGGCGCGTAGATTTCGAGCGTCTCGCGCGCGATGCGCTCGCGGCGTTCCTGGCTCAAATAGCCGAGCGTTCGCATGTTGTGCATGCGGTCGGCCAGTTTGACCATGATGACGCGGATATCCTCCACCATGGCCAGCAGCATCTTGCGGACGCTTTCGGCCTGGCGTTCCTCCGCTGACGAAAAATCAAGTTTGGAAAGCTTGGTAACGCCGTCCACGCAGCGCGCCACGTCTTCGCCGAATTCCTTGCGTACCTGGTCGACGGTGACGCTGGTGTCCTCAACGACGTCGTGCAGAAGGCCGGTCTGCATGGCCACGAGATCCATGCGCATGTCGGCCAGAATGTGCGCCACCATGACGGGGTGCACCATGTAAGGGTCGCCGGAATCGCGCTTCTGGTTTTCGTGATAGCGGCTGGCGAACTGAAACGCCTTCAGCAGCGGCGCCAGATCTTCCTTGGGACGATATTCGTGGATTTTGACTTCGAGTTCGCGATACAGGCGATCGACCGGATCGAGAGGCTCTGCCGGCGGCACAGGCGTTGCGGGCGGGTCGGAAAGGCTGGCGGACTCGGCGGGCACTGATTCGATTGTAACGTCGAATCGCCGGCCGTTTCGCGGCAGCATCTTTCCATACTGTCATTTCACTGCCTTTTGCCCTCGCGGAAACGGCCGCGCTCGCCTCGCGCCTGAGCTGCACCGCGCGCGGACTACTATTGTCCGTAAGATTTTCGGGCCCCTGCCGGTCTGCTTACAATTCCTGGAAAGCTATATAATGTTCGCTTACCTTATGAAGAGACTCGCAGCATCTTTACTCCTGATCGCTGCGTATGCGTGGGCGGATAACCCTTCCGCCATCGCGATACGCAATGCAAAAATCGTAACCGTCAGCGGCGCCACCATTGCCAAGGGCACTGTGGTACTGCGCAAAGGATTGATCGAAGCAGTCGGCGAAAACGTACAAGCGCCGGCCGATGCGTGGGTGGTGGACGGTGAAGGCATGACCGTCTATCCGGGCTTGATCGATTCGCTCAGCACCGTGGGTATTCCCGGCGCGGCGGCGCCAGCAGCGGCCGCAGCAACCGGACGCGGCGGCGGGCGCAATGGCGGCGGGCAGCAGGCCAATCCCGCGGCGGGCGCGGCAGCGGCGGCGCCGCAAGCGCGCTCGAATGGACCGCAGGATCGTCCGCAGACTACCAGCTGGATCGTGGCGGCGGATGAAATTCAAGCCACCGACCGTCGCATCGAAACGGTGCGCGGCGCGGGCGTGACCACCGCGATTACGTTCCCGACGCGCGGCATCTTTGCCGGACAAGGTTCGATCATCGATCTGGCGTCCGCCGAAAAATCGGGCGAGATGATCGTGGAGTCGCCGGTAGGCCAATATATTTCGATCGGACGCGGCGGGTTCGGTGGCGGCGGCGGTGGAGGGTTCCCCGGGTCTCTCATGGGCATCATTGCTTATGTGCGCCAGGTTTATCTCGACGTGGATCACTACAAGCTGGTGAAGGAAGCGTACGCGAAAAATCCGCGCGGCATGGAGCGCCCTGAATACGATCGCGCGCTCGAGGGCGTGATCGATTCGAAGCGCATTCTGATGCCGGCGAACCGCGAGGTGGAGATTGACCGCATCATCCGCCTGGCCGCTGATCTGAAGCAGCCGACCATTATTTATGGCGCGCGCGAAGCGTATCGTCCGGAAGCGGCGCAACTGCTCAAGAAATCGGGATTGCCGGTGTTGGTGAGCATGCGCTGGCCTGCGCCCGCCGCGGGACCGGACGTGAAGCTCGAGGAAGAAAGCATGCGCCAGCTCGAAACCTACGACCAGGCGCCCTCCGCTCCGGCGCAGTTACAAAAGGCCGGCGTGAAGTTCGCTCTGTATTCGGATGGCATCGATGCGCCGCGCGATTTTCAACGCGCGGTGAAAAAGGCGATCGATGCCGGTTTGACTCGCGAGCAGGCATTGCGTGCCCTAACGCTGACGCCCGCCGAGATTTACGGCGTGTCCGACCGTTTGGGCAGCATCGAGAAGGGTAAGATCGCGAATCTGGTGGTAACGCGCGGCGATATCTTCGACAACAATACCAAGGTGGAAATGATCTTCGTGGACGGCAAAAAATACGCACCGGCGGCGGAGGCCGCAGGCGGGCGCGGCGCGGCGGCGGCGACCGACAATAACCCGGGAGGGAAGCAATGAGAAAGCTACTGATAGCAGCTCTGGCGTGCATCGCGCCGCTATGTGCGGAGACCATCGTCATCCGCAACGCCACCATCATGACCGTATCGCACGGCAACGTGAAGGGATCGGTGGTGATTAAGGACGGCAAGATCACCGACGTGGGCGAAAAGGTTATGGAGCCGCAAGGCGCCACGATCATCGACGCCGCGGGACAGTACGTAATGCCCGGCATTATCGATTGCCACTCGCACATCGCGGTAGATGGCGGCGTGAACGAAGGCAGCGTGTCGGTTTCCTCAATGGCGAACATCAAGGATGTAATCAATCCCGAGGAAATCTCGATTTACCGCGCGCTGGCGGGCGGCGTAACAACGGCTAACATCCTTCACGGCTCGGCCAATTCCATCGGCGGACAGACCATCGTGCTGAAGATGCGGTGGGGCAAAGACGCGGACTCGATGATCTTCGAAGGCGCGAAACCCGGCATCAAATTCGCGCTGGGCGAGAACGTGAAACGCTCGGGCAATCCGCAGGGCGGGCGCGGCGCTGGCGCCACCACGGTGCAAGCGCGGTATCCGGCAACGCGTATGGGCGTCGAAGACGTGATCCGCGAGGCGTTCAACGAAGCCAAGGCGTATCAGGCGGAATGGAACGCTTATAAGGCGGCTGTGGCTCGCGGCGAGCACCCGATTCCGCCGCGTAAGGACCTCAAGCTCGAGCCGTTGAAGGAAGTGCTCGAAGGCGATCGTTACGTGCATTCGCACTGCTATCGCGCGGATGAAATCCTGATGTTGATCCGCGTGGCCGACGATTACGGATTCAAGATCCGCACGTTCCAGCACGTGCTGGAAGGTTATAAGGTCGCGAAGGAAATCGCCGCGCACAATGCGGGCGGCTCGACCTTCAGCGATTGGTGGGATTACAAAGTGGAAGCGGCCGATGCCATTCCGTTCAATGCCAGCTTGATGACGCACAAAGGCGTTGTGGTGAGCCTGAACAGCGATGACGCCGAGCTGATGCGCCACCTGAACACCGAAGCGGGCAAGGCCATGAAATACGGCGGCGCAACCGAGGCGGAAGCGCTGGCGATGGTTACGTTGAACCCGGCCAAGCAATTGGGCATTGAGAATCGCGTGGGCTCGATCGACGTAGGCAAGGACGCCGATCTGGTGATTTACGATAAGTATCCGCTTTCGGACTTCGCCAAAGTGCAAAAAGTGCTAATCGACGGTTCGGTCTATTTCGATCGCGATAAGGAAGTCAGCGGTCTGGACAAGAAAACAGCCGAGAAAAAACAGTTGGTGGACAAATTGAAGCAACAACAGCAGCAGAACGGGGGCCGCGGGGGCCGCGGCGGGAGGATCGGATGAAACTAGCAGGGCTATTACTGGCTTGCGCCACCATGGCGCTGGCGGGCGGAGATGATACATTTCTGATCCGCGGCGTGGATGTATATCCGGTAACCTCGAAGCCGATGCAGGGCGTGTCGGTACTAGTGCAAGACGGCAAAATCGCCGAAATCGGCGCTAAGATCACGCCGCCCAAGGGCATCAAGATTATCGAAGGGAAAGGCATGCGCGTCTATCCCGGGATGATCGATTCGGCCACCAGCTTAGGTCTGCAGGAAATCGAATCGGTTCGTGAATCCGTGGATTCGGGCGAGCTGGGCGATTTCATGCCGCAGCTTCGCGCCTTAGTGGCGGTGAATCCGGAGAGCGAGCACTTCGGCGTGGTGCGCGTCAACGGAATCACCAGCGCCATGACGATGCCGGGCGGCGGCGGTGGCGGTGGACGCGGCGGCGGGCGCGGACAGGTTATTTCCGGTCAGGCGGCGATGATACATACCGCGGGCTGGACTTGGGAAGATATGGAAATCAGCCGTTCCGCGGCCATGCAGCTTAGTTTCCCCAGCATGGGCGGGCGCGGCGGCAGAGGCGGTGGCTTTTCGGCGGAAATGGCCGACTTACTCGGCGGCGACGCCGGAGCAGCCGGCGGAGCTAATGCGCGCCGTCAGTACGAAGAGTCAATTACTAAGATTAACCAATTCTTCGACGATGTGCGACGGTATCAAACGGCTAAAGCCGCAAATCCTCCTGGATTCGTTCGCGATTTGAAAATGGAAGCTATGATTCCGGTGCTGGAAGGTAAGACGCCGCTGGCGGTATCGGCGTCGACGCCGGAAACGCATTCATGATGCTATTCAGTTCGCGGATAAGCAACATGTCAAGATAGTTATTATGGGACCGCGCGAAGTAGGCGCCGCCGGAGCCGAATTGAAAGCGCACAATATTCCCGTTATTCTGGGACGCGTACTGGCACTCCCGGAACGGGAAGACGACTCTTACGACCAGGCAATGGCCCTTCCGAGTCAGTTCTACAAAGCTGGCGTCAAATTCGCCTTCGGAACGTTCACTAACGAATTTATCCGCAACCTACCCTATCAAGCTGCGACCGCAGTCGCATTTGGACTGCCGGCTGACGAAGCGTTGAAAGCGGTAACCATCAATCCCGCCGAGATCTGGGGACAACAGGATAAGGTGGGCTCCGTGGAAAAGGGTAAGTGGGCCGATCTTGTAGTGACGAATGGAGATATGCTCGAGATCCAAACCAAGGTCGAGCATGTGTTTATTCGCGGTAAGGAAATCGATCTCACCAACAAGCAGACCAGATTGTTCGACAAGTATTCCTCCCGCCAGTAAAGAGCGTTTCCATTGCGGGGACGAGAATTATTCTCGTCCCCGTTTTATTTTTGCTTTCTATCCCTCGAATCCATAAGGATTGTCACCGGCCCCTCATTCACAAGTTGTACTTGCATGGAGGCTTGGAATACGCCCGTCCCCACGGGAACGGGCCCGCGGCGGGCTGTTTGCACAAAGTAATCGTAAAGAATTCGCGCCTCTTCGGGCCGCGCTGCGTCATCGAAGCTGGGCCGGCGTCCGCGGCGGCAATCCCCTAATAAAGTGAATTGGGAAACGAGTAAGAGAGATCCCCCAGCTTCTTTCACGCTTAAATTCATGCGTCCTTCGATATCGGGAAAGATCCGGAGAGTGAGTAATTTTTCCACGAGGTAATCGACATCTTCATTGGAATCGGTCTTGGCAATGCCAATCAGTACCAGCAAACCTAAACCGATTGAGCCTGTGATATTGAGATCGACAATAACTCGCGCTTCGGACACTCTTTGCACTACTAGTCGCATTACCTAATCACCGATTTCTTTTTAATCATCTTGCATTAGTTGTCTTGCTGTGGTTAACAGCTATGTTATATTGTTGCGGGGGAGAATTCCAAAGATATGCCGAGAGGAAGAAGTTCGGAAGACCTGAGTATGCTCCAGATGGCCCTTGTTGGCTATCAAAGCGAACGCCAGAAGATCGACGATAAGATTCGCCAGATTGAAGCGCGTCTAAAAGGTAAGCACACCGGCGCGGCCGCCGGGGAAGCGAAACCGAAGGGCGTCAAGCGTGTTCTTAGTCCGGAGGCTAGGAAGCGCATCGCCGCCGCGCAGAAGAAGCGTTGGGCGGAGCATCGCAAGAGAATAGCCGGAGGAAAATCGGAATAAATCCGAGCGATTTTAAAACCAAAGGCGCGGAAAAACAGGCCTCCCTGAACTAGGCCGTATCCGCGCCTTTTACTTTTGAACCATGATTGTAGGAACCGGAGTCGACTTAGCTGAAGTGGCCCGTATCCGTGCGTCTTTCGAACGATTCGGAGAGCGCTTTCGCGAGCGCATATTTACCCCCGCCGAAATCGCGTATGTAGAGCGCAAGGCCAACCGGTTCGAACGCTACGCCGCGCGCTTCGCGGCCAAAGAGGCCGGCATGAAGGCCATAGGAACGGGCTGGAAACGCGGAGTAACCTGGCGCGATTTCGAAGTAGCGAACCTGCCATCGGGAAAACCCACGCTGCGCTTTCACGGAGTGGCCGCGCGCGTGGCCGAAACATTGGGCGTGCGGAATGTTTCGCTCTCGATGACGCACACGGCCGACATGGCGATGGCGCAGGTGATCCTCGAAAACTGAACTCCTCAAGCCCTGACGGTCTACTGGTTGACTCGATAGTCACCCATCAAATCGACGCAACGGCGCCATCCTCGTGAAACGCCATCGAGAACGGCCGCGTGCCCTGAAATGGATACTTTTTCAGCGCCGCTTCCTGGATGTCAACGCCTAAGCCGGGCCTCGTGGGCAGAGGGTAGCGGCCATCCACCATACGCATGGCGGGGAATCCCATCAAGTCTTCCCAAACGCGATTCTTCTCGCCCGCATCCACAAAGCCGCAGATTTCCTGAGCGAGAAAATTCGGACCTGCCGCGTCGACGTGCAAACTGGCGATGCCGCCGACGGGTCCTTCGCAGGCATGTGGCGCCATCCGAATGCCAGAAGCTTCCGCCGAAGCCGACACTTTCCATAACGCCGTCACTCCGCCGACATGCGCGATATCCGGCTGCAAAATGTCGACGACGCCCATGTCGATCAGCTCCGAGTAGCCGTAAGAGGCAATCAGCCGCTCACCCGTGGCGATAGGAGTGGTGGAATGCCGCACTGCCCGCGCCATCGCCTTAACGTTTTCCGGCGGACAGATCTCTTCGGCGAACAACAGGTGCAGCGGCTCAATCTCGCGCAAAATAATGGCGGCAACGGTAGGACTCGGCCGCGCATGGAAGTCCACGGCGAAATCGAGATCCGGTCCCAAACCCTCGCGCAACATCTCCATGTGTTGCACCGCGCGCCTGATCTTGGCATTGGTTTCCACCCACTCCAGTAAATCCGGCAGTTGGAACTTGAGCGCCGTCACGCCTGCGGCCCTGGTCTTGTCCCGAAGCTCGCGAGCTTCCGCCAGCGTCCATGCAGCGGCGTGATAATAACCGCGCACCCCGCGGGCGTCTATCGGGCCGCCCAACATCTCATACACGGGCATGTTCATCACTTTGCCGCGTATGTCCCACAACGCCTGATCGACGCCCGAGATCGCCGATCCCAGCACCGGGCCCCCACGATAAAAGCTGCCCAGATACATGACCTGGTAGAGATGCTCCACCTGCATCGGGTCGCTGCCGATGATAAGATCCTTGAGATCCATCACGCAAGCCATCGCCGCGCCGGCCTTCCCTTCGAGCGTGGCCTCGCCCCAGCCCACAACGCCCTGATTGGTCTCAATCTTGACGAAGACATAAGGCCGGTCGGCCTGCGC
Organism: Bryobacterales bacterium; assembly: GCA_963743705.1. GTDB lineage: Bacteria > Acidobacteriota > Terriglobia > Bryobacterales > Bryobacteraceae > PALSA-243. Next base: position 62,535 of record CAVUQS010000011.1, on the reverse strand, counting down.
GATGCGTTCGTCCAGCGTCACGCCAAACACTTGCATGTTAGTGATGCGCAGCTTCGATCCCACGTCGCGAAACGCCGCTCCCCCCGGCGGCTTGTCCTTGGCATTGACAATCTGCATCGCGCAGCCGCAATCTTGCAGCGGCGGTTTGGCCAAGTGGTGACGCCGCGAAGCTCCGCTCAAAACGCCGGCCCCGGCAAGCGCGGTCAAGAGCTGCCTGCGTTTCATATGCGTTCCTCACTGTAGGCATCGAGCGCCTTTTCGTTCACGTCGAATCCCAGGCCAGGACGATTGATGAGGGCGGCAAAGCCCTTGTCGCCCGCTTCCTTGATCCCGGAGGTGATCTCCGCGCGCATGGCGGCGTCGCGGTCGGACGCCGGTACCGGAATCTGTTGCGCGTAGGCATTGATGAGCGCGGCGTTCAAATGGATCCCAGCCATCGCGCCAATGGGGCCTCCGTTGTAGAACGGAGAGAACGCCACGTAGTGGGCCTCGGCGATGGCGGCCACGCGCTTGATCTTGGTCAAACTGTTCAATCCCAAGTCCGGCCGGACTACGTTCACCGACCCGCTCGCCAACAGACTCTGGAACCCGACGATATCCGTGATCCTACGGCCCAGTCCGATTGGCATTACAGACTCCTCCACAATTTTCGCCAGACCGTCCTGCGTCATCACTCCAGTGGGCTCATCGAACCAAATCGGATGGATTCGCTCGAGCGCGACCGCTACGCTTGCGGCGTCACCCGGCGTCATCGCGCCCTCGCCGTCGAGAACCCATTCCGCGGAGGCCCCGGCCATCGCTTGCATGGCGGCTACATGGTCTTTCACCAGGTCGACGTAAGCCTGAAGAGGAATCATGGCATCCCGCTGCGGCGTGGCCATGGTGAAGGCCTGAAAGCCCTGCCGCATGGCGCGTTGCAGTGATGGCGCAATTTCCGCGGGCGTCTTGCCTTCCAGGTGGGCGAGGAGTCTCGCCTTGTAGCGGACTGGTCCGCCGAGGTACTGATAGATCGGCACATTCTTCGCGCGGCTCACCACGTCGAGCATCGCGTTGCCGACGGCCGCTTCCAACGCGGGCAGGTGATGGAGCGCCGCGCGTATGAATTCAGATTCCGTCGCGCGGCGGCCCATCGCCGCCGGCCTCGCTTCCGCGATTTCGCTGCCAAGCGCAGGCCCGCCCTCGCCATAGCCCGACGTCCCTCCTTGGGACTTCAGGCAAACAACGGTATAGCGGCGGTTCGAAACCGGCTCCTTCATGCGCCACGCGCGGAACTGCACGATATTGAGCGGATGATCCGTCGCGGCGGGCGGACCGAACGCGGCAATCCCCGCGCCTGGAAGCTTACGGCGTTTGGTATTCATTTGCGTGATATGGATTCGGTTCGCGCCGCGGCTTATAGCCGCGATGGCTGACGTCGCTCGAGATCGGGAGCGTGGAAGTGGCTCCCAGCGGGAAGAAAGCGCGCATCGAAGATCGTTCCTCCAGGAATCTCGCGCCAATAATATCAGGTTCAAGAAGCTTTTGTTCGGGCCTCGGACAAAATCGGCGGCATCATCTTCTGGCCGGCTTTAGTAACATCTGCTGAGAGGTGCTCAAAATGCCCCGCTCAAAGCAGCCCGGTCCGCTGTCGCGCGTCTTGCTCCATCTTCCGGTTCCATGGGTATTCGTTCTGACCTACCTGGCCGGCGCGGGTTTGGAGAGCATATTTCACTATGGAGAGTTCACGAACCACGGCTTCGTGACCACGGCCGGCTGGATCGTTTTTCTCGCGGGCGCGGGCCTGGCGGCGTGGGGCTGGTGGATGTTTCACCGCGCAAGGACAACGAGAGTTCCGGGAGAGGCTTCGACCACACTGGTGACATGGGGCCCTTACCGGTTCACGCGAAATCCGATGTACGTCGGCCTTTCTATCGCATATTTGGGAGAGGCTGGCATACTCCACCACATCATTCCCGTTATCCTCTTGCCTCTCACCCTCACCTACGTGAATCAGGTCGTGATCCCGATCGAAGAAGAACGGCTTTACGAAGTCTTCGGCGCCGAGTATAAGCGATATTGCAGCAGGGTTCGACGTTGGCTGTGATTGGGCTTCGTACAACAGGCTCTACGCTAGTTTGAGCCGTGCCGGAGGTGCTCGAGAATGTCTCGAATTCTTTGGCCCGCGCCGCTATCATCCGGAACCGCATATGGCTGATATGTGGGAGTAGGAGTCTTGCCGATCCACACGTCGAGGCCTCCCGAACGAACCCCATATACTCGAATCTGCCAAGCGGAGTCCTTGAGACTATGCTTCTCGCGAAATTCCATCAGGTTTTCGAGAATGGATTGTCCCGCAACTTCCGATGCTCCATTGATCCAGAGCCCGCGATCCGTGTATTCCATAGGACGAATCGTATCACGCCCGTTTTTCAATTCTTTCCGGCTACGACTAGTAAACAGCGCTATACAAAGCTGGCGGCGACACGTCCAGTCGTCCCCAGTTCCGAGAAAAGCTAGGGCGGCCTGTGGCACACTAGATCCATGACGGAGACCTCGACTTGGGGAACGCCCGAGTGTCCATTCGTCATTGAATATTCCACGCGCACGCTCGACGACATCCGGCTGGCGGTGGTGGACGCGTTTTTCTCGCTGCCGCGCGGCGGCGCGGAAATCGGCGGTATTCTTCTCGGCAAATGGGAAGAGGGACGGCTGACGATTTCCGATCATCTGGCGCTCGATTGCGAGCATGCCTACGGACCGTCATTTGCTCTTTCTCCGCGCGACGAATCGATTCTGGCCGGATTAATCACGGCGTCGGAAACGCCTGAGATACGGCCGGTGGGCTGGTATCATTCGCATACGCGCAGTGAAATCTTTCTTTCGGAAGCGGACCTCGACCTCTATCGCCGGTTCTTTCCCGAGCCCTGGCAAGTAGCGCTGGTGCTCAAGCCTCACACGTTTCTTCCGGCGCGCGCCGGTTTCTTTTTCCGCGATGCCGCTGGATTGGTCCGCAACAACGCCTCTTACCGCGAGATTACTATCGATCCGCTCGCAGTACAGCCCGCGCCGGCGCGAGCCTCGGCCGCCGCGGGAACGGTAATCGACGCGCCCTCGGTTTTGGAAAGACCAGCAGCTGTAGTCGAAGCGCCACCGCCTGCGCAGCCCGAACCTGTACGCGCTCCCGACCCACCGGCAGGCCCGCAGCCGGAACCCTGGTCCGTGAAACCCGAGCCGGACACGCAGCCGGGGGCATGGAATCTGCCGCCCGAACGTGAACCAGAACCGCGGCAGTGGTTGCCCGCGCCCGACCCGAAGCGCGCACGGCGCTGGCCGAAAATCGTTCTTCCGCTGGCCACGGTAGCCGCGATGGGCGCGGCGGCTTACATGACCCGCGATTCGTGGATGCCGCGCCTGATGACGACGAGCCGCGTCGCGCCCACGGCGCCGCCGGCGCTCGGCCTGAATACGCTCGATTCCGACGGCCAACTGCAGATTCGATGGAACAGCCGCTCGCCCGCGGTATTGCAGGCGCCCGGCGGCGTGTTATTCGTGGGTGACGGCGGCCCTTCGCCGGAACGCATTGCGCTCGACCAAGCGCATCTTCTCTCGGGCGCTTTCACGATCGCGCGGCGCACCGAACGCGTCGACGTTACGCTCAGCGTCATTCAGCCGGATGGAGGCCAGGTTCGCGAGGTCACGGCTTTTTCCGGCAAGTTACCCGAGCAGACGCCGAAAGACGACTCCGCGGTACGGCGGCAGCGCGACGAATTAGCGGAACAAGTCACGAAGACGAAGGCCAGTCTGCAAGAGGAGATTCAGCGGAACCGCAAGCTGCAGCGCTCGATTGAATCCCTGAACAAGCAACTCCACGAGCAACAGCGCATGCGCATGCTCAATCAGACGCCGGCCAAGCGTTAAACGCGCGGCTTACGTGCTGCCCCAGAGTTCGTGGACCGGGTAATACTGAACCGGATCGGTAGTCGGCACGTATTGGAAGCCGCGGCCCAATGGATCGTCGTGGCGCGTGGTGGTCCAATTGATGCCGAGCGCGGAGTAAATCGTGGCCTCGATGTCTTCCGGATACACGTAACGATTCTGGGACCAGCCGTAAACGGAAGTATCGGAACCGGTAGCGTTGGATTGCCCGACGATGGTTCCGCCCTTGGTGCCGCCGCCCGCGAAGAACGCGAACTGCTGCGGCCAGTGATCGCGTCCCGCGGCCGCGGTCAACGGACCAACGGTGCGGCCGAATTCGCCAACCATGACTACCAGCGTGGACTGCAGCAGGCCAGCCGCCTTGAGATCGCCGATCATGGCGGAGAGCGCGGTGTCGAGCAGCTTGCCTTTGGCCGGAAGACCGGTTGTGGCGTAAATATTCTGGTGCATGTCCCAGCCGTCGTTGGACGTGATCTGAACAAAACGCGCGCCCTGATTGGCTTTCAACGCCTGCACCGCGACTAACATAGCGTTGCCCGTGGACGAGCTGCCGTAACGTACGCTATCGGCGCTGCTGAAACCGAAGGCGGTGTTCACCACCGGGTTGTACATGAGCTGCTGCGCGGCCTGATAGAAATCTTCGTAATCGTCCATCGGCTGGCCGTAAGGCGAAGCCGTGCGTAGCGTGCCATCCAACGTGTGCACCAGATTCCAGCGGTTATTGAAGTTGGTCTGACCCTCGGGATTAGTGGTGTAAGAGATTCCGGCCGTCGTTGGATCCACTTTGAACGGCGCGTAAATCGCCGGAAAGTAACCCTGGCCGATGGCGCCATCGGAGTTGAGCGCGAGGAAGGTAGGAAAGACCTGCCCGGGCTTGCGATCGGCATCCTTTTCAATAGAGACCACGCTGCCGATGTTCGGGGCGATGCTGCCGAGCGCGGCGGCGGGATTGCGGCCGATCTGCGTCCAGGTCTGCGCCAGCGAGTGCACCAGCGCATGGGCTTGCATCGAGCGCACGATCGCGAAATCCCCAACCATGTTGCCCAGATTCGGCAGCAGGCCGGTGGGCCAGAGCACGCCATTCACGGTTTGCGGATTAAAGCTGGCCGGCGTGGTGCCGGGAAGGACTTTGAGATCGAAGGTATCGGTGTGGCTAGGGGCGCCCGCGAGCAGAATGAAGATGCAATTGGTGGCGGTGTTCTTGGTTTGCACCGGGGTGCTGGTGGGCGCATTCGACTGCGCCTTGGCGTAACGCTGCGTCAGGTACGAAGCCGTGACGCCCCCGCCCATCAACTGGAAGAAGCGGCGCCGGGTCCAGTGCGGCCGGTTGAAGAACGATTTGTGCGGCCAGCCGTATTTCTGGAAGAACTTATTGAATGTGGCCTGTTCTTTCGACATGGGTTTGTTCATGGCGTCCTCCTTCTCTTAGTAGTTGAAAACGAAATCCACTTTGTTGTAGATCGACCAGACCAGGTTTTGGATCGCCTGAGTTTTCGTGCCTGTTGCCAGCGCCGTGGTCGCCTCCGTCATTTCCGTGGACGAGGGATAACGGGAGAGGATCGTCAGATACAGAGTGTTGATCAGATTCGTCGGCGTCAGGTTTACGTTTTGCGAAATCAGCGGCGCGATGGGGTTGCCCGCGTAGGCGGCCACGGTGGTTCGCATCTCGACGATCGGGTTATTCATCAGCCCGAGCGCCTGAAGAATCGATCCATCCTGCTTGCGCGGTTGGTCGTCGCGATTGCCGCGCAGGAAATAGTTGAGCAGGTTGTTGAGGTCACCCGTATTCTTGGGGCCGCCGGTCACGCTAGTGATGCCCGTCGTCGTATCGGGGAATTGCATGGCGTAAGTGGGCTGCGCGAATCCCTGATCGGTGAAGCCGGTCATGGAATAGGCGGGCTGATAGCCGCTCGATTGCGCCACCGCGTCGTAGACTTCCTCCGACCAGAGGCGGCGGACATACTTGCGCGCGAAGTAAGGCTCATAAGTCGCCTGCCAGTTGCCGTTGTAGCGGCTGGAAAGCTGGTAAGTCTGCGAGTTGACGATCTCGCGCATCAGCGCCTTGATGTCGTATCCGTTCTGCACGAAGTGCGTCGCGAGCGCGTTCAACAGGTTCGCGTTGGTGGGCTGCAGCGTCCATCCGGCAGGCGGCGGATTGTTGGGGTCGAGACGCGCCAGATCGAACGTATCCGGCGGATCGACGATGCCCATTCCGAAGAAGTGCGCCCAAACGTAATTGACCGCGGCGCGCGCGAATTGGAAATCGTTGGTGACTTCATCCGCCATCGAAGCGCGATATACCTGGCCCGATTTGGGCGTATCGCCGCTAAAGATGTACTGTGGCGGCACGTAGTAACAGGGCTGGCCCGACTTGCAGCCCGAGGGGGCAATGCGCGGCGGGCGGTTGCCGCTGGTGGTGTTCAGCGTGTAATCGGTAGTGTAGCCCTTGGTGTTGTCTTGCAGCGACCACCAATACACATTGTTGTTGCCGGCCGTAACAACAGTTCGGGTGGGCGGCGCCGTGTGCGACATGAACGACGACAATTGCCACGCCTGGTAACGGGTGACCTGGCTGCCCCAGAGATTGATCTGCGTCAGGTGGCCGGCGCCGTTGTGGCACAGCAGGCAATTGACGTAAGTCACGCCGAGGAATGTATCCGCCACCGCCGCCGTTTCGGCGTCGAAGGTATCCTGCGCGGGTCCGTTGGGCACATAATATCCAACCAGCCAGTTGATGGGGCCGTTGGTGTAGCTATTATCGTTAGCGGTGCTGATGAGCTCGGAAGCCATCTGGTTATAAGGCTTGGCGGCCGCAATCGAATCGTGGATGTACTGATAGAACGCGTTGCGCCCCTGGGCGAAGCGGTTCACGCCCGTGCTCTGCTTCGCGACCACATTCTGGAAGAGGTCGCCGTAGAACATGGTCCATTTATCCACCCACTGCGGCGAGGCGAGCAACGTCTCGATGTAATCGGCGCGCTTGGTGGGGCTGGCGCTGCCGACGAAATTCAATGTTTGGGTCGGCGTTGGGATGCGGCCCGTGAGATCGAGCGTCACGCGGCGGACGAATTCCCAATCGGTGGTGGCCGGCGCCGGGGTGATGCTGTTCTTTTGAAAGTCGGCCCAGATGTAGGAATCGATCGAACCGGCCTGATGCGATTCGCCGTATCCATAGGTCGGGCCGCCGGGCGGCACGTAGGACATGGCTCGCAGCACGTTGATCGTTTGATCGGTGCGAGGATGGCTCAAGACGACGCCCTTCCCCTTGAGCGCAGCGGTGGTGACTTTTTCGTGGTCGGCGCCGAAATAGCTGCAAATCGAATCGGCGACCGAAGGTTGATCCTGTCCGGCGGCATGGATAGCAACAAAACCGCCCAGGATTAATGCACCGAGGCCCCCCAGAATCACCCAACGAGGCATACGCTTACACCCTCCGTAACAACGCGTTAGCGTTATTATGACATTCTTAACCCCGCGCTCCCACAGAAGTTCCAAGATTTTTGATAAAGGTAGTAGCCGGCAGGGAAATATTCCTCGCAGCGGTGTTGGAGTAAACATGAAAAGGCCGGCGCGGAGGGTTTGGGCTAGTTGTATCGGGTTATTCCTGGGGGCATGGGGAGGTTTACTTTCCGCGCAAACGCTGGGGAATCAGTCGCTGAAAGGCAACTATTTCTTTCGCTATGTCTCCATGGGAACCAGCGCGGCGGGCGCGTTGAACGACCCGCGCAGCGCCCTCGGATCCATGGTTTTCGACGGCGCGGGCAACTACACCTTCACCGGACAGCAAGTGGCGGGAACCGCGGCGGCTGCGAATACCAGCGGTTCGGGCACTTATTCCGTGGATCCTGCGGGGTTCGTCAAGATGACCAGCCCCATCCGCACCGGAGATCAGGTGAACGCCAGGCTGAGCCCAGAAGCGTTAATCGGCTCGGGCACTGAAACCACCGACAACACCTTCGATTTGCTGGTGGCCATTCCCGCGCCCTCCACCGCAGCGGCTCTCACCGGGCCGTATTCGGTGGTGACGCTCGAGTTTCCTGGCGGTAACGTTGCCAATGCCATCGATACTATCTTCACGTTGAACAGCGCGGGGCCGGGGTCGCTGGCCGCGATCAGCGTCTACGGCCACACGCCGGCATTGAGTTCCGGATCTCCCACCACGCAGCAAGTTACTGGCGCGACTTACAGCGTGCCAAGCAGTGGCGCCGGGACTTTGACGTTCGGAAGCACGTCCGCGCTGCTCAGCGGATCGAAGAACGTCTACATCTCGGCCGACGGGAACGTGATCATCGGCGGATCGGTGGCGGCGGGCGCCCACGATTTCCTGATCGGCGTCAAGGCGGTAGCGAGCCCGCAGCTTTCCAGTTGGAACGGCGCCGCGTGGACTTCGGGCCTGCGCTATGAATCGGCCACCACCCAGCCCGCTTGGATTTCCCATGCCGGATCGCTCAAGGCCAACGGCGCGGGCTCCATGACGCTATACCGCCGCCTGAAAGCAGTGGGCTCGGGAGCTTCCGATTTCACGGCCGCCGACCCTTATGCCGTGAATCCGAGCGGCCTGGTGCAGGTGGAGTTGACGCAGGTGGGTTTGGGCGTGGGCGGAACTTTCGTAGGCGCGGCGATCGATCCCAGCGACCCGGGAGGGTTCGAAATTTATTTCGGAGCGCCCATGGCCGCGGTGTCCGGCAGCGGAGTGTTCTTGAATCCGCAAGGCGTGTTGAGCGCTGCGAGCTTCGCGCCCGCGGGGAATCCGATTTCGCCGGGCGAATTCATCGCGCTGTTCGGAACCGGGCTGGCTGCCAGCACCCAAACGGCGAAGCCGCCGTATCCGGCCACAGTAAATAATGTCACCGTCACCATCGGCGGCATCAAGGCGCCGATCTACTTCGTCAGCGCCAACCAGATCAACTGCCTGGTGCCGTATGCAACCGCGGGCGCGACGGCAACCATCGTGGTGACCAACGGTTCGGCGTCTTCGAACACGGTGACGGTTCCCGTGGCGGCGTCCGCGCCGGGCATCTATTCACTCAATCAATCCGGCGCCGGCTCCGGGGCCATTGAGCACGCCGATGGATCGGTGGTAAATGCGAATAGTCCGGCGAATCCCGGCGAGACCGTGGTGGTCTTCCTGACGGGTATGGGCGCCGTCACGCCCGGCGTGACGGATGGCGTCGCGAGCACCGGAAATCCTCTCAACAAGACACCACTGCCTGTGGTGTATGTGGCCGATCAACAGGCGAACGTCGGATTCAGCGGCCTCACGCCGGGCTTTCCCGGTCTCTACCAACTCAATGTCACCATCCCGCTGACTATCTCGAGCGCCGGGAATTATCCTCTTGCGGTTTTGACCAACAACGCATTCCACGATCAAATATTTATCCCCGTGCAGTAAGTGTTAGCCGTTTGATTACTGTTTTTCCGCTTGCGCTGTTGTCTGTTTCGGACTACGATCAACCAAATCCGAGTTGCGAACGGCGAGCCGGGTGGGCTTTGCCGTTAGTCCGTTCTGCCCCGTTAGCGCTTAACGTGACCTTTTAGTTTGGGAACTGGTCGAGTTAGTTGGTTTCGTAAAGGGGATACATTCATGAAAAAGCTCCTGGCAGCGCTGTGCCTTTTTTCGGCGCTAGCCTTCTCGCAAGGCAATACCGCTCTGCTCAGCGGAACTGTCATCGATCCGGTTGGCGCGGCGGTGCCCGCGGCCGAGATCATGGTAATCAATACCGCAACCGGACAGACCGTCAAGACCACCAGCAACGAGAGGGGCGAATACGCATTACCGTCGATGCCCTCGGGCTCATACCGGGTGAGAATCGCCAAAGCGGGCTTCAAATCGGAAATCAAGGAAGGCGTAGTGATCGAAGCCGGCGTGGATGCCGCGGTCAACATCAAGCTCGAGATCGGGCAGGCCACGGAAACCGTGGTGGTACAGGGCGGCGCGGAGATTTTGCAAACCACCAGCGCGGAAGTCAGCAGCACCATCACCGGCCGGCAAATCAATGAACTGCCGACGGCGACGCGCAACGGCATGGAGGCCTTCGTGCAGCTCCCCGGCACGCAGACGCTCTCCGGCTATCGTGATTCCTACATCAACGGACTGCCGCGCGAATCGATCAACGTGACGATCGATGGCATGAATACCAACGACAATTGGCTGAAATCGAGCGACGGATTCTTCAGTTACATCATGCCCTCGATAGACTCGCTGGAGGAAGTTACGTTGAGCACTTCGGCGGCAGGCGTAGATTCCACCGCGCAGGGCGGCGCGCAACTCAAATTCGTCACCAAAGGCGGCACCAATCAGTTTCACGGAGGCGTTTTTTGGCAGCATCGGAATACGTTCTTCAATTCCAACTACTACTTCAACAACATCAACGGGCTGCCGCGCGATCTCATCAAGCTCAATCAGGGCGGCTTCCACGTCGGCGGTCCCATCAGGAAAGACAAACTATTCTTCTTCGTGAACTATGAGATTTACCGGTTGCCGAGCTCGGCGACATTCAGCCGCACCATTCTTCCTCCGAGCGGCTGGGGCGGCAACTTCACTTACAAGGAATCGAACGGCACGGTCAATACGGTAAATCTGTTCAACCTGGCGGCTGCCGCGAATCTCAACCTTCCCGCCGGCGTGCGCGCTTATAAGTCCACCATCGATCCAATCGCGTCGCAAACGCTGCAACAGATCTGGAACCTGGTGCAGAACGGCAACCTGAAGACGCTGGTGGCGAGCAACAACGACTATAACCGGCAGACCTTCAGCGAACAGCCAAACAGCAATTCCCAGCGCGATTTCTGGACCGGGCGCATGGATTACAACATCACCGAGAAGCATCACCTCACTTACACGATGAACTATGACATCTACACCGCGGCCCCGGACCTGCTCAACAGCGTGTATCCGGTGCTCCCGGGAACGGGTACGGTGCTGGGCAGCACGATCAACGCCGGGCAACGCAGCCGCCGGTTTGAAGGCACTTTGTCATTGCGTTCGGCGCTGGGCGCGCGGTTGACGAACGAGCTGCGCATCGGCGCCAGCGGCGGGACGGTGCTGTTCGCGGACGGCGCGACGGCTCCGGCGCTTTACTCGGAATGGAAAGGCTTCAACCCGGGCTTCGGATATTGGTCGGGCGTCACTACGGCATCGACCAACTCGCGCCGCAACGCGCCGGTGAAGGATCTTTCCGAAACGCTTTCGTGGGTGAAGGGCGCGCATCAGTTCAGCTTTGGCGGCACGTGGCAGTCGGTCTCGACGTGGCAGCAATCCATTGCCAGCGAAACCGTTCCGGGCATCAGCTTCGGCATGGCCACGGGAGACCCAGCCACCACTGGTTCCGGCGCTTGGCTGACTTCGACCAATCTGCCTGGTATTACGAGCGCCGATCTCTCCTCCGCGGGATCGATGTACGCCGCGCTCACCGGGCGCGTTTCGTCGATCAGCTCGCAGGTAGTGGAAGACGAGAATTCGCATCAATACGGCCACAATCCGGCGATCGACCGCAACCGGCAGCGCGAGTTCGGTCTTTTCGCGCAGGACACCTGGCGCGTGGCGCCGCGTCTGACGTTAACTCTCGGCGCGCGCCTCGAATACCAATTACCGTTCGTCAACGTCAACGGCACTTACAGCTACGTCGGACTCGACGGCGTGTGGGGAATCTCCGGCGTAGGTCACCTCTTTGCCCCCGGCGTAATGACCGGCGTCAATCCGACCTTCAAGGCGATTAATGGACATAACGCCTATAGCGAACCGCCGCAGATTTTGCCTTCGGTGGGCATTGCCTACCAATTGCCGGCGAAGGAGGGCTTCCTCGGGCTCTTCACCGGGCATCACAGCGGCGCGGCCGTGCTGCGCGCCGGATTCTCGATTTCGAGCACCCGCGCGGGCGGCTACAATTTCCAAAGCATTTGGGGATCGAACAAGGGCCTGTACTACAGCACCTCCGTCGACCCCAATAACTACCCACAGTATTTCGGTTCGGCGGGCAGCTTGTATTTCACCGATTCGAGCTTCCCATCCCAACCCTCGCCTTCCGCGCCCCAGTTCCCGCTATCGCCGGCCTTCACTGATTCGCTGAACGATTTCGACCCGAACCTGAAGATGGGTTACGTCTCGAGCTGGAACATCGGCTATCAGCGCGAGTTGACGCACGACACGGTGATGGAAGTCCGCTATGTGGGCAATCACGGCGTCCATGAATGGCGGCAGATCAATCTGAACGAAGTCAACATCTACGAAAACGGCTTCCTGAACGAAGAGATGATCGCCCAGAATAACCTGGCCATCGCCAACGGCGTGACGGTGGCGCAATTGCCGTTCATCGCAACACTGAAGAGCAATAACTTCGGCAACTCCGGCCTCCCCGGACAGCAGAATCTCAAGGTTTTGCAGACCGCTCTGGGAAGCGCCTGCTGCACCGACAGTACGACGGCTACGAGTCTTGCCCGCAACAACCTGGGCGGCTTGGCGAATACCACCGCCACCACCCTTTCGCGATTGAATAATCTGATCGCGGCTGGATACCCGGCTAATTTCTTCCAGGTAAACCCGGCCGTGGGGAACGGCGGATCCTATCTCATGACTAACTGGGGTTCCTCCTTCTATGACTCCATGCAGGTGGAAGTGCGCCGCCGTATGGCGAAGGGACTGCTCGTGCAGGGCAGCTATACCTGGGCGAAATCGCTCACGAACGGCGCAGCCTCCAGTTCCGTCGACTTCTCCCAACCCACCACCCTGCGCAATCTAGGTCTGGATCACGTGCCAGCCGGCTTCGACCTTCGACATGGGATCAAAGCGAACTGGATCTATGAACTGCCGTTCGGCCCGGGCCGCTCCTATCTCAGCTCAGCGCACAACGTGGTCGTGCGAAAGGCCATCGAAGGCTGGGAAATCGCGGGCACCACCCGCATTCAATCCGGCCAGCCGAGCAGGCTTACCAGCGGCCGCACCAACATCAATGGAAACGAAGGCGGCGTTGTGCTGCATAACATCTCGCTGCAGCAATTGCAGGACATGGTCGGCGTTTACAAAACCACAGGGTCGAATGGCGTCGGGATCATCTACAACCTGCCGATCGACATCGTGCATAACACCGAAGCGGCTTTCAATAACGGTGGGTTTACGCTCGATCCTAACGCGCCTTACATCGGACCGCAAACCACTCCCGGCCAGATGGGATACTTCGACTATCTCCGCGGGCCTTGGCAAAAACACCTCGACGTCAGCCTGATCAAGAGGACGCGTATCAGGGAATCGATTAACTGCGAATTCCGCGCGCAGGCGCTAAACGTGATGAACATCACTAATTTCTTCCTGGGTAGCGTGTCTTCGAGCAGCACGGCGTTCGGGCAGATCACGTCGGCTTATCGCGACACCTCGAACGCAGTGGACCCCGGCGGCCGCATCCTGGAATTCGTCGCGCGCATCAATTTCTAGCGCGACGTATCCCGGGCTTCCTAGCCTATACAGTAGCTTCAGTAATCCCGCTGCGCGAGGTCAAACCAGCGCAGCGGGAAATACCGCAGATACGCGGATTTCGACCTTTATCCGGTTACGGCCCGCAGAATACGACTTAGTAAAAAAGATTAGCAAAAAAACCGTCGCGCTGGCGTGGTTCATAACCCGCGCCGGCGAGGTGCATTAGTGGGTTGATCTAACTGCGGATACTCGTGTAAAGCCCCTTAGGCGGAGACCCGAACCGGCTCGGCCGGCGTAGGCGACACGCGCAATTTGTGCGACGTCATCTGCACCGCTGTACGATCTTGGTCGCTACGAATCACGAACCCCGTGACTTGCAATTCGATCGGATACACGTCGCCGTAGCGCACGGGCCAATCGATGGAAAGTTCAATGTGAGCGCCTACGGGAAGCGGCTTGCGGCAGCGGAACGAGATGCCATTGAGACTGAGGTCGAGCGTAAGTCCCGAACCGGAAAGGGTAGGCAGGCTGCGCTGGGCTACGCGGTAGTGCAACGACATTCGAAGTTCGTATCGCGAATGGGCGCGACGCTCCGCAATCGGTCTCGTCATGATGCCTCCGCGGTTTCTTCCGCACAAGTATGGCTTGGACCTTGCTGGAATTCAGGAGAAACCGTTTTTTTCGTTTATAGCAATTGACGTGCCGCAGAAAGGGATGTTGCCATCCGCGCGCCACAATCTTTGGTGCACCTTTTGGAAGCGCCGTTTCACGCGCCCTGTACGTTTTTTGCGTCCCGCGGGCATTCTGCTACGATGGGTTTTCCCCTCAGCCAGTATGCCTTTGCGCTTTCACAACACTTTGTCTCAGCGGGTGGAGGAGTTCTCCCCCGCCCAGGGAAATACCGTTCGCATGTACACCTGTGGGCCTACGGTTTACGATTATGCGCATATCGGCAATTTCCGTACGTTCACGTTCGTCGATCTCTTGCGCCGCTGGCTGCGTTTGAGCGGCTATACTCTCGACCACGTCATGAACATTACCGACGTGGACGACAAGATCATCCGCAACGCCGTAGCCCAGCACAAGAACCTCGAGGAATACACCGAGACCTACACGCAGGCGTTCTTCGAGGATTGCAAAACGCTGCGGCTGGAATCGCCCGAGCGCTGGACGCCGGCGACCAAGCACATCGGCGACATGGTGGAGGCGATCGAGCGCCTGACAGCCGGAAATCACACCTACCGCAGCGACGGGTCGACTTACTTTCGCATCGCGTCTTTCCCAACGTACGGCAAGCTATCGCACAACGATTTTGCCGGCAACATAGCGGGGGCGCGGGTGGATGTGGACGAATACGAAAAGGCCGATGCGCGCGATTTCGCGCTCTGGAAAGCCCCCAAGGAGGGCGAGCCGGCGTGGGAGTCGGCGATCGGTCCGGGGCGTCCTGGCTGGCATATCGAATGTTCGGTGATGGCCATCAAGTATCTGGGCGCGACGCTGGATATCCACGCGGGCGGGGTCGATCTGGTGTTTCCGCATCACGAAAACGAGATTGCGCAATCCGAATCGCTCACCGGCAAGCCGTTCGCTCGTTTCTGGCTGCACTCCGAGTTTCTGATGGTGGAAGGCCAGAAGATGTCGAAGTCGCTGGGCAACTACTTCACGTTGCGCGACCTGTTGGGCAAAGGCTACGAGCCGGAAGCGATCCGCTATCTGCTGGCTTCGACTCCGCACCGCAAGCAACTCAACTTCACCATGGACGGTTTGCGCTCGGCGCGCACCGCCATCGAACGCCTCCGCAACTTCAAGCTGCGGTTGGAGACCGATACCTACCCCAAGGGCTCGAACGAAAAGGTGGCGGCGCGTGCGGAACAGGCCGCTCGCGATTTCGTGGCTGCGATGGACAACGATTTGAACACGGCGGAAGCCCTGGCGGCCGCCTTCGAATACATTCGCGACGCCAATAGCGCCATGGACGCGGGCGAATTTCGCGCCGCAGACGCCGCTGGGGCGCTCGATTTCCTGAAGCGCTTCGACGCCGTATTCGACGTGATCGAGCCGCGGAAGGCCGAAAACGCCATGGCCGACGCGGAAATCGACTCTCTGGTGGAAGAGCGCACCGCCGCTAAGAAGGCGAAGAACTTCGCGCGCGCCGACCAGATTCGCGAACAACTGCTGGAAAAGGGCGTCGTTCTGGAAGATACAAAATCCGGCGTACGCTGGAAGAGGAAATAGACTCGGTTGCAGATTCACACCAAAGCGGTACATGCGGGCGACCGCAAAAAACAAGGCTCGTACGTCCCGGTCACGACCCCGATTTATACGGCGTCTGCATACTCCTATGAATCGATGGAGCAACTCGACCGTATTTTCGCGCAGGAAGAAACGGGGCCGTGCTATGCCCGCTATGAAACTCCGTCTTCGGCGGCGCTCGAGGAGCTGGTAAGCGCGCTCGAGAACGGCGGCGGCGCGCAGGCGTGCGCCTCCGGCATGGCGGCGCTGCACCTGGCGGTGATCGCGGCGCTGACCGACCGCCGGAAATCAATTGTCGCCGCGAATGCGCTCTATGGCGCGACGGTCGCGATGTTGATGAACGTCTTCGAACCTTCGGGCGTAAGCGTGACGTTCGCCGACCCGTGCGACGTAAACGCCTTCCGGGCCGCGGTTCAGGAAGCGAAGCCGGGCTGCGTGCTGGTGGAATCGATCTCGAATCCGCTGCTGCGGGTGGCGCCGATGGACCGCATCGCGGAAATCGCGCGGGAAGCCGGCGCGGCGCTGGTGGTGGATAACACCTTCGCGACGCCGCTGATTCTGCGGCCGCTCGAAATGGGCGCGCACTTTTCCGTGCACAGCCTCACCAAATACCTGGCCGGACACGGCGACGTCATGGGTGGCGCGGTGATTACCGACCAACAACATCTGCCGGTTCTGCGCGGGCTCTCGCGAACCATCGGCCCGGTGTTGGGACCGTTCGAATGTTACCTGACCATGCGCGGCATCAAGACCTTTCCGCTGCGGATGGAACGCCAATGCGCCAACGCCTGCCGCATCGCCTCCTGGCTGGCCGGGCATCCGCGAGTCGAACGCGTGTACTTCGCCGGCGACCCGGCCCACGCCGACGCGGCAACCGTGCGGCGTCTGTTCCCGCAAGGCATGTACGGCGCAATCGTCAGCTTCGAGATCAAGGACGCCGGCCGCGCCGAAGTCTTCCGGATGATGGATGCGCTACGCTTGGTGGTGCGCGCAACTTCGCTGGGCGACGTACACACGATGATGCTGTATCCCGTGATGAGCTCGCACCGCGAGATTTCGCCCAAACATCGCGAGCGGATGGGCATCCGGGAGAACCTGGTGCGGCTTTCGGTGGGGATTGAAGCGCCGGAAGATGTGATTGCGGATTTGGAGCAGGCGCTGGGATAGCTTGCGGTAGCCATCACCCAACCTGCGCCGCCGTTGTAAAATCGTGTTCACACTCGCATGAAGCCTCTTTGTTTCGCGCTTTGCCTGCTTCTGGCCTCGTCCGCCTTCGCCGTCGAGCCCGTCAAATGGACTCCCGAAGCGGCCAACCTCTGGTATTCGAAGCAGCCCTGGTACGTCGGCGCGGATTACATCCCCGCCAGCGCTATCAACCAGATCGAAATGTGGAACGCGGAAACGTTCGACCCGGTGGTGATCGACACCGAGCTCGGATGGGCGCAAGCCATCGGCATGAACGCCGTGCGCGTCTTCCTGCATGAGATTCCCTGGCTCAAAGACCCCGCCGGCTGCGCCAAACGCATAGGCACGTTCTTACGTATCGCCGACAAGCACAAGATCAAAGTGATCTTCGTGCTCTTCGATTCGGTCTGGAGCCCATTTCCGGAACCCGGCATTCAGCGCGACGTGCGCCAGGGCGTCCACAATTCCGGCTGGGTGCAGGATCCGGGCGCGGCAGCTCTGGTGGATGAGACGCACTGGTCGCGATATCTGCAATACGTCGAGGACGTCATCCACGAATTTCTCACCGACAAGCGGGTGCTCGCGTGGGACCTTTGGAACGAGCCGGACAATATGAACGACGGCAGCTACCGTTCGTCCGAACCCGCCAACAAAGCAGAGCTCGTGGCGCGCATGTTGCCGCAGGTTTTCAAGTACGCGCGCGCGGCGCTGCCTTCGCAGCCGCTCACCAGCGGGCTATGGCGTGGCGATTGGTCGAGCCCGGATAAACTCTCGGCTATCGAGAAAATTCAGCTGGAAGAATCCGACATCATCAGCTTCCACAATTACGACAAGGCGTCCGAATTCGAAAAACGCATCCAATGGCTGCAGCAATATCACCGGCCGATTCTGTGCACGGAATACATGGCGCGCGAGCGCGACAGCACCTTCCAGAATATTTTGCCCGTCGCGAAGAAATACAACGTGGCCGCGTTTAGCTGGGGCCTCGTCGCCGGCAAGACGCAAACCTACCTGCCGTGGGATTCGTGGCAACACCCGTACACCGATCGCCAGCCTGCCATCTGGCATCACGATATTTTCCGCGACAACGGCTCGCCCTACTCGCAGGAAGAAATCGATTTCATCCGCCAGATCACCGGCCGCGGCTCCGCAAGCAAGAACAAAGGCAAATAAACATTCGCGTGCGATTTTGTCATAATGGAGGTCCACGGAGGACGCAAATGCGTTGGGTTTCGCCGGTTCTTGCCGTACTAATTTCCTTGCCCCTTGCGCCGGCAGTTGGCGCCCAGGAAGCGCCCCCGAAACTCAACATCGTGATCGTGGAAGGCGATGGCGCCATCAACAATGTCCGCCAGCGCACGGCTCGCGAGCCTATCGTTGAGGTGCAGGATGAAAACCACAAGCCGGTGGCGGGCGCGGCTGTCGTGTTTGCGCTATCCGATCAGGGCGCGGGTGGCACGTTCGCAGGCGGCTCGCACAGCTTGACGGTGGTGACCGACAATCAAGGCCGCGCCATCGCGCACGGATTCCACTCCAACGGCGTGCAAGGGCAGTATCAAATTCACGTGACGGCGTCGCAAAACGGACAGACCGCGGTCACGACCATCAGCCAGACGAACGGGGCAGCGGCGGGCGCGGCAGCAGGTGCGGTAGCGGCGGGCGTTTCCGCGAAACTGATCGCGGTGGTGGTGATCGCGGCGGCGGCCGCGGCGGCGGGCGGTGCATACTACGCCACGCATAACGGCGGCGGAGGGAGCAGCGCTGCGGCGTCGTCTATCAATATCACAGCCGGCGCAGGCGCTGTGGGACCGCCGAGGTAACGCGACATGAAAAAACGCATTGGCATGATTTTATTCTCGGCAGGCTTGGCGGCCGCGCAAACCGGCACCATGTCCGGGCCGGTGGCCGGCTATGTTTTCGATTCCGGCGCGCGCGCCATACGGCCGGTCCCTGGCGTTCCCGGCGCGGCGACGGTAGGCGCGCCCATCGATGCGGGCTACTCGTTCGCAGCGGCTTATGTGGCTCCGCGTGCGGATTCGTTCTTCGGTGTGGAAGGCAGCGGCGCGGTCCATTGGTTTACGCTGGCGGCGGGCGCGGTGCACGAGACGGCGATCGATGGCTTGATGGCTTCGCCGGAGCGCATTGCCTATAGCCCCTCGGGTACATCCGCGGCGCTCTATGCCAACGGAAAAGCGCAGATCGTGACCGGGCTGCCGGCCTCGCCGGTCTTAGGAGCGGGCATAACCCTCGGGACGGTCGCGGAACCGCGCGGCCGAGGGCGAACGCTCGCGTCTCTGGCGGTGAGCGACGATGGCGGATACCTGCTCGCGTCGCAGGGAGCTTCGATTCAATTGGCAAGCAAAGACGGCGTGGTTCGGCCGGTGATGCGGGCGGGCGGCGGCGCCGTGGTCGCGTTCGCGCCCGGCGGACATGACGCCGCGGTGGCCGCGCAGGGAACAGGCGCAATGCTGATTCGCGACGTTCCAGGCTCCGCGGCGCAACAAAGTCTCGCGGCGGATGGCCCGGCGTTCGAATCGGTGGCCGGCATCGCCTTCGCGGCCGATGGCAGCCGCGCGTTCGTTGCCAGCGCGTCCCAGCAATCGGTGCTGGTGTTCGACCTCGCCGGCAACCGCACCGATTTCGCATGTTCCTGCGCGCCATCGGAGCTTACGCCGATGGGCGCGTCGTTCCGCTTGAATGAGTTGGGCGGCGATCCGTTGTGGCTGGTGGATGGCGGCTCGAATACGCGCATCGTGTTTGTCCCTGCCCTGGCCGCTGTTGTACGCTGAATCCAGCGGTGGAGTTCGCTTAACGCCGTCTCCCGATGGCCAATGACTCCTATGGCGGTGCTGCCGTGGGAGGCTCGGTTCAGATCCCCGGCAAACCACAATTCATGAGTTTTGGCGGTTTCGTTTTTGCCGCCGGAAGGAGATTTGTCCTTGGACAGGTATCTGGCGGTGCTGGCCGGTGCAGGCTTGGGTGGTTTGGCGCGCTATGCCGGCGGCACTTGGATCATGGTCAAATACGGCGGCCGCTTTCCACTCGGCACGATGATCATCAATGTCAGCGGTTCGTTTCTGATCGGCGTGCTGATGACTTTGCTGACGGAGCGCCTGCAGCCGCATCCCAACTGGCGCCTGTTTCTGGTGGTGGGGGTCCTGGGCGGATACACCACGTTTTCGAGCTTCGAATATGAGACCTATCAGGCCGTCCGCGAAGGCGCGCGCTGGATGGCCGCCTTGTATGTCACCGGCAGCATAGGCCTGGGCTATGCCGGCGTGTGGCTGGGCGCGCTGTTGGCCGCACGCAGATAGACCGCAGCCGCGCCCGCCAGCATCAGCGCCGCGGCCGCCGTGAATGCGGCCACGGGCGAAACCAGCGTCCACACCGTACCCACCATGGCGCTGGCGAAGAGATCGCCGAAACCGTTGACCGCGCCCATTACGCCATAGGCCGTCCCGCGTTCGCGCGGAGACACCATGCCCGCGGGAATCGCTCCTTCGAGCGCGTCTTGAATTCCGGCGTAGATGCCCGCCAGTAAGAATGCTCCGGCGATTGCGAAAACATCCGTCGCGCCGTAGAAGAAGAGCGCCGCCGCCCAAAGCGCCGCGCCCGCGCCGAGCGCGTAACCCGCCGCCAGCACCGCGGTCTTGCGGAAGCGGTCGGCGAATACGCCGGCCGGATACGATGCGGCCGCCTGCAAGACATTGCGCATCACATAGAACAGAGCGGCGATTTCGGCGGCGCGCACAATGCCATATTTCGGCGTCAATAACTGGGCCGCCGCCATCACCAGCAGCGTGGGAGCGAAGTCGCCCGCGCCGAACAGCGCCACGCCCGTAAGAAAACGCCGATACGGGCGCGGCAACTCGCGAATCGCCAGCCAAAGCTTGCGGTTTTCGTTCGGATGCCCGGGCGTTTCCTTCACCAGAAAGACCATCGAAGCGAACGCCAGCAAACCCGGGATCAGCGAAATCAGAAAAATGACGCGGAACGGCGCGGCGGCGTCCGGATGCGGCAAATGCGCCAGAAGATATGCCCCGAGCAGCGGTCCGGCTACCGCGCCCGCGGTATCGCCCGCGCGATGCATGCCGAACACGCGGCCGTGCGCTTCTGGCGGCGTCGAATCCGCCAGCATGGCGTCGCGGAGCGGCGAGCGGATCCCCTTCCCGAACCAGGCGCCCACGCGTCCGGCGAGGATTAGCGGCCACGACGTTGCCGCGGCAAGCAGAGAAAGCATCGTGCCGGAAAGAAAATAGCCCAGCGCGACAATCGGCTTCCGCCGCCCGATGCGGCCGCCATACCATCCCGAGCCCAGCTTGAGAAAACTCGACGCCGCGTCGGCCGTGCCTTCGATCCATCCCAGCGCGGCTGGGGAGATGCCGAGCGCCCCGAGAAACCCGGGCAGAACCGCACCCACCATCTCGTAGCAGACGTCGGCGCAGAAGCTGGTCAGAGTCATGCCGACAACGTTGCGAGTTACCCAGGAAGACTGGGGCTGGGAAGGCATGAGCCTATGCTACATTGATCTTTCCCATGAGAAATGTAGTGATCATCGGGTCCGGTTGCGCCGGAAACACCGCGGCCATCTACGCCGCGCGCGCCAACCTGAAGCCTCTCGTCGTCAGCGGCCATGAGGCCGGCGGACAGCTTTCCCTTACCACGCTGGTGGAAAACTTTCCCGGGTTTCCGGTGGGTATCAACGGCCCGGATCTCATCGACAACATGAAGCTGCAGGCGCAGAACTTCGGCGCCGAATATGTTCACAGCCAAGTGACCGACACCGATTTTTCGGTGCGGCCGTTCCGCCTGGAAGTGGATGGCGAATGGATCGAAACGCATACCGTGATCATTGCTTCCGGCGCTTCGGCGCGCTGGCTCGGCCTTGAAAACGAGCAGCGGCTGATCGGACACGGCGTGAGCTCGTGCGCCACCTGTGACGGATTCTTCTACCGCGACAAGAACATCATGGTGGTGGGCGGCGGCGATTCGGCCATGGAAGAGGCGAATTTCCTGACGCGGTTCGGCAAGCAGGTGACGCTGGTGCATCGCCGCGATGAGTTCCGCGCGTCGAAGATCATGCTCGATCGCGCACGCAACAATCCGAAGGTCCGGTTCCTGCCCAACACCGTGGTGGACGACGTTTTCGAAATCTCGGAAAAATTGGTCACCGGCGCGCGCCTGCGCAATCTCATCACTGGTGAGTCTTGGAACGAGCCGGTGGACGGCTTTTTCGTCGCCATCGGGCACATTCCGAACACGCGCGTATTCAAGGGCCAGATCGAAACCGATCCGGAAGGCTACATCCTGTCGAAGGGCGGCGCGCGCACGAATATCCCCGGCGTGTTTCACGCGGGCGACGTGCAAGACCGCGTCTACAGGCAGGCGATCACAGCATCCGGCGCGGGCTGCATGGCGGCTATCGAAGTCGAACGATTCCTCGAAGCGGAAGGACACTGAACATGATCGAGCGCATCACCCCTCCCGGCGTACCTGCGCCGCGTGGACCATATTCACCCGCCGTGCGCGCGGGCGATTTCATTTACGTTTCCGGCCAGATCCCCGTCGATCCGGCCAACCAGAAGATGGTCTGCGGCGACGTAGCCACCGAGACGCGCCAGGTGCTGAACAACATCAAAGGCGTGCTGGAAGGCTGCGGCGCTACGATGCAGGACGTGGTCAAGTGCCATGTGTTCATTGCCGAGCCCAAGGATTTTTCGGCGATGAACGAAGTCTACGCGGAATTTTTCGGCGACGCCAAGCCCGCGCGAACCACCGTGGCCGCCCACTTCGTCATTCCGGGCATCAAGGTGGAAATCGACGCGGTGGCCTACAAGCCGAAATAAAAAGCCACAGGACTCGGGCCCCATGATTGAACGCATTTTCCCTTCGGGCGCTCCTAAGCCGCGCGGACCGTACTCGCCCGCCGTGCGCTCCGGCGATTTCATCCATGTGTCGGGCATGCCGCCGGTCGATCCGGCCACGCTGCAGGTTGTGGATGGCGGCGCCGCTGTGCACGCCCGCCAATCGATCGAAAACATCAAGGCCGCGCTCGCAGGCGCGGGCGCGTCGCTGGAAGACGTCGTGAAGTGCAACGTGTACCTCGCCGACGCCGCCGATTTCGCCGCGATGAACGAAGTCTATGCCGAGTACTTCGGGGCCGCCAAACCCGCGCGAACCACAGTGGTGCTGGAATTTGCTCTGCCCGGCATCCTGGTGGAACTGGACGCGATCGCGTATAAACCGAAGTAGGCGGAATCGCCCCGTTATCCCGCAATCCCGAGATCGCACTCGCGCACGATCACCGGGCCTTTGTTTTCCCTATCCTCCGCCGGCTTATATTTCAAGGGCTGCGCGCTGCCGCTGCGGCGTAAGGTCACGATCTGCGTCATCACGCTGAGCGCGATCTCCCCGGGCGTGGCAGCGCCGATGTCGAGACCGGCGGGCGCCCAGATGCGTTCGAGGGCGGAGGCGGGGGTTCCCATGGATGCGAGATAGTCGAGCACCAGCGCCGCCCGATGGCGGCTGGCGATCAATGCGATGTAGGCCGCTTCGCCCGCCAGCGCACGGCGCAGGAAGAGGTGGTCGCCCTTGTGTTGAGTCGCGATCACCACGAAGGTTGCCGGGCCGATCGCGGGCACGCTCAAATCGAAATCGTCAGTGATCAGGCGGTCCGCATCCGGAAACGCGGCCGGCTCAGCGCCCGGGTCGTCCACGACAACTTCGAAATCCAGCAAGCCTCCTATCTTCGCGAGCGATTCGGCGATGCGCCCGTGTCCCACAATCAACAACTCGGGCTTGGCCAAGACAGGCTCCACATAGACATCCATAATCCCTCCGCACGGCATGCCCACTCCCCACACCTCGTCCATCATGTCGAGCGTGATGAGTTGCGGCTGCCCGCTCTTGAGACATTGCAGAGCGCAACGCCGCACCGTGCTTTCGGCGCATCCGCCGCCCACCCATCCCGCGACGATTTGCCCACGCGCATCCACAATCGCCTTCGACCCGGGCCGCGCGGAGGAAGACCCTTCCACGCGCACCACCGTGGCCATGGCGAATGGCTGCTTTGCCTCGGCCAGGCGATTCGCCATTCGGAGAATATTGTCCGCGGGCATGGCTATTATTTCTTCAACAGGCCGCGCGCGATGGGCTTCCTGGGAAGGTCGTAATCGGACGCCCAGGCGCCCTGCACCGCAGCCCCTTTCACCGCGGAAAAGTTCTGCAGCGCGATCGCGACCTGGAACGAGAAATCGGTCGAAAACGCCCTGGGGTCCATCGAGGTGGCGCAACGCAGGTTCTGGAACCACTTCATCCATTCATCGCTGCCGCCTTGCGCGGGCGGCTTCGGGCCGCCGTCGGGAACGGCGCCATCCGGCACGAGGCTGGTTACCGCCGGATATTGCGCTGTAATATGGCAGGACATGCACGACGTAGTGTTCAGGTCGGCGGGGCCGTTGAGCCGTCCGTTCCACCCCAGGTGCTGGGCAGGAAGCTGTGGCCCATTGAAAATCTTGGTCTGAATCAACTTAGGGTTGACCTCGGTATGAACCGGGGGAAACGGATTGGTGGTGTTCGTGCGGTCGTGAGGATCGTTGCCCCACATCAGGCCCGCGGGCACTAAGTTGTCGAATTTGTTCGGCTTATTCAGTTGGCCGTTGTAGACGAAGGTTCCGAAAACCCATCCGGTAAGCTCGGGCGCATCGGCGCGCGCGTCGCGAACGGCGATATCCATTTGCAGCAGATTCACGGGCGTCACCGCGCGCGTGGTGGAATCCCAAAAGTCGCCGGTAATGAATGCCTTCCACTGCAGTGGGTTCTCAAGAAACGGAATCTTGTCGCCGTTCTGCGGCGCGTCGGTGAACAGCAGCTTGGCAAACACCGTTCCCACCGGGAATCCGCCGCCGTAGCGATGGTCGGTCACGCGAGGATCGGGGTTGTTCGGGTCGGCCCACATCTTGCCCATCGTGTAACCGGCGAAATCGTTGACCAGCGTAATCGCATAGACCGAGTAATTCCCCTTCTTACCCTTTTGACCGGGGGCGAGTTGCAGAGGGGCGATGGGCGCTTCCTTGATGAGCCCGCGGAAGCCTTCGGTGCCGCCATTGGGCGGATATGCGGTGGGGCCGGTTGTGGTGGGATGCAGCCAGGGAATGTGATACCAGCCGCGAATTTTGTTTTCGAAAGGATTCCAATTTGGCAGATTCCCCTCGAAGGCATAGTCCTTCACGGCATTGATATAGCCGAGCGGATCCTCGTGGAAGTCGATCTTTTCAAGAAAAGCCGGCAGCCTGGCGGGCAACTCGGTGGGAAAATCCGTCTTCAGGCGGAAGATCGGCTGGTCGGAATACTTCGCCGCATATTCTGCCGGGGTCACCATGAATCCGAAATCGGGGAACCCGGCGGCCTTCCGCTCGAGGCCTCTCATGGCCTCAGCGGTGGGGCCGGTGGTCTGCCGCATGACGATCTGTTGCGCTGCGGCGTGGAAGACAACGCCGCTGAAAACGGCCGCCAGTGCGGCCAGAACGATCCAAGACCTTGTTCTCATAAATCCCTCCTTAAGCCGCGCCATTCAGGTCTGCGATAGAAACCTCGCAGGCCCGGCGGACTTCTTCGACGGTTGCGGGAGCGTCAAAACGGAACAGCCCCGGCAGCCCCCGTTCGATCCGCGACGCGCGAATCGCCGCCTTGATCGCAAAGAACACCGTGTTGGCCAGCACCAGCGGCGGCTCGCCCACTTCCTTGGCGGAAAAGATGTCGTTCGGCTCTTCGGGAATGTCCTGCACGCTGAGAAGATTCCTCGGGAAGAGATGCACGTTCAGGCTCAACGGAACGTTGGTTACCGCGGGCGGCTTATACCGCCACGTATTGGTTGTGGTCAGAGATCCGGCCTCGGGACCATCTTCCTGAAACACCAGTTTCTCCGTAGTCAGATAGCCGACGCCTTGCACGAAGGCGCCTTCCACCTGCCCGATATCGATCGCCGGGTTCATGCTCCAACCCATGTCGTACATCACGTCGGAGCTTAGGATCTTGGTTTCGCCGGTCAGGATATCCACCTCGACGACCGACAACGCCGCCGAGTAAGTGAAGCCGACAAACGAATCCACTCCGCCGCCGAGCGGCGCCGTCTCATCGCGTTCGATTCCCGGCAGGTTCGGTTGCTGATCCTGCGGCTTGAACGTCATCGCCGGCACCTGGTCTTCCCCGCCGCGTATCTTCGAAGTGAAGGTCGCGATCAGACTGACGCGCTTCTGGTAAGCCACCTGCACCAGCGCCTGCCAGACCAGTGATATGCTGCCGCGGAAAGTCCGGCTGGCGGCCCATCCTTGCTGGCCGTAGTTCCAGAAATCGATGCCGTTGGCGGTGCACCAGTCGGGTCCGTTCTCTTCGAGCATCTGATAGCCGAAAGCCATGAGACGCGCGCGCAAATCCTGGCAGGTCTGCTTGACTACCTCGCAGTTGTAAGGAGTGCCCGTGGAAGCGCCGGTGCTGGTTGGCGTCGGCGTGATGCTGGTGACCGGCCCGGCCACATAGATCATTTCCATCGGGACGTTCAGCACATAGGACGCCACCTGCTGCACCTGCGTAATCAGTCCCTGACCGATTTCCACTCCGCCCTGATGGATCGTCACCGTGCCATCGCCCTGGTTAATCGCAATCATGGCGCCGGCCTGCTCGAGCATCAGCAGGTTATAACCCGAGCCGTATTTCACGGGTATCATGGCGAGCCCCTGTTTCCGCCACTTATTCTGGCGGTTGTATTCATCTACCGAGGCGCGTTTCTGCTCGTAATTCGCAACCTTTTTTAGATACTCCCAAACCTGGCGAATGTAGCAATACGTCAGGGCCTGCCCGAACGGAGTAACATCGCCCCGGCGGTAGAGGTTCTTCTCACGCACCTCCTCGGCCGTCATCCCCAGGGCGAATGCCGCGTCATCGATGGCGTTTTCGACGATGTTCTTGCCCTGAACGTCGCCGAATGAGCGGAAAGCCGTGCTGGGGGCCGTGTTGGTGCGGCACACGTCAATCTGGCTCTGGAAGTTTTGGATCTGATACGCGTTATCCGTGCGCAACTGAATGCAGTTGGAGACGATGTAGGAGCAATCGTAGAACGCGCCGCCATCGCCCCACAGCTTCACCTGGAAGCCGCGCAGAATGCCTTTATCCTGCGGCCGTTCCTGGCTGCCCGGATCGATGGCGATTTGATACTGGCCATAATACGCGTGGCGCTTGCCGGTCATCAATGTATCTTCGTCACGCGGCATCGCGAGACGCACCGGCCGTTTCATGGAATACGCCGCCACCGCGGTGGGGCCTGTCACGAAACGGGCAGGCTCGGTCTTGCCCCCGAAGCCGCCGCCCACTGAGGTCACCTGCACATCGATCTGGTTGTATTGAACCCCCAGCGCCATGGCGGTGGTGGCGTGCATTTCCATCGGGCTCTGCGTCGACGGATGCACGATCATGCGCCGTTCATCCACCGGTTCCGCGACGCACGCCTGCGTTTCCATATAGAAATGGGCCTGGCCGCCGTTCCTCTGCGAATTCTCCACCACCGTGCAATGAATGCCGCTGACATCCATCTCGCGAACCATCGGCGCTCCGTCGAGCGGCTTCTTTTCGCGCACCCAGCCAAACTCGCTCCCCGGCCGCGTGATCTTCCAGATGTGCGAGACGAAACTGGCGCTCTTGGGGGTATCCGGAAAGACGCTGCCTTTCTCGATCGCATCCTCCAGCCCGATGATCGGCTCGTTCCAAGGCGCAGGCCAATCCACGGGTGAGTAAGCCACGCACCGGCCGGTCACATATTCGGCGATGCGGATCGCCTCCTGCTCGGTGGTCGCGGCCACCAGCGCGATGGATTGCCCGGCAAAGTTGACCATTTCCGGCGAGAACAGCGGCTGGTCCATGGCCATGCCCTGATAATTGATTCCGCCGTTCTTGATGTTGTCCGCGGTAATCAGATCGACGAACGAACTTGCATACTGGCTGAGGTGCGCCCGCATCTGATCGGGCGTGGCCGGGTCGGAACCGCCCGGAATGACAAAGCGATAGTTCGCCAGCGGTCGCCTGCTCTGCACGAACGCCGCATTCACCGTAAGCGGGGGCGTTGGCAGTTCCTGCGTATAGTGGATCTGACCCGAGGTCTGGTACATCGCCGTAACCTTGATATACGGCTGCGCGACGGGCTTTTTCCAATCTTGCGTAACGTAATATTGGCGGCCGTCGCTCTCGGGCCAATGGCCCCAGGTGATGATGCCGCTCGATGCGATTTCGGGAGCCACGGGGAGTCCCCGCGCTTCCATCGCATTTACCGCAGCCTTATAAAGGAACGAAACCGCAAGCTGGATTCGATACTCGTCGGTAAAGCCCTCCGACGGCAGACCGCGCATCCGCGCCTTCCAACGATTTAGTTCGTCGCGAACTTCCCGTTCCAGAATCCTCGCCGCTTCGGCGATGCTGCTGAGGCCAAGCGTCGTCCCGGTGAGCGCGGCCTCGGTCTCTACCGCGCGCCAAGGATACGGGGCGATGCCGCCATACGCCAGAGTCACGCCCGTCAGCACGGAATCGGCTGAAATCTCGAGCACGCTCGCCGTGTTGACGATGCTGTGGGCGTTGACATCCCGCATCGCCACCTTCTGCGCCAGCACGACCTCATTTGCGCCGCCAACCGGCAGATGGTACGCCACGAGGACGATGCGATCCGGCAGCGACGCATCGTTTGCCACGGCCGCCACCAGCTCGGCGACGCCCGCGGACCGATTCTCGAATTTTGCTTCGACGAGTTCCAGGTAGTCGATCTTGACGCCGATCGCGTCCAAGACCGTGAACAGGTCCGAAGGGAACGGCTCGCCGGTTCCATCCGCGATGTGGTGCAGCACCATCATGGTGTTCCCGGCGAGAGACGCCGCGTTGCGGACGATTCGGCCGGCCGTTCGGCGCGCCATAAACCAACTCGCGCCGATGCGGCTGGTTTCCGGCAAGCCGCGCTCTTCCATCGCGGTTTGCAGCAGCCCGATCAAATCGTTGTAAGTAGCGCCCGCCGCCACAATTAGTTCCGCCTCGGTCCATACCGGAGGCGCGCTCAAATCGGGAATTAACCGAATATCTATGAATAACTGTGTCGCAGGGAACTCATTTTTATATACGCCAAACGAGGTATTTCCATGCACCAGGCGGATTTTCCCGGCGCGGTTTTCATACATCGCCCGTGCCAATTCATCCAGCGTCACCGGCGTGAGCCACGCTTGGCCCGCGCCCTCGGATGTCACGGGTTGAGCATGTTGGTGAGCTGCGAGCGGAAACGGAATCACCACATCGGCGGGCTTCTGGGACGCGCTGCCCGGGTCGAGCAAGCACTTCATGCGGTTGTCTTCATCCTCCTTGGTCCAATTCGAGGCGAAGGTTTTCATACCGGTCAGAATGGAACGGTAGCCGGTGCAGCGGCAGATATTTCCATCGAAAGCGTCTTCGATTTCTTTTTTAGTTGCCCTTGGATAATTTGTGATGAATTCGGACATATTCATCACGAAACCTACGCTGCAATAACCGCATTGCGATCCATTATTCAGGGCCAGTTCGTAAGCCACCGGGTTCATGCCTTCGTGCGTGACTTCCGAGGG
Source organism: Bryobacterales bacterium (assembly GCA_963743705.1). Classification (GTDB taxonomy): domain Bacteria; phylum Acidobacteriota; class Terriglobia; order Bryobacterales; family Bryobacteraceae; genus PALSA-243. The sequence goes on along the minus strand of CAVUQS010000011.1, from coordinate 33,147 downwards.
ATACGCTGCTTTGGCGCCGCCGAGTTTGAGCAGAGGCGGGCCTTCCCGCTTCTCCTGCGCTTCGTGTACCGATTCCAGAACCGCCGTGTACTTAGCGCGGGCGGCGTTTTCCGCCTGGATTACCGCGGGGGGCGTGGGAGCGTCCAGCGGAGCCGCCGCACGCGAAGCCACGAGAGAATGCCGCAGGAATTGCGGGTTCGGACGCCGCACCGCGCCCGTGCCTTCAATCGTGGTCACCACCAAGCCGCCCAGCGCGCAAACCGGGCGCAAGCAGGAATTAATCGCCCGGTGCTCCGGCTTTTCACCGTCCCAGCGGGAAAGAATTACGGTACAGGCGCCGCAGCCTCCCTGGCCGCACGATTTCTTTGGGCCGGCTAAACCCACTTGAGGAGAACGAAGATAATCGATCAGTAATAAATCCGGCGCAGGGTCATGAATAGTGACTGGTTTGCCGTTGAGAAAGAAGGTGACTGCGGAAGCCATATCCGGCTCTCCTAATAAGATTTAGCAAGGATGTACCCTCTCTAGTTATCACGCCCGGAAGCTCGCGTCAAGAAATGCTAAAGATATTATTCCAACGGTTAGCAAATTAGTTTTTTGACATTAAATCCTTGCGTGAAATCAAATTGCGGTTTATGATCGCAAGCGAGCCGAATTGGATTGATTTGATTACATGACGAATGAGATACTCCGGTTATTTCCGATTTTCGCAGTATCCCTTCTGGCAGCCGCGCAAACCGCGGATACCCAGCGCCCGGCCGCAAGACCGGCGCCCGCCGCGGAAGCCTTCCGCGACAGCGTAGATTCCCCGCCTCCCGGATGGACCGGACCGAGATTCAAACTGAATCACGACTATCCCGCTAAGATGCCGGTCTGCGAAGCGCCGTGGCTCAAGCGGAACGTGTCCTTCGACGGATCGAGCGTGAATTGGGACGACTGGCGCGCTTACGTTCAAGACATCGTCGACTACGTCAGGCTGGGACAGGATCCCGACCTGGCCGACAACCCCGGCTGGAAGACCCAGGTCGGCGGCCAGACGCGCTGGTTCCATGTGCCATGGATGGCTTTCGACGGACAGCGCGGACGCGAGTTCACCCACGGCCTCACCAATGAGCTATCGACGGCGCTTTCGACCTTTCATGACGGGCGCGGCAGCGGCAAGGAACACCTTTACGGCGTCCTGAAAGCCAACGCATCGGCGGTAGATCCTCTGTTTGAGACATGGTCGGTCGGCATGTACAACCCTTGCGGCGCGTGGTCTCTGGGCCAGGTGTTTCCTTCCTCGGGCGAGCCCGGCGTACACAAAGACGGCTCTCAGATGCGAGCCAACGGGTTGCCGTTCCAGGAAGGCACAGTCGTCATCAAGCTCCTCAACACCACGGCCGATGGAACGAACGTTCCTTACTTGAAGGGCAGCTCGGATTGGCAGGTGAACGGCCACGTGCAATACGGGCCGGACCAGTATTCCACCTGCGACCGCCGGGTGCGCAAGGCCCACCTTATCCAGATCGATCTGGCGGTGGTGGATTCGCGCTCGCCCACTCGTTGGGTATACAGCACTCTCGCCTACAACGGATTCCTGCCGGGCAAGTCGGTTCTCGATCGCGTGGAACCGCTGGGCGTGCAGTGGGGCAACGATCCGCATACGTTTCCCGCGGTAGATCGCGCCGCGAGCAAGCCGCCGGTGGAAACGGTGCTCGCTCCCACCAATCCCAACCAGCTTCCGCAGCATTACGGCTGCGAACGAAGGCTTGCAGGCGCTGTGGACCAGGCGAATTCGAGTTGCGTCTCCTGCCACATGGGCGCCTTCGCCGCAGCGCCGCCTTACCTCAACATTCAGGGCGTGAGCATTCCAGCGATCTTCAGCTTCGCCGGGCTCTGCACCACGCACAACGCGGCCAATACGGCTTACTTCTCCGATTACAGTTATCCCGATCCTTTCCCGAATGCAAATGCGCCGCAACCGAATCCGTTCGAAAACGCGATCCCGCTCGATTCCTCGTTGCAGTTGGCAGTCGCATTCGCGGAATATGCAACCTATGTGAGCCCGCGCGCCATGCCTGTAGCGTGCCAGCTTCCCCCATCGCACAGCCTCAAGACGGCCGCGCGATAAGAGTTTTTCCCGCACTGGAGAATACACCATGGAACCGATTACCCGACGCAAGCTCATTCAAGCCGGAGGCGGCCTCGCCGCAACCGCCATGAGCGCGAATGCGCAAAGCCAGACGGCCAAGTCCGTCGCCGCCGGTACGCCCTCAGGAGGTGCGCCTTCCGGGAAGGTGCAGGAGCTCTATCTTGACTGCAAATTCATCGACAAGACGATCGATGGCCATCACTGCCGGCTGCGCAGCTACAACGGCACAGTGCCGGGCCAGTTGATCAAGACGCACCCGGGGCAGACGCTCCGCATCCGTATCAAGAATTCGCTGCCGCCGGTCGATTCCAAAGGCTGGAACGGCAACCACAACGTGCCGCACATGTTCGACGCCACCAACCTTCACCTGCACGGCCTCGACATCATCCCTCACCTGTTCGAGCCCGTCGGTACGGCAAATCCTCTGGCGACGATGATCGATGTCATGCCCGGCAAGTTTTACGACTACGAGTTCAAGATCCCCGACGACCAGCCGCCAGGCCTTTCCTGGTATCACCCGCACCATCACGGGTCCACCGCGGTTCAGTGCGTCAGCGGCATGGCGGGCGCGATCATTACTTACGGCGACATCGACGAAGTTCCGGAGATCAAGGCCGCGCGCGACATTCTGCTCGCCGTTCAGGATATCGGACTGTTCCCGAGCGAAGAAGACCCGAACATCTGGACTTATCAGCCGAAACAGAACGCCATCTGGGACACCATGTCGGGCAAGGTGACCATGTACAACCCGAAGGCGGGGCAGATGGAGCCCACCAATCTGCAGGGCGGATTCACCGCCGGCGATTACAAACTGCGTTACTTCATGCTCAACGGAGAACCATTCTTCAAGGAAACGCACAACCCGAATCCGAAGGAGCCCACGCACCCCATCGGAACGCAGATGCCCGTCCAGCGCTTCACGATCGCGCCCGGCGAAGTGGTCCGCTTCCGTTTCCTGAACGCATGCTCCGATAACTTCATGCCGATCGTGGTGGAAGGCCATGAGATGCACCTGATCGCCACCGACAGCGTGAATTTCCCGGAGACGATGACGATTCCGGTGCACGCGACGGCGCAGAAGCCGGTGATGCTGCTCACTCCCAATACCGCCGACCCGGGACAGGTCGCGGTGCCCCCGGGCAGCCGCGCCGAGTTTCTAATCAAAGGTATCGCGACGCCTGGAATCTACAAAATCATCCAGCTCGAGCAGCGCCAGCAGTTCCTGCAGAGCGATCAGAAGACCATCGCCGAGATCGAAATCAAGGGCGCGCCGAAAAACATGGGCATTCCGGTCAAGTTGCCCGTGCAGCGCCGCTATTATCCGAAGATCAAGCCGGAAGAGATTAAAAAGGTGCGGAACTTCGTTTTCTCCGGAGTCTTTCCGCCCGCGGAAAACCCGTACGTCGGCATCGATTTTCTAATCAACAACAATACCTATGGGCAACTGGAAGTCCCGGCCGTGGTCAACCTCGAAACGTGCGAGGAGTGGCATATTCAGGTGCTGGGCGCTCACCACGGCGGCACCGAAGGGCACCCGTTTCATATTCACGTCAACCACTTCGAGGTGATTTCGGTCAACGGCAATCCGGCGCCCAAAACGCCCATCGGAGACACGGTCTGGGTGCCCCTGCAATCGACTGTAGTCCTCCGCATGCGATTCAAGCAGTTCACCGGCAAGGCAGTGTTTCACTGCCACATCCTGCCGCATGAAGACACCGGCATGATGCTGAATTTCTTGATCGTGTAGGCAATCGCGTTGATTCGACGCGATCACGCACAAGCCGCAGTAGAATCAAATTGTGGACGAGCTTCGACGATTGCCTCCGGACCGTCTGGCGCGCGCGGAGGAATGGTTGCGAAATCCGCCTCCCGGAAGCCGGACCGCGGCGGCGCGGGAATATGGCATCGACCTCACCCTGTTAATCGAGCAACTGCGGCTCACACCGGCGGAGCGCGCGCGTAAGTTAGAGCGCATATCAAAGGTTGTTGAGCGGAACCGCGGGGCGGCACGCAAACGCTAGCAATGGACTTCGAGCGTGCGGTTCAAACTCTGTGCGACGCCGAGGTGGATTTCGTTATCGTTGGCGGCGTGGCCGCGATGCTTCACGGAAGCGCACATTTCACTAACGATCTCGACGTCTTTTATTCCCGCATCGCAGCGAATCTGAAAAAGCTGAAGGGGGCTCTTGCGCCGTTCCATCCGCGCCCGAGAGGTTTTCCCGACGACCTTCCCTTCGTTTGGGATGAAGTAACTCTGCGAAACGCGACGGTACTTACTCTACGCACAGACCTGGGAGAAATCGATCTTCTCGCGGAAGTCTCTGGATTGGGAACTTACCAAGAGGTCAAAGCTCAGTCGCAAGTCGTCGAAGCCTTCGGCCGCAAAGTTACCACAATCGATCTGCCGGGTCTGATCCGCGCAAAACGCGCCGCCGGTCGCGAGAAAGACCTCTCCATGATTCCCGAACTGGAGAGCCTGATGGAAGCGGGCGACGAAACTTAAGCCCCTACCGCACCGTTCCCTCAACCTCTCGCAGCCAATCCGGCCGCTTCAACACATCGCGCGGCTTGCTGCCGTCCGGCGGGCCGATAATCCCGTCGCGCTGCATCATGTCGAGGATGCGCGCCGCGCGGCCATAGCCCAGCCGTAGGTGACGCTGCAGCGTCGAGGTCGACGCTTTCCCCATTTGCAGCACCAGGCGCACGGCTTCTTCATACATCGGATCCTGATCTTCGTTGGCGGGTTCCTCGGCCGCCGCGCCTTCCTCGTCGCTCGGCGGGGCAATCAGGAACGATTGGTCGTATTCGGGCTTGGCCTGATTCTTCCAGAAATCCACTACACGCCCGATTTCGGTTTCGGTCACGAACGCGCCGTGAACGCGCGTCAGCCGCGACGATCCCGGGGGAAGGAACAGCATGTCGCCCTTGCCCAGCAAGTGCTCCGCGCCCATCACGTCGAGAACAGTGCGCGAATCGACGCGCGTGGCCACGCGGAAACTGATGCGCGCGGGGAAATTCGCTTTGATCAACCCCGTGATCACGTCCACGCTAGGGCGCTGCGTCGCCAGTACCAGGTGCATGCCCACGGCGCGCGCCATCTGCGCCAGGCGCGTTACGCTCTCTTCCACATTGCGGCCTTCCAGCATCATCAGGTCGGCCAATTCGTCGATCAGAATCAGGATATAGGGCAGCGGCTTCGGATCTTCCTGCGTCTCTTCGCCCTCGGTGAAGAGACTGCGCGGCTGCTCCTGCATTTTGCGAATCTTCTTGTTGTACTGCTCGATATTGCGCACGCCCAACTCGGCCAGCATGCGCAGGCGCCGCTCCATTTCGAGCACGGCATTACGCAACGCGTTGGTGGCTTTCTTGGGATCGACGATGACGGGCGTCAGCAGGTGCGGAATATTCTCGTAGATGCCGAGCTCGACGCGCTTGGGATCCACCATGATGAAGCGGACGTCGTCGGGCGTGGCCTTATAGAGAATCGACATGATCATCGAGTTGATCATGACGCTCTTGCCCGAGCCAGTCGAACCCGCAATCAGCAGGTGCGGCATGGCGTCGAGCGCCGCCACGCGGATGCGGCCGTTGATATCCTTGCCGAGCGCGATCGCCAGATGCGAATGCGCCTGCTGGAATTCCTCCGATTCGATCATCTGCCGCAGCGCGATCAATTCGCGCTTGGTATTCGGCACTTCGATGCCGACGGTCGGCTTGCCGGGAATGCGCTCGATCAGAATCGATTCCGCCTGCAAACCCAGGCACAGATCTTCGGTGAGATTGGTGATGCGGCTGTACTTGATGCCCGCTTCCGGCTTGAATTCGAACGTGGTCACCACCGGACCGGGGTTGATCTGCACCACGTTGCCGAGCACGTTGAACTCTTCAAACTTTGACTTGATGCGGATGGCGATGTCCTTGAGCTCCTGCTCGTCGTAAGCGCTGCGGCCAGGCGCTTCGTTGAGCAAATCCGTGGAGGGCATCGTGAACATCATCGGCCGGCGCTCGGCAGGCGCTGAAACGGCGTGGGATTCGGGCACCAACGGCGCGGGCGGCGGCGGCAAGTCCTCCACCGGGCAGATCGGAATCTCGGGGGCGCGATCTTCAACGGCTTCGGGCGCGTGCGTTTCCCACGGAGGGGTATCGACCGCCGCCGATGGTTCGGGCTCCGCGACAACCGTTTTCACGCGAGCCGCCCGGGTCTCGGCCTTCGCAGCTCTGGCTTCCGCTCTTGCGGCCTTGGCCTCCGCAGCAGCCTCAGCCGCGCGCGTTTCGCTCTTCACGTGCCGCTTGGCCGCGCGCTCTTCGGCCTTCTGATAAGACCGTTGCTGCATGCGCTCGCGCCAGGCTTGGAAAGCCGCGCGCCGCCGCTCCACCCAAGCCATCGGACCCGCCAACCACCCCGCCAGTTTCGCCAAGGTGAAGCTGGAGACCAGGTAAACAGAGACGATCACGGCCGTCGCCGTGAACAGCACCGCGCCCGCTAAATTGAGCGAATCCACCAGGTAACTCGCCAGCGCATAGCCGAGCGTTCCACCCAGGCGGATATTGCCGCTGAACATGCGCAGCGGAATGAACGATAGCGCGGCGCATGCACTGAGCGTGAGCGCGCCCGTCCCCGCCAGCTTGATCGCGCCCGCCACTACTTCCTCAGAGCGAATCCACCGCCACGCCAGTAGAAACGTCAGCAGCGGAAACAGGAAGGCAGTGGCGCCGCAAAGCTGCAAGAAGAGGTCCGAAAGGTATGCGCCGGGGTAGCCGACCAGATTCAGAGGGCGCGCGGACGACGCCGTATCCCAAGACGGATCTTGGGTGTGGTACGAGATCAGGCTCAACAACATCACCATCCCCGCTGCTAACAGCAGGAATCCAGTGATCTCGTTCAGCCTTTTGTGTGGCGTCGGAGATAAAAGCTTCATCACGCTGGCCGGCGGATGAAAGCCAGAGCAAGAACTATTATGCCAAAAGCGATGCGGTAATAAATGAACGGCCGCAGAGTGCTGGTATGCAAATAACGCAGAAACCACGCGATCACCGCGCAGCCGGTAACCGCGCTGACCGTCACGCCCAGCACGAACTGCGTGCTCAGCAGGTCGTGCAGCCCATGTTGCTTGTGAATATCGTAGAGCGCCTTGGCGGCCGCGGCGGCGATCACGGGCGTCGAAAGCAGGAAAGAAAAGCGCGCGGCGGTCTCGCGGTCGAGATTGCGGAACAGGCCGGCGCTAATCGTCACGCCGCTGCGCGACGTCCCCGGGATGATCGCCAGCACCTGCGCCAGCCCGATCGAAATCGAATCGGAGAGCGTCACCATGCTGAGGTCGCGCACCAGCCGGCCGCTGTTTTCAGCCATCCACATCACGAGGCCGATGACGATCAGCATCGAGCCCATGACATAGGGATTACGCAGCGTGGTGTCGGCCTGCTTTTCGAAGAACAGCCCCGCGACTCCCACCGGGATCGCGCCCACCGCCAGCAGCCACAGCAGCCCGGCATTGTTCTTGAGCGCCGGATCGTGCCCTATGCGCATCCCGAATCCCTGGCCGATAATCTGCACCCAGTCACCGGCGAAATAGAGCAAAACCGCTACCAGCGTGCCGAGATGGAGCATGATGTCGAAACTGAGCGCCTCGGTCTGCCAGCCGAACAGCCACGATGTTAGATACAGATGTGCGCTGCTGCTGACGGGCAGAAATTCGGTTAGCCCCTGAACGATACCCAGGACCACAATCTGGTAAATCGGCATAAACGATCAGGGTGAGGGATGGCGGATGGGATGTCAAGTTACAACGGCGTCATCGGGGTCCCTCGCCATCTCGTTAACGCTTCCGCCCCTAGCTCCGTCTTCCCTTCGCCATTATCATGATTCCAGCCATGCTGGCGCAGGTGGAAACGCAGGACGACGATCGCTTAATTCGCGCCGCGGCCGGCGGCGACCGGGCCGCTTTTGGGGAGATCTACGTCCGCTACGCGCGCATGGTGCACGCCATCCTGCTCGCACGCGTGCCGCCGTCGGAAGCCGAAGATCTGGCGCAGGACGTTTTTCTCTCCGCCATGAAACAGCTCGGGCGCCTGCGCACCGCGGCGGCGTTTCGAGGCTGGCTGGGGGCGATTGCGCGGAACCGCGCCATCGATTACTTTCGCGGCGCCCAATGCGAGACGCCGCTCGATGGAAAGCAGGTGGAACGAATGATGGCCAGCGGGTCGGCGCAATCCGCCACCGCGGAATCGCACGCGGCGCTGGACGCCATCCGCCGGCTGCCGGAGGCGTATCGCGAAACGCTGATGATGAGGTTGGTGGAAGGCATGACCGGGCCCGAAATCGCGCGGCAAACCGGATTGACGCCCGATTCCGTGCGCGTGAACCTCTGTCGCGGCATGAAATTGCTGCGCGAGGCGCTGGAAGGCGAGAAAAAGAGATGAACGAAGACTATTTGTGGGATCGCAGCGGGCCGCCGGACCCGGAAATCGTCAGACTGGAAGACCAATTGGCGCCGTTTCGCCATCGCGGCCGGTCCGTCCAGCCATTGCCGAAGCCGCGCGCCTATCGGCGATGGGCCGCCGTGGCCGCTGCGCTGGTCGCGGGCGTAATCGCGTGGCGCGCGAGCACGCGTCCTCCGGAACCGACGGCATGGCAGGTGGATCGCGCCGCCGGTCCGGCGCAAATCGGGCGCAAGGACGCCGCCGCTTCCATGCGCGTGGCGCGCGGCGACGTAATGCGCACCGGCATCGGCGCGCAATTGGAATTGCTGTCCGATGATGTGGGCCGTGTAGAACTGGGCCCGCAATCGGAAATGCGCGCGTCATCGGGCAAGGGGCTCGCCCTTCGCCGCGGCACGTTGCACGCCTTCATTTGGGCGCGGCCGGGCGAATTCGTGGTGGATACGCCGTCTTCGCGCACCGTCGACCTGGGCTGTGAGTACACATTGAACGTCGATCCTTCCGGCGAAGGCATGGTGCATGTGCAGATGGGCTGGGTGGCCTTCCAATATCACAATCGCGAATCGTTCATTCCCGCCGAGGCCCAGTGCCCCACGCATCGCGCTTCGGGGCCCGGCATTCCCTTCTATGAAGACGCTCCCGAGCCGCTGCGCGCGTCATTGGTGCGGCTCGAACGCGGCGACCGTTCCGCCCTGGGCGGCATTCTCGCGGCTGCCCGCCCACGCGACGGCCTGACGCTCTGGCATTTACTCACCCGAACCGATGCGGCCCAGCGCGGCGCCGTGTTCGATCGCTTCGCCGAACTGGTCAAGCTCCCCGACGGGGTCACGCGGGAAAGCGTTGAACGCCTGGATTCACACGCTCTGGACCTCTGCTGGGACGCCCTCAATCTGGAAAATACCGACTGGTGGCGCGGCTGGGAACGGCGCTGGAACTAGTACGTCTGGTTCCGTAAGTGTTAAATTGAACTTACGGAATGGTGAGAACTGGTCTGCTGGCCGCCCTGTTATGCGCCGCCGCTCACGCGCAAAGCGCGCAAACGATCGCCCCGTACTACCCCACGCCCCAGACGATCGTCGAAAAGATGCTCGAACTGGCGGGGTTGAAAGCCGGCGAAAAAGTCTACGATCTGGGGTCGGGCGATGGCCGCATCGTCATCACCGCGGCGCAGAAATTCCACGCCCAGGCCATCGGCATCGAGATCGATTCTAAACTGGCGGCGCAAAGCATCGAGCGCATCCGCAAGCTGGGGCTCGAAAAGACTGCGCGCATCGTCGAAGGCGATCTGCTGCAGCAAAACTACAGCTCGGCGGACGTGGTGACGGTCTATCTGCTACCCGATGCCATCGATAACAAGGTGCAGCCCCTGCTCGACCGGCAACTGAAAAAAGGCGCGCGCATCGTCTCGCACGACTTTCCGTTCCAAAACTGGAAGCCCGAAAAGACCGAAAATATCGCGGACGATGGCGAAGGCCGCAGCCAAACCATCTATCTCTACCGGAAATAACTAGTGGACCTCCTGGCTCAAAATTCCTGGCCGAAAGCGATCGCATGGACCCGGGCAGCCCTGGCCGCGGCCTCCATCGGCCTCTCCTATCTCTTTCTGCCGCCGGCCTCGGTGCTCTATCAGGCGCTGCTCGGCGTCTTTCTCGTCTACGCCATTCTGGCCGCGATGCGCGCCAAGCCGCACTCCGGCCTGCTCGGATTGCTCGCGCTGTTTGCGGACGCGGTCTACTTTCTCGTAGTCGCAGGGCGTCCCGATTCGCTGATCTGGTTTTCCTCGGTGCTGTTTCTGTATCTGCTGGTCGAGGCGGTGGCTCTCTACAGCGCCATGGAAGTGATGATGATCGCGTGCAGCGCCGCCATCTTCTGCGCCGTGCTGCCGCTGCCGCAATTACGCGAACTGGAACGGACGGTGCTCGTGTCCGGCGTGCTGGCTTGCGGATGGGCCGTCAACCGGCGGCGGCAAGCCGTGGACATCGAAAGCCTCACGGAATCGCTCAACATCGCGAAGGCGGCTGCCGACAAGGCGCGCGAGGACGAACGCCAGCGCATTGCCGCCGATTTCCACGACGGCCCGCTGCAAAGCTTCATTAGTTTGCAAATGCGCCTCGAGATCCTGCGCAAGCTGCTCGAGCGCGATTTCGGCGGCGGCATGGAAGACCTGCGCCAGTTGCAGGCCCTGGCGCAGCAACAGATTCGCGATCTGCGCGCATTCCTGCACAGCATGCGGCCAGTGGATGTCGACGGCGGAAACATGGTGGCCACCGCGCGCCGCACGGCCGAGACGTTCCAGAAGGAAACGGGCATCCCGGTGACGTTCATCGGCGGCAATATCCACGTCGGATTGCCGCAGGAAATGACGCTCGAAGTGCTGCAAATGATCAAAGAGGCGCTGCACAACGTGCAGAAACACGCCGCCGCCACGCGCGTGGCCGTAGCCATGGAAAAGACCGAGCGCGGCCTGGAAATCTCAATCGACGATAACGGCCACGGATTCAATTTCGCCGGTTCCTACACGCTCGAAGAGCTGGAACTGCTGCGCCTGGGCCCGGAAAGCTTGAAGCGCCGCGCGCGGTCGTTGAACGCCGAGCTATCCATCGAATCGCGGCCCGGCCGCGGCGCCGGCCTCAAATTCCGCGTGCCGTTGCAATAAGTGACGCCGCAATGAGTGACGCCGCAATGAAGCGCGCGGTCCTGGCAGCCGCCCTTGCCGCGCTCACCGGTTGCGCGCGGTATTCCAATTTCACCTTGCCCGCAGTCTCCGGTGGCGATCCAACCCTCACTTTCGCATTCGACGAAAAACCCGCGCCCATCATCGAAGCCTCTGGCGATGCGCTCAATCCTTCCGTAACCAATTTCCAGGGACGCGAGATCAATGTCTATTCCGTTTTCGACGGCGTTTGGCGAACGGCGGTCGATGGCAACGTAGTTCTCTCGCCCGATGCACGCGCTTGGGAAGGCAGCTACATCGCCGCCAACGGATCGGCCTTGGGCGATTCGCGCCAACTCTGGTATTGGTATGTCGCCGGCCCCCGCAACGCCGGCCGCATCGGGCTCGCGACGTCTACCGGCACGGGCGGATTCGTCAAGCACGGCGCGCCGGTCCTCGAGGCCGGCCCATTCCTGAGCTGGGATGAGCGCGTGGTGGCCGATCCCTACGTCATTCGAGTCGGCTCGTATTTCTACATGTACTATCTCGGTCACGACCGCGCCATTCCGCCTCAACAACGCATGGGCCTGGCACGTTCCGAAGATGGCGTCCGTTGGGAAAAGCTGCGCGCCAACCCGATCCTCGAGCCCGGCCCGCCCGGATCGTTCGACGAAGCGGGCATCGGCGAACCGGCGGTCTGGCAGTCGCACGGATTCTATTGGATGCTCTTCACCGGCCGCGATTTTTCCGAGCGCCGCGCTCTCGGGCTCGCACGCTCAACCGATGGCGTGGAATGGACAAAGCTGCCCACGGTGTTCCGCGGCGCCTCCGCCTGGGATTCGCAAGTGATCTGCGACCCCACCGTGCTACCGAACGGCAGCACGATTCGCGTGTGGTTCGGCGGCGGCGATATCGCGTCGCCCGATGAGCGCCTGCACGGGAAGATCGGTTACGGGGAGCTGCGTCCGGTTCATGCGAAGCTGGAACAGTGAACGTCGGCATCACGTGCTATCCCACTTATGGCGGCAGCGGGATCGTCGCCACCGAACTCGGCCTGGAGTTGGCGATGCGGGGGCACGAGGTGCACTTCATCACTTACGCCAATCCCATCCGCCTCGATCCGGGCACGCCGCGCATTCACTATCACGAGGTTGAGGTCTCGAACTACCCGCTGTTTCAGTTCCCGCCATATTGCCTGGCGCTGGCCTCGCGCATGGCGGAAGTGGCGGAATCCTATGACCTCGATGTCCTCCACGTTCACTACGCCATCCCGCATTCCATCTCAGCCATGCTGGCGCAGCAGATGCTCGCCCCCAAGCGGCGGCTGCCGTTCATCACCACATTGCACGGCACGGATATCACGCTGGTGGGGACCGACCGTTCCTATTTCCCCATCACGCAGTTTTCCATCGAAAAATCGGACGGCGTCACATCGATCAGCGACTACCTGCGCACGCGCACCATCGAAGTCTTTGGCATTAAGAACGAAATTCGCGTGGTCAAGAATTTCGTGAATTGCGATCTCTACAAGCCGGACCACGAAAAGAAAGGCGCCGCGCAGTTCGCGCCCGCCGGCGAAAAGCTGCTGATTCACCTCTCGAACTTCCGTCCGGTGAAGCGCACGCTCGATTGCATACGCATCCTGGCCGAGGTTCGCAAACACACGCCCGCGCACCTGTTGATGGCGGGCGATGGCCCCGACCGCAGCCCCGCCGAGCATCTCGCGCGCGACTTAAAGGTGGAACGTCACGTCACGTTTCTCGGCAAGCAGGATCACGTCGAGCGCTTAATTCCTCTGGCGCACGCGCTGCTGATGCCGAGCGATATGGAGTCTTTCGGCCTGGTGGCCCTGGAAGCCATGGCGTGCGAGGTAGTGCCCATAGCCACGCGCGTCGGCGGCGTGCCCGAACTGGTCACCGATCGCGAAGATGGATTTCTCGAAGAGGTCGGCGATATCGAGGCTATGGCCGCGCGGGCCGTCGCGCTGCTCACCGATGACGACCTGCACTATCGCATGAGCAAAGCCGGGCGATGGAACGCCTCCGAGCGCTTCTGCACGGACAAGATCATCCCGCAATACGAACGGTATTACGCGGAAGTGGTGGGCTAGCCGCCCCGTTCGCCCTTCTTCAGCGCAAACCCCCAGGCGTGCTCGACGATCGTCCGCAAATCCGTATATCGCGGCGACCATCCGAGCGTCTCCCGCAGCTTATCCGAGCTCGCCACCAGCGCTGGCGGGTCGCCCTCGCGGCGCGCGCCTACCTCATATGGAACTTTCCGGCCCGTAACTTCCTCCACCGCCTGCATCACTTCCAGCACCGAGTTGCCGGTCCCTGTGCCGACGTTGAATTGATCCGACTTGCCGCCGCCCATCAGGTGTTCGAGCGCCAGAATATGCGCCTGCGCCAGATCGAGCACGTGTACATAATCGCGAATGCAGGTGCCGTCGGTCGTCGGATAATCCGTGCCGAAAACAGTGACCGGCTTTCCGGTCTGCACCGCCCGCAGCAGCAGCGGAATCAGGTGCGTTTCCGGTTCGTGTTCCTCACCCAGGCGCCCCGCCGGATCGCATCCCGACGCGTTGAAATAGCGCAGACAGACGCTGGTCAGATGATGGATTTCGTCGAACCAGCGCAGCAGGGTCTCCACCATCACCTTCGATTCGCCATAAGGATTGACCGGCTGAATCGGAAAGCTCTCGAGGATCGGCGTGCCGTGTGGCGTGCCGTAAACCGCCGCCGTCGACGAAAAGACGACGTGCTTCACGCCCGCGCGAGCCATCGCCGTCAGCAGCGAAAGCGACCCGCTCACATTATTCGCAAAATACGTCTCCGGCTCGCGCATGGATTCGCCCACGGCGATGAACGCCGCGAAGTGAATTACCGCCTCCGTGCGCGTCTGGCGCATGAGCTCCGTCAGCGCCTTCGTATCGGAGATGTTCATCTCGAACAAACGCCCCGACGGCACGTTGCGCTTGTAGCCTTTCGAGAGATTATCGACTACCGCCACGTCGTGGCCCTGTTCCAACAGCAACTGGACGGTATGCGATCCGATGTAGCCGGCGCCGCCGGTCACGAGAATTTTTTTGGGAGTCACGGTAGTAAAGAAGAACCGATGAGCCCCATGATATCGCCGTTATGGCGTTTCAGTAGTGATAACGGCAAGCGAGAATGCGGATCTTCTCCGCCTGCACCTGATAAACAAGACGGTGCTCCTGATCGATCCGCCTCGACCAGCAACCGCTGAGTTCGTGCCTTAGCGGTTCGGGTTTCCCAATTGCCGGTGAACGGATCGCGCTGCGTTTCGCGAATCATGCGAATTAATCGAAGAGCCTGTGCGCGATCACGACCCACCCACCACGCGAGGTCTTCGAAGGCCGCAGAATCAAATTCCAAGCTTCTCAACGGCAGCCTCGAGCGGGATTCCATCCTGGCGTTGCTTCGCAGCCAAAAGACGATTCCGCATCGCCTCAGACCTAAGCAGATAAGCCGTTTCTCGCTCGGCTTCGATCTCGCGCCAGAGTTCGATGGGAACGATGACGCCGGTCGGCTCACCGTTCTCGTTGGACACGATTTGAAGCTCGCTGCTCATCATAAACCCAGTTTAGCGCCTCAAGACATGGGCGTCGGGCACGCCATCTTCATCCCCGGCCAAGTCGTTTCCCGATTTTCTGTAACCCTTCCGCCCCTTCCCCAGTATTCCCTCCCGTGATCCGGGATTTTCGCTTCGCCCTCCGCCAACTTCTCCAAAGCAAAGGCTTCACGGCCGCAGCTGTCATCACGCTGGCCCTTGGAATCGGGGCCAACTCCGCCATTTTCACGCTGGTTCACGCGGTGATGCTGAAATCGCTGCCGGTGACCGATCCGGCGCAACTCTACCGGCTGGGCGACTCCGACAATTGCTGCGTCGTGGGCGGCTATCAGGGCCGGTTTTCCATCTTCGCCTACCCGCTATACGTCAGCCTGCGCGATCACACGCCGGAAGTTGCCGAAATGGCGGCGTTCCAGGCGCAGCGCACCCGCGTCGGCGTGCGCCGCGGCTCCGGCCCTTCGCAGCCGTTCAACGACGAATATGTCTCCGGGAATTATTTCACGACATTCGGCATTCGCCCCTTCGCCGGCCGCCTCATCTCCACCAATGACGACCGGCCCGGTGCGCCGCCCATCGCCGTGATCAGTTACAACGCCTGGCAAAGCCTCGGCGCCGATCCCGCGCTGGTCGGTTCCACGCTCATCATCGAGGGCTCGGCGCTTACCGTCGCGGGCATCGCACCGCCCGGGTTTCTCGGCGAAACGCTCAGCGCCGATCCGCCGGATTTCTGGATCCCGCTCGCCGACGAACCCCTCATCCGCGGACGCAATTCGATTCTGGCGTTCAACGATCATTGGCTCTACATCATCGGGCGCATACGGCCCGGCGCTTCCATCGCCGCCATGGAATCGCGCGTCAACGTCGAACTGCGCCAATGGCTCCAGGCCAACGATCCGCCTAAATCCCAAAACGACCGCGCCCAGTTCGATCGCCAGCATCTCTACGTAACCCGCGCCGGCGGCGGAGTGGCCACGCTGAAGGAAAATTATGAACACGACCTTCGGCTGCTGCTCACCATCACCGGCCTGGTCCTGCTGATCGCCTGCGCCAATCTGGCGAACCTGCAACTCTCGCGCGGAACCTCGCGCGCCACGCAAGCCTCCATCCGCGCCGCGCTTGGCGCCGGACGCTGGGACCTCTTGCGCCAGGCGCTGGTGGAAAGCGTGCTCCTTGCCGTATTGGGCGGCATCGCCGGACTGCTCGTCGCGACGGAGCTTGCGCGCTTCCTCGTCAGCCTTGCCTTTCCCGGCATCCAGAGCGTTCCCATTGATGTCTCGCCTTCCCTGCCCGTGCTCGGGTTTACGTTCCTGCTCTCGCTCATCACCGGCGTGATTTTCGGAATCGCGCCCGCATGGTCGGCCGCGCGCGCCGATCCCGCCAATGCGCTGCGCAGCGCCGGCCGTTCGGCTGCCAGCGGTTCCACGCTCCCGCATCGCGCCCTCGTTATCTTGCAGGCGGGCGTCTCCCTGGTGCTGCTCACCGGCGCGGGCATGATGGCGAAGACCATGGGCAACCTGCAAAATCAGTGGTTCGGATACAACCCGAACGGCCGCGTCATCGCGCACGTTAACGCCAGCTTCAACGGCTACAGCCCGGAAAAACTGGCCGCCATCTACCGCGACCTCGAACGCGGCATGAACCAGTTTCCCGGCGTGCGCGGCTCCAGCCTCTCCCTGTACAGCCCCATGTCCGGCAATAACTGGCAATCCGGCGTCTCGTTGGAAGCGCATCCCACGCTCACTTTTTCGCCCTCCTGGGACCGCATCACGCCCAGCTTTTTCGACACCATCGGCGCACGCATCGTCGCCGGACGCGCCTTCGACCAGCGCGACACTCCGGTCTCCACCAAAGTCGCCGTCGTGAACCAGGCGTTCGCGAAGAAAGCTTTTGCCGGCGAAGATCCCTTGGGCAAGCGCTTCGGCCTCGGCGGTACGCAACATCGCGCCGATTACGAAATCGTCGGCGTGGTCGAAGACATCCGTCTGCGCGATCTGCGCCATCCCACCGACCCCATGTTCTTCGTACCCATGCTCCAAATGAACGACAAGGATTGGACCGATCGCACCTTCGCCCGCTCGAACATGATCGGAGATATCGAACTCCACGTTTCCGGCGCTACCGCCGGCCTTGCGGGCGATCTAGAACGCCTGTTCGCGCAGATCGATCCCAACCTCACGCTGATTCGCCTCCAGACCTTCGACCAGTTGGTGGAAGGCCGCATGGCACACACGAATTTAATCGCGCGCTTGATTGAGTTGCTCGGCGGCATTGCCGCGCTGCTCGCGTGCGTTGGGCTTTACGGCATCACGGCGTACGCCGTCGCGCGGCGCACCGGTGAAATCGGCCTCCGCGCCGCATTGGGCGCCACGCGCGGCAGAGTCGCGCGCATGATTCTGCGCGGCGCGCTGACGCAGATCGGCATCGGTTTGGCCTTCGGCATCCCGGCGTCCTGGGCCGCGGGGCGCGTCCTCGAAGCGCAGCTTTACGGCGTCAACAACGGCGATCCGCTCATCCTCGCGGGCGCCGCCCTGGCGTTAATCGCCGCGGCCTCGGTTGCCAGCCTCGTGCCCGCGTGGCGCGCCAGCACCATCGATCCCGCCATCGCTCTACGCGCCGAATAGCCGCCCGTATTATAGTGATGGGCGTACGCTAGGCCCCGCCTGACGGGCTACGGTCAACCTCAGAAGTGATATAAACGGTCGATACCCTTATGAGCCAGTCCACCACGGTCGTGTCGGCCGACACCAGCTTTTTCGGCCATCCGCGCGGCCTTGCCACCCTGTTTTTCACCGAGATGTGGGAGCGCTACAGCTACTACGGCACGCGCGCGCTTCTCATTCTCTTCATGACAGCTCCGGCCACGACCGGCGGTCTGGCGTTTCCCACCGCCAAGGCCGGCGCGGTTTACGGTTTCTACACCGCGATGGTCTACCTGCTGTGCCTCGGCGGAGGGTGGGTGGCGGATCGCATCACCGGACAGCGCCGCGCTGTGCTCATCGGCGGCATCTTGATCGCGGCTGGGAATTTCTGCCTCGCCGCGCCTAGCATTGCGATCTTCTACGTGGGTTTGGGGTTGTTGATGCTCGGCACGGGAATGCTGAAGCCGAATGTCAGCGTCATCGTCGGTCAGCTATACCCGCGCGGCGACCGCCGCCGCGATTCCGGCTTCTCGATTTTCTACATGGGCATCAACCTCGGCGCCTTGATTTCGCCGCTCATCTGCGGCTGGGTGGGCGAAAAGATTAACTGGCGCATGGGCTTCGCGATTTCCGGAGTCGGCATGGTGGCCGGATTGATTCAATATTGGCTGGGCGGAAAACATCTGGGCGATGCCGGCTTGTATCCTTCCACCACGGGCGACCCCGCCCGCGACCGCGCCCAGAAACGCACTGGCGCGTACGCAGCCATTGGCGCGATCGTTGCAATGCTCGGCGTGTTAGCGCTCAGCTCGGCGGGCATGATCGAAATCACTGCGGATTCGATCTCGAACGGTCTCGGCTACGTGCTGGTGGCAATCTCGGCGGCCGTCTTTTATTGGATGATTTTCGGCAAAGGATGGTCGGGCGAAGAGCGCAAGCGGTCGACAGCAATTCTGGTGTTGTTTGTTGCCGAAGCCATCTTTTGGGCGTCCTTCGAGCAGGCCGGCTCGTCCCTGAACCTTTTCGGCGAACGCAATACGAACCGGCATCTGCTCGGCTTTCAGTTCCCCGCGAGTTGGTTTCAATCCGTGCAGCCGCTGTTTGTCATCACCCTCGCCCCGGTATTCGCCTGGATCTGGCTGGCCCTCGGCAGCCGTGAACCTTCGAGCCCGGGAAAGTTCAGCATGGGCCTGATGTTCGGCGGTTTTGCGTTCGCCTTGATGGTTCCGGCAGCCATGGGCGCCAACGTGTCTCCCTGGTGGCTGATCGGCTGCTACCTGCTGCAGACGCTCGGCGAACTCTGCCTCAGCCCCGTCGGCCTGAGCGCCATGACCAAACTCGCGCCCACGCGCGCCGCCGGACTCGTGATGGGCATCTGGTTCCTCGGCACCGCCATCGGCAACTGGCTCGCGGGCCGCGCCGGATCGCTCTTCGATTCCATGCCGCTACCGCAACTGTTCGGCACGGTGGCCGCCTCAGCGCTCATCGCCGCGGTCCTCCTGGCGATTCTGACCAAGCCCACGGTAAAGCTGATGGCGGGCGTGAAGTAAGACGCCAGCCGCTAGACCACGCGCGACAGCTTCTGGCGCCGGGACGTCCATTGCTCGCTCGAGAAAACGTGCGGCCCCATCTGGATCATGCGGGGCAGCAACGTAAAGAGCGCGGTGGGCGTCCAGGCTATTCCATCTCGCATGCGAAAGCCGCGCCGGTTCATCTCCATCGCGACCTGTGAGAGCGGGCGATCTTCCACAATCATGTCGAGCGCCAGGATCATGGTCTCGGTTTCCGCAGGATTCTCCACCAGCCGCGCCCCATCCTCGGAAACCTGCATCCCGTACGGGATGTCTTCCGACCACGCCGGCGGCGCGGCCGTTTCTTCGGCAACCTCCCGTTCCCATTCGATGGCCGCCAAGCGCCAACCGGCGGCCGCACGTTCCGTCAAATAATTGGGATTGGCGAGGCTGGTCACAGCCTCGCGAAGGCGTTCTTTCCTGGCCATCGGCGTCTCCTCGCTGCGCCATCAAGCACGCTGTCTGCCATAGGTTTATAGGGCAGCCTTCAGCCTGCTGCGGGCTTTAGCCCGCCACCCTCTGCCCGCTCCTGGGAAAGCTCTGTCCCGCCGTGGGACGCAAACCACCCGGTCCCTTACGCGTCGAAACACTATGCGGAATCGCACGGCCCTCGCCGGCCTCGCCCTCTTGAGCGCAAACGCACTGAGCTCCCAGACTCCCGACGCTCTGCCTCACTTCGAGGCCGCCGTCATCAAACCCAGCAAAGTAGCCGACGGCAGCATCTCCAATTCCTTCGACAACAGCGGCAGATTTACTGCCACCAACACCTCGCTCAAGCTTTTCATCCTGATCGCCTACCAGGTTCGCGAAATCGAAGGCGGCCCCGCATGGATGGATTCCGCAACTTTCGACATCACTGCCAAGCCCGAAACCGCGGCCAATAAGGATCAGGGGCGCTTGATGCTGCGGGCGCTGCTCGCCGACCGTTTCCAACTGAAGTTTCATATGGAAACGCGGGAGCTACCCATCCTCCAGCTAGTGGTCGCGAAGAATAGCCCGCATTTAGCCGAGGGCAAAGACAAATTCGACAGCATGTCGGGGAGGCCCGGCATCCTGACTGGAACCGCCGCCACCATGAAACACCTCGCCGGCAATTTGTCGAGCGTGCTGGGCCGCCAGGTGTTCGACAAGACCGGGCTCCCCGGCTATTACGATTTCAAGCTGGAATTCACGCCCGAAGGAACGCCGCCCGACCGCACCACCGGCCCCTCGCTCTACACCGCCCTGCAAGAGCAACTCGGGCTGAAGGTGGAATCCGCCAAGGGCCCGGTCGAAATTCTAGTGATCGACCACGCGGAAAAACCTTCGGAGAACTGACGGAACTTTGCTTTCTCCCCGCGCGCTACAATCACCCTTTGAAACGCGTCATCACCGCACAAGACATTCCGCCCGGCGGCGAGTTCCGAATTCCGCTCGGTAGCATCGTCACTCCGTCCGCGCGTGAAACCGCGGCCGCCCGCGGCGTGCGCATCGTCGAAATTCCTGCCGACCAAATCGTCGCTGTGCCCGCGCCCGAACGCACGGTCGCCATCGGCGCCGATCACGGCGGCTTCCGCCTCAAACAGACGCTGAAGCCTTTGCTCGAAAGCCTCGGCCTCGAAATCCGCGACGTCGGCGTGCACGACGAAAAGCCGGCCGATTATCCCGATATCGCCGCTGCGGTCGGCGAACTCGTCGTGTCCGGCGGCGCAGCGCGTGGGGTCATCATCGATGGCGCGGGCATCGGATCCTCCATCGCTGCTAATAAGATACCGGGCATTCGCGCAGCCCTATGTTATGATAAAGCGTCAGCTCGCAATAGCCGGGAACACAATGATTCTAATGTTCTTACACTCGGCGCAAAGCTGCTGACCGAAACCCAGGCGGAGGACGTTTTGCGGACCTGGATCGCGACCCCGTTCGCAGGCGGACGCCACCAGGCGCGCGTCCAAAAGATCATCGATCTGGAGCGGCGATACCTCAAGTAGGCTTCCCATGACCCAAGCGGAACTCGACAGTTTAGTGGCGCAGATCGGCGATGAAATTCTCGCCCGCGCGGCCAAACTGGAAGCCGTCCCCGGCAAAAAAGGTGAGGGCCTTAATCTCCCCAACCAGGTCTGTCCGGGATGCCAGCAACGCTGCCCGCAAACCTGCTCCCGCAACACCAGGGAAATCATCGCCGCCGGCGCCGACCGCGTGTCCGCCAGCGACCGTCTCACCAAAATCGATCCCGCCATCGCCGCGCTCATCGACCACACCATTCTGAAAGCTGACGCCACGCGCGCCGATATCGTCAAAGTTTGCCGTGAGGCACGCCAGTATAGTTTCGCCAGCGTCTGCGTCAATCCATACTGGGTACCGCTCGTCCGCTCCGAGCTCGCGGGCTCGCCGGTCAAAGTCTGCACCGTCGTTGGCTTCCCGCTCGGCGCCACCAGCACCGAAGCGAAGGTTGCCGAGACGCAGACCGCGGTGCGCGAAGGCGCGCAGGAAATCGACATGGTGATCAACATCGGCGCTCTGAAATCGGGCGACCGCGACGCCGTGCGCGCCGACATCGAAAAAGTGACGCGCGCCTCGCATGCAGGCAACGCCATTGTGAAAGTCATCATCGAGACCGCCCTGCTCACCGACCCCGAAAAGACGCTGGCCAGCGTGCTCGCCAAGGAAGCAGGCGCCGATTACGTCAAGACATCCACGGGCTTCAGTACCGCCGGCGCAACCGCGCACGATATCGCGCTCATGCGCGCCGCCGTCGGTCCGCTGATGGGCGTCAAAGCTTCGGGCGGCATCCGCACGCTTGAGGATTTGCGGACCATGACCGCCGCCGGCGCCACGCGCATCGGCGCTTCCGCCAGCGTCAAAATCGTCGAGGCCACCGCTGCCTGAGTCGCGCCAACGTATGCCTTCTACTGCCACACCGCCGACTCGCAAACCGCCGGTCCGGTTCCGCGAGCGTTCCGAGTTGCTCGACTTTCTGCTCGAAGTGTCCGCTGTCATCGCGCAGACGCTCGATCTCGATCAGCTCTCGTCCAGCGTCGCCGAAATCGTGCAGCGCGTACTGCCTTACGATCTCTTCGCGCTGCTGCTCTACAATGAAAAGCGCCACGATCTGCGCATCCGCTACTCCGTCGGCCATCGCGAGGAAGTAGTCCGCAATCTCTCCATCGCGCTCGGCGAAGGCGTCACCGGCGCCGCCGCCGCCAGCCGCGAACCCGTCCTCGTAGGCGACGTGCGCAGCGATCCGCGCTATCTCAACGCCGTCGACGCCGTGCGCACCGAACTCGCCGTGCCCATGACCGCCCGCGGCAAGCTGGTCGGCGTGCTGGATCTGCAATCCACGCGCGTCAACGCCTACACGGAATACGACCGCGCCCTGCTCCGCCTGATCGCCGCGCGCGTCGCCGTGTCCATCGAAAACGCCCGGCTCTATCAACGCGTCGACCGCCAGAATCGCACGCTGAAGACCCTCGCCAATATCTCGCGCGAGTTTTCATCCATCCTCGATTTGAACGCGCTGCTCACCAAAATCATCAGCACCATGCGCGATCTCATCAACTACGACGCCTTCAGCATCCTGTTGAAAGATCCCGAAGCCAACGCGCTGCGCCACCTGTTCAGCATCCGCTACGACAAGCGCGTCAACATCGACAACATCCCGCTCGGCAAAGGCATCACCGGCGCCGCCGCCGAATCGCGCGAAGTGATTCGCGTGCACGATACCGCCAAAGATCCACGCTACATCGCCTCCCACCCCGACATTCGTTCCGAAGTCGCCGTGCCGTTGATCGTGCAAGACCGCATCGTCGGCGTGATGGATCTCGAAAGCGACCGTGTCGGTTATTTCACCGACGATCACGTGCGCACGCTCACATTGCTCGCGCCGCAGGTGGCATCCAGTGTGGAAAACGCGCGCCTCTACGCCCAACTAGCCGAGCGCCAGCGCGTGATGGATGAAGATCTCGAAGCCGCCCGCGAACTGCAGCGCGTGCTGCTGCCCGATGCCGAGCCCGAAATCGAAGGTCTGGAGGCCGCCGTCCGCCTGCGCCCCGCGCGCGGCATTTCCGGCGACATTTACGACATTCTCGAACAGCCCGGCGGGCAAAGCATCATCGCGTTCGGCGACGTCAGCGGCAAAGGCGCCGCCGCCGCGCTCTACGGCGGCCTGATTAGCGGCCTGCTGCGCATCCTTGGCCGCCGCCGCCGCAATCCCGCCGGCCTCATGGTCGCGCTCAACGAAGCCCTCGCCGAGCGCAAGGTCGAAGCGCGCTACGTCTCCCTGCTCGTTCTCTCTTGGGACCCGGCAACCCGCCAGCTCGTCATGGCGAACGCCGGCGCTCTGCCGCCCATGATCTGCCGCAATGGGGAAATCCTGAAGCTGCGCATAGAGGGCGTGCCGCTCGGCCTGCTGGAATCGCGCGAATACGAGGAAGTGGTGTTCCAGGCCCAGCCCGGCGACACCGTGCTGCTCTATTCCGATGGCATCACCGATCACCTCAACGCCGCCGGCCACGAATACGGCCGCGGCCGCATTGCCCAGGTGCTGCGCGCCAACGCCAAGAAGCCCGCGGCTGAGCTGATCGCCGCCATGTTCAAAGACCTCGACAAGTACTCCACCAAAGCCTTCGACGATCAAACGCTGTTCGCGATTCAGGTGAAGTAGAGCAGGCGTCGTTATTTCGAACTCGCCACTGACACCCCCATAGCGAGAATCCCCAATCCGAAAACCCGCCACGCGAGATTGAAGTACTTATCCCGGGATGAAAGCAGAGTCCTTCGGCCAGGCGCTTCAAACAGCTTGCGCATCTTTGAGGGAAAGATGATGCACGCGACGCCGAGTCCGATAAGGAACCATTTGACAAGCATGTCTATTTCGAATCTAGCGCGGCTTGAATGATCAGTAGCACGAAAAAAGCCCCGCCCAAGATCATAATGACGCCCATGATTCGGTATTGCCAAATCATTGCCCGACCGGACGCAGACTGCTCGTCAAGCATCGTCGAAAACTTCGCCTGCATGCGAATTATTTTTTGCGGCGTCATAACACACAAAACACCGTAAATAATCCCCAGCACTGCAATGATTGCCCCACCAATCAAAACAAGGGTGTCTCCCGTCATAACCGAAAGTCCCTTCCGTTGCCCATCGGCTTTTGCCGGTGCGCCCAGGTCAAACGCGATCCAGATCAGAACCGCCAGCAAAACGCCGCCCAAGATCCTCACGTCCGCGGCCCCAAGGCCACTCGAATATCGCTTCCTCGACAGGGCCCCGCGTGCGGCCAACCAGGGTGACATTCGAAACCATTGGGCTGGCGAGACAAGCATCGTCACCCCGTTAATCACTAAGAGCGACACCAGCCATACGCCGAGCGCCCAGCCCAACGCCTTACGCCAGAACGCGATTTCGGCAAGATGATACATGTGCTAGCAGACCAATCCCCGTCGACATCAGTGCAGGATCACTTTTTTGCCTCTGCCTTCATTACTATCTCTTGATCAATTTCCTCGTCCTCACGACATCGGACCTGTACTTTTATTGGTTCAAAACCTTCCGTGGTGAACGCCGGGTCCTGCGCGCATCAGGTTTTGCCACCGACCGTACGAATCCGTTCGAGGCTTCTCAGTAGTGAGCGGTGGCGAGAATGCCACGTTGCCCAGAGGCTCTCCCGCGTCATCAACGGTACGGAAATAAATGAGGCGCCCGGTTCTCATACTCAGTATTGCTCCGTGCTACCAGCACGCCTGCAAACGTTCCTTCCGCATTACCAGACAGTATTTGCTCTGCCATTAAACCCAAAAGCGAACCGATTTCGCGTTTGATGGTAGCAGACGTATAGAAGAAACCGGCGCACCGCCGGGGTGTGCCTACTGGAGGGGCTCAATCTACACAATCCCTATCGAAATTTAGTAGAATGGGGGATCGAGCGTATGGAGACCCGCGCCCGCAGCATTGCCAAAGCTGTCACCTACCGCGTGGCCGGATCCGCCACTACCGGCGCCATCGTCTTCATCTTTGGCGGCCACAGCGTAGCCCTCTCGGCCGGAGCGGGCGCAATTGACATGGTCCTCAAAATCGGCCTCTACTTCCTGCACGAACGCCTTTGGGAACACATCGATTACGGCCGCTCCAAACCACCCGAATACGAGATCTAGAATTGCTTACGCCGCGCCTTAGCGTCTCTGCGGTGAATCGAGCCTGTGGTATTCTAGTCTCCTCCGAACCATGGCGCAGAAGAGGAGTCTCCCGCGCATTTGCATCGCACTAGGCTTGCCGGACGTCCCAACTCTGCTCGATCATGCGCGCCGCGAAGCTGAGGCCGGCGAAACATTCCTGGAGTTCCGCCTCGATTATCTGAATCAGCCCGCCCGTGGCGCCGCCGCCATTCGCGGCTTTCTTGAGAAATTCCCTGAGTGTATTATCCTGGCCACCTGCCGCCGTCACCAGAACCACGGCCGCTTCAACGGCAGCATTGAAGAGCAACTGGCCATCCTCGATCTCGCCATTCAGCACGGCGCTCACGCCATCGATATCGAAATCGAATCCGCCGAGGCCGCACGCGACAAGCTCAACCAGTTCAACGGCCGCGCGCACGTCATCGTCTCGTATCACAATTTCGAGGCCACCCCGCCGCTCGACGGCATCGTCAATCGCGTCACCCGCGTTTCCGCCGATTCCTACAAAGTAGTCACCACCGCGCGCAAGCCTTCGGACAACGCGCGCATTTTGGCCGCCGCCAAGAACGCCGCGCGCCAGCGCATGATCGTCCTCGCCATGGGCGAGCTTGGCTTCCCCACGCGCGTCCTCTCGCCCGTCTTCGGCGGAGTTTACACCTACGCCGCGCCCATGCAGGCGCAAGGCACCGCCGCCGGGCAGGTCAGCGCCCGCTCTCTGCGCCACATCTATCGGGTGGATAAGCTGGACCGCGCTTCGAAAATCTACGGCGTCATCGCCGACCCCATCCGCCATTCCATCTCGCCCGCCGTCCATAACCGCGCGTTCCAGGCGCGCCGCATGGACGCCGTCTATCTCCCGTTCCTGGTCTCGCCCGCCCACCTGCGCGATTTCTTCGCACTTGCCGGCAAACTGCCGCTCGCGGGCTTCAGCGTCACCATTCCGCACAAGCAGAAAATTCTCCGCTATCTCGACGCCGTCGATCCGTTGGCCAAGCGCATCGGCGCAGTCAACACCGTCTGGCGCAAGAGCGGCAAATGGCGCGGAACCAATACCGATGCCGCCGGCGTCACCGGTCCCCTTTCGAAAGCTCTGCGCCTCGCGAAATCCACAGTGCTGATCGTGGGCAACGGCGGTGCGGCGCGCGGGGCCGCTTTCGCCCTTTCCGACGCCGGGGCCACCATCGCGCTGGTGGGCCGCAATGCCGATCGCGTGCGCGCGCTCTCCAAAATCTGCAACGCCGAGGCGCTCGGGCGCGAACAACTTGCCGGGCGTCATTTCGACGCGGTGGTACACGCCACCCCGCTCGGCATGTTCCCCAATGTGAACGACTGTTTCTTCAACGGCCATATCCCCGGAGAAGTGGTTTTCGATATGGTCTACAACCCGCTCGAAACCGCGCTCGTGCGCCGCGCGCGCGAGCAGGGACGCACGGTCATTTCCGGCCTGGAAATGTTCGTGGAACAAGCCGTCCGCCAGTTCGAGATCTGGACCGGCGAAACCGCCCCGCGCCCGGCCATGCAAAAGGCCGCCTGTGAGGCTCTGGAGCAGAAGCAATGAAGATCACGCGTCGCAACCTCGCCAAGGTTTTGCTCGCCGCGCCCGCGGTCCCCGCCGCGTTCGCGCAAGCCAGCCCGCTACAGACGGCCAAGGATCGCACCCAGGCCAATAGCCAGGCGCTGGCCAAGATCGACATCCCTATGTCGCTCGAGCCCGCCTTCCAGTTCAAGGCCTGATATGGCCGAACTCGGGGTCGAAACTTTCTTCGCGCCCATTCCGGAACTGAACAGCCGCCTGGTTGCCAGGGAGATCTCGGCGGAGGAACTGGTCCGCGCCTTCGCCACGCGCCTCGAACGCCTCGGCCCGCGCTACAACGCGCTCGCGCTGCCCTTGCCTCAGCAGGCCATCCGCCGCGCCAAGGAAGTCGACAAAGAGATCAAGCTCGGCCGCCTGCGCGGACCCCTGCAAGGCATCCCCTACGGCGCCAAGGATCTGCTCAGCTTCGCCGGGCAAATCACCACCTGGGGCGCCAAACCCTACGCCGCCCAAATTTTCGACTACACCGCCACCACGCTCGAAAAGCTCGATGCCGTCGGCGCCGTGCTCACCGGCAAGCTTGCCATGGTGGAACTGGCGGGCGGCGGCGGCTACCGCTTGGCATCGGCGTCGATGTTCGGCCCGGGCCTCAATCCTTGGGACCGTACCCGCTGGTCCGGCGGATCTTCCAGCGGTTCCGCGTCAGCCGTCGCCGCCGGTCTCGCGCCCTTCGCGCTCGGCTCGGAAACTTCCGGTTCCATCATCACGCCGGCGTCTTTTTGCGGCGTCACCGGCCTGCGCCCCACGTACGGGCTGGTCAGCCGCTACGGCGCCATGGCGCTCTCGTGGACGCTCGATAAAATCGGCCCCATCGCCCACACAGCCGAAGATTGCGGCATCATCCTCCAGGTGATCGCCGGCAAGGATTCCAAGGATCCCGGCAGCGCAGGCAAGAGCTTCTACTACACGCCCCAATACGCGCGCCCGCTGAAGGAATTGAAAATCGGCTATGCCCCCATCGATTTCACCGATCGCGCCGACGCCGATGCCCGTTCCGCGTTCGCCGCGGCGCTCACCGCGTTCCGCGCCAGCGGCGCACAATTAGTCGAAGTAAAGCTTCCCGATTTTCCCTACGGCCCCCTGATCTCCACCATCATCGATGCGGAGCAGGCTTCCATTTTCGAACCCTTGATCGCCAGCCCGAAGGTCGATGAGTTAGCCGACCCTTCGCAAATCGCCGGCCTCAAAGCCAGCCTCGATATCTCCGCCAGGGACTATCTCAAGGCGATGCGCATCCGCCGGCAGATCCTGCGGGAATACATGACGCTCTTCGCGAGCGTCGACGCCCTCGTCACCACGGGCCGCAGCGGCGTCGCGCCTCCGGTCAATCAGCCGCTCGATGGCGGCAACCCCGTTCCCGGCGGATTCAACGGCATCGTCCAGGCCGGCAACCTCGCGGGACTGCCGGCCATCGCTTTCCCCTGCGGCTTCGTTGGCAACCTGCCGGTCGCGCTACAGGTAGTTGGCCCGGCATTTTCCGAAAACACCATCCTCGCCATCGCCCGCGATTTCCAGAGCCGCACCGATTGGCACAAGCGCCGCCCGCCGGAATGACGATTGGGGCGCCGGCACCGCGCCTGACAAACCGAAATTGATCCCGGCAGCTCTAACGAGTGCGTGCTTCCGGCGCAGGCTGCCGCCCGCGTTGCGCCAGATAGTGTTGATCGAGGCCTTGACGCACCAGTGTCTTAATGACGGCCTGCCGGCTCACATTGAGATCTTGCGCGGCGCGATCCAGTTCCTCCAGCATACCTGCGGTCAGGTCCACATTCACCCGTTGAATGGGCTGCACCATGCGCCCACGTCCTTGGAAGAACCCGGTCACGTCCTTCCCCTGATCCGCCATCCGCGCAATTGTCTCTGCCGCAACCGGCTTGCCGGATTTACGAGTACTCTTCATACAATCGCACCTCTTCCTTCATCGATTTCCACAGCGTGACGAGATGTAGGATTTCGCCTTCTGCGTCCTCGCGGAACTCGAGGATGATGGAATACAGCCGGTCACGTACCCAGCCGATCGCCACATCATATTGCTCCGGCACGTCGGAGCGCCGGTCGAGGAAATAGGGTCGCGAAAACATTTCTTGCGCCTCCTCGAACCCGATTCCCCGCTTCGGACTGGCCCTCAAGCGCTCGCTCTTCCGAGGATCGAAGCCGAACCTCATCTGATATGACTGTTATACCACTTCGAAGGCGTAACCGAACGTCGCCCGCCAGCGTAACGTCCGCCTGCCGCTTCTCCCAAACCTCGCACGGTATAATCGCACTAATCCCAGAGGTGATAACGTGCGTCTGCAAAAGCTTCTTGTTCTTCCCGCGGTGGCAGCCTTTCTATCCGTCGCCGCTCTTGCGCAAACCCTTCCACAAGGCGTTCGCAAAGTAACTTCCGTCGAGGGCATCACGGAATACAGCTTCCCGAACGGCCTGCGCGTCTTATTGTTCCCCGATAACTCCAAACCCAAGATCACAGTCAACGTCGTGTATCTGGTGGGCTCGCGCAACGAAGGCTATGGCGAAACCGGCATGGCGCACCTGCTGGAACACATGGTGTTCAAGAAAACCAAGTCCGGCCGCGAAGTGTTCAAGGAACTCACCGACCACGCGGGCGGCGGCAATTTCAACGGCACCACCAGCTACGACCAGACCATGTACTACGAGACTCTGAACGCCGGCGATGAAAACCTCCGCTGGGCGCTGGCGCTCGAAGCCGAACGCATGGTGAGCATGACCATGCCGAAGGAAGCGCTCGACACCGAAATGACGGTGGTGCGCAACGAAATGGAATCGGGCGAGAACAGCCCGCTCAACGTTCTCGAAGAACGCACGCTGGCCGCAGCCTATAACTTCCACAATTACGGCAAGACCGTCATCGGCAATCGCACCGACGTCGAACGCGTGCCTGTCGAAAATCTCGCGGCATTCTACGCGAAGTATTACCAGCCCGATAACGCCATCGCCATCGTCGCCGGACAGTTCGATGAAACCAAAGCCCTCGGCATGATCGCGCAGACTCTCGGCGCCATCCCGCGCCCGTCGCGCGTCCTCAAGCAGCCCTATACTTCCGAACCTACGCAGGAAGGCGAGCGCGCCGTGACCTTGCGCCGCATTGGCGAGATTCAGGGCATCATGGCGGTCTATCACATCCCCGCCGACCTCCACCCTGATTTTGCGGCGCTCACCGTGATGGCGCAGGTGCTCGGCGGCGGCCAGACCGGGCGTTTATACAAAGCCCTCGCCGATAACAAGAAGGCAGTTTCCGCCAGCATGTTCGCTGAAGGCATGCACGACCCCGGCTTCGTCCTCGCCTTCGCGCAACTGAAGCCCGACCAGAACATCGACGAAGCCCGCGAGATCCTCTTGAAGACTGTCGAAGACCTGTCTGCCGAACCGCCTTCGCAAGATGAAGTCGATCGCGCCAAGATCCGCCTCCTGAAAAACATCGAACTGACTCTCACTAACTCGCAGAATGTCGCCCTTACTCTCGGCGGCGCGGCCGGCAGCGGCGATTGGCGCTCCTTCTTTCTGCGTCGCGACGAAATTGAGAAAGTAACTCCCGCCGATGTCGCTCGCGTCGCCAAGGACTATCTCAAGTCTTCCAACCGCACTCTCGGCGAATTTATCCCCACTAAGAACCCGGACCGTTCCGTAATCCCCGCCGCGCCCGAGGACGCCGAGTTGTTCAAGGACTACAAAGGCAAAGCGGCGCAGCAGCAGGGCGAAGAGTTCGATCCCACGCCCAAGAACATCGAGAGCCGCGTCATCCGCACCACGCTTCCCAACGGCCTGAAGCTGGCAATGTTCCCCAAGAAAACCCGCGGTGGAACGGTGGTCGCGGCGATGAACGTGCGTTTTGGCGATGAAAAATCGCTCTTCGGAAAATCGATGACCGGGCAGATCACGGGCGCCATCCTCATGCGCGGCACGCTCAAAAAGAACCGCCAGCAGATACAGGATGAGACGGATAAGTTGAAAGCGCAGATCAACGTGGCCGGCGGCGTAAATGCCGCCAGCGCGACCGTACGCACCCTCGAAGCCAACATGGCCGATTCCCTGCGCCTGGTTCACGAGTTGTTGTTCGAACCCTCGTTCCCTGACGCCGAATTCGAACAGATCCGCCAGCAGCGCATTGCCGGCCTCGAGAGCCAGCGCACCGAACCCACGGCGCTCGCCTCGCTGGCGCTCGCAGAACACTTCAGCGCTCGCTACCCGCGCGGCGACATACGCCATTCCGCCAGCATCGATGAGCAAATCGAAGACGTAAAGAAGGTAACGCTCGACGAGGTGCGTGCTTTCTATAAGCAGTTTTACGGCGTGGGCGAAGGCGAAATCGCTATCAGCGGCCAGTTCGACCCGGAGCAGATGCGCAAGCTCGTGACCGAGCTCTTTGGCTCATGGAAGAGCCCCGCGCACTACGAGCGTATTTCCAACACTTACACCGCCATTGAGCCCATCAACCGTAAGATCGAAACGCCCGACAAGCAGAACGCTCTTTTCGCCGTGGGCGCTCCGGTCAAAATGAACGACGAGGACCCCGATTACCCTGCCCTGCTGCTTGCCGGCACGGTTTTCGGCGGCTCGCCCAACTCGCGCATCTTCCAACGCATTCGCGTCAAGGACGGCTTGAGCTACGGCGCCAACGCCGGTTTCAACATGCCCGTCAAGGACGATGCCGGCCGCTTCTCCGCCAGCGCCATCGCGGCGCCCGAGAATGTGCCCAAAGTCGAGACCGACTTCCAGGATGAGCTCGCCAAAGCGCTGAAGGACGGCTTCACCGCCGACGAAGTCGAAAAGGCCAAGAAGGCGTGGCTCGACGAACGCGCCGTGGCCCGCGCCGAAGAGGCCTCCATCGCCAGTTTGCTCGTGGCCCGCGAACGTTGGGGCCGCACCTTGGATTGGGACGCGCAAACTCGAAGCCGCCGTCGCCGCGCTCACGCCCGCGCAAGTCACGGCCGCCTTCCGCAAGCACGTCAACCCGGCCACCATCACCATCGTGAAAGCCGGCGATTTCCAAAAGGCTGGAGCGTATAAGTAAGGCCGCGCTAGTTACTCCGCGGCCGTAGAACCCTGGTAGAGTGAACCCCAGGAGAATCCATGAAGATCGCTCTACCTCTGGCCGCGCTGGTTCTCGCCGCACCCTTCGCCAACGCCCAGGGCGGCGTCACCGGCACTTTCCGCGCCGACGACGTAGGCTTTGCCCCCTGGATCTTCAACCTCACGGCCAAAGGCGCAACCCTAACGGGCACGATTAGTCAGAGCGGCGCTGGTACTTCCCTCACTTCGCCCACGGCAATCTACGACGGCGCCGTCGACGGCAAGTCGTTATCGTTCAAATGCGAAGGGCCCGGCGGCGGCAAAATCATCATCTTCAGCGGCGTGCTGAATCGCGACGTCATCACTTTCGATCGCACGGTTCAGATGCAAGCCGGCGGCGATCTCGGTCTGAACGGCATATACGGCGCCAGCGGCGCGTCCCACTTCACCGCCCGCCGCGTCCAGGGGGCTGCAGCCGCAAACCTGGCCCGCCGGCGCTGCGGCCCCTGCGCCGCCTCCTGCCGGCCTACAGGTCGTCTGCCCTGGAACCGGCACGCCCAACCCCGATCCTACCCGTTCCGGCCCCGCTGTTGTGGTTGTTGCCGGACCTCAAGGGTATCTCGTCGACGCCGGCCCCTGTCTCGTCCGCCGCGCGCGCGAAGCTTCCGACCCCACGCAAATCGCGGCCCTCCGCCCTGCCGCGCTGAATTACCTCTTCCTGACTCACTTACATTCCGATCACACCCTCGGCTATCCCGATCTCATCTTCACGCCCGCCGTGATCGGTCGCGGCAAGCCACTCACTGTCTTCGGACCCAAAGGCACGAAAGACATGACCGATCACCTCATGGCCGCCTGGGAAGAAAGATATGGACGTCCGTACCAACGGTCTCGAACACGGCAACCCCGAAGCTTACAAAGTCAATGTCACGGAGATAAAACCTGGCGTCATTCACAAAGACGCCAATGTCACCGTCAAGGCTTTCCTTGTGCCTCACGCCACTTGGGATCAGGCGTTCGGTTACCGCTTCGAGACCGCCGATCGGAGCATAGTCATCTCCGGCGACACCAAGCCCACCGCCGCCATCGTGGAAGCCTGCAACGGATGCGACGTTCTCATCCATGAGGTCTACTGCAGCTCTGCGTCCGGGCATGCCAGCCCCGATCACCAGATCGCGCACACCTCCACCGCCGAACTCGCGCAAATCGCCATGAAAGCGAAGCCGAAGCTGCTGGTGCTGTATCATCAACTCTTCGGCGGGTGCAGCGACGGCGCGCTGCTGCAGCAAATGCAAAAGGCCTATCCTGGAGCCGTTGTTTCCGCCAAAGATTTCGACATCTTCTGAC
>CAVUQS010000010.1:0-229444 GCA_963743705.1 Bryobacterales bacterium | reverse complement strand
TCAGAACCCTCGGCGACAATAACCAGAACAATCTCCGGTATACGGCCGGCATTAACTTTACTTTCGGCCAACAGTAGACGTATGCTCTTCCGACTGGACCCCGGCTCGCACGCGTGGCGCGGGCCGGGTCCGATTTTCTTTTCAGCTCTCACGATAGTTCAGCAGAATCAAGCCAATCATCACGAAGCACACGGGCCAGATGCGATCTAGCGCCCGCCCCGTATTCTCCGGCATTCGCAATTCCAGCCAGCGCGTCCAACCCGCGGCGACGCCAAAAATAGCTAGCGGGGTATGACTCAGTTCCGCTAGTAATTCCTCTTTGATGTTGCCCAGCGAGTGCGAGTGCGTCAGGAGAAGCGCGCCGCCAACCGCGCACACCGCGGGAAATACCAATGCGCCGCGGCGTGACGAAATGCGGCCCGTCTCGACACCCCATTGAAAGATCGCGAATGCGGTGATGAGCAAGACGAAGACGCGGTGCTGCAGCACCTCGGCGACAGCGAAGCTCTCCCAAAATCCGCGCGGACCGAGCGGCCAGTTCTCCGGGTCGGCGCGCAGAAACAGGAAGACCGCGAGCCCCATAAACGCGAGGGGCCAATGGCGAGCCCAGCGCATGGAACGAAAGCGGGAGGCAACGGCCAACAAGCCCGCAATGAGGACAACCAAACCCGCCCAATGGTGGTTGTATTCGGACCACGCAATGTCGTCGGGCGTGCTGGGCTTATAAGACGATTCGCCCGGCACCAACGACTGCAAATCCTGCGACACATCGGAAGTCTGACCGCTGCTCAAGGGTCCAGCGGGCGTTAAAGAGCTCAGCGGCGGGGTCTCCAGGCGCGGCCATTGCGGGCTCATTCGCTGGACGATCTCGGATGCGCTGACGCGGCCGATGCGCAAATCCGCGGCAGGCGGTTGGGATCCCAGGGACGCCGCCGCCAAAATCACCGTAAGGCCCACGCCCAGTTCCGCCTCGACCAGGCGCAGCACGCGCGGCAAGCCTGAGGCGCTGGCGGGCAAGCGGCGCACTACGGCGAAGTTGAGCGCGCCGAGGACCAGAAGGCCGCCCATCATGATCGTCTTGGAAATCACCATCAACCCATAGGAGGTTCCGTAGATGGCGTCCGGCGAGCCCACATAGACAAATGCCATTGCGAATCCCGCCAGAGCCAGCGTCACAACGCTTACCATCGCCATGCGGGAGAATCGCCGGCAGAGCGTCTGCGCGAGGACCGAATTCGAAGACGAACGCAACACCAGCCACAGATACGGCAGGCCGCCAATCCATGCCGCAGTCGCCGCTTGGTGCAGCGCGTTCAGCGTGAGGAGAGCTACGCGGCCGTCCAGGCGGCCGGCGGCATGGCTGGTGACGACGAGCGAAGTGAGAGTAACAACTCCAGGGATCAGCAACGCGGCGTTGGGCTCGCGATTGCGGCGCGCGGCGAGCATGGCGATCCAAAGCGCCGCCAGTATGCCCGCCAACCCTGCGAGAAAGAAGTTGGCGCCAACGACGTCGCCGAAACGAAGGCCCCCGCTCGCGACGAGCACACCCGAATTCGCGGCGACGTACAAGCCTTGAATGGATGCGAAGCCGAGCGCAGACAACATGATGAGGCGGCGGCAACTCTGGACGAGAGGCGCGCTATCGAACTTCTCCGAGTTCCTTACCGGCCCCAGGATCCAAACGAGAAATAAAATTCCACCGAGTAGCAGCGCGTGCGACGCGAGTCCTGCGCCACGAAGCACCACAGCGATAAAGCCGAACGAATCGAGTAGCGCTCCGAGCATTTGGCCGCTACCCGCCTAACGGACTTCGAACGGAATCTCGCCGCGGGTGATGTGGCCATCCGCCGCCAGCACTTGCCAACGTAGGCGATATTGCCCGCTTGGCAATCCACCGGCCTGCGCATTTAGGGTATCCGGAGAAGTCTGCTGCGCGATCGAAAGCGTACGTGTGCGTTGATCGGGCAGCACCAGGCTGAGACTGGAACGCACGGCATCCACTCGGGAATTGAACCGCAGGTGGACCGTGACCGCGGGGCCTTTGAGAAAGGCGTGCGCCGCCGGGGTGGCTTCGAGTAACACGGCATGAGCGGAAACCGTGAGCGCCAGCACGACGCAAATGAAGGTTGCAGAAATGACCTTAGCCATAAAAGTTGATCCCAAACATCGACGCCACAGCCTCGCCGCCGACTTATTTTCTTTTCCCGTAGGTATCCCCACAAAAATTAAGCGGGCGTCTGTAATTTCGACGTCATTTGTTGCGTAGGGGGTTAGCGGCCCGCGGCGACGTTAGCGGTCCGCTTTCCGGCTCACATGGACAGACGTTGTAAGAGGAAAGGCAAATGAAACGAGTTTTATACGCGGCTTGTGGCGCTCTCTTCCTGGGTCATCTGCTGTTGGCGCAGGACGTGAGCACTCAATTTGACCAATCAATGGACTTCTCCGGTCTCCACACTTATAAGTGGATCTCAATGGAGAACGATTCCGGCCTCAACCCCATCACGGCTGCGAATATCAAAACGTTAATCACTCAAGCCTTGATGCAGAAGGGCTTTGTAGAAGTCGCCGGAAACGCTACTCCCGACTTTTTGGTGGGATATCAGACATCGATCAGTCATGAACAACAATTGAACTGGTATAACGACGGAGGCCCCTGGATGGGAGGATTCGGATCCGCCACAACGTCCACAATCAGCGTTGGAACATTGGACGTGGATATCTACTATCCGGCTCAAAAGCGGCTGATCTGGCGGGGCACCGCGACAAAAACGCTCAATCCAAGCAGCAATCCGGACAAGAACTATGACAACCTGCGAAAGGCGGTCGATAAGCTGCTGAAGAATTTCCCACCGAAGAGGAAATAATGCCAGCTACGCTTCGGCCGGCCTCGAAACGCGTCTCGTTCGCGGCCGGGTGGAAGCGCAGGCGGGTAAACGTTTTTCACCGGTTCGGCCTCGTTAGGCATGGGACAAATCTCGACATAGCTTCGGCTGGTGGTCCCTCTCGCTTCGCGACAGCATGAGATGCCTGCCGACACGCCACTGTCCGGGAGACCGTCGAGCGAGCCGACGTCCGGAACGAGGCCGTCACCGGTTGGGGATTATAAATTCCCCTTCGCTAAGATGTGATGGAGCCCGCTCTCCAGTCGGCTCAAAATTTTTAGCCCACGCTTAAAGGCAGTTCCTGCATTGTAAGTTCCCCAACATCGTCCCGTTAAGTAATGAAATGCCGATTCCTAAGAGCGGTTCACGCCTCCGTATTTTGGAATCCGCCAAAACCTGTTTTTAGAACTTCTCCGGAGGGATGGCATCTTAGGTCTCAGAATGCACTGGAGGCGGCGTATGCCAATCCTGTCGTCGATCAAAATACAACAATTTCTAGCGGTTTTCTGCTCCGCAATTCTGCTGCCCTGTCAATCGCTTGCCTGGCAAGATAACCAGCAAGCGCCTAGCGGCGAGCAGCAGCAGCAACAGGCGCCGGCGCTAACGCCAGACCAATTAGATAGTCTGGTCGCGCCGATCGCGCTTTATCCCGACCCTTTGCTCAGCCAAATACTGGTGGCTTCCACATATCCACTGGAAATCGTGGAATGCGCCAGGTGGTATGACAAAAACTCTTCTCTACAACCCCAGGCGCTGAAGGACGCGGTTAGCAAGCAAACTTGGGATGCGAGCGTCCAGGCGCTAGTGGCCTTCCCTGACGTTTTAAAGCAGCTAAACCAGGACATTACCTGGACTACGGATGTCGGGAACGCGTTCCTTGCCCAGCAGGCAGACGTTATGGAGGCTGTCCAAAGGCTTCGGACCAAGGCTAAGGATTCCGGCAAACTCGGATCGAACGCTCAACAGAAGGTAACTACGTCCAGCCAAGGGGGCAACACTTACGTTGAGATTCAGCCGGCCAATCCCCAGGTGATTTACGTGCCCTCGTATAACCCCGAGGCCGTCTGGGGCGCGGCGCCTGCCTACTATCCCTATCCCCCGATCGCCTATCCGCCTTATTACGGAGGCGCGGTGGCTGCCGCTAGCATCATGTCGTTTGGTATTGGCATGGCTGTTGGAGCCGTCTGGGGCGGCGGCGGCGGTTGGGGTTGGAACTGCGGTTGGGGAGGCAATAACGTGGTCGTCAACAATAACTTCATCAACAACAACCACTTCAATCGCACCAACGTGGGCAACGGCAATACGTGGCAGCACAATGCCGCACACCGCGCGGGCGTTCCTTATTCAAACGCAAACCTGGCCAACCGTTACGGCGGAAGTCTCAATAACCGGAACGGAGACTTGAACCGCAACAACCTCAATCAGAACATCAACAAGAACAATCTGGGCCAAAACGCGAACCGCAACACGGGGCAAAATGCCAACCGCAATATGGGCCAGAATGCCAATCGCAACAATGGCATGAACCAGATGCAAAACCGCGGCGGACAAGCCGACCGGCAAATGGGGAACTTCGGATCGGCCGGTGGCGGCAACAAGGTCGGCAATCGTCAGGTTGGCAGTGGCGGTGGAGGCTTTGGCGGTGGAGGCAGCAGCCGTAGCGCATTTGGCGGTATGAGTCAGGGCGGCGGGCGCACGCAGATGAATAGCATGCGCGGCGGTGGCAGCATGGGCGGCGGTGGCGGCATGCGCGGCGGTGGCCGGCGCCGTTAGCAAATGCGCACGGGAATGAGAATCATGAGGACCAATCATATGAGACTTCGAAAACTCGGCATCTTACGCTTTTGTTCTGCAATCGCTTTCGCGGCCGCCGGAGCGCTGCTGGTGAGCCCTTCGAGCGGATGGGCGCAAGGGGATGGCGAGGTCTTTTCGTCGCCGGAAAAGGCGGCGAAAGCGCTCGTGAAAGCCGCTGAGAATCAGGATTCCACAGCCACGCTCACCATTCTGGGACCATCCGCCAAAGACATCCTGGATACCAGCGACAACGTCGCCGACGCGCGCGCGCGCCAGGACTTCGTTGCCAAGGCTAAAGAGAAGACTTCGGTCGCCAACGACCCCGATCACCCCGGCGAAAAGGTGGTCGAGCTCGGCAAAGACCACTGGCCATTCCCCGTCCCGATAGTCAAGAGCGCGGACGGCTGGCGTTTTGACGTAGCCCAAGGCAAGGGTGAAATCTTGCGCCGGCGCATCGGAGACAACGAACTCACGGTCATCGACGTGTGCCGCGGCTATGTGGAGGCGCAGGACGACTACTTTGACCGCAACCTCGCAGGGACCGGCGCCCGCCAGTATGCCCAGAAGATGATCAGCACGCCAGGCCAGCACGACGGTCTCTACTGGAAGAGCACCGGCCCGAACGACGAGAGCCCGATGGGAGATCTGGTGGCGAGCGCCCTGGCGGAAGGATATACCAACAAGAACGAGCCTTATCATGGCTATTACTTCAGAATCCTGAAATCGCAGGGCTCCCACGCGCCCGGCGGCGCCCAGGATTACGTGGATGGCAATGCCATGACCAAGGGGTTCGCGCTGATCGCGTGGCCCGCCGATTATAAGTCCACTGGGGTGATGACCTTTGTTGTCGGCCGGGCGGGGATCGTGTACGAGAAGGATTTGGGACCGGATTCGGCCCAGATCGCCGGCGGCATCACCGCGTTCGATCCCGACAATACGTGGAAACCGGTTTCGGGATTGGGTGTGCCCACGACGGCTAGTGCGTCACGGTCCGCTCGTTAGCTCATAGGCCATCTGATTAAGAGGGTGGATATGCAAACGCCGGGGCGGAGCGCCAATGGCGCTCCGCCCCGGCGTTTGTTATGCGGCAGCAGAGACGTGTTGTTACTTCATCCGATCGGCAGTTCCTCCAGAGCGCTGATGGGAGAGTCGATTCAACTGAGAGATGAGCCCGCTGGCATACGCCGGCGCGGTCATCGTATCCACCATGACGATCTCGCCAGTCGTCATTTTCTTACCGTATAACTCCTGATTGGAGTCTTCATCCGGCCTGAGAGTTGCGCCATTCAACGAGATGCCGGCAAACAAACCCTTGGTGCGGGACCACGCGAGGATCTCCGCCGTCATGTAAGCATCGGTTTGAGCGCTGGTGGTTCGTCCGACGGGGCCGGCCGCAACCGACGCATCTCCGCCGAGTGTAAATTTGCTCTTGGTCAATTCCTCCATACCGTGCTGGTTCATAATTAGCATGATCAGATCGGTCGACGAGCCGCCGAGTTGAAGGCCGAAACTACCGCCTTCGACCCGGATCGCGGCGGGAGCGCCCCAACCGAGCCCTTTGGTACGGCGGCACTCCACGAAGCCCTTGCCGAATTCTCCGCCTACGAGAAAAGCAGCTTTCTTCAGACCGGGCACGATGACAACACATTCCGATTTCTGCAGCAGATCCATGGGAATCGCTTTGTCCGGGGTAGCCATGATTTCGCTGAACACCTGAGTAGCGGTCTTCATACGTTCCTGTGCGTTCTCCGCCGGCAGATTTGCCGCGCAAACGCACAGGCCAACTAATACGATGGGAAATTTCATTTTCTAGCCTCCTATAATTGACCGCGGAAGAACCTCACCCGCGCGAGAACGAAGTCACCCCGCGAGCCTCTGTCGGGTCAGTAAAGTCTTGTGGTCCTGGAGTTGAGAGATGCTGGGGAAAACGGAGCAGATTTAAAGACTTGTGTTGCCATCTCGCCGGCCGGCGGTCAGGCTGTGGAGTGGCGCACGTAAAAAAACAAAATAGGGTCCGGCGCGACGTTACTGGGCGCAACGCCGGACCGGACCCCGAGGGTCAAAGGACTACTTCGGGCATCCCAGGGTGCTGACATTCAGAGCAGCTGCGCTCTGGCTGTTCATCACCGAAGCCGGGATCTGTGCGCCAGTGGGGATGAACCACACTTCGACGCGCCGCATTTCGCCGGCGCTGGTCGTTCCACCAGGCACGGACGAGGAGCAGAAGCCGGATTCGTAACCGACTCCATTTTGATTCACGCCGGGAGCGCTGAGCTGCACTTGCGATTGCGGAATCGACAAGCAAACACCCGTGCCGGCAACAATCACCGCCGCCGAGTTCATCGTGCGCTTTATAGCCAAGGCGGCCTCTTTTTCGTTGGCCGAATTATGACCAACGAGGACAACCTGCCCGGTAGGATCACGCTCGATGTAAGCCTTCAATTGCTCGAGCAGAATTCGCTTGCCGCAATTGTTGACTCGAGCGTTGTCATCGGCGAACAGCACGTCGGGCAAACGGACCGGCGTGGCGGAAGCTGCCTTCACGCACTCCACGGTAGTGGTCGCCGTGCCGAGGCTGCGACGATCGGAAGCCTTCGCGGTAATAGTGATCGTCTTCCGTTGCTCCGTGCTGCTATTGGCATCGAACTGAACGGTGGAGCAATCGAACTGGTCACCTTGGACGGAGCCTTCGGACGCTTCATACGTCGCAGGCTGAATCGGCCCGCCGCACTGACCCTGGAAGCTGGACGAGAGGGCGGACTTGTCTCCGATGCGGAGGACGGACGGGTTCGCCGATACCGTGCCCATGGGGGGCCGGTATTCGCGAACCGTAAAGGTAGTACTAGCGGAAGCCGGATTGAAGTCGTCTCCGGCCGTTGCGGCGAGCGTAACAGTGTAAGTACCCGCATCGCGGTTTGCCGTGCTGAAGTCAAGAGTCGGACTCGTGCTGACCTGGCTTCCATTTACCGACCAGTTGTAGGCCACCTGATTCGGCTGGACGCCATTAGCGACCGCAGTGACTTGCACATTCTCGCCAGAGCAGACTTCGGTCGGATTCGCGTTGAGGCTCACCGTGAAGTCCATCTTCGGGCAGGTCGCATCCGCCGGCACTTGAGTGCCGTTCGGGCAAGGCTTCATAGCCGGAGGAGGCGGCGGGGCCTTCTCGCCACCGAACATGAAGTTGAAGCCGACCGAGTAACGGAGATTGTCCTGGTAATTATGGTTAAAGTTAGTGACGAACCAGTCCAGGCCGATCGGCCGGAACGCCACATGCTTGCTAAGCCTAATGTCGAGACCTCCACCCAATGTCATGCCAAAGTGAGTGGTGGAAGCAACGACTCGAGCCGTAATCTGCTGGCCAGGCGTCACGATGCCAGAGATACCGACGGGCGTGAAGTCGAGTGGGTTAACAACTTCCACCCCCTGAATCTGCGCGCTCGTGGTTGCGTAAACGCCGCCCAAGAGCAGTTGGAAATACGGCCTAACGCGCCCCCACCTTCGTATAGAGAAGCGCGGGCCGGCAAGAAAGTTCACCGCCGTATTATCGAACTGGAACCCGCCAACATTGCCGTTATGCGTGGCGCCGATGTCAAACACGATGCCAAACATGCTACTGACGTTAACCGCAAATTGACCCCCACCGCCATTGGCGCTGAAAGCCGGTATGGGGTTAAATGCAAGTTGACCCCCAAAGCCATTGGGGAAGGCCGGTACGAACGAATCCGAATTAAAGCGGACGTACTCATACCCTAAAAACGTTTCGAATTTCGGCGTCTCCTGCGCAGTCGCCGTCCAGGCCGCGGCCAGGATGGTGACTCCGACGATTGCCGTACACTTTTTCATACGAGATTGCCTCCTAAGACAACTAACCGGTTACAAAGCGCAGGCCTACGCCTGTCCTTGACCCGGATGGTTACGGGATTGACCCCCGTTGACCTCTGATACAAGGGTGAAGCGCGGCGGTCCAATTTTTAGGGATAAAGGACGCCTCTGTTGACCCCCGCCCACACTTGAGAGGCTAGATTCCAGAAAGTCCCGGATGGTTCTAAATTCTCGCGGGCGCGTAACCCCAAGCGTGCAACCTCAAGCATGCAACCCGAATTACTAAACCGCGTCGCGCCTGCAGGCATCTTTAGGATTGGGACGAACCATATATGCGGTCAAACGAGATTCGAATCACAGCTTTCCAACGGGGAGCGTTTGCATTAGTACTCGGAACAGCCGTTCTTTGCGGACAAAGCTACAGTGAACTGCGGGGAGATCTTACGGTACTTCAGGTCGATCCGCATCACCACGGCACATTAATTGGAGGGACAGCCACAGCGCAGCTGTACCGTTCGCGCGACGGGGGGGAAAGCTGGGAATCCATCGCTTTTCCCGCCGCCCGGCGCTCTGCATTGCATGCGATTGTGGTCGATCCAGCCAAGCCCGATGTCTATTTGGTAGCAGTTTCCAGTGAGACGCTGCAATATGCCGGCGTATTTCGCACTACAGACGCCGGCGCCACATGGCGGCCAATCAGTGGACTGGAGCAGAAACAAGTCTGGGCGCTTGTGCGCTGGAACGTGGATCGTGACGTGATCGCGGCGGGAACACAAGAAGGCGTATTTCTCACACGCGACGGCGGCGACAGCTGGACGCTGTTATCGTCGGCGCATTCGGACTGGCCCAAACCGGTGATGTCGATAGCCTTCGACCCAACGAGCCTGGAAACTATGTATGCCGGCACGCCGCATCTGGCGTGGAAGACTAATGATGGCGGAAACACCTGGGTTCGTATTAACCGGGGCATGCGTGACGATTCCGATATCTTCGCAATCGACGTTGATGGCGCGCGGCGTACGAATTTGTTCGCTGCGGCTTGCAGTGGCTTATATCGCAGTCAGGATGGCGGTGTTACCTGGTACAGTATGGAGCGGGCGGTGGGCGCATCGCACCGCACATACGTTGTCGCGCGCGTGCCAAGCCATTCCAGCATGGTCTTTGCGGCAACTAATGACGGCTTGATCAAGTCAAGCGATGGCGGGGCGACCTGGCATCGTCTTTCGACGGATTCGGCGCGCTCGATCGCGTTCGATCCAACCGATCCGAATATGATCTTTGTCGCCACTACGCAGGGTATCCTGCGCAGCGAGGACGGCGGCATACATTTCAGCGGACCGGTGCTGATTGCCGGACAGCGCTAAGTGATGGTTTCCGGTGGCGTCTCAGTGGCGTAAGCGCCTTTTTTTGAGCCGGGTTCCAGCCGGTTGCAGTCAATCGAAATGGGAAGGCCGCCAGACGGTTGGAGTTTGCGCGGCCCATACCAGCAGGAGCCCGGAGGAGTTCGACGGGAGGTTTTTATGTCGTTCCTAACGTGGATCATCTTAGGTTTAATAGCGGGTTTCATCGCAAGTAAGCTCGTGAATAAAGAAGGCGAAGGCGTCTTCCTGGATATCGTTCTCGGAATCGTTGGCGCAGTGGTCGGTGGATGGCTCTTCGTTCTCCTCGGATCGAGCGGCGCGAGCGGCCTGAACTTTCACAGTCTATTAGTGGCCGTCATCGGCGCTGTAACCGTGTTGATTGCATACCACGCGATCCGGCGCGCCGTCTGACTACTGGTTCCGGCGGGCAGCGGCTTCCGCAAACAGGCGGAGCCAATGCCCGCGACGGGAACGTGTTGATTTGCGTGGACGGAGGAGTTTCCATGTCTTTGCAGAAACGGGCATTTGCCGAATTCATAGGTACGTTTTGGCTGGTTTTTGGCGGCTGCGGCAGCGCACTGATCTCAGCTGCCTTTCCTAATCTCGGGATTGGGTTTCTCGGCGTGGCATTCGCCTTTGGGCTCACGCAGCTCACGATGTGCTACGCGATTGGCCACATCTCGGGCTGTCACATTAATCCCGCGGTT
Source organism: Bryobacterales bacterium (assembly GCA_963743705.1). GTDB lineage: Bacteria > Acidobacteriota > Terriglobia > Bryobacterales > Bryobacteraceae > PALSA-243. The sequence goes on along the minus strand of CAVUQS010000010.1, from coordinate 218,878 downwards.
TCCGTCGGTCTCGCGGTGAGCGGGCGCTTCCCCAAACGCGAGCTACCGGGCTATATCGGCGCGCAGGTGGTAGGAGGAATTCTTGCGGCCGCGATTCTCTACGCTATCGTCAGCGGGCAACCGGGATTTGACCTGGCGGGTGGATTTGCATCGAATGGATATGGGGATCACTCCCCAGGACACTACTCGCTGGCGGCTTGCGCTTTGACCGAGATCGTGCTGACTTTCATGTTTCTGATGATCATCCTGGGGTCTACCGATGAACGCGTGCCCAAAGGCTTCGCTCCACTGGCGATCGGTCTGGGACTCACTCTCATGCACTTGATCAGCATCCCCGTGACGAACACGTCGGTGAATCCCGCGCGCAGCACTGGCCCGGCGTTGTTTGCTGGTGGATGGGCCACGGAGCAGCTATGGTTATTCTGGCTGGCGCCGATCGTCGGTGGCGCGTTAGCAGGCCTGATCTACCCGGCTCTGTGGAGGGCGCATGCGCCGGAAGTGATTCCGACGCGGAAACTTGCGGCGTGACCATTTAGTCACCGGCGCGCGGAGACTGTTTTGTTTCCAAACGACTGGCCCAAATGGCGAATGGCGCTCCACTTTTTTCGCGGAATAGCGCATGCGGCGCCTGTCTAGCGGGCGTTCTGCTTTACGCGCCCCTTTGTGCGCAGGTTCCTATCCCTTCACTCGCGCCCCCAGCGGCGGCTGAATCGGAGGGTCCGAAGGACGAACTAGGCCGCGACACCCCTCGCGGCACGGTTATTGGCTTCCTGGCGTCTGCGCACAAAGGGGAAATGGCGCTGGCGTCCGAATTCCTCAACACGCGCCAGCGCGGCGCGGCTGCGGAACTTCTTGCATCGCAATTATCCAGCGTACTCGATAAGCGCCTGCCGCCCCGTCTGCAGGATCTCAGCAACTCTCCTACCGGTTCCGCGGCCAGCGTGAGAGCCAACGAAAACGTGGTCGGGACGATTGCCAGCGCCAAAGGCGATGTCGAAATTGTCCTGGAGCGCGTGACCAAGGCCAAGGACCCAGCCGTCTGGCTCTTCTCGCGTGACACATTGGAGCGAATTCCGGAACTGGATGAGGAAGTCAGCACCTTACCGATCGAGAAGCTTCTCCCAAAATTCCTAGTGGAAAACCGCATCGCGAGCGTGCCCCTCTTTGAATGGCTTGGTTTGTTCGCCGGCATGCCGGCCGTCTACTTGATCACGGTTCTGATCAGCCGGATTCTCAGCCGGCTCGCCGGCTCATGGCGCAGGCGGCTACGAAAGACAGACAGCCTCCCGGATCCGATTGTCTTAGGCGTGCCGCTTCGTCTCTTCATCGTTGCCTTAATCATTCGATGGGGAATCTCGGCGACCACCCTTCCCTTGCTCGCCCGCCAATTTTGGGCCACGATGGCTAGTTGCCTCACGATCGCCGCCGGCGGCTGGTTTTTCGTCCTTCTTAACCGTAGATTCGCGCGATATTTGCAAGCGCGGATGGTGCGAAGCGGCAATATCGGCGCGACGGCAGTGGTTCGTCTCGCAGGACGGGCCCTCGATGGATTAGCGGTGATCATCTGCCTGCTGGTGGCGCTCTATCACTTCGGCCTGAATCCGACCGCCGCTCTTGCCGGGCTTGGCGTCGGCGGTATTGCCGTCGCACTGGCGGCGCAGAAGACGCTGGAAAACGTCATCGGAGGAATTTCGGTCATCGTCGACAAGGTAGCGAGGGTTGGAGACACGTTGAAAGTGGGCGACACCGTCGGCACGGTGGAAGACATCGGTCTGCGCTCCACGCGAATCCGTACGCTGGACCGCACGCTGCTCAGCGTGCCTAACGGGCAGATCGCGAATCTCAGCCTGGAAAATCTCTCCGCGCGCGACAAGTTCTGGTTCCATCCCAACCTGAGTCTGGCCTACGACACGACAGCCGCCCAGATGGAAGGCGTAATCGCGCGTTTGAGCACGCTTCTGGCGGAAGACGTTCGTATCGAGCCAGGCTCGGCTCAGGTCCGTTTCCTCCGCTTCGGCGCCTCGTCGCTCGACGTGGACATGTTCGCTTACATTCTGGCCCGTGATTGGAATCACTTTCTGCAAATCCAGGGCGCGCTTCTGCTCCGGTGCATGGATTGCGTGGCGGAATCTGGGGCTCGCCTCGCCATTCCTTCCTCGCTCTATGTAACCCGCGGCGTCGCGGCCGCCCCGGAACATTTACTAGGTCGCGCCGAGGTGGAAGCGCATCGATAAGGCAGCAGGAGTGCTCCCCCTATGACGAATGTAGATCGAGAAACCAGGCGGATTCAGGAAGCGCGCGGCGGTAAGATCCCCTGGAGAAAATGGGGACCCTATCTCACCGAACGGCAATGGGGGACGGTTCGAGAAGACTACAGTCCCAACGGCGACGCCTGGAACTACTTCACTCATGATCAGGCACGCTCGCGGGCATATCACTGGGGCGAGGACGGCCTCGCCGGCATCAGCGACGACCATCAGCGGCTTTGCTTTGCGCTGGCGCTGTGGAACGGCAAGGATCCGATTCTCAAAGAGCGCCTGTTTGGACTGACCAACAGCGAAGGCAATCACGGCGAAGATGTGAAGGAATACTACTTTTACATCGACAACACGCCGACTCACTCGTACATGAAATATTTGTACAAGTATCCACAAGCGGCGTATCCTTACGACAATCTGGTCAGCACGAATAAGTCGCGCACCCGCGCCGACATGGAGTACGAGCTGCTGGACACCGGCGTCTTCGAGGACAATCGCTATTTTGACGTTTTCGTGGAGTATGCCAAGAATACCCCCGAAGATATCCTGATCCAAATCACGGTCTGCAATCGTGGACCGGAACAGGCGACGCTCCACGTCCTGCCCACCCTGTGGTTTCGCAATATGTGGAGCTTCTGGGCCGACACGCCCAAGCCAGTATTGCGCGAAGTCAAAGGCGCAAATAAGACGCGCGTCGTATCGGCGGAGCACGCCGACCTGGGAACCCGCTATCTCTATTGCGAAGGCGACGCCCCGTTGCTGTTCACGGAGAATGAGACGAATAACGAGCGTCTCTTCGGCACGCCTAACGCCGGCCGCTACGTGAAAGACGGCATTAACGATTACGTGGTATCGGGAAAGAAGGACGCGGTCAATCCGGAGAACACAGGCACGAAGGTGTCGGCGCTCTATGAGGTGTCGGTTGAGGCGGGGGAGATGGCAACCATCTGGCTACGGCTCAGCGACCGCAGAGCTGCCGACTTAGGCGGCGGTTTCGGCAGGCAATTCACCGATATCCTACAGACCCGCCGCGCCGAGGCCGACGAATTTTATCGCGTCATCGCGCCGAAGGTACCGGGCGAGGACGCGGCAAACGTCATGCGCCAGGCCTTTGCCGGAATGCTCTGGAGCAAGCAGTATTTCAGCTTCGACGTCAGCAAATGGCTCGAGGAGCACAACGCCGGGCCGTTGGCGCCGATCGGCAAGACGATTCGCAATAGCGAATGGTTCCACATGATTAATGAGGACATCATCTCGATGCCCGATAAGTGGGAGTATCCGTGGTACGCGGCCTGGGACCTGGCATTCCATGCGATCACCTTCGCAACCTTCGATCTGGATTTCGCCAAGAGCCAGATGGAACTGCTGCTCGAACGATTCTTCCTTCACCCGACCGGCCAGATTCCCGCCTATGAATGGAATTTCGGCGATGTGAATCCGCCCGTACACTCGTGGGCAACCATCTACATATACAGGACCGAACAAGCGCTTCTCGGCAAAGGCGACGTCGAGTTTCTGCGCCGAAGCTTCCGGAAATTAATGTTGAATTTCACCTGGTGGGTGAACCGCAAAGACCGGTTCGGGAAAAACGTGTTCGAAGGCGGATTTCTGGGGCTCGACAACATCGGCGTTTTCGACCGCAGCGCGCCGCTGCCCGGCGGCGGCTACATGGAACAGGCCGATGGAACCGCCTGGATGGCGCTGTATTGCCAGAACATGTTCGAAATCTGCGTCGAGCTGGCGGCCTTCGACCCCAGCTATGACGATATGGCCGCGAAGTTCGTCGACCATTTTCTTTGGATTGCCAGCGCCATGAATCACATGGGTCCCTCCGGCATGTGGGATGAAGAAGATGGCTTCTATTACGACGTACTGCGTCTTCCCGATGGCAGCGCGACCCGGCTCAAACTGAGATCGATGGTGGGCCTGTTGCCGCTTTGCGCCACAACGATCATCGAACCTTGGCAGCAGGACCGCATACCCAACACCATGGCCACCAATGCCGAGCGCGTACGGCGCATGCCTGAACTTCTCGATAGCGTTCATCCCACCGGGCGCGAACATCGAGGCTATGCCGGCCGGTCGCTCGCGGCGCTGGTGACGCCTCAGAGATTACGGCGCATCCTCTCGCGCATGCTGGACGAAAATGAATTTTTGAGCCCGCACGGGATACGCTCGATATCGAGAGTGTATGCCGACCATCCTTACGTGCTCAAGATGCAAGGCCAGGATAATGTTGTGAAATATCTGCCCGCGGAATCCGATTCGGGGATGTTCGGCGGCAACTCGAATTGGCGCGGTCCAATCTGGGTGCCTGTAAATATCATGCTGATCCGCGCCTTGATGAATTTCTACTTGTATTATGGCGATAATTTCAAGATCGAGTGCCCAACGGGCTCCGGAAAGCAGATGAATCTCTTCGAGGTTGCGCGGGAAATCGTTCAGCGCCTTGCCGCTATCTTCGAGCGCGACAAAACCGGCAAGCGGCCGGTTTTCGGCGGTTCCGAAAAATTCCAGAACGACCCTTACTGGAAGGATCATATCCTGTTCTACGAATATTTCCACGGAGATAACGGCGCAGGGATCGGAGCCAGCCATCAGACGGGCTGGACTGGTTCTGTCGGGTCTCTCATCGAACTCTTTGGGCGGATTGACGCCGAACAATTCCTGGCCGCCGGCAAGGAAGGCGTCTTCGCCAGGCAGCAACCCGAGGAGCAACATGCCGCTCTGGTCGCGACATCCCACAATATTTGAGATCAACACGTGGGCTTGGGTCTCCGGACTGAAGCAGAAATACGGTGCTTTGGTCACTCTGGAGTCCGTCCCTCCGCAGGAATGGGATTGCATCGCCGGGCTCGGCTTCGATGCGGTCTGGCTGATGGGCGTCTGGGAGCGTAGCCCGGCGGGAATCGCGATTGCCAACCGCAACCAGAGTCTCTTGGACGAACTGCACAAGGTTCTTCCGGATTTCGGTTTGCAAGACAACGTCGGCTCTCCCTATTGCGTGCGGCGCTATACGGTGGATCCCCACTTCGGCGGGGCGCGCGGTTTGAAGATCGCGCGCAGCGAGCTCGCGCGGCGGGGCATGCGGCTGCTCCTCGATTTCGTTCCCAATCACGTGGCGCCCGACAACCCGTGGGTGGCCGAGCATCCCGAGTACTTCATTCAGGGGACCGCGGACGACCTCCGTAGAGACCCGGCATCGTTCATTCGGGTTGGGCAATTCGTCTTTGCCTGTGGGCGCGACCCCTACTTTCCGGCGTGGTCGGACGTGTTGCAGCTCAACCCCTATCATCCGGGCCTTCGCCATGCCGTTCGCGACACCCTGTTGGGCATCGCTTCGCAATGCGATGGAGTCCGCTGCGACATGGCGATGCTGCTGCTGAATAAGATCGTGGAACGTACGTGGGGGGTTCGCGCCGGCCAACGGCCGGAAACCGAATACTGGGCGAATTTGATCCCCACCGTCAAAACCGTGTACCCGGACTTTCTCTTCATCGCCGAAGCTTACTGGGATCTGGAGTGGGATTTACAACAAAACGGCTTCGACTACTGTTACGACAAGAGACTCTACGACCGGCTGCAAGATGGAAACGGGGAAAGCGTCCGCCTTCATCTGTGCGCCGACGTTGCGTATCAGGAGAAGCTGATTCGCTTTCTCGAAAACCACGATGAACCTCGCGCGGCCGCGGTCTTTCCGCCGCCTAAGGAGCGCGCAGCCGCGGTAACCATGTCGACGTTGCTGGGCGCCAAGCTCTTTCACGAAGGACAGCTCGAAGGACGCAAGATACGCGTCCCAGTGTTTCTCGGCCGGCGTCCCGAGGAGCCGTTGGACGGAGAAATGGTTACCTTTTATCGCGCGCTGTTGAAAGCCATCGCGAACCCTGTATTTCGGGCCGGCGCTTGGGCTTTGTGCCAGCGCACAGGTTGGGCGGATAACCCAAGCTTCCAGAATCTGGTCGCCTGGACTTGGACCAGCCAGACAGAGAACTACCTCATCGTAGTCAACCTGAGCGAACAGGCTTCGCAGGCCAGGGTACAAATCCCGTGGGACGACGCGCGCGGCAAAACCTGGCGTCTAACTGACGCCTTCTCTGCGGCCGTATTCGATCGCTCGGGAACTGAAATGCGGGATGCCGGGCTCTTTGTCGATTTGGCCGCCTGGAACTTCCACTTCCTGCAGTGCCGTCCGTTATAGCCGAAAGGACATACCGTCGCCCACCGTAACCCCGCTGTAATTGTTCGACGGCCAGATTAACTTAGAAGTGTATCTATTGGCACTAATACTGGTACTTATGCCAACTAAAGTACATGGGGTTTTTCACAATTCTAAATCAACCCACGTCCAACACTCATCGGGAAACGGTGGAGGTAGGCCACGCACATGCCCACGATCCTGGTTGTGGATGACGAACCACTCATTCGTACCCTGCTGATGCTCATTCTGGAACAGGGTGGCTTCGCGGTATTTTCGGCTGAAAATGGCGCCGAGGCGCTCTCTATCGCGCGCCGGTACGGAGACAGGATCGACCTCGTGGTTAGCGACGTCCTCATGCCCGAAATGGACGGGGCGACGTTGGCTTCCCGGCTACGCACCGAGCGCCCCAACTTACAGGTTCTCCTCATGTCCGATGCCTATGCCGTCGAGGACCTCGGCCTGCGAAAGGCTTACCCGTTCCTTCCGAAGCCATTCGATCTGGGCGTATTTTTGGGCGTCGTGCGGCACATGGTGGCACAGCGCGCCGCGCCGGCCGCGGCTCCGACTGCCGCTTAAGCACTGCCTTAGTGCGTCATTGCGTAAATGATGTAGTTGATGCCGTAGCGGTAAGCCAGCGCGGTCATCGGCTCCGGGTAGTACGGCACATCCGCAAATTCCCAGGCATCTCCCACGTCGGTGTTGTAATTGGCGGCGACTACCATACGGTGACGATCGTCATACATGGCGCGCCATGCGGGCTCGCTGCCCGGCGGCTGTTCCACTGTGACGGTTCCGTCATAGTTGCGGCGCAAATGGCGCGACCCGGGAATGAAGGTGCGGTCCTTTTCTTCGATGTCGTAAAGGACGTGCATCACCATATCGGATTCATCGATATCGGTGATCTGCTGACCCGGAAGGACGCGTTCCATGGTCTGGCGGAAGATCTCCCAACACTCCTCACCCCAGAAATCGTCGGTGACCAAAAAGCCGCCCCGAAGCAGATACTCGCGCATGCGCGCGGTTTCGGCGTCGGTTAAGCCCCACCAACCGGCCTGCGTGGCATAGATCCACGGATAGTCGAAGGCATCCGGATCGGTGATTCGGAAATGCCGGGGATCGCCGGTATCGATGCGGGTCAGGCGTCCGATGCCGCGCGTGAAATGATTGTCGGCGGCGGGCCAATCGACAATCCACCAGCCGTCGCCCATGCCGTCGCGCGAGGAGTAGCCGAAGCGGCGATGGAACTGGGGCAGGTCCGTGTATTGCATGCGGATGAAGTGGAACTCGGCTTCGCGGCGTGGAGCAACGGAATCGGCGTCGTCATCGCGTTGCTGCGCGAATCGCCCACGCTGAGCCCAGGCCCCGATCGCAATCAGCGAGAAGGCGACCGCGGCTATCGTGAATCGCGCGCTAAGTGGCTGAGGTAGCCGCATGTCTGCCGGCGGCGCAAGCAACTCGCCCTGCGCCACGTATCGATTGTAGCGTTGCCAGTGCTAAGCTGTGGGTGCGATGGCTCAGTTACCGTCCGCCCCCCAGCCTCCGGCATGCTCCAATTGCATGACAACGATACAGCCATCGGCCCCCGGAAGCGCGCCGACGCAGTCTCCCTCGCAAATGTTGCGCTCGAGTGACGGCAAGATGCGCCTCGACCTCCCGAATATGTCCCTGATTTCGAATCCGGCGGCGGGACATGCGATGGTGCTCGATCATCTCAAGCAGGAAGTGAAAGTGGTTCCCCTGCAGCCGCCCGCGGCGCCCGGCATGCCGCAGACTCCGGCGATCCCTGGCATGCCACAAGCCCCGAAGGCGCCGAATATGCCCGCAGTCAACGTCAAAGACCTTGGCAAAGGGATGATCGAAGGCCATCCGGTGGAGGGCAAGCAGTTCACGATGCACATCCCGGGCTTGCCGGCCGCTCCGGCCGCGCCAGCCATGCCGGGAATGCCGAAGCCGCCCGGCGCGCCATCCGCGCCTCAGGTTCCGGGAGCGCCGCAAGCGCCCGCGATGCCGAAACCGCCGACCGTAGCCGAAGTGTGGACGAGCCAGACCACGGGACTGCCGGTGCTCACCAAGATCTCAGGCGAATTCGGGCAGCACACTACCTACTGCAAGACCGCGCCCACCGCCGAGCCATCGCCCTCGATGTTTCAGCCGCCGCCGCACTATAAGTGGACGTAGTAACTACCAACCCACCGGCTTGCCCGCGTTCTGCTCATCCAGCCACTTTTGCAACGGCGCGAAGTAATCGCGAATCGCATTGGCATCCATTTGCCTGGTCCCGGCGATCTTCTCCAGCGCATCCTGCCACGGGCGGCTGGCGCCCATTTCGAGCATCGAATTCAGCTTCTGCCCGGCGGCGGCGCTGCCATAAATAGAGCACCTGTTCAGCGGGGTCGTACATCCGGCCGTCTGCGAGAGCGCGCGGTGGAATTGGAACTGCAAAATGTCGGCCAGGAAATAACGCATGTAAGGGACGTTGGCCGCGACGTGATACTTGGCGCCGGGGTCGAAATCCTCTTCCGTGCGGCCGGTGGGCGGCGCGATGCCCTGATACTTCAAGCGTAACTGCCACCAGGTTTCGTTGTATTTGTCGGGCGGGATCTCGCCGGAAAAGACTTTCCAACGCCATTGATCGATGACTAAGCCAAAAGGCAAAAATGCGACCTTTTCCAGCGCCTTTTGCATCAGCAATCCCAAATCTTTGGATGGATCCGGCGCCTTGTCGAGCAAACCGAGTTTCACCAGATACTCGGGCGTGACCGAGAGCGCGATGGTGTCGCCGATCGCCTCATGGAAGCCGTCGTTGGCGCTATCGCGGAAGAAGAAAGGCTGCTTGTTGTACGCGCGCTGGTAGAAATTGTGGCCGAGCTCGTGATGAACCGTCAGGAAATCTTCGCCGGTGGTCTGGATGCACATCTTGAGGCGAAGATCGTCCACAAAATCGACATCCCAGGCGCTGGCGTGGCATACCACGTCGCGGTCGCGCGGCTTCAGAAACAGCGAGCGCTCCCAGAAGGTCTGTGGCAGAGGCGCAAAACCCAGCGAACGGAAGAAGCCTTCGCCGGTTTGCACCATGCGCTTCCAATCGTATTTGTGTTTCTCGAGCAGGGCGGTCACGTCGTAGCCGGGGTCGCCGTTGGGCGGCGCCACCAGCGGATAAATGTTGCTCCAATCCTGCGCCCAGATGTTCCCGAGCAAATACGCGGGAATCGGACCGCTAGCGGGCACGACATCGCCGTATTTTTGATGCAGACGGGTACGAACGTAGGCGTGCAGCGAGACATACAGCGGCTTCATCTGGTCCCAGATGCGATCCAACTCTTTGGCGAAATCGTCGGGCGGCATGTCGTACTTGGCCCGCCACATGGCGCCGTCGTCTTTGAAGCCGAGTTCCTGCGCGCCCTTGTTGGCCAGCGCCACGTAGCGCGCGAAATCGGAGCGCATGGGCTTTGAGATCTCGTGCCATCCGGTCCATGCCGCCAGCAAGGCCTTGGGGTCGCGGCTCTGCGCCATCAGCTTGGTGATATCTTCGACGTCTTTGCAGCTTTCGGTGCCGTTCGGGCACCATTTGCCCTTGCCGTACGTGCCTTCGAGCGAGGCGGTAATGCGCGTCAGCTCTTCCGATTCCTTCGGATCGGCAGGCGTCGCCAGCGTGAGTCCAAGCTTGAGGAGCTGAATCTTGCGCGCGGTGACGGGGTCGAGCGTCTGGCCGTTGAAGCGGGTGGACTGCTTGGCATAATCAACCTGGGCATCGATGGCGCGCTGATCCAGTTTGGCCGAGATTTCCTCGGTATCGCCCGTGATGTAGGTCGACTTGATCCAATCGGCGCGGCCGCTCTCAACATTGAGCGCCAGGAGTTTGTTCTCGGCGGAATCGATGAACTGGCGGGGGTCGTCCGAAGCCGATTTCTGTGGGCCGCAGGAGAGCAACAGCCCACACGCCAGCAAGAGACACAAACGGCGGAAATGCATGGTTTCAACATAGCGCGTTCAGATCTGGCGGGACTACCGCATAAGATGCGATACGCTGTACGAATGCGCCTGCTGCTCGCCCTCGCGGCCCTTGCCGCCTGCTCTTGCTCCTCCTCCGTCACCGAAGCGGGCGGTATCCCGGAATACACATACCAGATCGTGCACAGTTATCCGCACGACACCGGCGCCTTCACCGAAGGCCTTTTCTATCACAACGGCTTTCTCTACGAGAGCACGGGGCAGAACGGCCAATCTTCCATCCGCAAGGTCAAGCTGGAGACCGGCGAGGTGCTGCAGAAGCACGAGATCTCCGAGGCCTATTTCGGCGAGGGCATCATCAATTGGAAAGACAAGCTCTACGAATTGACCTGGCAGAGCGAAATCGGGTTCATCTATAACTTCGAAACCTTCGCGCCGCTCGGCGATTTTCACTACCCCGGCGAAGGGTGGTCCATGACCACCGACGGCAAGCGCATCATTATGGACGACGGCACGCCCGAAATTCGCTTCTGGGATGGCGACACCTTGAAGGAGATTTCGCGCCTCACAGTCACCGCCGATGGCCAGCCCGTGAAGAACCTGAACGAATTGGAATGGGTGAAGGGCGAGATTTACGCCAACATCTGGGAGACGGACCGCATCGCGCGCATCGATCCGAAGACGGGCAAAGTAGTAGGTTGGATCGACCTGGAAAACATATTGCCTCCGGCCGAACGCACGCCGGGGTCGGACTCCGTGCTCAACGGCATCGCATACGACGCCGAACACGACCGGCTGTTCGTGACAGGAAAGAATTGGCCGAAGTTATTTGAGATCCGGCTGGTGAAGAAAACCGCCTCGCAGTAGCTCCGCGATTCGCATTTACCAGCAGCCGTGCGTGCGCAAGTGATCGATGTATTCGTATTTCGCGTTCTTCTTGCGTTCGTTGGCCCGCTCGATCAATTGACTGAAGCGATCGATGTTGGGGTCGTCTCCTATTACAGCTTTCGCCTGCGCGTTGTGCATGGCTACCAAATTCGCGGCGGCAGCTAGAAATTCCTCCATTAACCGCAGCTTTTCTTCACAAAGAGCGCTCTTCGAAAGAGCCACGCCACCTCCCAATCTTCCAGGGTTCCACCCTGAAGGTACAAAGCACAAGCTATCTTTCCGCCCTAAGTGTGATCAGGCAGGCATTATCAGAAATTGTGAGTTTTTCCCTAATGCCGTGGAAGCGCGCTCCGCGGCCATATAGCCGCTGCGCACTGCGCCTTCCATGGTGGCCGGCCAACCGGTGCGTGTCCAATCGCCGGCGAGCAGCACTCTGGGAATGGAAGTCATACAGCCGGGACGCAGCGCCTCGGTTTCCGGCGCGGCGGAGAAGGTGGCGCGCTGCTCTTTGATGACGTGCGATTTCAGCAGCTGCGCGTCACGGACGCGGGGGAAATACAGGCGCAGATCGCCAATGGCCAGTTCGACAATCTCACTGCGGCTGAGGTTAGTGAGGTCGCGCGAGGCGCTGACCACCAGTTGGAGATAGCGGCCCGAATCTTTGTTGAACATCCATTGGATGGTGCGATCGAGCAACGTGGCGTGTGGCAGGTTGGTGATTTCGCGATCGAACCACAAATGGATGCCGGTGATGGGCGAGTGTTCGAGCTTGGGCGCGGGCAAACCGATGGCCTCGAGGCGCTCGAAGGGCAGCGCGCATATGGAGACATCGCCGCTGCGGCGTTCGCCATTGACGATGAAACCTTCGGCATCGATGTGCTCCACCGTCGCGCGATTGTGAATGCGCACGTTGGGCAGACGCTTCCACGCGTCGGCGCTATAGAGCTGCGCCAGCGGAATGGCGGGCACGCCCATTTCGTAAGAATCGGCCTTCCCCAGGAAACCGTCGGCGAAGACTTGAAAGCCGTGAACGGCGGCCATGCGATCCAGGTCTTCATTGACTGCGCTGACCAGCACCTGCCGCCAGAAACGATCGATGGCGCGCGGCGTTTGCCGTTTCTGCAGCAGCCAATCGAGCATGCTGATGCGGTCGAGATCCTTGCGGCGGCTGCGCTCGCGCCGCAACGCGGACATGGCGCGCGCGATGCCGAGCTTATCGGCGCGCGAAAGACAGTGCAGGCGCAGAAACGAGCCCGCGAAATGCAGCGGAGCGGGCAAACGGCCGCGGCGAAGCACGGATGTGCGTCCACCCGGCTCGATGAAATAGAACTCGCGATAAAAATGGATGCGATCGCGCACGCCCAGGCGGCTGTAAAAATCGAGCAAATTGACGCAGCAGCGCAAGAGCACGTGCTGGCAATTGTCTATGGTCTCGGCGATCTCGCCTTCCGCGGCGGGAGCATTGTAAGACGTCGCCCGGCCCCCGATAAATGGGCGCATTTCGAAGAGATCGACGTCAAAACCGGCGCCGCCCAAGGCCGCGGCCGCAGATAATCCCGCTAATCCACCGCCTGCGATGAGAACATTGGGCATCCGTGTTGCCAGTATGGCATGGGACGTTTCGCGAGCCGAAAAGTTAGGCCCGAAGCCTGGCTTGGATGCTTATTGTTGAAAGGCGATCTTGCCGCCGACGACGGTATACTTCACGTCGGTCGCAAGAATCTGGTCTTCGGGAATCGTGAGAATATCCTTCGAAAGCACGGTGACGTCGGCGAGCTTTCCGACCTCGAGCGAGCCCTTGATCTTCTCTTCAAAGGCCGCGTAAGCGTTGTTCCACGTGTAAGCGCGCAGGGCTTCTTCGCGCGACATGCGCTGCGCGGGATAGAACGTGCTTCCATCTTTCAGCCGCCGGCTGACAGCGGCGTAATAACACGCGATGGGGCTGACGTCTTCCACCGGCGCATCGGTACCGTTGCCAACCACGGCGCCCGATTTCATCAGTTTTTGCCAAACGTAAGCCCCCTCTTCCGCGCGCTTGGCGCCGAGGCGCAGCAGCACGTAGGGCGCATCGGAAGTGCAGTGGATGGCCTGCATGGCGGCGATGACGCCGAGTTGGCCGAAGCGCGGGATATCGGCGGGATCGATGTGCTGCGCGTGCTCGATGCGCCAGCGAAGATCTTTCTTTTCGGGATGCTCACGAAATATGGATTCGTAGATGTTGAGCACTTCGCGGTTGGCGCGGTCGCCGATGGCGTGCACGCAAAGCTGATAGTTGTGCGCGATGGCGATCTCGGCGGCGGCGCGGATATCGGCGGGATCTTCGAGATTCAGGCCAGTGCTATCGGGCTTGTCGGAGTAGGGCGCAAGCAGCCACGCGCCGCGAGACCCGAGCGCGCCATCCATGTAGCGCTTGATGGCGTGAATGGCGAGATGGTTCTGTCCGATATCGGTGGCGCGATAGCGATCGAGATTTTTCGCCAGCACATCGTTGGGGCCGCGCAGCATCACCCAAAGCCGCAGCGAGAATTCGCCGCGCTCGGCCATAGTGCGGAACATATCGGCTGTCGCAAGAGGCGAGCCGGCGTCTTCGAACGTGGTGATGCCTTTCGAGAGGCATTCCTTGGACGCAAGATCGATGACCTTTCGCAGATCGGCAGCGACTTCGGCGGGCGTACGCTTAGCGAGGTAAGCGTCATGCGCACGATTGGCAAGGCCTTGGGCGGTCTCGCGGAGGAGGCCGGTCGGGGCCCCGTGAGCATCCTTGAGGATTTCGCCGCCACCCGGATTGGCGGTATCGCGCGTGATCTGCGCGGCCTCCATGGTCTTGGCGTTGACGAAAACCGCATGGCCGCTGGCATGCGTCAGGATCACCGGATTATCCGGCGAAACAGCGTCGAGGGACGCATGCACCGGAAAGCCTTCGACGTTCGGCTCCGGCGCGTGGTCCCACTTAGATTGGTGCCAGCCACGGCCGACGATCCATTCGCCCGGCTTCGCTTGCTTGGCCGCGCGCGCCACCTGGGCGACGATTTGATCCCACGTACGGGCCTCGCGCAAATCGAGACCGAGGCGGTATTCGCCGACGCCCGTGAAGTGGCCGTGGCCTTCGATGAAGCCGGGGATGGCCAGCTGGCCGTGCAGATCGACTACGGTGGTGCGCGGGCCAATCCACTTGGCGGCGTCGGCGTTACTCCCCAGCCATGCGATACGGTCGCCGCGCGCGGCCAAAGCCTGCACCGTAGGTTGCGCGGCGCTCATCGTGGCGATCTTGCCGTTGCGCAAGACGAGATCGGCGGGTTGGGCAGAGGCCGTAAAGCCGGAAAACGCGGCCAGCGCCAAGGGGGCGAGAAATCGCATAAAGACCAGCATAGCGTCTGGGAGGCGAGGGGCGCACGGTGGCGCAGGGCGTACAATTTGCCTCCCAATTCCGCCTGTCTTAAGTAGAGGCAGCTGCACCGTGCAGCGCCCCCAACCATCAAAGGAGCAGTCAAATGTCGTATCTAACATCGCGGCCACTAGTGTGCCTGTGCATGCTTGCAGCGTCTTCAAGCGGTTTATATGCAGTCGATGGAGTGGTCCTCATCAATCAGGCGGCCGTCATGGCTGGTAACGTCACGCCGGGTGATACGCCTGGATTTCCAGTGACGATTTCGCAGCCCGGGAGCTACCGTCTGACGGGAAACCTTGTCGTCCCCGACGTGAATACCACGGCTGTTATCATCACCGCGGATCACGTCACTCTTGATTTGAACGGCTTCAGCATCCTCGGGCCAGCCGTTTGCACGTCGAATCCAACGGTATGCCCTCCGTCCGGCGCCGGAAGTGGGGTGGTGGCCGGAAGCGCTCAGGTAGCGGGCCCGACGGCCGTCCGGGTTGTGAATGGTTCGATACGAGGTATGGGTAGTTCAGGCATTTTTCTGACCGGGGACGGCAGTTTCGTGGAAAGGGTCAACGCCGACAGCAATGCAGGAGCCGGAATAATTGTTGCCGGCACCGTGATCGCTAGCGCGGCGAGCCACAACGGTACTTTCGGCATTTTGGCGATTACAGTGCGCGAGTGCACCGCTGTGGATAACATCGGCGATGGCATCGTACTCGACGGCAGTGGTGGCGTAGGCATCAGTAACATTGCCTCGTTCAACGGCGGCCGAGGGATCGTCTCACAGAATGCCACAGTGACCGGCAACACCATAGTCCGAAACGGATCCTTTGGAATTTCGGCTATCTGTCCCAGCACTATCGTTGGCAACACCATCATTGGCAACACGCTGGGGACCATCAACCCGGACGCACAGCCAGGCTGCGTGTCAGTCAACAACGCGACGCGTTGATCTCGAACGCGACGAAGCTGCTTTTTAGGTAAGATGATCTTGGAAGTAGTCGAGCATCTTGAGTTCAACGGCTACGCGTCCCATCGGCTCGCAATGCCAGTTGGCGCCGTCATCGCGCGAAAAGTGAAGAAGTTCGCGCTCGCCCGTAAGTTTCTCGTACAATTCTTTCGACTGACCGGGCCAGAATGTTTCTTCGTCCGGATCGGTAATCAGAAGCGGCGTCTTAATGCGCCCGATGACATCCCGCAAGTTATATTCGAGCGCTGCCGCGAACGTATCATACGCGGTCGGCTTGGCAAACGGACGGCCTCGGGCCGCCATCACCTCCGCCATCTTGGGATTCTTGGCGGCCTCTGCCATCGCAGCGTTAAATACTTCCTTGTCACCGGCCTTCAAGACAGCGACCAGTTGAGGGGGCAAATAGGTAAGCCAGGGGGCCGACACGTCCATCACGCCGGGATCGACCGCCGCCGCCACAAAGCGGTGTTCAAATGCGAGGGCTCGGGTTACCCAATAGCCTGCCTGGCTGCAGCCATAAGCGAATAGAGCCGAGCCTTCGACGTCATTTCGTCCCATTAACGCGTCGATTACCGGTGTAAGCACGGCCTCCCAATCAGGCCGGAAGGCGTGGCCCTGATCGAACAGCATGTTTTGCTGGCCAGGGCCGTCATAGATGAACGCATTCCATCCACGCCCAAGCGTCGCGGCAACACCCCAAGCCCAAAGGCCGGATTTGGAGCCTTCGCTGCCATTGGTCATGACGACCGTCGGGCGCTTGCCGCCGGATGCGTCCGGCCGGAACAAAAAACCGGGCAGTGAGGTCCCCTCATAGGGCACAGCGACGCGTTCGATACGGCCCGCCGACGCATCGATAAAGGCCTCCCAGCATTCGCTCTGCAAAGCAAAGGTTGGCGCGAATGTTGCCTTTTCGGTCTGTCCGTCTGCGAAAGCGATGGCCTGCGCGTAACTCTCGGAGGCGGCCAGGAACAGCCTATGAGCGGTCTCCGTATGCCGCGCAGCGAGGCTCGCCCTCGCCTGCGCGTGAAGGTTCGCTGCCGTCGCCCGCCAAGCTGTGTACCAACTGTCGGCATCGCCGTCCTTGACGCGAGCAATCGTGGCGAAGACCAATCCTATATCCATGACGCCTTGCGCGGCATAACCGATCATCGACCTGGTCACGAAATCAAAGCCAGGATCGGTAAAAAAGCCGGTGGCGCCAATAGCATTCGGGGCCGTGGTCCGGCGTGCTTCGTCAGTCATCGCTCACCTTTATATGTGCTCTTGTTGGATTGGTATATGTGCTCTTGTTGGATTGGCTTCGGCGGGGCCAGTTTGTGCGGCCTTTTGAGGAAGCCTTTCCGGCATAGTAGCAGACAGTGCGGTGAGGCAGTTCCGCCGAGTTCAGACAGATGGCAGCACTCGTTAGTTGCGATAGGATGCCCTAACGAAACTGAGGAAGCGCATTAGCTTGGCGTAGAGCCATTAGCTTATTGATTTTATGGAGCGGGAGACCGGGGTCGAACCGGCGACGTCCAGCTTGGGAAGCTGGCATTCTACCACTGAATTACTCCCGCCCTGGGGATTCATCCGCAAGTCTACCATGATCCCCGCTTGCGTCTGGTACCATCCTTCGGTGAGGCCGCTATGAACCACGAATCCCCTTCCCTCTGCGCCGCCCGGAGCAGCCGCGCATGATCGTCACCTTCGGAGAAATCATGCTGCGGCTCGCGCCTCCGGGCTTCGAGCGTTTCCTCCAAACACCCGCGTTTGTCGGCACCTTTGGCGGCGGCGAGGCCAATGTCGCCGTTGCGCTGGCCGGCTTCGGTTTGCCCGCCTCATTCTTTACCGTCTTGCCGCCCGCGAACCCGATCGCGGATGCCGCCATCGGCGAGTTACGGCGCTTCGGAGTCGATGCCTCGCGGATTCTGCGCGCGCCAGGCCGCATGGGGATCTATTTCCTCGAAGCCGGCGCGAATCAGCGGCCATCGAAGGTCGTTTACGATCGCGAATACAGCTCGATTTCCCTCGCCAAGCCCGGCATGATCGCCTGGGACGCCGTCTTCGCCGGCGCCAACTGGTTCCATATCACCGGCATCACGCCCGCCATCAGCGAATCGCTCGCAGCGCTGGCCATCGAAAGCGTTCGCGCCGCCAAAGCCGCCGGCGCAACCGTCTCCTGCGACCTGAACTATCGCAAGAACCTTTGGAAATGGGGCAAAGCCGCCAAGGAAGTGATGCCCGAACTCGTCAAGCATGTCGATATCCTGATCGCCAATGAAGAAGACGTGCAGATGACTCTCGGAATAGAATCCGGCGCGGACGTTCACTCGGGCAAGCTCGATCACGCCCAATATGAGGCGCTCGGCAGCAAGGTGATCGCGGCCTTTCCGAACGTGCGCGCCATCGCCATTACCCTGCGCGAATCGCTTAGCGCCTCGCACAACGGATGGTCGGCTTGCTGGAACGATCGGAAGCGGTTCCTGGTGAGCCGCCGCTACGATATCACGCATATCGTCGATCGCGTGGGTGGCGGCGATAGTTTCGCGGCGGGGCTGATCTATGGACTCTTGCAGCTGCCCTCGCCGCAGGAAGCTCTGGAATTCGCGGTCGCGGCAAGCTGCCTTAAGCACTCCATCATGGGAGATTTCAGCCGGGTGTCTGCAGGTGAAGTGACTGCCTTATTAAAGGAAGGCGGTTCAGGCCGGGTGCAACGATAACCGCGATGAAATCTGCCCGAATCGGGCAACGGTCCTAACGCTCAATTGCGCGGCCTGGCAGGCGGCGTCATGCCGTCCTCGCTTGGCGCTTCGGCCTTGCTGCTCAACACATCCAAGGCCGCCAGGTACTCCCGGTATGCCGCGTCCCACTCCTTCGACACGGTCTCGAGACGTTGTCCCGCCCGCCGCAGGTCCCGGATCTCGCGCTCTATCTGCTGCGTCATTGACGCTCCCAAAACCCGCAAGAAATAAATAATGGGTCTAATCTTGCGGAAAAAAAAGCATTAAATGCTGCTGATAAAAATTCTAAGCCTTTTCGGCTTTATAAGATACACTAAAAAATTCACCCCTGTGGTTCTAGTAGTATTAGGACCTTCTTTTGCCTTATTCCCGAAAATTTTGCAATTGATCTTCGGTGCGCACTTAACTACTGCAAGTCAAATGTAATACGATCATCTGTACATCTCGTTTTCTGTGGAGGAATTTTGATGCGTGCAGTTCTAACGTGTATGCTGCTTTGCTTCGCAGCATTTTCCGGATTTAGCCAAGTCACAACAACAGCCAAGCTCGATGGGACGGTGCTGGATCCCCAGGGCGCCGCGGTCCCGGGCGCGCAGGTCACAGTCGTTCAAACCGCCACTGGCCAGAACCTTCGCGCCACCACCGACGAAAAGGGTTATTGGGCGTTGGCTTCGCTGCCGACCGGCGTTTACAAGGTCACGATTACGCATGAGGGCTTCAAGGCCACCACGAGCGACAACGTAACGCTCGACGCGGGCGTACCTGCGACCGTTAATATCACTCTCACCGTGGGCGCTGCGACGGAAACCGTGGAAGTCACGGCCGGCGCTGAGATTGTCCAGACCAATTCGGCCACCGTCAGCTCGACGCTGCAAGGCCGGCAGATCAACGATCTTCCGTTCACCAGCCACAACGTCACGGAATTGATCGCCAGCCAGCCCGGCACGCAGAGCGCCGATGGAGTCCGCTACTCCACTATCAACGGCTTGCCGCAGACCACGATCAACATCACCATCGATGGCATCAACGTGCAGGACAATGCGACCAAGAGCAACCCGGACGCGATTTTCAATGCCGTTCAGCCTCGCACGCAGGCGATTGAAGAAATGACCATGAGCACGGCGGCCGCCAGCGCAGATGCGCTCGGCGAGGGCGCGGTGCAGATCAAGTTCGTCACCAAGGGCGGCACCAACCAGCTCCATGGCGGCATCTACGAAACTAACCGCAACTCGGCCTTCGAAGCCTGCTACTTCTTTAACTGTTTGCAGGGCGCCTCAAAAGACCGCATCAACCTGAACGAGTACGGCTTCACCGTCGGCGGCCCGGTGAAGAAGAATAAGCTGTTCTTCTTCGAGTCGTTCGAGTTTTTTGACCTGCCGCAATCGTTCTCGGAAACGGGAACCTGGCTCACGCCCGCCGCGGCCAGCGGCATCTTTACCTATAACGCCGGCGGCTCGGTAAAGACCGTAAACCTGTATTCGCTCGCCGGCGCCGAAAATCCATCGCTGCCCGCGGGCACGCGCCAATTCCAAACCTCGGGCGACCCCACGCTGGCAAAGACGTACGCGTTGATCAACCAACTCACGTCCGGCGGCACGGCGGTCAGCCGCATCGTGACCAACAACGACTACAATCGCTACAACTTCACCTGGAACCCGAAGGCGGTCAATAACCGCAAGTTCCAAACGGCGCGCATCGACTACAACCTGAACGAGAAGAATCACATCAACTTCGTTTGGAACTATCAGATCAATGGCCGCCAGCCCGACGGGTTGAACGGCACTTATGCGATTCTGCCAGGCACCGGCACGCAGTTGGGCGCTTCGGATCTCGAAGGCCAATACGGAATCAACTGGACGGGCAGCATCGGATTGCGCTCGGTGATCAGCTCGAATATCACGAACGAATTGACGGGCGGCATCCAGGGCGGCGCGAACGCGCTCGGTTCCGGGCTCTCGCCAGCCGATTATGGCATCTGGAAGGGCTATCTGGTGAGCTTTGCCGGGTATACTACCAACCCGTACAACGGCAACTACACCGGCTACGCTCCCCGCAGCACGCCGGTCTATCAGCTCAACGACAACGTGAGTTATTTGAAGGGCAAACACCTGTTTAATTTCGGGTTCAACTTCACCCAGATCAACGCATGGTCGGCCTCATCGAACTCGTCGCTGCTGAACACCGTAGCGTTGGGACAGGCCACGGGCGATCCGGATAACACCGGCGCAACGTCGCTGTTCACCACCACCACGCTGCCGGGCGCGAGCGCTACGCAATTGAGCGACGCCGCCAACCTGTATGCGATTCTCGCGGGACGCGTCAGCTCGGTAACCAGCTCGGCAGTGCTTGGCGAGCAAAGCCGCACCTACGGTCCGAACTTCGCGGTGGACCGCGACCACATGCGCGAGCTTGCGGGCTACGTGCAGGATACCTGGCACGCGACCGCCAATTTGACCCTCACCGCAGGCGTGCGCTGGGATCGTCAGGGCGCCATTCAGAACCTCGACAACCTCTATACGCGCCCGGGCTTCGCCGGGTTGTACGGCGTGTCGGGTGTTGGCAATCTATTCAAACCGGGCGTGCTGACTGGCAGCGTTCCGGTGTTCTCGCTGGTGCCTCCGGGCGTCGGCGGATTCGATCCTGGCGTGGGCCACTTCAGCCCGACTCTCGGAATCGCCTATCGCATCAACCATGGCGGCTTCATGCACTGGCTGACGGGCGACGATTCGGTCTTGCGCGCCGGCTTCAGCGTGTCGACCAACCGCCAAGGCATCGGCTTCCTGGATGGCGTGTGGAGCGGTAATCAAGGCCGCTCCCTGAGCACAACCGCGAGCGCCAGCGCCAATCCGAATATCTTCCCGGCGGGCGGCATCGCATTCGGCGATTCGTCCTACCCATCGGTAGCGCCGCTTTCGATCGATCCAACCTTCCCCAATCCCAGCTTCCCCCTGGGAGTACAGAGCGGACAGGGCGTGGAGGACTACAACCCCAGCATCAAGGCCGAATACATCGAAAGCTGGACCCTTGGCTTCCAACGGCAGGTAAGCAAGAACACCGTGGTAGAGCTTCGCTACGTCGCCAACCATGCCGCAGATCTGTGGTCCGCGGTAAATCTGAACGAAGTGAACACCGTGGAAAACGGCTTCTCGCAGCAGTTCCAGGCAGCGCAGAATAACCTGGCGATCGCGAACGGCATTTCGGTTGCCCAGCTTCTGCTCCCCACCACCAAGCTGACGGTGAACAACTATGGCAACCAGGGCTTGCCCGGACAGGTCGCCATACCGCTCATCACCACCGCGATTGGCAGCAACACCGACCAGACCACCATCACGCAGTTGATGCAGGGTCAGGCGGGCACAACGGCCAACGGCATCGCCGGCAACGCCACCCGCATGGCGAATTTAACCAAGGCGGGATTCCCGGTCAACCTCTTCCAGGTGAATCCGAACAATGGCGGCGGTTCGACGGAAATGACCAACCGCAACTCGAGCACCTACAACTCGGGACAGGTCGAAGTACGCCGGCGGCTGGCTTCGGGACTGCAAATGCAAGCGAGCTATGTATTCGCCAAGTCGCTGACGGACGCCAATGTGCCCACGCTCCGGAACTGGGGCGGGGAGAAGGGCCCGGCGGCCTTCGACATCCGTAACGGCTTCAAGTTTACCTGGATCTACCAGTTGCCGTTCGGCCAGGGCCGTTCGATGTTGAACAGCGCGCACGGGGTGCTCGGCAAGGTCGTTTCCGGATGGGAGGTTGCAGGTGTGGGCCGCGCGCAGAGCGGCACGCCCATCAACATCCTGAGCGGACGCGACACGTTCAACTCGAGCGACGGCGGCGTGGTGCTGCACAACATCACTACCAAGCAGTTGCAGAACATGATGGCCTTGAATTTCACCAGCCAGATCAACGCCAACGGAACCGCGACCGGCACTGCTTACTACTTGCCGCAATCGCTGATCCAAAATACGCTGGCGGCGTTCAATATCAGCGGGACGTTCGATCCGAACTCTCCTTACATTGGACCCTGCAACAGCGCCGGCCAGATTTGCGACCACGTTTTCCTCTATGGCCCGTGGCTGCAGAAGTGGGACGTCAGCCTGGTGAAGCGTACGCAGATCAGGGAGCGGTTGAACTTCGAGTTCCGCGTGCAAGCGCTGAACGTCTTTAACCACCCCAACATCCTGATCCCCGGCGGAGCGGCGACCGGTGGCAACATCAATACCACCATCAGCTCTTCGTTCGGATCGACCACCTCGGCTTTCCGCGATCTCAACAACACCAACGATCCTGGCGCTCGCAGCTTGGAATTCGTGGCGCGGTTGAACTTCTAAAGCGGCAAGCAGCTGGAAGCGGGAAATCAGGAGGCAGAATCGCTCGTAAGCGGTTCTGCCTCTTGTGTTTTTGGGCTAGACGATACCGCCCGATCCGTTTTCCCCCGCTCAGGCGTATAACTAATAGAGAGCCCTATGCTCATTCGTAAGCCTGCCGATCTTCGCCATTCCGACATCACGCCGAAGGAAATCTATTTCAACCGGCGCGCATTTCTTGCCGGGGTGCCGGCCGCGTTTCTGGCGGGGCGAGAACTGCTTTCGCCTTCCGGGCGCGCGCTGGCGGCCAACGCCATCCCCAACTTGGTGAAAAGCCCGCTCAGCACCACCGGTGAGACGGTCAACAGCAAACAGGATGTGACGCACTACAACAACTACTACGAGTTCGGCACAGATAAGGGTCAGCCTGCGACGCTGGCCCAAAAACTGAAGACCTCGCCCTGGACCGTTTCCATCGAAGGCGAAGTGGAAAAGCCCATCAAACTCTCGATGGACGACATCATGAAGGCTGCGCCCATCGAAGAGCGCATCTACCGCCATCGCTGCGTGGAAGCCTGGTCGATCGTCGTGCCGTGGGCCGGTTATTCGTTGAGCGAACTGCTCAATAAGGTGAAGCCGACGTCCAAAGCGAAGTACGTCGCTTTCCAGAGCTTGTACGATCCCGGCGTGATGTGGGGGCCGGACCGGGCAGGCATTGAGCTGCCCTACGTGGAAGGCCTGCGGCTGGATGAAGCCATGCACCCGCTGGCGCTGCTCTGCGTCGGCATGTACGGCGAAACGTTGCCGCCGCAGGATGGCGCGCCGGTGCGCATCGTTTTGCCTTGGAAATACGGCTTCAAGAGCATCAAGTCCATAGTGAAGATCAAGCTGGTTGCGAAAGAGCCGCCCACCACCTGGAACATCACCAACGCCCGCGAATACGGCTTTTATTCGAATGTGAACCCGCAAGTCGACCATCCCCGCTGGAGCCAGGCCACCGAACGCCGCCTGGGCGAATTCCGCCGCCGCCCCACCCTCATGTTCAATGGGTATGGCAGCCAGGTCGCGCGCCTCTACGAGGGCATGGACCTTCGCAAAAACTACTGACGCGAATGTGGAAAGCGCGCTGGATTAAGCCGCTCATCTGGGCGCTGTGTCTCTCGCCCGTAGCCTATTTGGGGTGGCTCGCCTGGAAGCAGGACCTCACCGCCAACCCCATCGAGCGCATTACCCATTTCACCGGCGATTGGACTTTGCGGCTGGTCATCATCACGCTCGCCATTACGCCGCTGCGCAAGCTTCTGCGGCAGCCCGATTTGATCCGTTTCCGCCGCCTGATTGGCCTGTTTGCTTTCTTTTACGCATGCTTACATTTCCTTACATATGTGGTGCTCGATCATTTCTTTGATTTCGGCGAAATGGCCCGCGACGTCCTCAAGCGTCCTTATATAACGGCGGGTTTCACGGCCTTTGTATTGTTGATCCCGCTGGCCGTCACCTCCACTACCGGCTGGATCCGCCGTCTGGGCGGCAGGCGCTGGCGGAACTTGCACCGGCTCATATACTTCACGGCCATCGCGGGCGTTATCCACTACTATTGGCTGGTAAAATCGGATATACGGCTTCCCGTTTTTTATGCATGCCTGGTGGCGCTGGAATTGGGTGTTCGCGTGGTTATGCGAAAATCCGTCCGGAAACCCGCGACGGTGTGAACATCCCGGGAAACGTTTAGGTATTACGCAGAATCTAAGGTAGTAGCCATGGCAAATTCCCCGCTCGGATTTTTTCAACATCTTTCGGCGGCCGCCGTCATCGCATGCGGCGTTGCTGTTCTTTCGACGTCCGCCTCGGCGCAAATGCCGGGAGTGGAGAACTTCCATCAGGTTAACGACCACGTCTATCGCGGCGCGCAGCCGACCAGCGAAGGCTTTCAACAGCTCGCGAAGTTGGGCGTCAAGACCATAATCGACCTCCGCGAGACGGATGGCCGTTCCACCGTCGAAAAGAAGGCAGTGGAAGCCAATGGCATGCGTTATGTGAACATCCCTCTGCGGGGCATGTCCGCGCCGGCGCCCTCGGATGTCGCCAAGGTGCTCGCGCTATTCGATGACGCCTCGGCCGGTCCCGTCTTCGTGCATTGCCGCCGCGGCGCCGATCGCACCGGCACCATAGTAGCCTGCTATCGCATCTCCCACGACGGTTGGAACACCTCTAAGGCGCTGAGCGAAGCCAAGACCAACGGCATGAGCTGGACTGAGGTCTCCATGCGGAAATACGTCAGGCGCTACCAAGCTCCTGCGGCGCCCAGCGCGGTTGCCACCGTTTCCCAATAGCCTTCTTTCGACGCAGAGACGCCGAGTCGCAGAGAACAATCTCTGCGACTCGGCGTCTCTGCGTCCGAAGAAAAATTACTGTTTAACCGCCGGCTTATCCGGGGTATTGATCCCCTTCCAGAAATCTTTCTCTTCCGTTTTTTGCTGCGTCTGCGCGGCGCTTAGATCGTTGGCGGTCAGTTTCACGTTCGCCTGCGATTCGGCGGCTACCGAGAGAAACACGCCGGTGCCCTCCCATGCCACGCTGTTGCGCAACGTGGCGTGCTTCACGCGGTCCAGGCGGACTACCGGCGCATCCGCCTTCGGATTGCGCGTCTGCACGCCGTCGAGATCCACTTCCACGGAATCGCGGATCAGGAACGGGATACCGCTCTGCGGATTGATGCGGACATTGTGCAGCTCGAGTCCCTTGGTGTTGAAGGCGCGCAATCCCTCCTGCGCAGTGGCCACGATGTCCGTGAGGCGAAGGCCTTCCACCGGCATCTCGGGCAACCCTTCGATGCTGACGGCCGTCTTGCAACGGTTGATGGTGACGTTGCTGATGGCGAAATTGCGGAAGACGGGCGTGCGGGCCGAAACCGGCTCCTCGGGCGCGCGTGTGTAGTAGTTCGTCACCTCGATGGCCGGGTTCGGCGTATCTTCGATGATCCAATTATCGAAGCGAATGTTTTCCAGCAAGCCGCCTCGGCCGCGCGTGCTCTTGATGCGAATGCCGCGGTCCGTTCCCTGCGCCACGATATTGCTCGCCACCACGTTGCGGATTCCGCCGGAGGTTTCGCTGCCCAGCACCACAGCCCCATGCCCGTGATGGATGGTGCAATTGGTGATGGCGACGTCTTCCGTGATGCGATTGACGCGCAGGCCGTCAGCATCTTTGCCCGATTTGATGCAGATGGCGTCGTCGCCGGTATCGAAATAAGAATCCGAGATGCGCACGTGGCGCGAGGAATCGATATCCACGCCGTCGGTATTGGCGCCGGGATAGCTCTCGACAATTACATTGCGGATGACCACGTTGTCGCAATAGAGAATGTGCAGCACCCACATGGGCGAGCTCAGAATGTGGATGCCTTCGATCAGGATGTTCTTGCTCTCCACGGGCCGGATGAAATCGGGACGCAGACCCAGCTCGGCGTCGCTCCGCAACGCGGAGGGCACGGGCTGTTTGTGTTCCAGAAGGTCCAGCAATTGCGTAAGCGCCTGACGATGCGCGGGCTGCATCATCAAATTGCGCCACTCGGTATTGTCGGCCTGAAGAGTGCCGCGGCCGGTAATAGTGACGTTTTCCAGGTTGTGCCCGCCCAGCAAAGCGGCCGGCGCGCGCAATTCCGTCCCTTCGAAGCGGCTATCGACCATTGGGTATTCCTCGCGATTGGCCGCGAAGCGGATGACGGCGCCGCTGTCGACGAAGAAGGTCAGGTTACTGACCAGCTCGATGGCGCCCGAAACATAGTGGCCCGCCGGCACAAACACCGTACCGCCGCCGGCTTTGGCCGCGGCCTGAATCGCAGCGCGAAAGGCGGGCGTGGAAGAGCCGGATCCATCGCGCTTGGCCCCATAATCGAGCACATTAAAGACCGGCCGGCCATTAGGCGCAGGCTGAGCCGTTGCGCCGGCGGCAACGCAGAAAAACAGCGCGCCGGCGAACCAACATGGTTTCATGCAACTGAGTTTAACGCGCCGCGAGGTCCTCGCCGAAGATACGGCGGGCGCTCACGTAGTCGTCGCTGAGCATGGGGCCGAGCTTGGCGTTTTGCTCCGCCGACTGGCGCTCGTCGGCGAATGTGCCGCTGACGGTTTGGAATCCCATCGCCACGGCTTCGATGATTGCGGGGCTATACCGGTCCGCCGAATCGATCAATTGATTCGCCATGGTCAGAATCTTCTCGGCCTGCTCCACGCGCTCCGGGGCCGCGTTAGCCATAGGGTCCTGAAGATGCGCCCCAAATGCGGCCGTCAACGAGCGCCAACGGTCGAGCACGATCAGGGCGCCATAGCGATGCGTATCGAGCGTCATCTCATAGGCGAACGCCGAGCCTTTGGCGGCCCCATCGAGCCGCCGTAAGGACGCTAACGCCGCATTCAGTTCGCCCGTAAGCGCGTCCGCGAAAGCGGCCACGCAGCCAAGAAACTGCTGGGGCGTGATACTGGGAAATCTGGTGATTCGCAAGCTGGCCTCAGGCCATGTGCTCGCCGAGCACGCGCTCGACTTCTTGCGCCTCGAAGCGCTCGCCGCTGTTCAACCGGTTGAGCAGGCCGTCGATAATCTCCTTGGCTTCATCCTTGCCGAAATTCTTGATGAAGCCATCGAAGAAATGCTCGCCGGCCAGCGCGTGGTTGATCTCGGTTTCCTTGTTGTGATCCTGGAGCTCGGTAAAGTAAACGACGCGGAAGCGGCCTGTATACTCGGTCTCGCGGTAGATCTCAAACATCACTTTATCGGACTCGAAAAGCATATGTACTATAGTGACAGAGCCGACCGGCTCAATTCAACAGCCGGCCCTGCCGCAAGTACGCAGGCGTATCGAGGTCGTCCAGATCGAGCGGCGGCTCCGCTTCCGCGATCAGCATCGGTTCCGGCTCCGGAATGTGCGCGGGCGCGGGTTCGGCGTGCATCACGGGAGCTGGAATTGGCGTGGGCGGTGGGGAAGCGGCGGGAAGTTCGACCGTAATCACCGGCTGCGCCATGCGCGCGGCAAGCTGAGACCGCAAATCTCCCACCGGGATCACTTCCGGCTGGCAGCCCGTCGCGATCACAGTGATTTTCACCGCATCACCCATGGATTCATCGATGATCAGACCGACATTGATCTGCACGTCGTCATATTCGGCAGCGTCGCGGATGATATTACAGGCTTCGTCGACCTGATGCAGGCCGAGCTGCGAAGAACCGGTAACGTTGATCAGAATGCCGCGCGAGCCGGCGATACGCGTCTCTTCGAGTAATGGGCAATTGATGGCCGCCGTGGCCGCTTCCACCGCAGCATTGGGACCGCGCCCCGTGGCCGTGCCCATCATGGCGTAGCCCATACCGGTCATGGTGGCTTTCACGTCCGAGAAATCGCGATTGATCACGCCCGGCGTCACGATAATGTCGCTGATTCCCTGAACCGCCTGGCGCAAAATATCGTCCGCCATGCGGAACCCATCGATCATGGCGGCGTTCTTCGGCATTAGCGCCAGCAGCTTCTGATTGGGAATCGCAATCACCGTATCCACCGCCGCCGCCAGGCGCGCCAGACCTTCTTCGGCGACTTTCATGCGCTTGCGGCCCTCAAACCCGAACGGCTTCGTGACCACGGCCACGGTTAACGCGTCCAGCTCTTTCGCGAGCGACGCCACCACCGGCGCGGCGCCCGTTCCCGTGCCGCCGCCGAAGCCTGCCGTGACGAACACCATGTCCGCGCCTTGCAGAATTTCGACAATGCGATCGGTGCTTTCGAGTGCGGCCTGCCGTCCAATCTCCGGATTGGCAGCCGGCCCCAGGCCGTTGGTCATCTTGCTGCCCAGTTGCAGCTTGTTGGGGACGCCGCAAGCGTTCAACGCCTGGACGTCCGTGTTCATGGCGTAGAATTCGACGCCCTGTAGCCCTTGCTGCATCATGCGGGCCACCGCGTTGCAACCGCCGCCGCCGACTCCGATTACCTTGATGCGCGCGCCGCCCAAGGGCTCGTCTTCCATTTCGTATTTCAGATCGTCAATATTCGAATCCATCAGCCCCATGACCGCCTCCTACCGTAAAATTCTCCCCAACCAACCCGCGCTTTCGCGCTGGCGCGTAGCTTGCACTTTCACTTTCGCGGAATACATGGCGAGACCCGCCACTGTCGTCCATTCCGGATCCTCCAACGCCTCCGGCCAGCCGCCGACACCCAGCGGAAGGCCGAACCGCGTCTGACACTGCAGAACGCGCTCGGCCACGTCGCACAGATCGGGCAGGCGCGCGGCCGCTCCCGTGAGGAAAACGCCGCCCACCAGTGCGTGCTCCATCCCCACGCGCGTCAATTCGGCTTTCACATATTGGAACAGCTCATTGGCGCGGGCTGCAAGAATCTCGTTGATAAATTTGCGGTGGGCGTAGCGCCCTTCGCGATCTTCGGGCGTCGGAATCTCCACCAGCACGTTTTCGGCGCAGGTCTCAGGGGACGCGCCGCCATATTCGAGCTTCAACTGCTCGGCTTCATCGAAGCCGATGCGCAAGCCCTGCGCCAGATCGCGCGTGAAATGATCGCCGCAGACCCGAACCGTGGACGCAAGTTGCATCGCATCGCCGTAATAGACCACCAATTCTGTCGATTCCGAGCCGATATCGATGACCGCGATGCCCTGCCGCCGGTTTTCGGGGAGGACCGACGCGTAACATCCGGCGAACGCTTCGAAAACGGTCTCTTCCACCGCGAGGTGCGCCTGATTCACAGCGCCGATGAGCGTGTTGTGCTCCTGAATCGACGACGTGACCAGGTGGACGTTCAATTCCAGGCGCGAAGCCAGCATTTTGCGCGGATCGCGATGACCGGGATGCCCGTCGACCACGAAATCCTGATGGCAAATCTGCAGGATCATGCGATCTTCGCCCAGTTGCCGGCGCTTGGCATGATCCACCGCCAGGTTCACATGGTGCTGGTCGATTTCGCGCACGTATTCCAGCGGCACGGCGCCGAAGGAATTCGCACCGCGAACCGTCGGTCCGCCGATGCCCGCCACCGCGCTTTCAATCGAAACTCCAGCCATCGCCTCAGCTTCGCGGAGGGCCATCAGAATCGATTCCGACGCGGCGCCCTGATCGGCGATGCGCCCTTTTTGCCACCCGTAGGAATCCGCCGAGCCGTATCCAAGCAAGCGGACATCTTCCCCTTCGAGAAGGAAGATCACGAGGCGCGTGCGGCGGCTTCCCGCATCGAGACCTACTCCGTAGATGGGCTTTGCCGGCATTGCTAGGGCGTTTTTTCCTTTACAGTGATTCGGTCGTCCAGGCGCAAATCGAATACTTTGACCCCGGGCGAATGCTTCTCAATCTCCGAAAAGTGACTGAGGAAATTTTGATACCGTTGCGCGTAATTCGAATCGCCCAACCGCAGCGTAACCGCCCGGTCGCCGGCTTTGGCTACGATGCTGATGTCGTCGGGGTCGGTGGTATCGATCTCGGAGACGTCCTTCGCCAGATATCCCAGATCGTCCTGCACGCGCAGCATGGCGCGCACGTGTTCGGCGCGCTGATCCTCGGTATCGTCCTCGCGCACGCCGTTGAGCACCGGGAAGGAGAAGCGCGCTTGCAGCGGTTGTTCCAGCAGCACCCCGTGGCGATCGATCAGCAACGCGCCGGAACGGAAGAAAACAAAGGCAACTGGCTTGCGCTCGCGCAGCCGGACAATCAAACGGTCGGGCCAAACCCGCGCTACGGACGCATCTTCTACCCAATCGATGGCCAACAACCGGCGGCGGCGCTCATCCAGCGGAAACGAGAAAACGCTGCTCCCGAAATCGTTGGCGAACACGCGCATGACCTTGGAATGCGACGAGTAGACCATTCCCTGAATGAGGAGCGCGTCTTTGTTGTCGCGCGAGAGGACATACGACGAATCCGTCAGCATATGCGCCCGAACCTTCACCGCAGCGAACGCCGTTGAGCCTGCCGCGATCACGGACACGCCTGCGCCCAGCCAAAGACGCCAGCGAATTCCGGCAACAGGGGCCTTCTTCTCGCGCGCCATTAGATGGCCTCCCGCAGTTTGTCGAGCAGCATTTCACCCGCCTGCCAGACATTTCCCGCGCCGAGCGTCAGGACCATATCGCCATCCTTGGCGGCTGCACGGAGAGCATCGACGCCGCGCGACAGCGTGCCCACGTATTCCGTCGACCGGTGGCCGAACTGCCGGATGCGCTCCACCAGGACTTCCGCGGTCACTCCCTCAATCGGCCGTTCCGAGGCCGCGTAGATATCCATCACAAAAACCGAATCCGCCTGGTTGAACGCCCGCGCAAAATCGTCCATCAGATGAGCCGTGCGCGTATAGCGGTGCGGTTGGAAGAGCACATGAATGCGCGCAAATCCGCAAGCCCGAGCCCCGTCCAGAGTCGCGCGGATTTCGGTGGGATGGTGGCCGTAATCATCAACAACCGTGATGCCGAGTTCCTTGCCGCGTACCTGGAAGCGCCGGTCGACGCCGCTGAACGAAGCCAGCGCCTCGCGGATGGCATCGGGCTTGACTTCCAGCTCGAGCGCGACGCACGCGGCCGCCATGGCATTGAGCACGTTGTGCCGTCCCGGAACGCGCAGTTGGAAGCGGCCCAGGTCGACGCCGCGGTAGCGCATGCGGAAGTCGCTCGAAAAATGGCCGCAGCCGATTTCGCTCGCCTCCATATCCGCCTGCGCCGTGGTTCCGTAAGTGATTATGCGCCGCTTGATGGCCGGCAGAATCGCCTGCACGTTGGGATCGTCCAGGCAAACGATGCAGGCGCCATAAAACGGCGTCTTATTCAAGAATTCGATAAACGCGGCTTCAATCGCCTCAAGCGAGGGGTAATGATCGAGATGCTCCCGATCTATATTAGTCACGATCGCAACGATCGGCGAGAGCTTGAGGAATGAACCGTCGCTTTCGTCCGATTCCACCACCAGGAAATCGCTGTGGCCTACGCGCGCGTTCGAGCCGCCCATGGTTCCCACGCGGCCCCCCACTACTACCGTGGGATCGAGTCCCGCGTGATTCAGAATGGTGGCGGTCATGGACGTAGTAGTAGTCTTACCGTGACTACCGGCAATAGCGATGCCATATTTCAGGCGCATCAACTCGGCGAGTAACTCGCCGCGCGGAATCACCGGGATCTGCAATCGCCGCGCCTCTTGCACTTCGGGATTCTGCTCGTCGACCGCCGAACTAACCACCAACGCCCGCGCGC
Organism: Bryobacterales bacterium; assembly: GCA_963743705.1. Classification (GTDB taxonomy): domain Bacteria; phylum Acidobacteriota; class Terriglobia; order Bryobacterales; family Bryobacteraceae; genus PALSA-243. The sequence continues at coordinate 186,974 of CAVUQS010000010.1, read as the reverse complement.
CGGACACGTTGGAAGCGGCATGACCTTCAAAGATATGCGCCCCCATCGCGGTCAATCGCTCGGTAATCGGCGTCAGCTTGAGGTCTGAGCCGGAGATCGTGTATCCGAGGTTTAACAACACCTCGGCGATCCCGCTCATGCCTATTCCTCCGATCCCCGTAAAGTGCAAGTGTTGCTTGCGAAAAAACATTTCTTTACTGTATTGTTTCGGCTAGCGAGTCCACATGTCAATCGATTTGTTGACTTATGCGCTCGCTACCTCCTCTAAAATGTTGGCGGCGCGTTGGGCCGCGCCCGGCTTGGCGAACTTATGCGCTGCTTCGGCCATTCTTTCGATCGTTGCCGGCGCGGCTGACAACTCCGAAACCGTTTCGAAGAGCTTCTGGCCGGTGAATTCCGCATCACGCACCAGGCGCGCCGCTCCGCCGTGCTCGATGGCTGCGGCGTTGCGCGTTTGATGATCGTCGGCGGCAAACGGAAATGGCACAAGAATAGACGCCCGGCCCGCTGCGGCTAACTCCGAAACCGCGCCAGCGCCGGAACGGCAGATAATCAAATCGGTCGAGGCAAAAGTTTCCGGCATGTTAGTAATAAATGGAACAATCTCGCCGCTAAGTCCCGACTTAGCAAACTCCGCGCGAATCTCTTCATAGTCCGGTGCGCCCGTTTGATGGACGATATGAACGGGAAAGTTCGCCTCGCGGAAGCGCTCCCAACTTTGCCGCGCCGCGCGATTCAACGTCCGCGATCCCTGGCTGCCGCCGGTAATCAGCAGGCGCAACGGTCCGCTACGAGGCTTCGGCTGGATACGGAAGAATTCCTCCCGCACCGGCAAGCCTGTTACTTCGGTGCGTCCGCGCGGAAAGTAACGCGCGGTCTCCTCAAAGGAAACCAGCGCCCGTGAAACGAATTTACCCGCCAGACGATTCGCTAGCCCGGCGATCGCGTTCGGCTCCATCACCACCAGCGGCGTGCGGCGCAAAATCGCTGCCATCACCGGCGGCCCTGCAACGTAGCCGCCCATGCTGAAAACCGCCGACGCTCCATACCGCAAGCAAGCGAAGGTCTCGATCGGCAGCCGCACCAGCGTCTTCAATTTTTGTAGTGGGCCCACGCGATTGAATCCGCCGATGGCGATCGTTTTCAGCTCAAACCCGTCCGCCGGAACCAGCTTCGCCTCCATTCCCCGTTCCGTACCCACAAAAACCACACTATGACCCCGGCCGCGAAGTTCGCGGGCGACCGCCAGCGCGGGGATCACGTGTCCGCCCGTCCCTCCTCCGGCCATCAGAAACAAACGCGGGCCATTCGGGCCACTACCCCGCATGCTCGCTCACGTTCATCAGAATTCCCAACAAGGCCAGCGTACAGAACAGGGAACTACCGCCATAGCTGATCATTGGCAATGGGATTCCCTTGGTGGGCCCAAATCCGACCACCACGCTCATGTTGATGAAGCCTTGCGCGACGACGATTACCGTGACGCCAAGCGCCAGATAGCGGCCGAATTCATCGCGGATGCGAAATGAAGCCCGAAGGCCTCGCCAGAGGATGACGATAAATCCGCCCAGCAGCGCCACCGCGCCGATAAAGCCTAGCTCCTCGCCCACCACTGCATAAATGAAGTCGGTGTGCGCTTCCGGCAAATAGAGCAGCTTCTGGTGGCCGTTCATTAATCCCACGCCGGCGATTCCGCCCACCCCGACGGCGATTTCCGATTGCTGCTGCTGATAGTTGGTGTCACGAGTTCGCAGCGATTGTTCGGCCCACGCCTTGATGACGCCCTTCTTATCGAATTTCGAGACGAATTCGAAGTTTGGGTCGTAATGGCGCACCAGGCGACCCAACCGATAAGGCTCTCTCGCGATGGATACGCACAGCCCCAGCACCGCAATTCCGGCAGCAATCATGCAATAGCGCCATTCCAACCCAGCCACGAAGAACACGCTCATGGCCGCCAGGCCGAGCACGACCGCCGTCCCCAGGTCGGCCGCTTCCACGGCGAACAGCACCAGGCCCACCGCGAGCGCGGCGGGAATCAACGTGTAACGCGGGTTGTTGATCGCGCGGCCGCGCCAGGTGACAAAGAACGCCAGGAAGATTACCAGCGCCAACTTCGCGATTTCCGAAGGCTGGAAGCCGAGCAAGCGGCCAAGCCCGCCCGACCCCAACCTCAGCCAGCGGTGATGCGCCGTGTCAAGGAAATACACGGCGGCGAGCAGAATCAGCGCGAGACCGATGGCGCCGAACGCCACCGCGGGGGTTTGGAAATTGCGGTAAGACGTCCGCTTGAGCGTCATCATCGCCACGATTGCCAGTACGCCCCAAGCCAGTTGGCGCACCACGTAATACCAACTCGAACCGTAACGCGGATCGATATCGGCCATGACCGACGACGCGCTGTAAATCATCAGCATGCCGAATGCGACCATCGTGATTACGGTGGCGAAGAGAATCCAATCTGTTTTTAGCCGTTGCGCCATGTCATTCCTTGGGTTTTAATCCGTTCACCAGTTCTTTGAAGGTCTCGCCGCGATGCTCGAAGCTGCGGAATTGGTCGAAGCTGGCGCAGGCCGGCGCCAGCAGCACCGTGTCGCCCGGCGCCGCGTGCGCGAATGCGTGCGCAATGGCCGCATCCAGCGTTTGCGCATCGATCAGGGGAACCGCGCCGTTCAGTTCACCCGCAATTTTTGCCGCAGCAGCGCCAATTAGTACGGCCGCATGCGCTTTTTGCGCCAACGGAGCGCGCAGGGGCTGATAGTCGAGGCCTTTGTCTTTGCCTCCAAGAATCACCCAGAGCCCGCCCGGAAAGGCGTCGAGCGCCTTGAGGGTCGCATCGACGCTCGTCGCCTTCGAATCGTTGTAGAAATCGACTCCGTTAAGCTTCCGCACAAACTCGAGGCGATGCTCCACCGCGCGGAAGGTGCGGACGGCGGCGGCGATGGCCGCATGCGACGCCCCGGCGCGCGCCGCGGCAATGGACGCCGCCAGCACGTTCTCCGCATTGTGCCGTCCACGAATCGGGATTTCGCCGGCTGTCATGAGCAAACGGCCATCCAGGTACAGATCATCGCCGCGCAGGTAAGCGCCGGGCGTAACTTCATGCGTTCCACTAAACCAATTCACCGCCGCCTTCGCGCGGCTGGCATAGGAAACGCACACGGGGTCATCGGCGTTCAGGACCGCTTGGTCTTCCGTCCGCTGCGTCTCGAAGATGCGGCCTTTAGCCGCGGCGTAGTTTTCGAATGTGCGGTGGCGGTCGAGATGATTCTGCGTCACGTTCAACGCCAAAGCAATATGGGCGCGAAACTGGTCGATGGTTTCGAGTTGAAAGCTCGATAGCTCGAGCACGTTCCACCCCTCATCGCGAGACCCGGCGATCATCGCCGTCACCGGCGTGCCGATGTTGCCGCCGACCTGCACCGGAATCCCGGCTTCGCGCAAAATGTGGCCGATGAGGCTTGTCGTGGTCGTTTTGCCGTTCGACCCGGTGATTCCGATCGTCCGGCCCTTCAGAAACGGCACGGCCAGTTCGACTTCGCCAATGACCTTCGCTCCTCGCGCTCTGGCGGCTTGGAGCGGCGCTGAGATCGGCGGGAACATCGGGCGAGAGAACGATCAAATCCGCCCCTTCAAACACCGGTGGGGCTTGCAACGCGAACGGAATCCGCAAGCGTTCCAAAACCTCCCGCGCTTCCGGAAGCTGATCGAGCGCCTTCAGATCGGTGGCGCGTACGGAGGCGCCTTCGCGCGCCAGCAATTCCGCCGTGGCGATGCCCGAACGCTTCATTCCCACCACCAACGCCTGTACGCCGTCTAAGTTCATCTCATCTCAACTTCAGCGTGGTCAGCGCGAAAAGCGCCAGCACCAGTCCGGCGATCCAAAAACGAGCAATAATCTTCGATTCCGTCCACCCCAAGGCTTCAAAGTGATGGTGCAGCGGCGCCATCTTGAAAATGCGTTTCCCGTGCCGCAACTTGAAGCTGCCGACCTGCAAAATCACCGACAGAGCTTCCAGAATGAAAATGCCGCCGATGAACAGCAGTAGCACTTCCTGCTTGATCAGCACAGCCACTACTGCCATCGCCCCTCCGAGCCCGAGCGACCCCACGTCGCCCATGAAAATCTCGGCCGGATGCGCGTTGTACCAAAGGAAGCCCAGGCTCGCGCCGACCATCGAGCCGCAGAAAATCGTGAGCTCCGAGGTGTGCGGGTTGCGCGAAAGCTGCAGGTATTCGGCCAGCTGAACATGGCCGCCGGCATACGTCAGAATAGTGAGCGCGCCCGACGCAATCACCATCAGGCCGATCGCCAAGCCATCCAATCCATCGGTGAGATTCACGGCGTTCGACGTGAAGACGACGATCAACGAGACCAACAAACAGAACGGCGCCACGCCGATCACATAGGTCCACGGATTGTGCATGAGCGATTCGATCAGCCATGAGGGCTTGAATTGCTTCAGGAACGGGATGTTCATGTTGGTCGAGAACTCGGAGTACGAGCGCATGATCAACAGCCCCGCCGAAAATGCGAACCCGAGCGCGAACTGGTAGATGAGCTTCTGACGACCGGAAAGACCCAGATTGCGCTGCCGCGTGATCTTGGCGTAGTCGTCGAGAAATCCGATCCAGCCGAATCCCACCAGGGCCGCGAGGGCAATCCAAACGTATGGGTACTCCAAATCTGCCCAGAGCAACGTGGGAATCACGATAGAGATAATGATGAGCACGCCCCCCATGGTCGGCGTGCCGGCCTTCTTCTGATGAGATTTCGGCCCTTCTTCGCGAATGTATTGGCCGATCTGAAACTGGCGCAGGCGGCTGATGAGCCACGGGCCGAGCGCGACGCAAAGGAACAGCGCCGTGATGCTGGCGAAGCAGGTACGGAACGTGACATAGCGGAAGACGCGGAAACCGCTGACATACCGCTGGAGTTGTTCGTAGAGCAAGAAGTAGAGCATCTACGCCACCAGCCTTTCCAGCGCGCGTTCCATGTGAACGCCGCGCGATCCCTTGAACAGGAGCGCGTCGCCGGGGCGCGCGATGGAACGGACGTAATCGCCCGCGCCCTCCGGCCCTTCGAAGAAGTCGCCGCTCGCCGCGTCCGCCAGAGACTTGGCGGCGCCCTGTACGCCCACAACCAGATCGATTCCACGTTCGGCGGCGTAGGCGCCCACTTGGCGATGCAGATCGTCTGACGCGACGCCCAGCTCGAGCATTTCTCCCAACACGGCAATCCGGCGCTTGGCGGGAGTTTCCCGCAGCACGTCGATCATCGACCGCGCCGCCTCCGGATTTGAGTTATAACAATCGTTCCAGATAATCATTCCCTCGCGCTCGATGCGCTCGCCGCGCATTTTTCCGATCGTGAACGCGCGCACCGGTTCGCGCAGACGTTCCGGCGCGATGCCGAATTCGCGCGCAACCGCAATCGCCGCCAGTAGATTGCTCACCGCATGCCGGCCCGTAAGGCCGGTCTCGAAGCCGACGCCGACAGCCCGGAAGCGCATGCCGCCGGATGACGTCTCCAGCGATTCCGCGCGAACGTCGGCCTCCGGCGCGAATCCGAACGTCACCGTGCGGCCCGCGTGTGCATCGCGAAAGCGCGCCACGCGCGGATCGTCCGCGTTGAGCACCGCCACGCCATCGCGCGGCAACGCTTCAATCAACTCGCGCTTGGCCGCCGCAACGCCTTCGATGGAATCGAAAAACTCCACGTGCGCGTAGCCTACATTCGTAACCACGCCGATTTGTGGCTTGGCGATGCCGGATAAGTCGCGGATCTCGCCCGCATGGTTCATTCCCAGTTCCAGCACGGCGGTGCGGCAATCGTCCGGCAATCGAAGAATTGAGAGCGGCACGCCAACGTGATTGTTCAGATTCCCCACCGTTTTCCCGACCGGCGCTTCGACTGCGAGTAAGTGCGCAATCGCGTCTTTCGTCGTCGTCTTCCCGGCGCTTCCTGTTACGCCCACTACCGTTCCGCCCCATTCAGCGCGCGCCCACGCGCCAAGTTCCTGCAGCGCTTTCAGCGAATCAGGCACAATCAACTCGACTTCCACACCGGACGCATGTTCCACAACAATCGCGGATGCGCCTTTGGCCGCCGCGGCGCAAACAAAATCGTGACCGTCATGGTTGGGCCCGCGTAGAGCGAAATACACGTCGCCCGGCGTTTGTGTCCGGGTGTCCACGCTCCACCCGGCTGCTGTGACAGGCTGGGGAACGCCTTCGGCGCGCATCGCTCGCGCAACTGCTTGTAAATCCAAGGTCATGGTTACGTGTTTTTGTGATACCCGTAACCTTTCAGCACTTCTCTCGCCACCGCTCGGTCGTCAAACGCGATGGTCTTGTCCTTTAAGACCTGATAGGGCTCGTGGCCCTTGCCGGCCAGGATCACGATATCGCCGGCGCGCGCTTCCTTAATAGCAAGCGCAATTGCCGCGGCGCGATCTGGCTCGACCGCGTGCGCCACATCCACCCGGCGGATGCCAACCAGCGCATCGTTCATGATGGCCAGTGGATCTTCGGACCGCGGATTGTCGCTCGTCAACACCACGAAGTCGCTGGCCTCCGCCGCCGCCTGCCCCATCAGTGGACGTTTGGCGCGATCGCGATCGCCGCCGCATCCGAAGAGCGTAATCACACGCTTTGGATTCAGGCCGCGCGCCACCGAGATCACATTGCGCAATGCGTCATCGGTATGCGCATAGTCGACCACGACCACAAAGGGTTGCCCTTCGTCGACGCGTTCGAATCGCCCCGGCACCGCGCGCAGATCGGCGATGCCTTTGGCGATAGTCTCGGGCTTCAAACCATATGACAGCCCGGCGCCGCACGCGGCAAGAATGTTGTAAACGTTGATGCGCCCGATCAACGGCGATTCCACTTCAAAGCGCGTCTTGCCGTGTTGGATGTCGAACTTCAAGCCCTGAAAGCCGGATGAAATATGGCGGGCGCGTAGGTTGGAATCGACCCCCAAACCGTACCAGAAGACCTGCGTTTTCGGATGCAATTTCAAACGGCCGGCGAATTCATCGTCGCGATTGAGCACGGCGAAAGGCGGTGGCGGGCCCCCGGCGCCGTCGAAGAGCTTCTGCTTGGCGGCGAAATATGCGTCCATCGTCACGTGAAAATCGAGGTGGTCGCGCGTGAGGTTGGTGAAGACCGCAGTATGGAATTGAAATCCGTAGACGCGGCCCAACGCGAGCGCGTGCGAGGAAACCTCCGTCGTGACATGGCTTCCGCCAAGCCGTTCGAGTTCTGCGAAGAGACGCACCAGATCGAGCGATTCCGGCGTGGTATTTACCGCCGGCAGCACCTGGCCCGCCAGGCGATATTCGATGGTGCCGACCAGCGCGGTGACATGACCCGCCGCGCGCAGGATGGAATCGGTGAGAAAACCGATGGTGGTTTTACCGTTGGTGCCGGTGACGCCCGTCAGGCCGAGGCGCTCATCGGGCTTGCCATAAAAATTACGCGCAGCCAGCGCCAATGCCTGCCGTCCGTGCTCGACAGGAATCCATTTGTCTTCGAGACCCGGCGGCGGATCCGATTCGCTAACCACCGCAATGGCGCCCCGTTCGATCGCATTGACCGCGAAAGCCCGCCCATCGGCGTGCGCGCCGGGGAAAGCAAAAAACACATAACCCGGTTCGACGCGGCGCGAATCGTAATCCAAGCCGCTCACTGGCGCCGCAGCGAGCGCAGGCGCGAGAGGATGTTTCAACCCGGCGCCCGAAAGTAGCTCGCCAAGAATCATCGCGCGAACCGGACGCGGATGCGTTCCCCTTCGTGTAGAATGGCCCCCGCCGGCGGCGATTGCACGCGCGCCACCCCACTGCCGTCCGGCTGGACCGCGTAGCCCTTCGAAGCCGCCTCCGCCAAAACGGCGCGCATCGTCATGCCGCGGAAGTTCGGTACCCGCGGCGCGTCCTTCGCCGCGGCAGCCGCGGCCTCTGCTTCCTCGGGATCGTCCAGGATATTGGGTCCGTCTTCGGCGAACGTCGCATCGGCGACGTCATCCGCATCGAGAGTAGTGTTGCTGGCCACAAGCGCGTTGGTCGTTGGCTCGGGCAGATCGCGCGGCACATCGAGCAAGCGAAGCGCCTCGGTTGCGACGGCGCGGAATACCGGCCCCGCCGTCGGGCCGCCGAATCCCGATTCGCCCCGCGTTCCATTCACCGTCACCACCACCACAATCGCCGGGTTCGTCACCGGGGCGAAGCCCATGAATGAGCCGTTATAGTTGTGCGTGTAATGATGCGTGGTGGAATCGAAAATCTGCGCCGATCCAGTCTTGCCGCCGCTGCTGTAGCCATCCAGTTTCGCAACCAGCCGTCCCGTACCGTAGAGCACCACGCCTTCCATCATCTGGCGCATGGTGATAGCGGTCTCCGGTTTGATAATGCGTACTGGCCGGGCGGGAGGAATCACTTCGCTGCCCTTTTTCATTATCAGCCGCGGTTTGATGAGCAGACCCCCATTTGCAATCACGCATGCGGCCTGCGCAAGCTGCAGTGTGGTCACGCTCACTTCCTGGCCCATGGAGATCGAAGGCAACGATCCTTTTTGCCACCGCGGCAGCGACCTTAACTGGCCAGGCGATTCCGCCGGCAGGGGAACCCCCGTCCGCTGGCCGAAGCCGAAGCGGCGCACGTAGTCGTACATATTGTCTTGTCCGACGCGCAGCCCCACTTCGATCGCGCCGATATTGCTCGATTTCGCCAGCACCATCGACATCGGAAGAATGCCGTAGCCACCCGCGCCGTAGTGCGAATCGTGGATCGTGCGGCCGAACAACGTGAGCACGCCGCCATGGCAGTTGATGGGGCTGTCCGGGGTCAGGTTGGTGGTCTCGAGGGCGGCCGAAAGCGTCATCACCTTGAAGACCGAGCCCGGCTCGAAGGGGACGGAAACGGCGTGATTCTGCCGGGCGATGGGGTTCTCGCCCGCTTGCGGTGGAAGATTGGGGTCGTATGTCGGATAGCTCGCCAGCGCGAGGATGTCGCCGGTCTGGGGGTTGATCGCAACTACGCTCCCGGTCCTCGCATCGTGCTTCTTGACGGCTTCGGCCAATTCGCGCTCGGCGATGAATTGCAGCCGCTCGTCAATGGTGAGCTGGATCGTCAAACCCGGCCGCGCGCCACTTTCCAGTTGCGAATCGATGCCGCGGCGCTTGACGTCAGTCAGCAACCTCGCATGTCCTGGCACGCCGCGCAGATCGGCCTCCATCGATTTTTCGAGACCCGCGTTCCCCTTCTCCTGAAAATCCACGGAACCCAGGACTTGCGCGCCCAGCGGTCCGCCCGGATAATGGCGCTCGCTCTTGCGCTCGATATTCACCCAATCGATTGGCAGATCGCGAAGGATCTGCGATTCCTCAAACGTAATCTTCGGCTTCACCACGAAATAGCCGCGGCCTTGCTCCTTGGCGTCTTTCAGGCGCTGAAAAAGATCGTCTGCATCGAGGTGCAACGTCCGCCCCAGAAGATTCGCAGTGAAGGCGAGGTCGGGCACCTTCATCGGATCGACGGTGACTTTTTCGGAGGGAATGCTCAGCGCCAGCGCATGGCCGGAGCGGTCGAGAATGGGCCCGCGCGCGGCGGGGATCTCAATGGCGACTTCCTGGTTTCTACGCGCCTTGCGCGCAAATTCCGCGTGATGGAGAAGTTGCAGTGAAGCCAGATGCCAAAGAATGGCCGCGGCCCAAGCGGCAGCAATCCCAGCCAGCCATGTCAGTCGTCGCTCCACTGCAACTCACTCCCAAAGTCGATTCCTCTACTGCTGCTCGTTCATCGCGACCGAACTATCCTTACTGTTCAGCCGCACCACTTGTCCCGGCGCCGGAGCGGAGAGGTTTTGATCCTTCGCCAGACGTTCGAGACGGTTCATGTTGGAAAGGTCCGCTTCCTTAAATTCCAGGTTGTGACGCTCGTCGACCAGACGGCGCTCCTCGGCATGCAAGGCTTCGAGCTTGTAGCCGGCGAGCGTGGTCATCAGTTGCGGCGCCAGCACGCCAGTCAGCAAAGCCAAGGCAACGCACGCCGCCCCGATGGCGGACCAGCAGGAGTTCGCGGCCTTCGGATCGGCCTCGCGAACCAGGCGTGAATTGTCGATCTTCTTGCAGTAAAAGAAAACGTCGTCCTGCGGAAGAGCACGCAATTGATTCCAATGCTTCTCCGGGCGGAACGCCACGGGCGCCACGTTCGAGATCGGCGGCGCATCTGGCGCCGCGGGCATGCCGGTCCGTTTGAGAAAGGCTGGCAAGGTCGCCATTTTTTTATCTTTTCCTCTTAGATCGTCTCCAGCGCGCGAAACTTGGCGCTGCGCGAAGCTGGGTTTTGGGCCAATTCCTCATCGCTCGGCTGCAACGGACGCTTGGTCAGAATGACCGCCTGCCCTTCTCTGCCGAGCTGCCTAAAGCGCTCTTTTACCTTCCTGTCGTCGCTGGACATGAAACTGATCACCACCATGCGTCCGCCAGGATGCAGTAACCCGGGACCGATTGCGAGCAGCCGGTCCAATTCTTCCGGTTCTTCGTTCACCTTCATGCGTAAGGCCATAAACGTCTGAGTCGCCGGATGCACACGACTCGTGCGGGGCGCGGCCCGCTCCACCACATCGGCCAGATGTAGCGTGCTCCGTATGGGCCGCGCTCTCACGATTGCTCTGGCTATTCTCCGCGCCCTCCTTTCTTCGCCAAGCTGATAGATCAGATCGGCAAGCGCCCTTTCGGGCATGTGGTTTACCAGATCGGCCGCAGTCATGCCGGTGGAACGATCCATCCGCATGTCCAACGGTCCATCTGACAAGAACGAAAACCCTCGGTCCGGCGACGTAAGCTGATACCGGCTGACTCCAAGATCGGCCAGCAGCCCGTGCACCTTCTTCACTCCCGCTTCCGCCAGCGCGTACGCGAGTTCCCCGAACGTCCCGTGATGAAACCGGATGCGTTCGATCCACTCGAGCGAGTTGTGGCGAGCTATTGCCAGTGACATCTCGTCGCGATCGTTCGCGATCACGAAACCCGTGGTCAGACGCGCGGCGATCTGCGCTGTATGCCCGCCAAGCCCGGTCGTGGCATCCAAATAAATGCCGCCGGGATCGATCGCCAGATGCTCCAGCGCCTCCGCGGCCATAACCGGATAATGCTCCATAGGCCATCGCGTCTACACTCACAAATTCAAACCTGCGGCTTCCGCCCGCTCCAGGTCGTCGGCAGTTAATTGAGCGGCCGCCGCCTTCCGCTCCTCATACAACTTCTCGCTCAGGATTTCGAGCTTGCCCTTGTGCGCGCAGATGCGCAGCGTACCGGATTCAAGCCCCAACTCGCGCCGCAATTCCGGGGGAAACAGGATGCGGCCCTGATTGTCCATCTCCGACTCAGCGCCCAAATCATAAGCGTTGAAAGCCAGAGCTCGAGAGACCCGCGGATTATCGCGATTCGTCTCGAAAAACTTTTCGTTGTCGCGCCAAACCGCGATAGGGTAAATCAGAGCGACCTGGCGATCCATTGAAGTGACAAAAAGCTTCTTCTCCCTCAACGCCGCGAAGAAAGCCTGGAATCCCACCGGGGTCTTGAGCCTTCCTTTGTCGTCCAAACGGGTGGGGTACATCCCTCGTGGAGGTTCCACCATTTGAAGCTGTTGAAGGATCTCACTCACTGATTTCCCACTTTTAGACCACTATTTGGCCACCCACTAGACATAGTGGCACGGAACTTTCGCCTTTTCAAGTGGAATATTGAGAAACTCGTAATGTTATCAGTGGGTTATCGCGCGCAATAGAAGTGGCACCGAGTGCGCAAGACTACTATATATAGACTGGGAGCGAAGACGAGGCGAACAAAGATGGGGCCGACTTGAAGAGTCGGCCCCCAGGAGGAGTGCTACAGGAGGAACCTACTGGATCGGGAAGACCCCGACCTGGCTGTAATAGACGGTACTGCTGCCCTGCGGAAGAACCCCAATGGAGAAGGTCGAATTTCCGCTAGACGTGGACGAGGGCACCACAAAGGAAACCGTCTCGACGCCAACCAGATCCGTCGAGACCGAGGCGCTGTTCAGAGGTACGCCCTGACCGTTCATGCCGACGATGATCGTCCCAAGAACGGAGGGCGACGATCCGGGAGCCGGTAGCGCGTTCGTTGTCACGGACGGCGACGTGGCTCCGAGGCCAGTCACGTAAGCAATCAGCGTTTCACCGCGATGAGCCGGGTTGGTGGCGCTGACGAACGATCCATCGGGACGCTCCAGAACCGGAATTTGCGGAGCGCTGGCGAACTGAGTCAGAAAGAGGCCAGGGCTGGCCGGGAGAACTGGAACATTGACGCTAGCCGATCCGCCTCCCACATTGACGACTACAGACACGGTCCCAGGCGTAACGCTGCAAGGCACCTGAACTGTGATCTGTTGCTGCCCATTTGCGTTGGAGACGTTGTAAATGGGCGCCTGTGCGCCGCCGAACGTCACCTGATCGCCCGCCAGCAGATAAGGCAACGCGCCGATGCCGTTGTACGCCACCGTTCCCTGGATAGCCGCGGCCACGCCCGGGGCGATGATCGTCGCTACGCTGCAGGGAGAGATGGAACCCTGCTGGAAGTCGGCCCCATTGTAGAAGCTGCCGGTGGTCAGCGAGGGTCCCTGAGGGATTACGCTGAGTGAGAAAGTGGTGCTGAACGAACCCGAAGAGGCGGTGACGCTCACGGGCCCGGTTGAACCAGCCGCCGTCACGCTGATCGATGCCCGCCCGTTCGAATCGGTGTTGACCGACGAAGCGCTCAGAAACGCCGGTCCGGAGATACCGAAATTAACCGGGATCCCAGACGCGGGCGCCCCATTAGCCGCCGTCAACTGAACGACCAACGGAGACGCGAACGTAGCGTTCACCAACGCGGTCTGATTGTTTCCGGAAATGATCGTCAGGCCGGTAACCTGGACATTCGCGGTAACGATAAACGTAGCCGACACGTTCGGATTGCTGGTCAGCGCAGCTTTAACCTGTATTTGGCCCGCGGCGTTGTTGGTAAGGGTGACCCGCGTCTGCACTCTGCCGTTCGCATCCGACGTACTCGAGCTATTGGAAAGAGTGGCCGCAGCGCTGGGGCTTACCGTCCACGTCACCTGTTGGCCGGAAAGAGGATTGTTGGCCGCATCGCCTACTTGTGCGATAAGGGGCAACGCGACCGCCTGGCCCGGAGTCGCCGATTGGCCATTGCCGCTTACGACGGAAAGAATACTCGCGGTTCCAGGCGTAACATTGAGGCTGAAGTTTCCACTCTGGAAATAGCCCGCGGCACTCCCGCCCTGGTTGTAGCCGACGGACGCCACACCACCACCCAACGCATAGAAAGATCCGAAACCAGCCGACGATCCGAGGATCACAGAGCAAACAGCTGTCCCACTAGCATCCGTTAGCACCGAGCCCGGGTCGGCCCCGGCGCCAGTAGCGCAAGAAATTGATGGGGTCGACTGATTGGGTACAAGACGGAACGACACGTTAGGAACTTGTGGAAGCACCGTGCCTATGGAGTATGCTGTGATCTGAAAGATAGTTGTGGACGTGGTGCCCACCGAGCCCGTCAACAAATCTCCAGGTTGTTTGTTGCAGTTGGGACAAGGAGGATTAGTGGCCGGCGTATCGAGTTGAATTCCCACCAACGCCGATTGACCGTTGTTGTTGTTCAGATTTGGGAAGGTCAAGGTCTGATAGAAGGTCACGCTACCAGCCGGTATACTCGCGACAATCACGGCCTGATGCCAGGGATCGGTCACTGAGCCGCCACCGCCTGGGGGATTGTTGTAATAGAAGCGATCGAAGGCGATGCCATTCGAATCGGTTGAGGTTTGATCCGTCTGGGTTTGATTACCGAAGCTGCCGTAGTTCACTGATGACGTGATGTTCCAACTCACGGTCGCCCCGGAAACGGGGTTCCCGTTTGCATCGGTCACCTTGACGTACATTGCATCGAAAAACGCAAGGCCGCCGGACCCGGTAGTGGTGCAATTCGGACAGATAAGCTGCCCGTTCCCTGAGAGGACCGTAATGTTTACTGGAGTCTGAGCCGACGCCGGAGGCGCCGTGATGCACACGACCGCAACTGCCGCGGCCACAAAATATTCAAGTCTGTTCAAGAAACCTCCAAACTAAGAAAGAATGAACACAAATGGATTGGATGGACGCGGAATGAGTTTCAGTGTAGCACTTTTTCCCGAAGGTTCACATTACCCGGCGTAAGCTTTTGCGCAAAAAAAAAGAGGGGAGCCGAAGCTCCCCTCAATCAAGTAACAGTTTGTTTTCCTAGTTGTTCAGCGCTTCCGCTGCCGAACGGTTGGTGCTCGGAATGATGAGGGCCAGATAGCCCATTGCCAAGTTCCTGGCGCCAACGTCGGAGACGAACGCAAAACCATGCGCGAACTGGAAGTTGCAGACCGCGATGATATAGCCGCTGAAGCCCGGCGACACGGTCGAGGCAAGGTTTGCATACACCGTGCCAGACGCAACGCTGGGGGTAACGAACGTGTTCGGACTCGGAGCGCCTGACCCATAGAAATTCAGGGTGCAAGTTCCGACCTGAGCCGCAGTTCCGAACGGATCAGTGGTGGTATTCGCGATCGCAAGACCGGTGTCGAACCCGTTAGTGTTGATCACGTACGGATACAACAGATCGGTCGTGCAAAGCGAGAAGTTCGCAAAGGTCTTCGTGATATTCAAACTATCCGAGAACCGCGGAATCGTGAGTGTAGACGAAGCCGCTGAACCCGTTGTTGAAGTGAAGGCTCCTCCACTCGGCGTCGGCGCGTAGCTTAACGTCACGCTGATTGTACTCGGCGCAGCCGGCGTGTTGTTGGCCGGACTTGACGTGAAGTTAATATACACAGCGAAGTTCACCGTATCGATCGCGGCCGGGTTGGTAGAAATGATCTCCCACACCGCTTCGCCGGTGCCGGCGATGACCGTTAGAGGAGCGATGCCCACGCCGGTCGCGATAGTCGCGTTCGACGGGAACACGCCGGTCTGCGGAACGAACGGAGGTCCGGGGTTGTCCACAGCCGTCTCACTTACCACAAGCCCAGCCTGCGCTGCGTTAGTGCCAGTCGCGAAGTTGTTGGTCACGTCGCGAACCGAGACATACAGCGAAACACCGCTAGGTACGTTGCTGAACACGGCCTTCAGGCGGGTTCCGTAATCGGCTAGACCAGCGCTGTTGGTCAGGCCCGTAGCGCTGTTGGTAAAGTTCGCAGCAGCCAGGAAGAATCCGGATTCAGAATTGTAGATCGTCCCAGGAATGTTCTGTACGCCTTGGGTCCGAATCTTAAACGCCGTTCCAAAGTTCTCCTGGAACTGCACGCCGCCCGTACTCGCCGCAGCGGTGCTCGAAGTGCTAGTTACACTGACGCTGGCGCACTGCGGGAAGGTTGTGCCCGAGTTGGAGCCAGTGTTCTGCGAGTTACGCACGCCGGTTCCCGTGGGGCTCAGGCCCTGTTGCACGAAACCTACCGTGAGGGTGGAGTTCGTGATCGGGAGCGAGCTCGAACCGTTGGTCGAAATCGACGCGACCACCGAACCCGGTGTCGGTCCACCGCCAGCAACGCCGTTGGCGTTGGCGCGGATGTTGGTGATGCGCAACACGCGAGTGAGACCCTGGGTGGCGGGGGGAAGTACCGGGACGCCAAAGAACGTCACGGCGCTGCCGTTTACAACACCCTGGAAGATGTTCGGACCAACGAGGGTGGACAAGAAGCCGCTGCCTGCGTTGCAAGTCGTGCTGGTGGTTGGGCAGCTCGAAGCGAGAATCGGCACTCCGCCGTTCGTGCCCACGGTGCCTACCAGTTCCTGGCAACCGCCAGCGCCCGCGCCATTGGAAGGCGATTGGCAAAGCGTCTGAGCAACGCTCGGGCCATAACCCGACAAGGACGAACCGGGCTCGTCGACCAGTAGCAGCGCTTCAGAAGCGTTCGCAACCGTCGTCGTCGGAAGCAGACGGCTAGTTACTGCCGTGTTCAAGAACACTGTGATGTTGGCCGTCGGGATAACGCTTCCGAGAGCCGGTGGCGAACCGCCCTGGCAAACGATAACGATGTCGCCGGCAAGTTCGGTATAACCTTCGGTACGTAGCGTCGGGGTCACCGCGCCATTGGTTGTTGTACAGACAGGCGCCGTGAAACCGGGGACTCCATTCGGCAAGCCTACCTGTGCGCTAGCCAGCCCAGCGAATAGGGCTACTCCGGCCAACGCAATTAAACCTTTGCGAAATTCTGGCATTTCCTTCTCCTTGATAAATTTCAAAAAATTGAACTGGTCGAAGTGCTCTTTCCTGAGCCTCGAAGTAAAGCCTCAAACCGTTCAGTCACCGCGAAAACCTCTCCGTGTCGGGCGGAGAGTGGTCCCAGCCGCCACCAAGCCGGCAAACTGGGTTCTACTGAGCTTTTTCCCGTGCGCCGCACATGCCTTGTTGTTCTACTTTCGTCGTCTGTGCGGACGTAGTACAAACGCAGGATTGCTAATTGGCCGCAATCGCAGCAAAAAACATTGATAACCGATGCAACGCCTGAATGTCAAGAAAAATTCGCTTTCCTGACTGTGCGGCGGCGGAGTTCCAAGCCTAAAGCCATCGTATAAGCTGGTGCCGATTACATCATGTCCATCCCCGGTAGTCAATGTTTTTCCGTCTAACTGCGACATTATTTGGACAGTTAGCTCACTGTATATACCGGGTTTAGGGTAAATACCTCACATAATGACCGGCCTAGCTCTCACCGGACGGCTACAATAAGAGCTTTCCCATGCCCGATCAAGGCCTCTTCATCACGTTCGAAGGAATGGATGGCTCCGGTAAGACTACCCAACGGGCACGCCTGGCCGCCAAGCTCCGAACGTTGGGTAAGACCGTGTTGGAGACAGCCGAACCCGGCGGAACCCGCATCGGCGCCCAGATCCGGCGCATTCTGCTCGACGCCGTCAACCAGGAATTATCGCCGTCGGCCGAGTTGTTACTTTACTTCGCCTCGCGCGCCCAGAACGTGGACGAGTCAATCAAGCCGGCGCTAGCCCACGGCGAAATCGTGCTGGCCGATCGCTTTACCGACTCCTCGCTAGTGTATCAGGGCTACGGGCGGGGTTTGGGCGCTGAAAATATAGCGGCACTAGACCGAATAGCCTGCCGCGGCCTCAAACCCGACGTCACCATTCTCATCGACATCGACGCGGAAACCAGCCTGGCCCGAGCCCATGCGCGCAACGCGGCCGAAACCAGCTCGGAGACGCGCATGGACGAGCAATCCCTCGAATTTCACCGCGTGGTTTACGCCGCCTATCACGAACTGGCGGCGCGCGAACCGCAACGCGTCAAAATGATCGGCGGCTGCGCATCCGTCGATGAGATCGAGGAGGCGGTGTGGGCAGTGGTGAGACCGCATGTTTGAGGGATTCATCGGCAACGCCGCGGCGGTACGGTCGTTGGAGCAGGCGATGGCGCAGGGACGTCTGGCGCAGACCCTGCTTTTCGCCGGTCCGGAAGGCGTGGGTAAGGCGACGCTGGCCCGGCGCATGGGCGCCCACCTGTTGGATCACGCGGATTGGATCGAGCGCGACGATCTCAATCTGCCCCACAACCTGGAAATAATCGCCGACCGCGAAAAATGGCCAGCTGAAAAGCGCAACGAGGATCCGCTGCTGTTTTCCTCGCATCCGGATTTTGTCACTTTCGCCCCAGATGGGCCATTACGCCAGATCTCAATTCAGCAGACGCGTCTGCTGAAAGAGAGCGCCCAGTATCTGCCGCACCGCGGGCCCCGCCGCGTTTTTTTAATCGATCGCGTGGATCGCGCTAACGAACAGGCGGCGAACTCGCTCCTGAAAACTTTGGAAGAGCCGCCGCCGCATCTGATCTTGATCATGACGGCCACCAACGCGTACGACTTGTTGCCCACCATCCGGTCGCGCGCCGTGCCCTTTCAGTTTGCGCCGCTTACTTCGGACGAGATGCAGGAATTCGCGCGCATCCGTGCCCTGGACCGCGCGGAACGAAGAATCGCTCTTGCCGCCGGAAGCCCCGGCGTTGCGCTTGCGCTCGATCTCGACGCTTATGACAAACGCCGCGCCTCCATGCTGACGCTGCTCAAAGTCGCGGCCGGCATGGCGCCGTTCGCCGCCTGGGCGCCGGTGGCGGAGGCTATCGGCCGGACGAAGAGCGAGAAGTTGGAAATCCACTTGAAGACGCTTTACGAGTTGCTGCGCGACATCCTCGTTTTACAGCAGGGCAGCGGCGAGATCCGGAATCAGGATATTCGCAGCGAACTGGAAGCGCTCGCCCGCAAGGTGGATTTCGCCTGGATTCGCAAAGCCGTCGCGAAGGCCGATGAGATGGTGGAGTTAGTGCGGCGCAATATTCAAAAGGGTATCGCGCTCGATGCGTTGATTGCGGAACTGCGCCAGGCGTAATCGCTCGCCGGGCTAGCGGAACAACTTTTCCAACGCTCCCAGCGCCTTCTCTATCGGTTGCGGCCGCTCCAGCACGCCAGCAAACAAATCGCCCTTCTCTCGAAATCGTTCGCGCGCGTTCGAAATATTGAATTGCGCAGGCGTGAGACCTGGGCGTACTTCGCTCCAGTCGAGCGGCGTTGCCACCGGCGCGCCCGCGTAAGCGCGCAACACATATGGCGCAGCGATCGTCTTCGATTTTGCGTTCTGCACCCAATCGAAATACACGCGGTTACGCTCACGCTTCGAAACCGAGCGCGGCGTAGTAAAAAGTTCAGGCTTGCGCCGAGCCACAATCCGCGCGATCACTTCCGCGAACGCGCGCGTTTGATCGTACGTGTAATCGGGTTCGACCGGAACGTAGACGTGCATCCCGCGGCCGCCCGTAGTCTTCGGATATCCTTCCATGCCGATCTCATCGAGCACATCTTTCACCAGCAACGCAGCTTCGACAATCTTTTCGAACGGGCAATCCTGCGGATCGAGATCGATGAGCACGAAATCCGGATTGTCGAGGCTTCCCGTCCGGCTCATCCACGGGTTCTGATCGATACAACCGAGATTCGCGAGATACAGCAGGCTGGCGCGATCCTGTGCGAACACGTAGTTGATTGGCGCCTCGTTGTGGTCCGAATCGATGAGTTCCGTGCGCAGCCACGGCGCGAAAGTTTCTGCGGCGTGCTTTTGGAAAAAAAACTGTTCCTTGATGCCGTTGGGATAGCGTTTGAGAGAAAGCGGCCGGTCTTTAAGGTGCGGCAGAATCAGGCTCGAAACGGCGTCGTAATAGTTGATGACATCGCGCTTGGTGTAACCGTCATCGGGATAATAAATCTTCTTCAGGTTCGTGAACTTCAGACTCTGGCCGTCGACTTCGCGCGTCGCTTCGGGCGCCGGCGGCAGAAACTCGACGGGCGCGGCCGATGATTCACGGACCGTTCGTTCCGCCTTGATATCCTCGCGCAAGCCCAGGTAAACCGGCGCCCGCAAGCGCTTGTCAGGCGTCCATTGCGTGAACTTCACCTGCGCTGTCAATTCCGGCTTTACCCAGGTCATGCCGCGATCCGGCTTCGGCCGCTCGGCAAACGGACACCTTGTTGTAATCAGCGATTTCAGCCGCGAAAAAACAAACGCCAGCGTCTTCTGATCGAAGCCGGTACCGACGTTGCCGACCCACTGCAGCTTGCCATCCTCGTATACGCCGAGCACGAGCGCGCCGAAATGCGAGCGTTCACCCTGCGGCACTGTGAACCCGCCGATGACGAATTCCTGCTGCGTCACAATCTTGATCTTCAGCCAGTCGCTCGCGCGCTTCGATTCGTAAATACTCGAAGCGCGTTTTGCCAATAGCCCTTCCAGTCCGTTCTCACGCGCCGCCTCTAGCATCTCCACCCCGGCGCCCGGGAAGGCCGCCGAAAGGCGACACACAGGGTCTGGTGTCACGATCTCCTCGAGCAGCCTGCGGCGCTCGTCGAGCCGCACGCCGCGCAAATCGTAGCCGTTGAGATAGAGCAGGTCGAAGACAAAGTAGACCACGGGCGTAGTGCGCGACATATGCGCGATCGAATTCGCGTCGGCGTTCATGATGCGCGGTTGAATGAGATGGAATTGCGACACCCCTTTGGCATCAAGCACCGCGATTTCTCCGTCGAGTATCGCAGTCTCCGCCGCAACCCGGTGCGGAATCACCGAAAGCTCCGGGTATTGGCGTTCGCAACTCGAGCCGGTGCGCGATTGCAGGCGCACCCTTTCGTTCTCGATGAATGCCAGCGCCCGCACGCCGTCCCATTTCACTTCAAAAAGCCAGTCGCCGCCCGCGGGCACGCGTTCTGAGATCTGCGCCATCATCGGCTCGATGGCGGCCGGCATTGCGGCCTTACGGGCGCCCTTTATGCCGCTGGGGTCGATGTTCGTTTTTTTTTAGGCGTGGCTTTCGCGGCGCCGCGCCGGCTTCGCGACCGATTTGCGTGCCGCGGGCTTGCTGCTGGCCCAGACGCGATCGGACGCGCCGGCGGTTTTGCGCTTCGCCTTCTTGGCCGGCATGTTGCGGGCAATTTCTTCCTGCGTGCGCCCGGATATCGCGCTATACGCGAAGCCTTCGATGTCCCAGCCGCTAGTGGCGAATTCATCGCGCTTCTTGATGATCAGCCACTCATTGCCCTTGCCGCGGCCTCTCATTTGAACCAGGGCGAAATCGCCATTCAGCTTGTCGCCGTGCAGCCGGAATTTCAGATCGCCCCGCGCAATCTGCGCGTCTCCCGGCATATCTCCCAGAAGCTCGAACGTGCCGCGATCCCACAACATCACGCTGCCCGCGCCATAGTTACCCGCCGGGATGTTGCCCTCGAAATCGCCGTACTCGATGGGGTGATCTTCCACATGCGCGGCCAGGTGTTTGACGCCCGGATCGAGCGACGGCCCTTTGGGCACGGCCCATGATTTGAGCACGCCATCGATCTCCAGCCGGAAATCGTAGTGCAGCCGCGTCGCATCGTGCCGTTGGACGCAAAAGTAATTGCCCGCGAACTTCGGCGTCTTCTTCGAAGGCGCAGGTTCGGGCGTGTTGGAAAACGTCCGTTTGGCGATGTAATCTTCGAGCGGCATCCGATTCAGTTATAGCAAGGGAGGCGCTGTTTTCGTTACTTGCCGTCCAGCAGCAAATCGAGGATGTATGCCGCGCTGATCAACCCCAAATGCGTCAGCGCCTGCGGAAAATTGCCCAGCAATTCGCCTTGCGAGCCAATCTCCTCCGAAAACAATCCCACATGGTTGGCGTAGGTGAGCAGCTTTTCGAACATCAACTGCGCCTCTTCCACAAGGCCCGCGCGCGCCATCGCCTCCACCATCCAAAACGAACAGGCGCTGAAGGAGCCTTCGCAGCCGGGTAACCCGTCACGCGCGGCTTTGCCGACTTCATAACGCAGCACCAGGCTGTCGGACGCCAACTCCTTCCGCACCGCATCAATCGTCGAGAGCATACGCGGATCCGTGGGCGAGAGAAAGCGCATCAGCGGCATCATCAGCAGGCTGGCATCGCACGCGTCCGACCCAAAATACTGCGTGAACGCGCCCTTCTTTTCGTTCCACCCCTGGGTCATGATCGCGTTGTAAATCTTATTGCGCTCAAAACGCCACTGATCGCCCTCCGTCGGAAACGACCGTTTGCGCGCCAGCCGCACGCCCCGGTCAAGCGCCACCCAGCATTGCATCTTCGAGAACGTGAACTGGCGCCTGCCGCCGCGGACTTCCCAAATGCTCTGATCGGCGTCGCTCCAATGGTGAGCCACCCAATCGAGCATGCGCTCGATAGTGACCCACATGTCATAAGAGAGCGGCGCGCCGTACTTGTCGTAGAGATAGAGCGCGTCCATCAGCTCGCCGTAAATGTCGAGCTGCAGATGCCCCACCGCGGCGTTACCGATGCGCACCGGTTTCGAGCCGCGATACCCATCCAGATGGTCGAGCGTTTCTTCGATCGACTCATGGCGGCCATCGATGCAGTAGAGCACGTTGAGCGGGCCGCCATTGGGTTCTTCCTCTTTGGCGCGCGCCTGCATGAAGAGCGCGAATGCGCCCGCCTCCTCCGTGTATCCGAGACGTATCAGTGAATAGACCGTAAATGCGGCATCGCGGACCCAGGTATATCGATAGTCCCAGTTGCGCTCGCCGCCGATGGCCTCGGGTAGGCTGGTGGTGGGAGCGGCGGTGATGGCGCCGGTCGGGATGAACGTTAGAAGTTTGAGCGCCAGCGCGGAGCGCGATACCATCTCGCGCCAGCGCCCGTGATACCGGCTGTGCGAGACCCAATCGCGCCAGAAGCGCATGGTTTCGTTGAGCAGTTGGTCGCCGCTCGCCGTCTCTTCCATCAAACAATGCGATGACGCTTCAGCCCCGTGCCGCAGGATGAAAACCGCCTGTTCCTCGCCCTCGAGAGTAAACTCGGCGACCACCCCTTCCTCACTCTTCTGGAGCGGATGCGACGACTTCAGAGCGAATTTCATATCGCCAGCGGTGAACAGCGCCGATTTTCCGTCCTCGGCGATCTCGACTTCGTGCGGCCGCCGCGCGTAATCGAACGCCGGCCGGCATTCCATGCGAAAGCGTAGCGGCCCGCGAATGGCTTTCACCAGGCGCACGATCTGGCGTGCGGTCTGATCCGTTTGCCCGCCCGCTTGCCGCTCCACCGACATGAAATCGGTAACTTCACCCATGCCTCGGGTTGCGAAAAAGCGCGTCATCAGCACGTTGGTGCTGGGCAGATACATCTGCTTCACCGGGCAATCTTCGTCTGGCGCGATCGAAAAGAACCCTCCCTTGCGATCGTCGAGAATTCTAGCGAAGACGCTGGGCGAATCGAAATGCGGCAGACAGCACCAATCGATGGAGCCGTTTTTCCCCACCAATGCTGCGGTCCGCATGTCGCCGATGACGGCGTAACCTTCTATGGGCAGATAGCTCATTGCTCGCTGTAATTCCAGAGCAATCCGCCATCCACCACGATGGTGACGCCGGTCACATAGTCGGCGTCGGCCGAAGCGAGAAAAACCGCCACACCGGCCACGTCCGTGGTTTTGCCGAGACGCCCCAGAGGAATATTCTCGATCAGCGGCTGAAGCAGTTTCGGATCGTTGAGCAGTTTCTTGTTGATCGGCGTTTCGATCGCCCCAGGCGCGATATTGTTCACAGTAATGCCCAGCGGCGCCAGCTCAATCGCTAGATTGCGCATCATCATCTTCATTCCACCCTTCGCCATGCAGTATGGAGTGAAGTGAGGAAACGGCAATTCCTCGTGAACGGAGCTGATATTGATTGCCTTACCCGGCTGCTTCACGTCGCGGCGATGGCGCGCGAAGGCTTGTGTGGCGAAAAATGGACCATCAAGATCCACCGCCAGCACCGCGCGATAGTCCTGTTCGGAAATATCCAGAAACGACGCGTTACGTTCAATGCCGGCGTTATTGACCAAAATGTCGAGACCGCCGAGAGCCTCCACCGCTTGCTCCACCATGCGCTCAGCCTCAATCGGCTTGCTCACATCGCGTTGGATCAAAGGCGCGCGGCGGCCGCACTTTTCAATTTCCACCGCCGTCGCTTCCGCGTCCTTGCGATTGAGCGGATAATCGATCGCAACGTCCGCCCCTTCTTGCGCAAAACGGACGGCGATGGCTTGTCCGATGCCCTGCCCTCCTCCAGTGACTAGCGCTTTCTTGCCCGCGAGTTTCATAACTCAACGTTACAAAGCGAACGATTACACCGCCGTGACGGTGCGTACACTCGCTTAGCGGCCGATCCACTTCGCCAGGCTGAACGCGGCCGCGGAAGCCAGGCCGCCGATAAATACCGTTTGGAATCCCCCGCGCAGCGGCGAAATACCGGTCAGCTTACCCTTCACCACGCCGAAAATGAACAGCGCGACCAGCGTGACGCCCACTGAAATTCCCAACGCGCGATAAAGGTCGGATATTACGATGTACGGCGCGAGCGGCACCATGCCGCCGACAATGTATGAGAGCGCGATCGTAACGGCGCTATTGCGAGCGCGTTTCGGGTCCGGCTTTTCGAACCCCAATTCGAAACGCATCATGAAATCGACCCAGCGTTCCTGATCGGCGCAGATCGCCAGGACCGCCGGTCTCAAATCCTGTTCCGACATCCCGTAGCCGCGGAACACTTCGGCCACCTCTTCCGTCTCCTTCTCGGGCAGTTCGACGGTTTCACGCAATTCGCGCTCGCGCTCGGACGCATAGTGGTCGCGATCGGTGCGCGCGGCCAGATATCCACCGAGCCCCATGGCGATCGAGCCCGCGGCGATTTCCGCCAAGCCCGCGATCACGACGATCTCGGTCGAACTCACCGTGCCCGAAAGTCCGGCAGCCAGCGCAAAAGGGACCGTGAGGCCATCCGACATTCCAATCACCACGTCGCGCACGGTATCGGAGGCTTCGAAATGCTGCTCGATGTGCGGAGCATGGGGAATCTGCGGCATGTTTCCAACATGATCGCACGCTAAAATGATTTTTCCCCATGCAAAAACGCATTGCCCCCGCGGCCTCCATATCCGGCGTCATCACGCTTCCCGGCGATAAATCCATCTCGCACCGCTACGCGATGATCGCTTCCATTGCCCAAGGGCCTACGCGCGTCTACAACTACTCCACCGGCGCCGATTGCCATTCCACGCTCGGTTGTATGCGCGCGCTCGGAATCGAGATCGAGGGCGAGGGCACGGAAATCACCATCCACGGCAAAGGCCTCGACGGCCTGCGCCAGCCCGCGGGCGATCTCGACGCCGGCAACTCCGGCTCCACGATTCGTATGCTCTCCGGCATTCTCGCCGCGCAGCCGTTCCGCACGCGCATCTTCGGCGACGAATCGTTATCGCGCCGCCCCATGCAGCGCATCATGACGCCGCTTGCGAAAATGGGCGCGCGTCTGAGCGCGCATGACGGCAAGTTTCCGCCCATTGAAATCGAAGGCGGCGCGCTCCACGCGATCGAGTATGAATTGCCCGTCGCCAGCGCCCAAGTGAAGACTTGCGTCCTGTTTGCGGGATTGTTCGCCGAAGGCGAAACGGCTGTGATTGAGCCGGTGCGTTCGCGCGATCACTCCGAAATCGCGTTGCGCGAATTCGGAGCCGAGGTCACCGTCGCGCGCCAGCGCATCTCGCTGCATGGCCGCCCGAAGTTGGAAGGCCGCGAGGTCACTGTCCCTTCCGATATTTCGTCGGCCGCCTTCTTCATCGCCGCGGCGCTGTTGGTTCCCGGCTCGCACCTGACCATCCGCGGCATTGGCTTGAACCCGACGCGATCCACGCTACTTGATTGCCTCGCCGGCATGGGCGCGAAGATTCGCATCCCGGAACTCGAGAGCCGCAACGGCGAACTGGTCGGCGACATCGTGGTGGAGCACTCCGCGCTACGTGGTGGAACGGTCTCGGGCGCGACCACCGCGGCGTTGATCGACGAAATCCCGGTGCTTGCAGTGTTGGGCGCGGCGTCCGAAGAAGGCTTGACCGTGCGCGACGCCGGCGAACTGCGCATCAAGGAAACCGACCGCATTCAGACTGTGATTGAGAATCTCAAGCGTCTCGGTGTAGTTGCGGAGGAATTGCCGGATGGCCTGATCGTGCCCGGCAAGCAGAAATTCCACGCCTCGCAATTCGATTCCTTCGGCGATCACCGTATCGCGATGGCGTTTGCGATTGCAGCGCTGCGCGCGGATGGCGAATCCGTCATCGAGGGCGCGGACGCCGCGTCCGTTTCATTCCCGGAATTCTGGGATCGGCTGGAAGCGATTCAGTAGCCCGGATTACTGAACGACGATCCCGCGCTCCTCGAGCAGTTGGCCCGTGCGCGCCAGCAAGTTCAAGATGCTGCGCCGTAGCCCCACTTGGTTCGTCACTACGGCCGATTCCGCCTGCGCCAGCGTGTTCTGCGCCTGCAGCACGAATTGCACCTGCTCCGTCCCCAACTGATACTTCTGGTTTTCGGCGTCCAGATTCTTCTGCGCGAAATCGCGCGCCACGATCGCGAGCCGCACGGAATCCTTGCTCGACTCCAGATTCGTCATGGCCGTCAGCACGTCGAGGCGCACCTGCTGCTGCGTGGTGCGTAGATTCAACGCGTCGCGCTTCTTGCTCACCATCGCATCGGCCATGTCGGCCGTTGCGGCGTGATTCTTGATGGGCAGCCGCAGGACAGCGCCAAAAGTGTAGATCGGAAAACCGAGCCCGAACATCTGGCTTAACGAATCGCTGAAACCGCCAGGAACCGCCGTGACGATGGTGGAAGCTGCGCCCGAATTGTCGAAGACATTGGCGCGTTGATAATAAATGCCGCCCACGCCTTGCGTGCTATATTGCGCCGTCAATGAGAGATCGGGCAGGATTTCGTTCTTCGCCTGCGCAATGCCGAGATCGTCGATATCCAGGTTTTGAATGGCGGCTTTGATCTCGGGCCGGCCCGCCATGGCCTTCGTCACTTCCTTTTCGGCGTCGTAGTTCACGGAGTCCAGAGGCAGCTCGACGGTTTCAGTCACTTCGATGGGCAGATCGCGGACATCGCGATCGAGATCGGCGCCGATCTGCCTGCGCACTGCATTCTCCGCCTGCGTTACTTGGAAACTCGCCTGCGAGACGCCGAGTTCGGCGGTCGCAAGCTGTTGCTGCGGGTTATAGATATCGAGCGGGGAAATTGCGCCCAATTCCAGTTGCTTTTGCGAAAGCTTGAGCGAATCGTCGGCCAGCTTGCGCGCGCTTTCCTGCACGCGGAGATTCTCGTGGGCCTGCACCAGATCCCAATACGCGTTCTCGGCCGCGTTCACCAATTGCAGCAGGTTGCCGCGCAGGTTGTATTCCGCGCCTTTGAGCCGACTGCGCGCCATCGTCAGGTTGAGCCGGTTCACATATGTTCCGCGATTTCGAATCAGCGGCTGCGATATGCCCACCGTAAGATTTGAACTCAGCGCCGGATTGAGCGTCGCAAACGAGCTGTTGGTGGTGCTTTTGCTCGCGCCGAACGAAACGCTCCACTGCAACCCGGTCGGCAAGGTTTGTGAATAGCTGAAGTTCGCGGGCTGGCTGAGCGACACCACTGTGCTGGCGCCTTGCAGGGCGCCGGTCGACGGCGTGCTGGATTTGGTATCGCTGAAGCTCGCCTGCGCCTGCGGATCCCACGGCGCAAAAGCGCGGGTGATGGCGTTCTTCGGCGTTTCCACCGTGAGCATCTGGATGGCGATATCGGTGTTGTTCGCCATCACCATTTCCAGATACCTCTTCAACGACAGCGATAGTTTGCCATCGACGACCGCGTCTTTCAGTTTCGACGGACTTTCGATCACCACGCGCGTTTGCGAGTGCGCGAATGTCTCGCGGAAGTAGGAAGGCTTGGGAAACGAATTCGTCTGAGCAAATGCTGCACTGAAGCAGAATAGGAAAAGGGTGGTTCGGGCCGGCATTCTCATAACAAGACGTAAAACTCCGTTCAATCGTTGATTACTTTACAGACGCTGAAACGGGCCAAAAGTTTGCAGTGAAAGCTTTTGTTCCCATAAGGCACAGGTGTGCGCCGGTGTGCGGGCGACGCTCAGTGTGCTGGTGGCCGATACTGAAAGCAGCAGTATGAAAGCCGCTGTCCTTCACGAATCGGGTCCCATCGGCACGCGGCCTTTGTCCGTCATCGAGGCGTCGAAACCAGAGCTTCGCCCCGGCCATTCGCTGCTGCGCGTACGCGCCTGCGGGGTCTGCCGCACCGACCTCCATATTGTGGAAGGCGAATTGCCGCCTTTGCGCCGCCCGCTGATTCCCGGTCATCAAATCGTCGGCGAAATCGTGGACGGCGCTACGGCCGCCTTGCCCCTCGGAACACGCGTGGGAGTCTCGTGGATCGGCGGCGCCGACGGAACCTGTCCCTATTGCCGCAAGGGGCTCGAAAACCTGTGCGATTCGCCGACATTCACCGGATACTCGGTCGATGGGGGCTACGCCGAATATGCATTGGCGCGCACCGATTTCGTCTTTCCGCTGCCCGGGAGCATCGACGACCTGCACGCGGCGCCTCTTCTCTGCGCGGGAATCATCGGATTCCGCAGCCTGCGCGTGGCTGGCGTCGAGCCTGGCGAACGCGTCGGATTGTTCGGATTCGGCGCGTCGGCGCATCTTGCCATCGCTGTGCTGCGTTCCTGGAATTGCGACGTCTACGTTTCGACGCGTGGCGACTCGCACCGGAAACTGGCGCAATCTTTGGGCGCAAAATGGACCGGCGCCGAGACCGAGAAGCCGCCGGTTGCGCTCGATCGCGCCGTGACCTTCGCGCCCAGCGGCGATGTGGTGGTGGCCGCGCTCGCCAGCTTGCGCAAAGGCGGCGTGGTGGCGATCAATGCCATCCATCTCGATCGCATCCCGCAGTTTGATTACGACAGCCTGCTCTGGGGCGAGCGGCAAATTCGCAGCGTCGCCAACATGACGCGAGCCGACGCGCGCGATTTCCTGGATATTTCCGCTCGCATCGGGCTGAAGCCCAAAGTGACGGTGTTTCCGCTCGACCAGGCCAACGAGGCGCTACTCGCCATTAAAAATGACGCCATCGATGGCGCGGCTGTGATCACGCCGCTGGCGCAGTAACTCTACTGCTCCGGCAGCGAGAACAAGTATGACGTCAGATTGCGCATGTCCGTCGGAGCGAGTTTGTAAGGCGGCATCGGCGTTCCCGGCGAAAGCTTCTGCGGATCGGCGAAATGCTGTTCCACCCAACTCCGCGTCTGGCGTTTCGAAAGGCCGTTCAGCACGGGGCCGATCTTGCCGCCCGCGCCGTTGACAGCATGGCACGCTTCGCAATGATTGGCGGTGTAGATCTTGGCGCCGGCGACTGCAAACGCCGGCGTGTCCGGCAGGTTCGCGGTAGAAAGCTTATCGGGCGTAAGCTTCATCCACTCCGTGGAGTATGAGAAATCGATGACAGCCTCCTGCGGCGGCGTCGATTTCACGGCTGCCATCGTCAAGCTAGACCAGCCGATGGCGGCCAGCAAGACTACGGCGATGGCGAACGTCCTCTTTGTGACTTTGACCATTGCGCCTCGGTCGATGAACGGAACCAGCAACAGCGTCAGCACCGCCAATCCCGGCAGCACCACCGCGCCGATCACTTCCAGGGGCCCATTGAACATCTTCAGGAACTGGAACAGGAACAGGAAATACCACTCGGGCCGCGGAATGTAGCTGTTATCCGTGGGATCGGCCATTTGTTCCAGCGGCACGTGCGCCGCAACCGCCAAGGTAAACAGAATGGCGAAGGCGATGAAGATCGCCACCGTGTCCTTGAATACCTGCATCGGGAAGAACATCTTCTTGGGGAGATGCTCATCGCCCGGAACCGGCGCCACACCGTGCCTGCGCACCAGAAAAACGTGCAGCGCAACCAGAAGAATCGTCGCCGGCGGCAGGATCAGCACGTGCACGGCGTAAAAGCGCGCGAATGTCACCACGCCCACGCCGTCAGCCGCGCCCAGCAACCGCGTCAGATACACACCGGCGCCCGGCGCCATGGCGGCGATCTGCGTGGTCACCATGGTTCCCCAGTACGCGCGGTTGTCCCACGGCAGCAAATAGCCGGTCAACCCGTATGCCAGCGTCACCAGCAGTAACACCACGCCCACCATCCAAGTGGTTTCGCGGGGTTTCTTGTAAGCGCCGTACAGAAAAGCCTGCACCATGTGCAGAATTACCACCACCACGATCATGCTCGCGCCCCAGTGATGCAGGCCGCGCATCAACGGACCAGCCGTCAACGCGGTGAGGATATAGCGGAGGCTGTCGTAAGCTTCCCCCGGCGTCGGCGCATAATTGAACGCCAGCATGATGCCTGTGAACGCTTGCACCATGAACAGAAACAGCGCAACGCTGCCAAGCACCTGGTGCCAACCGCTCGACGCGGGAATCTCTTCGTAGAGGAAATGTTGGAGGCCGCCGATGATTCCGGTGCGATGCTCCAGCCACTCGCCGATTTCCGCCAGTTTCTGTTTCATCCCTGCGCCTCCGTGGAGCGCTTCAATTCGCCGATCAGCAGCCGGTTGCCCTCGGTCTTGGAATCGAAGCGATCGAGCGGGCGCGGCGCCGGACCGGAAACCACTTTGCCGTCGATCGAAAAAACCGAGTTATGGCAGGGGCAGAGAAAATCCTTCGCCGGCGCGTCCCAGTGATACGCGCAGCCGAGATGCGTGCAACTTGGGCCGAACGCGACGATCTGGTTGTTGTCGCGCTTGACCACCCACGCGGTGCCCTTTTCGACAATCTCGCGCCACCCGTCGAAGCGCCGCCGCCGGAAGACCAGCTCCACCGGCGAATCCGGCGCGAGTCTGGCGATGTCGCCGGCGTCGGCCCACGTCTCCTGTTTTCGGGCTTTGGCGGAGGTGAAGAGATAAATAACGGCGGGCGCCGCCAAGGCCGCGGAAATCAGGCCCATCATGCCGAAAATGGCAGCTTCAAAGAATCCGCGGCGCGTGGCCTGCTGAGTTGGCTCTTGGTCGGACGTCGGCATCTTCCATATAGTAAACCGGCGGTCCGGGCCTTTTATTCCCTAGATGTAGAAGTTTTGCAAAAACGGCGCGAAGTCGCGAATCCGCCTCAGGCTTTCACCCAGCGGCTATTTCACCTCGGGGCTGTTCGCGGTGGCGGCTTCCGGCCCGATGTTTTGGCGAATGGTCATGCTGTCGTCGGAAAAGAAATTCTTGCCTCCGCTCTTCCCGTAGGTTTCCGGCGCTGCTGTGATCACATAGCCGCCGTTGCCGCCCGTCAATGTGAATTTGTAGCCGCCTTTTGTGCCTTGGGCAAGATCGCCGTCGATCAGGTCTGCCGAAGCCGGAGACGCCGCGCCGCTCGCCGGAGGACCAAGCTCCGCCAACGAATTGGCATACCGGCCATATTGCGACTGGTATTGCACTTCCATCTGGTGGATGGTTTGAATCGCCTTCAGGGCCGCCATATCGTGCGCGCCCACGGTTACCCTCTGAAACTTGGGAACGGCCACCGTGATGATGATCAAAATGATCGCGATCACGATCAGCAGCTCGATGAGAGAAAAGCCGCGGCGGCGGCGCTGTTGGCTGAACATAAGACTCCTTCTATTTTATGACGACGGGAATGGGCCGCGCGTTTAGCCTCTGTATACAGATTGACAGTCAATCCGCCGATTACCCCGGAGATGCTGACTGAAGACCTGGTCGAACTGGAGCTGATGCTTCAGCGCTTTCACCGCCTGATCGCCGAATTGATGGGCGGGAAAACGGGCCGCAACTCATTCCTGCCGTGGGAACTCGACATCTTGCTGGACCTGGAAACCTGCCAGTTCGAGCGCCGCCGCCGCAAAGACATCCTGCGCCAATACACGCGCGCGGTAGACCGGCAGATGCAGCACGGGCCCGGACCGCCCATGAAGTTATCGGAATTCCTCAAGCTTCGCGCCGAACGCGCCGCTAATAAGCCGCGCCCGCCGCAATCACGCGACGTCCCTCAATGCGATATGCCCCGCTCAGAACCATCCGCAGGGCTTCGCTATACAGGTGATGCTCCTGTTTCAGAATGCGGGCCGATAGGGACTCCACCGTGTCCGCATCCACCACCGGAACCGCCGTCTGCATGACGATAGGGCCGGCGTCCAACTCCTCGTCCACGAAATGCACCGTGCATCCGGTAATCTTGACGCCGTGTTCGAGCGCCTGATGCTGCGCATCGAGGCCGGGAAACGCCGGGAGCAGCGACGGATGAATGTTCAGGATCCGGTTCGGATATTGACGGATGAACGTGGCGCTCAACAGGCGCATAAAGCCCGCCAGGCAGACGAACTCCGCCGAATGCTTGCGCAATTCATCCAGCAACATGCGGTCGTAGACTTCGCGATCGAGCCCTTTCGAGGGCAGCGCCACGGCTTCGATGCCGCGCGCACGTGCCGATTCCAACCCGGGCGCGTCGGCGCGATTCGAAATCACCACGGCGATGCTGGCATCGAGCGCGCCCGCGGCAATTTGATTCGCGATGGCCTCGAAGTTCGAGCCGCGGCCGGAAATCAGAATGCCGAGGCGCATCATCGGTACTCCACGCGCGGGCGGCCGCGTTTTTGCGCAACCACTTCGCCGAGCCGAACGGGCGTTTCGCCCAGTTTCGCGAGCACGGTTTCGGCACGGCCGAGGCCCTTCGCCGGAACGGCGAAAATCATCCCGATTCCCAAATTGAATGTCCGGCGGTAATCGTCATCGGGGACGTTGCCGATGCGCCGCAGAACCTCAAACAATGGTGGAATGCGCCAAGCCGCAACATCGATCGACGCCGCCAGCCCCGCCGGCAACATGCGCGGCGTATTATCCGTAATGCCCCCACCCGTGATGTGCGCGGCGCCCTTCAACAGCTTTGCTTTCATCAGCGCGCGCAGCGGTTTGAGATAACTACGGTGCGTGGCCAGCAAAGCCTCGCCTACGGTGAGGCCCACTTCCGGCAGGCGCGTATTGGGCCCATAGCCCGCGACCTCGAACAACAACTTGCGCGCCAGCGAATACCCATTGGTGTGCAACCCGTTCGACGGCAGCCCCAGCAGCGCGTCTCCGGCGCGTATGCCGGCGCCGGTTACCAATGCGTCCCGCTCGGCGGCGCCCACGATAAAACCCGCCAGGTCGTATTCGCCGGCCGGATACATGCCCGGCATCTCGGCGGTTTCTCCGCCGATCAGCGCGCATCCGTTGGCGCGGCACCCCCGCGCGATCCCCGAAACCACCGCCGCGGCGACGTCGGCCTGCAGCTTACCCACCGCAAAGTAGTCGAGAAAAAACAAAGGCAGGGCGCCCTGCACCGCGATGTCGTTCACGCAATGGTTGACCAGATCTTCGCCCACCGTGTCGTGAATGCCGGTGAGGAAGGCGACCTTGAGCTTGGTGCCGACGCCGTCGGCCGAGCTCACCAGCACCGGCTTGCGAATTCCGGAAAGCTGGAAAGCCGCGCCGAAGGACCCGATATCGGTGAGGACGCCGCGCGTGAACGTGGTGCGCGCGAATTTCTTGATGGAGGCTACTGCGCGATCGGCTTCGTCGATATCGACGCCCGCGTCGCGGTAGCGGAGCGGTTTCTTGGTTGGCAAATTCCAGTATAAAGGAGGGCTACTTCGGCGGATTTCCCGAATACTTTTTGTACAGTTCCAGCTGCCGCGTATCGAGGCTCTCGGCCTTGCCGCCGATGAACACCATCTTGACGTTCGTCGTCACTTCAAGCGGGTCGCCATCGGCCACGATCAAATCGGCCGATTTCCCTTCCTCGATCGACCCCATTTGCTTGGCCACGCCGAAAATCTCGGCCGCGCTCAAAGAGACCGCGCGGTAAGCATCGTCGTGCGCCAACCCGAACGGCACCGCGGCCGCCGCCTGGTAAGGCAGATTGCGCGACTGGCGCGCGCTGAAGCTGGCGATCGCGAACTTGATGCCGGCCTTTTGCAATTCGGCAGGGGTGGTGAACGACCGGTCGTAGGGATCGTCGGGATTGAGCGGCAAACTCAGCGTCGGCCCAAGAACCACGGGGATATTGTGCGATTTCAGAAGCGGAATCACTTTGTAGGCTTCGTAGGAGTCCGCCAGAATGATCTTCACGTTTTGTTTATCCGCGAATTCGATGGCCTCGCGGATCTCACGCTCGCGCACCGCGGTGACGAAAAGCGGCGTCTTGCCTTCCAGCACCGGGATCATGGCGTCGAATCGCCTATCCGCCTCGAGACCGGCGGCATGCGCCTTCTTCTCCTGCCAATACTGGCGCGCTTCGTCGAAGAAGCCGAGCAGCGCCGCCATCTTTTCGTCGTAATCCTTTTTGGCGTCCTCGTATGGGATGGGCTCGGGCGGCGCGGGATCGTCATCCGCGTCGTTGTTCTCATCCGGGCGCACCGGATGAATGATCAGCGCCGGGAATCGCAGGTGAATCGCGGCCGTCGCAACCACCGTCATCTCATGGTTATTGCCCGATTCATCCAGATGGATGAGCGACATTTGCCCCGAGATCAGGTCGCCATCCGGCATCTCGATCACGCCCGTAACGCCATTGGCGCGCGAAGCGGGAATATGCTCGCTGGCCGGGTTCATGGCGGTCACCGCGCGCAACTGCGGATTGAACAGCCCCATCTCCTCTGCATCCGTCTTCAATTCGGAGACGTTGGAATCGAGCCCCATCATCGACGCCGAATCGATCATGCCCGGGTAGATCTGCTGTCCGGTGACATCGATCACTTTGTATCCAGCCGGCGCGGGAAGATTCTTGCCCACGCCCACGATCTTGCCGCCGCGCACCAGCACCGTGCCGTTTTCGATGGTCGCGCCCGAAATCGTATGCACGGTGCCGCCGCGCAGCACGAAGCTGTCGCCGGATGCTGCCGATTGAGCAAACGCCGGCGCGATGGCAAAACAAACGATCAGAGAAAGCCGCATACTACCCGTCAAAACCGTGAATCACTATTATAAGCGCGCCGGCCCCTGTTCAATTCTCGGTTGGGGTGCGCTGCATTTTGTCGATCACCAGGACGGGCATGGGATGCTTCTGCTGCGTCAGCTTGAACCCGAGCTTGGCCAAACCTTCGGCAAGCGTGAACCCGCCGGTGGGGTCACTCGCGGCGTTAGCCTCGGCGGCCGTCGCGCCGGCAGCCGCTTGACCACCCCGTCCACCTCCCGCACGCGTCCGGTTGAGCGGGCTCCAGCCGACAGCGAAGTTGTAGGCGCCCTTCAGCCCCGTCATATCTACCAGCGGGTGATCCAGATACCCAGCCGCAAAGTTGGGCAGTTTATCCACGAATTCCGCCATAGTCGTGTTTGAGCACGCGTAGGTGCGGATGCCGTTATCGACGGTAAGGACGCATGCGCTGCGCGCGGAAGGGTCGCCATCCTGGAGTTTCGCGCCCTTTAATGCGGCAAGAGTGTAGACGGTTACTGGCTGATCCTCTTTGTGAGTGACCAGTTTGAATCGCTCTTCCAGAAGCTTTTGCATCATTGGCCGCAGCTCTTCGAAGTCGACTGTGGGATCGGTCTTGGCGACGAGATCGTAGCGGTCCGTATCCAGCCACTTCTCGCCGCCGGCGAGCATCCCGTCATCTTCGACGCCGAAGGACACTTGGATCAGGACCCTCAGCGAAACGCCAGCGATATCGAGCCGCCCGTGATTCAAGGCAAAATTCATGCGCGGGTCCCCGCCTTTGTTGAGCTTGATGTCCGCAACCTCGAACTCGGCGGGCGCCGGGGGAAGCGCTTCCTTCGTTCCCGGAGGGTTGTCCGCGGGCGTTTCGTTGACGCTCTCCACTACAACGGACAGCATGGGCATCGTACTCGGCTCTACCTTGATGCCAAGCTGCTTTTCCATGTAGTCAAAGAGGGAGACCGTATCGGGGTTCGCCCCGAGCATACCTCTGCCGGTCCATCTCAGCGTGAAGTCGTAGTTGCCTGTTGCGCCCGTGCGGTCGACGACCGAATGGTTGAAATAGCCCGGAGCTGTTCCTGGCAGCCTCTCCGCGAGGCTGGCCATGCTGACGCCGCTGCAGGTATACGTTGCGAAGCCGTTGTCGTTAGCGCGCTTACAATCTCCGCTTGCCTGTGGGCCAGAGGGCTTGAGTGACAGCCCGCGCTTGGCCACCGTAAGGGTGTAGATAGGATACGGGCGTTCTTCCTTGCGGACTTTCAATTGAAAGCGGTCGGCCAGAAGGGCCTGTAGCATGGACTGCAACTGGGCCTGCGTGGACGCTTCCGCGGCTTTGGCGATGACATCGAATTGGTCGACGTCGACCCATTTCGGCCCGCCTACCACCTTGTCCTCTTTCACGCCGTAAGCCGCCGCGATGAGCCGGATCATCGTAGCGCCTCTCAGATTGACGCGATTGCCCGGGAAAAGCTGAGAATTACTCTCGAGAACGCCTTTGGAACTGACGTGGATGTCGGCGGCCGCGAAAGAAGGCTGGGCGGGACCGGATTGAGAAAATGCCGCGCTCGCGGGCAGGATGACCAAGAGTCCCAAAAGTCCAATGGAAGTCCGCATCGTGAAGTGACCCTCCGAGGCCAGACTAATAGGACGCGCGGCAGAGGTCAACGTTGGCATGATCTGGTGCCCGGGGCGGGAATCGAACCCGCACTCCCGTTGCCGGGAAAAGGATTTTAAGTCCTTTGCGTCTGCCAGTTTCGCCACCCGGGCACTATTGATTCCAAAGCTTTTACCGGCATTTCGAGCAACCGGCTTCGAGCGAGGTATCACGACTATTGTACGGCGTCGGCTCCACTATAAAGTCGCTTGTTCATTCCGCCGATAGCTGGGCATGACCAAACGCGCATTCTCCAATATCAACTTCATTGGGTTTCTCATAGTGATCGGCACCGTCACTGCGATTCTCGAAGGACTCGGGATTGGTCCCGCCGAAGTCGCGGCTAAATTTTAGCGGCTCTGGCTTACGCCACCGTCGTTCGCAATCCCTGGAAATATTCCACCGTCTGGCGTAATCCGTCTTCGAGCCCTACCTGCGGCGTCCAACCGAGCACCTTGCCCGCCTTCGTGATATCCGGCCGGCGTTGCTTCGGATCGTCCTCGGGAAGCTCGCGGAACTCGATTCCCGAATTGCTGCCGGTCAGCCTTTGAATGCGCTGGGCGAAGTCCCGGATGGTCATTTCCGCCGGATTCCCCAGGTTCACGGGAAATCGCTCGTCGGACATCATGAGCCGGCACAATCCGTCCACCAGATCGCTCACAAAACAGAAGCTGCGCGTTTGCGAACCATCGCCAAAAACAGTCAGTGGCAACCCGCGCAACGCCTGATCGAGAAACGCCGGCACCACGCGCCCGTCATTGAGTTTCATTCGCGGACCATACGTATTAAAAATGCGCGCGATGTTAGTACGCAATCCATGCATGCGGTGATAAGCCATCACCAGCGCTTCCGCATAGCGTTTACTCTCGTCGTAACACGACCGCGGAC
The DNA here is from genome assembly GCA_963743705.1 of Bryobacterales bacterium. GTDB lineage: Bacteria > Acidobacteriota > Terriglobia > Bryobacterales > Bryobacteraceae > PALSA-243. Next base: position 150,027 of record CAVUQS010000010.1, on the reverse strand, counting down.
CCACCGGGTTCACGTTGCCCCAATAGGTTTCCACCTGTGGATGCACCGCCGGATCGCCATAACATTCCGAAGTCGAGGTCAACAGGCACCGCGCGCCTTTTTCCAGCGCCAGATCGAGCATGCGCCGCGTGCCTAGCGAGCCGACATCCAGCGTCTCGATGGGATGCGCCAGGTAATCCTTCGGGCTAGCCAGCGATGCGGCATTGATCACCGCGTCTACTGGCCCGGAAACCTGAAACGGCTCCACGATATCCTGCGCGCGAAATTCGAAGCGCGGCTCAGCCGCGAGGTGCGCCAGGTTGCGCCGGTTTCCGGTGATGAAATTATCGAAACCGAGCACGGAATGTCCATCGGCCAGCAAGCGGTCGCAGAGATGCGAGCCGATAAAGCCGGCCGCGCCGGAAATTACGATTCTCAAATTACCCCCAGGCACACCATTGTAGCGGCGCTGTTCGGCGGCTTGCGCGCAAGCGCATGCTACAGTCAAATTGCCGCTATGACCGACGCCTCGTGGCCCGTGCGCGCCTTCCTGATTGCACTTTTTGCAGCTTCCCTGGCGCTTTTTTGGATGCGGCTGCGCAAACCGCTGAATACTATTCTCGGCTCGCGCCCCGACGCCGATTTTTCGCTCCATCCGCTGGGCCCGCGCATCCGCCAATTTCTCTCCGAGGTGATGGGTCAGTCGAAAGTCATCGAGCAGCGCCTGCTGCCGGGCATCGCGCACGCCTTCGTCTTTTGGGGATTCTGCGCGTTCGCGCTCGTGACCATCAATCACATCGCGATGCCATTCGGCTTGCGGTTTATGCGGCCGGAGCGCGGTTTTGGTTATTACTATTTCGGATTCGTTTCGATCTGGGCGCTGCTGGTGGCCATATCGATTGCCGGTTTGTTCCTCCGCCGGTTCGTAGCGCGGCCCAAGTGGTTGGGCAAGTCGTCGCCCGAATCCGGCATCATCGCGGGACTGATTTTCCTGCTGATGATCACGTATCTCGGCGGCCTATACTTCCCCGAAAATAGTCGCGGCGGCTTGGCGATGTGGTGGATTCACACGCTCACTCTCGCGGCTTTTCTTCCGCTAATTCCGCATACCAAACATCTGCACCTGGCGCTCAGCCCCGCGACGGTGTTTCTGAAGCGCGAAGGCTTTAGCGACATCCCGCCGCTCGCGGGCGACGAAGATTTCGGACTAGACACCGGCAAGGACGTCACGCGCCTGGATGCATTGCAGGCCTTTACCTGCGTCGAATGCGGAAGGTGTACGGAGCACTGCCCCGCCAACAACACCGGCAAGATTCTCAACCCGAAAGAGATCGTTCTGGGCTTGCGCGGGTATCTCAACGAATTCGGCCCGGGGGCTCAGGAGCCGCTGTTGGGGAAATACATCTCCGAAGAGGCTGCGTTCCAATGCACCACCTGCGGCGCCTGCGAATTCCAGTGCCCGGTGGGCATTCAGCACTTGCCCATCATCGTCGGATTGCGCCGCGGCGCCGTCAACACGGGCAAATGGGAAAACGAATACGGCGCCAAGCTGTTTCTGAATCTCGAGCGCAACGGAAACTCCCTGGGCTTCGCATCTTCTGAGCGTCAAAAGTTCATCGAGAAAAATGAATTGCCCCTCTACGACGGAACGCAGGAATACTGCCTCTGGCTCGGGTGCATGGGCGCTTACGATCCCCAAGGCCGCGAAATTGTCCTGGCCCTCACGCGCGTGCTGCGCCACGCCGGCGTGACGTTCGGCGTGCTGCGCAAGGAAAAATGCACCGGCGATCCGGCGCGTCGTCTGGGCAACGACCTCGCGATTTCGCAGGTGGCTGAGCAGAACATCGAAACCCTGCGCGCGGCGAAAGTGGGCAAGATGGTTTCGATTTGCCCGCACTGCGTCCGCACCATCGGCACGGACTGGAGCGAATACGGCGGCACGTTTCCAATCGAGCATCACAGCGAGTTGCTGGCGCGCATTCAGGATCGGCTGCCCTCGCGCGATGTAGGCCGCGAAAAGACGGTCTTCCACGACCCGTGCTACCTGGGCCGTTACCGCAACATTTATGAGGAGCCGCGCGAAGTCGCCGGCCGCACCACCGATGTCATCGACCCGCACCGCGCCCGCGAGCGCTCGTTTTGCTGCGGCGCCGGCGGCGGCCAAATGTTCCTGGGCGAAGAAAAAGGCAAGCGCGTCAACCTGGAACGGGCAGAGGAATTGGTGGCCTCTGGAGCCGATATCGTCGGCACGGCTTGCCCCTTCTGCCAGACGATGTTCCGTGACGCCTTGGGCGCCGTCGCAAGTCGCACCGGAGCGCCGACGCCGAAGCTGCTCGATATCGTCCAAATCGCCGCCGCATCACTGCCGCAATCGGGCAATTGAAGACATCGACATCGCCGCGCGCAATGTTGTAATCTGGTGGAGGCGCGATTTTTGCAGCGCCTATCTCGTTTCAGCCATCCGCAACGGGCGCGTAGCTCAACTGGCAGAGCAACTGACTCTTAATCAGTAGGTTGTAGGTTCGATTCCTACCGCGCTCACCAATAAAATCGACGGCATTTGACTCCCACCCTCCCGGTTCAGCCGGTGGATGACGGATGCAAATATTTGCCGGAGGGAATCTTTGGCGGCTAGCTTTGCCAACCCGGATCGGCAACCGGTTTCTTTCTGAGACGATTCGCATCACTAAGAATCCGACTACCGGGAGCGATTTCCCAAATCTGTATTTGGAGACACCACAATGAGGATCGCGTTGCCGCCGGCTATCGGCATGCTATCGGTACTGACGCTGGTAACGGTCATATCGATGCGCGTTCACACTGAGCCGGCATCCGAGGCGCCTCCGCAGCTGCGCCTCTCGCCGCGCGCACAGGAAGAAATCAGGCAAGTCGAAGCGCGCATCGACAATTTCGAGGCGGCTGCGCTCTCATACTTGACCGCCGCACCGGACCATGCGCGGCGAATTGCGCTGCTGGGAAAGCTTCTCCTCTTCGATAAGAATCTTTCCGTCAATAAGAACGAGGCATGCGCATTTTGTCACATGCCAGAAGCGGGCTTTGGCGCACCGGTCAGCGAGCTGAACATGACGACCGTGTCTTACCCCGGATCGGTTCGCAGCCGATTTAGCAACCGCATGCCCCAGCCTCACGCATACGCCACCTACGCGCCGGTACTTCATTACAACGGCCCCCAGGGCGACTTCGTTGGCGGAAGCTTCTGGGATATGCGGGCGACGGGCATCCGTCTCAACAGTCCAGTGGCCCAACAGGCTCAGGGGCCGCCGCTTAACCCCGTCGAGATGGCTCTAGTCGATTCGGCTTGCATGGTATACCGGGTTTCTCAGCGCCCTTATCGTGGCTTGGCGGAGAGCATCTGGGGGCCGCAGGCGTTTGCGATTCAGTGGCCGAACAATACCGATCAGGTGTGCGGCGCGCCGGGCCCGGCGTCGGCTTCCGATCCTCTACCCGTTCACCTCGGCGCCATAGATCGCGGCTTGTCGAACAGAACGTTCGACCAGATCGCGGAGGCAATAGCAACCTTTGAATCATCCATTGAAGTCAACCAGTTTTCCTCGAAATACGATTACGTGATGGCGGGCCAGGCCCAATTCACTCCCGACGAGAAGGCAGGCTACGCCCTCTTTCGCAGCAGCAAGACGCACTGCAACGAATGTCACAGAGACGGGGGACCTGGCGAAGAGCCACTCTTTACCGACTTCACGGCGAGCAATCTCGGTGTTCCCCCGAACCCGGCAATCCCGTTCTATTACGAAAATAAGCCGGATCGGTACGGCTATGTGGCAAATTCCAGTGGTCTCAATTGGGTCGATACCGGGGTAGGAGGATTTCTGCTGAACTCGCCCCGATTGAGCGGCGACCCGAATCCTAATGAAGCCTGGACGAGTGTTGCGTCCTCATTCCTGGGCAGGTTCAAGGTTCCCACTTTGCGCGATGTGGATAAGAGACCCCGCCCCGATTTCGTCCGAGCGTACATGCATAACGGCTATTTGAAGAGCCTCAAAGAGGTTGTGCATTTCTACAACACCCGGGATTCGCTCCCCACATGCAAAGCCGGGGATGCTGGGGAAAAAGTGACGTGCTGGCCCAAGCCGGAGTATCCGCGGACCATGAACCGAAAGCAGCTGGGAAATCTCGGCCTTAGCGATGAACAGGAAGACCAGATCGTCTCCTTCCTGAAAACTCTGACGGACGGCTTTGTACCGCCCGCAAAGTAGCGCGCGGGCAATGCCGAAGACGACGCGGAGCCCCCAGACCAACGAAAACGAGGGCTCGAGAATCCTCGTAGATGTCCTTGCCGGTCAGTCTCGCCGCGTCCGCCCATTGTCCCCGGAACCCAGATGAGCTCGCTCTTCCATCTGCAGAATCACAGCCGAAAAATCTTGCTCCTGGCCTTGCGCCGATTGCGCCGCATTGACCTCGAAAGCTGCTCGTGCCGCGGGCATCTCCGCGCCGGCCGCAGCCGCAAGGTTGAGAATCAGCCCAAAATCCTTGTTCATTAGACGCAGCGGAAATTGCGGGCTGTAGTCGCCCTTGATCGCTCTTTCCAATTTGCCGGCATGTGCAGGTGCCACCACCGCAGTTTCTGAAAGAACGCTCAGCAACCGGTTGCGATCGAGCCCAGACTTCTCACCGAGTGCAACAGCCTCGGCGATCGCTTGCATTCCAACTCCCAGCAGGGTGTTCACGACAAGCTTCATAATCGCTCCGGAGCCGCTTGGCCCCAGGTAAAAATGACTTCGCGCGATCGCGCGGAAAATCGACTCCGCGGCGGAGAAACACCCCTGGTCTCCCCCTCCGAACAAGACCAGCGTCCCCGACTCAGCAGCCGGCGTGCTCCCCGATATGGTTACGTCGAGGACCTCAACGCCACGCTCGGCACCGAGTTTGGACAGTTCCAGCGGTGTCTGCGGATTCACCGTGCTCATGTCGATGACGAGAGCGCCGCGACGCGCATTCGCGAACGCGCCATCGGGTCCTCTGTAGACTTCCAGAACAGCTTCATCGTTCGGAAGGCACGACAGCACGACGTCACAACTGGAGGCAAGGTCCGCGATGCTTTCCGCGACGGCGCCGGCATACCGAACCAACTGCTCCGCCTTGCTGCGGTCCCGGTCGTAAGCGACGACCTTGAAGCCGGATTTAAGCAACCTCTGCGCGATCGGAAGGCCCATGTAGCCGGCCCCGATAAATCCGAGCTTGTCTTTTTCGGGCGTGATTGGGTTCATACCGAATATCCTTTTGCTTCTGTGTAGCCTAGGCCGAGACGGGGTTTCTTACCGGCGGCGCCATGAATTCAGGACCGACCGGATTGTTGATCGCCTGCCGCAGAATCTGCTCGATCACCATGCAAGTATCCGCGTCAAGTTTCCAGCCGAGAGCGTTCGCCACAGCTTCCAGCTCTGCAGGATGATGCGCGCCCCACAGCGCCGAGGTTATTCCGGGCTGATCGAGCACCCAACGCACGGCGAGATCCATCACGTGTTTTCGGTACCGTTCTTGCGCCAGATCTTCCAGTTGCCGGACTGCATTCAGATACTGTGCGAAGCGCGGCGGCTGGAATTTCGGATCGGATTTGCGGAGATCGTCGCCGGTAAACTTCGTGTCCGGCCGCATCGTCCCCGTCAGGAGCCCCCGGCAGAGGGGTCCGTAAGCAAAGGCGCTCAGATCCTTTTCGCGAACGTAAGGCAGCACGTCACGATCGATTTGCCGTTCGAAAAGGTTGTAAGGAGACTGGACGACATGCAACTCGGAAACGGACATGAACTGGTCCATCTGCTCCGGCGAATAATTGCTCACACCGATCGCACGGATCAGCCCCTCTTTGTAGAGAGCTTGCATGGTCCGTGCAGTTTCTTCGATCGGGATGGCCGAATCCGGCCAATGGACTTGATAGATGTCGATATAATTCGTGCGGAGGCGACGGAGCGAATCGCGAACCTCCTGCCGGATGCGATCGCGCGAGGAGTTTCGCGAAATGGAGCCGTTGTGCCACTCGAGTCCCACTTTGGTCGCGATGAAAACCTTTTCCCGATGTCCCCTCTCCTCAATTGCCTTTCCGACGATTTCTTCGGAAACGCCGAAGCCGTAGACCGGCGCCGTGTCGATCAGATTGATCCCTTTATCGAGGGCCGCGCGAATCGTTTGAATCGATTCTCTTTCGTCTGTGCCTCCCCACATCGAACCACCGATCTCCCAAGTACCGAGAGCGATTTTCGAAACGTTCATTTCCGTGCCGGAAATTATGCTGTACTCCATCTCCTCTATCCTTTCGTATGAAATGAAATCTGGAAATCGCCTGTTTCGCATTCGCTGCGGCGGTCACATGGTCAGGCGTCGCGAAGCGTGAGCGGAAAACTGTAGTCGAATAGCGCCGTCGGCCGCAGGGGCGTCGTGCTGCCGACGAAGATGCGATAAATTCCCGTGGGATTCAAAATATCTCGCGGTCGTGACGGCCCCTCCTTCACGGCGTAGCGCCTCCATCCCGCTCGCAAAGATTTTGCGCCTGGCAAACCGCCGCGGCATCGAACCAAACCAAGCGGCTTTGCGTCGCCGTCCTCTCGACCGGCATGAGTCCCATCGCCAGCAGTGCGGTTGTCTTAGCCTTCGTCCTCACGGGCGCAATATGCGGCGCGGCGTTGCGCTATGTGTTGCCCGCGAGCCATCGCAGTCCCGAATCCAAAGACGCCATCCGGATCGCCCTCGGATTGGTCGGGACAATGGTCGCGCTCGTCCTCGGCCTTATGGTCGCGTCGGCGAAGGGCTTCTACGACGCGCAGGTCAATGAGTTGACGCAGATGTCGGCGCAGGTCGTGGTGTTGAATCGCGAACTCACGCATTACGGACCGGAAACCGAGCGCGCCCGCGAACTGCTGCGCGCCGGCGTCGCCAACATCGTCGATCAAACTTGGTCCCATGAGCATTCCGGATCATCTTGGGCCGACCCGGCGGCCTACAACCTGGAATCCCTGTACGATGCCGTGCTGCAATTAACGCCGCGAAATGAGGCCCAGACTTCGTTAAGAGCGAGCGCCCTGGGCACCTTGAACGATCTCGGACGAACGCGCTGGCTCATGTTCGAGCAGACGGTTACCGGGGTGCCGACGCCGTTGCTGATCGTTTTGGCGCTCTGGCTGAGTCTTCTCTTTCTCAGCTTCGGCTTGTTCGCGCCCGCAAACGTGACTGTAGCCGTCAGCATGTTTCTCTCCGCGCTCTCGGTCTCCGCGGCGATTTTGATGATTTTGGAAATGTACAATCCGTACCAAGGGCTCATTCAAGTCTCGAGTAAACCCTTGCGGGAAGCGCTCGCGCATCTCAACAGATAGGCGCGCCGCTCACCTCTACTTACCGGCGCTTTCTACCCGGCGCGTCTGCGTCCAAACACTGACGCGGAGAGTCCCCCTTTACACCGGCTCTTTAAAATGATAATTTCCTTGTCATTCCCCCCGTCGTGAACTCAGGAGGCAACATGATGAACGTATTGACGAAACAACAGCGGCATGACCTGGAGGATCGCGGCGTTTCCCGTCGCAATTTTGGGCGCATTGCCGCACTCATCTCGGCGGGCGCTTCATTGCCCCTCTTCACGGAGCCTGGCCTCGCCCAGCTTTCCGCAGTCGAAGGCAAGATTCCCGACAATGCCGTCAAGATTGACGCTAACGAGAATCCTCTCGGTCCATGCAAGGAAGCGGCTGACGCCGTCCACTCGCTGGTTTCGCAGGGAGGCCGCTATCGTTTCGACCTCACGAACGATTTCCAGCAGCTCCTGGGCGATCAGGAAGGGCTCAAGAGAGGCTATGTGAAGGCGTACGCGGGGTCAAGCGCTCCGCTGATGCAATCGGCCATCGCATTCACCTCGCCCACCAAGCCGTTCGTATGCGGCGACCCGGGATATGAAGCGGGTCAAAATTCCGCGCGCGCCATGGGCGCTTCGGTGATCGCAGTACCGCTCAGCAAGACCTACGCGCACGACGTTCGCGCCATGGTCGCGGCCGCCCCCAACGCTGGCTTGTTCTACATCTGCAATCCCAACAACCCCACCGGAACCCTCACACCGAAGGCCGATATCGAGTGGCTGGTGGAAAACAAACCGAAGGGTTCGGTGGTGATGGTCGACGAAGCGTACACGCATATCGCAGGCGCGCCCTTCTGCAGCGACCTGGTGGCGAAAGATAAAGACGTCGTCATCCTGCGCACGTTCTCGAAGATCTACGGCATGGCCGGCCTGCGCGCCGGCGCCGCCATCGCTCGCCCCGATCTGCTGTCGCAGCTTGGCAAATATAGCGGCGGCATGATGCCCATCACCGGAATGGCGGCCGCTATCGCGAGCTTGAACGCCAGCTACGTGATCCCGGAACGGCGCAAGATTATCGGAGGCGTACGCGACGATCTGCATTCGTTCCTCGACAAGCACAATTTCAAGTACGTGCCGTCGGTTTCCAACTGCATCATGATCGATGTCGGCCGGCCGGGCGGACAGATCCAGTCGGCCCTCCGCAAGGAGAACGTCTACATCGGCCGTGTTTGGAAGAGCTGGCCCAACATGGTTCGCGTCACCATCGGCACCCAGGATGAGATGAACAAGTTCAAGGCCGCTTTCATCAAAGTGATGGCCTGATCCCCCTGCGGGCCGGGCTCGTCCCGGCCCAATTCTCCCCCAGATGCGTTCCCTTTTGCTGATCCCGGCGTTTGCCGCTGTTCTTTTTTCGCAAGCGCGCGGCGGAGCGCCGCCCGCACAGGAACCAGCCGCGACCCCAGCCCCGGGTGCCGCCGCAGCGGTCGCGGGCGCTGCCAACAACGGTCAGGACGAGCTAATGAAGCACGTCGACGACCTGATGTGGCACGTGCTGTTGGGTGACATTGCGGAGATCGACAAGGTCGAATACACCAGCCTGCCGCTCACGCGCATCCCGAATCGCAACGCGCCGGGCGCGGGGAATCCTTTGATCATCCGCGCGTACACGTTCATTCCCAAGAACCTCGATCAATCGAAGAAACAGCCGCTGATCGTGTTTTGCCATCAGGGTGTTCACGCCAACGAAGACACGCGCGATGCGCACGTGTTTCGCGAATTGCTCGAGCAGGGCTACTCCATCATCGCCTCCGATTATCGCGGCAGCACCGGCTATGGCCGCGGCTTCTATGAAGCCATCGATTACGGCGGGCGCGAAGTCGACGACGTCTACATCGGCATGCAGTGGATGCTCGAAAACCATCCGTTTCTCGACGCCAAACGCGTCGGCATCATCGGCTGGAGCCACGGCGGCCTCATCACCCTGATGAACATCTTCCAGCACGCGAAGGATTACGCGGTCGCCTACGCCGGCGTACCCGCCAGCGACCTGGTGGCGCGCATGGGATACGAGCCAGCGGGATACGCCGCGCTATATTCCGCGCCGTACCACATCGGCAAGACGGTGCGCGAAGACGTCATGGAATATCGCAAGCGCTCGCCGGTCTATCATGCCAAGGAACTGGCGACGCCGCTGCTGATCCACACCAACACCAACGACGAAGACGTCAATGTGCTGGAAGTGGAGCACCTCATCGAAGCGCTCAAGGCCGAAGGCAAATCGTCGCTCTTCCAGTACAAGATTTATCAGGATGCGCCCGGCGGCCACTACTTCAACCGCATCGACACCAAGCTGGCGAAGGAATCGCGGCGCGAGATTTATCAATTCCTGGCCGGCTATCTGAAGCCAGAGCGTTTCAAGTAGCAGACACCCTTCCAGAGCCAAAACAGCCGCGCTCTTGGGCTAAAATAAGAGTCCAACCCCGCTAGGAGATCGCGTTATGCGTACTGTTTCGGTCGGCCTGCTTTTGGCTTCATTGGCTTCGGCTCAATCCTCCGTCCCCCAGACCGGAGCGATAGCGCTTCTCAATCAACTCGAGTGGCGCAATATCGGCCCCGCTGCGATGGGCGGACGCGTCTCCGGCATCGAAGGCGTCCCCGGCGATCCGCGGCTGCTGTATGCCGCTACCGGCTCCGGAGGGCTCTTCAAGACCACCAACGGCGGCGTAACCTGGCAAGCCATTTTCGAGCGCCCCGAAACTATTTCCATTGGCGACATCGCCATCGACCCCAAACATCCCGATACCGTTTGGGTCGGCACCGGTGAAGCCAACGTGCGCAACAGCGTTTCCATCGGCGGCGGCATGTATTACACCAACGACGGCGGCAAGACCTGGGAACATCGCGGCCTCGATCAAACCATGACGATTTCGCGCGTGGCTCTCGATCCGCGCGATGCGCGGCGCGTGTTCGTCGCCGCCGTCGGCCATCCTTTCGGGCCCAATCCCGAGCGCGGCGTCTTTTTCTCTGCCGATTCCGGCCGTACCTGGCGCAACACGCTTCATGGCGACGCGCAAACCGGCGCCTCCGATCTCGATATCGATCCCTCCAACCCCGACGTCATGTTCGCGGGCATGTGGCAGTTCGACCGCAAACCGTGGCGCTACGACAGCGGCGGCGTCACCGGCGGACTCTATAAATCCACCGATGGCGGCCAGAATTGGAAGAAGATCACCCGTGGCCTGCCCAATCTGCTCGGCCGCATTGGCGTAAAAATCGCGCCCGGCAATCCACGCGTGGTCTATATGGTCGCCGAATCGAAGGAAGGCTCGCTCTTTCGCTCCGACGACGGCGGCGAGAGTTTCAAAGTGGTCAATACCGATCGCGGTCTCACCACGCGCGGCTATTACTACTGCGATCTCCGCATCGACCCGAAAGACGAAAACCGCGTCTATGTCCTCGAAGGCGCGCTACAAGTTTCCACCGATGGCGGAAAAACCTTCTCGCGCATCGGCGGTTCGGTCCATGGCGACCTGCAGGCTCTCTGGATCGATCCCAAAGACCCATCCCGCATGTGGCAGGGCTCCGACGGCGGCCTGGCTTCGTCCTGGGATATGGGCAAAACCTGGCAGCACGTTTCCAATATTTCGCTCGGCCAGTTCTACCATGTCTACGCCGACAACCGGAAACCGTTCTACTACGTCTCCGGCGGCACGCAGGACAACGGCACCTGGATCGGCCCCTCGCAGACCCGCGAGCCTTCCGGAATCATGAACGACGAGTGGCGCATGATCAGCGCCATCGTGGGCTTCAATGTCCTCAGCGAATCCGAAGACCCCGATATCGTGCTCAGCCAAACTCCCGGCGGCGCCCTGCTCCGTACCGATCTCCGGACGCGCGATCAGCAATCCATCGGACCGCAGGTGCGCAATTACAACGGCGCCGGCATCGCGGAAATGCGCTACCGCTTCGCTTGGGACGCCCCGCTGGTGCGCTCGCCCTTTGGAAAAGACACTTTCTATTACGGCAGCAACGTCATCTTCCAGTCGAGCGACAAAGGTTCCACCTGGGAACCCATCAGCCACGATCTTACGCACGCCGATCCCTCGAAATGGCTGCCCTCGGGCGGACCCGTCTTCACCGACAACAGCACGTCGGAAATCTACGGCGCCGTCACCCACATCACGGAATCGTCCATAAAACGCGGCGTCATCTGGGCCGGCACCGATGACGGCAACATCCAGGTCACCCTCAACGGCGGCGGCCAGTGGACGAACGTCGCACCGAACATCAAGGGCATTCCGGCGGCTTCCCCGGTCTCGGCTCTCGAGACTTCGCACCGCAATGAAAACGTGGTCTACGCCGGCTTCGACCGCCACATGCTCGATGACATGCACCCGCATCTTTTCAAGACCACCGACGCTGGCAAGACGTGGACCGCTATCACGGAAGGCCTTCCCGCGAATGCCTTCATCTGGGTTCTGCGCGAAGACCTGAAAAATCCGAGCGTTCTGTATCTAGGCACCGAGGTAGGCGCATTCATCTCATTCGACGCCGGCGCTCACTGGGCCCGCTTCAATCTCAAGAATCTTCCCAACGTGGCCGTGCGCGATATTTTCCTGCAAGCGGACCGCAATGACATTCTTCTCGCCACGCACGGCCGTGGCCTGTATATTCTGGATGACGCCACACCGATCCAGCAGATTGCGGCCACCCAGAACGCCACGCTGTTTCCCGTGCGTGCGGCGCTGCGTTATTCGGTTCGCGCCACCCGCGCGGGCGGAGGCGACTCCGAATTCACCGCGGCCAATCCACCGTATGGCGCCATCCTCGACTACTTCCTGCCGGCGAAAACGGACGACGTGCGCTTTGAGATCCAGGACGCTGCGGGCAAAGTCATCCGCACCGTTCCCGCTCCCGCCGGCGAGCGCGGCCTGCACCGCATTGCATGGGATCTGCGCGCCAATCCGCCCTCCGGCAATGACGGCGCGCGCGGCGGAGGCCGTCGCGGAGGAGGAGAAGGCGGCGGGGAGGGCGGCGGCCGCGGCGGCGCTCCGCGCGGCGCACAAGTCCTTCCGGGCGTCTACACGGTCAAGATGACCGCCGGACCGGCCACGGTCGAGCAGAAAGTGACCGTGGAGCTCGACCCTGAGCTCAAGGTGTCATCCGCCGATCTGCAGGCTCAATGGCAAACGCTCGAAAAGATCTCGGCCATGATGCACTCCACCACCGACATGCTTCGCGAATCCGACCGCCACACCGATTCGTCCGCCTGGACGAAATTTCACGCTTCTCTCGCGGGCAGCCGCCTGTCGGAACAGTTGCAATCGCTCTTCACCCTGATCGAGTCGCCGAACGACGCGCCCACCTCCGCAATGACCAAGCTGTTAGGGGACCTGGAGACGGACTATGATCGGTCTACCGCGGAGTTTAAGACGCTGAGGTAATTAGAAAATCGGCGAGAATCTGGCGGAGGAAGAGGGATTCGAACCCCCGTGCGAGTTACCCCGCAAACGGTTTTCAAGACCGCCGGTTTCAACCACTCACCCATTCCTCCGTCATCTAGTTTAACCGACTGCACTTGCTTTTCCGGCGCGCGCATCCCGACCGTACCGTCGCTTCACCTCAACTGACAAACATTTACCGCCACTCAACAGGCAAATTACACTCGCGGCGTAAATTCGGGGGTGGAGAGGTAATTTGGCCAATGAAACGGCAACTGATCAAAATAGCAACGGTAGGCAGCATGGCTGCCGGAATGATTTTCGCCCAGGCGCAAGCGCCCGCGGCGCAACCCAAACAAGGAAAAGCCGCCGAGGGCTGGCAGGCGAAGCAAGAGCATCGTAAGATGGCGCGCGAGCATATGATGGCGGCATTGAACCTGTCGCCGGAGCAGAAAGCCAAAGCGAAGACCATCTTCACGCAGGCTCACGAAGCCGCCAAACCGGTTCGCGCGGAAATGCGCCAGAATCGGGAAGCCATGTTCGCGGCCGTCAAGACCGATGACACGTCGCAAATCGCCAAACTCGGCGCTGAGCGCGGCAAACTCGACGCCAAACTGGCCACCACGCGCGGCGAAGCTATGGCCAAATTCTACAAGGAACTGACGCCGTCGCAGAGAGCCAAGGCTGAGCAGATGCATGCTCGCATTCAGGCGAAAATGCATGAACGCACGCAGCATCGCGGCTCGCGTACCAATGGCTGACGGCAGCGCGGAGAGGCCGGCCCCCGCTCCGGCCTCTCCGCTGGCGCTGTAACCCGGAAATCGGAGGGACGCCCGCGCGCGCAGGTGCTATCCTCTGCCTAAGCGGCATGAAATTCTGGCGCCTGGCATCGTGCGCGGCTCTCATCGGGACGGCGCTTGCGTTTCAGCGGCCCTTCCGCGAATTCCCTGGCGTCGAATACCGCATCGGCGATATCCCGCTACCCTCCGACTATCGCGAGCAAACCGAGTGGGCGTTCGCGCGCCTCATGTATCCTCAAGCGCCGGGCGGCCGCTACGGCGGATATCGCGGCGGCTACGGGCGCTACGGCAGCGGCGATTGGACCCAAGGCAACTCTATCTGGACCCAGGATTTTCCGCGCGCCGATCGCCACTTCGCGCAAGCAGTTCGCCGCCTGACGCGCCTGCAGGTGCGCTCCGTCGAACAACCAGTCAATCTCGATGAAGGCGATGTCTACGATTGGCCGTGGCTATACGCTGTGCAGGTGGGCCACTGGAACCTGACCGATGCGCAGGCGAAATCCATGCGCGAGTTCCTGTTGCGCGGCGGCTTCTTCATGGCTGACGATTTTTGGGGCGAAGGCGAATGGGAAGTTTTCATGGCGAGCATGAAGCGCGTCTTCCCTGACCGCGAAGTGGTGGATCTCCCCAACGAAGACGTCATCTTCCATTCCGTCTATGACCTCGACGACCGCTACCAGGTGGCCAGCCAGGGATCGGTCAACCGTGGCGTCTCCTTCAAGTGCAGCCCTTGTCCCGACAAATGGCGCGGCATCTACGATGACAAAGGCCGCGTGATGGTGGCCATCACGTACCAGTCCGACGTGGGCGATTCGTGGGAGTGGGCGGATGCCCCCACCTATCCCGCCGAATACGCAGCATTGGGGATCCGCATCGGCGTGAACTACATCATCTATTCCATGTCTCACTGAGGGACGTGCTAAACTGTGTTGGTTTCCACAGAATAGACGTACCTCAGGCGCCCTTCAACCTCTCCTCCTCCGCCTCGCGCCCGGCTCGTGAGAACGTACTTCTCTGTGGGCGGAAAGAACTGCCCATGACCGATTCGGACGTGATCGTAATCGCAATTCTCCTTCTCGTGGTCCTCTACGCCATCATGGCTCCGCCAGGACCGGGTACCCCGCTGCGCTCGCCCGCAGCGGGATAGTAGCAGCCGCCGCCGTTATTGCGACTTCGTCTTCTTCAGTTCGCGCTGATGGTCGAGATAGCTCTGGCCTTCGGTGATCCACTCCGGCCCAGTCTCGCCCTTCAGGTAATGGCCGAACCACGCGAAGATGCGGCGCTGATAATCCACCTGATCGGCCTTCTTGCGTAAGCCGTGATCTTCCCCGCCATAGACCAGCAGCACCACGTTCTTCCGCGCGCGCCGGGCGATGTTGTAGAGCTCGATGCCCTGGTGGTAGAAGACCGTTCCATCGGCGTCGCCTACTTCGATCATGAGCGGCGTCGTCATGGTCTGCACGCCGAAAACGGCGGAGTTGCGGATGTAGGCCTGCAGATCTTCATAGAGCGGCACCTCCATGCGCTGCTGCCCGGTCTCGATGTGGTCGGTCTCGGCGATTCCCGAGCTCCAGTGGTGGTTGCCGTAGTTGCTGATCAAATCGGTGATCGGCGCGCCCGCCACGGCCGCGGCGAAGATATGCGTATGCGTCGCCAGGAAACTGGCATCGAAACCGCCCCAGGAATGTCCCACCACGCCCACTTTGGTTTCATCCACCACGCCCTTCTTGAAGACTTCCTTCGCCGCCGCGGTCACGCAATCGGCCACGGAAAGGCCCGGCTCGCGCTTGGTGAACACGATATCCGGTTCCAACAGGAAATAGCCGTGGCTGGTGATGGCGCTGGCGCTGTAGTAGCTGCGCTCCGAGGGCGCGTTGTAGTGATGCAATCCATCCGACAGCTTCTCGTACATGTAGACGATCATCGGGTACTTCTTGCCCGCTTCGTATCCCGCCGGGTAGTACAGCGAGCCCTGCAGGCGAGTTCCGCTCGACGATTTGTATTCGATCAGCTCCGAGCGGCTCCACGCATATTTGCTCTGGAATGGATTGGTGTCGGTGACGCGCTTGGCGTCCTTCAGATCTGCGCCGCCGACATAGATATTCGGCGATTCCTCGAACGTCTCCGAGACATACTCGTACACCGGAGCGTCGGCAGCCTTCGACAGACGCTCGATGCTCTCGTCGGCAAACATGAGCTTTTCCGGCGCGGCGCCAGGACGCAGCAGCGCAAATCCCGATTTCTTTGACCAGATTCCGAACTGGCTCAGGTAAGCCGGCTTGTCGAGATCGATAGTGTCTTCGCCCGAGTCGAGTCGCACGTAGCGGCTTCGCACCTGTTCGGCCGCGCCATCGGTCAGACGCGTAGCGCGCGACCCGTCGGGCGCAACCTTCCACAGATCGAGCTTGTCGTAGAGGATGACATCGGCGTCATTCTTCGTCCATCCCGCCACACCGAATGCCGGCTTTTGCTGGATGGTCTCGTCGGATTCCTTATCCACAAACGACGTCTTGATATTCTTCGTGATGTTCACGGCCGCGCGCGTCGCGACGTCGACCGTCCAATATTGATCGTGCTCCAGATAGAGCAGGTATTTCCCGCCCGGGCTGGCTTGCAGATAGTGATCTTCGGTCAGCTTGTCCTTGATCTTCGTGCGCTGCCCGCTGCCCAGATCCACAAGGTAGATATCCGCCGCAGGCCGGCCGATGCTGCGGTCCATCGCATATTCTTTCCACTCCGCGGCAAACGCCAGGTTGCGATGCTTGATCGGCGTAACCTGCTCGGTCAGTTCCTGGCTCAACCTGGTCAGGTTTCCGGAATCGACATGCCACGCCGCCAGCATGCTCTTGCGGCCGTCCTGCGAGGCATTTTTCACCTGATAAGCCATCACCTCGGTATCGCGCCAATGCCACACATCGACCGTAGGCTGGTCGTCAGCTTCGGCAGCGTCGCCGCCGCTCGCGTCGGTAGCCGCACCGCGTCCACCGCGGCGGGCCGGCGCGGGGGGCTTCGGATACCAATTGGCCAGGCCGACGAATACCGTATTCCCGTCTTCCGACCAGGAAGGCCGCCGGTAAGTGACTGTGCGCAAACTCGCCGGAAATTTCGAATCGGTGGTGGGGTCGTACACGTGGCCGGCTTCACCGGATTCGCCGAGATGCGCCCACGCCAGCACGATATAGGTCGAGCCATCGTGCTTATCGTCGTCCTTCGACTTGAGCGCCGCCAGATCGGCGCTGTCCTTACGCCACGACAGATTACTGTATGTCGCGGACGACGAATCCAGCACGCGCAGCGCGCCGTTCTGCGTATCGAAGAGCTGCATGCCGTTGCCGGTTTTGTCGCCGGTGGAAATCGCCATTGCCAGCAGGTTTCCACGGCGCTTCATATCCTGCCACGCAAATTCCGACACGTTGCCGAACGTCATGTCGCGGGCGGTTGCGAGCTGCCGCACAATCAGCGTTGCGCCGGGCGTGCTTTCGTCCGCGCCATTCGCGCCGCCACGGCCACCGCCGCCGCGCCCTCCACGTCCGCCACCTGCGCCGCCGCGTCCGCCCGCAGTCCCGCCGCCTCCGGCCTCCGCCGGGTAGCGCCGCATCGCCAGCCACGTGCCAGCCGGACTGAAGGTAAAGGATTGGATGCCATCGACCGTCGTCTGCTCTCCCGTGTCGAGGTTCATCAGGCCCAGCTTGTTCTGCACGGGCCGGTTGTCCTGGCGCATACGATCGGCCTGTGTTTCGGAGTAGCCGATACTGAACGCGAGCCAGTGCGAATCCGCCGAAAACGCTGGCTGCGTGCCGAAGGCCGTGGTCTTAGTCGTGCCCGCGGCGATGTTAGTTACTCGCAGTTCGTTGTTACCGTTCGACCGGTTAATCCCGTATGCCAACCATCTACCATCGGAGGATAACCCGCTCGCAGCGCCGCCACCGCCGCGGCCGCCGCCTCCGGATTCAACCAGAGTTTCCCATTGCCCATAATCGGCGGGCGTTGGGGGAAGTTTCGGTTGCGCAGTAAGGCTGCACGTGAACGCGAGAGAGGCGCAAATAAGCGCTGCGAAGGTCTGACGCATGGAGATAAAAGTATCACAGCGGGCTGGCGGCGGCATCGCGCAAGTTGCTACACTTCAACTGTCTGCTCAATGGATTTCCTTAAAGGGCTCAACCCCCAACAGCGCGAAGCGGTGAGCCATACGGAAGGGCCGTTGCTCATTTTGGCAGGCGCGGGCAGCGGTAAAACGCGCGTCATCACTCATCGCATCGCCCACATTGTCACGGCGCGGCGCGTGCCGCCCTCTGCGGTTCTTGCCGTCACTTTCACTAATAAAGCAGCGTCCGAAATGCGAGAGCGCGTCAACGCGCTTTTGGCGGATGCGCATCTCGATTCCGAACCCAACGTCTCGACCTTTCATTCGTTCTGCGTGCGCCTGCTGCGCCGCGATGGCGATCCGCTTTCGCGGGTCCGGCCGGGCTTCACCCGCCGCTTCACCATCTACGACGACGAAGATCAACTCAACATCATCAAGACCTCCTATCGCGCGCTGGGCTTCGAAGAAAAAGAATTCATGCAATACCGCGCGGCGCTGTCGCGCATCAGCCAGGCCAAGAACACCAAGCAGTCGCCGTCGGACGTCTACAAAGCCGCCGTCAACAAAGAAACCGAGGCCATCGCCGCACTCTACGAAGAGTATGAGAAGGCGCTGCGCAACGCCAACGCGCTCGATTTTGACGATCTGCTTTTGGAAGCCGTGCGCCTGCTGCGCCATGACGACGCCACGCGCGAAACCTGGAATCGCCGCCTGAGCTACGTCATGATCGACGAGTATCAGGACACCAATCGCAGCCAATACGAGCTGATGCGCCTGCTTACCGAGCAGCATCGGAACATCTGCGTCGTGGGCGACGAAGATCAATCGATCTACAGTTGGCGCGGCGCCGATCTCCGCAACATTCTCGATTTCGAGCACGATTTTCCGGACGCCAAGGTGATTCGCCTGGAGCAGAATTACCGCTCGACGAAGAACATTCTCGCCGCCGCCGGCGCCGTTGTCGAAAACAACAAAGCGCGCAAGGGCAAAAAGCTGTGGACCGAAGCCGAAGCCGGCTCCATGATCGGCCTCTACGCCGGATACGACGCAGAGAACGAAGCCCTCTTCATCGCCGACACCATCGAGAAACACATAGGCGCCAACCCCGACGATCACGTCGCGGTTCTCTACCGTACCAATTCGCAATCGCGTCAGATTGAAGAAGCCCTGCGCCGCTACGGTCGCAAATACAACGTGGTCGGCGGCTTCAGTTTCTATCAGCGCGCGGAAATCAAAGACATGGTGGCGTATCTCAAGCTGACCGCTTCCACCACCGATTCCGTTGCCCTGATGCGCATCATCAACACGCCCGCCCGCGGCATTGGCCGCACCACGGTGGAGCAGATCGAAAAGCTGGCTCGCGACACCGGCACCAATCTTTGGAATGCCATCGAGCGCATCATTTCCGGCGAAGGGCTCTCGACGCGTTCGCAATCGGCGCTGGTGACGTTCCGCAACCTGATTCAGGAAACCTCTCTGGTGGCGCTTTCTTCGCCGCTGCCCGATCTCATCAAGTTCATCCTCGATCGCACC
This sequence comes from Bryobacterales bacterium, assembly GCA_963743705.1. Classification (GTDB taxonomy): domain Bacteria; phylum Acidobacteriota; class Terriglobia; order Bryobacterales; family Bryobacteraceae; genus PALSA-243. Next base: position 130,878 of record CAVUQS010000010.1, on the reverse strand, counting down.
GGTTACCGCCGTATGCTGCAGGCGGAAAAAACGCCCGAATCGGAAACGCGTCTCGAAAACCTGGAGGAATTGATCAACGCCGCGGCGGAAGCCGCCGAGCGCGGCGAAAGCCTCTCCGATTTTCTGGATCACGTGGCGCTGGTGTCTGATGCCGACGATGTCGACGAACGTTCGCCCGTCACCTTGATGACGATGCACAACGCCAAGGGCCTGGAATTCCCCGTGGTGTTCATCTCCGGCCTGGAAAATGGGCTCTTCCCGCACAGCCGTTCTTTGAACTCGCCGGACGCCATGGAAGAAGAGCGGCGTCTCTGCTATGTGGGCATGACGCGCGCGCGCAAACGGCTGATTCTCACCTGGGCCAAGTATCGGCGTCGCTTTGGCGGCGGCGATGCCGAACGCTCCACGCCTTCCTGGTTCCTGGGCGAGGTCCCGGAGCATCTCGTCGCCAACATGGGCCCGCAGGAGCAGGCGCCCGGCGAGATCAACCTGCACGGGGAACGTCATGACGTGCGCCAGGCTGCGCGCCGCAGTACGTTTACCGGCAAGACATATAACTCCCTCGACAACATCTCCCAGTTCTTCGGCGACCGCGGCATGCAATTCAGCCGGACCGGGGCTCCACCGCAACAGCAGCAGCGCCCGGGAACCCCGCCGCAACCGGCTTCGCAGTTGCCGCGGCCGCCCATCGCCGCCAAGCCGCTTCCCACCGCTCCCCCGACGCCTCGCAGAGGAGCGCGCACCGGCGCAACGGTCAACCATCCGAAGTATGGAACCGGCACCGTGGTACGGCGCGAAGGCGAGGGCGATGATGCTAAGATCACAGTGAACTTTCCCCGTTTCGGGTTGAAAAAACTAGTTGAAAAATACGCAGGATTAAAACGAGACTGATGAATACAAAGAACGTTACCGACAAGGTGGAGCGCAAGAAAGTCAAGCGCGTGGCGCGCAAGAAGGCGGCTCCGAAAGCTAAGCGCGCGGCAGGCGTGGCGCGCGGCTCGATGAAGAAGAAGATTCGTCATCAGACGCAAGGCCAGCGTAAGCGCTAATCGCGGTTTCGCTCCGGCTTCTTCATGAGCCAACTCTTCCGCACGAAGAGCATCGACGAGCTGATTGCGGCGTCCGAAGATCCCCAGCGGAGTCTTCGCAAGACGCTGGGGCCGTGGAGTCTCACGGCCCTTGGCATCGGCGCGGTGATCGGCAGCGGAATCTTCACTCTCACAGGCACCGCGGCCGCGGGCAAAGTCATCCCCATCAAGTCGATCCTGAATTCCACGGTGATCGATCTGGTGCTGAATGGCTCGCAAGCCGCCTCGCAGCTCGGGCGCCCGGGCGCGGGGCCCGCCATCACACTCTCGTTCCTTCTGGTGGCGATTGCGTGCCTTTTCGCCGGTCTCTGCTATGCCGAGCTGGCTTCGATGATCCCCATCGCGGGCAGCGCCTACACCTATGCATACGCCATTTTGGGTGAAATCGTGGCGTGGATCATCGGCTGGGATTTGATCCTCGAATACGCCGTCTCCAACATGTCCGTGGCCGTCGGCTTTTCCGCGTACTTGCAGGATCTGTTCGACAACATATTCGGCTTTCACTTACCGCCCGCGCTCGCCTATCCGCCGTTTCCGGCGCCCGGCGGCCCTGCGGGAGTCTTCAACATTCCAGCTCTACTAATTACTCTGCTGGTGACCTGGGTGCTTGTGCGCGGCGTGAAGGAAGGCGCCAACACTAACATGGCGATGGTGGCTATCAAGATCGGCGCCATCGTGATTTTTTGTGTCGGAGCCATGGGCGCCATCAAACCCGGCAACTGGCATCCCTTCGCGCCACATGGGTTCCCCGGCGTTCTCACTGGCGCTTCCATCGTCTTCTTTACTTACATCGGCTTCGATTCCATCTCCACCGCCGCCGAGGAATGCCGCAAGCCGCAGCGCGATCTGCCGTTCGGGATCATCGCCACGCTCATCGTTTGCACCATACTCTACGGTTCGGTGTCGCTGGTGCTCACCGGAATCGCGAATTATAAAACGCTAGGCACCGATTCGCCCGTGGCCGACGCGCTCAAGGCCCTCGGCTATAACCGCCTGCGGCTGATCGTAACGGCAGGCGCGCTCGTGGGCATGATTTCGTCGCTGCTGGTCTATCAATACGGCCAGGCGCGCATCTGGTTCGCTATGTCTCGCGACCGGCTTCTGCCGAAGATGTTTTCCGTGGTGCACGAGCGCTTCCGCACCCCGCATATCAGCACCTGGATCGCCGGGTTCGTCGTTGGAATTCCCGCTGGAATCTGGGATATCGACACCTTCGCCGAGCTTTCCAACATCGGCACGTTGTTCGCGTTTGTGCTGGTCTCGATCAGCGTGATCGTGCTGCGCAAGAAACAGCCGGATCGTCCGCGCTCGTTCCGCTGCCCCATGGTGCCGCTGTTTCCGATGATTTCGGTCGTCTGCTGCCTGGTGCTGATGATGGGCTTGCCGTTGCTGACGTGGCTCCGCTTCTTCGTCTGGCTCTTTATCGGCTTGGCGATCTATTTTCCGTTCAGTCGCAAACGCAGCACCCTGGCGAAAGCATAAGTACGACGGGCCTCCGGCCTGTCGCCTCTCGGCTTACTTCTTCAGCAGCTCTTCCCACGTCATTTCGCGCCCGCGATACGCTGCTTCCCGTCCCAGCATCGCCGTAAGCGCCGTTTCCACGCCTGCCGCCGCCTGATTGTGGAACTGACCGCTGGTGATGCTGGCGATGAAGCCTTTCTGCTTCTCCGAATCCGCCTGCGCCAAGTTATCGGTGAATGTGCCCGATGCGGAAAATTCCGCGCCCTGCCCGGATTCGCTGCCGGTCCACGTCCACGCGGAATCGCCAACGATTCCCAACACGCCGGAATACGGCGATTGCGCTTGCCCCTTCGTGCCGAAGAAGCGCTCGTTCACGTCGAACTTGCCCTTGCCGAATTGCGCCGAGCTGAAGCTTACATGCACGCCATTCGGATAGTGATAGATCACATCGAAGTGCGAATAAATATCGTCACCCGGCAGCGTACGCCCGGCGCGCGAGCCGGCGCCCACCGCCTTCACGGGATGCGCGTTCAGCACCCAATTGCAGATATCGATGGCGTGAATGTTCTGCTCGACGATGATGTCGCCCGAATACGCGCGATCCTGCAGCCAGTGGCGTATGCGCAGCTCTTCCGGCGACGCGTTGGGATACGGCGCATAGTCCGGCAGCGGGCAATAATAATACGCCGCGCCGCAGACGATCTCGCCCAGCGCGCCTTCATGGATCCGCTTCACCAGCTCGACGAACGGCGGCGCCGAACGAATCTGAAATCCCACATCGAGGCTCAAACGTCCCTCGGCCTTGCGGCCGATCTCGAGCACCTTCTTTGTACCGGCGACATCCACCGCCACCGGCTTCTCGCAATAGACATGCTTTCCCGCTGCCACTACCGCCGCAAGATGCTCCGGATGCAGATACGCCGGCGTCGCGATCACAATGGCGTCGATGTCTTTCGATTCCGCCAATTGCTCATAGGCCTTCGGGCCCACAAACCCCGCAGTCGCGTCCGGATAGCGCTGGCGCGCGCGGTCGAGCTTATCCTGATACAGATCGGCGAATGCCAGCATGCGCGCATCCGTGAATTTCGTGATGTTGTTAGCGTGCGTCATGCCGCGGTTGCCGCAGCCCAGCAAACCCACGCGCACCGCCGAATTGGCCGCCGATCCACGCACGAGTTGAGGCGCGACGATAGCCGCCGTCCCCAACGTTTGAAGAAAATTCCGGCGATCGCTCATATGTCTATCCGATCAGTTTCTCGAGATACGCTTTGGCCGCCACAATATCCGCCGTCTGCTTGGGCCCGCTGATTTCGCGTTCGATGGTCAGCGGGTTGACGTATCCGACAGCCTTCAATTTTTCCACCAGCGCCGGCCAATTCACCGCGCCCTGCCCGATGGGCGTTTCCACGCCGAGCTTCTTCGCGTCGGTGGGATACAGGCCATCTTTCGCGTGTACGCCCTGAATGTACGGCCCCAACACGCTCACCGCATCCACCGGATTCGCCTTGCCGTACAAAATCAAATTCGCCGCGTCGAAATTCACGCCCACGTTGCCTGTGCCCACATCCTGGATCGCCCGCACCAGCGTGATCGGCGTCTCCTGGCCCGTTTCGCAGCGCAGGTTCAAGCCTTTCGTTTTGCAGTAGGCCGCCACCTCGCGGATCGCGTCCACCGCTTCCTTGTACACCGGATCGTTGGGATTCTCCGGGATGAACCCGCAATGTCCCTGAATGGCCACGATGCCCACCTTCTGCGCGAAATCCGCGATGGCTTTCGCATGGGCTATGCGCGCGGCGCGAGTTTCCCGCGGCACGAATCCGATGGTCTCCGGCCCGTGGTAAAAATCGTAGACTTCGCGGCCGGGTCCGGTAAAGACCGCCGACGTCGCTTCCACCTGGTAGCGATCCAGCGCGGCCCGCAACTTCGCAGCTGTGGCGTCGCGGGCGTCGCCCACGTGCACCTGGCAAGTCGGAAAGCCCAGCTCGTGCACGCGGCGAATGGCGGCTTCCGGATCCGGCGAAATACTCAGGATAATTCCCAGCCGCATCTTTGCCGGCGCGGCGGCCGCGACCCGCGGCAGCGCACACGCGGCCAGCGCTCCTGCCAATAACGAACGGCGATCGATCGATTGCATCCTCGATGATTGTACTCCGCAGTAGAATGAACGTAACCATGTTTCAAGTTGCACGCACGCCCCAGGTTTTCGACGTCGTGGTCATCGGCTCCGGCGCCGGTGGTGGAACAGCGGTCAAGGTGTTGACCGACGCTGGCGTCCGCGTCGCACTGCTCGAAGCCGGTCCCATGCTGACGCCCGAGAAGGATTTCAAGGAGCACGTCTGGCCCTATCAGGTGGACCATCGCGGCGCAGGTTCGCACGCCGAATCGTATTTCGGCCGCCAGCAATGGGGCTATTTCAACGCCCCCAACGGCTACTGGGACGTGCCCGGAGAGCCCTACACCGTCGCGCTCGGCGAAACCTGGCAATGGTTTCGTTCCCGCATCCTGGGCGGACGCACCAACCACTACGGCCGTATCTCGCTACGCTTTTCCGATTACGATTTTCAGCCTGAGGATGGTCTCAGCGACCCCTGGCCGGTGACGTATCAGGAAATGTCGCCCTACTACGACAAGGCCGAAGGCTTCATCGGAGTTACTGGCACCAAGGAAGGCATCCGCACGGCGCCCGACGGCAATTTTCTTCCGCCCATCGCGCCGCGCGTGCACGAGCGTCTGGTACAGAAAGCCTGCGCCAAACTGAATATCCCGGTGATTCCTTCGCGCATGGCGATGCTCACCAAGTCCATCAACGGCCGTGCCGCCTGCCACTATTGCGGGCAATGCGGCCGTGGCTGCTTCACAGCCTCGGCGTTCTCCTCCAGCCAGGCCATGGTTTTCCCGGCGATGAAGACGGGCAAGCTCACCGTGATCACCGGCGCGATGGCGCGCGAACTGATCACCGATGCTTCGGGCAAAGTCACCGCGGTTTCGTATGTGGATAAGGCCACTCGCACGGAAAAGCAAATCCGCTGCCGCGCCGTGGTGGTGGCGGCCAGCGCCTGCGAATCGGCGCGCTTGTTAATGAACTCGAAATCGCAGCGGTTTTCGAACGGCCTGGCCAATTCGAGCGGCATGTTGGGCCGTTACCTCACGGACACTGTCGGCTACAGCATGAGCGGCTACATCCCGGCAATGGCCGGCATGCCTAGGCACAACTCGGATGGCATTGGCGGCATGCACGTCTACATGCCCTGGTGGCTCTACGGCGACAAGGCGAAGGATTTTCCACGCGGTTATCACATTGAAATCGGAGGCGGCCCGGGGATGCCTCAACTGGGCACTTTCGCCGGGGTCTGCGCGCGCAATCAGGGCTACGGACAGAAGCTTAAGGAGCGAATCCACGAGGAGTTCGGCACCAGCATCGGCTTCGCCGGCCGCGGCGAAATGATTCCCAACAAGAACAGCTATTGCGAAATCGATCCCGAGCGCGTGGACCAGTGGGGCATCCCGGTGCTGCGCTTCCATTTCCAATGGAGCGACGCCGAGTACAACCAGGTAAAGCACATGCACCGGACCTTCGCCTCGATCATCGAGACGATGGGCGGCCGGGTTAGCAACCAGCCGTTCGATTCCAAGGCGTCGATCTTACCCGGCGGCAGCATCATTCACGAAGCCGGTTCCGTGCGCATGGGCGCTGACCCAAAGACTTCGGTGCTCAACAAGTATTGCCAGGCGCACGAAGTGAAGAATCTCTTCGTGTGCGATGCCGCGCCGTTTGTTAGCAATCCGGATAAGAACGTGACCTTGAGTATTGTCGCGTTCTCGTGGCGCGCGTCCGAGTATTTGGCGGAAGAAATGAGGAAAGGCAATGTCTAACGGATTCTCGCGCCGCGCGGCGCTAGTCCAACTCGGAGCCGGCATGGGGTTGGCTGCCGCCGGCGAAGGCCTGCTCGATGCACAGCAAGCGCCGGCCGCCACGCACGCAGCCGCCTTCGCGCCGAAGGCGCTGACCCCTCACGAATACGCCACGCTCGATGCGCTCGCGGAGTGGATCGTACCCGGCGCGCACGCCAATGGCTCGGCCCAATTCATCGATTTCCTCTGCCATGGCACGGACGATATGAAAGTGATCTTCACCGGCGGCCTTGCCTGGATCGATGACACGATGCGGAAGCGCGCCGAGGGCAAAGACTTCATAAGCGCATCGCACGACCAGCAAAAAGCCCTGCTCGATCTGATCGCATTCCGCGAGAACAGTTCGCCGGAACTCGCCGCGGGCATCCTCTTCTTCGATTGGGCGCGCCGCCTCGTAGTAGACGCTTATTACACCAGCGCGCAAGGCATCAAGGAAGTTGGATACATCGGCAACACCGGCATGGCGACGTTCAGCGTGCCGCAAGAAGCCGTGGATTACGTCATCAAACGCAGTGGCCTGTAGTGGCGCCGCCAAAAAGATTAAGCCTTCTTAAAGCCGTTCGGCTACTGTGGCCCGCCACATACTCTGACGTTGCTAACTCCCGGCTATAAACTCTCGAAGTTCCTTTATCTTTAGTCGTGGTACTGGCGGCAGCCAGCATGCACAGTGGACTGGGAAACATTTCCGATGTTTCCGTAGTCTATTCTGTCAGGACTAGTGGAGGTCGCGATGTATCGTCGCCTTTGCGTGGCGGCTATTGCCGTCTTACTGGCTGTAACTTGCGTGGTAAGTCAGCCACCCCCGGACCGGCTACTCAGCGCCACTTACTCGCATGGAACGCTCCACGCGACCATCCCTTACGACGCGCCTCATGCTGGAGCCGGCAAACTGATTGCCGAGATTCTGGACCCCGAAGACGCGGTGATTGGCCGTTCCGAGCGCAACACCGACGCGGGCGGTGGTAAAGGCTCGTGGCGCGAGGATATCGCGCTAACCAAGCCGTTGCCCGTCGAAGACCTCGTCTGGCATCGCCTGCGTTACCGCTTCTCCTATAACAACTCACAGGATGCGATCGCCGAAGGCACGGAATCCATCTCGCAGATCCTGCGGATGCCGGTTTTGCGCATCATCGGGCAGCAAAGCTATCTCGCCGGCGGCAGCGCGGCCGTGCGCGTGATCGTTACCGATTCCAAAAACGAACCGATCGGCGGACTTAGCTCCCTGCGCATCGAACTCGCGCCCGCGGGCGGCAAGCCTCAAACGCTGTTCGCCGGTATGGTGAATCGCCGCGGCACGGTCGAGCCGCAGTTCCGTTTTCCTGGCGGACTCACTGGCACTTACCCAGTGCGCTACACAGTCGATACACCGATCGGCTCCGCCGAATTCACGCAGACCGTTCACTTGGAAGATCAGGCGCAAATCCTGTTAACGACGGAAAAGCCGCTCTACCAACCGGGCCAGACGATTCATGCGCGCGCCCTGGCGCTTGACCGCGCCAATCACAATTCCAGCGCCAACCGGCCGTTGACATTCGAACTTCAGGATTCGCGCGACAACAAGATTTTCAAGAAAGCCACGCAGACCGACCGCTTCGGCGTCGCATCAGCTGACTTCGCGCTCGCCGACGAGGTAAATCTGGGCGCCTATCATCTGCGGGCGGCGATGGATTCCGCGGGCGCGAGCGCGACAAACACCGCCGAAATCACCGTGAACGTCGATCGCTATGTGTTGCCGAAATTCCGCGTGGCCATCGAATTCTCCGGCGCCGGGCGCCACGGTTACCGCCCCGGCGATCGCGTCACTGGCATGGTGCGCGCCAACTACTTCTTCGGCAAGCCGGTGGACCGCGCCGAAGTTCAGATCAAAGCCACCGGCATCGATGTGGAGCAGTTTGAGGCGGGCGCCGCGAAAGGCGAGACTAGCGCGGATGGCGAATATCGCTTCGATTTCCCGCTGTCCAACTACTTCGCCGGTCGGCCGCTCAGCCAGGGAGCGGCGCGCTTGTTGATCGAGGCCTCGGTGAAAGACGGCGCTGGCCATTCGGAAACGCGCGGCGAGCCGATCACGGTCAGCCAGTCGCCCTTGCTGGTGACCGCCGTTCCCGAAGGCGGCCTGCTGGTTCCCAACATGGAAAACCAAGTCTTCGTCCTGACCTCCTATCCCGACGGCAAACCGGCGCCATCGGATGTCACGGTCCACGCGCCGGGCAATCCTGACCGCAGAGTTTCCACCGATGCCTCGGGCGTTGCCATCGTGAGCGTGCGAGTCGCAACCGGCGCCGAATCATTGGCCATCGACGCGGAAGACCACGAGGGGAACCGCGCCACTTCCACCACGCTGCTGGACGCGCGGCGTGGCGGCGATCAGATTCTGCTGCGAACGGAGCGCGCGGTATATCGCCCCGGCGATCGCATCCAACTCAAGGTGTTCTCCACCCGCCAGCGTGGCACGGCATATCTCGACCTCGTCCGTGAAAACCAGACGCTGGTCACACGCGATATCGACCTGGTCAATGGGCAGGCCGAATTAACGCTCACCGCGACGCCTGACATGGCTGGGACGGTCGATCTAGACGCATACATCATCGGCGGCGACGTGCGGCCTGTCGCGGATCACCGTCTGATCTTCGTACAGCCTGCCGATGAGCTAAAGATCGAGGCGTCCGCTGACGCCGCTTCCTACAAGCCCGGCGACGACGCCCGAGTGCGCTTCCGCGTGACCAATTCGCGCGGTGAAGGCGTACAAGCCGCGCTCGGAGTGCAGGTGGTCGATGAGGCGGTCTTCGCACTGGCGGAAAAACAACCCGGATTCGCCAAGGTATTTTTCTATCTTGAGCAGGAGGCCATGAAGCCGCGGTATGAAATCCACTCCATCGGCATGCCGGACATCGTCGAGCCCACACGAGACATTGAGCGCGACCGCGCCGCGCGCGCCTTGTTCGCCGCGACCGAGATTGTGCACAAGAACCAACTCGATCGCGAAGTGGGCCGCACCGTGCCGCAGACACGTTTCACGGCCTACCAGACTCGATACTACAAGCGCTTCGACAATGAGGTGAAGTCGCTGTGCGCCGCCCTGAGCAGCACGCGCATCCCGCACGACCTCGTTGAAGCAGCGTCCAAACTCGCGGACAAGCACGCGCCTGAAGCGATGGATGCCTGGGGAAATGGCCTTCGCGTGGAGAAGATCAGCTGGGCACGCCAGGAAATGTTTATGGTCCGGAGTGCGGGACCAGACAAGCGCTTTGACACGGCCGACGATTTGCAAGCGCTTATCGAAGCCCACTCCGGCAAAGTGGAACGAGCGAACATCGGGTTCGGAATGGGTGGCGGAGTTGGCGTGGGCATGGGTGGAGTGCTGGGCGGCGTACCGCAAGCGGTCCCCGCGCCAATGGCCAGGCTGGCTGCTGCCTCGAATGCGATGGTGATGGACGCGGTGTTTAAGTCGACGAGCGGCGCTACTCGAAAGGAAGAACCGGGCGGCGGCACGCCCGCAGCGGCTCGCGTCCGCTCCTATTTCCCCGAAGCCCTCTACATCAATCCCGAAATCGTCACCGACGCATCCGGCGCCGCCACCATCTCCATCCCGCTGGCCGATTCCATCACCACCTGGCGTATGGCGCTCTTCGCGTCCACCGTGCGCGGCGCCCTCGGCAGCGGAACATCCTCCATCAAAGTCTTCCAGGACTTCTTCACCGACATCGATCTCCCCGTCACGCTCACCCAGGGCGATCGCGTCTCGATCCCCGTGGCTGTCTACAACTACTCCGCCAGCCGCGGGGACGTGAACCTGCGCCTCCAAACCGACGATTGGTTCACGCTCGCGCAAGACGTCCCCGAAAAAACCATCGCTGTCGATTCCAACCGCGTCGGCGGATCGCAATTCACCATCGAAGCTAAGCGCATCGGTAAGTTCAAGCTCACGCTCTACGCCAATATGGGCGGCGGCGCGAATCGCGCGGATATCGTAGTGCGCGAGATCGAAGTCGTGCCCAATGGGCGCGAGCAGACCGAGGTCTTCAACGGCCGGCTCGAGACCTCGGCCGCACATACCGTCACGTTTCCGCCGGAATCGATCGCCGAGGCCAGCAAAGTCTATGTGCGGCTCTATCCCGGCCCGCTTAGCCAGGTGATCGAAGGCATGGATAGCATTCTGCGCATGCCCGGCGGCTGCTTCGAGCAAACTTCGTCGAGCACGTATCCGAACACGCTCGCGCTCGACTACATGAAGCGCACCAAGAAGCTGACGCCGGAAATCCATGCCAAAGCCGAGGGATTCATCGCCAGCGGATACCAGCGGCTACTTACCTTCGAAGTCCCCGGCGGCGGATTCTCATGGTTCGGCCAGGCCCCGGCCAACAAGATTCTCACTTCCTACGGGCTGATGGAATTCGCGGACATGGCGAAGGTCTACGACGTCGATCCACGCGTCATCGAGCGCACCGGTCAGTGGCTGGCCGCACAGCAGCAAGGCGATGGAAGCTGGAAGCCCGACACGAACTTCATCAACGAAGGGGCCACCAACCGCTACAACTCAGATGCCGTGCGCATCGCGGCCTATATCTCCTGGGCGCTGGAAAATAGTAGCTACCACGGCCCCGCGGTGGAGAAGGCCAAGCAATTCATCGAAGCGCACATGAACGGCGCGCCGCAGCCCGATGCCTACACGCTCGCCGTGCTCGCTAACTTCGCGGCTGATTACGGGAAAGATCGCGAGTTCACCAGGCGTACCGCGCAACAGCTTTTGGCCGCCGTGACCACCAAAGACGATCAGGCCTGGTGGAGCGCCGAAGAGACCGTCTATGCCACCGGATCGAGCGCCGCCGTCGAAACCACCGGGCTCGCCGTGCAGGCGCTGCTCAAGTCCGGCGAAGGGTCCGAAGTCGCCCGCAAGGCTCTCGCCTGGCTCGCCTCCAAGAAAGACGCGTCCGGCGCGTGGGGATCCACGCAAGCCACCATCATGGCTCTGCGCGCAATCCTGCTTTCCACGGAAAAAGGTGCGGGCGACGTTCGGGGCACAGTCGAAATCACGCTCAACAGCAAACCCGTCGAGCGGCTTACGCTTACCGCCGACAACAACGACCTGCTGCACCAGTTCGTGTTGCCCGTCGCCGCTTCCAGCGGCGCCAACCACGTGGAGATTCGCTTCAGCGGACAAGGCAGCCTCGCCTACCAGGTCGCCGGCCGGTATTTTCTGCCGTGGGACGCCAAACCCGCGCACGAACCGCTCTCCATCGCCGTCAATTACGACCGCACACGCCTGGCGCAAGACGACATCGCGACTGCAACCGCCGTGGTGCGCAACAACATGACGAAATCCGCCAACATGGTGATGGTCGATCTCGGCATCCCGCCCGGATTCGATCTGCTGAGCGAAGACTTATCCGCGTATCGCGAGAAGAGCGCATCGCACTCCAGCGGCCGGCTGGAAAAATTCAGCATGACGGCGACCCAGGCGATCCTCTACTTCAACGCCATCGCGCCCGGCGAGACCGTGACCTTGAAGTTTCGCTTGCGCGCCAAGTATCCCATCCGCGCGCGCACGTTCGCGTCGCGCGCGTATGAATACTACGATCCGGACGTGAATTCCACGGCGCGCCCGGCTCTGCTGGAAGTATCGGCGAAATGAAAAACTAGGCTTCGGCGCGCTTTAACCGCGCTCTCATCCAGTTGACCGGCATCGCGCGGTGTTGCTTTTCGAGGCAAAGGAAATAGGCCGCAGTGTAGTACGTGGCTGCGAGTAGTCCGCCGCCGCAAATCACCTCGCGCCAGCTATTGCCCGGGAGAAAACTTTGCTTCACCCATAGCGAAAGCAGTAGCGCGGGCACGGCTGCAATCAGCGGCGTGACATAGATGCCGCCTACATATTTCCAGAAGCTGAAATGGATCGCCCGGCAGATCAGCCAGGAAAGCGCCACCCCGCGATTCAGCAGCAGCAGCGTCGAAGTCACCCACGCCGCCCCCAGAATTCCGTACCGCGGAACGGCCCAGCACAATCCGGCGAAGCACAGCGCCGCCTCCACCATCAGCGAGTACGCATAGCGCTGATGTTTGCCCAATCCGTAGAGGATAGAACTGGAATTGAATTGCGCCGCCAGCGCCAGCGTGGTTCCGATTGCCATGGGCAGAAGCAGGGGAGCGCACATCTCCGCGAAGCGAGGGTCGATCCACACGCGGAACAACTCGCGCCCATACACCACCATCGCCAGCGCCAGCGGCGCGAACAACATAAAGCAATAGCGGTTGATATAGATTCCCATGCGCCCGATGGCTTCATAATCCTCGCGCGCCGCCATTTCCGCCGTGTGTGAGCCTGTGATGAAGCCGACGCGGCCCACCATATCCACCGAATATTGCAGCAGGCGCTGCGGCTGCGTGAAATATGCCACGAACGCGGTGGAGGGCAGGAAGTGGCCGATCAGCATGGGCGCGCTCTGATTCAACACCTGCTGGGAAAACGTCGCGCCGAAAGTGTGCAACCCATATCCCAGCATTTGGCGGAACATCGAAAGCGTCACCAGCCGCGGCGACAGCCTCAGTTCCGGAAACACTTTGCGCGCGGCGAAGCAAGTCAGCGTGTAAGTCACGGCTACCGCCGCCAGCACCACTTCGCCCATCTCCATCAGCCCGTGCCCCGTGGCCAAAACCGCGACGATTCCCGCCGAGCGCACTGCGATCGATACAATCCAGATGCGGCTCGACAAATCGAAGCGTTGATAGCCTTCCAGCAGCGCGCTGAAGAGATTGAATATCGCGCCCGTGGCCCAGCCCAGCCCCACCATCATCAACATCCTGGTAAAAATGTCCGCGTATTCGGGCGAAATGTTCTCGAATCTGGCAACGCCGCGCGCAAAAAGCAGCGTCGCGGTCATGGTCAACACGCAAACCGACCCCGAAAAGCACAGTCCGGTATTGAGCGTCTCGTTGACTTTATCGGGCCGCCCCAAAGCGCGGTAGTGAGCCGTGTATTTGAGGGTGGCGGAGCGGAAGCCAAGGTCCATCAGCCAAAAGCTATCGACCAACGTGAAGATCAGCGCCCAAACGCCGAAAGCCTCATGCCCGACTTTGTGAATGATATATGCCGAGACGAACGTAGCCGTGAAGATATTCACGGCTACGGCGAACCAACTCCACATCACGCTGTGGAAGAAGCGCTCGCCGCGTTTCTTGGATGTCTCCTTAACTTCTTCAGACACTGGCGTCATCCTAACAAATGCCCTAAGATCCACCGCGCGGCGGCCGGAACATCGTCCGCACGAAAATCTGGTTCGCACTGCTGCGATGCCCCATATCCCGTTGCCACCAGAACCGACTTTGCGCCTGCCCGGCGTCCGCATTCGACATCGGACGCCTTATCGCCCACGATTACGGAACGCGTGAGGTCGATTCCAAAATCCGCCGCCGCTTCCAGCAGCATCCCCGGAGCGGGTTTCCGGCACGCGGAAGCCAGATCTGGCCCGTCCGGACAGAAATAAGAAGCATCGACGAGCGACTCACCGGTCTGGCGCAGGAATTCGCGTTGCACCGCGTGGTATTGTTCCTCGCCGAACAAGCCGCGGCCAATGCCGCTTTGATTACTCACCACGATATTAAGAAACCCCGCGCTCTTGAGCGCACGCAGCGCATCCGCTACGCCCGGAAAAACCTTCACCAACGCCGGATCGGCGCAATAACCCGCCTCTTCCATCAGAGTTCCATCGCGATCGAAAAAGACAGCCTGGCGCATGGGTTTGGGGAAAGGCAATGGTAGCAATTAGCGCCGCGCCGCACGCGTCTCCGTGGCCTCTGCGCCGTTGCACTCGAATATGCGCATGTAGCGGTTCGCGAAAACCGGCCTCTCGTTCCACACCCAACTGTCGCGCGCCTTCCACACCAGGTCGGTATCTTTCACAGCCAGCACTTTCGCGGGCAGAGATCCGCAAGTCGGCTCCATGCGTCCGGCCGCCGGTTTACCCTTGTCGGGATACAGCATCTTCACCGTGGCCATCAACGGCTCGCAGCGTTGCTTCGATCCTCCGAAACCCGTCAGGCAACTTTCCTCCGCGGCTGCAATCTGCCGGTCGGCATACAGAAAACCCGGCGTATCCTGCCAGACCACATGCGGATCGAATTGCAATACCGCCTTCGCCGGCAGCGATTGGCGCGCCCATTCATAGGCCTCGCGCTCCGCGTAGTTACGCTCGCCCAGATGGCGGTCCTGCGACATCCAGATGAGATGCGGCAGCGCGCCGTTATCGGCCAGAACCGGATACGCCCGCAGCATGAACAGATCGTAAGCCGTGCCGGCCACGCCCAACGCGAGCATGACCGCCAGCACCGCTCCGCCCGCCCGCTTCCAATCGCCAACAATATCCACGGCCCACAACATCAGCCCAAACTGCGCAATCAGAAAGCCCCGCCAACCCAGATCGTTGTTATCGATCACCGTCGAGCGGAAGAACGTGCAGACCCCCGCGCTGGTGAGAATCATCAGGCATGCCGCCAGTTCGCTCCGTGAAAGCGGCTCTGCGCGCGCCCGCCGCTTTTGCCACCAAACTATCCCGGCGCCTAGAAAGAAGCCGAGTTCCAGCAGGTAATTCAGCGGCAGCAACGCAGTATTCACCAACGTCAGCCGCCACCACTCACCCAGCCCCTGCGCCTTCAGTAATCGATCGATCAGGAAGAACCGCCTCACATCGAACGTGAACGGAAGTGCGCCGCCGCCCGCCGACGATGGCCCGCTCACCATGCTCACCAGATATGGCGCCGCCAAAACCAGGGCGACCGCGCCCGCGGCGATCAGCGCGACAGTCTCGGCGCGCCACTTCTTGACGAGCGTCACGCCGGTCCATGCGATCAGAAACACTCCGAACACGAAGCCGATGTAAATCGAATCTCCAAACGACGACGCCAGCGCCACCCCCGCCACGCCCGCGTACTTCCATCGCGCCACGCCCTCACGCTGCGGCGCCTCCCACAGCAGCAGAAACGCCATCAACACCGAAAGCAATCCGGCTAAATGATGCGCTTCCCACAGCGCGGTCCAGGTGAAACTGTCGATCTGCTCGTTCCACCATTCCACGGTCGGGTAGATGGCATTGACTATCCCCTTCGAATAAAGGAACCAAAGCAGCATGTTGGGAAGAATATCGAGCCCCGTAACGCCGAGCAACAGAATTCCAATCAGCGTGCGCCGCCGCAACGTCTCCGCGCCCTGATAGACGAAGAGTCGAAAGAAAAGGGCGATCGTCGCCATCAACCCGAGCCCGCACCACACCGCGCCGCCGATCCACGCCTGGCGCGCATCCACCAGCGACCGCCACGCTACATTCACCAGGCTGCATGGAATGAGCCAGAAATAGTGATACCGCAGCGGCTCGCCCTCACCGGGAAAGAAAAACGGATTCACTGGCGGAATACCGCTCGCGCCGATGGCATGGATGAACTCCGTGCGCACCGAGTAATCCAGCGCAATCGTGGAATAGTAGAGCTTGTCGCCGATTTGAAGATCGCAAAGCGAAAACACCGCGATCGCCACCCAGACCAGGCCAGCAAGATAAAGCGCCTTGTTCTTCCCCTGCCCTCTCCAATTACCCGGGCCGCGCTGAAAAAACAAATAAATGCTACAGAACCATGTCAACCCGAACAGTCCCCAAACTACCGGCATCCCCGCAAAACGCCCCACCAGATAGACTGCGATGGGCACAATCGAAATCGAAAGCGGCAGAGACAACGCCAGGCGAAACGGGCCTCCGCGGCGGCGGAAATCGAAGAGATCGAGCGTCCACGCCAACACATAGCCCGGCGCCAAAACGAACAGCGGGAAGATAGAGATCGCCGCAAGGCTGCCGAAAATATCGGAAAGCGTGAAATTGTGCAATTGCCTAAATGTAAGGCGAATGCCCTCAACAGGACAAGACGGTAAGCGTTATCAGGCCGACTGTTTACTAAGGATAGTAGCCGTCTCCGGACGCGTCTCAATCGGAAGATCGGGCGCGGCGGTTTTGCGGCCCACCAGAATCAGCGACAGCCCGCGCCAGGGCAGAATGCGGTCGATGCGGCGGCAAATCCATACCGTCTTATCGAAGATTTTGAGCGTGAATTTGTTTATTCGGCGCGAGCCGGCGATCTTGCTGTAGAACCACCAGGGCGGCGTCCCCGCCTTGTTGAATCCCCAAATCCGTTCGGCCTCGAAGCCTTCCGATTCCAGCAACCGGCGCAGAGCGTCCGCACGGAAGCGGCGCTTGTGTCCCATGCTGCGGTCCAGGCTCCCCTGCAGTCCGGGCCCCTGGGGCACCAGCAAAATAATGCGGCCGCCGGGTTTCAGCGTCGCGCGCAGCCCACGCAGCGTCTCCGCCGGATCGTCCATGTATTCCAGAACGTTCAGAGCGATCACCGTGTCGAATGCGCCGCCCAAGCCGGCCAGGTCCGAGGGAACCGCGGAATCGATACTCTGCACGCGCACATTCGGCGTCCTCAGAAAGCGATTGCGCAGCGCATGCAGATGCAAGGGATCGCTTTCCGCCGCCACATATAACAGGCGGCGCGCCATCAATCTTCCCGCGATGTTACCGATGCCCGCGTTGATTTCGAGCACCGAATCGCCTAGATACGGGCGCAAAGTCCCCGCCAACCAGCTCAAATACTGCGGCGTCCCCGACAAATTATTGAGTACGCCCCGGCCGTAGGGCGTCGCATAAAGATCGTCGATCACCCAATAGCGCAAGACCACCATCAGCGCCTTGACGCCATCTTTCCAGCCGATCTTCTTTCCTTCTTCGTACGTGCGGCCGTGATAGCTGATCGGAACCTCGTAAATGCGCATCTTGCGCTTCGAAGCCTTCATCACGATTTCCGGCTCGAAACCGAAGCGGTCGGAGCGAATCGGAATGCTCTTCAACAGATCGGTCCGAAAGACCTTGTAACAGGTCTCCATATCCGTCAGATCGAGGTTGCAGAACATGTTGGCCGTCAGCGTCAGCGTCTTGTTGATCATCGTGTGCCAGAACGGCAGCACACGGCGCTGGTCCCCCGCCATGTAGCGCGAGCCGAAAACGGCGTCGGCATGCCCATCGAGCATGGGACGCAACAACTGCGGATATTCGCTGGGGTCGTACTCCAGATCGGCGTCCTGAATCAACGAGAAATCGCCGGTGGCGTGACCGATCGCCGTGCGCACCGCGGCGCCCTTGCCCGCGTTCTTTTCGTGTTTGTAGAGCCGTATCTCCGGGTGCGTCGCGGCCAAGCGCTCCAGGATGGCGAATGTCCCATCCGTGGAACAATCGTCCACAATCAAGAGCTCGCGCTCCATTTCCTCGGGCAACGGCGCCGCCAGCACGAAGCTAATGGAGCGCTCCACCACCGCGCGCTCGTTGTATACCGGAATTAGTATCGAAAGCTTCATGCTCAACTCAAGGCCAATATAAGCAATTATTGTCTCAGGAACGACGAAATTGCATCGATAATTCGCCCGCTCGCCCGGCCGTCCCCATACGGGTTGTGAATGCGCGACATGCGGCCATGCTCGGCATCGTCATCCAACAGCCGGTTGGCCTCGGCCACAATCTTTCGCGAATCCGAACCCACCAGCTTCACCGTTCCGGCCGCAACCGCTTCCGGCCGCTCCGTGCGTTCGCGCATCACCAGCACCGGTTTACCCAGCGACGGCGCTTCCTCTTGAATACCTCCCGAATCCGTCAGCAGCAGGCGCGCGCGGCGCATCAAATCGACGAAATCCGGATAATCGAGCGGCTCCAGCAGCACGATATTCCGCAAGCTTGCCAGGCGCCGCGTGACCGGACCAACCACGTTGGGATTGCGATGCAACGGGTAAACAATCTGCACGTCGCCGCGCTTCGCCAGTTCCGCCAATGCTTCGCAAATACGCTCGATGCCATCGCCGAAGCTCTCGCGGCGGTGCGCCGTCACCACTACCAGCTTCTTCGCCGCATCCAGCCATTCCCAATGCCGCGCGGCCATCGCGCCCTGTTCGAACGCGTCGGCCATATACAGCACCGCATCGATCCCGGTGTTCCCGGTGACGAAAATGCGCTCATCCGCGATGCCCTCGGCCAACAGGTTCTTTCGCGCCCCGTCCGTCGGCGCAAAATGCAGCGCCGAAAAGCGCGTCGTCACCACGCGGTTCATCTCTTCGGGAAACGGCTGCGCCAGGTCGCCTGTGCGCAACCCCGCCTCCACGTGCGCTACGGGAATGCCGTGATAGAAAGCCGCCATCGCGCCCGCCATGGTGGTGGTCGTGTCGCCCTGCACCACCGCCATATCGATCCGTTCCTTGGCTAACACCGGGTCGAGCAAGGCCAGCACGCGGCTCGTCACCTGCGCCAGCGTCTGGCCGTGGGTCATCAGGTTAAGGTCGAAATCCGGCCGCAGATCGAAGCACGTCAGCACCTGATCGAGCATCGCGCGGTGTTGCGCCGTGACGCAGACCAAGGCCTGCAGACCGGACTCCGTTTCGCGCATTTGCCGGATCACCGGGCACAGCTTAATCGCTTCCGGCCGCGTGCCGAAGATGAAAAGGATCCGTTTCACGAAACGCCGCTTTGACGAATGCATAGTGTAGCTCGGAACGCTGTTGTTTACGGCTAATTGCATCCGCCTTAACACCGGAAAATCAACACTTTAAGAAAGGTGCGCTAGAATAATTCGGTAATGCCCTATAGCCACATTTTGTTCGAAGCGGATGATCGCGGCATTGCTCTGGTCACGATCAACCGCCCCGGCAAACTTAACGCCCTTTCGGGCGAGGTGGTGGCGGAATTGCGCGATGCATTTGAACAAATCGCGCGCGACGCTTACATCCGGGCCGCGATTCTGACCGGCTCGGGCGAAAAGGCGTTCGTGGCCGGCGCCGATATCAACGAACTGGCGCGTCTCACCGCATTTGAAGCCCGCGAGTTCGCGCTGCGCGGTCAACAAGCCTTCCGCTTGCTCGAAACTATCCCCAAGCCCTCGGTCGCGGCCATCAACGGCTACGCGTTGGGCGGCGGTCTGGAACTCGCCATGGCGTGCACCGTCCGCTTCGCCGCCGACACCGCCAAGATGGGGCAGCCCGAGGTGAAACTTGGCATCATCGCCGGCTACGGCGGCTCGCAGCGGTTGCCGCGCCTCGTCGGCCGGGGGCGCGCCTTGGAATTATTGCTGTCGGGCGACCAGATCACGGCCGCGGAAGCGCATCGCATCGGTCTTGTAAACGCCGTGGTCCCGCAAGCCGAGTTACTCAACCACAGCCGCGCCTGGCTAGAGAAGGTGCTCGCCAACGCGCCGCTCGCAGTCGGCCTGACCATGGACGCTGTGGATACAGGTCTCAATTTCGGCCTGGAAGAGGGCCTGCGTTTTGAAGCCGCCGCGTTCGGCCTGAGCGTGGGCACGGAAGACCGGCGCGAAGGCACGCAAGCGTTTCTCGAAAAGCGCCGCGCAGTCTTCGCAGGAAAGTGAACATGCCAAAAACATTCGAGGGCCGGCTCTCGGCCGCCGGTCTACGCTTCGCCATCATCGTCAGCCGCTTCAATTCTTTCGTGACCGAGCGCCTGCTCGCCGGCGCGCTCGACGCTCTCGCCCGCTCCGGCGCCGATATGGAGCAGGTGGAAACCGTGAAGGTGCCTGGTTCCTGGGAAATCCCGCTCGTAGCCGCCGAATTGGCCCGCCAGAAGCGGCATGACGCCATTATCTGTCTGAGCGCCGTGGTCCGCGGCGATACCCCGCATTTCGATTACGTCGCGGGCCAGGCGGCAACCGGAATCGCTAAAGTGTCGGCGGAAAGCGGCATTCCGGTCGCATTCGGCGTACTGACCACCAACACTTTCGAGCAGGCCATCGACCGCGCGGGCGGCAAAAGCGGCAACAAGGGTTTCGACGCCGCCATGACCGCCATCGAGATGGCAGATCTCATGCGCACCCTGCGGCAGGGCGCCTGATGCCATCCCGCCGCCGGTCGCGAGAGCGGGCGCTGCAGATCCTGTTTTCGTGGGACGCGCGCCACCAGCCCGTTGACGAAGCTATCGACGCCTATTTTCAGACGCTCTATTCCGAAGAACAGCCCGAGCGCGACGGCTTCGCGGCCGAGCTCGTGCGCGGCGCAGTGCGCAACGCCTCAGCCATCGACATCCGCATCGCCAAGCACGCTGAGCATTGGCGCATGGAGCGCATGCCCGCCGTCGACCGCAACATTTTACGCCTGGCGGTCTTCGAGATGACTTCCGAAAAGACGCCTGCCGCCGTCGTCATCGACGAGGCCATTGAGCTGGCGCGCAAATTCTCAAGCGAAGAATCGGCGCAGTTCGTCAACGGCGTGCTGGACGCCATTCACCGCGAAGCTTCCGCCGCCGGCTGATCCCCAGCTAACTCTTCTTCCTGTAAATTGTCTAAAAGCATATCGTCCAGGAGGAGAGCCACGCATGACGACCGCCGGATTTCTCGATGCGCTGATCAAAGACGTCGCTTACGGCTGGCGCGTACTGCTCAAAAGCCCTGCCTACACGCTGATCGGCGTTCTCTCCCTCGCGTTGGGCATCGGCGCCAATACCGCCATCTTCAGCGTGGTTCGCGCGGTTCTGCTGCGCCCGCTGCCCTATCCGGCCCCCGAGCAGTTGATGCTGGTCATGCAGCATTACGGCGGCGAAGCCGTGACCATGGCCGAGTTCGAATTCTGGCGCGACAACACCGCGGTGTTTGCCTCGGCGGCGGGTGACCGCGCGGATAACGAACGCAGCATCGCGATCGGCGCGCGCCAGGAATCGATCGATGTAAAGACCGTCACCAGCGATTTCTTCCGCACCTTGGGCGTGGGTCTTGCCCTCGGCCGCGAGTTCACCGCCGCCGAGATGCGTCCCAACTCGCAGCGCGTGATCGTGCTGAGCAACGAATTCTGGCAGCGCGCCTTCGGAGCCGATACAACCGTGGTGGGACGCACTATCACGCTCGATAACGTCGCCTTCACCGTTGTCGGCGTAACCCCGCGTGCCTTTTGGTACCCGCGCTCTGCCGACGCCTACGTCGCTCTGCGCGTCACCGGCAGCCCCGACGACGCAGGTACGAATACGCGCATGCTCGCGCGCCTCAAACCGGGCGTGAGTCTGGCGCAGGCATCAGCGGCGATGCAAAGCGTCTCGGAAAGTTTCCGCACATCCGGCAAAGGACCGCGCAAACACCAGGGTTTGACGCTTGTTCCCTACCAGCAATGGCTGGTGGGCGATGTGCGCTTGACGCTGCTCCTGTTATTCGGCGCCGTGGCAGCGCTGCTGCTCATCGCCTGCCTGAACCTCGCCAGCCTGCTGCTGGCTCGCGTTGCCGCACGGCAGAAGGAAATCGCCGTCCGCCTTGCCCTGGGCGGCCGCGCCGGACGCTTATGGCGTCAGTTCCTGGCCGAGAATGCGCTGCTGACCATCGCCGGAAGCGTCGCCGGCCTGATTGGCGCGGGGTGGCTACTGCGCGGCATTACGAGTCTCGTTCCCTTCCAGTTGCCTTCCTCGGAACCGATCCGGCTCGACGGCACAGTCCTCGCCTTCACGCTGGCCATCGCCTCGGCGACGGCGTTGGGCTTCAGCCTCGCGCCCTTCTTCGCCGCGCGCCGTCTCGCGGTGTACGAGACGCTGAAATCCGGCGGACGCGCCACCGGCGGTGGTGGGCGCATCGGCGCGCGCAGTGTTCTTGTCGTAAGTGAAGTCGCGCTCTCCGTGACGCTCCTGGTTTCGGCGGCTTTGCTGATCCAAAGCCTCTACCGCCTGCACGCCGAGCGGCTGGGCTTCGCACCCCAAAACGTGATCACCTTCGCCACGCCCGCAGAGCGCTATCGCAACCCGGCGGCGCAGGATTCGTTCAACACCGAGCTGTTGCAGCGCCTTCAGGCGATTCCCGGCGTGCGCGCCGCCGCCGCGGCCAGCATGCTGCCACTGATGGGCCACTCGAATTACCCGACGCAGCGCGAAGGCCATCCCGAGCAATCCATCGGCGGAATGGAAATTCGCTCCGTCACACCCGGTTATTTCGTCGCGCTGCGCATTCCCATCGCGCGCGGCCGCGCCTTCACCGATAACGACTCCGCTTCCGCCCCTGCTGTGATCCTGGTGAACGAAACCTTAGCGCGAAAATGGTGGCGCGATGCCGACCCCACGCAGGGCCGCATCGAGATCGGCAAATTCCAGGGCCGCACGTTTCTTGGAGCCGGCGAGCCGACCCGCCAGGTGGTCGGCGTGGTCGCCGACACCAAGACCGAACTATTGAAGGAACCGCCGTTGCCCACGGTCTACATTCCGGCGGCTCAAGCCGGCCAGTTCGGCGGCGGCATGTCCTGGGTAGTTCGCGCCGATTCCACCGCGGGGCTCGGCGAGCGCCTGCGCCGCGCCGTCGCCGATATCGACCCCCAGCAACGCATCCGCCGCATGCAAGAGATGCAGGAAATCGTATCCGCCACTACAGCCACATCGCGCTTCGACGCCGGCCTGTTCGGCATCTTCGCTGGCTTGGCGCTGACGCTGACCGCGATCGGCATATACGGCCTGCTGGCATTCTCGGTGGCCCGCCGTACCAACGAATTCGGCATCCGCATGGCGCTCGGCGCAAGCCGCCTCGACGTATTGGCCCAGGTTTTGCGCCAAGGCGCCGCGCTCATCGGCATCGGTCTCGCGGCTGGCGTCGCCGGAGCGTTAGCCCTCACCCGATCACTGGGGAGTCTACTGTATGGCGTGAAGCCCGGCGACCCCTGGAGCTTCGCCGCCGTCGCCGCCATCCTGCTGGCCGTCGGCTTGGCGGCCAGCTACCTGCCCGCGCGCCGCGCCACGCGCGTAGACCCAATGATTGCGCTGAGATATGAGTGACCGTGCGACCTAAGACAAGCCCTAACTAGCCTCACGTTATACTGGAGTCATGGCGCGTCGTCTGCGCTCCTTTCTTCTTTCCGCTGCAATCGTATTAGCGTTCTCCTACCTCGGCGGACGCTACGGTGGCGTGGTTCAGGCCGCGATGGACGTGCCCGATCTGAACGATTCCGGAACCACCAACGAAACCGCAGCGTTTGAGCGATTCTACACATTGGTCAACAACAATTTTGCCGACCCAATCGACCCCGATAAGGCTATCTATGCGGGCGCGATTCCGGGGATGTTGGCGACGCTCGACCCGCACACTACGTTCTTCGATCCGCGCGCGTTCCGCCAACTGCTCGACGAGCAGAAAGGCCACTATTTCGGCGTCGGCATGGAAGTTGGACCGCGCAACAATAAAACCGTCGTGCTGGCGCCGTTCTCGGGCTCGCCTGCGTATCGCGCGGGGCTGCGTCCGGGCGATGTCCTGGTTTCCATCAACGACAAGCCCACCGACAATTTGAACACCACCGAAATCGCCGACTTGCTCAAAGGGCCGCGCGCCACTCCGGTCAAGATTGTGGTCTCGCGCGAAGGCCGCACCGGCTATCTCACTTTCAACGTCACACGTGAAGAGATCAAGCGCAAGAGCGTGCCGGATGGATTCTACGCCGCGCCCGGCATCGCGTACATCAAGATCGCAAGTTTTGACGACAACACCAGCCGCGAGCTGGACGATAATCTGCAGCGTCTCGATCAGAGCCATTTCCAGGGCTTGGTCCTCGATCTGCGCGACAATCCCGGCGGTATTCTCAACCAGGCAGTAGACGTCGCAGGCGCATTTCTGCGCCGTGGCATGACCGTCGTCTCGGCGCGCGGCCGCGATTATTCGGCCAAGACTTACACCGTCCGCACCGGATCGCGCGGGCGCGACTATCCCGTCGTCGTGCTGGTGAATGCCTATAGCGCTTCGGCGTCTGAGATCGTCGCCGGCGCCTTGCAGGATCACGACCGCGCCTGGATTCTCGGCGAAACCACCTTCGGCAAGGGGCTCGTGCAATCCGTCTTATCTCTGTCCGATGGTTCCGGGCTGGCTCTGACCACCGCTCACTTCTACACGCCCAGCGGCCGCCTGATTCAGCGCGACTACTCCCACGAATCCTTCTACGATTACCGCTATCACAAGGACGGCATCACGCGAAATCCCAACGACGTCAAAATGACGAGCGCCGGGCGCACCGTCTATGGCGGCGGAGGCATCACCCCCGACGAGGAATATCGCACGCCGCGACTCGACGCGCTTGAGAATCAGCTCTACCGCACTTACCTCTTCCAGTTCTCGCGCTCGTATTTCACGACGCACCCGCGAAACTTGCCCGCCGGGTGGATGCCCGGCCAACAAACCCTCGACGATCTGCGCGGCTATTTGCACGATCAGCATTTCGAGTTCGATGATGCCCAATTCACGCGTGACCGCGAGTGGATCAAGCGCGATATGGCCAAGGAAATGTACGTCTTCGCTTTCAGCGTGGAAGATAGCGACAAGGTCTTCGCCAAAACCGACCCCGAAGTGCGCAAGGCGATCGATTCCATGCCGAAGGCCGCCGGTCTCGTAGAAAACGCCAAGCGCGTCATGGCGCAACGCCGCCAGTAACGCGGCGCACTCACCCATTCCGAGCGCGTGCGCCGCGCGCAGCCCTACTGATTCTGCCGTTCGACCGGCGTTGTGGGCGCGGCCATCGCGGGCAGCGCCCCATGCATCACATCGTTCGCGAAAAAGAATTTCCCATCGCTCGGCACCATCATGATCTGCACCTTGTCCGATAACTTATCCGCAATGATCTTCTGCAGCAGAATCGGGTTATCTTTCAAAATGCCTGCCTCGCGTTGCATGTTGTCGATATCGGCCTTCGACAGGACTTCCACTCGGTCGCCATCGGCCTGGTTCAAAAGTTTGCGCCGCTCCAATTCCGCCTTGCTATCGATCACCTTGGCCTGCGCCTTGGCTTCCGCTTCGAGCCGTGTCTGCTCGATCTGTTTTTGCTTCAACGGCAGCGTGTATTGCATTGCGTCCGACTGCGCCTTGGCCTGAAGCACCGTCACCTGCGCCTGCCCCTCGGCCGCCTTCACCTGCCGGGCCTTGTCTGCCTCGGCTTCGAGTTCGGCGGTCTTCACCTGCTTCTGTTTCGTTTCCAGTTCCACCGTCAGACGCTCGTTCTCCAGTTCTTTGAGTAGTACGCCTTCGAGGCCCTTCGCGTATTCGGCGGGCAGCTCGACGTCACGCAAAAGGACTTCCTTCACAACAATGGCGTCGGGTTGCAGGCGCCGGGTAATGGCGCTCGCGGCCGCGCTGCGAATCTCTTCCCGTTTCACGGCGAACAGATCGCGGACCAGGTAACCGGTTGCGATCTCGCGAAATGAACTCGCAACCATCGGCGGGACGAGTTCCCGATCCACCGGCTGGGGAAGATTCGCCTGAACGAAAGCCAGCCGCTGCGGATCGATGCGATAGCGCACTTCCACGGCCAGTCCAACCGACAGCCCCTCCTTCGTGTAGACGCGAAGCGGCTGGACGGTCTTTTCGCCCAGGGTGGTCTCAAATAGCTGGTCGCGCGTATCGAACAGCGCCACACTCTGCACCAGCGGAAAAACGAAATGAAGTCCTGGATACAGCGTCCCGGGCACGGTCCCCGAAATCTGGCTTACGCGCACGCCAGCCATCCCTGTGGGCACCACGACAATCGCCGCGCCAATCAACAACGCCGGCACGGCCAGCGCAACCAGCCTTCCCGCGGCCTTCCAGCGCAGTCGCGGCGGAGCGCCCGCCGAATCCCCCGCGCCGTTTACCGGCGGATGTTGCCAGACTTGAAATACGTCGCGAAGCAGAGCCGCGGCGGCCGCGGCCAGCAGCGCGAATCCTACAGCTTCGAGCAGATACTTGACGGTGAGCATTCTCTCTTCTCCTTGTGAAGCGCGCAGGCTTCACGGCGCCCTCCATGGCAATCGCGCCGCCAAGCGGTCGAGGGGCCATTTGGCGCAGGTTTCGAGAGATTTTTGCGAATCAAGCCGAAGCGCGCCGTGTCAGGACTTTGAGACGGCGTGGAAAGCTCCACACAAGCGAAAGCTAGTGCTCGTGCACGTCTTCCAGGTACGTATAACCGTGCAGGCCCTCTTCATAGAACTTCAGCAGCGAGCCGCACTCTTCATACGTGAGCCGTCCCTCGCGTAGCGCAGCTTCCACATCGCGGCGCATGCGCGTCACCAGCGAATCCGACGAAAACTGTACGTAGTTGAGCACCTCGCGCACAGTGTCGCCCTTGATCACCGAATCGAGAATCGTTTCTCCCGCCGGACCAAGCCGCACGTGAACCGCGTTGGTATCGCCGAACAGGTTGTGCAGGTCGCCGAGAATTTCCTGGTATGCGCCCAACAAAAACGCGCCCAGATAATAGGCGCCGCCTTCGAACGGATGAAGTTGCAGCGTGCGCTTCACGTCGCGACGGTCGATGAACGCATCCACCTTGCCGTCGGAATCGCACGTGATATCGCCCAAAACAGCCGGCCGCGTCGGTTCCTGCTCCAGCCGATGGATCGGCATGATCGGGAACAACTGCTTGATGGCCCAGCTATCCGGCATGCTCTGGAAGAGCGAGAAATTGCAGAAGTAGGTATCGGAAAGCATCGCGTCGATGCCCTCCAGCTCTTCCGGAAAATAGTCCAGGTCGCGCGCCTGGCGCTGGACCTTACGCAAAATGGCCCAGTAGAGATTTTCCGCCACGCAGCGCTGTTCGAGTGAGAGATATCCCAGGCTAAACAGGTTCAGCGCCTGGTCGAGCGCCTGCTGCGCATCGTGATAGCTCTCGAGCAAATTCTTGGAAGACAGCCCGCGGAACGTTTCCTGCAAGTCGATCAGCGGCTGCTCGGCATCGGCAGGCGGCTCCGGCGGCGTGTCGGTCTCGCCCATCCCGGAAACACCCAGAACGTTGAACACCAGCACGCTGTGATATGCGGCGATCGCGCGCCCGCTTTCCGTGACGATGGTCGGGTGCGGCACCGAAACCTCGTCGCAGATATTCTGCACGTGGTAAATGATGTCATTGGCGTATTCCTGCAGCGTGTAGTTGACGCTCGATTCGAAATCGGTTTGCGAGCCGTCGTAATCGATGCCGAGTCCGCCGCCCACGTCGAGAAACTTCAGCCCTGCGCCGGCGCGCGCCAGATCGACGTACACACGCACGGCTTCATTCACCGCGCCTTTGATCTGGCGGATATTCGTGATCTGGCTGCCCAGATGGAAATGCAGCAGGTTGAGGCAATCGGCCATGCCGAGGTCTTTCAATTCCTGCAGCGCGCGCATGGCTTCCGTCGCGGAAAGCCCAAACTTCGAACGGTACCCGCCCGACGATTTCCATCGCCCCGACCCGCGGCTCGCCAGTTTCACGCGCAGCCCGATTGACGGCCGCACGCCCACGCGCTGGCTGTATTTCAGAATCAGGTGCAGTTCGGTGTACTTCTCGACCACCGGGATGATGTGCCGCCCCGCCTTCTGCGCCAGCATCGCCATTTCGATGTACTCATCGTCTTTGAAGCCGTTGCAGATGATTGGCGTTTCGTTGTCCGCCAGCGCCATCACCGCCATCAGTTCCGGTTTCGATCCGGCTTCCAACCCGAAGCGGTAGGGCTTGCCGAATTCGAGCACTTCCTCGACCACCTGTCGCTGCTGATTCACCTTGATGGGATACACGCAGCAGTAGCCGCCTTGATAATGATGCTCGGCAATCGCCGTCGCGAAAGCGCTGTGTATCTCGCCCAGCCGGTGCTTCAGAATATCGGCGAAGCGGATCAGGATCGGCAGATTGATGCCGCGCAAAACCAGCGTGTCCACCAATTCCTTGAGATCGATCGAGCGCGCCGGGTCCTTTTCCGGATGCACGCGTACGTGCCCGTTCTCACCCACCGAAAAATATCCCTTGCCCCAACTCGCGACATCGTAGAGATCGCTCGCCAATTGCGGTGTCCATCGTTCCGTGGGCTCAATCACCATCGAGCCTTTGCGGCCGTTTCTTTCCAACAGCTTCTCCTTGTACTCGCGGGCACGCACGGAATTCCTCCGCGACCCGCTGTAAACCTTCAGTTTCCTTCGAAAAGGCCGGAAGTGTAAAGGGGAAATTGGGGCTATAAAATTACGATGGCGTGACGGCGAACCTGCCGGAAGCGCCCCATGAGAAGATGAATGCCGTCTATGAAACGCAGTATCGGGCTCACTATCGGTCTCCTTTTGCTCGCCGGCTTTCTCCTACCCTCCGCACCGCCGGAATCGAGGGCCGTCCCCAACCGCCCGCCGCTCGCGCCCAACGCTCTCAATCCGCTGCCGCTCACCGCCGTCCAACCTCGCGGATGGCTGCTGCGCCAACTGCAAATTCAGGCCGCCGGCCTCAGCGGCCACCTTGACGAGTTCTGGAAAGACGTCGGGCCTAACAGCGGCTGGCTCGGCGGATCCGGCGAAAGCTGGGAGCGCGGCCCCTATTTCATGGATGGTCTCGTCCCGCTCGCCTACCTCACCGGTGACCAGCGCCTGATCGCCAAAGTGCGCCAGTGGATGGATTGGACGCTCGATCACCAGCGCGCCGACGGCGCTATCGGGCCGCCCAAGAATCAGGATTGGTGGCCGAATATGGTGATGCTCAAGGCGCTGACTCAATATCAGGAGGCCACTGGCGACGCGCGCGTGATCCCGCTGATGTCGAAGTATTTTGCCTACCACCTGCGGGAAGCCGACGCGCGGCCGCTTAAGGAATGGGCGAAATTCCGCTGGCAGGATGAGGTGCTCTCCATCCTGTGGCTTTACAATCGCACCGGCGAGGCGAACCTTCTGGAGCTCGCCCGCAAACTGCACAGCCAGGGCTTCGATTGGGAAAGCCAATTCGCCGATTTTCAAGCCAAAGCCAAGGTCGCCAAGCCCAATGCCAAGCTGGATACGCACGGCGTGAACCACGGCCAGGCGCTGAAGACCGCCGCCCTATGGTCACTCATCACTGGCTCCAAAGACGACCGCGATGCCTTCTACCGCCAGTTGAACGCCATCTACCGCTACCATGGCCTGCCTAACGGAATCTTCTCCGCCGACGAGCATCTCGCTGGCTTGAACCCCACGCAGGGAACCGAACTCTGCGCCATAGTCGAGACCATGTTTTCGCTCGAAGTCGCTCTTCGCGTTTTGGGTGACGCTTCCATCGGCGACCGCCTGGAGAAAATCGCGTTCAACGCGCTCCCCGGCACGATTGCGGCCGATATGTGGTCGCACCAGTACGATCAGCAGCCCAATCAGATCGAGTGCTCGCGCAGCCCGCGCGCATGGACCACCAACGGTCCCGACTCCAACATATTCGGCCTCGAGCCCAACTTCGGCTGCTGCACCGCCAATTTCCATCAGGGCTGGCCCAAGCTGGTAGAGAACCTCTGGATGGCCACGCCCTCCGGCGGCCTCGCGCTGACGGCGTACGGGCCGAGCGAAGTCAACGCCACCGTCGCCTCCGGCGCCACCGTGAATATTGTGGAAGACACCGGATACCCATTCCGCGAGACCGTCAGCCTGACTGTCAACCCCAGCCAGCCTGCGCGTTTCGACCTGCAGCTTCGCATGCCCGCCTGGGCGTACGGCGCATCGATCAAGATCAACGGCAAGTCTGAATCCGGCGTGCAACCCGGAACCTTCCACACCGTCGCTCGCCAATGGGCCAAGCGCGATCGCGTCGAGATTCGCTTCCCTATGGCGGTTCGCTCCTCGCAATGGTTCAACAACTCCGTCGCCCTCGAACGCGGCCCGCTGGTCTACTCGCTAAAGATCGGCGAAGACTGGCGGAAGCTCAAAGACGACGCTCCGGCGCCGTTGAAATCCGCCGAATGGGCGGTGCATGCCACCACGCCGTGGAACTACGCGCTCATGCTCGATCCGTCGCGGTCGCCAAAACAAATTGAGGTCCGCGAACATCCTATCGGCGAATATCCGTTCAGTCCCGAAGGCGCGCCCGTCGAACTGCGCGTGAAAGCGCGCCGCCTCGACCAATGGAAGGCCGAGCAGGATCAAGCCGGCATGCTGCCCGTCAGCCCCGTCTCAGCATCCGCGCCGGTTGAAACCGTCACTCTGATTCCCTACGGCTCGGCCAAAGTGCGGATCACTGCGTTTCCCTGGCAACAACCGTAAACCCGATCGAAATTGGGATAGCATAAGCCTGTATGCTTCCCCGCCTTGTCGCCACCCTTGGCCTTGCGTGTGCCGCAGCCCTCGCGCAAACTTCACCGATTCCCATCGATCCTCAGAAAGTCCAGGACCAGGACGCCATGACGTGGGCCGATTATCACCCCATCCCCGGCGTCGATTGGGCTGACCCCAATCTCAAGCCCACCAAGAAGCAGTTCCGCGTGGCGCTGGTGGCCATCGATTTTCCCGACCAGCCCTTCGTCATCACGCTGCCCAAGCATTCCGACCTGTTCGGCAATCCGCAAATCGACCCCGTCACGCGCGAGAAAGTCGCCCAGTTCTATGCCGACTTCTACAACACGCCCTCAGCCGTCAATCACGGCCACACCATCAACGGCTACTGGATGGAACAATCGCGCGGACAGATCGGCATCGCCAAGCTCGACGCGTTTGGCCCCTACAAAATGCCGAAGAACCTCTATCAGTACGGCTTGAACGAGTACGGCCAGCAGCACTCCGCGCCGGACGACGTCCCGGTCAATGGCCGCATGGAACCGGATGCCGACGCTTTGTGGGCCGACGCCGCTGGAAAGGACATCAAGTCCAAGTACGATATCGTCATCCGTATCTACGCCGGCTATGACGAAACCAGCGTCTGGCAGGAATTCGGCGAGATGAAATTCCAAACCAAGGAAGACATTCCGGCCGAGTGGGGAAACCCCGATACCAGCAAGCCGCGCTGGGCGCCCACGCGCTACGAACCGTGGACCAGTTGGCGCGCTGCCATGCAGCAGTGGGGGCTGTCGTCGGTACGTCAGGGCGAAAGCTCCGGCACCATCACGCACGAAATCGTTCACTTCGCCTTCCGCGTGGGCGACAACAATAACAACCCCTACGAGCCGCCTTTTCCGCGCGCCGGCTCCGGCCCTTGGGACATCATGGACCGCGGCTCGTTCAACGGCCCTGGCGGCCCCCATCGCCGCTGGGTAGTCCCCGCCTCCGATGGCGCCGCGATGCCCGCCGGTCTCATGCTGCGCAGCAAAATGCGCTTCGAGTTCCTTCGTCCCGAAACCCTGCTCACCGTTCGCCGGAGTGAACTATCCGGCGCGGGAATCGCGATAGGAAAAGTCGTCGCGCGCGCCGTGGATCCGGCTCCGGGCCAATTGGCCGGCATGGTGGTGCGGCTCGATGGACCCGCTCCCGGCGACCATACGCCGGCGGAAGATTACGCCAAAAATCCCAATTCTTCCGGCGACACTCAGTACGACTTTTACAGCTTCGAAGTGGTGCAGCGCATCGGCTACGATTCCTTCACGCCCGACAACGGCGTCCTGCTTTCCAAGAACCTCGATCAGGAACGGCGCGGCGGCGGACGCGGTGGCTTCCATCCGTTCACCTACGTCATCGACGCGCATCCGGAAGACATCCACGTGGTGGACTTCAAGCGCCCCAATGGCGAGCCCGTGATGCGCACCGTCGGCGACTACCGCCAGTTGAACGACGCGCTCTTCCACGCCGGTCTGAAATCCGGCAGCCAATTCGAGTGGATCGACCAGCCGAATCGCCTGCAGTTCTACGTGGTCGATCTGGAAAAGGATTCCCGCGGCATCCTCTCCTATACCATCGGCGTGCGCTCGCTGGATGGAGCTGGCCCACAGACCCGCGGCGTCACTCTTGCGGCGAAGGCCGGCGGCGCGTGCTCCTTCACCCTCACCAACACCGGCGCCGCGGGGTCCTCGGCTGCGCCTTATAACCAAGACCTCTACCGCCTCTCGGTTTCCGTGGATGGCGCAGGATGGAACGCCCAACTCGCGAACGCGCTCTCCGCCGTCCCCTTCGGCGCGACAGCCACCGTCCCGGTATACGTCGCCGCAGGCCGCGGCGCGTCCGCGCGCGTCACATTGAAAGCGACATCCGAAGGCGACCCGTCGAAATCCGCCACCGCAATCTGCACCGCGCGGCGTTAAGTGGCGCCGCTCGCTCGCTAGCGGCCGCCGGCCAACGCGCGCGCCGCCACAATCGGCTGCTCGATCATCCGCGATACCGAGATCTCCACGTGCCCCTCGGCATCGGCGCGGAACGTCGCCTCAATCTTCTTCACCCCCGCCAAGGCCTGCGATACATAGTCGCTTCCCAGCGCCACGCTCAACGGCGCCAGCATTTCGCGATACCGTTGGCCGGCGGCGCGCGCCGCCGCCACCGGCTGGAAAATGGCCGCAATCGAAGCATCCACGTTCGTATTCTGCTCCGCCAGCGATAACCACTGCTCCAGCGGCGAGTCTTCCCCCGCCAGCCGCTTCAGCTTTTGCAAAGCGTCCTTCGTATCCGCGAAGCGCCCTAGAGCGCCCGATTGCACGTATTGCCGCCACGCTTTCACGAAATCGGCGCGATAGCGCGAACTCAATTCTTCTCCCAGGCGCGCGTGGTCGGCGCTTGCCGGAAGGCTCCCATCCATCACCCAGGCTTCCGCGGCGATGTACCTCTCCGGATGCGCCATCGCGCCCTGAACATATTCCCAGCCGGCCTTGGTGAATTCGCCCGGCACTTCATACGCCTCCGTCAACACCTGCTCCGAACCGGGGAACCGCCCATTGAAGCTCAATTCCGAAGCATGGTCCGCCGCATCCTCCAGCAGCGCGGCGTAGGCGCGGTCCGCCTCGCCGAATTGGCCCAGGTAACGGCGCGCCTTGGCCACTGTTTCCGCGTCCGCATCGGGCGGGTACGGATCGTCTTTCGCCGCCTCGGCTGCGTAAAACTCGAATTGCCGCCGCGCCGCCGCTTCCCGCTCCGCGCCCGGGTTCAATCCGAGCGCCCACCAGTGAAACAACACCGGCACAAGAAACTTCGCGTCCGATTTCCCGGTCTGCGAGGTTGTCATAAGATACGCTTTGAGCGTTTTGTGAACCGTCCCGTAGGAAGCGCCTTGCGCGCTAGGCAAGCTGCGCAAGAATTGCAACAGGTTGTTCTGCGTCGGTCCCAAAAAGAACGAGTGGAAGCGTTCGAAGTAAAGGCTACGCGCGGGTTGGTAAAGGTCGCCAAAGATCGCCGCACCCATGCGGTAACCGATCGGTCCGCCGCCGCGGTGATAGCTGTCCACAAAATCCAGATCGGCGCGCAGGCTCTCAAACTGCCGCACCGCCTCGATCTTGATCAGACCGTCCGCGCCAATTCCCGCCGCCGAAATCGCCTGAGCCGACTCACGAATCTTGACGTCCAGCTCATGGTAGCCTGACCAAACTACGCCAACCGCAACCGCCAGCAGCATCCCTGCGGCCGCGCCTATCCAGTTGGCGACGCGCCTCGCAGGCTTCGAACTCGGCATAGGCGTGGGGGTCGCTACCGGCGTCGCGACAGGGGTAGGCGCAGTTGAGACAGCCACCTGCGGAATCGGCGTGGGCGTCGCCCCACCGCCCGATTGCGCCGCTGTCGCTGTCATCACGTTAACGCCGCCCAGCGCTTGCTCCAGAACCGCGCAGACCGGCGCGAACCCTGGCGGCCGCCCCACCGGATCTTTGGTGGTGCACTGCACCACCAACTGATGCAGCGCTTCGGGCGTGTTCACCGCAGCCAGCGGCGAGAGATCCAGCGGCTCGTTCAGAATCACATAGAAGATGCGCTCCACGGTATCGCCGGCTATCGGCTTGGTCCCCGTGAGCAATTCGAACAGCAGCACGCCGAACGCGTACACATCCACCTGTTGCGTCAGGGGCAGACCCTTCACCTGCTCCGGCGCCATGTAATACGGCGTGCCCAACACGAAGCCGGTGCGCGTCATGCCGAGCCCTTCGGTCTTGGCGATGCCGAAATCCATTAGCTTCACCACGCCGTTGCCGGTGAGATAGATGTTCTCCGGCTTGACGTCGCGGTGAATCACCTTCTGCGCGTGGACGTACTCCAGCGCCCGCGCCGTCTGCAGCGCGATGCGCAGCTTGGCGTGCAGATCGGGCAGTTCGCCCTTGCGAATGGCGCTGCGCAGATCGTGGCCGCGCAGAAACTCCATCACCATGTAGGGATGGCCGGTTTCGTCTTCGCCAAAATCGTAAATGCTGAGGACGTTGTCGTGCGCCAGGTTGCTGGCCAGCCGCGCCTCGGCGAGAAAGCGCGCCTTGGCTTCCGGTTGCTCGCACGCCGCGTCGGTCAGAATCTTCACCGCCACCGTCCGACCCAGCACCGTATCGCGAGCCCGGAAGACGTGCGACATTCCCCCGCCCAATAACTCCTGTAGCTCGTACTTCCCCAACCGGGCGTTCAACTCCATGATCGTTGCTTATTATGCCGCGAACGACCGCCGCCGCGCTTCTAGACCTTAGTTAGTGTTGATGATTCAGGCGCCACTTACTATATGCACCCAGCGCCGGCTGCGGACCGGTTCCGTACCAGCTATAACCTCTGCGCCGCTCCCGCGAGATCTCTTCGAAATTGTCGTGGATGCCCTTGTCGCGGCCGCCAAATCCGGTCGGGTCAGAGCCGATCTGATAGAAGCGTGCCCAGATAGCCGTGGCGTCAGGAGCATCGCCAATCCCGCGCTCGCCGCAGACCGATGGACCTGCGTCACGCGTTCATTCTACGCCCGAGTCACCGTTACGAAAATCTCTTCTCCGCCCAGCGACATTCTGGTGGCGCCGTTCCGTTCCTCGCTCCGCTGCAGGTGCTCCGTGAGCAATTCGTTTCGCAGATATGCCTCGTGCGTCGCGATCGCCTGCGCGATCCGCGGCGACGCCGTATAGCTCACCACGATGCGGTCTGAGATATCCAGATTCAGCGCCTTCCGCTGATCCTGCACCAGGCGGTTGAAATCCCGCGCCAACCCTTCCTGCTCTAACTCGGGCGTGATTGTCGTGTCCAGAGCCATAAACGTACCCAGTTCAAGCCCGCACTTCAAATGCTCCGGACCTTCGTACGAAATCACGATATCCTCGGGCGTCAGCTCGATGCTGCCGCCATCCACCTGTACGGTGTAATTGCCGCCCTTTAAGACTTCCTTGGGATCGGCCTCCCCCAGCGCCTGCGCCACCGCCTTCAAATTCTTGCCTGCGCGCGGCCCCAGCCTCTTGGCGTCGGGCTTGAGACGGATCTTCACCAGCGAAGCTTCGTCTTCAATCAGCGTCAGCTTCTTGATGTTGGCTTCTTCGAGAATCTGCGCCGCAGAGTCAAAGTTCTCCAACACTTGGCGGTCCGCGTCATCCTTCGGCCGGACATACAGCGTGCCCAGCGGTTGCCGGATCTTCACCTTACTCTGCGTCCGCAAATTCAGCGCGAGATTCTTGATGCGGATCACCGCTTCAATGCTTTTTTCCAACGCCTCGTCGATCCGCGACTCATCCACCTGCGGATAAGCCGTCAGATGCACCGACTCCGGCGCAGCCGAATCCACCGACCGCACCAGGTTCTGGTACACCTCTTCCATCAGGAACGGAAGCGCCGGCGCCATGAGTCTGGTCATGGTGGTCAATACTTCGTAAAGCGTCTGGTACGCTTCCGGCTCGCTGCTCCAAAAACGCCTGCGCGACCGCCGCAGATACCAATTCGAAAACTGCTCGTCGAATTCCTGAAACGCCTCGATCAGCCGATAGTGCTCGAACTTTCCAAATGCTGCGTGCGCCGCCGCCACCAGCCGTTGCAACCGGCTCAACACCCACCGGTCGAGTTCATTG
This sequence comes from Bryobacterales bacterium, assembly GCA_963743705.1. Lineage (GTDB taxonomy): Bacteria > Acidobacteriota > Terriglobia > Bryobacterales > Bryobacteraceae > PALSA-243. The sequence goes on along the minus strand of CAVUQS010000010.1, from coordinate 94,766 downwards.
GTAACCGGCAACGTCTGCCCCGAGGGCTTCCATCCGTCGGCGCTGGCATACATCACGAAGAAGCTGTAGCAATTCCAAAAGGTCAGCAATTTTCGCCGAGCGTCGGCGTCCATCGTTTGGCCGGAGTTCGCGGTTGGGTGCAAGTCCGGAAAATTCAAATGCTGCGCTGTCTTCTGCTCGGCGTAGATATAGCGCATCACTTCCGCGCCCAATACCTCGGCCGCTTCATCGAAGGCGATGGAGTTGCCTTTCGATTTGTGCATCTCCTCGCCGCGCGCATCGCGCACCAGCGCGTGCCCCAGCAGCGCCTGGAACGGAGCGCGGTCCACCATCATCGCGCTCATCGCCAGCATGGAGTAAAACCAATTGCGGAACTGCCCTGGAAAACTCTCGAGCACCAGATCGGCCGGGAACCATTTTTCCCAATACGCGCGATCCGTCGTATACCCCATGGTGCTGAACGGAACGATGCCCGCGTCCAGCCACGGATTTCCTACATCCTCAATGCGCGAAGCCTTGGCGCCGCACTTTTCGCAACGGATCTTCACCGCATCAATATACGGCCGATGGGGCGAATTGCCCTCGAACACGTCCCAGCCTTCGGTCGCCTTCGCTTGCAGTTCCTCGCGGCTGCCGATCACCGTGAAGTGCTCGCACTCGCCGCACACCCAGATGGGCAGCGCGAGTCCCCAGAAGCGCTTCTTCGAGATCATCCAGTCGCTCATGTTGCGCAACCAGTCCAGCTCGCGCGCTTCGCCTTCCGAGGGAATCCACTGGATCTTCGGAACTTCTTTCTGGATACGGTCGCGCCAATCCATGCGAATGAACCATTCGTCCACCGGACGGAAGATCAGCTCTTCCTTGCAACGCCAGCAGTGCGGATAAACGTGCGGATATTTTTCGCGCGCCGCCAGCAAGCCGGATTGCTTCAATGCCGCGATCACCGTCTCAGCCACTTCGTTCGCGTTCCGCCCCGTCAATTCCCCGAAGCCATCCACGAATACCGCGCTCTCATCCAACGGCGCCACAAAGGGCAGATCGTTTTCCTTGCCGAGTTGTTGATCCTCCGCGCCGCAGCCCGGCGCGATGTGCACGAGTCCCGTTCCTTCCGCCTCGCTGATTTCCTTCCACGCGATCACGCGGTGCGATTCGGCCGCGATTTTGCCGCCTTCCGCAGCTCCGGTCGAAAAATCGCCCGCCGGCGTTGTCTGCGCCGGCAGATCGTCGAACGGACCCGTGTATCGCAGCCCGAGCAATTTGGAGCCGGGGAATTCTTCCAGCACTTCGAGCGGCGCGCTGCCCTTGAGAATGGTGCGGATCGACGGCAGCTTGTGCGATTCGTGCTTGCCCTCGACCTGCAAATCTCTCAGCCGCTCCCGCTCAAAATTCGCCTTGGCGATATACAACTTCCAATCGCCATGTTGAACCTTGAGGTACGTCATCTCCGGATTCACGGCCACCGCCACGTTGGCCGGCAGTGTCCACGGCGTCGTCGTCCAAACCAGCAGCGCCGTCCGCTCTTCGCCGATCACCGGGAAGCGCACAAATACCGAGGTGTGCGACGTGATGCGCCTGCCCTCCGCGACTTCCATCTGCGAAAGCCCCGTGCCGCAGCGCCCGCACCACGGCATCACGTCATGCCCGCGATAGATGAAGCCTTCGTTGTGGCACTTCTTCAAAAACGCCCAGATGGTGTAGTTATTCTCGTCGGAAAACGTGAAATAGCTGCCGCCATATTCTGCTGAGCCCAGCTTGCGGATGATCTCGCTCGCTCGCGCCGTCTCCACATGCCCGCTGGGCAACTTCACCGTCACTGTGCGGTCGCCATCCGCCAGCGCGTCGCGCAGTTTCAGCAGCACCGCCGGATCGTCCCAATCGCACCAATAGCCAAGCCGGACCGATTGCTCCGTCTGCCGCGCCGCATAAGTCAGCACGCGCTCCTTGCAGGCGCGCACGAACTTCTCGATGCCGAAGTCACGAATCTCGCGCTTGGTCTGCAGCCCGAGGCTCTTCTCGACTTCGACTTCCACCCATAATCCCTGGCAGTCGAACCCGTTCTGATAGCGCAGCTCTTCGCCCTTCATGGCGTGATAGCGCTGGTACATGTCCTTGAGCGAGCGTCCCCACGCGTGATGCACGCCCATCGGATTGTTCGCCGTGATCGGCCCATCGAGAAACGACCAGCGCGGTCCGCCCGCGGTCTTGCGCCGCAGCTTCTCGAAAATGCGATTCTCTTCCCAAAAACGCAGAGTTTCGCGCTCTAATGCAGGAAAATCGGGGACTTTAGGAACGGCTCGATACGTACTCATTTTAGGGGTGGACCGGCGCGGAGAACACCACAACGCCAAGCGTATTTAATGATATCATCCGGCTGCTCTTGGCCGCCTGAAGCCGGACGCCCGCAGCCATTTTCGTATAATGTTTTCAACGCCCATGGTCGAGGTTCTTAATGCGGACGACCCGGATTTTTCCAGCGCTTCCAACATTTGTTCCGGCTGCTTTACTTGCTGCCGCCCTTCTGGTTCAAGCACAGCCTGCAACGCAACAGCGCGGCGTTAGCCCTGCGCCCCCGCGCGATGCCGCTGGGGGCGGCGCGTATTACGCACTGGTCGTCGGCATCAACGAGTACCGCGACCCTTTGCCCAAGTTGAAAACCGCTGCCGGCGATGCCGAAGCTGTGGCCAAACTGTTGAGCGAGCGCTACGGTTTTCGCGTCACGCTTCTATTGAACGGCGAAGCCACGCGCGCCAACATTTTGAACGCCTTCAACCAATATCGGCGCAACCTGCATGAGAACGACAGCTTGCTGATCTACTACGCCGGCCACGGATCTTCCGAACGCGAAGCCGACAAAGCCTACTGGCTTCCCGCCGACGCCGAAGCGGACACGAGTTCCAACTGGATCATCGCCGACGAGCTCACCACGGACATCCGTCTCGAACCCGCCCGTCATGTTTTGATTATTTCCGACAGTTGCTATTCCGGCGGCCTGACGCGCGATGCCGATACTCGCGTGCGGTCGAATGATCAGCAGGTCTACTTGGGAAAGATGCTCTCCCGGAAATCGCGCACGCTGATGTCGAGCGGCGGCAACGAACCAGTGGCCGATGGCGGAGGCGGCGGCCATTCTATTTTCGCAAAGGCCGTGCTGAACGCCCTCGATGAGATGCAGCCGAACGAATTTACGGCCCAGGATTTGTTCCAAGACTTCGTGAAGCCGCGCGTCGCCGGTGGTTCCAATCAGATCCCGATCTATTCGCAGATACGAAACTCGGACGATGAAGCCGGCGACTTCGTCTTCAAGCGCGCGTCAGGTGGAACAGTGGAAAAACTCGCGTTCAAGCCAAGCGGCTCTAAGCCGTCCGAGACAAACCCCGCGCCCCCAACGCCGTCTTCGAGAACTACCGGAAATCAAGGCTCCGCGGCTCCGGTCGATCAGCCCGCGGGGCCCAGTCTAGACGACCTGGAAGAGCGCTACATCACGCTTTCCAGCAGGGAAATAGCCTTAGCCGGCTACTATGAGTCGCAAAGGAGAATCGTACAGGCATCGGGTGGCTTGTTGCGCGGCGCAATTCAAGTATCCCTGAACGAAGCCAGCGCCAACCTGAAGAATGCGCGGCGCTTCCTGGATCAGAAACAAGCAGCAAGCGCATCCAAATCCCTGGATGCGCTCGAACAAGCCTGCGAGACCCTCGAATCGTTCAAATAATTACTTCGAGCCGGTTTTCTTCACTACGCGATCCTTATCGGTCGCCGCCTTGCCGGTGTATTTGCCGCGTGCCTGATCGCCGGACACGCTTTGCACTTGTAACGTACCGAGGGTTTCGCCGATCGCTGTCTGCTTGCCGGTTCGCGGATTCTTGGTGATCTCTGCGCCCTGCACTTCGAGGACATCTCCAGCCGCTACGTGAGCTCCAGGCGCCAAAAAGAACACCAGCGTATCTCCCTGCACCTTGGCCACATTGCCAACCTCATCAGGCAGCGCGACATAGTCCGGCGCGCCGCCCGCTGCCGGTTCGGCGGCCTTGGCCGGCGCCGTCGCGGTTGCCGGCGCCGCGGCAGCCGAATTCATGGCCGACAACTGACCCACAACATCCTTGATCGCCGCCTCCAGCGCATCGCGCACGAAAGGATCGAATCCGCTCTTCGATGCCGTATTATTACCCGAAGTTTGATTATTGATCGCCAGCTTGCTGGCCGTGGTCTTCTTGATGACTCCGACGCCTTTGCCCGAAGCCACCGTCCTGCCCGTAACAGTGCTGATCGCTTCGGCAACAACTGTAACCTGCACCTTCACTGTCGTTGAATTGTCATCCATCTTGGGGCCCTTATGAATCAGGCCGCCCACGCTTTTCGTCAATCCACCGGAATTCTGTTGCTCGGCGCTAAGTGAAGTAATGCTACCGCTGATGATCGCATCCACCCCCAACAGTTTGCCGACTTCACCGGTCTGACTGCGATCGAATCGCTCGTCGTAACGCCTTCCCTGCTCTTCCAGGATCTTCTTCATTTGATCCCGGTTCACTACGTCCGCCTGTTGAGTCAGTTCTATAACCATCAAATCGGAAGCAACCTGTCCGTAATTGACGTTGCCGCCCACTTCCTTCTGTATGTTGGCTTGAACTGTGGATTGATCAAATGGATAAATAGCTACTTTTATGCGCGCCTGCGCCTGCAGAAAAGCGGGAACTGCAGTCATGCAAGCTGCTAAGGCAAAAGAGGCCTTCACCCTCCTCGTGACATTCATTAAGGGGTCCTCCTCCCAGCAAGGATAGTCCAAATACTATCTTTCGGCAATAACCTTTCGATAGTGTTCACACACACGGAAACATTTGCGCTGGCGCGCGAAGTGGTCAATCGGCGCGCAGCGGTTCCCTTCATTCCTATCTAAGGAATGCGCATGTCTGGCAGGTCCGGCGCCGCCGAATCGGTGAAGGCTCGCTGCCCTTTGACGGCTGCGGACGCCCTGATCGAACTGCGCGCTACACTCTCTTCATGACGTTCACCAAGCAGCTTCGCGAAGGCGTTCGTCGCGGAGAGATCACGTGCAGCGTCCGCATTTGGATGCGGCCCCATGTCAGGGTTGGCGGGCGCTACCGCATGGAAGAAGGTGAGATCGAAATCGATTCCATCGAGCCCATTGGATTCCCGGATATCACACCCGCGCTGGCGCGTGAATCCGGTTTTCTAGGTCTCGTGGACCTTCTCAAAGTCGCGAAGCACGGCCGCGGCGAAAACATCTATCTGATTCGCTTTCATTACGTGCCGCCTACCGGCCGCCGGCGGGCTTCGGTTTAACCGCGTTCGCGAGCGCCAGCCGGTTGTCGCGCGTCACGAAGCTGATCTGCAGATTGAAGCCGTTGGGCGTCATCGTGTGGTAACTCTTGAACGCCGCCACGTGAATATCGTCGCGCGTAGAGGTGTCAATCTGCGCCCGCAGCCCACGCTTTTCGAGCTCCGCCTTGACGCCGTCCGTATCCCAGGGCGTAATCCCAAACGAGATGTGATCGATCCGCGCCCTGCGCGCGGGCGCGGCGCCTTTTCCAAAGTTGGGGTCGTTCGGATTGCCTCCGCGGATGATCATGTCTCCCACCTCGCCGATCATCAACTCGTGCTGGCTTCCCTCGTCATACGTCTCCTTCCATCCCAGAAGATTCGTATAGAACGAAGCGCTCTCCTTGTAGTTGGCCGCGTTGTAGGAGAAATGATCCAGCCACACGGTCTTCCATCCGGTCGCCTCGAACGGCGCCGGCGCCGCCGGCTTCGCGGCGGCCGCAGTCTTTCGCGCTTTCGCGAGCCCGTTGCCGTTGCCAATCTGAAGGTCCCATCCGTCCGGATCCTTGACGTGGAAGCTCTCGAAGCCCTTTCCATCGTTATCCGCCACAGGCGTCAGGCCGCGCTTGCGAAGCTCCGCTTCCACGGTTTTGGCGTTCCATGGCTCGATGACAAAACAGTAACTCGTCACCACAGCGCGCTGTTCGCTGGCTTGCTGAAAAATCGCCGAACCCCAATCGCCGATATCCAACACCGCTTGCTTGCCGTCATCGCTGCGCAGTTTCCATCCCATCAGCGCGACGTAGAACGCCGCTTCTTTCTGGTAATCGGCCATTTGGAAGGTGATGTGATCCAGAGCCACCGTCTTCCAACGCGTAGGCGCGAAGACCGGCTTGACCGGCGCTGTCGCCGCGTCTTCGGTCAGTGGACACCCCCGCGTCGCGTAGCCATCCCGGCATCGCCCCTGCCCGTACGCCGAGGCGGCAAAAGCCGCCGCCGCTCCCAGCACGCACAAAGTGCGGCGTGAAGTCATCTTAGTGGACCTTTCCCGCGGAGTTCTCCAGCACAACCTTGGAAAGCACTGCCGTATCCACCGTATCCGGCAAATGCGAGCAGAATCCGATGCCCACATAGAACGGCCCGTCAATGTGCAAATCGATAGCTGGGCCGAACTGGTGCATGGCTTCGCCCTCCAGACTGACGAAGAGCGCAAATGCACCGCCGCGCTTTTCAATGCCGATGCGCCTGGCGACGACGTTCACCAGGCTATCGGGGCTCGCGCCGCCGGGACGCCCGCGGCCCCCGATGCGATACTCCATGTCGGTGATGCGGATATTCTTCTCGCGGCGCTGCGCCAGATGAATCATACCGAGCCCGTGCAGCGCGGTGATCGCTTCTTTGGAATCGTCCTCCAGATCCTGGCGGATGATCAGAAACGCCTTGCGGTCTCCGAAGCCGTTCGGATCGGGGAATTGGATATCTGCCGCCAGCGAAACGTCGCCCGACATCTTCTTCCAGAGATAGCGGAACTCATCGCGCGTGTACCAGACGTTGTAGCCGGCCGAATGAATCGTGTATTGTTTCGTTCCGGCATCGTAACTGGCGCTGCCCGGAACCAGCGGGGCGCCGATATCCGACTGCCCTTCGAATATGCCGATCGGCGTGTCGAAATTCTTGCTGGGCCGGTGGAAATCCGGCGGCGGCGCAACCTGAACATGCGTTGCCGACCCTGGCATAGCCCATTCCGGCACAATCGGCTTCGATTGCGCCTGCGCGAGCACGAGATCCGGCGCCGCGCCAAGCGCCACAGCGAGCAACGAGAACCGGTGGACAAGTCTCACGTCCTAGGATCGTATCAAAATAGTTTGAACCATCGGCGCCCCTTCTTCGACACATTCACGGATGCAGACGGCAAGACAAGCGCGCGATGAATGGCTGGCCCTTCGCTGCCAAGCCTCCGAACCTGGAGCGTTCGAAGCCCTAATCTCCGCCCTAGAGCGGCCGCTCTTCTATTACCTGCTACAAATCACGGGCGACCGGGACGCCGCGCTGGAGCTCTTGCAAGAGACCTGGGTGCTGGCCCTTCGGAAATTCGAGTCTCTCAAAGACCCAGCCTCGGTACGGGCGTGGCTTTACGCGCTAGCGCACGGAATCGCGATCGATCACATCCGCCGCAGGCAGACCCGTGCGCGCGCGGAGGAGCAGTACGCCGATGCGGCTGAAGGCGATGCCGGCTACGACTTTACGGCGCTCGATGCAGAAGCCATCCACAACGCTTTGGCGCGTCTTTCGCCAGCGCACCGCGAAGTGCTGGCGCTGCATTTTCTGGAAGATTTTCCGGTGGCCGAAATTGCCAAGATCACCGGCTGCCCGGAAGGAACCGTCAAGTCGCGCATTCATCATGGCAAAGCACAAATGAGAGCAATTCTCTCGGAAGGTGGATATGGACAAGGAAAGTGACGAACTACGCGACCGTTTATTGGGGCAGGTGGCGCGACCAGACGATCTGGCCAGTTACCGGCAACGCGTCTCAGCGACGGTCGAGGCCAACACCGCTCGCATTCGGCGCGAACGGACTCTCACCACGCTCTTCTGGATCTTTTGCGCAGCCAGCGCCACCGCGTGGCTATGGTTCAGCGCCGATTCCGCGCACTTGCCGCGTGGCCCATTCCTGGCCTGCGTGTTCTTTACCTGGGGCGGCGTTGAAGTTGTGAAACATTACATCAACGCCTCTCGGGTTGACTTGCTCAAGGAGCTCAAAGAACTCCAACTTCAGGTCTTCGAGCTGCAGAACTCGCTGGCGCCGCCGCCGCGGGATGGTAAGGCCGGCGGTCTCTAAGCGCCGCCGGTCTTTACCTCGAGCTCGCTCAGTGGATCCCTAGCCTAAGGTTTCCGAGGACGACCGGCACGCCGGGTCCGAATACCTGAGGCGCCCCGGCCCGAGGACAACCGTCCCCCCGATGGGCACTATGGCGAGAACCGGGCCCATCGTTGGCGTAAAGGACGAACCAAAATTCCCGCAGGGAACCGGCCCCTGTCCGAATAAGGCGCCGAAACAAGTCGGGGTGTTCTTGGGAACCGTCCACGCGCTGATCGCCGGAGTTACTCCCCAACACGTGCCCGGACCCAGACCGTTGAAGCACGTCCCGAAATCCATGCGGGAATTCAGCGGCGCCGCAATCCGCGGAACCACCCAGGCGCCTATGGTCGGCTGGAACGGAGGAGGTACGTGCGGCCCGAAATCAATGGTCATATTCAATGGCGGCCAGCCCCTCGGAGCCACGATCATGCCCGTCGGATCAGTCCGGTTGATCGGATTGTCGCCAACATATTCATACAAATTCACGCCGCCCGCATCCTTCGCAGGATCTCTTTCAAGAAACCGCCCCTTGAAGCCGTCGTAATACCGCGCGCGATAAAAATTCAGTCCCGCTTCTTCGTCGAACCGCTGCCCTGTAAAGAAGAACGGATTGCCTACCGCGCTGTGTGGCGTGCCCCAAGCGTTCGGAGGAACCGGAGCGCCTGTACCGTCGGTGACTGTGATCAAGCCGTATGCATCGTAGGCATACCGCTCCACGGGCGCTGCCGTGCTATCGGTCACCGCCTCCACCGACCACAAAGCGTTCTGGTGATAGTAGTACGTGTTTCCGCCGAGATCCGTCGTCAAGATCTCATCGGTGTAATTGCCGTAAACATAGGTTGCCTGCGTCACCGCGAGGCTATTCTGCTCTTCGATCACGCGCGTATCGTCGTAGTAATACGCCGTAGCCGTGGCCGTCCCGGCGGGGTCGGCGATCTTCTGCACGCGCCGGCCGATGGCGTCGTATTGGTATTGGCCCACCACCGCTGAGTCTGCGATACGCGTGATGGCCGTTAGACGATTCTCTTCATCGTGCGTATAGGCGTATGTGCCGTCGTTCAGCGAGTTGCCATCCAGATCGTACGTGAGACCGGTGGAATCGATCTGGATCAGCTCGTTGACCGCATTGTGCGCCCGGCTTTGCGGCGTCGCGTTCGTCGTCTTACTTTTCCAATTTCCTGCCGGATCGAGGTTGTAGCTCGTCTGCGTGCTCGGCGAGATGATCGTCGATCCCGACAGCGTACCGACCTGGAAGCCGATCAACCGGTTCGTCGTGTCGTATTGATAGCCCTCGGAATGGCTCGGATCCTGCGGCGTCTTCCCCTCGAATTGTTTATTGCCCTCATTGTCGTACCCGTACCCGAACTGGGCAAAGGTAGCCGGATTGGCGTGCGTGATATTGGTTGCCCAGTTATTGCCGTTATATGTGAAGGCCGACGTGGCCCCGTTCCGGTAACTGCGGCCGGTCGGATTGTCGGCGAGGTCGTACGTATATTGAACGATCGCCGGAGAGAATGTGGCATCGTTGATGTGGTCCATTCGTCTGCGGAAGTCGGTGTGCTCCGTGATTACGCGGCCGCTCGGATAGTTGATCTGGCGCGTCCGCCCGGGAATGTTGTACACGTAGCCGATATTTCGCCCGTTCTGCGTCGTGTTCGTGAGCCGGTTCCCACCGTCATACGTGAACGAAACCAGCCACGCGCCGCGCTGGCCCGTCAGCATTCGGCCCGAAAGGTCATAGCTAAACGTGTCGGTTCCCGTAACCGGATAAGCCCGGCTGACCATGAAATAGAGATCGTTGTAGCTGTAGGTCGTCGTCCGCCCAAGCTGATCGGTGCGCGTTACCTGGTTGCCCGCCGGATCGTACGTATAGCTCCGCGAGAGCCCGTCCGCATAGGTTTCCTTCGCCAGGCGATTGACCGGGTCGTAGGCGGACTGCGTGACGTGCAGATTGGCGTCCGTGAGTTTGATCATGTTCCCGACGGGATCGTATTGCCACTGCGTGGCGTTGCCCAGGGCATCTGTCATGCCAACCTTGCGATTCACCGGGTCGTATCCGTAAGTGGTCGTGTTCAAATTGCGGTCGGTGACGCTGACGAGGCTGCCCACAGCATCGTAGGCTGAGCTGGTGGTCTTACCCAGCGGATCGGTCTCCGTAACGCGGCGATTGTCCGCGTCGTAGCCGTAGCCGGTGGTCCTGCCATTGCCGTCGGTGCTCATGACGCGATTGCCGACGGGGTCGTACGTGTATCCTGCCACCGCACCGATGCTATCGCTGACGGTAGCAAGCCGGTCCACAACATCGTACGCGTTCGTCGTGGCGTTCAGGTCAGGAGTTGTCACGGTCCGGATATTCCCCACGCCGTCATGGGTCGTCAACGTGATATCGCCAGCAGCATTCGTCGCCTGGATTTCCCGATTGTCGGCATCGAAGACGTAGGTTTTGGCGTTGCCGTCCGGTTCGGTTTCGTTCAGGCGGTTTCCCACCGCGTCGTAAACGTCCGTCGTCACGGCGTCATTCGCCGTGATGGTATCGGGACACCCCGCGCCCAGACACCCCGTCTTCCGGACCTTGATAATCACCCTGTCGAGCGCGTCGTATTTCATCGTCGTCACGCCGGCATGCACGCCGGCCGATCCGTCCGGATCGATTTGCTCGGTCACCAGATCCGAACCAGGCGTCGCGCCGCACTGGTTACAGTTGATTCCGCGCACCGGCCCCGCGAACGTCCCGCCGTCATAGCGGTATTGCGTCTGTTCGCCCAATGCATCGGTGGCGGAGGTTCGCCGGTTGTCGGCGTCGTACACGGAGGTAGTGGAGTGGCCATTAGAGTCCGTCACCGTCAGAACATTGCCCACCGGATCGTACGTCGTCAAAGTTGCCTCGCCCAGCGCATCGGTAATCATGTTCTTGCGGTTTTGCACGTCATAGCCGTAAGAAGTCGTATGAGCGTTCCGATCCGTCCACGAAATGCGATTATCGTCGCCGTCGTAAGCGTAGGAGTCGGTGCGCCCCAGAGGATCCGTGGTGGTGGCCAATCGCTGGCGTATGTCATACACGTTGGTAGTAACGTGGCCGTTGCGGTCGATGGTCTGAATCTGATTTCCCTCGCCGTCGTAGACGGTTTGGTCGAAATGTCCGGCAGGGTCGGTCTTTTTCGTCAGCCGGTTCATTCCGTCGTATTGCAAGCTCGCTGTGTGACCGTTGGCGTCGGTCCGCGTAACCATATTTCCGACCGCGTCGTACGTCATCGTCGTGATATTGCCCAGCGCATCGGTGCTCATCGTCTGATTACCGAACGCGTCGTATTGATACGTCGCGGCGTGCCCGTTGGCGTCGGTGTCCGTAAGGACGTTGCCGTGCGGATCGTAGGTCCAATTGCGCACGTCGCCCAGCGGATCGGTTTCTCGCGTGCGATTACCGTTGGTTGGATCGATCGTATATGCCGTCACGCGCCCCCGTGGGTCCGTCGTCATGGTCATCATGTTGAACGACGGCTCGTAGACATATGTCGTGGTGTTGCTCAATGCATCCGTCTTCGAGAGTATGTTCCCCATCGCGTCGTACGTGTGGTTGGTCGTGTGCCCATTGGCATCGGTCGTCATCGCAAGCTGTAGCGTGGCGGGGTCGTAGGAGTAGCTGGTGGTCGCGCCGTCCGGCGCAGTCATTTGCGCTATATAGCCGTTGGCGTCGTATTGGTATTTCCAAACCTTGCCACGGCCGTCGGTATTGGTGGTGATTGAGGGCGTATAGGATCGCAATTGGCTTTGCGCCAACTGCGTCGCGTTCGTGGCCCAATTGCTGGAATTCGAGAGCGCCATCGGGCCTGTGTTCGCACTGTCGTCCACCGCCACGGGAAGACCGGACGTGTAGGCATAATTGAACAACCGCCCCGCTTTGTCGATCTTGCCGATGAGCTGATAACTCGTGTCGTAGCTATAGTGTTCGCTATTGCCCAACGGATCCGTAACGGTCGTTAGCGAATGGCCGCTTATATCGTATTGGAATTTCGTAAAACGCCCGGCCGAATCGATGACCGACGTCACATGCCCTTGCGCATTGTAGGCAAAGGTAAGACTGCGACCGTAAGTATCTGTGACGCTGACCAGATTGCCGGCGGCATAGGTCAACGTCGTCGCATTTCCGTTGCGATCGACAATAGAAATGAGCCGCCAGACCGGGCCGCCCACCGAAAAAAGCGTCCCCGGAATCGATTTGAACGTGTAGACCGTCTTATCCTTCTTGGTCAACGTGAAGCTCCCGTCCGGGTTCTTCACCAGCTTCTCGAAGTAGCCCGGCGCGGTGGTGAATGAGCCGCCGGAGCCCAAGGCATACCGTGTGACGCGGCCATCTCCGTCATAGCGGAACATCGAGCCGAGCTGGCTGAACAAATACACGTTGTAAGAATGTGTCCAGCCATAGCCAACCACGGTGTCGATGGTGGCAAGCGTGCCATCCGCGTCGTAGGAATTGTAGGTAAGCGAAAGATCGAGCGTCGGCCCGTTGAAGCTCTTCACTTTCGCAATGGCGACGGTGTCGCTTACGTTGCCTTCGCTCAGGCTGAGTGCGCTCGTCGTATCGGAGCCCAGCCACATCGAGGGGTAGCCGCCGGCTGCAATCTGTGGAGGTCCCCAACTGAACGGCAAAGGCCAGCCCCACGGAATGATAATCGGCGATCCACCCGGAATCGGCGGCTGCCCGCCGATATATCTCGCTTCGACCACCTGGCAGAGGCACAAGGGCAAGAGTATGGCGATGCACCGCCACATCGGCTGGAAAATGAACACACGTCTCTTCATAACTTGAACTCCTATTCGCTTGAGCCGACCTGGAAAGGAAGACAAAGATGCCGTGACCCTGGATTGGACCAGGTTCGCGGGGCTGTATATGTGCAGACCTACGTCAGCTTGGGAGTACGCCTGTTCGTTTCTTGCGGGCGCGCCGCACCAGCAGCGCACTGCAGACGATCACTACACTTCCCGAAAAGAACGACGGTTCGGGCGTAATATTGAGCCCGGACGATTCGGCGTCCACCTCCGCAATCAGCGCATATTCCGTATTGGTCTGCAGGGTGAGCGTAGTCGTGAGCATCGTATCCAACGGCGAAAGGAGCGAGGAATTGGTGCCGATCGACAGCGGATTGTCCAGAAACAGCGCGTCGCTCCCGATATCGGGCAACAAAAGGTTGAATACGATCTCAGAAGTGGCAAACTGCCCCTGTGCATCGGTAAACAACGACTGCAAACCGCTGAGGAACGCGTTGAACGTCACGCTTACATTGGTCGGGTTCGGGTTCGAAGAATCGACAATCTCAAATTCTCCTGTCCCGCCGAAGTCTTCGCCCAGCCCGCCTTGTCCCGTGGATGATGCAAAGGCCGTTGCGCCCGTGATATTCACTCCGCTAGCAGCGCCGCCGGCAAGCGCCGGAGCCGAGGCAGAAGCGCTCGCGCTGGCGAACGCCGTACCGGCTGAAGCCGATGTCGCCCCGTCGTCCATCTGCTGAAAATCCGACGAGACGCCGCTCAAATCGTCCTGGGCCTGCGTGTTAGCGGACGCAGTGAATGGCGAGAGCACCAACAACGATCCGGCCGATGGCAAAATCTGAAGCTGAGTCAGATTCAAAGAGGTTGCAACCACCACATCCGCGTGCGCGGCCGGTGAAATTGCAAAAACGGTAGCCAAAACCAAGAACCCAGTGGCGTGACGCATGTTTCATCTCCTTCGTGGGCTCGCCTGTCAAGTATAGTCGCCCCAACCGGAGGAAAAACGTATCACGCTGCGCAGATTGTTACCGGCGCCGGCCTGAAGACCCCGCTACTTACCACCCGTCATTGCCTTCAGAAAACGGTAATAAAACTCCACCCCATCGAAGTACGAACTTACTCGCAATCGCTCATCTTTGCCGTGCGCGCGGATGTCGTCCTGGTCAATCCCCACCCCGTTGATGCCATAACTCGGTATCCCCGCCGCCACGGTGTAAATACTGTCCGAGGCGCCGGTTTCCATCTCTGGAATCACCGGCGCTCCGGGCCACATCTCGCCCGCCACGCGTTCCAACGGCCGTAGCACTTCCGCCGGCGGCAGCACCGTTGGAAATCCCTTGCTATCCGGCGCCCGGTCCTCGCCGCCAATCGCGCCGAGATATTTCACCGCCACCTTACCATCGGCGAATATCTTCACCAAAGCCTCGCGCGTCTCCTCCGGCGAGTGCCCCGGCAGGATGCGGCAATTCACAATCGCCTGCGCCGTCTGCGGCAGCGCGTTGTTGGCGTGTCCCGCATTCAGCCTCGTGGCCACGCATGTCGTCCGCATCATGGAGTTGTAGCGCGGATCCTTACTTAGTCGCGCCACCGCCGCGGCGTCCGGTGGATTGCGCAGAATCCCGTTCATATCGGCTTTGATCCCGGCATTCTCCAGCGGCGCCCGCCGTTCAAAATAGGTCCGCGTCACGCTATTCAACTCCACCGGAAACGGCGAATGCTCCAGCCGCGAAAGCGCGTCCGCGATGTGATAAATCGCGTTGTCGGGCGTCGGCAGCGAACTGTGGCCGCCTGGATTCAGCGCCGTCAGTTCAAAATCGGCGTACTGCTTTTCGGTCGCCTCGAGGTCCACGTTCACGGCCTTGCCGTGCATCGTCGTCACGCCGCCCGCATCCGAGTTCAGCGCGAACTCGGCGTCGATCAAATCCCGATGATTCTTCAGCAGCCAATCGACGCCATTCGATTTGCCACCTTCCTCATCCGCGGTCAGCGCCAGAATCAGGTCACGATCCGGACGGTACCCTTCGCGCAACAAGCGAATGAAGGCCGTCACCAAAATCGCGTCGTTGTCCTTCATGTCCTGCGTACCGCGGCCATAGAAATAGCCGTCTTTTTCGACGAATTGGAACGGGTCGGTGGTCCAGTCTTCGCGGCGCGCTTCCACTACGTCCAAATGGCCGAGGAGCAAAACCGGCTTGTGCGCGCCGGTTCCCCGTAACCGCGCCACCATGTTCCCTTTGCGGTCGTTCGGTCCCAGCACCTGTATGTCGGCCGCGGGAAATCCGGCATCTTTCAGCCGCTTCGCCATGGCTTCCGCCGCTCGCGTCGTGTTGCCTACCGAATCGGTGGTATTAATCTCGATCAGCTCGCGGAAAATATCGCGGCTCAACTGGCGCGTAGCATCGTCCAATGCCGCTGCCCACAATATTCCGCCCGCCAGCAGTAACCCTGCAATTCGCATAGCGACCATTTTACGCATGCCGCCAGTCATTCCAGCTTCATCAATCAACGCTATAATCGGACCGCTCGCCCGGAGGCTCGATGTCCACCTCTCTCTACGCTCCCGATTTCCTGAACATCTTCACCCGTTCCCGCGACACTGGCGGCCCGTTGCAAACCTTCGCCTCACCCGCCGATTGGCGCGATCAGTGGATCTACTTCCTCATGGTCGATCGCTTCAACAACGCGCAGGCGCCGCCGCGTCATCAGCCATTCGACGATCCCAACTATTACGATTTCCAAGGCGGCAATCTCGCGGGCATTCAGGCTCAGCTTCCTTACATCCAACAACTCGGCGCAGGCGCCATCTGGCTGAGCCCCGTGCTCAAGAACGTTCCATTTCAAGGCGGCACGTATCACGGCTACGGCATCCACGATTTTCTGCACGTCGACCCGCGCTTCGCGAGCGACCCCACCCACGCCGATGACGAACTTCGTTCCCTGGTCGATGCCGCGCACGCGCTCGGGATGTACGTCATCCTCGACATCGTCCTCAATCACACCGGCGATGTCTTTGCGTACGTTTGCGATTCCGGCGAGACCGATTGCCTCAGCTCCCAAGGCTCCTCGGCCGATTTCCGTTCCACCGCGCGCGCCGTTCAATGGCGCGGCGCGCAAGGCAACGCGCGCGCCGATTGGCCCGATGTCGCCGCCGTCCCCAATCCCTCTACCGACGCACTCGTTTGGCCCGTTGAATTACAGAAGAACGATTGGTTTCGCCGCCAGGGAATGCCCGGCCCGGCCGACGACACCATCGGGGACTTCGCCTCTCTTAAACAGTTCCGCACCGACCTGCCCGAGCTGCAGCAATTCCTCATCCGCGCCTATCAATATGTGATCGCCCGCTTCGATATCGATGGCTTCCGCATCGACACCCTCCGCTATCTCAAAAACAATCTGCCTCTCTTATTCGGCAACTCCATCCGCGAATTCGCGCTCAGCGTCGGCAAGAAGAATTTCTTCACGTTCGGTGAGGTCTTCGTCGGCGACGCCGAGCAAGAGATTGCGCGCTTCATTGGCCGCACCACCACCGACAACACCGATATGGTTGGCGTCGACGCCGCCCTCGACTACCCACTCTATTTCGACCTCAAACCAGTCGTAAAAGGCTTTGCGCCGCCCTCGGAGCTTGTCAGCATGTATGTGCTCCGCAAGCAAATCGAAGCCGACGTACTGAGTTCTCACGGCGATGCCACGCGCTACTTTGTCACTTTCCTCGATAACCACGACGTGAAAGAGCGCATCCGCTACGAGGACCCCACCGACCCAACCAAGTATGACGATCAAGTCACGCTCGGCATGGCATGTCTCTTCAGCCTGCCCGGCATCCCGTGTCTCTATTACGGAACCGAGCAGGGCTTGCACGGCGCCGGCGCCGATCCCGCGGTTCGTGAAGCGCTCTGGGGCGCCCCCGGGTTCGCGCAGGCCAGCGCCTACTACCAGCACATCTCGCAGATCGCCGCAGTCCGCCGCCAGACGCCAGCGCTCCGCTACGGCCGCTTTTACTTCCGCCCCGTCTCCGGCGACGGAACGAACTTCGGCGTTTCCACGTTCCTCAACGGCGTCCTCGCATTCTCCCGCATTTTGATGGATCGGGAAATCGTCATTGTCGCCAACACTGACACGGTCAATTCCTGCGCTGTCGATGTGATCGTCGATCAGACGCTCAACACTCCCGGCGCTCAATTGCGCATTCTGTACAGCAACAAGGCGCAGCCTCAGGCGCCCGGCGCGGTCCGGCAACTCGCGGCCGGCGCAGTCAACGTGCAGGAGACCGACGGCTCCACCGGCACGGGTCCGCTGAATTGCGTTCACGTGACGCTCGCCCCGTTGGAAGCACAGATTCTCGGTCTTTGAGAAGCGGCGTTTAATCAGGAAAGACCAAACGCACTTCGCAACGCTTGCATCATTACGTCTTGCGGCGCCGTGCGGCCCGTCCACAATTCGAAGCCGATCACGCCTTGGTAAACGAGCATCGCCAGGCCGTCAACCGTCGGCATGCCGCGCCGCCGCGCCGCCTGCAGGAAGGGAGTCTCCGGCGGATTGAACACCACGTCGCACACCAGCATGTCTTCGCGCGCTTCGCGCAGATCGACGTCTGGCATGGAGCCGACGTCGGGGTAGAGACCAATGGAAGTTGCGTTGACCAGTAGATCCGTCTCCGCCGCCACGGCGTACGTCCCCTGCCATTGCTGAAACCGGATGGGCGCCTTCGTGCGTGACGCGAGATCGCTCACCATGGGTTCGCCTCGTTGAGCCGATCGATTCACCACCAGCAAATCGGCCGCGCCCGCCAGCGCCAGCTCCGCCACAATGGCCCGTGCCGCGCCGCCCGCGCCCAGCACCACGACGCGTTTGCCCTTGGGATCGAGCCCGCCATTCTCGCGCACGCCGCGCAGAAAGCCCTTGCCGTCGGTGTTTTCGCCGATCAGCTTGTCACCCTCGCGCCGCACGGTATTGACCGCGCCGATCAATGCCGCGTCCGGCGCGACTCGATCGAGATACTCAATTACCGCGACTTTATGCGGAATGGTGAGATTAACGCCCTGCATCCCGAATGCGCGAACGCCGAGCATCGCTTCTTTCAGTTTGTTGGGTGGAACCTCCACCGTCAGGTATCGCCAGTTCAGCCCGAGCGCCGCGAACGCGGCTTCCTGCATCGCGCCTGTGGGGTTCTCCGCCACCGGCTGCCCTAAACACGCCACTAATTCCGCTTTGAAGTTTGCCGGCATCAAAGTCAAAATAGCATGCGCGATGCCGCATCATTCAGCTACCAGGGAACTGATCGACATCGTCCCGCAACTCGTTCGTGTCGGTCTCCGCGTCGAATGGAAAATGTCTTGCCAGGTCCTCGCCCACCGCTTCGATCCCGGCGACGATGCCTCCCGTAAAATCGCCTTCCCGGAATTTCTCGGTCAAAGTGCGGACAATGTGATGCCAGAAATCCTGGCCCACCTTCTCGTGGATGCCTCTATCGCCTAACACCACGAACTTATGCCGCACCGGCACGATAAAGAACAACACCGCGTTGCGTTCTCTCGTCGCGGTCATGCCGAGGCGTTCGAAGGCCTTCTCGGCCGCTTTCCGCACATCGCCCCAAAACGGAGGCGAAAGGGAGACGCGAATCTCGCCGGAAGTTCGCCGCTCCGCTCTCCGAATCGCTTGCTTGATCCGATCCTTGTCGATGGTTACCATGACCCGCTGGCCCCTCCCCCGCCCGAGCGTCCGCCACCCCCGCCAAATCCGCCGCCTCCTCCTCCGCCGCCGTACCCGCCGCGCCCTCCGGAAAGGATGCTGGCCAGGAAATAGAACGCCAACGAAGGATGCGTAACGATGAAACCCAGAATCAGGATTCCCAGAATGCCGTAGATCACCCATCGAAATGGACTAATCGGTTCGGGCTGCGGCTCCGTCCGTGCGGGTGGAAGCGCGTCACTCTGCCCGCCGATAATTCCGGTGAGCGCGCCTACCGCTGCGGTGACCGCTTCATCCTGCCGGCCGGCCTGAAGCCGCGGGGCCATCACTTCATTGATCACGCGCGACGCGATGGCATCGGGAACTACGGGCTCGAGTCCGTAGCCCACTTCGATTCTCATCTTGCGATCCTGCGGGAAGATGAAAAGCGCCAGCCCGTCGTCCAGCCCCTTGCGGCCCACTTTCCATTTGGCGAACGCCCGCACCGCCCAGTCTTCAATCGGCGCATCGCCTGTGGTGGGCGCGATGTAGACAATGATTTGATGGCCGGTGGCCTGTTCATAGGCCGCCAGGCGCGCATTCAGCGTTTGCACCGTTTCCGGCGAGAGGAAATTCGCAGTGTCCGTTACCCACTGCGTCGGCGAGGACGGAATGGGCGTTTCAGCGGCGTATAGAAACGCAGCCGAAGCCAAAACGATAGCGACCCACAGCCTACAGCGCACATGCAACCTAGAACTTCACTTCTGGCGCCTTCTCGCTTCCGGCTTGCGCCTGGAAGTAAGATTTCGTTGCGAACTTATCGCCGAAGAACCCGGCGATCAGCACCGTCGGGAAGCGGTTCCTGCGCGTGTTAAAGGCCTGCGCCGCCTCATTGAACCTTTGCCGCTCGACTGTGATGCGATTCTCGGTACCCTCGAGTTGCGCTTGTAAGTCGCGGAAGTTGGCGGTGGCTTTGAGTTGCGGATAGTTTTCGCTGACTGCCATCAGGTGTGACAGCGCCGAAGACAGTCCCGCCTGTGCCTGTTGATACCGTTGAAACGCCGCTGGATCTTTCGTGATGTCTTCCAAAGCAGCGGGCGTAACCTGGCCCACCTTGGCGCGCGCTTCGGTCACTTCCGTCATAGTGCTCTTTTCGAAATCCGCGGCGCCTTTGACCGTCGCCACCAGGTTCGGCACCAAATCCGCGCGCCGTTGATAGGCATTTTGCACCTGGGCCCATTGCGCCTGCGTGGCCTGATCCAGTTGTACGAGTGAGTTGTACGATCCGCCGACCGAACCCGCCAGAATCAACGCGAGCAGAAGGATCAGGCCGACGCAACCAAGAGCGATCTTTTTGTTCATTTATGCTCCATTTCGACGGCCGCCGTGGAGTATGGCATCGGCCTTACAAATTCTATACGGGTGGGCACACGCGCACAACGGCACACTACCGCCAGATGCGCCGCTCCGAAGCGGGGCTGCAATTCTTTATCGCCGGCGCGCGGCGCGAGTGTGCCGCCGCCAACATTCCAGCGGCGTTCGGCCGCTCACGCAATAGTGCGAACCACGCCGCCTTCGGCGCGCACTGCGGCGCCGTTGATCGCTGCCGCCAGCGGACTGCACACGAAGGCAACTACATCCGCCACTTCTTCGGTGGTGGCGAACCGTTGTATTAACGAGCTCGGACGCGCCTTCTGAAAGAACTCGCGCTCCATCGTCGCTCGACTGATTCCCCTCTCCGATGCCAGCTGGTCGACAAATACCGAAACGCCTTCGGACGCCGTCGGCCCCGGCAGCACCGAGTTGACCGTGACCGCCGTTCCAATCGTCGTCTCGGCCAGCCCACGCGCGACAGCCAGTTGCGCCGTCTTCGTCATCCCGTAATGAATCATCTCCGCTGGAACTTGCAACGCCGATTCGCTGGATATGAAAACGATTCGTCCCCAGTTTTGTTCCTTCATTCGACCGATGTAGTGCCGGCTCAAGCGGACGCCGCTGAGCACGTTCACCTCGAAGAAGAGCCGCCAGTCGGCGTCCGATATCTCTGCAAACGCCTTCGGCTCGAAAATCCCGACGTTGTTCACCAGAATATCGGTCGCCGGAAAGCGCGCAGTCACCGCGCGCGCGCCCTCTTCCGTCCCCAGATCCGCCGCGATGCCCTCCGCGGCGCCGCTCGTCCGCATGGCCTCGTCGACGCGCTTCTGCGTCCTGCCGTTCACGATTACTTTTGCGCCTTCGCGCGCAAGTACGGTTGCGATTGCCAGGCCAATTCCGGCGGTAGAGCCCGTCACCAGCGCCTTCTTGCCTTCCAGTTGTAAGTTCATGAAATGTTCGTCTCCCTGCGGCGTGAATTCGAAATCAGCGCAGCCGCCATCACAATGACGTTCGCCGTCACTACCGGAAACGCGCGGATCGCGAGGCCATAGACCACCCACAAACCGGCCGCGAAGGCTTGCACCCGGTAAAGTGCCGCCGGCTTGCGAAAAAAGTACGAAGCGGCGAACACCGCGGTGGCCACCCAGCCGAGCGCATCCAGCGTTTTCATATTCCCTTGGATGAGCTCGGCAAGCAAATGGAAGCAAAGAATATCGCCGCCGCGGCCCTGCCATCCAATCCATAGAAAAGTTCTATCAAGAATCAAACAAAACGCGCGCGCCCCGCTGCGGCGTTGAAAACATTCGTCAATCGGAGTGAAAGCGCCTTCCCTGCGCGAGCCGTTCGTCCGGCTTAGGCGATTCTTCGAACAGCGCGGCGCTGCCATCCGCATCTAAGATCGTAGAAACACCGGAACAACAGGAGGTAATCACCTATGCAACAGCGAAATGACAACCGGTCAAGAGAATACTTACTAATTAGCGATTTCGACCAGACATTAAGCTTTAACGATTCCGGTATCGTGTTGAGTGAGTTACTAGGCATCTCGGATTTCGCAGGCCGCATCGACGGGCTCTCGAAAATCCACCTGGTGCAGCAGGGCGCCGAGTTGGCATATCTGCTCTTGCACGATCCCGAATTCCGCTGCGTCCGCAAGGAGCATCTCATCGAAACGGGAAAGCGCATTCGCCTCAAGCAACACATCCAACTGCTGGTGCAGTTGCTCGATTCCATCGACTCCTTCCGATTTTCGTTCTATGTCGTTTCCGCCGCGCCGCAGGAAGTGATCCAATCCGCGCTCGAAGGCATCGTTCCGGAAGATCACATCTTCGGAACCAAGTTTCAATACGCCGCCGATGGCGAAATTCAATCCATCCTGCGCGTGCCCGCCGGATACGGCAAAGTGGCCGTTCTCGACGACCTGCGCGCGCGTTCGCTCGTCGCCCGCGACCGCATCGCCTATGTAGGCGACGGCAGTTCGGATGTGCACGTGATGATGCACGTCAACCGTCTCGGCGGCCTGACCATCGCCGTTTCGGAAAACAAGTTCATCAATCAAATCGCCGAGCGCACCGTATTGAGCGGCGACGCCCTGGGCGTGCTGATCCCCATCCTCGAAGAAATCGCCGGCTGGGACGCCACGCGCATCCGCGCATTCTTCGAGACGCGCGGCTTCGTGGTCCGCGATTGGGATAAAGTGCGCACCGATTCGTTGATCATCGGTAAGATCGACGCGATGCCGCCGGCTATTGCATCAGCGGCCATCTGAGTCCGATCACTGTGCGGACGGCAGGAAATATTGAAGACGAGAGCGAACCGTGAGCCCTGGCCGGGTGACTTCGACGCGTAACCGGTGAGCAGGTTCGCCTCCCGTTCCGGGATGGAACGCCAGAACATATTGGCCACGAAGATCGCGCTCCATGCGATCGAGCGCCGCCGCGTAATCGCCCCCGGTAGGCTCAAATTCAGCCCCGCCTGTCTCCGCAACCAGGCGTGCCAGTTCGCCGCCAACCGCGTGTGAGAGCGGATCGGGATAGGGAATCGCGTACACAATCGCACCCAAGCGGTGCGCCTCTCCGAGCGTCTGATCGAAATGGTGCGTACTGCCGGTGTCGTTGCCGTCCGAAAGAATCAGCATCGCCTTGGAGCCCGCGAATGTGCTCAGCTTCAGATGAGCGGTGGCGTAAACCCCGTTCCACAGTGCCGTGCCTCCGCAAAGATGGCGGCCGCTCGGGGTGGAACATGGCGCGCCCAGTGGTTCGCCGCCGCGCGCCGTCAGAATCTGGCTGGGACGTGACGCCCCGCCGGCAAATTCCGATTCCAACTTCACCTCTTCGTTCACCGCCACCACAAACGCCCGGTCTCCGGGACGTAGCAGCCGGGTCACAAACGCATCAACCGTTGTCCGGTGCTCGCGTAGAAACGCGCTCTGGCTGGCGCTGATATCGACGATAATCCCGATCGCGAGCGGCAGTTGATCTTCCAGCCAAACATGGCGAATCCCGGTCGAGACGCCATTGTCATAGAGACGAAACTCGTCCGGCCGAAGATCGCGCACCGGGACGCCGCTGGCGTTAGTCACCAGCACAGGAACGGTCACCAGCGTGGCATCGGCGTGGAAGACCGGCTGATCTTGAGCACGCAGGCTTGGCGCAAGAAGCAGCGCCAATAGCAATAGGGACCACATACCGCGCGCTATCTTAGCAGGAAAGGTGGAACTCCGCCGCCGACATATTCATCGAGACATTAGTGAACGCCGGAGCTCAGCAGATCTACGATCTGTCCGGAGATTCCCTGAACGGCCTCGCTTAACGCCCGCACTTCGCAGGCAGAAATGGAGCACGATATGAACCCGCAAGTGGAAACGCAAACCACCGAAGCGCCCCGCCTGGTCTCGTTGACTGGGATCGACCTCATCAACTCCCCGCGCCTCAACAAAGGCACCGCTTTCTCCGATCGCGACCGTGACGTGTTCGACCTGCACGGCCTGCTGCCGCCGCATGTCGGAAGTCTGGATGAACAAGTGCAGCGCCGCCTGCAAGCCTTGAAGGCGCAACCGACTCCCTTTCAGAAATATGCCCTGCTGCGCGACCTGCAAGATACCAATGAAACGCTGTTCTACTCGCTCTTAGTGAACAACGTGGAGGAAATGCTGCCGCTTGTCTACACGCCCACGGTGGGCGAAGGCTGCCAACGCTTCAGCGAGATCTGGAGAAAGCCGCGCGGCGTATTTCTGAGCTATCCCAACAAAGATCGCATCGAACAGATACTCGGCCATCCGCGTTACGACGGCATCAAGTGCATTGTGTTCAGCGACGGCGAACGTATCCTCGGGCTCGGCGATCAAGGCGCCGGAGGCATGGGCATCCCCATCGGCAAGATGGCGCTCTATACGGCGCTCGGCGGCATCCATCCCGAACATTGCCTCCCGATTCTGCTCGACGTCGGCACCAACAACGAAGACCGCCTCAAAGACCCGCTCTATATCGGCTGGAGAAATCACCGCGTCCGCGGCGATGACTACGACGCCTTCGTCGACAAGTTCGTCAACAGCGTGAAGAAGCGTTGGCCACATGTTCTCTTGCAGTGGGAGGACTTCGCCGGTTCCAACGCCGCACGTTTCCTGGCGCGCTACCGCGACCAGCTCTGCACCTTCAACGACGACATTCAAGGCACCGCGGCCGTTGCCACGGCGACGCTGATTTCCGCCATCAACGTAACCGGCGTGCCTCTGGAGAAACAGAAGATCGCCGTCCTCGGTTTCGGCAGCGCGGGCATCGGCATCACCAATCTCTTGGAGCAGTTCACGCAGGATGCAGGGCTTTCCGCGGAAGAGGCACGCAAGAATTTCTATGGCATCGACCGTTACGGCCTCATCACCGAAAACGATAAAGACGTGCGGCCAGAGCAAATGCCCTATGCGCGCAAAGACGACGAAGTGAAAGCCTGGAGACAGCCAAATGGCGAAATCACATTGCTCGACGTGATCCGCAACGCGAAGCCTTCGGTGCTGATCGGCGTCTCCGGTCAAGGCGGCGCTTTCACCGAACAGGCCGTACATGAAATGGCGAAGCACACAGATCGTCCCGTGATCTTTCCGCTCTCGAACCCTACCTCGCGCAGCGAAGCCACGCCCAAAGATCTGATGGCCTGGACCGGCGGCCGCGCACTGATCGGCGCCGGCAGCCCGTTCGACCCTGTCACTGTCGGAGGTAAGGAAATCAATATCGCGCAAACCAACAACTCGTACATATTTCCGGGGCTTGCGCTCGGCATCGTGGCGTCAAGAGCCAGGCGCGTTACCGATACCATGGTCAAAGCGGCCGCCGAAGAATTGGTGCGGAATCTGCCCACGCGCACCGACAAGAACGCCAGCCTGCTGCCGCCGATTTCGGACGCCCGCCGGCTGGGCCGCGCAATTGCGCTTGCAGTGGGAAGGCAGGCGATCAAGGATGGGCAGGCGCAGGTTTCCGGCGAAGATGGCCTGAACCGTGAACTCGCAGCGAATATCTGGGAGCCGCGTTACGAACAGTACGAACGGTCGCAACCATAACGGGTCGGGAGTTAGGCTCAGTAATATGCTCATTCTGGTCCTGCTCCTCTGCACGCTGGCGAACGCCACTTACGCGGCGTCGCAGAACTTCGCCGTCGGCCCGCAATATGATTCCACCCACGTCTACGTTGCGCCGGAAGATTTCGATCGTTTCGTCGCCAGCTTCGTTGCCACCTTTGGCGGGTCCGCGGGCAAGCAAGGCGTCTTCACCGTCACTCCCACTCCGAGCAGCACCATGTCGCAGCTCATCGCAACGCCCGTGGGCATATTGTCCGTCTTCGGTTTCAAGACGCCGGTTCCATATCCCTTCGGCTCCGAAAGAACCGGCTACCTGGTCACCGACCTCGATGCCGCGGTGCGCGCCGCGCGCGAAGATGGCGCGGATATCCTCGTCAGCCCATTCAACGATCCTATCGGCCGCGATGCCATCATCCAATGGCCCGGCGGCGTCAACATGCAGCTTTACTGGCACACCACGCCGCCGTCCTATCCCGCGCTGCACACCATTCCGGAAAACCGCGTCTACGTATCGCCGGACCGCGTCGCCGCTTTCACGCGCAGCTTTCTTGCCTTCTCGCACGGCAAAACCACTTCCGACGACGCCCACGCGCCCGGAGTCGAGATCGGCCGCCGGTCCGATACCTACCGCCGTGTCCGCATCGAATCAGCCTTCGGCAGGCTCACCGTGCTCGTCACTGACGGACATCTTCCTTACCCCTACGGCCGCGAAATCGCCGGATATGAAACCGCCAACCTCAACGACGCTCTCACCAAAGCCAAGGCCGCCGGCGCAACCATTCTCGACGGCCCATACGCCGCCGCGGAACGGAACGCCGCGATCGTACAATTCCCCGGCGGATACATCGCCGAGATTCACTCGCAGGTACAACACTAAATCGACAAGGAATCGCACACTATGAACGGTCGCATTCTCGGCATCCATCACATCACCGCCATCGCTGACGATCCGCAGCGCAACATCGACTTCTACACCGGCGTGCTTGGCCTGCGTCTGGTGAAAGTCACCGTCAACTTCGACGATCCCGGCAACTACCACCTCTACTACGGAGACGGCCACGGCAATCCCGGGACCATTCTGACGTTTTTCGCGTGGCCCGGCGCGCGCCGCGGGCGTCACGGCAACAGCCAGGTTTCCGCCACCGCGTTCGCCATTCCGCAAGGCTCGGCGCAGTTCTGGCATGACCGGCTCAAGGCTGCCGCAATTGAAGTCGAGCCGGCGTTCAACCGCTTCGGCGAACCAGTGATCCCGCTCACCGACCCCGACGGCTTGCGTCTCGAATTGGTCGAAGCCGCAGGCGCCGACGCCGCACACACGTGGGCAGAAACCAGCGTCGCCCCCGAGGCCAGAATCCGCGGCTTTCACAGCGCCACACTTTCCGAAACCGGATACGAGCGCACCGCCAATCTGCTCACGAAGACCATGGGCTTCCGCCTTGCCGGGCAGGAACAGAATCGTTTCCGTTACGAAATCGAAAGCGGCGGCGCGAGCAAGACCGTCGATGTCGTCTGCGCCCCGGGAGGCGTGGATGGCCGCGTGGCCGTCGGCACGGTTCATCACATCGCCTGGCGAACCGTCGATGATGCACAGCAACTCGAATGGCTCGGCGCTCTGACCGGCCTCGGATACAATCTCTCACCCGTGATGGATCGCGTCTACTTTCAGTCCATCTACTACCGCGAGCCCGGCGGCATCCTCTTCGAAATCGCCACCGACCCTCCCGGCTTCACTCTCGATGAACCGTTAGAAGACTTGGGAAAGGGCCTCAAACTTCCGCCGTGGCTGGAGTCTTATCGCGCGCGCATTGAAGCCACGCTGCCGCCCATCCACCGGCCCGGCCAGGAGGTCACTCGATGACAGGCGCTGACGATCTCGGGTTCATCCACCGCTTCGTTCCCGCTGCCGGGAGCGGCGCGACGCTGCTTCTTCTTCACGGGACCGGCGGCGATGAGAACGGGCTGATTTCCTTGGGACAGATGCTGCTGCCCAGCGCCGCCCTGCTCAGCCCGCGCGGCAAAGTGCTCGAGAACGGCATGCCCCGATTCTTCCGCCGCTTCGGCGAAGGGCGCTTCGATTTGGAAGACCTCAAGCTGCAAACCGCCTCGTTGGCGCGATTCATTAAGGACGCCGCCGCAAAGTATGGCTTCGAGAAAAGCAAGCTGCTTGCCGTCGGTTACTCGAACGGCGCCAACATTGCCGCAAGCTTGCTCTTGACCGAACCCCACGCGCTTTCCGGCGCCGTGTTGTTCCGCCCCATGGTCCCCTTCGTTCCCGATTTGCCGCCCGATCTCAAAGACAAACCCGTGTTGTTGACCGCTGGAAAGAGAGATCCCATCGTGGCGCCGCAACAGACCCAGGCTCTCGCTGATATGCTTCAGAGCGCCGGCGCCGAAGTCTCCCTCCATTGGCACAACGGCGGCCACGAATTAGGCAACGATGATGTCGAGGCCGCGAAACAGTGGATTCACAACTTGAGCCAGCCAGCGGCGAAATCGAAATGACTCACTGCTTATCAGTTCGCGCCTGCTTGGCGAAAAAGTCGAACATGGGAGCGAACGCCGGTTGCGCCACGCTCACGTGGCTGCCGCCCGGCACTTCGTTATAAGTAATCGGCGCGCCCACTTTCTTTCCGGCTTCCACCATCGTGCGCGACGAATTCACATTCACCGTCCGGTCGTCGTTGCCGTGCGTCACATACTGCGGAATCGCCTTGATCTTCACCATTCCCGCCGCGTCGCCGCCACCCGAAATTGGACCCAGCGCCGCAAACAAATCGGGATGGTTCATCGCGATGCTCCACGTGCCGAAACCGCCCATCGAATGTCCCATCAAGTACACGCGCGCGCGGTCGATCTTGTAATCGCGCTCCACCTCGGCGATCACGTCCAGCACGTCCTGCTCCGCGCTCCCGCGATACATCGAGGCCGGCTCGCGTCCCTTTGGCGCGGCCACAATGAAGCCGTGGGTTTGCGCATCGGGCGTTAATTCCTTGCCGTACGAATCGAACATGCTGTTTTCGTCGCCGCCCATGCCATGCAGCGCCACCACCAGCGGCGTCGCCTTGCTGCCGTCATAGCCGTCGGGAACGAATACCCGGTAAGGCTGCAACGTCTGATCCACTTTCGAAACGTAAGCCCGGCGGAAATCGCCATGTTTCCCCGCGAAGGGATCGCGCCCGGCCGCGATGGCGTCCAGAATCGCCTCAGCCGCCGCGAATTCCTTCTTGAAATCATACGCGCGCGGA
Source organism: Bryobacterales bacterium (assembly GCA_963743705.1). Classification (GTDB taxonomy): domain Bacteria; phylum Acidobacteriota; class Terriglobia; order Bryobacterales; family Bryobacteraceae; genus PALSA-243. The sequence goes on along the minus strand of CAVUQS010000010.1, from coordinate 66,508 downwards.
TTCACTTCGCCCCGGTCGGCGCGTTCATATAGCGACAGCGCGTATTGCGCGGTGGGCAGCGCCGGGCTGGTTTTCTGGCCGGTCTTCGCCAACTTCTCGCGCAGTTGACGCGCTTCCTCATCCAGCGGCTCGATATGTACCGGAATGTCTTTGAGGAAGACGTTACGCAAACCCGCCGGCGCGGCTCCGTCCGCGGCGGTTAGCCGGATCTGCACGATGTAGTTTCCATCGGGCTCCGCAGGTATCTCGATCTTTTCCGTAAATGGAGACTTCGCCGGATCGATCGCCGTCTTCGCCCCCAGAGTCACCACCTCTTGATTGCCGCGCATTAGCACGGCCGCCGCGCTCAGCTTCGCCGCCGCGATGCGGTCGCTGGTGAAGAGAGGCGCCAGCGAAACCGTCACCGCCTGAGATTTCGCCGAAATCATCGCGTGATCGAGCGAGCCCTTCAGCCCGGACGCCAACTCCACGTCGGGCGTCCATTCCACGTTGTGCATCACCGCCACGCCTTGCGCGTAGAACCGCAGAGCGTCGGCATAATGCGCCGCGCGCGTTGCCTGAGAGGCTTCGCGGCCCAGCCGTTCCGCCTCCTTCGCTTGATCGGGCGTCAGCTTCAACGACGCGCGTTGGGTGTTGTAGCCAACTGAAGTGCTGAGCGCGAGCCCGGCGTCCTGCGCCTGCAAACTACAGGCCAGGAAGAGACACCCGCAGAGGACATACTGAGTCGTCTGACGGCAAACTTGTTGCAACATGGGGCTCATCTTAGCAGAGCCGCGCAGCTCATGATTTCGCGCCGAATAACTGCGCGATCCGCTCCACCCGGTAATCGAAGATGGCCTGAACGTCGCGGCGCACCTGCAGCGCGTTCACCATTCGGCCGAGAGGCCCAAACGACAGGCGATAGCGCACCAAATCCCGCATGCGCGTCCCGCCGTTCTGCTGTTCGAAGCGATGAGTGTGATGCCAGAACGCATATGGCCCGCTCAATTGCACGTCGATAAAGCGCCGCGGCGGCTCCCATCGCCTGATCTCCGTGGTCCATTTCACCGGAATTCCGTGAACGCTCAGTCGATACTGAATCCGCGCGCCCGGCATCATCGCAATGGGCCGCTGCGTCAGCATCCGGAAGCCCAGAAACGGCGGCGTGATCTCCGCCAGGTTTCCGGCGTCGGAGAAAAAGGCAAATACTTCGCCAAGAGGCGCTGGAACCCATTGTTCGCGGCGAACCGTGTGAAACCGCATTCTTAGCTGCCGCCTTCGCCGCCGCCGCTCAGGCGCGCAGCTTGCATCATCAGGAAATTCCGCTCCGGAATACTCGTTGTCCGCCCGGCGGCGATCTGGTAATGCGCAATCGCGGCCTCATGCTCGCCCGCCATTTCCAATAAGTGAGCGCGAACCGCGTCCAGCCGATGATGGCCCGCCATTCTCGCATCTGAATCGAGCGCCGCAATCAGCTCCAACCCCTTGCGCGGGCCATGAACCATCGCCGCCGCGATCGCCCGATTGAGCATCACCATCGGATTGTCCGAAATGCGCCTGAGCAGATCGTACAGCGCCAGGATCTGTGGCCAATCCGTCTCTTCGGCGCGAGGCGCTTCGTCGTGCAGCGCCGCGATCGCGGCTTGCAACTGGTACGCCCCAACCGATCCCTTTGAAAGCGCCTCCGTCAACAGCGCGACGCCCTCCGCGATCTCCGCGCGATCCCAAATCGTCCGATCCTGCCGCGTGAGCGGAATCAATTCCTCGTCAGCACCTTGCCGCGCCGCGCACCGCGCATCCGTCAGCAGCATGAGAGCCAACAGTCCGGCCACCTCCGCGTCGTCCGGGAGCAAAACATGCACCGCCCGTGTCAGTCGAATGGCCTCCTCCGAGAGTTCCACGCGATGCAGGCGCGCTCCGCCGCTGCTCGTATAGCCCTCATTGAAGATCAGGTACAGCACATGCAGCACGGCCCGGAGGCGTTCCGTTCGTTCCTCAACGGTCGGCAACCGGAACGGTACGCCGGAAGACTTGATGCTGTTCTTCGCCCGACTGATCCGCTGCGCCATCGTCGTCTCGGGAACCAGGAACGCGCTCGCGATCTCAGCCGTGGTCAGGCCGCCCACCGACCGCAGCGTAAGCGCAATCGCCGAAGACGTCGTCAGCGCTGGATGGCAGCACATGAAGAGCAGGATGAGAGTATCATCCTCCTCCGTCTCGCCCACGGCATCGGCCGGCGGCGCTGCTTGATCCATCTCAAGCCCGGCCGCCGTCTCGCGGCGTCTGCGGGCCGCTTCGCTGCGCACGTAGTCCGTCATGCGCCGAGAGGCAACCTGAATCAGCCAGGCCCGCGGATTCTCGGGAACGCCGTGGCGCGGCCACTGCACTGCGGCCGCTATCAGCGCTTCCTGCACCGCGTCTTCGGTTGCCGCGAAATCGCGAAAGCGCCGCATCACCGCGCCGAGCACTTGCGGCGCTAGTTCACGCAGCAAATGCCCGGAATCGATGTCTACAGCGTCGAACGTCATGGAGCCTTACAACATTTCAGGAGGCGGCGCGCTCATCACCGGCCGCACTTCGATCGGCATATTCAGTGGCGCGCCGCCCGGCCCAGGCGCTGCCGAAGCTTGCGCCGCGATCGCGTACGCTCGCTCTGGACTCTCGACGTCGACGATCCAGTAGCCTGCCAGGAATTCTTTCCCCTCTGGAAACACGCCATCCGTGATCGGGACGCCGTCTTTGCCTGCCCGGACGAGCTTCGCCTGATCCGGGAAAGCCAAACCTTCGGCCCCCACCAATTCACCCGACTCGTTGAGTGACTTGCCGAATGCCATCATAAACGCGATGTGCGCCTGAAGGTCCTTTCGGGGCCAACTCGGAATCCCCTCGCCGGCCTTCATCGTGTTCATCATCAAAATGTACTTCATAGCCTTTGCTCCTTGTCATTATTGCGCCGATCGTGCGCTTTCATAGGAGAGTCGGAGCCCAGACCCCGCGTTCGACACGCCCTCCTAAAAATATTTATGAAAGATCGCTCCAATAGATCAGGCCCATGCGGGGGACAATAGCGGACATGTCGTTAGCGGACCTGCTGTTCGGCCGCCCGCTGGCATCGTCCGAAGCCCGAGCTGAGAAAATCGGGCCCGCCGCCGGCATTGCGATCTTTGGCCTGGATGCCCTGAGCTCCGCGGCATACGGTCCCGAGGCCGCGCTGACGCTTCTCATTCCTCTCGGCGCGGCCGGCGTTGCGCACATCCTGCCGATCACGGCGAGCATCCTGGTCCTGCTCACCATCCTTTATTTCTCCTACCGCCAGACCATCGCCGCGTATCCCACGGGAGGAGGCTCCTATACCGTCGCTCGTGAAAATATCGGTCCCGGCGCGGGATTGCTGGCCGCCTCGGCTCTGATGATCGACTACGTCCTCACCGCTGCTGTGGGTATTTCCGCGGGCGTGGGCGCGCTCGTATCGGCCATGCCGGGGTTTCAGCCGCACACGCTGGCGCTATGCCTGGCCATCCTATTCATAGTCACGCTCGTCAATCTGCGTGGCCTCCGCGAGACTGGCGTCGTGTTCATGATCCCCACCTTTCTATTTGTCGGCTGTCTTTTTCTGATGATTGGCGTGGGCGTAGTGAAATCGCTGTTGGCCGGCGGACATCCGTCGCCCGTCGAACCGCTACCGCAATTGCCCGCCGCCACGGCGGCAGTCAGTTTCTGGCTGTTACTCAAGGTCTTCTCCAACGGATGCGCCGCCATGACCGGCGTCGAAGCCGTTTCGAACGGCGTCAAGGCCTTCCGCGAACCCACGGCCCCCAACGCGCAAAAGACGCTCACCGCGATCATCATCATGCTGATGGCCCTCCTGGGCGGCATTGCCTATCTCGCCTCCGCTTACGGAATCGGCGCCACCGATCCGGTGAACAACTACGAAAGCGTGCTTTCCATGTTGCTGCGCGCCATAGCCGGCAGAGGCGTTTTCTACTACGTTTCCATCGGTTCCATCCTGCTGGTGCTCTCGCTTTCCGCCAATACCGCGTTTGCCGATTTCCCACGTCTCTGCCGCATCATCGCCCATGACAGTTACCTTCCCCGCTCCTTCGCGTCCACCGGCCGCCGCCTCGTCTTTTCCAACGGCATCTATGTGCTCGCGGCCCTGACCGCCACGTTGCTGGTTCTCTTCGGCGGCGTCACCGACCGCCTGATTCCGCTTTATGCTGTCGGCGCTTTTTTGGCGTTCACTCTTTCACAGGCCGGAATGGTGCAGCACTGGCGGCGGGCAGGCGGTGCCTGGTACAAGATCTTCTTTAACGGGTTGGGCGCCTTCGCCACCGGCGTAACTACGTTCGTGGTGCTGGCCGCCAAGTTTCTGGAAGGCGCGTGGGTGACCGTGGTCTTGATTCCGCTGATTCTGGCGGTGATGGCTTGGGTGCGCCGCCACTACAACACCGTCGGCGCCGAGGTCGCGACGCAAGATCCGGTCGATTTGACCAATCTCCAGGCCCCCATCGTTGTCGTTCCTGTCGGCCAGTGGAGCACGATCACGCAGAAGGCCTTGCGCTTCGCCTATACTCTTTCCCACGACATTCACGCGGTCCACATCTCCGCCGGCGATGAGACAGACGACTTGTTCTGCAAAGATTGGGCCCGCTACGCGGTCGAACCCGCCCAGCAAGCCGGACTACCGCCGCCGGATCTGGTAGTGATCGACTCTCCCTATCGCGCCGTGCTCACGCCGATTCTCGACTACGTTCTGAAGCTGGAAAACGAGAACCCCACCTGTCAGGTTGCGGTGTTACTCCCGGAGATGGTGGAGCGCCACTGGTTTCACTATTTCCTGCACAACCAGCGCGCCGAAATTCTGAAGACGTGGCTATTGGTGAAGGGCAACCAACGGATCGTGCTGGTCAGCGTGCCTTGGTATTTGAAAACTTGATGGCAAGCGCACCGGTTCAACGGCCACTCAACCAAACAATATAGGTTATAGTCTATATTGTGGTAAAAATTTATAGACTATAGCCTATTGAGCAGTGGTAAAAAATAGGCTATAGTCTATAAATCGATTAATAAAAATAGAATATAGCTTATGAAAACACTCCGTTTAGCCTCCCAGGCCCGCGCTCGGCTCGATGAGCGCTTTGCCGAAATTGGTCCGGCCAAACGGTTTACGCCGCCGGTTCGGGGTTGGATCAGGGGCATTCGCGAGGCACTCGGAATGACGGCGGAACAGCTGGCCAAGCGGCTGCGCGTGACGCAACCATCCATCGCCGCCCTGGAGCAATCTGAAGCGAAGGGCACGATCGAGCTTGCCACCCTGCGGCGCGTGGCGGAGGCGCTCGATTGCACGCTTGTCTATGCGCTGGTGCCTAATAAGCCGCTGGAGGAAGCGGTTCGCGAGCGGGCACGGAAATTCATGCGGCGGCGACTCGCGGCGGTCGAGCACTCGATGCTGTTGGAGGATCAGAAAGTGGCGGAGCGGGATGCCGAGGCACGCCTCGATGAGATCCTGCGCGAGACCAATCCACGGAAGTTCTGGGAGTAGGCCGTGGGCGATCTTTTCGCGCAGCCAGACGACGCCACTCCGCTCACGCCGGAAGAGATGCGCGATCTCATTCCCGCTTACATCGCTTACCGGCATGAATTGAACGAGGCGGAACAGGAAAACATCGCGCGCGCGCAAGAATGGGCGCTCGACCGCCGCCGCGACTTGCTGAGCGAGAAATTCATAAAAGACCTCCACCGCAAAATGCTTGGCGACGTCTGGCGTTGGGCCGGGCGATTCAGGAGAACCGAGCGCAATCTAGGGATTCCGCACTGGGAGATTCCCGTCGCGCTCCGCCAGTTGCTCGACGACGTCCGCGCGTGGATCGAACACAAGGCCTATACGTCCGACGAGATCGCAGTCCGCATCCATCACCGTCTGGTCCAGATTCACCCCTTCCCCAACGGCAACGGCCGGCACTCGCGCATCATGGCAGACCTATTGGTAATGCAATCCGGCGGTCAGAGGTTCTCGTGGGGGAGGGAGAGCCTGCGCGAGTCCGGCGCGCTGCGGCGGAGCTATATCGTCGCCCTGCAGGCAGGGGACAAGCACGATATCGGGCCTCTCCTGACGTTCGCGAGGTCTTAATAGTTTCTACGTCTTCTGCTTGTTGATCGGCATCAGCGCAATATCACGACCTCACAAGGGCCACCGGACCGCTCCGTCCCGCATTTTTCCCATTCCCGGCGGGATCAATTCATCCTTGCCACGTCACACAAGAATCATGAACACCATCCGCCAGGATGTCGTTTACGGCCTGCGCATGTTGGCGAAGAAACCGGTATTTACCGCCGTGGCGGCACTTTCGCTCGCCCTCGGAATCGGACTCAATACCGCCATCTTCACCCTGGTCAACACCATGCTCTGGGGATCGTTGCCCTACGCTGCCGAGGATCGCGTCGCGGTCATCTGGTCCGTTCCCCCGCGCCATCTCGACGACCTCGAACCCGTCTCGGTTCCGGATTACCTCGCATTCAAGGAACGCAACCGCTCCTTCGATGTCCTCGGCGCTATGAGCCCCAGTTCGCACGATTTCGGCGCCGTCGAAAACGGCGCTCCCGCCGAACGAATCGTTGGTGAGGACTACACGCCCGAACTCCTGCAGGCGCTCGGCGTCAAGCCGCTCCTTGGACGCCTGTTCACGCCAGCGGAGGATCAGATCGACCACCCCGACCCGGTCATTCTGATCACCTACCGTCTGTGGCAACGCCGCTTCGGTGGCGACCCGGACATCCTGAGCCGCACCGTGCTCGTGGATGGCGTGAAGACCAGCATCATCGGCGTGATGAAGCCCGATTTTCTCTTCGCCGACGACCACGCCGATTTCGTCGCTCCCATTCCTATCAATCGCGCCCAAACCCGCGGCTCCGGCCGCTTCATGATCGTCGCCGGCCGCCTCAAGCCCGGCGTCTCCATGGCCCAGGCCCAGGCCGATATGGAGCCGGTCGCCCGCCAGTTTGCCAAAGAGTATCCACGCGACATGGAACAAGGAAGGCCCTGGACCGTTCGCGTGCAGCCGGTTCGCGAGGCCCTGTTCGGCTTTATGCGCCAGCCGCTCCTGCTCTTGCAGGGCGCGGTTGGATTCGTCTTGCTCATCGCCTGCGCCAACGTCGCCGCGCTCTTGCTGGCGCGCGCGTCCTCGCGCCAGACCGAAGTCGCCATCCGCTCCGCGTTGGGCGCGGGACGCCGCCGCATCGTCCGCCAGTTCATCACTGAAAGCGCCCTGCTCTCACTTCTCGGCGGCGCGCTCGGCGTTCTGCTCGCGTGGTGGGCGGTTCGCGCGCTGGTCGCCATGGCGCCGCCATGGTTTCCGCGCTTGGGCGACACCGTCATTGGCGGTCGCGTGCTCCTTTTCAGTGCCGGCATTTCTCTTTTGACGGCCGTGGTCTTCGGATTGGCGCCGGCCCTGCATGGCTCCAAATCGAACCTGGTCGAATCGCTAAAGGACACCACGCGCGGCGGGACCGCCGGCGGCGCGCGCAACCGCATCCGCGCTGCGCTGGTGAGCGCTCAACTCGCCCTCGCGCTGGTCTTGCTGGTCGGCTCCGGATTGTTGATCCGCAGCTTCCTGAAGATGCAGGGCGCCGATCTCGGATGCGACCCCACCGGCCTTCTGACCTTCGAATACCGCGTTCCGCCCCAGCAATTCACCAAGGCGGCGTCGACCTATCACGGCGTACCGCTGTGGGACGTCAGCCCCACGCCGGCCGCGTTATTCCAGCGCGTCTTCGAGCGTTTGCAAACCGTCCCCGGCGTAAAATCGGCTGCCGCAACCCCGTACCCGCCGATGACCTCCGTTCCCGATATGCCGTTCGAAATCGAAGGGCGTCCCGCCCCGGACGGCAACTTGCCCAGCGCGCTTTATTACATGGTGACTCCCGATTTCTTCCAGACCATGAAGATCGCCGTGAAGCGCGGTCGCGATTTTACTATGCGCGACACCGCCAATTCTTCGTGGGTCATGATCGTCAACGAGACCATGGCTCGCCGTTTCTGGCCGAATGAAAACCCCATCGGCAAGCGCGTCAAGATTGATCTCTCGCCGGACGATCCGTCGCGCGAGGTCATCGCCGTCGTGCACGACATGCCCGGCAACCCGCAGCAAAAGACGCAACAGCCCGCCATCTTTGTGCCGTTCTTTCAGGCCGGCCCGCGCACCGCCGGTCCCATGGTGTTCTCGCGCATGCGGCTCACCTTCATTCTGCGAACGCAGGGCGATCCGATGCACATGTTGCCCGCGGTGCAACATGCGGTCACCGAGATTGATCCCAACCGTTCGCTGGGCAACCCGCGGACGCTGGAGAGCCGCCTCGCCGAACAGATGCAATATCCCCGCTATTACTCCATGCTGCTTGGACTGTTCGCCTTCGTCGCCACCGTTCTGGCCGCCGTCGGAATCTACGGCGTCATGGCTTACGCCGTGGAGCAGCGCACTCGCGAGATCGGCATTCGCATGGCGCTCGGCGCCGGCTGGTGGGGCGTCCTGCGCCTCATCGTCACCCAAGCCATCTGGATGATCGCCGCCGGCCTGATACTCGGCCTAGCTGGTGCGGCCGCGCTCACCCGCTTCATCTCCTCGCAATTGTGGCAGGTCCAGTCAACCGATCCGCCCACGCTCGTGGGCGTCTCCGCGCTCCTGATTGCCGTGGCCCTGCTCGCTTGTCTCATTCCGACCCGGCGAGCTGTGAATGTAGATCCGACAATCGCCCTGCGCTATGAGTAGCTCAGCGGCCCACCAGCACGAAGGCCCCCCAATAGAACGGGAGATCTTTGCCGTAACGCTGGCGGACGGTTTCGCGCTCTTCGAGCTGCGCCTGGCGTAGGGCGTCATGCTTATCCGCGCCCGCGAGCCATTTCTTGTAGAAAAGGGCCATCAACTCTTGGGTTTCGCGATCGGGCACGGACCACATGCTCATCAGAACCGCTTGAGCGCCGGCTTCCTGCAACGCGCGGCGCAGACCGAAGACTCCTTCGCCGTTGGCCTGCTGCTCGCCGCGTCCAGTTTCGCAGGCGCTAAGAACCACCAGTTCCGACCCTTCCAGATTGAGCTGCGCGACCTCGTACGACGTCAGAATGCCGTTTTCCAAACCGGCCACCGGCACCGCACCCGCCAGCGTTCGATTCGCGCCGGCAAAGAAAAGACCGGATTGCAGCATCGGGTCGAGAGCCGATTGCCAGCCCTGATTGGCGCGCCGCAGTTCCGTCGTCGAAACAAAGAAGCCGTGCGTGGCGAGATGGAGCACGCGCGGGCCGCGCTGGCGCAGGATGGCCTCCTTGAGAGCGAGATCGCCAGTGAGAGTTTGCACCTGCCAACCGGCCGATTGAAACGTCTTCGCGATCAGATCGACTTCGTCCTGCGTGGCTGGCAACGCGGCCAGCGATCCTTTGGAGGCCTCGCCGGCGGAAGCCGAGGCAGCGCCGCCTGCGCCGCCGGCCGCGAGTCTGGTCAATGCGGCGCGCTGTTGCACATCGGTGAGGTCGAACGTCGGGTTGCCCAGCAGCAGGGCCGATTTCGAACTCGCCTGGACCCGCGGGCGCAGCAAATCCTTAGTGCTGTTGAGCTGGCGCAGATCGTACTTTTCCATCAGCATCCGGTTCGCGCCGTCGGCGAAGAGACCAATGGGGAACTGGTTGAGAATCGCGTCGGCGGCGACATAGACGCGCTTGGCGCCGGAGAGCGCGGGTTCCAGCGGCTTCCAAAAAACGTTGTAGGAGTCAGGCCCCGCCGCAGCGGTAGGAGCTATCGTGGGCTGGGCCTTGGATACGCCGCGCGTCGAGCCGGACTGCGCCGCGAACAGGTCAATAACGGTTTTCTCGTCGGCGACGGCCTCCCCCAAAGGAATCAGCTTCGGCTCGCTGTCCCAAGTCACAACCAACGCCGCGTAGTTATTCACGTTGGTGAACGTTCGGCCATCGTGAAACTGAAAGCGCACATATTCTACGGCCGCTTCGCCCGGCTGAAGCGCTTTCTGAACATCGCGCCAGTTAGCCGCGGCCGCGCTCGTGCCTTGCGGCAAGGCCGCGGCGCGGCGCGCCAGATTCTCTTCGATATCGTTGATCTCCTGGCTCAGTTGCGCCACGTTCTTTCGCTTCTCAGTCGGGTCGCCATGGATCGAAGTGACGATGGTCGAGACCTGCGTCTTCTTGGCGCGAAGCTGATCGAGTAAGCCCAGCGCCGCGCGGTCTCCCGAGGCAAGAATCCTGGCGCGCAAAGCGGCGGAATTTCCCGCAGCGACGCCCTTTTCGTTGATCAGCAAATCGTACATCTTGCCGGCCAAACCCGGGCGGCCCCGATTGGCATAGACAAAGCTGAAGTAGATCGGGTAAGCGCCTTGCGAGCTCGCCAGAAACGCCAGCCGGTCGCGTTCGCTCATATAGCCCGCGCCGGCGCCCAACTGGCGCGTGAACACCTGCATGCGGCGGTCATAGAGCGGCTCGGCGAGTTCCGGCTTGCCCCAACCGTAATAGTTGATGGCAAGACCGAGCGCGGCTTCGCTGGTGGCGGGATGGTCGGGTCCGAGCGTTTTCTCTTCGATGGCGAGGGCGCGGCGGTAGAGCGGGTCGGCGTCGGCGTACTTGCCCTGGTCGTGGTAAAGCGACGCCAGGAAATTCAGCGGGGCGGCGAGGTTTTGATGACTCGGCCCGTAGATCTTTTCGTCGATCGCCAGCGCGCGCCGGTACGCCAATTCGGCTTCGTCATTCTTGCGCGCATAGTGCAGGCATTCGCCCACCGGGGTCAGCGCCCGCGCGACTTCTTCGTCGTCGGGTCCCAAAGTCCTCTCGAGTGTCTCCTCGGCGTGCGCCAGCAATGGGCAGCCGTCGCGCAGGTTGGCGCTCTCGGTGAGGAGTCTCCCGAGCTTCTCGGCCTCTCGGGCCGTTCGCAGATTCTCCGGCCCCAACGCTTTGCCGAAAATCGACATCGCGCGGGAATAGAGCGGAATGGCCTCCGCGCTTCGGCCCTCATTTTCCAACGTCTCGGCAAGGCCGCTCACCGTCTCACCGGTTTTCGCATCCTCCGCGCCCAGCGCTTTTTCGCGGATGGCAAGCGCCGCGCGATAGTAGTTGGCGGCGTCGTCATAATTATGCTGGCGGAGAGACATGCCGCCGAGATCGTGCAGAATCGCAGCTACGTTCGGGTGCTGATTTCCCAGCTTCTTGACGGTATTGGTCAATGCCGCACGGTAGAGCGCAAGCGCATCGGCAAAGCGCCCTTCCTCCTGCAACACGCCGGCAAGGTTGACGGCGTCCTGGCACGTATTGGGGCTGTCGGGACCGAGGTTCTTTTCGTCGATGGCAAGAGCGCGGCGAAACGCGGCCTCAGCTTCCGGGCGCTTGCCCTGCTTGGCCAGAACGTAAGCCAGGCTGCTCAGGTCGGCGGCAACGGCGGCGGTTTGCGGGCCTACGATTTTTTCGTCGATGGCCAGCGACCGGCGCAGAAGAGGATCGGCATCGTTGAAGCGCCCTTGCGCAATATAGATGTTGCCGAGTTGAAAGAGGGAAACCGAAACCTGCTGGCTCTCGGGGCCGAAGGATGCGGCGGCGCGCAAAGCTTGCTGGGCAATCGGCAAGGCTTCCGCATATTTTCGTTCTTCTAGTAACTGCTTGGCCGAGGCGTAGAGTTGCGACCAGTTCGCAGGCTGGGCCACGGCGCGCCAGGACAGCGAAATGGTCAGGCAATAGAGTGCGGCGAGCCGGATTCGTCGAAACCGCATGACCTTCGACTTATCCTACAGCAAAGTATCCCGCGTAAGACTGGGATTCTAGCCGGGAGAGCGTGCGAGTTGGCCCGCCTGCGTCGCAAGTCGCTCCGAGTCTTTCGGCATGACAATCCATGCGATCACGTAAGCGATAAAGCCGATGCCGGTTCCAAACGCCAAGGCCAGCCAGATGACGCGGATGAGCACCGGATCCACGTCCAAATAGCGTGCGAATCCCGCGCATACCCCCGCGACCTTCTTGTTTCGCATATCGCGCGTCAGAAACTCGCGTTCAGCGCTGCGCGGGCTGCCTTGTCCGGTAGGCCGCGCGCACTGGGAACAAAACCGGTCGTCATCCCTCAACGAAACACCGCATTGTGTGCAAAACATGTTCGCCTCTGCAGATTAGTACGCGCCCGCGGGGCCGGATGTTCCGAGTCATGTAAAACCCTTAGATTCATCTCATTGCATCGCAGCCTGATTGGGAATCGCGAACCTCATTAGAAGTGGATTCGCAATCCGAACTCCATGCTACGCGGCGTTCCGCCGCCACCTTCCTGTCCAAACGTCGTGGGGCTGGTCAGGGTGAGGCTCGGGCCGCCGGATTGGAAGTGATTCAGGGCGTTGGTGACCTGCCAGAAGAACTGCGCCCCCACTCGTTCCCTGTAGATGGCGATGTCCTTCACCAGGTTCGCGTCCAGGTTCCAGGTGGGAAGGCCGCGCAAGCCACCGCCGCAGCGCGTGTCGTAACCAAGCACGCAGGGGCGGAATTCCGCCCAGACTTCAGCCGGATTGCTGAATGCGTTCAGACCATAGTAGCCGGAAGTTTTGGTGCCGACGCTCGCCGCGCCTTCCACCAAGTTGTAGCCGTTCGTCGCGCCCGTCGGGTAAATGTTGTACCTGGTCTGCATGTTGCCGGTATAAGGCAACAGGCCCACCGCGCCTTCCGACGTCGAGCTCGTCCCGCTGGTTCCGGGGGTGGTCACTTCACCGAACGCTTCACAAGTCCCGCAACTGCCTTCGGTATAGCTTACGCCGTTCGAGGAGCCGCTCTGCGCGGTGAACAGCGGCGAGAATGTCCAGCCGCCCAGAATGTGTCCGAGCACGCCGTGCTGGCCCTTGAAGAACGGCAAGGTGTAAAACATCGAAAGGTTGTAGAGAAACTTCACGTCGCCGTTCTGTGAGTTGTAGTTATCCCCAACGGCGAAAGGCGTCAGAGGAGTCGCCGAACTGGTCGCCTGAATCTGCGTCGCGGTGCCCAACGACCTTCCGAATGTGAAGTTGGAGATGGCCGTCAATCCGTGCCAACTCAGGCTCCGCAACGAGACGAACATCGCGTTGTAATTTCCAAAGCCCAGGCTGGTGCTGGTAAGCAGCGAAGTGGCCTGACCCAGAGTTCCCCCGGCCACGGGCTGGCTGAATACCGTGCGGCCCAGAGTCCAACCGGGCGTTTTGGTCATAGCGTTCCAGATGTCGCTTACCGCAGTCTCCTTGAACAGGGCGGTGTTTTTCGAAACCAGCGCCGCCGTGCAACTCGCGTAACCCGCGCAGTAGGAGGAGGTGGCTCCGCCCAACGCCGATTCGAAAAATTGCTGCGCCGTGACGTTGGCCGGGCTGATGCTGCTGAAAAACATCTGCTGCCAGACGCTGGAATACGCCTGCGCGAACGATTGCCCGTTCAGTGTTTCCATGTAAGGGACCGAATCCAGGTTCACTTCCATGAATTCGTTCTTGATGATCTTCCCGCTGTATCCCACTTCCAGTTGCAGGTGCGAGTTGATTTCGCGCTGCACCGTCAAGGTGAATTGATCGGTGCGATCCGGCCGGAAATGTGGGTCCAAAGTGTTGGCGTCCACGCTTTCCGGATTGGTTCCCACGCCGGGAAAATAAGGCTGCGAGAGAGTCGAGGAAGGCGCCGCCAGGGGAGCCGTGAGGCCATCCGTCCCGATGCGGAACGCGTTTGCCGGAGTGGCCACGCCGCTGCCCGCGCACGTCCCGTTGCTCATCGGGTTGACGCACGTCACGCCCTGCAGCAGGCCCGGGCCCAGCAGCGGCACCAGAACCAGATCGACGCCGTTTAGCCGCCCGAAAATACGGCCGTATCCGCCACGGATCACGGTCTTGCTGTTCCCGAAAAGTTTCGCCAGCAAACCGTCGGAAAAGCGCGGCTGCCACGCAAACGATACGCGCGGACTGAACTCGCCGTAGTATGGGTTGTAGGGATACTTCGGGCCGCTGCCCACGTTTCGGATCAGCGTGTAGCCGAGCGAAGGCGTGTACGACCCGCCTTGCAACGCCATCGACTGGCGCTGGGCGAGAAAGTCCGAGGAAACGACCGGCTGATTATTGGAATCCACCAACTCCACCTGCTTGCCTTGCAACTCGTAGGGAGGCATCTCCAGGTTCCACCCGATTCCATAGGTCAGCGTAAAAGACGGCCTCATATGCCAACTGTCGTTGAAGTAAGTGGTGTAACTCGGGATGATGGATTTATCGGTCGCCGGCGTCCCGACCGGCAACGCCGACAGGCTCGGCAACGCGCGCGTATACATCACCTGGGTCGAGCTGATCATGCCGAGAACTTCGGAATAATAGGTTTCCCAGCTCGAATAACTCGATGACGGCACCGAGGTTGGGATGTACTGGATGGGCGACGTCCAGTTAAAACCCGAGCTGGTGGAAAGGTAACTGATCTGGTCGTTCACCGCCGAGCCATTGTCGGTGCGCGAGTGGTAATCGAAATTCCGCTGGTAGCTGCCGCCAAAGCCCAGGAGGTGATTCCCCTTCAGCATGGTCAGGTCGTCTTTTACCGATTTGTCCTGGCCGTCCCAGAACCGCTGCCGGACGCTCTGAGTATTCACGTTGTAAGGAATGAGTCCCGGCGAACTGCTTTCGCCACCGATTTCGACGGCGCCGCCGAGGCCTGGGAGCTGCGCTGGCCCGTTGTCGTCGGACCATTGCCAGAATTGACGCAGATAGCTGAATACGAACGTGTTGGTGGTAGTTGGATTGATCGTTGTGGTAAGACCCGAGGTCCAGACCGACGGCTGTTGCGGCCGTGGGGCCGTCGCTGTCGGCACGCCGAATTTATCGCCCGGCAGCACGCCGCCGATATCGACCTGGTTAGTCGTCAGGTTGATCAGCTTGAAATCGCGGTAACTGGCGTAAAAGTGCCACTTATCGTTGAAATCGTGATCGATGCGCGCGACGTAGGTGTTGGATGTGAGAGGCGCTCGAATGGTGCTGAGCAAGCCCTGGGTATTGTACTGATCCCCCCCCAGCGGATTGTTGGCGACCGGAATTTGCGTGCTCCAAATCTTGGAGACGATCGGGTTGAGGCCGATGCCGCGAGGGTCGCAGGCGCCGGCTGGGCAAATCGCCGTAGGGTATGTTACCCCATCCACTGTTACCGGCCCGGGGTTCAGATTGTACGCCTGGTAAACGCCCTGCGTATTCTGCACCTGAATCACGCCGGCTCTCATCAGGTCGGTGGGAACGCTCGTCGAGTAACTGCTCGAGTTGGGGAAACGCAAGCCCTCATAGTTGAAAAAGGCGTACCACTTTCCACCCAGAAAGGGTTTTGGAAACAGCGGGCCTCCGACCGCGCCGCCGAAGCGGTCGCGATGATTCGACACGATCGGCGTGTACCCGTAAGAGATACCGTTGACGGTGGTGGGCGTGTGGTTAGCGCTCCAGGAGCGTGCCGACCCGACAGTCGTATCGAAGTACCATCCATAGGCGGAACCATGGAACTGATTGGTTCCACGCTTGGTGGCCATCTGGATCTGCCCGCCCGATGAGTTATTGAAATCGGAAGTCTGATTACTGACGTTGACCTTGATCTCCTCGATGCTCTCGATTGGAGTGGGGACTACGCCGGAAGGGAGGCCGCCGCCCTGGCTTCCGCCCAAGCCGGAATAATTGGTCTGATAGGTGACAACGTTTCCCGACATATCATCCGTAATATTGGCCCCGTCGAGTGTGTAAGTGTTGGCGTCCTGCGGGCTTCCGGCTACCTGCCCACTCGGGGAAGTGAGCGGTTGCAGCACTGCCATCGAAGTCACATCGCGGCCCAGATTAGGCAGTAACAACAGCGCTTTGCCGTTGAGGCTGCCGCCCACAGTGGCGTTCATGGTTTGCAGTTGCGCGCCCGCGCTCGCAGTAACTTCTACCGTGGTTGCCGTGGAGCCAACCCGCAAAACGGCGTTGATGGTCAACACCGAACTGATCTCAACGGGTTGCTGGTTGACTTCATAGGTGCTGAAGCCCTGCTTGGAGAAGCTGACGTTATAGGTGCCTGGCGTGACCGAACTGAAAACGTACCGGCCGTCGTTGTTGCTGGTGGTGGTGAGCGCCGCGCTGGTGGTAATGTCGGTGAGTTTGACAACCGTGCCGGGCACGGCCGCCTTCGATTCGTCGGTTACGGCCCCGGATACGGTTCCGACTTGACTGGTTTGGGCCCGAAGGCGCGTTGTGTTCAGGTTCAAGATAGTCCCCAAGCAGATCACGCATGCCAGGAACCGGTAGGGAGCAGCAGTACGAATAGACTTCCGGCTCACACCCATATCCCCTCCTCTGAGGTTGCGGAGCAAACAATTCCCACGACGCTTAGCCCGCATGGGCAGACGAGTCTCTGGCAGGTGATGCTCAAGTATCCCGGATGAAAGCGGCGTCCACGCAATAGGACTATCGCCGGGTTCGACTTAGTAACCAAACGCGCGTCCGCAACTGTGCGGCGTGCGCTTCCCTATCCTCAACCCTAACTGCCGTCTCGTAAGAAGATACCCAGCCCTAACGGACTAACTACGAGTTAGCGAATGGATGAATCCTAGTGCAGGAAGCGAACAGCGTCAAGAAAAAATTTCTTATCGCGCGGATTCATAAAAAGAGGGGCTGAGCCACACGGCGCGAAACGACGGGAGCCTTCACCGCCCGAGGCACAGAGAGAACAAGGCCTTATCCCACAACCTCTTCGTAGCCGTGACGCCAAGCGATTCCGCCATCGGATTGGAAAACGTTAAGCGCTTGCTCATAGAGTTCTTTCGGAATTCCGATGCCTCCCTCCCAACACCCAAGTTCCTGGTAGCGCTTCACCGCCGCGCTCAGAGGCTGACTATTAACGCCAGGGAAAAACGCACCTTCTTTCGCGGCGACCTCTTCCGCGGAAGCCGTCCGCACCCACTCTCTTGCACGCTCATACGTCTTCAAGAACGTTCGGTAGCCATCGGTCTTCTGATATGAACGGGTACAGCATAGGCTGCTGAATGCGACGGGCGGCATCGAGGCGCCCACCGAGGCCGCAACCTCGCCAGCAGCGAATGGTCCTTGAAGGTGTACATAATCCGCGTCGCCGGCATGGAAAGCGGCCTCCATTTTGTCCGGTGCGCCGGAATCGATAACCTTGATCTTTCGCCATTCGGCGCCGTTATGCTTGACGGCGTATTTCAGCATGGCCAGCGGCTGGAGGCCATGATCCGCAAGCAAAGTCCTCCCTTCGAGCGCCTTCCATTGGAATTCGGGATCCGGCTGCCGCCCAACGATGAAGAATCCATCGCGCTGGTTGATCTGGGCGAAATGTACCGGCAATGGCTCGATCCCTTGCTCGCTCGGCTTCCAATTGGAAGAGACTGCCGACTGCATAATATCGATTTCGGCGTCGCGTAGAAGCGCGTAGCTCCGCTGTTTGGGGCCGAGCACGCTGTAGGGAACTTCGTGCCCCTCGTCTCGAAGGAACGCGATACCGGCAAGCAGCGGGCTGTAGAAGGCGGAGTGGCGCGATGCCATAATGCGGATGAGCATGCGCCACTATTGATATCGCATCGGACCGTCGTTCGTCCACCCAAGCAATTGGTGATCTGTCTGGACACGCCTGGCCACAACGACGTTTCTTGCCGCACGCAACGCGCTTCCGAATAGCCCGAACTCGTTCCCCATCGGTTTTCCGGCCCGGCTAAACTTAGCTGAATCCTCATGGTTGAGGTGAACTATGCAACGTTGTGGAGTAGCAGTTTTTGGTGGTGCTCGTCTCTGTCAAGTAGTCCGTCGCGTTGTCGCACTGAGCACTCTTGTGCTGGCGCCGGCTCTTACCGCGCAGGTTCGGCCGCGGGGGATTTATGCCGTGGTCAATGTAGAGGATGAAATCGGCGCGCTACTGACCGCTGATCCTTCGATCACAGTCGCGCAGCTGGACGCCGGCTTCAACAGTTTCTATCAGGAGCTGCTGAGCAACCCGGCGATAGCGGGGCTGGCGCTCCGTCCGCATTGGGATACGCTGAATCCGAATCCGCCGGGAGCGCCGAACACTTACTACTGGAATTTGGTGGACGACGCGTTCAACCAGGCCGCGGTGTGGAACGCGCAGAACCCGGCGCAGGCGCCGAAGACGATTCAACTGATCGTGACGCCGGGGTTTCAGTCGCCGCAATGGGTATTGGATCAGATTCCGAGCTGCGACGGGTTGTTTCAGACGCCGGTGGTGATGCCTCCGAACACCTGCGGTGAGGCGACGTTTACGGGGTTTTCGGAAGCGGGCGACGGCGACGTGCTTCCGCTGCCGTGGAATCCGGTCTACAAGAGCGCATGGCAGACCTTCTTGACGGCGCTCGCAGCGCGGTACGGGTCGAATCCCCTGTTTGTGTCGATCGCGGTGGCGGGGCCGACGGCGGCGTCAGTAGAGATGAATTTGCCCAATGACGGGAACTCGAATAACCCGCAGACTCAGTTCGGAGTCCCAATCACGCCGAGCAATATGTGGATTCAACTGCAAACATTCCACTATCCGGGTCGAGCGGCGTACCAGAAAACGGATCAGTCGTTCATCGATGAGTGGAACAATGCGATCGACATGTTCGGCCAGATCTTCAGCGGCATCACGCTGGTGGTTACTACCGGCAACGGATTCCCGAACTTCACCGGCGCTGCTGTGACGATCCCGCCCGCGTTCGCGGCGGACTGCGCGAACAATCAGAACCTGGCTTGCGCGGCGGCGACGACGATTCTCCAGTACTTCATGCAGCCAAACGTGGGAGGAGCCAACGCGAAAACCACGCAGGATAGCGGGTTTGCGGCGGCGCGCGCGACCAACAATCTGGGGGTCCCCGGCGTGAAACAACTGTCGCAGATGACGGCGCAGTTGACGCCGCCTTCGGCGCAGGTCCTCGGCGGATCGCAATTTAGCACGGCCTTTTCGATTGCGACGTTGACCGAGGGATGCACCAGCGTGTTTCCTCCCAACTCGAGCGATACGCCAGTAGGATGCAGCATTCCATCGAGTTGCAATACCAACAATTGCGTTCCGGTCAACTGCATCCCGCAGGCTTGCCTGGCTCCAGGGGTTACTTCGGCGAGTATTGCCGGATTCAAGACCACCGGGAACGTGCCTGCCGCGGATCTGATTTCGCCGGAACAGGCGGAATACAACCTGCTGAATGTCTACTTCGACGGAACGGCGGCAGCAACGTCGTTCGGAGCAACGCAGGGCGCCGCGCCGCTCAATTATTTGCAGATTTATCCGAAGGACATCCAATACGCCGCGGCAAACGCCAATGCGCCGGCGCAAGTGGTCGAAGGCAGCGTAACGGTCTCCACCACGGCTCAGGCACTGATGAATCTGACGAGCGCGAAGTTGTTCACAATCGGCGAGCCGTCGCCGTCGATCCTGCCGGGCGGCGTAGTGCCGGTGGCCAGTCCAGCCGGAACGATTCAACCAGGCGAATGGGTCTCGATCTACGGGAGCAATTTAGCCATCGTGGCCGCAAACTGGACGGGAACTTTTCCGGCATCGCTGGCGGGGACGAGTGTGACCATCGACGGTAAGCCGGGGTATCTATCGTATGTGAGTCCTACGCAGATCGACCTGCAGGCGCCCAGCGATCCCGCAACCGGCAGCGTGTCGGTAGTGGTGACGACTGAGTTTGGAACGGCAACGTCGAGTGTGACGCTGGCTCAAGTTGCGCCTTCGTTTTTCCTGCTCGATGCGAAACACGTGGCGGGGATTATTTTGAGATCGAATGGATCGGGAGCTTACGGCGGAGGGAGCTATGACATTATCGGACCGACGGGATCGCTGTTAGGGTATCGGACAGTGGCGGCGAAGGCCGGGGACTCGGTTGAATTATTCGGGACAGGATTCGGGCCGACCAATCCGGCGGCGCCGGCGGGCCAGGCGTTTTCGGGCGCAGCGGCGACTACCGGCCCGGTCACGCTCCACATCAATAACGTAAGCGTGACGCCTTCGTTCTCCGGCTTGTCGGGCGCCGGACTGTATCAAATCAATCTGACGGTTCCCGCCGGGCTCGGCACAGGGGATGTTTCATTGCAAGCAGCCGTCGGCGGCGTACAGACTCCTTCAGGAGTCGTCATTTCTTTGCAGTAGGCGGCTCGCTTGCCTCGCTTGGTTGCGTTCGCTCTCGTATCGGTGGCGCTCGCATTTATACGCGGCTTTCATTAGTTGTATGCTGCGTCTGGGAGATCGTAGTGAGGCCTTTGATTTTTGCTATCTGCTTTGTGTTTTCGGTTTCTTGCCTGAACGCCCAGAAGCCTGTCTGGCCGCCGGAGCCGGGACATATGCAAATCCCGATATGGCCAGGGGCGGCGCCCGATGCGCAGCCTGTGGCGGGGCCGGAAGTACTCTACGACGACGACAAAGCAGGACCACCTCGTTGCCGGCCGGCCGTTTGAATATGTGGAACAGGTCTCGCGGCCGACGATGACGGTCTACTCGCCAACTGCAAGGAATACGGGCGCCGCAGTGGTGGTGTTTCCTGGTGGCGGGTATTGGGTTTTGGCGATCGATCTTGAAGGCACCGAGGTCTGTGACTGGCTAACACCGAAGGGGATCTCATGCGTGGTGTTGAAGTACCGCGTGCCCGGTGACGGACTAGAGCCGCGATCGGGGCCATATCCAAGATCGCCGATGGCATTGGAAGATGCGCAGAGGACGATGGGGCTGGTCCGCTTCCATGCCGCGGAATGGCATATCGATCCGCGCAAGGTCGGAGTGCTTGGGTTTTCAGCGGGCGGGCATCTGGTGGCAGCGATCAGCACGAATTTTGAAAAACGTCTATACCCGATTGTCGACGCGGCCGACAAAGAAAGCTGCCGGCCGGATTTCGCGGTCGCCCTTTACCCCGGACATCTTTGGATCGGGTCCGAAAAGTGGGAGTTGAATCCATCTGTTCCCGTTACCAGCCAAACGCCTCCTACCTTTTTGCTGCAGGCCGAGAACGATGACGTGGATACGGTCAACAACTCTCTGGTTTACTACATCGCCCTGAAAAAGGCCGGGGTTCCAGCGGAAATGCATTTATACGCGGAGGACAAGCACGCCTTTGGGCTGCGCCCGACGGAACTTCCGATTACGCGATGGCCAGAGCTTGTGGAGACGTGGCTGCGGGCACTCGGGATGCTGCCGAAGTAGAACGCCTAAATTTCGACGCTAGAGTGCCGCAACAAAGTGCCGCCGGGAAGCGGCTGATATCACGCCTTAACGCCTTGCCGAACACGCGCGCCCTTCATGAGGGGTCCTTGCTTATCGCAGCGTGGCCGGTTTTGCGCCGCCGTAGAAGAGACCGTTGAAGAGCAGCTTGAAAGTGCCGTCCGGCTCGCCGCGGAAAGTCACCTCCGGCCCCATCACGAAGACCTTCCCTTCGCCCCGCTTAGCTTCCACTACCGCCGTGGCGCCATCCAGCAACTCCTGACCCAAGGCCCAGCCGCTTTCCAGCGTCTCCTTGCCAGAGAACCAGGCGACTTGCGTTTCGCCCTTCGCCTTGGCATCGCCCGGCAAGCGAAACACGGGGTTATTGTCAAAAAACACATCCACTGTCTCCGGCATCCCGTAAGCCAGCGGATTCGTGTTGTCGATCCGGGCCCGCATCAGCGAGCCCGGGATGTAGAATTTGTCGCGAGGCAGCGCACGCTCCTGCCCATCGGCGCCCTTTTCTGCGAGAGCGTTGGCCAAAGGCACGCCCAGCAGTCCGGCCATGCTGGTGGAGCTCCCCACCGTTACTACCGCGCCGCCTGACTCCACAAACTGCCTGATCTGCGGAATAGTCTTCTCTTCAGTGATGCTTCCCATCCAGCCGCGGTACTCTTCGGGCACGTTCTGCGGATCGGCCCCGCCTCTGCCTCCACCTCGGCCGCCGCGCCCGCCCGCTCCTCCCCGCATAGCGCCGTCAGGAAACACCAGCACGTCGAAGCGGCTCTTCAGATTTCCCGCATCCAGAGTTTGCGGATACACTACTTCAAAAGGAAACTCGTACTGTTCGAAGAGCCATCGCGTCCAACCCGAAGGCATCAGCCCTCCGTATTGGTCGTATAAGCCGATGCGCACTTGCGGGATGCGGAACGCATCGCCCGTGGGCGCTTGAGCCACGGCATACACGGCTACGCCCAAATCATTCGCGCCCTTCCGCAACACGGGCAACGCTGCGGGGGAGGCCGGTACCCATATTGCTCCGATACCCAAATCGACGTCCGCGGCCTTGGCTGAGTTCCGCAACCAGTACACTTCGGCGTCGGCCTTCAGCAGGCGGTTTACCAGAGTGAAGGAATAATTGCTGCGGTGGCTGATCAGGTACCCCGCCGGATTCGACGGCCCCGTCACGTTGCGCGGCATTGGTTTCTGCAACCCCTTGAGCTTGGCGAATGGCCCGTTAAAGCCGTCGAAGATGCGGTCGTATTGGACGCCCATCTGCATCGCCAGGGTCCAGCCAGCGATGTCATACGGTGGAATAGGGGGGCCACCAGGAAACAAATCGTCGCGCGGATGATCCTGTGGCTCGAACATGTCGCGCACGAATGGCCGGAAGGCTTGCGCCGTTTTGACCACGTACGATCCCGCAGGATAGCTCTTACCAGCCACCTCAAACGCAGTCGAGGCTTCAAGCACAGTGATCCCACTCTTGAGCAGCGTGTTGATGAACCGCGTGGCAGTCGGAAAATCCGGCTGATCGGAGGGCATGATATAGCCGCGCGGATCGCGCATTTTGGGATCATGCAAAACCTTTTCATAAAGCGCCGCGGAGATGCCGCGCGCGCCAAAGCCACCGCCTGGAGAATCCCCGCCGCCCCCTGCGGCCTGGGACCGTCCGCCTCTACCTCCCGCGCCGGCTGACGCTTCGCCCGCGGCCGCGCGCAATGCCTCGATGCGTTTCGGGGTGATGGTCCAGTAATCCTTGCTTCCTCTTTCGATCGAGTTCATTCCCATGCGGTAGATGTTGTAGAGAAGCGTTTCGCGATTGCGGGCGGCGTAGTCCAGCATCCCCCGGTTGGTTTCCATCAAGTAATCGATGGTCTGCCGAAAGCGCCACTGCTGCGGCGCGATCGGCAGCGGCAGGTCGCTGATGTACAACTGTTTCTCGGGAATCAACGGAATCTCCATGGGCGTGGGACTGCCGATGATCTCCGTCAAGAGCGCGATGGTGTTGTGGTAGGTCGCCGTGTTGCGCATGCCGCCGTTCCACCAACCGTCATAATTGGCTTGTGTACGCATGCCGCTGCCCCCCTTGCCTTGCGCCACCAGGCGTTCGTGCATGGCCGTACCGACAGCCTGGATTCCCAGGGTTACCAGCGGGTCCAGATTGTGATTCACAGGATCGCGGAGCGGCGGGATGAAGATTACCTCGCCGGCTGGTCCGGACTGGTGATGGTTGTACATCAGCTGCGGGTTCCACTCGATGAAAAGTTGCCGGTTCATGTTGGCGGTTTCCGGCATGTTCGAGGTCAACGAATCGCGATTGTCGTCGTGGCCGATATATTTGTTGTACAGGCGGGGAAGCCCGTTCATCGTGCGCCGGGCCTCGTCCTTTTCGCGCATATACCAGTTGGCCACCAACTCCTGCCCGTCGGGATTCGCCGCGACGCAAAGGAGAATATCCTCGTTCAGCAGGCGCAAGGTCTCCGCATCGTTGCGGCTCAACATTTGATACGCCATCTCCAATAGCTGCTGCGAGCCCGCTGTCTCGGTCGCATGCAATCCGCCATCAATCCACACCACCGCCTTGCCTTCACGCGCCAGCGCACGCGCCTGGTCGGAAGAAAGTCCCTCGGCCGCCGCTAATCTCTGCGCGATGTCCTTGTAGCGGGCCAGGTTTTTCAGGTTTTCCGGCGACGTGATGACTGCCAGCCATTGATGACGACCCTCCGCCGTCATCCCGATATCGGTCAGTCTCATCCGGTCGGATTCCGACGCGAGCTTCTTCCAATACGCTTCCAACTGGGAATAATTGACCAGGCGATAATCGTCGCCGATGTTGAAGCCGAACTCTTCCTTGGGGCTGATTATGTGGCGCGCCGTCTGTGCGGACAAGCTCAGCGCGGCAACCAGGGTGATGCACAGGCACTTCATAAATCCTCCTTCATCGCAAGAACCCGCCGAGCCAGTTCACATCCTCGTGGTGACGAGGCGCCCTCGCATTCCGGACGCCGCGAACCACTTCCGGCGCAGGGCAGGAGCAGGAATCCTGTCAAGAGTATTTTTGACCTGGCTCGAATCATAGATGACGCACCGGTCGGCTCTTACGAAAGAATCGCCTCAATCGGCCCTAAGCCTTCTTCCACCAGGTGAAAGGGACGACCGTTCAACACAAAATCCATCTTCTTGTAATCCAAGCCCATCTGCCGCAGAATGGTCGACTGAAGATCGCTGATGTAATGCGGCTTCTCCACCGCGCGATAACCCACTTCATCGGTCGCGCCTTCCACCACTCCGCCTTTGACGCCACCGCCGGCCAGAAGGGAAGAAAATCCCATCGCATTATGATCGCGGCCCGTAGTGTTCTGCGACCACGGCGTCCGGCCGAATTCGCTGGTGAATACCACTAGCGTACTGTCCAGCATGCCGCGCTGCTTCAGATCGCGGATCAGGCCGGAAATCGGTTTATCCACCGCACGGCACAGCGGGGCGTGGGCCTTCATATCGGAGTGCGAATCCCATCCGCCATTTCCGCCGCCGGCGTGGCATATCTGGATATACCGGACGCCATTCTCGGCCAGACGCCGGGCCAGCAGCAGTTGCCTGCCGAAATCGTCCGTCTCCTTTACCCCAATGCCGTACAGATCCTTGACGTGGTCGGGTTCGGTCGAGAAGTCCACAATCGCGGGCGCCTTTAACATCATGCTTGCAGCCAGTTCGAAAGCCCGCGTCCGGCCGGCGATTTCGCTCTCGATGGCATAGTCCGCGCGAAACTGCTTGTCCAGTTCAAAAAGAGCTTGCATCTCGCGGTCACGCTGTCCGCCCGCCGAACTCTTGGGCGGCAGCAGATTCGGAATGGGTACGTCTCCCGGCAGGAAGGGCGTGGCCGAGTAACTCGCTCCCAGATATCCGCCCGACAACTGCACGGGAGAAGAGGGCCTCCCGACGTTGACGAACGTCGGAAGATCCTTATTTGCCGTGCCCAGCGCATAGGAGACCCAACTCCCCAGACAGGGATGCTCAAACTGGCGCAGCGGCTTTCCCGTGGCCCCTTCCAGCACGGCTGGGAAGTGGTTCGTCTGATGGCAATACATGGAGCGGACCACGGCAAATTCGTCGATGGTTTCACCCACGTTGGGAAACCAATCCGACACCGGAATGCCCGATTTCCCGTACTGTTTGTAGGTCCTCAGAATCGGAATCACGGGGCGCTTCATCGGCGCGTTATTATCGCCGAAGCCGATCGCGTCCATGATTTTTCCGGCGTGCTTATTGTCTTTCGGATCGAACGTGTCGATGTGGCTGACGCCGCCGCACATAAACAGAAAGATGACCGACTTGGCTTTCGGCGTGCCCGGCAGGCGAGCGTCCTGCATCAGTTTGCCCTCGTCCGCCCAAAGCGAACTGAGTGCCGAGCCCATAAAGCCGGCGGCTGACTGGTAGAGAAACCGGCGGCGCGCGATCCTGCCGCATGGATAAAGGTTACGAAGATCGCTCATGCTTCATCTCACGTAAATGAATTCGTCCAGATTGAACAACAGCCACGCCAGTTCCTTAACGCGGTTGGGATCCTCAGCAATATAGGTGAGAGCGTAATCGCGTTCGTTGGCGGTAGGCTTACGTCCCAGAACCCGCTGATAAGCGTCGCTGATCGCGGTTGGCACGTCGCCCGAAGCGTCCTTCAAAACTACCGCGGCCAGTTTGTCCGATTCCTTCTGCACCAGGTCGCCGTTCATCGTGAACAGCGCCTGTGGGGCGGTTACGGTTTGGGTCCGCATGGGACAGGGAGTTCTGCCATCATCCACGTCGAAGGAAGTCAGGAAGTTATGCATCACATCCGTGCTCGGAATGTAACCGCGCAGCATATAAACACCGCGCCGGTTGGTCCGAGCATCGGCGCCGCCGTCCTTCGGCAGGAAGATTTTCTGCTTTTGACCGGGACTCAAAAGCTGGAACGATTTGCCGCCCACGGCAAGATCCAAATCTTCGGCAGCGTAATGAATGGAATCCCAGATCGGCTCGGCCTCCAGACGCTGCAAGCGGAAGTGCCAGAGGTAGGTATTCCGGGCATCGATCGGAAGGTTCCGCGAAATCTGTTCCGGCTCGGCTTTCGACGAGAGCTGATAAGTGTCCGACATGACGATCAACTTATGCAGCCACTTCATGCTGTAGTTATGCGCCACGAATTCCGAGGCCAGGTAATCCAGCAGCTTCTGGTTGGAGGGTAGGCCGCCCAGCAGGCCAAAATCGCTGGTAACCCGCTGCAGACCCTCTCCGAAATGCCATCCCCAAATCCGATTGACGGCGACGCGGGCAAACAGCGGATTCGCGGGCGCCGTCAGCCACTGTACGAAGGCCTCGCGGCGACCGTCCCGAAAATCGATATTTGGCGGCTGAAAGGGAAAGCCCGGCTCGACGGGATGATCCTTCTCCGGTTTGGTCGGGTCGCCGGTGGTGAGCACGTAGCTCTTCTCCTTCAGGCGCGCCGGATCTTCCTCCACCGTCCAGTAGGCGTCGAGTGACGCGGGCTTTACGATGGCCGATTGCTGCTTCAGCAACGCGTTGTACTTGGCCACCTCTTCCTTCGACATCACTTCTTTGATCTTGTCGGAATCGATGCGCAACACCGGGTAGTAGTCGTCGAAGGTTTTCTGTTCCGCCGGCGTCCGGTCGCGCTCCTGCTTGCGAACTACAGCCTGCACTTCCGGAGTGAGCAGCGCCACGCGTTCGTCGAAAAGCTTGGTCTGGTAAGCTCCCGTCAGTGCTTCGATGGCTGCGTTCACGGGAGCGATTTTGCGTTTGTACGCATCCAGCTTTTGGCCGTTGGCGAAGATCTCGGCTGGCGTCGCGAGCATCACGCTCTTCAACGCCAGGGGATCGAAAATCGCCTTCATGGCGTAGAAGTCCTTTTGCAGGATGGGGTCGAACTTGTGATCGTGACACTTGGCGCAGCCCACCGTCATGCCCATGAATGCCGTGGAAATGGTCTCCACGGCGCCGAAGGCAATGTCCTGATCCTTATCGTTGCGGGTCACCGCCGAGCGCGCGAGAAACCCCAGCGCAAAGGAGTCCTCCACGCTGCCCTCCACCCGCGTGCGCCGTCCGCTGGGACTGGTCGAGGTCTCGGGACGGTAACGGTTTCCCACAATCTGCGCCCGCACGAACTGGTCGTAAGGCATGTCGTGATTGAGCGCGGCGATTACCCAATCGCGCCAGAGATACATGCCCGGCGCGGCAGGCATCACCGAGCCGTCCAAACCATCCAGGTCCGCATAGCGGAGCACATCCAGCCAGTGCCGGCTCCAGCGAACGCCATGCTGTTCGTCATCGAGAAGGCGGTCCACCGTTTTCTCGTAGGCGTCGGGAGCGGGGTCGGCGAGGAAAGCCTCCTGTTCCTCTGGCGTGGGGGGCAGGCCGATCAGATCGAAATAGACACGCCGCAGCAGCGTCAGTTTGTCCGCTTTAGCCGCGGGAAGCAGCCCTTTGGTCTTGTAATCCGCTGCGATGAAGGCGTCGATGGGGTTCGTCGACGCGGTGACGCCAACCGGGACTGCGGGCTTCGTTATCGGCTGAAGAGACCAGAGCCGGGCGGCTCTTTTAGCAAATTGTTCCTTTACAGTCTCCGCCGGGGCCTGGGCCGAACTCACCCAACTCAGCGGAAGTAGTATAAGGGCAGGGACCAAAAAGCGCATAACGACTCCACCTCGTAACATGCCTTCATTTGCGCTACTGGACAACGGCAGCCACCACCATTTCAAGTAGCCGGCGCACGCCATCGTCACCTCCCACGGGGCCATCGTGGAACTGATCGTGAGCAAGCGGCTTCCAGTTATCGCGCGAGTGATCCGGTTCATAACCCAGAGGGAGGCCGGTGAGCTCCGGATTCAGCTGAGCATCCGTGGCAGACATCTTGTACATCACCAGATCCAGAGAAGGAACAATGTAGATACCAGACCCGCCCGCGCCCGATTTGAAATAGGCATCGCGCGGGGCTCCGAAGACGTGACCATCGGCATTGACTTCAAACATAAAACCCATCGGCGAATGTGGATTGTAAGGAGACGGCTTGCCACACATGGCCACGTAGTCGGCCGGGACGAGCTGCTGGTTGCCCCACTTCCCCCCATGGAGCAGCAAATAAGGAAGTCTGACGGCATCGGTAGCTCGTAGCGCGATGCTGCCCCCGCCGGGCGTGTGAGGAAGAGTGTTCCCGTTCCGATGGAGAGCGTAGCCCCAGGAGCCAAAGCCCATGGGCCCGGCTAGCTTCTCCTGGATGTATTGCTGCAGTTCCATGCCGGTCAGATTGCGGAGTACGATCGAGGCAATGTGCGCAGAATTTGACGCATAGGAATACCCGGCGCCAGGCTTGGTCCACAGAGGAGTGTGCAAGGCGCTCATATCCTGCTCCGCAGGCCCGGCGGGGCGCGGAATCGGATCAAGTTTCTGATCGACACCGTTGACGATTCCCGGGTTGCCGCCTTCGCCGTGTAATCCGGCAGACATGGAAAGCAACTGCCCGAGTTCGATGTCCGCCTTCGCCGGATCATCCAGCGGAAACGCTTGGGGAAGGTATTTTTGAGTGAATACTTTGGTGTTGAGCCCTTCCGGAATCTGTTCGCGCTTCTCTTTCAGCATGATCCCGGAAGAAATGCTGGTGAAGGCTTTGCCTATCGAAGCCATGTCCGGATGCGCTTCGCGGTTCCCTTTGCCAAAATATTTCTCATAGACCAGGTAGCCGTGCCTGACAACGACGAGGCCGCCGTGCTGGCTGGTCTCCTTTTCAAATTCGAATGCCTGGTCGAGCCGGAAAAGGTCCATCCCCGCCATTTTTCGGATTTGGCCGGCATCCGCCAATGTTCGCCAGCCGCCAGCCTGGTCCGCTGGCGGGTAATAGTCACCGCCTCCCGCAAAGCCGAAGCCAGCAACTAAAACGACGGCCAGACCCAACGGAATTCTCCATGCAAGGTGGATCATTAGTTCTTCTATACTCCTGCCAATGTTGCTCAGTTTGTAGAGACGCCGCCGTTAGCGGTCAGACCAGAAGACGGTCAACATTTTCTCATATATGAAGGCCCACCACCTGCCGCCGGTGTCAATATCAGGACGCGACGGCACATTGCTCGACCATTCGATGATCGAGGTCTGGTGGTCGCTCCGTAGAGGTAGGCTAGGGAAGCGTGGGGAGAAGAGCGTTTCTGGAATGAACTCAACAAAAATGATTTCGCGGCTGGCTACAGTTTTCCTGGCAATGATGGCGGCCTCTGGCCAACAGGGATCACGCCCGCCGGACATGGTATTGGATAACGATCGGCTTGAGTTGACCATCCTCGGGACCGGGGGCACGTTTTCCAAACTCTTGCTGCGCGATCCGGATTCTATCAGCCCATTGGCGTCGATGGGTCATTTCCTTGCGCTCGATGGCTTCGGCGCGCCGTCCGACCAGGAACACGCCGCGGGTATGCCCTTCCACGGCGAGGCCTCCAAGCAGGTGGTCAAGGTCATCGCGTCGCAGAAATCCGGATCCGTGCGCTCCATTGTCTTCCAGACAACTCTTCCGCTTGCCCAAGAGACGCTGACTCGAACCATCGAAATGCTGGAGGGCGAGAACGTCGCTTATGTCACCAGCGACCTCGAGAGCGGGGTTGCCATCGACCGTCCGGTGTCTTGGGCTGAACACGCAACCATCGGCCCTCCCTTCCTCGAAAAGGGTAAGACCGTGGTGGATATGCCGGCGTTGAATTGCCGGGTGCGGCCGTTCAAGCCCGGGGGAATTCCCGGAAGGCTAGTGTACGACCGCGACTTTCAATGGCCACTTGCGCCCACTAACAGTAACGGCCACGCCGACCTGCGGCTGGTTCCAACGGACAACAACTATCTGGATCTAGCCAGTTGTCAAATGGACCCGAAGCGCACTCTGGCGTTCGTCACCGCGCTCAACCTGGACCGGCATCTCTTGTTTGGCTATGTCTTCCGCCGGCAGGATTATCCGTGGCTGATGAGCTGGATGAACTACACCGGTGACAGCCACGCGGCGCGCGGCATGGAATTTTCCACACAGCCGTTCGATATTTCGCACCAGGAGACAGTGGCCATGAGCCCGCTGTTCGGTACGCCCACATTCCGGTGGCTGCCGGCGAAAGCGAAGATTGAGACGCGCTATCTGATGTTCTATGTGAGGGCGCCCGAAGGTTTCACCCGCATCGATGATATTGTGCTCGAGGGCGGCAAACTGACCATCGTGGACCGGTCTGGGCAGAAGTTGGTACTGCCTGCGTCGCGAGGATTGTAGAGTGATAGACATTGTGAACCAACACCGGGGAAATTACATGCGTTTGCTGCGAAGCGTGGCGGCGGGATTCGTGCTGGCGGCATTGTGTAGCGGACAGGAAGGCAGCCAGGTCTTTATCTCGCATTGCATGCAGTGCCACGACCCCAATAGCGAATCGCACGCCCCCATGCCGGAGGCCCTGCGTACTCTGCCTTGGCAGGACATCCTGAAAACGTTGGAGACGGGGTCGATGAAAGCGATCGGCGCCTCGTTGAGCGCGGCGGACAAGTTGGCCGTGGCGCGCTATCTGGGGAAGGCCGGTCAGGCAACCGTCCCGGAGATGACCGGTTTTTGTGCGGCTGGGGCCAAACCCGCCGTCCGCGGCTCATCCTGGAATGGTTGGGGTGTCGATGACCAGAACACCCGGTTTCAACCAGCGAAGGCGGCGGCGATCACCGCGGAACAGGTTCCCAAGCTGCAAGTGAAATGGGCTTTCGGATTTCCGAACACGGTTACGGCTTACAGTCAGCCCACTGTGGCCGGCGGGCGTGTATACACCGGCAGCAATGACGGCACGGTCTATGCGCTGGACGCCCAGAGCGGCTGCCTTTACTGGCGGTATCAGGCAAAGACAATGGTGCGGGACGCCGTGGTGATCGGCCCCGGACCGCGCGTATACTTTGGCGACCTCGAGGCGAATTTCTATGCGCTGGATGCCGGCACCGGAAATCTTCTGTGGCAGAAAAAGCTGGATAATCAGCCATTCTCGCGCGTCACCGGAACCGCGAAGTTGCACGACGGACGCCTTTATGTACCCATCGCATCCCAGGAAGAGAATGCCGGAGCCAATCCGCAGTATTCCTGCTGCACGTTCCGCGGCAATCTGGTGGTGGTGAAGGCAAGCGATGGAAGTATCGTCTGGCGGACCTACACCACGCCCGAACCGCAGCCCACCAGGAAGAGCGCCGCCGGCGTGCAGTATTATGGCCCATCCGGCGCCACGATTTGGTCCTCGCCCACACTCGATCTGAAGCGAAAGTTGGTTTACGTGGCCGCCGGCAATGGCTACTCAGGGCCCGACATCAAGACCGCGGATGCCGTGATTGCAATGGACATGGCGACTGGCGCGATCAAGTGGAGCCGGCAGACTGCGCCGGACATGTTCAACTGGGGATGCGCGGGCCGCAACGGCAACACGGGCAATTGTCCGGAGAATGCCGGCACCGATGTCGATCTGGGGGGGTCGCCTGTCCTGTTGGATATCGGGGGCGGCAAGCAGATGCTGGTGCAAGGTCAAAAGTCGGCGCAGGTGCATGGACTCGATCCGGACCAGAACGGCAAAATCGTATGGTCCACGCGGATCGGCGTCGGCGGCGCGGGCGGTGGCATTCAGTGGGGCATCGCCGCCGGAGACGGGTTGGTGTTCGCCGGGTTGGGTGAAGCGCCTCGCAGCGGACAGGCGGCCGCGAATTCCGGGTTGTTCGCGATCGATCCGGCGACCGGAAAGATCGTCTGGAATGCGCCCGCGCCCGTGCCGTCTTGCGCCGGCCGGCGGGGCTGCTCGGTGTCGCAGAAATCGCCGCCTACCGTAATTCCCGGCGTCGTCTTTTCGCCTTCGATGGATGGACACTTGCGGGCGTACGATGCCAAAGCGGGAAAGATCATCTGGGATTTCGACACAGGGCGCGAGTTTCAGACGGTGAACGGAATTCCTGCGAAGGGCGGATCGATGGCGGCCACCGGCGCGACCGTTGCGGATGGGGTGGTTTATGTGAACTCCGGCTATTCCAGCATGCCCGGAAATGTGCTGCTGGCCTTCAGTGTAAAGTAATGCTCAAATCTCTTAAGCACCTGGTACTGGCCTCTTTGATACCTCTAGTCGTCTTCGGCGGTCCTGCGTCGAAGACACTGACCTTCTATACGATCGATGTGGAAGGGGGCAAGGCGGTGTTGGTGGTATCGCCTTCGGGTGAGTCGATGCTGTTTGACGCCGGTTGGTCGGCCGCCGGCAATCGTGAATCTTCCACCGGGCGGATCGTCGCGGCGTTGAAAGGCGCCGGCTTGAAACAGCTCGATTATTTGGTAATCTCGCACTTCGACGTCGATCACCTGGGAGATGTTCCGGCTTGGGCGGAGCGGTTTCCCATCCGCCACGTCATGGATCACGGGCAGATCCAATTTCCTCCCGGCGCCTCGAATCAGCAAAGCCGCGACCGTTTCAACGCCTATGCCGAACTGCGGCAGAGGATTGGCCACACGGTGCTAAAGCCAGGGGATAAGATTCCTCTTAAGGGGGTGGATATCGAGGTGGTAACGGCGGCCGGGCAGCTTCTGCGCAAGCCTCTGAAGGGCACCGGAGGAGCCAACCCCTTGTGCTCCACAAACCCGCAGGCGCCCCCGATCGGGCGCGATGTGGAGGACGATCAATCCGTGGGGCTGTTGTTCACGTTTGGCAAATTCCGGATGCTGGATCTGGCGGACCTTGAGGCTCATCTCAGCCATGAGTTGGTATGTCCTGTGAACCTGATCGGAACCGTAGACGTATTCCACGTAAATGTGCACGGGCAGTTCAAAGGCATGGCGGCGGAGTTAGCCGGCGCGATTCGGCCGACCGTGGCGATAATGGGCAACGGCGAACGCAAGGGGGCCGATCCACAGACTTGGCCAATCCTACGGGCAACGCCGGGGCTGCAGGACATCTGGCAGATGCATTACTCCGCTGCCGGCTCTAAAGATACGAACCCACCGCCAGACTTTATCGCCAACCTGCAGCGGACTACCGATGAGTTCGCCATGATTAAGCTCGTGGTGCAGACTAACGGGGCCTATACCGTGACCAACACGAGGAACGAATTCACCAAGACCTATCAAGCCGGAATGGCGGACGGGAAGAAAAAGCCGTAATGGACACAGCCTTCGGGCATTAATTCAGTTCCCTAACCCAGATATTCCGAAAACTGATAGGCGGGCTCGGGTCGCCATGGGCTTGCAACTTAATAGGCGCCGTTTCGTACTTCTTATAATATGGCTTGCCTATATACAACGTTTCTCCACTCAACTCGAAATGATTCTGTACCAGCACGCCGTTGAATAGCACCGTAACATATGCGGCCGTCTTCAGCGAGCCGTCGGTATTGAATACAGGAGCTGTCCAAATCACGTCGTAACTTTGCCATTCCCCGGGCTTGCGGCTTGGATTCGCGAGCGGGATACCTTGCTTGTAGATGCTTCCGGCCTGGCCATTGACGTACGTCTTGTTGTTATACGAATCGAGAATCTGTAACTCATATCCGTCGTCGCCAGGACCGGTTGACGCCAGGAATACGCCGCTGTTGCCGCGCGCTTGATCAGCGCCGGTAATGTTCTCGGGAATCTTCCATTCAACGTGGAGTTGGTAATTCCGGAAGGCGCGCTTGGTTTCGATATTTCCAACACCCCTCTCTTTGCTGACGGTCAGCACGCCATCGCTGACAATCCAGCGAGCCGGCGACTTGTCGCGGTTCGACACCCACTGGTCCAGGTTATTGCCGTCAAAGAGAACGATGGCATCCGATGGCGGCGCCGCATTATCCGCGCCAGGCGTGACGACTTTGGGCTCCGGTTGCCACACTTCGGTGTCTTTGGGGTTGCCACGGGCGGCTTGTTTTCCTGCGCCTTGGGGCGCAGCCGTCTGTTGCGCGGGAAGCGAAAAGGAAACGGCGATCACTATTGCCAGTGTAAATACCGCCGATAGTGGGCGACGGCTGTCCGGGAAAATGAGCATCATCGGATCTCCAATCGATGGCTGCCAAGCTCAACGCTTAGAGAGCTTCATCGTATGTTCTCTGCCGTCGCTGGGAAGCCGAATCTCTGTCACAGGGCCAAATTCGTCTAACCCATCGGCGGGATAACCCATATTTTAAGCTGGGACCCGCTAGCTACGCTTGTCGCAAATTGGCGTTGTCTGACACGCTGCGGCAACCAATCGACGAAGATCCGTAACTTATTGAAAATGGTGCGGAGAGGGGGACTTGAACCCCCACGAGATTGCTCCCGCTAGCACCTCAAGCTAGTGCGTCTGCCAATTCCGCCACCTCCGCGTTTCGGGCGTGTTACTTCTTTGCCGGCGCTGGCTGGGCCGGGGCCTGCTTCTGCGGGACCGTGAGCGGCACGGGCTTGCCCGTGTTCGTCTGATCCTGTTTCGGCACTGGGATCTGGATCGTCTTGGTTCCAGGCTGGGCCGGAGTAGGAACCGGAGCAGTCTTTACCGGAACGGCCTGATCTTCCAACACCGAAGTCGATAAGCCTGCGTAGCGCGTCGCCAGGATCGAAAGCGAGAGCGACGTCACCATGAAAAGCGCGGCCGAGATCGTCGTTGCCTTGGAAAGCAACGTGGCCGACCCGCGCGGTCCAAACGCCGTCTGCGACCCCATGCCGCCGAATGCGCCGGCCAAATCCGCCGCTTTCCCACTCTGTAAAAGCACAACGATGATGAGAAAGAGGCAGACGATGATGTGAACGATCAAAACCAATGTATACATTGCTGAAGTATCCATTATAGAAAATCGGGGGATTCGGGGTCAAACCGCCCGGCAATTGCCCAAACGGGCGGCAGGCGCGGGAAAAGACGATACACTGGTCTTCTTCGCCGTGAACGCCGTCGAATTCCACCAGGTTTCGAAGAGCTACGCCATCTACGACGCGCCCTCGGGACGCCTCCAGGAACTGCTGGCGTTCAATCGCATCCGCCGCCACCGCGAGTTCTGGGCGCTGCGCGACGCCGACTTCGAGGTCAAGCGCGGCGAAACCTTTTGTATCGTTGGGGAAAACGGTAGCGGCAAAAGTACGCTGCTGCAAATTGTCGCCGGAATCCTGCAACCCACCACCGGTACGGTCTCGATCAACGGCCGCGTAGCGGCCCTGCTCGAACTGGGCGCCGGGTTCAACCCGGAATTCAGCGGGCGGGACAACGTTTATCTCAACGCCTCCATTCTCGGCTTCAGCAAGCGCCAGATCGACCAGCGATACCACGACATCGAAGACTTCGCCGAAATCGGCGACTTCATCAACCAACCAGTCAAGACCTACTCGAGCGGCATGGCGGTGCGACTGGCGTTCGCGGTGGCGATCCACGTGGATCCGGAAGTTCTGCTGGTTGACGAAGCCCTGGCCGTCGGCGACATCTATTTCCGCCAGCGCTGCATGCGCAAGGTGCACGAACTGCGCGGGCGCGGCGTCACGGTGCTTTTCGTCTCGCACGCGACGGCCGACGTGAAAGCGCTCGGCGACCGCGTGATGTGGCTTGAAAAAGGGCGCATCATCGAAATCGGCGCGCCCGATCGCGTGATCGCGCGATATCTGGCCGCGATGACCGCCAAGGATTCCAACTACCGCCAACACGAAGCCGAAAGCCATGTGGCGCAGCCGGCGCGGGCGGCGATTCGCGCGCCCGAAATTGTCGAGACCATTCCTAACATCGACCATCGGCATGGCGACAAACGCGCCGAAATCATCGGCATCGCCATTCTGGATGAGCACGGCTACCCGCTTCATATGCTCGAGCCTTCTTCGCGCATGCTGGTTCGCATCAGCGTGCGCGCGAACGCCGCGCTGCGCCTCCCCAACGTGGGATTCATGCTGCGCAACCAACTCGGCATCGATTTTTCGGGCATCAATACGGCGCGCGAAGGCTATGCGCTTGAACCGATGCAGGCCGGCGATGTGGTGACGGTCGATTTCTACATCGATCTGCCCGAGCTTTACCCGGCGTCGTTTTCCTTTTCGCCCGCGATCGCCGATGGCCCGCTCGATTCCTATGCCATGTGCGATTGGATCGACAACGCGGTTACGTTGCAAATGAGCCGCTCCGACGGCGAGATCTACGGATACATGCACCTGCCCTGCCGCATCGAGGTGAATGCCCCGGCGATGGAGAAACGCGTTGTCTGATTTCACTGGCGAGCGCGTCATCCCCGGCCAGGTGGATATCGACCTCTTCAACGAACACATGGCGCGCTACGCCTTCGCGGCGCGGCTTGCCCGCGGCAAACGGGCGCTCGACGCCGGGTGCGGCGCGGGCTATGGATCAGCCGAACTCGCGCGCGCGGCCCTGAGCGTAACGGGCATCGATTCCGCCGCCGAGGCCGTCGAATATGCGCGCGTTAATTACCAGGCGCCGAATCTTACGTTCGAACAGGCGTCGTGCACGGCGCTGCCTTACGGCGACGCCAGCTTCGATTTGATCGTAGCCTTCGAAGTGATCGAGCACCTCACCGATTGGCGCGAGTTTCTGGCGGAAGCGCGGCGCACGCTTGCGCCCAACGGGCAGTTCATCGTTTCCACGCCCAACAAGCTTTATTACGGCGAGTCGCGCGGGGCGCAGGGGCAGAATCCGTTTCATGTGCACGAGTTCGAATTCGCGGAGTTTCGCGACGAACTGCGCGCGGTGTTCCCGCATGTTTCGCTGTACCTCGAGAACCACGTGGAAGGCATGACGTTCCGTCCGAATGAAGCGGGGAACACGGTGGAAGTTCGCGTCGATCCGGGCGACGCCGCGCCGGAGGAATCGCACTTCTTCGTGGCGGTTTGCGCACACCGGCCGCAATTGGGCAATCCGACTTTCGTTTACGTGCCGCGCGCCGGCAACGTGCTGCGCGAGCGCGAACACCATATCGCGCTGCTGGAAGAGGAGCTGGCGCAGAAGAACGAATGGCTCGAAGCG
Source organism: Bryobacterales bacterium (assembly GCA_963743705.1). GTDB lineage: Bacteria > Acidobacteriota > Terriglobia > Bryobacterales > Bryobacteraceae > PALSA-243. The sequence goes on along the minus strand of CAVUQS010000010.1, from coordinate 29,410 downwards.
GCGAAGAACAGTCTGGCGGCGCTGCAGAGCGAGCATGAAAAACAGGCCGAGGCGTTGGCACGTAGCAATCGCTGGGCGGAAGAACTCAACATGGAACTGGCGGCCCGGCGCGCACGTGTTGTGGAACTTCAGGACGAGCAGCGCGCCATGGCCGAGGGCTACGCGGCTAAAGTCGCCTCGCTCGAAGCCGATATCCGCGAGAAAACGCAGTGGGCGATTGATGTGGAGACCAACCTCAAGGCCGACGTGGCGCGGCAGACCGCGGAGCTTGTCAAAGCCGTCGATGCCCTGCATCAAACCGAAAAGGAATTGGAGAGCCGCACCGCTTGGGCGCATAGTCTCGACGCAGAACTCCACGCCGCGCAAGACCGCCTGGCGCTCTACCGCGATTCGCGGTGGGTGAAGCTGGGGCGCAAGGTCGGAATGGGCCCGGCGTTCCCCGCCAGCTAAGATGGGCCTGCTTAAGAGAGTCATACGGAATCTGCCGTTGTTGGTGTTGTCGCCGTTCCTGGTGGGGGTGAGCGCGATAGCTTTCGTCATTTCGGATTTGTTTTCGACGCAGAGACGCAGAGGCGCAGAGAGCAAAGACAGCAATGAGAGCAATAAGAGCTTCGCGGCTTCGGCCGTCATTCCCAATTGGAATGGGCGCGATCTGCTGGAGAAGTATTTGCCTTCGGTTGTAGCCGCCTTCGGCGGCAATCCGGAAAATGAAGTCATTGTTGTGGAGAACGGGTCGACGGATGGGTCGGCAGATTTTGTCCGGGCTAATTTTCCGCAGGTGAAGTTGGTGGCGCTCGAGCGGAATCTTGGGTTTGGCGGCGGGTCGAATGCGGGATTTCGGGCGGCGAAGAATCGGATTGTCGTATTGCTGAATAGCGATATGCGGGTGGCGCCGGATTTTTTGGCTCCGCTGCTGGAAGGGTTTCGGGATCCGGAGGTTTTTTCGGTTGCTTGCCAGATTTTTTTTAGCGATCCGGCCAAGTTGCGCGAAGAGAGCGGACTGACGCAGGCGTGGTGGGAAGACGGCGGATTGCGCGTGCGCCATCGCATCGACGATGCGGTGAAGGATCTGTTTCCCTGCTTCTATGCGGGCGGCGGATCGTCGGCTTTCGACCGCGATAAATTTCTCGAACTCGGCGGCTTCGATCCGCTGTTGGAACCTTTTTATTTGGAAGACACGGACCTGGGGTTTCTGGCGTGGAAGCGTGGATGGAAGGTGCTCTATCAGCCGCGCAGCGTGGTGTTTCACGAACATCGCGGCACGATCGGCAAGCGCTTCCGAGAAGAGCAGATCCAGGCGGTGCTCAAGAAAAATTTTCTGCTCTTCTGCTGGAAGAACATCCACGAATGGCGACGACTGGCGCCGCACTTTGCCTTCGCGTGGGCGGGCGCCATCATCGGCGTGCTGTTCGGCGACGCGCCGGGCCGCCCCAATCTGGCCGCGCTCTGGCGTGCGTTCCGGCAGTTGCCGGAGGCGATTCGCTCGCGGCGCCACGCCCGCGCGCTCTCGCGCATCTCCGATACGGAGGCGTTCCGCCGCCCGCTGGGCGGATATTATCGCGACCGCTTCGGCGAGTTCGAACGCAATCCCGGGGAACTGCGCGTGCTTTTCGTTTCGCCGTATCCGATCTGCCCACCGGTGCACGGCGGCGGCGTGTTCATGTACCAGACGCTGCGCGAGATGACGAAGCTGGCGGAAGTTCACGTGGTGGAGAGCCTGGATTGGCCGCATCAGGAAGAAGCCAATCTGGAGCTGCGCGAGTTTTGCGCCTCGGCCGAATGGATTGTGCGGCCGAGCGGCAAGCCGCGCGACATGGGCTCGCTGCTGCCTTACGCGGTGCGCGAGTTCGCCAATTCCGATCTCGAGTGGCTGATTCACCGGCAGCTTTTTCTGAAGCGCATTGATGTTCTGCAACTGGAATACACGCCCATGGCGCAATACCGCGGGGCGTTCCGGCGCATTGCGACGGCGCTGTTCGAGCACGACGTCTACTTTCAGTCGATCGTGCGCGGCTTCGGCCATCAGATTGGCGCGGTGGGCGAGATCAAGGCGCGCGTGGAATATCTGCGCGCGCTGCGCTACGAATTGCGCGCGCTGCCGCCCTTCGACCAAGTGCAGGTCTGCACGCCGGCGCAGCGCGACTATCTGCTGGAATTCCGGCCGGCGCTGGCTCCCAAGCTGCGCGCGGGACTGCGCGCGGGCATCGATACGGCCAGCTACGAATTCCGGCCCGACGGCCGCGAGCCGCTCACAATGCTGTTCATCGGCAGCTTCCGCCACGACCCCAACCGCGTGGCGCTCGATTGGTTCGTGCGCGAAGCTCTCCCGCTTATCCTCAAGCGCGAACCGCGCGCGCGCCTGGTGGTGGCGGGTTCCGAACCGCCGCCGGCCCACGCCTATGCCGATTACGCCGGCAATCTCGACATGCTCGGCTACGTGGACGAGATCCGTGAGCCGCTGGCGCGGTATGCGGTTTTCGTTTGCCCCATCCTGAGCGGCTCGGGCGTGCGCGTGAAGCTGCTCGAAGCTTTCGCGGCCGGAATTCCGGTGGTTTCGACACGCGTGGGCGCCGAGGGTTTGGCGACGGACGACGGCGCGATCTGCGCACTGGCCGACGATCCATCGGGATTTGCGGAACGCGTGCTGAGGCTGATGGAAAATCCTGGCGCCGCAGCGGAAATGGCGGGGCGGGCACGCGCGGAAGTTGAGGCCAATTGGGACATGGCGGCGATCACACGCAAGCTGGTGGACGGGTATCGCGACCTGGCGAAGGGGCGGGCCGGCCTGGCGGCCGGGTGAACCGGCTAAAGCTGGTTCGCAGACTGAAAGTCTGCCCCACATGGCGGTCTTAGGCGGCTTTGGGCTGCGCATCGAGGGGGTGCGGCGTAGGTTTGCGGCCCCAGAGGGCTTGGTGGACGCGGAATCGGCGGTCGAGGATGCGGGCGATTTTGGCGGGCGAATAAACAAACTGGCCGTGCTCGGAGGCGGGGAGGAAATCGTCGCCGGAATGGTAGGTTTCGCCTTGCTGTTCGGCGTATTCGGTGAGCATGATGGCTTCCTGTTCGGCTTGAGCGTAAGCTTCGCGGCGGGCGGTTTGGAGAGCGCGGAGTGCGGCGGTGTTCTTTTCGATGGCGCGGTTGATGCGCTGTTCGTAGAGCGTGATGAGGGCGAGGAATTTGGCTTGCTCGACCCAGGTTCTGCCTTCTGCCAGGGCGTTGTCGATTTGTTCGTCGCCGGATTCGATTTCGCCGGCGTGTGCGTTGATGCCTGCGGCGAAGATGTTGCTCTCGATGGAGCGGGCGCGCTTGAGTCGCCAGCGGTCTTCGCCTATTAACTGGACCAGGTCGCTCTCTTGAATGCCGACTGGGGAGAGTTCAGCTTGATAGGCCTGGCAGTGAGCGCGGAAGGCTTCGGATTCCTCGGGGGTGTGGACGTGGACCTTGCTGGTGAGGCCGTGTTTGAAGGCGTTGAAGCTGACGCGGCGCTTGCCGGATTCGGTGCGCGGGCCGGTGGAAGCAGTAGTGAGTTGATCGGTCATGGAAATGGCTCCTACTTTCATTGTGGCGGGGGCCGTGGTAACTTTTCGCGGCGCGAGAAGCGGAAGTAGTTTGGGATCAGGGGATTAGAAAATTTTGAGGGGATGTGACCGAAAAAGGTCTCATCAGTTTCGCGGCGCCGATAAGACGATCGCCGTTGAAGTGATGAGACCCTTTTCCAATGCTCGATTAAGGTTGAATAGTCGCGCTTGTGGCCACGTGCAGGTATACCGAGCCACCATTACCCCCGGAACCCGCGTTGCCCCCCGCACCAGGCTGTCCGGACTTGCCCCATATCGGGGGCACACCCGGAAACGGGCAGTCACTGCTGGCAGAGAAGACACCACTGGTCTCTCCTTGCTCGCCGGGAGCGCCGGCGTCGCCGGGAGCTCCGCCAAAACCTGGTACACCAGCCTCTCCGCCACCAGCATTGAGCGGCATGGAGTTACTTGAGTTATCGATCCTACACTCCACCAGGATCGATCCCCCATTACCACCTCTTCCGCCTTTGCCACCCTGGCCTCCATTGCCGCCATCTCCGCCATTGCCGCCAACAAGGCCGAATTCACATTCGTGACCGTCGCCACCCCGGCCACCCTTGCCTCCATTACCTCCGTCTCCGCCGTCTCCTCCCGGGCCGCCCTTACCGCCCTTTGCAGTGAATATCACAGCACCATTAATGACGTCGACTTCAAAAGTAATCGAGCCGCCGTTGCCCCCATCTCCTCCGTTCACCCCAGAAACGCCGGATGAACCCGGGCCGCCTGGCGCTCCTTGCTGCGCACAGTCGTCGTCAATCCAGTTGCAATTTGCCCCCCGGGATTGTGGGGGTTCGGGAGGAGTAAAGCCGTTGGGGGGTTTTCCAGGCTTGCCGTCAAATGAGCCCCCGCTCACGTCGATCGTTGCTACGCTCATCTAATGTTGTCTCCTATTCTCCCGGGACAATCCCAAGACATATGTCCCCAATGTTGAAACCGTCGTGGTTGTCTGGGTGAATGGGTTCGGCCCGTTCAGCGTGGCGCATTTCACATGCACCGCGCCGCCCATGAACCGCAGGATTCCTGAATTCCCAATGGTGATATTGTTAGCGTACACCGCGCCAACCGCCGGAGTCATCGTGAGTATGCCATGGTCAGCGATTGTTATATCTTGGAGGGCGCTGACTAAGATGAGGTTATTGGAGGTGGTAGCGGTGGCGGTCGCACTGGTGTTAAAGGTAGACAGCGAAAAGTAACGCTGTAAATGGTTGTACGTGTGGAGTACCAAGGGATTTCTGGCGTCCAGAAAAGTCGATGTCAAAGGCTGAAGAACATCGATTAAGTTAGATTGCATCATGCGACGCGAGATCGGCTTCGGCGCTGCAGACTCCCGCTGATCGCAGGAACATGTGTGAGGTGACGGCGCGTCGAGCCGATGCTGCATCGCAGCTTCTCTGTACGCTCGATGGTCCGCGAAAAGCGCCGACTTTGCGTCCTGCTCCGATATTTTCTTGGAGACGAAGCCGAGCCGGTGAAGATCATCGAACGCCGTGATTCTTGCCAAACGAAGTGATTCAAAGTGATGTGATTCGAAAGGGCCGATGGTGAGCGATTCGCCATGGGGAACACTCATACTTATCCCGCTCGGCTTAAGCGCTACTTCGACTGATACGGGTGAAGGCAGATCTCGCATTCTCGCTCCTAATTCTTAAGTGTTGACAAACTTGGCTGTATCTTCTCTTCCCTTGCTACGCGGCAGCCCCGACGGTTGCCTGGCCATGAGATCCTTCCAAGTCTGCTGAGATAACTGTACAGAGAATGTGAAACCGATGGTAGTCGCATAAAGATGTGATTACTCCCATGGCGCGCGCAGGCCGACGCTGCAAAGGCGTCGCAACCGATTCGAGCGGGACTCACGGGGACCAGCCTCACCCGGAACGCGGATGAGGCTGCTGATGGGTGGTTGCCCGCCCATTGCGCCGTTCTTAAAACCCGAAAAGAGCTCCAATACCGATGGCTATGAAAACCGTAGCCACCGCATACGCCACACAAGTCGCCGTCTGTCCTTTAGTGCTACTCGACCCGATCGTGCATCCCCCTACGCCAGTTCCACGTGGCTGCGCTTCCGTGCCCGGTCCCGTGACGGCCCCTCCGTCTTCCTCGGTAGGGTCGGCTTTTTCCCTGGCCGCCGCATGCATTATGCGCTGACCGCCGGACGAATTTTGGAGTGCATCTCGGAATTCCTCCAGGTCGGACATAGAATCATGCAAGAGTTTCATGAATTTCTTGTTGCGATTGGCGCGGAGCGCCGACTCGATCAGGATCTCAGCACAAGAGTTCTTGGCGATAAAACTGTTAATGGCGTCAACGGTCGAACTATCCTGCAGGCGTTCACCGAACTTGGCAAAAGCCCCGGGCGTAGCAAGAATTGTTGAGGCGGCCTGAAAGATAGTCGCTCCGAAAAGGGCTGACGCCGCCGGCTGACCATCGAAGAGTGGCTTGACGGCTGGAAGCTTGATCAGTTGCAAAAGATCCGAACTCCGTTGATCGACCGGAGTTCTCATCCATTTGCGAACTCTGGTCATAGAATCTGCAAAGGACGGACTGGCATCCATCGAATTTGCAATCATCTCGGCGCAATTCAAGAAAGCGCCTCCGTGATCAATTACTGCGAAAAACGAATCCATAGATCCGCTTGACTGCGACGTTAGTTGGTTATCCATAATGTTGTCACCTCAGAGTGTGTGTATGCCGCGCCATCAAAAACCTGGCAACGCCTTCCGAAATCGGTTGGCCCGCATTGTTTTCGTAATAGCTGAAAGCCGGACAGGGGTTCACTTCAAAGCAGTAAACTTCATTGTCCGGCGTAACCTTAAGATCAATGCCGGCGAATTCCAGCCCCAGCGAAGCGGCTAGCCCAAGACATTGCGCGGCGAGCTCATCCGAGAGCTGCACTTCGCGCAAGTCGGCAGGGGCGCCGCATTGCCGGGCTGCGTAGCGGTAGTCGGTGGCGTCCGTACTAATGGCCGTCGCATAGACCTCGTCGCCGATCGTGTGGACCCGCAGATTGGTTCCATCTACAAACACCTGGAACTGCGTGGGGCACCAGCGGATGTTCTCGAGGCGATCATAGTCGCTCTCATCGAGAGTCTGCACGATAGAACGGACGGCGCTGATGGACTTATAGATAACCCGTCCGTGTTGCGCGCAGAATTCCCGCACCAGGGCGGGATCGTTGGTGATGAGCGTTTCCGGGATGCGGAAACCCTTTTCACGGATGAGCTGGGTCTGATAAGGCTTGGATGAATTGGACGCCATTGGCGCACTTCGATTTACCACCCGGGCGGGTGAGATTTCGAGCCAGCGAGTCAGTGTGTCATGGAACGCGCGGCACCGGGTGCGCAGAGGCGACGAAGGCGGCTCCCGCTCCAGTTCGGGAAGGTTGCGATCATCCATCAGGCGCTGAAAGACTGCATGGAATTCTTCGAGCGGATAGACCTGGTCCTTGATGCGGAGTTCGCCGCGAACCCCCGCCGCGTCTATCTCAAACGCGATATCGCAATCCGCGAACTCGCGCTGGTTCAACATTACAAAAGGAGCGCCGGCCGACTCGATGCGATCGGTAACCAAGCGCAAGGGGGTTTCCGAGGGGATGCCGCAAAGGAGAATCATTGCCTTCCCCCATTGGCGAAGATGTGTGCGAGATGCTCGAGGAGCGGCGTTGCCCCGATAGTCAAATCCGGATACGGGGTGGCGGACGCAAAGTTCCAGATACCATCGCTCGCGCGGAACACATCGATTCCGAGCAGCTCAGTTCCGGAAAGCTCGGCGAATCGCCTGCAAGCCATGCGAGTTTGTTCCGGCAACATCGGGCCGAATACTTCACCCCGCAGAAGGATCACGGACTGCACTGAAACGCCGCTTGGCGCGAGCGAACGATAGCCCAATTCAGGCGCATCCCGAGCGGTCTGTTTGTACGAGGGAGAGGGCAGGCCCGCGCGCTGAGCGAGCATCGCCCACTCCGAAGTGTGCCGCCAGCGGCCGCAGAAACCATGGGGCGTCGGGCGGTTGATTACCGTGCCTTCCAGCGTGTGCAACCAGCTCAAATAGAACGAAGACAGTTCCTGACCGGCGTAATCGCGGTCGCTGGGCCGGGCGCAATTCACCAGATCCTGCGGGGCGCCAAGCAGACGGTTCAGGACGCCGCGAACGCGCGAGCTGCAAATTGCCCGGCCGTCTGGAAGTTTTAAACGGATGGAAGCTCCCCCTGTGCCGACGCGGTGCTCCCAAAAACGAGTGTACGCGAGGTCTTCGGAAGTCACGAATTCGAGCGGGGCGACACCCAGCCGCTTCAGGCCTTCGCAAGCCCAAAGAGCGACGTAGTCATCGGGGGAGCTGAGAACCAGGAACATATTTGCCCTTGTTTGGGTCCGTGTGGCGGCGTGCGCCTGCCGTCCCGTATCGGGATTACTTCTTCCCTTTCCGCGGTTCCGGCGATTGCGGCTCGGGCGTCGTGGGAGTGGCCGGCTGGTCCGTCTTTTCTTCGGGTTGAGCTTCCTGTTTCAGCGCACCCTTGGTCAGATCGGGTCTTAGATTCTCCGGTATGAAGTGCATGAGCTGCGCCATCGCCGACTCAAGCGCCGCAACCCGTTGCGACATGACCGGATCGGGACCGGGCTGTACCTGGATACCGGCCTCCATGAACCCCTTGACTTCACTCTCCTTCTCGAACTTACCCTTCTCCTGATTTTCCTTTTCCAGTTTCTCGGACTTTTCCTTCTCGGCCTTGAACTTCTCGGGTTCTTCCTTCTCAGCTTTAAACTTCTCGGGTATTTCCTTCTCCAGTTTTTCAGGCTTCTCTTTCTCCGGTTTTTCGGGCTTCTCCTTCTCTAGTTTCTCGGGCTTTTCCTTCTCCGGCTTTTCGCTTTTGTCTTTTTGCTCCTTCTGCTCTTTCTGCTCCTTTTCGTGTTTTTCTTTCGAGTGCTCTTTGTCTTTGTCCTTGTGTATCTTCTCTAATTCCTTATCCTTCTGTATTTTCTCTAGCTCTTTCTCTTTAAACGGTTTCGCGGCCATGGTTCCTCTCCTTCTTGTTTGACAGGCGGCATCGAGGGCCGCTTTCCGATAACTAGTGACACTCGACCGGCAAGCGGTATTTCGACGGCGGCGCCGTCACCGCTTGCCGGTCGACTAAAGCGCGCGAGTCCGGGCGGCTAACCTGCCGTTCGAGTCGTTCCATTGCCACATAACGCCGACGGTTGCCTGCCCGTGAAATCCTTCCAACTGCGCTGAGATAACTCTATAGAGATAGTGAACGCGATGGTAGTCGCATAAAGATGTGATTACTCCCATGGCGCGCGCAGGCCGACGCTGCAAAGGCGCCGCAACGAGTTGACCGGAATACTCATCCCAATGCGCACCGTCTTTGAGGAACCCCGGCGCATGCGGCTATCTGCTCAAGGAGACTTTGCTGGCCAACGTGACAGCGTGGATCGGTGTTTGCCCGTCACATGTTCATGCGATTGAACGGAACGAGCCGCCGGCTTAGTATAACTGAGCATCGGCGCTGGCTCACCGATGCGGATCGGCTTTCTCAAGCAGATCACGTATAAGGAGGAGATAAGGAAATGTCAAAGGATAATCAATTCACGGCAACAGGTGAAGCCATTGTCGGATTTCAAACGGATGGCAACAGAATCGCCCGCGGCGCAGACATTATCGGTAACGAGTTCGGAATCAGGGGTACCGGAGCGGGCCTCGGAGCGAACGGTCTGATCGGCCAAGGCGGACAGGGAGACGCCGACGGCGTACGAGGCTTCGGCAGCGGAAGTTTCTCGGGAGTAGCCGGTTTCGGGAATAACGCCGGCGCCGGTACAGGCGTGTTCGGTCAAGGCGGGGTCTCGATTCCGCCAGGAGGACTCTTTCCTACTGCTTTCGGGCCTGGCGTCAAGGGGGTCGGCGGTGGAGGGCCGAACACATCACCGGGAAATGCAGCTGGCGTCTACGGACAGGGCGGCTCAAAAAGCCCGGGTGTCATCGGCCAGGCGGGCGCCGTCCAGGCCGACGGGGTGGTGGGCCGTGGTAGCGGAGACTTTTCCGGGGTGGCCGGGTTTGGGGCAGCCGCCGACCCTGCTAGCAACCTCGGCGCCGGAACAGGCGTGTTCGGCGCTGGCGGGGCAGCAGCGAAAGGCGTTGGAGCGGCGGGCGTAAGGGGCATCGGCGGTGGAGGTCCCAACACGAGTCCATCAACAGCCGCCGGCGTGTACGGCCAAGGAGGCCCCCAGAGCCCGGGCGTGGTTGGTCTAGCAGGGTCAGGGACGGCGGATGGAGTGCAAGGAACCGCGTCCGGAAACTTTTCGGGGGTCGCGGGTTTTGGCGGCAGCAGCAGTGGGACCGGCGTGTTTGGCGTGGGCGGTGGACCAAAAGGCCAGGGAGTAAGAGGCATTGGCGCCGGCGCCCCGAATACTGTCCCCACCGGCCCTGTAGGTGTTTACGGACAAGGCGGGAGCAATGCAGATGGCGTGCAGGGCCAATCCAGCAGCACGACGGATAGCGGGGTCGCAGGCGCCAATTCCGGCGGCGGCGCCGGGGTCACCGGGACCAGTCAGGGCGGGTACGGAGGAGAGTTTGGAGGCGGATTTGCCCAACTCCATCTCACACCATCAACCACTGTAGGCCACCCTGCAAGCGGCACTCACAAAGCAGGGGAGTTCTTTGTGGATTCAAACGGTAGTCTTTTCTTCTGCCACTCCGCCGGACTGCCGGGGGCATGGGCAAAGTTGGCTTGACGCTGGTAAACACGACGGCATACACGATCGCGCGGCGCCGGCGCACCCGGCCGGCGCCGCGTCGGTCTCTCGGGGAAGCCGCAGGCGTTACGTTTTTCGGCGTGGTATCCCTTCGCAATTTACTCGACGCGCCTGGAGTATCCTGAAGCCTGCGTGGGCAGACCCGCAGCCCGATGGGACGGCACTTTCGACTCTTTCTACTTTTCGGGTTGGCAATCTTAAGCTCCCTTCGCGCGCAACAGCCTTCATTCCGCATCTTCAGCACTCAAGACGGGCTGGTCCGGAATTGGGTGACCAAGATCCATCGGGACTCCAAGGGGTATCTCTGGTTTTGCACGGTGGAGGGAATCTCGCTTTTCGACGGTGACCGCTTCACTAACTTCTCGACCAGAGGACGGCCTCCCGAGCCGGCTGGTGACCGACATGATCGAGACGCGGCTGGGCGATTACTGGTTCGCCACGAATGCCGGGCTGGCGCGATTCCATAAAAACCATGGGAATGCTCGAGTCTTCGATGTGATTCGCGTCGGTGACAGTAAGGAATCCAACGATGTCCAAGCACTGTATGAGGGCCGGGACGGAACTATCTGGTGCGGTACGGCGGCTGGACTCTATCGATTCCAACCCGAGAAGCGGGACGAGCCGCGCTTAACGCCGCTGGACGAATCAGGCCCCCTGGAAGTACATGCGCTGGCGGAAGATTCGCGGCGAAATATCTGGGCGGCGACATCCCGAGGTCTCTTTCGGCTCCGGCCCAACCGAGAAATCGATTCCCAACACATCCTCGTTCCCATAGTGCGCATCACCTCCATTCTGGTGGATGCGCATGACCGCTTGTGGGCCGGCGGGTGGGGCATGGCCGGCGTCGATACCAAAACCGAACCGCCGCGGGTGCTGCCATCCAACGACATCGAAAGGGCGCCGGGGTTAATCACCGCCCTCCACTTGGGCGACGGCGGCGAGATCTGGATTGGCAAGAACACGGGACTGGTCCGGTTCCGTCCGGACGCCTCGCCGCCAGACGTGCGAGTCTACGCGCATTCGGATGCGTTTCCGGTTGAGCAGGTAGGGGCGATCGGACAGGACATCCGCCACAATCTTTGGGCGGCGGTGGGAACGCGGGGCGTGGTCCGAATCGCGGCAGGGTCGTTCGAACTCTTTACCAAAGCCGATGGTCTGGAATCGGTGGAAGTGCTTGGCCTTGTGGAAGGCCTGCGAGGGGCGCTCTACGCGGTTACGGGACAGTGGACACTGAATGAACTTCGCGGCAGCCGCTTTGTTCCTATCCCACTTCAAGTACCCATGCCTGGGCGCACCTGGGCGCTAGGCCGGGCCCTGGTGCAAGATAGCGAGGGCGCCTGGTGGGCGGCAAGCGGCGCCGGGGTAGCACGTTATGCGGCCATGACGGATGCTCGCGAACTGAAGGGGAAACTGCCCGAGCGGGTCTATTCGGTTCGCGACGGGCTGCCCAATTCCACAGTGCTACGAGTATTTCTGGACTCTCGCGGCGATATTTGGGCGGGCACCGCCGATGGACTGGGCCATTGGAGTCGCGCCACCGGCCGATGGCAAGGGTTTCGAACCAGCGAGTTAGTCCCAGGTTCCACGATTACGAACGCCGTGCATTCGTTTGCGGAAGACAGCTCAGGCAACGTGTGGGCCGGTATGTATCCAAGCGGCTTGCTTCGCTTTCACGGCACGGGCCGTGAGCTCTTCACTCATGATGTTCCCCGCGGCGCGATCAATTCGCTGCTGTCGGATAGTCAGGGAAGGCTGTGGATTGGATCGAGCCAGGGCGGCGTCGGGCGGATGGACCATCCGTCGGCGGCCGAACCACAGATTCAGCACTACGGTTTGGAACAGGGGCTTTCGAGCGAGCACGTCTTCTCCCTGGTTGAGGATAACGGGGGGCGAATCTATGTGGCGGGAGGCCATGGCGTCGACAGATTGGATCCCAAGACCGCGGGATTGCACCACTTCACCTCCTCGAGCGGTCTTCCGCCCGGAGACACCCAATTCCTTTTCCGCGATCGCGACGGCAATATCTGGTTCGCTTCTTTCGACGGCCTGGCGCGCTACCGGCCGGAGCCTGACTTGGTTCTGGATACGCCCGACCCGTTGCTTCGCGCCCTGCGCGTAGGAGGCGTCCCGTATCCGATCTCGGAGACTGGAGAGCGAGTGGTGACGGGCATAGATCTGGCGCCGGAGCATAACAGCCTGGAAGTCGAATTCCGCGCCATACACTTCGATATCGGCGAGGGCCTTCGCTACCAATACCGGCTGGAGGGCGCCGACCCCGATTGGAGCAAGTCCTCGGATGCCGAGACGGTGCGCTATGCCAACCTCGCTCCGGGCACTTACCGCCTGGCGGTTCGCAGCATCACCGAATCGGGCCAAATCGGCGCCGGACAGGCGACTCTTGCGTTCCAGGTGTTGCCGGTTTTCTGGCGGCGGGGCTGGTTTCTTGCGATCGTGATGCTGGCTCTGGTCAGCGTAGCGGTGGCCTTGCACCGGTATCGGCTGAATCATCTGCTGGCCCTGGAGCGGGTGCGCACCCGCCTGGCGACCGATCTGCATGACGATTTGGGCGCGGGGCTCGCCGAGATCGCAATTTTGAGCGAAGTGGCAAAGCGCCAGGAGTCTCGCCACGATACGGAATTACTGGATCGAATTGCCAGCCGTGCGCGATCTCTGCGCGGGGCGATGACGGATATCGTTTGGACCGTCGATCCGCGCGAGGACTCTCTGGCAGACCTGGTGCTGCGATTGCGCCAAACCGCGTTCACCATGCTCGAAAGCGAAGAACGGAGCGTAGAGTTTCTGGCGCCGGCCGCTGAACAGCTGCAGATAGAAGTGGCGCCGGCGGTACGGCGCCACCTACTTCTGTTCTTCAAGGAGGCGGTGACGAACGTGGCGCGGCACGCGGAAGCCACTGCCGTGCGCGTTGAGATCGGCGCCGCGAAGGGCAGTTTTCGGATGTCGATTCGAGATAACGGGCGCGGCTTCCATCCGCAGCAACCTCGCGCGGGCCGCGGATTAAAGAGCCTGCAATACCGCGCAGCCGAATTGCGGGGCAGCTTGCGGTTGCAATCGGCGCCAGGCGAGGGAACGGCGATTGAACTGACTGTTCCGTTGTGAGGGGACGGCGTGCAAGGTAGTCGCATGAACATGCGGTTGCTCGTACGGCACGCGTAAGCCTACACTTCAAGCGTGTCAAAACCGATTCGCGTGGCTTTGGTGGAGGACCAGCAACTCACCAGGGAAGGTTTGAGCCTGCTGATCGGCAGCTCGCCGGGATTCGAGATTTGCGGGCAGTACGACTCGATGGAGCAGGCGTTCGAGCAGATTCGCGGCACGCCGCCCGATGTTCTGCTTGCGGATATCGGGCTCCCTGGCATGTCCGGTATTGAGGGCGTGCGGCAGATTCACGAGTGGATGCCGGAACTGCCGATTTTGATGCTCACGGTTCATGAGGACAGCGATTCGGTGTTTCGCGCGGTGTGCGCCGGCGCGTGCGGTTATCTGCTCAAGGAGACTCCGCCAGCGCGATTACTCGAAAGTATCCGTGAACTTTTCGAGGGCGGCGACCCGATGTCGCCGGGGATCGCGCGCAAAGTGGTGTTGATGTTTCAGAAGGCCGCGCCGCCCAAAGAGGATATGCAACTCTCGGTACGGCAACTGGAGATCCTGAAAATGCTCGCTGAAGGCCATAGCTATAAGGCTTGTGCGGCGACGCTGGACGTCGGGCTGGACACGATACGTTCGCATGTACGCAAGATCTACGAGCGCCTCCATGTGCACTCGCGTTCGGAAGCGGTGTGGAAGGCGCTCGAGGGCGGCCTGCTGCGCGGCGGCAAATCCACGTGATGCCACGGCGGCGTCATCGCGGCCGAGTGAAGCCGAAGCCGCACTCCTTCCGTAGCTTTTCCCAAACCGAAGGTTTCGACGGGGCCGTTGGGCTGGACCAGAGCTTGGTCGTTGACGAGATAGCTCTCGGCAAGTGCAGTCGGCGGGCGGGGCATGGGGTGTTCCTGTAGGACCAAGGCTACCATCGCCTCGACAGGCCGGAGACCCGTCGTACGAATCAAGAGAAGATTTGTTCCGTTGGCGCTATTTCCGAGTTACACTTTGACGCCGAATTCCGCACGTGTTGATAGAGGAGATAACTCATGGAAAAAACAAAGAACACTATCAAACGATTTGGCGCGCACGTTTCTTACGCGGCGGCGGCTTTCGTTTTTATGAGCGTGAGCCCTGCGTGCGTGGTGGCGCAAGACGTTCACGCGCACACGCCGGCGACGCAACAGCAACAAGCGGCGGCAGAGCAGAGCAATATAGAGACGCTGGTCAAGATCGTTCGTGACGCCACCGAGCGGTTCAGGGATGTGGCGGTGGCCAAGGCGGAGGGATATGCCCTTCAATTCGGCTGCGTGAGCGGTTCTGACTCCGGGGCGATGGGGATGCACTATGTGAACGGGACGCTGGTGAACGGCGGCGTGATCGACGCGATGCATCCGCAGATCGTGATCTATGAACCGATGCCGGACGGAACCCTGAAGTTGATCGGCGCCGACTATCTGGTGATCGCTGACCAATGGAACTCGACGCACTCGGGTCCGCCGCAGCTGATGGGGCAGCTGTTTCATTTGTTCGATGCGCCCAACCGGTTTGGACTGCCGGCGTTCTACACGCTGCATGTGTGGGCCTGGAAGCAGAATCCGAGCGGCGCGTTCGTGAACTGGCACCCGAATGTTTCGTGCCAGTCGTTCACGGGCGGACAGCAGTAAGTGGCGGGCGGGCCGGGTGAAAAAACCGGCCCGTCGTACTTAGTTGGAGGCGGAGAGGAACGTGAAGGGCTCGGCGGGTTCGAACTTACTGGCTGCGTTCCCGGCGTAGATTTTGCCGCCGGAAATGGTGAGCTTCTTGACCGTGGCGCCTTTGCTGAGGTCGAGATCCGAGAGCGGGACCCAGAAAGTGTTGGGGCTAGTGGCCGAGTCGAAGAAGAAGACTCTGTCCTTGTGGTCGTAAACGGTGCGCCAGAGCGTCGAGGCGAGATTGGGTTTGGTGGGATGCGAGATGCCGAGCGGTACGCTAACGGCGCGCATGACGCTCAGGACGGCGGCCACGGCTTGATTCTCATAAGTGCCTCCGGGCACGGCTTTGATGGTGTGCGGGTCCATCTGTTGGGGAATGGCGTTGATGAGGAAGGACGTACGCACGAAGCGATCGGCGGCGCTGATGGTGCCGGGGAGGAAAGTCAGAGGATCGACGCCTTTCCAATAGGCTTCGATGGCGAGTTGCTGATCGTAAGTGGGCGTGTTGGTCATCACGCGATATTGCTTGCCGTGGTGGATGACGAGCTTGCCGCCGATGTACTCGAAGATGGCGGAATCGCCGGTGGGATCTGAAATCGACAGGTGCAATTGCGACTCTCTCCCGTTGGGCAGCTTGGGCGCGACGATATGGAAAGGCTCGGCGCGAAGCGCGTTCACGGCTTCGTTGACGTCCGCGAAATTGTCGAGCGCGTATTGCGCCCAGGCCACGATGGAAATGGGCGGCTGGCCGGTTTTGGAGGCGCCGTAATCCGATTCGGCGAGATAGAGCACGTTGGCGACGAGGCCGCGCTCGTTGATGCCATCGGCGGTGCCGGCGTTGTAGCCGGAGACGATCAGGCTGCCGTATTTAGAAACCCACTTGACGCTGTTGGGACCGGCGGCGCCGTCGCGGGCGATGCCACGCGGGAACGCCCAGGCGTCGGAATAGACGTCTTCCTGCCAATCCATGCTGCGGCCGGTGATGACGGTGTTGTCCGCGCCGACGTAGAGGGCGCGCGTGCAGGCGATGGCGGGATTCTGGGCGATCAGAGAGAGGATGGCTATGGCTGGGGTGAGACTTGCGGGAAAGCGGAGTGAGCGTTGCATAGGGGGCCTCAGTACGTTCGATCGCGCCATGGGGTGGATGGTGTAGAGAATTTAACGTTAAACACGCGATCTGTTGGCCGGCAACCAAAGTGGCTTCTGTTACGTTCCTGACGTTCGCGACCGCTGTTTACCGGTGGAGTGGGGCCGTTCGCCGATTTCCGAAAGACCGGCGCGGCGGCCGGCTTTAGTCTCGAAGCATGGTGCAAGATTCGCAAAGTAATCCGGAATGGTTTTCCATGCAGCGCTTCGCTTCGGCGCTGGTGTTGATCGCCATTGGCGGCATTTTCCTGCTCAGCAACCTGAATCTGTTGCATGGGCGCGAGGTTTGGGACTATTGGCCGATCATTCTGATGATCTACGGCGCGTTCCGGTTGGCGGATTCGCCCGGACCGCACGGGCGCGCTTCGGGTGGCATCATGCTGGCTCTGGGCGCGATTTTTCTGGCCAACAATCTCAACCTGCTGCCGTTCAACGTTTGGGATATGTGGCCGGTGCTGCTGATCGGCTGGGGCGTTTATATGTTGATCGATCGCTCGACGGGTCCGCATCGGTTCGCGGATTGGGGTATACGGGCTCCCAGGCTCGGCGGCTGGAGCGGCCCGCGCGGACGCGATTGGCGGCGGGGCTGCGGCGGGTGGGGGAGCCGCGAGGCGGCGGTGTTCGGCGGCGGCAAGCGGCGCGTAACCACCGACGATTTTCAAAGCGCGAAGTATGACGCGGTGTTCGGCGGATTTGAAATCGATTTGCGCGGGGCGCAGATTCAGGGCGACTCGGCGACGATTGAGGTCAACGCAGTGTTCGGAGGGATCGAGGTGAAAGTCCCGGTGAACTGGAGCGTGGTGATGCAAGGCGCGGGCGTATTCGGCGGGTTTGTGGACAGCAGCGAGCAACCGAATCCGGCGCTGGTGCGGAATATCAAGCAACTCTTCGTACGCGGGGCCGCGGTTTTCGGCGGCGTGGAAATCAAGAATTAGCCGCCAATGCATCCCCTTCTCGCATCGGGCCGGCGGGCGACGCTGTACTTCGGAATTTGGGGACTGCTGGCCGGATTGATGCTGACGATTTACGGCGTCTGGTACAACCCTGGATTTACGTGGCGCGAGGCCGCGCGCGGGCTGGTTCCGGCTTGCGCGCTGGCATCGTTTCTGTGTCTGACGCCTTGGTACATCTGCCGGCTCCGGCCGATGCGGCAACTGGAGCGCGCGCTGCCGCCTTCGCTGGCGCTGGCGCTGATTACGGGGCTGGCGTTCGCGGCGACGGCGCGCATGGCTTCGCCGCGCCTGGCGTCGCAGATGCCGTTGTACTTCGGACTGGGAGCGTTGTTCTACCTGCTTTCGAGCGGCTTGCACTATGCGGCGATCGCTTCGATAGAACAGCGCGAGGCGGAACGGCACGTCGCGGAGGCGAGATCGCTGGCGCGCGAATCGCAGTTGCAGGCGCTGAAGTTTCAGCTCAACCCGCACTTTCTGTTCAACAGCCTGCATTCCATTGCGGCGCTGGCGACCATCGACGGCGCGCGGGCGCGGGAGATGTGCATCCGACTGTCGGATTTCCTGCGCGCGGGTTTGGGTTTAGGAGATCGAGAGAGCATTCCGCTGCGCGAAGAATTGGCGCTGGCGCGCAGTTATCTGGAAGTGGAGCGCGTGCGCTTCGGTGAACGGCTGCACGTGGAGGAATCAGTGGCGCCGGAATGCGAAGACTGCCTGGTGCCGGCGCTGCTGCTGCAGCCGCTGGTGGAGAACGCGGTGAAGCACGGAATTGCGGGGCTGGTGGAAGGCGGATCGATTCGCCTGTTCGCGCGGCGGAACGGGGCGGGCGTGGCGATCGACATCGAAAATGGCTACGACGCGGAAAGTGCCGAAGCGACGCCGCCGCGGCACGGCGGCATTGGGCTGGCGCACGTGCAGCGGCGCCTGGCGGTACGCTACGGCGACGACGCGACGTTCGAAGCGCGCGCGGCGGAAACGACGGACGCGGGGCCGGTTTATCGCGTGTCGCTGCGATTACCTTGCGAATCGCCCATGGCCTCGAGCAGCCGGGTGTAACCGGCGCGGCTGACGGGAAGGCGCGCGCCGTCGTGTAGAATCGCGACGCGGCTGTCTTTGGCGTAGGGCTCGATGCGCGCGACGCGTTCCAAGTTGACGATGGCGGAGCGGTGGATGCGGATGAAACGGTTGGGGTCGAGCATGGCTTCGAGCTCGCCGATCGGTTGCTGCTTCAGGTAGCTCTTGCCCTCGCTGTGCAGGGCCACGTAATCATCCTGCGCTTCGGCGTAATCGAGCTTGTGGATGGGGATGACGTGGACCTTGGGGCCGTCGCGAACTACGATGCGCGTCAGCTCGCGCGGCGGGGCTTGGACGCTGGGCGATGCAGCACCCGATTTGGCGCGATCCAAGGCGCGCTCGAAACGCTCGGCGCTAAACGGCTTGAGCAGGTAGTCCGCAGCCTGGGCATCGAAGGCGCGCATGGCGTACTGGTCGTAGGCGGTGGTGAAAATGATGGCGGGTTTGCCGTCGATTAGCTCCAGCACCTCGAAGCCATCTAGCTTGGGCATCTGCACGTCGAGAAACACGAGATCGGGGGCGAGATCGTTGATGGCCTTGACGGCCTCGAAACCGTTGGCGCATTCGGCCACGAGTTCGATTTCGGGGTGGGCGGCCAGCAACTCGCGCAAGTAGGCGCGGGCCAACTCTTCGTCGTCCACGAGGATCGCGCGCCAAGCCATTGGTTTACGGTATCAATGTATCGCAGCACCCAAAGCCCCTCTTCGAAGTGGTGCCATTGGGGAGTCCCGATACCCTTTGGGGCGAAATCGCGCTATTATTGACCCAAAGTAAGCATTTCGTAACATTCGCTTTTTAGGGGTTCCAGATCATTATGAAAAATACGTTAGTGCTATGCCTGTTTGCGGCATGCATTACCGGCTCGCTTTGGGCGCAGGACATTTCCGGATCTTTTCAAGGTTCGGTCCTGGACCCGAGCGGCGCGCCGGTACCGCACGCCAAAGTCAGCATCAAAAACACAGACAGGAACACAGTGGTCCGCAGCATTACCACCGATAACGGTGGCAATTACGCGGCTCCGCTGATTCCGATTGGCAACTACTCGATCACGGTGGAGGCCAACGGTTTTAAGAAGGAAGAGCGCACCGGCCTCGTCCTTAATGTCAGCGACGATCTGAAGATCAATTTCGCCTTGCAAGTCGGCGCCGTTACCGACGTTGTGGAAGTGAAGTCGCAGACGCTCCAGGTGGAGCTTGGTTCGCCCACCAATGCAACCACCATCGACGGGACGCAGGTCCGCGAACTCACCCTCAACACCCGCAATTACGAGCAACTGGTTTCGCTGATGCCCGGCGTTTCGGCGAACACGACCGATGAACTTTTTATCGGCAACTCGGCGCCGAGCGGTTTCGCGGCGACTCTGCCGTATTCGATCAACGGCAACCGCAACTCGAGCAACAACTGGACGGTGGACGGCGTGGATAACGTCGATCGCGGCAGCAACCAGACGCTGATGACATTCCCCAGCGTGGATGCTATTGCGGAATTCAAGGTGGAGCGCAGCCTCTACACGGCCGATACCGGACGCGCGGGCGGATCGCAGATCAGCGTGGTGACCAAGAGCGGCACCAGCGGCCTGCACGGCAGCCTGTACGAATTTTTCCGCAATGACAAGCTGGCCGCCAACAACTGGGAAAACAACGCCGCCAAAGTTCTGGTGAACGGCAAGGTGCAGGTGCCGCCATTACGCTGGAACGATTTCGGCGGATCGGTGGGCGGCCCTATCTTCATTCCGAAGCACTACAACACGGATAAGAACAAGACGTTTTTCTTCTTTTCGGAAGAGGCGCGCCGCATTCACACCTACACGACCCTGGCGCCGACGCTACCCACACAGGGCATGCTGACGGGCAACTTCAGCCAAGCGGTTTGCGTGCAGTTTTCGGGATCGACTTGCACGCTGACGGGCACGAGTATCGCCTCGAACCTGATCAGCCCTAACGCCGCCGCTTATATCAAGGACATCTTCGGCAAGCTTCCGCTCTCGGGCGTCAATAGCGTTGCCGCCACGACGGCCACGCAATTCCCGGTGCAGAACATCTATAACAGCCGCCAGGAAATCGCGCGCATCGATCAGCGCATCAACGACAATTTCCTCATCTGGGGCAAGTTCGAGAACGATGTCATTCCAACCACGGAACCCGGCGGATTGTTCACGGGCTCGGCGATTCCCTATGTGGGCACCACGAACACGAATTCGCCCGGACGCAGCGTGTCCATCCACTTCCAGAACACGATCCGGCCGACGCTGTTCAACGACGCCGGTTTCAACTACTCGCAGAGCGCGATCAATTCCAGCCCGGCCGGCTTGATGTCCAAGACGCAGAGCCCCGACATCAACCCGACGGAGCCTTTTACGAATACCCAGGGCATCGTGCCGGAATTGAGCTTCACCGGCGGATCGAGCCTGCTCGGCTACGGCCCTTACAACGAATACAACAAGAACTTCACCTGGTTCGAAAATCTCAACTGGCTGCACGGACGCCATTCGTTGCGTTTCGGCTTCTCGATGAACCGCTACAACAAGACCGAAAACGCGGCCAACCAGGAAGGCGCGTTCGGCTTCTCGACCAACGGCCTGCCGACCGGCTCCAGCAGCTTCCAGCAATCGTGGGCGAACTTCCTGCTGGGCAATGTGGCTAGCTTCTCCATGCCTTCGACGGACATCACGCCGGATCTGTGGACCTGGCAGCACGAAGCCTATGCGCAGGACGATTTCCGCGTAAGCCCGCGCCTCACGCTCTCGATGGGCGTGCGCTGGTCGTTCTTCGGGCAGCCGTCGGATTCGCACGGCATTCTGGATAACTTCGATCCGGCTCTCTACGTGGCGGCTAACGCGCCCAAGATCGATCCCGCTACGGGGAATATCATCGCCGGTACCGGAACCAACTTCGCTACCAACGGCATCATCGTGGGCGGCAAGACTTCTCCGTTCGGCGATAAGATCGCGCCCAACAAGTACAAGGACTTCGCTCCGCGCCTGGGCCTGGCCTGGGATCCGTTTGGCGATCAAAAGACCTCGATCCGCGCCGGATACGGAATCTATTACGATTCGACGCTCTTCGGAAGCTATGAGCAGAACACCTTCGCCAATCCGCCGTTCGTGCAAAGCGTAAACATTTCCAATGCCGGCTTCAGCAACGTTGCGGGCGGTACGGTGGGCGTTTCGGCTGCACCGCTGGTTCTACACGGCACGCAGCTTCCCGCGCTGGTTCCTTACATCCAGCAGTGGAGCTTCGACATCCAGCGCCGCCTGCCGGGCGACATGATCTTCGACGTCGCCTACGTCGGCACCAAGGGCACGCATCTGCTCGGTATCGTCGACATCAACCAAGTGGCGCCTGGCGTGGCCCTCGCCGCCGGGTTGCACACCGGCGCCGCCGGCACGACCATCTTCACCACGGCGGACGATCCGCGCATCAACGCGGTACGTCCGTATCTGGGCTTCAACGCCATCAACACTGTCGAATCGGCGTTCGATTCCAACTACAATTCGCTCCAGGCGACGATGCGTAAGAACATCCGCTCTGGCGGCGTAGTGAGCTTCGCTTATACCTTTTCGAAGACGCTCACCGACAACAGCTCCGACCGCTCGAATGCTCCGCAGAGCAGCTACAACTGGCATGAGGGCGAGTACGGACCGGCGTCGTTCGACCGCAAGCAGATCTTCACGCTCAACTACGTGTACCCGCTGCCGTTCTTGCGCGGTCATAGCCTGGCCGATCGCATCGCCGGCGGCTGGCAGTTCTCCGGAATCGTTTCGACGTACACCGGACTGCCCACGACGGTGACCACTTCGAGCGTCGATCCCGCCGGCCTCGGCCTGCTCGGATCGAGCGCCTCCAGCTCGCGCCCCGACATGGTGTGCGACCCCAACGCCAACGCGCCGCATACGTTCAACGGCATCGCGGTCTCCGGCGGCCCGACGTGGTTCAACACGGCGTGCTTCCAGCCGGTGCCCCAGGGCGCGGTACGTCCCGGCAATGCGGGCCGCTATACCGTTCGCGGACCGGGCTTCTTCAACTGGGATGCCGCTCTGATGAAGGAATTCGGCATGAGCAAGGAAGGGCGCGTCCGCATGCAGCTCCGCGGCGAAGCCTACAACGGGCTCAACTGGGTGAACCCCAGCGGCTTCGCCAGCGCCAACATCACGAGTACGGTGTTTGGCGAGATTAACTCGTTCCGCGCGGCTCGCCGCATTCAGGTAGCTGCGAAGATCACGTTCTAAGGGAGCGAGAGTCAAAGTAGTAAGTAGGGTGAGGCGGCGCTTCGGCGCCGCCTTTTTTTGCGCTTAACGTAACTTCAGGTGCGGGTCGGCCTCGACTGCGTCCGCGGAGTTCATGTCGTGGGCACTCTCCACCAGCTCTTCCAGGCGGCCCGAGCGAACGGTTTGAACCGTCAGAAGTTGCACCGTGTCGCGGGCGAAGCAGAGATCGAGGGTCCATTCCAGCATGACGCGGATCTTCTTCGTGAAACTCGGCAGCTTGGTCAGATAGGCGCTTCGCCATAAGAACCAAGCAAGAAAGCCCGAAAACCGGAAGCCGAACATGCTGGCGACGCCGCGCCGCCGGCCAATTGCGGCGAGTTGCCCAAGCATCTTGTAACGAAACGGGCGGATCTTCCCGGACTGTTCGCGGATGGCGGCTGCGATATTGCGGCCGGCTTGAGCGCCCTGACGAATCGCGTGTTGTGCGGTCGTTGGATAGGGCTTGCCCGAGTCGTCGGGTATGGCGGCGCAGTCGCCGCATGCCCATACGCCCTCGTAGCCCGGCAATGCCATGGTTCCGGTGACTACGATGCGTCCGCGGTCCTTGGGGAGAGCAAGCGATTCGATCAGCGGCGACGGCGTAATGCCGGCGGTCCAGATCAAGGTGTGAGCGGAGAACGCGCGAAGGCCATTCGAATCGCTTGCGGCAGCGCTTCCGGCATTGCTTCCAGACTGTAGCGAAACCAATCGGCCATCGAAATCCGCCACCTTCGTGTGCAACCGCACGTCGATCCCCGCCTCTCTCAGCTTTGACTCGGCGTATCGGCCGAGCGCGGGCTCGAATTCCGGAAGCAGACGATCGCCTGACGCGACGAGCACGAAGGATAGCGGTTCGGCCGAAATCCTTCGATAATGGGGCGCTATCTCGCGGACGAAGTCGTTGATTGCGCCAATGGTCTCAACGCCAGAGAACCCGCCGCCGGCGACGACAAATGTAAGTAGTTCACGCTGGCGGGCGGCATCGTCTTCAATTTCGGCGCGTTCGAGAATTCCGATCAGCCAGTTGCGCAGCAGAAGAGCGTCATAAATCGTCTTCATGCCCAGCACGTGCCGGCGCAGGCCGGGCGGGAAGCGAGTCTGAGAGCCCAAGGCGATCAGCAACTGGTCAAACCGGATCGTGTCCGTTCGTCCCTCAAGACCGTAAGTGATAGCGACAGTTCGGGTGGCGAGGTCGACCGCAGTGACCTCGGCTTCGAGAAACTCCACGTGCCGCAGCGCCTGACGGATGGGCACGACGATCGAGTTGGCGTCCAGACTTCCCGAGGCGACCTCGTGCAGCATCGGCGTGAAGACCGTGAAGTTCTGCGGGTCTATGAGCACCACTTCGACGCCCGGATCGCGGGCAGCGGTCCGATCGAGGTAAAGCGCCGCATAGAGCCCCCCGAAGCCGCCGCCGAGGATCACGATTCGTTTGGTTTGTGCGGGCGCGCCCATTACTCGCTTCCTACGCTGCTTTCTGAAGATGCGGCGATGTCTTCGGGGAGCTTAAATCTTTCCGCCGGGCCGGAAAGATTTTCTACAACCCGGACTGTGCAACTTCATCAATCCACCGAGGCCGTCGATGCCTGATGAAACGAGTTCTGTTCCTAAGAGCACTGGATCACGTTGGAAGCGGTGGCTTGTACCTGCGGCCATCCTGCTGATGGCGGCGGGGATTCTGGTTCTCATCACAGGTAATTGGAATCGATGGGTTGGCGACCGCAATTGGCAGAGCACAGACGATGCCTACGTGCGGGCCGACCTTACGCCGCTCAGCACGAAAGTAGCCGGCCTGGTGGCCACGGTAGCGGTCTCCGACTATCAGCCGGTGAGAACGGGCGATCTGCTGGTGCAGTTGCGCGACGACGATTTCCGGGCGAGCGTGCAGCAGGCCGAGGCCGCCGTGCGTTCGGGTGAAGACGCGCTGGTGAACAATCAGCGGCAGAAGGAATTGCAGGACGCCCGCATCGCTCAGGCGGGCGACGCCGTACATTCGGCGGACGCGGATATTGCGGCCGCGCAGGCTGGAATCCAGGCGGCGAACTCGGCGATCTCCAATGCGCACAGCGCGATCGACGCAATCCAAGCGGACGTACAGCGTGCAAGGTTGGAGCGGCAACGGCAGGAGGCGCTACTTGCGGTAGAGTCCGCGACGCGGCAAAAGGTGGAGCAGGTAGTAGCCGATGAAGAACGCGTGCGGGCGCAACTCGCGGGCCGGCAGGACGATCTGAATTCGGTCACGGCGCAGTTAGCCAGCCGCCAGGCGGACCTGGCCCGGGCAAACGCTCACTTGGGCAGCGCGAAATCCGAACTCGAGGCGCAGAAGCGCCAGCGCGCGGTGCTGGATTCCCAGGAGCCTTCACTTCACGCCGACCTGGATGCAAAGAAAGCGTCGCTCGCACTGGGCCGGATCAATCTGGGCTACACGCGAATCACGGCCCCAGACAGCGGGTTCGTCAGCGAACGAAGAGTGCGGCCCGGCCAACTGGTCAGTCCAGGGACGCAGGTGATTTCGCTGGTTCAACGCGATGTATGGGTGCAGGCCAACTATAAAGAGACTCAAGTCCGTCACATGCGTCCGGGCGACCGAGCGACTGTCCGGGTAGACGCATTTCCGGGCGTGGTTTTCCAGGGAAGGGTCGATCAGATCGCTCCTGCCAGCGGCTCCCAGTTCGCGTTGTTGCCGCCGGACAATGCGACCGGTAACTTCACAAAGATCGTGCAGCGCGTACCAGTGAAAATCGTTCTGAATTCCGGCCAGCCAACGGTGGCGGAACTCCGGCCCGGATTGTCCGTAACCGCAAGCGTGCGCGCGCATGGCACGGGCTAATTGACAGAGACTCCCACGTGACCGCCTCAGCGCCCACCGCCACGACTCCGCCCTCACCAAGCGATCGATCGCGACTGACTACCAATCCATACGTGGGCATTCTCGGGGTATTTCTGGGAGCGGGAATTGCCACGCTGAATTCCCGCTTGGTCAGCGTCGGATTGCCGGACCTCCGCGGCGCTCTGCATCTCGGCTTCGACGAGGCCGCCTGGATTCCTACGGTACTCAACATGGCGATGATGTTCAGCGGCGTTTTCGTCGTGTTTCTGAATGTGTCGTACGGCCCACGCAGAATCCTGCTTCCGTGCGCCGCAATCTTCACGGTAGCCTCCGTACTACTCCCGTTCGCTCCGAGCTCTTGGGTCATGCTGGCGCTCCTGGTCATCGCGGGGATCGCCTCGGGCACGTTTTACTCTCTTACCCTGACCTTCGTGTTGACGGCCCTTCCGAAGCGGCTGATCATCTTCGGAATTGCGGCCTATGCGGCCGATATCGTTTTCATCAGCAACTTTGCATCCGCCATCGAGGGCTGGTATGCCGATCATCTGTCCTGGCGATGGATCTTCTGGAATGCGGCGCTCTTCACGCCGCTCATGATGGTCTGTGTTTACTTCGGAATCCCGCGCCAGCGTGCCCTTGGCCCAAGGCCGAACTGGAGAGGCTTCGCGTATTTCAGCCTCGGCCTCAGCCTCCTCTACGCCGCGCTCGATCAGGGGGAGCGCCTCGACTGGCTGAACTCCGGGGTGATCGTGGCGCTGTCAGCGGCTGGAATATTCCTCGTGGGCGCCTCACTCGTCCGGCGACTCCTCCAGCCGAATCCGACGCTCGTGCTTTCGTTCCTCAACCGGCGCAACATCATCATCCTGGCCCTATCGATTTTCGTGTTTAAGTTCGTGCACTTATCGACGGTTGTACTTGTCCCGGGATTTCTCGGCAACATTCAGGGCTACCGGCCAACGGAGGTAGGCCAGGCTCTTGCCTGGGTGGCTGTGCCGATGTTCATCGTCGTCTGGCTGGTGGCCGCGATGGTGGTCCATACGAACTCGAGACTGATTTTGAGCGTGGGACTGACGATCGTGGCAATCGCTTCGTGGATTTATTCGCGCCTGGACACGTCGTGGGCAGGGAGCAGCTTCAAGATGGTAGAGCTCTTGCTGTCAGCCGGGCTTGCGTGCACATACATCGGCCTGGTGGGCAGTATCGTTCTCGAAGCGCTCGAGGCCGGTGCTTTGACCAGCGCCGCCTATGCCGCTACATTCTCGGGATTCATGCACTTCATCCGCATCTTCGGCGGCCAGATCGGAGTAGCTGCCATGACCCGCTTCCTTGCGGTGCGCGAGAGGTTTCATTCCAACCTGCTGGGGCTGAACGTGCAACTCGGCGCGTGGCTTACCGACGAGCGATTGCGGATGTTGAGCGGAGGCTTGGGGCCTGAGTCCGCGGGTCCGGAAGACGCCCACAATCGGGCGGTTGACATTCTGAGCCGCCAAATACGAGCTCAGGCGTACACGATGTCGATAGCCGATGGATTCATTCTGGTCGGATGGGTGGCAGCCCTTTATTTGTTGCTGATGTTATTCCTGCGCCCCGGCAAGTTCAGCTACCAAGACTTGAGGAAGATGCAATGAGCGATAAACCCTCTTCGCGTATGCGGGCGCTGGCTGCGCTTGCCGTCCTGACAGCGGGGCCGCAGCACGCCGCGGACGTCGTGCGTCTCACACTGACCGACGCCGTGCATACGGCGATTCGCCAGAACCGCGCGCTGAAGATCGCGCGCCTGAGAGTGACTGAGAAAGAGTACGCAAAAGCCGGTGAGCATGCCGCTTATTTCCCGTCGATCGCGAACGCATCCAACGCGCTACGAATCACGGATCTGCAGTTTGTCGAAATCCCGGTGGGAGGATTTGGGAGCGTGGCGGGAACTCCCATCCCGGCGCGAGGTATCATCCTTCCACAGGGAAACCTGACGCTTTATTTCAGCGGCACACAGCTTTCCCAGCCGCTCACGCAGTTAATCCGCGTTCGCCAGGCTAACCGGATTGCGGCGGCCGAAGTAGCGATCTCCCGCGACGATCTCAAGAAGGTCGAAAACCAGGTCGCTCTCGACGTGCACACGCTCTACTTCGGCATCCTGATCGCGCGCCTGCAAAAACAGGCGGCCGACCAACAGACCGCATACGCCGGGGAGCACTTGAGGGAGAGCGAAGAAGACATACTCAAGGGGGCGAGCCTCAAAATAGCGCAGATTCAAAGCCATGCCAGCCTGCTGGAAAGTCAGCAGGCGGTACTTACCGCGGAACTCCAGATGACGGATCTGACGGCGGAGCTGAACGACCTCCTGGGTCTTCCTCTGGATTCGCAACTCGAGCTGGACCCGGCGGTTCCAGCGAGTTTCGACGAGCGGCCACGTGACGAGTATGTCCAGGCCGCGTGGGCGGGGCGCCCGGAAATACTGAGCGCCGAGGAAGAGGTCCGTAAGGCGCGGGCCGGAGTGGTGGCGGCCAAGACAGCTTATATCCCGGATATCACGGCCTTCGCGCGTTACAGCTATCAGGACGGCGTGCCCTTTCTGGTGCACAATTTCGGCACGTTCGGTCTCCACCTCACTTGGGACGTGTTCGATTTCGGCCGGCGCCGGGCGACCGTGCGGCAGCGTGAAACGCAGTTAGCGGAGTCCGAAGAGAATCTAAAACGATTGAAGGAGCAAGCGGCTGTCGCCATTGAGCGCGCGTACGACAAACTGCAGCGGACCAAGAGCCTGGTTCACGTGGCGAGCGAGGTGGTAAGACTACGGCAGGAGGGCGAACGGCTGGCGCAGAACCAGCTTGCCCAAGGAGTCACATTGGCGTCCGAACGAAGACAAGCCACTGCCGCCAGCTATCAAGCCCAAGCGGATTTTCTGCAGGCGAACCTGGGCTACCTGCTGGCGTGGGCGGAACTTGAGCAAGCTGCGGGACGAACTCCCGGATTCTGAAGAACCGGGAGACTGCCCTTATTCCCAATTGCCAAGGTTAAGCACGAAGGAACAATTATGAAGATCGTAGTAATTGGCGGTACTGGACTCATTGGATCGAAGCTTGTCAAAAAGCTTCGTGAGCTCGGGCAAGAAGTAGTAGCCGCAGCGCCCGCTTCCGGCGTCAACACTCTCACAGGCGAGGGACTGGCGGATGCGCTGAAGGGCGCTTCCGTGGTTGTCGATGTAACGAATTCCCCGTCATGGGAGGATGCGGCAGTGCTGAAGTTCTTCGAGACATCGACCCGCAACCTCCTCGACTATGAAGCGGCCGCGGGCGTGCGACATCACGTTGCGTTGTCGGTCGTAGGAACGGAACGAATGCTCGAAAGTGGCTTCTTCCGGGCAAAACTCGTTCAGGAGAACCTGATCAAAGCCTCCTCCATTCCGTACTCAATCATCCGTGCGACGCAGTTCTTTGAATTCGTTAAGAACATCGCCGATCTTTCCACGGAGGGCAACAAAGTGCGCCTGCCTCCAGTGCTCTTCCAGCCTATGGCAGCCGACGATGTCGCCAGTGAAGTCGGCAGAATCGCGATGGGCTCACCGGTGAATGCGACCGTGGAAATAAGGGGGCCCGGAACAGTTTCGTCTGGATGAACTCATCCGGCGGGACCTGGCTGCGCGCAAGGATCCACGCGAGGTAATCTCTGACCCGCAGGCGCGCTACTACGGTATCCAGGTGAGCGAGAGGACGCTGGTTCCTAACGATGACGCGCGGCGCGGCGAGACGCGCTTCGAAGACTGGCTTAGTAACGCTATCAAACCAGTCCCACATTTGCAGCCGGCGTAGGCGCAGCGATGGGCCAACTCCGCGGGACAGTCAGCGACCTTTCTGGCGCAGACCGCGAGCCGCGTGCATATGCTGGTGCGCTCGGGCGGACTCGCCGCCACCATGTCCCGATACCTGATTCAGAGGCTGGAAGAGAATCCAAAGGTGGAGCTCCATTTTCAAACCGAGGTGACCGGGCTAGCGGGCGCGGAACATCTCGAAGGCACAACGTGGCGCGACCGGACCAGCGGCGCCGAGTCCCAGC
>CAVUQS010000009.1:0-28130 GCA_963743705.1 Bryobacterales bacterium | reverse complement strand
GCGTCACCGTGGATGTCGACTCCCGGCCGCTGTGGTGACTACCACGGAGACGGGTCCCTCGTGGCGTCATCCCGAACCTGCAGGCTAGTCTGTGTTGGACTGACAACCAGAAATAGGCCGGCTTTTCATCGATCGTGACGCTGGCGCCTCCGAGAGGCGTCGGAAAGTTACCGTTCCAGGTTGTTGCGAGGGGCGCGATCTCGCTTTCAGTCTAGACAAATCCTTCCAGCTTGCCAATTCGCTCAGAAAAAGCTGGCGTCTGGTAACGGATTCTCTGGTCCGAGCTTAATGTGGCGCTACTGCGGCCAGAGATCTGGGCGGGGCGCGGCTGCCATGCGGGAGTGCCCTCTTCCCATTGGTTATCGGTGAGTTGCTCGATCCCTGTGCCGTCGTAGCGCATCACAAAAATCTCGCCATAGGGCTGCGGCGCATCCGTGTAAACGACTTCATCCTTGAAGCCCATCCTCGAACTTGCGAAGACGATGTATTCGCCGTCCGGCGACCATGCCATGTGAGCGTCGTTCCCATGGGTAAAGGTGAGCCGCTTGAGGCCGGTGCCGTCGGGCTTGATGGTGTGGATCTCATACGCGCCATCAATCAGCCGTGAAAACATGATCCGGTCGCCGCGGGGCGACCAAAGCGGGAAGTTGTCGTAGCGTGCGTCAGCGGCGTCACCGCTCGAGTCCCAAGGTCCATCAGACGGAGCCCATCCCCATCTTTGCTGAAAGTCCGGTAGACCAGGCGCTTGCCATCGGGTGCGAACGACGGGAACGCGTTGTTGCCCAACCCCGCCGTGAGTTCCTCGAAGCCGCTGCCATCCGCATTCACGATCGCCACCTGAGCGCCGTCCTCGATCCGATCGGCCGGTTTGAGAAACACGGAATTGAAACCATCGAAGAACGCCGCGAATCCGCCAATGCCAAAGACGATCCGGTCACCGCCGGGCGACCAGGCGCCTGCCAGAACATTCCTGTTCTTATCCGCGTAGACAGTTTTGGTGACTCCGGTCTGCAGCGTGGTCACGGCGAGACTCGATAGCGCGGCCTAGCGGCTCGTGGCGCGCCAGGGAGGGGCATTGGTTTTTCAAGGCGGGAACCATTCGTGGGGTCGCCCCCCAGTGCAAAATAAATCCTCGCGGAAGCTTTTCGCATCGGTCGTCTAATAGTGGAGCGAAAAAAAGCCATGCGAAAAGCGCGAAATATTCTTGCCTTGATTCTTCGGTTTTTTAGCGTCGAGCCGGTCTTCAGCGCGCGAGCGGGCCGGTTTGTGATCTGATTCGAGCGCCTCGTTGGCGCCCGGCGCCAGCCTCAGATGGCGGGTGAACACCACCTTCCGAAACTCGCGCTATTCCCGGGCTTCCTGGCGCGACGGCGGGGCAATCCCGCAGGTAAAGCCCCCGCCGCCGTATGTTCGCCGCTAATCTATCCGGCCCTAAGCATGTGAGACTTTTTGCTCAATCTGTGCGCGGATCAACCCTCTCGTCCTTTCCATAAACGCGAGCTTGTCCGCCAGGCAGCTTTCGAGGAGCACGCCGACGCCGGGATGCCCGAACGTATCGGCTGCCGCGATCAGAGCGATATAGCTCGCTACCTGCAAGTGCGCCAAGTGGCTGGCCTTGGCCAGGACGAAGATTTTGCGGGTGACCGAACCCTCGATTTCTTTGAGTTCCCGGCGAAAATCCTCGATGAATACTTCATGCATCCGTTGATTGACCTTAGCCGGTTTCTCCCCAATGAGTCTGAAACATTCGTCCAGTCTGTGCACGATTTGGGACGAAACTAACTCACGCGCCCCCAGCGCCTCTTTGATCTCCGGGTTCTGGGCTGCTTGGCCCAATTCCTCATAGATTCCCTCACTTCGTTCCGCGCCGTGCCGCAACTCGCTCAGCATGGAGACACAGAGTTCTTTCGGTGTTTTGATGGGCATTGTCTTCCTTTTCCTTTCGAGACGTTTACTCGCTGTTGGGATATACGCAGCTAACTGCGCCGATGAGTTTGACAACCGCTCGCGCTCCGCGGGTGTATTTTTATTGCGTTACCGCGGGAAAAACGGGTTACCGGAAAGTACCTCACGCGGCCTGCTGCTCGCTCCGCCGCAGCGTCTCGATGGCGCGGCGCCGGCCGGTTCGGGACCTGGATCAAGTTCTGAACGAATTACGCGCGAAGCCGACCTGAAAGCCATATGGCCCCAGCGGCTTCGCGCGGAAAGGAGCAAACGTTGTTCAACGACTCATCCAGCAGTGTGGAGCAATGCTAAGCGGCGATTGGTAACAAGGTTGCCCGCATAGCGTCCAGGTGCATGGCTGCGGTATGGATCTCTGCTTGTACCTGGTCATGATCATAATTGGCTTTTTTGACCGTGTCACTTACAGAGGCAAGACCTTTGCTAGTCAGGTCATTAGAAAGCGCCCTTTGAATGTCGGTCAGATCGGAGAGGAATGGGTTGAATTTCTCCGCCGCCGCCTTCAGGCTCTCGACCGTACTCTTATAATGGTTCTTCACCT
Organism: Bryobacterales bacterium; assembly: GCA_963743705.1. GTDB lineage: Bacteria > Acidobacteriota > Terriglobia > Bryobacterales > Bryobacteraceae > PALSA-243. Next base: position 25,627 of record CAVUQS010000009.1, on the reverse strand, counting down.
CTTCGAGCCGTTCGTTGGCCTTTGTCCGGATGTCCTTGTTAGCGATTTTGCGGTTATCGGCCTTCCAGGTCGAGAAGTAGCTGTCGCTGTCGGCGTTCATCTGCTCGTATCGGTGCTTCGTAATCTCGGCAGCTTGACGCGTTTTCTCAACATTCTGGACATAGGCCTGATAGGCCGGCCGAAGATCTTTGCCGGACGGGGTGGACATGAGCGCATTTAATGACTTCATCGTCTCGGCAAGTTGGGCGTTGGTCGCGTGAACTTCAGCGACCGCATCGTTTACGCTGGTCGCCAAAGCGTGTTGGCCGGCATTGCTGGCCCCGGCCATCAACATCCCCAAAGCCAGCGTTCCAACCAGCTGGCGGCCTGTGTTCAACCCTTTTATGACAGACATGCAAATTCTCCCTCCCTTCGGGTGTGTCTCTCCCGATTCATCGTTTATGCCCCCGGCTTGACGTAAGCACCGCGAAAGCACGCGCTTTCCACTCGGCTACATAGCCGTCAACCGACGGGATCCAAACCTCCTGGTATTGTGATTCACTGTTCCGGCGTGCGGCTTAATTTAATGTTGCCGGGCGCGTGGCCAGGATTGCCGTTCTTTACAAGAACTTAACGCCAATTGCGGGAGCGGCTGCTGGCCGCCGTCCCGCGGGGGTGGAGCTGGCGTCTGGTAACTGATGCTTCGGGCGCGAACTTGATGTGGCGCTACTAGCGGCCAGACATCTGGGCGGGGCGCGGCTGCCATGCGGGAGTGCCCTCTTCCCATTGGTTGTCGGTGAGTTGCTCGATTCCCGTGCCGTCGTAGCGCATCACAAAAATCTCGCCGTAGGGTTGCGGCGCATCCGTGTAAACCACTTCATCCTTGAAGCCCATCCTCGAACTTGCGAAGACGATGTATTCGCCGTCCGGCGACCAGGCCATGTGAGCGTCGTTCCCATGGGTAAAGGTGAGCCGCTTGAGGCCTGTGCCGTCGGGCTTGATGGTGTGGATCTCATAGGCACCATCAATGAGCCGCGAAAACATGATCCGGTCGCCGCGGGGCGACCAGAGTGGGAAGTTGTCGTATGCGTTCGTCAGCGGCGTCACCGCTCGAGTCCCGAGGTCCATCAGACGGAGCCCATCGCCATCTTTGCTGAAAGTCCGGTAGACCAGGCGCTTGCCATCGGGTGCGAACGACGGGAACGCGTTGTTGCCCAACCCCGCCGTGAGTTCCTCGAAGCCGCTGCCATCCGCATTCACGATCGCCACCTGAGCGCCGTCCTCGATCCGATCGGCCGGTTTGAGAAACACGGAATTGAATCCATCGAAGAACGCCGCGAATCCGCCAATGCCGAAGACGATCCGGTCACCGCCGGGCGACCAGGCGCCTGCCAGAACATTCCTGTTCTTATCCTGGTAGACAGTCTTAGTGACTCCGGTCTGCAGCGTGGTCACGGCGAGACTCGATCCGCTCGGACTGGCGGCGGGCCGGCTGTTCACCACAAATTCCGTTCCCGACGGGCTGAACGCCGGCAAGCTCCCGGTGCGGATCAATTCGTAATTCCGATTGCGGCTGAAGATTTTCTGCCCCGTTGGGGGACGCGCCGTGGTCAGGCGCTTGTGAAAGACGACCTGAGAACCATCGGGAGACCATGATGCGGCGCGGATGGGGCCGTGCGGCCCGCGGCGGCCACTCAAATAATAGATGCCCGCCTCTTCCGTGTCCTTCCTGATGTAGCCAACGTCGTCCGCGGCCAGGGGAGAGGGATTCATTTTGACACCCGGACCGGCTTTCAGATCGGTAGACACTCCGGTAGTGACGTCAATCGATACGAGCCGCGTATCGTTGCCAGGGCCAGGAGTTGCTCTTCGATTGGCGAGCGTTTGTTCGCCCGTCATGCAAAAGGCGACGACATGGCTGCTGTCCGCGGTCCATTTGGGGCTGCCACAGAAATCTCCACCTTTGGTGATTTGCTTCAAGCCGGAGCCATCGGGGCTAACGATGAAAATATTCGCCAACTGCAGGCGTTCCCACCGGCCGTGGGCGAAAGGCATGGGGTTGCCGCGAACCGAGGAGAACGCGATCCGCTTTCCGTCCGGCGACCACGAGGGACGAAAATCGCCGTCCTTTCCGCGCGTGAGGGGTTTCGCGCGCAGAGTGGCGAGATCCATAGTCCAGAGGTTCGCCGTTCCCCCGCCACGCGTACTTACAAAGACCAGTTGTTTGCTGTCGGGAGAAAATGCCGCCTGATCGTCGTAAGCCGGGTCTGTGGTGAGTTGCGTCACTCCGCTACCGTCGGGATTTGCCCGGAAAAGATCCGCCGACCCGCTGCGTTCGGAGGTGAAGACAATCGAGCGGCCGTCGGGCGCCCAGACAGGGTCGTAATCCGTGTCTGGCGATGAGAGCAGGGGACGCTCGCCGCTTCCGTCGGATGCGGCAACGAAAAGCCCAAGCTGGCCATCCTGCGGATAGACGCGGGTCAACGCAATCCGCGGGGGCGCCGGCGTTTCTGCAAACAGCATTGCAGCCGCAACGCAGGCGACGATGGGTGTACGCATTGGAGGATTGTAATGGAGCTATCGTTCCCACACAAGCCGCGCTGGGCCTCGATCAGGCGTTTCAAAGAGGACGTTACGGGATTGTCCGGGCCGCCGCATGGAGGATTACGGTCTGTCCGACGGCCAGCCGGCCGATGCGAGTGACCGCGCCATAGATTCCCGCGTTGTTCTGGTTCACGCGAACGACCGCCTTCAGCATTTCGGGAGCGGGGCGTGCCGAATCGGGATCGAGGTTCAGCATCGAGCAGCGAACGTCTTGCATGGTGACGGCGATGGCGGGGGCGGCGTCGCCCTCGCCGAATGACAGTACGCCGTCCACCCACTCGTCCTCCTGGAAAGGAGCCGATCGCAGTAACCGAACTACGACATTGGGGCGGAAGCGGCGGATGTCCGGGCTCAGCCCGGCGAGCCGTCCGATCTCGCGCACGGTATCGAGGGCGATGACGGAGATGGCCGCTTCATCGAAGATGCCATGATTCAACTGCATCATCTGCACGGGGGCGCCGTAGCGGCGCGCGACCTCCGCGGCGAGGTCCTCGCCGAAGATCGGCAGCTCCGCGCCATCCGGCGTGCGAACGTGCGTGGGAAGGTCGTCTGGAGCGCTGTCTTCACGGCGGTGCGGAGTGAACAGGAGCAGGCCGGGGAGCTTGCCTGCGGTTAGCCACGGGAAGCCGCCGCGGTCGTCCATCTTCCGGAATGCCAGGCGCCTGTCGCCATCGAGGCCGTGCCAGCCCAGCTTGGCGGCCTCGAGCCGTTCGCCGCGCATGGACTTCACGGGATACCGGAAGATGGCTTCCACATGTCCGATTTCTATAGGCATGCTCGATCCGAGCGAACCAACTCAGTTTACTGAATCGGGAAACGCCCTCGCTCCCGCCGCAGGGTCACGGTTCAACCCGGTATTCGTGGATAGCGACTCCCCTTGCTGAGAGTTCGTGCAGCAGCGTTGTCACCGCAGGGGATATTTCGGTGTCTTCGGGTACGACGACGGCCCATTGTAAGTTCTCGCGGAACTCGCGGGTGACGACTTGCCATCCATCCAGGTCGGGCGTTGCGGCTCCAATCTCAACGAGAGACCAGCGCCGGACGAGTGCGAGGGCTGCGTCACGTTCCGGCAGTGGCCCTCGCAAGATCAAGTGATTGTCGCCATGCACCAGAATGCCGACCATAGTCAGACCATCACTCGCAGGCCGAGGTGTTTGGCGAATGGGTCGAAATCCTGGTCGTTGTGCAAGAGCTCATGGCCAGATTCGATGCACCAGGTTGCGATTACGGTGTCGATTGTCTTGCGGGCGGTTACGCCGAGCTTGCGCAGAGTGCGAAAGTTCTTGGCGGCCTGGATGGCGATTTCCTGGCCGCCTAACTCGACCACTGTGAGCGAGGTCAGCATTTCCCGGGCATCGCGGAAGTCTCGTTCCTTTTCGAGACCCTGGAGGACCTCGGTGAGAATCAGGTCGCCGATCGCCAGGGGCTCCTGCCCAAGCAACTGGTCCAGTTTCTCAGTCTGGGTGGTGACGGTTCCCCTAAAGTAATCGATCCACACACTGGAATCGACGAGGATCAATGGTCGATTCTCATGGCATCGAGATCACCGCGCCAGTCGAGCTTGCCGCGGAGTCGCCGGATCCCTGCCTGGGTCTTCAGACGGAGCAGGGTCCGCAGGCCCTCCTCAACGGCTTCGCGTTTGGTCTTCAGTCCCGTCGCGCGCAGCGTGTCCCGCATCAGCTTATCGTCGATTACGATGTTCGTCCGCACCGATGTGTATACTCTCTTATGATTATACACATCTTCGCTCGTGACCTTAGACTGGAGCGCGTCTAGAATAGCGCCTTGTATCCATCCCACTGCTGCTTGAGGGCGGTCATGAACTCGATAAAACGGGGGTCGCGCCGCAGATTGTCGAGATCGCGGTCGCCTTCGAATAATGGATAGCAGGGGAACCCATCGGCGGCGGCGGTCTGCAGCCACTGGATGGCGCGGTCACGATCTCCGATGAGCGCGTAGGCGGCGCCGATGTGATAGGCGGTGTGGTGAAAGTGGCCGAAGCCGCGTCCTTTTTCTTCGGCCGCTTTAGCTTTCGCTTGCACCGCGCGTTTGTCACCGGTAGACGCCGCGATGACGGCTTGCATGCTGGTGAAGAGGCCGCCGCTGTCTTCGGGATAGTCCTTGAGTAACTGCGTAATCTTGGCCGAAGCTTCGGCTCTCTTCCCGAGACGGAAGAGAACCCAGGCAGTTTGATATCCCACGAGAGACGGGTTGACATCTTCGGGAATGCCGCGCAGCACGGTTAGGGCTTGCTCATACTGCCCGCGAAACGACAGCGTCTGCGCCGTGCGATAGACGGCGAGAGTGTTGTTGGGGTTGGCCAGAACGGCTCTTTGCGATTCCTGCAATGCCTGATCGAAGAAACCGATGTGACAGTAGATCAGCGCAAGTTGATTGCGCGCTTCATCGAGGCTGGGGTTGGAGGCCAGCGCCTTACGATATTCGCGGATGGCGCTCTCGTGAGGGAAATGGTTGGCGGGCGTCCAGAGCAGACGGCCGCGGGCGACGTGGGCGACGGCAAGATCGGGATCGAGCGAGAGCGCTTTTTCGGCGGCCACAAACGCTTTCTCTTCCCACTGTCTTTCGGCGGGCGCGAATAGAAAGAGGCGCCACACATAGGCCTGGGCCAGTTCCGCGTAGGCCGAGGCGAAGTTGGGGTCGAGCGCGACGGCATGCTCCAGATTGGAAATGGCGGTTTCGTTGTCCTCGCGATTCTGGTACTGGCTATAGAAGCGGCCGCGGAGATAGGAGTCGTAGGCCTCGGGGGCGGCGCGCAGTTCGTCGCGGAGAGTGGTTTTCCCGGCTGCGGCGCCGGCGATGCCGATGCGCGTGACGATCTCGCGTGCCGCGTCTCTTTCCAATGCGGGGATTTCGTTGAGGCTGCGCTCGTAGCTGCTCGACCAGAGCGGACGGAGCGTGCGCGCATCGAGAACGCGCCCGGCGACCCGCACGCGATTGCCGGTGCGGGTGACCGATCCTTCGACCAGAGCGTCCACCTTGAGGCTGGCGCCGAGCTTCGCCAGCGCTGTGGCCGGACCTTTGTACTGGGTGACGGCGGCGTGCGAAGTCACTTGCAGATTCGGTGTCTTGGCGAGCTCGGTGGTGAGGCCTTCGGCGATGCCGTCGGAAAGATAATCCTGCAAAGCGTCACCGGATAGGTTTTCCAAAGGCAGGACGGCGATGGATCGCACCTGCGGGAAGGAAGACTTGGCGCGCAGCTCCCAGCCAATCACGCTCAAACTCACCAGTGTGGTGGCAGCGGCGGCGATCCACATCGTGCGGCGGGATACGTGACGCGGAGGCGGGTCTACCGGCGCAGGTTCGACACGCAATTGAAACACGGGGACGTAGCTGCCTTTGGGGAGCTCGATGAGTACCGGGTCGTTCAGGCCCTGATAGTAGTCGCGAAGGCGGCCGCGAAGCCGTGTGGCTTCGACGCGCACGACGCCGTCGGCGCGTGGGTCGAATGAGTCGCCGCGATCGAAGACGGCGACGCCGACGACATATTCCTTGATCTGGCCGCTGCGACCGGCCAGGGTTTCATCGACGACATATTGCAGAAAACGGCGCGCGGATTTGGCGTTGGTGAAGGCGGGCGAAGCCAGGATGCGCTCGAGTTGTGCGCGGACGCTTTCCGGGGCCGGCGTCGGGGGCGAGTCGGCTGTGTTCGTCCCCCGGTTCTTCATGTGGTTCCCAAAAGGCTGGCATCGAAGAGGATACAGCAGCGCGAAGCGGCTTGGCAAGACACGCGAAACGTGACAAGTAACGTACGTGAGACGGTTACGCAGCGGCGTGAAACTCCCGGCGGGAGCGCTGCGGGGCCTATTCTGGGAGCCGAATGAAGATATCCAAGAGACGAGGTGTAACTGTGATAAATAGAACAAAGTTACTAGCTATCAGCTTATTCGGATTGACAGCGTTGATAGTTCCGGGCGCCGCGCGCGCGGACATTGTCATTTATAACGAGAGTATCTCGGGCGATCTATCGAACAACGGACTCGCGCCGACGGTATTGACGGTTTCGCCGGGTGGGAACGAAGTGTTGGGTACCACCGGTAAGACAGGCACGACCATCGACCGGGATTATTTTACATTCACGGTGCCGGTGGGGATGGAGCTTGACGCTATCACCGTGCTGCCGGGGACGGAGACCCTGGGCGCGTTGGGCTTATCGTTTATCGGCGTGGAAGCGGGGCCGCAACTGACGGCGCCCACGACGGCGACGGATGCCACCGGGCTGCTCGGTTGGGATCATTACGGCGCTTCTGACATTGGCGTGGATATCCTACCCGAGATGGGCACAAGCGGGTTGGGCTCGACCGGTTTCACCGGCGCTTTGCCCGCGGGAACCTATTCGTTCTGGGTGCAGGAAGCGAGCGCGGGAGCGGTGAACTATGGCTTCGATTTTACGATCACGCCGGAGCCGGGGACGTGGGCGTTGCTTCTGAGCATGCTGGCGCTGCTTGGGGCGATCACGGTGAGGAAGCGCGTCCGGAATTGAGGTCCTGATCGGGTCGCGGAGCCCGCCGGAGTGTGGGAAACTCGATTTGATGATTTCGCGTGTTGCGGTATCCCTCATAGCCATTGCGTATCTTGCAACGGCGCAGAATAAGCTGACCAAGCAGGAACGCAAGGACGGCTTTCAGCTCCTCTTCGATGGCAAGACTCTTTCGCATTGGCATACGGTGAAACGGCGGCCGAATAATGCTTCGTGGACGGTCACGAATGGAGTCCTGAGCTACGAAAAGGGCGAGAGCTGGCTGGCCACGGACGATACTTACTACGATTTCACGCTGCGGCTGGAATACAAGACGGCGGAGAAGACCGATAGCGGCGTCTTTGTGAACGCGAGTGCGGTGGGCAATCCTGGCACGACGGGCGTGGAACTGAATCTCATCAGCGATGCCGGGAAACCGGCGACGGCGCGATCGACCAGTTCGGTGTGGGACATCGTGGCGCCGACGAAGAACCTGAACAAGCTGGATGGGCAGTGGAACACGGTGGAAGTGACGGTGTTGAAGCGCCAACTGACGGCGGTATGGAACGGCGAAAAGGTTCTGGATGTGAGCCTGGACGACCCGCAGTATCCGAAGTTCGCGGGGCGGGGGCAGTACGGCCACATTGGTTTGCAGGCGCACGCGTTCGGCGAGCCGGCGGCGTTCCGGAACATCCGGATCAAGCCGATCCGGTTGGGCCCGCCCGATCCGCCGGAGAAATAACCGGACGGTCAGTTTTCGGTCGGCTTGCGCTCCACGCGATCGATCACCAGGACCGGCATGGGCCGCTTCTGCGTGTCCAGTTTGAGGCCGAGTTGTTTGGTCACGGCGTCGAAGAGAGAGACGGCGCCGCTGGGGTCGGATGCTTCGGACGCACTGCCATCGGGCCGCGGGCCGGGGGCCATCTGTAGCACGCCAGCCGGGCTGAAGCTGAACGTGAAATCCCAACCGCCTTCGAGGCCGGTGGCGTTCTGCACCAGCGTACGCACATAGCCGGGAGCGATACCCGGCAGCATGTCGGCAAATTGAGCCATAGTTATGTTCTGGCAAGTTACCAGTCTGCCCAGGGCGGCGTTCGCATTCTTGTTGTTCTTGGAATCGGGCGCTGCGCCTTCCTGCCATCGGGTGCGGCTTGACGGGTCGGCTTCGGCAAGCTTCGGCTTGGGGGCGGTGAGGATGTAAGTATCCACCGGGCGCTGTTCGGTGTGGGCTTCCAGCTTGAAGCGTTCCACAATCAACGAGCGAATCATGGGGCGGAGGGCGTCGATATTGACCGGGATCGCCGACCGCTGCTGCTGCGACAGATTGCCAATCGCAACATCTTCCGGCGCTTTGGCGAGGATATCGAAACGGTCATCGTCGAGCCATTTCGGCGCATTCGCGAGCATCTCGTCGCCGTTCAGGTCCCAGGCAATCAGGATCATGTTCTTGAGCGTCATTCCAGGAAGATAGACGCGGCCGTTTTTGATATCCGGGCGCGGCCCCTGTCCTCCTCTACCAGCGGTGGGTGCGCTCGGCTTGAGGTCTGCGACTTCAAATTCGGTGGGGAGCGGCGGAAAGGCTTTCATCGCCTCGGGCGAGTTCGGCGTGGGTTTCTGATTCACGCTCTCGACCACGAGGACGGGCAGCGGGACGGTGGAGGGCTCGAGTTTCAGCCCGAGCTTTTCCAGGGATTCGAAGAGCGGGATGTTGTCGCCGGCGACCGGGATTCCGGCGGGAATCTTGGGTGTGAACTTGAAGCTGAAATCCCAGGCGCCGGGCAGAGCGGTCTGATCCGCCACGGGACGATTGCCGAAGTATTGGGCGGTTCCCGCCAGAGCGGGCAACTGCATGGCGAACGCGTTCATGGTGACGCTGCGGCAGGTGTAAACGATCACCGGCAGAGTGATGACCGGGGGCGCGCCACCTGCGGGAGGAGGCGGGGGCGGCGGATTCGAGACGGCGAAGGTGCAGCCGGGTTCCCCTGAGCCATCGGCTTCCTTGAGCCCGGAGTGTTTCGGCGCCGTAAGTACATAGGCGGCCATGGGTTTGGTGTCATGGCGGAGCACCAGCTTGAAGCGGTCGGCGAGCAGCGCCTGAAGCATGAGGCGGCGCTGTTCGGCGGTGGCGCCGGGCGGAGTTTGGGCGAACAAATCGAAACGGTCCATCTCGAGCCAGCTTGGGCCGCCGTAGACCTTTTCGGGATCCACGTCGTAAGCAGTGCGGATGAGATCGAGCATCGAGGCGAAGCGCAATTCGTAGTGGCGGCTGTTGAAGAAAGGTCCGCGCACGATGGGCTGGTTGGCGTGAGCGCTGGCGTGGATGTCGGCGACTTCAAACTTCGGCGCGGTTTCGGCGGACTGCCCGAACGCGGTGAACGGCGCGAGCGCCAGCGTGAGATAGGTTAGGACTCGCATGATGATTTAGCGGCCTCGCGAGGGAGGATAGGGGTTAGACACCGCGCGGTGAACAGGAGTTCCGCAGGCATGTGCGCGGAGAATACGGCCATAGATAGATGACGAGCGGAGCCGTGTCATGTTAGCGCGGAAAGCCTAGGCGCTACACTGTAACCGGAATGGAACGCTCGCGGGCAGTGGCGCACGAGAGGCGATTTCGCCGTCGCTCGATGGACGAGCGGTGGGACAGATTCGGGGTGGCTCGCGGCAGCTTTCGCTTTTCGATTAGAGAAAAGGTTCAATGAAGCTGGAAGGGCTCGGTTGTGATTGCCTCGCGGCTTGGGTCGTCGGCTAATGGGAAATCGTTTCTGATGGGGTGAAACGAGGAGACTATTCTGGCCACCACCACGGCAATGTAGAAAATGCCGGACATGCCTTCGAAGCCTGCAACGATACGTACAAACGGATTTACGGGCGCGATTCCGCCGTAACCAATGGTAGTGAGCGTGACCATGCTGAAGTAGAGAAACTCGGTGTTGTACCGGGGGGCGATGTATTGGTTAAATGAGCCGGGGACCATGTCGTTCACGATCCAATAAAGCTGGCCGAATGCGAACGCGATGAGGAGATAGATATTGAAGGCTCCAGCTACGACGCTGCTGGGGGCGCGGGACTCGGCGCCGAGACGGCGGAAAAGCGCCGCGATGGTCATACCAGAGAGGCCGATTCCGGTGAGATGCGCCAGAAAGCTGAAGAAATGCCTGTGATGAGTGCATTCTTCCAAAACGCGGACAAGAAACCAGAGCACGCATAGCGGTAGAACCAGCCGGACCATGACCTTATGGTGACTATAAAGCGATGCGCCCGCGACGAAGAGACTCAGAATGAGCAGCGCCAGCATGACTCCGATGTACGGATTGGAGTCGGCTAACGGCGACGCAATAGTCAGACCAATCAGCGCCCACATCAGGAGTATGGAGCCGCGGCGGAGCAGGAGGTTGGTTAGACGAGTGGCCATTGCGGGGAACGGTCAGGACGATAAGATTAGGGCAGGCGCTTGTTGCCACGCCTGCCCTATTGAGTTACTCGCCCTTTTGTGCGTTGATTACTTCATCGACCTTGGCTTTCACGGCCGAAAGGTTAAAGCTGGCCGGCGCCTGCATGGGAGGAAAGTCGATCGCCGTTTTGGCGAGAGCGCCTACCTCTTGCTGCACCATGACGAAGCGCCAGAATTCACGCGCATAAAAGTCGTTCATGTAGCCTCCGCCCAGATCGTTTAGGTTTTGGCCGCGAATCGACGGCGTACGTTCGAAGGGATCCTGACGGAGATTCACGATGGTTGGCATATCCGTGGTGGTTTTTTCTCCCGGCCAGCCATAGGGCTGCTGGAAGAACTGGAACTTGAAATCATCGATACGGACCGCCCCCAATTGCGCGCCGCCGAAGTAGAAGAGTTCGTGGCGAGCGGTTGGGCCAGTGCCAGTCAAGAGAGCCATCTGGTTGTACCCATCGAGATGGTTTTTGTATTCCTGGCCACACAGCTTCACGCCCTTCAGCAGTTCGTCCTTGATATCGGGATTTCCCGCGGCCGCCACTAGGGTGGGGAGCCAATCCAAACCGGAGATGAGGCCGTTTTCCACCGCACCCGCTCTGACATGTCCGGGCCAGCGGATGATGGAGGGCACGCGGAAGCCGCCCTCGAATACGGTTCCCTTAGTTGCGCGGAACGGAGTCATGCCACCGTCCGGCCAGGTGAACACTTCGGCGCCGTTATCCGTCGTGAAGATCACGATGGTGTTTTCGGCTTCACCGATGTCTTCCAGGTGCTTCAGCAGGGCGCCGATGCTGTCGTCCATTTGCGCCATGCCCGCCTCTTCGAGACCGTAGCCATTTTTCGAGTTCATCATTGCCTGATACTTGGGCGGGATATAAGTGAACACGTGCATGCGCGTAGTGTTATGCCAGATAAAGAAGGGTTTGCCATCCGCTTTGGCTTTGTCCATAAACGCGCTGGAGTCTTGGACGAGCACGTCGTCAAATGTTTCCATGTCGTACTTGGCTTTACGGCCTGCCTGCCAGTTCTGACGGCCCGCCATATCGGGGAACGGGGCCAGGGGGCCCTCGTCGACGATCCTCTGCTTCCCGACCTTGCCCCAGCGTGACATGCTAGTGGGATCGTCTACCTGCGTAGCCCAACAGTGCGTAAGATCGCGCGGGCCGGTCTTGTCTATCCAGTCTTGCGGGTAATCGAACCAATAGGGATCCGACATGGCGTCGAGGTGGTAGAGATAGCCGAAGAATTCGTCGAAGCCATGGACGCATGGGAGGAACTTATTCAGGTCGCCGAGATGGTTCTTCCCGAACTGTCCGGTTTCATACCCCATGGACTTCAGAGCTGTGGCGATAGTCACGGCCTGAGCGGGCAACCCAATGTCCGCACCCGCCTGACCTACGGTGGTAAGACCGGTTCGAATAGGCAATTCGCCGGTGATAAAATTCGCACGGCCGGCGGTACAGCTTGCCTCGGCGTAATAGTCCGTGAAGCGCATGCCCTGGGCGGCTAGTTTGTCAATGTTGGGCGTTTTGCCCGCCATGATGCCCTGGTTATAAGCCCCGACGTTATACCAACCGACATCGTCGCCCATGATGAAGAGGATATTTGGCTTTTTGACGCCCGTCGATTGTTGTCCGGCACTGGCGATGCAGCCGGCAAGAATACTAAATGCAACCACGGCGCGTTGCGCCGCTTTTGGAAGGCTTGACCGAAAGTTCATTACCTTGCTCCTTTCCGTAACGGCCGGCAGTCCCGCCAGGGAACCTACGAAGATCTGACGTGCTGGCTGGAACCCGTCCTAGGTTGAAGTCGCGCAGATATTAGCTAGGGTTAGACCCACACCTCCCACGTATCTTCCGATTCATACGTGGGAATCCGGGATTTACTTTATGCCCTTCGCCCAGTTGTTCTTGGGGTTACGGGAGACTCCGGAGACGAACGTAAACCGTTCGAAAGAAAAAGATCGATTGAAGGTGACGCGTCATCTATCCCCACAAGCGGTATCTGCGTGCGTCCGGACGCGCCATTGTAGCGGATGAACAGGGGAAATAGTCAGAGCCAGCCAACCATGAAAACTAAACTGCAGTGGAGCGCTTTCGCGGCGTTCGGCTTGATATGTGTGGCGGCGTCCATACGCGCGCAAGACGGTTCTTCGAGCGACCCGCAGCGGCGCATGGTGGAGCGCCGCGCGGTGGAAGCCGTGATCTGGGGCATGCCCGTGGTCAACTTTGACCTCATGTATCAGGCAGCGGCGCGTGGCGCCGGCGGCGGCTTCAATCAAGTGATTTATTGGTCGCATTTGCCGAACTGGAAAAACCAGACGCTCACGCCCAACCCGGATTCGATTTATTTCATGCCGTTTTTCAATACGAAGGACGTGGGACCCGTGGTGCTCGAGATTCCAGCCGCGAGCGAAGGCTCGATCACCGGCACGGTGATGGACTGTTGGCAAGCAGCTCTCGAAGACGTGGGGCCGGCGGGCGTGGACAAGGGCACCGGCGCGAAGTATGTGATATTGCCGCCCAGCTACCGCAAAAATGCGCCGGGCGGTTACATCGCCATGCCATCGGACACATACGAGGGCTATGCGCTGCTTCGCTCCATTCCTAGGAGCAGCAGCCCCGCTGATGTCGCTAAGGCGGTGGCTTATGGCAAACACATCAAGGTCTATCCGCTTTCGCAAGCGCTCAATCCATCGAACACGACATTTGTGGACGCCGCCAACGTGGTGTTCGATTCCACTATTCCTTACGACCTGCGCTTCTACCAATCGCTGAACCGCGTGGTGCAGTACGAACCTTGGCTGGAGCGGGATAAGGCGATGATCGATCAGCTCCAATCGATCGGCATCGAGAAGGGCAAGCCGTTCAGCCCCGATCAGCAAACGCAGGCAGCGCTCAAGGCGGCGATAGCCGAAGCGCATACCTGGCTGGAAGCGCGATATGTAAGGGGCTTCCCACCCTTTTTCGAGGGCAGCTATTGGGCGATGCCGGCAGCGCCCGATCTTATGGAGACCGCGGCGACGTTCTACGAGAAGCCGGATCTCTATCCGGTGGATTCGCGCGGCCTGGCGGATTCCTACGCCTTCAGCACGATCAAGCATCTGGGGGCGGGTCAATTCTATCTGATGACAATCCGCGACAAGCAGGGGCAATTCCTCGATGGCGGGAGAGTCTATCGCCTGCACGTACCGGCGAATGCGCCGGTGAAGCAATATTGGTCGGCGACGGTTTATGACCGGGCGACTCACGCGCTGATTCGTAATTTGCCGCGGCCCAGCCGTTCCTCCCAGAATCCGGAGCTTCTGAAGAATACGGATGGGTCGGTGGATATCTACTTCGCCCCGAAGGCGCCGGCCGGCAAAGAGGCCAACTGGGTCCCTACCAGCGCCGGCGGCAATTTCGAAGTGATGTTCCGGGTATATGCGCCGGAGCCGGCCTTCTTCGACAAGGCTTGGAAGCTACCTGATATCGTGAAGGCCGGGAGCCAGTAACACTGGCTCTTCGCACAACGCGACCCAACGCGTGAATCTAATTTAACCCTCAACGTATCTTACTCACTGTGGGAAGGCGTGGCGGCAAGAACTGCAGGAGCGGCGCGCCCAACCCTAAGAGGAGAGACGCGTGGGTAAGCTGGACGGGAAAGTTGCGTTGGTGACGGGCGGCAATAGCGGCATCGGCCTAGCCGCGGCGAAGGAATTGGTGAAAGAGGGCGCGTACGTCTTCATCACCGGGCGGCGCGAGCCGGAACTGGCCGCGGCGGTGAAAGAGATCGGGAAGAATGTGACAGCTGTCCAGGGAGATGTCGCCAACCTGGGCGATCTGGACCGTCTCTTCGAACAGATCAAGCGGGAGAAGGGCAAGCTCGATGTCGTATTCGCGAACGCCGGTATTGCGAAGTTCGCCACCTTGGGCAACATCACGGAGGAGGTGTACGATTCGATCTTCAACACCAACGTGAAGGGCCTGCTGTTCACGGTGCAGAAGGCCCTGCCGTTGATACCGGATGGCGGGTCGGTCATCTTGAACGCGTCGATCGTGGCCAGTAAAGGGCTGCCATCGAACAGCGTCTATAGCGCCACCAAAGCGGCCATCCGTTCGTTTGCGCGAACCTGGACGACGGACTTGAAAGACCGTCACATTCGGGTGAACGCGATCAGCCCCGGAACGATCGACACGCCCGGCTTGAGCGATCTGCTGGCGTCGTCGGAAGTGGGCCAGCAGCGCAAGAACCTGATCCCGGTCAACGTTCCCGCGGGGCGCGTCGGTCAACCGGCAGAGGTCGGCAAGGCCGTGGTATTTCTGGCGTCCGACGACAGCAGTTACGTCACGGGCATCGAACTGTTTGTGGATGGCGGCCTGGCGCAGGTATAACGCGCGTCCGCGACGTCAACGTCGAGGCAAGGTCTATACAAGCGTCACGGATTGGCCGTTCTTGAGCGTCAGAAAAGAATCGCCCGGGGCGCAGGCGTTGAGGCGGCTCGCCGGCGTGTCGATGCCTTCGTCGCCCAATTGGAAAGTGCCGTGGTGGATTGCGATGCTGGTCTGGGCGCCCAGGATCTCGTGCGCGCGGACCGCATCATCCGGCCCCATGTGCACGGACGACATGAACCAGCGCGGCTTGTAGGCGCCGATAGGCAGCAGCGCCAGGCGCGGCTCGCCGAACCGCTCGCGAATGCTGGCGAAGTGATCGCCGAATCCGGTATCCCCCGCGAAGTAGACGATGCGCCCGGCGGCCTGGATTACATATCCGCACCAAAGCGTGCGATTGCGGTCGAAGAGCCCGCGCGCCGAAAAATGCATCGCAGGCACGCCGTGAATCACGGTCCCGCCAAGCGACAGGGATTCCCCCAATCTAATTCGTGCACGGATCGAATGCGATGGAACCGCAACAACCGCGCTACGCCCTTGGGCACCACGAACTGGGGGGCTCCGCGGCGCGCCAGCCGGCGCAAGGTGCGGAGATCGAGATGATCGTAATGGTTGTGGCTGATGAGCACAATGTCGATACGCGGAAGATCTTCCCATCGGACGCCCGGCGCCCGGCGGCGGCGCGGACCGACGGCGCGGAATGGACTTGCGCGTTGCGACCAGATAGGGTCGGTGAGGATATTTGTGGCGTTTTGCTGCAATAACACCGTGGAATGATTGACTAACGTAACCTGTAAGTCGCTACCTTCGACGGCAGGCGCAGGTTTAGACGGCTCTACGTCAGGAACGAAGAGTGGCGAGGACTCGGGACGGTTGGCGAGCTTCCACCTTATGACGTCAAGGAAACCGCGAGCTTGGCGCGCGTCTGGATTGAAGAAGCGCTTCCCGTCAAAGTGCTTCGAAAATGGCGGTAGTTCCGCCCCAACAGGCACGAATCTAATTTACTCACAGTTTGCGGGCAAGTTGGCCAGGAAACTGAGATATTGCGCTCAGTTAGTTTCCCGGCCCACCGCTAAGGCTGCGCGCCGTTGGATATCCTGTGTAAGTGCAGTGGCGGATGACGAAAGTCTGTAATCGGACCATTCAAGCAACTTCTTCGCGCGTGACGCGCTTTATCAAATCTTCACGGACGAAAGGATAAGTGTTTGTGCGAAGGTATTTCCTTGCAGGGTTGTTTTTCTGCGCGACCGGCCTGTGGGCACAGGACCCATTTGAGATTCATATTTACGAGTATGAGCCGATACCGTGGCGCGCTTACAGCCTGGAGTTGCACCTGAACTTCGA
Organism: Bryobacterales bacterium; assembly: GCA_963743705.1. GTDB lineage: Bacteria > Acidobacteriota > Terriglobia > Bryobacterales > Bryobacteraceae > PALSA-243. The sequence goes on along the minus strand of CAVUQS010000009.1, from coordinate 9,405 downwards.
TCCGCAGGGGACTACGGAGGGTGAAGGCACGCTGCTGCCGACGCGGAATCAGACGCATGTCACGCTCGAGCCGACCATCGGCCTGGCGGACAGCTTCGCCATGGGCTTCATGGTTCTGAGCGCATGGGAGCCCGGAAATGCGCCGCAATACGCGGGGTGGCGGGTGTTGCCGCACTTCTACGCGCCCGAATCGTGGAATTTGCCGGTGCGCCTGGGGCTGGTAGTGGAGTTTTCGTTCCAAAACACGGCCTACGAAGAGAACTCGCAGCGCGTGGAGCTGCGGCCGATTATCGATCGCGAGTTCCGCCACTGGCAGATTGTGTTGAATCCCGCTTTTGAGCGGGCGCTGCATGGCCCGGGGACGGAGCATGGCTGGAACTTCGAGCCTTCCATGCTGCTGCGATGGAAGCGGCCGAAGTTTTCGCCATCCATCGAATACTACGGTGAAATCGAGAGTATCACGACCACGCCATATGCGCAGCCCGAGACTCACCAGTTATATTTCGGCGGGGACTGGAAACCGAACCCGACTTTCATGGTCAACGTGGGCGTGGGCTTCGATTTGGGCGATCGCGGTCCGGGATTGGTGTTGAAGCCGGCTTGAGTGGCATTGGGGCCGGTGGCCGTAGGGAACTAATTGCCGATGGGCGTGCGGTCGACATGATCGACGACTAGCATTGTGAACTCGCCTTCGCCGGATGCCAGCTTCAAACCGAGCTGCGATTGCACGGCGGCGAAGAGATCCGGGCCGCTGGAATCGTTGGCGGGAGCGGCGCCGTCTTGAGTTACTCTCAGGGCATCGTCGCGGCGATGATCGAGGTAGAAGTCGTATTGGCCGGGCAATGCGGTACGGTCAATGACCGGCTTTTTGATCTGCGACCACAGCCAATCGACGAATTGGGGCATGCTTCTGCGCATGAACTTCAGGCGGATTTGGCTGGTCTCGACGTTTACGAACATGCCGGAATGGCTCAAAGGTACGACGGGGAATCCGTCCGGGCCCTTGGAGCCGAGTTTGATGGGTTCTTCGACTCCGCTGCCCGGCGGCAGTTCCGGCGACAATTTCATTTTGGGACCGCCTTTGTTCACGATGAGCAAGTAAGCCGGGCCGGAACGGGTCTCGCGGTGCGTCTTCAGCTCGAAGCGTTCGGCGAGAAGGGTTTGTAACATCAGGAGGTATTGGTCCTTGGTGGCGGCGGGAGGGAGTGTGGCGTCGACGTCGAACTTATCGGTGTTCCCGAGGATATTGACCGATGTCAGCCAGGCGGGCGCCGCAAGCTGCACCCAGCTGACGTCATAAGCTTCCGAGATCAGTTCGCGCAAGGTGAAGTTACGGTAAGCGACGCGTCCGGGATCGGCGCTTCCGGGGCCGCCCTGCTTGCGTGGGATCGAGCCAAAAGGGCGAGCCGCGGGAGTCGAAGGTTTGACAGATGCGGCCTCAAATTGCGGAGTGGCGCCAGATTGCGCCAACGCGCCCTGGAGCCAGACAAGGGCCAGAACGGCTGCTTGAGGCAATTTCATAGCCGAAGTTATTCTAACTTATTGGGCTTTGCAGGCGAAGTTAGCAGCGTCATCGATGCTGCCCGCGCCCTTGTAAACTGCCACCTGAGGATAAGGGCAGAGGGGGCGCGTGCGGTCGGTAGAGCCATTCCTGACGCGCGACGCGGGGATGGATTCGGGTGCTTTCTTAGCCTCGACCCACTGTTCCAGCGCTGCCAGCATATCGAACTGGGACGTGCCTTCGCCTCCGCCGCAGTGAGCCATTCCCGGAACCATGAATAAGCGGTATGCGGGAGTTACCCGGGATGCGCCGCCCAACTTATCGACTACGCTTTGGTAGTAAGCCACGCTGAAGCTGGGAGCGATCTGGGGGTCGCTCCATCCGTGATACTGAATCAGCTTGCCGCCGCGCGAGAGAAATGGCCGGATATCGGGGTTAGTGGCGTTGAGAATGGGTCCGTCGAGTTTTTCGGCTCGAGCGGCATCCGCCGCGAACTGAAACGTAAGGAAATCCCAATCGGGATTGGCGAAGACGACGTAGCGGAATAAGTCGAGGCCAATGCCGAAGGGGCGGGGCCCGGCCATGGTCGCCCATCCTAACTCGCTGCCGCGCATATAACCGGGAAAGAAACTGGTGGGGTTATAGATCGCCTGGGCGGTTTCCACTTGTTTGGCGGTGAGACATCCGGGGCCATCCTCCGCGGGGCATTGCAGCTGTTTGGGATCGAAATGACAGGCTGCGGGGCTTTCGAGAAGCCCGTCTTTGACGCCGTCGAGCGCGTCGCAGGAATCGAGAACGGCCTTGTGAATCATCGCGTACTTAGCGGGCGGAATGTAACCGGCCTGGTCTTTGTGAGAGGCGTTGGCGATCACCATGGACTCGATGGCGCGGCCGGTCCAATTGAGTCCGGGAGCGCCGGCGACGATGCCGTCGAAGTCTGCGGGGTAACGCTGGGCCTCCATGAGTCCCTGGCGGCCGCCGGCCGAGCAGCCGCTCCAGTAATTGAGCTTGGCGGGCGAACCATAAAAGGCGGCGATGATGGCGCGCGAAGCGAGGGCCATTTCGTGGACGGAGCGATATCCGAAATCGATGAGTTTTTCAGGGTGGCCGAGCGCGAAGGAGGCGGAACCGCCGGAGTGGCCGGTGTCGGTCATGGCGGTCGCGTAACCGCGGCGGACGCCGTTATTGAGAGTGGCTGCCGTGATGGAGCCGCTCCATCCGCCGTTGCCATTGGCGAGAAACTTGCCGTTCCAATCGCCGATGGGCAGCCAGATTTCCATTTTGATATCGGAATCGGAGGTAGGCGTCAAGGTAGCGGACACGCGGCAGTACGCGGACTGGCCGGTCGCGTTCTGTTCGGCGGACGTGATGGCGACGTGCGGTATCGCGAGCGTCTTGAGGCCGGCGCAATCGGTGGCGGCGTGCGCGGCGGGGATGAGGAGGAAGATCAGAGCGAATGGCTTCATGGCGGTGTCAGAAGATGTCGAAATCTTTGGCGGAAACAACGGCTCCAGGATAGGCCTTTTGCATTTGCTGCAGCAGCGCGCCGTCGCTGCACCCGCCGAAGAGTTGATGATACAGCACCAGCAGCTTCGGCTTCGCTTTCATGGCGATTTGCGCGAGTTCGGCGGTGGAGGTGTGCGCGATCTGGTAATAGGGGCTGGCCTGCCCGGACGCAGAGCTGCAGTAGACCTCATGGATGAGAACGTCGCATCCGTTGCAGGCTTCCACGATGGCGGCGGTGGGCTTGGTGTCGCCGGAGATGACTATGCTCCGATCGGCGGTCTCGAAGCGGTAACCGAACGCCTGATCCCAAGTGGCGTGAGGCACAAGGAAAGCCTTGACGGTGACATTGGCGTCTTTGTGAATGACGCCAGGTTTTATCTCCGTGACATTGACTTTGTAAGCTTCGGGGTTGCCGTGTTCGAGACCGTTGGTACGGACGTCCATATCTTTCTTCCAGGCGGCCATGAGGTGATCGGTCATGTCTTTCGTGCCTTTGGGTCCGAAGACAGTGAGTGGCTTGCCGCGACCGATCACGGCGGGCGTGAAGATGAGATCGGGATAGCCGAGGGTGTGATCGGAATGTAAGTGAGTCAGGAAGAGGTAATTCAGCGCGGCAGGGCGGAGGGCCGCGATTTGCGTGCGGTCGGAAGCTTCGCGCGCGCGGCGGACGACGCCGGGGCCGGCGTCGACGAGATACCCTTGAGGTCCGGCAACAACCACAACAGCGGGGCCGGAACGGGTAGGATCGGGGTTGGGCGTGCCGGTTCCGAGGAAGACGACCTGTAGGCCGGCAGGAGGCGGCGCAGGGGCCGCAGCGCCGGGCGCGGCCAGGTTTGCGGCTGCAGCCCCCTGGACGCGGCGGGCGGTGAAGTGGGACGCGCCGCTGGCGCCGTATATGCCGTTCAGACCGGGGTCGGCGCCGGCTTGCATCTGAACCGTGCGATCGAAAGTGATGACGTCGCGATTCAGCACGCCGCTGAAGATGATGATTTTGCCGCCGCCGGGCCCTTCGCATTTGAACGATAACGACTTGCCGTCGACGGCGCCGTCGTAGATTGCCGTGGGCGAAGTGAGGGAAGTACCAGCGCCGCTCTGACTAATCGTGCCCGTTAGGGTTGCGCCTTTGGCCGTGAGGTTGAAGATCCAGGGGGCAAAGCCTACGTCGTCGGCGCGGAAAGTGCCGGTGACGCCGCCCTGGGCGTTGGCGAAGGGTGCGGCGAGAACCAGCGCGGCCAGAGGTAGAGCGATCTTCATGGATTCTCCTGGGGTTCACTCTACCAGGGTTCTACGGCCGCGGAGTAACTAGCGCGGCCTTACTTATACGCTCCAGCCTTTTGGAAATCGCCGGCTTTCACGATGGTGATGGTGGCCGGGTTGACGTGCTTGCGGAAGGCGGCCGTGACTTGCGCGGGCGTGAGCGCGGCGACGGCGGCTTCGAGTTTGGCGTCCCAATCCAAGGTGCGGCCCCAACGTTCGCGGGCCACGAGCAGACTGGCGATGGAGGCCTCTTCCGCGCGGGCCACGGCGCGTTCGTCGAGCCACGCCTTCTTGGCCTTTTCGACTTCGTCGGCGGTGAAGCCGTCCTTCAGCGCTTTGGCGAGCTCATCCTGGAAGTCGGTCTCGACTTTGGGCACATTCTGGGGCGCCGCGATGGCGCTGGCGGAGAAGCGGCCGGCATCGTCCTTGACGGGCATGTTGAAACCGGCGTTGGCGCCGTAGCTCAAGCCGTCCTTGACGCGAATGCGTTGGAAGATGCGCGAGTTGGGCGAGCCGCCGAAAACCGTGCCGGCAAGCAGCAGGGCAGGGTAATCGGGGTCCTCGTCGTTCATTTTGACCGGAGCGCCCACGGCGAAAAGAGCGTTCTGCTTGTCGGGCGTTTCGATCTTACGGTTGATGGGCTCAATGGCGGTGTAAGTGTTGGAAATACGCTCGTAGTGCGCGGGGCTCTTCCATGAGCCAAAGAGCTCGGTCACGAGCTTGCGCATCTGCTCCGGGTCGAACTGGCCGCTGATAGCGATTTCGCCTTCGCCCACGCCGTAAAACTGCTTATAGAAAGCACGCACCTCGTCGAGCGTTACCTTCTTTACGTCTTCGATTTGCTCATCGATGCTGGCGGAATGGCGTATGTCGCCGCGCGGGTAGCGAGCGCTGAAGTGTTCTGCGAGCGCCAGCGAGGCGAGCGCCGTGGGTTCGGTGCGCTGGCTCTCGAGGCCGGCAATGCGCTGCTGGCGGATCTGTTCGAATTCGGCGTCAGGGAACGAGGGTTCGAACAACAACTCGTGAACCAGGCGCAGGGAATCGGCCATGTTGGCTTCGAGGGTGCGTACGGTCGCGCTGGCGGCATTTACGCCGCCGGCCACGTTGATCTGCGCTTTCAACTTATCCGTCTCATCCTGTATCTGCTGGCGGTTCTTTTTGAGCGTGCCGCGCATGAGGATGGCGCCCGTGATCTGCCCGGTCATCGATTTTCCGAAGAGCGATTTTTCATCGCCAAAACGCACGTTCATCGCCGCGACCACCGTTCCACCGCGGGTTTTCTTGGGGAACATTGCCAGCTTCAGGCCGTTGGGAAGCGTGGTGCGGATGACGCGGCTCTCGATGTTCTTGGGCGTGGGATCGAACTCTTCGCCCTGCTGCTGCGCCGCTTTGCCTTTGTAGTCCTTGAACAACTCGGCGTCCTCGGGCGCGGCGGGGATTACGGAACGGTCCGGGTTCTTAGTGGGGATAAATTCGCCGAGAGTGCGGTTGGAAGACTTGAGATAGTCCTTGGCGACGCGAGCGACATCGGCGGGAGTTACTTTCTCAATTTCGTCGCGACGCAGAAAGAAGGAGCGCCAATCGCCGCTGCCGGCCGCGCCGCCGAGAGTAAGGGCGACATTCTGCGAGTTAGTGAGAGTCAGTTCGATGTTTTTCAGGAGGCGGGTCTTGGCGCGATCGACTTCATCTTGCGAAGGCGGTTCGGCAGACAGGTCTTCGACAGTCTTCAAGAGGATCTCGCGGGCTTCGTCGATGTTCTGGTCGGGCTTCAGTTGCGCGAAGGCGAGGACGAAGCCGGGGTCGTGCATGCCTTCAGCGAACATGCTGGCGGAAACTGCCTTCTTGTTATCGGCGAGGGCTTTGTATAAACGCCCGGTCTGGCCGCCGCCGAGCACCTGCGCCATCACGGTGAGCGCCGCAAAATCAGGGTGGAGGTCGGCGGGGATGTGATAGACCGCCATGATGCCCTGAATCTCGCCAATGCGGCGCAAGGTCACGGCGCGCTCGCCTTCCTGCGTAGGTTCGGAAGTATAGGGCTGCTTGAGGACGCGCGACGGGCGCGGGATGGCGCCGAGAGTCTGCGCGATCATGCCGAGGGCTTTGGTTTCATCGAACTGTCCGGCGACGATGGCGATGGCGTTATCGGGCTGGTAATACTTCGCGTAGAATGCCGCGAGATTTTCGACAGGCACGCGTTCGACGTCGGTGCGATTGCCGATGACGGTCTTGCCGTAATTGTGGAAGTTATAGGCTGCGGCCAGCGTGCGTTCTTCGAGAACGTTGAGCGGGCTGTTCTCGCCCGATTCCATTTCGTTGCGCACCACCGTCATTTCGGTGTCGAGCGCTTCCTTCGGCATGGTCATGCTCACCATGCGTTCGGCTTCGAGCGCCAGCGCCCAGCGGAGGTTTTCATCGCCGGCGTTCAGAGTCTCGTAGTACATGGTCTGGTCGTAGCTGGTGGTGCCGTTGAAATTGCCGCCGCCCGCGTGGTCGGTGAGTTCCTTGAACACTTCGCGGCCGGACTTGGTTTTCTTGAACACCATGTGTTCCAGCAGGTGCGCCATGCCGGTTTCGCCATAGCCTTCGTTGCGCGAGCCCACCAGATACACGACGTTGACTGTGATCTTGGGTTTGGAGTTATCGGGGAACAATAAGACGCGCAGGCCGTTCGGGAAGCTGTATTCCGTGATGCCCTCGACGGAAGTTACTTTGCGAACGCCTTGTGGAAGGGTTTGCGCAAGAGCGGCGACGGATAGAAAGGCTGCCACCGCGGGAAGAACAAGAAGCTTTTGCAGACGCACGTTATCACCTCTGGGATTAGTGCGATTATACCGTGCGAGGTTTGGGAGAAGCGGCAGGCGGACGTTACGCTGGCGGGCGACGTTCGGTTACGCCTTCGAAGTGGTATAACAGTCATATCAGATGAGGTTCGGCTTCGATCCTCGGAAGAGCGAGCGCTTGAGGGCCAGTCCGAAGCGGGAAATCGGGTTCGAGGAGGCGCAAGAAATGTTTTCGCGACCCTATTTCCTCGACCGGCGCTCCGACGTGCCGGAGCAATATGATGTGGCGATCGGCTGGGTACGTGACCGGCTGTATTCCATCATCCTCGAGTTCCGCGAGGACGCAGAAGGCGAAATCCTACATCTCGTCACGCTGTGGAAATCGATGAAGGAAGAGGTGCGATTGTATGAAGAGTACTCGTAAATCCGGCAAGCCGGTTGCGGCAGAGACAATTGCGCGGATGGCGGATCAGGGGAAGGACGTGACCGGGTTCTTCCAAGGACGTGGGCGCATGGTGCAGCCCATTCAACGGGTGAATGTGGACCTGACCGCAGGTATGCTGGAGGAACTGGATCGCGCCGCGCAAGATCTCAATGTGAGCCGGAGGCCGTCATTAAGACACTGGTGCGTCAAGGCCTCGATCAACACTATCTGGCGCAACGCGGGCGGCAGCCTGCGCCGGAAGCACGCACTCGTTAGAGCTGCCGGGATCAATTTCGGTTTGTCAGGCGCGGTGCCGGCGCCCCAATCGTCATTCCGGCGGGCGGCGCTTGTGCCAATCGGTGCGGCTCTGGAAATCGCGGGCGATGGCGAGGATGGTGTTTTCGGAAAATGCCGGGCCAACTACCTGTAGCGCGACCGGCAGGTTGCCAACGAAGCCGCAGGGGAAAGCGATGGCCGGCAGTCCCGCGAGGTTGCCGGCCTGGACGATGCCGTTGAATCCGCCGGGAACGGGGTTGCCGCCATCGAGCGGCTGATTGACCGGAGGCGCGACGCCGCTGCGGCCCGTGGTGACGAGGGCGTCGACGCTCGCGAAGAGCGTCATGTATTCCCGCAGGATCTGCCGCGGATGCGCATCGCCTTGAGATAGTCCCTGGCGGAGATATCGAGGCTGGCTTTGAGGCCGGCGATTTGCGAAGGGTCGGCTAACTCATCGACCTTCGGGCTGGCGATCAAGGGTTCGAAAATGGAAGCCTGCTCCGATCGATGATGGTGGAGATCAGGGGGCCGTAGGGAAAATCGGGAAGCTTTACTTCGACTAATTGTGCGCCGCTGGCGCGGAACGCGGTGAGCGCCGCGGCGAACGCGGAACGGGCATCGGCGTCGGCGCGATCGGTGAAATCGATGGGGGCATAGCCGATTTCAATTCCTTCAGCGGGCGCGCGTATTGGGGCGTGTAGTAGAAGCTCTTGCCTGCGCTGCCGGGATCCTTGGAATCCTTGCCGGCGATCACCTGGAGGATGATGCCGCAATCTTCGGCTGTGTGGGCGATGGGGCCGATTTTATCGAGCGTCCACGAGAGCGCCATGGCGCCGTAGCGGCTGACCAGCCCGTACGTGGGGCGCAGGCCGGTGACGCCGCAAAAAGACGCCGGCGTGATGATGGAACAGGAAGTTTCCGAGCCGAGCGCGAAGGGCGCGAGACCGGCGGCGACGGCTGACGCGGAACCGCTGGAAGATCCGCCGGACCAGCGGGTACGGTCCCAAGGATTGAGGCCCGGGCCGAACATCGACGCCGATGCCAAGCGGTAGCCGCCGCCGCCCGCCAGTTCCACCATGGCAAGCTTGCCGGTGAGCACGGCGCCGACGGCATCGAGCTTTTCGAGCGTGGTGGCGGTGTAGTCGAAAATTTGGGCGGCGTAGGGTTTGGCGCCCCAGGTGGTGATTTGCCCGGCGAAGCTGAGCAGATCCTTGGCGCCGTAGGGGATGCCTTGCAGGGGTCCGCGCAGGCGGCCGAGCTTGATCTCTTTGTCGACTTCCTTGGCGCGGCGGATGGCCTGCTGAGGCAAGGGCAGCGCGAGCGCGTTGTAGCGCGGGCCGAGGCGTTCGAGGCGCGTGGCGAAGGCGCGGACCAGTTCCCCGCCGAGATCTCCCTGGCAACCAGGCGGCTGTTCAGTTCCGGAATGGGCGCGAAGAAACTTTCGACCCCGGGTTCGGCCGTATCAGGCCTTGAACTGGAAGGCGGGCTCGAGCGACATAGGGATGTCGATCTTGGCCAGCGCCTGGCTATTGGCCTGGGTGCGATCCTTGGCCGTCTGTAGCGGGCTGGCTTGCGCGAACGCGGCGGGGACCGCGGGCGCGGCGAGCAAAACCTTGGCGAGGTTGCGACGCGTGATCTTCATTGCTTCTGCTCCAGAGCCT
>CAVUQS010000008.1:0-31205 GCA_963743705.1 Bryobacterales bacterium | reverse complement strand
CAAGTCGGCATCACATCTGGAATCCTCGCGGATTCGCGCCCGGGCGCTTCCCGATTACTTGGGCGTTTATCGGGGCGCCTACACTCCTTCCTTGGCTCAGTCCCACAGTATTCAAGGAGACTGCAGATCGGGACCGCTACCAGGCAGACCACACCCGCTCACGGAAACTGCGCTGGGATAGGTATTGGCTCCCTCACGCCGGATTGGAACCGCTGGATGCCACCGGGTGTATACTGGCCACTCATGGGAGACAATGAGTAAGCACTGTTTCACTGCATTTGCCATGGCGGCCACTCTTGGCTTCTCCGCTGCCGCCCAGGCGCCAGTTGCGCTCGACCAGCGCCTGCTACAGCCGCTCGCGTTTCGCAATCTTGGCGTCTTTTGGCTTGGCGCGCGCGCATCCGATATTGCGGTGCCCGCCGCGCCGGAAGCAGCTCACCTCTATTCCTTCTATGTCTCCTTCTGGACCGGCGGGATCTGGAAGACTACAAATAACGGCACGACTTTCCAGCCGGTTTTCGATACTCAGAACAATCTCAGCATCGGTGCTCTAGCCGTGGCGCCCTCGAACGCCGATCTTGTCTGGGCCGGCACAGGCGACGCATTTACCTCGCGCAGTTCACTCGCCGGCAACGGCGTCTACAAATCCACGGACGGCGGAAAGACCTGGGCGAACATGGGGCTGGCCGACACCCATCACATAGCCCGCATCGCAATCCATCCTGGCAATCCCAACATAGTTTACGTCGCGGCCATGGGCCATCTTTTTTCGGATAACGAGCAGCGCGGCGTCTTCCGTACGCGCGATGGCGGCCGCACCTGGGATAAAGCCCTTTCTCTCGGGCCTCACGTCGGTGCGATTGATCTGGTGATGGACCCGCAACATCCGGACGTGCTCTACGCCGCTGCGTACGACAAGACGCGCCTGCCGTGGCAACTCGTCCCGGACGGTCCAGGCAGCGGCATTTATAAGACCTCGGACGGTGGGGACCACTGGGTCAAGCTCAGCGGCGGGCTGCCGGAAAACCACGTCGGTCGCATTGGGCTGGATATCTATCGCCGCAATCCCCAGATTCTTTATGCCATCGTCGAGAACGATAATCCACGCACCGTGCGCGTGGCCGGCGGCCGCGGTGGGCGCGCGGGTGTTCAAGATGCGATCGGCGGCGAAGTCTACCGTACCGAAGATGGCGGCCGCACCTGGAAAAAGACGAACGCGGAAGACTACGATGTGAGCCCCAAGGGGCCTTATTACTTCAATCAAATCCGCGTCGATCCCAACGACGAACAGAATATTTTCGTAACCCAGGACGGGCTGCGGCATTCCATCAACGGCGGCCGCACGTGGGACGGCCCGCGCGTGTTCCCCCGCATGTTCGGCGATGTGCGCACGCTTTGGATCGACCCCACGAACTCGAACCGCATGATCCAGGGCAGCGATGGCGGCATCGCCGTCTCCTATGACGGAGGCCGCACCAGCGTCGCTCCCGAGAACATTCCCGTCGAGGAGGTCTACGCCCTTAGCGTGGATAACGAAGAGCCGTACAACATCTACGCCGGGCTCCAAGACCACGAAAACTGGCGCTGCCCCTCGGCGACCGGCATGGGACGGGTCACTCCGCAGGACTGCCGCGCGGTCGGCGGAGGCGACGGCATTACCACCCTGGTAGATCCGAACGACAGCCGCTGGCTTTACACCAATCGCGAGTACGGTTCGCACAGCCGCGTAGATCAGAAGTTCGGAATCAGGACGTCGATCATGCCCCGCCAATCCGATCCCTCGCAACCGCCTTACCGGTTCATTTGGGAAACGCCCATCGTGACTTCTCCCCACCACCCAGGAACCATCTACACTGGCGGCCAGATGTTGCTGAAGTCCGCCGATCGCGGCGATCACTGGACCGCCATCAGCCCCGATCTCAGCACGCATCCGAGCGATAAGATCCTTCCCTCATCCGAAGGCCGCCTGCCCGGCGGCATTCCCTGGTTCGCCATTTCCACCATTTCGGAATCGCCGCTCACCGCCGGCGAGATCTGGGCCGGCACGAGCGACGGAAACGTCTGGGTAACGCGCGACGACGGCGCCCACTGGACCGATGTTACTGCCCGCGCGTCGGCCGCCGGAGGCCGAGCTGATGCGTACGTTACCCGGGTGCGCGCTTCCACGCATGTGGCCGGCCGGGCGTATCTAACGAAGAGCGGTTACCGTTTCGACGATTTCGCCCCTTACGTGTATCGAACGGACGACTACGGCGCCACTTGGAAACCGATTTCTACGGGCCTGCCGTCAGCGCCGGTGAATGTTGTCGCCGAGGATCCCGTGAATCCAGATCTGCTGTTCCTGGGCAGCGACGACGGCTTGTTCGTTTCGCTGGATCGCGGCGCCCGCTGGGCGCGTATGAACAACAACCTGCCCCGCATATCGGTGCACGACCTGGTGATCCAGGCGCGCCAAAAGGATCTGGTGCTCGGCACCTACGGCCGGGGAATCTGGATCACCAACATCGCGCCACTGGAAGAACTCAATGCGGCGGTCCTGGCGCAGGACATACATCTTTTCTCCATTTCCGATACCGTCCAGCGCGTGCCTTGGCAGTTTGCCGCCAACGACTATCTCTTCGGCCAGCAGAATCTGCAGACATCCAACCCACCGAACGGGATGGGAATCTGGTATTACCTGAAGCAAGCCGCCAGCCCCGCGCCGGCCATCGTGATCACTGACTCCTCCGGCAAACAAGTAGCAAAGCTGAGCGGTCCGGGCGATGCCGGCCTCCACTTCGTCTTGTGGGACACGCACCAGCCGCGGCCAGAGGGCGGCGGCGGACGCGGGGGCGCGGCCCTTGCGGCAGGCCAGACGGTGGTGGATCAACTCGAACCGCTTGGCGCCTACACGGTGACGCTTGAGGTTGGCGCGGTGCGGCAGAGCGCCAGCGCTCGCATTATTGCTACACAGGGTTGGTCACTCGCCACGTCGCCGGAAATCATCCGGCAGCTCGATCACAAGTAGGGCGCAAGCGGCCTGTAAGATGAGCCAGCTCAGTCGTCGTTCGGCCGGCCGCGCTGTTTCTTGGAGGCGGATCGTTGCGATTTTGCCGTGAGCCGGCGGACCTTGGAGCCCAGCGTGGGCCGGCTTGGGCGGCGGGTTCTCGGTACGACTTCAGCGCGGGCGATCAGTTCATCCAGTCTCGCCCGGGCCTCGGCTCGATTGGCCTCCTGCGTACGATGCACGCGGGACGTGATGATCAAGACGCCTTCTTGCGTGGTGCGATTGCCGGCTAACGCCAGGAGGCGCTGCCGTACGTCGTCGCGAAGCAAGCGGGATTGGCGGACATCGAAGCGTAACTGGACGGCGGTGGAGACTTTGTTGACGTTCTGGCCCCCAGGACCCGAGGCGCGAACAAAGGTCATTGTCAGTTCGGAATCTGGAATGAGTATAGGCAAATGCTATTTCCAGAATAGCCCGTAATGTTGCTGCGGCACGGGAAGCGAATCGTGGCTACATCAATTCGGCTTGACAAGGGAACAAAGTGCTTTCATAATCGTTTATCGATATATCGTTATTCGTTATGCCAAGACGAAAGCTTGATCCGTTGCCCTTGGCGGCATTCAACATCCTTCTGGCCTTAGCAGGTGAAGATCTTCACGGTTACGCCATCATGCGGCAAGTTGAGCGGCAGACATGTGGACGTGTGCGATTGGGGCCTGGGACGCTATACGGCTCGCTCCGAACGCTGCTGGAAGCGAGTCTTATCGAGGAACTCGACGATAGCTCCGCCTCGGAGGATAGTTCCGAGCGCCGTCGTCACTATCGCCTGACGTCTGCAGGTCTCAAGCTGGTTCGATCGGAGCTGGAGGGGCTCGTCCAGACTCTCCGGGTTGCACGGGCAAAACGTATATGGCGAGGGGCGGATGTCTGAGAAGCTCTATGCGTTTCTGCTAAAGCTTTATCCGGACCATTTCCGCCGGACATACGGCGACGAAGCGCTGCGCCTGGTCCGCGATCGCGCTAGTAGTGAAAACGGATTTCTTTCCGGTTTTCGTCTTTGGCTGGATTTGTTGTTGGATCTCGCAAAATCGCTGCCCCGCGAATACAGCAACCCGCCGGCAACGCCAATCGTTGCGACGCAGTTCCTCAACAGCGAACGTTCGTTTCAGCTTCTTGCCGAACGATCGCTGAATCCGACTCTTCTGTGTTTGGGCGGTACGTTATCAGCGGTGTTGTTTTGGGTGTGCGTCTTTGTAGTTGCACACAGCGGCGGATTCCCGGCATTGTTTCCGGCTTCGCTTTCCCTGGCAGGGCTCGTGCAGAACACCCCGGCTCAGGCTCGATATCCCGACGAAGAAGAATCACCTGTTCGAAATTCAGCGCGCAATTTGGCGGTCGGCGCGCACAACTTCTGCATGACCGCGAAACGGGACATTCCGAGCAACTCAGTACAACCACTCCTGACATTCAACTTTGCGAGTCCCGGCGCGTCCGGAGTTGCGGTAATCGATGGAAAAGTCGCGAAGAGATTCAAGAACGAACAGCGTCTCTCGATTCGTGCGCATGTATTTGTTGGAGATCACCAGTTCGTCTTGCAGCTGGATAAACCCGCCGGGAACACCTTGATGTCCAGTAACGGCGATTTTGAATCTTGCCAGCAAAAATAGGAGGCTGCCGCATCATGACGGACTGTAGAGTTCGTGGACGATTCAAGACGAAACCTTACTTTCGCGGGGTTCTGCGGTTGGCGGCTGCGGCTGCTCTTTTGTCTCAGGCCGGCTTGGCTCAGGGCTCCGCGGCGCCTGCTTCCGCCCAAGGCGCCAGCGCCATCGAGAAACATCCGAAGTTTGAGGTGATTTCGATCAGGCGGCACATTGCAGAGAGTGGGCCGGTGCAGAATGGGCCGACGCCCGACGGGTTTCGTTCGATCGGTCTGTCCATGTTCGCCATTTTTCAGTGGGCGTATGCGCTACCGAACCAGCCTGGGTTGCTACGAGGAGACCAGATTGAGGGAGATCCGCGCTGGTTGACTGACGAACGCTATGACGTGGTGGCGAAGGTTGACCACGCAGACCTTGCCGGCTGGCAGAAGCCTGCAATGAGGCAGACAATGCTGCGCGCGATGCTGCAGGCGATGTTGGCCGAACGGTGCAAAGTAATGGTGCACTATGGGAGCAAAGATGTGCCGGTATACGACTTGGTAATAGCGAAGGGCGGCCCGAGGTTCAAACAGGCGGAGACTGTGGATATGGCCGAACTGAGGCGGAAACACCCCGAAGGAGGGGTGATGAGGGGGAGCGGCACGATGGCTGTGCAAGGCCCAAACAGGACACAGTTCTACGCCATCTCGATGGCGATCCTGGCGAACACTATACTACCGAGCGTTGCGGACAGACGAGTGGTAGACAAGACCGGCTTGACCGGGTATTACGACCTTGCCGTGCCATCGTCGGCCTTGCGGCGGCCGCCGCCGCCCCCTCCTCCCGGAGCGTCACAACCCCTCGATGCGCCATCCCCACCGCTAGAAGAGGAATCGATCTTCGCGGCATTGGAGGCGTTGGGGTTACGGCTGGAGCCGGCGAAGGGCCAAGTGGAGACGTTGATGATCGATCACGTGGAACGGCCATCCGAGAATTGACTTGGCAAACCACCAGCCTCGAAGCACTAGCGACACTACCCGCTACTGAAACACCTTCTCCGCCGGCACAATCTGAATCGCGTCCGCCTTTAACCCCAGCGGCCACTTCTCGACAATCTTGTCCACATCCTGAAGGGCCTGTGGCTTGGGCGTGTTGTAAGTCATCGGCGACGCATCGTCGCTGGTAAGTTGCATCTTCAACTGCTCCGCGTTGCCCGCCACAATTGCGATCGATAGCTTATCCGTTCGCAAATACCGTCGGATCACGCGAGTCACATCGGCGGCCGTCAGCTTGGCCAGGCGCGTGTGGAACGTGTCCTGGTAGTTAGGCATGTCGTAATACAGCCCGTCCACGGCCGCGCCCAGTTGCGCGCTCTGCGTGCGCAGCAGCAGGTTGCTGTACTTACTCACAAAGTCGCGCGACATCGCGAATCCGTCTGCGGGAATGCCGTTCTTGATCAGATTGTCGAGCTGGTAAAGCGCCATCCGCAGCGCGAATTTGGCCGTGGCGGGCTGAACCGGCCGGATCCAGATCTGAAATATCTGATAGTGCCGCGCCAGGTTCTGGCTGGGCTCCATCTGATACATCCCGCGCGGGAAATATTCGATATAGGCGTAGTCGCCGTAATTCAAGCCGCGCTTCTCGCGCAATTCATCGTAGAGAACGCTGCCGCTCATGCGATGCTCGCCGAGATACGATGCCGCCACCAGCAGCGCCGGAAAATCCGGATTCTGGCGCGTGCACGAGATCGGAAAGCCGAGCGAAATCGCCGTCGCGCGCGCGTCTTTCGCCACAATCGTCACCCGGTTCTCCGTGATAACCTTCGGCTCCGTGCGCCGCGCGCGAAAACCTTTCGCCGCTGGCAAGTGGCGAAAGTCGCTCTTCACGCGTTCCAGAAATGCCGGTGAAAAGCCTCCCGAAATGCCCAAAATCAGGTTCGCCTCGGTGTACTGGCCCTCGTAAAATCGTTTCACGTCCTCCAACGTGATGGCTTCGAGCGACGTCACCGTGCCGCCGTTGTAGTGGCCATACGACATCCCCTGATAAATGTCGCCGTAGAGAACTTCCTTGGCCAATTCCTCGTCGTTATTGCGCAAGCCGGATTTGATCGCGCTGATGCAATCGTCTTTCACGCGCTTGAAATCGTCCTCGCGCCATCCGGGCTCCAGCAGCATGCCGTGAATCAGCTTGTAATACGCTTCGAGATTGTCCGTGTGCGTCGACCCGGCGAACGTGGACATCTCTTTATCCACTTGCGCTCCGAATTCCGCCGACATCGGAAACATCGCGTCCGTGATCTGCTGATACGTTTGCGTCTTGCTGCCGCCGCCCGCGATCATTTGCGCGGTCAGATACGCCAATCCAGGCTTCGCCGTGGGGTCGGAGGCCGAGCCAGTGGTAAATACGATGCGAAACGTAACCAGCGGCGAATGGTTCGGCTGCGCCATCACGCGCATTTGCGCGAGAGCGGGCGCCGCGGCCAGCGCCAACGCGGCCAACATGGAAACTTGAGCTCTCATTTCGCTCCCTCCGCCGAGTTTTCCAAGGTCACGATCGTCCGCCCGTTGTCGACCAGATACTTCGCGGCCGCTTTCTGCACGTCCGCGGCAGTCAAACCGGCGTATTGCTCGAACAAGCTGTTCATGGTGTCCGGCGTGCGTCGCAGCGCTACGTAAGACGCCACAATCTGCGCGATGGTGTCGCTGTTATCCATGCGCAGCGCCATCTCGTAGCGCAGGTGTTTGCGTACCGTATCGAGCCGCGCGTCGTCCACCGGTTTCTCCTGCAAACCACGAATCGTAGTCAGAATCTGGTCGCGCACATACTCCACGTCCGCCGGCTTCTTGACGCGCGCCAGAATTTCAAACAGCGCCGGATCCACGTTGCCCGGCGAATCCGCCACCAAAACGTCTGCCTTCTGCTCCTGAATAATGAGTTTCTGATACAGCGGCGAATTCTCGGAAAACGCCAGATAAGACAGCGCGTCTAGCGCCGCCGTATCCTTGCTCGAATCGCTATACGCCGGGCCTTTGAACGCAATCCCCAGCAGCGGCGGCGTCGGTCCCGGCCATGCCACTGTAGCGCTGCGCGGCGCATCCTGCGTAGGCTCGGCGGGAATCTCCGGCTTATAGTCGCCGCGTTTCCAAGCGCCCCACGACTTTGCCGTCAGATCGCGCACCTGGTTCCGTTTCACATCGCCCGCCACAATGATCGTGGTGTACTCGGGCCGGTAATAGCGCTGGAAAAACTGCAGGCTGTACTCGAACTGGTTGGGCATATCCTGCACGTCTTTGAGGAAGCCCATCGTTTCGTGCTTGTAGGTGTGTGTCGTGTACGCCGCGTCGCGCAGCGCTTCGTTCAGTTTGATGAACGGGCTCGATGCGTTCTTGTTGTACTCGCCCAGCACCGCCAGCGTTTCGGTTTTGAATTCGCTCTGCGTGTATTTCAGGTTCTGGAAGCGGTCGCCCTCCATGGCCAGCAGCGCGGGCAGATCCTCTTTCGAAAACACTGTGTGATAGCACGTGTAGTCGTCGGTGGTAAAAGCGTTTGACGACGCGCCCATATGCTTGATCGCGTTGTTGTATTGCTCCTGCGAGTATTTCTCCGTGCCTTTGAACATGAGGTGCTCGAACAGATGCGCGAAGCCGGTGTGCCCGGGCTCCACCTCATTGCGCGACCCGGTCTGCACCACAATATACACCGCCACGATATTCGGATAATCCGTGGGCACGGTCACCACGCGCAGCCCATTGGGCAGGTCGTCCTGCGTGTACGCGTAAGGAAAAATCTTCTGCGCCGGCTGCGCGCCCATCGCGGCCGCGGCGCATGCGAAAAACATTAGTTTGGAAAGCATTGCCCTATCACCTTATTTTGGCCCAGTCCACGGCCCTCGTGCTTCTTCCAGTCGGATCGCCAGATCCAGCAACAGTTCGTCGCCAAACGGAAACCCCATCAATTGCACTCCCAGTGGCAGCCCGTCTTCCGAGAGCGAAATCGGAATTGTCACGGCGGGCAGCCCCAGCACATTCGCGATCACCGCCGGCATCATCGCCTGAAACAAGCCGATGGATTGCCCTCCGATTTCCCACTTGCGCCGCCGGTGCTCGAACGCCGGCACGCTGCACACCGGCATCAGAATCGCGGCCATGCCTTGCATCTGCCGGAGCAGGGAAGCGCGCATCCGGTCGCGCGTGGCCAACTGCAACAACGCCTGCTCGGCGGTGGGCACGGCGTCGCTCCAAAACTCCGAAAGCGTCCAGTGAACGTCGTCCAGCCGTCCCTCGAACATGGCCCGCGCCACAAGCTGCGGCCATTGCGAAAAGAGAAAACTCCACGTGTTAGGCGCGCGTTCCATCCCCGTCGGCTCGAATTCCTCCACACGAAAACCGGCGTCTTGCAAAAGCTGCGCCGCCCTCCGCACCGCGTCCGCCACTCCCGCATCCACCGGCACTCGATAAAACTGCGGCCACACGCCGATGCGGGCGCCCGCTGTCTCCGGTTCCACCAGCGGCGCGGGCGTGCTGAACGGGTCGCGCGGTTCGAATGACGCCAGCGCCGCGAACAGCAGCCGCAGATCTTTCGTCGTGCGCGCCATTGGTCCCACTACCGATGTCAGCCCTGCCGGATAGCCCAGCGCCGGAAAATGCCCCAGCGCCGGAATGCGCCCCGGCGTCGGCTTTAATCCTGCGATGCCGCAAAAAGCCGCCGGCACGCGGATCGAGCCGCCGCCGTCGCTCGCAATTCCTCCCGCCGAACAGAACGCCGCGATCGCCGCCGCTTCTCCGCCGCTCGATCCGCCCGGCGTCCGCGTCAGGTCCCACGGATTGTTCGTGCGCCCCGTCAGGAAATTGTCCGTCTCGTAGTTCGCCAGCATCTCCGGCGTGTTCGTGCGCCCCAGCAGAATCGCACCCTCGCTGCGCAGCCGCGCCACCGCCGAAGCGTCTTCCGCGGCGCGATGCCCGACGCGCAGCTTGCTCCCGGCCAGCGTCGCCTGCCCCGCGATATCGAAGCTGTCTTTCACCGTCAGCGGCGCGCCGTGCAACAGCCCCAACGATTCGCCTCGCACCATGGCCGATTCCGCTGCCTTGGCCGCTTCCAGTGCTTCTTCCGCGAACACGCTCACGAATGCGTTCAGTTCCGGATTACGCTCCGCGATCTGCTTCAGGTGCGCCTGTACCAATTCCGTCGGTGAGATCGCGCCTTCGCGCACCATCGAGACCATCAGGCAAAGTGACGAGCGAAAGGACACGTCGTTAGTCTATCGTGGCCAAGCATAATAGAGATGTGGATCCGTTGACGTTTCCCGGCGCGCGCGAAATGGTGCTGAGCCACGTGCGCGCACAACGCGCTGCGCCGCCCATCGAAACGGTGGAGCTTCTCCGCGCCGCGGGCCGCGTTCTCGCCGAAGAGATCGCCGCCGATCGCGACACGCCGCCCACATCCCGCTCCGTGCGCGACGGCTTCGCCATCCGCTCTTCCGACGCCCCCGGCGAGTTCGAAGTCATCGGCGAATCGCGCGCCGGCCAGCCCTTCAGCAGAGCCGTTGGAACGCGCCAGGCCGTCGAGATCATGACGGGCGCTGCTGTTCCCGAGGGCGCCGATGCCATCGTCATGATCGAACACGTCGAGCGCCGCGACGGCCACATGGTCTTCACCGGCGAAGCGCCGCCCCAGCAGTTCATCAATGCCAGAGCCGGCGAAGCCGCCGCGGGCCAAGTGGTCTTGCGCGCCGGACAGCGGCTCGATTACTCCGGCCTCGCCATGCTTGCCGCGTTTGGCCACAGCCGCGTCGCGGTCTACCGCAAGCCCACCGTCGCCATCCTCGCCACCGGCGATGAAATCGTCGCCGTGGACGAAGTCCCCGAAGATTTTGAGATCCGCAACTCGAACGCCTATTCCCTCGCCGCGCAGGTGATCCGGGCCGGCGGCACGCCCAAGCTGCTCCCGCTCGTGCGCGACACGCTCGAGCACACCACGGAAATGATCGAGCTCGCTCTGCGTTCCGATCTGCTGCTCTTCTCGGGCGGCGTCTCAGCTGGAAAGTACGACGTCGTCGAGCCTGCGCTCGCCCGATTCGGCGCCGAATTCTTCTTCGACCGCGTTCTCATTCAACCCGGCCAGCCCGTCGTTTTCGGGCGCGTGGAAGACAAATTCTTCTTCGGCCTCCCCGGCAATCCGTCGTCCACCATGGTGACGTTCGAGATCTTCGCGCGCGCCGCCCTGGAATTGGTCGGCGGCCAAGAAGAGATTTCGCTGCGCATGCCGTGGTCGCGACTCACCACCGAATTCCGCCATCGCGCCGGCATCACGCGCTTCCTGCCCGCGCAACTCAGCGCCGATGGCGGCGCCGTCACGCCCGTCGCGTGGCAAGGCTCCGGCGACATCCCGTCTCTCACGCGCGCCAATGCCTACCTCGTCGCCAGGCCGGATCAGCCGCTCTACGCGGAAGGCGATTGGATTCAGGTTCTGCCCAAATGAAGAAGCTCTCGCATTACGATTCCGCCGGCGCCGCGCGCATGGTCGATGTCTCCGCCAAGAGCGAGACCAAGCGCACCGCGCGCGCCCATGCCTTCGTCCGCATCGCGCCGCGCGTGTTGAAGAAGCTACCCGATAATCCGAAAGGCAATCCGCTCGAGATCGCCCGCATCGCCGGCATCTCCGCCGCCAAGCGCACTTCCGAGCTGATTCCGCTCTGCCACCCCTTGATGCTCTCGCACGCCGATGTCGAAGTCAGCATCGAAAAGAACGGCGTGCGCGTCATCGCCACCGCGTCCACCACCGCGCAAACCGGCGTCGAAATGGAAGCGCTCACCGCCGCCGCCGTGGCCGCGCTCACTGTATATGACATGACTAAGGCGCTGGACAAATCCATCGAAGTGGCCGATCTGTACCTGCTCGAAAAGACCGGAGGCAAAAGCGGCGATTATCGCCGCGGGAAATAAATCATGACCAATGCAGCCGTTTTAACCATTAGCGATTCCGTAACCACGGGCACGCGCATCGATCGCTCCGGGCCGGCGGTCCGTGAACGCCTGGAACAACTGGGCTGGGGCGTGCCGGTTCTCGAAGCCATTCCCGATGAGCGCGATCAGATCAGCGCGCGTCTCGCCAAGCTCGCCGATGGCGGCCAGGTTTCCGCAATCTTTACCACGGGCGGCACCGGCGTCGCCGTGCGCGACGTCACCCCCGAAGCCACCCGCGCCGTGCTCGACCGTGAAATTCCCGGCCTGGGCGAGTTGATGCGCGCCCGCGGGCGCGAGAAAACACCGTTAGCGGCCCTCTCACGCTCCCTCGCCGGCACCCGCGGCAGCGTTCTAATTGTGAATTTACCGGGGTCTCCCAAGGGGGCGGTGGAATCCCTGGATGCTATCGTGGAATTGGCGCCGCACGTGCTCGATTTGCTCAAGGGGCGGACAGAGCACGCCGCCAAGGATTGAATCATGCGCAAACTCTTCGCGTCCCTTCTTCTTTGCGGGCTGTTGCCGGGTCAACAGGCAACGCCGCCACAGCGACCGCCGCAAACGCCGCCCGCTCAGCAACCGGCCGCCAAGCCAGACGACGACATCCGGTTCACCGGCGGCATCGAAGTGGTGCAGCAGCCGGTTTGGGTGTACGACAAAAACGGCAATTACGTCGATGGCTTGCAGCCTGACCAATTCCGCATCTGGGACAACAATAAGGAGCAAAAAATCCAGGGTGTCGACGTGGCTTTCGCCCCGATTTCGATGGTCATCTGTGTCCAGGCCAACGCTAATGTGGAAAAGATGCTCCCGGCCATCAACCACATCGGGAATTTGATTCAGCCGCAGATTCTGGGCGAATCCGGGGAAGCGGCCGTGATCGCGTACGATTCGCGCGTCCGCGTCTTGCAGGAATTCACCCACGATGGCGAAAAGATCACCGAGGCCGTCAAGAAGATCCAGGCCGGCAGCACTTCTCAGCATCTATATGACGCCGTGTTCGAAGCCACGCGCATGCTGCGCACGCGGACCCGCGATCGCCGCCGCGTAATTCTGCTGATCGGAGAAAAGCGCGATCTGGGCAGCGAGGTTCGCGCCCGCGAAGCGCTGATTGATCTGCAGCTGGCGAACGTCACCCTCTACCCGGTGGATATGTCAATTCTCATGGAGCGTCTCAGCGCGCCCCCGCCCGATCCGCGCCCGGCCACCTTCCCGCCGTCCGCCATCTTCGTGCCGGGCATCCAATCGCAAACGCCCACCACGATCATGCAGACTTACGGCACGCAGGGGAATAGCGCCGAGTTCCTGCCCCTATTGATCGAGATTTACCGCGATACCAAGGCGATCTTCAAAGCCAACGCCGTGGATGTTTTCACCAAAGGAACCGGCGGCGAGCAGTTCAGTTACTACAAAGCCCGCGGCCTCGAAAAAGCCATCAACGACATTGGCGAAGTGCTGCATTCGCAGTACACCATCACCTACTCGCCCAATAACCGCAGCGAAAGCGGCTTCCACCAGATCACGGTAGACGTGGTGGATAAAAAGGCGCATAGCGTACGCACCAAACCCGGCTACTATTTAGGCGCCAAGCAATAAGTACGACGGGCCTCCGGCCGGTCGAGGGCTCGCCCGAATGGGCGAGCCTTGGGGCCGCTAGTTACTCCGGGATCACCAGTTCTTGCCCCGGTTGAATCCGGTTCGGGTCGCTCAAACGGTCGCGATTGGCATCGAAGATCTTCATATACTGACTGCCATTGCCGTAAAACTGCTTCGCAATCTTCGAGAGCGAATCACCCTCCTGCACCGTATAAGTCCGCGAACTCTGCCCGCCGCTGACGCTCGCGCCGGCCGTTTGCGTTCGCGGCGCCGCCTGCGCCGTTTGGCTCACTGTGATATCGGCCACCAGATCCGAATACGACGGATCCACCAGCTTGATCGCATCCCACACTTTGTTCTTTGCGTCCGTTGACGGCGCCTCGGCGCGCAGCAACAGCTTGTCGCCCTGCATGTTCATGTTCTGCAGGCGAACCTGCTGCTGCGCCATCGCATTTTGCACTGGCTGATATTTTTTCTTCAGCTGCTCAAAGCGTTGATCGTTCTGTGCCATAGCTCACCTCTCACGGGGAGGGTCCATACCACCCCTTCCCAAGTGATTAGCAAGCCGCACGTCCGGCACATTATTTTTGACGCGCAGCCCTAATTGTTGGAGCTTGCTGTTCTCTCCCACAGGAACTTATGCAGGAAAGTCTCCATGCGCCCCAGCGCATAAATCCACCGGCTGTGCAACAACGATTCATGCACATCGTCCGGGAAGACGATCAGCTCGTAATACACGTCGCGCTGCCGCAGTAATTGGATCAGCCCCGTCATCTGTTGGAATGCCACATTGCGGTCGTCGTCGCCCTGAATCAACAGCACCGGTGACTTCCATCCGTCGATCGCGCCGATCGCCGAAGCCTTATACGACACCGAATTGGGGTCGAGCGAGCTGCCTTCCAGGTGCACGCCCGCCAGATCCACGCCCGCCTTGAAGATATCGGAATTACGCGCGAGCGCCTCCGACGTCAGCAGGCCGCCGTACGATAGCCCCCAAATCCCCACCCGGTTCGGATCCACGTCGGGTCTGGTCTGCAGATACTTGCCGCCGGCCAGCACATCCTTATACTCCGCGTTGCCCTGCGCCCCCGTGTTCGGCGCCGAGCGGAACGTCCGGCCGTACCCGATGCCCAGGCGGTAGTTGATCGACATCACCACATAGCCCTGGTCCGCCAGCCACTGATTGATGCCGTATGCCCAGTGATAGAACTGCATGTAGTGGTAGGCGGGCATCATCTGCCGCTGCGGCCCGCCGTGCACGAACACGATGGCGGGGCGCCGCTCGCCCGGTTTCAAATTCTTCGGCAGGAACAGTTGATTGTGCACCTCAACGCCGTCATCGGCTTTCGTGATCACAATCTCCGGCCTTACGTGCGCATCCATCGGGAAGCCCGGTCGCGACGTCGGGAACACGATCTTCTCCGTTGCGGCTGTCTCCGCTCCCGCCACCGCCATCTTCCACACGCCTAGCGATTGGGGCATTTGCCAACTGGCGCTCAGCGTCGCCAGATACTTGCCCGACGCCAGCGGAGCCGGGTATGTCTCCACGCTTTCGCCCGTCGTAATCTGCTTCGGCTCGCCGCCGCCCACCGGAACCGCCCAGATATGGCGCCGCTCGATATCCTTGGCGTTGGTGCAGTAGTAGAAGGTCTTTTCATCCTGCGAAAACGCGATCGACGTCCGGTCTTCGATCAAACCGTCCGTCGTCGTCAGCAGCACCGGCCGCGCCGATGCGTCCATCACGTTCAGCGCGTAGTAGCGATCCCATTCGTCCTGCGGAGGCTGATTGGCCGCCGGCGTTTCCGCCGCGGCCGGCGCGCCGCCCGGGCCGCCGCGTCCGCCCCTGCCGCCGCGTCCGCCCGCGAGCATTGGGTAGATCACCAGATCGCCCGCCAGGTGCGCGTTATTCACGTTGGCCACCAGCCTGTCATTGGGCTCGTTATGCCATGTCTCCGTCGCCTCGCCCGTCGTGACGTCCGCTTTATAGAAGCCCAGCGTGTAGCCGCCTTTAAATGTCGCTCGCATCAACCCCGGAGAGTTGTTGACCACCGGCGCCGGTGTTGCTTGAGCCGCCGCCGGGGCGCCCGGAGCCGCCGGCGCGCCCGGAGTTGCTACTGCGCCATTGCCCTGGCCGCCGCGTCCATTACGCCCGCCTCGTCCGCCGCGCCCGCCAGTCGCCGCTGCCGCCGTGCCCGTTGCCGCCGCTGCTGCAGGTCCGGGAGGTAGACCGATTCCGCCGCCGCCCTGTTGCGTCTGCTGTCCGAACGGCAGGCCTGGCCGCCGCATAAAGACCAG
Source organism: Bryobacterales bacterium (assembly GCA_963743705.1). Classification (GTDB taxonomy): domain Bacteria; phylum Acidobacteriota; class Terriglobia; order Bryobacterales; family Bryobacteraceae; genus PALSA-243. Next base: position 15,729 of record CAVUQS010000008.1, on the reverse strand, counting down.
GTGTTTGCTGTCGGGCATCCACATCGGCGCCGTGTCGAAGTCCACGCTCGGCGACATATATTTCACGGCTCGCGCCGCCACGTCGTAGACCACGATGAAGCTATGATCCGTGCGCGTGCTCACGAACGCGATCTTCTTCCCATCCGGCGACCATTTCGGATCGCTCTGTACGCCCCACTCCGTGATGAACGCCTTCTCGCCGCGGTCCACTTCGCTCGCCGGCTTCACCGGCGTGAGTTTGGCGCGATAGATCTGCCCATTCTTGACGAACAGAATCGAGCTGCCGTCCGGCGCGATCTCCGGGTTGGTGGCGTCCACCACCCGCCATGCGCCGCCCACGCCATTCGTGTGCGCCGCCCAGATCGCGTGCTCCGGCCCGTTCGGATCGGCCGTCGGGTTGGGCGCCCAGCCCTCGCGGTTCGGCTGCTCGCCGCGCAGAAACACCACCGTGCTGCCGTCGTCCGAGATCTTGATCGCGGACATCATAATGCCGTCGTCTTTTGTGAAGTTCGTCAGACGCACCGGCGCGAACAGCGGCGCCGCCGCCGTATAGGCGTTCCGCTTGCCTTCGGCGTAATCCACCCACGCCACGCGATCCACCTTTTTTGCGGACACCACCTCCTGCGGCGATGCCGGGCTCAGGAACTTCTGGTACAGCGGGATTTCAGGCGAAGCCGCGGTGAGCAGCCCCGAAAGCAGGGCGGCCGCCGCTATCGAAACCGCAGAGAGACGGGCAGATAGAAGGGAAGACATGTGCATAGAGACCTCCGTGAAAAATACGGGCCCGCGCTTGGGCGATGAGGGAGTATAACACGGCAGGCCGCGGCGCCCGCAAATCAGGTTCGTTTGACCAGACGGCAGCGCACAATAGCCGTCGTAAACTCCCGCGTGAACCGGTTGTGAAAACGCCTCAACTTCCGGATCGGCAAGAGTTCGAGGCTGGCGAACTTCAGGGGGCTGCCCGCTACCAACGCTTCGAACTTTTCTATGGTCATTTGGTTCAGGCCCCCGGCCACCTCGCCAAATCGTGTCGCGCCATCCGTTTTAAAAGTGGACCGCCAACGGATCAGCGCCTTCTCGCTGAATATCAGATGAGCCCACGGAAAGACCGAAAACAGATGACCGCCCAATGGGTGATACCAGGTTGGCCCGAAGCTGACGAGCACTTCGCCTGTGGGCTTCATAAGGGTGTTCATGATACGCAGGATTTCCGCGGGATCGCCAAAATGCTCGAAGGCGTCCACGGAAACCACGATATCGGCAAGCTCACTCGTCGAAACCGCGAAGAGACAACTATCCTGAACGCCGGCGCTGACCGCCCTCTGTCGTGCCGCTTGGAGGACGTCCTCGCGGATATCGATACCGACCACCCGTTTGGCCCCGCTGCGGGCCATCTCGACGGCGTCAGCTCCCTCGCCACAGCCGAAGTCGATGACAGTCTTCCCGGCGATCTTGGCGAAGAATTCCTCCCCCATGAGAACCGCGAGCTTCGACTTGCCTTCGTAAACGCTTCCACTACAAGAATCTGGGGCGCCGGGAGAGATTGTCTTCAGAATCCGATATTGAATGTTCGTGAGCATTGCGCCAGCATGTTTGCTTCGGACGCATAATTATAACCACGTGACTGGGACGCCGTTCCAGCCGTTCTGGCGGCGCTGAAGCCAGGCGGTTTGGTGATATGCAAGAGTAGGGTAATGGGGAAGCCCTACGAAGGCGCAGCGCCTCCCAACCTGCGGCCCTTGGAAAGCGGCGACCAGCGTATCGGCATGCAATCGACGCCGGCGTCATCTCAGGCCTGCCGGGGTTCGTTCGTGGCTGCCGGTGCGGTCACAGGTATCGGCAGCCTGCCCCTCACATCGGCGGCCGCGGCAATTCGCTCGATTGCCGAATTTTCGCCAGAGGTTCCCTTCTGGCCTCAACTGCCACAACTCTCGGAGCGGGAGCGAGCCGTCGGTCAGGGGCTGGGTGTTCTGGGAAATCTGATCGAGCCTCGCAGCGAAGGTTACGGTTATCGGGTAAGAGCCGGCCGGATCGATTCAGTACTCGAACTCCTTCACCGCAGTAGCGGCGAGTTGACGCCGGCGAACGCTGCGGGCTTCAGCGCGTTTGAAGAAGCTCTGTCGTCCGGATTCTTCCCGTCTGCGGCAGCGGTGAAAGGGCAGATCGAGGGTCCAATTACGCTTTCAGCGTATCTTTTCCATCAGGATCGGCCCTTCCTGTCCGATCCTGCGCTGTTCGCAGCCATTGCATTTCATATCTCGCAGATCATCTGCTGGCAGATCGACCGGCTGAAATCCGCCGGACTGCCAGTGCTCCTGTTTGTCGATGAACCAGCCTTGTGCCTGGAAGCGCCCGCGAACGCGGTGTCCGAGCAGCAGCGGCTGAACGCCCTGGCTGTCACGTTGAATGACGCACGCGCGCGTGGGGCCGTCGCCGGATTGCATTGCTGCGCGGCGCGGCCGTTCGGGCGCATGTGCCGCGTGAACCCGGACATCCTTTCGTTCGACGCCCATGAGGGACTCGAGTTGTTTTTTGCCGATCCCGATGCGCGGAACTTCGTGAATCGGGGTGGAACGGTCGCTTACGGAATGGTCCCTACGTTGCCGCGTTTGACCACCTTCGATGCAACGAGCATTTTTGTCCGTTGGCTAAGAGCGGCATCTTCGGCGGGCGATCCCCAGAGACTTGCGCGCAGCGCCATGATCACAGCAACCTGTGGGCTTGGACTGCTTGACCCCTCCTCCGTCGCCGAGTCATTCGCCGTGGCGCATGGCATCAGCAAACTGATCCGCACCTTAGCCGCGGGTGATGATATTTAGCGATCGTCCTCGCGGGCGTTACACCGCCGTATCGTAGTTCAGGTTGGGCCCGAGCCACCGCTCGACTTCCTTGATGGTCATATCCTTGCGCTTGTGATAGTCCACCACCTGATCGTGCTCGATCTTGCCCAGGCTGAAGTACCGGGATTCCGGGTGGGAGAAATAGAGCCCGCTTACGCTGGATCCTGGCCACATCGCAAACGACTCGGTAATTCGGATTCCGGTATTCGCCTCCACGTCGAGCAAACGCCAGAGCGCGCCTTTTTCGGTGTGGTCGGGGCACGCCGGGTAACCTGCGGCCGGTCTGATTCCCCGGTACTGTTCCTGAATGAAATCCTCTTTGCTCAATTTTTCCGCACAACCGTAGCCCCATTCATCCCGCACTCGCTTGTGCAGGCATTCGGCGAAAGCTTCCGCCAGGCGGTCGGCGAGCGCCTCCGCCATAATGGCATTGTAGTCGTCGTTCTCAGCTCTGAACCGGTCGCACAGTTCCTTCAAGCCAATGCCCGTGGTCACTGCGAAAGCGCCCAGGTGATCCTGCAGCCCCGTTTCCTTGGGCGCGATGAAATCGGCGAGCGACCGGCACGGCTCGCTGCCTTCCCGATCCGACTGCTGTCGAAGGAAGTGGAAACCCTCGATCGTCTCCCGGCGGCCGCCATCCGCGTACAACTCGACATCGTCGCCCACTGCGTTGGCGGGAAAGAGACCGTATACGCCACGCGCCGTAATCAGGTTCTTCTCAATGATGAGATCGAGCAGGGCATTGCCCTCGTTGAAGATCTGCCGCGCCTGCGGACCGTGAACCTCGTGATCGAGGATGCGCGGATAAATGCCTTTCAGCCCCCAAGTGTGGAAGAACGGCGACCAGTCGATAAAATCGCGTAACTCCGCCAGAGGGAAGTTCTCCAGCACGCGCACGCCAGTAAAAGTAGGTACAGGCAGGTCTTCGGGCCGCCACTCGATCGGAGTTCGTCTGGCGCGCGCGGTCTCAAGATCGACGCCCTTCCGCCGCGGCGAGGCATGCGCCTTGCGCAGCGCTTCGTAGTCGGTGCGATGCTGCGCCACAAACGCCGGCTTGCCGTCGTCGCTAAGAAGGCTGGTAGTGACGGGTACCGCCCGGCTGGCATCGAGGACGTGGACTACCGGCTCGCTGTAGTGCGGCGCAATCTTGATCGCCGTGTGCGCCCGGCTCGTGGTGGCCCCGCCGATCAGCAGCGGCAGCTTGAACCCTTGACGCTCCATCTCGCGGGCCACATGCACCATCTCGTCGAGCGAAGGCGTGATCAGGCCGCTGAGCCCGATCAAGTCGGCATTCTCGGCCTTCGCCTTTTCGAGGATCTTTTCGCAAGGGACCATCACTCCCATGTCGATTACCTCATAGTTATTGCAGGCCAGCACCACGCCGACGATATTCTTGCCGATGTCGTGAACATCGCCTTTGACGGTCGCGAGGACGATTTTTCCCTGCGTCTTCACCGCCTGGCCGGCCGCGGCCATCGCCGCTTTTTCGGCCTCCATAAAGGGTGTCAGGTGCGCCACGGCCTTCTTCATGACGCGGGCGGATTTGACCACCTGGGGCAGGAACATCTTGCCGGCGCCGAACAAATCGCCGACCACGCTCATGCCGGCCATGAGCGGCCCTTCAATCACCAATAGCGGGCGGCCCAGCTTGACGCGCGCCTCCTCGGCGTCGATCTCGATGTACGCGTCGATCCCCTTCACCAGCGCGTGAGAAAGGCGCTCCTCAACCGTGCCGTTGCGCCATTCTTCGGTTTTCTTTTCATTCGCCGCCGCGCCGCTGCTCGCGGCCTTGAGCGCTTCGCCATGCTCCACCAGGCGCTCTGTCGCGTCGGGACGGCGGTTGAGCAGCACGTCCTCTACCAACTCCCGGAGCTCGGGCTCAATCTCCTCATAGACCTCGAGCATCCCGGCATTCACGATGCCCATATCCATACCCGCCGCAATGGCGTGATACAGAAACGCGGAGTGCATCGCTTCGCGAACCTTATTGTTGCCTCGAAAACTGAACGAAATATTCGAAACGCCGCCGCTTACCTTCGCGTGCGGCAGGTTCGCCTTGATCCATCGCGTGGCATTGATGAAGTCCACCGCGTAGTTGTTGTGCTCCTCCATGCCGGTAGCAACGGTGAGGATGTTCGGGTCGAAGATAATGTCTTCCGGCGCAAACCCGACTTCGTCCACCAGGATTCGGTAGGCGCGCTCGCAGATGCGGATCTTCTCCTCATAAGTCGCGGCCTGGCCCTGTTCGTCGAACGCCATCACCACAACCGCCGCGCCATATTTCAACACGGTAGCGGCGTTCTGGCGGAACTTCTCTTCGCCTTCCTTGAGGGAGATCGAATTCACGATCCCTTTGCCTTGCAGGCACTTGAGCCCGGCCTCGATGACCTCCCATTTGGAGGAGTCCACCATAAAGGGCACTTTGGCCACTTCGGGCTCACTCGCCAGCAACTGCAGGAAGCGCGTCATCGCGGCGACGCCGTCGATCATCCCCTCGTCCATGCAGATGTCGATAACGTTGGCCCCGTTCTCGACTTGCTGCCGGGCGATGCTCACCGCCGCCTCGTACTGGCCTTGCTTAATCAGCTTGGCGAACTTGGGCGAGCCGGCGACGTTGGTGCGCTCACCGATCATGATGTAGACGCCGGCCTGCTGTGTGAACGGCTGTGACCCCGAAAGACGCAGCGGCTTGGTCTCCAGGGGCTCGTCATCGACGGTCTCGCTCGACTGGCGTCTGCCGGTGGACGTCGTCGTCAGTTCACGTGGATGCTGTCCGTCGAGCGCTCTGGCGATAGCCGCGATGTGTTCGGGCGTGTTGCCGCAGCAGCCGCCGGCGATATTGATTAGGCCGCCGCGCGCAAAATCGCCCAGATAGCGCGCCATGTCGGCCGGCCCCAGATCGAACCCCGTCTCCGAGAGTGGATTTGGCAAACCGGCGTTCGGGTAGCATGAGATCGCCGTATTCGATTTCTCCGAGAGGTCGGCCAGAAACGGATACATCAGATCGGGACCGAGAGAGCAATTCAGCCCCACCGACAACGGCTGGACGTGTTGCACCGCGTTCCAGAAAGCCTCAATCGTCTGCGCCGAGATCATCGTCTCGCCGCCGCGTCCTACCGCCGCCGAGATCATCACCGGCAGCTCTTTGCCATCCCGGTCGAAGACCTCGCGGATGGCGACCAGCGCCGCTTTAGCGTTCAGCGAGTCGAAGATGGTCTCCACCAGCAGCAGGTCGGATCCGCCCGCGATAAGGGCGCGCACTTGCTGCATGTAGGCGGTCTTCACCTGATCGAAGGTGACCACCCGGAAGCCGGAATCGTCGGCATCGGGCGAATTCGAAAGGGAGACCGTTAGCGGCCCGATCGCCCCCGCTACGAACCGCTGGCGAGAGGTCGCGTTCCCAATCCGATCGGCCCATTCACGGCACTGTCGAGCCGATTGCTCATTGATCTCCCAGGCGAGCTCTCCCAGGAATCGATCCTCAATCACCTTTTGATAGAAAGCCGGATCCTTCCGTCCGCCGTGCTCGCGGGGGTCGTCTACGAAGAATTCGCTTTGCGTGATGCTGGTTGCGCCGAAAGTATTCGTCTCAATGATGTCGGCCCCAGCCTCCAGAAACCGGCGATGGATATCGCAGATCATTTGTGGCTGGGTCAGGGAGAAGAGATCCCCGTTATTTAGCAGGTCCTTGGCCGAATCCTTGAAACGTTCCCCGCGGATATGAGCTTCCGTCATCCCGTAGGTGCGGATCGTCGTGCCCATCGCTCCATCGATGATCGCAATTCGACTCTCCATGACCTTCTGAAGAGGATGTCGTTGTGCTGTGCTCATGTCTCCCTAAACCATTTTAGCGGAGCCAGCCATTTTCGTCCGTTCCCCCGCGCCGTATGGTCGCGCCGCTGCCCCAGTGGGGCCAGCCCTTCTGGGCTGCCGCCGGGCTTCCCGCCCGGCGCTGCCGATCACTCCCGTCAAAGTGACACAGGATTCTCATGTCGACGTGGCGTAGGCCTTCTGTTGCCCGCATCTGCGGCAGGTTTTCCGCTTCGAATCCCCCTGATGAAAGGCGGGTTAGGAGCTTGTTGAAAAATGCGAAAGAATCACTTAGCCGCCGATGAACACAGATCAACGCCGATTGAAACTAAATGCCTTATCTGCGTTCATCGGCGTTTATCTGCGGCTCAAAATCGTTTTTCAACCTGAACATGCTATTCCGGCAAGCCGACCTTCTTGCGAAGAACTTTCAATCGCGGATCGCCGCGAAGCAGAGCCAGTTCCGGGAGGCTGAGTATCGAACCCATCCGGACAGGCCCCACTTCGGCCGCACGATCGAGAGCTTCCAGCGCCCGTTCTTTATCGCCCAAACCCGCGAAGACCACAGATTGTTGGACTGGCGGAAGGTCCACTACCAGTTTTTGCGCCTCTTCACGGCGACCGGACCGCGCATAAGCGTAGCCCAGAAAGCCCCGATCGGACCGGGCGTTGCGCTTGATAAAAATCCGGATTGCTTCCTCTGTTCTACCCTGACCCACCAGGGCACGCGCCAGACACATGTCCCTGGCCTGATGGTCGGCGGGCAACTTGTTGCAATACCCGGCGGCTTCGCCATAGCGGCCGGCCGAAATGAGCGACCAGCCCAGGTCGAATTGCACTTGGGGTGAGAGTGGGTCGTTTTTTTCCGCGAGGCGCAGTTGATGAAGCGCATCTTCCACGCGACCCAGAGACCAAAGAAGATACAGCGCGTAACCACTGTGCGAAGCCGAGCTGTTAGGGTCGAGCTCAATCGCGCGCCGGAAGCTCTTTTCCGACTCCACCCATTGAGCATCACGTGCGTAGAGCATCCCCAAGGCGTCGTGGGCCTCGGCTAACAGGGGGTCCAAGTGAATGGCCTGCCCTGCGGCCGCTCTCATCTTCCGCACCTCGTCTGGGATATCTTGTCTGGACTCGCCTGATCTCAACGCGTACGCCGCGGCCAAGCCTGCGTACGCGGGAGCAAACGAGGGGTCCTTGGCGGTCGCTTCCTCCAGCGGACCGATGCTTTCGTCGAATCCCGGCTGGCCGTGCTCAATCTGTAAAGCCCGGGCACGAAGATAGAGATCATACGCTTCCGAGCTAGTCTCATATCGCCGGCGGCCCTGGCCGAGTTTCAATCGCAAGCCGTTGACGATACCGCGGGAAATCTCGTCCTGCACCGCAAAGACATCCGTCAATTCGCGGTCATATTTTCCCGACCACAATGGGAAGTCGTCGCGCACGCGAACCAATTGGGCGCTGATACGCAATTGCTGGCCCGAGAGCAGGACCGAGCCTTCAAGAACGTATTCGGCGCCAAGCTGCCTTCCAACGTCGTGCACATTCTGCGACTTGCCTTTCAAAGCAAAAGAGGATGTCTGAGAGCGGACTGCCAGACCATCAATAATCGACAGGTTGCGGATGATTTCGCCGGTGAGGCCGTCCGCAAAGTAGTCGTGCTCTGGATTCCGATCTAAATTAATCAGGGGCACTACTGCGATCGGAATCGGTGCGTTTGGGTGGAGGATCCCCTGCCACCACAAGACCGCCAACACAATGGCCGATCCGGCCGAGGCGGCGGCAAGCCAGATCCAAAGGCGGCGCTGCGGCCCGGCAGGTGCGGTGGTCTTTTCGATGTGCCGGAAGGCCGGCTTGTACCCGCCCTTGGGCAGCTCGATAATTAACCCGTCCGCGGCGCCCTCGGCGACATAATATTCCGCAAGGCGGGCTCGCAATTTGCCTGCCTCGTTCCGCACAACCGAATCCTGCCGGACATCGTAATCGGGCGGACGGCCGAACTACTCCACGCCGATGATGGATTCTTTGAGCTCATCCCCCCGCCCGGAAAGCTCCTGCTCGACCACAAACCGAAGAAAGCCGCTGAGACGGTCATTCCGCGCGAACCCCCTGCTGGACAGGACCTTCTGCAGCTCGGCGCGGACAGATTCTGTTACTGAGGGCGACATCGGCTGTGAGCAAGTCTAACCCCTACCACACGTGGTTTCAACGTGATGGCTGTGTCACCAACCCCTCGCCCACCCCCGGATGCTTGTATTTCCGCCCGATCTGCCGCATCGTGCCCCATGCGCGTTTTGCTGGTATCGACGCTACTCCCGGCAATTGTTTTCGGACAGGCCCTGGAGGGCACTTACGGAACCTGGAAGCTCAATGCCGCCCGATCCACGCTCGCGGGCCCTCCATTCAAGAGCTTGACCGTCCGGATCGAGCGCCATGCCAAAGGTGAGGTGTTCACCTTGGATCGCATCGAGGCCGACGGCCGGACGACCAGCTCCAGCACGATCCTCTATCTGGATGGTGAACCACGGCGTTTCGAGGATTTCGGATGTTCCGGAATTCAATCCTCGCGGCGGGCGGACATGCGCACGGTGGAGATTGTGCGCATGTGCGCGAGCGGCGGCTGGATGCGGCTCCTACGGCGCGTCTCGGCCAACTCGAATGAGCTCGTCTTGGAGATCGAAGAGCAATCCGCCGATGGCCGCCGTATCGACCGCCGCCTGACGCTCGAGAGGCAATAAGGAGAGAAAGATGATTCGAAAAGCAGAAACCGTTGCAATAACAGTACTGTTAGTTGCGGCGCAGTGTAGGCTGGCCCGGGGGCAGCAGCCGCCACCCAGCATCCTTACAGTCGACGTCGAAAACGTCGTCGAGTACCAGGGTGACATCTCCGATCCATCAAAATTTGCAACCAACCCCAACGTCACGCCCTCAGCCGGGGCAAGGCCATTTAGTGTGGTAGTGGCCTTTGGGGACATTGTGGCCGTGAATGGGCAGCCTGCCAAGGGCGTATACGTTGGCCGGCCAGTGGGGATTATTCTGACCCCGAATCCCAAGCCTGGCCAATCGATCGCGGACACCACGCATGCCTCGCTCAGATCGCATACATTTGAGATCTTGAAGATCGACGGTACGTCGATTGGGACGATCATGTCTTCCGGACTGGATGGGGGACAGCCTCCCGCAGGGGCGCCTTCTAACCCGGTCGCTACGAGAGGAGATTACGCGATTCTCGGCGGCACGGGGGCATTTCTCGGTGCGCGGGGAGAACTGGTACAGCGGCTTCAGAGTTTAGAAGCCATTCCTCCTCGTGCTGCCTCAATGGCTGAGGACCCCGCCAACCGGCGTATTAACGGAGGCGGAACGATCCGGTTCTTTCTTCATGTCATCCCACTTAGTACGCCGCAAATTGCAACCACAGCCGGCGGCCCGGCCGTGACTCACTCGAGCGACTTCACGCTGGTTACTCCGTCCAAGCCGGCCGTAGCGGGAGAAATCTTATCTCTCTTCGCGACCGGCCTTGGTCCCACGAATCCCAGCGTCGACCCCGGCCAGCCTTTTCCGTCCAGTCCGGCGGCCGCGGTCAATTCGCCAGTGAACGTAACCGTCAATGGGAAATCCGCCGAGGTATTGGGCTCGGTCGGCTATTCCGGCGCCGTGGATGGCTACCAGGTAAACTTTCGAATGCCGCTGGACGCGGTCAAAGGAGTGGCGGCCATTCAGGTGACAACGGCATGGGTGGTGAGCACGGCCGTCAACATCACCGTCCAATAACCGTCGTGCAACAGTAGATCCCTGTGCGACTGAGCTACCTATTTGGAAACCAAAGATGAAAACCGGTTTTGTTCTTCCGCTTCTCTTGTTGGGTGTGGCCGGCCCAGGCACAATAGCGCTGGCGCAATCGCCGGGTACGTTTACCGCAACCGGGAGCATGGCGACGCCACGCGCCTCTCACACAGCTACGCTCCTCACCAACGGCATGGTCTTGATCGCTGGCGGCACGGCGGATTCCACTGCGCCGCTTGCAACGGCTGAACTCTATGATCCCGATAAAGGGACATTCACCGCCGCCGGCGCCATGACATCGCCACGTATGGGGCACACGGCCACCTTGCTGCTGGACGGCAGAGTATTGATCGCTGGGGGCGGCGTAATCGCCGGTCAAGGTTTCGTTCCCTCGAATGGCGCCGAAGTTTATGATCCCTCCACTGGAATCTTCTCCGCCACGGGCAAGATGGTCGGTAATCACGTGTGCCAACAAGCTATCCTGCTCAACAGCGGCAAAGTATTGATAGTTGGCGGCAACTCCAGCGGTCAACTTCCTAATGCCGAGCTCTATGACCCCGCTACCGGCACGTTCGCTCCTACGGGAACATACGCCAGCGATACCTTCGACTTCAACACCTGCCAGGGATCTCAATCGGCGCTACTTGCCGACGGCAGAGTCTTGATCGTTTTTGAGTCGGGCGGCGCCGGGATTTACGATCCCTCCCGTGACGCCTTCACCCGTACCGACAACCCGATCGTTGCGGATTACGTTGACGGCTTGCCCACGGCGACCCTGCTGATGAGTGGCAATCTTCTGGTTGCCGGCGGCTGCGAATACAGTCTCTATACCAGCGCAGAATTGTTCAACCTTGTCACCGAAACATTCGCGGCTACGGGGAGCCTGACGAGTGGCCGGACTCTCGATACATCGACCTTGCTCCCCGACGGCAATGTCTTGATGACCGGCAGCTATGTGCCCGGCGGCGGGTCTCTCGCCAGCGCGGAACTCTATGACCCTGTTGCGGGGACGTTCCGTCCCACGAGCGCTATGATTGCGGCGCGGAGCAACCACACGGCCACGCTGCTCAATAATGGCCGGGTATTGATCGCCGGGGGCCACGCCGGGGGCGGCGGCGTCTCCCTCTCTCTTGGCGTCTCCCTCTCCCCTGCCGAACTCTACACCCCCAGTGTATTGACGCCTGCGCCCAAGTTGTTCGCTGTCGCGAGCGACGGGAGAGTGCAGGGCGCAATCTGGCATGCGTCCAGCGGAGAAATCGCCTCGCCTGATAGTCCAGCCGTTGCGGGAGAGGTCTTGTCGATGTACACCACCAGTCTGAACAATGGCGGTCTGATTCCTCCGCAGGTGGCCATCGGTGGCCGGCTTGCCGGGATTCTGTATTTCGGCGCCGCCCAGGTTATCCGGGCTACAACCAAGTGAACCTCCGTGTGCCTGGCGGTGTTGCCTCCGGCGCCGGGATTCCTGTGCGCCTGACGTACCTTGGCCGCCCGAGCAACGCAGTCACCATCGGCGTGCAGTGAAGTCCGCCCGCTCGCGCAAGCGGATTCTATCTTATCGGCAAGAGACTTTAGATCAACCGCGCGCCCTGTTCCCCCCCGCGCGCCTTCCGTCCCGGCCATACGGCGAGGGCCACAGCCAGCGCCAGGTCATCGTGCTCACCCGCGCCTTCCGCCCCAATTTTCAAATGTCCGCTCCGCTGGCGTTCCGATCGCATGCTCACCAGCTCCCGCACCAGCGTCCCCGCGTCCCGCATGACTCCGCGCGATCCGCAGCCGCTTCGTTTCCAGCAGCGCCTGCAGCCGCGCCAGCAGATCCAGCTTCGGCACATGCCAAAGCGCGCCATCGAATCGTTCCTTCTGCCCGCCCGTGATCCACACCGGCGCGATCGCGCATCCCGGCCGCGCCGCCCGCAGCATATCCACCACCGGCGTGCCGACGCCCGTCGCGTCCACCACCAGTTGGCATTTGCCCCGCAATTGCTCATGCCGCGCCAGCGCCACAATCCGCGCCGTCACCTCCGTATAAGGCGTCCCCAACGGCATCCTCTCCAGGTACCGCACCACCCACTCATCCGGCAAAGCCTCCGCGCGAGTCCTCCACGCCACCGGATCGAACGTCCGCGACTCTCCCGCTATTCGCTCCACCACCGCCACCGCCGTATGGTCTCGCCGTTGCCCCAAATCCACCCCCACAAAAAACATAATCCTCTTTCCGCTGTAGGGCAGGCCTTCAGCCTGCAGCGAGCTTTAGCTCGCCCCCGCGCCGTCGATGATTCACGTACCCCCTGACAACCTCCAAACCTCTGCCCGCCACTCATCCCCGCATCCCCGCATCCTCGCGTTGCTCTCCGTATCTCTGCGCCTCCGCGCCTCTGCGTCAAAGCCCTTCCCCCCTCACAACCACAGCGGCTCATCCCCGCTCAACGCCCCCTCCACCAGCCTTCGCCCGAACCACCCGCCGCCCCCATCCACGAACTCACACAAATACTCCTGCGCAAACCACGTACTCCCCAACTCGCCCCGCTCCTCCTCCAAAAACCCCGCCTCAATCCGCGGACACTCCGTCGCCGGAACCGAATGCCGCTCCCAAGTCTCCCCGCCATTAATCCAAGACTCATAAAAAAACCCGCGCTGGCCCCGCGGCGTACTCATCAGCCATAGATCGCCCTTACCCACCGCCAGCATCGGACGCAGCGATTTATAAGTCGCATCCTGCACGCTCGCCGCCTCATCGATCAGCAGCATCGAGACCGCCGAGAACCCGCGCACCGTTCCCTCGGTCCCCGGCAGCCCCACGATCCGGCTCCCGTTCGGCAGCGCCAGCGAACTCGCATTATCGCCGTCGCCCCGGCGCGGCACGCCCAGCCTCATCAAGAACCCCGCGGCCTTCCGCAAGAACTCCGCGCTCTGCCGCTCCGACGGACTCGCCACCAGCACCAGGCTCCCCGCCACCGTCCACGCCCGATGCACCGCCTTCACCGCCAGCACGGTCGATTTCCCCCACTGCCGCGTACAATTCAGAATCCCGCGCTTCGCCTGCGAATTCAGCACCGCCGCCTGCCGGTCATCCGCCTCGAATCCCAATCTGCGCCGCGCAAACTCGCTGACTCGAAGAACCTCCGTCGTCGGGTTTCTCTGAACCCTCTTCCATTCCTTGAAGAACTCCAACCCCCATCACCGCCCATTCCCTTCATAGCAGGTGCGCCAGCCTTCACCGCGCATTTGGCCGCAGCCTCCGAGCGATTTCCACAGTTGAACTATTGAACGGAAAGCCGTTACAAAAAAATCGCTTTTCCCTGGAACTCAGGTGAATGGCCGCCAGGTCCAGTGGCAAAATTGCAGTGTGGCGACGCATTCCCAGCGTTGGGGAATACCGAGAGGACTTACCGAAAGTCGGCGAACTGAGGCGAAATATCAATTCTCAGGTGGGCCAAATGTAAATATCGAAGTGGGCCATGCCGGAGTATCGAACTCAGGTTTCCTCGCAGCGTTGGCAGAAGCGATTCGCCTTCTGCACCCATCTCTGTCGGATGAGAGGGCGGCGAGGTCGGGGGCGGGATTGAGCGGCAGGGCAGGGTCCGTAGCAGCAGCGTTCCGCTACCCCGCCTTGACGACTGCCATTTGGCGCGCCAGGATCTTGGGTACGAGCCTATCGAGCTGAAACTGACCCATTGGCGCCTCGAAGTGCCCACCGACCTTCCACAATTGACTTTGCCCGTCACGCATCAGGAAGATGATGGAATCGGAGCTGCCCTTTGTCCTTACCAGGATATAGATCATGGGATCCGGTTCACTGTAGGATGGCACGATGAACTCGGTTGATGCCCGCATCGCCGGGGGAATGTTCTGTCCCATGTGGGTTAACAGAGTCTTTACTTGAGGCAGATCGTCCGGTGTGGTTCTCTTACGGAGCGTTTCAGGAGGCTCAGGTGAGGGTACCGCTTCCTCCGTTGTACAGGCGCGGAATGAAGCGCCCTGGCCTCCTCCGCTTCGGGAGGGTGCCGGTAGGCTGATGCTTTGCTTGCCATTGCTGAATACTGTGCCAGTCCGATCATTGCCCGAGCTGCCACTCGGCACGCGCGTTACAACTGGCGGCAGGACTGGCGCGTTGAGGAATGCCTCCGTCGCGGCAGCAAGGTTTCGCTGCTGCTCGGGTATGGCGGCGGACGCGGTCATTTGGCCGAGCATGTCGCCAATGATGGCGTACTTTGCACAGGAGCCAAGATCGAGGGAGCAAAAGCCGACTTCATCCCGATTCCAAAACACCTCGACATGGATGCGCTTTCCCGCTGCATCTGGCGGGATTTTCACCCCTGCGTCCCAGAACATCTCCCATTGCCATCTTTCGCGGATTTGCGAGAGGCGCGAGGCTGCTTCTCCATTGCATCCGACATCCGACGCCAGCCCGATTTGCGGGGTCAGCAGCAGCACGAGCGGGCCTAGCGAGGTAATGGATTTGGCGCTCATTACGATATTTACCAAGGTCTGTGAGTCACTACAGGGGGTCTAGGCAACGGGTTCGGAAGGCGCACCGGTCGGCCGCCGGTAACAGGCGAACTTGTTAGAAGACCGTAGAACGTGTTTCCGTTAGGCCGAATCTTGGGGACAGTAACCAGCCCCGGCGCAGGGGCTGCGCTTCCATTTGCTGGTCCCAGGTTCCAGTACAGCAGGATGGTCCCGGCCGGATTTACCCGTTCTCCGCCCATAACTGCAAGGGCTGTATCGATTGCGGAGTCGATCGCGAAGCACGAAGAGTTGATGGACGTTGGCGATCCATTGACTGATACCTGCGGGCCAACGCTCGTGTCGGTGTTGAGCACACTGTTGAGCGTACTCTGAATGCTGCTGTTGAGGTGCCCATTGGTGAAATCACCCCAGGATTGGTTATTTCCAGCAGCTTGGAGCACGATGGCTGAGATCGACGTGTTCCCCCGTGACCCGAACGCCGTGTCTTCGAGTGTTCCGCCCGTCGTCCACCCAAATAGCCTGCCATTCGCCATGTCATAACGGTTCATAAGGGCCGTGCCGATATACGCCTGCTCCGTTTCAAAATTGCTAGGATCGCTGATATCGCTGTTATACATTGGCCCGGCCTCGTGCCAGATCGTCTGCGCTAGGTAGCTCAAATCGCTGCTGCCGTTCATTATTTGGCTCACAGTTTCACCGGTGCCACCAACGACGTAGCTACCACAGGTTGCTAGGCCTCCAGGGTCCCCAAAGTTAATCGGATCGCCGTTCGCGTAGGTATACCTGTTCCAACTCGTTGGGTTGCCAGCATCCCAGTTGTCGCCCCCCGGAT
>CAVUQS010000007.1:0-17963 GCA_963743705.1 Bryobacterales bacterium | reverse complement strand
ACGATCTGGCTGATTCCCCTGGCGTTGGCCGTATTCCCGAGTCCAGCGCAAAACTCACCAACGGTGCGGTTGGCGCCTTTTGATCCTCGGGGCGGCTGCAGCGGTTCCGGCTTCGTCTTAAATACCAACACCGGAGCCGCTACAAAATGCGTCGATGGACGATGGGCCCTCCTGCGTCAAGGCGCGGGCGTCCAACTGGTCTCCGTGCTGCCGCGCGAATGTTCCCCAGGCACGATTCCCTTTCCGTTGCTCCTGCTGGCAGGCAGAAATCCGGCGCTCTACGCCTGCATGATGAAGAACAGATGGACGGTCGTCGGGCCCAATGTTTACCTGGCTAGCGCGTATACGTCGTTGGCCGCAGCCGTGGCCGCGGCGGGGAATACGTCAGAGATTCTGTTGACGGACGGGTATACGACCACACTCAACGCACCACTCCTGTTGAACGGACAAGGCGTGACGTTGCGCTGCGCGCCCGGCGCCCTCATTGCGAAAGGTTTCTCGGGCGACGCCATTCAGATTACCGGGCAGAATGTCACCATCGAGGGTTGCACGCTTGACGGCGCGCGCAACTCTTACTCAGGCGGCCTGATTACAATGAGCGGCGCCCAAGGGGTACGGGTTCACGCGTCGACCGTTTCTGGAGCGGCGGGAATCGGCATAGCGATCTACAGCTCTAGCGGCGTTAATATTTCAGGGAGCGTCATCGACCAAAACGGCAGCAGCCCAATCTTCGCCCAGGATGGCATCGATAACCTGGAAATCGCATCGAATACCATCGACTCTTCGGCTGCCGCGCCGGCGGGCGTCGACACGATCGGCGTACATACCTATTTGGCTGGCGCCAGCGCGTCGAATATTAGCATCCACGACAACACGATTGTGCATGGCGGCGACAACTTCGCAATCGAAGTGGGAGCCTTCGGCGCCAGTTCGCTCCCGCCGGCAAACGTGGACGTCGATAACAACACAATTACTCTTTTGAGACAGTGCAACGGCGGAATATCCTATTCCACGCTGGCCGGCGGGTCTATCTCTGGAAATAACATCGACGCGGGCGGTTATACGATGGGCATCGACGGGATCGAGTTAGTGTCCACCAGCAATGTTGCGGCTATTAGTAACGCCATTGTTAATACGCAAGCGAATACCACTTATGTCCTGGCCATCAACGGCGGCAGTGGGAACCTCATCCAAAACAACACGATTGCGGGAGGCATTTATGCCGGAACAACACGCGAGTCATGGCCGAACGTCAACGCAAATATCATCCAGGGAAATACTGTTACAGTCGCTCCGGCCGCGGCGCTTCCGCGGGGACTGATCTGGTTCCAATGCAATACGCCCCAGTGTTCGGTGAGCAATAATCAGGTGGCCAACAACATACTCACGGGGAATAACTCGGGGGTGGGGGTAAACTTTGAGAATGATTACGGTCAAGCCGGAGGGCTCGTGGATTCGAACCTGGTGAATGCGAACCAGGTAACCGGAGCGACGCCCGCGGTGAATATCGGCGCGGGCGTGACAAACACTCAGGTGGGTGGATGAGGCTAACTGGAGGGGCGGATCCGGTCGGAGAATCTGGCGAGTAAGCCCAGGGTGACACCGAGCGCGTCGTAAAAGACGTCGGTGGATTCGATGGGAATTGTATAGACGCGGGTTTGCAGGGCTTCGAGCAGCAGTCCAAACGCGAAGACTGCGATTGCCGCCGCGGAATAAATGCGCCAGTCGCTTTGGCGATCGCTCAATAGCAGGTACAGAGCGCAGAACGCGAGGATGTGTTCCAAGCTGTGCAGCGGCCCTCGCGTGGCGAAGCGTCCCTTCCACGGCGCGGGCAGTAGCGACATCGCGGCGATTGCAATAAATAATCCAAAAGCGGTCAAACGCTGCACGAAAGGGCGAACCTCGCAACCGCAAGCATATCTCATGGGTCCGGGCAAAAGTGTATGAGGACGGCAGCGTCAGACGCCGCCGTCCTCATTGGGCCCGCAGGTTCAACCGCTGATTGGCGTGTTGTTGAACATAAACCCGTCGCTGCTGCCGAAATTCTTCGATTTAATTAGCGTCAGACTTTCAACATTACCGAGAACTCGCAACTGAGGTTGATTCCACTGCTTCTTAGTCGGTTCATTCATAATTTTTCCTCCTTTCCCCAACCAGCAGAAGTACTCCGCTGGCCGGCAGTCTACCGGTGAAAACCGGTCAAGTGAAACCCGCTACGCGGCGAATTTCATCGAACGCAGCCAGAGCGCCAAATTGACCGCGATGAAGAGTTGGATCGACTCGCCCCGGCTTTGGGCGTGGCTCTTCTCGTATTCGCGGTAAACGGATTGCATGGCGTCGAAATCCAGGTAAGGAGCCAGATCGAGCGAGCGGTGCAGCGCGACCTGTTCAAGCTTTTCGCGGTCGAAGTCCAACAACCGGCGATGAAAATTCAGGCTGAGGTTGCCTTTATTGGGCCGCCACTGGATGCCTTCCGGCAGAACGCCGGTCATGGCGCGCCGCATGATCCAGCGGTTCCAGCCGCCTCCCAGTTTTTGTTCGGCCGGAAGCGCAACGCAGAATTCCAGGAGCCGCCGGTCGAAAAACGGATAGCGGGCTTCCACCCCGAACGCCGCGCTGGCCTTATCGCTGATATCCAACGTGTAGGAGTACAGCGCCTGGTTGATGGTGTCCGCGTGACATTGGCGTGCGGAGCGAGTGAGGGTCCAGCTTTTCTGCGGCTCGAGCAGAGCACGCGCCCGACGCTCGATGCCGGTACGGAGTTTCAGTTGCCGGCTGATGACAAGGTTTTGCGACAAAGCTTCGCGCGGTCTTCCGTGCAGGACCTGCCATGACAGGTACGCCCAG
This sequence comes from Bryobacterales bacterium, assembly GCA_963743705.1. Classification (GTDB taxonomy): domain Bacteria; phylum Acidobacteriota; class Terriglobia; order Bryobacterales; family Bryobacteraceae; genus PALSA-243. The sequence goes on along the minus strand of CAVUQS010000007.1, from coordinate 15,116 downwards.
CGCGGCGTGAGGGGTTTCAAACAGTATTCTTTGAAGATGCGCCTACGCCGGATGCCCGCGAGTTGATGACGCGATAACGAAGTGATCTCGCGCCAAAGAGTGGGCCAGCGTAGCGTCTGTCCCAGTTCTGTCAGCCGCTCGAATCCGTGCGAAACCGCGGAATCGCCGTCAAAGCCGTCGAGAAAAACCCGGACGCCGTGCTGTTTAGCCGAATCGTACATTGCCCAGTGCAGATATAGATTTGGGGCTGCGTTCGCATTGTCCAGATGATAATGCACTCGATCCACGTGACCCATTGGGCTCAGCTTGTCGGCTTCGATCGAGTGCGGCTCAAAACCGCCGGTGTCCAGCACGGTTTGAATGTGCGAGCGCTCATCAATCACGCGGCGATCTTCCGCGGGCAGACCGGGGAAGACAAGCGAAAAAGTGTGCAGCGGCCCGGCCTCGTCGGACCTTAAGGCGCGCGCGGCGCAGGCAATCGCGGACGAGTCGAGCCCTCCGCTCAGGGAACTGCCGATCGGGTAGGCGCTTCGCGTGCGGCACCGGACCGCCTCGAAGAATACCTCTCGAAAGGCCTCTGCGTACTCTTCGTCCGAACCGAGGCGAATCTCGCGACGCGGATCTAGCGACCAATACTGCCTAAGTTTTACATTATCGGCGTCCACTGTCAGACAGTGTGCGCCGGGTAACCGTAGAATTCCCCGATAGAGAGTGCCTTCCCGATCCTCAAACAACGTGACCAGATACTCCGCGACGCGCAGTTCATTGAGCTCGCGGGGCACGTCTGGTAACGCGAGCAGCGCTTTGATCTCGGAACCGAAAGAAAACGCCTTGGCGGTCAGATGGTAATACAGGCCCTTCACGCCCATCGGATCGCACGCGCAGAACATGCGGCGATTGGCGCCATCCCAGATCGCGAAAGCGAAATCGCCGATCAGCTGATTGGGGCATTCCTCGCCCCATTTCTCATACGCGCGAAGGATGAGATCGGAGTCGGAATAGAACTCGTGCGGGTCGAGACTTAGACTCGCGATCAACTCGGCGCGGTTGTCGATCCGGGCATCCGCCGTGATCGCATAGCGATCTCCTTCGGCGCGCGGGAGCACCTCACGAAGCGACTCCGGCGTAACGTGGAGCATGCAGTGACCCAGACAGACCGGGCCGGAATTCCACGTGGCTTCGCGGTCGGGTCCGCGATGCCGCATTTTTCCGAGCATGGCCGTTACGGCCCGCTGTACGGCAGGCTCACCATCGCGGCGAAAGATTCCGCAAACTCCACTCATTTTGGAAACACGGACGCCCAAACAGACGCTTCTCAGATTTTTAGGGGTGGTGGGAAGAAGAACAAGCTACCGCCCTTTTTGGGCCCCTAGGCTAAGCCATAGAAGTCGGGACGATAACAACCTACTCTGTATAGCTTGACGTATGTAGGGAATCATGTCAATCGATTTCGGCTCGGGGCGGTTCGCGATATACAATTCCACGGCAGTATTTACTTGCGAACTCTCGATTTGTGAGCCTCAGTACGTTGCGTGGAAAGCGGGGTTCTACTGGTTTAAACCGATTGATTTACATCGCGGAAGACGGTTACTATCACTTGACATTTCTTCGGGCCGCAGCGGCATCACGGTACTACGAGCATGACTAATATCACTTCAGCTAAACCCAACGTAGCAACCCCGTACTCGGGGGAATTTTTTGACGCGATCGAGAAGGGTTCGCTTCAATCCGCGCAGTTGGTTGTTCCGCTGGTCCTGGAACTCGCACAGCCCCAGAGCGTGATTGACGTCGGCTGCGGCCGAGGCGCGTGGCTCCGCGCATTTCGAAACGCCGGTGTTAAGAAAATCCAGGGCATCGATGGAGATTATGTGGACGCCGCAAGCTTGCTCATTCCGCAAGAATGCTTCTCCGCAGTCCATCTCAATAAGCCCTTCGCGTTGTCCGGCCGATACGATCTAGCCGTCTGCCTGGAAGTCGCGGAGCATCTGCCTGCCACGATGGCAAGCGTGCTGGTGCGGCAGCTTACTTCCGTGGCGCCACTTATACTTTTTTCGGCGGCGATACCAGGCCAGCGTGGAACGAATCACATCAATGAAAGGCTTCCTTCTTATTGGAGGGAGCTATTCAGCGCGCTCGGGTTCACGATGTTCGATCCGATCCGCCCGGCGATTCTCACCGATTCCCGCATCGAATGGTGGTACAGACAGAATATTGTTGTTTACGCGGCGAAGGAAGCGATTGACCGTTTACCGCTACTGGCGCCGCATCGGGTGCCACCCGACGCCCTTGGTATTGAATGGGTGCAGATCGGGATGACGCTGTCCGCGCGTCAGCTGTGCCAACAACTGCCATCCGCTGTCTGGAGCGCAGTTAGACGGCGGTTGGCTGGGCGCAGGGCAACTGCTTAAGCGGACGCAGTCTTTTCGCGAGACCTTCCATTCCAGCGACGTTCAGCATAGGATGAGCACGGAGGCTTCCCGATGCGGGCTTTCTGTTTGCTTCTCTGTCTTGCTGGACGACTTTACACCCAGAACGCTGCGCCACCCAAGGCGCCCCTGGATGTGAAGCCGGGCAGCATCACTTACGAGGACATCGCTTACCCTTACCCAGTCTCATACCTGCCGCTCGTGCTCTATGGCCAGGACGTGCGGATGGCTTATATGGATGTTCCACCCGCAGGACCGCCGAACGGGCGCACGGCCGTACTGTTCCATGGGATGAATTTCGGAGGGTTCTATTTTGCGGGGCCGATAGAAGCATTGCGCAAGGAGGGCTTCCGCGTGGTAGTGCCCGACCAGATTGGATTCGGGCGATCGTCGAAGCCGATCATCCCATACAACTTCCACGACATGGCTCTGAATAGCCGGAAATTGTTGGAGTCCCTGGGCATTGGGAAGGTATCGATTGTGGGGCATTCAATGGGCGGCATGCTGGCCGCGCGCTTCGCAGCGTCGTTTCCGGATATAACCGAACGGGCCGTGATATACGATCCGATCGGGCTGACCGATATCCGCTACGAACGCCCTTGGCGTAGCGCGGACGAAGCGTACAGGGCCACGATGGCGCAGACCAACGACCAGCGTTGGCAGGGATTCTACGCGAACATACGGCGCTACTTCCCTTCGCCCGGCGCCTGGAAGCCGGAGTACGAGGAGTATGTGCGGATTCTTTACGCTCCAACGCTGAGCGGTGACTGGCCTCGGCTGGCGATGGTGCGATCCATCTACCAGCAGATGCTCTATCTCGATCCGGTGGTATACGACTGGGCGAAGATCAAGGTGAAGACGCTGGTAATTGGCGGGGAGAAGGACGGTTCGGATTTTCCGAAGCTGGCGAAGCATGTCGCGGATACGATTCCCGGCGCGGAACTGGTGATTCTGCCCAATCTAGGCCACGTTCCGCATCTGGAAGCGCCGGCTGCTTTTTATCCGCCGCTACTGAAGTTCCTAAAGTAGGCTGGCGCGACGCGGCGAGCCCGTCCGGGATCAGTTCTCAGTGGGGCGCTGCGCCACCCGATCTATGACGAACAGGCGGGCAATGGCTTGCTCGGCGGGAACTAATTTCAAGCCGAGTTGCTGCTGGAGAGCGTCGAAGAGGGTGAGGTCAGTGGGGTCGGCGGCCACGCCGGACGGGGCGGCTCCGCCATCGTGGCCGGCATGTCCAGCGCCGCCGGCGAATGAGCCGGAATCGGCGTGATTGCCGGTATGGCCAGCGGCAGTGCCGGACCAGCGAAGGGCAATATCGTACTTGTCCGCAAGGCCGGTTTGATCATCGACGGGGAGACCGGTTTGATCGGAGAGGATGCGCGCGAGGTCGGCGATGGTTCGGTTAGAGGCGCGGTAGCTGGCCGAAGCGCCAAAAGCGATAACACCGCTGTGGCTGTGCGATTCACCTTGTCCCGAGCGGTGCTGATCGGTGGGCGGGAGGGATGCTTCAGTCGACTGCTTGAGTTTCGGGCCATCCTTGCTGACGACTAGGCGGTAGCCCTTCATCTTCTTCTCATCGAAGTGCCAGGTGAGGCCGAAGCGGTCTTTGAGCAGGTTTTGGAGCATGGACGAAAATTCGTCCTCGCTAGCCCCGGTTGGGATTTGAGCCAGGATGTCGTAAGTATTGTCGCCGAGCGACGCCCTCCCCGGGAACTGGTAGGGCTGCAGCGTGAAGGCTTTGATGATCAAGGTGGCGAGAGAGCATTTGGAGCAGCGGAACATGCCGGGATCGGGCGTGCCGGGGCCGCCGGATACAGCGTCCGCGGCGAAGTGAAAGCCAGCCTGGGGCGCGTTGGTCTTGATGGAGGCGACTTCGAATTCGGCCTTGCGCAATGGTTGTCCGTTAGCGGCCAACAGGAGTGCGGGCGCGAGCATGGCGATCTTGACTATCTTCGTCACGAAGCAAGTGTATATCAAGAGTTCAAATCGCCAGCGACCGCAAAATTCCTGCAGGCAATGCGTAAGGAGCTACAGCTTGCTAGAATCAAGACATAAGTGTCCGATTTATCAGACTCACTGCCAATTTGAGGGTACATGCCGACTAAATTCAACGATGAGATCCTGGCTGCGGCAATTGAAGGATTCCAGGCGCAAAAGCAACGCCTGGACGCACACATTGCAGAACTCCGTCAACTGCTGACCGGCGGTAGCCCCGAGCCTGCGGCCACGCCGGCGCCTACGGGCAAACGGCGTAAGATGAGCGCGGCCGCCAGGGAACGGATCGCCGAAGCGCAGCGGAAGAGATGGGCTGCGACCAAGAACAAATCCGGCGCAGCGGCCGAGACTGCCAAGCCCGCCGCGAAGAAGCCGAAGCGGAAGCTGAGCGCGGCGGGCCGGCAGAGAATCATCGACGCCACGAAGAAGCGTTGGGCGGCAGTCCGGGCTGCGGCCGCTAAAGCGGCGAAATAGCGCTGCGTCCGTGCCGGGCCTGCGAAACGAACGCCCGTTGCGTCACATTTCGCCCGACGTTGCGCCAAGGCCAGAATCGGTTCTCGCGGCGATAGACCGGCTTTGAAGCGTGCTGGTTCAGCGTGAAACGGAGAATTGGCGCGCTCAGTTTGCGAGTCTAGCGCGGACTTGGAAACTGCAATATCACAGGCGACGAGCACAGCACGTGCCGGCATTCGTAGGCGCCGTGACTGGCTTGACCCGCGCGCGGCCAGTCTGTTCGAAACGCAATAAGCGGCTCAACTTCGGCCGGATAATCGGACCGAGCCTGGTCAGTTGCCGGATGGCCTCTGGACGCGGTCGATCACGAGGAATTCGCGCGGTCCCATCGCCGGCTCCAGCCGTAAGCCGACCGCCTGCAACGCGGTCAGGATGGAAGGGGCCGGGAGGGCGTCCGCCATCCCCGACGCTCCGCCCGCGTTCGCTTCGCCCACGCAGGCGTCTGGCCCGTTACACCTGACGGTGACAGAAACGGATGTCGGCTGCGAAGCGGGTGCGGCAGCCCGGGACCGCGGCGCGGAGCCTTCGCGCGAGTACGCCAACTCAAAATCGAAGAGCCCCGCAATTCCCGTCCTGTCTATAACAGGGCGATTAAGTCCTGCAGGGCGCAGGCTGAGCAACCAGGCAAGCCCGTTGAGGCTGGCCGCCTGCGCTTCGACCACGATCGTTCCGTTCAGGCCTGAGGAGAGCCGGTCGGGCGCAGTCTTCACTTTTGACGGGCGCAGGCTGAAACCTCCCTCGCCGACCCTCAGGTCATACACCGGGACCTCCCTGGTTTCGCGGTGGATCTTCAACTGGAAGCGGTCTTCGAGAAGCGCTTGCATCATCGGGCCTCGCATCTCCTCCTGACCGGGAGCGCCGCTCGCTTTCGCCTCGATATTGAAGCGATCGAAGTTTATCCAGTCCTCGGCTCCCTCGACCGGCATCGACGCGAGCGCCAGGAACGAGTGGTCACGGCCGTTCGCATATCGGACGTATGCCGAGAGGATCAGATCTTTCACCGTCCAGCAGCCCAGATCGATGCGATTGGGAGAAGCACGCCCGCCCCTGTTACCGGGGAAGACCTCTCCGGTTCGGCGGTCGCTTGCGGCGTCCCCGCAAGGCTTGACGGTGACCGCCTCGAACCTCTGCGCGGCCATGGGGACCGCCAAGGCCGCCGTGGCAGCAAATGCCAGAAGGACGCGCTTTCCCATGGCAGACTGACGCGCGCGAGGCAGGAAGCGTTCCTCCCTGAGCAGGGCTCTACAGCGTGAACGTATCTGGAGAGACCGCGCCAAATCGCCTATCCCTCTGCCGGCGGGCAGGTTGGGATCGACTGACGCGCCCTTCGCGGCCGTCTCGCTACTCCTGCCGATTGTCAGTGTTTGTATTTCCTTGTGGCGACCGTCTACCAGCAAAGGCTCGCGTTGGAGACCCTGTGGCGCACGCGGTTAGACGAGGCACATGCTGAATATCGGCGGTCGGCCGGCATGACGCGGGAAGCGCTCGCAATTCTCGATCTGCTAGCGCCGGAACGGCCCGACGGGCAACAGGCGTTTCAGGCTGCATGCGCGGGGGAAATGCGGGCGCTAGAGCAATACCGCCGCACCCTGGAAATCTTCAATGATCTGGTAATCCACGGGAAAATGCCGCCGGAGGAATAGCGACCATTCGCGGCCGGATAGCCCGCCATCGCTTCCAACCGCGATCCAGGAGCAACTCGGCCTGCGCCTGGCGGCGAAAAAACGGCCGGTCGAAGTGATCGTGATCGACCACGCCGATAAGCCCGGCGAAAATTGAGACCGGGCCCGGGCAAGTTTCGAGAGCGTCGCCGGAGATGAACGGATCGCGGCCCATGTTAGGATGACTGGGACTTGAAGCTGCAAGACTTCGGGATCAAGACCTCATGCGCTCTCTGACCGCCCCCGCTTTCCGGACTTTGCGAGTATTTGTGTGCCATGCGTCGGAAGACAAAGCCACAGTTGCCAGGTTGTGCGAGCAACTTTCCGCCGAAGGCGTCGACTGCTGGTTCGATATCCGCTCGCTCGCGCCCGGGACCGATTGGGAACAAGAAATCGAGAAGGCGATTCGCCGAAGCGATGCGGTGTTGGTGTGCCTGTCGCCGCGCGTAAAACACAAACGAACGTTTCTCAAGGATGAGATTCGGCTGGTGCTGGCTGCCGCCGAGGCCCAATCGAGACCTTCGAATTTTCTCTTTCCGATATTGCTCGAACCCTGTGAGTTACCAAGAAAGTTGCGGAAGTGGCAGGCTGTGGATCTTAGTAGCGGGCAAGATCCGAGTGCTTTGCTTGCCGCTCTCCGGGGATTAGCTAGTGGATTGGGAGGCGTCGCCGTACCCGGCGACACCTTTGCTGAGCGCGACTGGGAGGCGCCCCGCGTCCGGGGAAAATTGCGCGACATCGTCGAATCGACGCGGCACTATGAAAAGTGGCTAAGGAAGCTGACCCCGGTTGTCGAAAAGGATTTCCAGATCAAGCATAGAGCGATGTCAATCTCCGCTCTAGCGTTCTTGCGCGCCACGTTTTACCGATGGACTGAAGTTTGGCCGAGGGAATGTCCTGATCTGGCCGAAGCGCCGATGGCACTCTGTGCCGGAGAGGTGAACATTGAAGCATTCGGCACGTGGCTCGATCCGGAGGGACGGGTTGCATGGGGACTAACAACCTTTGACGAGGCGTATCCTCTTCCATACCCCAGCGACCTGGTCCGGCTTGCGGCCAGTCTTTTCGTCTCGGCCGACTATCTCGCAGCAAGAACCGATCTGAATCAAGTTTGCCGGATGATGAGTAAAGCCTATTCCGAAACATTGATCCGCGGTGGATCGCCTTATGTCTTGGGCGCAAGACATGCGTGGCTGAGCTCATTAGTCCGGCCGAGACAGAGAGCTCCGCAGCAATACTGGCGGAAGTTTCTCGCGTTGCCGAGAGCGACGAGTATCCCAAGCGAAGTCCGTGAAGCATTAGAACGATCACTGCCGATGGACGCGCCATTCGACATCCTCACTCGGGTCGCTGGCCTGGGCTCGCTCGGGCGGCCCAAGTATGTCGGGATCGCAGATTGGATGGGTGGCCCGTTGGCGTCACAGGCGCGTTATATCCCCGTGCCCGCCGGAGCCTGGGCTGCCGGGCATGAAAGCAACGTTCGAACCTATCACAACACTGTTTTGGAGACCGCGCGTCATACTCCCAATCTACGATCGGGAGTTTGGAAGGGCTTGTATGTAGTGCGGATTGGACCAGATATAGCGCGAGTCGAACCCACCTCTTTGCTACGGAAAAAAGAAGTGACCCGTCTCATGGAAGCCTGCGCAACCGAGGTGGCGAACATTCACCTCGGAACGCCCGGCGCCGCAGCAAAAATCGTCGAGCACCTCAAGGGCCTGCCAAAGTCTTGGCTGGAGAACGCCGCGAAGGCGATGGCGAAACGGAACTCGGCGGATTTCAAAGCCTGGCGGACGCAGGCGCCGCCCGGCGCCGATTGACAGGTTCGGCAGATTCCAGGCGCCAGGTACAGCATGTTGGATCGACGGGCAGGTTCAGGTACTCCAGATGAAGGAGAATTGCAACGCGTTAACAATTCGCATAGAGTATTAGGTTTGGAGGGCGTGTGCGTGCTCGTATTGTGCTTGTCTTCGCTCTGCTTCCTGCGCTGGTCCAGGGACAGAAAATGCCCCCCACCCGTCCGCAAATCCGCGGTATTTTCCCGCATGGAGCGCAGCGCGGTACGGACATAGACGTTACCATCCGCGGCAGCGACTTTCAAAACGCCTCCGAAATCCGTTTTTCCACACCTAAGCTGATGGCGCAAATCGTGTCTGTGGAATATAACTTGATCAAGGCTCGCGTCCACGTGGATGCCAGTACGGAGCCAGGCCGCCACGATTTCCGGGTAATCGCGCCGCACGGGTCGGGCCTCGCATGGTTCGATGTGGGCACGCGTCCCGAATCCTTCGAGAAGGAGCCGAACAACGACGCGGCGCACGCGCAGGCGATCGAATTCCCCATTCTCATCAATGGCACGATTCGGGCAGGGGATTACGACTATTTCAAGTTCACCGCCCGCGCGGGCGAGACGTTGGTTTTCGATATCAGCGCGGAGCGCAACCAATCCGGCCTCGATTCAGTGATCGGTCTCCTCGACGAAAGCGGAGCGCAGCTCGCGTACGTCGACGATTATTACTGGTTCAAGGATCCGCATCTGGCATACACGTTCAGCAAGGCCGGCACGTATTTTGTGCGAATTTACGGTACGGGCGAGAGCGGCTCGGAAACGGCGGACTACCGGTTGATAGCCGGCGAAATGCCGCATGTGTACCATGCGATGCCTCTTGGCGGGCAACGCGGCACAACGGTGGATGTCCGCTTGGTTGGAGTCAACCTGGAGACCGTCGGGGATGGCGTGCTGGGCGAGGGAATCGCAACCGGTAAGGTGATCTCACGCAGCAAGGATTCGGCGGTCCTGCGCATGGCGATTCCGCCAGACACGGAGCCTGGAATTTATCATCTGCACGTGGACGGAGCCTCGCTGCCGATCGCGTTTGCGGTCTCCGATTACCACGAAGTTACAGTGAACGGCGACACCGCCCGTCACAAGAAAGACGCATTCCAGCTCACCTTGCCCACGGTGGCCAACGGAACGATTGACGCCTCCCACGCCATCGACTATTTCAGTTTCAAGATCGATCAGGCGCAGGACGTTCTGCTGGCCGTCAATTCATTTCGTCTCGGATTCCACATGGACCCGATCGTCATTGTCTATGACGAATCCGGAAAGCGAATCGCATATCAGGATGACCCTACTACGAATTCCGGCAAAGAACCTGCGAATGTGGACCCGCATCTGGTAGTCCACCTCCAACCCGGACGCTACACCGCGGCGGTTCGCGACAATGCGTTTTTGGGCGATCCGAATTACCCCTACCGTCTCACGGTGAAAAGGGCCGAGCCGGATTTCACGGCGGGATTGGTCGGCACGGATGAGACGCTGTTTCGAGGGAGAGAGAACATCGTGCAGGTGCAGGTGAGGCGGCTCGAAGGCTGGAACACGCCGATCGAGGTGTGGGCTGAAAATCTGCCGGAGGGCGTGACTGGCCCGGCGAAAGTCGTGGTCCCCGTGGAGCCCACGCACTACAAGGGTACTTGCGGGGAAGATTTGATCCTGGACGGAACCCGGGTGGACTATCCGTTGAGCGTCGCAGCAGGGACGCACCCCGGATTGAACCTAGTCCGTTTCCACGCGCGGGGAGTAATCAACGGCAAAAGAGTGGATCACGTGGTGAGCCCGAACTATTGGTGGTCGTCCACGCGGAAGATCTGGGGACCGGCGGAGAGTACGGATTGGTACGCGACTGTTGCCGACCGGCCGCTGGTGGTTCTGGGTGTTCCCGATCGGGTCAATGCGCCGAAAGGTAAGCCGGGCACTATTCCGGTGGTGGTTACGCGCCTCGACGATGGCGACGCGCCCTTGGAGCTGCATGTGATCCAGGCGCCAGCCGGAGTGACCGTTGAGACGGCCACGGTTCGCCCTGGCGGCACGCTGGCCGATATTAAGGTAACTGCTGCTATCGAGAAGCCGGTCTCCATTGTGCTGGAAGCTGTTACCGGCGGCAAAGTGATTGGGCGCTCGCATCCCATCGTAGTTGATCCGGCCGCCAGAGCCGGAAGAGCAGAGGTAGCCGTCGATGAGAACTAACGGTCTCGCGTTGCTCGTACTGTGCCTGCCCGCATGGAGCGCGGACTTAACGGTCTATCCTCCGTCAATCGAACTTACCGGCCGCAATGCGACACAGGTCATAGCAGTCAGCCGGGAAGGCCGCGATGTAACTGCGGAATGCACGTTTACCCCTGCCAATCCCGCACTGTTGACGGTCTCCAAGGACGCGCTGGTCACTGCTCAGGCGGACGGCAAGACAAGTCTCAAGGTAAGTTGCGGCGGATCACAAGCTGTCGCGCCGGTCAGAATCCTTGCGGCGCACGAAGAGCCCAAGCTCAGCTTCGTCAAGGACGTCGTGCCGATCTTCACCATGGCTGGCTGCGCTGGCTCGAACTGCCATGGGTCCATTCGTGGGCAGAATGGCTTCAAACTATCCCTGTTCGGCTATGAGCCCGATCTCGATTTTAAAGCGATTGGCCCCCGGATCGACCGCGACCATCCGGAACAGAGTCTGATCTTACAGAAGCCGACGTTTCAGAAGCCGCACGGCGGCGGCGTTCGCTTCGCCGTCGGTTCGCTGCAATACCGCACGATCCTGGACTGGATTAAGGGCGGCGCGTCGTACGATAGCGCCGGTTCGCCACGCATCGCCACTCTGACCGTGTACCCGGCCGAAGTAACTCTGCAAGGCGAAGGCGGTAAACAACAACTTATTGCTACCGCCACTTATACCGACGGAACGCGCAGGGATGTGACTCACCTTGTCGCCTATAGCTCCAATAATCCCGATACCGTGCAGGTTTCGGCTGATGGAAAGATCGAAGGCATCAAGTCCGGCGAGACGGCAGTAATGGTGCGAACTTTGGGTCAGGCCGTAGCGGCGAAGATCTACGTACCGCAGCCTCCGCTGGCGCAGGCGTTTCCCAATGTAGCGCGAAACAACTACATCGACGAGTGGGTATTTTCCAAATTAAAGCGGCTCAATATCGAGCCGTCTGGCCTTTCCAATGACGAGCATTTTCTACGCCGGGTCTATCTGGATACGATCGGCTTGCTGCCTGCACAGACGGAAGCCGAGCAATTCCTGAATTCAAAGGAGCCGGACAAACGCGCCAAGCTGATTGACTCGCTGCTGCAACGGCCCGAATTCTCGGAGTTTTGGGCGCTTCGGTATACGGAGCTATTCCGCGCCGGAACTCGCGAGGCCGGCCCAAAAGGCGCCCGCATCATTTACGAGTGGGTGAAGCAGTCATTCCAGGAGAATAAGCCTTACGACAAGCTGGTGACTGAGTTGCTGCTCAGCCAAGGCGCCCATCTTTTCGGGCCGGGGCCTTCCAGTTTCTACAACGTCAGCTTCGATTCCAATGCGCCTGACCACGCCACTAATGTAAGCCAACTCTTCCTGGGAACGCGGCTGGAATGCGCTAAGTGCCACAACCATCCGTGGGAGAGATGGACGCAAGAGGATTTCTATGGCTTTGCTGCTTTCTTCGCGCGCGTGAAGATCAAAGAGATTCACGACGACGATGAGAACGAGCATTACTACGCGGAAGAAGGGGAAGTCATCAACCCCAAGACCAATAAAGCGGCAGCTCCTAAGTATCTGGACGGCGCCGTGGAGCCGGACGAGCAGGATAAGGATGTCCGCGTCAATCTGGCAAAGTGGATGACCGCTCCAGAGAATCCGTTCTTCTCGCGCGCGATCGTGAACCGGGTCTGGAAGATTTATTTGGGGCGCGGGCTGGTGGAAGATGTCGACGATTTCCGCGTGACCAACCCGCCGACCAATCCGGGCCTTCTGGACGCCATGGCGAAAGACTTATCCAGCCATGGGTATGACCTTCGACGCCTGATCCGGACGATTCTGAATTCGCGGACGTACCAACTGAGCGCCGAGCCGACTGGCTCCAATCGCAACGACGCGATCAATTACTCGCGCTATTACATGAAACGAATGATCGCCGAGCAGATGCTCGATACGATTGTGGAAGTTACAGGCATACCGGAGAAGTTCCGCGGTTTCCCGCCGGGCACGCGCGCCATGGAAGTTTATAGCGCGCAGCCTGGAATAAATTATATGTTGGGCGCATTCGGGCGGCCAAACCGGGAAACGATCTGCGAGCGGGATTCGGTCCCCGACATCGTGCAGGTTCTGCACCTGATCAGCGGCGATACGATCAACAAGCGCGTGGAACAGTGGAAACCAGACCCCGCGCTCAACGATGAACAGCAGTTGAGCCGAATCTATCTGTCGTCGCTTGCGCGCCGTCCCACCGCTGAAGAGAAATCGCGAATCGGGACCGCCCTTGCGTCTAGAGACAAGCGCCAGGTGTTTCAGGACCTGTTGTGGGCGATTCTCAATTCGGATGAATTCATGTATAACCACTAGGACATGAGGTGATCGGATGACTCAGTTCGACCGTCGAGGCTTTTTAAAAATTGGCGCGATATTGCCATGGGGTTATCTTTCCTGGGCCGACGCGCTGCAGGCCGAGGCGAAGAAAGACATTTCCGTCATCCATCTCTTCCTGCAGGGCGGCATCAGTCAAATGGATTCGTTTGATCCGAAGCCCGACAGCGATCCTAAGTTCCGAAGCGTCTTCAAAACCATCGCAACGAATGTCCCGGGCATGCAGGTGACCGAGCACCTGCCTTTCACCGCAAAGCAAGCCGATAAGTACACTGTAATCCGGTCGATGACGCACAAGAAATCGGCGCACGGCGAAGCCGTAACACTGCTGCTGACTGGCCATGATGCGCTCCCGACGCTGCAACCGCCTGCGATGGGGTCTGTGGTACAGAAGGAACTGGGGCCGCGCAATGAACTGCCTGGCTATGTCTGGATTCCGCAATCTCCGGGAAATTCGTCACGGGCGGGCTTCCTGGGCGCGACCTACAACCCGTTTAATGCGGGCGAAGCAAACGTTCCAAAATATGCGGTTCGTGATCTTGACCTGCCCATGGGTGTGGACTGGTCGCGCATGGAGGGGCGCTATTCGCTGCTCTCGATGGTGGATTCGAAGATCCGCGCCTGGGATACGACGGGAACCTTTAACTCGATCGATTCCTACTATCATACGGCGCTCGATCTGATGCGTTCGCCGCTTGCAAAGAAAGCCTTCGATATTAATCAGGAGCCTGAGAAACTGCGCGACCGTTACGGCCGGACCACCATGGGCCAAGCCTGCCTGCTGGCGCGGCGGCTGGTGGAATCGGGAGTCCGCTTCGTCACGGTGAGCAAAGCGGGTCAAGCGTGGGACCACCACAGCAATATCTTCCCGCTGCTGGCGAACAGCTTCCTGCCCGAGTTCGACTCGGCTTTTGCAACGCTGCTGGATGATTTGTCCGAGCGCGGAATGCTGGATTCCACGCTGGTGCTGGTGACCGGCGAGTTCGGCCGCACGCCCGAAATCAATGCCAACGGCGGCCGGGACCACTGGCCGGGATGCTTCTCCGTGGTGGTGGCCGGCGCTGGTATCCAGGGCGGCCGTGTGATCGGCGCTTCAGATAAGGATGGAAAGGGGATCCTTGACACGCCGGTGCAGGTGCCGGATTTCATGGCATCGATTTACCACAAGATAGGTATCGATTACACCAAGGAATACGTGAGCAACATCGGGCGGCCATTGCGGATCGTGCCGGATGGAAAACCGCTGGCTTTCCTTTAGTACTACCGTCGTGCGATCAATTTGTCCACACGCGTGCGCTGAGTTGTTGATACCGATGCCTGACGACACGGGCGCACCGCTGCATTTCTTCGTCTTCGACGTGCTGGTCCTCAGGGGCTGAGATGTCATGACCGAGCCACTGACGAAGAGGCGCGAGTTGCTTGAGAGTTGCAACACAGCGCGGAGCCAGGATCGACCGAGCATAAACTGTTGAGGGATCAAAGACGTGCGGCTTTTTTTGATTGCATTTGCAGGTACAATGCCGCTGGCGGATCGGCGTATGGTCAAAACCCGGTCTCCGGCCGTTTGCGCGCTGGAGCAGCCAAGGCGGACATCACGCCCAAAGAGAGTGATTTGGTAATCGCGACAGATTCCATTCGCGACCATCTATTTGTAAGAGTCATAGTGGTGGACGACGGAAGCGCCTGCGCGGTGCTTGTCGGAATAGATTTGGGCGGCGCCTCCGGCCAGATCGTGGACGACGCGAGTGCAAGAGCGTCGAAAGCGACCGGATGCCCTGTCCAGAATTTCATCATCTCGGCAACTCACACCCACAGTTCCAATACGCTGGGGTTGGGAGGCCGCGGTGCTCCGACGGCCAAAACCGCGGCTGACGCGATTGTCGCAACTGCTACGATGGCCAAGTCGAAGCTGGCGCCAGCGCGAATCGGTTGCCGATAGCCGAGCAAGAAGCGATGATGGCGTTATTTGCAGGGCCATCGGCATGTACAAAAACCCGCAAAGCCACCGACATGTCCCAACGAACGGGCAGGATGCCGCTGAAGTGATTGTTTTTGCGAGTCATCTTCTGCGATTGGTGGACCGGCTCAAGCCGCCCAAGGCCGTGCCGTAGGCTCATGTT
>CAVUQS010000006.1:0-152957 GCA_963743705.1 Bryobacterales bacterium | reverse complement strand
ATCGCATTCGCCATCTCTTTCTGATGACGGGCGCTTCTCCGCGAACGGAGTGGCTGAAAGGCTGCCTGGCGCTGGATCCGAAAGGGTTCATTCTGACGGGTGGCGACCTGGAAGGAAGCGGCGGCGACGGCAATCCGCAGCTGGCCGTTGGCGCGCGCGCCGGAGATGCTGGAGACCAGTCTGTTGGGAGTGTTTGCGGTGGGCGACGTGCGGGCTGGGAATGTAAAACGAGTGGCTTCGGCAGTGGGCGAAGGCGCTATCAGTATTCACCTTGTCCATCGGGCACTAGCGGAGCTTTAGTTCGCGCCTACTGGCCGATCTCGAAGACCACGTTCGCAGGCGATGTTTTGCCGCCTGCGGAGACCGTGATAACGTATTCGCCATTGGCGAGTTGTGGCACGACGAAGTTGACCTGGTATTGGCCCGGGGCAACCAGGTCGGCGGCTAAAACTTGGGCGCTGGTGGTTCCGAGGGTCACGCTGACGCCGGTAATCGGAACCGGCGCGGTGAGGACGCTGCCCGAAGGAGACGGGCCCAAGCCCGCGGCGTAGAGTTGGATGATGTCACCGGGCTTGGCTTTGTGCGTTCCTGGAACGATTGCGGGGTCGCCCATCAGCGAATAGTCATGAAACAAGGCTGCGGCATAATTCTTCGAGTTGGCCTGGTAGAAATAGAGGCTAGGTTGAACCTGCGCGACGGAGGCGGTCAAGACGTTGCTGCCTAGCCCGAGACGGAATATCTGCACGGTCATCGCGCCACTCACGTTAGCTGGGGCCTGCGCATTCACCTGGCCGGGACTGATGAAATACACGGGCACCGGCGCGCCATTCACCCACACCTCGACGCCGTTTAGGTCAGTAGGCAGAGTCGTGGAATCGCTGAAGTCGCCGGCGCCCCAAATTCGCGTGACGTCGGCGAGGTCCGTGCCTTTGACATAGAACCAACCTCCGGGCACCACTGGGCCGCCATCGACGAGATTGTCACTGACCGCAGTGATGACCGGCCCGTTCACAGGCGGGGCATTGCCCAACAGCAATACGAGCGCGTCTTGTGGACCCGCACCGCCGCCACTTGCGCCCTGAAGCGGCCGCACGACGGGGAAGTCTGTCGAAGTGCCCTCGCCGGCGACGTGTATGTTGCCCAGATGGTCCACCGCGATGCCGCGGCCCGATTCGCTTCCGGAGCCGCCAATGAATGTCGAGAATAACTTCGCCGAACCGGCCGCGTTGATTTCGGTGACGAAGATGTCGAACGCTACGCGCGTGCTCTGAATCGCGCCGGTGAGGGGAAAATCGCTCGAATTGGTGCGCCCGGTGACATAAGCGTTGCCAGCCTGATCGATGGCGATGGCGTACGACTCGTCGGCGCTGCCGCCTCCGAGAAAAGTCGAATAGACGAGTGACGAGCCAGCGGGAGTGAACTTGGCCACAAACGCATCGTCTACCGCGTGGCTTCCGAGCGTGGCGTCGATCGGATTTACCACGGGAAAATCTTCCGAAGCTACGATGCCCGTGACATAGGCGCTGCCGGAGGAATCCACGGCGATCGCCGTTCCGTAATCCGTTCCTGAACCGCCGAGATACGTGGAATACACCAGCGCCGAGCCCGCGGGATTTAACTTCGTGACGAATGCATCGACGCTGTTGCTGCTGGAACCACGCAGAGGAGATTGCAATGGAAAATTGCCGGACGCTGTGTATCCGGTGACGTAGGCATTTCCGGCGGCATCCACGGCGATTCCATTGCCTTGATCGACAGCGTCGCCGCCGAGGTAAGTCGAATACGCGAGATCCGTGCCAGCGGCATTGATCTTGGCAACGAATGCATCCTGCTGGGCGCCTTTCGCGGATTGGAACGGATACTTGGTGGGGAAATCCGTAGAGAAGGTGCTGCCAGCGACGTATGCGTTCCCCGCGGAGTCGAGCGCCACGGCGGATCCCGTGTCGATGCCGCTGCCGCCAAGGTAAGTGGAGTAGACTAATGCCGAACCGAAGGCATTCAACTTCGTGAGGAAGGCGTCGCCGGAACCGCCAGGTGACGTCTGAACCGCGTTCTTGGTCGTCGGAAAATCGATGGATCCGGCGCTGCCCGTGATGTAAGCGTTGCCCTGGACGTCTACCGCGATCCCGTGGCCTTCGTCCGGTCCCCCGCCACCCAGGAATGTGGAGTAGAGCTTCCCAGTTCCGCTGGGATTGATCTTGGTGACGAAGATGTCTTCGGCTCCGCGCAGGGCGCCTTGCAGCGCGGCGGTTGTCGGGAAATTGGCGGACCCGGCGCCGCCAGTAACGTAGGTGTTGCCGATGGAATCGACCGCGATGGCATAGGCGTAATCGAGGCCGTTCCCGCCCTGATAAGTTGAATAGATGAGTGGCGGATCGATCACCAGCGCTTTGCGGCGATCATATGGGCCCACGCGGAAACTGCCTTCCTTGCCGTGCAGAACCCAAGATCCCGAAACCGGAACGCGTTTGCCATCGGAGTTCCTGATAGATCACCGGCCGTTTGTGACGGTACTCGTTGTTTCCGACGCGGATGACCAAATCGCCTTGCTTATCGATCCGCAATCGGCCGGCATTCTCGAATGTCATGCGAATGCGGTTGGGGTCCGCACCGGGCGAGACGACCCAGTCGTATTCCAGTTGTCCATCTTTGCCGTAATAGATAAGATCGATTCCGGGATAGACGCCGGCGTAACGCGCTCTGTCGAAGTTCGGAACCGAAGCGAGCCACTTGGCCGGATCGTTGCCGGCGAAGTAGTTGCTGATCGACGCCTGCGGCGTTTCACCGGTAATAGCGGCCGAGAGATTTGCGCCGGACAACCTCGTTCGCAGCAGCGATTGATTGTGACCGGCAAGCACCGTCTCACCCGCGGCGAGATAGAGAGTATAGGATGCGCCGCGTGCGAGATAGCGAACCTCGGCGGACGCCTGGCCGCGATTGGGCTCGAAACTCAGCGGAATATTGCCCCATTTCACGGCAGGCGCCGCGATGGCAGTTCCCGCGATGAGAAGCAAGAGAGCGCGCATGTCTCCTCCTTACGACTGACGAGCGTGTCCTCGCACCGGCACCCCAGCGCGGTGGCGAGGTTAGGCTATGGTAGCGGGCGCGTGACCGGCGGCGCAAGTCCGCGAATGAGTGATGTCCGGCTTACTCTTCGAACCCGGCTTCAGGTTCGGGCAAGATGTCGGTGTCGCGGGCGATCCAGACGTAAAGGCAGGGCAGCAGGAAAATGTTCATCATCATCGCGACCATCAAGCCGCCGACGATGACGATGGCGAAGGGGCGTTGCGAATCGGAGCCGATGGCGTGAGAGGTGGCGGCGGGTAAGAGGCCGAGCGTTGCGACCAGCGTGGTCATCATGATGGGGCGCAGGCGGAGGACGGCGCCGTCGACGGCGGCGTCTATTACCTGATGGCCGCGGCAACGGAGCTGGTTGATGTATTCCAGCATGATCACGCCGGTTTGCACGCATACGCCGAAAAGCGCAAGGAATCCGACGCCGCTCGACACGCTGAAATGGGTGCCGGTGAGATAGAGCGCCAGCAGGCCGCCCAGCGGCGCCATGGCCATGTTGACCAGCATGAGCGAGGCCCACTTGAACGAGTGGAACATGGTGTAGAGAATGACGTAAATCAGCAAAATGGTCACCGGCAAGACGATCTCGAGTCGCTTCTGGGAGCGCTGCTGGCTGGCGTATTCGCCGGCCCAGGAGATGCTGTAGCCTTCGGGCAGTTTTACCTGCGCCTCCACCTTGCGCATAGCTTCTTCGACGGTGCTGCCGAGATCGCGGCCGCGCACGCTGTATTTGAGCGCGACGTAGCGGTAATTTCGTTCGCGCGGAATTTGGGAAGCGCCGTCGATGACTTTGATCTTGCAAACTTGCGCCAGGGAAACGCGCTCGCCAGTGGGCGCGAGCAGGCGGACGTTCTCGATCGCCTCCTGGGTATCGCGATACGGGGTCTCGTAGCGGGGAACAAGATCGAAGCGGCGCTCGCCCTGCAGCACCTGTGAGACGGCGTTGCCGCCGACCGCTGTCTGGATGGCGTCTTCGAGATCGGAAACGTTGATGCCGTAGCGTGCGGCGGCGGGGCGGTCGACCGTGAAGTTGAGATTCGGCTGACCGACGACGCGGAACATGCCGAGATCGGCAACGCCGGGGACTCCGCTCATGACCCTCAGGATTTTGTCGCCGGTGGCTTCCAACTGACGCAAATCGGCGCCGTAGATCTTGATCGCCAGCTCGCCTTTCACGCCGCTGACGGCTTCTTCCATGTTGTCGGAGATGGGTTGTGAGAAATTCCAGAGCACGCCGGGAAGCTTGCTGACCTCGCGATCGAGCGCGGCGATGAGCTCGTCTTTGTTTTCGTGAAATACAGGACGCCACTCTTTCTTGGGCTTGAGATCGACGAAATATTCGGTGTTGAAGAAGCCGGTGTAGTCGGTGCCGTCGTCTGGGCGGCCGATTTGGGAGACGACTTGCGTTACTTCGGGGAAGGAGGCGAACATGACGCGCGCCTGGTTAACGACGCGCGTGCCTTCGGTGGGGCCGGTGCTGGGCGCCAGCGTGCCGCGGGCCCAGATTGCACCCTCATCGAGGTGCGGCAGAAACTCAGAGCCGATGATGCCGCTAGTGAGCAGGAACGCCGCGGCGGTTACGCTGGCGACGCCGGCGCCGATAGTTACCCAACGCTTTTGAATCGCCCAGCGCACCGCCGCTCGATAGCGTTCCGTGAGCCACGTCATCACGGGATTGTGCCACTCCCGGGCGTCGTGGCGGAAAAGCAGGCGGGCCAGCACAGGCGCCACGACCATCGAAAACGTGAGAGCGCCCAGAAGCGCGAATGCGACGGTCCAGGCCATGGGCTTGAACAACCGGCCTTCCACGCTCTGCAAGGTGAAGATGGGCAGATAGGCGGTGATGATGATGCCGATGGCGTAGAACACCGGCCGCTGCACCTCATGCGCGGCTTCACGGATGCGCTCGAGCATGGGGCGCTGATCGTTATCGCGGTTGAGATGGCGCACGATGTTTTCGATCATCACGACGGCGCCATCGACGACCATGCCGAAATCGAGCGCACCGAGCGAGAGCAGGTTGGCGGGGATATGGCGGAGGTCGAGACAGATGGAGGCGAACAGCAGCGAGAACGGAATGGTGATGGCCACGATCAGCGCGCCGCGGATGTTGCCGAGGAACAGAAAGAGAATCAGCGCGACCAGGATGATGCCTTCGCGCAGGTTGTGCATCACGGTTTCGGTGGTGAAATGCACGAGATCGCTGCGGTCGAGAAATGGAACGACCTTCACGCCGCGCGGCAGGACTTTTTCGTTGAGCTCCTTGACCTTGGCGTGGATGAGATCGAGCGTGGAATCGGAATCGGCGCCTTTGCGAAGAAGGACGATGCCTTCGATCACGTCGTCGTTATCGACGATTCTGCCATCGGCGCGATGAATGGATTTGCCGATGCGGCCCAGGCGGATCTTGGGGCCTTGCACGACATGCGCGATGTCGGAGATGCGCAAGGGCGTACCGTTCTGCGTCTTGAGCACCGTTTGGCCGATGTCGTCCACATGATCGAAAAGGCCGACGGCGCGCACATTGACCTGCTGCAATCCGGCCTCGATGAAGCTGCCACCGGCGTTGGTGTTGTTGTTGGCCAGTTGCTGCTCGACTTGCGCGAGACCCAAGCCGTAGGAAACGAGCTTTTCGGGATCGATGCGTACCTGATATTCCTTGGTGACGCCGCCGAAGCTGCTGACATCGACGACGTTGGGGACGGTCTTGAATTCCTTCTCGAGGACCCAGTCTTCGAGAGCCTTCAGCTCCATCAAATCGTATTCGGGATTTGTGCTGCGGAGCGTGTACCAGAAAATCTGGCCCACGGGGCTGTAATCCGTACCGATTTGCGGCGTGAGGCTCTGCGGAAGATTGACGGAGGACAGGCGCTCGAGAACTTTCTGCCGGTTCCAATCGTCTTCGGAATCGTCATCGAAAATCAACATGACGCTGGAGAGGCCGAAGACGGAAACGGAGCGCAGGTGTTCCAGGTGGGGCAGGCCGTTCATCACGATTTCGATGGGGATGGTGACCTGCTGCTCGACTTCCTCGGCGGCGCGGCCGGGCCATTGCGTGATTACCTGAACATAGTTGTTGGCGACGTCGGGATAAGCCTCGATGGGAAGGCTGCGGAACGAGACGACGCCCCAGATGAAGAGCAGCACGCCAAGCGCGGCGATCAGCAGCGGATTATCCAGCGAAAAATCGACCAGACGGCGAATCATGGGAAGGCGGAACCGGGGCGGAAGAGGAGTTCCCAGTTCGAATTTAAGGGCCGAGGGCGAAGTGAATCCACTTATCTTTCAGAAGCGGCGATGCGCGATCATTCGACGCCGATTTACGGCCCTTCGGATGCACTGCCTATCTTTCGGCGCCATTCGGTATCTTTTGGCCGAATCGCTTAAGATCGGCGCGATTCGGCTCTACCATGACAACGTTCGGCCCCCCAATGGAACTGTCCCGCCTACTGCTTGTCGACGACCACACGTTATTCCGCGAGAGCCTCGGACGCCTGCTGGATTCGGAGCCCGATCTCGAAATCGCCGGGCAATGCAGCCGCGGTGAGGAAGCGCTGGCGTTCTTGGCGCACGATGCACCCGATCTGGTGTTGCTCGACTTTCACTTGCCGGATGGCGACGGCACGAAATTCATTCAGTCGGCGAGGCAGGCGGGCTATGCGGGAAAAATCCTGATCGTGACCGGAGGCATCGATGCGCAGGCATCGACGGAAGTGCTACGGCTCGGTATCTCAGGCGTCTTCCTGAAGCACAATCCGGCCGATTCGCTGCTGCGCGCGATCCGGATCGCGATCGCCGGCGATGTGTGGCTGGATCCAAAAATTGTCGAGTACCTGGCGATGCACGCGCCGCGGCCGCCGGCGCCAGGCTTGGTGGATGCGCTGTCGGATCGCGAGCGGCAGGTGCTGCAGGCGCTGCTCGACGGATTCACGAACAAGGGGATCGCGGAGCGGCTGGGCCTGACGGAGGGCGTGGTGAAATCGACGCTGCAAGCGCTGTTCGAGAAGACGAATGTGCGAACGCGTTCGCAGTTGGTGCGGGTGGCGCTGGAGGGCGCCGAGGAGGGGTGACGGGTCGCCAAGTGGCTCCGGCTCTGTCGCGGAGCTAACATAAAGCTGTGAAACTCTCACGCGTCCTTTGCTTTCTTCTGCCCGCGCTGGCGCTCGCGCAAGTGCCGGACGCGGCGGGTACGGCCCGAAAGGCTCTCGACCTATTTCTTGGCGGCAAATTCGCCGACTTGAACCAGATGTTTTCGCCCTCGGCGAAGGATTCGTACACGGAAAGCCAGCTCTCCAAGTTGTCGGCGCAGGCCAAAGCGTGGGGCGACGTGCAGAAGATCGGTGAACCAAGCGCGCGCGATATGGGGCTGGTTTCGGTGGTGACGATTCCGGTACAGTTTGCGAAACAGAATATCGATTTCACCTTTCCGGTGAACACGGACGGCAAAATCGCGCAGATGTACATGCGACCAGGCCAGGTGTCGTGGCAGGCGCCGGATTATGTGAAGGCATCGGCGTTTCAGACGCGCGAAGTCACGGTGGGAACGGACGATTGGAAGCTGCCGGGGACTCTGACCATTCCGGTGGATAAGCGCCCGGTCCCGGCGGTGGTTTTGGTGTCGGACGCCGGGCCGGCCGATCGCGACGGGACGGTCTCGGCCATCAAACCATTTCGCGATCTAGCCGAAGGCTTATCGTCGCGCGGCATCGCCGTGCTGCGCTATGAGAACCGCAAGAATCGCTACGCGGCGAAGATCATGGGGTCGTCGTACACGATCGACGATGAAGTGGTGCATGACGCGATCGCCGCGATCACGCTATTGCGCGCGCAGCCGGAGATCGACAAGAAGCGCATCTACGTTTTGGGCCTGGGAACCGGCGGATACATCGCGCCGCAAATCGCGACGGACGATGGCGGCCTAGCCGGAGTCATCATTCTCAGCGCGCCTGGCCGCGCGCTCGAAGACTGGTTCGTGGAGTTTGCGGAATCGATGGGCACTACAGGAAAGCAATTGGATCTGATCAAACAGGAGGCGCAGAAGGTTAAGAAGCTCGACAACAGCGACGCGGATCAGCCGCCGCTCTTTCAGTTGCCGGTTTCTTACTGGCTGAACCTCAAAGGCTACGACGCGACGGCGGAACTGAAGAAACTGACCATTCCGGCGCTAGTGCTGCAGGGCGGACGCGATTTCCAGGTTGCGCCCGCGGAGTTTGATGCGTGGAAATCGGGCTTGGCTGGACGCACCAATGTCACGTTCAAAACTTATCCGGCGATGAATCATTTGTTTGTGGCCGGCGAAGGCAAGGGCAGCGAACAGGAATATCGCAAGCCGGGACATGTTGCGCCGGAAGTAATCGCCGATATCGCGAAGTTCGTTAATCCGTAAGCGTGCGCCTGGCGCGCAGGATCACCACTTTACGGTCTTGCCGGGTTCCAAAGCCCAGACTTCAGTTTGCGCGTGCCCCAGGCTCTCGCTCAATTGAGCGGGCGTGCCGGTAAGCGCCGGAAATGTACCGAAGTGCATGGGAATGACCTTCGCCGGGCGCAACAGTTTGCACGCGGCGGCGGCTTCGAGCGGGCTCATGGTGTAGAGATCGCCGATGGGAATGATGGCGAGCTCGGGATGATAGAGCTGCTCGATGAGCGCCATGTCGGAGAAGACGTTGGTATCGCCGGCGAAATAGAGCGCGCGGCCGTCGACGAAGCGCATGACATAGCCGGCGGCTTCCCCGCCGTAGATGATTTTGCCATCGTCGAGGATGCCGCAGCTATGAACGGCGTGAGTCATGGTGATCTTCACGCCGGCGACGGTTTGGGAGCCGCCTTTGTTCATCGCGCGCGTGTTCTGCACGCCCTTCGATTCGAGCCAATTGCAGCATTCGAAAATGCCGACCACCTCGGGTGAAAATTTCTTGGCCAGCGGAACGGCGTCGTGAATGTGATCGAAGTGACCGTGTGAAATGCAGATGACGTCGACGCGATCGATCTCGAAGCCTTTCGGATATTTCGGGTTCTCCAGCCAGGGGTCCATGACAATAACCTGGCCGGTAGAGAGACGAAAATGAAATGTGCCGTGCCCTAACCAAGTAATTTCCATACCTGGAATTATGGCATGGCGTCCGATCAACGCCGCGATTTGTACATCTCTTTGACGCGCCGCATGATCTGTTTTAACTTTCGTTTACTTTCCTGCGCGGCGTGAATGTCCGTCATCTCTTCGTGGCGGCGCGCTTCGGCGCGGAGCTTGCGGTAGCTTTCCCAGCGCTCAGCGGAAATGGCGCCTGTTGCGCGGGCGGCGGCAACGGCGCAACCGGGTTCGCCGGAATGGGAGCAATCGTTGAAGCGGCATTGGGCGGCGAGCGTGGCGATTTCGTCGAAGACTTCGTCGACGCTGGATTCGCCGGCCCAAAGTTGCAGTTCGCGCATGCCGGGCGTATCGATGAGCGCGCCGCCGCCGGGCAGCGGGATGAGTTCGCGATGCGTGGTGGTGTGGCGGCCGCGGCTATCGGATTCGCGAACGGCGCCGGTGCGAAGACGATCCTCGCCGAGCAGCGCATTGGCGATGGTGGATTTGCCCGCGCCGGAGGAGCCGAGCAGGGCAACCGTGGGCATCGATGCGAGGAATGGACGGAGAGGCGCGATGCCATCGGGCGCGAGCGCGCTCAGAGTGACGACGGGGGCGTGTGAAATGGCGGCGGCATCGCTGGCGCACGCGAGTGGATCGTCGCACAGATCGGCTTTGTTGAGCACGATGACGGGAGTCACTGCGCTTTCGGCGGCGAGAGTGAGGTAGCGCTCGATGCGGCGCGGGTTGAAGTCGCCATCGAGACCGCAAACGAGGAAGACGAGATCGAGATTGGCGGCGACGGCTTGGCGATCCTCACGCTTGCCGGCGGCGCGGCGATAGAAACACGACTGTCGCGGCAGCACCTCTTCGACGATGGCCTGCTCGGAATTGACGATGCGCGCCGCGACCCAATCGCCGGTGGCAGGCATGGATGCAGAGTCGGGCGATCCGTACCACAACGCACCGGAAGGCTCGCCGGCGATTTCGCCGGATTCGGTATAGAGACGATATTGATCGCGGTGGGAGATGGCAACGCGCGCGAGCGCGAGGCCACGCTTACTAAATGGTTCAAAGGCGCCGCGCACACGCGCGCCGGCGCCGAGAGATTCGAGATTCACTGCTCGCTCCTAGGGACACACTTCGGCTACAGGTGGGAACTGCTACGCGAAGATGCTTAGCGGACAGTCATAGGCAGATGGTCAGAGGATAGCACGGCAGAACAGACTAGTTCGCTTGCGCACCGGTTGAGTCTGTCAATTCACCCTTTTCCAGGTGATGGATTTTGCTGGCGAACTGGGCGGCATGCGGATCGTGAGTCACCATCACGATGGTCTTGTTGTATTCCTTGTTCAGCTTGGACAAGATGGTGAGGATTTCCTGCGCGGAAGAGGCATCGAGGTTGCCGGTGGGCTCGTCAGCGAGAATCAGCGCCGGGTCGGTGACGATGGCGCGGGCGATGGCGACGCGCTGCTCCTGGCCGCCGGAAAGCTGGCGCGGAAAGTGGCCCAGGCGGTCGCCAAGACCGACCAGTTTGAGCGCTGTCTTGGCGTGCTCGATGCGATCGGCCTTCTTGAGATTGGTGAGCTTGAGCGGCAGTTCGACGTTTTCGAGCGCGGTGAGCACGGGGATGAGATTGAACTGCTGAAAGACGAAGCCGACGTGT
Organism: Bryobacterales bacterium; assembly: GCA_963743705.1. GTDB lineage: Bacteria > Acidobacteriota > Terriglobia > Bryobacterales > Bryobacteraceae > PALSA-243. The sequence goes on along the minus strand of CAVUQS010000006.1, from coordinate 142,152 downwards.
TCGTTGCGCCAGTGCGCGATCTCGCGGTCGCTGAGTTCGCGCAGATTGTGGCCAAGTACGCGGATATCGCCGGAAGTGGGACGATCCATGGCGGCGATGAGGTGCAGCAATGTGGATTTGCCTGAGCCAGAAGGCCCCATCAGCGTGACGAATTCGCCCTTTTCGACGCCGATGCTGACGTCTTTGAGCGCGGTGATGTGAAATTCGTCGCGCACGTATTCCTTGCTCAGATTGCGCGTTTCGATGATGGTTTCGCTCATGCTTTATCCTTCTGGCGCACGCGGTCGCCGTCTTTCAGATTCGCCGGGGGCGCGAGGATCAGGTCTTCGCCGCCGATCAGGCCGCTTTCGATGCGAACACTCGCGCCGTTGGCGGCGCCGGTCTTGACCGTGCGCTTGATCGCTTTGCCATCGAGCAGCACGAACACGGCGCCATCGCGGACGGCGGAAGTTGGCACCAGAATTACCGGCTTCGCGGGCGCGTTGGACGCCGATGCCGGCGGACGCTCGGAGAGAAACGAGACGCTGGCATTCATTTCGGGGCGAAGGTAATCGTCGGGCTTGATTACTTTCACCTTGATCTGCACGGTGGCTTTTTGACGATTGGCTTCGGGCGAGATTTCCTTGATGAAGCCGTCGTATTTGCGGTCGGGAAAGGCGTCGGTGGAGACGATGCCGTGCTGGCGCGCTTGGAGCTTGGCGAAATCGTTCTGGCTGATATCGAGCTCGACTTCGAGATCGTTGAGATCGGCGAGCGAGACGACGTAGCCCTTGGCGCCGCGATCGCCGACGAAGCTGGTGGTGACGAATTCGCCCTTCTCGACGGCGCGCTCGAGAATGGTGCCGGTGACGGGAGCGCGGATGATGGTGTTGGCGAGCGTGGTTTCGGCGTAGGCGAGCGCGCCCTTGGCTTGTTCTACCTGGCCGCGCAAAGAATCGATCTCTTCGTGCCGCGGGCCGAGCTTCACCAATTCGAAAGCCTTTTGCAACGAGTTCACTTTGTGAATGGCGCCATCATAGCGGGCTTGAGCGTCGTCGAGCGATTGCTTGGGCGTGAGGTTTTCGCGAATCAGCAGTTTTGCGCGATCGAGGCTGACTTTGGCGTCGTCGAGATCGGCCTTGGCGGAATCGAGATTGGCTTGCGCCTGCGCGATTTCCTCGGGACGCGAACCGTGCAGCGCTTCGTCGAGGCGGGCCTGCAGGCTGGCGAGTTGCCCTTTGGCCTGCGTGAGCTGCGCCTGATACTCGTCGTCTTCGAGGCGGACGAGCACCTGGCCTTCCTTGACGCGATCGCCCTTATCAACGCCGATCCAATTCACTTTGCCGATGACTTTGGCGGCGACCTCGATGCGATGCGCGGCGACGATATAGCCGGTGGCGTTGAGCACCACCCCGTCGGGCGCGCTGGCCGCGCTGATGGAGCGCACCCGCTCGATTTCAACCACGGGCGCGGTATCGAGTTTGCCGGAGAGCAAGCGCCATGCGCCGGCGGCGACGAAGAGCAACACGCCGGCGACAATCCACGCCACCGCCCACTTCGAGGGTTGGGCGGAACGGCGTTGGCTGCGATCGATGCGCAGATTTTTGAGTTCGCTATCCATCAGACTTCCCGGAGAGCCGTGAGGATCTCCTTTTTGGCGGCCATGCGGGCGGGCAGCAGGCCACCGATAGCGCCGAGGACAACGGCGAAGATGACGCCACCGATCATGATGTCGGGCGTTACCCGGAAATTAAACGCCGTCTCGGAAAAATTGGTGTTGCCGATTCCGGTAGTGACGCCGTTCAAAGGCAGAACCAGCAGACAACCGAGCACGCCGCCGAGACCGGCGAGTAGGACCGATTCGATGAAAAAGCTCGAGAGAATGCTGATGCGCGAGAAGCCGAGGACGCGGAGAGTGCCGATTTCACGGGCGCGGCGCGCGACGGCCGCGTACATCGTATTCATGGCGGCGAAGCTGCTACCGACGGCCATGATGATCGCGACCAGGATGCCGGTGCTCTCGATGGGCACGGCGCTGGCGGTCTGCTGCTCGTAGTAATCGTGCTCAGAGACGGCGGTGAGCTGGAGACGCTGATCGTTGGAGATATCGTTGACGAGCGCTTTCGCCGCGACTGCATCGGTTGCGGCAAGGAGGGCGGAGCTGAGAACTTCGACGCGATGCAGATCGGCGCCCACCTGGTTGAGATCGCCCCAGATCTCGCTGTTTTGCGCACCGCCGCTGGCGTCGAAAACGCCCACGACGTTCCAAGGCTGGCCGCCGAGACCGAAATGCAACTGCTTGCCCAATTGGGCATCGGGAAAGCGCGCGGCGACGGACTTGCCCACGACGACCTCGCGCAGCCCCGGCTGAAACCAGTGGCCGCTCACGATGTGTACGTTGCGCCGGATTTCGACGCCGGCGGGTTGCAGGCCACGCAACGTGACATTGGCTCCGTTGGCCGCGTCGACATTGGCGAGATTGAGCACGGTGACGACTTCGAGCGACGCCAGCGGTTGGCCGTCGCGGCCGGTGGCGATGCCAGGCTTGAGTTTCAGATCTTGAAATTGCGGGCGCTCGAAGAGGCTGGTGACTTCGGATTCCGCGGCCTTGCGGAGCACGATGACATGCAGCGGGTCGCCAGAAACGGAGAGCGTGGAGCGCAGACCGTTGACCATAGCGAGGATCGCGAGAAGCACGGCGACGGTGAGCGCGATGCCGAGCGCGGTCATGAGCGTGGTGGTCTTGCGGACGGCCAGGTTGCGCAGGTTATAGGAGAGTGGGATGGCCATGTTAATCCGTGCTCCGAAGCGCCTCGACCACGGAGGCGCGCGAGGCGCCAAGCGCGGGGACGAGCGAACTCAGAACGCCGATGGCGGCGGCGATCAAGACGCACACCACCGCAACCGAAGGCTCGAAATAGTGGAATGAAGGCAGGAAGCCGCCGAAGGGGCTTTTGGCGATACCCGCCATGAGGAACGTGGAGATGGCGTAACCGAGAATTCCTCCGCCGAGCGAGATGGCGCACGCTTCGCCAAGGATAATTCCGAGCACAGCGCCGGGCGTGAAGCCGAGCGTCTTGAGTACGCCGACCTCGCGGCGGCGTTCGCGCACCGACATCGCCATGGTGTTGGCGGAGACGAGCAGAATGGTGAACATGACGGCCGCGCAGATGGCCGCGAGAAATACTTTGACGTTGCCAAGGAAGACCAGGAAGCCGACGGTGAATGCCTGTTCGGATTCGGTTTTGGTCTGCACGGGGGCGTTGTGAAATTCGTCGTCGACGGCGTTCGCGATGCGGGTTGAGTTATTGGGATCGTCGATCAGGATGTAGTACATGCCCACGTTGCCGCGCCGGACTTCGGGCAGCGATTGATCGATGTATTCCTTGTTCATGTACATCAGGTCGCTGGCGCGCGGGCTATCGAAAATGCCGCGCACGGTGAAATCGAAGTTGCCAGGGTAGATGTCACCGGAAAGCGTGATGCGGTCGCCGACCTTGAACTTGAACGTGTTGGCGAGATCGCGGCCGATGACGCAGCCGGTGCGGTCGTGGAGGAAAGCCTGCTTCTGATCCTCGGGAATGGTGAACTCGCGGTATATGGTGAAGAGCTTGGCGGGGTCGACGGTGAAGCGGGCGAACTGGTTTTTGGGATCGCGAGCGTCCTTATATGTACCGCCGAACCAGTTGGCGATCATGACCTCTTTGACGCCGGGGATGCGCTCAATGCGCGATTGATAGGCGAGCGGCATCACCTGGGTGAGCGAGATGCGGTTGCGCGTGACCACGCGGAGGGCTTCACCGGGGTCGGGATCGGCGAGATAAAAGCCGTGATAGAGGCCGATCATCACGCCGAGCAGGCACATGGACACGCCGATGCTGAGGATGGTGAGGACGGTCCTGCGCCGGTTGCGCCAGCAATTCTTGAGCATCAGCGGCAGGTAACGCATGATCGATCCAATATATCAGCGGCGCGATGGCCTAGCGCGCCGCGAAGTATAATCAGGCTTCCACCCGACATTTATGATTCCCAGAATTCACATTTCCGAAGCCGGGAAGCACGTGGGTGAAACCGTGCAGATCGCCGGCTGGTTGTATAACTTGCGGCGTTCGGGCAAGATCGCATTTCCGATTTTGCGCGACGGCTATGGCGTCATGCAATGCGTGGCGGTGAAAGCCAATCTGCCTGAGGAGTTGTTCGAGACTATACGGAACCTCACTCAAGAATCGTCGATCATTGTGACCGGCAAGATCCGCGAAGAAGCGCGCGCGGCGGGCGGCTACGAGATGGATGTCGAGAATCTGGAAGTGGTGCAGCGCGTGCCGGAATCGACGCCGTATCCGATCACTCCCAAAGAACACGGCATCGATTTCCTGATGGATCATCGCCATCTGTGGCTGCGCAGCCAACGGCAGCATGCGATTTTGCGGATCCGGCACGAAATCATCAAGGGCGTGCGCGATTACTTTGATTCGAACGGCTTCACGCTGGTGGATACGCCGATCTTCACGCCAGCCGCATGCGAAGGAACGACGACGCTGTTCGAAGTGAACTACTTCGACGACGACAAGGCGTATTTGGCGCAATCGGGGCAGCTCTATAACGAAGCGACGGCGATGGCGCTGGGCAAGACGTATTGCTTCGGACCGACGTTCCGCGCGGAGAAATCGAAAACGCGGCGCCACCTCACGGAATTTTGGATGGTCGAGCCGGAAATGGCTTACGCGACGCTCGAAGACGTGAAGCGGGTGGCGGAAGAGTTGCTGGTGTTCATCGTGGGGCGCGTACTCGAAAATAAGCGCGAGGAATTGAAGCGGCTGGAACGCGACGTCACGAAGCTCGAAGCGATTCAGGGGCCATTCCCGCGCATGACCTATGACGACGCGGTGAAGATTCTGCAAGCCAAAGGCAGCGAGATCCAGTGGGGCGGCGATTTCGGCGGCACGGATGAAACGCTGCTCACGGAAGATCAGACGCGGCCGATCATGGTGGAGAAGTTTCCGGCCGCATTCAAGGCATTCTACTTTCAGCCCGACGAGGAGCGTCCGGATGTGGTGCTGGGCGTGGACGTGCTGGCGCCGGAAGGCTACGGCGAGATCATCGGCGGCGGACAGCGCATTCACGATCCGGAGCTATTGCTGAAACGCATCGAAGAACACCATCTGCCGAAAGAGGCGTTTGAGTGGTATATCGATCTGCGGCGGTACGGGACCGTACCCCACGGCGGCTTCGGAATGGGCATTGAGCGCTGCGTGGCGTGGATCTGCGGGCTGGAGCACATCCGGGAGACGATTGCGTTCCCGAGAATGCTTTATAGGTTGAGGCCTTAGATTTCGACGCAGAGGCGCCGAGACGCCGAGCACACATGCCGCATTCACATATCTCCATCATCGGTGCGCCCCTGGATCTGGGGCAGGGGCGGCGTGGCGTGGATATGGGACCGTCCGCGTTGCGGGTTGCGAATTTGAATGCGCGGCTGGCGTCGTTGGGGTATGAGGTCACCGATCTCGGGAATGTGGCGGTGGACCAGCCAGAGGCGGCGCCGGAGGGGCATCCGCGGGCGAAATATCTGCCGCAGATCGCGGTTACTTGCACGCGCATCGGGCAGCAGGTTTCGGATGCGCTGGCGAAAGGGTCGATGCCGCTGGTGCTGGGCGGCGATCATTCGGTGGCGGTGGGGACGGTGGGCGGCCTGGCGCGCTTCTTTCGCGGGCGTGGAGAGAAGGTGGGGCTGATCTGGCTGGATGCGCACGCGGATATGAATACGCCGGAGAGCAGTCCGAGCGGCAACGTGCATGGGATGCCGCTGGCGTGCCTGGCGGGCATCGGTCCGCCGGAGCTGACGAATATCTTCGGGTTCAGTCCGAAAGTGGCGCCGGAGAACGTCGTGATCGTGGGGCTGCGCGATGTGGATGCGATGGAAAAGCCGCACGTGCGCGAATCGGGCGTGCGCGCGTTCACCATGCGCGATCTGGATGAGCGCGGGCTGCGCGCGGTGATGGAAGACGCCATCCGCGCGGCGTGCGAAGGCACTGTGGGGTTCCACCTTTCGCTGGATATGGATTTCGTCGATCCCAAGGACGCGCCGGGCGTGGGGACGCCGGTGCGCGGGGGCGCGACTTACCGCGAAGCGCATTTGGCAATGGAAATGATCTGCGATTCCCGACGCATGCTCTCGATGGAAGTGGTGGAAGTGAATCCGGTGATCGACGAAGTGAACCGAACCGCCGATCTGGCTGTCGAGCTGGTGATGTCAGGATTGGGAAAACGCATTCTATGAAATTACGAGTAGCCGTAATCTATGGCGGACGCAGCGGCGAACACGAAATTTCAGTGCGCTCGGCGAAATCGATTATGCAGGGGCTCGACCCCGCGCGATACGAACAGATCGAATACTTTATCGGCAAGGACGGCAAATGGGCCCCGAAGCCGATTTTGCCGGAACCGGGCGCGCATCCGGAGATCGACGTGGTATTTCCGATTCTGCACGGCACGTTCGGCGAGGACGGCACGATGCAGGGCCTGCTGGAACTGGCGGACCTGCCGTATGTCGGTGCGGGCGTGCTGGGGTCGGCGCTCTCCATGGATAAGGAGATGATGAAGCGTGTCTGCGCGGAACGGAATTTGCCGGTTGTGGAGTTTCTGACACTCCCGCGCGATTGCAAGGACCCAGTGGAAAAGTGCGCAGCGCTACCGTTTCCGGTGTTCGTGAAGCCGGCGAACTTAGGCTCGTCGGTGGGGATTTCGAAGGCGCACAACGCGAAGGAATTGGCGGCGGCGTTCGAACTGGCGGCGCAATACGATCGCAAGATCATCGTGGAACGCGGCATTGAAGGGCGGGAGCTGGAATGCGCGGTGTTAGGCAACGAGGCGCCGGAGGCTTCCGTGCCGTGCGAGATTTTGCCTTCGCGCGAGTTCTACGATTACGACGACAAATATCTATTGGATAAGGCAGGCACAAAAGTCCCGGCGGATTTAACTCCGGAAAAAACCGCAGAGCTGCGCCGGCTGGCGGTGGAATGTTACCGCGCGGTGGAATGCGAAGGCATGGGACGCGTCGATTTTTTGCTGGAAGCGGCCACGGATAAGCTGTACATCAATGAGATCAATACGATCCCAGGCTTCACGTCGATCAGCATGTACCCGAAGATGTGGGAACACACCGGGATTGCGTTTTCGGTTCTGCTCGACCGTTTGATTGAACTGGCGCTCGATCGGCACAGGCGCAAAAGGGCCACACGCTTCACGCGATAAGCACGCGATAAGATAGAGGGAAGCGTCGAAATCGATCGCTCGTCTCGTTTTGGCCGGTTGATGCACCGACTCCTTGCAATACTACTGTGTGCGGCGGCAAGTCTTGCAGCCGCAGACGATCTCGATGCGCATATCAAGAGCGTGATGAGCGCCTACGCGCTGCTGGAAAGCAACGCGGCGGACCCGGTCTCGTCCGATCAGCTTCTCTATCAGGGCGCGATTCCTGGATTGCTGCGCACGCTCGATCCGCATTCCATCTTTTTCGATAAGGACCAGTTCGAGCAGGTCCGGCAGATGGAAGCGTCCACGCAGAAGGGCTTCGGCAGCGTGGTTTCGCTGCTGCCAGGGCGCGTGATCATTCTGCAAGTGACGCCGGGGACTCCGTCGCAGAAGGCGGGGCTGGCGCCGGGCGACGACATTCTGGCGGTGAACGGATACGAGATCGCGCGATTCGACATCGATCAAATCGCCGAGCTGTTGTCGCAATCGCGGCAGCAACAGGCGCAGTTGGACGTGCGGCGTCCCGGGCAGCCGCGTATTTTGCATTTCACGCTGACGCCAGAAGAATTGCAGGCGCCTAGCGTGGACCGCGCGTACATTCTGCGCGACGGCATCGGCTATGTGCGCGTGGCCAGCTTCGACGAAAAGACGGGCGACCAGATCAAGGAAGCGATCGATAAGCTGGGCGGCGATAAGTTGCGCGGCCTGGTGCTCGATTTGCGCAATAACCCGGGCGGCGTGGTGCCGGCGGCGCTGCAGACCGCGTCGCTGTTCCTGAAGCCGGGGCAAAAGATTTTTTCGATTCGCGGGCGTGGGGTGCCGGAGAAGATAGAATCCGTACCGCCGAATGCGACCCCGTACGGGTTCAAGCTGGCGGTGCTGATCAACGGGAAATCGGCAAGCGCGTCGGAGATTGTAACGGGCGCGCTGCAGGATCACGACCGCGCGACGGTGCTGGGCGAGGTGAGTTACGGCAAGGGACTGGTGCAGAATGTATTCCCACTGAGCCAGGGAACAGGACTGGCGTTGACCGTGGCGCTTTACTATACGCCCAGCGGGCGATCGATTCAGAAGCCACTCGATACGCAGTACGAACTGGGCGCAACCACCAAACATCTGAATACCCAGGCGGAATTCCACACCGATGCGGGGCGCGCCGTGACGGGCGGCGGCGGCATCCGGCCCGATTTCGAAGTGTATCCGCCGCCGATGGACCGGCTGCGGATGGTGCTGGATGCGAGCGGGTCGTTCACAAATTTCGCGACCGAGTTTCTGCAGGCGAATAAGGTCGATGAGAAGTTTGAAGTGACGCCGCAGTTGCTGAATCAATTTCACGTTTTCTTGAGCGCACGGAACATTCAGCCGGGCGTGCAAGAGTGGATCGCGTCGCAGCAGTTCATCACGAACCGGCTGAAGACGGAGATCTTTAATCAGGCGTTCGGCGTAGAAAAGGGCGACCAGGTTGAGGCGGAGCGCGACCCCGTCGTTCAACGGGCGATCGAGGTAGTGGCGAAGTAGCCCAGCGCGCTCCGCGCGCTTGAGCAGGCCAGGAGGCCCGCTCCACTTTCTTAAAAGTTGATGTGTATGGCGAACTGCATTGTGCGCGGTCCGCCGAGCGTGTGCTGGATGAACCCGAACGTTGCGGGAGGCGTACGCAGGCTGGGCACCCCGGCGGTCACGCTGTACTGGCTGATGTTGTTGACCGGGACATCGAAGCTGGGCGTGTTGAAGACGTTGAGCACATCCATCTGGAATTTCAGGGATACGCGCTCGTTGATCTTGGTGACCTTCACGGCCGATGCGTCGAAGCGTTCCTGGAAGGGTCCGCGGAAGATGTTGCGGCCGGTGGCGCCGAAGCTGGTTTCGAGGTTGTCGCAGGTCTGCGCGCCGTTGACGATGGTGCAGGGCGTTCCCATCTGCCCGCCAGGAATCTGCGGCACGTAGAACGCATTGGCGTTCAACAGCGGCTTGTTGGGGTCGATGCCGGTGGTGCCTTGCAGCTCTGCGTCCTTCACCGTCATGCCGGGCTTGATGGGCATCACGGGATCGAGGATCTCGACGAAGTTGGCGTAATAGATGCCGCCCACCGCGCCGGAGAAATCGTATCCGTCATAGGGCTGTCCGCTCTGCAGCACGGTGATGCCGTTGAGCGCCCATCCGTTGGTGAGCTTGCTAAGCGCCGAATCGCCGCGGAGGGCGTTGGGGAAATCGTAATGATACTGGAACGTCCACACGTGGGTGCGGTCATAGCTCGATGTGCCGTAGGAGTTGTGCAGATTGAACGGATCGTTGCCGTTGAAGAACAATCCGAGGCCGCTCTGCATGTCGAGCGTGTGCGACCAGGTGTAGGACGCGGTGAACTGCAAGCCGTGGCTCAAGCGCTTGCGCACGCCGAGTTGCAGCGCGCTGTAGTTCGAAACACCTTCGGCCTTGTAGAACGCCGAGTTGTTGTTGAAGCCGAGGTAAGGCACGCGGAGATCGGTGTTGCCGCCGTCGTAAGTTTTGTCGGGCTCGATGGACGGAATCACGTTGAACCCATACGACGACGTTTCACCGTTGATGGGGCTCTGCGGCGTGGCGATGTTGGGCTGATTGAACGGAATGGGCAACACTTCATGCTGCCCGTGATTGCCCACGTACCCGACGCTGACCTGCATGCTGTTGACCGGCTGCCATTGCACGTCGAAGCTCCAGTTTTCGGTATACGGCAGAACGTTGGCGGGGTCGTAGCCGCTGAAGGTGTAAGTAGTCGCGCCTTTGACGACATTGGCCTTGTTCGGCACCAGGCCGGCGAACAAAGTCTGGTTGGTGACATCCGGCGGAACCGTGGCTCCGAGGAACGGCTGCGCGAGCGTGCCAGCGGCGGTGGCGGAGACTTTCTGCACGAAGGGCGCGGCCACGGTGACGCCGAAGGGTCCGTTGACGCCGGCGCCGGCGCTGGGGGAGAGCTCGGAGAAGTATTCGCCGCGATCGTAGAAGATGCCATATCCGGCGCGGATCACGACGTTGCGCAGCGCAGACGGGGTCCATACGATACCGATGCGCGGACCGATTCCCCATTGCTTGCCGTTCAGGGTGGAGTCGTTCACACCGCTGGTTCCGATGGTGGGGTTGTTGCCCGCCACGACAAGGCCGGTCGAGGTGACGGTGTCCGTACCCGAGTTGTATTGATAGGCGTCGGGATGGAAGTTGGCCAGACGTCCATATTTTTCGGTGAGGGGACCGTCGAAATCGTAGCGAACGCCAAGATTCACGGTCAGGTTGGAGGCGACGCGAATGTTGTCTTGCACGAAGGCGCCGATCTGATTCACGCGGAAGTAGCGATTGGTCTGGCCGACGAAAACGTTGGTGCCGGTGGGCGTCACATTGCCGGTCAAGAGCGCGGTGAGCGTGGGGAACGCGATGGTGGGCGTGTTGTTGGTGTTGTTGACGATGTTGAGTTGGAAGTATTCGTAGTTGAAGCCGGCGGTGACCGTGTGGCGGCCTTTGAGCCAGTTGAGGTTGGTGGAGCCCGAGATCATGTTCTGGTAGAACCCGGTATTGGCGAAGTTGCCGCTGGGGCCCACGCTGAAGCTCTTCGCGAAGGAGTTGCAGGGCAGAGCGGGAGTCGCGGCGCCGCAGGTGAAAGACGAGACGCTCAGCGCCGGAAACTGGTTCGTGCCGAAGGCGTTGATGCCGACATCGGTGGCGCCGATCCCTTGCGACGTGGCGGAGTAGTCGTACTGGCGATTGATTCCGCCGCGCTGCTCCCAGGTGAGCGTGGGCCCGAGGATCACGGTGTTATCGAGCGCGCCGGTCTGCGATCCGGCTTGCACCGCCTTGGGGAAGCCGAGCGTCGATCCGCCGCCGAACGGCGCCGCCGAAGGCGCGGTCTGGTAGATGTACTTCTGCGCGAGGCGGTCTTTGGCGTTGATCAAGTAGTCGAGATCGACCACGGCCTGACGCGCCGAGAAACTGGCGGGCGCCTGCAGATAAACGTTATAGCCAAGCTGTGCGGCCGTGGCGGCGTTGGTGATCTGCGGCGTGGGAATCAGATACTGTCCGCCAACCTTCGCCTGGAACAACGACACTGCCGCGGAGCTGATCTGGCTGGGCGTCACAGTCGTGCCGAAATCGGCGGCCAGCATGTTGGCGAGGCCCTGCGCGCTGCGATCATCGGTGAGATGCAGGGGGACGCTCGCGGTCTTGCTGCCGTTGAGCGCGTCGCGGTCTTCGATGTCTTGAAATGCGCCGAAGAAGAACAGCTTGTTTTTCAGGATGGGGCCGCCGATGGTGGCGCCGGGGCGGTTGTAGTGCAGGGCCGGGACTTTATCGTGCGCGGAAATCGCGGTGCTGGCGTTGCGGAAGAACGGCGCGGCGTTGAACATGGTGTTCTGCACGTACTCGTAGACTCCGCCGTGGAACGAATTAGTGCCGGAGCGCGTGGTGGCTTCGATGTGCGCGCCGGCCTTCGAGCCCTGCGACGCGTCATACATGGCGGCGTTGACGCGCAATTCCTGCAGCGTCTCCGCGGGTGGCGTCGCCAAGCCCTGGCCCACCGAATCGTACGACGAAGTGTTGGTCTGCGTGTCGCCCGCCGCGGCGCTGGTCTGGCCGGTATTCAGCGTGTAGCGCGAGGATTCCACCTGGCTGGTGGATTTGCCATTGAAAATGTTGTCGGCGGTGACGCCGTTTACCGAGAAGCTGTTGCTGGAATCGCGTTGGCCGTTGGCCCAGATGGCCTGGTTGCCGAAGCCCGCGTTCGAGCCGGAAGTGCTCATGAAATCGGCGCTCAGGCCGGGGCTGAGGATGGCGAGCTGCGTAAAGCTACCGGTGCCGAGCGGCGTGTTGTTGATCGCCTGCGAATCGAGCACGTAGCCGCTGGTGGTATCCACTGCGTTGAGCAGCGGCGTGGACGTGACCTCCACCGCGGTCGCCACCTGGCCGACTTCGAGATTTCCGTTCACCGTGGTGATGCGGTTGCCCTGCACGATGATTGAGGTGTGGGTCTCGGTTTTGAAGCCGTCTTTGCTGAAGCTGACGCTGTAATTTCCCAGCGGCAGGTTGAGCACCTCGTATTCACCTTTGCCGCTCGTCGTGGCCTTCAATTGCAGGTTGGTATCGACGTTTTTCACGGCCACGGACGCGCTTGGAACGGCGGAGCCGCTGGCATCGACGACGACGCCGGTGATTCCTCCCAGCGTCTGTTGAGCGGTGAGAATCGCCGGAAGCGAGGCGAGCAAAAGCGTCGACACAAGTGTGGCTTTTCGATTCATATTGGATTGACCTCTACTTGAATTCCCCGACTCTCGAATGGATATCAAGATGGCGATTTCGTTTTGATGACGGATCGGTTGCGGACGTGTTTAACACCGTGTTTAACACGGTGTTTAACAACGTGGAACAGTTTTAGTTCTAGGCCTGTTAACCCGCAGTAGCCGAAAGGATACTGCGGCTAGGACAACTGTTCCCGGCCGCGTAGCATCGCAGCTATCACGCGTGGATTGCGCCGGCCGTGAAATACAGCAACGACCCACAATGGTTTTTCATTTGGCGCATAGGCGATTACATATTCGCGCACGAGCTTGAATCGCAGTGGGCGCGATGTAAGGTCGGGCCGCCGATAGCCTTGATGAGGAAATTGCGCCGCTGCCTGGATGGCGTCTAAGATCTCCTCGCGGATGCGGCGAGCCGCGAGGGGGCTATCGTAGACGATGTATTCCCAAATCTCGGTGATGTCTTGCGCTGCGAGCGGATGAAGCTTGAAATGCTCTTCCGTGCCCCCGGCACTCATTTCAGCGAGCGCTTCTCGATCAACTCATCTTCGCGGCGGCGCAAGCTTTCAAAAAATGCCTCGCCGTCGATAGGTTGCACGCGACCGCTTTTGAGATCGTCGTAGCGCCGATCGAGCATTTCCCTTGTGTGAGTTAACTCGTCGAAATGGCCGATAACGGCGTCCTGGAGCAGTTCCTCGCTGGAGCGGCCGGCCTCGCGGGCCATCCGATCCAGTTTCTCCTGCACGTCAGGTGGGAAGTGGACTTCCATCGCTTCGACTCCTGGCTTCAGGATATCGCAGGCGACGGTTGGCCCGCCCATGCGCACTGTTAACCTGAAAATATGGGTTTCCGTCTCTGCGTCAATTACCGTCCGCGCGGCGATCAGGAGAACGCGATTGCCGAACTCACGCGCGGGTTGCGCGAAGGCGAGCAGCACCAGGTTCTGCTTGGCGTCACCGGCTCCGGCAAGACGTTCACCATGGCTAAAGTGATCGAAAATATCGGCCGTCCGGCGCTGGTGCTGGCGCACAACAAGACGCTGGCGGCGCAGCTTTACCACGAATTTAAAACGTTTTTCCCGGACAACGCCGTCGAGTATTTCGTCAGCTATTACGACTACTACCAGCCCGAGGCGTACATTCCCTCGGGCGACGTGTACATCGAAAAAGAAGCCACCATCAACGATGAGCTCGACAAGCTGCGCCTGGCGGCGACGAAATCGCTCTTCGAACGGCGCGATTGCGTGATCGTGGCGAGCGTGAGTTGCATTTACGGATTGGGCTCGCCCGAAGCTTATTACGGGATGCTGCTGATGCTCGAAAAGGGCCAGAAGATCTCGCGCAACCAGATTGTCTCGAAGCTGGTGGAGATTCTTTACGAGCGTAACGAAACCGATTTCAAGCGCGGAACCTTCCGCGTGCGCGGCGACGTGATCGAAATCTATCCCACGTACGACGATTTGGCCTATCGCATCGAATTGTGGGGCGACGAAGTAGAGAGCCTGGCGCAAATCGACCCGCTGCTGGGCACGGTGAAGCAGACGTATGTGCGCTTGCCGATCTATCCCAAGACGCACTACGTGATGTCCGAAGAGACCAAGGAATGCGCGCGGCAAAGCATCCGCAACGAGCTGGAATGGTGGCACAAGGAGCTCGAAAAACAAGGCAAGGCCGTGGAGGCGCAACGGCTGTGGCAGCGCACCATGTTCGATCTCGAAATGATCAAGGAGATCGGCTACTGCCACGGCATCGAGAATTATTCGCGCCATTTTTCCGGACGCCTGCCGGGCGAAGCGCCGCCCACGCTGCTCGATTATCTGCCCGGCGACGCGGTGATCTATCTCGACGAAAGCCACCAGACGGTTCCGCAGCTCCACGGCATGTATCACGGCGACCGCTCGCGCAAAGAAGTTTTGGTGAGCCACGGATTCCGGCTGCCCAGCGCGCTCGATAACCGGCCGCTGACGTTCGAGGAGTTCGAGCATCGCGTCACGCAGGTGATGTACGTTTCGGCGACGCCGGGTCCGTATGAGCTGACGAAGACCGCTGGCACGGTGGTGGAGCAGATCATCCGGCCGACTGGCCTGGTGGATCCGCCGGTGGAAATCCGCCCGGTGAAGGGGCAGGTGGATGACCTGCTGGGCGAGATTCGCAAACGCGCCGAAGCCAATCAGCGCGTGCTCGTGACCACATTGACCAAGCGCATGGCCGAGGATCTTTCCGAGTATTACGCCGAGGTAGGCGTGAAGTGCAACTATCTGCATTCGGAAGTGAGCACGCTCGACCGCATTAAGATTCTGCGCGATCTGCGCCGCGGGGAATACGACGTTTTGATCGGCATCAATCTTCTGCGCGAAGGTTTGGACCTGCCGGAAGTTTCGCTGGTGGCGATTCTCGACGCGGATAAAGAAGGCTTCCTGCGATCGGCGGGCTCGCTGATTCAGACGATCGGCCGCGCGGCGCGACACGTGGATGGCCGCGCGATTCTCTATGCCGACGTCATGACCGACAGCATGAAGCGCGCGCTGGACGAGACCGGACGCCGCCGCACCATCCAACTGGACTATAACGAGCGCAACCACATCACGCCGCAATCGATCGTCAAGCCTATCGACATGAGCTTAGTGAGGGTGGCCGAGGGCGATTACGTCACGGTGCCTTTGGAAGAGGACGAAGAGGTGGATTCGCTGACGCCCGAGCAGCGCATTCGCTTCATCGGCGAGTTGGAAGAGCGGATGAGAGAGGCGGCGCGCAAGTTCGAGTTTGAGAAGGCGGCGCAGATACGGGATCGGGTGAAGGCGTTGAAGGCTGTGGGGTGAGGGAAGAATAATAGGCCACAGATGAACACAGATGAACACGGATAAGACAAAAAACTGCTGTTGCGGTTTTTATCTGGTTTCCTGAAACATTGAGATTCCGGCTACGCCTGCGGCGCCGGCTGCGATGCATTGGGCGGCGCTTTGTGCGTTGATTCCTCCCAACGCCAGCACGGGAATTTTGACGGATTTCGTGGCTTCACGCAGCATTTCGATGCCTACGGGCGCGGGCTTGGCTGCGAAGACCGGACCGAAGACGGCAAAATCGGCGGCTTCGGCTTCGGCGGCGCGTAAGTCATCAAGCGAATGGGTCGAGACGCCGATCAGAAATCCGGCGGGGGCGATGGCGCGCAGGTCGCGCGGCGCGATGGAACCGGATGGTAAGTGCACGCCATGCGCGCCGGCGGCGAGCGCGATATCCAGACGCGAATTGACCAGCACCTGGGAGCCGTGCGGATTGGGCAGCGCCAGCGCGCGGCGCGTCAGGTGGAGCAGGTCACGGGTTGAGAGATCTTTTTCGCGGATTTGAATGCGCTCGACGCCTTCACGCATGGCGCGAGAGAAAACGCCAGCAGCGGTTCGATGCCTCCGGCCGCATGGCGGTCGGTGATGTAGTAGCGGAGCAATGTTAGTGAGCATTCTTGCGGCCGGAGGATTCCCAGCGCCCGACGACTAAATCCACAAACGCCATCCACGCGCCTTCCGGCCGCTCGAGCTTGCGGAAGATAGCCACGTAATCGGGCCGTTTCAAGCCCATGCCAGCGAAGGCCAGCGAATAGACCCCGGCGCTTTGGAAATCACCGACCTGCTCTTTGTTCCACTTCTTCGGATCGTTCAAATACGGCGCCAGGTAATCGATCACGCTGGAGATGCTGGCGCCGTTCTTGGCTTGCAGGCTCCAGAGATCGACGCTTTGCGCCTGTGCAATGCGGCACAGCATGGCGTAAGCTTCCAAGTTGAACGCCGAGTAAGACAGCGAGCGAGTGCGCGCCTCTTCGCGCGGCGCGCTGCCATCGCGCTTGATCTGGTTGGGTAGAATATTGTCGCGATAGAACGCGAAGGCCGATTGCTGCGCGGCGTTATCGCCCGCAAAGTTCGCCACGGCGGCCAGTTGCGCGGCGTACCAGGAAGCGTGATTGTTGCCGCTGTTCTTTTCGTCCTCGGCGGTCTTGCTATGGGTCAGCCAGTGGAGATAATCCTCGAACCATTGGTGAATCGCGGCCTGGTCCTTCGCATCCCACGCGCCGGTGGCGGCCAGAAACTCCATTCCCTGGATGGCGGAAATCAAAACGCGTCCGTCGAGCACGCCTTCGGGGCGGCCGGTATCCGTCCCGGGAATCGCCTGCGAGTATTCGAACTGGGGGTTCATGCGGGTTTTGGGATCGACGAAAAACGCTTTCACCACCCGCGCCGCGCGCGCCGCATACGCCGGGTTATCCAGCAGAAAAGCCGCCGTGCCGAGCGCGAACACGGCTTCGCTCATGGAATTGAGCGCGTTCTTGTTATCCATGAACCGGCCGGTGTAGGGATGCCCGTCACGGCGAATGTAGGGACCACCGGGATGGTCAGCGTCGGGCCAGAAATATGTCGCTTCGCTGTAATAATCGTGGGGATCGAGCTCGATGTTCTTGGGACGGACGGCGGTGACGGTCCAGGGGCCGAGGGTCATGTAGCGATCGGCGCCCGCGCGCAGGCGGCGGACGGCGTCTTGCGTCCACGCTTCCTTGCGCAAAATGGCCCCGTGAATCGGCTCGGCTTCGTTTCCGGAGACGAGCGTCATCGGCATATCCGCGGCGCGGATTTGCAGAGCGGCCAGAATGAGTATGAACCCTACCCTCACTAATGGAATTGTGACAGAAAATGGACCGTTTAGGCGCACACCAGTACTTGCGCCGGAGGCCGCGCCAGGGGCGGAAAGTGTAACGCGTTGGTTCAAGGTTCTTGCGATTATGGCATAGAAAACGCCGGGGTCCCGTGCGCTGTGAGCGTTCCGTCACAGGAGAGAAACGAAACGGCCCGCGGGCGAATCAACGCGCCGCGGGCCGTTTTGAATCTCAATTTACCGGCGAAAATGCTCAACCCGGTGATCGACGAAGTGGGCACGCTCAAAGTGGGGCGCAACGCGCACAACCGCCGGCGGCGCCCAATAACCAGCGACCCAACCCCCGGCCGGCACATAGTAGCCATCCACCCACGCGTATCCGGGTCCGGGACAGGCCGGACGCACCGCAACCACGGGGGCCGGAGCGCCGAAGCCGACGCCGATTCCAATTCGCACTGCCGGCGCCGCGAACATCCCACCCGCCAGGAGCATCATCATTGCCATCGTCTTTTTCATCGTCTTGCCCTCCTTACGCCTATATAAATGCATGGCGCATGCCAAGCGTAAGTTATTGAAATTGTGGGGCAAATCCTGCGCGATCCCGCGCCGGTGGTGGTTCCCTGCCGCCAGACTGGCTCTGTTCCACCATGGCGGGCGCAGATGACGCGATTACGCCGTGCGCTCACCATCCGCCTGCAGCCAGCGCTTCATCTCTGCTCGCGGAGTCACTCCCGCGTGTTGCATCACCACTTTTCCGTTCCGCAAGACAACGAAGTTCGGGATGCTCTGCACTCCGTATCGCGCCGCGAGATCGGGATGCGCCTCCGTATCCACTTTGAGCACAATCGCGCGCCCCGCCATCTCTCGCGCGAGAGCCTCCACCTCCGGCGCAGCCGTGCGGCATGGACCGCACCACGAGGCCCAGAAATCCACCAGAATCGGCGCCGGCGATTCGCTGACGATCTCTTGAAACGTCTGCGTATCGGCCGCGATCGGTGCGTCGTTAGGCGGGAGCGAAGCCTTGCAAGACCCGCACCGGCCCGTATTCGTCAGATGTTTCGCGGGAATCCGGTTCTTCGCGGCGCAGTTGGGACAGGTTCGGAACACGCGGTCCATTATCACTCAATACCAGCCATCGCCGGAGATGCCGTGGTCCTTCGCCAAAGGCCTTCCAGCATCGCCGGGACCCACTGCGCACCGGGACAGCGACGCCAAGTTTCTTCCATGAACACCAGCGGCAGGCCCCCTTCTTGTTGGCTCGCTTTTCCGATCTCCAGAACGAAGAGCGAATTTCGTGGAAGGCACCGGTCTGCCAAGCGGACCTCGGTCTTCGCCTGGCGAAACAGGCTCACGGGCGCAAATAAGCACTGGCTCGCGGCTGCGCCGGGGGTCAAGGTTCTGCGAAGATTCGCGTCTGCATAGAGCGCCTTCATGCGTCGAATGCCTTTGACGAGATTGTGCACTGCAATTCCGATTGCGTTAACGCCGGAGAGGTCGTTGCCGACCATTTGCGCTAGCAGACGCTTCGACCGTGTGACCTTTCCGGACAAAAACCACCAAAGTATCTTTGGCTTCCAGGACCTCGGCGCGGCAACGAGAACCTGCGCCGCCGCCCAGCTTTCCGACGAAGCCGTAAACCCGGGGGAGAACAATCTGCCTAGAAGTTGTTGCGCAAGAATTCCGACTTCGTCGCTTGACGCAGCACTTTTTATCCAGTTGGCCAGCGGCTCCAATTCTTCCGGGCCCGAGCGAATCAACCCGGCTTGCTCACCGAGGCGCTTGGACAGCCGCTCCTGTTCGGCCTGCCGCTGCGCTGAGTCGCGGCGCGTAACTGTCGGGAACCGCGTTCCGGCAAAGGAGAGCGCGGATAAGGAACGCCTCAGCAGGAACCAGTTGACCGGACATGTCCGCAGATTGAAGTCGCGATCGATGCCTGGCTCGTTCGATAGCGCCTTGATCTCCGCCGGGCTGCTAACCTCGACAAGATTCACGATTCCGAGGACTCGCAGTATTTTCAACCAACCACCGCCTCTCGCGTTCAGTTTAGCCGGCCGCTTTGCTCCATCCCAGACGAAACGGGTTTATGGCGTGGCGCGTCTTGACGTGAAACAGAGGAGCAATCCGTGAAAATGAAGGCGATTCTGCTAGTGGGTTCCCTCGCGCTGGCGGCGTCAGCTCAACAGCTATCTCCCAAGGGCGGCAATTTCTACTCTTTGGAGAACGAGCGCAAGTTGGGGCTATCGACCGCGGCCACTCTGGAACGTATGCTGCCAGTCGTGCGCGAACCCAAACTTGACGCCTATGTGGCGAAGCTGGGCGAGGCGCTGGCTAAGTACGGCAACTCTCCGTTCCCCTTTAGCTTTACGCTGTTCGAGGACCGGCGACAGGACGACGCATCGCATGCGGCCGGTGTGCCAGGAATTCTGCCAATCATGCCGCTCGATGCTTTTCAAGGGGTGGCTACAGAACCCGTCGCGGTAGCCGGCGGGCCCATCTTCGTTCCGCTAAGCTTGCTCGCCGATTCGCCTAACGAAGCGGTGTTGGCTTTCCAGCTCGCACACGCAATGGCGCATATTGCCGATCGCCACGCCACGTGGTTCATGACGCAGACGGACCTGACCGCCGCAAAGGGAATCGCACCCAGGTTTAACGCACTGTGTTGGCCGGAGAACGGCTTAGATAAGCGCGCCGATTTCGTGGCTGTGGCAGTAATAAGCCAAGCAGGCTACAGCCCGCAAGCAATTGCGGCTTACCTCGCAGCACAGCCGGCTCGCAAGAGGGCTGGATGCCCGTTCCCGACACACGCCACGCCGAAGCAAAGGGCGCAGGCGATCCGCAGCCAATTCGCCAGGCTTGCGCCTGCCAGCTACGACGCGGCCACGGGCGGCTTCGACGAAGCCAAAGCGTTGGCGGCAACCGTTCGCTGAAGGGTTGCTGAAAAGGCTGATCGACGATGACCTGCGTAGTCTGGACCGCACCACCAGCTTGAAGAACTGGCAATAGGCCGCCTGCAGCGCAGGAACCTCAAATTTCGGCGTTGCCGGAGGCGAGCTGAGCGAAGTTCGGCGTCCCCCTGCTACCCAGCAATTGCAGCAAGTCCATCAATGTGCGGCCGCTCTTCCGGGCCTGCGCGTTCAGTTTGTCTATAACGCCTTCAGAGTCGAGATGAAATTGGTTGACCAGGAACTCGTCCCCCGTCATGAGTTCGATGCCGTAGGGCGCCAGGGCTCCTTCCGGGAAATGCTTCACGTTCTCGGTCCTTCGAAAACCCCGATTTATTACCTGCTGTGTATGCAATGAATTGCGCGTTCGGCGCACTTACAAGGGCGGCCCCTTTTCTTCGGGTGAGGAGGCAGTTCCAAGACGGGGAAGTTAGCATTGGGCGTCAACATGACATGGAGTCCGAGACGCTGGAGACGCCGTACGAGACGGTCGCGCGTGCGTTGCGGATTCAGCCGGTCAAAATAATCGCCCCCTACTTCTCGGTATTCGGTGCGGTCGCGCAGTATGCAGAACGCAATGACGAGTAACCGGTGAGCCAGGGCCACAATCGCCTTGCGTACGCCGTGCTTGCCCGCTTTGCGGTAAAAGAATGCGGCCAGATAACAGTTGCGTTTGCGGGATGCGGCCCAGGCCGATTGGCAAAGAGCGCGCCGCAGCCAGCGATTCCCCTTGCGCGTGCGATTACTCAACCGCTTGCCGCCGCTTTCGCGATTGCCGGGGCAAAGCCCAGCCCAACTGGCTGCATGCTTCGGGCTGGAGAAGACCTGCATGTCCTGGCCGAGTTCCGCCAACAACGTCCAAGCGGTGATCAGATCCACGCCGGGAATCGTGCACAGCCGGGTCAACGTGTCTAAGTCCGCCTGCGGAGCGATCGCCTTCTCCAATCGCGCGATCTTGCGGTCGACAAAGTCCAGATCCTCCAACAACTCGCGCAACATCATGCGGTGATGTTCGGTGACGCGTCCGCGCAGGGCCAGACGTAATTCCGGCCGCTTGGCGCGCAGAGTGCCTTTGGCCTTGTCAGCCAGCCAGTCGGGATGATCCTGGCCATCGATAATCGCCTGGATCATGGCGCGGCCGCTTGCCCCTAGTATGTCGCTGGCAACGGTATCCAGCTTGATGCAGGCATCCTCAAGCACCTTATGAATGCGGTTATGGACGCGGTTGCGTTCCTCGGTGAGCTTCACTCGATAACGCGTGAGATCCCGCAGATCGCGAGTCGCTCGCGGCGGCACGAAACTGGGCCGGATCAGCCCATGCGCCAACAACTCGGCCAGCCACCGGCTGTCGCGTGCATCGGTCTTGTTGCCGGGAATGTTCTTCACCTGATGCGGGTTGGCGAGGATGAGCTGAAAATGCCCGTCCAACGCCTCCCAAACCGGCTTCCAGTAAACGCCGGTCGATTCCATAGCTACGTGGGTCACCTTCTGAGCGAATAGCCAAAGCCTGAGATGGCCAAGCGCCTTCCAGTGCGTAGCGAACTCCTTCTTGCGGACGTTCGGTTCCACCGAATCGGAATAGACAACCACGCAAACCGTCACCGAATTCTTGTGGACATCGATACCCGCGCAGCGCGAATATAAAATCTGCATAAACGCCTTTCTGCCGCCGGGCTGGACGCAGAAAAGAAACCAGACATTCCTTCTCGTGCTCTCCAGCCTTGCGGCGGGAGGCAACACTGCGTTGTACCAACAAACAGCGTCCGGCCAGATTCACAAACGGGCTCGAAGCACCAGACCGAGACCGGCATTAGAGTGCCCAAGCGGCACTAATAAAATGCCTCAATCCACCCCAGTTTTCATCCCTCGTTGTGGCTGAAGCGTAGCGCCGGCCGTGGGGGAATCACAATGGCGTGTGAACCAGAGTAAACTGCCGCTGCAAGAACATGCCGATCCTCGCCCTCGTTCGTCATTGCTGGAATGAGGTGCTCGTACTCGGCTACTTCTGCGTCTTCAAACGCCTCCCGCATCTTTGAAAGCCGACGGTCCGCTTGTTCGGTGGTATATCCCCACCTGACGAGATTCCTGTGTACCTCGTTGAGCGTCTCGCGCGACCACCGAGGAAGATAGAAGGCCGGCTCGTCAGCCAGCCTCAAAAGCGTATCGGCCAACGGCATCGGGAGCAGGACGCACGCATCCAGCGTAACGATGTACTGATTAACGAGGCTCAGCATCAGATGACGGGGGCTCGCGATCGTACAGCCGGTCTTCTATTTCAGCCTCGACCAGATCGTCCAAGGCCTTGCGGCGCCGCCCATCTCGCTCGGCTTTATACGCGAGCAAGTCGCGCATGTAGATCCGCCGGTGCGTCCCGACCTTATGATGCGGGACCTGCTTTGATTCGAGCAGCTTTACAAGGAACTGCCGCGAAACGCCGAGCATATTTGCGGCTTCGACAGTCGTGAGGGTTGCCCCACTCTGAATGATGGAAACCGACTTCCCCGTTTGCAGGTCGGCGATCAGCTGTACCAAAAATTCGTAGAGCGATTCAGGCAAGCGTTGGCTTCGACCGTCGGGGCCGACCAGCTTCGCCTGGCTCTTTTGAAATTTTTCGTAAAGCGCCTGAATTTCCTTCTGGTCGCGGGTAGAAATGGCCAGAGGAACCGCTTTCGACTCCTTCACGGGCTGCATGACCCAATCCTCCATGATTGATTAGACGCGCTAAACACTATATTCGCTACAAACGCTACAAGCGTACTTTAAGCTTCTCTGTTCCTCCGGGTCAAGGCCAAGCAGGGTTAAACGGTACCGAGCGGCGTAAACACCGTAGAATCAGTAATCAAGCTATATCTACAAATCAACGTCTCGAAGATCGCCGGCGGCGCCGTCCATCCCCAAACTTGAAGAAGACAACGTGCGGCACGGCGCGCAGGATAAGATCGCGATGCAGATCAGCGGACACAAAACCCGCAGCATCTTCGACCGCTACAACATCGTCGATGGATCGGATATCGGCGATGCGGCAAAGAAGCTCGATGAATATCTGCGGCAACGAAAAATTCAGCGCGCGGCGAAGCTGCGGAGGGTGAAGTGAAGCCGAGATCAGCGCAAGTGGTTTTGAATCAGTTGGTGCGGATGATAGGACTTGAACCTACACTCCCTCGCGGGAACTGGAACCTAAATCCAGCGCGTCTGCCAATTTCGCCACATCCGCACGCGCCAGAAGCGATTATAGCGTAGCGGCGCTCACCGAACCTGCGCCGGCGCGTCCCTTACAATGAAGCTTACGCGACGATGCACCGCCATTTCGACGCTGTTCGCGCTGTTGACCGTCCTTACGGCGTGCGCGGCGCTGGCGTGTCCGTGGACGGACGCCGCGCCCGATTCCGCAGGTTGTTGTCCGCATTCGAAACCTCATCCTTCGCCGGCGCCGCCGTCGGCGAAGGATTGTCCGTATCTTCTGCTGCAAAAGAGCACAGTCCCAGGCCTTGCGGCGTTTCCATCTCTGACTGCTGCGCTGGTGGCGCCGTATACTCTCACGGCGACCGCGCCGGCGCCGTTCCAGCCGATCATCCATCTCGCCGATTCTTCCGGCTTGCATCTCCGTCTGCGCGTTCTTCTGATCTGATACCGGGCGGTTGTGCCCATGGTTCGCAAATTTCAGATCGAAAGGAGAATTGTCATGCGGAAAATCATGACCAGACTCGCTACGCTTGCGGCTGTGATGGCTCTTGCCATCGGCGCCGCGGTTGCGGCTTCCAATCCGGATTGCTGCAACGGCGGAACGTGCTGCGGCAGCGATTGCTGCCATCACCAGCACAAATAGCGAAACCGGGGGGCCGGGGCATTACGCTCCGGCCTCCGCATCCTCTAACAGCTTCACCAACCCGTGCAGCGTGCGATTCACCGGCGCGGCGATTCCTAATTCGGCGCCGCGGCGGGCGACGTAGCCGTTGAGCGAATCGATCTCCGTCTTTTTGCCGCGCGCGATGTCTTGGGCCGTGGAAGAGAACGCGTTGCTCATCGAATCGGCCAGCTTCCAGGCGACTTCGACGAAGTTCTCGTCGGGGAGCGGGACGTCCTCGGCGCGGGCCACCGCCTCGGCTTCCTCCACCACCAGGCGCATGATCTCGCGGATCTCGGGGCGCGCGGCCAACTTTCCATAGCGCGATTTGCCCAGCGCGGAAATGGCGTTGTAGGCGCAGTTCATGAACATCTTGCCCCACAAGGCGCCGCGGATGTCGCTCACCGTGCGGCATGGAATTTCCGCGCTCGCAAAGCATGCTGCGGCCACATCGGCGGGCGCCGGCGAGCTCGGAAACGGGCCCAGAATCAGATCGCCGCGGCCGGAATGTTTCACTACGCCTGGCGCGGACATCGCGGCCGCGACGTAAACCGCGGCGCCCAATGCGTCGATGCCGCTCGAGGCGCGGATGCGCGGGACATTATCCACGCCGTTTTGCATGCTTATGACGACCGCGCCGGGCGCGAGATGCGGCGCGATCTCACGGGCGGCAGTTTCTGTATCCACGGTCTTCACGCAGAACAGTACGATGCCCGCCCCGCGCACGCCCTCCACGTCTGGCGCGACGTCGACCTTTACGCGTTCCGGGGAAGCAAAGCGAACGCTTTCGATGGTGACGCCGTTCGCCGCGATGGCGTCGCGATGCGGTTGCCGGGCGATGAGCGTGACGGGCACGCCGGCACGCGCCAGCATCCCGCCGAAATAGCAGCCCACCGCGCCGGCGCCCATCACCGCAACGCGGGCGTTTTCCTTTGTTATGGCCATGGCCGGAAGATAACATAGCGGCTTGCGAGGCCGAAATAGAGTTACCATCCCGATAACATGCCCGACCCCGCGCCGCACTCCGAGCCGGAGTTACAGTTCCGCAAGGCCGAGCCCGTCAATGCCGCGCTGACAAGCCCGCGTTGCGCAGTCTGCCAAACACCGATCGAGGGCCAATATTTTCAAGCGGCGGGGCGCACTGTTTGCCCGCGTTGCGCGCACCGCATCCTGGAAGGCCAGCAATCGCCGCCCAGAGCTTCGCTGGCGAAAGCGTTCTTATATGGCGGGGGCGCCGCGCTCGCCGGATGCGCAATCTATTCGCTGGTTGCCGTTGTTTTACACGCTGAGGTTGGATTGATTTCGATCCTGGTGGGTTACCTGGTCGGGAAAGCCGTGCGCCGCGGCTCGGGCGGCTTGGGCGGACGGCCGCAACAGATCATGGCCGTGGTGTTGACTTACCTCGCCATCTCCGTGAGTTACATGATCGTGGTGCTAGCCGCAGCGTCGCACGGCGCGGCGCCGCCGGGGGCCGCGGCGGGCGCGCCTCTCGGCTTTTCGCTGCTCGTTCTGGCTATGTTGGCCCTGGGCGGCCCGTTTTTCGCGCTGAGCGCCGGCATGTCGGGCATCCTCTCGCTGCTGATCGTCTTCTTCGGGCTCAGCTACGCCTGGCGGCTCACGGGACGTGCGGCTATCCTGGTAAAGGGTCCGTACGAAAGCCCGGCACGTCCGGCTTAGACCCGCCACAGAACCATGCCTGCCCCGTATTTCGAAACCGCCACTACCTGCCCCGACTGCGGCCGCCTGCTCGAAGCCTCCGATTTGAGCTGCGCCGGTTGCGGCTGGCTGCGGCACCACATTGAGTTGGAAGATCTCGCCCGCCGCGCCAACCAAATGACGCAAGCCGACGATTTTCTTGCCGCGCGCGGTCTGTGGGAGCGGGCGCTGACGCTGCTGCCGCCGCAGACGGCGCAATATAGCGCGGTTCAGGCGCGCATTGCCGGTCTCAACACAAGGATCGGCGCGCGCCCAGCGTCGGGATCGAATTGGAAGAAAGGCGCGGCGAGCGGCGGATCCGTGCTCCTGTTGCTGCTCGGCAAGTTTAAGCTCTTGCTGCTGGGCCTCACGAAACTGAGCACGCTGCTTTCGATGTTCGCTTTCTTCGGCGTTTACTGGAGCCTCTACGGCTGGGGCTTTGCGCTGGGGTTCGTACTCGCTATTTATATCCACGAGATGGGCCACGTGATTTTGCTGCGCCGCTACGGCATTCCCGCTACGGCGCCGATTTTCATTCCCGGGCTGGGCGCGATGATTGGCGTTCCCGGGGTCATTCTCAACCCCACCGAGAATTCGCGCGTCGGGCTGGCCGGGCCGCTGTATGGCTTGTGCGCGGCGGTAGCGGCGTTCATCGCCGGTCCGTTCACGTCGCCCACGCTGACGGCGATCGCGCACGCGACGGCGGTGATCAACCTGTTCAATTTGATTCCGGTGTGGCAGCTCGATGGCTCGCGCGGGTTAAGCTCGCTCACGCGCTGGCAACGCGCGATTCTGCTTGGCATCGCGCTCGGGATGTACGCCATCACGCACCAGGGCATGCTGCTGTTAGTGGCCGCGGGGCTGGTCTACCGGCAGTTTACGAAGGATCAGGCGGAGGTCCCCGATCAGCTTGGCCTCATGCAATTCGCCAGCCTGCTGGTGACGCTGCCCGGATTGGCCTTGCTAGCGCAACGCGCCGCGCCGGTGTTCACGCGCTGAATCCGGCGGCACCCGTTACAATCGATAGAGTGCCCGGAGTCTACCTTTCTTACCCGTTCTGCGCGCAGAAGTGTACCTACTGCAACTTCGCGTCGGGCGTGTTTCCGCGCGCGCTGGAACCGGGTTATCTCGATGCGTTGAAAGCTGAAATCGACGCGCACGCCTGGCAGTGGACGCCGGAGACCGTTTATCTGGGCGGCGGCACGCCCAGCCAAATGGCTCCAGAGTCGCTCACGGCGCTACTGGCGCTCATTCCGGGACGTCCGTGGCGCGAAGCCACGCTCGAAACCGCGCCGGGAACGGTCACGCCGGAAAAGGCGCGCGCCTGGGCCGAGGCAGGCATTGACCGCGTGAGTTTGGGCGCGCAGTCTTTTATCGAAGCCGAGATTCGCCGCACCGGCCGCAAGCATACCGCGGAGACGGTAGTGGCGGATATTCGCACGCTGCGCGACGCCGGCATCACGAATTACAACGTGGACCTCATCGCGGGCTTGGCGGCCCAGACCGAAGCCGGTTGGCGCGAATCGCTGGATTGGATCGCGCGTCTTGAACCGCCGCACGTTTCGGTCTACATGCTCGAGATCGACGACGATAGCCGCCTGGGGCATGAGATGCTGCTCGGCGGCGTGCGCTACTTCGCCAACGAAACACCGACCGAAGAGCAGACGGCGAGCTTCTATGAGATCGCCGTGGAGCTGCTGGCCGAGTTGGGAATTGCGCGGTACGAGATTTCGAACTTCGCGCGGCCGGGCTTTGAATCGCGGCACAATCTGAAGTACTGGAAGCTCGAACCCTACTCCGGTTTCGGGGCCGATGCGCATTCGTTCGATGGCAGCGTGCGCACGCAGAATCCGGAATCGATCGAGGATTATATCGCCGCGCGCGCGGTGGAAAGCACGCCGGCGCATCTGGATGAAGAGCGCTTTTTTGTAGGCCTGCGCTTGATGGAAGGCATACGCCCCGAGCCCGAGGCGTGGCAGCGTTTCGCGGAGCCTATCGGGCGGTTTATCGACGCCGGGTTGCTGGAGGCCGCCGATGGAACGCTGCGTCTCACGAACCGCGGCGTGCTGCTTTCGAACGAAGTCTTTCAGGAGTTTCTCACCGCATGATCGATCTGCGCAGCGATACCGTGACCAAGCCCACGCCTGAAATGCGGCGCGCCATGATGGAGGCCGAGGTCGGCGACGACGTTTACGGCGAAGATCCCACAGTCAATCGTCTGGAACAGCGCGCGGCCGAAGTCACGGGTAAGGAAGCCGCGCTATTTGTGCCCACGGGCACCATGGGCAACGCCATCGCGATCAAGCTGCACACAGAGCACGGGCAGGAAGTGATCTCGGAGGCGCGTTCGCACATTCTGGATTGGGAGCTCGGCATGGTGGCGTGGTTTTCGGGCTGCGTGGTGCGCGCCATTCCCACCGAAAACGGGATTCTCTCGTGGCCTATGGTGCGCGGATACCTGAAATCGGTCTCCCCATTTTGGGCGCCCACGGCTCTGGTAGCGATCGAGAATACGCACAACATGCTGGGCGGCCACGTGTATTCGACGGAAGCCATTCGTGAGATCGCGGACGGCGCGCACGAACGCGGCGTGAAGGTCCACATGGATGGCGCGCGGGTGTTTAATGCGTCCGCGGCGACCGGTGTGCCTGTGCGTGACATTGTGGCCCCTGTGGACACAGTTATGTTCTGCCTTTCCAAGGGATTGGGCGCGCCGGCAGGCTCCATTCTCGCGGGCCCGGCGGATCTCATCGCCAAAGGCCGTCTCTACCGGAAGCGGCTGGGCGGCGGCATGCGCCAAGTGGGCGTGCTTGCAGCGGCGTGCCTGATCGCACTCGAGGATTCCCCCAAGCTGCTGACTTGCGATCATGCGAACGCCCGCTATTTGGCGGAGGGCCTGGCGCGCATTCCCGGCATTCAAATTGCTCCGGAGGCCGTAGCCACGAATATTGCAGTATTTGACGTAAGCGCCACGGGGATTGCTCCCGCCGAAATCAGCGCTCGATTGAAACGCCGTGGGGTCCTCATGAACGCCATCAACGATCGCCAAATGCGCGCTGTGACCCATTACGATGTGGATCGCGCCGCGTGCGGGCAAGCCGTCGCGGCCGTAGCCGAAAGCCTTGCACAATAGACATCATCGAAACCCACATGTTATTCGTGTTCATTCAGGATTGGAATCATTCATGTTGAAACCCTCGGCGTTGGCCATCCGGCCGGCGCGTTTTTCGCGTTGGATTGCGCTTGCGGCGGCCGCGCCGGCGCTGCTGGCGCAGCAGTATGCCATTTCCACCGTGGCCGGCGGGGCGCCGCCCACGACGCCGGCTACCGCGACCGCCAGTTCCATCGGCCAGCCGAGACGGGTCACCACCGATTCCAAGGGCAACATTTATTTTTCGAGCGGCAACTCGGTGTTCAAGATGTCCGGCGCCACGTTGTCGCTGGTAGCGGGCAATTCGCGGCCTGGCTTCTCGGGCGACGGCGGACCGGCAGTGAGCGCGATGCTTTATTCTCCGCAGGGGCTCGCCGTCGATGGCGCCGGCAATATCTATATCGCCGACACCAATAACAATCGCGTACGCATTGTCACGACTAACGGCATCATCAACACCTTCGCGGGCAACGGGCTGATCGGTTCGCCACTGGCGTTCGGCGACGGCGGCCCGGCCAACCAAGCGAACCTGCAATTGCCAGGCGGCGTGGCGGTAGATAGCGCGGGCAATCTCTACATCGCGGACACCGGCGATAATCTGATCCGCAAAGTCACCACCGACGGGGTGATCAACACCATCGCGGGCGATAGCCTCCCTGCCTATGCGGGCGACGGCGGGCCGGCGGTGAATGCGGAAGTGCACAGCCCGGAAGACGTGGCAGTGGATAGCTCCGGTAACGTCTATATCGCAGACACCGCGAACGCATATATTCGCGAGATCACGGTTTCAACCGGCATTATCAACTTCATCGCGGGCGATGGTTCGGTAGGTTATTCGGGCGATGGCGGCCTGGCTACGTCGGCCGGCTTGATCGAGCCTTTCGCGGTGTGTGTAGATTCGAGCGGCAACGTTTACATCACCGAGCCGGAAGACGGCCGCATCCGCGAAGTCACGCATTCGAACGGCATCATCAACACCATCGTCGGCAACGGCGTGCTGGGATTCTCCGGCGACGGCGGCGCGGCTACGAAGGCGATGATCAAACAGTCTTCGGGCATCGCCCTCAATTCATCGGGCACGCTCTACATCGCCGACACTCTGAACAATCGCATTCGTAACGTCGTGAACGGAACCATCAACACCATCGGCGGCAACGGCGTGTTTAGCTATTCCGGCGACGGCGGCCCGGCAATCGCGGCGCAACTCTTCGCATCGCAGGGCGTGGCGGTGGATGCGGCCGGCAATTTCTTTATCGCCGACACCGGCAACAACGTAGTGCGCGAAGTGACAGCCAAGGGCATCATCAGCACGATTGCAGGCAACGGAACCGCCGGATACGGCGGCGATAACGGGCCAGCGACCGCCGCGGAGCTCAACACGCCACAGGGCATCGCGGTGGATACTTCGGGCAACGTGTATGTGTCGGATACGGCCAATGCGCGCGTGCGCAAGATTTCGAACGGAACCATCACGACCGTGGCGGGTAACGGAACCGTGGGTTACTCGGGCGATGGCGGCTCGGCCACCAGCGCGATGTTGAATACGCCCGTGGGGTTGGCCTTGGATAAAGCGGGCAACCTCTACATCGTCGATCACGGCAACAACGTGGTGCGCGAGGTTTCCGGCGGCGTCATCAGCACTATCGCCGGCAACGGCACGCAGGGCTTCTCGGGCAACGGCGGTCCGGCGACCGCGGCGCAACTCAACGGGCCGCAGGGCGTGGCGGTAGATGCCACGGGCGACGTTTACATCGCCGACACGCTGAACAACATGATTCGCGAAGTAACGCCGGGCGGCATCATCAACACGTTTGCCGGCAACGGCATCGCTGGCTTTGCGGGCGATGGCGGCTTCGCCACGGTGGCGGAATTGGCAAGTCCATCGGGCGTGGCCGTGGATACGCAGAACAACGTTTATATCGCCGATTCGGGGTCGCGCATCCGCAAGGTTTACGCAACCAGCATTATCACCACGATAGCCGGCAACGGCGTCCACGGTTACTCGGGCGACGGCGGCCTGGCCACCAGCGCCATGTTGAGCAACCCCAACGGAATCTCGACTGATTCGCAAGGCGACGTCTATATCGCCGATACCGCGAACAACGCCATCCGGCAACTGGTAGTCAGCGGATCGAACCTTTCGATTGCCGCGGTGACCAACGGGGCCAGCAATCAGACGGGGTCTATTGCGCCCGGCGAAGTGCTGGTGATCTATGGAACGGCCATCGGCGCGGCGCAACTCACGCCCTATCAACTCACCAGCGGCGGTTTGGTGAGCACCACGCTCGCGGGCACGACTGTTTACATGAATGGCGCGCCTTCACCGATCCTCTATACGTCGCCCAATCAAGTGTCGGCCATTGTGCCTTTTGGGATCACATCCTCGGCGGCGCAAATCTTCATCGTGAATCAAGGGCAAAGCACGGAGCCGGTGAGCGTCAAACTGGCGCCTACCGCGCCGGCGGTTTTCACGCTGAACGCCAGCGGAATCGGGCAGGCGGCCGCCTACAATCAGGATGGTTCGGTGAACGGGGCGTCTAATCCCGCCAAAGCGGGCGCGCTGGTGACATTTTTCATCACCGGCGCCGGGGCGACTAATCCGCCCAGCCAGGATGGAATGCTGGCCGCGGTTCCGCTGCCGCAACCTCTGGCAACGACGCTGGTTGCCATTGGCGGCAAGAACGCGACGGTTCAATACTCCGGCGGCTCCCAGGGCACGGTGGATGGCATCATCCAGGTGAACGCGGTGATTCCCACTGGATTAACGGCGGGCAACGTCACCCTGATCGTGCAGGTAGCCAATGCCGCCAGCCAGGGCAATGTGACCATCGCCGTCAGCGGGAATTAGCGGCGCTAGCCGGAATCGGCCGCGCTGGCGGTCTATAATTGTTCGCGTGAAATTCGTTTCCCTGTTTTTGATCGGCGCAGTGGCGCTGGCGCAGAATCGCTTTACCCCCGGCACACAGCCATTTCTCAGCGTGAGCGCGCCGGTGGTGGCTCTTACGCACGTGCGCGTCATCGACGGCACGGGCGCGGCGCCGGCCGAGAACCAGACCGTCGTGATCGATCACGGCAAGATCGCCGCGGTGGGACCGGCGGCTTCGGTTGCCGTTCCAGCGGGCGCGCAGACGCTCGATTACTCAGGCAAGACCGTCATCCCCGGACTGGTTGGCATGCACGAGCATCTGTTTTATCCCTCGGGCGGCGGCATTCCGATGTACAACGAGATGGCGTTCAGCTTTCCGCGCCTGTATCTCGCGAGCGGCATCACGACGGCGCGCACCGGCGGAAGCCTGGAGCCTTATACCGATCTGAACGTCAAGCGCATGATCGACGCCGGCCGCATGCCAGGGCCACGCATGTTCATCACCGGGCCGTATCTCGAAGGGCACGACAGCATCGGCGCGCAGATGCATGAACTGAGCGGCCCGGATGACGCGGTCCACCTGGTGGATTACTGGGCGTCGGTGGGCGTGACGTCGTTCAAGGCGTACATGCACATCACGCACGCGGAATTGAAGGCCGCGGTGGATGAGGCGCACAAACTGGGCATCAAAGTCACGGGCCATTTGTGCTCCATCGGGTTCCGGGAAGCGGCGGGCATCGGCATCGACAATCTGGAGCACGGGCTACTGGTAGACACCGAATTTCACCCCGGCAAGCAGCAGGATCAATGCCCGGCGCAGGGCGCGACGCGCAACGAAATGGAGCGCATCGATATTTCAGGCCAACCCATGCGAGATATGATCGCGGATCTGGTGCGGCACAACGTGGCCATCACGTCGACGCTTTCGGTTTTTGAGGCTTTCGACGGCGACAGGCCGCCGATCGAGCAGCGCTTCCTCGATTCGGTGTCGCCGGAAGCGGCGGTGAGTTATCTCAGCGCGCGGTCGCGGGCGCGCGGAGGGCCCGATTCGCCCTCGCTGGCGCAGTTGAAGAAGGAATTGGAGTTCGAAATGGCCTTCGTCAAAGCGGGCGGGCTGCTGGTTTTCGGCTGCGACCCCACCGGCAACGGCGGCGCGATGGCCGGGTATGGCGATCAGCGGAATCTGGAGTTGCTGGTGGAAGGCGGGTTCACTCCCGTGCAGGCAATCCAGATCGCGACCTCCAACGGCGCCAAGCTGCTTGGCGAACTCGACCATTTCGGCACGATCGCTGCAGGGAAGACAGCAGATCTAGTCGTACTGGACGGTAATCCGGCGGCACGAATGGCGGATATACGCAGGGTCTCGGTGGTGTTCAAAGACGGCGCCGGATACGACCCTGCGAAGCTTGCGGAATCGGTGCGCGGCGCGGTCGGAATGCATTGATATTGCAGGACCTTCAGGACGGTTAATAAATTCGTTAACCGATTTAAGCAGAATTGGGTTATACTCCCACAATCGAGTCAGTCAAGGGTCAAATTGGAATGAGGCAATCGGGCTGTGCGTTGGTTCAGCCAGACTCGTCAGGTAATATTACCAGACGCTCATGAAACCGTAATGTGCGGCCTGTTATTCTGCTTCCGCTCAGGGAAAAATCTATGAACGTTAGACAAATCGCATCGCTATTTCTATTGTCTTCCGCCTCCGTGTTCGGCCAAGCCGCCGGCGGCGTGGCTGGAATTTCCGGAACCGTCCATGACGCGTCCAGCGCCGCGGTTCCGAACGCGAAGGTGGTGATTTCGAGCGCAAGCCAGGGGCAGGTCCGCACGATCACGTCGAATAACGCCGGCGCTTTCACCGCCCCGTCGCTGATTCCTGGAAACGGTTATCAGGTTACGGTTACGGCCGCGGGATTCGCGACCTATGAGATCAAAGACATCGATCTGCAGGTGGGCCAAAACCTGGAGCTGAACGTCGCCTTGCAAGTGGGAACAGCCACCACGCAAGTGGAAGTCTCCGCCACTGCGCCATTGGTCGATTCCACCAAGACCGATGTTTCAACCGTCGTCAGCAGCCAGCAGATTCAGGAGCTGCCGATCAATGGCCGGCGCGTCGATTCATTCGTGCTGCTCACACCGGGCGTCACCAACGACGCCACCTTCGGCTTGCTCACCTTCCGCGGGGTGGCGGGCAACAACTCGTTCCTGCTCGATGGCAACGACAATACGGAGCAGTTCTACGACGAGAATGCGGGCCGCACCCGCATCCAGTCGCAAGTTTCGGCGGACGCGGTTCAGGAGTTCCAGGTTGTGTCGGCGAATGTCTCGGCCGAATATGGACGCGCCATGGGCGGCGTAGTGAATACCGTCACCAAGAGCGGCGGCAATGCCGTTCACGGAAGCGCATTCTACTATCTGCGCAGCACGGGCTTCGACGCCCACGATCCGTATTCCCAAATCAACCCGACCGAGCACCGTATTCAGACCGGGGGAACCGTCGGTGGCGCGATTATCAAAGACAAGCTCTTCTATTTCGTGAGCGCGGACGTCACGCGGCGTAACTTCCCGTATGTGGATAGCTACGTCAAAGCCGGGTTCGTGGATACGGCCAACCAGGTATGGCTCACCTGCGGCGCTCCCGCAACCGCCGCACAGTGCCAGGCGATTAACGGATTGCTTCCGCGCTTCTTCGGACAGATTCCGCGTACCGCCAAGAACGATCTTTATTTCGGCCGGCTCGACTATCACTTGAACGACAAGAATACGTTCAGCGCGAGCTTCAACTACCTGACCTGGTTGTCGCCCAATGGAATTCAAACCGGCCTGTCATCCACGTCCGGCGCGGGCATCAACGGAAACGGCGACGACAGCGTAACCGTCCGCAACGGAAAATTCACCTGGACGTCGGTAATTAGCAACT
This sequence comes from Bryobacterales bacterium, assembly GCA_963743705.1. GTDB lineage: Bacteria > Acidobacteriota > Terriglobia > Bryobacterales > Bryobacteraceae > PALSA-243. Next base: position 107,612 of record CAVUQS010000006.1, on the reverse strand, counting down.
CGGTCGTCAATTCGTTCCGCTACGGTCTGGATACCGATCGACAGGCGGACAGCTTCGATTCGGCTGAATTGGGCGGCGGACTTGGTTATCTGGACGTGTCCGTGGCCGGCGTTCAGCTTGGACCTGCGACTTATCTTCCCCGCGTCGAGCCAATGGAAACGCGCCACGAATTCGCGGACGACGTTAGCGTGTCCAAGGGCCGGCACATGATCAAGTTCGGTTTCACCTTTGAGCATGTGGACGACAACGTCAACTACCTGAGCAACCGGTTCGGCTCTTACACCTATCCTACGGTGACCTCCTTCGCGTTGGACTACACGGGCAACACGACCGGCGTCAAGAACTGGTCGGCGTATAGCCAAACGTTCGGCAATCCTCTGGTCGACTACAAGATCAAAGATATCGGATTCTATCTGCAGGATCAGGTGCGGTTAACCAATCGCCTGTCGCTGACCCTGGGCGCCCGGTACGAGTACACCATTGCTCCGCCTCCGCCGCCGGCGAATCCTGCTTTCCCCTTGACGGGAGGGTCGATTCACACGGGCTCGGTGGATCTGATGCCGCGCGTCGGGTTGGTCTACAAAATCAATGACAAGACCGTATTCCGCGCCGGCGCCGGCACCTTCTTTGCGCGGCTGGTAGGCGGACTGCTCGATGACGTCTACACCGGCAATGGCATTTATCAGATTTCGGACTCCCTCTCGTCGTCGAACTCCACCCTGTTTGCCGCAGGCCCGAGTTTCCCGAACGCCCTGGCGGCGCCGGTTACCGGTCTTACATCGGGAGCTTCCACCCTCGACGTAATGTCGCCCAAGCTCAAGACGCCGTATTCGGAGCAAGCGGAGATTGCAATCGAGCGGCAGTTAGGTTCGGGCATGGTACTCACGGTTTCGGGGATCTTCAGCCGTGGCGTGAGTCTCTATGGCACTCAGGACATCAACGCTCCCGCTCTTGGCGCCCCCTTTACTTACACGCTCTCCGGCGCGCCGGCGGGCTTTCCGTCGACCTATACCACGCAGGTTTACAACTCGACCGTGCGGCCGAATCCGAACTTCGGAGCGATCTACGAGGAAACAAACGGAGTCAGCAGTTGGTATGACGGACTGAGCGTTACTTTCCTCAAGAGATTCTCCCATGGGCTCCAGATGGATGCTTCCTACGCGTGGTCGCACGAGATCGACGATGGGCAGGGCTCGGCAACCAACGCAATTTTCGGATTCAGCGATGCGCTTTGGACTTACAACGGGCAATACGGATTCGACAAGGGCAGCGGCGCGCTCGATCAGCGCCAGCGTTTCTCGTATTCATTCATTTGGGCGCCGACCTTCAGCCATTCGAATAGCGCTTTCGCCAAGTACGTCGTCAATAACTGGCAACTCGCCAGCATCACGACGCTGCAGAGCGGCCGGCCGACTGGAAGCTTGACCGTCAAAATGAACGACACGCCGACGACGATGTTATACAGCGCCGACGCGCTCAACGGCTTCAACGGAAATTTCCGCGTGCCCTTCCTGCCCGTGGACAGCTTGTACACGCCCTGGGTGGAAACGGAGAACTTCCGCTTGACCAAGCATATTCCCCTTGCGAAGGAATCGATGCGGCTCAGCCTGAACTTCGAAGCGTTCAACATTGCGAATAACTGGTCGCCTACAGCTCTTGCGACGCAGGCGTTCACGGAAGCCAAAGGCGTTTTGACCTACACGCCAACGGCGTTTGGATTCGGAACGTCCGACGGCGGCTTCCCCGATGGCACGCAGGCGCGCCGATTGCAAGTGAGCGCGCGTCTCACGTTCTAAGCAATGGGGCGGCGGCCGGGAAACTGGCCGCCGCCTTTCTAAAATCCTGTATCGCTCTGGCGCCCAGATTGGGCGCTTTCTTTTTCTGCACGCAATTCGGCAGCGCGTTCGACGGCCTTTTGACTGGGATGGAAGCGCCGCCCGCAAGAGCGGCAATGGCGCGGTACGCGCCCCAAACTGCCGAGGAACGTATCCCAAATCCCACGCGACTTCGAAGGCACGATGTCCTTTCCAAAGCAGTACGGGCAGCGCAGTTCCCCGGGCTTGATATCTATCTGCCAATCGACTTTCAAATCGCAAGAATAACAGTCTTCACGCCGCTGATTTCCGTGGCTCGACGATTGGTCCACCTGTTAGCCTGTGATGGTGCGCGCTTTCCTCCTGTTTTTATCGCGGCGGAAGCGGTTAAGGCGGTGGATGGAAACCTCGCCTACCGCCCGCCGGCTCGCCACCCGGTTCGTGGCGGGGGAACAACTCGAACAAGCACTGGCCGTGAGCCGCGGCCTTAACCAGGAAGGGATCACCGTTACCCTCGACCACCTGGGCGAAAGCGTCAGCGCTCTCGCCGAAGCGGCCGAAGCACGCGACGTGTACCTGCGGACTCTCGAAGCCATCGGCCCCAGCGGAATTCAAGGCAACGTTTCGCTCAAACTGACGCAATTCGGCCTCGATCTTTCGGAATCCGAATGCCGCGCGAACGTGGGACGGCTGGTGGCGCGCGCCGCAGAGCTGAAGAACTTCGTGCGCGTGGATATGGAATCGAGCGAATATACCGACCGCACGCTGGCGCTGGTGCGCGACCTTCACGCCAAGCACGGCGCGGTGGGAACGGTGATCCAAGCCTATCTGTACCGCTCCAAGAGCGATATTGAGGATCTCTGCGAGCGCGGCATTCGCGTGCGCTTGTGCAAGGGCGCGTACCTGGAACCGGCGACGGTGGCGTTTCCGAAGAAAGAGGATGTCGACCGGAACTACGTGGAGCTGATGAAGCTCTTACTCGACCGGGGAACGTATCCGGCGATTGCCACCCACGACGAAAATATGATCGCGGCTACGAAGGCCTACGCGGCCGAGCGCAAAAAGCCGCGCGATTCGTTCGAGTTTCAGATGCTCTACGGAATTCGCCGGGGGTTGCAGCGCCAACTCATCGCCGAGGGCTACCGTCTGCGCCTCTACGTACCTTTCGGCGAAGCCTGGTATCCGTACTATATGCGGCGTATGGCGGAGCGCCCGGCGAACGTGCTATTCATCCTGCGTAATCTGTTCCGAGCGTGATAGCCCTTGCGTCCGGCGTGGCGGGCGTGGAAACTAAGTACAGGGGGTCAGAGTCTAACGAGTATGCGCTATTGGGCGTACTTCGCGGCCAAGCTGATCGTTGCAGCGGCGGTGTTTTACGGCCTTTTGGCCTTCCTCGGCCCGCTTGCGCCGGACGACTCCGCACCCACTGCGCAGACAAAATCCGCTCCGTCAGCCACGCAGGCGTACAACGCTCAGGAACAGCCGCCGGCGGACGAAGTGCTGACGCCGAAGAGTTTGTCGCCCGGTCCCTACGTCAAGATAGTTCCCCCGAATCGTTCCGCCGTGGCGCACAAGTCGGACGACGCCACGAAGCGCGCGATTGCGCCGCTGGTTCATGGCAATGCCTACCTGGCGATCAATCTGGCGCTGATGGTGTGGTTCCTGCTTGCGGCCGGCACGCTCTACCTGATCGTCCACGACCAGCGCTTCCGCTGCCGTGTTTGCCTGCGCCGGTTGCGGATGCCGGTGGAGACCGGCTCACGCGGCTTTATGCTGCTGCTGGGACGGCCACGCACCGAGTACATCTGCCCCTATGGCCATGGAACGCTGAAGCAGGAGGAGTATCAGACCTCCGAGCTGGAGAATCCCGAATGGACGAGTTCCTCGGGCGATATGTGGGAAGATCTCTACGCGGCCAGCGACCAAGACCGCGACAAATAGCGTAGCGAGCATCCTACGCGCCGTGCGTGTCCGTGCGGACACAACCCCTCTCCGCAGTACCAGTTAACTCCTTCCTAATCAGTCTGTGCCGAAAGGTCCGCGAGCTGCATTACAGAGCAGCAAGCGCAACATTTCTCTCATTCCGCGCGGAAGCGACACATGAGACAATCGTACGTAGTGCCGAAAAAGCGAGAAATGAAAGTCCGCGTGCCGGCCCGCGATGGCTTGGCGCGCTTTTTCCTCGGCCGGTTTGGCCGCGTTCTGATGCTGGCGGGCGCGCTGCTGATCATCGCGGCGGTCGCGATTTTTTCCTATTCCTACAGCAAATACACCAGCCTGGTGGCGGAAAAGCTGCGCGGGCCGTTCTCGAACTCCGCCAAAATCTTCGCCGCCCCGGAATCGGTAGCGGTGGGCGATGTTTCGTCGCCCGAGGATATTGCGGGAAGTTTGCGGCGCTCCGGCTATACGGAATCGCGCTCCAATCCGGCGGGTTATTACCAACGCCAGCCCAGTTCGATCGACATCTTCCCCGGCCCGCAATCTTATTTCGATCAGGAAGCGGCGACCATCAAGTTCGCCAACGGCCGCATTTCGCAGATCGTGTCGCTGCAGGACAACACAGCGCGTCCGGAATATGAGCTGGAACCGCAACTGATCACCAACGTCGCCGGACCCAGCCGCGAGAAGCGGCGCACGGTGAAGTTCCGCGACATTCCCCCGGTGCTGGTGCAGGCCATTACGTCGGCGGAAGACAAGCACTTCTTCGAGCATCTGGGCTTCGACCCGGCGCGCGTGGTGAAAGCCGCCTATGTGGATCTCCGCCAGGGACGCAAGGATCAGGGCGCTTCCACGCTCACGATGCAACTGGCGCGCATGATTCTGGGCGAATACGACAAGAGCATCTCGCGCAAATGGGCGGAGCTGATCGTTACGGTGCAACTCGAGCAGAAGCTCTCGAAGCAGGAGATTTTCGCTTATTACGCCAACGATTACCATCTGGGCGCGCACGGTTCGTTCCAGATCTTCGGCTTCGGCGAGGCGGCCGAGGCATTTTTCGGCAAGGACCTTAGCCAGATCAATCTACCGGAAGCCGCGGCCCTTGCCGGCATGATCCAGCGGCCGTCGGCGTTCGACCCCTATCGCCATCCGGATCGCCTGAAGGAGCGCCGCAACGTGGTGCTCAGCCTCATGCGGCAGAACGGGTACATTACCGACCGCGATTATGCGCTGGCGATTCAAGCGCCGATCGTTGTGGCGCGGGGCGCGGCGCAATCCACGGAGGCGCCGTATTTCGTGGACCTGGTGGGCGAGGAACTGCAGAACAAGTTTCAAGACGCCGACTTCAAAACCAACGAAGCCCGCGTTTACACCACGCTCGATATGCGCCTGCAGCGCGCGGCGACCGAGGCTATCCGCTCGGGGATGCAGAACGTGGATGAGCAGATCCGCAAGCAGAAGCGCTTCCGGGGCCAGACGCCGCCGGAACCGCAGGTGGCGCTGATCGCTATCGATCCGCATACCGGCGCGGTGCGGGCGCTGGCCGGCGGGCGTAATTACGGCGCGAGCCAGTTGAACCACATTCTGGCGCAACGGCAGCCCGGGTCGATCTTCAAGGCGTTCGTATACGCAACAGCGTTGAACACGGCGCTAAACGGCGGTTCGCACATTCTGACGCCGAGCACCCTCGTCAACGGCGATCCGACGACGTTCTATTACGAGAGCGGCACGAAGGAGTATTCGCCCAAGAATTTCGACAAGAAAACCTGGGGCGATATCACCATCCGCGAAGCGCTGGCGCATTCGGTCAATGTTCCGGCAGTCCGCGTGGCGGAAATGGTGGGCTACGACAACGTGGTTGCCATGGCCAAGAAGGCGGGCATGAACGACAGGATTCAGCCCACGCCGGCGGTGGCGCTGGGTTCCTATGACATCACGCCGCTTGAAGCCGTTGGAGCGTACACCATATTCGCCAACAAAGGCGTGTATGTAAAGCCGAACTTTGTCAGCCTGGTACGATCGCGCGACGGCGCCAAACTCTACAACAACACCGTCGAAAAAAGGCAGGAACTCGACCCGCGCGTGGCCTACCTGATGACCAACATGATGGAAGATGTGCTGCGCTACGGTACGGCCGCGGGCGTGCGGGCCAAGTATAAGTTCACCGCTCCGGCGGCGGGAAAGACCGGAACCTCAGATCGCGACGGCTGGTTCGCCGGTTACACCTCGGAACTACTGTGCATCGTGTGGGTGGGCTTCGACGACAGCCGCGATCTGGATATCGAAGGCGCGCACTCCGCCGCGCCGATTTGGGCCGAATTCATGAAGCGCGCGCTCGATTTCCGCGAATATCACGACGCCAAGCCGTTCAGCCCGCCGGATGGCATCGTGACCGTGGATATCGACCCCCTGTCCGACGGGGTCGCGACGCCGCAGTGCCCCAATGTGCGGCCCGAGGTTTACATCGCCGGAACGCAGCCGGTTGCCTTGTGCCCGCTGCACGGCGGCAGGCAGGGAGTCACGCACATCACCGGCTGGAGTACGAGTTCGACCAGCGACGCGCCTCCCGCGGCAGCGCCGGGGAACCCGCCGCAACCGGGCGGAGCGCAGGTTTCCTCCGACGCCGTGGCGCGCCGCGCCGCCCGTCAAATTCCGCCGGACCAACCGGCCGTGCAACCGGCCCAGCAGAAGCAGCCGGACAAACCCGAGAAGCCGGGAACGAAGAAGAGTTTACTCCACCGTATTCTGGGTGTGTTTAAATAGAATCCATATAAGGGGGGCCCCATGGTTTCTCGACCTTTAGCTTTGTTGCTAGTGGCGGGCCTCACTCCTGCATTCGCGTTGGCACAGACGGGGAGCGCGATGTTGGATGGGTCTCGAACCGCCACTAACGCGCCGCCACAAACGGTGGAGCGTGAACCTGTCACTCTCGAAATGCGCGGCGACATCTTCCTTGCCCGTAGGATGTACCGCGAAGCCATCGAAACATTCCGCGAAGGCTCGCTCAAAGATCCGACCCTTCGCAATAAGACCGGCATCGCCTACCACCAGCTTCTGCAACTCAAGCAGGCCATGAAGGAATATGAAGCTGCCTACAAGTTGAAGCCGGATTACGAAGAGGCGATCAATAATATCGGCACCATCTATTACGCCGAGAAGAGCTATCGCCGCGCCACCACCTGGTTCTCGCGAGCGATCAAGCTGGCGCCGGACGACGCGAAATCGGCCGCGGTTTACATCAATCTGGGGTCCTCCTGGTTCTCGCGCAAGAATTACGACCGCGCCCAGGTGGCCTTCCAAACCGCGCTGCAACTCGACCCGGAAGCGTTTGAGCGGCACGGCAATTATGGCGTGATGATGCAGGAGCGCAATATTGAAGAGCGCGCCAAGTTCCACTTCTATCTGGCCCGGATGTATGCCAAATCGGGACGGAACGAGCTGGCGCTGCAATATCTTCGCAAAGCGCTCGAAGAGGGCCTCAAGGAAAAGGAAAAACTGGCGGACACCCCGGAATTCATACCGTTGCGCGCGTTGCCTGAATTTCAGGCGCTCCTGAAACTGGAACCGCGTGTTCTCTAGGCCCGCTCACTGGTTTCTTCTTGCCCCGGTTCTTTTCGCGGGCTGCGCCCGCCAGACGGCCACACCGCAGCCCGAACGCATCGCCATTCTCCGTTTTGAAAACCTCGGACAGGATGCCTCGGCCGATTGGATTGGCCGCGCCATTCCGCTCATTCTGGAAACCGAACTCGCGGCCCCTCCTGCCGTCACTGTAATTACCTCCGCTGCAACTGCACGCTGTCGATCGCAACCTGGGCGTGCGGCCGGTCTCGGCCCCGGGCGTTTCGGCCGAGCGCACGGCGGCGCTGGCAGTCCGGCGCAAATCGCCTGGCATACGGCGACTATTCGGTACGCGGCGGACGGCTTTACGCCACCCTGAGCCTGGAAGATCCGCAAACGCAAAAGATCGTGAAAGTGGCGCGCGCTACCGCGGCGGCGGACGATGCGATCGGCGCGGCTACCAGCCTGGCGCGGCAGCTGGCCGCCAACCCGGTGGCCTTTCCCGCGCATAATTCGCAAGCAATACGCGCCTACGCGCAAGCCCTGGAATCGCGCGAGATCGGACAGAGCGCCGCGTATTTCCAGCAAGCGGTCACGGCCGATCCGGATTTCGGGCCGGCTTATCGCTCGCTGGCGCAGATCGACGTGCAGCGGCAGGATCGCGATGGCGCGCTGGCATTGCTCGATCGCGCGCTGGCCCGCAACAGCATGGTTCCCGTGGAGCGCGCGCGTATTCAACTGGAAGCCGCGGCGATCCGTAACGATCCGGCGGCGAAACAGCAGGCGCTCACCACGCTTGCGAAGCTGGAACCGGGAAGCGTGAGCACCTGGCAGGATCTGGCGGTGACCGCCATGACGCGACACGATTACTCCACAGCCATGGAGGCCTATCGCCGCGCGTTGCAAATTGAACCGGCTAACGTAACCCTGCTCAACGAATTCGGCTACGCGGCGGTCTACGCCGGTCATTTCGACGACGGCGCGGCCGCGGTGCGCAAGTATCAATCGCTCAGCCCCAACGATGTGAACGCGCTCGATTCGATGGGCGATTTGTACCTGATCGCCAATCGTTACGGCGAGGCCGAGGGATTCTATGAGCAGGCTCGCAAGAAAGACCCGAATTTCAGAAACAATTGCGATCTGTTCAAAGCCGCGATGGCGCGAGCCATGATGGGCGACCTGCCGGCGGCCGACGAACTGGCCAGACAATACGCCGCGGCGCGCGCGCAGGCGCACGACCCGGCCGCGGCTCTGCATTATTCGCAATGGCTGGCGCTAACGGGCCGGCGCAAAGAAGGCCTCGCGGGTTTGGAAGCTTACGCACGCACCGCCGAAGGGCGTCACGATAATGCCATGGCCTCGCGCGCCTACGCGTCTTTGACGATTTGGGATCTGATTTTCGGCGACCGGCCGGCCGCGCAGGCAACGGTGCAGAAGGCTATGCCGCTGGCCGTTCCCGCATCATCCGGAGCGGTGGCGATTGCGCGGTTCCTGGCGCAACCACCGGCCTCCCCCGACGAATGGCGCGACCGCGCCGGGCGCTTCGTGCCCAATCCAGCCCAGGCGCAGGTGAGGGACGAGATGCTGGCCTACGCTCTGGTGTTAGACCGCCAATTCGCCGCCGCCAAAGCGCCGTTGCAACGAATGTATGACGCCACAGGCACAACATCCTACGAAGGCTTGCCCGTGGCGCTCGCATGGTGCGAGATCGAAGGCGGTAATCCAGAGGCCGCCGCACCCTTGCTGGCTCACACGCCCGTGCCGCCGATCACTGGCGTGACCACTTTCCTGCCGCTCTGGTTCCCGCGGATTTTTGAGCTGCGCGCGGCGATGGACGAAAAATCGAGCAAGCATGCGGAAGCCGGCGCCAATCGCGAATTATTCAATAAGCTTTCGGGTAAGTGAGGGCTGTTCGCGGTAGCTTGGCGCGCGTGCTATCTTGTCCCAATGGCCGAGACAACTTCGTCCGATCTTATCGCCGCGCTCGAAGCCAGCCGGCGGAATTTCGATGCCGCCCCGCAGGGGCTTTCGGATATTGACGCAGCGAAGAAGCCGGTTCCCGGCTGTTGGTCGGTGTTGGAGTGCATCGAGCACATCTGCATCGTCGAGACCATCACCGTAAACCGAATGGGGACGGCTGACGTGGCTCCCGAGTCCGGCCGCGACCCGGCCAAAGAAGCGATGATGGCAGAGCGAGTGCTGGACCGCAGCACAAGAATTCAAGGCCCACCGCTTGCCATGCCCAGCGGCCGCTTCACCAGCCTGGCGGAAGCTCTCGCCGAGTTCGGCGCGACGCGTTCCCGCACCATTGCCTTTGTGCAAAGCTGCCCCAATCTCGAATGCCTGCGTCTTGCGCATCCGCTTTTTGGGCCGCTGAGCGGGCGGGAATATATTCTGCTCAACGCCGGCCATTCCAACCGGCACGCGGCGCAGATTCGCGAGATACGCGAACAGATTGGCTAACGGACGCGCTAATCGCCCGTGCCGCCCTCCGAGAGATCGGCCTTAACTGCTCCGCTGTGAATGGCGGCGACGAGAGCCGCATGGTCACTCTCCGTCTGATCTCCATAGCTCTCGGCCCACTCGACGAGCGCTTCATCTAGCGCCGGAGTGTTTCCGCAATAGCCGGCGATGCGCGCTGGATCTCCCGTTCGCCCATGAGCTCGGGCGAGTATCGCGCCACAAGCGCCGGCGTAGAAATAAAAAGTCGAGCCGGTTAACCATTCCACCGGAATCGAAGCCTTGAGATTCTTCATCTGGCGGACATAGAAGGGCCGCCCCTCGATCTGGGTGAAGCCCAACATGGGATCCGACGATGCCTGCAAAGCCCGTTGTCCGATGATGACTCGCTTCCCGTTGTGGCGAAACTCCTCCGCCAGCGGTGGCAGATAGGGCGCATGAGCCGGGGCCGAGGCCTCCTTCACCTGCAGAAACAAGGGATCGCCATCGCCGTTTCCGAACAACAGCGCCAGATAGGCCCGCGTTCCGACCGAGCCGACGCCAACCACCCGGTGCGCTACGTCATGCACATGGTAGCGGTTCAGCATGATGCGCCGCTCGCGGGGCAGCGTGTCGGAGTAATGGTTTAGGGCCTGGATGATTTTCTCTTTGGTCGATTTATCGACGCGGGTGAGCACTGGCGGATCGTCGCGGAAGGTCCAGGACCCATCCTGCCGCCGGTCCGCTACTTTTGGAAGCAGTGCGCGATTGTCGGTGTGCATCGCCTTGTCCATGATTTTCCGGACGAGGGCTTTGGACTTTGCATCGGCCTTTACAATCGGGTTGGCCTCCCCCGGATAGGCATGCAGATACCAGATATCGAGCACGCCCATATCCTGCAAGCGGCGGGCATTGCTGCGATATCTTTCCACGCAGCGCTTCACGGCCGCGGCCCGCTCGCGGCGATTCAAACCATTCTGACGCCCCGCAACGTTGACGCTCGCAACCAATCGCTTTAGATCCCACTCCCATGGGCCGACGGTGGCCTCGTCGAAGTCGTTCAGGTCGAAAACGAGTTCGCGCTGCGGCGTCCCATAAAGGCCGAAGTTATTCAGGTGGGCGTCGCCGTCCATTACCGTAGGAAGCCCGGTGATCGGCGTGGTCGAGAGATCCCCTGCCATGACGCATGCCGATCCGCGCAAGAAGGCGAACGGAGAGGCGGCCATTCTTCCCATACGAAGGGGAATGAGTTGCGCCTGCCTTCCCTTGTTATCGGCAACGACCGTCTTGACCGGATCCGGCCGGTTTTTGGGCGGCCGCCACTCCGCATGCGACTCCCGTGGAACCGTTGCCCGCAGCGTCTTGCCCTCCGCGCGGCGATGCTCCCAGGGCTCGGTCTCACGGCCAAGGTCAAACTCAGGTAACTTGTGGAGCTTTGCAATTGACATAAGCGTTCTCCCGCGCCGCGGATCACTTCACCGCTTCAAACAACGTCTTCAAAACCACGCGTAAAGGGACCTCGGCCAGCACTACCGGCAGCATGGGTAATGCGATGGCGAGAGCTAGCAGCAAGAACGACCCCTTATCCGCCAAGAATGGGCCCAGCTTGGCGATGTTTTCGTAGCTGCTTCCGTAGTCGATCAGTGTGCTGACTTCAGGCGCGGTGAGAAATGCGCTCTCATCCCGGTTGGGGTCGAGGACCCACTTTTTGTGGAAGCCCATACTGTGAATTTGGCCTAGCGTTCCGTATTGCAGCAGGCCCCGGCGGCGCAGTCTGGCCAGGCGCGAGATGAAGAATATGAGCGGACCAAGCGCAATCAGCAGCACAATGACGAGAAAGACCACCGCCGGCACTCTGAAGTTTGCCAAGTGCGCGCCCTGGCTCAGGATTTGATACCGCCAGTTGGCGCCGATCGCGATAGCGCCGGCGAATGCGATCGCGGCAAAAGCCGACGGCGATGAGCCGATGAAGCCAAGCCCGCCGTGTTTATCGGGGTGGGTCGGCACGAGATCCATGTGGAGCCGCGACAGGCGGAATGCGAAATACGACCACAAAAACCACTTCCACAGGCTCAGCGCAACCAGAAACTGATAGAGGAATTGGCTTACTAGGAGGTAATACCAGCCTGCCGCCAAACTGTGTGAGAGGCCTTGCCCCGCAAGAGCCCACGGGCGCGGTTCGTGAGCATGAGAGGAAACGACAGCGGCTACGTTCGCGTAGACAAGACCAATCAGGATCAACTCCGGCCAGATCGAATCGCGCCAGCGCTGCACCACGGCGATGAAGGAATCGAGCCGTGCCAATTCCCGTGGCTCAAGAAGCCTTGCTTCGCGCAGATAGCGCACGATCCTGCGGAATCGCGACTCCATCAATACCTGTCCGACCAGCAGAACAGGAACGGCGATCAACATTCGCGCAGAGACGCGATAGTCGGTCAGGAGGCTGCCCAGCGCGGATGGCTGGAAGATGGCTGTTAATACGACGAGAGGCAACCAGCCGATGGCCACCGCGAGAGCGATCCGCAGCCCGAGATTCCAACGATCGGGCCGAATGAGATGCACGGCGCGTTGTGCGCAATAGAACGGTCCACCGCGAATCAAGGACACATTCGAGAGGGACGCGCGGTCTTCCCTGCGCCAATCTTGCGAAGTTGCCCAGTCGGTTCTGATCATGAAATTGCGGTTACATCAGGCGCCACGAATTTGGATTGAGGAATGGCCGGGGATGATTTATTAAGTGGGGCGTTCCCCCGAGGCTGGTCGAACAAACGGCGAAAACGCGAGATCGCTCTGGCATCGGGATCGATTTTGTTGTAGGCTAAAACTAAATCGGAACCACCGCCATGCAGTGCCCTCTAGATCTTTCCGGACGCGTTGCTATTGTGATCGGCGCGACTTCCGGAATCGGACATGCTCTTGCCCTCGGCTTGGCGCGTCACGGCGCGGATGTAATCCCCACCGGACGTCGCCGTGACCATGTGGAGAAGGTCTGTGGGGAAATCGAGCGATTAGGCAGACAATCGTTCAGCCAGGTCTCCGACGTTCGGGACCGCCAGTCGCTCGACGACCTGCGCGACGCCGTTCTAGACCGGTTCGGGGGCGCCGACATTCTGATTAACGCAGCCGGTTCCACTCTGAAACACCCCGTCGCGACCATCTGCGAAGAGCAATGGACGCGTCTCATCGATACCAACCTTACGGGCGCGCTGCGGGCCTGCCAGGCGTTCTATGAGCCCCTGAAGGCCTCTGGGCACGGGCGCATCATCAATATTGCTTCCCTGGGCTCCTACCTGGCCTTCAGCGAGGTCTCAGCCTATTGCGCCGCCAAGACCGCGTTGCTGGCGCTGACGCGCAGCCTGGCCTGCGAATGGGCGCGGGATCGCATTTCGGTGAACGCCATTGCCCCTGGCGTGTTCCCCACGGAACTGAACCAGAAACTGGTGGGCGGCACGGCGCGCGGCGACGAGATGCTCATGCGCACGCCCATGGAGCGCTTTGGCAGGCCCGAGGAACTGGTGGGCACGGCTGTGCTGCTGGCCTCCGACGCCGCCACTTTCCTCACTGGGCAGTGCATCGCGGTGGACGGCGGGTACCTCGCCTCAGGCGTCAACCAACTTCCAGCGTGACGTAAGTCCGCTTTCCGGCTATAGTTTGATAACGGACTATCATGCCGGCCTCTGTCCACAAGCGCATGAAGGTCGCCACCAGCGAAGTGGTGCGCGACATCAACAAACGGGTCATCCTCAACCTGATCCGCACGCGGCAACCCATGTCGCGCGCCGATCTGGCGCGAGCTTCGGGCCTGCAGCGAAGCACGGTCTCACTGATCGTCGAAGAACTGGTGGACGACAACTGGGTCATTGAAGGCCCGACGGGACGCCTGCCGCGCGGACGGCGGCCTACGTTTCTACGCCTGAACGACGACCGCGTGATTATCGGCGTGGATCTGCGGCCCATCCAGATTACGGTGGCGCTGGCCGACGTCAACGGCCGCTTCACCGCGCAAGAGACCATGCCGACGCCCGACGATCCGAAAGCTGGGATCGATGGGATCATCTCCCGGATTCAGCATCTGCTTCGCTCCTGCCGCGGCAAAAAGGTGGAAGGCATCGGCATCAGCCTGCCGGGCCGCGTGGACCGCGCTTCGGAGAAACTGATTTTCGCGCCCAACCTGCAATGGCCGGAAACCGAGATCCGCAAGACGGTGGAAAAAGCCACGGGGCTGGAAGTGGAGCTTGAAAACGCGGCCAGCGCGTGCGTGCTCGCCGCGGTGTGGTTCGATCATGTGCAGAGCTCGAATCTGGTGGTGGTGACGGTGTCGGAAGGCATCGGCACCGGCATTCTGGTGGATGGACGTCTGGCGCGCGGATGGAACCGCATGGCCGGTGAATTCGGGCACGTGCCGCTCGATCTCAATGGTCCGTTATGCTCCTGCGGCAGCCGCGGATGTTGGGAGGTGTTTGCTTCCAATCGCGCCGCGATGCGCTATTACCTGGAAGGGGCCCCGGCATCGAGCGGCCTGAACTTTCAGGATTTGCTGAGCCTCGCGGAACAGGGCAACGGCAAGGCCGCCGAAGCGCTCGACCGCATGGCGCGCTATCTGGGACGCGGCATGCGCATGATCGTGGCCGGCCTGGACCCTGAACAGATTCTGGTGATCGGTGAGCTGACGCGCTCCTGGCATCGCTTCGGCCCTGTGATTCAAGCCGAAGTGGAAGCGCAGGCGCTGAAGGGCGGCGCGGCGCCACGGGTGTCGCCGGTTCACGAAGACGGCAGAGCGCGGCTGCGGGGCACGGTGGCCCTGGTGTTACAAAAGCATTTCGCCACAAATCCTGAAGTGCCCGCCTAAAAAGCGCAGCGATTTATAATCTTGGTTGCACCCCGATGTTTTCCATCCGATGCCTTCTCTCCGCCTTGGTGATGGTTCAAGCGCTTGGCGCCGCTACTAGTATTCCCGCTAATGGACCGCGCCGCGTCAATTTCGACGATGACTGGCGCTTTCTAAAAGCCGACGCGCCCGGCGCGGAAGCGCCAGGCTTCGACGATTCCAAGTGGCGTCAATTGCGCTTGCCGCACGATTGGGCGATCGAGGGCCCATTCGACCAAAACTTGAATCCGCACACTGGGGCCCTGCCGATCTTCGGAACCGGGTGGTATCGCAAATCGTTCACCGTGCCGGAAAACGGCAAGGGCCGCTATTTCTCTATCGAATTCGACGGCGCCATGGCCAACTCACGCGTGTGGATCAACGGCCACGAGCTTGGCGGCCGTCCGTACGGATATATCGGTTTCTCGTTCGATCTCACGCCCTATCTCAAGTTTGGCGAGGCCAACGTCGTCGCCGTGCGTTTGACGCCGGAGGACCGTTCGTCACGCTGGTATCCGGGCGCGGGCATCTACCGCAACGTGTGGATCGATATCACCGGGCCAGTACATGTGGCGCGCTGGGGAACGTATGTCACGACGCCCGCAGTTTCCGATGCGCAAAGCTCCGTCGCGGTGAAGACGGAAGTGCGCAATCAGTTGGAGAGCGAACGCAAGATCACGCTGCAGACTTCGGTTGTGGATGCCGCCGGAAAAGTGGTCGCCCGCGCCTCGAACGATGCCACGATTCCCGCGGGCGGCTCGCTGACCATTGCGAGCGCGCTCACGGTCGCGCGACCGCAGCGCTGGGATACGCTGCATCCCTATCTCTACACGCTGGTCAGCGAAGTGATGGACGGCAAGACTCAGCTCGACCGCTACACGACGCCGTTTGGCATCCGCACCATTGCCTTCGATAAAGACCAGGGCTTCCTGCTCAACGGACGGTACATGAAGATTCAGGGCGTGTGCGATCATCACGACCTTGGCGCGCTGGGGGCGGCCGTGAATCGCCGCGCAACCGAGCGGCAACTCGAGATTCTGAAAGGCGCGGGCGTCAACGCGATCCGCACCAGCCACAATCCGCCATCGCCTGAGTTGCTCGATCTGTGCGACCGCATGGGCCTGCTGGTGGTGGATGAATCGTTCGACATGTGGAAGATCTCGAAGATCCCCAACGGCAACGGCTACAGCAAATATTTCGACGAATGGTCGGAGCGCGATGCGCGCGACATGACGCGGCGCGACCGCAATCACCCGAGCATCATCATGTGGAGCATCGGCAACGAGATTCCCGAGCAGGCGCGGCCCGAGGGCGCAGCGATGGCGAAGCGCCTCACAGGGTTCTTCCACGAAGAAGACCCTACGCGGCCGACGACGTCGGCGTTCAACAACTGGGCCGGCGCGATCCGGAACAAACTAGCCGATGAAGTCGACGTTCCCGGCTTCAACTACCAGCCGATGCGCTATGAGCAGATCATGAAGGAGCACCCGAACTGGGTCATCTATGGTTCGGAGACTGCTTCGTGCGTCAGTTCGCGCGGCGTCTATCAGCTTCCGATTCAGAAATACGAGAAAGATCCGTCGCTGCAGATCAGCAGCTACGACGTCATTGCGCCGTCATGGGCTTACTGTCCCGATGTCGAGTTCTTTTATCAGGATCGCTTCCCACAAGTGCTGGGCGAATTTGTGTGGACCGGCTTCGACTACATCGGCGAGCCGACGCCCTACTTCGCCGCACGCGCTCCCGCCGATTGGCCGGCGCGGAGTTCTTACTTCGGCATGGTGGATCTGGCCGGTTTCCCCAAAGATCGTTACTACCTCTACCAGAGCCAATGGACCGCTCAGCCGATGGTTCACGTGCTGCCACATTGGAATTGGGAAGGGCGCGAAGGGCAGCCGATTCCGGTGATGGCATATACGAATGCCGATGAGGTGGAGTTGTTCCTCAACGGCAAGTCTCTCGGCCGCAAGAAGCGCTTCTCGGAACCGGTGGAGTTGCCGGTGGGACCGAATGTCAGCCAGGATCGCAAGTTTCTCAGTAAGTACCGGCTCGAATGGCAGGTTCCTTATCAACCTGGCGATCTGAAAGCCGTGGCATATCGCGGCGGCAAGCAGGTTGCGGTCGATGAAGTTCACACCGCCGGCGCGCCGGCGCGCGTGAAACTCACGCCGGACCGCGCCACCATTCAGGCGGATGGAGACGATCTCTCATTCTTCACGGTGCGCATTGAAGATGCGAAAGGCAACCTGTGCCCCTCGGCCGACAATCTAGTGCAGTTCGCCGTCACCGGCGTAGGCGGAATTGCCGCGGTGGACAACGGAAACGCGGCGACGATCGAGCCGTTTCAAGCGGACCATCGCAAGGCATTCAGCGGCATGGCGCTGCTGATCGTGCGCTCGCAACCTGGCAAGCGCGGGCGGATCCATGTGACCGCGTCGTCCGCCGGACTTACGGCCGCGTCGGCGGACATCAACACCCGATAGGCTACACTGTCGCCAGGAGGGCTTATGCCTGACAACGATCACGGCGATGTGCGCCCGCGTACGGCCGTACTGAGCCGTGGTTTCAATCCGAGCCTCTCGCTTGGCTCCGCGCGTCCCGCCGTTTTCCGCAGTTCTACCTACGTTTTCGAAAGCCCGGAAGCCGCCGAGCATTCCTTCGCGATCATCACCGGGAAGATTCAACCCGCGCCCGGCGAACGCGCCGATCTTATCTATTCGCGTTTCTCTCACCCTAACGCCGAGATTCTGGAAGACCAGATTGTGCCGCTCGAAGCTGGCGCGACCGATGCCGCGGTTTTCAATTCCGGCATGGCGGCGATCATGACCGCGTTCTTTACCTGCGCGCGCCCGAATACCTCCATCGTCTACACTACGCCTCTATACGGCGGCACGACCGGTTTGATCCACACTTTCCTCGAACCGTTTGGCGTGCATGGAATTGCGGCTCCTTCGGGCGACGCCGATGCGCTCGACAAGATTATTCGCGCGGCGGAAGACCCGTGCATCGTTTTGCTGGAAACGCCCGCGAACCCGACGCTCATCATGACGGACATTGAGCGCGCCGCGGACGCTGCCGCCAAGCATCCGGCCAAGCCTGTGGTGATGGTGGACAATACGTTTCTCGGACCGACTTTTCAGCATCCGTTGCTGTTGGGCGCGGACGTCGTGTTGTATTCGGCGACGAAATATCTTTCCGGGTTCAGCGATATGGTGGCGGGCGTCGCCATCACCAAGAGCTCGAGCCTGATTCACAAGATTCGCAGCCGGCGAAATATGTTCGGCAATATTCTGCAGCCTGATGAATGCTGGATGCTCGATAGCCGCCTACCCACGGTTTCGCTGCGCATGAACCGTCAGAGCAAGAATGCACAGCGTCTGGCGGAGACCCTGCACGGCCACAAGAAGCTCAGCCGCGTGATCTATCCGACGCTGTTTACGGATCCGGAGCAGAAGCGAATCTTCGCCAAGCAATGCGCCTATCCCGGCGGCATCTTCTCCGTGGATTTCGCCGGTGGAAAGCCCGCCGCATTCGACTTTCTA
Organism: Bryobacterales bacterium; assembly: GCA_963743705.1. Lineage (GTDB taxonomy): Bacteria > Acidobacteriota > Terriglobia > Bryobacterales > Bryobacteraceae > PALSA-243. The sequence goes on along the minus strand of CAVUQS010000006.1, from coordinate 89,454 downwards.
CGCCGCATCCGCATCGCCAAGAACGCGGTGTCGCTTGGTGGCGTTGAAACGCTGGTATGCCATCCGAAGAGCACGACGCATTCGGGTATGAGCGCCAAGGAATTGGCCGAATCGGATGTAACAGACGGATTGGTGCGCGTCTCGGTGGGTATCGAGGATTGGCGCGACTTGCTGGCCGACTTCGAGCAAGCCCTGGCCTAAAGAATCTGAGAATTCCGGCCGATGGGCGCACTGTAATAGTGAGGCCCCATGCTGCCCATTCATCAATCGCCGGATTTTCTGGAACCCGCCATCGAGCAAAACATCCTTGTGGTCCGCGGCCGGCAAGTGATGCTGGATTCCACTCTAGCTGCGCTCTATGAAGTTGAAACCAAAGCTCTTAATCGCGCCGTTAAGCGCAACGCTGAACGCTTTCCGCTTGGATTTCATGTTCCAGCTCACTCGGGAGGAAGCGGCCTCGATAGGTTTGAGGCGCCAAAGTGGCGCCTCAAAGTCGGAAGCACGTGGCGGCCGTCGCTATTTGCCCTACGCCTTCACCGAACTTGGCGTGGCAATGCTTTCTTCGGTACTGACCAGCAGCCGCGCGGTGCAAATGAACATCGAGATCATGCGGACGTTCGTTCGTCTGCGTCAAGCCATTATCAGCCATCAGGAGTTGGAGCGGCGCGTCTTCGATGTGGAAGTCCAGCAACGCGAGCACGCTTCGATCATCTCCGTAGTGGTCGAAGAGATCCAGGATCTCAAACTGCTACCTGAGCCTCCCAAGCGCCGCATCGGCTTCTGACAAGGCCGTTCCGCGAATCTTTCCGCCTGCCTCCGCTACAATTGAATTCAGTCCACTTCCAGAAGGATTCCCCGTGACAGGCCACGAAATTAGACAGCGCTTTCTCGACTTTTTTGCCGAACGAGGCCACCGCATCGTACGCAGCTCTTCGCTGGTTCCCGCGAATGACCCCACGCTGCTCTTCACCAACGCCGGGATGAACCAGTTCAAAGACGTGTTTCTCGGCATCGAAAAGCGCGACTATTCGCGCGCCACGACTTCGCAAAAGTGCGTGCGCGCCGGAGGAAAACATAACGATCTCGAAAACGTGGGCTATACTCGCCGCCACCACACATTTTTTGAGATGCTCGGCAACTTTTCCTTTGGGGATTATTTCAAAGCCGACGCCATCCGTTTCGCCTGGGACCTGGTCACGAAGGATTACGCACTCGACAAGGATCGCCTTTACATCACCGTCTTTCGTGAAGACGACGAAGCCGAAGAGCTGTGGCAAAAGGTGGCGGGCGTGCCCAAGGACCGCATTTTCCGCCTCGATGAGAAGGACAACTTCTGGCAAATGGGCGAGACCGGCCCCTGCGGGCCATGCTCGGAAATCCATTACGACCTTGGCCCGGAAGCCGCTGAGCCGGGACGTGAGCACGAGCGCTTTCCGGATGACGGCGGCGGCCGGTTTGTCGAGATCTGGAACCTGGTGTTCATGCAGTTCGATCGCGACGCGAGCGGCAAGCTGACGCCGTTGCCGCGCCCTTCGATTGACACCGGCATGGGCCTGGAGCGCGTCGCCGCGGTGAAGCAGGGCAAGCTTTCCAATTACGAAACCGATCTGATTCTTCCCATCGTGGAACGCGCCGGCGAGTTGTTCAACGTGGCATATGGTTCCGATACGCGTACCGATACCGCGCTTCGCATCGCGGCGGATCATGCGCGCGCGACGGCGTTTCTGATCCACGATGGCGTGATCCCGGCCAACGAAGGCCGCGGCTACGTGCTGCGCAAGATCATGCGGCGCGCGATGCGCAACGCGCGTCTGTCGGGTGTGGAAGAGCCGTTTCTATACAAGCTAACTGGATTTGTCGCCGAGCACATGCGCGACGCTTATCCCGAAATGATGGAGAGCGTACAGCGCGTGGCGCGCGTGGTGAAAGACGAGGAACACCGCTACGCCACGACGTTCCTGGTGGCCGAAAAAATTTTCCAGCAGGAGATCAAGAGCCTGCAGAGCAGCGCGATCCCGGGCGCGGTGTCGTTCAAGCTTTATGACACCTATGGCCTCGCGCTCGATGAGCAGGAAGAGATGGCGCGCGAGCACGGTCTCGCGCTGGATCGCGACGGGTTCAACCATGAGATGGAGCGTCAGCGCGAACGCGCCCGCGCCAGTTGGAAGGGCGCCGAAAAAGGCGCTGTTGTTCCCGCTTATCAAAAGCTTCTGGAACAGGGGCGCACCAAATTTCTCGGCTACAGCGACCTCGAAGCTACCTCGCGGGTGATCGGCTTGCTGTTGGACAAGCAGCCTGTGGAATCCATTCGCGCCGGCGCTAACGCCGAGCTGGTCTTCGATCAGACGCCGCTCTATGCCGAGGCGGGCGGCCAGGTTGGCGATCGCGGGGCCTTGTATTCCGCGGCTGGCGACAGAGTGGCGGATGTCGAAAGCGTATTCCCGGGCGTGCCCGGCCTCTCCGTGCATCGCATCGTTGCCCACGCGCCGATTCAAGTCGGCGACACGCTGCGGGCGGAAGTGGCCGCGCCGTTGCGCGCGGCGACGCGCCGCAACCATACGGCTACGCACCTGCTGCATGCATCCCTGCGGCAAGTCTTAGGTACGCACGTGAAGCAGGCGGGCAGTGTGGTGGAACCGGGCCGCCTGCGCTTCGATTTCACACATTATGCCGCGATGGATCGCGCCGAACTGGAAGAAGTCGAACGCCTGATGAACGAGGAGATCCTCAAGAACATAGCTGTCGAAACTACCGTGATGCCGCTCGATCAGGCGATTCAGACTGGCGCCATGGCGTTGTTCGGCGAAAAGTATGGCGACCAGGTGCGCGTGGTCACCGTGCCGGGTTTCAGCCGCGAATTGTGTGGCGGAACGCACGTCGGGCGCACCGGCGATATCGGCCTTTGCAAGATCGTCTACGAGGGCAGCATCTCGGCCGGCGTGCGCCGCATCGAAGCCGTCACCGGTGAAGGCGCGCTGCGGCAATATCAGGAATCGGTGGATGCCATCAAGCGCATCGCCAACCTCTTGAAGGCTGGCGAACCCGAGGTGATCGAGCACGTCGAAAAGCTGCTCGCCGCGGAGCGTGCGCAGGCCCGCCAGATGGATCAACTCAAGAGCAAATTGGCGCAATCGGCATCGGGCGCCTTGGAATCGCAGGCGCGCAGTCTGAATGGGTCAACCGTGCTCGCGGCGCGCATCGATGGCATGGACCGCGCGCAGTTGCGCGAACTTGCCGATGGATTCCGCAGCCGTTGGAAGAGCGCGGTGGTGGTGCTTGCGTCGGCCGGCAGCGACGGCGTCTCGGTGGTCGCCGCGGTCACCAAAGATCTTACGGCCAAAGTGCAAGCCGGCAAGCTGGTAAGCGCGGTGGCGCAAGCCGTTGGCGGCAAGGGCGGCGGCAGACCCGACATGGCGGAGGGCGGCGGCAAAGACGCTTCGGCGATCGCGGATGCGCTCGAAGGCGTTTATCGCGAGGTTGAGAGCAAACTGTGACCGAATCGGTCGACGTCCTGGTTGTCGGCGCGGGACCCACGGGCCTGGCGTGCGGGATCGAACTGCAACAGCGTGGTGTACACACTGTGCTCATCGAGAAAGGGTGTGTTGTCAATTCTCTGTACAACTATCCGACGAACATGACGTTCTTCACCACGCCGGAGCTGCTCGAAATCGGGAACATTCCGATGACCAGCCTCAACGACAAGCCCAACCGTCATGAAGCGCTCAAATATTATCGGCGAGTGGCTGACCATTACAAACTGAACGTCCACGACTATGAGCGGGTCAATCGCATTACCGGCGATGACAATAACTTTCAAATTTTCACCACGGATCGTCTGGACTGTAACCGCATGTACCGGGCTAAGAAAGTCGTACTAGCCACGGGATACTACGACGTACCTAACATGCTCAACGTGCCTGGCGAAAATCTCGACAAGGTAATTCATTACTACAAAGAGCCGCACCCGTATTACAACCACGATGTTGCGGTAATCGGCGCAAAGAATTCGGCCGCCATCGCCGCGCTTGAGTTGTTTTGGACCGGCGCGCGTGTCACTTTGATCCATCGCGGCCCCGCTATTCACAATAACGTCAAGTATTGGATCAAGCCGAATATCGAGAACCGCATCAAAAGCGGTGAGATCAAAGCGTATTTCAACTCGCGCGTGCTGGAAATTCTTCCCGATTCGGTTCGCTTAGCGACGCCCGAGGATGAAATTACCTTAACCAACGATTTCGTTTTTGCCCTTATCGGGTATCGACCCGATCTCGAATTCCTTGCTGAAACTGGAATTACGCTGGAGCCCAGTACCCTTCGTCCTCGCACTAATGCCCAAACTTTAGAAAGTGAGCGCGCCGGGATCTATCTTGCGGGAGTTATCGTGGCCGGCATGCACACCAACGAGATCTTTATTGAAAACGGACGGTTTCACGGCAAAGCGATAGCCGACTCCATCGCCTCAAAGCTTTCTTAGATCCTGGTTAAGGCTATAGTTTGTCTTCACTAGTACCCCACCTACCCCCTCGATAATTAGCCGTTCTGCAACCGGCCCTATGCTTGCTGAATCTAACCCAAGAGAAAGGGGTTCAACCTGAAATGATTCAGTCGATCCTGAATTCGCTGTTTGGGTGCGCCCATCAACGCACCACTTTTCCCATGACGCCACTCCGCAAGAATGGAGCATTTTCCTCCACGCAGGGCAGGGGCGCCTACGTTGTCTGTCTAGATTGCGGCAAAGAGTTTTCGTACGACTGGAAAGAGATGCGCGTAGGCGCGGCCGTACCTGTTCTGCCGACGCCCGCTCAAGCTCCGGCCTCCATGCACGTGAGCCAGTAAAATCTTCACTGCGTGATATCGCCAAGGATGACGGCGCGCCGCGCGCCAGTCGCCGATGGCAAATTCGAAGCGCGATGCTTCCAGGTGGCGTGCGCCAAAATCGCGAAAGCGAGCGCCTCCTTGGCATCGGCGTCTATGCCATGTTCGGTGGAAGTGGAGATCGCCACACCCGGCAAATATCCGGTAAGGTGTCCCATAATCTGCGGATTACGCACTCCCCCGCCTGAGACAATCAAATCGGTAGCTTTAGCTTGATATCGGCGAACTGCGAGCGCTATGGTGCGCGCGGTAAGCGCGGTAGCGGTTGCGGCCAGATCGGCCAGCGGAAGCTTCGACCGTTTTATGCGTTCCACGAATACCGCTCCGTATTGCTCCCGCCCCGCGCTTTTCGGCGGATTGCTCCGGTAGTATGCGTCCTTCAATAACTCATTGAGCAGCGACTTGTCCGGCGCGCCAGATTCTGCGATTTTGCCGCCGCGATCATAGCGCAGCTTGCCTTTGGAAAACTCCAGAGCCAAAGCGTCGATCACCATGTTTCCGGGGCCGGTATCGTAGGCAATCACCTGTTCCGGCACCGCGCGCGGTGGAATCACCGTGATGTTCGCGATGCCGCCGATGTTGAGCGCGATGCGGGTGCGCGTTGGGTGGCGGAAGAGCAGATAATCGACGTAAGGAACCAGCGGCGCGCCTTGGCCACCCGCGGCGATATCGCGGGCGCGAAAATTCGACACAACCGGAACGCCGGCGCGTTCGGCGATTACAGCGGCTTCGCCCAATTGCAGCGTGTGCGCCCGCCCTCGTGATACACGGTCTGCCCGTGGCAGCCGATCAACTCTACCGCGCCGAATCGCTGCACGGCGCGCAACGCCGCCTTTGCGTACAATTCCCCCAGACTCGAAATTCAGTTGGGATATTGCATGCGCGCCGCCGTTTTCCGTGCACGCAAGCAACTGCTCGCGCAATCGCGCGGCATACGGCGACGTCTGAAACCCGATGGTTTCGATGCGACTTCCTTGATCTCGACGATCGCGACGTCGATTCCATCGAGCGACGTGCCGCTCATGATTCCGGCGACTCTCATTGGCGCTTCAACTCCTTCTGCAGTTCGGCCAGCAATTGCAGGGCTTCAATCGGCCGCAGTTCATCCAGGTTCAGCTCGCGGATGCGTTCCGCGATGCCGTGGCCGACCGGTTCGAACATCTGGATCTGCACTGGTCCGGCTTCATCCGGCTTGAGCGCTTCACTTCCTCGGCCACTACGCCCTCGTGCATCTTGAGCACCTCGCGTGCGCGCTCGATCACGCTCAGCGGAAGCCCGCCAGCCGCGCCACCTCGATGCCGTAGCTGCGGTCGGCGCGTCCCGGCTCCACTTTTCGCAGGAACACGATATGGTCGCCCGATTCCTTCACAGAAACCTGCAGGTTGCGTACGCCCGCGCAGTTCCGTCAGCTCGTGGTAGTGCGTGGCGAACAGCGTCTTGGCGCGAGTGCGCTATTGAATGTGCTCCACTACCGCCCAGGCGAGCGCGAGGCCGTCGTAGGTGGCGGTGCCACGGCCGATTTCATCCAGCACGATGAAGCTGCGCGGCGTGGCTGTGTTGAGAATCACGGCGGTCTCGGTCATCTCCACCATGAACGTGGAACGCCCACGCGCCAGATTGTCGGAAGCGCCGATGCGCGTGAAGATGCGATCGATCAGCGGCAGGCTCGCCGCATCCGGCAGGCACGAACGACCCCATCTGCGCCAGAATTGCGATCAGCGCCGCCTGCCGCAGGTAGGTCGATTTGCCGCCCATATTGGGGCCGGTGATGAGCGCGATCAGATCGGCGCCGTCGTTGAGATAGAGATCGTTGGGAATGAAGCGGCCGGCTTCCTGATCGGAGAGGCGCTCGATCACCGGATGCCGGCCGGCCATGATGCGCATTTCGCCATCCTCGGAAAACGCCGGCCGGCGATAGCGATTCTCCGCCGCCACTTGCGCCAGCGCCGCCGTAAGATCCAGTTCGGCCACCGCCGCCGCCGTCGCGCGGATGCGCTGCGCGTGCGCGGCCACGCTTCTGCCGCACGGCAATGAACAGCTCTTTTTCCAGCGTGAGGATCTTGTCTTCGGCGTCGAGCACCTTGCGCTCGTAGTCTTTCAACTCGGGCGTGGTGAAGCGCTCCGCGTTGGCCAGCGTCTGCTTGCGCTCGTAATCCGCGGGCGCAAGATGCTGGTTGGCGCGCGTGATCTCGATGTAGTATCCGAAGACGTTGTTGAAGCGCACCTTGAGCGATTGAATGCCCGTGCGCTGCCGCTCGCGCGCCTCAATCTGCGCGATGTATTGCTTTCCGTTCTGGCTGAGATCGCGCAATTCATCGAGATCGGCGTTGAAACGCGGCGCGAATCGTCCCGCCGTCCGCGAGGTTGAGCGGCGGCTCGTCCGAAATCGCTTCGAGAATCAGGTTCGCGACATCGGGCAGTTCGTCCAGACGATCGTGCAGCGTGCGCAAACGCTGCGCCTGTTGCGTATCGAAGCACCGCTTCAGCGCCGGAATCTTTTCGATCGATCGCCCCAGCGCCAGAACGTCGCGCGGTCCGGCGGTTCCCAGCGTGACTTTGGCGAGCAGACGTTCGAGGTCGAGAATCCCGGCCAGCTCTTTGACGCAGTTCCGCGCGCAGAATGGTCTGCTGCAGCAGTTCGCCCACTGCGTCGAGGCGCTGCTCGATTTCGGCGCGGTCCATCGAAGGGCGCAGCAGTCGCTGGCGCAGCAGGCGGCCGCCCATCCCTGTCTGCGTTTGATCGAGCACGTTCAGCAACGTGGCTTGCTGCTGGTGCGCATCGGCGGCGAACACGGGCTCGATCAATTCCAGATTGCGCACCGTCACCGCGTCGAGCACCATGGAATCGGCGCGGTTGTAGAACGCCGGACGGTCCAGATGGTCGAGCGAAGCGCGCTGCGTCTCGCGCAGGTAGTGCAGAATCGCGCCCGCCGCGCCCACCGCCGCCGGACGATTCGCCAGGCCGCAGCCATCGAGCGTGAGCAGCTTGAAATGGTCGCGCAGCGAGCGATCGGCGTAATCGGGCGTGAACACCCACTCTTCGACCTCGGTGCGCACGAAGCGCGGGCCGGAGCGATCTTCGGCGGCAGCCAAGGGCAAATCGCCCGGAAAGAGCACTTCGCGCGCGCCCAGGTGTTCGATGGCGCCGGCGACTTCGGCCGGCTCGAGTTCCGTCACCCGGAACTCGCCAGTGGAAACGTCCACGTGCGCCAGGCCCGCGCGGCCATCCACGCGCGCCACGGCGGCCAGGAAGTTGTTTTCGCGCGGACGCACCAGGTTCGCGTCCATCGCGGTGCCCGGCGTGAGCACGCGCGTGACTTCGCGCTTCACCAGCTTCTTGGCGAACTTCGGATCTTCCATCTGCTCGCAGATGGCCACGCGGTAGCCGCGCTGCAACAGGCGCGAGATGTATCCATCGGCGGCGTGGTAGGGCACGCCGCACATCGGGATTCACGGCGCCTTTTTCCTTGTTGCGGGAGGTGAGCGTGATCTCCAGCTCGCGCGCGGCAGTGACCGCATCGTCGAAGAACAGCTCGTAAAAATCGCCCAGCCGGAAAAGAAGCAGCGTCCCGGGGAACTGCTGCTTGACGCCATGATACTGCCGCATCAGCGGCGTGGAGGCGTCAGCCATGAGAGCGGAGTTCGCCCTCCGCTCACGCGTAGATCCCCCGCAGGCGGATGGCCGCGGCCACGCGATCGAGCGCCACCATGTACGCCGCGGTGCGGTTGTTGACCGTGGTGCTGCTCGGCATAGCTCACGATGGAGTCGAAGCTTTCCACCATGATCTGTTCCAGTTGTTCGTTGACTGCCTTCTCCGTCCAGAAGAATCCCTGGCGATCCTGCACCCACTCGAAGTAGGAAACGGTGACGCCGCCGGCGTTGGCCAGGATGTCGGGAATCACGAAGACGTTCTTGTCGGCGAGAATCTCATCGGCCAGCGGCGTGGTGGGCCCGTTTGCGCCTTCGCATAGGATCTTGCAACGCAACCGGTCGGCATTGGCGGACGTAACGACGTTCTCTGTGGCCGCCGGAATCAGACTTCGCAAGGCAGGAACATCGCCTCGGCCTTGTCCATATCTTCGCCGCCGCTGAAGCCGGTGATCGATCCGGTCTCTTTGCGATGCTGTTCGCAGCGCTGCGATGTCGAGGCCGTTGGCGATTGTAGACGGCGCCATCGTATTCGACGATGCAGACGATCTTGAAGCCGATCGCCTTCATCAGCTTGGCCGCCATGCCGCCTACGTTCCCGAAGCCTTGAATCACCACGCGCGAACTTTCCGGCGTGAGGCCGAGCTGCTTCAGCGCTTGCGAGCGTGACGATCATGCAGCCGCGCCCCGTCGCTTCCGGACGCCCGCGCGAGCCGCCCAGGGCTTCCGGCTTGCCCGTCACCACCGCGGTCACAGTCTGGCGCTGGTGCATGGAGTAGGTATCCATGATCCACGCCATGATCTTGCGCGTTGGTGTTGACGTCGGGCGCGGGCACGTCGCGTTCGGGTCCGATGAAGTCGATGATCTCAGCGGTGTAGCGCCGCGTAAGCTTTTCAAGCTCGGCGTCGGACAGCACGTGGGGATCGACAACCACGCCGCCCTTGCCGCCGCCGAACGGGATATTGACGACGGCGCACTTCCAGGTCATCCAGGAGGCCAGCGCGCGCACTTCATCCAGCGTGACGTCGGGCGCATAGCGGATGCCGCCCTTGGCTGGTCCACGCGCAATGGAATGTTGCACGCGGTATCCAGTGAAGATTTCCAGACGCCCGTCATCGAGCTGCACCGGAATGTGCACCGTGATTTCCCTCGCCGGCGAGCGCAGCACCTTGCACATGCCGTCATCCAGCTTGAGCCGCATAGCGGCTTCATCGAACCGCGCCGCCGCGGCAAGCCAGGGGTTCTTTTCATTTTCTAGAGAGATCGAAACAGGCGTAGCGTACGTGGCCACCGAAAGGCCTCCCGCTTCATTATAAGTGCCAGCTTGGTTTAGCGCGCTTCACGCTGAAGAACCTTCAATTTGCGGCCTTTCCAGTGATAAAGTGATTGCTTCGGATAGTCAACTACAGCCGATAGGAGCCCCCGCATGTTTAGCCGACGTTCTGCCCTCGCCCTGTTGCTTCCGCCGCTGATTGCCGCCGCGGGATTTGTTCTACTTGCCCAGCAAAATTCAGGCGGTCAATATCCAGCAGGTATGCTCGCCGGTCTGCGTTGGCGCGACGTGGGGCCCATGCGCGCCGGGCGTTCTTACGGCGTCGCGGGCCACGCCAGCCAGCCCGACACGTTCTACTTCGGCTCGGTAGGCGGCGGCGTGTTCAAAACCGAAAATTCGGGCCGGACCTGGTATCCCATCTCCGATGAGGGCATCCCGATCGGCTCGATTGGCGCCATTGCCGTGGCGCCGTCGAACGCCAACATCGTTTACGTCGGGACAGGTGAGCCCGATATTCGTAGCCAGCATTCCTATGGCATCGGCATGTTCAAGTCCACCGATGCCGGCAAGACATGGACCCACATCGGCCTCGAGGCCACGCGTCAGATCGGACGCGTTGTGGTGGATCCGGCGAACCCGAATCGGCTGTACGTCGCCGCGCTCGGCCACGTCTACGCCGCCAATCCGGAACGCGGCGTTTTTCGCTCCACCGATGGCGGCACGAGCTGGAAGAAGGTTCTCTCTAAAGCGGGCAACGAAAACAACGTCGGGGCTGTTGACATCGCCATCGACCCGAAAAATCCGCGCGTGCTCTACGCTTCGTTGTGGGCTACGCGCCGTCCGCCATGGTCCGTGTACGCGCCAACCAATCTGCCGGGCGGCGGACTCTATAAATCGACGGATGGCGGCGATACCTGGAAGCAGTTGACCGGTGGCCTGCCGACCGACGCATTCGTCGGAAAGATCGGCATCGCGGTCGCTCCCAGCAATCCTAACCGGCTTTGGGCCGTGGTTGACGATGTCGGCGCGGCGGTTCCCGCCGGCAACGGCGGTGGCGGTGGTGGCGGCCGTCGTGGCGGCGGCGCGGCCAGCCCAGGCGGTGGAGTTTACGTTTCCAACGACGCCGGCGCGAGTTGGAAGCTGGTCAATTCGGAAAACCGGTTGTGGGGGCGCGGCTGGTATTTCGAATCGGTCACAGTGGATCCCACGAATCCCGATCGCGCTTACGTCATCAATACCGCCACCTACATGACGACTGACGGAGGCAAGAGCTGGGTACCCATCAAAGGCGCGCCGGGCGGCGACGATTACCACCAGCTCTGGGTCAATCCCAAGGACGGAAACCGCATGGTGCTTTCGAGCGATCAGGGCGTGGTGGTCAGCGTGGATGGCGGCAAGAGCTGGAGCACCTGGTACAACCAACCCACCGCGCAGATTTACCACGTGGCCGCGGACAATCGTTACCCCTATTGGCTCTACGGCGCGCAGCAGGATTCGGGCGGCGTCGGCGTCAGCACTTCGTCGCGCGAAGGCGTGCTCAACTTCCGCAATTGGGAGCCGACGTGCCTCGCGGGCGAAAGCAATACGGTGGTGCCCGATCCCAAAGACGGCAACATTCTCTACGGCGGCGGCGCGGGCCGTTGCGATCAGGCGCTCAACGCCGCAGCGTCGCTCGGCGGTGAATTGCCGCCACCCGATCCCGACAATCCGAACCGCAAGACCTGGACTCTGCCCACGGTCTTCTCGCCTGCCGATGAAGCGATCTACTATTCGAATCAATTCGTCTTCCGCACGCGCGACCGTGGACGCACCTGGGAGAAAATCAGCCCCGATCTTTCACGCCTGAATCCGCCGGTCCCCGCGAATCTCGATCCCGTCACCGCCAAGGATATCGATGAGCAGATGACCGATCGCTTCGGCGTGGTCTATACCATCAGTCCTTCACCGCTCGCGGCGAACACGGTTTGGGTGGGCACGGACGATGGGTTGATCCACGTCACGCGCGACGATGGCAAGAACTGGGTCGACGTCACGCCGCCCGCCATGACCGCGTGGAGCAAGGTTTCGCAAATTGAAGCCGGCCACTTCGACATCAACACCGCCTACGCATCCATCGATCGTCACCGCCTCGCCGACAACAAGCCGTACGTCTATCGCACGCACGACGGCGGCAAGACCTGGGCGAACGTGGTTGACGGCATCCCGGATGGCGCGTTCGTCAATTCGATCAAGGAAGACACGCAAGCCAGGGGGCTGCTCTATGCGGCCACGGAACTGCGCGTGTACGTGTCGTTCAACGATGGCGGACAATGGCAGCCGCTTCAGAACAACATGCCCGTGACTTCGGTGCGCGACATCGTAGTCCACGGCGACGATCTGGCCGTCGCCACCTACGGCCGTGGCTTCTGGGTGCTGGATCAGATGACGCCGCTGCGCCAGCTCGCCACGCAAGGCTCGCAGATCTCCTCGGCCAACGCTTATCTGTTCAAGCCCGGCGAGACTTTCGCCATTCGTCAGGGCGGCCAGAACGGCACTCCGCTGCCGCACGAAGAGCCGCAGATGCAGAACCCGCCCTCGGGCGTGGTGGCCTATTACTGGCTCAAGAGCGCCGCGGCGCGGCCCCTCAAAATCGAACTGGTGGATCGCGGCGGCGCTGTGCGCGCTTGCTCGGCGAGCGACACGCAAGTTCGTCCCGTCGACACCGAAGCGATCAATGTGCAGGCCATTTGGGAACAGCCCGCGCAGCCGCCGTCAGCGGCGGCCGGCATGCACCGTGTCGCGCTCGGTGGCGCGGCCGGACGCGGAGGTGGCGGCGGAGGATTCGGACGCGGCGGCGCGGCGCCTGCCGCCAACGATGCCTGCACCGGCGCGATCGCGGCAGCTCCGGCGGCTGAAGGCCGTGGCGGACGCGGAGGAAGAGGCGGACGTGGCGGCGGCGGTGGTGGAGGCCGCGGTGGCGCGGGAGGCTTGCAGCCTGGCCAGTACACCGTACGCCTGACAGTCGACGGCCAAAACTACGAGCAGCCGGTTACGGTAGTGGCAGATCCTCGAACGAAGTAAGCCTGTTACCGGCAGTCAAAAAAAGGGCGGCCTTTGCGGGCCGCCCATTTTCTTTTTGGTTCGTCAGAAGAATTCGCGGGTCGATTCCGGCTCGGGCAACTTGCCAAATGAGTGATAGAGCGCAAGTTCGAGGCAGCGGAAGGTGCGGAAACCGTAGGATTTTCTCATGGTGACTTTAGCCTTGTTGTTCAGACCCTCGACAACTCCGCTGGAAAGCAGCTTCTGAGCGCGGAAATAGTTGAGGACCAGTTCGCGGTGCTGGCGGAGTGACCGGGCGATGTTCTTCATGGGCTCGATGCGCGAGCGCATCACTTGCCGACACCAGTCATCGAGGAACTTTCCGGCCCATGCGGGTGAGTTGTAATCCCAGAGCTGCTGATTCTCTTCGCGTTTGAGCAGTAGCCAGCGCGACTTCTTCAGCACAGGCACGCCGCCCTCGCTCGCTATGCGGCGCGATTCTCCCGCTCGGATTTCGTCCAGGGCCTTGTTCATTTTCGCCACGATGTGAAAACGATCGAGGATGTGAAGCCCCTCGGAGCAGTTCTCGCGAATGACTTTCAGATAGGGTTCCCACATTACAGCCTGCGGAGTAGTCCGTTGATTGTCTTGCTATACCGCTGAAGCGCGGCACGGCCCGAAGCTGTCAGCCGCACAACCGTGAGCGGGATTTTGCCGCGAAAGGTTTTCTCAATTTTCACGTACCCCGCTTCCTCCAACTTCGCCAGGTGATTCGATAGATTGCCCTTGGTCAGTCCCGTCTCGCGCAGGAGGAACAGAAAATCAGCCTCTTTCGCCCCCGATAGTAAAGCCACAATCATCAAGCGCGCCGGTTCGTGAATGATTCGGTCGACATCATTCATCCTTTGGCCCCGTCGGTATCTGGTTCGCTTTCAGAAAACGCGCCAGGGCGACTGCGCCTGCCCCTGCCATCAGGATTCCGGCTGCAAGTTGCAACGCAGACATCCCCGCATAGGCGTTCCCAGGCATCCACCGCAGGAGTGCCGCAATGCCCGCGAAATATACGCCGCACCACATCCAACCCGTGCGTCTTTGGCGCAAGCCTTCCCCTATCAGAAGGATCGCTGTGCAGATGGCAAACCCGGACGGAAGGAATCGGCTCTCAACCAGATGCAGACGCCCGGGGTAAGCGATCGCGAAGATCCCGAGTCCAACTGCTACGGCAAAACCGCCCCATAAAATGGCGCGAGAGGGGGGCGGAACGCGAGGTACCACGTAGCCGCCGCGAGGGAATACGATCCGCCGCCGCAATGCCTTGGCCCACAAAAATACTGCGCCGCAGCAGCAGATTCCAATCCACTGCAACACCAACTGCGCAACCGACGCTCTCGGAAGCAACTGCTGAACCAGAACGCTGCCCCCCAGGATGATAAAAACCAATCCACCGGTAAGCAGGGGCAAACCTGTCCCCGACAGGTAATCGTTCGGCCGGCTCGCCATCTTCTCGATGTCTGCCATAGGCCTCCATAAACTAGTCTGTCACGCAGACCAGTCTCTGTCAATGAAGACTTGGGCTTGACCTCGTGTGCGGCGATGGCTCCGGCCTGACGGCATAGGGTCTACCGGAGAGGGCAAACTAGTTCGAAAGGCAACTGGCTACGAACAGGAAAAGCTGAAGCCGCGCTATGCCACATCGGGTTCGCGGCCAGCGCGAGCCGAGCTTCCGGCGCCCATTGGAGCGTATCGGTGACCCACAGATTTCTCCAACGAGGCTTCTTTTTAGTTTCCGCCGCGGCGTCCGCCACCCGCGGCTGGCGCGGCGTTGAGGTCAATGCGGAAATACTGCATGCCGGCGTCGGCCATCGTCTTATTGAGCTTCGGCATCTCGTCCCACAGCTTGTCGATGGCCGCGACGCCGTCGCGTAGTTCGGTTTGCGCTTCCTGCATGTCCGCCATTTGCCGCGAGGTCGGCGGCGCGGAATAGCCGTCGATCGCATTCATCAACTGCGCAATCTTCTGCGTCACCGGGGGAGGCGTGTAGGAGCCCGGAGGTCCGGCGCCCCCTCCACCACCACCGCCGCGTCCACCGCGGCCGCCGCCAGCGGCTTCAAATACCGCCGCGGCAACTCTCAGCCGGGCGTTGAAATCGTCCACTGCTTTGCGGGCGATCTCCGGAACCGGCGCGGCGTTGGGTTGCGTCCACGCCTGCAACAGGCTGGTCATGGCAGCCGTCATGGCAGCGGCCTTGCGGCGCGGCTCTTCGGCTTCTTTGGTCAAGGAAACCAGAGTTTGAATTGTCTGCCGCTTCTTGGTGCGATCCTGGCTCGACATCTCGACGCGCGGGTCGTCTTCCACGACGATTTTCATGCTGTCCTTGGCGTTGCCCGCAGTGAGGGTAATCGTGTATTCGCCCGGATCCACTAGTGCGCCACGCGCGGCGCCGCCTCGTCCGCCACGCCCTCCTCCGCCGCCGCCACCACCGCCACCGGCCGCAGCGCCGGCTTCCGCGCCGAATTCGGCGTTGAGCTCACCCGCCAAGCCCGCCGCAGCGCCAGCTGCACCGGCAGCGGCAGCAGGCTGAGCAGCCGCTGCTGCGCCTCCACCTCCGGCGCCACCTCGGCCTCCGCGTCCACCGCCGCGTCCGCCACGGCCTCCACCGCCGCCTCCACCAGCCGCAGCCGCGGCAGCGCCGGCGGCCGCCGCCGGAGGCACGGGGGCGTCAAAGCGCATGTCCCAGATCAGGCGGTTGATCACACCCGCTTCCGCGCGCCCGTTCAACTGCCGGACTGTCGCGCCACTGGCATCGGTGATCGTGGCGCGCACCGCACCCGCGCTCTTGGCAAAATAATCCACCATCAGGCCGTTGGGCGCGTTCGGAGCGAGGTAATTGCTGGTCCCCATGAAGCCCCGGTAGTCGGCCATCTTCCATTGAATACCGGGACGCGTGCCCACAATCTTCAGGTCGCTGGAAAGCGTCTGCGTGTTCATGTGTTCGAGCGCCGAGATGTCGTCCATGATCCAGATGGAGCGCCCGTGCGTGGCCAAAATCAGATCGTGGTCGCGCGGGTGAATCTGCAAATCGAACACCGGAACTGTCGGCAATCCGTTCTTCATGCGATGCCAGTTGGCGCCTCGGTCGAACGTCACGAACAGGCCGAATTCCGTGCCCGCGAACAACAGGTTCTCGTTCACCGGATCCTCGCGCAGCGCGTGCACCGTGCCGGCCTCCGGCGGGATGCCGCTGTTGATGCGCGCGAACGAATCGCCGTAATTGACGGTGCGGTAGATGTAGATGTTGTAATCGGCGGCGCGGTGATTGTCGAAGGTGATGTACGCGGTTCCGGGGGCGAAATGCGAAGGCTCGACGCGGCTCACATACGCGCCTTTGGGCACGCCTTGCATGTGCGAAATGACGTTGGTCCAGGTCTTGCCGTTATCCTGCGTCATCTGCACGTTGCCGTCGTCGGTACCCACCCACAGCACGCCCGCCTTCACCGGAGATTCGGCAATGGCCGTGATGCAGGGCCAGGCCGCCACGCCATCGTCAAACGAAAGCGTGTTCGTGCGGCCGATCATCTTGCCCATCACTGGAATCTCGCCGCGATCCTGCCCGGTGGTGAGATCTTTGCCCAGCCGTTCCCAGGTGTCGCCGCGATCGTGCGAGCGGAACAGATAATTGCCGCCGAAATAGATGGTCTTCGGATCGTGCGGCGAAATCGCCATGGGCGAATTCCATTGGAAGCGGTAGCGCGGATCCTTATCGCTATCCTCGCGCGGCCGGATGGATTTCGACTCGCTGGTGCGCAGATCGCGCCGCGAAAGGTTGCCATCCTGCGATTCCGCGTACACGATGTTCGGGTCGCTGGGGTCGATGCGGTTGTAGAAACCGTCGCCGCCCTGCACCGTGATCCAATCCGTATTTCCGATTCCCCGGCTCTGCATGGTGGAGCTTGGCCCGCACCAGGAGTAGTTGTCCTGCAAACCGCCGCACACGTGATACGGCTTCTGGTAGTCGAACGCCACCTCGTAGAACTGGCCGATGGCGATGTTATTGATGTGCTGCCAATTGCGCCCGCTATCCCAGGTCGTCCACACGCCGCCGTCGCAACCGATCACGAGATGGTCTGAGTTGCCCGGGTCGATCCAAATACCGTGCACGTCGCTGTGCACGTCGCGGAAGCGGCTCTGGTCGAAAGTCTTGCCACCGTCTTCCGACATGTAGATGTTGACGCCGCCCAACCAGATCTTAAGGTCGTTGTTGGGGTCGATGCGGATCTGGCTGAAGTAGGAGGGGCGCGGGTTGGTGTCGCTCATGCGCGTCCAGGTGGCGCCTTTGTCGTCGGAGCGGTAGATGCCGCCCAACGTGGCATGCTCGATTTCGGCGTAGACAATGTTCGAATTCTTGCGATAGACCTCGAGCGCGCATCGGCCCATGTCGCCTGTGGAAGGCAGGCCGCGGCCCACCGCCGAGCCCGGCGCGCCCAGCTTGGTCCAATGCATGCCGCCATCGGTGGAGCGGTAGATGCCGCTGCCCGGGCCGCCGCCGTTGTATCCGAAAACCGTGCGGCGTCGCTGATAGGCGGCGGCGTAGAGGATGTTGGGGCTTTGCGGATCGATGGCAATGTCGGATACGCCGGTATCGTCGTTGACGATCAGCGTCTGGTTCCAGTGCTGGCCGCCATCGGTGCTCATGAAGACGCCGCGCTCGCGATTCGGTCCCCACAGATCGCCGAGCGCCGCTACGTAGAGGATGTTCGGATCGGTCGGATGCACCACGATGCGACCGATGTGATGCGTGGCATCGAGACCCAGGTGGGTCCAGGTGGCGCCGGCATCCATCGATTTGTAGACGCCGTTGCCCCAGGACGAGCTTTGCCGGTTGTTGGCCTCGCCGGTGCCGACGTAAACGATCGCCGGATTCGACGGCGCAATCGCGATGTCGCCGATCGAGGGATTCGGCATGTCGTCAAATAGCGATTGCCAACTTTGCCCGCCGTTGACGGTCTTGAACAATCCACCCGCCGCGGAGCCGATATACATCACGCGCGGGTCGGATTCAACCGCCGCGACATCGTCCACGCGGCCGCCCATGGTGGCCGGCCCGATACCGCGGAAACGCAGATTCTTCATCGCGCTTTCCAGGGTGGGCTGGGCAGCGGCGCCGGTAGCAAATAGAGAGAGCGCAAGCGCGCAGGGCGCGATGCTGGAAAGCACTTTCTGAATGGAGTTCATGGTGGTATCCGAAGTCGGACACTTATTCTACTACCGGGCAACGTAGACGCAAAGCGGGCGGCGCTATTTACCCTCGAGCTGCTTTAGCGCGGCGGCGGCTTGCCGCTGAACGCCTGGGTCGTCGCTGGCGGCGGCTTGGCGCAGCTGTTGGATGGCGGCGGCGGTGTCGCCTCTGGCGGCGAGAATGCGCCCGGCGTTCAAATGCGCCCGGCCAAAGCCGGGTTGCAAGCGGGCGGCTTCGAGGAATTCGGCGAGCGCGGCGGCCGCGTTGCCGGAATGCTCCAACAGAACGCCGCGGAAATTGTGCGCTTCGGCCGATTTGGGGTCAGACTTGACGGCAGCGTCGATCTGGCGCTGCGCCGCTTCGAACTGGTTGAGGCCGGCCAGCGTGACGGCGTAGTTGGTGCGGATTTCGGCGTCGTTGGGCTGGAGAAGAGCGGCTCTGGCGAGGTAGAAGGCCGCGGCCGGCAGATTGCCGCGCGCGGCGAGTAGATGGCCGAGGTTGCCCAGAGCGTCGGGATAATCGGGGTTGATTTGGAGCGCTCTTTGAAACTCCTGTTCGCCGCGATCGAGGTCGCCGGCGCCGGCCAAAGCCGCGCCTAACAGGTTGTGGGCCTCGGTGAGATTGGGGTCGAGCGCCACCGATTTTTCGAACGCCGCGATGGCCTCGGCGTCCTTGCCGGCAGCCGAACGTGCGATGCCCATTTGATACCAGAGCAAGGGCTCATCCGCCGTGATTTTGAGCGCGCGATTCAAGATGGTTTCGGCGCGCGCGGGTTGTGCGGCCTGAGTAAGGGCATCGGCGAGATTGAGCGCGGTCAGAGGGGAATCGGGCCGGCGCGTGACGGCCGCTTGAAAAGCGTCGATGGCGTTGGCGCGTTTGCCGGCGCTGAGCAGCGCCTGGCCGAGTTCGATGTAGAATTCGGCTCTGGCCGGCTTCTGTGCGGCGATCTCGGCCTGCAGCCGCGGCAGGCCCTGGGCGAGATTGCTGCGCTGACTTACCTGCGCCACGGCGAGATAGAGCGCGTTTTCGCGCGTCCATGCGCCGGTCGGATAGTAGGGCATCACGTCGCCGCGATAGGCGCTGGCGTCCGCGTCTTGCTCGGCGATTTCTTGTTGCGGATCCTGCGCGCGCGGCCGGCGCTGAATCCAATGATCGGTCATCACCACGTGCACCACGTCTTCGGTTCTGCGTTTGGGCATGTGGCAGCCGACGCAGTTGGTCTCGGCGGTGTGTTTGCGGTCGGCGACGGCCTGCCGCAACGCCGTGGCGTGGCAGGTGGCGCAGACGCCGTTGTAGTGCGCGGTGGCCTGCTCGCCGCGCGGCGCTTCGTGCGGATTGTGGCAGGTGGTGCAGGTCATCTTGCCGGCGCTTTGCAGGAAACATTGCGACTTGCGCAGCCGGTAAGCCGCGTGCACGATCTCGAAGTTGTCGTCCGTCTTTGGCGATGGCGCGCGGTCGAAGAAAAGCTCGAAATCGGCTAACGGTTCGCCGGGGCGGTAGGCGAATGGGCCGCGGTTGTATTTCACGATGGAGTGCGGCAGCGCCTGGCTGGTGGTTTCGAGGTGGCATTGCATGCACACCTCCATCTGCCGGTCAGCGCTCAAATGGGCGGGATTGACGATGGCCTTGCGAATGGCGTCGACCGTTGCGCCCGCGGTCTGCGCGGTACGAACGTGGTCGCCACCGGGGCCGTGGCAGCGTTGGCAATCGATGCCCTCTGGCACTGCGCCACGGTACAGCGCTTCCCTTCCTGGCTCCTCGTGGCCGGCAGGAATCTGCGGGTAAGCGTTATGGCAGAACATGCACTCGTAGGCCACGGTGCGCGGTGGAATGGAATAATCGCGATCCTGGCCTGGGCCCATCCCCCAGCCGCCGCCATTTTCCGAATACCAGCCGAGCGGAAGCTCAATTAAGGCGCCGCGATCGGTGCGATGAAGATAGGTACGGGCGTGATTGCCGGACCCCATCACGTAGTCGATGCGCAGTTCCTGCACATCGATGGGCTTGCCATCGTATCCGATACGCCAGCGGCGCTGGTAATAGGCCCCGGCGCGCTGCTCCATCGCATAATAGGTGCCCGAAGCCTGATGAAAGAAAGGATTGCCACGCGTGTAGTCTTCCGCCGTATTTGCGGGTTGCGGACGGTAGAAGGACCGGCCCATGCCGGTCTGCGCGTAGGTTTCAGCAATCTTGGCGTGGCAGGCAGCGCAGACGCGCGCATCGACGTAGGAGTTGCGGGCAGGTTGACCGCGCAAGGCACAGGCGAAAAACACGAACGCGAAATAACGCCGCGAGGCCATTAGTAAGGATCGTAAAACAGATCTGACGCGGAAACGCCGAGACGCGGAGAAAACAGTTGCCTGTTCTTCTCTGCGCCTCGGCGTCTCTGCGTCGAAAAACTACCTTAGAACGTAATACGGATCAGCGTTTGGAGAACGCGCGAGTAGCCGAGCGCTCCCGGTCCAGTTTGCGTCACCGTGCCGAATCCGGTCACGTTGAAGGATCCGTTGGCGTTGCGTCCCAGCGCGGTCGAGGTGATTCCCGGCGACCCGCTGATCACGCCGTTCGTTGTGGGATAGGAGTTGAAGTTCAGGGTGCCGTTATAGCCCGAGAACTCCGTGTGGTTGAACACGTTGAACGCGTCCACGCGGAACTGGATGCGCAAGCGTTCTTTCACCGCGAATTCCTTCTGAATCGCCATGTCGAAGTTCAACACGGACGGTCCATTGAGGAAGTTGATGCCGGACTCGAGGCCGATGCTGCCCGGAGACGGCGCGAAGAAGCATGCCGCATTGAGGCGGTTGAAGGGATCGCTGGAGCCGGTGTACGGATTGCAGCCCGCTACCACTCCGACGCGCGCGCCTTCCGTGTTCGACCCGGTGATGTTCTGGTTGCCCGCGCCGGACACGCTGAACCCGGGGGTGAACGGGCTGCCGGTGACGGCTTGGGTTACGCCGGAAATCTGCCATCCGTCCGTAATCAGCCGGGTGAAGGCATTGCCTACCGGCAGTTTCGGCGTGGAGTACACGTAGTTGATGGCCAGCACTTGGCGGCGGTCAAAACTGGAGGGTCCGTAATTGGCCTCGCGGTTGTATTGGTCGGGGCGCACAAAAGAGTTGTCATTCGTGCCGCCGCTCTGAGCGGTGGAGAGCGCCTTGCTCCACGTGTATGCGACTCCGACGAACAGGCCTTTGGTCGCGCGGCGCTGGACTTGAACCTGCAGCGCATTGTAGTTCGATGTCGCCTCGCTCTGGTAAATATTGATGTTGCTGTAACCAGGGTAGGACTTCAGGAAGTTCGCGCTCAGGCAATTGTTGCCGAGCAGGCTGGTCGGCGCTAATGTCGTGTCCTGATTCTGCGCCTGGAAGCATTGCCCGAAGGGATTGTAGTTGAGGTTGCGGTTGTCCTGCAGGTGACGGCCCAATGCGCCTACGTAGGCCACATCGAGCATCATGTTTTGCGGCAGACGATATTGAGTGCCGATATTGAACTGGTATGTCGTCGGGACTTTGCCGCTAGGATCGACGGCGTCGATGCTCGGAGGTCCAATCAGAATGTTATTCGGATTGATGGTCGAAACCAGGTTCTGGTTCAACGTGGGCGATACCGCTTCGGGAGGATTGGTGACCATGTCGAACGTGCGGTTGCCCTGGATGCGGTCGTAGTAAATACCGCCGCCAGCGCGAATCACAAGCTTGGATTCTCCGGTGACATCCCACGCGAAGCCGAAGCGCGGACCCCATTGCAAACCGCGATCTTGCATCAGGTACTTGCCGTTGGGACAGGTCGCAGCCGTGCAGATTCCCTGGAACGGTTGTCCCGTGCCCGGAACTTCGAGGCCGATATCGAACGAAGGCAGATAAGTCTTCGTCACCGGATCGTAAGCCGAGCGCGTGTTATTCGCCGGGTTGATGGCTGGTTGGTAAAGCCGGGGAGCGTTCGCCGCCGAGTACAGGCTCGGGACAAACGTCGAAGCTTGCAACGAGGAATCATACTGCGGTTGATACCATGCCGCGCGCATACCGTAGTCAAGCGTCAGGTGCGGCGTAATCTTCCAGGTATCTTCCAGGAACATTTCGATGTTCCAGTAGCGATACAGACCATTGATGTGGTTGGCCGCCTGGTTGAACGTGTTGTAGACGCCCAGCAACGCGTTCGAGATTCCGTAGCCGGTGTCGTATGGATTGGATGGGTTGTCGCCAAAGTTGTAGCTGCCGTTAAAGTTGGCGAACGACGTCTGGTCCTTGCGGCTGCGCTGCATGTAGACGCCGCCCTTGATGGTGTGGGTGCCGTAGATCTTCGTCAGGCTATCGCTGGTGTCGATGGTGGTGTTGTAGTTGATGAACGGCGCGTCGCCGGTGCCCAGGTTGGGGCTGGCGTTGATGCGCGTGCCGTTGAACGTCACCGCCGGCATGTAGGCTTCCTGCACCGCGCTCGGATACAGCACCGGCAAATTGATGTTGTTGGAGGTGGTCTTCAGGACGTTGCCCGATTCATCGATGAGAATCGAGTTGTGGGTGAAGCCCCAGTTGAACTCGTTCGTCATCGTCGGCGAAATCGTCCAGTTCATGCCCGCCGCGATGCTGCGGCCGGGGATGGGGTTGGCGATCTGCGTAATCGGGATGGTCAAGCCGAGAACAAACGATCCGTAGGGCGCCACGGTCGGCTGGCGGTTGTCGATATAGTGCCCGAAGAAGCGAATGCGGTCCGTCAGGTTGTAATCCATGCGGAGCAGGGTTTCCTGCCGGGGCGCTTCGCCGGGGAGCTGCGACGTGTAGTTGAAGTTCGAAACCTGCGTGGTGTTCGGCAGCGGATATAGGTTCAGCAGGTTTACGCCCTGCGTGTAGAACCGGTTCGACGGAACCACCATGCCTGGGAACGGCGTCTGCGTCAGCGGATCGTTAATGAACGTCAGCTTCTGGCCGTTGTTGTTGAGGCTCTGGCTGAAATCGCCCTTGCGCTCGAGCGCCGTGGGCACGTACACGTTCTTCGGGGTATTCGGCGACAACTGCCGCTGGAATTCCTGACTGAAGAAGAAGAACATCTTATGCTTGAACTTCTCCATCACGTGCGGGATATAAACCGGGCCGCCAATGGTGTAGCCAGGATCGTTGTAGCGAAAGAGAGGCTTCGCCAAGCTGCGCGCATTGTTGAGGAAGGTGTTGGCGTTCAGGCCGTCGTTGCGGTGATACCAATAGCCGCTGCCGTGGAACTGATCGGTGCCGCTCTTGGTGACCATGTTGATCTGCCCACCGACGCTGCGGCCGAATTCCGCCTGATAGCTGCCCGTCAGGATCTTGAATTCAGCAATGGAATCGAGGCTGACAGCGACGTTCATGCCGCCGTTGTTGCCCGTATCGACGTTGCCGATACCGTTGATCGAAAGCTGATTTTGCGAAGGACGCGCGCCGTTGACCGTGAAATCGTTGGCGCCATTCGACGAACTGCCGATCGCGTACGACGTGCCCGTGGTGAATTGGACGCCAGGGACGAGCTTCGCCATATCCAGCGCATTACGTCCGTTGACTTCGATGTTTTCCACCTGTTTACCGGTGACGGTGGAGGACCGTTCGACGCTTTCCGTCTGCAACATGACCGCTGTCGCGTTGACCTCGACGGATTCCGTTACCGCGCCGACTTCGAGCGTGAGCACGCCGACGGCTAACTTGTCATTGGCATCGAGCGGAATACCCGTTCGTACCAGTTTCTTGAAGCCTGGCGACTCCACCGTGATGGAATAGTTGCCCGGCAATAAACCGCTGACCACGAACTCGCCCCCATTGGCGGTCTTCGTGGTCTGCTTTAAATTTCTTCCGGTTGCTTCGATAGTGACCACAGCGCCGGACACGGCCGCACCTTGCGGATCCGCGACACGGCCTGCCATTGAACCATCGATCGTTTGGGCGTATCCCGCAAGACAAAGCGCCAAAAACGCGAAAACTAACGTTGTTCTACGCATTCCCTCTTTTTTCCCTTCCGGGAGTTTGCATGAACTCCCCGGTGACACACATGTGGCCTCTTAAGCCATTAAGTTTGATAGGACAACAAAAAGACCCTTTGGACGATTGTCGACCGAAAACGAAAGGATCGTCAAGCAAATTCTTGAGTGCAAGACGTGAAAAGTTCGTGGGGAGAATAACTTTTAGTTCACATGGTGGGATCGCATATTACGGTACCGCTAAAGCTAGTAAATCATATGGAAAACTGTAGAACACGCCGCTAGCGGCCCAAATGCGCGGGCCCAAGCGGGCCGCTTCAATAATCTCCTGCCGCAAATAGTATTCCGCAAAATTTACGGCCACATGGGCAACGATGTGCCCCGAACATTGTATCTTCAAAGGACAGGAGACTCCAATGAAACTATTTCTTTTCGCCGCTCTCGCTCTGTCCACCGCCGGCTTGCTGGCCGCCGCGGACATGCCACAAACCGGACAAATGGCGCCGGCTTTCTCGCTGCCGTCACAGGATGGGTCGAACGTCGCGATCAACAATTTTCACGGCAAATGGGTCGTGCTGTATTTTTACCCCAAGGACATGACGGCGGGGTGCACGATTGAAGCTCACAACTTTCAGGAGGATCTGCCGAAATACGACGCCGCCAAGGCTGTGATCGTTGGCGTGAGCGTGGACACCACCGACAGTCACAAAGAGTTCTGCGCCAAGCAGAGCCTAACGTTCAAACTGCTCTCCGACACCGATAAAAAAGTAGTTGCGATGTATGGCTCACTAGGCCAATCGGGAGTGGCTTCGCGCAACACGTTCCTGATCGATCCTTCGGGCAAGATCGTCAAGGTGTGGACCGGCGTCAAGCCGAATGCCCATAGCAAGGAAGTATTGGAAGCGCTGGAATCGATGCAGAAATAACTGGCGGGAAAATTTTTGGCGATCGGCCACGCCTGCCGAATGACAAGCGTGACCGATCGCCGGAGAGTAGCAGTCCTACTTCAGGGGCAACTGGCCGGCGGGGAAGGATGCCTTCCACTCCACGTTGCGGCCGCGGCCGGTTTGGCGCAAAATTCCGAACATCACTGAATCGCCGGGTTTCAGCGAAGAGCGGACGCGCTGAACGTCAGCCACCGAATTCACGGGCTGGCGGTTGATGGACACGATGACATCGTTCTCGGAGAGGCCGATGTCCGAAGCGAAAGAAGTCGGCTCGACGCTCGAGATCAGCACGCCGCCCGGTTCCTTCAAGCCCAGATCCTGCCGCTTGCCGGAAGTCAACGGTTCGATTTCCATTCCGAAATCTACTTGAGTGGCTTGACTCTGGCCTGCCTCGGGTTTGGTTGCGCCGCCGAAATCTTCAGGGAAGAGTTCGGCAAGATTGCCAACCACCACGCGCATGTTCTCGTGCTTGCCGTCGTGGAGAATTCCCAGCTCGACAGACTGCCCAATGGGGGTCGCGGTGACGGTTTCGATCAGATCGTCTCCGGTGTGCAGGGACTTGCCATTGACGGAGGTGATGATGTCACCGGCTTTCAGGCCGGCCTTATCGGAAGGTCCGCCCGGGTTCACCTGGACCACGAAAACGCCGCCCGAAACGCCGCTGGCTTTCAACTGATTGCGGCTTTGATCGGTGTCGGATTGAGAGAATTGAATGCCGATGGAGCCGCGGGTGACGTGGCCGTACTTGATGATCTGGTTATAGACGTTAGCCGCCGCGTTCACGGGCAGCGCGAAACCGATGCCCTGATATCCGCCGGAACGCGACGCGATGGCGGTGTTAATGCCGATCACTTCGCCGCGCATATCGAGCAGCGGTCCGCCGCTATTCCCAGGATTGATGGCCGCGTCCGTTTGCAGGAAATGCTGGAACTGATGGTTGGTCTCGCCCAGCACTTCTTGCGGCAGGATGCGCTCTTTGGCGCTGATGATGCCGGCGGTGACCGTGGCTTCGAAGCCAAGCGGCGAACCGATAGCCAGCGCCCAGTCGCCAACCTGGACAGCGTCCGAGTTACCGATCTTCAACGGCGTAAAATTGGTCTTGCCGTCGATCTTGATCACGGCCAAGTCGGTCGGTACGTCGGTGCCGATAACGTGCGCCGGGTATTCCGTGGAATCGTTCATGAACTTCACGCGGATGCGGCTGGCCTTTTCCACGACGTGATTATTGGTCAGCACGTAACCGGAACGATCCACCACCACGCCCGACCCCAGCGCTTCGGTCGCCTCGGCTTCCCCAGGCGAACCGCCGCCAAATGGATTGCCGCCGAAGAAGCGATAGAGGAAATCGTCGCCGCCGCCCTGGCCGCCCTGATCGTCGTTCGGGGCTTGACCGCGCCGGCGCGGAGCGGCCTGCGCGCGCACCGGCTTGGGCTGATAGTCGGTTTTGACGTTTACCACCGAGGGGCCCGCCATCTTCGCGATCTGGCTGAAGGTGTTAGAAAGCTGAACCGGGCTGGGAATTGTCAGCGGGGTCGCGTCTGGAGCGGTAGCCGCGCTATCGCTGTGGGCAGCCTTCACGCCCGAGCTCACCACGGTGCCGATCACCACGCCGAGCGAGAGCGTGAACAGAATCATTGTGAAAGAAAGCAGTTTCTGACTTCTTAATCTGTCGAATAGACTCATGGGACAGCGTCTCCTCCGCGCGACCGTAACGGAACCATTATAATTCCCTGCTGCGGCGCCTATCTAAGATGGATGTTGCCGCGGATTCACGGGTTTCAACTCCACCAACAGAACTCCTCCCAGAATGAGAGCCGCCCCCGCGGCCCCTTGCCGCGAAAGCCCCTCACCCGCCAATACATAGGACGTCATCCAGGCCACGACGGGCTCCAACATGTAGATCAGCGCGGTCCGGGTGGAAGTCGTATACTTTTGCGCCCAGGCCTGCACCGTGAAAGCCATCGCGGTGGCCAGTAGCCCTGTAATTAGTATGGCCCAGACCACAGCCGGGCGCCAGTCCACGCGGGGCGATTCCGCCCACCCGAAAAGCGCGAGCGAAAGTACGGCGGCCGTACCAACTTGAGCCACCGATAACGCCTCAAATCTCATGCTTCTGGAATAATGACCGAGCGAAACGATATGGGCAGCGAAAGCCACGGCGCAAAACAGCGTCAACACGTCACCCCGGTTGATGGAACCGGAGGCGTCCGGAAGCGTCATCAGCCCTAACCCGGCCAAAGCCGTCAGAAGCCCAAAAACCTCGGAAATCCGCGGCTTAATCCCATAGACGGACGAAACGAACAAAGGTACCAAGACGGACGTTAGCCCGGTCAGGAACGCAGATTTCGGCGCCGAAGTGAAACGGAGTCCCTGGGTTTGAAAGAGATAACCGAGAAATAGAAAGACCCCCACCAGCACCCCGGGCCTGGAGTTCCGCCAAGCTTCGCGGCGGGAGAGTGGCTTGTGAAAGAGAACCAGTAACGCGATCGAGGCCAGGGAAAAGCGCAAAGCCAGGAACAGGATCGCCGATACGCCGCCGAGCGCGCTTTTTACGAGCGTGAACGTGGCGCCCCAAACAACAGTGTTTAAGACCAGCGCCAGTTCCGCCAGACGGCGATTCCGCCCGTCGCGGCCGGCGCCGCCGCTCAAGCGCCTTCCCCGCGCGGCATTTCCCCGCGCAGAAGAAGGAGCAGAGTGAGGAAAATCCGCTTTAGCCCAAGGTCACGGCCTTCCGGACGATACCATTCCTGCGTGGTATGCGCGCCGCCGCCCGCCCCGCCGCCGCCGATGGCCACGGCCGGAATGCCTAAGGAAAGGGGAATGTTGGCGTCGGTGGACGATGTATCGAGGTGAGAGCGAATGCCGAGATGCGAATCGACCACGCGGAGGTAGCGCAGAATCGCCGCAGATTCCGGCAGCGCCGCCGCCGGGCGCGCGCCGATTTCTTTCAGCTTGGCCGTCACTTTGCCGCTGGTTGCGCGCTGGTTCTCTATCTCGCGCGCCCGTTCCACCGCGGTTTCGAGCGATTCCACCAGCTCATCCATTTTCTTGTTGTCTTCGGAGCGGATATCCACCTTGGCGCGCGCCGATTGCGCAATGGCATTGACGCTCGATCCGCCCTCAATCAAGCCCACGTTGATAGCCGATTTCGGCGTTCCGCTCATTCGCGTATCGGAAAACAACGAGACAGCGCGCGCCAGGGCATGCACCGGGTTCCCGGCGCCGAAATCGCTCCAGCTATGCCCGCCGGGGCCGGTGAATACGACCTCGAAACGCCGGCTGCCGAGCCCGCGCGTGGTGATGTGTCCGCTCTCGGCGCCATCCACCACCAGAAACGCCTCTATCTTTTTGCCACCCGCGGCGAACTTTCCCAGTTGCCGCATGCCGAGTAAGTTACCCTCACCCTCTTCCCCCACATTGGCCGCGAGTAACAAGCCGCGCGGAAAGTCAGGTAATGGCGACCCGGTTTTCCAGGCCTGGGCCATCGCCAGAAGCGACGCCAGGCCGGCGCCGTTGTCGGACACTCCGGGACCGCGAAAGGCGCCATCCGCGCTAACTGTGATGTCCTCGGGGTTACGCGGCGCAATTACGGTATCCAGGTGGGCAGTAAGGGCGATATACGGGGGTTCACCGGACACAGCCAGTACATTACCCGTTCGATCAATAGACGTGTTCCATCCGCAGTCACGAAATCGAGCCGCAAACCAGGCCGCTCTGTCCTGCTCTAAAAAGGTGGGGGCGGGCACGCGGCAGAGCGCCAGATGGACTTCGTTGATCCACTGTTTTTCGCGCGTAAACCATTGCAAACGTTCACGAATTGCGGCATGACCCATCAGCTCTTCGAGATGCGCGCCGGTGGTGGCGTTGGCCGTCATTGCCCACAGTTTAGCAGCCCTCGTACGCCATACAAATGTTTACGAAATAACATTGGTTAACTGTCTTAAAACCGACTATCGTTAAACATAGAAAATAATTAACCTATCTCGGGATTTTATACATCGGGATACTGTAGTGGAGGATGCACTAACATGACTCGTGGCGTTGCCGTCGGTTTGGCTTACGAAGATCCCTTAACGTATCTGCCCCGCAAACCTGTACAGGAATTTGCGAAGGGCCGGGTTATTTACGACGCACAGAATCCCTCAGGCGACCTCTATGTCGTCATTCTTGGACGCGTCAAAATTGGCAATACTGCGGAAGATGGCGCTCAGACGGTTGGCCGGATTGTGCGCGCGGAAGGCCTTTTCGGCGAATCCGCGCTCATCGGACCGATTAATCGCAGCGAAACTGCCATGGCTCTCGACAATGTAACTCTGATGTCGTGGACCAGGGTGGAAATCGAGCAGCAAATCGAGCGCGAACCGCGTCTCGGCATCGCGCTTTCGCAGCATCTGGTGCGCGAATGTATCGAACTGCAGGATCGCATCGAGAGTATGGCCGTGCACAAGACGCCGGAGCGCGTCATGTTGGCCCTGCTGCAATTGGCGCAAGATCTCGGCACGCTGTTGCCGGATGGTTCGACGCGCGTGGCCTCGCTCACGCACCACACCATCGCGGAATTCGTCGGCACCTCGCGCGAAATCGTGACGTTCCAGATGAATCGCCTGCGCCGCATGGGCCTGATCCGCTATTCGCGCAAATTCATCGATATATATGTTCCGGCTATCCGCGAAAATCTGCGCCAGCAGGGAATGAGCATTCCGCACGGCGTGGAAGGCTTCGCGCAGCACGTCGCCCGGTAGGCGGCGTTCACAACACTGGAAACTTGCTGACGGGAAAAGTGTCGAGCGGCGTCGAACGTTGCTGTACGAGCACGCCGCCATCCACCGTCAGACACGTGCCCGTAATATAGCGGGCATCGTCCGTCGCCAAAAACACCGTCGGCCCGGCGAGTTCTTCGGCGTCGCCCAATCGCCCGAGAGGAACCACCTGCCCGCGTTCGGCGGCCAGGTCTTCGCCGATTTCATAAGTGCGGATCAAACCCGGCACGATGGCGTTGACGCGCACGTTATAGGGCGCAAGATCGAGAGCCATGGCGCGAGTCATGGCTTCGATTCCGCCTTTCGACGCGTCATACGCCACGTTGCCGCGGTGCGCGCGCGTGGCGCCGCCACTCGACATATGGATGATGTTGCCTGAGCGCTTGCGCGCCATCACGTGCGCCGCGCGCAGGGAACAAAGAAACGCGCCCTTGAGGTTGACTCCCAGGACGTGATCCCACCATGCCTCGTCGCCTTCCAGGAAGTGGCGCGCGGCGTAGATATCGCCGGCGTTATTCACTAAGACGTCGATGGTTCCGAAGCGTTCGAGCAGGGCGTCGAACATGGAGTCTACCTGCGCCTTGCTCGAAACATCGGCCGCCAGCGGAAGCGCGCCTTCGATAGTTGCCGCAGCTTCGCGGGCGCGGTCTTCCTTCAGATCGTTAACCGCAACGCGAGCGCCCTCGACGCCGAAGCGCTGCGCGATGGCGAGGCCGATGCCGTGCCCCGCGCCTGTCACCAACACAACTTTGCCGTCGAAGCGGCGCGATGTCTGCATGCTGTTAGGCTAACTCACGCTTCGAAGCGGTAGCCGATGTCGCGGATGGTCTGGATGAATGCGGGATTGTGCGGGTCGGCTTCCACCTTCGCGCGTAGCGTGGTGACGCAGCGATCGATGCTGCGCGGCGTCACTATCACCGAGCGTCCCCACACGGCATTGAGGATGTCTTCGCGGGTCAGGGCGCGGCCCGGACGGCGGGCGAAATAGGCAAGCATGGCGAACTCCTTCGCCGTAAGCTGCACCGGTTCGCCGCGCCGGAACAGCTTGTGGGCGGCCAGGTTCAGTTCGTACTCGCCGAACCGCACCACATCTTCCACCGGAGCGCGATGCCGCCTAAGAAAAGCGTTGGCGCGCGCCACCAGCTCGCGAATCTTGAATGGCTTCACCACGTAGTCATCCGCGCCCAAGTTGAGCCCCAGCACGATGTCTTCTTCCTGACCCTTCGCGGTGAGCATGATGATGGGGACATCGCTGCCGGTTTCGCGAATCGCGCGGCAGATCTCGTAGCCGTTGACCTTGGGCAGCATGATATCGAGCAGCACCAGATCCGGCTTGGCCGAAAGCGCGAGATGCAAGCCGGCTTCGCCATCGGTGGCGCAAAGCGGCTCGCAGCCCTTGGCGGCAAACGTATCTTTCAGGCCGCGTACGATCGCCGGCTCGTCTTCGATGATCAGAATGCGGCTGCCGGTCATGCTGCGGCCCGTCCCGGCAGCGAAACGAGGAACGTGCTGCCCGCGCCCGGCTGGCTTTCAACATCCACCGAGCCTCCATGCGCGCGCACGATGAACTCGACGATGCTGAGACCGAGCCCAACGCCGCCAACATCGCGCGACAGCCGCCGGTCGACCTGATAAAACCGGCGGAAGATCTTTTTGCGCTCGCCCGGAGCGATGCCGATGCCGCGATCTTCCACGGCGAACGTCACGCGCCCGCGCGAGTTATAGACACGCAGCTTGATGCGCTTCTCGCCCGGAGAATACTTGTAGGCGTTGTCGAGCAGGTTGAGCAACACCGTAGTCATGGCGTCCCCGTCCGCGCGAACCGGCGGCAGACCTGGCGCGATTTCGACCTCCAGCGGGAAGCGCTCGCGCACCGCTTCCATCGCTGCGTGCGCGACCCGTTCGGGCGGCGTGGTCTGAAACTCAAACTTTTGCCGATTGCGCTCGAGACGCGAGAAGGTGAGAAAATTTTCGATCAGGCGGCTGAGCCGCAGGTTCTCCCGCGAAATCATTTCCAGATACTCGCGCGTTTTGTTTTGTTCGAAAATATCGTCTTCGAGCAATGTCTCCACTAAGACGCGCATTCCCGCGAGCGGCGTCTTCAATTCGTGGGAAACGGCGGCGACTAAGTCGGTCTTGAGCCGGGCGACGCGCCACTGCCGGTTCAGCGCTTGCGCGGCGTAGACGCCCGCGAGAGCGGCGAGAGCAGTCGCGAGAATGCCGATCCACAGATAGGCCAGCGTTTGCTTGCGGGCGAAATCATCCGCCGGCGCGCCCACCACCGACAGCGCGACCTGCCAGCCGGGCAGATAGCCACCCGCCGGAAGCGCCTGATCGAAACCCGTCGAAACTACAGCCGGCGGGAGCACAGCGAAACGCCACTCCTGCTCCGGTGGTTCCGAAGGCAACAGTGACTTCACCGTGGCTGTGGTGTAGAGCGCAACCGCGCGGCCGCCGGGCGCACTGAGCGTCCACACGTCCGCAAGACCACTGTGCTGCAGCGACCCTTCCGGCGGCGCCGCGCGATATTTCTCGGCGAAACGCGACGCCAACGCTTCGGCGGCCAGCGTGGGAAATACCGCGGCGCTATCGAGCGCTTTGACCTCGTTCATGGCGAAGAGGCGCTGCGCGGCCTGGATTGGCGCGTCGTAATCGTTCAAGAGCGCAATGAGCGCCGTCTTTGCCGGCGCGCTTTTGAGCCGCGCCGCCAGCAAAAGCTCGTCTATCGCGATCAAGCGCCCGTTGGGATCTGCCTGATGAAGCCACGGGCCGGCATGAAACCGTTCCGTGGCGATTTGCGCGGCTCTCGCCGTTCTGCCGGCGCGGAGGAGGCAGCGCACTTGCGCCTGTACCGCTCGCGCGGTCCCGATCTTCGCGAACGCCTCAGTGGCTTCCAAATTCTTCCCCGCAGATTCGAGCCGCCGCGCCGCCAGCCAATTCGCGTCCCACTCGAGAGCATCCACCTCTGGAGGCGTTAGCGGCGCCGGATAAACTACCGCGCCCCGTGCATCCAGGATGACCGCCGAATCCGCCAAACCGCTGCGCACGATACGGGCGAACTCCGCCGCGGCGGACGCTGCGCCGGCTTCCCGGCCGAGATCCGCCGCGCGCTTTTCCCAAAGCGCCTCCACGCGTTCACGCGCCAGGGTGAGATGCCCACGATAGGCTTCGGCGAGGCGCTGGCGAGACAGATTGCGCTGGTTGACAACCGCCTCGTTCATGAACCACAGCACGCCGGCGGTCGGAATCAGCACCGCCGCCAACAGCGCCAGGAGCACTGGCCAGAAGTCAATCGAACGCCTGAATGAGCCAAACATCATGGTCAAGGCACGATAAAAGTGCTGACGATGCTGTCGAACACCGGTTGCATCTCGCTCAGTTTGGCAGGATCGAGATCCCGGGCAAAGATCACGATACGCACGTCCGCACCCCACAGCCAACTGAACAGTTCCGCTCGCTTCAGCGGCTGCGTGGAGACAGCCCGATCTTGCCGCGTATTGAGCGTGGCTTGATCCACCGTGATGACCCAACTATGCGACGCCACAGTATTGTCGCTCGTGTATTCTGCGATCGCGCTCAGCCCCTTGTTCGCGCCCACCTGCAAAGGCCGGAGGCTTTCGCGCCGAACAGTAAAGTCGGCGATGCCATCCTTGCGCATCTGGGCTTCCTTCATGTCGGGCGTCGCAAGAATCTTTTGCGGCACGGTGGAAGGATCCGTCTTTTGGGTGCGCACCCACACGAAGATGCTTGGCTCGCCCGATACTGGATCGTGCAGATCGATATTTACCCCAGGATTCGGAAGCGTTGAGTCGATGGCGCTTTGGGTAGCCGTCCAGCCTGGAGGCAGGGCGAACGAAAGCCCACTCCCCGGATCCCGGTATATGGTCGCCGTGAAATTTGGCTGGGACGCTGGCTGCTTGAACCCTGGAAGAAGCGGTTGCAGGCGCGCCGCCAAGTCCCTTTGTTCCGGATATTGATCGATCAATTGCCGGAACGTCTGCGCCGCGCCGCCCACATCGCCCTTGGCCGCCTGCGCCGACCCCATGTGATACAGCGCCTGCCCCGCCAGCATGCGGGACGGCGCCGATGCGTCGATCGCCTGGCGGAAAAGCTGGATGGCCCCATCCAGATCGCCCGCCGCTTCCTGTGCGTAGATGCCCTTTTGAAGCAGGTCGGTTACGCTTTGCGCGTACGCCGGCGCGCATGCCAACGCCGCCAGCGCTCCAACCCTGAATTTATTGGTCATGACCACACAGTACAGAGTCGATATTACCGGATTGTTACCGGCACGTCCTTTCCTGGTGAGGCTATCCTGAAGGTATCGGCAACCGCGTCATCATTCTGGGCGGAGGATTCGGCGGGCTTTATGCCGCGCAAGCGTTTCGGCATGCGCCGGTGGAAGTCACCCTCATCGACCGCCGCAATTTTCATTTGTTCCAGCCGCTGCTGTATCAGGTGGCGACCGGCTCGCTTTCGCCCGGCGAGATTTCAGCCCCGTTGCGCGGCGTGCTCAGCAAACAGAAGAATGTGCGGGTGCTGATGGGCGAGGCGTCGGACATCGACCCACGCGCACAGCGCCTTACCCTCAAAGACGGCGGCGTTTTCGAATACGATTCCCTCCTGGTTTCGACGGGGTCGAAGACCTCCTACTACGGGAATGAAAATTGGCGCAATTGCGCGCCCAGTCTGAAGTCCATCGAAGAAGCCACGGCCATCCGGCACAAGATACTCTATGCGTTCGAAGCCGCCGAGCGGGCGCAGGATGCGGCGCACCGCCGCGCGTGGCTCTCGTTTGTGATCGTGGGCGCGGGCGCAACCGGCGTCGAATTGGCGGGTGCGTTGGGCGAAATCGCGCTGCACACGCTCAAGCACGAGTTCCGCTCCATACGCCCCTCGGAAGCGCGCATCTTTCTGCTGGATGGCTCGGCACACGTGCTGCCTTCTTATCCGCAGGATCTCGCCGATGCCGCCGAGCGCTCGCTGCATAAACTCAGCGTCATGGTGCGCACCGGCGTGCGCGTCAGCGGCATCGACGCCAACGGCGTGACGCTTCAGAACGAGCGCGGCGAATCGGAACATCTGGAAGCCAAGACCGTCTTATGGGCTGGCGGCGTGACCGTCACTACGTTCGGCCATACGCTTGCCGAGCGCACCGGCGCGAAAACCGACAAGCAGGGCAAGATCTACGTCAACCCCGATTTAACCATCCCTAATTTCCCGAATATCTACGTGGTGGGCGATCTCGCGACCCTCGACGGCAAGAACGGCAAGCCGCTGCCCGGCGTGGCGCAGGTGGCGATGCAGGGCGGCGCGTATGCGGCGAAGGCCATTGTGGCGCGGCTCGATGGTCCCAAGGAATTAAAGCCCTTCCACTATTTCGACAAGGGCGACCTGGCGGTGATCGGCCGCGGCGCCGCAGTGGCCAACATCTTCGGCGCGCATCTGCATGGCCTTATCGCGTGGCTGGTATGGCTTTTCGTGCACTTGGCGTATCTGGTGCAGTTTCAAAACCGAATCCTCGTGTTCGTGCAGTGGGGAATTCAATTTGTCACGTTCAGCCGTGGCGCGCGGCTGATTACAGGCGATAATCCTACTGAGGATTCATGACCCGATTGCTTCCGCTGTTCCTCGCCGCTGCGGGAATCGCTGCGGCGCAGCACGCGCCTACCAAGTGCGATCAATGCGCGGCATGGAACGTGGCTCAAAAGCCATTCCAGGTTTTCGGCAACACGTATTACGTAGGCCCGCACGGGTTGAGCACGATTCTGGTGACGTCCGATGCCGGACATGTGCTCATCGACGCCGCACTGCCGGAATCCGTGCCGCAAATCGTGGCCAATATCCGCACGCTCGGCTTTCGCATTGAAGACGTGAAGCTGATTGCCAATTCACACGTGCATTTCGATCACGCGGGCGGTATCGCCGAGTTGCAGAAGCTGACCGGCGCACGCGTGGTAGCGAGCCCATGGAGCGCGGCGGTGCTCGCGAAAGGCGGGCTCGGAGCCGGCGATCCGCAGAGCAAGTCGATTCCGGGGATCGCTGCGGTGGCGAAGGTCGAAACGCTCAAAGACGGCCAGAGCTTTTCCCTGGGGAAGCTGACCGTCACCGCGCACCTGACGCCCGGACACACGCCCGGCGGCACCAGTTGGACGTGGCAATCCTGCGAGGGTTCGCGATGTCTTGCGATGGTCTACGCGGACAGCCTGACGCCCGTCTCATCCAACGGTTTCCGGTTCACCAAGAGCAAGGCATACCCAAACGCGATCGCCGATTTCGAGAAGAGCTTCGCGTTTCTCAGCGCGACGCCGTGCGATATTCTGCTGACCACGCACCCCGACGTCTCCAACTTGTGGAGCCGCCTGGATGCGCGGCAGCGAGGCGTCACGCCCGACCCGATGATCGATAGCAACGCCTGTAAGCAATTGGCCGATCACGGGCGCGATCAGCTTCGTACGCGCATCGCCACAGAAAACAAGTAGCGGTTACGAACGTGTCAGCGGGCCCGGCTTATCCCTTGATGGCAACCGGGGCCAGGTCGCGACTGGCGATCACGCGATCGATCATGCCGTATTCCACCGCCGCATCCGGCTCCATGATGTAATCGCGGTCCACATCGCGCGAGACGCGCTCCACGGTTTGACCGGTGGCGTCCGACAAGCGCTTGTTGAGGATCTCGCGCATACGCAAGATTTCGCGCGCGTAAATGTCGATATCGGCAGCCTGCCCGGCGAGGCCCTGCATCGAGGGCTGGTGGATCATGATGCGCGAATTCGGCAGGCTGAACCGCTTGCCTTTCGCCCCTTCGGCCAGCAAGACCGCCGCCATGGACGCCGCCTGGCCCACGCAAATGGTTACGATATCGGGACGGATGAAGGCCATCGTGTCCAGAATCGCCAGGCCCGCGGTGATCGAGCCGCCGGGCGAATTGATGTAGATCGAGATGTCTTTTTCCGGATCTTCGGCCTCCAGGAAAAGGAGCTGAGCGATGATCAGGTTCGCCACCTGATCGTCAATCGGCGTGCCCAAAAAGATAATGTTTTCTTTCAACAGCCGTGAGTAGATGTCGTACGCGCGTTCGCCCCGGGAGGTCTGCTCGACCACCATGGGGACAAGAACCGAGGATGCCATTGTGCCTCCGGAAGATTAGATGCTCACTAAGCCTTTTTTGAATCCAACATTAGGCCGTCCCGATTTCCAACCGCCCCCGGCCGGCGCCTTCCGCTTCCGGTCAAGGGATTTCGAGAGGTCCGCTATGCTGTTCCGCTCCAGATACTCTATGATACGCGAACGCAGCGGGCTCCAGCCATCGTGCATGGCGCAAGCCACCGAATCGTTGCATTCGCCGTATCCGTAAATACAGGCGCGATAGGCTCCCACCCCGTCCAAGGCCTCCACCACGTCCACCAGCCGGATTTCCCGCGCCGGGCGCAGCAGGGCAAATCCGCCGTTTGGACCCTTGCACGACCGGACCAAGCCTTTCCGCGCCAGCCGCTGCAAGATCTTAGCCAGGAAATGGCCGGGGATTCCTTCCTGTTCCGCGATTGACCGGGCCAGGGTGTAAGTACCGTCTGAAATCCGGGCGAGGTGCACCAAGGCACGAATTGCGTACGCAGCGGAACGCGAATAAATCATGGAAAATTGGCCCGGAAGGAGAGACCCGCGTGTCTAAGCCGTTAGGTACCCTCGGTTCAACTTACTTCGGTGAATTCTACCATGAATAACTAACAGGGCCGGGGTCAGAAAATGACTTAGAAAAAGGCCGCATCCACCGGAATCCCAACTCCGGTTAGCGCGGCTCCCACCTCGGCCGGACGCAGGCGGGTGGCGTCATATTCCACCGTAAGTCCATCGAGTGTGGGGTCAAGCTTGACATGCTGAATGCCATACAGGGCATGCGCGTCAGAGATGCGAGTCAGCATGTCTTCGTCTAGCGGGCGCTGTAGCTGGAAGTGAATCAGGACCTTAGTCA
This sequence comes from Bryobacterales bacterium, assembly GCA_963743705.1. Classification (GTDB taxonomy): domain Bacteria; phylum Acidobacteriota; class Terriglobia; order Bryobacterales; family Bryobacteraceae; genus PALSA-243. The sequence goes on along the minus strand of CAVUQS010000006.1, from coordinate 51,788 downwards.
TAGAGTTCAGCATAACAGCCATGATTGACCGGTCCGCGGCCGGCCCCTAACCCGGGGTTAGAGCGGATAGCATCATGGATAAACCGCTTGGCGCGCGCGGCGGCTTCCGCCACCGGCATACCGAGCGCCAGGCAGGCGGTAAGCGCCGCCGAATGCGTGCAGCCGGTGCCATGGGTGTGCCGCGTTTCCACCCGCGGGCTGGAAAATTCGTGGAAATCGGCGCCGTCGAAGAGCACGTCGGTGGCGTCGCCTTCGGCATGTCCGCCCTTTACGATTACCGCGTGCGCCCCCATTTGGTGCAGGCGAGCCGCGGCGCGGCGGATATCGGCGGCGTTCAGGATGCGCAGGCCGGTGAGCGCTTCGGCTTCCGGAATATTGGGCGTCACCACGGCGGCGCGCGGGATGAGGCGCTCGCAAAGCGCCCGAATAGCGCTTTCCTCGAGCAAACGCGAGCCTTGGGTTCCAATGAGCACCGGGTCTACCACTAGCGGAAAGGCGAACGATTGCGCCATTTCCGCCACGGCCTCCACGATTTCCGTCGAGCCGAGCGCCCCGGTTTTGGCCGCCGCCGGCGGAATGTCTTCCAGCACAGCCGCGATCTGCTCGCGCACCAAGGCCGCCGGCAGCACTTCCACGCGCGAGAGGCGCAGGGAATTTTGCACGGTCAGCAAGGTGATGGCGGCCTCGCCATAAACGCCGAACTGGTGGAATGTCTTCAGATCGGCCTGGATGCCTGCGCCGCCGCTAGGGTCGGAACCGGCGATAGTGAGCGCGGGCCGCATCTTCTTCAGGATAGTCTCCCGCCGTTGCCGCCCATGTATTTCTGCACCAGGAGTGTGAGCGTATTGAGACTGTTCACCATGCGATCGGTTTCGACGTTGACCAGCGCGTATCTTCCCTGGTGCGGGTCGCCAGCCTGGATCAACTCGTGATGCTCTTCGCGGAGATCGGGCCATTCCTCGTCTTTCAACTCCTCGCCGCGCAGTAACGTGGAGAGGCGGCTGAGAGTGGACACGACGCCATCGGCGAACGGGCCGAACGCCGCGCGCACCGGCGCCGGCGCGCTGCGCGCCAGACCGGCTTCGAGCGACATGGCGGCCAGCACAAAGCGGTACGAATTCGCCAGAATCTTGTGCATGGCGGTCAATTGATCCGCGCTCACGCCCGGTTCGCTGGAAAGCCGCGCCAGCGAGGCTTCGAAGTTCGACCGCGCCAGCCGCGCGGCCAGACGGGCGCGGTCGAGCCGCGTCTGGGTGTCGCCATCGGGCGCGACATAGCCGCGACGAATGGCCTCGAAGTACGCGCGGTAGCCGTCGAGCATCGCGGCGAGCCGTTCCGGCACGAACTTGCGCTCCCACGTGGGCCATAACGCATAGGCCAGCAGCGCAATCAGGCCGCCCGCCAGAGTGTTCGCGCCGCGTGCCAGCATCACCGGACCGGGCTCCACGCCCGTGACGGCAATGAGAAACACCACCAGCGCGGTCAAGGCGGCCACGAAGATGCCGTAATTGGCGGGGCCGAAGCAGCGCATCAGGAAGGTAAAGGCGGCGATGTAGAGAATCTCGACGCCGCGCGCGGGGGCGACGAAATGCACCAGCGCGGTCGCGGTAATGAGGCCGGCGATCGTTCCGCCCAGACGCAGCGCGCCGCGCGTGAAGGTGCCGGTGAAATCGGGGCGCAAAATAATCGATACGGTCATGGGCAGCCAATACCCGCGCCGCGAGCCGGTGACTCGATTGATGGCTTCACCCAGCGCCACGCACACGGCCAGTCTGAGCGCGTGGCGGAAGGCGGTCGAATCCAGGCTCAGGTTGGCGCGCAAACCGGCCAGTGCGCTTCCCACGCGCAGGCGGCGCGGCTCGGCTTTCAGGTTCTCGGCGAACTCCACGCTGCCGGCGGGGGTGGCGTGCAGCGCCATTTCGTTAGCGGCGCGGATCTGACCGGCTAATGCGTCGAGTTGCGCGCGCGCATCGCGCGCCATCGACCGGCCGGAGGCGCGCAACCGCTCGGCGTTGGCTTCGATGCGAGGCGGCTCACCCGGCGCGGCGGCGCCAGTCTGCAATTCCTCGCCGATCGCGGCCAACGCTCTGGCGGCTTCGGAGAGGGAATCGTCGAGAATCGCGGCCTCCGCTGCGCCATCCTCCTCGCGCGAGAGCCGCACGCGCAGCCGCGCGATGGTGACCAGCCCCAGCCGGATGCGCTCCGCCTGGCTGGCGAGCGCCAGATAACGCACGGCTTCGAGCGATTGCTCACCCACGCGCGGCGCCAGCGCATTCTGGGCGTCCGTGCTCTCGGCGGTGGCGGGTGGAGGAAGATCGGGCGCGGATAGCGATTCGGCGCCTGCGGCCGCCGCACCAGCCAGTCCCGAATAAAACGCCGCCAACACGCGCCGCTCTGGCGCGAAGCGCGTCACCGGCCACGAAGCCAGCGAAATGCCGGTTTGCAGCAGGCCGCCGCCCAGCGCCAGCAGCGCCGATTGCCAAGCTTCCCGGGGCGTCATGGCTTGCGCCGCGAAGACGATTAGCGTGGCCAGCGTCATCACGCCGAGATCGGCAGCAGTTTGACTGATCGCCACCAGCAGGCCGGTGGCGAAGGCGCAGAAGGCCGCCAGCAGGATCAGAAGCAGATGTTCGCGGCCCAGCAACCCGCCAGCGCCCACCGCCGCGGAGCAGCAAAACGCCGCGATCAGCATGCGCTGTGCGCGTTGTTTGTAAGGCTCAGGGCCGTCCGAAAACGATACGTTGAACGCGCCGATGGCAGCGAGCAGACCGCCGGCCATTTGGCCGGTGATCGAGCCCGCAACCAGGGGAATGGCTACGCCAACCGCATTGCGCAGGCCGATCCAGGGATTGACCTTGGCCTTCTCGTACCGAACGAGCGTGTTCCACATCGGCGTGGCGCACGCGTCTGGCGTGCGGCGTCGGGACTACTGCTGGCCGCCGCGTCCGCCGTTGCCGTTGCCAACGTTGCCGTTTCCGCCACGGCCGCCTCCGCGTCCACCGCGCCCACCGTTGTTTTGTTGCCCGCCGCGTCCGCCTTGCACCGTCGTGGTGGTTCCACCGCCGCCACGGCCCGCGGGAGTCTTACCGTTATTTTGTTGCTCGCGGTTCAACTCGGCCATATCGATGGAATGATCGGCATCGCCCAGCAGCCACTGGCAGAAATAATCCGCGCGGCGCCAGTTGACATAGTCCGAATCCGGCCCGTATGCGTGCCGCTGTCCGGGCACCAGCAGGAAGTCGAAGCGCTTGTTGTTGCGGATCAGCGCATCCGCCAGGCGGGCGGTGTTGGCCGGGTGCACGTTGTTATCGTAGTCGCCGGTCACCAGCATCAGGTGACCCTTGAGGTTCTTCGCGATTTCCGAGTTCTTGTCGATGGAATACTCGAAGCTCACCTGGCCCTTGTCGTCTTCCACTTCCTTCACGCCGTGGTGCTTCTCGCTCCAGGTGTTGTTGTAGATGTTGTTTTCGTGATTGCCCGATTCAGACCATCCGACCTTGAAGAAATCGGGGTAAATCAACATCGACGCGGCAGTCATGAAGCCGCCACCCGAGTGGCCCCACATGCCGACGCGGTCGATATCGATGAACGGATAGCGGTCGGCGAGTTGCTCGGCCGCGGCTTTCTTGTCAGCCAATCCGTAATCGCGCAGATTGTTGTAGCCGAACGTGTGATACCACTTCGAGCGGTTCGGGTTGCCGCCGCGATTGCCCACCGTGATCACGATGAAGCCGAAATTCGCCAGCATCACGTTGGTGCTGCGCGGATTGAACGTGGAATCCACGCTCTCCGTCTGCGGGCCGGGATACACGTACTCGATCAGCGGATATTTCTTGTTGGGGTCGAAATCGAACGGCTTGTACATGACGCCGTAGATATCCGTGATGCCGTCATCGGCCTTCACCTTGAACGGCTCCGGGAATTTGAAGCCGGCTTCCACGGCGCGGGCCATATCCACCTTTTCGAGCGGCATCACTACGCCGCCGTTGCTATCGACCAGCGTCGCCTCGGGCGCGGTATTGACGCGCGAACCGTTATCGACGAAAAATTTCGCGGAATCCGACATCTGCACCGCGTGCGACGCATCGCCCGGATCGAGCATCTTCATGCCGCTTCCATCGAGGCCTTCGCGATAGAAATGCATGTAATAGGGGTTCTCGCCATCCTCGCGGCCATCGGCGGTGATGAATAGCTGGCGCGCCTTTTCATCCACGTTGACGATGTCTTCGGCGACGAATTCGCCGCGGTCGATCTGGTTCTTCAGCGTCCCATCGGCGCCGTACAAATAGTAGTGGCCCCAGCCATCGCGTTCCGACCACCAGATCATTTCCGTGCCGTTGTTGATGAACTTCAGCGGCTTGGCCTCGATGTAGACGTTCATGCGCTCCTGGATCACCGGCTTCACCGTGGCGCCGTTCGCCAGATCGGCGACACAGACGTCGAGACGGTGCAGATCGCGGCTGGTGCGCGTGAAGTACAACTTATCCGAACCCGGGCCGCCCCACACGGCTTCCGTCTTCTCGTGCTCGCGCTCTTTGGCCGTGGGACGCTCCACTTCCACTTGAATCGATTGATCCTTGAACCCGTCGGCCTTCACGATGGTGCGGGCCTTCGAAGCCAACTCGAACACTTCCAACTGCGCCTGGGGCACGTTGACGTCGCCCGGCATCGCATAGCGGTAGGAATCGAGCGTGGGGCGCGGGTTGGCGAGCGAGTTGATCACCCACAGCTTCTCCACTTTGCGCGAATCGCGCCGCACAATGGCGATTTTCTTGGAATCGCGCGACCAGGAGACGTTGGCGGCGCTGCGCTGGCGCGTGTTGTCCTGATTTTCGCCCTGCTGGGTGCTGTCGTTCTGTTCCTGCTGTTGCTGATCGCCGCCCATACCGCGGCCGCCGCCGTAGGCGAAATCTTCCACGCCGTCTTCGGTGAGCTTGGTCTCGACGATGGTCGTATCGTCGGCCTTCTTGAGCGCCTTGGCGTAGTTGGCGGCGTCCATCATATAGAGGTTGCGGTTGCGCGAGAAAACCACCGTCTTGCCGTCGGGAGAGATCGACGCCCACGCGGGCTTGCGCGGCGGCGCCTCGTCGAGCAGCGTCAGCTTGTTGGTGGAGAGCTCGTATTCGAAATGCAGCGCCTTCTCGTTGCGGCCCGGCCCCGCCGCTCCGCCGCGTCCACCGCGGCCTTGCTGCTGCGGCTCATCGTTGTCATTTCCGTTGCCGTTGCCGCCATTGCCGTTCGAGTCGGTGGAGTTTTGCGATCCCGATGACGATTTCTTCTCGCCCGGAATCACCGCATCGCGCGGCACGTTCAAGTCGAATTGAATGGTGGCGTCGTTCTTGACGAAGCGGATGGTCGTGATCGGCAGGTGCTGCGATTCGTACGGCATGCCCGTGGCCGTGGTTAGTTGCGCCGCGAGTTTCACCGGGTCGAATACAAACGTACGCGTTTTCTTGACGGGATCGACAATGTAGAACTTCCGCCCCTTGCTGTTCTCGAAGCTGTACCAGAACCGGTCGCCCTGTTCGAGCCAATGCGGCGTCACGTTTGTCTCGAAAACGATCTTGCCCATCTTGGCCGGCGTCCATTGGGAAGCGAGTTCATAATTGGCCTTCGTTTGCTTGACCATCGGTGCAGGATTGTCGGCGGCGAAAAGACCCATAGCAGCAAGAAGAGAAGCAGCAAGTAAACGCGTGTAGTTCATTACAAAACTCCAGTGCTGTTTACTATATCTCAAAAGCGCTGCAAGACTCTGCAAAAGCGGGGGCCTCAGTGTCTGAAGGATACTGGAAGAAACCCCATGCGAGCTCTTACTTTCAGCGAATTTGGCGACCCGTCTGTCTTGAAACTAGCGGAGCGGCCGACCCCGTCCGCAACCGCGAATACGGCCGTCATTCAAGTCAAGGCGGCTTCGATTAACCCATCCGACGTGAAGAACGTGAAGGGCGCAATGGAAGGCACCGTCCTGCCGCGCGTTCCGGGACGCGATTACTCGGGCGTGGTGGTGGATGGGCCGAAGGAATGGCTGGGCGCCGAGGTGTGGGGGAGCGGCGGCGATATCGGGTTTACCGTGGACGGCTCACACGCATCCCACCTGGTGGTTCCGGTGGCGGCTTTGGCGCGCAAGCCGGGCAAGCTATCTCATGAGCAAGCCGCGGCCATCGGCGTCAACTTCATCGTGGCCTGGTTGGGCGCGGTGATTTACGGCGGAATTCAATCCGGCGAGACCATCGTGACTGTGGGCGCAGGCGGCGGAGTCGGCGGCGCCGTCGTGCAGATCGCGAAGTCTAAAGGATTACGGGTCATCGGCGCGGATGTGCGGCCCATACCGCCGGAAGCGCCCGCCGCGAAGCGGCTCGATGCGTTCGTCGATTCATCCCAGGCGAATTGGCCGCAGGAACTCATGCGTCTGACTGCGGGCAAAGGCGCGGATATCGTCTACGACACGGTGGGCGGCGTGATGTTTGAGCCGTCGCTTCAAACTCTGGGAAAGCGCGGCCGGCTGATTATGATCAGCGCCACCGGCAAGCGGCGCGTAGAATTTGACGCCCTGCATTTTTATCATCAGGAGTTGCAGATGTTCGGCGCAGATTCGCGCAAGCTGGATGTGGCGGCGTCGGCGCGGATATTGGATGATCTCGCGCCCGGATTCGAGCGCGGCGATTACGATCCGCCCGTCATCGCGGCGGCTTTTCCGCTCGACAAGGCGCAGGAGGCCTACACGGCTGTCGCCAAAGGCGCGCACGGCCGGGTGGTGCTGGTTCCCTAGGCGAGACCTCGCGTGGGCGAAGGCGGAGGAGCGTTGGGGTTCCAGAAGGGCTCGGCCGCCGCAACAAATTCCACCGGCACTTCGGTGATGAACGTCTTCAGCCACGAAGCGCAGTGGATCATTCCCGCTTGTTCCGATGGGATGTGTCCGAGCACGATCAGCCCTTTCTTTTGACCGGCCGTGATGCAATCGGCGGCGTATTCGACGAGTTCCCACTCGCGCGCTTCGCCGATGACCAGTACGTCGAGATCGGGCCGCGTGAACGGTCGCAGGTTGCCCGCGTAGCCCCAATTGCCTGCAACGGTTCGCACGTGAAGTTTAGGATCGCCGATCACGCGCATGGTGCGTATCTTGAGTTTGTCCTGGATTTCCTTGGCGAGAGTGGCTAGAGTCGCGCTTTCGAATAGGAACTGCCGCGGATTCTGGGGGTCAACGCGTTTTTCCCAGCCGAGGGCTTGCGTCATGCCCGTGGCGATGCCGTCCGGATGATGCGCGTGCCAGTGGTCGTGAAAACGGAAGACCACCATTTGGTGTTTCTCGAGGAACGCCTGCTTGAACTTATAGGTGGCGTCGTCCTGCAGCGTGTCGGTTTTGTCTTCGTGGGAATAGAACGTGGGCTCGTGAGTGATCACCATGTTCTTACCCGCGGCGGCGGCACGCTGCACCACGTCGAGCGTCGCCATCATCGTCGTCGCGATGCCTTTGACGGGCGTAGACGGGCTGCCGGACTTGATGGTATCGACGGTAGGCTCGCGCCAGGGCACGCCCACGTTCTTTTGGATGCGCTCGATGACATCTTTCGCGGTCAGTGGCCCGCGGTTTTGAGCGCTGGCCGCCGTGGCCGCGGCGGTGAGTACGAACGTTCGTCTCGACGATCCCATTTTGAACTCCTTTAGATAATTTCCGGCGCCGGAAATCCGCCGTGCTGCCGGAAATAGGGGACCAGACCTCCGGCTTCGATGATCTGGCGCATCACCGGCGGCAACGGCTCCGCGGCGATGAGGCTTCCCGTGGTTTCATTGAACACGGTCTCGCCTTCAACGCGCAAACGGTCGCCTTCGCGGATGCCCAAGACCTCGCAAATCACCGGGCGCAATCCGTTGTTGACGGCGTTGCGGTAGTACGTGCGCGAGAAACTGCGCGCCAGCACGGCGGGGATTCCCGCGCCGAGCACCGCAGTGACGGCGACCTCCATCGCCGAGCCGCATCCGAAGTTGCGACCCGCCACGATCACGTCTCCGGGTTCAATCGAGGCCGCGAACTGCGGCGCAATTTCTTCGAACAGAAACTGGCGCAGCACCAGCGGATCGAGGCTGTCGCGCTTGCGCCGCGAGGCGATGATGTAATCCGTGTTGACGTCGTCGCCGAACACCCGGGCACGATGGATCATGGCAGAAGGTCCCGCGGATCGGCGATTTCTCCGCGCGCCGCGGCGGCGGCGCAGGTGGCAGGCGAAGCGAGATAGATGGACGCCGCGCCGTTGCCCATGCGGCCTTTGAAGTTGCGATTGGCGGTGGATATGACCGCCACGCCATCGCCTGGAATGGCGCCGCAGGTTCCGCAGCAGGAGCCGCAGCCCGGCGTTTGAATCACGGCGCCGAGCGCGATCAGTTCCGCAAGCGTGCCATCGCGCGCCAGCGTTTCGAGCACCGTGCGCGATGCGGGAGTCACGACGAGCTGAACTCCACGCGCCACGCCGCCGGCAGCTTTCAACACAGCCAGCGCCTGATGAAAATCGCGCACGCGTCCGCCGGTGCAGGTACCGAGATAGACCATCTGCACGGGCACGCTCGCCGTTTCGCCGACGCCCACGCCGCGACCGGGTTGATGCGGCAAAGCCACCAGCGGGGCCAGGCGATCGAGCGCGATGTGGATTTCGCGGGCGTATTGCGCGTCGCCGTCGGGAGCGCAGGGCTCGCCGCGGATGCCGCTCAGGTATTCGAATGTCTTCTCGTCCGCCGGGAAGATGGCGTTCTTCGCGCCCATTTCGATAGCGAGGTTCGCCACCACCAGGCGGTCCTCGAGATCCAGCTGCGCCACGGCTTCACCGGTGAATTCGAGCGCCTGATAATTCGCGCCATCGCCGCCGAGTTCACGGGCGAGAGCGAGAGCGATGTCCTTGGGATAGACCCCGCGCGGCAATTCGCCGGTCAATGTGACGCGAATGGATTCCGGCACGCGCAGCCACATCTGGCCGCTGACGAAGATCGCCGCCAGGTCGGATGAGCCGATGCCGGCGGCGAATGTGTTGAGCGCACCATATGTAACAGCATGGCTATCCGCGCCCACGGCAAGCCCTCCCGGCAGCGCGCGGCCAGATTCCACGACGAGCTGATGCCCGATACCTTCGCCGACATCCCAAAGCAGAATGCCGTGGCGCGCGGCGAACTCGCGCATGCGCTGGTGCAGCGCTCCCGTCTGGCGGCTGGGAGCGGGCGCGTAGTGATCGAGCGCAAAGACAATGCGTGACGGGTCGTGCACGCGCGTTCCACCCATGGCGTCGAAATAATCGATAGCCATGGGCGTTGAGCCATCCGTGCCCAGCGCGCAATCCACCGGGCAGATGACCACGTCGCCCGCGCGGGCATCGCGCCCCGACTTCGCGGAAAGAATCTTTTCGCTGATCGTCTTGCCGGACACCGTTTACCAGTCGGTGGCGAGGCGAACGAGTGTCCGCACCGGCAGACCCGTCGGACCCTTGGCCATATACGGTTTGGCGTCGTCGAGCCAGGCGGTTCCGGCGATATCCAGGTGTACCCACGGCGTGTCTTCGGCGAATTCCTTGAGGAATGCGGCGGCGGTGATGGCGCCGCCCCAGCGTCCGCCGATGTTGCCGAGATCGGCGAAAGCGCTCTTGAGATATTCCTTGTAATCGTCGTCGAGCGGCATGGCCCACATACGCTCGCCCTCGGCCTTGGAGGCGTTCAAGACGCGGTCGCGCATGGCGTCGTTGTTCGAGAAGAGGCCAACATGGATGTGCGCGAGAGCCACCACGATGGCGCCGGTCAGCGTCGCGGCATCCACCATGTGGGTGCAGCCCTGTTTGCGCGCATAGGCCATGGCGTCGGCCAGAATCAAGCGGCCTTCGGCGTCGGTGTTCAGCACCTCGATGGTCTTGCCGGACATCGCAGTGACGATGTCACCCGGGCGCTGAGCCCGGCTGCCCGGCATATTTTCGACGCATGGCATGAACGCGGTCACCGTGAGCGCAGGCTTCAACTGTGCGATGGCGCGCATAGCGCCCATCATGGCCGCGGCGCCGCTCATGTCGTACTTCATCTTTTCCATGCCGTCGGCGGGTTTGATGGAGATGCCGCCGGTATCGAAGGTTACGCCCTTGCCCACCAGAGCCAGATGGTCGCTGGATTTGGGCGCGGCGGGCTTGTAGCGGATGACGATCATCACCGGAGGCTCGGCGCTGCCCTGAGCGACGCCGAGCAGCGCGCCCATGTTGAGCTTCTCCATTTGTTCGCGATCCAGCACTTCGCATTCGAGGCCGGATTCGGCGCACATGGCACGGGCGGCGACGGCCATCTTGAGCGGCGTCAGCAGATTCGCCGGTTCGTTGGCGAGGGCGCGCGCAAAATTCTGGGATTCGGCGAGAATCTGGCCGCGTTTGGCGCCGGCGGCATCGCCGCCCGCGACGGAAACCGATTCCAGCGACTTTTTCTCTCCGCCTTTATAGCGGTCCGGTTCGTAATCGCCCAGAATGGCGCCTTCGACGGCGGCGGACGTGAAGTCGGCCCCCGTGAATGCCCCTTCGAGAGCCACGGAAATCTTCCGGATGCCTTTGGGCTTCAGGAAGCGGACCGCAGCCGCGATCAGCTTGCGCATTTCCGCGGAATCGAACTTTTCGGCCTTGCCCGCCCCGGCTAGCAGGACGCGCGCGGCGGCGGTTCCGGGCGGACGATGTAATAGGGTAAATTCGAGCGGCTTGCCCGCGACTTCGCCCGAATCGCACAATTCGGCGGCGCCGAAGCGGTTTTCCTTCACGCCCTCCATAACGGGCACGATGAGCGCTTCGGTCTCGATCTGTTCCAATGGCTTGGGTTCGACGGTAATCTGCATCACTATCGATTGTGCCCAAGATGAGTCTCCGGTGTAAACGGGTCTTTACAGGCGCCCTGGATTCCAGATTTGGAATTATGCCGTCAATGGCGCCCTGAGACGCGTATCTCTCGTATTTACAAACCTCAAAACGGGCGTTATGGTAAGGTTGATTGTGAATACCTCGGAGTGAGATTTTCCAAAACCTGTAACGGCGCCCCCGCTTTCATCGTCCAATAGAGCGTAGCGGTCCCGTCGTCGGGGCTGGTGGATTCATATGGCAGAGCAACTCAACAACCCGCTTCCCCCTGGCGAAGACGACCATCTTTCCCGTCTTCTTCTTTCCAACGTCGAAGAGCCTTTTTATAAGACCTTCATTCGGGACCTGAAAGAAACTTTCAACCCACCGAAGCTTCCACCACTCGAAGTGACTTCGAAGCCTGTGATGGTTAAGGACATCTGGGGCCTCTACGGCAATCAGAAGAAGTCCTTCATGATGTCGTTCGGATTCCAGATCTGCATCATTTTACTGGCGGTGCTGGCGCTTTCCACCAAACCGGTGCAGAACGCGGTGAAAGCCACGGTTGCCATAGTGATGCCTATGGATCCCGTAACAGATGTACCGAAGCCGGCCATGCACGGCGGCGGCGGCGGTGGCGACCGGTCTCCGCTTCCGGCCAGCAAGGGCAAACTTCCGAAGCCTCAGCCGCGGCAGTTCGTTCCCCCTACGGCGGTAATTAACAACCCGGCTCCGAAGCTGGCCATGGATCCCTCGATTCTGGCTCCTCCGGATGCCAATCTGCCCAACGTGAACCTCCCGAACTACGGGGATCCCCTAGGCAAGCTGGGACCGGCCTCAAACGGCACGGGCTCCGGCGGCGGTATCGGATCGGGTAAAGGCGGCGGCGTCGGTTCCGGTAACGGCGGCGGCGTCGGACCCGGCAGCGGCGGCGGATTCGGCGACGGCGTTTACCGCGCCGGCAACGGCGTAAGCAAGCCGGAACTCCTGCACAAAGTAGAACCGGAATACTCCGAAGAAGCCCGCAAGGCGAAGTTCCAGGGCGTGGTGGTGCTTTCGATCGTGGTGGATGCCGGCGGCAACGCCGTCAACCCGAAGGTGGTCCACAGCCTGGGTCTCGGCTTGGACGAAAAGGCCATGGAAGCAGTCAGGCAGTGGAAATTCAAGCCGGGATATAAGGACGGCAAGCCCGTCCCGGTGGCTGCCACCGTCGAAGTAAACTTCCGCCTTCTGTAAAATCACGGGGGGCTGCGGCCCCCTTCCTCAGCTACTGAATCCCCTCCAACCGAAGCTTTTGGCGCGCAGCTCGATTGCTATCATTGTGAGTTCTTGCCGCCTGCTCCGATGGTCTTCACCGCTCTGGTTCTCTTCGATATCGATGGCACGCTCGTCCGCCGCGCTGGACCGCATCACCGCGCGGCGCTCGTACATGGCGTACGGCGCGTGACGGGTCTCGACACCACCACGGAGGGCATCCCGGTTCAGGGTATGCTCGACCCTGTCATCATCGCCGCCATGTTGCGCAATGCAGGCGCGCCGCGCTCGCTCTTTCGCCGGTCGGTGCTCGATATTCAGCGCGCGGCGGAAAACTTCTACCTGCGCGCTTGCCCGCTCCTGCACGATAAACATTGTCCGGCGGTCGAGCCCACGCTCCAAAAGCTCGAACGCAACGGCGTCCTGTTGGCGCTGGTCACCGGCAATCTGACGCGCATCGGATGGCGCAAGCTGGATCGCGCCGGGCTCAAGCGCTACTTCCGGTTTGGAGCTTTCGGAGAAATGGCCAAAACACGCGGCGGCCTCGCCAGGTGGGCCATCGCTGAAGCCCGCCGCAAACATGGAGTCGCGCGCGCCGCGCCTGTTTCGCTGATCGGCGACGCCACCAGCGATATCATCGCCGCGCGCCAAAACCGTATTCCCGCGATTTCCGTGGAGACCGGGATCACGCCGCGCGAGGAGCTGGTGGCGCTGGCGCCGGATTATCTGTTGCGCAACCTGCGCGGACTGCGATTGGCCATGCTCGGCCTGCGCTGATCGCGAAGCGAGCTATTCAAGCCAATCGCGCCGCTTGATGGTGGGCCGTCCATCGCCGGTCTGCGAATCGTTGGTCGCACCCGGCGCCCGGCGCAATTCCGGCTTCTTGGGGTCGGCGTTCTTCTTCCGGTTTTCGATCGCGATCAGCCGGTCGCGCATCGCTTTATAGCCGGAGGTGGTCACGACGTAATCCGGCTTGCCGGGCAGAATCGCGCCAATCTCTTTTTCCGCTTTCTCGATGCGGTCCGCATCCATGGGGTGCGTCGCGAACAGTTTCGAAACCGCGCCCGGCTGGCTGCGCTGCATCGATTGCATCTTTTCGAAGATGGTGATGGCGCCGTTGGGATCGTAGCCCGCGGCCCACAGGTACTGAACGCCCAGGAAATCGGCTTCCGATTCGTCATGCCGGCTGAAGCTTAGAAACGTCATCGGAATAACCGCATTCGCAGCCTGCCGCGCCGCGTATCCGCCCCATCCGCCCAGAACCACGCTCAGCGGAATCGTGCCTATACGCGCCAGTTGCTGCTGCGTCGCCCGGCACGTCAGATGGCGCGCCGCCACGTGCGCGATCTCGTGCGCGACCGCGGCCGCCAGTTCGTCCTCTTCATCCGCGAGGCGTATCAGCCCGGTGTGCACGAAGATGAAACCGCCGGGCAGCGCGAATGCGTTGAGGCTATCGTCCTCGATCACGCGGAAGGTAAACGGGACTTTGGCGTCGGAATTCCGCGCCAGGTTCTGTCCCATGCGGTTGATGAACTCGGAGACGATCGGATCGTCCACCAGCTTGGCCTGGCGCGCTACTTCTTCGGAAAGCTGTTTGCCGAGCGCCATTTCCTTCTCAACCGAGTAGAAGTTCAGGCACTTGCCGATGTCACGGTCGCCAATCTGGTTCGGGTCGTTCTTTTTGTTTTTTTGGTCGTCGCCGGCGAATGCCGCTGAAGATAGCAGAGCAGCGGTCAAAATGAAGGTCAGGCTAGATCGCACAGCGCCTCCTCAGGCTTATAACGTATTGTAGTGGAAATGAGTTTCGGACAGAATACCCCCCTGGTGGGCACTGGTGAGCGTGCCGACATCCTGGCCCATCAATATGCGGGCAATTTTCCAGTTCGCGAACGCCTTGTTTATCTGAACCATGCCGCCGTGGCCCCGCTTTGTAAGCCTGCCGCCGAAGCCATGCAGCGTCTGGCGGAGGATTGCGCCAACTTCGGAAGTTTACACTACGACACATGGCTGGGCGCCTACGACGGCGTCCGCACTGCCGCCGCGCGACTGATTTCGGCTCAACCGTCCGAGATTGCACTCGTTAAGAATACTTCCGAAGGCATCGCCACCATCGCCATGGGCATCGATTGGAAACCCGGCGACCGAATCGTAGGCTTCCGTGAGGAATTTCCCGCCAATCTCTACCCCTGGCAGCGGCTCGAAGGCGAAGGCGTTGAAGTGACCTGGCTCTCGGTCTTCGATCCGCTCGACCGCATCGACGAGGCTTGCCGCGGCGCGCGCCTGCTTTCCGTTAGCTTTGTCGGTTTCCTGAACGGCTACCGCGCGCCGGTGCGCGAGATCGGCGAAATCTGCCGCCGCCACGGCTGCATCTATTTCGTCGACGCCATCCAGGGCCTGGGCGCCTTTCCAATTGACGTCCGCGAATGCCACATCGACGCGCTCTCAGCCGATGGGCACAAATGGCTGCTCGGCCCGGAAGGCTGCGGCGTGCTCTACATTTCGCACGCCCTGCAGGATCGCGTCGAACCCGTGGAATTCGGCTGGACCAACGTCTCCTCCTACAACGATTACGGCTCGCGCGACATGACCCTGCGCGCCGACGCCGGCCGCTACGAATGTGGCACGCTCAACACCATCGGATGTTTCGGCCTGCGCGCGTCGCTCGAGTTCCTGCTCGAAGTGGGAGCAGAGCGGATCGCGCCAGCAGTACAGGCACTGGGCGATCAAATCGCCGCAGGAGTGGAAGCCAAAGGCTACGAAGTCATGGGGGCTCCCCGTACGAACGCTACCTCGGCGGGCATCGTCAGTTTCCGCAAGCCGGGCATCCATGCCGTAGATATCGTGACGCGCCTGCGCCAGCGCGGAATCACCGCCGCCCCGCGCGCCGGCTGGGTGCGCACTTCCCCGCATTTCTACATCACATCGGCCGACATCAGCCGTCTGCTAGAAGAGCTGCCCTAAAAACGGCCTCTAAGCCACTGCAATTCCTGCCGAAACGCGTGGATGGCGCCTTGCGTGCCATGTTGACAGCGTGCGCCTGCAACGAGGAGCGTGGTCCCTATGCGAAACCGATTGGCCGTTGTTCTTTTGACCGGGACCCTGTGGTGGCCCATGTGGGGCGCATCGTCCAAGATCAGACCGCGCGCCACTCGCATGGAGGCCACAGCTTTCGTGCGGCATTCGAAACCCACGGCCGCCGGCACGGTTCCGCACGAAGGCATTGTGGCGGCCGACCCAGACGTCATCCCGCTGGGGTCGCGCATTCGTATTATGAACGCCGGACCCTACAACGGCATTTACACGGCGACCGATACCGGAGACAAGATCAAAGGGCAGCGGATCGATATCTATTTGTCCAGCGCCGCTGAGGCGAAGCAGTTCGGCAGGAAGATGGTGATGGTGCAGATTCTGCACACCGGCGACGGCAAAGAGGATGCGCGGGATAAGGATATTCCGGCGGGCCGGGGCAAGTAAATTGCCGTTCCGGCCGCATCACGCATCACATTTCTTAATGCCTGATGCGCTCTAATTAATTTGTGCGTACAACTCTGGAAATCGACGACGATCTGGCCCAAATCGCGCGCCAACTGTGCGCCCAACGTTGCATGACTATGGGTCAGGTAGTGAGCGAATTGATGCGCAAGGGCATCGAGTCGGAAAAGCGGCCTCGTAAACGCAATGGCGTCATCCTATTCACGCCCAAGGCCGGAACTACGCGTCCCGATATGGCTATTGTGAACCGCCTCCGCGACAAAGAGTGAGAATTCCTCTTCTGGACGTCAACGTTCTTGTAGCATTGTTCGATACTGCCAACGTGAGCGATGACGATGTGCATGATTGGTTTGTCCATCAGCTTGGTCTGGCGATCCAACACGGAGGCAAACTCGCCACATTCGACCGCTCGATACCTCTGAAAGCCGTTCCCGGCGCTACCAAAGAGCACATGGAATTCCTCGGAACCCGCTCTTAGCCCGCCGGCCGCACGTCCCGCAGCACCGCCGCCCAACCCGGGTAACCGCGCGCCGCCGAATAAGCATCCTCTTCCAGCGCGAACGCAATATCCACTCGCGATCCCGGCGACAACTCCCCCAACCGCGCAGCGAAATTCCAGGCCTTCAGTGTGATCGAGCGGCCCTGCTGCCGCGCTACCAGCCGCAGATGCTTCTCCTTCATCACTACCGGCGGCCCAGCGATCTCCACATCCATCGCCGCGAACATCGGCGCGGGGTTGCCGTGCCCGAAGGGCGCCAGCCCGAAGATCTCGCCGATGGCATCTTCCGTGATCTCCGGCAATTCCACCACCGCGTCGATATCGAGTTGCGGCCGCAGGTCTTCGGGCGATAACCGCGCCACGGCATATGCGTTGAATCGCTCGCGAAACTCCGGCACGCGTGCGGGGTCGAGCGTCACGCCGGCCGCGTGGCTGTGGCCGCCGAACCGCTCAAACAGGTCCGGCATCGATTCCAACGCATCCAGCAAATGAAACGCTTCGATGCTGCGCCCTGAACCCGAAGCCAGCCCATCCTCGTCGTTGCGCCCGAGCACAAACACCGGCCGATGCAGCCGCTCTACCAGCCGGCTGGCCACAATGCCCAACACGCCGCGATGCCAATTCTCGGCGTAATACACCAACGCCGCCGCGCCCGGCGCGACTTCCATCTGTTCGCAAACCTCGCGGACTTCGGCCTCCACCTGCTGCCGCTCCGTGTTTTGATCGTGAAGCTGCTGCGCCAGGTCGCGCGCGCGCGCCGAATCGGCGGTGAGAAACAATTCGATCACCGAGCGCGCCGTGTCCATGCGTCCTGCCGCATTCAATCGCGGCGCAATCTGAAACCCCACCTGCCGCGACGAAGGCGCCGACCCGGGCGCGAAACCCGCCACATCCAACAGCGCGCGCAGCCCCGGGTTGCGTACGTCGTGCAAGGCCGCCAGCCCATGTTTGACGATGGCGCGGTTCTCGCCGGTCAACGCCGCCACATCGGCCACCGTCGCGATCGCCACCAGCTTGAGCAACGATTCCGCCACGCGTTGCGCTTTGCCCAACGGCCAATCCTGCGCGGCGAGCACGGCCTGCGCCAGCTTGAACGCCACGCCCGCGCCGCACAGATCCTTGCACGGATATTCGCAATCCGGGCGATTCGGATTCAGCACCGCCACGGCGGGCGGCAACGCGGTATCGGGCAGATGGTGATCGGTCACGATCACGTCGATCCCCAGCGTATTCGCGTGCGCCACCACCTCCGCCGCGCGGATGCCCGTATCCACGCTGACGATCAGCTTCACACCCTGCTCCGCCGCCGCTTCCACAACTTCGGTGCGCATGCCGTATCCGTCACGCAGACGGTGCGGCACGTGGTAACTGGCGGCGCCGCCCGCCAGTTCGATGGCCTTGGTGAGCAGCACGACCGAGGTTGTGCCGTCTACATCGTAATCGCCGTAGAGCAGAATCTTTTCACCCGCGCGGATCGCGTGCAGCAGCCGCTCCACAGCCTGCGGCATATCGCGCATCAGCATCGGATCGTGTAAGTCGGCCAGCGCGGGAGAAAGAAAGCGCCGCGCGGCGTCGATGTTCGACAACCCTCGGCCCACTAAAATCCGCGCCGCCGGGCCCGCGATGCGCAAGGCCGATTGCAGAGCCTCAACGGCCCTCGCATCCACTTCCCGGATGCGCCAGCGCTTAGTTTTTGGAGTAGTATCCGCCGAGCGAGCCGCTGTCGTCAACGTCTTCGTCTTCCCCTCTGCCGAAGTGAGACAAAATTTCGTCTTCGATGTTCAGAAACTCGGTGAACCAATCGGGCTGCATCTCGTAAACATAGAGCCGCGATTCATGGTCGAAGGCCAGCTCGAGCGTGCACGTAACGCCTTCGTGATCGCGCATCTTCCGCAGCTTTTTCTGGTATTCGCGCTCTTCGTCGCGATCCATATCGGAATCTTCCAGTTGCTGCAGCAGGTCGTCCACCTCTTCCCGCTGGAATTCGCGCGATGCGAAGCAGATCAGCTTGCAGCCGGCCTGCCTGGCCACATCCAGGAACATGCGGTAATCCGGATGCCGTTCGGCGTCCCACAGGATCAACGGTTGCGCGTCGAAACTGCCTGGGTTGCTGTGAAAAACGGCGAACTCCGAACTCTGCAGGTACGTCAGAATTTCGCGCTTGAGCGTGTCGAGATTGAGATCCACTGGCTTTAAACCAACACCAGAATATCACCGGGCGCTGCCGCATCGCGGGCGGAAGGCGTAATCACTGTCTTGGAATGAACGAAGATTTTCCGGCCTTTTGCGATTGCCTCGCGCACGTCGGCTTCGCACACGAAGTCCACCGTTTCGGGCGGAGCCGGCGGAGGAGCGGTATCCCAAGTTGGAGCCGGGCTTGACGGCGCAGAATCGGCCAGTCAGCCGTACCCGCCGCCGGCGGGCTCGGGGCTGCTCTTCTTCGCCAGGAAGCGGTCCACAACTTCGGTCGCGATGCTGTTGGCCGCGCCTGCAGGCGCATATCCGCGCGTGGCGAGGTAGCGATCCACCGCGGCAACCACCGTCGCGCGATCCACCGGCGCTGCCGCACAAGCGAAGGCGGCGCCGCTGGGCGCAGCCTGGATATCGAGCGGCATCTCGAATGTCTCTTGCGGCGTGCGCACCGCGTACGCGATGCGTTTGATGTTGAAGAGATGCTGCGGCCCGATATTGTCTGACGTGGCGTTGCCCGCCACCGCGCCGCAGCCGAGCGTCATTGCCGGGAAAACGTTGGTGGTAATTCCGGTCGAACCCTGCGGCGATGGCGTATTCACCAGCACGCGCATGGCGGGCATGCGCAGGCCGTAATCGCGGATGCGCGCATCGTTCTTGGCGTGAATCACCGCCGTGTGCCCCGTGCCGCCGAAGCGCAGCAGCGAGTAGCACGTATCCACCGCGGCCGCGAAATCGGCCACGAAGTAGAGCGAAAGCACGGGCGAAAGCTTCTCCGCCGAAAGCGGATGCTGTTTGCCCACGCCCGAAAGCTCCACGCAGATGATCGACGTCTCCGGCGGAACGTCAAATCCCGCCATGCGCGCGATCTTGCCGGGCGCCTGGCCGACACACTGCGGATTCACCGTCCAATTGGGCGTAATCAGCAGCTTCGACAGCGCCTCTTTTTGCGATTCGTTGGCAAGGAAGGCTCCGTTCGCCTTCAGCGCGCCCAAAATGCGTTGGCGCAGACTGGTCTCGGCCACGATAGCTTGCTCGCTCGAGCAGACTGTGCCGAAGTCGAACGATTTTCCCGCCACGACGCGCGCCACTGCCTCGTCGACATCTGCCGAAGTATCGATCAGCGCCGGCACATTGCCTGGTCCTACGCCGTACGCCGGCTTTCCGCTCGAATACGCGGCCTTCACCATGCCCGCGCCGCCGGTGGAGAGAATCACGCTGGTGCGCGGATGCTTCATCAGCGCGTTGGTGGCCTCCATGGTGGCCGTATCGATGCACTGGATGATATCTTCGGGCGCGCCTGCCTCGATCGCGGCCTGATACAGAATCGCCGCCGTGGCGCACGTGCAAGCATGCGCGCGCGGATGGGGGCTGAGGACGATCGCGTTTCCGGCTTTGAGCGCGATCAGCGTCTTATAGATCGCTGTCGAGGTCGGATTGGTGGTTGGTAGAATCGCAGCGACCACGCCCACCGGCTCGGCGATTTCGATCACCCTGTCGTCCGCCAACTCGCGCACGATGCCCACGGTTTTCATGCCCCGCATCTTGCGCGGCAGCCAGTCGCAGGCCAGCAGATTCTTGATGTATTTGTCTTTGGCGTTGCCGTAGCTGGTTTCTTCGACGGCTTGTTCGGCCAGCGTGCGCGCATTGGCGCGTGCAGCCGCAGCCATGCGCTCCACTACGGCGTCCACCTGTTCCTGAGTGAACGAGCGGTATTTTCGCCAGGCCGCGTACGCCTTTTCAACCTTGCTGCGAGCCTCCTGTATGGAAAGGAGGTCCTTATCCTGCAGCATCGGAGCCTACTTTTTTAAGCCGCTGTTAGGGAGCGCTTTCTCCACTTCCTCGTGCGGCCTCGGAATCACATGGACGCTGACCAGTTCGCCCACGCGCCGCGCAGCCGCGGCCCCGGCGTCGGTAGCCGCCTTCACCGCGCCCACATCGCCGCGCACGGTGACGCAGACCAAGCCCGCGCCCACGTACTCTTTGCCGGTCAACACCACGTTGGCAGTTTTGACCATGGCGTCCGCGGCTTCGATCGCGCCCACCAAACCTTTTGTTTCGATCAGCCCCAGGGCCTCCATGCGTCCTCCAGTGAGATTAAAGCATACCGTATCACAAGAGGCGCCGTGCGCTTTCTTCATGATGCGTGCGCTCAGGTCAACTCGCTCAGAGCCTCGGCGTCGAACCCCAGCACGATGCGCGCGCCGTGCACAAGAATCGGGCGCTTGATCAGGTTCGGATGCTCCGACATCAGCCGCAACGCTTCCGCGCGCGATGGCGGGTTTTCCTTCATACCCCGCTCGCGGTAAAGCTCATTGCGCGAATTCAGGAAATCCCGGTAATCGCGTGAGCCGATCAGAGCGGACAATTGCCCCACCGAGAGGCCCTTGTTGAGATCGATTTCCTGGAAGGTAATACCTTTTTCGCGAAGCAAACTCTTCGCCTTACGGCAGGTGGTTCAGGTGGGTTTCAGGTAGAGTTGGATGGCCATCAACTCGCATAATAGCCGTCGCGCGCCCGCACCGTCAGGTCTTTTTTCTTGGTCGTGACCAGAATCTTGCGGTAGAGACGCCCCGAATCGGCGGTCGCATCGGAGGTATAGCCGATGCTGTATTGGTTCCGTAACTCTTCTTCGATCTCGTCGTAAACCTTGTCGAGCGGCAGTTTCTTAGACACCTCGAAGAAGTGGCCGCCGGTTTCGTCGGCGAGTTGCTGCAGCACTTTTTTTCCGTTCGCGCCGCCCTGACCGCCGTTGCCGCCAGGATAACCACCACCGGGATAGCCGCCACCCGGGTATCCGCCGCCGGGATAACCCATGCCGCGGCGCCGGCCCATTCCGGGGCCTGACATGATCGGCCCGTTGCCATATCCGTGAGGATCG
Organism: Bryobacterales bacterium; assembly: GCA_963743705.1. Lineage (GTDB taxonomy): Bacteria > Acidobacteriota > Terriglobia > Bryobacterales > Bryobacteraceae > PALSA-243. The sequence goes on along the minus strand of CAVUQS010000006.1, from coordinate 30,637 downwards.
GCGAACAGAACGGAATAAAGCATGGTATCGGCGCGCTGCGCCGATTCAATCGCCATCGAGAGCGTGTACTTGCTGCCGTGATCCACCCCATCCGTCAGCAGTACCAGCGCCTTCCGCCCCGATTGCTTCTTGATCACTTCGTCGCAGGCCAGATATATGGAATCGTAGAGCGACGTGCCCCCACGCTGCCCCTGGCCGCCGCCGTTGCGCCGTCCACCGCCGCTCGGGTAACCACCGCCGTTCGGGTAGCCGCCTCCGTTGGGATAACCGCCGCCATTCGGATACTGCCCGCCCTGTTGTCCACCCTGTTGCCCGCCCTGCTGTTGGAACTGCGGACGGTCGCTCGGCTGGCAGAGGTCGATGGCTTTGGCGAGCTTGACCTTGTCCGCCGTAAGATCCTGCAATAACTCGATCTCAGAATCGAAATGAATCACGAATGAGAGGTCGCGATCCGGCCGCATCACTTGTTGCAGAAACTGCAGGCTGGCCGTGCGCTCGCTATCCAGCACGTTCCGCTGGCTGCCGCTGGTATCCACCAGAAGGCCCAGCGAGAGCGGCAGATTGCTTTCGCGCGAAAAGTATTTAATAACTTGCGGGCGGCCATCTTCGGCAAGCGTAAAATCGGCCTGGTTCAAATTAGTAACAATGGCGCCTTTCTTATCCCGGACCGTGGCGAACACATTGACTAACTTAACGTCGGTTGCAAACTTAGCGGACGGCTGTCCATCGGCGGACCCCGCCGCCGGCGGCTGCGCCGTGGTTGCCGAAGATTGCTGCGCCGCCTGTTGTTGCGCGCGCAAGAGGCCGGCCGCGGAGAGCAGCGGCAAGGAAGAAAGCAGGCTACGCCTCGTAATATTCATAACCATTACGCTGGATAGGAAGATGCGCGCCACCGCCGAAGCGTTACATGCATAAGCGCCTTACCGCACGCTTTCCGTCGGGCCTATAGCCCCGCGAGCATCCCGGCCAGCTCGCGAAGGCCGATCGCCTCTATGTTTTTGCCCACGGGGCGCCGTTCGCTACCCGAATTCACAACAAAACTCCGCTTTGGCTTTACGTCTTCGCAGGCCGCGAAGAAGCCTTTCGCCGGGACCGCAGTGAGTCCAAACTTGATGTCGATCGCCCAAAGGCCGTGCTTGGGAATCTCCAGCAGCAAATCGATTTCCGCGCCCGCGCCGGTACGGTAAAACAGCGGCGCAACGCCTCGCGGCGCAGCGGCAATCAGATTCTCCACGACAAAGCCTTCCCAGCTTGCGCCTACCACCGGATGCCCGAGCAGCGACTCATGGTCCTCAATATTCAGCAACGCATGGACAATCGCCGCTGTCGCGAACATATACTTTCGGCGATTTAACCAGCCGTTTGCCGAGATTGGTCTGGTACGGCTGCAATCGCCTCACCAGCATCAAATCGACAAGCAGGTCGAGATACCGCGCGATCGTCTTCCCATCCACGGCCAGTCCCCGGGCGAGCTGCGCGGCATTGAAAAGGCCGCCTTGAACATGCGCCAGCATCGTCCAGAACCGCTGTAGCGTGGCCGCTGGAATCCTTGGACCAAGCTGTGGAATATCCCGCTCCAGATAGGTTCGGATGAAGTCCTGGCGCCAAAGCAAACTCTGCGAGTCGTTTTCCGCCAGGAAGCTCTCCGGAAATCCGCCCCGCACCCAAAGCCGGTTGCGCCGCTCTGTAGGCGTTTCGAGCACATCCAGCGGCCCTAACTCGATGTATGCGATACGCCCGGCGAGCGTCTCCGACTGGCGAAGCAGATCCATCGATGCCGACCCCAGAATCAAAAAGCGCTCCGATCGTTTCCCGCGCCTCCGCCCCTGGTCAATCAGCCCGCGCAGCGTCGCGAATAGCTCCGGCATGCGCTGGACCTCATCCAGAATCACCAGATCGTTTTCATGGCCGGAAAGATAAAAGACTGGATCCGCCAGTTTCTCGCGGTCAAGCGGCGACTCTAAATCCAGATAAACGCTCCGGCGTCCCTCCGCAATGGCATGCGCCAGCGTGGTTTTGCCAACCTGCCGAGGCCCCAGCAGCGCCACCGCCGGGAGATGGCGCAGGCGCTCCTCCACCACGGACTCCAACCGCCGCCTGACCATCCTTGCAATTATGGCACACCATTCCAGATTTGCAAGGATGACTTCGCTTTTTGTTTGCTATTGGCCCTTACCACCACGTCCGCGGCTGCGGGAATCCCTTCAGCACCCATACATCGGACTTGATCGTGACCGCCGACGTCGCCAGGCTCTTGCCGTCCGGCGCCCGGCTCAGCCGCGTGTGGAGCGCCTGGCCGCCGCTGATGATCAAAACCGGGCCGTAATCCGAAACCGTGCGCACGGCGCCGGATGCCACGTCGATCGCCTTCAGAAATGCGCTCCCACGGTCTTTTCCTACCGCGTAGAGCGTCTTGCCGTCCTTGGAAAACGCCAGCGCCGACGCGCCCAATTTAGGCAACGCCTTCGCCTTGCTGCCATCCGGACTGAAAAGCGCGATCCGGTCGTAGCTCTCGCATGCCAGCCATTCCCCGTTGGGTGACCAGTCGAGCGGCGTCCAGCAGAAGGGCGCGTTGGGAATCAATCGCGCCGTCATATTTGCCCCGACACCCACGATCGCCGGTTGCCATGGGTTATCGCGCTTCACGAGGCCGGCGATCGAGTTCCCGTCCGGCGCCCAAACATACCCCTGAAACTGTTCCGGCGCGAGGCGAATCGGCGCGCCGCCCACCGAGGGCTCGAACCATACCGTCGCCGGTTCGTCCGTCGAATAGCGCACGAATGCGAAACGGGCGCCATCCGGCGAAAACATGGGGTCGGCCAGCGCCGTCGTCTTCCCCGGCGGAAAATCGCGCGCGGTCACCACCGGCCGCTCGATTCCCGCCTTCAGGTTTTGCATCCAGATTTCGTTCTGGCCGGTGCGATCGGTGGAGTACAGCAACTGCTCTCCATCCGGAGACCAGGAAGGCGACATTTCGTTGCGGCTGTTTGCCTCGAGCGTGCGCGGCGCGGAGCCATCCAACGGCAGAGCGATCAAGTCGAAGTCGTCGGCCACCGTCGTGAAGGCCACGCTTTTCCCGTCCGGCGCGAGCGACGGGTGGTCATAACCCAGCGTTCCCGCCGTCAGACGGCGCATCGTCTCGTCCTTGAGATCGGCCATCCAAAGCGAATGCGTCGCGCCCAATCCTCGGCCGAATGAGAGCACCATGTGGCGGCTGTCGGGCATCCAGGAAGCGCGCGCGCCAATGCCCAAATCGGCTTGCGCGAAGATCCGCCGCGGCTGCGTTCCGTTCGCGGGAAAAGGCAGCAGCCACGCTTCGGTGGAACTATTACCGGTCAGCAGCAGGATGGATTTTCCGTCGGGAGAAAAGCTCAGCCGGTTTTCCGTCGATAGCTCGGACCCCGCAAATGGCGCCGGCTGATAATCCCTGGGCTCCGCGCCGGGCGGCGAGGCCACTTTCACGGACGCGTGCGTGCGCATCTGAGCATCCGCGCTGGTCGACCAGTAAGCCAGCGTTTTGCCGTCTGGCGAAATGGCGGCCGCGCTGAGGCCCGTCACGATTTGCCGCGCTTGTCCGCCCGCCGGGCTGATTTCCGAAACCGCGCCGCCCGTGTTCGGCCCAACATAGTTGGAAACGTAATAGAGCAGGCTGGAATCGGGCGACCAGAACGCGTGCGTCACATCGTATTGCTCATGCGTCAACTGAATCGGCGTGGGCGAATCCACCGCGCGCACCATCAACTGCGAAATGCCTGCGATGGTCTTGACGTACGCGATGCTTTTGCCGTTCGGCGACCACGCGGCTTCCGATTCCGGCTCCTGATCGGTTGCGAACGGCGTCAAACGGTATTTCGAGAGATCGATCGGCATCTGCTCCATCGCGTGCGGAATAGCGATCCCCAGCAACAGCAAGCCGAGTGCTGCCGCAATCGCCGGCCAAAGCCATTTTCTTCGCCGCGCGCCACGAGCCGGCTTGGCATCGGGCGCTTCCGCCGCGGCGACCGCCGGTCGCGCCGCGCTGGAACTGACCGTGCGCAGCGCAAACCCCAAATCGCGCGCCGAATGAAAGCGGCGTTGTGGCTCCTTCTCCAGACAGTGCCAGACGATCTCCCGCAGCGCCGGTGATACGGTCTCGGGCAGCTCCGCGGGGTCCTCGCGAAGGATCGCCGCCATCGTCTCCACCGAAGTCGCGCGCTCGAACGGCATCTTCGCGGCGATGCATTCGTAGAGCACCAAGCCGAAGCTGAAAATGTCGGAGCGATAATCCACGGGCTCGGCGCGGATCTGCTCCGGCGACATGTAGGCCGCCGTACCCATCACCATTCCCGCCACGGTTTGCGTCGCCGTCGGAGCATCGGGATGGGAGCCGCCCGAAACCGGTCCGATCTGCTTCGCGAGGCCGAAATCCAGAATCTTGGCGCGCCCATCGCGCGTCAGCATGATGTTTTCCGGCTTCAGATCGCGGTGCACGATGCCCGCCGCGTGCGCTTCCGCCAACGCCGAAGCCACCTGACCGGCTACATCGATGACGCGGCTGATCGGCAAGGGCCCGCGCTGCAAAACTTCGCGCAGCGATTCCCCTTCGATCAGCTCGGACACGATGTAGGCCAGGCCCGCCTGCTCGCCGATGTCGTAGACCGAGACGATATTCGGATGGTTGAGCGCGCTGGCGGCGCGGGCTTCCTGCTCGAAGCGCTGACGGCGGCTGGGGTCTGCAGCAACCTGCGACGGAAGAATCTTCAGCGCCACCGTGCGATTCAGCCGCGTATCGCGCGCGCGATACACCTCGCCCATGCCGCCCACGCCCACGAGCGTCTGCACCTCATACGGACCAAGCTGCGTGCCGGGGGATAGCATTGCGAAGGTTCGCCCTTACTGCTTCGGAAACAAAATCGGAAGCGCTTCTTCCGAGCTGAACATGCAGCGCGCGTTATGCCCGCACTCGGAGACGATCTTCATTTCGTGCTTTGCGCCGTATTTCTCTTTCACAAACTTGGCGAACGCCTCGCCGCGCGCACGCCGCGTGGGCCCTTGCGCCATCGCCGGACAAGAGCTGTCGAATCCGCCCAGGGGCAGAATATCGATCTCGCCCAGCAGGTAGGTGGTTGGCCGCGAAGCCAGTTGCTTCTTCAGTTGCTCATCGCTCTCTTTGCCTGCATAACCCGTGCGGCCCTCCAAGCCGTAAGGCCAGTGATCGTACGTGGTGCAATTGCGTCCGTCGCCGAAGGGCCGGAAGCTGGTTGTGTTTTCGCCCGCGGGGCGCGTGTTATCGAGGTACGCATAGCTTGAAGGGTTGGCCACTACGTAAGTCACCGGCACGCCCAGCGTCTCATGCACGCGATTCGACATTTCGTAGCGCGTGACGAACTGCCCGCCCGCCGAATGCCCGGCCACCACGATCGCTTTCAAATTGGGGAACGCTTCCTTCTTCGCGAGCTTGCGCAGAATCTCATCGGCGAAATCGAACGATGTCAGCTTCGGATCGCTTTCCGACGTGCCGCCCGAGCGCCAGCTATCGCCGTTACAGCTATAGCTCACCTCGTTGGGCGCGAGCTTGTCGCTGCAGCCGCGACCGTTATTTGACGCGATGCGCGGCACGATCACCACCGTGTCTTCCAGCGCGCTGCCCAGGAACGCCGCCGCCAGCGCATTGCGAAAATAATTATCGGCGTCGCGATTGGTGCCGTGAATCACGATCAGCGCCCGCACAATCTTGTCGTTCTTCTGGTCCAGCGAATAAGTCCGATAGATGAGCGATCTGGAATGACTGCCCGGAAAATTGATCCATTCCGTGCACGTCTGATCGGCGGTGATGCAGGGCGCGGCATAAGCGCTCACCGCCAGCGCCAACAAGGCGAAAAATCGCATGACGGGAATTCTATCAAGGAAATAAGCTCGTGCGTTTCATCCTCCTGGCGGCTTTGGCCATGGCCGCCGCTTCGCCGAGCGCGCCAGGACGCGATTCCCGTCGCCGGTCAATCGAACGCCACCAACGTGGATACATGCGTAAATTCTTGGCGTTAGGGGCCGTGTTGTTTCTTGCGGGCCGCCGCCGCCGGCGCGCTCTCCATGTGAAATTTGATTGACACCGCCCGGTGTTGCGGTTACGATACATGAAATTCCTTACTGCGACACTCCCTGTTAGAGGGTTGAGTTGGTTGGTCTTAATTAGGGGGCATCTATGGGTTCGCTTTCTGGGACGCTCGCCAGCACTCGCTGGATGAGCCAAATCGGGGATACTATTGCTCGCGCGCGGGCTGTCTTTTTTATGGCCTTGTTTTGCGCGGCCTTATTCGCCCAAACATCATCCATCACCGGGAACGTCACGGATCCAACAGGGTCCGTTATTCCAAACGCAAACATCACCATAATCAACCTGGACACCGGCGCGGAACGTACTGCGACCGCCGATGCGCAGGGGAGCTACACCATTGGACAGGTTCCGCCGGGATTTTATAAAGTCACGGCAAAAGCTCCGGGGTTCGCCGATTTGATCATAAACAGGGTCGAGTTGCTAGTAAATGAGCCGGCTACATTGGGCCTCAGGTTTTCCAAGTTGGGCAGCACCACGGAAACGGTCCAGGTTTCCGCGTCGGCAGTTCAGGTGAACACCACGGACGCTTCGCTAGGCAACGCGATCGGCACCAACGCGATCCTCCAGATGCCGATGTACGCCCGCAACGTAGTGGGCCTGCTGGCGTTTCAACCGGGCGTAACAAGTTATAGCGCTGGCGGCTCGGTGGGCTCGAACGATGGCGCTGTCAATGGCGGCAAACCCGACCAAGGCTACATCTCGCTCGATGGCGCCGACGTCATCGACCAGAACGCGCGAACCGCGTTTACCAGCGTCCTGCGCGTCACTCTCGATTCCGTCGAAGAGTTCCGCACCACCACCAGCAACGGCGACGCGGCCACGGGGCGCGGCTCCGGGGCGGACGTCCAGTTGGTGACCAAGTCCGGAACCAATGCGTTTCACGGCTCGGCTTATGAATACCGCCGCGGCACTGAGATGGCCTCTAATTCGTTTTTCAACAACCAGAATGCAATCGCAAGAGGGGCGCTGCTGATCAATATCTTCGGTGGATCGGCCGGCGGGGCCGTCAAAAAGAACAAGCTCTTCTACTTCATCAACTATGAGGGACGGCGGGACGCCAGCGCGGGAAGCGCGACTCGCACCGTTCCCACCGCAAACCTGCGGGCGGGTATCGTCGGTTACACCAACGCCAGCAACCAGGTGGTCAATCTCACGCCCGCGCAAGCCCAAACCATCGATCCCGGCGGCATCGGTGTCAACCAGGCCGCGCTCAAGCAGATGCAGTCCATGCCGCTTCCGAATAACACCCTAGTGGGCGATTCCATCAATTTGGAAGGTTATACCTTCAACTATCCGTCGCATAACGTTCAGAACACCTATATTTCGCGCATCGATTACCACATCAACGATAGGAACTCGCTGTTTATCCGGGGCAATCTGCAGAACGATTCGTCGAGCGGCGCGCCTCAATTCCCAGGGCTGCCATCCAGTTCCGAGAGCCTGGCGAATAGCAAGGGTCTAGCCGCCGGCTGGACCGACGTGATCACTCCGAATTTGGTGAGTACGCTCCACTACGGGTTTACGCGCGCAGGAACGCAGACGACCGGCGTCTTGACCAGCAACTATGAGTGGTTCCGCAACATCAGCACTCCCTACGGCACCAGCACGGGAACCGCGCGCATCATCCCCGTGCATCTGATTGGCGAGGATATGTCCTGGAATCACGGAGCGCACAACATACGGTTCGGCGGCAACTTCCGTTACGTGACGAATCAGTCGCAGAGCTTCGCCAATTCCTACAGTTCCGCCAGTTCGAATCCTTCGTGGCTGAATGGCTCCGGTAACGACCTGGCGCCCGCCTCTCTAGGAGTTTCGAGCTCGTTCAAGCAGAACTATGAATACGCCATGGCGGCCGTGCTCGGATTGGAAGCGCAAGGCAACGCCGACTATAACTATAAAGTGGATGGAACGGTGCTGCCCGTCGGGGCGCCGGTATCCCGCAATTTTGCGAACAAAGAAACCGAGCTATACGCGCAGGATACCTGGAAAGTCACGCGCGAACTTACCTTCACGCTGGGTGTTCGACTAGGTCTTGAGCCCCCGGTACACGAAGTAAACGGACAGCAGGCCTCCACGAACCTTCCTCTCGCGGCGTGGCTCGGCGCGCGCGCCAATTATGCATCGCAGGGTTTATCGCAGCAGAACGCGGGCCTGATCGATTTCATTCCAGAGAGCCAAGGGTCAGCGATGTATCCCTTCCATAAGAATTTCGCGCCGCGCGCCGGTCTGGCATATTCGCCCCGGGCGGAGAGCGGCATTTCGAAGTTCCTCTTCGGCGGTCCGGGCAAGACCTCCATTCGCGCCGGCGGCGGAATGTATTACGATTTGATCGGCCAGCCTCTCGCGCAGACGTTCAGCTCCTCGACGCCGGGCCTATCGCAAAGCTTTTCGAATCCGGCCAACTTGTTGACCTCCGCGCAGGTTCCACGCTACACCTCGTTTTTCAGCGTTCCGGCAGCCATCGTGCCGGCTCCGCCGGCTGGCGGACTGCCATTGGTTTATCCTTACGGGGCCGGCCAATCGGGGGCGTTCGCCATCACCAATAGCATCGACCAGCAGTTGGCGGCGCCTTACACCATCAACCTCGATTTCACTATAGGCCGTGACCTCGGCCACGGTTTCTTCTTCCAGGGTTCTTACGTCGGGCGTTTCTCGCATCATTCGCTCCTGGAGCGCGATCTGGCCATGCCGACCAATCTGACGGACCCGGCATCGGGCCAAACCTATTTCCAGGCAATGTCGACCTTGATGACTGACATCGACCTCCTGGGAATGAATCCCAATACTATCCCTGCGATACCGTTCTTCCAAAATATGTGGTCGGGAGCCGGAGGGAACGGACTTACGCCAACCCAAGTCTGGGCTAATGATTACTACAACAACAGCGCCACCGGCGATGCCACCAACACGCTGAACAATGCCGATAACGCGGCCAATTGCGTAAACGGCGGTCCGACCACTTTCACATCGAAGGGCGCCGTAAGTCACATCGCGTGCGGGAAACTCGGCCCCTGGATGGTATTCAATCCTCAGTTCTCGGCTCTTTCGGCATGGAGCTCAATCGGCAACGGAGCCTATAACGGCTTGCAGTTGACCCTTCGCAAACGCTTCAGTAACGGATTGCAATTCGACCTGAATTACACCTGGTCGAAGTCTATGGATCTTGGTTCGGCTCAGGAAAACGGCGGCTCCTACGCTGGCTTCGTTCAAAACACCTGGAACCCCAGCCAGCAGCGGGCGATTTCGAACTACGATACGACCCAACAGTTGAACTCATACGGCGTCTATGAGCTCCCATTCGGGCGCGGCAGGAAGTTCGGAACCAACATGAACCGGATCCTGGACGCGTTCGTGGGCGGTTGGCAGCTTTCCGGCACTTACCGCCAGACGACGGGCCTTCCCTATAGCGTAGGCAATGGATCGCGCTGGCCAACCGATTGGAACGCTAGTGCACTCGCCACTCCCGTCTCGGCGATTCCCATCACCGAGACCATGAACGCCATCGGCATCAAGGGTGGAGGTCCGAATCTCTTCCAGAACCCACTCTCCATCGTGACCGCGCCCGGCGAGCCGGCAGGTCAATATGGGCTCTTCGTCGAAACTCTCGCCGGCCAATCCGGAGTTCGCAACAACATTCGTGGTCCCGGCTTCTTCAACATCGATAGCGGACTATACAAGGTGTTCAAAATGCCGTACTCAGAACACCATCAGATCCAGCTCCGGTGGGAAACTTACAACGTGACTAACTCGGTGAGATTCAGCGGCCCCTCGCTCACCGACACGTCATCGACCACCTTCGGAAAGTTCGCGAGCACGCTCACCCAGCCGCGTCAGATGCAGATCGCCGCCCGCTACACTTGGTAGTCGCCGCGCTTCGGTACCGCCGGCGGCCTTGCCGCCGGCGCGTATCATAGAAATTGCCCCGTAAGCATTCACGTCCCGCTACCGAACCGGCAATGCCAACCGCGCCGGGAAAACCCGGCCTCTGGATCTCGCTCGCTCTCGCAGCCGCAGTTCTAGCCGTCTACGCTCAGGTCAGGCATTTCGATTTCACCGGTTATGATGATCCGGAATTCGTCGTCAATAACCTCCATCTACGCGATGGCTTGACTCCCGCATCCATCGCATGGGCCTTCCGGACAGGCTACGCGGCCAACTGGTTCCCGTTGACTTGGCTGTCTTACCTGTTAGGCGTCACTCTCTACGGTTTCGACAGCGGCTGGCATCACCTCACCAATGTCATCCTTCACGCGCTCAACTCGATCCTGTTGTTTATAGTCCTGCGGCGAATGACAGGAGCACGTTGGCGCAGCGCATTCGTGTCGCTCCTATTCGCTATCCATCCTCTTCACGTCGAACCGGTCGTTTGGATCGCGGAACGGAAGGAGGTTCTGAGCGGCCTGTTCTGGTTTCTGTCTATCTGGGCCTACCTCGCTTATGTCAAGCGGCCGCGCGCCGCAGCATACACTCTCCTGCTCCTCACGTTTTCCTGCGGGCTGATGTCGAAGCCTATGATCGTCACGCTCCCATTCGTTTTGCTTCTGCTCGATTTCTGGCCGCTAGAGCGTTGGAAAAATACGCCGGCCCGCCGCTTGATCCTCGAGAAAGCGCCGCTGCTCTCGCTCGCCGTGGCGGCCTCCGTGATTACATTCCTGGTCCAGAAGAGCGCTGGAGCTGTCTCCTCCGCTGCGGAAGTTCCCTTCACGTTCCGGATCGAAAACGCGCTCGTCTCCTATCTCGCTTACATTCTCCAGTTCCTCTGGCCATCAAGATTGGCCGTGCTTTATCCCTATGCGGCGCGGATGCCGGCCTGGCAGGCGATCGGCGCCTTCGCCGTTCTGGCGGCTATCACGGCGTTTGCGGTTTTCCAGCGCAAACGGCGGCCTTACTTGGCAGTGGGATGGTTCTGGTTCGCCGGGGTTCTGGTTCCAGTGATCGGGTTGGTGCAGGTAGGGATTCAATCGCGCGCCGATCGTTACATGTATATTCCGCTGATTGGGCTCTCCATAATCGCCGTCTGGGGCTTGAGCGAAATCGCTACGCGCCGGGCTGCGGTCCGTCCCGTAGCGGCGCTGGCGCTGGCCGCTTGCTGCGCCTATGGAGTTGTCGCTTGGTCTAGCGCGGCTTACTGGCGAGACACTGTAACTCTGTTCCGGCACACGATCGAAGTCACTGACGATAACTGGGGCGCGCTCGGCATACTTAGCCAGACGCTCCTCAGGCAGAATCGCGTCGACGATGCCATGCCGTACATCGCCGAGACGCTCCGTCTGCGGCCCAATCTCCCGGAAGCGCACATCAATTTCGGAGCGGCCCTGAGCGAACGCGGTGACTTCGACGCCGCCGAGGATCAGTATCGCAAGGCGCTCCAATTAGACCCGGAGAGTCCAGACGCCCACGAAGGCCTCGGTGTGATCCAAACCGAAAAGGGTCAACTCAACGATGCGCTCGCGAACCTCACCGCGGCGGAGAAAGCCATCCCCGGCGATCCGAACAAGCACTACAATCTTGGCCGCGCTTACGGCCTCGTCGGGCAACCCGGCCCGGCGGCCGCGGAGTTCGCGGAAGCCGTGCGCTTACAGCCGGAAGATGCGGCGGCGCGTTTCAACCTGGGCGCTGCGTACGCCGCCCAAGAGCGGTTCTTCGAAGCCGCCGATCAATTCCGCGAGGCTTTGCGTCTGAAACCGGATTACCTGGCCGCGCGCTTCAATCTGGCCGGGGCGCTGGCTAATCTCGGACGCCTGGATGAAGCCATCGGCGAGTTTCAGGAGGTTCTGCGAATACAGCCTGATTTTCCGGGAGCTGCGCAAGCGTTGGAAAATTGTCTGCAATTGAAGAAAGACTCGAAGCGGTGAACAGCCGCCGGCATACTCACGGTACAGCTACAATATGACCAATCCGGTTCGGTTCGACCCGACCAGGTAACTCGGGCAGCCGCGCCAGATGCAATTTCGCAAGACGTTTTACGGGGTGACCGATTGAAGCTACGAAGTCTCTCGATTCTCTTATTCGCGTCGGGGGCCTTGGCCCAACAGGCCAAGCGGCCGTTGACGCTCGACGACATCGCTAAAATCCGCGAAGTGCGTGACCCGCAATGCTCGCCTGACGGCAAATGGGTCGCCTACTCCGTGGGAACCATCGATGCCAAGGAAGACAAGCACGACACCGATATCTGGATGGCCGCCTACGATGGCTCTGCAGATATCCGCGTCACGTCCAGCCCCGATAGCGAAGGCACGCCGCGCTGGAGCCCGGATGGCCGCTATCTCTCCTTCACCTCGAGCCGTCCCGGCAAAGCGCGCGGCAATCAGGTCTGGGTCATCGACCGCCGCGGCGGCGAAGCCCAGCAATTGACCGATGTCAAAGGCCGTCTGCAGAGCTACGAATGGTCACCCGATTCCAAACGGCTCGCGCTTGTGGTCGGTGATCCCGATCCCGACGCTCCGCCGGAAGGCGAAGCCACGGCACCCGCCGGACGAGGCGGACGCGCGCCCAAGCCCATCGTTATCGATCGCTATAAGTTCAAATCCGATGGCGCGGGCTACCTGCTCTCCGGCCGGCACAGCACCATATATCTCTACGACGTCGCTTCCAAAAAGCTCGATCGCCTCACCTCCGGCAAGGATTACGATGAGTCCGCGCCCTCCTGGTCTCCCGACGGCGCCAACATCGCCTTCATCAGCAATCACTCTAAGGAGCCCGACCGCGATCCCGAAGGCCAGCTCTACGTCGCTGCCGCCAAACCCGATTCCGTCGAAAAAGCGCTCTCTCCGCTCGACATGTCCGCCGGCCGCGGCCGCCCGGAATGGAGCCCCGACGGCAAATCCATTGCGTTGCTGGTCGGCGACGAAAAGAAATACAGCGCCTACGGCATGGAGCGCCTGGCTGTCGTGCCCGCCGACGGAAGCTTAAAGCCCACGCTCGTCAAAGCCTCCGCCGATCTCGACCGCGGCGTCTCCGCGCCTCACTTCACCGCCGATGGCCGCGCTATCGAGGTCCTCGTCGCCGATGACCGTTCCGCTTATCCCGCACGCATTTCACTTGCCGGCGGCGCCGCGCAAAAGCTCATGCAGCCGCCCGTCGTGTTGAACGCCGTGCATTCCGTGCAGGCTTGTTCCGTGGCCCTCGCCGGAAGCGACACGCGCCCCAACGAGATCTTCGCGGTCGAAAATGGGGCACTGCGGCAGTTGACGCATCAGAACACCGAGATCTTCGCGCAAATCGATATCCCGCCCTCGGAAGACATCAGCTTCAAGAGTAAGGACGGCACGGAAGTCCACGGCCTGCTCACCAAGCCCGTTGGATACGTGGCCGGCGCCAAGGTTCCACTGCTGCTGCGGATTCACGGCGGACCCAACGGGCAGGACGCGCATTCCTTCAACCCGGAAAAGCAATGGTTCGCCGCCAACGGTTATGCCGTGCTCAACGTGAACTATCGCGGCAGCTCGGGCCGCGGCCAGAAATTCTCGCGCGCCATCTTCGCCGATTGGGGCCACTATGAAGTGGAAGACCTCGAAGCCGGCGTGGATCGAGTCATCCAGATGGGCGTCGCCGACCCCACGCGTTTAGGCGTCGGTGGATGGAGCTACGGCGCCATCCTCACCGATTACATGATCGCCACCGACACGCGCTTCAAAGCCGCCACCAGCGGCGCGGGGACGGCGTTCACGGTCGCGTTCTACGGCACCGATCAGTACATCATTCAGTACGATTACGAAATCGGGCCGCCCATGGAAGGCCTTCGATACCGTACGTCAAGATCTCGTATCCGTTCCTGCACGCCGACCGCATCAAGACGCCCACGATGTTTCTCGGCGGCGAGCGCGATTTCAACGTGCCCGTGCAGGGCGGCCAGCAGATGTATCAGGCGTTGCGCAGTCTCGGCATCGATACGCAGTTGATCATCTATCCCAACGAGACGCATGGCATCCAGCGACCCAGCTATCAGCGGGACCGTCTCGAGCGGTATCTCGGCTGGTACGACAAGTATTTGAAGAAAGCCGCTGGCGTCGCGGCGACGGCCGGCGAGAAGTAAGCCGCCCTAACGCGACATGGCGTAGACGATGTAGTTCACGCCCATGCGGATCGATTGATCGGCCATCTTCGCCGGATAGCGGGCGTCGTCCGCCCACTCCCAGGCGTCGCCGATGTCGGAGTTATACGAGATCGCCACCATGATGCGGCCTTTCTCGTCGCGAATGCAGCGCCAGTGCGCGCCGACGCCTCCATTGTTCCCGTTCTTCGATCCCTCGCGCAGGTGCGACCAACCCACTACCTGCACTTTCTGCCCGCTGAGATCGTAGACGGGCTGGAAGACAGGGTCGGTGTCGGGGATGTCTTCAATGGGCGACCCGGGAAACGCTTTGGCGATGATGTCGTAGAAAACGTTCCATTCGCCAACCCCGTGGAAATCGTCGGCCATGAAGAAGCCGCCGCGCGCGCAGTATTCGCGCAGCGCCTGCCCTTGCGCGTCGGTCAATCCCCACTCGCCCACCTGCACGGCGTAGAGCCACGGCCAATCGTAGACGTCGCCTTCATCGGCATTGACGATCTGCTCCACGGAGCGCACGCTGATTCGCGTCAAGCGGCGAACGGCCAGCGAGAAGTGCCGGTCGGCGCGCGGAAAATCCTGGCTCCAAAGCGAGATGCCCGTGTGCCAATCGAGGTCGCGCCCGTAGTATCCGTTGATACGGCCAGGACCGGGCGGGAACATGAGCCGCGCGAAAGCCCACTCCGTCTTTTCCTGGTAATCCGGCGGCAGTGGGATTTCGCCCAGGTTGTACTCAATGCCGGGAAATTCACGAAATGGCCGCTGAAACGCGAAGAGCGCCCCGATGCAGCATACGCCGCAGACCGCGCGTTTTAGTGCCTTCCGCCAGGTCATAGCGCTTCTCTTGAGGATACCAATGGCGGCGGCTCCAAGATATGTTATTCTGGAAGCTCAAATTCTGTATGGCAAACACGTATTCCGCTCTTAAGCGGGTGCGCCAGGAACAGCGGCGCACAAAATTCAATCGCGAAAACAAGACCCGTCTCCGCCACGCAATCCGCGAAATGCGCCGCGCTCTTACCGGCAAGGACGCCAAAGTAGCTACCGACCTGCTGCCGAAGACCTTTTCGGTGATCGATCGCTCCGCCAAAAACGGCGTGATCAAGAAGAACACCGCTGCGCGCTACAAATCGCATCTCAATCTTAAAGTTAAAGCTTTAGCGGCGTAAGCCAAGGTGGCGTTGGCATCCCGGCCGGCGCAAGCGCGCGAAACGCGCCCTCACTTTACGCCACCAACTGCAAGATAAACCGCTCCATCACGATCCGGTCGTCCGGGCGCGCATCCCGCAGGCCCCGGTCGGCCTCGAAAAGCAGCCTGAGCGCGCGCTCCAATTGCGCCTGGCTGAACTTCGTCGCGGTCTGTGAAATCTGGTCGGCGCGCGATCCCCACATCGGCACGCCAAGCTTCGAAAAGTGCGCTTGAATCTGGCCGCCGCTCTTCAGGCCCGCTTCGCGCGCGGCCAGCGCCAGCCGAAATTGCGTCGAAAGGAACGCCAGCGCCAGCGGCAGGTATTCGCCTTCACGCGTCAGCGTGTCCAGCGCCTCGAAAGCCCGGGCGCGGTCGCGCCGGCCTACGGCGTTCACCAGCGCAAAGATCGTGGTCGCGCGCGCATCCGGAACGAGCGCCGCAATATCATCGGTCGTCACCGTACGCGTACCTGCGTAAAGCCCCAGCTTCTCGATCTCCACCGCGATGCGCGCGATGTCCGCGCCCAGCGCTTCCACCAGCAAATCGAGCGCCGCGTCATCCATCTGGAATCCGGCTCGCCGCGCCAGCGATTGCGCCTCTTGCCGCGCTTCGTGGCTCGCGAATCGCCGCAACTCCACCACGTCCGGAATCGCCGCGTAGAACTTGCGGACGCGGTCTTGCTTACGCTTATCGTCGCCTTCGAAATCGAAGCGGATGGCTTCGAACACCAGGGCCACGCCCGGCGTCGGATCTTTCGTATACGCCGCCAACGGCCCCGCATCGCCCGCCGGTCCATCGCCCTCATCGTCATCGGCGATCGCCCGCCCACGCGGCAGAGCGGCCTCGGCGTTCACCACCCAGATCAGGCGTTCGGCGGCGAACAACGAAAGCGTACGCGCGTCGTCCAGCGCCTCCGCCAGCGAAATCTCCATCAGGTCGTGCTGCGAAACCGAGCCTTCCGGAAAAGCCGCCATCATCGCTTCTTTCAGGCGGCGGCGTTCATAGGCTTCCGGACCCAACAGCAACGTAGCCGCCGGCGGCGCGCCTTTTTTTACGCGAGCGATCAGTTGCGCCGCCGTCATCCTAGAAATTCTCCAGGATCGCGGACACAATTTGACGCGCGGCGTCGGTCGCCACGCGTTCCACAGCCGTTCCGCTCTCGTCGAAGTAGGTTTGCGGATCGGCCGAAATTTCGTAGCGGTTGCGAAACTCCATCGCGGGGCGCGTGAAAATCGTCTTGCCCGTGCTTCGCTCCACCAGCGAGATCTGCATCGTGATGATGATCTCGACGCCTGTTGCGCGCCCGGTGGTCGGGTCGAAAATGATCGGGTACGCGCTGGCGGTCGCCAGCGTACCCTTCAATGTGGCGTCGGCTTGGTTGGGGTCGGCAACGATGGTGTATTTTGTCCGCGTGTGGAACTCGCGGGTGATGTCTGCCGGCAGCAGACGCGCCAGCTTATAGCGCGGCGTGCCGTTGGCGAACGCCGGAACCGCGATGGTGTGGATGGTCTTCGGCATCCACTGCGCGTTGCCGCCGACATGATAGCCGCAGCCCGCCGCAAGCAGCGCCAGCACAGCCACGCCCGGAACCCTCACACAACCTGCCTTGCCACCATGACCGCGTTTTCCGCCGCCAGCCGGATGTTATCGCTCGCCAGCCAGAACCATACCGCTTCCGCGTTGTTGCGGTCGGGCGAGATCGCGCCCACCGCGATGCCGCTCTGTCCAGCTTGTCCCACATTGTTCGGCGGATCGAAATCGCCGGTCAGCACTTCGATGGCATCGCAGGCCAGACCGCTCTCAATCGCTTCGATGCCGGGATTGCCCTCGAATTCCACCCACGCCGAAAAGCTGTGGCCGTGAAAAACCGGCGCCTGGATGACGCGTATCGACGGCATCGGCGCGCCTTCTCCTTCGCCTTCGAGCGCCAGCAGGGACGCCAGATGGCGCTCGATGCGCAATTCGCTTTCTTCCAGCGAAACCGGCGCCTCGGTCCCGTATCTCGCCAGCATCGTGAATGCGGCTTGCGCGTCGAAAATCGCGCGCGGCATGCTCTTGAACGAGAGCAGGTTCACCGTCTGATGCTGCAGCTCTTCCACGCCCGCCTTGCCGTGCTCGCTCGTCGGCGCGAAGATCTCGATCACCGACCGGCGAATCGGATCGTGCGCCTGCAAGCGGCGCAAAAACAGCGCGAGCGCGATCGCAGCCGGATGTGCGATCACGTGAACCGGCGCCGGGTCGGGCTCTGCGAATGCTTCGAGCATCGGCGCCCGCAGCCGCGAATCGATGCGCTCTTCGGCGGCGAAGGTGAGATCGATGATGGCGAAATCGGGAGCCTCGCCCGCCAGTTGTAACGCCTTCAGGCTGGATTCAGCCGACCCCGCCAAAAACACCGCGCGCGTGTCGCTGAGCGTGTCCTCGTCCAGCGCTTCCATTACCGTGGGTTCGTCGCCCACGCGCGTCAGCGTGCCTTCCTGCTCGTTATCGGCGGCGATCAGCCGCAGGGGAAGAGGCGGATCGGCAGTGGCCGCAAGATCGCGGATTTCGCGTCCGAGCAGCGAATCGCTGCCCACAAGTGCTACGGATGAGTTAACCAACTTGACGCTCCGGTGTAGGCGTGGGGTGTGCGTGGCGCATCCGCCGCCGTATGGCGCCTCCCAGGCGGATCACGATGCCGCTGCCCACGTACGCCGTCGACATCGCCAGCAGCATCAGTTGCGCGTAGTTCCACATGCCGTAAATGAACCCGCCCAGCAGAATCAGAATCAGCGGCGTGTAGGGCTTCGAGAGGCTGATGCCTTTGAAGCTGTAATAACGCCAGGTACTCACCATCAGGAAACCGAGCAGCGCAAGCAGCGCCAGCCATGCCGCCGAAATCGGCCACCACGTGACAGGCTCTCCGCTCGCCGCGAAAACAATCGACGCCACCATCGCGGCCGCGGCGGGAATCGGAAGTCCGACGAAATATTTGCGGTCCGCCCGTCCCGGATTCTTGGGCACGGGATTCTTCTGCACGTTGAATCGCGCCAGGCGCACCGCTCCGCAAAGCAGGAACAGGAACGAAACGAAGTAGCCGGCGTTATGGATCTCGCTCAGGATGCGCCCATTCAGTTCGCTGATGAACTGCAGCCCCCACGCATACGCCAGCACCGCGGGAGCCAATCCGAAGCTGATCACGTCCGCCAGCGAATCCATTTCGCGGCCAAAATCGCTGGTGGTGTTGGTCATGCGCGCGATGCGTCCATCCAGCCCATCCAAAAACACCGCCGCGCCGATGGCCTGCGCGGCCACCATGAAATGATCGGACGCACCCGGCGCGCCGGCCGAAGCCAGCATCGCGCCACGAAACGCGCGCAGAATTGCGATATATCCCAGAAAAATGTTGCCTGCCGTGAAAAGCGTCGGCAGCGCATACGCCGCGCGCCGCGGCCGGCGTTCGGGCGAGTTCGGGTCGACCAGCCGTTCCTTAAGCCCCATGCGATCCTCCGTCGGCGCTGCGTCGCGCAATTACGCTCGATCCCGCCGAGACGCGCATCCCGGGCTGGACTACGATTTCCCACTCCGGTCCGAACAACACGTCCACGCGCGAGCCGAACTTGATCAACCCCACCCGCTCGCCAATCGCCACCTTGTCGCCCGGTTTCTTGCGGAATACGATGCGGCGCGCGATCAGCCCGGCGATCTGCTTGAAGACCACCGTCGTCCCATCGCCTTGCACCGTGACCACGTTCTGTTCGTTCTGATCGGAACAAACCTCGCGGCTGGCGACGTGAAACTTGCCTTCCTGATAGCGAACATCAGAAATCGCCCCGGCGATGGGCGCACGATTCACGTGCACGTCGAAAATATTGAGAAAGATGCTCACGCGGGTCTGCGCCGGCGTTTCCGCTTTCACCGCGACCACTTTGCCGTCAGCCGGCGAAACCGCGACGTTGCCTGCGGGGATGGCGCGGTCGGGATCGCGGAAAAAATAAAGGCAGAAGGCGGCCAGAACCCAAAGCGGCGCCGCGAACCACGGTCCGGAAATCCAAGCAACCACGCCGCCCGCGGCGATCAGGGCGAGAGCGTAGTAAATGCCGTCAAGAACGATCACTCAAGCCCATTTTCCCATACGGCGTGTTTTCAATGTCCTGAAGCGAAGGAACTGCCGGGCTTCCACTGTGGCCGGCTGTTAGCATCGGCTAGCGTGTACACCAGTTTGTTGAAGAAATCGTTGAACTTGGCCGCGGCGTCGGGCACCCACGGTTGGTTTAAATCGTCCAGTGGCGTGTGATAGCGCTTTGCGTACCATTCGCGATAGGCGGCCTCATCCGGCGTGCCCGGCACATACCCGAAAATAAACCCGGTCGCGGGGACTCCGATCTGCATGAAGCTGTAATGATCCGAACGCCGCAGCAGGTTACGCCCGGGCTCGGGATCGGGCTGAATCTTGATATCCATCGTCGCGGCGACGCTCTTGGCCGTATCGCCCAGCGAGGATTCGTCAATCGCCAGCATCGTCAGCGTGCGCAGCGGGAAGATGGGGCGCAGTTGATCGAGGTTGACGTCGGCGACGAGCTGTTCTTTGGGAATCGTCAGATGCGCCGTGAAGTATTTCGAGCCCAGCAGCCCCTTCTCTTCGCCCGTCACCACACAGAAGAGCAACGAGCGCTTCAGCTTCGTGCCCGAATCGTGCAGCCGCTCCGCCATATCGATCAGCGTGGCCACGTAAGCCGCATCGTCGAACGCGCCATTGTAGATGTTGTCCGTGCCCCATGGCTCGCCGATGCCGTAGCCATCCAGGTGCGCCGAGACGACCACGTATTCCTTCGAAAGCACAGGGTCGGAGCCGGGTAGCACGGCGAGAATATTGTCCGATTGCAAGTCGACGGCGTCGAAAACCAGATGAGCTTTCAGCGTCGCCGGAATCGCAAACCACGGCAGCGGCTTTTCCTGATCGCGCAGGTCGGTCAGCTCTTTGTAGGTGTGGCCGGAGCCTTCCAGGAGCGAGGGCGCGGCTTCGGGGTTGAAGCGCATCGCCAAACCGCCCGGCCCATTCCCGCCCCCGCGGCCGGCAGGCGCAGCGCCATCGGCGATGGTCATCTGCACCGCATATTGCACCGGCCAGCGCGGCGGCTCCGGACCGGCGATGGTATCGATGGAAAGCGTCCCCGCAATTCCGGTGCGCGCGCCTCCTCCGCGGCCGCCTCTGCCACCAGCGGCGCCGCCGCGCCCTCCGCCGAGTTGCACCAGGATTTTGCCCTTCAGATCGAGATCGGCGGGCGCATCGCCGCTGCCCGCGAAGACCAGTGGCGCATCGATCGATTCCGGCGTTCCCAACCGCGCGGGCACGCTGATCTGGCGCAACCATTGCAGCTTTTCGGAACCGGCGGTGCGCGCCAGCTCCACCGTGGAGCGATCCGCTCGGAAGCGCACTTCATGCAACGGAACGGTCTGATAATAGCCGTGCTCGCCCGCGGGCTTCAAGCCGTTCTTCTCAAACTGCGTCACTACGTAAGCGGCGGCTTTGCGGTATCCTTCGCTGCCCGTGTCGCGGCCCTGCAAGCTGTCGTTTGAAAGAGCGGTGACATGCGCCCACCAGCGGCGCGTGGCGCTATTGGGCTCCGTGGCGAAAAGCGCGATAGAAACTGTAAGCAATGCGATTGGGCGGCGTTTCATGGTTGACCACCTATTATTTCAGGCTTTTTAGCAATGGCGAATCCAGCAGATGTTCGCGATCTTTTCCGATCACGATCACGCGCCATGGACCGGTAAATGGCGTCGCGCCTTCGTATGCCCGGTCCGGATTATCAGCCTTCGGAGGCAGGCGCGTCACCACAGCATTCGCGTCTAACCGCGCCAGCGACATCGCCGGGAACTTCGCCAGTGGAATTTCGGTAATCGCGATCCAACCGACGCCCGGCTGCGCCACCGTCAGCGGCGGCCGCTGCTCGCGCGGCCAGTCGATGGGATGCGTGAAGCGAAATTCCGTGGCTTCGTCCGCAATCAGCAGTTCCTTCAGCGGCGTGCTCAGCGGCAACACGTAGCGAAAAGCCACGCCGGCGTTATACGCGCGCGCCTCGATGTTGATCAGCCGGCCGATCGAGCCATTCTGCATGTATTGGGCTATCAGCGAGTTGTATCCGGCGCCCGACCCCGTCACGACGCCGGTGATGCCGTCGTTCTCGCCCAGCAAAGGCTCCTGCAGCCAGATATCGAGGCCCAGGTAAGAGCGCGCAATGACCGGCTTGCTCTGCACGAAAACCTCGTAAGCCAGGCGCTGCAGATAGCCGCCGGAATCGGGCGGAGCAATCGAGATGCGGAATTCCACGCGCCCATCGGGCGAAACGACGCGGCGCTCGTCGCTCTGGCCGTGAGCCACAGGGACGAGCGCCGCCAGGAGGAAAACGGAGAACCGCAATCGTTACGCCCAGCTATAGCCGGACTTCGAAAGCGGCAAGTGACGCACGCGTTTCCCGGTAGCCGCGAAGATGGCGTTGGCCACCGCAGGCAGCGCGGGCGGCAGCGCCGGTTCGCCGAGACCGGTAGGCGGATTTTCGGTCTTCACGAAATGGATTTCGATATTTGCCGGCGCCTGCGCCAACCGCACCATGGTGTGCTGATGATAGTTGGTCTGCACCACGCGGCCCTTTTCGACCGTGATTTCCTGGCCCATCATTTCGCTGAGCCCATCGATCACTGCGCCTTCGGAGATGTTTTCCGCGCCGCTGGGGTTGACGATCTGGCTGCCCACGTCGCCAATCACCCAGAATTTGTTGACCTTTACCTTATTCGAGGCGCTCACCGTCACCTCGGCCACGTGCGCGAAGTAACCCGCGTGGCTGAAGTGGAATGCCATGCCCATGCCGGTTCCCTTGGGTAGCGTGCGCTTGCCCCAATTCGATTTCTCGGCCGCGGCTTTCACCACGCCGATCATGCGGGAAGCGTTCATGCCGCCCTGGCCCGGCATCTGCGAACCGAGAATATCGAGCCGCATCTCCACTGGATCTTTCCCGGCCGCGTGCGCCAGCTCATCGATGAACTGCTGGATCACAAACGCGAACGCGTTGCTGCTCGGCGCGCGCAATGCTCCCGTGCGGATACCGAGCGGCTGCACCGATGCACCCAACGAGTAATTGGGAATGAAGCGCTGCGGAAATTCCGAGGGCCCCATGGCGCCCGACGATACGAAGCGCTTGCTCGCGGCGTCACCGTAGCTGATGAAGTGGTTGCTCCAGGCGACCACCTTGCCCGATGCGTCCACACCGCCCTTTAAATATTGGAAGCCGCCGGGACGATAGTAATCGTGCGCCATATCGTCTTCGCGCGACCACAGCAACTTCACGGGCACGCCCACCTGCTTGGCGATATAGCCCGCTTCTATCATGTAGTCGTTGGTGAGGCGCCGTCCGAAGCCGCCGCCGCCGCGCACCATGTGCACGATGACGTCTTGCTCATCGATTCCCGCTGTTTGCGCGGTCTGACGCCGTCCGCCCGCCGGCGTTTGGCTGTTGCTCCAGATTTCGAGCTTGCCATCATGGAAATGCGCCGTGCAGTTCTGCGGCTCGAGCGGCGCGTGGGCGATGAACGGATACGAATAGCCAGCCTCGATCACCTTCGTGGCGCTCTTGAACGCCGCTTCCGCGTCGCCATCTGTCTTGATTTCCCACTGCGGCGCCTGCTTGCTCATCTCGTCGGCGCGTTGCGCGAGCGCCGCGCTGCTGTAGGAATCCGCGGCCCGTGGACCTTCGTTCCAAGTGATCTTCAGCTTCTTGCGCGCGGATTGCGCTTGCCACCACGTGTCGGCCACGATGGCGATTCCGTTTTCAAGACCGGGGTCGCCGGGAGCCGACAGATCGGCGATATCCGGCCGCTCGACCACGAACGCGTGGCGCACGCCCGGCTGCGTCTTGATCTCGTCGAGATTGTGGCTGACCACTTTTCCGCCGAGCACGCTGCACTTTTCAAAGCAGGCGAAGAGCATGCCCGGCAGCGTCACGTCGATGCAGAACTGCGCCTTGCCCATCGTAATGGCCTTGACGTCGACGCCTTGCTGCGAGTGGCCGATGATCTTGTATTCGCTCGGGTCCTTGAGCTTGAGCGAGCCCAGATCCGGCGCAGGCATTTCCGCAACCGTGGCGGCCAACTCGCCATAACCCATCGAGCGATTCGACGACCTGTGATACACGTGGCCCGAGGCCGTGGTCAATTCCGCCGCAGGGACGCTCCATGTCTTCGCCGCCGCGCCAACAAACAGCGCGCGCCCGGCTGCGCCCACCTGGCGCATGGGGTTCCAATTCGTCGGCGTGGCCGTGCTGCCCCCGGCGCTTTGGCCATTGTACTTTGTCGAGTCGAGATCGGCTTGCTCGATCTTGACCTGCTTCCAATCCACGTCTAGCTCTTCCGCGATGAGCATAGGCAGCATAGTGCGAACGCCTTGGCCCAACTCCGGATTCTTGGCCACGATGGTCACCGTGCCATCCACCGCCACGCGGATAAATGCGTGCGGATTGGGCGGAACCTGAGGGCCGCCGCGGCCCTGCGCTTTTGCCTTGGGTTCCGTATACAAGCCGAGGGCGACGCCGCCGCCCGCGAGCGCGCTGATTCTTAAAAATGATCGCCGGTCGATGCGCATATGTCAGCCCTCCTTATTGATTTTGCCCGCCGCCCACAACAGCGGCCGGTTTCTTGGTGGATGCGATTGAGGTCAGCTCAGCCGCCTTGTGAACGGCCTTGCGGATGCGCAGATAAGTTCCACAGCGGCACAGGTTGCCGTTCATGGCGCTATCGATATCCGCGTCGGTGGGCTTGGTGTTCTTCGCGAGCAGCGCCACGGCCGACATGATCTGCCCCGCCTGGCAATAGCCACACTGCGGGACATCCAGATCCTGCCATGCGACTTGCACTGGATGGGTTCCATCGGCGGATAGCCCTTCGATTGTAGTGACCCCTTTCGTACCCACCGCCGAGATAGGCGTGAGGCACGCCTGAACGGCAACGCCGTTCAGATGAACCGTGCAGGCGCGGCACTGGCCGATTCCGCAGCCATACTTCGTGCCATGCAGGTTAAGAACGTCGCGGAGCACCCAAAGCAGGGGCGTGTCCGCGGCCACGTCTACCGAGGTAGAGCGTCCGTTTACGGTGAGTTTGTAAGGCATTAGCTTGAACTCCGGATCAGTTCAAGGGTACAACATTTGATAGATGGCAGAAAGCGTCAGGCTCTTTGCGTTTCTTTCGCTTGCGGGCATTCTGCCGGTATCGGCTCAACCCCGCGTGGATTCGGGCGAAGTTGCCGCCAAGCCACGCAGGCCATCGTCCGGCAGATGCCGCGATACACGTGCTCGGCGACGGTGGACCTTACCTACTTTCGCTCGCGGCGCGTCCTCGGGCCCTCCTGCGATAACATCATCGCCAGCCGGAATGCCGGCATGATGACCACGGAAAAGGTGGCGACAGACCGCCTGCGATTCGATGTGGAAGTCGCCGACGCCGGATACGAAATCTTCTCCTGGCCCGGCGCCGCACGTTTCGACGCAAACCAACTCAAAGAAATCGGCGACGGCGGCCCCATTGGTACGCGACCGTTCGCGTCTTTTCTTGGCGACATCTTCACGAACAAAGGGGCGATGTTCACTTATGACGGCGAGAAAAAGCTAAACGGCCGAAGGCTTTTGGAATACCGATTTCGGGTGCCGGAATCCGCCAGCCACTATAAGGTTGGCACGCTCGGTATATATAACGTCGTCGCTTACGACGGCCGGTTTTGGCTCGATCTGGAATCAGCGAATCTCGTGCGCTTGGAAGTGCGCACGGCTCAGTTGCCGCGGCCGACCGGCAGGTTTCGCTGATTTTCGAAACGTCGATCGACACCAACCTTGCCGCCCGCGGGAGATGCCTTCACCGCCCACGTGGCAAAGAACGTTATGGCCGCCAAGCAAACCCTGTTGGCCGCCGGAACCAAAGTAACCGGGCGCGTGGTCCACATCGAGCATCATCTGGCGGACGGGGATTACTTCCTGCTTTCCTTGCAGTTTGATCGAGGGATGCGCGGACCAAAATTGACTCGCAGGGCCGTCTCTCCAAAGGATTCACATTCGTTCTGCCATCGAAAAGCGGCCGCTACGTGATGTCCGCGGGCTGCGGATCGACCTGGCTAACGGCGCCCCTGCCGCCTTTCTAGATCCGCGTCACAGCGCCTTCGGACGCCGAAGCCACCAGCTTCCAATACTTCGCGAACACGCCGGTGGTGTAATGCGGCGCGGGCGGTTTCCACTCGGCCAGCCGGCGCTTCAATTCCGCCGGATCGATATCCAAATCGAGCGCGCCGCGGTTGGCATCGATCACGATCGTGTCGCCTTCGTGTACCGCCGCGATCGGGCCGCCGTTTGCGGCTTCGGGGGTGACATGGGCAATCATGAATCCGTAAGTCGCGCCGCTGAAACGGCCGTCGGTAAGCAGCGCCACGCTATCGGATAATCCCGCGCCCACAATCGCGCCCGTAACGCTGAGCATTTCCTGCATGCCTGGTCCGCCGCGCGGCCCTTCATAGCGGATAATCACCACGTCGCCCGGCTTGATCTTACCTTCGAGCACCGCGAGGCGCGCATCTTCTTCGCGCTCGAACACGCGCGCCGGACCCGTGTGCACCTTCTTGTTGTGGCCGGAGAGCTTGATGACGCACCCTTCGGGCGCGAGACTTCCGCGCAGGATGGCAATGCCGCCGCGCGGCTTGAGCGGATTGCTCAACGGCCGTATGACTTCTTGCCCTGCCGTTTCCTTGGCCTGCGCCGCCTCATCGGCAAACGTTCGCCCAGTGATCGTCATGGCCGAGCCATCCACGAACTTGCCCTCGAGCAGCCGCTGCGCGATCAATGGGATGCCCCCGGCCTTGTCGACATCGGCCGCCATGAAACGTCCGCCGGGTTTGAGGTCAGCCAGCACAGGCGTGCGGGCGCAGATAGGCTCGAAATCGTCAATCGACAGCGGCACCTCGGCTTCGCGAGCCATCGCGAGCAAATGCAGCACCGCGTTCGTCGATCCCGCGGTAAGCGCCACGCCGGCGATAGCATTGTTGAACGCCGTGCGCGTGCAAATGTCACGCGGCCGCAGGTTGTTGTTCACCGCGTCCATAATGACCTTGCCGCACTGGTACGCGATCTTCTCTTTGCGCTTGTCGGGCTGCGGAACCGAAGCCGTGCCCATGGGTGAAAGGCCGATCAATTCCATCACGGTGGCCATGGTGTTGGCCGTGAATTGTCCGCCGCACGCGCCGGCGCCCGGGCACGCGCGATTTTCGATTTCCTTCAGCTCTTCGTCGGTGATTTTGCCCACCGCGTTAGCGCCGATAGCTTCATAGACATCCTGAATGCTGATGGCGCGGCCCTTGTATTCGCCGGGCATGATAGAACCGCCGTACAGCACCACCGTGGGAACGTTGGTGCGCAGCGCGGCCATCGCGGCGCCGGGCGTGGTCTTATCGCACGCCACCAGCGCCACAATGCCGTCGAACATGTGTCCCTTCACCAGCAGCTCGATGGAATCGGCGATCAGCTCGCGGCTGACCAGCGACGCCTTCATGCCTTCCGTGCCCATGGTGACGCCGTCGCTGATGGCGATGGTGTTGAACTCCATCGGCGTCCCGCCGGCGGCGCGGATTCCGGCCTTAACGTGGGTGGCCAGCTCGCGCAGATTGAAGTTGCACGGCATGGTCTCGATCCATGTGTTGGCGACGCCGATAATCGGCTTGGCTAGATCCTCATCGGTGAAGCCGATGGCCTTCAGCATGGAGCGCGCGCCCGCGCGGTTCTTGCCCTGCGTGATCGTGTAGCTTTGGAGTTTTGCCATGGAATCTTCCAGTTTATGACATTATGGATGCGCCATTAGTTATGCTGAGCATCTGATGTTGAGCGAGCAATTGCGCGAACACGGCGTGGTCGGTGCGGGCGGCGCCGGCTTTCCCACGTACGTGAAGGCGCAATCGCAAGTGGAATACGTGATCGCCAACGGCGCCGAGTGCGAGCCGCTGATCCACAAAGACGCCGAGATCATGAAGCATTTCCCCGCCGAAATCGTCTCCGGCATGGAGCTCATGATGGAGGCCACCGGCGCGAAGACCGGCAAATTCGGCATCAAGAGCAAGAATGCGGATTCCGCCGATGCGCTCAAGCAGCATTTGAAGAACGACCGCGTCGAATTCACCATGCTCGGCGATTTTTACCCTTCCGGCGATGAGTACGAACTGGTCTATACCGCCACCGGACGCTTGATTCCGCCCGCCGGAATTCCGCTGCAAGTGGGATGCGTAGTGAGCAACGTGGAATCGCTCTACAACGTGCATCGCGCGGCGCAAGGCAAACCGGTGACGGAGACTTTTCTTTCAATCTGCGGCGCCGTGAAGACGGCGAAATCGTTCTGGGCGCCGGTTGGGACGAGCTTCCGTGATCTGATCGCGGCTGCGGGCGGCGCCACCGTGAGCGACTTTGGCCTCTTCGTCAGCGGCATCATGATGGGCACGGTGAGCTTCGATCTCGACGATGTCGCCACCAAGACCACCGGCGGCCTCATCGTGCTGCCGCGCGATCATTACCTGTTCACGCGCCGCACGCGCTCGGTCGACGAGATGCGCCAGATCGGAAAATCGGCGTGCGATCAGTGCAGCTACTGCACGGAATTCTGCCCGCGCTATTTGTTGGGATATGACGTGCAACCGCACAAGGTGATGCGCAGTTTGGGCTTCACTTCGACTGGTTCCGAGATCTGGAACCAGTGGTCGGAGTTGTGCTGCGCGTGCGGCATTTGCACGCTGTACGCGTGTCCCGAAGATTTGTATCCGAAAGAAGCGTGCGACCTGGGCAAGACCGACCGCCGAGCGGCCGGGTTGCAGTTCGTGCAGCAAAAGCCCGTGCAAGTGCACCCCATGAAGGAATATCGCCGCATTCCGTTGGCGCAACTGCGCAAGCGATTGCACGTGGAAGAATATGAGCGCGAGACGCCCTACGAAGCCGTGGACCTGAAGCCCGCGGTGGTGCGCATCAAGATGAAGCAGCACGCGGGGCAGGCGGCGGCCCCGGTGGTGAGTGTGGGCGCGAAGGTGAAAAAGGGTCACGTGGTGGGCCGCGTGGAAGAGGGCAAACTCGGGGCCGACGTGCACGCGAGCATCGGCGGCAAAGTGCGCGCTGTGACCGCGGATGCGGTGGAGATTGTGGCGTAAATGGCAAAGAATTCCATTGGGTTGATCGAGCTGACCAGCATCGCGGCGGGCTACCTGGCGTGCGATGCCATGTTGAAAGCGGCGGACGTGGAGCTGGTGCTGTCGCGATCCATTTGCTCCGGCAAATACATGATCATGGTGCGCGGCGAGGTGGCGTCGGTGGAAGCCGCGGTCTCGGCCGGCATCAGCCAGGGCAACTTTTCGATCATCGATTCGTTCGTGATTCCGAACCTCCACGAGACCGTATTCCCGGCGATCAGCGGTTCGAACAAAGTGGAAACGCTCGAAGCGCTGGGGATCGTCGAATCGTTCTCGGTGGCGTCGCTGATCGAAGGCGCGGACGCGGCCGTGAAGACCGCCAACGTGGAGCTGATCGAGATTCGCCTGGCCATGGCCCTCGGCGGCAAGGCCTTCGTGACGCTGACCGGAGACGTGGCCGCGGTGCAGAGCGCGGTAGATTCGGCGGCCGCGGTGGTGGGCCAAAAAGGGATGCTGGTCAATAAGGTTGTGATTGCGCATCCGCGCCCGGAATTGCTCAACGAATTAATTTAGTCCTGCAGAGCAGCGATACTCTGACGCGAGCGGTTCACTTCGAGGCGCGTGACGTCGGGGCGTCCGTAGTGGCCGGCCGGATCGAAATTCTGCCGCTCTTCGAGCACGCGGCGATGGTCGATGGTGGCCACCAGCAGCGTTTCTTCCGTGCCGGCGGGCGGGATAATCCATTCGCCATCCGGACCCGCAAGGCATGATCCGCCGTCGGCCAGAATCTCAGGCGCTGCCGTGGTAGTAGCGTCGCGCCAAGCCGCGCCGGAGCCGATATCCTCGCGGCGCATCAAGCCGGAAACCGACGCCACGTAGGAACGCGATTCGAGCGCGATGAAGCGCGTGATGTCGCGCGTGTTGCGGCGCGATCCGGGCCAGACGGCGATGTGCAGATCCTCGCCTTGCGCGTAAAGCGCAGTGCGCGCAAGCGGCATCCAGTTTTCCCAGCAGTTCAGACCGCCCACGCGGAACGCGCCGAGCGCGTGCGTGCGCAACCCATGCCCATCGCCCGGCGACCAGACGAGCCGCTCTTCGTAGGTCGGCATGAGCTTGCGGTGCACCGAGCCGATAGCGCCATCGGCCGCGATGAACACCAGCGAGCAATAGAGGCTATGCCCGCCGCGATCGGCAGGCCGCTCGATGCATCCGAGGTAGATGGCGATGCCGCGCCGCGCGGCAATCGCGCGAAGGTCGTCGAGATGCCCCGCTTCCAATTGCACCGCCTGCTGCGCATATTCCGCAAAGATTTCCTTCTGCAGCGGCGAATTGAAGCGCGCGCCATCGGTCAATTCGACCCAGAACGGATACCCCGGCGCCATCCCCTCGCCGAACGCGACGAGTTGGCACCCGCGCGCGGCCGCTTGTTCGACGTAGGAGCCGGCCTTGGCGAGGGTCGCGGCGCGGTCAAGCCAGACCGGCGCAATCTGCGCAAGCCCGAGCGTCAAAGTGCCGTTTGCGGACATGGACCGAGTGTAGCCGATGTGCGTTTGACAGCGATTGGGCCGTCTGTTTTAATGGAATGACACACACCTGTTGCTCCTCAGTAGCTCAATGGTAGAGCATTCGGCTGTTAACCGAAGGGTTGTAGGTTCGAGTCCTACCTGAGGAGCCAATAACCTCCACCTCGCGTTTGTGCTGTTCTCGGTTGACCCAGCATTCGCGTAATTTGCGCCAAAATGGCCAAAATTCGCGTATTCGCTGCTGGGCTAGAGAATGGTGCCACCGGACCAACGAGCGGGTTCGGCGGAAGAGCTCCCCGAATTCTCACATTCTCCGAGTTGTGCAGGCCACTTGGTTAACTGGCAGGTTCAGCGGTGAGCTGCGGCGCCCGCAAGCCTCTAAGTGCCTATGTGCGCGCTCTTGGCCGACTTTGTGTGCCTGTTCTCATGCCCTGGTGGATATTCTCTTTGGCTTCTAGTGGTGGGAATGGTGCGGTTGATGCACTGCCAAAGTGTACGCTTGCTCATTGCGAGAGTTGTCTTTCCGACTCCGGTCGGCCTTGAAGACTGCGATATTCTTGAGTTTCCGCGTCCCATTGCTCTGTTGGGATCACACCCTAATCATTGAACCTGT
>CAVUQS010000005.1:0-522931 GCA_963743705.1 Bryobacterales bacterium | reverse complement strand
CAGGGAACGCTGGGTTCGCGCGCCTATGTGCGCGACCACTTCGCGGACGCAACGGACATGAAGGCTAAGCCGGAGTATGCCAAGCTTTCGGCCTATTACAACCTGGATAACGGGTCGGGGCGTATTCGCGGCGTGTACATGCAGGACAACAACATGGTGGAACCGATTTTCCGCGCCTGGCTGGAACCGTTCAAGGATCTGGGGGCTTCGACGCTGACTATCCGGGCCACCGGCAGCACGGACAACGTGCCGTTCGACAACATCGGACTGCCGGCGTTCCAGTTCATTCAGGATCCGCTGGAGTACGGTTCACGGACGCACCATTCGAATATGGACGTCTACGACCGGTTGCAGCCGAACGATCTGGAGCAGGCGGCAGCGATTGAGGCGTGGTTCCTTTACAACACGGCATCGCGCGCGGAGATGATCCCGCGCAAGCCGATGCCCAAGCCGCAGGCCGGACGCGGCGGGCGCGGCGGCGACTAGAAAACAGGCCACCAGAAAACGAAAGCGGCGGAGGCGCCGGGAGCCGGGGAACGTTGTTGGCGTTCTCCGAGCCCCCAGCGCCTCCGCCGTTTCGGGGTCATGGGTTGGGGGATATTACTCGCCGAGTTCGAGGAGCGTGGAGGAGCCGCCCAGCTCGATCGACTTGATCTGATCTTGGCCGTTCTGTTTTTGGGAGTCGACGGCGGTCTGTTCGAACTTCTTGCCTGCGTTCTGCACCTTCACGGCCGCTGTAAAGCTCTTCCCGGTTTCGACGTTGGTGAACACGGCATTCGTGCCCTTCACTTGCAGCGAATACTGGCCTGCGCCGAGTTCAATGTTGCCAGCTTTGGTGGCGCCGGAGAGAACAATGTCATAGCTCTTGGCGCTCGCGAGGCCAGCCAGAGCCAGGGTTCCGATGAGAAGAAGCGATTTGGTGGTCATGTGTATTTTTCCTTTGAGAGCTTAGTGTTGCGAACCAGAATCGCTGTCTGGATTCAATCTTTGTTGGCTCGCAATTGTAGAGACGCGACGCCCCCCGCGGCGGTAACTACCGCCGGGAGGGGATATGTGGACGGGGTGGGCTGGTAGAGGCGCTATTGACCGGAAATTCGCTTTGTAATGCGGTCTTCGACGGTCTGAAACAGCTTTTGTATGTCTTCGAACGAAACGGCGGGGTCGTTATTGTAATCGGTCAGACGGGCGCTATACCTGGCGTCTTTGGGATCGGCCTCAGTAACTAGTTGGCGGGCTTCCTGGATGGCGGCTTCGCTGTTGTTGAAGGGTCCGCTCACCTGCTCGATCGCCATGCGAAACGCGCAAAAGAGGCTGAAGGTGGCGGCATTCGAAGGGCAAGACTGGTTGTCGGTGCGATTCCACTTGGCTGGTGAGCTGAGAATCTCGCGGGCGCGCTTCAGGATTTGGAGGTCGGCTTGAGTTAGCGGCGGCGGAGGCTGTGGTGGCGCGGCCGGCGAGTCTTGACGGGCAACGTGCGTGGACGCATTTAAGCGTGGATCGGCGAGCCGCTTGGCGATGCTCTCTTCCATGAGGCGAAAGACGTTTTGGATGTCAGCGAAGCGCGTCTTGCGGTCGTTGTTGTAGCCCATCAGACGATGGTCGTAATTATTGTTTGGCGCAATGGTATCGATGACGAAGCGCGCCTCCTGCATGGCCGCGCCGCGATGTTCGAAGGCGCCGCTGACTTCGTCGGTGGCTTTTTCGAGGGCGCAATAGAGGCTGAAAATTTTGGCGCCGCGCGGGCAGATGCGCGTATCGGCGCGATTCCATTTGGCGGGCGAATTGAGGATTTCTCTCGCGCGCTTCACGATCTGCAAATCGGCCTTAGTGACCGGCGGGCGCGCTTGGGAATCGTCGCCCGCGACGCCCTGGGCATGCATGACCAGGGCGAAAGCGAGCGGAATTAGAATGCGCGACCGCAATCGCATTTGAGACCTACTTTGTGCGGTAAAACACACGCCAGATCTTACCCTTCTGGCTTTCAGCAATATAGAGCGATCCATCGGGCGCCTGGGCTACGCCATCGGCGCGCGCGACGGCTTGATTGGAATTCTTCAATTCCGGAACGCCAGCGAATCCATTGGCGAAGATCTCGAATTTTCCGGATGGTTTGCCGCCAGAGAAGGGCTGGAAGGTCACGTTGTAGCCATCCTGGGGCATGGGCGAGCGGTTCCAGGAGCCGTGGAAGGCGATGAACGCGCCGTTCCTGTACTTCGCGGGAAATTGCGAACCGGTGTAGAACATGACATCGACGGGGGCCCAGTGCGCGGGGAAACTGGTGACCGGCAAGGAGAATTGCGTGCAGCGGCCTTGCGTCTTTCCATCGCCGCCGTACTCCGGATTCAGGAGCAGCTTCTGCTGGCCATAATCGAAGAAGCAATAGGGCCAGCCGAAATTAGCGCCGGCTTGCGCAGCGGTAATTTTGTACATGGGCTCGGCGGGGCGCTCGGCGTTTTCCTGCCCGGTGAACATGGTCCCCCAGAGCGTGTCGAGCTGATCGCGGTTGTTCATTACGACGTAGAGCGCGTCATCGTGCCACGTAATAGCGGGCATTTGGCGCATGCCAGTGGCGAACTTCACGCCGTCTTCCTGCTTTTGTCCAACTTTGTTCTCGTCGAACTTCCAGACGCCGCCGAATTTATCGAGCAATGGACACGGATCCTGGCCCGGCACCTTGGGCCGGCGATCCTGCGACTGGCAGGCATTCGACGGCGCCCCGAAATTGATGTACATACCGCCTTTTCCGTCGAAGGCGATGCCTTTGTCCTCGTGTTCGCGCTGTAGGGGAATATCGGCCACGATCGCCTCGGGCTCGCCCTTCGGGACGAGTTGACCGGCGGTCATCTTGTAACGCTCGACCGACGTGGGGTGCGCGAGATAGAGGTATCCATTATGGAGCGCGATGCCGGTGGTGCTGCCGGAACCGAAATTTTCCTTGACGTCGAAGTGTCCGTCGCCTTTTGTGTCGTGCAAAGCGATGGCGCCGCCTTTCTGGCCGCGTCCGGGTTGCAGCGAGACGTAGATGTCACCGTTGGGGGCGACGGCAATATGGCGCGCGTGGCCAATATCATTGGCGACAACCATGGCGCAGAAACCGTCCGGTAGGGAAATGCCTCCATTGCCGGCGTCGCATGCGGGAGGAGCGGCGGCGCGGGTGGAAAAGGTAACGAAAGCGATGGCGCTGGCTGCCAGCAACAGTCCGCAAACGGTTCGGGTCATACGTCTAGAATACGATGGAGTGATGAGATTTTTCGCATGGTTCCGAGTTGGCGCAGCGATTGGCGTGGCCGCTCTTGCATTTTCACAAACGCAAACCACGGGTTCCGTTTTGGACGGCGTCTACACCGCCGAGCAGGCGAAGCGCGGGGCCGATGTGTATGCGAAATCCTGCGCAATGTGCCATGGCGACCAACTGGAGGGCGACGGCCAGGCGCCGCCGCTCGCGGGCTCTGAGTTTACTGACACCTGGAAGAACCAAACGGCGGACGATGTCTTCGAAATCGTTAAGAGCACCATGCCCGCGGACAAGCCAGGCAGCTTGACCCGCGCGCAGAATGCGGATCTCTTCGCGTTTATCTTTCAGAAAAATGAATTTCCGGCGGGAAAGACTGAGTTGCCGCAAGATGCGGCGGCGTTGAAGAAGATTCGTATCGAAGCGAAGAAAAAATAGGGCGCAACGGCCAATGAGAAAGCTACTGGCGCTGTTGGCAGTGACGGTCGCGATTCACGCGCAAGACGTGCGCCAGGCTACTCTGCGCGTCTCGGCATCGGGCGCCGCAGACTTCCGCAGGATCCAGCCAGCCATCGACGCGGCGCCGGATACGGGAGCGGTGATTTCGATCGCGCCGGGAACGTACCGGGAGCGAATCCGCATCACGAAGCCGAACATCCATCTGCGCGGGACGGACAGCGACCCGAGGAAGGCCGTAGTTGTGTTCGACGATAGCGCGGCCTCGGCGGGCGGAACGACCAAGTCGGCGACGGTGGAGGTGCGCTTCGATAACTTCACGGCGGAGAATCTTACTTTCGCCAACGATTACAACCGCACGCACGCGCAAGCTTCGCAGGGGTCGCAAGCGCTGGCGCTGCTGGCGGTGGCCGACCGCGCAGTATCCCGCAATGTGCGACTGCTGGGCAATCAGGACACCGTCTATGCCGCAGGCCGCGGATGCAGCAACGGCGTTTGTGTTCCGGCGCGGCAATACTTTGCGGACTGCTACATAGAAGGGAATGTGGACTTCATCTTCGGCGATGCGAAGGCGGTGTTCGAGAACTGCGAGATCCACAACACCGTGCATAGCGGCGGGTACGTGACGGCGCAAGGCAAGAGCGCCGCGAACCAAGACAGCATCTATGTGTTCAATCATTGCCGTCTGACGGCGGAGCCGGGCGTGACGGATGTTTGGCTGGGGCGTCCGTGGCGGCAGTTTGCGTCGGTGGTATTTCTGAACACCGAGATGGGCGCGCATATTGCGGCGGCGGGATGGCGCGAATGGCATCCAGGCGAGACGCATTATCTGGATACGGTGTTCTATGCGGAATACAACTCGTCGGGACCGGGGGCGCATCCGAACGAGCGCGATCCGCATATGAAGCGCCTAACGGCGGAACAGGCGGCGCAGTACGAGACGAAGCGGTTTTTGGCGGGGGAGGACGGATGGGATCCGACGCGAAAGTAGAAACCCAGGTCGCGGGTTTTATCGCCAAGTTCGATCCGCTGATGGCGAAGTTCCTTCGGGCTTGCCGGGCGGCGGTGCAGAAGCGGCTTCCCACGGCGAATGAGTTGGTGTACGACAACTACAACTTTTTCGTGATTGGATACTCCTCGACGGAACGCACGTCGGATTGCGTTGTTTCGCTCTCGGCGAATGTGACGGGGATCAATCTCAATTTCTACTGGGGATCGAAGTTGCCGGATCCGGGCAAATTGCTGGAGGGGAGCGGCACGCAGAACCGCTTTCTTCGCCTCGACAGGACAGCGACGATCAGACACCCGGAGGTAGAGGCTTTGATTGCGGCGGCGCTCGAGCAGGCAAAGACGCCGATGCCGGCGAGCGGGAAGCCGAAGACCATCATCAAGCTGATTGCGCCAAAACAGCGGCCGCGGCGCTGACGGCTACAATTGAAACGTGGCCCTTACCTGTTATCTGGACGCCTTTTCGGGCATCAGCGGCGACATGACTGTCGGCGCGCTGGCCGATGCGGGCGCGGATCGCGATGCGATTGCCGCGGCAATTCATTCGCTGGCGGTGGGCGCGACGGTTTCGTTTGAAAGCGTGAAGCGGCAGGGGATCGGGGCGACTAAGTTCCGTGTGGCGGTGGAAGAGACCAAGAAGCATCGTCATTTACCGCACATTGTAAAAATGATCGAAGGGGCGGAGATTTCGGCGCGCGCCAAGCGGGATGCCGTCGCCGTGTTTCAGCGACTGGGCGAAGCGGAAGCGCAGACGCACCAGGTTCCGATCGAGAAGGTTCATTTTCACGAGGTCGGCGCGGCCGATTCGATTGCGGATATCGTGGGCGCGGCGGTGGCGTTCGACTCGCTGGGCGTGGACGAAGTGTTCTGCTCGGCGGTGAATGTGGGCAGCGGCACGGTGAACACCGAGCATGGCGTGCTTCCGGTCCCGGCGCCCGCGACCGCACGATTGCTCGAAAATGCGCCGGTGTACGCGCGCGGGCCGGCAATGGAATTGACGACACCGACTGGGGCGGCGATTGCCGTGACGTTCACGAAATCGTTTGGCGCGATGCCGCCGCTCAAAATCGCACGGAGCGGCTACGGGGCGGGGGATCGCGACTTTCCGGGACAGGCGAATGTGCTGCGCGTGATCCTGGGCGAACCGACGGGCGCGAGCGAAGCGCAGACGGTTGCGGTGATCGAAGCGAATATTGACGATTCGAATCCGCAGGTGCTGGCGTACGCGTCGGAGCGGTTGATGGACGCGGGCGCATTGGATGTGACGCTGCAATCGATCGTGATGAAGAAGGGGCGGCCGGGCACGCTGTTGCGCGCGATCTCGCGCCATGAAGATCGCGAGACGCTGGCGCAACTGATTTTTCAGGAAACATCCACGCTGGGGCTGCGCATGTACGACGCCGAGCGGCGGGTGCAGGCGCGCGCGTGGACGGAAGTCGCGACGCCCTACGGTAAAGTGCGCGTGAAAGTCTCGGGAGACGGCGCTTATGCTCCGGAGTACGAAGACTGCCGCAAGCTGGCGCTGGAATCGGGCGCGCCGTTACAGAAGGTAATCGCAGAAGCTAACTTCGCATATCTCAACCAATCCAGATGAAATACTACTTGACCACTCCGCTCTACTATGTGAACGCCGCGCCGCATATCGGCCACACTTACACCACCATGGCGGCCGAGACCATCGCGCGCTATAAGCGCATGAAGGGCTTCGACGCCGTGATGTTTACGGGTACCGACGAGCACGGCCAGAAAGTGGAGCGTGCGGCCCAGGCCACGGGCAAATCGCCGCAAGCTTTCGCCGATACCATCGCCGCCGAATTTCAGAAGCAGTGGGAGAAGCTGAATATTCGTGTGGATCGCACGATGCGGACCACGGACCCGCGGCATCACAAGAAAGTGCAGTGGCTGTTCGAGCGCTGCGTTGCCAATGGGTACATTTACAAGGGCAGTTACACCGGTCAGTATTGCGTCTATGACGAGTTATATGTGAACGAGGCCAAGCCGGGCGACCCTTGTCCGGAATGCGGGCGGCTGACGGAAACGGTGACGGAAGAGAATTATTTCTTCAAGCTTTCGGCGTTCACGCAAAAATTGCTGGAGCTGTATCAGGACCAGCCGGATTTCATTCAGCCCGACACGCGGCGGAATGAAGTGATCTCCTTCGTGAAGCAGGGGCTCAACGACCTTTCCATCAGCCGCACGACGCTGAAGTGGGGAATCCCGCTGCCGGTGGAGGGGAAGCACGTTTTCTACGTGTGGTTCGACGCGCTGATCGGTTACATGAGCGCGGTGGATGGCGAGGATTTGTGGCCGGCCGATCTCCATCTGATTGGCAAGGAGATTGTGCGCTTTCACGCCGTCTTCTGGCCGGCGTTTCTGATGGCGGCGGATCTGCCGTTGCCGAAACATATTTTTGCGCACGGCTGGCTGCTGTTCGAAAACGACAAGATGAGCAAATCGCGCGGGAACATCGTGCGCGCGGAGCCTATACGCGAGGTGATGGGCGCGGACGCGCTGCGGTATTTCCTGCTTCGCGAAATCGTGTTCGGGCAGGATGGCAGCTTCAGCTACGACGCGCTGGTGGGCCGCTACAATTCGGATCTCGCTAATGGCCTGGGCAATCTGGCTAGCCGGACGCTGTCTATGGTCAAGCAATACCGGGGCGGAGCGATCAAAGCAGCGGAAGCGCCGGGATTTTCGACGCTGGCGGAACAAACCATCATCGCGGTGCAGGACGCATTCGACCGCTTCGAATTCTCGAAGGGGTTGGAGGCCGTGTGGAGCCTCATCGGCGCGGTGGATAAGTTCATCGTGGAGCAGGCGCCGTGGAAGCAAGCGAAGAATCCGGAGCCGAACGGGCTCGACGCCACGCTCTATACGGCGGCGGAGGCGCTACGCGTGGTCACCGCGCTGCTTTCGCCGGTGCTGCCGCAATCGACCGCTAAGATTTGGGCGCAGCTCGGAATGAAAGATTCGCTGGATGCGATGACGTTCGAAGCGCTGCATTGGGGCGGGCTGAAGGATGGGCACGCGATCGGCGAAGTATCGCCGGTGTTTCCGCGCCTCGAATTGAAGGATGCGGTAGCGAAGATGCGCGAGTTGGAGGAAAAGATCTCGGCGGAGCAGGCGGTGTTGGTGGGCAAAAAGGCCGACGAGGGGAAAGCGCCGCCAGATGGGCGGATTCCCATCGATGATTTCCTGAAAGTGGATCTGCGCGTCGGGTTGGTGGTGTCGGCGGAACGCGTCAAAGGCTCCGATAAGCTGATGCACATGAAAGTGGATATCGGCGAAGGCGCGCCGCGCACGATCGTGGCGGGGATTGCGGAAGCGTATGCGCCGGAGCAATTGTTGAACCGCAAAGTGGCCATCGTGGCCAACCTGCAGCCGCGGAAGTTGAAGGGGATCGAATCGAACGGCATGATAGTCGCGGCGTCCATTGAAGGCGGCAAGCCGGTGCTGGTGGGATTCCACGAAGATATCGAGCCCGGCGCGCGTTTGAAATAACCATGCCGCTGGTCGATACGCATTGCCATTTGGATAACGACCAATTCGACGCCGACCGTGACGCGGCGATCGAACGGGCGCTGGCGGCCGGTGTGGAGCGGATGATGGCGATCGGGACGGGCGAGGGTCCGCCGGATCTCGAAGCGGGCGTTCGCCTGGCTGACGCGCATCCCTTTATATACGCGACCATCGGCGTGCACCCGCACGATGCGTCGAAGGCGACGGAGGAAACTTTCGGCCGTTTGCGGGAACTGACGCGGCATCCCAAGGTGCTGGCGATCGGCGAAATCGGTCTGGATTATCACTACGATTTCTCGCCGCGCGACGTGCAGCGCGAGGTCTTCGAGCGGCAGTTGGATCTGGCGCGCGAGGCGGGGAAGCCGATTGTGATCCACACGCGCGAGGCCTGGGAGGACACGCTGGAGGTGTTCCGCGCTCGCTGGCAGGGCGAGGGGATCATGCATTGCTTTACGGGCGACGAGCGTCAGGCCCGGGAGGCGCTGGACCTCGGTTTTTATCTCAGCTTTGGCGGCGTGCTGACTTTTCCCAAGGCCGAGGCATTGCGCGAGGCCGCACGAATGGCGCCCGAAGACCGCATTCTGGTGGAGACCGATTGTCCTTATCTTGCGCCGGTTCCGCATCGCGGCAAGCGCAACGAACCGGCATTCGTGGCGGAGACGGCGCGCCGTCTGGCGGAGGTGCGCGGATGCACGCCGGAGGCAATCGCCGAGACGACGACGCGGAATTTCGAGAGGCTGTGTTTGCGGCATCAGCCTACAAGCGGGTAAACTGGTTATCTCACATGAGCTTAGGTAAGCTGGGGCAGGTTCTGACCGCCCGCGAGATTTTCGACCTGATTCAAGAAGACCTGGAGCAGGTTGAGGTCAAGATCACGGCCGAATCGGTCGCGTCGGTGGACGCGGTAACGGCGATCGGCCAATACCTGCAATCGAGCGGCGGAAAGCGGTTGCGGCCCGCTCTGCTGCTGCTTTCGGCGAAGCTGGCAGGCGGCAATGGATACTCGGCGGTGCAGCTTGGCGCGGTGGTGGAGTTGATTCACGCGGCGACGCTGGTGCACGACGACGTGATCGACGCCGCGCAAACGCGCCGAGGCCGGCCTTCCACGAACGTGAAGTGGGGCAACCATACGTGCGTGCTGGCGGGCGATTGGCTTTACATGCAGGCGTTCCAAATCGCCCTGCGGGAGCGGAATTTTCAGATTCTCGATCATTTGATCGGGCTCACGCAGCGGATGGTGGAAGGCGAACTGATTCAGCTTGACTGGATTGGCCGCATCGATGTGACCGAGGCCGATTGCATGGAACTGCTGGATCGCAAGACGGCCTGCCTGTTTTCGGTGTGCGCGCGCATGGGCGCGATCGCGGGCAACGGGGACGCGGCTTTTCAGGAACGGCTGGGCGAGTATGCGTGGAACCTGGGCATGGCGTTCCAACTGGTGGACGACATGCTCGACTTCACTTCGCGCGAAGTGACGCTGGGCAAGCCGGTGGGCGGCGATTTGCGTGAGGGCAAGGTGACGCTGCCGCTGGTGTACGCGCTGGAGCGGGCGACGCCGCAGGAACGGCGCATGGTGGAGCGGATTCTAGAGCAGCGGAGTTACGATGGCGCGCCGTTTTCGGGCGTGCTGGCGCTGCTAAAGAAGTATCAGGGAATCGAGCGCGTGAAGGAACGCGCGCAGGCTTTCACGGACAAGGCGCGGCAGATCATGGCGGAGTTTCCGGAATCGGCGTATCAGCGGGCGCTGATGGCGGTGACGGATTTGATTACCGACCGGGATCACTAGATCCGCGGCACGGCGGGCTAAAGCCCGCTGCAGGCTGAAAGCCTGCCCACAAAAAACTAGGTGGTGTGGGGCTGAAGTCGCTGCTTCCAGTCGCCACAAGAGGCGACAACCAAGCCTGCCATGGCGGCGTAGCTGATGACGCGGCAAATCCAAAGCTCCCAGCCGCCGGTGTAATCCAGGACGATTTCGCAGGCGCCGTTGCATTCGGGGCGGAGCCACATCAGGCCCAATCCATCTTTGAAGATTTCACGCCTGGCGCCGGCAACGGTCGCGTGCCAGCCGGGGTGATAGCCTTCCTGGACGGAGATTGCTTGTCCTGGACTGGCGGTGGCGCGGATTCGCATTTGGCCTTCGCCGCGCCATGCGAGCGTGGCGGCGGGAAGCGAGGGATCTTCGAGCGCGGCTACGTAACGCGATGCTTCGGCGGTGTCTTCCGGGGTCTTAGGCGGATGTTTCACGATCGCGGCTTCGGGCACGACGTGCGCGAGCGATGTGGAGCGGGCGGGCACCTGGTGGATGGTTACGCCGCTATCGGTCCAAAGCGCGGGTAGCGCGTCGAAGCGGGAGGGATCGACGAACGGCTTCCAATATTCGGCGCTATTCTTCCCGCTGACGGCAATCGCGCCGACACCGTAGGCTCTTAACCAATTGAGGGAGAGGCTGGCGTCCGGGTCGCGCGCGGCGGGTTCGAAGGTGATCGCAGCGGCGGCGTTCTGCTGGCTCTGGTTGGTGGCCATGCTCCAGGAGCCGCCGCTGAACTGCTGGACATCGGCGAAGGCATTGGCCCATTGCGCGATGGAACCGGGGAAGAACACGCGAACGCCGGGGAGATTGCTGGCGGTCCATGTGGAGGCGCGGTATTCGACCGTCTTCTTCACGTCTACCGGGAAGAGATAGGATTTTTCCAGCTTGCGGAACTCGACCAGTTGCTCAACGGCGAGCGCGAGGAGGATGCATACGATCGCGCGCCGGATTGAAGCGGGAACGCGCTGCAAGATCGCGCGTGCGCCGAACGCGGCGACCAGCGCCAGGCCGAGCTCCATTTCCAATTTGTAGCGGCCCGGCTGCGGCATGATGCGGCGATGCAGATAATCCCAAGCGAGCGGGACGCTAGCGGCGATCCAGGTGAAATAGGCGAAGAATTGCATGCGCCAGTCGACCGAATAACGGCGGAAGAGATGACGCAGGATGGTCCAGCCGAGGACGGCGGCGGCGATGGCGGCGAGGGAAGTCAGAGTCCACTTTTCTTCGTCGCTGACGGACGAGGATTCGCGGATGGCGCTGAGCACGGACGGCGGCATGAACGCCATCGCCATGAGGTATGCGTACACGCCGATTCCACCAATCCATAGCGCGCGGCGTTTCCACTCGCCGGCCGGCGACGCGGAGAGCAGCGCGAGCGCCGCGATGGCGGCCATCACGGGGCCGAATGCGCTGGCCATCGCCATGGCAGCGATGGCGACTGCCGCGGCTGCTGCATAGATGCGCCGGCGCTTCTCGACGGCGAGGACGAGAAAGAGCATGGCAAGCGGCAAGAGGGCAAGCGCGGCGAGGTGCGGCGTGTCGTCCCATAGCGTGACGAGGAACATGCGGCGCGCTTCCCAGATGCGGTTCCAGTGGAAATCGCCATCGGGCGTGATGAGTTGCGTGGGCGATACGAGCGAATAGAACAACGCGGCGAAGAAGCTTGTTCCGGCGGCGCGCGTCAATCCCCAGGCCAGGAGGAAGAGGGAAACCGGCGCAAGAAGATAGGCGAGGCCGGTCACGGACGAGAAAGCGATGACGTCTGAGACGCGCATCACGGCTGCCCATGCGGCGGTGAGCGCGGGAACGAGCGGCGCGTAGGCGGCTTCGAAGGGCATGCCGCAATCCCAATAAGGCCACCACGCGGGATGGAACCATCCGCTGCCGCGGCGCGCCATGGCGACCCAGAAGCCGTGCATGGAGTTCATGTAGGCGGTTTGGCCGCTGAAGAAATCGCGCGCGATGTAGAGATTGATCCAGAGCAGCAGGCCGATGTAGAACGCGGCGCGCAGTATTTCGCGCGGCGAAAGCGGCGGCAATACGGTGGATTTTTCGCGCATCGGGTGGGACCAGTTTAGCAATCGGAGCGGCGGGCTAAAGGCCCGCTGCAGGCTGAAGCCTGCCCCACGTATAATGCCAGTGTGACGGCGCAAGCGGAGTCCATTCTCGAAATCTTCAAGTCCACCGGAGCCTATCTTCAGGGACATTTCAAGCTGACCAGCGGGCTGCACAGCGCCGAATATCTGCAATGCGCGCTGGTGCTGCAGCATCCGGCAGCGGCGGAAAAGCTTGGGCGATTGCTGGCGGAGGAACTGCGGCAATATGCGCCGAAGGGAGTGCAGTTTATCGCGTCGCCGGCTATCGGGGGGCTGATTATCGGGCATGAAGTGGCGCGGGCGATGGGCGCGCGGTTTCTCTTTTTGGAGCGCGACGCCGAGACGAAGAAGATGCTTCTGCGGCGCGGGTTCACCGTTTCGCCGGGGGAGAACGCGATTGTGATCGAGGATGTGATCACGACCGGCGGCAGCACGCAGGACGTGATCGAGACGCTGCAGGGCGCGGGCGTGAACGTGCTTGCGGCGGGATCGATTATCGATCGCTCGGGTGGCCATGCGAGCGTGGGCGTGCCGCGGGTGGCGCTGGCGACGCTGCAGGTCGCAGCGCATTATCCGGAGCAATGCCCAATGTGCGCGCTCGGCATTCCGGTGGTGAAGCCCGGATCGCGCCCCGCGTGACCCGGCTGCACTTCGATGCGGCGCATTAAGATCACGCTCGCCTACGATGGCGGCGGCTTCCATGGTTGGCAGGTGCAGCCCGATTTGCCCACGATTCAGGGGACGCTC
Source organism: Bryobacterales bacterium (assembly GCA_963743705.1). Lineage (GTDB taxonomy): Bacteria > Acidobacteriota > Terriglobia > Bryobacterales > Bryobacteraceae > PALSA-243. Next base: position 510,063 of record CAVUQS010000005.1, on the reverse strand, counting down.
GAAGAGATTTTGAGCGACATGGAAGGCGCGCCGGTGCAAGTGGCGGGGTCGGGACGCACAGACGCGGGGGTCCACGCGCTCGCGCAGGTGGCGGCGTTCAGCATCGCGAATCCGATTCCGTTGGCGAATCTGCAGAAGGCGGTCAACCGTTTGCTGCCGCCTGCGATTCGCGTGCTTTCGGTGGAGGAAGTGGACGCTGAGTTTCATCCGCGGTTTCAGGCGAAGGGGAAGACGTACGAATACCGCATGGCGCGCGGCAAGGTCTGTTCGCCGTTCGAGTGGCCGTATGCGCATCATTATCCGTATCCGCTGGATGAAGATCGCATGATGCAGTTGGCGCGGATGTTCATGGGCGCGCACGATTTCACGGCGTTTGCAGCGGCGGACGATGGGGACGCGGAAGGAAAATCGAAGGTGCGGACGATTTTCTCTTCGGAGTTGAAACGCGAGGGCGAACGGTTGATTTATCGCGTGCGCGGCAGCGGGTTTCTAAAGCATATGGTGCGGAATCTGGTGGGCACGTTGATTGAAGCGGGCAAGGGGAATATCTCGGAGCTTGACGCGTTGCCGGAACGGTCGGGGCCGACCGCGCCGGCGAAGGGGTTGTTTCTGGTGAGCGTGGAATATAGCTAGCGCTTGTCATATGCCAGCACGGTCTGCAACAGAACGTTGGCGCCGTTCTCGATATCCTGCGGACGCGAGAACTCTTTCGGCGAATGACTGATGCCGCTGATGCTCGGGATGAAAATCATGCCCACCGGCGCGACGCGCGCGATTTCCTGGGCATCGTGCCCGGCGCCGCTGGGCATCGACTTAGTTGAGAAGCCGAGTGAACGGGCGGCGCCGTCAATCAGCTTTCGCATCGCGGGGTCGGTGAGCGAGGGATGAACGACGATCGGTTCGCTGAAGCTGAAATGGGTCTGATTGAGCTTGCCCAACGCTTCAGCCTCGCTCTGTATCTGATGGAAGAGAGCGGTGAACTTGCGTTCGTCGAGGTCGCGCACTTCGAGGCCGAGCGTCACTTTTCCGGGGATGACGTTGTAGGCGCCGGGTTCGACCTTGATCCATCCAACGGTGCCAACTTGCGCGCCTGGCATCGCGGTCACTACCTGGTTCACCTTTTCGATGAAGCGGGCGGCGGTAAGCAGAGCGTCGTGGCGCTGATCCATGGGTGTGGCGCCGGCGTGGTTGGCAAAGCCTTCGATGGTGACTTCGGAGTGCAGAATTCCGACGATGCCTTCGACAACGCCGATCTGGATTTTTTCGCGCTCGAGCTTGCCGCCTTGTTCGATGTGCAGTTCGAAGTAGCCGGCGATGCTGCCGGGCGGAAGCTTGGCGGCGGCGAGGCGATCGGGATTGCCGCCAAGGAGGCGGATGCCGTCGCGTACAGTCTTGCCACTGGACGCGATGAGATCGAGTTGCGCTTTGCCCAGTCCTTCGCCCAAAGCCTGGCTACCGATGGTGCCGCCCTCTTCGTTCTCGAAAATGATTACTTCGAGCGGATGGCGCAGCGCGACTTGCTTTTCCTTGAGTAGTTGGGCGACTTCGATGGCGGAAAGGGAGCCGACGTCGCCGTCGTAATTGCCGCCCATGGGGACGGAATCGATGTGGGACCCGATCAGCAGCGGCTTAAGCGCGGGATCGGCGCCGGGACGGGAACCAACGATGTTTCCGGCGTCATCGATGTGGACGGTGAGGCCTGCGTCTTTCATGAGCGTCATCGCGTAGGCGCGCCCCTGGAGATCGGCTTCGGAATAGGCAACGCGGCTGACGCCGCCCTGGGGATTGGCGCCGAACTTGGAAAGCGCGGCCAGATGTTGGTTGATCCGCTGTCCGTTGACGCGCAAGGATACAGTGGACTGCGCGAAGGCGCCGACGCTGAGAATCAGGCCGAGAGAGCAGAACGATGCCAACGCCGAGGCGCGATTTTGCATATTCGATTATGGCTTACGTTGCGTGCGATTCCCCGCAATGGCGCAAAGGGTGCGTTGCAATGCTTTGTTTGGTTTGCCCTGGCAGGCGATATGCTGACAATTAGATATGAAGAAAAAAGATAGTGCCCGGCGCATCGTTCCAGGCGAGGCTTCCACGCGGGACAACGACTTCGGTCCGGATTCCGCAGGTCAATCCGGCGACATGCAAGGAATATCCGGCGTGGAAGAAGCCGGTCCGGAAAGCGTTGCGGAACTGCTGGAAGAAGGGCAGTCGTACGAAGCCGAAGTTATCAGCGGCGTCGAGGATGCTCCCGACGCTGACGAAGGCGAGGTCCACACGCACGAGGTGCCGGAGGACGACGTGCCGTTGGAGTATCAAGATAAAGACGAGCCGGCGTCCAGGTAACCGGGGAGCCCGCTCATTTCGACAAGATGTCGAGCGATCTTTCCGCGATGTTAGTGGGATTCGCGGCTCCATTCGAGAAGACGACGACTCCTATTCCAGCTCTCCGATTAATCGGTAGCGATGCCGTGTAGCCGGCGACTGCTCCGCCGTGTCCGAAGGCGACATAGCTGCCGCGGCGATTGACCGTGTTCGGACCCGCCAACTGATATCCCTTCGACAAATGGGGCAGCATCTGGGCGTTCCGCTCTAAAGCCGTGTGCGTCATGCCGAGCGGCGCGAAGATGTGCTTGGGAACGTACTCCAGGTAGCTCGCGCCCGCCGCACGGGAAAGCGCCGCGCCGAGGATGGCGTACCCGATGTTGGAGTATAAGAAGCGCGTGCCCGGCTCGAACTGATGGTGCAAGTGTGGAAGCGCGGCGATGAGCGTCTTTTCCCAATCCGCAACCGCGCCGGTGACGTAAATTGAAGCGTTATCGGGCTCGCGCCCCAGCCCTGAAGTGTGCGTGGCGAGTTCGATGAGGGTGATGGGAGCGGCGTCGGGAAACCGGCCCTGCACGGTTTTGATCTCGGGGAAGTATTTTTCGACGGGATCGGAAAGATGCACCTTGCCGGCGTCCACCAGTTGTTCCAGCATCAGCGCGGTGAACATCTTGGTGATGGAGCCGATGCGGTAGACCGTGTCGGAATCCGCTGGGATTTTCTTTTCCATGTCGGCGTCGCCATAGCTCTTCGACCAGACGAGTTGATTGCCTGCGATGACGCCGGCGGTCACGCTGCCAACCGGACGTCTCGAAAAATCGGCGCCGATCAGCGCGTCGATTTCCGGCAAGCGCGGGCGTAAGTTCGCGGCAGTCGCTTTCAATTCCTCGGGGCGGAGATTGGCGCTATCGATTTTTCCATCCGGTGCGAGCCAGATCCTGTATTCCAGCGCGCCTTTCTCGAAGATCACCGAGTAAATATCCGGTCCCGCCGGGCCCACGGCTTTGAACTTGATGGATTGCATGGGGCCGAGGCCCGCGATCATGGACTGGAGTTGCGGCAATTGTTGGCGCGTCGCTGCAGCGAGGCCGGGGAACGCCAGAAGAGCAAGCAGCGCGATGCGGGAAAGCATGATCTGGTATAGCGCTTCCTACTTGCGAGGACAAGGGTCTCGGAAGAGATACACTGTGCTGTAGAAGTCAACTAATATGCAGTTCCCCTGGTAAGTCATGAAGTCGGCAGCCACGACCGGCGTACGTCTGACGCTGCTGGGCGGCATCGCATTCTGGATTGCGCTCGCTCTTATTCCTCTTTCCCGCCCCGAACCTCTGCCCGCCAATGCTTCGCCTCTGGATTTCTCAGCGGCGCGCGCGCTCGATCAGATCCGGGCGATCGCGCGGGAACCTCACCCGCTCGGGTCGCCGGAACATCAGCGTGTGCGTGACTATCTGATGGCGGAATTGACGAAGCTCGGAGTCGCGCCTGAAATCGAGGCCGGCTTTTCTTCATTGGACGTGGGCAGGTTCCATGCCGAGGGGAACGTAGAGAATATCGTCGCGCGCCTGCCGGGAAGCGACAACACGCGGCCTTTGATGCTGGTGGCGCACTATGACTCCGTGGCGCGCGGACCGGGAGCGAGCGACGATGGCAACGGCGTAGCGGTCCTGCTGGAAACGCTACGCGCCTTGCGCGCCGGGCCGCCGCTGCGCAACGATGTCATCTTTCTGATTACCGACGGCGAAGAGCGGGGATTGCTGGGGGCGCAGCTTTTCATGCGCGAGCATCGATGGCGGAACGAGCCCGGCGTGACGCTGAACTTCGAAGCGCGCGGCACGAGCGGCAACACCTTCATGTTTGAGACCAGCGCCGGCAACGAATGGCTGATCCGCGGCTTGCAAGCAGCCGTGCCGCAAGCCGACGCGACATCGGTGGCGTATGAGATCTACCGCCGGATGCCTAACAATACGGACCTTACGGTGTTCAAGCGGGACGGGCTGGCCGGAATGAATTTCGCCTATATCGGGAGCCCCGAGTTCTATCACACGGCGCAGGACAACGTGGCGAATCTTGACCGGCGCAGTCTTCAGGAGCAAGGCCGGTACGCGCTCTCGCTGGTGCGGCGATTTGGCAACGACAATCTGCGCGCGAAAGCGAGCGGAGACGCGGTCTACTTTCCCACGCCGTTTACTTCGCTGATTGTGTATCCGGCGGCTTGGGTGATGCCGATTGCGGGGCTTGCGTTATTGGGACTTGTGGCGGCCTTTGCCGCCGGGTGGATGCGGGGCGCGCGCGGCAAGTGGTTGGCTGCGCCTTTGGCGGTGGTGGCTATCTTCCAGTTAGTCATCGGAGCATCCGCGCCGGGCGCGACTTATCTGTTTGCCTGGCCGCTGCTGGGTGGAGTCATGGCCTTCGCGCTGCTGATGACCGCGCCGCCGCAAGTTGCGTTGGGCTGGCGGAGCGCGGCGATGGGGGCCTGCGCGGCTCCGGCTTTCCTGCTGCCGATACCATTGCTGGCGACCTTGATGGTAGCTCTGGGCGCGAGCGGCGCGGTTCCGTTATTGGCGGCGGCTGGATTGTTGATGGCGATCTGCGTCTCCCCGCAACTCTTGCTGGCGATGCGAAGGAACGCGGACTCTAGTTCTCTGTCGGCTTCTGTTCGAGATGATCGATTACGATGACCGGCAGCGACCGCTTCCGCGCTTCCAGTTTCAAGCCGAGTTGCTTCTCGACGGCCTCGAAGAGCGTCAAGCCACCGGTGGGATCGGCGGCCGCCGGCATGGCGTTCCCGGCGGGCGCCGCGTCTCCGCCGCGGCCGGCAGCGGCAGCAATAGGCATCGCCATTTGCATATTCACGACGAACGTCAGCGTGAAATCCCAACCGCCTTCGATCCCGGTTGCGTCCAGGACCGGCCAGCTCATTTCCATCATCGTGCCTTGCAGCCTTTCGGCGAATTGGGCCATGGTGGCATTCTGGCAGCTTATGACGCGCGTACCCGGGGGCGCACCAGGCGGCGTAGGAAGAAACCTGCACCAGGTGCGGCTTGCGGGATCGGCTTTCTTCATTTTCGGTTTCGCGGAAACCAGAGAATAGGCCGTCACCGGACGCTCTTCCGTGTGATAAGTCAACTTGAAACGATCGACCAGCAAAGACCGGACCATTGGCGCCATTGCGTCCATATCCATCGCGCCCGTCTGCATCGAGCCAGACGCGGTCTTGGCGGTGACATTGAATCGCTCTGAATCTGCCCACTTCGGTATACCCGCGACGGCTTCGTTGTTATTGCTATTGAATGCGCGGGCGAGCAGAAACCGCATGTTCATATTTTCGGAGACCAGCCGTCCTCCAGGCTGCATCTGAAATCTTCCGCCTCTGGCATCGGGATCGCTTGGCTTTATGTCGGCCACTTCAAATTCGGTGGGCGCCGGAATTGGCGGCAGGGCTTCGGCGACGCCTGGGGGATTCGAACTGGGCTTGCTCTCGACGCTATCGACCACCATGACGGGCGTGGGTATCTGGCGCTGCTCGAGCTTCAGGCCGAGTTGTTTGTCGACTGCCTCGGCGAATGTGACGTGGTCTCCAGTATCCATCCCTGGCAATCCGTTGAGTTGCATCGACCATTTCATATCGAAGTTCCAGGCGCCTTTCAGCCCGGTATCATCCAACACTGGGTTCGTGCCTACCGAGGCGCCGAACATACCTCGCACTCCGGCGGCAAATGCGGCCATGGTCATATTGCGGCAGATATAGTGAATCGTCATGCCGGGTCCGAGGTCGATGGTTATCGGCGGGCCGCTCGCGGTGGCTGTCATCAAGCGGATGCCGCCTTGACCCGGTCCGCCGGATGCAGCTTGCGGCTTGCAGCCAGCTTCCTCCGAGCCATCGGCTTCCTTCAGTTGCAGTTTCTTTCCGACGGTCAGGGCGTAAGTGGGCAGCGGCTTGATTTCTTTGTGGGCCACCAGCTTGAAGCGCTCTTGTAACAACGACTGCAGCATCTGCTTCTGGCTATCCGGCGTAGACTCGTCGGGGAGCTTGGCGATGACGTCGTAGCGATTCATCTCGAGCCAGCTTGGGCCGCCTAATATTTTGTCGGAATCGAAAGTGTAGGCGATGCGCACGAGATCCAACATCGTGGCGGTCTTGATTTCCCAGCGCCCGGCGCGCGGCGGCGTATTCCGGAAGAACTGGTTCTGCGCTTTCGGACTTACGTGAACATCCGCAAGGTCGAACTTAGGCGCAGTATCCGGAGACTGGCCAAATGTGGCGCACGAAAAAAGGCCGATCCAAGTTACACCTGCCAAAAGTCGCGTCATTCTACTCTCCTCGGCCAACACTCCGTTGGATTCATTATTACCGCTCCACCGGCTGCTCTGTCATCATGGCCTGCCAAGCATGAGCCACGCGCATAGTGGGCAGCCAGGCAGTGGGATATACCGGAAGAGCGCCTTCGCTCACCGCCCGGAACGTTTTCGACTTCGGGTCGCCGATGAATCCGGTCTTTTCCGACAGCGGCTTCAGGCCTGGCGCATCGCCCAGACGGAGCGCGAGCACATCTTCATAGAATACTAGCGCCACGTCGCGCGACTGCCCGACAATATGCGCCGCGCCAGGTTCCTCGGCTAACGCCCAAAGCGCTCCACCGCGCCGGTTGACCGCGAACAAGCCGGTAATGGTTTGAATACGCGAGTCCAGGTCTTTGCCTCCGATGAATAACATGCCCGGCACGTCGCGGGCCGCTTTCGAAGTGAGCGCGGTGTAATAGATGCCGCCCTTGTTGACCACGAAGGCGACGACGCGTTCGGGCTTCCAGGCAACGAATTCGTAATTAAACTGGCCGCCGGCGGACATTCCCCATAGCAAGAACGGCGCCACGGCGAGCTCCGGATGTTTGGCGCGCGCGGCGAAAGCGGTCATGGTGTCCAGAAGGGCTTGCCCGCTGCCTTGCGAGACATTGGCGTACTCTTCGATGAAACCTTGATCGTGCTGTTTATCTGTGAAGTGGCAGCCCACCAGGGCTAATTTGTGAGCAGTCGCGAAGGCTTGCCAGACGGGATCGTCGACGCTGGAGCGGCCGTCGCCGTTCGAACCGGGCACGAGCACCAGGACGGCTTGTAGGGCCGCAGCGTCATCGGAATACCACAACCGGAACTCCGCTTTGGCGTAGTTCTTGCCGGGAGCGGCGGTTTCGTCCAAGGTGGCGCCGGAAACTGCTGGAGATAGGGACATGGCGAAGGCAATTGCCGGAAGGAAAGCTGTGGATCGAATCATCTCCGAACATTATATGGGGCGGGGCGGGTCGACAGGCCAGGAGGCCTGTCGTACGGTTACCGGAAGCCGACGCTGTTCCATAATTCGGCGGGGTCGTACATGCGGCCCTTGGTTATTACGCGCGCCACTTTGCGTAAGTCGGAGAAACGCTCGAGCGGATCGCCGTCCACCAGAATCAAATCGGCGCGCTTGCCGGCTTCCACGGTGCCGGTTTCGCGATCCATGCCCATGACTTTCGCGGCGCCGCTCGTGGCTAGCTGAATTACTTGCATCGGCGTCAGGCCGGCCTGTACATACAACTCGAGCTCGCGATGCAGGCTGTGACCGGGGATGGCTTTATCGGTGCCGGCCACAATCGGAATCCCAGCGGCATAGAGCGCGCGTAAAACTTCATACTGGCTGCTGGAGCGCGCAGCTTGCGGCGAGTTTGTGGGAGGGCTTCCAGCGGTGCCGATGACTGAGGTCAAGGTATATGGCGCTTTGGCGAATCCCGGTTCGAAGGTGGCGATATCCACGTTCATCGGGCGGCCCAACAACTCGCCCCAGGCCATAGTCGGATCGACGACGGTGTGATGGTCCTTGAAGAACTGGATCACGCGTTGGCGCGATTCGCCGGCGCGACGCACTTCCTGATAAACGGAGCCGAAATGGTTGATCTGATCCATGCCCGCTTCGACGGCCTGAATGGCGGTCATGCCGTCGGGTACGTGGCCGGTCACCGTCATGCCCTGCTTGTGGGCCTCGGCAGCGACCGCAGCCAGAACGTCGGGCTGGATGCGGCTATAGATCTTCATTTGCGCAAAGCCGGCGGCTTTATAGCGCGCAACTTGCGCGCGGCCTTGTTCCGGCGTATCGGCCCAGTTGACGCCGAACGTGCCGGTTCCGCTGCGGTCCACCAAGCCGGCGAGAACAAGGTGCGGGCCCAATCCTTTGCCGCTTTCGATGAGATCGCGAACCGCGGTGATGAACTCGAATTCGCCGCCGCAATCGCGGGCGGATGTGACGCCGGCCGCGAGATAGGCGGGTCCCCATTCCACCTGCGCGAAATGGGCGTGCATCTCCCACAGCCCCGGCAGCAGCGTGGCGCCGTGTCCGTCGACAAGCTGCACGCCTTTGGGAAGCGTCATTTGAGATCGCGGACCAACCGCGGCGATTCGGCCGCCGCGCACGACTACGGCCGCGTCGCGGACGGGCGCGGCGCCTGTGCCATCGATGAGAGTCATTCCGGTGATGGCGAAATCGCCTTGAGCTATCGGACGGATTTCGCTGTTGACGGCGGAAAGCTCTTTCATGCGGTCGGCGATGGCGCTACGAATCAGTTGCGGAAACGCCGATTGGTATTCGGATCGGACGGCTTCGAGCGGTAATCCGCCGGCATAACTGACGCCGCCGGCGATCTCAGCGCGCTCGTTCAACCAAATGGTCTCGCGGCCCCAGACGATATTGCCGAGGGAATATCGAGTCAGGCGAACGGATTTCCCGTCTATCTCCAGGGCATCCTGACCTGTCACTTCGATCTGGGCTTCTGTCCCGGGCGCTTCGGCGGGCAACTGCGCCAGACGCGCGGGCTTGCCATGACTCGCCCAGTAACGCAGCAACATCATCTGCGCGGAAAACGGGGCGTATCCGCTGATGGTGAAGAAGCGGGACGGCAGAGCGACTTGACGCGTCTTCTCGCCTTCGCGCACGGTGGCCGTCTTGCCGTCGGCATTGACCTGGACGGCGGCATCGACGCTGAAGGGGCGATAGCTTTTCCCCTTGGCCTCGAATGCGACGGGAGTGAAATCGGGCTTCATCCGGAGCGTAGCCGTGAGAGGCACGCGTGAGCCGCGCTCCGTGTATTCGAAAGAAGCGTGCAAGACCAGCGAGCCAGCGGGATCGGTAGTGACGTCGTACGTCTCTTCGCCGACGGGCAATTGCAGGAAGTAGAGGCGCAGGGCGCCGTGCTCATCAGCGGCTTGAAGAGAAACGCCAAAGGCGATTAGGGCAACGCAGCGTATCGCGCGTTTAGCGAAGCTCGCGAAAGAAGGCGCGAAGGTCATCTGCCAGGAGTTGTGGTTCTTCGGCCGCGGCAAAATGTCCCCCGGATGGCATGTCCGACCATCGCCGGATATTATAGCCACGTTCCACCCAGGATCGCGGCGGCGCCGAGATTTCCTTGGGAAAGCGGGCGAAGGCGCAGGGCGTCGCGACGAAATCGCGCGGTCCAAACTGAAGCGGCGCCTGGCGGTTTTCAAAGTACAAGCGGAACGAAGAGTGGATAGTCTCGGTCATCCAGTAGAGCGTGACGTTGGTGAGCAATTCGTCGCGCGAGAAACGCCGGTAGACGTCGCCGCGGCAATCGGACCAAGCACGGAACTTTTCGACGATCCACGCCGCGAGCGCGGCCGGGGAATCGTTGAGTCCGTAGGCCGCAGTTTGCGGACGGGTTCGTTGCAGATGCGCATAGGCGCCGCTGTCTTCGGCCCAGCGGCTGCCGGCATCGAGAAATGCTTTCTCTTCGGCGTCCGGCGCCGTGTCCGCGGCAAGAAACGGGCGGTACGATCCTGGAAGAAAGTTCAAGTGGAGGCCGATGAGGCGATCGGCGTGACGCAAGCCCAAGGCAGTGCTCACGCCAGCCCCGAGATCTCCCCCCTGCGCGCCAAAGCGCTCGTATCCCAAGTCGCGCATGAGATCGGCCCAAATATCCGCGATGCGAAATGCGTTCATGCCGCGTTGGGTCGGCTTATCGGAAAAGCCGTAGCCTGGCAGGGAAGGGATGACCACGTCGAAATCGGTCAGCAAAGGCAGTACGCGCAACATTTCGAGAAAAGAGCCGGGCCACCCGTGCGTCAGGATTAGCGGGGTGGGTGCGGAGCCGCTTCCGCGCACATGAATGAAGTGGATCGCGCCATGGCTTGAGGCGTAGCGATAGTGCGGCAACTGCGCGAGCTTTTCGATCTGGGCCTTCCAATCGAATCCGGAGATCCAGTAGGCGCAGAGCTCTTGCAGGAACGAGCGATCGAAGCCGTATTCCCAACCGGCGCCTGCAATCTCATCGGGCCAGCGAGTTTGCCGAAGCCGCGCGTGAAGATCGTCGACAGCCGCCTCGGAGAACGGCGGGGAGAAACGCTCGATGGCCATATGATTGATTCGATTCAGTAAACGGGCGGCGCGATGCGCGATTGTGCTGATGCGTACGCCAAGCGGTAAGATTGAGGTATGGCCAGAGGCTGGGAAAGTAAGTCGGTTGAAGACCAGATTGAAATGGCCCGAAACCGCGGAGGGGGCCGCGCGAAAAGCGCCGCTTCCCCGCAACCGCCGATACCGGCAGAAACGACGCGCCGGAGAGAATCGCTAAAACTCTCGGTAACGCACGTCACGCAAGAACTGCAAGCGGCTCAGAATCCGCGATACCGCGCTGTCTTGGAGAAAGCGCTGGCGGATTTGCAATCGCAGCTTGCGCAAGTGTAGGCCCGAAAAAACCGGGCCGGCCCAATTGGGCTTAATGCATGTGTGGATGTGAGTGCGCTCCGGCATGATGAGCGTGCCGGTGCGCATGCACTAAGTTTGCGCGCTCGAGCAGCGCGCGATCCGCGAGAATCTCTTTGGGAGTCGCGTCGGTGGCCAGGCGTCCGGCTTCGAGCACGCAACAGCGATCGGCGATTTCGTCGAGGTGCTGCAGGTCGTGGGTGGCAGTGATGATGGTCTTGGCGCCACCGCCCCATTCCACCAATTGATCGATCAGCTCGCTCTGGCTGCGGGGGTCGAGCGCGGCGGTGGGTTCATCCAGCAATAAGACTTCGGGATCGAGCACCAGCACGCTGGCTAGCGCGACGCGCTTCTTTTCGCCGCCGGAGAGGCGGTGCGGCGCGCGGTCCCTCAGGTGGGCGATGCGGAAGCGATCGAGCGCGGCCTCGACGCGGTCACGCACTTCGGATTTTGGCAGACGAAGCTGCAGCGGGCCGAAGGCGACTTCGTCGAAGACGGTGGAATTGAAGAGCTGGACGTCGGGGTTTTGAAAGACCAGGCCCACCTGGCGGCGGAAGGCGAAAGCGAAATCGTCGTGGGCGAAGGCTTCCTCGGTGAGTTCCTCGCCGCGGAAACGGACGGCGCCTTCCTGGCCGAAGTAGAGGCCGTCGAGGATGCGCAACAGCGTCGATTTTCCCGATCCGTTGGCTCCGAGGAGCGCGATGCGGCTTCCCTCGGGCACGGAAAAGCTGAAGCCATCGAGCGCGACTTGGCTTTCGTAGCGGAAGGTGAGCTGGTCGAGTTCGAAGATCATCGCACGCCTGTCCATATAGCAGCGGTTGCGAGCGTGGCGAAGGCGGCGAGGGCCATCCAATCGCGCGGCTTCATTTGAAAATCGTCGAGCAGGTAGACATCGCCACGGAATCCGCGTGATTGCATGGCGAGGTAGACGTCGCCGCTTAATTGGAAGGATCGGCTGAGCAATAGGCCGGCAGCGGAAACGGCCATGCGCCGGCGTTCCGGGCCCGGCAACGCGCCGACGGTGCGGCTCTTGCGCGATTCGAACATTTCATGCGCGCTTTCGAGCAGCAACAGGATATAACGGCACGTCATGCCGAGGATGACAACGAAGACGACCGGGGCGCGAAAGATGCGCAGGGCTTTGAGAACGTGCATCCATGGGGTGGTGAAGACGAGAAGCAGCGCGAGGGTGGCGGAGGCTTCCACGCGCAGGATGAGATATTCGGCGCTGGTGAGCCCGGGAGCGGTGATGACCCAACCGACGGGCGCGCGGAGGACGGCAGGGCCCGGCGTGAGAAAGAGCGCGGGTAATGCGATGGATCCGGTGAACAGGAACGCGCCGAGCCAAACGCGGCCAAGCAAGAAGCCCATGGAAATGCGCGAGAGCGCGGCGAGCAGCGTGGCCAGGATGAGAATGGCGGCGATGGTCGAGAGCCGCGACGAGAGGGCGGCGACGGCTATCAGCGAGAAGAGGCCGACGACTTTCACGCGAGGGTCGATGGTTTGCAGCAGGCCGCCGGAGGATGCGGAGGTTTCGGCATACAGAGCGCGATCCATCGCAGCGTAGAGGCTTTTGATGTTGCGCTCGAGAAAGCCGCCGCGATGAAAATGAAAGTCGCTCATCGGAGCAAACGCGCCGCTCCAGCCGCGAGCAGGGCGATTACGCCGACGCCAAACATGGCGGAGAGCAGGTATCCCAAGCCGGCGCTGTGCATATAGGGAGGGGCGTAGCGGGCGAAAGGCGCGGTCCAAACAGCGGAGAGACGCGCCAAGCCTTCGGGCGCCTGAGCAGGGGGCGCTTGTTGAAAAGAAGAGGCGGCCATCTGGCTGCGGGCAGCGGGGTTGGAATAATCGGAAGCCACCCATTCACCCCAGGCCGATCCCGCGGCGAGAATGCCGAGCGGCGTGAGCACCAGCAGAACCGCGAGCGCGCCCCAGAGCGGGCGCAGAGCGCGAAGGCCTGCGTTGGATGGGGGCTGTCCGGCGAATGGCGCGGTGGTTTTCAACAGAGAGATTTCCGAGCGCTGCAGGAACGCCACCACGCCCGCCGAGACTACGGCTTCGGCGAAGCCCGCGATAGTCAGATGGCCGAGCATCATGGCAGGAACGGCGACGCTCAAGGGATACGGGCAGTAGAGCGGGGCGCCCGCGGCGGTGTGATAGAGCATCGGCTGAATGCCAAATTCGATGGCGGCGAGCAAGGCGGAGACGTTCACGGCGAGGTATCCCGCGATTCCCGCGGCCACCACGCGGCGCGTAGAGGTGAGCGGCGAGCGTCCGGCGATCAGGCGGTAGGCCGCGTAGGCGACCAAGGCTCCGACGATGGCCATGTTGAAACAGTTGGCCCCGATGGCGGTGATGCCGCCATCGCCGAAAAACAGAGCCTGCACGATGAGCGCGACCGATACCGCCAGCATGGCGGCCCAGGGACCGAGGACGACGGCGGCCAAGCCGATTCCGACCGCGTGCCCCGTGGTTCCACCGGGCAGCGGCAGGTTGAACATCATGATGACGAAGGAGAAGGCCGCGAAGAGCGAGAGCAGCGGCACGAGGCGCGTGTGCAGCGCCTTTTTCACGCGCTGCATCGCGGCGTACCAGAACGGCGTCGATGCGGCGTAAAGCGCGGTGCAGGTGGCCGGGCTTAGGTATCCATCCGGTATATGCATGACGGGGCTCGGCTGCTCCCTCAGTTTATTATGCGGCGAGCCTCGTCCGCTTGTGGAAACGCAAAAGAGGGGTTGAGGGCTAGAGCCTGGCGCAAAAGGTCTTTGCCATGTGCGGAATCGCCCGATGAGAGGGCGATGAGGCCGGCGTGATAGAGGAACATCGGCTCCGGGGTGTGCAGGGCGAGTGCTTTGACGCTGGCGTCGGCGGCGTCTTTCTGTTTACCGGCGCGGAACAGAACCCAGCTCAGGGCGTCATAGGCGTAGACGTCGTGGCGCGTTTCGAGTTCGGCGGTGGCGAGGGCGACGGCGCGATCGAGATGGCGATTTTCGTCGGCATAGGCCACCGCGAGCGCGCGGTTGCCCTTCTCGCCATTTGCCTGGCCGAGCTTATCGATGACATCGATGAGCTTGCGCTGCTGTTCGGCTTCGCTGGCGCGGCCGAGTTTGGCGTAGATGGTCTCGAGTGACGCGGCATATTCGGGCAGCGGGATCACGGCTTGGGCTTTCTTGAAATGGGCGATGGCTTTGTCGAATTCGCCGTTCGCGGCGAATTCGCGGCCCTGCGCGGCGAGGGCGCGATGATAGCCCGGGAGCGTGTCGAGAGCTTGCTGGTAGGCGGTGTGGGCGTCTTCGAGATGGCCGGTCTTGGCGAGCATGTCACCGAATTCGACCAGACACCAGGCGAGATTTTCGGGCGTGCGGCTGCCGGCGCGGATGGCGGTCATCATCCACGAGAGCGCTTCGTTGGCATTGCCGGTGACGAAGCGGTGGTAGGCGAGGCGGTTGTAGCTGGTGAGATTCGCGGCTTGCGAGAGCATCTGTTGGTAAGCATCGGCGGCGGCATCGTATCGGCCCAATTCCATAAAGGAATCGCCCAGCATGCCAAGGGCTCCGGCGTCGCTGGGATTGCGCTCAACCAACGTTTCGGAAATCTCGGCGGCAGCGGGGAAATTGTGGCGATGGGTTTCGATCTCGGCCTTCAGGCGGAGGCCGTCGTAGCTCTTGGGATCGGCGGCGAGGATTTTGTCGACCAGCGTCGAGGCGCGATTCAAGTAGGCGAAATCGGTGGTCTCGCGCAGTTTCTGGATGAAAGCGGAGGCGAGACCGGCTTCGACTTTGGCATCGGCGGGAGCGTCTTTGAGCCGCTTCTCGAATTGGGCGATGCGGTCGTCAGTGGCTTGCGCGAAGAGCGCGAGGGAAAGGAGCGGGAGCAGGAAGAGTTTCATAGTTTTCTCCATTAGGAAAGGAAGCGCATGGGTTGGAACCATCCGGCGGAAACGGCGGTCATGGCCAGGCCGAGGCAGATGACAATTACCGAGGAAAAGACGGGGATCAGGCGGAAGATGGGGCGGCGCATGGTGGATTCGCTGCTGGGCAGCAGGTGCTTGGCGTAGACGGCGAGGATGCCGATTCCCATCAGGACGGCGGCGAGTCCAGCGCTGAAGCCGGTGAGGAGCAGCAGGCCGAGCGCGGGGCGTCCGAGCGCGATGGCGCTGAGCATCAGAATGAGCGCGGAGGGGCAGGGGACAAGCCCGCCGCTTACCCCGAGCGCGACGAGGCTGCCCATGGTGACTTTTTCGGGAACGTGGTGATGGTGGTGATGCTTGCGATGGCGGCGTTGCGCGAGCAGAGCTTTGGTGCGGCGGTAAAGCAGCATGGCGCCGACAGCGACGATGGAGATACCGGAAATGGCGCCGAGCACGGGGACGATTTTTTCCGGAATCACATATTGCTGGAAAAAGAGCACGCCAAGGCCGAGCAGGAAGACGGTGAAGGTGTGGGTGAAGGTGACGACGAACCCGAGCAATCCGGCGTGCTTGAGCGTGCCACGCGAACCGACCAAGTAGGCGGCGACGATGGTTTTGCCGTGGCCGGGCGACATGGCGTGCATGGCGCCTAAACCGAAAGCGGCAGCGAGGCCGAGGAGGATGATGCTCCAGCCGAATTGTTTGCGTTGCAGAAGGCGGGAGAGGTAGTCGCCGGCGACGACGGTTCCTGGGACTTTGGGCTGCTGGGCGGTGAAAGATGGCGCGGGGGCAGGAGCGGTGGGCGCTTCGGTGATGGCGGGCGCGGTGATTTCGATGGGGGCCCAGGCGATGCGGGCTTTCACGTCCTGCGGCGGGGTGACGCCGGGGTCGGTGGGATAGAAAGTGAGAGCTTTGCTGACGTCTTTAGCGCTCTGGGAGGAATGTGAGATCCGTGCGGAGGCATCGTGGGTGATGACAATTTCTTTCCATCCGGCGTGTCCTTCGAAATTGCGGTCCTCGTAGGCGACGTCACCCTTTTCGAGCGCAGCGGTAGCTGTCACGACCACGCGAAGCACCGGCATGCCGGCTGCGCCTTCGGTGGTTGCCGGCGTTACGGTTATCACATGCAGGGTGGCGGGGCGTCCGTTTTGCGTGATGGCGACGTCGGCGAGCCATTGGCCGGCTTGCTGGCGGACCTTGCTCTTCCAATCCGGGCCCCATTGCTGCATCAGTTCGAACGTGGGGATTTCGGCCAGATCGAGCACGTAGGTCAGGCGCGCGCCCTGCCCGCCGAATTCGAGACGGGCGTAATGATTGACGCTGAAGTTGCCCATGGGATGGGCGAACAGCGTCAGGCCGGCAGCCAAAGCCACTAACAGCACCTTACTCATGTCTGGATGTACGAAAGCGGCGCCCAAGCGGATTTGGCGGCAGATGGTCGATTGAGCCGAAACTTGTTAACATACATATAGGCGCGTCCGCGCCGTTGTTGTGACATTTCCGCCGTCGTACCCCAACCCCGAACCCAACCGACTCTCGGATAAACCCCCGCTTCGCGACGATACGAATTTCGCGTCGGGGAAAATCGCGATTTTCCAATACTGCTCGGTGGTGATTTTCCTGTTGTTGATCGCAGGGTTTTGGCGGCTGCAAGTGCAGAATCCGCAGGTATACGACGAGCGGGCAACGGCCAACAGCGTGAAATCGGCCCCGATTGTTGCGCCGCGCGGGCGTATTCTCGACCGCGACGGGCGCGTGATTGTCGACAATAGGGCATCGTTCAAGTTGTGGCTGGCGCGCGAATCGATGAAGGAAGAGCATCTCAAAGCGATTGCGCAAGGGCTCGACATCGATTACGACGAGTTGATGGCGAAAGTGCTGCGGTTCAATTCGCGGCCGAAATACGAGCCGATGGTGCTCAAAGACGAATTGAGCCCAGCCGACCTGGCATTTGTCGATTCGCATCGCGATTTCTTCCCCGAGATGCTGGTGGTTCAGGCGCAGAGCCGCTTGTATCCGCAGGATGGCATGCTGGCGCACGTCATCGGGTACACGGGTGAAATCAGCGAAGACGAACTCGACGATCCGCAATTTGCGAAATTCAACCCGGGGCAGATCATCGGGAAGTTCGGCATCGAAAAGCAGTACAACGAGTCGTTGACGGGGATCGATGGGCAGCGGCAGGTGGTGGTGGATAACCGCGGCCAAATCCGGCAGGTGCTGGCGACGAAGCCGGCCGTTCCGGGGCAGGATCTGCAATTGACCATCGATCTCGATCTGCAGTCGGTGGCGGAACTGGCGATGGACAGCGGACTGCAGGAATTAGGGGTCGATCACAAAAATGGCGCGGTGGTGGCGCTCGATCCGAATAACGGCGAAGTACTGGCGATGGTAAGCCGCCCGACGTTTGACACGAATCGTTTCCAGAAGGACTTTGCGAAGATCAACAAGAATCCCGACCATCCACTGCTTAACCGCGCGATTCAGGATGCGCAGGCGCCGGGGTCGACGTTCAAGCCGATCATGGCGATCGCGGGGCTCGAGACTTCCACCATTGACGATACGTGGACCGTGCATTGCGCGGGCGGCGCATCGTTTTATGGGCGCTATTACAAGTGCCACTTGAAGAGCGGGCACGGAACGATCAGCCTGCACCGGGGCATCGTGCAATCTTGCGACGTGTATTTCTATAACGTCGGCAATAAGCTGGGGATTGACAACATCTCGTATTACGCCAACCTGGTGGGCTACGGAAAGCCGACCGGAATCGATTTGCCGCACGAACTGTCGGGGCTGGTTCCGTCGCAGGAATGGGCCATGAAGACGATGCGGCGGAAGTGGTATGCGGGCGACACGATTTCGGTATCGATCGGACAAGGCGCGCTGACCATTACGCCTTTGCAATTGGCGCGGGCGGTGGCCGGATTGGCGATGGGCGGGACATGGTATCGGCCGCACCTGGTTGCTGAGACAGCGGGACCCAATCAGCCGGTGAAGTGGACGCTTAGCGAAAAGAATGTGAAGGACGTCGTTTCCGGAATGTGGGGCGTGGTCAACGAGGCGGGCGGAACGGGCGTGCGCGCGGCGCTGCCGGGCATTCCGGTATGCGGGAAGACGGGCACAGCGCAGGTGGCCTCGAACGATTTCGTGAAGGCGCATGGCGGCAACAGCAAGGAATATCGCGATAACGCGTGGTTCGTGGGATTCGCGCCTTGCGACAAACCGGAAATCGTAGTCGCCGCATTGTTCGAGCACGGGTCGGAGAGCAAGTACGCGGCGCCGATTGTGCGCGACGTGATGAAGGCGTATTTCGATAAGAAAGCGCGGAATGCGGCGCTCGAAACGGAAAAGAAAACGCTGGCTTCGAACCTGGGCGCGATCGCGGTGCTGGGCTTGCCGGTGGGCAAGGGTAACTGATGGCGCGGTATCTTTCCTGGCGCGATATCGATTGGACGATGGTGCTGATCACGATGGCGATCTGCGTGGTCGGCGTGATCCAAATCTATAGCGCGACGCTGGATACGGCATCGCAGGGCGCATGGTGGAAGCAGGTATTTTACGTCCTGGGCGGCATCGTTTTGATGTGGCTGGTTCTGACCATCGACTACCACTCGATGCTGCATTACGTGCCGGTGCTGTATTTGGGCTCGGTGGCGGTGTTGCTGATTACCTCGGTGGCGGGCGAAGCGACGTTTGGATCCAGGCGCTGGATCCCGCTGGGGGGCGGGTTCCATCTGCAAGTATCGGAATTTGTCAAGCTGGTGATAATATTATTGGTAGCTCGCTACCTGACCGACCTGCATAAGGACGATCTGGACATTTGGGAAGCTTTGAAACTGGCGGGTTTAGTACTGATTCCGGTGGCGCTGGTGTTGCGGCAGCCGGATCTGGGAACGGCGCTTACATATCTGGCAATTTTGATGGTGGGCGCTTTTCTAGCGGGGTTGCATTGGAAATATGTAGCCGCCATTGTGGTGGCGTTGGGGTTAGCGTTACCTGCAAGCTCGATTTTTCTGAAGGATTATCAGAGGCAACGGCTAGTAAGCTTCATGAATCCCGACGAGGATCCTCGGGGCGCTGGATATCATACGATTCAGTCCCAAATTGCAATCGGCTCCGGGGGAATGACCGGGAAGGGGTTTTTGAAGGGAACGCAGTCGCGGCTTCGTTTCCTGCCCGTGCCGTATAAGGACTTCATCTTTTCGGCGTTCGCCGAGGAGGAGGGGTTCGCGGGCGTAGTAGTGATGTTGTCGTTGTATTTTGTGTTGCTGATGCGCATTGTACAGAATGCGCAGATGGCGCCCGATCGAGCGGGCATGTACATTTGTATGGGGATCGCAGCCTTGTTGCTGTGTCATATCCTCGTCAATGTGGGGATGGTAGCGGGAATGATGCCGGTCACGGGGATTCCGCTATTGTTCATGAGTTTTGGCGGATCCAGCATCTGGTCCAGCTTTTTGGCGCTGGGGCTGGTGAATAACGTCCGTCTGAGAAGATTTGTGAATTGAACAGTTGATTCGGGAGCCGGAAAAGACCCCCGGGAAAATGTGGCGCGAAAGGCCCTTTCCTGGACGTGAGGTGGTTCCCGGCCGGCGGCGTATGAGGTTTTTCGATCTCCGCCGTACGGCCAGCGTGAGTTTGTCAAGCTTTCGCGATTTATCGCGGGATGCGCACGCAGGGCGCCAAGCCTTCGGTCTTACTCTCCATGTTCCCGGGGAGGCAGCCGATGTCAAAGGAATTAGTGATTTCGGCCAACCGCCACGAAACACGCGTGGCGGTGGTTGAAGACGATCAGGTAGTCGAGATTTTCCACCAGCGGGAGAACGAATACTCGCTCGCGGGAAGCATCCACAAAGGAAGAGTGACGCGTGTGCTGCCAGGCATGCAATCGGCATTTGTCGATATCGGCCTGGAACGCGACGCGTTTCTCTACGTGTCGGATTTCTTCGAGGACAACGACGAGTACGACAAGATCGTCACCAGCGTTGAAGAAAAAGTCTTCAAGCAACAGAGCGGTGGCGGCTCGGCCCCGGTAATCGTGGACGAGCCGGCCGAAGCGATCGCGGCTGCGGCGCCGGAGGTTATTTCCGAGGCTGCCGCGCCAGTTGCTCCGGCCGCCGGCGGCGCTCCGGGGCAAGACCGTCGCGACGATCGCGGCGGTGGACGCGAAGATCACAGGCGCGGGCGTGGACGGCGGCGGCGCGGGCAGCGCGGCGGCGGCCGAGGCCTGCCGGACTCCAAGTTCTATTCACCGCGCGGCGAAGGCGAAGCGCGGCCGGAGCAGCGCCAGGAAGCACGGCCAGAGGCTACGGAAAGCGTGGCGGTTGTGGCGCCGGCGACATCCGAACCGGCGGAATCTCTAGCCGAGGACTTGTTGGTGCTGCCGGGCGAGACCCTGGCCAAGTACCGTCATGGCGAAGAACGCGTGGCGGAGGAGCCTGAGGCGGCGGAGGCGGAAGAGGAATTGGTAACCGCCGAGCTGGCGGAAGAGCCCGAGGCCGAACACATCCACGTTCATACGCTGGAGCATGTTCACGCGCTGGAATTCGTGGAAGAAGTATCGCCGGGAGTGGCGACATTGCCGGCCATTGTGGGCGAGCCGGAGATGGAAGTGGCTCCGGACCTGGACTTGAATGCCGAGTTGGCGGAAGCGGTGGAAGAAGCCGTAGAAGAGGCGCTGGCGGAGGAAGAAGAAGCGGCAGAGGCCGCGGAAGCAGTGATGGAGATTGCCGAGGGCGGCGGTCTACCGGCGGAAGCGACCGAGGAACCCGCGCAGGCTGAGATGGAGGCGTCCGGGGAAGCTACGGAAGCGATCGACGAAGGTCCGGAACCGGCGCGCATTCCGACCAGCCTCACGGCCACTTTGCGCGAGCAAGGCGGACGCTATCCGCACCGCGTTTCCCGCCGTTCGCGGCGTCGTGGACGCGATGGGCGCGAGGGCGGCGGCCGTGGACAGGAAGGTCGCGGACCGGCAGGCGAGCCGGGGCAGCGTGGCCCGCAGCAGGACTCGCGGCCGGTGGAAGGCCGCCCCGCGGAAGGACGCGGGGTTGACGGGCGCAGCGTTGAAGGGCGCAGCGTTGAAGGGCGTGGCGTTGACGGGCGTGGCGTTGACGGGCGTAATGAGCGTCCTGAGCGCGGCGAACAACGCCCCGAGCGCACCGAAAGGCCGGAGCGTACCGAGCGGACAGACCGGACAGAGCAGCGCACCGAGCGGACGGAGCGGCCCACTTCCATCAGCGATCTGCTGAAGGAAGGGCAGGAGATTATCGTCCAGATCGCCAAGGAGCCGTTGGGGCAGAAGGGCGCGCGCATTACGTCGCACATTGCGCTGCCGGGGCGCTTTTTGGTGTACATGCCGACGGTGGATCACATCGGCGTTTCGCGCAAGATTCCGAGCGATGAAGAACGCAGCCGGTTGAAGCGCGTACTGCAGACGCACCGCACGGGGATTCCGGGCGGCTACATCGTCCGGACGGCGGGCGACGGGCGCAGCGAAGAGGAATTGCGCGCCGACATGATGTTCCTCTACAACCTGTGGCTGGACATGCGGCAGAAGGCGGAACGGCGGCCGGCGCCGCTGCTGATCCATCACGATCTGAACGTGGTGGAGCGGATTCTGCGCGACCAGCTGACGTCGTCCTTCAAGAACGTTTGGGTGGATAACGAAGAACTCTACGAATCGGTGCTGAGCTTTGTGCAGCGGTTCCAGCCAGCGCTGGTGAGCCGCGTGAAGATGTACACGCGCTCGACGCCGATCTTCGACGAATTCGGAATTACGGCCGAGCTCGAAAAGGCGTTGCGGCCGAAGGTGTGGCTGAAATCGGGCGGCTATATCGTGATCAACCAGACGGAAGCGCTGGTAGCGATCGACATCAATACCGGCAAATATGTCGGGAAGTCGAACCGCCTGGAAGACACGATCGTGAAAACCAATACAGATGCCATCAAGGAGATCGTGCGGCAAATCCGGCTGCGCGACTTGGGTGGAATCATCGTGGTGGATTTCATCGACATGGACGAGCGCAAGAACCGGCAGAAGGTGATGCAGGCGCTCGAAGATGCGATGCGGGCCGACCGCGCGCCGTTCAAGATTCTACAGTTTAACGATTTTGGATTGGTGGCCATCACCCGCAAGCGCGTGAAGCAGAGCCTGGAGCGCACGCTATGCACGCCGTGCCCGTATTGCGAGGGCGCGGGCTACGTCAAGAGCCCGCAAACGGTAGTGGGCGAGATCCTGCAGGAAGCGCACAAAATCGCCAGAGCGGTGGAAGGAAAAGACGTGCTGCTGCGGGTGAATCCGGAAGTGGCGCGGCTGCTGAAATCGAACCAGAATTCCTTCCAGCAGGAGCTGGAAGAGATCCTGGGACGTACGGTAATCGTCAAGGGCGACGCCCAGCTTCACCAGGAAAAATTCGACTTAGCTTAGGTAGCGAGCCGAACTAACTACAAAGCCGGAGTTTGCGACCGATGCGGAACCACCGGTTTTGACCGACACGCTTCAGCGCATGGTGGGCATCGCGCCAATGCTCGGTAATATCCCGGGCGGCATCGATGCTGAGACCAAAAGGTCCGCGGCGCGCCACGATGGGAAGCGACCAGTTACCCGTGTGAACGATGCCAAACGGCGGGTAATCTTCGCCGTAAATACGAAACTCCTTAAACCCCGCGGTCTGAACAACGGCTCGCAGGCCGGCCTCCGAGAACTCGCGGAATTCCAGAGCGGGTCCGGTACAACCAATGTGGAAGACGACTCCATCGGTGGCATCGAGCCGGCCCTCCAGGGAGCGAGTTACAAGAACGGTCTGACCGCCAACCTCCGCTAAGCCGAACTGGTTGATGCCTGGGAAGCGCTCCGCTGTTTGCGGATCCAATGAATACGGAACGCTAAAGACCAGGACGCCGTTGGGCTTGAGCAGTCTTAGCGCCGATGTGAAACCGCGATCGACGGGCGGCGGAATGTGCTCGAATACTTCACTTGCTATTAGAAAATCGTACTTGCCATATTCGCCTTCGGGCGGGTGTAACAGGTCGAGGCGCGGCTCCCGATCATAAAAGGTATTGCGATAGTCGAACTTCTCACGGAGGCGCTCCGAGTAAGAGGGGGCATCGCTCAACCCCAGGCCGCGCAGGCTGCGCACGCGTGGGAAATCGGGAAGCGCCAAACTGGTTCCGAGTAACTCTCTTGACAATGCGTGAAGGAGACTTCGCAGCCGCACACTCGATCCGCAGCCGCTGCAGCTGGGGGCTTCGCGTTCGATGGGCTCCTTGGGGAACCTATTTGTGAAGCAACATACATTGCAGATGAAATGGCGCATAACGATATAGTTCCGAATTGACTTCGTTACATTACCGCAGTCTTAGCGTGAAGCGGATGACTTGTAATCCTGTTGACACCTTCTGAAGAGTTTGCGCTAGAATGGATGAACATCAACAATTCTAGGACGTCCGTTCTAGGACGGACGAGCCGGAGGCGCTGTAGTGAGCTATCAGGCCGAAACGCCCTTCGATAATATCGAGGGCTCGCACGAATACGTCGCGATGCTGGCTGACGCCCTGGAAGAGGCCCGGCGCGATGTCGAGAGCGAAGTAGGAGCTGCGGACCGCGACGGCGCGGAGCGGCGTAAACAGGCGCTCTTGCTGGTTTCCTATAACCTCGCCAAACTAAATCTCCATATCACAACCAGCCGGCGGATCCTGAACGACTTACGAACGTTGCGGAGACTCCTCCTTTCCGAACGGGGCTTACCCGTCGAAGAAGAGCTTGAGTCCGCATCCGGCGGGGGCGACTAAGCCGGCCTCGCGAAGACAACTTGCGTCTCTGATGCTGAGGAGCACCTCTGCAGAGTGTATGTTGCGGTCTTCAGAAGACGCCAGCGCCTTCCCTGGCGATTGTTCGTTATCCCCAAGAGTACGCTAGAACCCCAGTAAAATCGATGTTTTTCTGTTCACAGGGCCTTGACAGAAAGGGCCTCTGAGCGTACTATTCAAGAGTTGTAAACGTTTTAAAACCGGTAGCACTTCACGCTAGTGGTTGGGGGTGTCTGTGGGGGGTTCGGCAATGACGTTTCAGATTGGCGATAAGGTGGTCTATCCCAATCAAGGGGTGGGGACCATCGAGAATATCAGCATCCGATCGTTCGGATCGGCATGTGAGAAATTCTACCTGTTGCGGTTGGGCTGCAATGCAATGACCGTGATGGTGCCCTTTTCGAATGCGGCCAATGTCGGGTTGCGGCGAGTCACGAAGGATCGCGAGATTTCGCGCATCCTGGCTTACCTTTCGAACGGATGGAGCCTGATCAATTCCGATTGGAAGGTTCGTTTTAAAGAGAACACGGTGAAGATGCAGAGCGGCGAGTTGTTCGAGGCCGCCGAAGTGTTCAAGGGCTTATTGCAGATTCACATCGAGAAGCCGCTTTCGTTCCGGGAGAAGAAAATGCTGGAACGGGCGCGTCACATGCTGGTAGCTGAGATATCGATATCACGCGGCGTCAGCGAAGTTCACGCGTTGGGGATTTTACAGCGGTCGCTCGAGAAATCCGGTCTTACGCTACCTGCGAATTTGTAGCGCTTCCCAGGGCGCTGCGCAGGAACTTGACGATGGACATGGTCAACGCGCGGGGGTTTTCGGTCTTGACGTAAACTAACGCCTGGCCGCGGGTCACGCGGGGGCGTCCGGGAACGCGGAAGACCTGAAAAAACTTGGCGCCGGTGCGCAGCGCATATTCCGGCAAGACCGAGTAGCCAAAACCGGATTCCACCAAGCCTTTGATGACCTCGGTGTCATCGGCTTCCATGGTGACTTTCGGCTGAATGCCGATTTCCACGAAAAACTGATCGATGATGGCGCGCATGTTGCTCCTTTTGGGATAGAGGAGGAACGGCGCGTTCGCCATTTCCGCGGGCTCGATTGTTCCCACATGCCATCCGTGCATCGGTTTGGGCGATGGGCGCAGAATCACCAGCTCTTCATCGAATAGCGGCGTGACGCCGAGATCCCCGGTGGGAAACGGAAGCGTGACCAGAGCGAGATCGAAGCGCCGGTCGATCACGCCGGCGACCATTTCTTCAGTGGGCGCGACCATGACCTGCATGGTGATGTTCGGGAACTGCTTGCGAAGCTGGCGGAAGGGCCGGCGGAGCCTGTAGATGAGCGCCGTAGCGCCGCAGGCGAAGTAGAAGGGGCGCGAATCGGTGGCCGGATCGTTTTCGAACTCGCGTTCGATCTGATGGACCTGGCGGATGAGCGAGCGAGCCTGCTCGGCAAGCCGCAGCGCGGCCGGAGTAGGCACCAGACGCTTGCCGGAGCGCACGAAAAGCTCGGTGCGCAGTCCGACGGCGAGATTGCGCATTTGGAGGCTGACCGCGCCGGGCGAGAGGCTCATGCGCTCGGCGGCTTTGGTGATGCTCGATTGCTCGATGACGGCGAGAAATAGCTCGATCTGACGAAAATCCATGACTACAGGCCGACTTACAGCATGCCACAAATTGTTTAGATTTTCTCAACGATTCGCGAGCGAATCTGCACGATGACGTGCGATATGGTGAAAGAACCGCGCGGCGCGGCTCGGAAAAATGGCAAATTCATTCGATTTTCTTTCCCTGGGCGGCTTGGTGCATCGCCTCGATCCGGGTATCATTCCCTTTCGCAAAGCGACGGAGTGCCAGATTTACGTCAGCGGTGGCGAGTTTAATGTCGCGGCGAATCTTTCGGACTGCTTCCGGATGAAGACGGCGGTGGCCACGGCGATGGTGGACTATCCGATCGGCGATTTGATTGCTGAGCGGGTGCGCGCCATGGGCGTAATGCCTTTCTACAAGCGCTTCACGCATGATGGCGTCACCGGGCCAAATATGGCGACGGTGTACAGTGACCGCGGGCAAGGCGTGCGGCCGCCGGTGGTCTTCTACAACCGATCGAACGAGGCGGCGGCGCGGCTGAAGCCGGGAGATTTCGATTGGGACGAGATTTTCGCGCAGGGCGTGAGCTGGTTCCATTCGGGCGGCATTTTTGCGGCGCTCTCGCCGACCACGTCAGAGCTGGTGATTGAAGCGGCGCGGGCGGCGAAAGAAGCGGGCGCGGTGGTCTCGTTCGATTTGAACTATCGCGAGAAGATCTGGAATCTATCGGGTGGCGCGGAGCGCGCCAGCGAAGTGCTGGGGCGGATCGTCGAGAACGTGGACGTCCTGGTGGGGAACGAAGAGGATTTGCAGAAGGGCCTCGGCATTGCCGGGCCCGAAGTGGCGTCGCATTCGAAGCTCGATTCCTCGGCGTTTTTCGGCATGATCCATGCCGTGCGGGACAAGTATCCTCAGATTTCGACGGTGGCGACGACGTTACGCGACGTGCACTCGACGAATCGCCATAGTTGGAGCGCGGTGGCGTGGATCAACGGCGAGGAGTGCGTGGCGCCGGTGGCGGAGCTGGACGTTTACGACCGCGTGGGCGGCGGCGATGGCTTCGCAGCCGGCTTGATCTATGGGATGCTGTCGGGTACCACCCCGCAAGAGGCGGTGAAACTGGGTTGGGCGCACGGCGCGTTGCTGACGACCTTCCCGGGGGACACGACGATGGCTACGCTGGATCAAGTGAAGGCGTTTGCAAAGGGCGGATCGGCGAGAATTCAGCGCTAGCGCCGGCATCACGAGAATAGGATTTTTGAGGGAGCGAATGGCCGAAAACCTGATGGACTTGACAGGACGCGTGGCTGTGGTGATGGGCGGCACGTCCGGCCTGGGGCGCAAGCTGGCGGTTGGTTTAGCGCGCGCGGGAGCGAATGTCGCGCCCACGGGACGCCGCGGGCAGATGGTGAACGACGCGTGCTCGGAAGTGGAAGCGGCGGGCGGGCAAACGGTGCGCGCGGTGTGCGACATCGCTTCACGGGGATCCATCGATGCGTTCCGCGACGCGGTGCTGGCCAAGTTCGGTCAGGTGGATATTCTGGTGAACGCTGCCGGGCAAATTTTCCGCAAGCCAACGAAGGACGTGACCGAGCAGGAATGGAACAACCTGTTCGACGTGAACCTGACGGGAATGCTGCGCACGTGCCAATCGTTCTACGAGCCGCTGGCGAAGAATAAGCGCGGACGCATCGTGAACATCGCGTCGCTCAATTCATTCGTTTCGCTGGTGCAGGTGACGGCGTACGCGGCATCGAAGGCCGGCGTCCTGGCGCTGACGCGGAGCCTGGCCGTGGAATGGGCGCGCGACGGCATCAACGTGAACGCGATCGCGCCAGGCGTGTTCCGCACCGATTTGAACGCCGCACTGCTGGACGGCACTGAACGAGGCAAGGAACTGCGCATGCGCACGCCGATGGGACGCTTCGGGCAATCGGAAGAGTTAAACGGCGCCGCGATTCTGTTGGCGTCGGATGCGGCGAGTTTCATCACCGGGCAATGCCTGGCGGTGGACGGCGGATTCCTGGCTTCGGGCGTGAATCAGTAGACCTCACCGCGCCGCGTGTTTACTGGCGTGAGTGAGGGCGTGCTGCCGATAGGCGTCGACGGCTTTGGCGCGCGTCTTCGCGGCGCGATCCTGAAGCGCCCGCAACTCCTCCACCTGTCCGGCTTCGTCGCGGCGAAGAGAAGCTATCTGCCAATTGCCTTGCGCCCGGATGTGGTGTTGGATGGCTTCGCGGGCGCCCTCGAAAAGTTTTTTGCAGTCGGGGCAGTCTACGGATTCCATGACCGCTGTCAAGATTAGCAGACGTTGAAGTCTTCAATTAAACATTTACAGCCGTATTAACATTGCCGAAGTATCATCGCGCACGTTTGCGCGCGTGCGCCCAGGCGGGGAAAATCCCGGGGTTCTCGAGCCATACCAACATCCATTGCGCCATCTCCGCTTTTTCGGCGCGCTTGGCTTCTGCGGTTTGCGGATTGGCCGCGAGAAATTTTGCGCGATCCTTAGCGGCGATCACCTGACGGCGGCAGTAACGGGCGCGATCACGATCGCCCGCGGCTTGAGCTGCTTCATAAGTGCGGAGAAGATCGTGGAGCGAAGACTCGAGCTCTTCGAGTGTATGTTGACGTACGCCGGCATAAGGTTGGTCGAACGGCAGACCGGTCTCACGGAGGAGATCCCGGAGATAACTCTCGGAGACAGGCGCGAAGCGTTTGAGTAAGTCGAGCCAGACCTCTTCGGTAATGGCGGCGGGTGGCTGCTCTTCGAGATAGCCGCGCAATTCCTGTTTGATCGATTTATTTCTGGCCACGGCGGTAGCGTTGAGTGGCGGCGTTGTGCGCGGTGAGATTACTCGAGAACTCGTGAGCGCCGGAGCCGTCCGGTTTGGCGACGAAGTAGAGCGCATCCGAATCGGCGGGATGCAGGGCGGCGCGGAGCGAATCCAGGCCGGGATTGCAGATGGGACCGGGCGGCAATCCGGCGTGACGGTAGGTGTTGTAGGGATTGCCGCTATCGAGATCGGAACGATAGATGGTTCCGCGATAGTGATGATCGAGCAAAGCGGCGTAGATGGTAGTTGGGTCGCAATCGAGCTTCATGCCCAGACGCAGGCGGTTGGTGAAGACGGCGGCGATGATCGGGCGTTCCGGCGGAAGCTTGGCTTCGCGCTCGATGAGCGAAGCCAGCGTGACAGCGTCGTGCGGAGGAACGGCGACGCCGAGGTTGCGCCAGACTTCACGAAATTTGACGGTCATCAAATGGCAAACGGATTGGGGCGTAGCGCGATGGGTGAGTTTGTAGACGCCGGGGAAGAGATAACCTTCGAGCGTCGGCGCTTTGGGATCGAGATCGCGGATGGAGGCGGGGTTCTTCGCCGCAGCCAAGAACGCATCGGCCTCGAATAGCCCGAGATCGCCGGCGGAACGCGCGATATCGAAGATGTTTTGGCCTTCGGGAACGGTGAGTGTGTAGTAGAACACGTCGCCGCGAGCGATGCGGTCGAAGACTTGATGTGGGGAAGCGGGATAAGCGAAGCGGTATTCGCCAGCCTGAAGCACGCGACGGCCGCCTGTGACATC
Organism: Bryobacterales bacterium; assembly: GCA_963743705.1. GTDB lineage: Bacteria > Acidobacteriota > Terriglobia > Bryobacterales > Bryobacteraceae > PALSA-243. Next base: position 481,108 of record CAVUQS010000005.1, on the reverse strand, counting down.
GGCGAGAAGGAAATCCCATCGGCTATGGACGACGCCGGCGTGCGCGAGTTGATCGGCAATGGCCAGCGTGGACGAGCCGTGCGGAATTTCGACGAACGTTTCGCCGCGGAACCCCTGATAGGGCGACATGAGGCGGTAGGCGCAGAGTCCGGCGGCCAAGGCTACGAGCAGCGCCAGATAGATCAGGCGTCGCAGAATTTTCATAAGGAGTCGAGGTAGCTTTGCAATAAGATTACCGCGGAGAGGCGGTCGACAGCAGCGGCGCGTTTGGCGATGCTCACGCCGCTTTGACGCAGGACACGGTTGGCCTCGACGGAGGTGAGACGCTCATCCCAGAATTGAACCGGCAGATGCGTGTGCGATTCGAGCGCGGCGGCGAATTCGCGCACCCAACCGGACTGACGGCCTTCCTTGCCGCCCATGTTGATGGGATTGCCCATCAGGAAAAGGCCGACCTCGCGGTCTTTGGCGAGCGCATCGAGAGCCGCGAGATCGGTACGCTTGTTGATGCGATTGATGTTGGGCAGACCTTGCGCAGTGATGCGCAAAGGGTCGCTGACGGCCAGGCCGATGCGTTTCTTGCCAAGATCGAGGGCGAGGATCCGGGGCTTGGCGGGGGTCAAAGCAATTTCATTATAGACGGGGACATGCTAGAGTCGAAACAAGGGTCCGCTCGCCCGTGGCGATCATCACTAGACCGGGGACATCCACCTCGCAGACAATTCAGGAGGCCAGGCATCTGGCTTTGCCGACCCTCGCGTTGGCCGCGGTAATCGCGATTCTCTACTTCGGCCGGACGTTCTTCATCACGGCCGTAGTGGCCACGATCATCGCGTTTATTCTGGAGCCTTTTGTGGCGCTGTTGATGCGGCTACGGATGCCGCGCGCGCTGGCGAGCTTCGTGGTGTGCGCGTTCGCGCTGTCGTTGCTGTATCTGATCAGCGTGGCAGCTTACACGCAGATTGCATCTATTTACTCCGACTTACCTAAATATGGAGAACGCATTGGGGAGTTGGTGGATGGGATTCAACAAAAGATAGCAGGCCTCGAAGAACAGACCTATCGAATGGTAGTTCCCGCGCGGCAGCGGCAGGCGCAAGCGCAAGCTGAGTTACAGAAACAAGCGGCGGCGAAAACAACGAAGCGTAAATCGCAGCCACCTCCTCTGCCACAGATCATCGTGGCGCCGGCCATTCCGGAAGTGCGCATTCACGAGGAGAGCACGCCGATCGGCGCATACATCAGCGCACGGCTGAGCGATTTTTACCAAGTGTTCCTGATGGTTTCGTTCATTCCGTTCCTGGTTTATTTCATGCTGAGCTGGCGTGACCATCTGAACCGTACGTTTCTTCAGTTTTTCCACGGGGAAGACCGGTTGGTGGCGGCGCGGAGCCTGGCGGGAATTGCGGACATGGTACGAGCTTTCGTGGTGGGGAACTTCCTGCTGGGCCTGTTCATGGCGGCGATCAGCTCATTCATGTTTTGGCAGATGCACCTGTCTTATCCGCTATTGGTGGGGCCGCTGAGCGGTTTCCTGAGTCTGGCGCCATATGTGGGTCTGCCGCTGGCTTTGATTCCGCCGCTGTTTGCCGCGGTGGTTCTGAACAAGGTGTCGGTCTACCTGCTGGTGGTGTTAAGCGTGGCGCTGCTGCATCTGATTGCGATGAACGTGCTGTATCCGAAGATGGTGGGATCGCGGGTGCACTTGAATCCGCTGGTGGTCACGTTCTCGCTGATGCTTTGGGGATTCCTATGGGACGCGCCCGGATTGCTGCTCGCCATTCCCATTACCGCAGGGTTGAAGGCGGTGTGCGATAACGTGAAGGGCTTGCGTCCGATTGGGAAGTTTCTGGGGGATTAGCGTGGCGAAGGCGATTGAGAAGGGTGCGATCGACCTTGGCCTTGGCGGTGCGGCGATCGATGGCGAGACGCCGCGCGGTTTCTTCGTAGCTGCCGGTGTGCGCGTAGACAACGGTCACGTAGCGCGAGAGTAACTCCTCGGCGGTGAGGCCTTCTTCTAAGAGATCGTCTGAGACATCGGCGCGCGGCGGCCGGTAATCCCGGCGGATCAGTATGTTTTTCACGCACTGTTCGAGTTCGCGGTAGTTACCTGGCCACGGGTATGCGGCGCCGAGATTCTTCTCGATCCAAGCGAGTACTTCGGGCGCGAATTCGGCGGCCTCCGCTCCAGCTACGCGCTTGGCCATGTATGTGACGAGTTCGCGGAGCACGCCGGATGAATCGGCGAGTTGCTCGGCTAGCGGAGGAGTCGAGATCTGATCGGAGCAGAGGCGATAGTAGAGATCCTCGCGGAAACGTCCCTGGCGCATGAGCGCGGCAAGATCGCGATTGGTGGCGCTGATAAGCTTGCCGCGAAACTGGCGTCCGGCGGTATCGCCGACGGGATGGAACGTGCGAGTCTCGATGACGCGCAACAGCTTGACCTGAATGGCGGGATCGAGATCGCCGAGCTCGTCGAGGAAGACGGAGCCGGATTCGGGGCAGGTTTCGAGCCAGCCCTTGCGATCGGCGACAGCGCCGGTAAACGCGCCGCGACGGTGACCGAAAAGTTCGGATTCGACGAGGGTGGGCGAGAGCGCCGAGATGTTGATGGGGAAGAAAGCATCGGCGGCATCGCCCGCGAATGCGAGGCGTCCGGCGTCGAAAGGGACGTAGCGGGAAAGCGCGATGGCGCGGGCGGCGAGTTCCTTGCCGGTACCGGACGGTCCGGTGATGAGCGTGGCGAATTCCTGCATGCGCGCGTAGAGGGTGCGGCGGTAGCGGCGCATGTCGTGCGTGAAGATGGATTGCCAGACGGCGGCGCGCAGGCGAGCGGCCGGCATGGAGCCGCCGATGATGTCACGGAAAAGCTGATCGAAAGCACGCTGGATCTGACGGAAACAGGCGAAGGTGTGGCGCGGGTCGTGGCTGCTGGGGAAGTGAATGCCCTCGATGGCGAAGTAGAATTGCCAATCGGCGAGGAACTGGGTGTAAAAGCGCCAGCGCACAGAGGAGGCGGTTTCGGGCGCTTTGAGGAAGCGCTCATAGTAGCGCTGGTAGATCACGCTGAGGACGGCGTCTTCGTAGAGGACGAGGTCTGGTTCCCGGGCGGCGGCGCCGGTAAGCAGGCGTGAACGAAGCTGACCGATGAGCGGTTCGATGCGCGCAGCGATTCTGTAGACATTGGGGCGCGGGCGATCGGGATCATCGACCTGTTGGCTCCAGACGGGTTCGCCTTCCTCGAATTCGTCGCCGAGAACAGCGCGTTCGAGTTGCACGCGCTCGGGAAGAAACGGATTGCAATAGGCGAGGCGCGAGACGGCTTCGAGCATGCGGCGCTGATCGGCAGCCAGGAGCGGCATATACATGGATTGTACAGCCATTGACATTGGGCGTACATATCGGGTTGGAGCATTGCATTCGGCGCATTGATTCGCCGATACTTAGCCCATTACCAAACGCGGCGCGCGCCGTGCATTTAGGGTGAGCATGAAACGAAACGGATTCCGAGACCTGCTTCGCAACGGCGGTTTTCAAGCCTTCCTCTGGACGCAGTTTCTGGGCGCGTTCAACGACAACGCGTACAAGATCATCGTGTCGATGCGCGCGGTGCATCTGGCGGCGAGTTCGGGGTCGAGCGGTTTGTATCTGTCGCTGGCGGGCGCGATCTATGTGATTCCGTTTCTGCTGTTCTCGGGATATTCGGGATGGCTCGCAGACGCGGTGAGCAAGCGCAGCGTGCTGATCTGGGTGAAGGCGTTCGAGATTTTCGCGATGGCGTGCGGCCTGGCGGCGTTCTTTACGGCGAGCGCGATGTGGATGCTCTTCGTGCTGTTCCTGATGGCGCTGCATTCGACGGTGTTCAGCCCGGCGAAGTATGGGATCGTGCCGGAGATGCTGCCGGAGCAGGATCTCTCGCGCGCCAACGCGCTGCTGGAGATGAGTACGTTCGTGGCGATTGTGACAGGGACGTCGATCGGGACTTTCTTGTTCACGGCTTGGAAGTACGAGCCGTGGAAGATGGGAGTCGTGATGACCGGTATCGCAATCGCCGGATTCGCTACCAGCTTCCGGATCGCGCGCGTGCCGGCGGCAGGGCAAGCAAACCGGCCATCGCTCCGTTGGAATCCGTTCGCGGAAATCGCCGAAGGTACGCGCCATTTGCTGAGCGACAGGCCGGCGTGGATGACGGTGCTGGGCATTTCCTATTTCTGGATGCTGGGAGCGCTGCTGCAACTCGATCTGCTGCTGTTTGGGACCGAGACGCTGCATGCGGACGACCTGCACGTAGGGCTGCTGGTGACGTTTTTGGCGGTGGGGATCGGCGCGGGCAGCATGCTTTCGGGACGATTGTCCGGGGACAAGGTGGAGTTAGGGCTGGTGCCCTTGGGCGCGATTTTCATGGGTGTGTTCAGCATTGGGCTGTATGCGGCGCGCGGGTCGTACGCCGCGTCGGCCGGCATGCTGGCGCTGCTGGGTTTGGCGGCGGGACTGTTCATTGTGCCCCTCAACGCGTTTCTACAACAACGCGCGGAGGATCGCGAGAAGGGGCGCGTCATTGCGACGAACAACTTCTACAACACAATTGGATTGCTGCTGGCGGCGGGTTTGTTGTGGCTGTTGCACGACAAAATGCACATGGGGCCGGACCGCATCATTCTGATCTTTGGTTTTGTGACGCTGGCGGTGGCGGCGTACATTTGCCTGGCGGTGAACGATTTCCTGATCCGCTTCGCTCTATGGCTGCTGACGCATACGATTTACCGCATTCGCATTGTGGGTTCGGAAAATGTGCCGCGGCGAGGGCCGGCGCTGCTGGTTTCAAACCACGTGTCGTATATCGATGGGTTGCTGGTGGGGGCATGCGTGCAGCGATTTGTCCGCTTCATGGTGCTGAAGCAGATCTACGATTTGCCAGCGCTGAACTGGTTCTTCCGCAAGATCAAGGCGATTCCGGTGGACCAGACGCATCGGCGCGGCATGGTGGAGGCGATCCGCGCGGCGCACGCGGAACTGGCGGCGGGTCATGTGGTGTGCATCTTCCCGGAGGGCACGATTACGCGTACGGGCAACCTGGGGCCGTTCAAGCGCGGGCTGGAACGGATTGTGGACGGGTTGGACGTTCCGATCATTCCGGTGCATCTGGATCGGCATGTGGGGCAGCGTATTCAGTTTCGAAGGCGGCAGGTTTTTCTGGAAGCGGCCGAAACGGGTGCCGTATCCGGTGACGGTTTCGTTCGGGACGCCGCTGAGCGCGAATGCTTCGGCGCAGGAAGTGCGGTGCGGCATTCAGGAACTGGCGTGCGAGGCGGTGGCGCTGCGTAAAACGAAGCGGGATACGCTCGACCGGCGGTTCGTGCGGAACGCACGGCGCGCATTGGAATCGATTCGCCATGGCGGATTCGACGGGGCGGGAATTGACGTACGGGCGGACGCTGATCGCGGCAGAGCTAGTGGCGCAATGGGCGCGGCGGGCGGCGGGCGAAGGGGAAATGGTGGGCGTGCTGTTGCCGGCGAGCGCCGCGGGGGCGATCACGAACATCGGGTTGACGATGGCGGGACGGATTCCGGTGAATCTGAATTTCACGGCCGGGCGCGAGGCGATGGATTCGGCGATGGCGCAGTGCGGCGTGCGGACCAGTGATCACGTCGAAAGTGTTTCTGGCGAAAGCGAAACTGGAAACGCCGGCGGGAGCGGTATTCGCGGAAGAGATTCTGGGGCGAGCGGGGCGGCGGGAGAAATTGCGTGCGGCGGTGGCGGCGCGCGGTTTGCTCCGGCGCGCGATGCTTTGCGAGCGGGGGGAAACCGGATTCGACGGCGACGGTGATTTTTTCGAGCGGCAGCACGGGCAGTTCCGAAGGGTGTGGTGCTCTCGCACTACAACGTGATCGCGAATATCGAGGCGATTGCACAGGTGTTCCGGGTGACGGCGGACGATCGCGTGGCTGGTTCACTGCCATTCTTCCACTCGTTCGGATTTACGGTGACCATCTGGTTTCCGCTGATCGCGGACTGCGGCGCGATCTACCATGCGAATCCGACGGATGCGAAGGCGATCGGCGAGTGGATCGCGAAATATCGCGGGACGCTGCTGCTATCGACGCCGACGTTTTGTTCGATGTATGCGCGCAAATGCTCGCGCGAGGAGTTTGCCACGCTGCGATACGTGCTGGTGGGCGCGGAGAAGCTGCGGGAGCCGGTGGCGGCGGCGTTCTTGGAGAAGTTCGGGCTCGCGTTGATGGAAGGATACGGCTGCACGGAGATGGCGCCGGTGGTGGCGGTGAATGCGCCGGGGTTTCTGGAAGACGGCGAGTCGCAGACCGGAACGAAGGCGGGCACGGTGGGACATCCGTTGCCGGGCGTGGCGGCGAAGATCGTGGATCCGGAAACGTTTGCGCCGCGGCCGCAGGGCAATGAAGGGTTGTTGCTGGTGAAGGGCGAGAATCGCATGCTGCGCTATTTGAAGCAGGCGGAGCGGACGGCCGAAGTGGTGCGCGACGGGTGGTATGTGACGGGCGATATCGCGGTGTTGGATGAGGACGGATTCTTGCGGATTACGGACCGGCTGTCGCGGTTCAGCAAGATCGGCGGGGAGATGGTTCCGCATCTGAAGGTGGAAGAAGCAATGGCTGCGGTGCTGGGGGACGCGCCTTGCTGTGTGACGGCGGTGTCAGATGAAAAGCGCGGCGAGCGGCTGGTGGCGTTGTATACGGGCGAGTTGGCCGAGAACGAGTTATGGCGGCGGTTGAGCGATTCCGAATTGCCGAAGCTTTGGCTGCCGAAGCGCGAGGATGTGGTGCGGGTGGAAGCGATTCCAGTGCTGGGCACCGGCAAGACAGATTTGCGGGCGGTGAAGGAACTGGCGGCTAGCTGCGTGCTAAGTCGATGCCAAGCTTCTTGAGCTCTTCCGAATAATAGCGGCGATGAAGAAGATCCCACTCTTCGCCGCCTTCGGGGATCTCCCGCTTCTGGGTGCGGATCTTGTCGCGCGCGGCGCGATCAACCTTGTCTTCGACCATCAGCAGATCGGTCATGACGCGGACGATTTCCAGGCGGATGGAGTTGGTGTCTTTGTTCGAGGCGGAGATCGCGGGACTTGCGCAGCATCTCGATGAGTTTGTGCGAGATGTCGGTGACTTTGTCGCGCGATAGCTTCATGGCGTCGCCGGTGTCGCGCCCCGATGCTTTAACTACCTTGCGCTGCTGGATGAGGGTGTTCTTGATGCGGCGGAACATCTCCTGATAGCTCACGCCTTCCCGCCGCATGTACTCGCTGTACTGGCTGAGGAGGTCGCGGACTTCGTCGTTGAGACGGTCTTCCACGGCCAATTCTTCATTGATTACGGCGGAGACTTTTTCCACCACCAAATCGGGCGTGGGTGTTTCGATTACCCCCGGGGTCAGGCGCTGGACCATTTGTTTAGAGATGTACTGTACGAACTCTCTAGCGAGAAGCATTTATTAGGTTGAAGTCGTAGTTTAGCACGGGCAAAACATTACGGATTCCGCGATGCTATTCGGGCAGCGGCTTGCCTTTGGTTTCCGGCGCGAAGGGTAGCGCGGCCAAACCGACCAAAAATACCAGGCACATGGTGACGCCGGCGTAGCGCATGGGCTCGGGGCGATTGACGTAAACGCGGCTGGTGAGGAGGCCGAGGGTGAGCGGCCCGCCGGCGGCGACCAGACGGCCGACGTTGTAGCAGAAACTGGTTCCCGTGCTGCGGAGGCGGGTGGGGAACAGCTCCGGAAGATAGATGGCATAGCCGCCGAAGAGGGCGAGCTGGCTGAAGCCCATGAGCGGGATCATCCAGAAAATGTCGCTGAGCTCGCGCAGATTCCAGAAGGTGTAGGCGGTGGCGAGCATCGCGGCAATGAAGCTGACCGCGAAGGCCTTGCGGCGGTTGGTGCGCTGCGTGAGCCAGGTGAACGCGTGCACGCCCCAGAAGCCGCCGAAGTTCTGGAGGAGCGAGGTAATGCCGATCCACGTAGTGACTTTGCCGGCGAGCGCGGCGCCGGTGAGCCCTTGAGCCTGGAAGGTGCGGGTGAGAACGGGGCGAAGCAGGTCGTAACTGAAGAACCCGATACCCCAAAGGCCGACAACTCCGGCGAAGGCCAGGAGCAGACCGACGATGGCGTTGCGGCGCCATTGGGAAAGCAACTCGCTGAACGAGCCGAGTTTGCGGCCTTCGGCGCGCGCCTTGAGCCACTGCTGAGGTTCGTGGAGCTTCCGGAAAACCACGAGCGCGAGCGGCGCGGGGAGGGCGCCGGCAAGGAACATGTAGCGCCAGGCTCCGGCGATTGCGCCGGCGCTCTGCATTTGGCCGAGGCCGATGCCGACGAAAGCGGCGAGCATGTTGCCAACTGCCGACGCGGCTTGCACTGTGCCCAGGGCGTTGGCTCGCGCGGAAGCGGGAATCACTTCGGCCACCAGGGCCACGCCGACGGCGAATTGACCGCCCACGCCGAGGCCGCAGAGGAAGCGATAGATGCAAAAATCCCAAACGCTGGTGGAGAAAAGGCCAAGACCGGTGAAGATGGTGTAGCAGAGGATCGTGAGCATCATCGTCTTGGCGCGGCCGAGGCGATCGCCAAGCACGCCGAACAAGATGCCGCCTAGCGCCCAGCCGATCATGAAGATCATGGTGGCGTAGCCGGCCACCTCTTTCACCGTGGCATCGGGCGCGTGGCCGCCGAGCAGGTCGGCGATAGCGGGAGCGCGGGCGAGGTTGAAGAGCTGTTGCGCCATGGTGTCGAACATCCATCCGACGCTGGCGACAATCAGCACGAACCAGTGATAGCGGGTGAGCTCACGATACCAGGGGCGCTGGGACATGGAAGCTGCTATTGTTTCACGGATTGGAGCTTTGAGGGCGCGATTCGACGGGGAGACGCAGAGGGGAGGAGATAAGCGCCGAGGCGCCCTATTGGAAGGCGGGTTGCACGTGCTGGCCGGGCGCGATAGCGACGTCGCTGGGCAGCGCGACCGAATCGCCATCGGTGAGGCCCTCAACGATTTGCGACTGGGTGACGTTGGAGACGCCGATTTTTACGGGGCGGCGTTCGATGACGTCGCCGGCGAGGCGATAAACGTAGTCGCCACCGGTATCGCGGCGCAGGGTTTCTTTGGGAATCACCACCGCGTTTTCGACGGTGGCGGTGCGGATATCGGCGTCGACATTGTTACCGGGGATGAGATCGCGTCCGGGGTTTTGGATCACGCAGACGACTTCGCCTACCTGACGGGATCCGAGCGCCTGGATGTCCGCCGGCATCTGGTCAACGGCGCCATTCCAGATCTTGCCGGGAAGCGCTTCCCAGCGGAGCGCGACCGGCTGGCCCAGCTTCACGCGCCCGAGGAGCGGCTCATCGACGTAGACGCGGACGCGCAGGCGATCGAGCATACCCACGTTGGCGATGAGATCGCCGACGTTGACATAGGCGCCGGGGCGCACGGAGAGGCCGTAGATTTCTCCGGCGATGGGCGCATGAACGATGGTCAGAGCGGCGTGCTGGCGCGCGAGACCCAACGAGGCCTCGGCGTCGCGCAGCCGGGCTTTGGCGGCTTCCAGATCGGGTTGCGCGACGAGCGCCTTGCTGCGCTTTTCGAGGCCGGAGATTTCGATTTGAGTTTGGCGGACTTTGTCGGCGGCTTCGCGCTCTTCGAGGGGAGTGGCGGCTTGTTTGGCGACGAGGCGTTGGATTGCCGCGAGATCGCGCTGTTCGGTGTCGAGATCAAAACGCGCGCGGCTGAGGCTGTTTTGGATTTCGCTCAGCTCGGCGGATTTTCCGCCGTTTTCGAGGAGCTGAAGATTGGCCCGGGCTTCGGAGACGCGCGCTTCGGCGGAATCGATGGCGGATTGGGCTTCGGGATCGGTGAGTTCCGCGAGCACGGCGCCTACGCCGACGCGGCTTCCGTTTTCAACAGGGACGCGTCGAACCAGGCCGGCGGCTTCGGCGCGGACGGCCTGCCAGCGATAGGGTTCGACCTTACCGTTAGTGGGGACTGAGCTGACAATCGTCTGGCGCTTGACGCGCACGAACTTGACTGCCGGGGGCCCACCTTTGCGTATGACGGCGACGACGATGGCACAAGCGCCGAGAACGACGACCAGAAACAACAGCAGCTTTTTCAAACCTTTAGTTTAGCTGGACGCTGATTCCGCGCTGGCTTCCGCCGACGCTGATTTCCGTGCGGGCTGACAGGACGCCGCCGACGGTCAGCCGCACTTCGCGCGTCTCGCCGGCGCGCAGGTGGATGCGCTCGAAGGCGCGCAGTTGACGGATGGCGTCGCCGCCGTTGACGTAGACCTGCACGACTTCGTCGCCGTCGCGTGTGGAATCGTTCTTGACGCGCGCGGAAACCTGGGCGCCGGAGGAATTGCGCACGGCGCGAACGTTTGAATACTGGAATTTGGAATAACTGAGACCGAAGCCGAATGCGTAGAGCGGGTCGCCGCTGAAGTAGCGGTAGGTTCGGTTCTTCATGGAATAGTCGTCAAAGGGAGGAAGCTGATCGACGCTGCGATAGAAGGTGACGGGCAGGCGTCCGGCGGGATTGTTGGCTCCGGCGAGGGTTTCGGCGATGGCTGTCCCGGCTTCTTCGCCGCCATACCAGAGCTGCAGAACAGCCGCAGCGTGGGAGGCGGCGTAGTTGACAGCGAGCGCGCTGCCGCTGGTGACGACGACGATGAGGGGCTTTCCGGTAGAGACCGCGGCCTCCAGCAGCTTTTCCTGGCTCTCGGGGAGTTCGAGGTTGGTGCGGTCGCCGCCCTGGAAGCCGGGAATGGAGACACGCATCTCCTCACCTTCGAGGTTGGGATTCAGACCGACGAAGGCGACGGCGACGTCGGAGTTCTTCACGGCGGCGATGGCTTCATCGAGCAGTGGCGCGGCGGGAGGCATCCATGAGACCTGAGCGCCGGTGGCGGGGCCGGGCGCGGGGCGGTATTCGACGCGGAAGCGATAGGAGTGACCGGCTTCGAAGTGAGCGTGCAGTGTGATGGGCGCGCCGCGGCCGGGACCAGGGGTAGTGGCCGCGGGCTGATCGGGCGTCAGTTCTTTGTCATCGAGGAAGAGCTTGACGGTTTGGCGTCCGAAGCTGCCGCTGGGGGTGATGGCGTAATCGCCTGAGACGGGCGGGTGGAGCGAGCCGCTCCAGCGCACGGAGTAGCCGCCTTTGGGGAACGCGGCGGCGACGTCGGCCAATGGCACGCCACCTTGGATGAGCGGCCGGGCTTCGACGCGCGAGAGCTTGGGCTGGCCTTGGAGATCGGCGTTGTCGAAATATTCCGCGAGCAGGCCGTGGCCGCTGCCGGTGGGCGGTTCTAGGGCGGTGGTTGGAATGAGTGCCTGAGATTGGGGCGTGTAGGTGGCGCCGAGCGCGTAGTGAATCTGCGCTTTGCCGGCGAATTGCCGCTCGATGCCTTCGAGCGGAGTGACATGCCTGGCGGAGAAACCGTTGTAGTTGCCGAGCAGAGCCACGGGGTCATCGGCGGAGGGGCCGATGATGGCAATGCGGCGCGCGCTCGCGGCGAGCGGCAGGGCGTTGTTTTCGTTCTTGAGCAGCACGATGGCTTTGCGCGCGGCTTCGAGAGCGATTTTGCGGTGGGCGTCGGAATCGACTTCGGAATAGGGGATCTTGGAGAAGGGGACGCGCTCGGGCGGATCGAACATGCCGAGCTTGAAACGGGCGACGAAGAGGCGTTCGAGCGAGCGGTTGATCTCAGATTCCTCGATGAGGCCTTGCTTCACGGCTTCGACGAGGGCGCGATATTCGCTGCCGCAGGTAAGATCGGTGCCAGCTTTGACGGCGACGGCTGAGGCTTCGGCGGCGTTGGCTTTGTATTTGTGTCCGCGGTAGATATCGGCGATAGCGCCGCAATCGCTGACGATGTAGCCCTGGAAGTTCCAATCGCCGCGGAGGCGCTTCTGGAGCAGATCGGTGTTGACGCAGGCGGGCAGGCCATCGACGGCGTTGTAGGCGCACATGACGGAATCGGCTTTGCCTTCGACGATGGCGGCGCGGAACTGGGGCAGGTAGGTGTCTTCGAGATCGCGCTCGTTCGGCTTGACGTCAAATTCGTGGCGCGAGGGCTCGGGTCCGCTATGTACGGCGTAGTGCTTGGCGGTGGCGATGACTTTGAAGTAGTTGGGATCGTCGCCTTGCATGCCGCGGATGAATGCCACGGCCAGGCGGCCCGTGAGGTAAGGGTCTTCGCCGTAAGTTTCCTGGCCGCGGCCCCAGCGCGGATCGCGAAAGATGTTGATGTTGGGCGACCAGAAGGTGAGACCGAAGTAGCGCGCGTGATTATCGTTGCGGAGGGCTTCGTTGTACTTGGCGCGGGCCTCGGTGGAGATGACGGTGGCGATGCGGTTCATGAGGTCCGTATCCCAGGTGGCGGCGAGACCGATGGCTTGCGGGAAAACGGTGGCCTTGCCCGCGCGGGCGACGCCGTGCAGGGCTTCGTTCCACCAATCGTAGGCTGGGATGTTGAGGCGGGGCAGGGCGGGCGCGGAGTTCTGCATTTGCAGAACTTTTTCGTCGAGGGTCATGCGCGACACGAGGTCGGCGGCGCGGCGCTCGGCGGGGAGATCGGGATTGAGGTAGGGCGGGTTGTCCGGCGCTTGGGCCGGGCCCAAGGCGGTACACAGCAAAATTAAAGCGAGGGCGCGCGTGGCCATGCGTTGGGTCATTGACGGAGATCCCCTTCCTGATTCTTTCTATCACATATAGTTCGGATTGCGAATTAAGCGCAATCAGCGCGCATCTTTGGCGCAGCGGAAACCGATGTTGGCGAATTTCCAGCGGGCGGGCACGGTGGTGGAATCCCAGATTACGTTTTGCGCGAGGCCTTCGCGGAAGGATTCGCCGCGGATTTGATACCAGGGCTCGTCCGCGCGCGGCGCGGGGTTGAGCAGGATGCGGAAGTTTTCGAGCGCTTGCGCGCTGGGTTTGCTCAACTCCTCGACGTATTCCCACACGTTGCCGACCATGTTGAGCGCGCCGTAGGGGCTGGCCGATTCGGGATGCGAGGCGGCGGGGTCGAGGCGCTGCGTGTCAATATTCGCGCGCGATGCGTCCTTTTCATTGCCCCACGGGAAGGCCCGGCCATCGTCGCCGCGCGCGGCCTTTTCCCATTCCTTGGCGGTGGGCAGACGTTTGCCAGCCCAGATTGCGAACTGGTGGGCGTCGAGGAAAGTCACGTTGACAACGGGATAGTCGGGTTTGTTCTTGGGGAAGCCGACGGGCAGATCGCGCCCGGTGGCATTGCAGAACGCGGCGTAGGCGGCGTTAGTAACTTCGGTGCGGTCGATGTAGAAGGCGGGCAGGGAAACTTTGGCTTTGTCCTGGCCGAACAGGAAATCTCCCGCGGGAACGAGAAGCAGCTCGCCGGCCGGATCGGCCAAGGTCTTGGCGAGGGTTGGCGATGCAGCAGGGGTGGTGGTTGCCGATGTTGTGGACGCGGGCTTGGGGCGCGTGGCGAAGTAGACGCCGATTGCCCCGAGGATGACGACGGCTGCGATGGCCGGCATGAGCCAGCCGCGCTTGGCGGGAGGGGGCGCTGTCGTGGTGATGGTTGATTGCGCAGCGGGGGCTGTCGCGGTCATCGCGCCGATGGGCGAATTTGACGGGGCAAGAACCGACGGGGCAAGAATCGTAGGCGCATCGGGCGTGGCGATCATGCGTTCCAGTTCAGCGCATATAGGCGCGAAACCTTGGGGGCGGTCGGCGGGGCTCTTCTGGGTGCACTGGGCGACGAGATCGCAAACCGGCTGAGGCGCCCCCACCTTGTATAGGGGTTCGAGCTTGAGTGGCTCGTTGAGAATGCTATAGAAGATACGCTCGACAGTGTCGCCGGAAATCGGCTTGACGCCGGTCATGAGCTCGAAGAGCAAGATGCCGAAGGCGTAGACATCGACTTGTTCGGTGATGTTCTGGCCGGTCACTTGTTCCGGCGCCATGTAATACGGCGTGCCGAGCACGTACCCCGCGCGCGTCATGGAGAGGCCTTCGGTCTTGGCGATGCCGAAATCCATCAGCTTGACGACGCCGGCTCCGGTGACGTGGATGTTCTCGGGCTTGATATCGCGGTGGACAATCTTCTGCGCGTGGATGTATTCGAGGGCGCGCGCGACCTGCAGAGCGAGGCGGAGCTTGTTGCGGAGATCGCCGGTTTGACCGTTCTTGATGGCGTGGCGGAGATCCTGGCCGCGGAGGAACTCCATGACCATGAACGGACGCTGCTTTTCGTCTTCGCCGAAATCGTAAATGCTGATGATGTTGTCGTGCGAGATGTTGCCCGCCATGCGGGCTTCGGCGAGGAAGCGCGCCTTGGCTTCGGCGTCCTGGCAACCGGCTTCGGTGAGGATCTTGACGGCGACGGTGCGTCCGATGACGGTATCGCGCGCGCGGTAGACGTGCGACATGCCCCCGCCCAGGAACTCTTCGAGATCGTACTTGCCTATGCGGGCGGGCAGTTCCATGAAGGTCTATTGTACGCCGTGCCGCCGGGGTTACTTAGCGATGTCGGCGACGCAGGCCATGCCGCCGAAATAGCCGCGATCGAAGACCGGCGGAGTCGCGCTGATGTCGAAGCGGAGCGTTACAGGCTGGCCGGTCGCCTTGTTGAGAACTGGCTGATTAGATCGGCCTGCTTTCAGCGTCATCTCGACGGTTGTGCCCGTGTGCTTGTCCGCGTCCTGGACGAATTTAAAGATGCCCCAGAGCCCGTCGTATGTGGGGTAGTCGTTGGTGGCTCCGTGGAAGGTCACCGAGGCCTGCGCGCCGTTGGATTTGCCGGGCCAGACGAACTGCTTTGCCGCCTGGTTGGCTTGCGTGAAGGTCGCGGTCTGGCCGTCGATGGTCATGGCGACGCTGTCCTCATCGCTGCTCATCACCGGCTTAACTGAGTAAGTGAAAGATGGAGCGGTTGCGCCGTTGGGGTATGCGGCAGCGGTGAAGGCGGCGGCGCGGTTCATCATCGCCAGGAACGCAGGGTTCACCGTCATGCCGGAGCTCGAAAGCGCCGCAAACTGCGACCCCTGGCGCTGCAGAATCTTCTGCAGCTTGGCGTCATAGAAGGCCCAGAGAGCGCCCTTTTTGGGATCGAAGATGGAGTTGACGTCGTCTACGGAAGCCTGCACCTGGGAATTCGGGTTGAACGGATATTTCGCCATGACGGGACGCATCTGGCCGCAAAGATCCTTGCCGGCGCCATTGAGTTCAGCCGGGCCGAGCGAGCGCAACATGCCGAGGACTAACGTGATGGGATCCTCGAGCAGCTTTTGCGACATGGCGTCGACGTGACCATCGGGATCGGGGCGGAAAGCCTGGCCTAACTGGCGCGCGCTGGCGGTGGCCTGCTGAGCCGCGGTGAGCGCGGGAGCGGCGGCTTGATCGCTAGGCTGGCCGGGTTGGTTCGAAATACCGTCGATCGCGGTCTGGAGCGCGATCAGGCCGTTCATGTAGTTCTGGTTGGGGGGCGCGATGAACTTGTCGGTGCTTCCGGGAGGCACAACCGTCTGCGCCGGCTGAAAGAGAATCTTGACGGCGGGATCGTCTACATCCGTGTTGTTGGAAGCGAGCGAGAAGAGTTCGAGCAGAGGCGATTGGTTACCGCTGAGTTGCGTGAGCTTGGACGAAGCGTCCTTTAACCCGGCGTACCGCACCACGGACGCCGCTTTGAGATACGCGCGCCATTCATTGGTGAAGTCGCCATAGTATTGCGTTTTCAGATCTTGCGCGAGCTTGGACGGATCGATGTTGGCCTTCGCGTAATCGCCGAGCACCCAGGGTTCGCCGCTGAAATAGCGGTCGGGGTGAGCCATGGCGTCTTTCATGAACACCCAGCCACCCTTACTGAAAGCGCCGGATACCTCGTGAGAATCGACTACGGCTTGGGCGGACCCAGGGAACTGGCGGTTGAAATTGATGGGCGGATTGCGTTTCGAGGCTTCGGCCAGCATGAACGCATAGACGCGCTTGATGCCCGCGAACTGAGAGAGATAGCGGCGCGATTTTTCGATGGATGCGGCGTCGTTGTCGCTGGAATATGGGTTTTCCAGCTTCAATTCATCGGCGTAAAAATCGAACTGCTTCTGCGCCAACTGTTGGCGATCGGCGCCGGCGTCGCGGCCGGCTTGCCACCACTTCATCATGACCGGAGTAAGAAACGTCTTGTCGCTCTTGTCGTGATTGGAGGTGGTGATTAAGTACGCTTTCAACGCATCGTAAGTGGGCTGATAGTCCGGGCCTGGCGTGGCTGGAAGGCCGCTGAGAGATGCGAGATCGTTGGTCTGGGTTTGCGCGAAGAGCAGTTGCTTGAAGCGCGCGAAATAGACGCGCCGGGCTTCCGGATAAAGAGCGTCGCCGGCGTACAATCCCCAGCGATACATGAGCGGGGCGCCGTCGCGATGATAGCCGGAGAGGGTCTCGACGGATTCGCGGAGCGTATCGAGCTTACGCAAGGAATCGACGGAAGCGAAATCGGCGCCGACGGCTTCGCCCGATCCGATAGCGTGTGCGGCATCCTGCACGCGATTTTCGAGGGCGCGGTTCTTGAAGAACGAAACGGTGAACAGGATGGCGACGATGGCGCAGAGAGCGGCCGCGCAAGCGAAGAGAATGCGGCGCGCGCCACTGGTCTTGACGCTAGAGCCGCTTGCGCCCATGGCGCTGCGATCGGCAAGAAGCACGTTGGCGAAGAAGTGTCCGAGGAAGAGCCACTGCGGCACCTTGCGGGAGCCAGTGACTACGGGTTGCTGAGACTGAGCCTGCGCCGCCTGACGCATGTTGAAGATCCCGGTCGCGCCGGCGGCCGATCCCATACCGGCCTGTTGTTGCGCCGCGGCTTGCACCGGCGCGGTTTCGTTGACGATGACCGGACGAACGCCCGTGAAGTAAAAGCCGCGCAGAAATGGGCCGGTGCTCAATTGGCTGGGGCGGCAGAGGTCGACGAGAAACTGCACAACGGTGGCGCGGATTTTTCGGAATTCGCGGGGAAATTCGTATCCGGCGGGCAATTTGGAGGGGTCGGTCTCACGCGGCAGGAACTCAATGCGGTGGTCGGCGAGGGAACGGAACAGGGCTTCGAAGTTGCCGGTGAGGCGGGCGTTTTCCTGCTCGGCGTAGACGCCTTCCGGGCGCGCGCCAAGCATCGGCAACGTTACGCCGAGCGGCTGCGCGGCTTCGTCGTTACTGAGATTGCGGACGTAGTCGGTGAAGAACGGAAGACGGTCCATTTTGGTGAAGACCGCATAGACCGGCAAGTTGATTCCGAAGGCGGCGCAGATTTCACCGAGGCGAGCACGCAAGGTGCGGGCGGCGGCCGCGGCGGCTTCGAGCGCGCCTGGCTTGGTGAAATTCTCGCAATCGAAGCAGACCACGGCCGCCCGGGGCGCTTGTTCGCCCTTGCCGACGACCGAGGTTTTGGGGTGCAACCTTTGTACCAGCTTCTTCCACTTAGGGGCTTCGCCGATCAACTTACCGCCGGCTTCGACAAAAAGAGAGTGGCGCGTATACCAGATATTGGCGCTACGGGTGGAAGTTACGTTGCCCTGCTGGTAGACTTGTCCGGCAACTAACTCGGCATCGAGGCCTGACTGAAGCATGACGCTGGTCTTGGCGGTTCCGGAATCGCCCATGACGAGATAGACCGGCAGGCCGGAAACCTTGCGCGCCGGGCAATTTCGCGGCGGCGAGTTTGGTTTCGGCTTCGCGAATCAACATCGCGATCTCGTCGTCGTTCGGCGTCTGTTGGGCGGCGTCGGTTTCGAGCGCGGCTGCCTTCTTTTTCTTCTTTTGCTGGACGAAATAGATAATCGTCAGGGCGAGGATGACCACTACGACGAGCGCGATGACTATATAAAGCGGGTTCATGCGACATGCACCCCATTGCCCAGCACGATCTTATAGACGACAAATAGCAGAATTGTCAGGCCGGCGCAGACCGCGGCGATGATGCCGAGCTTTTTCACCCATGGGTCCGCGGTGAGGCGCGTTGCCTCCTGCGGCGGCGCCCAGTTTGGTGAAAGAGCGCCGAGCGGGCCGCGAATACGGCGGATTTTCTCGGCGGTGATGTTTACGATCTGGCCCAACTCGCCGCGGTTGCCGGCGCTGTAGCGTCCGCAGAAGCCGAGGAGCATGCAGAGATGATGAACTTCGAGGACGTCGGCGAGGTCGGGGGAATCGTTGCGGCCGAGTAACTGTTGTAAGTTCTGGAAAAACGTTTCACCGGCAATGTGCGTGCCGAATAACTCTTCTTGCAGCGGCTTGCGCAGCCAATCGCCGAAGATAGGGTTCTGCGAGTTCAATATCGATTCATCGAGGAAGGCGACGGCGGCGAATGTCGCGAAGCGGACGTCGTCGGAGTTATACCCGGCCGCGAGGCCGGCGTTGGCGGCGTTCTTCAGGGCTTCGCGGGTATGGTGGCGAAAGGCTTCAGCGTCGCTGACGCCTTGGCGGCTGCCACGCAAGCGCTCGATGGCGGTGAGGACTTCCTGAAAGATCAACGCCAGGTTTTCCGGGCGGCGGACGGTAGGGGTCATACTAGTTATCCAAGACGACTAGAATTTCGATTTCCGGTTCGGGGAATTCTCCCGGGACATAAACGCCAATCTGGCGCGTTTTTACCATGTGGTCCCAGCAGGGACCGTTGCGGCTGACGGCGAAATACTGGGTTTCGACGCGCGCGGAAATTGCCGGGGGCGGAACGGGCAGGTGGGTCATGGCGAGGCCGGGCAAAGCGCGCTTGACGAGCTCGCGCACGAAAGGCGGCGTGCAGACCTTGATGAGACGCGGCGTGGACGCCATCAGTTCAGCGTCCCCCATGGAAGCGCGGATGCCAAATACCCAGCGGGAGCGGTTGAGGACGCGGGTATCCGCGATTTCGCCTTCGTAGTAATACGGTTCAGTGCGCTTCAGCGGGATGGAAATGCAGTTCGTGGGGACGATGGTTTCGAGGTGCTCGCGAATGTGGCGGTCGAGCTTATCGAAACAATCGCTGAGATTGTTGTGATCGTAGAGCGGAAGATCGCGCGGGTGCGAATCGAGCGCGAACGTGCACAGGGCTCCCCCCAGGCGCGATAGTTCGGTGAATAATTCCTCGGGATGGCCGCGCTTCGCGATGAGCAGATGGCGCAGCGGCGCGAGCGACGAATTTACGCAGTGCAACAGCCAGAAATTAGCGATTTCGCGCGTGGAAAACTCGCCGCGGTCGCCTGCGCCGCGGCTGATGTTGGAGCTTTTTTCGCTCAGTATGTCGGTGAGGCGCTGGGTCAGCGACATCAAACGCGGACTGGCCGCGGTGTGCAGCAACGGCGGAACGAAATCGGCATCGTAGGCGAAGTGGCCGGCGCGATCGCGGACCATGCGTGCAACGGGAAGCGTGAGCAGGTCGCCGGTAGGTTCGGTATCGAGCACGAGGCGCATGTTTTTGCGGCCCACGCGCACGGGGCGTTCATCGGCGCCGGTGTTTTCATCGTGGAGGACGCGCGATTCCGCCAGATAGCGGGCGTCGCGGGCTCCGTTGGCGGCGCCGGGATCGAGGGCGCAATTGTACCCGTTGGGCTTGCGCGGCGGAATGGCGAGCGAGACTACAATGCCATCGCGCGTAGGCGGAAAGAGATCGGCAATGGCCTTGGCGGCGGGGAGCTCGTCGCTCTCCGGCATGTTGAAGGGAAGGCCGTCGGGAAAGACGCCGCGGGCATGGATGAGGGAGACGACGCCGTTGCGGGCCGCCTCGGCATCCAACTCGATTCCGGCGACGCCGTAGGAGGCGAACCAGAGCGCGGAAGTGGCGAACTGGATGGAGTCTTCAAAATAGCGGCTCTGCACCTGAAAATGGTGCGGACCCAGATACATTCCCTCCGACCAGACCACCCTCGACAGCAGCTTCATAAGCCCGTGCGGATACTGTAGCATAGGCGGGTTTCAATCCACTCAGAATGCGTACCAAAGTTAGTAGCGGCAATGAGAGAATGTCGCGAGCGATGCGGGCGCAGTTCCACAAGGTTAGCGATGAAATGCGTGCGGTTTGGGCTAACATGTGGAGGGCGGGTACGCCGCAATGGGCTTCTATCAAAAATACGAACTGATCGATGCGCTTCCCGGGGAGGGGACGAGGAGTTTTCGCGCGAAGCAGATCGCGAGCGGGCGGGACGTTGCGCTCCATCTGCTGATGGGCGGAAAAACGCCGGAGAACGAGGCGCTGCTGACGCGGTTGCGGACGCTGCCGGCGGAATCGCTGCGGAAGCTGGTGGAAGTAGGCGACAACGAAGGCACGACGTTTGTGGTCACCGAGGCGCCGCCTTATCAGCACCTGGCGGAATGGTTGAGCGAACAGGAGCGAGCGGCGGGAGTGGCCGACGCGGCCAAATTTACCCGCGCCGGAGCCTGGAAGGTTCCGACGGGGATGATGCCGCCGGTGGCTGCGCCGCCTCCGCCGCCGAAATCGGAAGAGACGCGGGTCAGCGGGCCGGGCGAGTTCACGCGGATGTTTCAAGCGCCGCCTTCGGCGCCGATGCCAGAGCCGCCATCCCCGGTAGCGCCTGGTGCGGCTTCGAGTGGGGCTGGTGAGTTCACGCGGATGTTTAGCGCTCCGCCGGCGAGTCTCTCATCGGCGAAACCGGAACCAACTCAGACCATGGCCGGAACTTTCACCGCGCCGCCCGCTGCCGAACCTCCTCCGCCACCCGCGACGCCAACTGTGTCCGCGGCTGCGCAGTCCGCGCCCGGGTCATTCACCAGCATGTTCAGCACGCCGCCAGTCGCGGCGACAGAGCCGGGTTTTCCTGCACCGGCGCAAGCGGCTTCGTTGCCCGTTGCGGAACCTGTGCCGCCACCGGTGGCGCCACCTGCTCCGGCTGCCCAGCCCGCGCCCGGTTCGTTCACCAGCATGTTCAGCGCGCCGCCGGTTCCGGCAGCCGAGCCTGAATTGACCGCTGCGCCGCGGACGTCGGCGCCACCGCCAAGACAAGAGGCGCCGGGCGAGTTCACGCGGATGTTCAACTCGCCTATGCCGAGCAAGCCGGCTGCGGGCGATTGGCCCGAGTCTACGCCAAAACCGGCCGCGCCGGGCGAA
Source organism: Bryobacterales bacterium (assembly GCA_963743705.1). Lineage (GTDB taxonomy): Bacteria > Acidobacteriota > Terriglobia > Bryobacterales > Bryobacteraceae > PALSA-243. Next base: position 460,027 of record CAVUQS010000005.1, on the reverse strand, counting down.
TTCACGCGAATGTTCCAATCGCCGGCTCCGGCGCGTCATGAACCCGCGCCGCTGCCGGGGCAATCTTCGGGGCCCGGTGAATTTACCATGATGTTCAACGCGGGGCGTCCGGCGGGGTCTCCGGGGCCGCAATTTCCGCAGGCCGCGTTTCCAACCGCTACGCCTCCGGTAGCGCCGCCGCCTCCGCCGCAGAACAAGGGCGATTTCACGATGATGTTCGGGCCGCGCGATGTGCCGAGCGCTCCAGCCGCGGCGCCGGCGCCCTCGGCTCCGCCGCCTTCATGGCCTCCGGTTTCGGGAGGAGTGGGGGCTACGAGCGCGTTTCGCGCTCCGCAGCCGCAAGCTCCTATGGCGCCATCCGCGCCGCAGGGGCCGAGCGAATATACGATGATGATGCGGTCGCCCTCGGCGGGGCCAAGTGCAGGGCCAGGGGGCGCAGCTCCGGGAGGCGGAGCTCCGGCATTTGGCGGAGGCATGAACATGCCGACGCCGCCCGCGCCACCTCAGTTTCAAGCGCCGCAATTCCAACCGCCGCCGGTGCAAATGCAGGCTCCGCAAATGCCTCAGGCGCCCGCCGCGCCGAAGGTTCCCGCGGCAGCGCCGAAGGCCGGACCAAATATTTTGCTGATTGTGATCTGGTGCCTGGTGGCGTTCTTGCTGGGCGCGATCCTGATCCTGCTGCTGGTGAAAAGCAAATAGCGAAAGCCGCTATTCGTATCTCAGGGCGTCGATGGGATTGATCTTCGAAGCCTTCATGGCCGGATAGATTCCAAAGACAACGCCGACCAAGACGGAAACGCCGAACGCGATGATCACCGAGGCGCTGGTGACGATGGTGTTCCATTCGGCCGTCCGCGCGATCAACCACGCCAGGAAGAAGCCGAAGGCTATGCCGAGGAGGCCGCCGCCGACGGAGATCAGCACGGATTCCGTGAGGAACTGACGGACGATATCGAAACGGCGTGCGCCGATGGAGCGGCGGATGCCGATTTCGCGGGTCCGCTCGAGCACCGTGGCGAGCACGATGTTCATGATTCCGATGCCGCCGACGAGCAACGAAATGGCGGCGATGGCGACCATGACGTACGTGAAGATGGTCTGCGTGCGCTTCTGCTGGGCGAGCAGAGCGGCTGGGATAGTGACCGTGAAATCCTGAATGCCATGATGCGTGGAGTTCAGAACGGCGGTCACAACTTTGGCGACTTCGATGCTATCGGCGCTGGCTTTCAGGCGGAGCTCGACGCCGTCGAGATCGTCTTTGAGGTTGTTGGACTGATCCCAATAGCGGTATTGGAAGGTGTTGAGCGGAACGTAGACGATGTTGTTGGTATCTTGCATCGCGCCGCCGGAGCTTTGCGAACCAGCCATGATCTGTTCCTGCAGCACACCGATGACTTGCAGCCAAGTGTCGTTCACTTTGACGAACTTGCCGATGGCGGGATCGTAACCCAGCAGATTGACTTTGGCGCCTTCGCCGAGGACACAAAGAGCGGCGCTGGCGGCATCGTCGGATTCGTCGAAGAATCGGCCTTCCGCCAAGTGGAGGCTGTGAATCACGGCGTACGACGGGCGCACGCCGTAGAGCTCAGGCACTTCACGGGACGGTTTGGGTAGCACGCGGGCGGGATGGAGCGAGCGGCGCGCGGTGAGCGTTTCGAGATCTTCGATATTCGCTTTCAGGATGCGAACGTCACGGTCGTTGAGGCCTTGCGAGGACCGGCGGCGCTGCTGCATCTCTTCGTCGCTGGCGGCCGGGCGGGAATCGATGAGGACGTTGCGGACGCCGAGTTGTTCGATGAAGCGCAGCGATTCCTCGCGAGCGCCCGCGCCGATGGCGAGCATACCGATGACAGAGCCCACGCCGAACACGATGCCGAGCGCGGTGAGTAGAGTCCGCGTTTTTTGAGCGCGGAGGTTGGAGAATGCCTGGCCGAAATCCGAGATGAGAATCATTTTTGCAGGGCCTTCATGGCGCTTTCCTGCTTGCTGCTTTGAGTGTTTTGTTGTGTTGGGTTCGACATGGCGACAAAGTCGCCTTCGTTGACCCCAGTGAGCACGGCCTGGCTTTCGCTGCGGCGAACGAGTTTGACGTCATGCGGCGTGAAGCCGGAGGGCGTCTGCAGGTAGACGAAGGAGCGGCCGTCGCTTTCGAAGAGCGCCTGCGAAGGAAGCCAGATGACGTTGTCGAGGACTTCGGAAGTGATGACGATATTGGAAGTCATACCCGGGCGAAGCTCGGGGCCGGTGTCATCGAGGGCTATGCGGGCTTCGAAATGGCGATCCCAAGGCGCCCCAGTGGTGCCGCCCATCGTCTTGACGTGGCCGGTAAACGATTTTCCAGCAAGGGCCACGACCGCGATTGAGACCTTCTGGCCGGCCGAAAGGTGGCCTTGATCCAACTCGCCGATGCTGGCGCTGACTTCCCAATTCTTCATGTCCGGGATTTGGACGATGGCCATTCCGGCGCGGACGGTGTCGCCGATCTGAAATACCGGCAGCGGCGCGCCCCAATAGATATTGCCGGTTGTGTTGGCTTGGATGTTGCAATAGCCGGTGCTTTTGGCCTTGAGCGTCATGCTATCGATCATGCGCTGCGCAGTTTGCGACGCCACTTTAGCTTTATTGAGCCCAGCTTCCTGGATGGCGATGCCGGCGTCGGCGTTGGCTCTCTTGTTGATGTTGTCCTGCTCGGCTTGATGAAGGCGGTTGCGCGCGGCCTCCACCGCGAGATCGTTCTGGCGCTGCACGATGGTGGGCAGCAGAGGATTGCGGCGGACTTCGAGTTCCGCAAGCTTCAGATCGGACTGAGCGGATTGAAGCTGGTACTGAGCTTCCTCCTGCACCGACTGGCTGGCTGCTTTGGCCTGGACGACTTGCTGCCCGGCCTCGAGAAGATCGGCCTCGGCTTCGCGAAGGTTGAATTCCTGCTGCGTGGTGTCGAACTCCACTACGGTGTCGCCTTCCTTCACCAGTTCGCCGCGTTCGCGCAGGAACGTGATGGCCATGGTGTCGACTCCAGCCATGGGGGCGACGAGCATTTCGGAGTTGCCACCCTGCAACTCGCCGCGGGCGGATACGGTGATAGTGACGCGGCCGCGTTTGACGCGCGTGGTGGGGACGTCGGAGGCGGTGGAGGCCGTAGGACTGACGACTTTCGAAGCGCGATAGGCTCCCCAGGCCGCTACGCCAGCAGCCGCGAGACCAAGAACGATGACGGATGCCGTGATGAGGCGCTTCTTCATTTCTTGTTCTCCAGTCTGGCGACGTCAACCAGCGCAACCTTGGAGCCCGCGGGTACGCCCTTCACGGCAATTTCATCGGGGTTGCGGGCTTGAATTTCGACTTCGGTCGGAATATAGCGGCCCTTATCGGCGATGTATACGATGGGCTTGCCGTTGCGCGTAAAGATCGCCTTGGCGGGGATGCTGACGGCGTTGGGAATGCGATCGATAATCACATCCATGCCGGCGTTCATATCCGGCCGCAGGCGCGCATCGGCCTTGGCCAGGGACGCGTACGCGTGGAAGTTGCGCGTGGGAGGCCACTCGAAACCCTGCTCGGCAAGGGGGGAGATCTGAGCGACTTTGGCGCTGATGCTCAGTTCCGGCAGCGCGTCGATTCGGATGACGGCATCGAGGCCGGTGGAGATCCGGCCGCGGTCGGTCTCCTCCACCTTGGCGTCCATTTCGAGCGTGGAAAGATCGGGGATTTCCGCCACCTGCTGGTTCGCGCCGACGTTGTCACCAGCCTTAAACGGCTTGGCGTTGACCCATCCCTGGGAGTAGTTCGGTAAGAAGGACAGGACGCCGGAAACGGGTGACTTGACTTCCATTTCGGCGATGCGCGAGTTGGTGATGCGGACCTCGTTTTGCGCCTGATCGCGCAGGCGCGTGAGTGAGGCGAGCTTCGATTTCTCCGAGGTTTCGTGCAGCGCGACCGTGGCCTGCTGGACCTTGAGTTTTTCCTCTGCCATGCCCAGATCGATCTTGTTTTCCTCGCCTTGGATTTTGCTGACAATCTCAGTCTTGGAGGCTTCGAGACGGGCTTTTTCGACGTTGAACTGGGTATCGGCAAGGTCGCTCTTATCCTGCTCGCCGACAACTTTGGCTTGGGCGAGCTCCTGATCTAGCGTCGCCTGGGCCTGATTCAACGCGGCCTGTTTCTGGTCGAGCTGCTGCTGGGACGAGCTCGAATCGAATTTGATGATAGGGTCGCCCTCTTTGACCGGCTGTCCGGCGGTGGCGAGCCAGGCGATGCGGAGTTGCGGAACCACGGGAGCGTAGACGGGGACCGAGCGGCGCGCGCGCAGGCTCCCGCGGCAGCGAATAATGACCGAGAAGTTGTCCTTGCGTGCGGGCGCAGTGGGGTAAACCGTCCCGCCCTGCGCCTGGCGCAGCCGATACACCTCGGCGGAAGCGCCGAGTGCGCCGAGAACCAGGAGCGTCATAACGCCGGAACGAATTCTTCGCCAACGAGCCTTCATTTGGATTCTCCCGAGGCCGGTTGGATCACTAGAGCGGCGGAAAGATCGGGCAGCAGGTGCGGATCGACCTTATCCAGTTTGAAGACGGCGCTGAAGCTTTTCAGCGGGCTGCCGATGGGAGCGGAGGCGACGGGGCTGGCGTTTTCGAAATGCGCGGGCAGCACGATGTCCGGATAGGCATCCAGATAGACCGTAGCTTTGGTTCCAGGCTTGAGGACGGCGCCATCGGGCTCGCCGACCATGCAGCTTACCGACATCTCGGAAGGATCGAAAATGTTGACCAGCGGCGCGCCGCGCCAGAGTTGATCGCCTTCCTGCGGGTGTCCCATGGAGTTGTTGCGGTACGTATTCTGCTGCGCCACCATGCCTCCGAGCGGCGCTTTGATTTCGAGCTTCTCCATGTTGCTTTGCGCGCGATCGAGAGCGACTTTCTGGCGGTCACGCTGTAGCTCGAGGATGCGAAGCGCTGCGGCGTCGGATTGATCGTGCAGGACGTTGGACTTCTTCAAGCTATCGACGTGGATGTGCGCGATGGCGGCTTTTTGTTCGTTCTTCAGCCGGTCGATTTCGCTCAGCAGGGGACCTTTGCGCAACTCGATTTCCGCCTTGGCGAGATCGGCCTGCGCCTGCTGCAGATCGGAGGCGCGTTTTTCGGCGTCGGCGTTGTTCTGGGCGCTCTTCTGTTCTACCTGGTGGCTCAAGTCATCGAACTTGGCGCGGGCGTCGCGGGCTTTGTCGATCTGATCGGTGGCATCGAAGGACGCGATCAAATCGCCAGGTTTGACTATCGAACCGTTGTCAATGAAATGCGTCAAGGTTAGGGGCGCGTTCTGTCCATAAATCTGGGGGACCAGAATTTTGGAAGAATGCACGGCCTGAATGGTTCCCGTGAGACGGATCTCGTGTTTGACGGGAGTCTGTTCCGCGGGTTTGGGACTGGCGGCTTGCGTGACCGGAGGGGATGTCCGATCACAACCAACCAATATAAGTGCAAAAATCAACGCCGGAAGCGGGCGCACGCGTTCCTCCGTAGTTAGGTCTCTGCATTTAGACGTCCAGAGAGCCAAATTGGTTGAGACGAATCTGCATTGAGGATAGCAATCCCGAGTGTCCGGCGCCGCGTGCTATATTCGGCAGGTTCCCAGGTGACTTGTAAACGGGCGAGGAGAATTTAAGCCGGTTCATGTGCGGGATAGCGGGTTTTACTCGCCTGAATGGCGGCCAGCGGCGTGGCGTTGCCACGCGGATTATCGAATCGCTTTCTCATCGCGGCCCGGATCAGCAGGGCGTGTTCGAAGGCAGCGTTGCGACGTTGTGCGCGGTTCGCCTTGCGATCATCGACGTGGCAGGGGGCGATCAACCCATAGTCACGGAGGACCGCGACACCGCCATTGCCTTTAATGGCGAGATTTACAACCACATGGAGTTGCGCGCGGAACTGGAAGCCCTGGGGCACAAGTTCCGCTCGAAGTGCGACACCGAAACGGTGCTGCGAGCGTTCCTGCAATGGGACACGGCGTGTTTCGCCCGCTTGCGCGGCATGTTCGCCGTGGCGCTGTGGAGCGATTCGCGGCGGCGGCTCGTACTGGCGCGCGACCGGATTGGCATCAAGCCACTGTATTATTACCGCCGGAGCGACGACCTTTATTTCGGGTCCGAATTGAAAGCGATTCTGGAGCATCCGGAAGTTCCGCGAGTGCTGGACGCGGAGGCGCTCGATTCGTATCTTTCGGTCAACTACGTGCCGGGGCCGCACACCTTGATTGAAGGAATCAAGAAAGTACGTCCCGGACATTTCTTGGAGTGGCGCAACGGTAAGATCTGGATGGAGCCGTGGTGGACGCTGACCCGCTCGGCGCAGCCGCGCACATTTGAGGGCGCGAAGGAAGAGTTGGACGCTCTGATGCGCGCGTCGGTGCGCGAACACATGGTTTCCGACGTACCGCTGGGGGTGTGGGCCTCGGGGGGCCTGGATTCGTCGGCTATTCTGCACTACGCGGCGGAGCAATCGCCAACGCCGCTGAAGACCTTTTCGGTTTCGTTCGCCGGGCGGAGTTTCGACGAGAGCCGTTACTTCCGCGACATCGCGCGGGCCTATGGCACTGACCATCACGAATTCGATCTCAATCCCGAAGAGGATCTCGCCAGCGCCATCCAAGATTTTCCCTACTATTCCGATGAACCAAGCGCCGACGCCGGCGCACTGCCCGTTTGGTTTCTCTCGCGCATGAGCCGCCGCCACGTTACGGTGGCGCTTTCGGGCGAAGGCGCGGACGAATTGTTCGGCGGCTACCTCACTTACATGGCCGGTCACTTAGCGCGGCCATTACGCAAGACACCGGTTCGGATGCGGCGGTTCCTGCGCGTGGCGATTGGGCGGTGCATGCCGTGTTCGGATGAAAAGATCGGCCTTGAGTACAAGCTGAAGCGATGGATCGAAGGCAGCGAGATGCATCCGGACGAGGCGCACTTCTTCTGGAACGGCACGTTCTCTGCAGTCGAGCGGCAGCGGATTCTGTTGCGGCCGAGCAGCAACCGCCTGCGGACGTTGGTGGAGTGCCTGGGGATCGATGGCGCGGGTCCGCTTGAGCGCTATTTGCTGGCGGACCAGAATTACTATCTGCCCGACGACATCCTCTACAAGACCGACCGCATGAGCATGGCGCATTCGCTCGAAGTGCGCCCGCCGTTTTTGGATCACCGCATCGTGGAGTTTGCGGCCTCGCTTCCGGAGAAATTCAAGATTCGCGGGTTCAAACAAAAGTATATTTTGAAAGAGTTAATGCGCGATAAGTTGCCGCGCGCTGTAATAAACCGGAAGAAGACAGGATTCGACATCCCGGCTCACGATTGGTTCCGGGGACCGTTGCGTACTTTGCTTTTGGATACGCTGTCGGCTGAGGCGATCGCGGAGACGGGCGTGTTTCATGCGCCGGCGATCCAATCGCTGATTGCGGATCATATGGAGCGGCGCGTCAACGCAGGGTATCACTTATGGGGACTGATGACGCTCTTTCTGTGGATGAAGCGATGGAAGGTGGAGGCCGGCCCGGTCGACTCGGCGCGAACGGCCAGGGTCCAAGCCGCTATTATTCACTGATCGTCGCGCTGGTGGCGGCTCTGATTTTTCTGGGCTGCATCATTAGTCCGCCGTCGTTGATGGACGACGTGGACTCGGTTCAAGCGCAGATTGCACGAAACATGCTGCAATCGGGCGACTGGGTAACCGCCAGGCTCGACGGCATCGCCTATCTCGAGAAATCCCCCCTCAAATATTGGATGATCGCGGCGTCGTTCTCTATTTTCGGCGTTCACGATTGGGCGGCGCGCATCCCGATTGCGCTGTCGGTGGTTCTGCTTTGCTGGGTGACGGCGCGCTTCGGCGCCTGGGCTTTCGGTTGGCGCGCGGGCATGTACGCGGGCATCACGCTGTCAACGTGCGTCGGCTTGTTTCTCTTCACGCGCGTGCTGATTCCGGATGCTGTGCTGACGCTCACCATAACGATCGCGCTCTGGGGGTTCCTGCGCACGCTAGACGAGGAAGAAGCGCATCCCGCGCGCTGGTCCATGGCGATGTGGGCCGCGATTGGAACAGGCTTGCTGCTCAAGGGCCTGATCGCGGCGGTGTTTCCCGTGGCCGCGGGGCTGCTCTATCTAGGCTTCACGCGGCAGTTCTGCGCGCGGACGTGGCAGCGCCTGTGGCCGGTGTTGGGGATTCTGCTGATGTTGCTGATCGCCGCTCCTTGGCACGTGCTGGCGACGCTGCGCAATCCGCCATATTTCGACTTCACCATGCATAGCGAGCGGGGATCCTATCACGGCTTCTTCTGGTTCTATTTCATTAACGAGCACGTTCTGCGCTTTTTGAACCTGAGATATCCCAGGGATTACAACACGGTGCCGCGCTGGCTTTTCTGGGGTTTCCACTTACTCTGGTTGTTTCCGTGGAGCGCATACTTTCCGGCGGCCGTCAGGCTGACTTACCGGCAGCCCGATCGGGCGTCACGCACGCGCCTGCTGGCGCTTTGCTGGTGCGGATTTATTCTGGCGTTCTTCACGCTTTCGACTACGCAGGAATATTACTCCATGCCGTGTTACCCGGCGTTGGCGTTGTTGTTGGGGTCGGCAATCGCAAGCCGCGATTCGTGGCTGAAAGGCGGAACGAAGACGCTGGCGGTGATCTCTTCGCTGGCGGCGGCGGCGATTGGCGCAATTTTGTGGCTGGTGCGGAGCGCGCCGGCCCCCGGTGACATATCGGTCGCGTTGAATCAGCAGGACCCCGACGCGTATACGCTGTCGCTGGCGCATATGGCCGATTTGACTCTGAGCGCCTTCGCTTATTTGCGGCTGCCGCTGGCAGTGGCGGGAATCGCGTTCTTAATCGGCGCAGTTGGCTGCTGGCGAAGCCGGCGGGGCGTGCCGGTGGCTGCGATAGCCGTGATGATGGTTCTCTTCTTTCACGCCGCGCGGTTGGCCCTCGTGACGTTCGACCCGTACTTATCGTCTAGACCGCTGGCGGATGCGTTAATCGCAGCGCCCCCGGGCAAACTCATCGTCGACGACCAATACTACACATTTTCCTCGGTGTTCTTCTATTCCAACCGCCGCGCTATGTTACTCAACGGGCGCGTCAATAACCTCGTGTACGGATCGTATGCTCCCGACGCGCCGCAGGATGTATTTATCGACGATCCGGAGTTTCAAAGGCTCTGGCGCACGCCTCAGCGCTATTACTTGACGGCCGAAGGCCCTCAGGTACCGCGTTTCGAGCGTTTAGTGGGAAAGGACGCGTTGCGAACCGTCACTGCGAACGGCGGGAAATTCCTATTCACAAATCAGTAAAATTTATTTCTAGTTTTCTTTTCAATATCTTCCATAAGTAGCGGCCTCAAAACGAACTTTGCGGTTGTTAGTATCGAATCGGGAAGAGGACTTGCGCGGCCCCACGAGTTTTCGTGGGGCCGTTTCTTTTTGGTAGCCACGAACTGGAATAAACGGGACTAAATGATTAACAAAATCCATAAGGGCAGGGATGCGGGTCGGGAGATAGACGAATACACGGACGGATTGAAGCGGCGCACGGTGGAGGTGCTCGACAAAGCGCTACGGGCTTATGAAAACAAGCTGATGGCGGAGAACCTCAAGCCTGTGTTAGCCGAGTATTTGAGGTTGCTGGATCTGGAGAAGGAATTGGCGGAGGAGGTGGACGGGCCAAAGGAGATCAAAGTGACATGGGTCGAACCGGAAGTGACTTATTTCGAGGAATAAATTATGACCCCTTGCCGTCACAAAAGGCCTTTCACTCGTCGCGGGCGCGTTTCAAAGGATTCTCCGGACCAATAGGAAGCGGCAAGAGCCAGGCGCTGTGCCACGAAGCGATTCGGATGAGTTATCTCAATCCGGGCCGTCTCGGGCTGGTAGGCGCGCCGACCTATCCGATGCTGCGCGATGCGACGCAGGCCGCGCTGTTCGAGTTGCTCGAAACCAACAAGATTCCGTTCGACCATAACAAGGCGGAAAACCTGACGACCATGCGCGACAACCGGTCGCGGGTGATCTTCCGCTCGATGGACGAATACGAACGGTTGCGCGGCACGAACCTGGCGTGGTTCGGAATGGACGAGCTGACTTACACGCAGGAAGCTGCGTGGCTGCGCCTGGAAGGCCGGCTTCGGGACCCGAAAGCGAAGCGCCTTTGCGGCTTTGCGGTTTGGACGCCGAAGGGCTTCGACTGGGTTCACCGGAGATTCATCTCCGACAAGGTTGCCGGCTACAGCGCAATCCTGGCAAAGCCGTTCGAGAACCGGCATCTGCTATCGCAGGTGCCGGATTTCTACGAGCGGTTGAAGGGAAGTTACGACGAAAAGTTTTATCAACAGGAAGTGCTGGGGTCTTACCTTTCGCTAACCGGCGGGAAGGTGTATTGGAATTTCTCGCGTAAGGATCACGTGGGCCCCATCGAACCGATCCGCAACGCACCGTTGCTTTGGGCGCTCGATTTCAACGTGGACCCGATGAGCTCGGTGATCGCGCAGGAGATGCACGGCAAGGTTCGTGTGCTGGACGAGATCTTCTTGCGGGGCGCGACCACGCGGGATGCCTGCGCCGAGTTTGTGAGGCGCTATCCGGAGCACCCGGGCGGCGTGATCGTATACGGGGATGCCTCGGGGCATCAACAGCAAACCTCGGGGAGTACGGACTACGACATGATTCGCGACTATCTGGCGGAGTGTTCGGGACTGCGCGTGACGTATCGCGCGCCGCGATCGAATCCGCATGTCAGGGACCGGGTCAACCTGATGAACGCAAGGCTGCGGTCGGCGAGCGGCGAAATCAGCCTGTCGATCGACGAGAAGTGCAAAGAACTGATAAAGGACTTCGAACAAGTGTCTTACAAAGAAGATACAAATCAGATCGATAAAGACCGCGACCGGATGCGTACGCACTTATCGGATGCGCTCGGTTATCTGGTCTGGCAGGAATGCCAGCAACTGGCCCCAATTGGGGAGCGTGGGAGGCGGCTGTTTTGATTGACACCATCAACCGGGAACATCCCGAATATGCAGCGCGGAAAGCGATGTGGCGGCGCTACCGCGATCTCTACGCCGGTGGCGAACAATTGCGCGAGCGCTCCTCGGAGTATCTGGCGCGGCGGCACAAGGAGCCGGGCGAGATCTATTCCGAACGCTTGAACCGCGTGTTCTACGAGAACTACATCGGCTCGATTGTGGATTGGTACGCGGCGACTCTGTTGCGGCGCGCGCCGACCGTGACGTTTGACGGCGCGAGCAAATCGGCGAAGAAATTCTACGCCGAATTAACAGCCGACTGCGACTTCAAGGGCACGACGCTCACCGAGTTCTTCCGCCAGGGGCTGGTGGAGACGCTGGTCTGCGGCAGTAGCTACATCGTGGTGGATTTTCCGCGAGCAAATGGACCGGCCGTGACGCGGGCCGAAGAGGACGCCTCGGGGCGGTCGCGGGCGTATCTGGTGAATTACGGTCCGGACGAAGTTATCAACTGGAGTTACGACGAGGGCGGCCGGCTCGAATGGGTGGTGATCCGCACCACCTGCCTGCAGCAATCGAAGGTCACCGACGCCAAGTGGGAGCGCGAAACGCGCTGGATCTACTACGACCGCGAGAACTTCCAGATCTTCCGGCAGGTAGGGGAAGGGAAGCCGATCGAGGCCGTGGCCGAAGGTCTGCACGGCTTCGCCGCGTTGCAGCGCGTGCCGGTTTTCAAGATGAAGGTGAGCGACGGCTTATGGCTCACCAACAAAGCGGCATTGCTGCAGCTCGAGCACTTCAACAAATCGAACGCGCTTTCCTGGGCGCTGGCGATGGGCTTGTTCGCCACGCCGGTCATCTACTCGGATCGCGAGTGGAACCAGGTGGTCGGCGAATCCTATTACATCCAGTTAGGGCCGCAAGACCGCTTCGGATGGACCGAGCCCGAAGGCAAGGTCTACCAGATCGCCTCGGACAACCTCGCGAACCTCAAAGACGAAATTTACCGTGTCTGCTACCTGATGACGCAGGCCGGGGCTAGCTCCGGCGCCGTCACCCAATCGGCGCTGAGCAAGCAATTGGACTTCGCTACCACCGAAGAAGTGCTGCGGGCCTATGGCGACGTCGTCAAAGACGCTCTCCGTCAGGTGCTCGGCGCCATCGCCGAAGCGAGGCAGGACGGGGTTGCGATCGGCGTCACCGGGCTCGATGAATTCGATATCGAGAACTTTGGCGGCGAGGTGGAAGAGGCGAAAAGCCTGTTGGCGCTTGGAATTCAATCTCCTACCTTGGTGAAGCAAGTCTTCAAGACGCTGGCGCTGAAGTATCTCAACGACGCCCGGCCCGAAATCAAGAACAAGGTGGTCGAGGAGATCGAAAAGAGCATCGCGTCGCAGGACTAATGGCGCGCAGCAGTGCGGGCCGCCTATCAAAACACAAGGAGGTATATGGACGGAATAGACATTCAATCGATCGTACGGCAGGCTATTCAGGATTTCACGACCAACGAGCAGGCCCGGAGCGAACCCGCCTACAAGGTGGAATTGCAGGAGGAACGCAAACGGCGCGAACAACTCGAGCGGCGGCTCAATGAAGTCGTCGAGGAGAACAAACGCAGCCGCAAAGTCGCCGAAGAGGCTGAGCGCGCTTCGGCGGTTCGCGCGGAGTTGCAGCGGCTGGGCGTATCGAAGATCGATCTGGCTTTCAAAGCCATTCAAGACGGAATCGTGCGCTCGGAAGATGGACGGCTGGTGGCGCGGGGCGAATCGGGAGAGCTTTCGATGAAAGACTACCTCACCTCGTTCGTCAACGAGAACCCCGAGTTTCTGCCGGCAAGGATTGCGGGCGGCAGCGGGCTCACGCCGTCGCTGAAGGCTCCGGCTTCGGGCGGCGAAGCTGTAACGCTCGACCGTATCCGGCCGGGCATGAGCGCAGAAGAGATGCAGCGAGTGCGAGAAGAAATCGTACGCGTGGCGTCGCAGACCCTGCGGGGTCTGTGAGTAGTACCGGCCGCGGCCGGCAAAAACGAAAAGGAGAATGAATGGGAGCAATTACCTCAAGCAACGTCGCGAATGCGATTGTGAAGCTGGTAGCGGCGGACGCTTTGCCGGTACTGGTCGGGAATCTCGTCATGGGAAACCTGGTCAATCGCGATTACGAACCTGTGCTGGCGCACGCCGGCGACACGATCAACGTTCCGATCCCACCGACCATGGTGGCGAACAACATTCTGGAAGGCGGCACGGTGCAGCCCCAGAATCCGAGCCTGGGCAACGCCCAGATCGTGCTCAACACGCACGTGGAATCCACTTTCCAGATTCCCGATGTGACCAAAGTGCTGGCTGTGCCGGACCTGCTGAAGGTCTACATGCAGCCGGCGGTGGCCGCCATCGCGCAGCGCATCGAAACCGATCTTCTGAACCTGTACGCGGGCTTCACGGCTAACTCGCCGGTAGGGATCGCGGGCACGCCCATCACCGAAGCCGTGGTGGACTCGGCGGAAACCTCGCTGTTCCTGGCGAAGGTTCCTCCCACCGAGCAGAAGTACATGGTGGTCGACGCCAACACTTATTCGGCCTGGCGCCAGATTCCGCGCTTCAGCGAGTTCCAGAACGCCGGCGAGGCGGGGTTGCGCGCCATTGTCGATGGCACCATCGGCAAGGTGAAGGACTTCTTTGTGTTTCGCTCGCAGTTCGTGGCGAAGACCGGAAGCAGCCCGGTCAACACTCACAACATGGCGTTCACCAAGAACGCTCTGGGCCTGGTGATCCGGCGCTTGCCGCAGCCTCTCCCGGGTACCGGCGCCATCGCCGAATACGCCGAGCTGGGCAACTTCGGTATGCGCGTGGTCATGAGCTACCAGCCGAATACGCTGGCTCAGCAGTTCACGGTGGACGTCCTCTACGGTTGCGGCGTTCTGCGCAATCAGTTGGGCGTGCAGGTCAACACCTAGTTTCTTGTCGTGATCGGGGCATGCGCTCCTTCACGGCGGCGGCGGCGTTTCGAGCCGGAACCGCGGCGGTGGGGGAGCGTTACGCTCCTTGCGGACATCGACGTTCATTTACAAGGAGACGCGGATGGATTTGAAAGCTTACTACCAGAAAATTCGGGACATGGAATCGAAAATCACCGACGAGTTCCCGGTCGTCGTCAGCCAAGAGACGGCGGATGGCGGCAAAGGCGGACGGTACGCCGAAGTGAGTCGTCCGGTGGCCGCGAAGATGGTCACCGAGGGAACGGCGCGGTTGGCCACAGCCGACGAATCGAAAACCTATCGCGACGCGCAGGCGCAGGCGAAGCAGGCGGCGGATCAGGCGGCCGAGGCGGCCAAAGTGCAATTGACGGTGCTCCCGGCAAGCGAGTTCGCCAAATTAGCCGGCGGCAAGAGGGACAAGGCGTAAAGCGATGGCTCTCTTCACGGACGGCGCGATCTCCAGCATCGAAGACCTGACGGCGCAGGATTCCCAGTTACTCAACGTGGCAAGCGTAGAGGGAATCGACGTAACGCAAAAAATCGGGCTGGCGCAAGAGCAGGTAGCAATGGATTTGATCGGCGCGCTCAAGCGATTTGGCTGGCCGGATGCGCTGCTTTGGCAATCGCCGCGGCCTCAGTTAGATATGGTCGTGGTCACGCCGCCGTTGAAGTTATGGCATAGCGCGCTCTCGCTCAACTTGTTCTACGCCGATGCCTACAACAGCCAGCTCAACGATCGCTACGCCGGCAGGCGCGATCAGTTTCAAGACCTGGCGCGATGGGCGTATGCAAAGCTGATTGAGATTGGCCTGGGCATCGCGGGTACGCCGCTGCCGAAGCCGCCCGTTCCCACGGTTACGCCGTTCCCGGGCACGCTCAGCGACAATCTCTACTACGTCGCCATGGCGTGGGTGAATCAAGCGGGCCAGGAGGGAGCGCCGGCCACCGCAACCACCATCGCGACGACATCCAGCACTTTCCTGGTTGAGCCCGAGCCTGCGCCGGCGGCCGCCACGGGATGGAATGTCTACATTGGCCTGGCGCCCGACACGATGTATCTGCAAAACTCGTCGCCTCTGTCGACAGGGCAGACTTGGGAACAACCGGGAAGTCTGGTTCAAACCGGAAAGCTTCCGGGGAAAGGGCAGATGCCGGATTACTTACAGCCACTGCCGCGAATCCTTCAGAGGGGATAAATGATTCCACAAATTGGAAGCGCGGTTTCGACGAAGATAGTTCAACGTCTGACTTCGCAGACGGGCGTCAACGCCAACCTGGCGGCCCTCACGCAGGGTTCGCCTCTGCCGGCGCCGGCCGGCCTGGCGCAGGTCCGGCTGGGAAATATTTCGGCTGAGATCGCCGCGCGCAGCACGGTGGCGCAGTATCCGGCGGCGAATGTGTACTGCGAAAAAATCATCAACAGCCAGGTGGAGAAATTCCGAACCTTCTCCGGAACCCTGCAAATGGCGATTGATTTATCGCATTCCGAAGACCGCGTGGAGAACGTGCAGGCCAATCTCGAGCTGTACGCTGACGCCGTCATGGGCGTGCTCGACGCCAGCTCGGGCGATTGGGGCGGGGGCATGTTCTACGGCGGCGGTTATCAAATCGCGTTCGGACCGGTGAAGCAAGGCGGCAGGAATTTCATTCAAACGGCGAAGATCAACTTCGAGATCGGAGTAAGTATCAGTTAGTATGTCGTACATTCTTTCTAACTCAAATCGCTTCTATACGGCGCTCGAAAGCGCCTACGCAGTACTTCCGGAGATCACGTCGGCAAACCGGATTCCGGCGGTGAAGCTCTCGATCCAACAGCAATCGGAAATTGGCCAGCGGCGCGATAAGACCGGAAGCCGCACCTATCCCGGCACGCCGGTTGGCGGCCGGCTGCGAACGAAATTCGATTTACTGACTTATCTGACGTCCTGGCAGAGTTCTAATCCGGGGCCGTCATATGGTCCGCTTTTTCAATCGGCGTTGGGCGCGGCGCCCGCGCAGTTCGCCGGCGGCACGGTTGCCTCGGCGTCGGGTACAGCCATCGGGTTTAGCGCGCCCCATGGGTTGGTAGCCGGGCAGGCTATCGCCACCGCAAATGAAATTCGCTTCGTCGCCGCCGTGGCCGACCCGCAAAATGTGGTGTTGAACTCGCCATTTACAACCGCGCCGGCGGCCGGTGAGCCGATTCAACCGGCGGTAACTTACTCGCCCGCCACGTGCCCGCCGAGCGTCTCGGTCTTCGATTATTGGAGCCCATCGACGGCGGTGCAGCGCGTGCTGCACGGCGCCGCCGTCGATCAGATGGAAATTAACGTGAACGGCGACTATCATGAGTTCCGGTTCAGTGGCTTAGCGCAGGACGTGATCGATAGCGCCAGCTTCGCGGCCGGCGTTGCGTCGCTGACTAGCTTCCCCGCGGAGCCCGCGGCGGCCGCCTTCGATTACACCATCGTCCCCGGCAATCTCGGGCAAGCCTGGTTCGGAACCGCGGCGTCGCAGTTCTTCACCGTGACCAGCGCCAACATCGCCCTGCGAAACAATCTGGAGCCGCGCTCGCGCGAGTTCGGGGCGAGCCTTCCTTTGGTGATCGCGCCCGGCCGCCGTGACGTCGCGGTCTCGCTGGAACTCTTCAGCCAGGACGATTCAGCTACGGAAGGGCTATACCAAGCCGCGCGCCAGCAATCGCCCATCACGGCGATGCTGCAGTTGGGCAACACGTCGGGCCAGATGATGGGCGTCTATCTGCAAAGCGTGATCCCGGTCGTGCCGGAATTCGACGACCGGCAGAATCGCCTGCAATGGCAATTCCGTCCGTCGCGCGCGCAAGGCACCATCGACAACGAAATTCAGGTGGCATTCGGATAACTATGACCTACGAAAGCGTGGAGCAGGTTAATTCGAAAGTCGCGGCCGGAGTCACTTTCTCGATATACAAAATGTCGTTCACGCGCCGGATGGACCTGATGAGGCGGGTGCGCGAATTGGCGGGCCGGGCGGAGTTTCTCAATGCCGGCAAAGACGCGGCCGGCAAGATGGATGCGGCGATTCTCGAATCCGAAATCGACCGTCTGTATGTCGCCTGGGGACTGAAGGAAGTCTCGGGCCTCGATGTCGATGGCGCGTCGGCTACGCCGGACTCGCTGGCCGAATCGGGACCCGAAGAAGTGTTTCGCGAAGCCCTGGCCGCCGTGCGCGCCGCCACCGGTCTATCGGAAGCGGAACGAAAAAACTAATCGTCGCCTTCCATTTTCACTTCTCTAACCAGGCCGGTTGGAGGTGCGACGCATGCCGGGCTGCCGGCCTGGAAAAGACGCGGCGATGCGGCTGGCTGGGCTATGACGCCGAGCCAAAAGGTCCGCCGGTGTGGGCAAGAAAAGGAGTGACGCTGTTTGCTTGTCCGAAGTCTTTCATAACCCCGTCGAGCCAGGCGCTGGTGGAGGAATTTTTCGTCCGCCGGCAATTGGGCGCGATCGAAATTCAGGAATTGAGCGCCAAGCAGGTGGAAGCATTCGCACTGCTGGAAAAGGCGCTAACCGCCGAGACGAAACATGGCTAACAAAACCACAGAGCAACGGTTGCAAAGCTTATTCAATCAGGCGTCGGGCGGCACTGGCGGCGCTGGCGGCTCAGACGCGGTCACGGACGCGTTCGGCGTCGCGGCGTCGCGTCCGGATGAAACACGGGCCGCATCCACGTTCGACGCGTCGAGCGAAAACTCCGTGGGTCAGAGCTACCACGGCGATTCCGCGAGCAGCAGTTCGAGTTCCAGCCAGAGTGGCGGCGCAGGAAGCAGCATCGCATCGCTGGCGGAGGGATTCTTCGGCGGCGCGCTGGGATTAGTGCCGCTGATCGGCGGCATCGCCGGGCTGTTCGGCGGCGGCTCCCAGCCCCAGCCGACATTCGAGAAGTATCAGATGCCGTCGTCGCTTTCGTTCGAAGCGGCGGACACCGGAAATGGCTTGGCTGACGCCGACTACGGCCAGATGGGAGTGCCGAGGCTATATGGCGACGCCTCGACGAGCGCCGCCACTACTACGTCCAGCGCGCCCGCGGCGAGTCCGGCCACGCAGGCTAGTAATTCTGGCGCATCGGCGGCCAGTACCGCGACAAGCAGCTCGGGCACGCCCCAAATCAGCGTGAACGTGCAGGCGATGGACGCGCAGTCCTTCATGAGCTACAGCGGCGAGATCGCCAAGGCCGTGCGCGACGCCATGTTGAATCTCAGCTCGATCAATGACGTGGTGACGGAGCTCTAAATGGCGATGTTTCCGGCGTTGAGAACCGGCGCGGTGGCGCAGTATCCGGCCGGCAGAACATTTCAATACCAGAACCAGGCGTTGCGCTTCGTCGATGGCAATGAGCAGCGTTACCGCGATTCCGCCGGTCCGCTGCACCGATGGATTATCCGTCTCGACTATCTCGATCCCACTGAGCTCGCGGCCATCGAAGATTTCTTCGTGGCGAATCAAGGCAGCTTCGCCAACTTCGCTTTCACCGATCCGTGGGATAACACCTCCTACCCGAATTGCAGCATTTCGAGCGATGCCTTAACCCTGACCTCGCAACTGGAATTTAGAAACATAACCTCGATCACCATCGTGGAAAACCGGGGATAAGATGACCAATTACCCAACACTTACTTCCGGCGCACTGAGCCAGTTTCCCATTCGCAAGCGGAAGTCTGTGCGAACGGTCGTCAATCGCTTGGCGGACGGCAGTTCGGTGAAACTGGCGGATACCGTCGGAGGGTCAACCGGCTGGCAGCTTCAATATGCCGGATTGAGCGACGTTGAAGCCAGCGCCCTGCAGCAGTTCTTTCAGTCTTGCGAGGGCAGCTTGAACGCCTTCACGTTCGCCGATCCGGCCGGCAACCTGCTGGCGTGGAGCGAAGATCTCACCAACGCCGCCTGGCAGCCGGGACCGCTGTTGGCCGTGAGCGGGGCCGTAACCGACCCTCTGGGCGGCGCCAACGCGTTTCAACTCTCGAACTCGGCTACGGCCGCGCAGTCGCTCAGCCAGACATTGAATGCGCCCGGCGCCTACACCTATTCCTTCAGCGTCTATGTGCAGGCCACGGCGGCCGCAACCGTGACTCTTCTGATTGGAAGCGCGAGCGTCAATGTTGCGGTTGGCACGGGATGGCGCAGAGTTTCTTTCACGGCCGCCGGCGACCCCTCAGCTTCCTCGGTCGCATTCGGAATTCAAATCCCGCCGGGCGCGATTTCCGTGTTCGGCCCACAGGTGGAAGTGCAGCCGCAAGCGTCGCCGTACAAGAAGAGCACGACCGGCGGCGTCTATCAGAACGCGCGGTTTCAGGGCGACGCGCTCACAGTCACCTCCACCGCGCCCAATCAGAACAGCGTTACGGTGAACATCCTTTATGCAGACCATCTCTAGTTTGAAAGAGCAGCCGGTAACCGACACGCCGCTAGTCCTGTTCGATTGCACGCTCTCGAATGGAAACGTGGAGCGCTGGAGCACTCACGCGGTAACGGTCAACAGCAATTCCTACGCGGCTCGCGTGCTGCAGCATAGTTCGTTCGATATCCAGACCGCGTCCGATCAGGGGGTCGACGGCGCGCCGAAGATCTCGGTTACGCTCGCCAACGCGGATTCGCATTTCTCCGAGATCGAACGCGCCACGGGTTGGAAGGGCGCGCAACTCACCGTCTCTTTCCTGTTCTACGATCTGCGCAACAATCTTGCACTTACCGATACCGCGGTGGTGTTTCAAGGCATCTGTAATCCGCCCGATCAAATTAAAGAGGCGACCTTCCGCATCACAGCCACTAATCGCATGAACCTGCAGCGTCTCTTGCTGCCGGAAGTACGCGTGCAGCGGCGTTGCCCCTGGCAATTTCCGTCCACGCCGGCGCAGCAGGCGGAGGCAGTCGACGGCGGCGCCAATGGCCAGTATTCGCTCTTCTTCCGCTGCGGATATTCGGCTGGCCAAACCGGCGGGACCGGAAACCTGAACGGCAGCGTACCGTTCACATCGTGCAATTTCACCTCGTCGGACTGCAAGACGCGCGGCATGTTTACGCGTTTCGGGGGTATCGAGTACGTGCCGCCGGTGATTTCGGTGCGCGGCTACGGCAAAGCCTGGACTAACTCCAACTTATCCGTAAATCAAGCCCGCTATAACGACTTTGTGCCGATGATCTATGGCACCGCGTGGTATGAGCCGCTGGTGGTCTTCGCGCGCAACGACGGCAACCTCACGCGCATGGAGGTGCTGCTCGGCATCGGCCAAATGGAAGGCGTCGTCACCGTACTCGTGAACGATGTGCAGATTCCGGTCGGCATTTCCGGAAAGAACATGACGGCCACGGGTTGGTACAACATCGTGACGCTCGGCACGCGCGACGGGGTGTTCGACCTGAACTTCACCGATTCCAGCGGCCAGCCCGCGGGCGATCCCTACGGCAGCATGGCGTATCTGTCGATCGTCGTGCCCAACGCCTTGAATAACGGGAATTCGCTGCCCAGCGTGCAGGTGCTCGCGCAAGGCCTGATCGTGCCTACTTACAATACCGATGGCACTTCGGCGGCCAACCAATTCTCTAGTAATCCGGCATGGATTCTGCTGGACGTGCTGCGGCGCAGCGGGTGGGCGGCGTCGGAGATCGATATCCCCAGCTTTGCGGCGGCCGCGGCCTATTGCGATGAATCCATCAATTCGCAGGATCTGAACGGCAACCCGATCACGCTGCCGCGCTTCCAATGCAATTTGGTCTTGCAGAAGCAGCGCAGCGCGGGCGACGTTGTGCGAGGCATTCGCAACGCCGCGCGCTTATATCTGACCTATGGCCCTGGTGGCGTGCTGCAGTTGGAAGTCGAGAACACGATCGCTCTGCAGCAGCCTGCGCAGCTGACATGGTCGAACAGCACAGCCCAGTTGAATGGCGGCTGGCCAAGCTACGAATTCGGCGACGGCACAAATGGCGTCTCCGGAATTTTGCGGCGCGAAAACGGCGAGCCCAGCGTCTCGGTGAGCGCGCGGCCCATCGCCGATACGCCGAATAACTTCGTCGTAGAATTTCAGGACGGCCTCAACAGCTATCAGCAGGATAGTTTCTCGGTCGTCAACCCCGACGACATCATGCTTGCCGGCCAGGAAGTCACCGCCACGCTGATGGCGGCCGGCCTGCCCAATTATGACCAGGCCGGGCGCATTCTGCAATTCAATCTCGATAAGTCAGTCGACGGCAACACATATATCCAATTCGATACCAGCGTCAAGGTCTTCGGCGTTCGTCCCGGCGATATCATCACCGTCACTTATCTGAAGGAAGGGTTTAATCGCCAGCCGTTCCGCGTACTGAAGATATCGCCCGCTACCAATTACCGTACTTCCGCCATCACGGCGCAAGTCCACGACGACGCCTGGTACGCCGATTCCAACGGACAGCCTACATCGGGCACCGGAACCGGCCAAAACGGCAGCGGTGGCATCGGCACGCCGCGACCCCTGATGGGCAGCGTGATCGATTCTAACGGCAACCCTGAGTTTGGCATCGTGGAGTCCGACACCACGCAGGGAGATGGCTCGGTGCAGGTGGATGTCTCGCTGAGCTTCGTGACTCCTTCTGCGCCTTCCGCCACCGCGCCGGGCATTCCGCTGGTGGATATCGCGCCGCAGATTGCGTCTGGCGGGACGCTGACGGCGGGAGAAAATCTCTACTACGCGGTCTCCGGAGTGGATAGTTCCGGTGGCGAAGGTGCGCTCTCGTTCATCGTGCGCGCCGGCGTCATCGCCGATAGCAGCAGAGTGACGCTATCCGGCCTGAGCTTTGCGCCTGGCACTGCCACCTTCAACGTCTACCGGGGAATTACGCCTTCTGAGCTATTCCGGATCGCAACCACCCAAACGCTCGCGGCGCAATTTACCGATACCGGCCTTGCGGTGCAGGCCATCGCGCCGCCCGATCCGAATTTCGATCACGCCAATTTCTATTGGCGCCTGGAACAACTGCCGGAAACGGCGGCCACCATCAATTCTTCAAACACCATCGGCAATTCGGCGCTCAGCATGGATGCGAACGAATATCGCGGCATGATCGTGCGCCTCACGCGCGGAACCGGCGCCGGGCAAGAAGTATCTGTGCTCGCCAACACGGCGACTACGATCACCATTTCACCGCCGTGGGTGGTGGCGCCCGACGCCACTAGTTTCTTCACCATCGCCGAGGCCGCGTGGCATTTCGGCGCGGTGGCCTCCAGCAGTCCGGTGCAATTTGAGATTCCCAATCAGGGCGGCCAGACAATACAACTTAGCGGGCGCTCTGCCAACGCCAACGATGTGGAATCGCCGCCGGGCCTCGCGATCGTGACGCGCTGGCAGATCGGCGGCTCGGGCACGCCGGATACCGACGTCCCGCCTGCTCCCGGATTCGCGGTGAATCCCGGCAAGAGCGGCGGCACGGTGGATTTGAACGCCATTTCGTTCACCGATTTTACGAATACGCATTCGATTTCGGCCGGAACTTTGTCCTTGTATTACTGGGATGAACTGCAGAGTACGCCGGCGACCGTTCTGGCCACGGCTATGGATGCATCTGTCACCACGCTAACGTTGAATTCGGCCGGCGGCGCAACAGCGGGGACCTTGATCCAGATCGATGCCGAGGTGATGCAGGTTACGGCGGTCACCGGAGGCACGCAATATACCGTGACGCGCGGCGCCTTCGGAACCACGGCCGCTGCTCACGGTTCGGCCGCAACGGTCTATCAATTGGCCGTTTCCACGGTGATTGCGCCCTTTCCGCCGCAGTTCTTCGGCAGCGCATATAGCGGAAGCTGGACTTACCCCGTTTCGTTGCCGGACGCGCGAATCGCGTGCGCCCAATTATTTGTGACGAACTTGAAGGGCAACAGCCCAATAAGTACGATTGCCCTGACTAACAACGTCGATTTCAGCTTGCGAACGCTCTCCGGCGGGCAGTATTCCATCCAAGTGCAGGGTTTTCTCGCCATAGACCAACTGGCCGCTCCAGCGTTGGTTACCGACGCCGCCCACTCCGTGCGCGACGTCTTCGCGGTGTTGGGGACGGGCGCCGATCAGCCGGTGATTTTGCAGGTGAAAGTCAACGGCGCATCTTATTGCCAACTTACTATTCCGGTCGGCCAGTTAGTATCGAATAGCATCGATGGCATCACGCTTCCGCCGCTGGTCTCGGGCGCGCAAATTACGTTGGCCGTCACTCAGGTGGGACAATCCCTGCCCGGCGCCGATCTCACCTTGTTGATTCGACTCTAATGCCCGAAACACTGACCAAGCTGCGTCCCGATCGGGACTTGCAGTGCTATTTCCTTACGCCCTCCGCGATCGCGGCGTTGAGCCAGACCAGTTCGTCCGGCTTCACAGTCTCCGGGAGCTTTCGCGAGCAGTTCGATTGGGCCGTACTCGAATGGAATCGCGACAACGTGTTCGAGCACCCCGCACTGCGCAATCTGCCGGACGGGGATTTGAGCGGCATCCACCTCTCCTACCAGGAAACTCGTACGAATTGCATCCAGCTCGATTCCACTTGGTTTCCCACCGTCGATTGGCCCTATCTGCGCGTTTGGGCTGAAGTCGGCGGGAGCGAAGTGTTTTCCCAGGTGCCGCTCAAGAACTATGCGACTCCGGTCGGGACTTACGTTTCGCCCACCGTGCAGTTCGAGCTGCAAGGCGCCATCACCGCAGGCGATTTCATTGAGCTGGCGTGGCTCGATCAACATTTCAACTATCAGGTGACTGCCGCCGACACGTTGGCGACTGCCGCCAACAATCTTGCGTTCGCCATTACATCGAATCAATCCACGGGTATGGTAACCGCCGCAGCCAGCGGCGCCGCCATCACGCTCACTTACCTCGGTGCGCCAGGCTCGAACGGCAACCGCGTGGGCGTCTACGGAACCGTACACGGCGCTGGAACCGAATCCTGGTCGCCGGCATTCGGATTGTTCAACGGCGGCCAATCGCCCGCGGCCTGGCAGATCGATCTCGATCTCGGCAACCTGGTGGATGTCAACGGCGCCACGGTCGTCACCACCGGCGTGCGCAAGCTACGGTGGACATGGGCCGCCGACGTTCAGCCCGCTGACTTCGTGCGCAGCGAGTTCTCGGTTGTCGTGAGCAACTGGACCGTCACCGGCAGCAATCTCGGATACAACGTCGCCGGTCCGGGATCGCAGCGGATTGAAGATACGGCGACTGACCAGGTGACTTACAATCGCCCCTGGAGCAACGCGCTCGGCAATTTCTCCGGCGGCTCGATCCACTGGACCACCGCGCCTGGCGATTCCCTGCAGGCGTCCTACTCGTTTCCGGTCACGCACTCGCTCTATCTCGGCACGCGTTGCGCCGATGGCGGCGGCCAGATCTCGGTGGAAGTGGATAGCGGAACGCCGCAGACGATCAGCCTGTCGATTCCCGGCGAAGACGTGCTTTCGCGCAAGCTGATCGGCCAGTTTGCCGGGGGAACTCATCAGGTGTCGATTACTCATACGGGCGCCTCAGGTACGGCGTTTTACTTCGACTTTTTGGAACTGGCGCTACCGACGCCCAATTTGCCCGATTTCACGCCCGTCGCTGGCACCACGCTCGCCACCGATTGGGACACGTTGCACTCGCAAGCGCTCGCGCCGGAGCGCACCGCTTGGTTCCTGCAAAAACTCGGTTTTCAAGGCCGCGCCAATCACTATGCGGGCGCGCTCGGCTTCTATGAACTGGGCCAGCCCGGGCAACAATACGCGTCGGCAACCGTGACTTTCGCCGGTTCGCCCGTCTTCGGCAGCACCACGCAGCTTTTTCTCGGGCCTACCGAAATCGATCACGTGAATCTGATCGGCGATACTCCGGCAAGTATCGCGACCGCTTTCGCATTGATTATCAATGCCGGGTCCACCGGCGTTTGGGCGCAGGCCAGCGGCGCTGTCTTGACGATTACATCGCGTTCCATGGGCACGGCCGGGGAATCGCTGACGCTGTCGGCAAGCCCCACGAGCGGCGGTTTCACCGCGACCGCCAGCAGCGCCGCGCTCGCTAACGGCGTCGATGGCGCATGGCTGACCGATCTAGCCGCCGTTCCCCGCATAAACCGCGCCGCGCGCGACTGGAGTTCGAGCTTTTTCACTGCCCTGAAAGGCTACGGAATCGGCGTCGCCGCTGCGTTCAGCATGGAATTGGGCAACGGTGACGACAGCGTGGGCGCGGGCATCGCGCAACGCTATCCGAACGGCGACCCGGTATTGGTCAATACCCCCGCGCTGCAGACCAATTTCAGCCCCACAAGCCTTGCCTATTGGCAGGAAGTCTACGCCGAAATGGCGGGGCTCATGTCCGCCGCGGCAGTCACTCCCTACCTGCAATTCGGCGAGGTGCAGTGGTGGTACAACGCCGGGCCTTCCGGAATGACGTTCTACGACGCCTACACCACCTCCACGTATCAATCGGAATTCGGCGTCGCGCTACCGGTAATCGCCAGCGAGAACGCGGATCCCACTGGACTTACCCAAGCCACCACTTTCCTCGCCGGATTGATAGGCGCCTTTACGTCCGCCATCCGCCAATTCGTACGGATGACTTATCCGGCAACCAAATTCGAAGTGCTCTATCCGCACGATACGAACAACACGCCGCTGAATCGCCTCGTCAACTTTCCCACCACCGATTGGACGCCCGCCAACCTCGCCTGCCTCAAGACCGAAAATTTCATCTACACCGGCGATCGCAACCTGGACATGGCGCGTCTTTCCATCGAACTGCCTTCCACCATGGGCTTCCCGCCCTCGCAGACCAGTCACCTGATCGGAATCAGCGATTACACCACCCCGTGGATTCGCGAGCGCTCTCTGGCCTTCTCCGCTGGCGAGGAATCGGTGGTGTTGTTCGCGCTCGACCAGTTTTGCCTGATCGGTTATGGCCTTCCGCTCAGCTCCGGGTCGAGAAGAGCGCGGTTCATGGGCGCCTGAGGTCATTTCTCTGCACGCCGGGCGCAATACCAACGTCACCAGTTCGATGCGGGTTCTTACCGGTCTGGCCCTATTTGCGTGCATTGCCTTTGCGCAGCCGAAAGCGATGCTTGAGTTCGAAGTAGCGTCCGTGAAACCGGCGCCGTCGACCGGAGGCGGCGCGCCCGGATGCAGCGGCGGTCCCGGTTCGCCGGACCCGGCGCAGATAACTTGCCAGATCAATCTTGCGCGGCTGGTCTTGATGGCGTACGACGTTAAATTTGTCCAGATGGTCGCGGCCGATTGGCTGGTATCCGCCCGGTTTGCCATTCAAGCTAAGGTTCCTGAGGGCGCAACCAAGGAACAGGTCTCCGAGATGTGGCGGAATCTACTGGCCCAGCGTTTCCACCTGCAGGCTCACCACGAATCGCGAGAGAAGGCGCATTTCGAACTAGTGGTCGCGAAAAACGGGCCCAAGTTGAAACCCGCCGCCGGATCCGGTCCGCCGCCAATCGGAAGCGTCGGCCGTCGGGCCGATGGCATTCACCTGGATATGCCGCGATTGACCATCGCAGGCCTGGCCAGCATGCTGGAAGGCCAAACCCAGCAGCCGATCGCCGATGCCACGGGAATAAAAGGCGAATACGACATCCAACTTCAATGGTTGCCCGATCTTGCCGTTTCATCTGGCCCTGACAGCGCGCCGCCGCTCACGCAGGCGCTACAGGATCAGCTCGGACTGAAGCTGGAAGCCAAAAAAGGCCCGCTGGATATGTTCGTGATCGACCATATCGACAGGACCCCAACAGAAAATTGAGCCGCCCCGCGGCACCTGGTTTTGATACCGCTTGCAAGCCGCATTGAATTCACCCTCCGACGTCCCTTATACTGTGTCAATTCGGTTCGTATCGGGTAGATTCGTGTCGGGAAAGGACTTCCCGAACAGGCTAAGCCCAGTTGAAGCCGTAATTCCAGGTTGAATCAGGAGGATTTTCCGAAGATGCACTCCCTTTTGTCCGGCGCCGGGCGGTTTACCGGCCGTTGCGCGCTGGTTTGGCGCGTTGCACTTACGCTGCTTACGTTGGCGGCTTTGGCAGCGCCTTTGATGGCTCAGGAGCAGGGCGGTGGCGAAGCCAACCTCAAGCTTCCCAACCTCGATCAAGCTTCCTTCCTCGGGGGGATCGGCGGACGCACTCTGCTGATGGGCGGTCTGGTAATAAGCGCGCTCGGTTTGGTTTTTGGCCTGATCATTTTTAACCGCCTGAAGAACATGGCGGTGCATTCTTCCATGCGCGAGGTTTCGGAGCTGATCTACGAAACCTGCAAAACCTACCTCGGCACCCAGGGCAAGTTCCTCGTCGTTCTGGAGCTGTTCATTGCCGTCATCATCGTGTTTTACTTTGGTTTCCTTCAGGGAATGGAAGCTTATAAGGTTGCGATCATCCTGCTCTTCAGCGTGGTCGGCATCTCGGGCAGCTTCCTGGTGGCTGCGTTCGGCATGCGCGTGAACACGTTCGCCAATTCGCGCACGGCGTTCGCGGCGCTGCGCGGCAAAGCATACCCGTGCTATGACATTCCGCTCCAGGCCGGCATGAGCATCGGCATGCTGCTGGTCTCGGTGGAGCTGTTGATCATGCTCTTCATCCTCTTATTTATTCCCGGCGATCTCGCCGGCTCCTGCTTCATCGGCTTCGCCATCGGCGAATCGCTGGGCGCCGCAGCGTTGCGCGTCGCGGGAGGCATCTTCACCAAGATCGCCGACATCGGCTCCGATCTCATGAAGATCGTTTTCAAGATTAAAGAAGACGATGCGCGCAACCCTGGCGTGATCGCCGATTGCACCGGCGACAACGCCGGCGATTCGGTTGGTCCCTCGGCTGACGGATTCGAGACCTACGGCGTCACCGGCGTGGCGCTGATCACGTTCATCCTGCTGGCCGTGCACGATCCGCTGGTGCAAGTGCAACTTCTGGTTTGGATCTTCACCATGCGCGTCATGATGGTGATCTCGAGCGGCATCGGCTATTTCATTAACGGCGCAATCGCCAAGGCGCGCTTCAGCAATCTTCCCAAGTTTAACTTCGAGACGCCGCTCACCACGTTGGTGTGGCTGACCTCTATCCTTTCGATCATTCTCACTTACATCGTCAGCTCGCTCATGATCCCAACGCTCGCCGGCGACGACACGCTCTGGTGGAAACTGGCCACAATTATTAGTTGCGGCACGCTCGCCGGCGCGCTGATCCCGGAACTGGTCAAGGTCTTCACCTCCACCCATTCCGCGCACGTGAGGGAAATCGTCACCAGCTCGCGGGAAGGCGGCGCGTCCCTGAATATTCTTTCCGGATTCGTCGCCGGAAACATGAGCGCCTACTGGCTTGGCTTAACCATGATGATGCTGATGGCCGTGGGCTACGCGGTCAGCACCCTGGGGATGAGCAGTCTGATGTTGGCGCCGGCAGTGTTTGCGTTCGGTCTGATTGCGTTCGGATTCCTTGGCATGGGCCCGGTTACTATCGCCGTGGATAGCTATGGCCCCGTCACCGACAACGCGCAATCCGTTTACGAGCTTTCCACCATCGAGACCATACCCAATATCGACGCCGATCTCCGGAAGAACTTCGGGTTCACTCCTGAATTTGAGAAGGCAAAGGAGAATCTCGAGGAGAACGATGGCGCGGGCAACACTTTCAAAGCAACTTCGAAGCCGGTGTTGATCGGCACCGCGGTAGTCGGCGCGACCACGATGATCTTTTCCACCATCGTGTTGCTCACCAACAAGCTGACCGAGAATCTCGACAAGCTTTCGTTGATGCACGCTCCGTTTCTGCTCGGCCTGATTTCGGGCGGCGCCGTGATCTATTGGTTCACCGGCGCGAGTACGCAAGCCGTCACCACCGGCGCCTACCGCGCCGTGGAATTCATCAAGCAGCACATCAAGCTGGATGGCGTCGAAAAGGCGTCAGTGGCAGATTCGAAGCGAGTGGTGGCCATCTGTACGCAGTACGCACAAAAGGGCATGTTGAACATCTTCCTTACCGTGTTCTTCACTACGCTTGCGTTTGCGTTCGTCGAGCCGTTCTTCTTCGTCGGCTATCTGATTTCCATCGCGCTATTCGGCCTGTATCAAGCCATCTTCATGGCTAACGCGGGCGGCGCATGGGACAACGCGAAGAAGGTGGTGGAGACCGAATTGCGCGCCAAAGGCACCCCGTTGCACGATGCGACGGTCGTCGGCGACACCGTGGGCGATCCCTTCAAGGACACCAGCTCGGTGGCGCTGAATCCGATTATCAAATTCACTACTCTGTTCGGATTACTGGCGGTTTCGCTGGCAGTCGATTTGACGAAAACGCAGGGTTCCACTCTTACAAATATTCTCGCGGTCGTCTTTTTCGCGATTTCCGTGTTCTTCGTCCACCGCAGCTTCTACGGCATGCGGATTGAAAGCGATAAGGGGTAACTTGAAGCATCTCTCGTTTGCGCTGCTGGCAGTTGTTTTCGGCTGGCAGCCGGTCCGGGCGGCGGCGCCGACTTACAACAAGGACATCGCGCCGATTTTGAACGCGCAGTGCGCGCTGTGTCACCGTCCGGGCGAGGTGGCTCCTTTCTCTCTCTTGACGTATCAGGACGCGTCAAAGCGCGCCGGCCTGATCGCCACGGTCACCGGCAAGCGCTTCATGCCGCCATGGCCGCCGGAACCCGGATATGGCAAGTTTCAACATGAGCGCCGGCTGACCGATCAACAAATCGAAACCATCGCCGCTTGGGCCAAAGGCGGAGCGCCCGAGGGCGATGCCAAAGACAAACTTACTCCGCCGAAATTCGCAGAAGGTTGGGCCGCGGGCGAACCGTCCAAAGTAGTAACCATGGGCTCGGGCCACACCGTTCCGGCTGATGGAGACGATCAGTTCGTCTGCTTCGTCGTACCGCTGAATCTGGAGCAGGACGCTTATCTGCGCACCGCGGAATTCCGTCCCGGCAACCGCCGTGTGGTGCATCACGGCGTGATTTATGTCGATGAGAACGGCGCCGCGCGAAGAATGGCGGGTAGCGATGGCAGCTATCCCTGTTTCGGCGGCCCGCGCGTTACTTCGACCGGCATCATCGCAGGCTGGGCGCCAGGGCAAGTGCAGGAACAGGGCGATCCCGCGATGACGCTGCCTATCAAAAAGGGTTCCGACCTGGTGGTGCAGATCCACTACCATCCGTCGGGCAAGCCCGAAACGGATACGTCTTCGATCGGGCTGACGTTTGGCGATCCCCCGACTCGCGGTAAGACGTCGATCTTGATGGTCGACACCAACATCGACATCCCGCCGGGCGACAAGAGCTACCTGGTGAAATCGTCAGTAACCCTCGCGCGCGATGTGGAACTCTCGTCCGTGTTTCCGCATGCGCACCTGCTCTGCAAAGACATGAAGCTCGATGCCACCTTACCCAACGGCGAGGTGCAGCATCTGATTTGGATTCCCAACTGGGATTTCAACTGGCAGGGCGGCTACCGCTTCGACAAGATGCTGCACTTGCCCAAAGGCACGCGCATCGATCTGGCCTACACGTTCGACAATTCCGAAGCCAACCCGCGCAATCCTTCCCGTCCGCCTCGGCCCGTAACGTTCGGCGAGCAGACCACCGATGAAATGGCCGTCGCATTCATCGGCGTCGTGCTGCCCACGCCCGCGGATGTCGCCCCTTTCCAAAAGGATATGCGGCTTCTGATGCTGGATAATCTGATCGCCAAAACCGGCGACGTCAGCGGCCTGCGCGGCCGTCTGCCCGGCATGAACGGTCAGCGCCTGCAGCAGTTAATGCAGAATTTCGACAAAAACCACGACGGCAAGCTGGATGCTGAAGAGCGCGCCGCGCTCATGGAGTTCCTGCGCGGCATGGTGCGCTAAAGACGAAGGTTCATTGCTTTTTCGCGTGCCATTCAATGCTCTGGCCGCCGCCGCCGGCCGAGCTTTGAAACACGATTTCGTTGTCTTTGATCTTGCCCGTGTAAGTCAGCTTCATTTCATTGTCCTGAAGCTTCGCCGTAATCGTGAAGGTGACGGTGTCGCCGTCCACTTTGCCATCCGTGATCGTCGACTTACCCATCAGCGAACTGGTCGTCTCGCCCGTCACTTTGTTGCCGTCGACTTTGAAGACGAAGGTGCGTTCCATCTGTCCATTCGGGCCGTCCGCAGTGGCTTTCCAGTTGCCGCTGATGTCGGAAGCCAAGGCGGTGGCGGCAAGGGCTATGATCAGGATCAATAGACGCTTCATGCGCGATTCTCCTCGCTACAGTCTGCGAGAAGAATCGATCCGCGTCAAGCGGCTACGGCGCCGGCATGGTCTCGGTGTAATGGGCTTTCACCTTTCTCGCCACGGCGCGGCCCACTACCGCCGCCAGCTTATCTTCCGGGGTTTCGCGCACCAGTTCGGAACTGCCGAATTCCTTCAGCAGCCGCTGAACGGTCTTCTTGCCCACGCCTTTGATCGCATCCAGCTCTGAAGTCAGTTGCCGCGCATTGCGGCGCGACCGGTGGAAGGTCACGGCGAAACGGTGCGCCTCGTTGCGGATCGATTGAATCAAGTGCAGGATCGGCGAAAACCGGTCAAGCACCACCGGCTCGTCTTCTTGCCCGAAGACATAGATAATCTCTTCACGCTTCGCGATCGAAGCTAGCGGTTGATCCACGATGCCGAGCGCTTCCAGCGCGTCGGCGGCGGCGTGCAATTGCCCGATGCCGCCATCGATCAGGATCAATCCCGGCATCGGCCGCTTTTCTTCCTGCAGCCGGCGGTAGCGCCGCGTCACCACTTCGCGCATGCTCGCGAAGTCGTCATTGCCGATCACGGTTTGGATGATGAACTTGCGGTAGTCGGCCTTCTTCATCCGGCCGTCTTCCCACACCACCATGCTCGCGACTTTATCCGTGCCCTGGATGTGCGAAATGTCGAAGCACTCGATGCGCGAAGGCGCGCTCGGAAGGTTCAGCCCGTCTTGCAGCGCTTCCTGAATGGCCTTCGATGACGGCTTCAACACGCGGAAGCGGGCGTCGAAGCTGTGCTTGGCGTTGTTCTGCACCAGCGCCAGCAGCGCCTTCTTCTGCCCGCGCTGCGGGGTGCGGATCTCGACGCGCTTGCCGCGCTTCTCGCTCAGCAATTCTTCCAGCACGTCACGATCTTCAAATTCCACCGGAACGTGGATTTCTCCGGGCACGTATTGCTGGTCGAGATAAATCTGCAGCAACAGCGAAGAGAAAAATTCCGGTTCGTTGAACTCCATCTGGTCTTCCCAGAAGAACTCGCGCCGGTCGACGATCTGCCCGTGGCGCATATGGAACAGGTTCAGCGCCACCAGCGGCGGCTCGGCGTAGCAGGCGAAGATATCGGCGTCGTCGCCCTTCGCCGCCGCCATCTTCTGGCGTTCCTCAATCTCCTCGACGGTCGAGAGCAGATCGCGCAGTGAGGCCGCTTCTTCGAAGCGCATATCTTCCGCCGCGGAGTCCATCCGCGCCCGCAGGCCGCGCGCCAGATCGGTGTGGCGGCCTTCCAGAAACAGCTTCACATCGCGCACCGCGCCCGAGTATTCCTCTATGTTCGTCAGGCCTTCGACGCACGGGCCCAGACACCGGTGGATGTGATACTGCAGGCACGGACTGGGATGGAAGCGCGTGAGATCCACTTTGCACGACGGCACCAGAAAATGCCGGTGAATGAAATGCACCAGCCGGTGGGCCAGATTCGCCGGAAAATAGGGCCCGAAATACAACGCGCCGTCTTTGCGCAAACGCCGCGTCACATACACGCGCGGGAATCGCTCGTTGGTGAGCTTGACGTAGGGATAAGTCTTGTCGTCGCGCAGCAGAATGTTGAAGCGCGGCTTGTACTGCTTGATGAGGTTGTTCTCGAGCGCCAGCGCTTCTTTTTCGTTGTCGACCAGGATGTAATCGACATCGGCGGCTTCCGAAATCAAGGTGCCGGTCTTGATGTCGCCCAATTTGTCTTCGGAAAAGTAGCTGCGCACGCGCAGCCGCAGCGATTTCGCCTTGCCGACGTAGATGACGCTTCCGCCCGCGTCTTTGTATAAATACACGCCGGGGGAAAGCGGTAGCTGCGCGGCCTTCTCACGGAGTCTCATGGGCGGGGTTACTTCTATTCTAACGCCGCGCCAGCGCCTGTTATATTCAAAGCGATCATGCGCTCCGTTACCCGCCGCCACTTCGTAGCCGGTATTTCGGCCGCTGCGTGCGTCCCCCGCGCGAATGCGCAACCGCCGTCGCCGCTCACTCTCTGGTACAAGAAGGCCGCGGTTTTGTGGAGCGAGGCGCTGCCCATCGGCAACGGCCGCCTGGGCGCGATGGTCTTCGGCGGCGTTCAGGCGGAGCGGCTGCAACTCAATGAGGATACGCTGTGGTCCGGCGGACCGCGCGATTGGAACAACCCGGAAGCCAAGCAGCATCTGGCCGAGATCCGGCGCCTCGTGCTGGAACAGCAGGATTACGTCGCTGCCGATGCAGCGTGCAAGAAAATGCAGGGGCCGTACAACGAGTCGTATCTCACGCTCGGCAATCTTGCGGTGCGCATGGAGAATCCGCCGGACGTCGAATCGTATCGGCGCGAATTAAATCTCGAGACCGGCATTGCCCGCGTCGTCTATCGCGCAGATAAAGTCGATTACGTGCGCGAGGCCTTCGCTTCCGCGCCCGATCAGGTGATCGTGTTGCGGATTTCGAGCGCCGATGGCGACCGCCTCGCGCTCGCCATTGGCATGGAATGCCCACTGCATTCCCAGGTGAAAGCCAGCGACGGAAGCATGCGCCTCACCGGCAAAGCCCCATCGCACGTCGATCCCAACTATGTGCGTTCGCCGAACCCCGTGCTCTATGACGATGCCGAGGGCAAAGGCATGCGCTTCGAAGCCTCGGTGAAGGCGATAGCCGATGGCGGCAGCAGGCGTGCGACATCCAGCGCGCTCGAAATCAAAGGCGCTCGCTCTGTGACGATCCTCATCGCCGCCGCCACCGGCTTTCGCAGGTTCGATCAAGCGCCCGATCGCTCCGCCGCCGAAATCGCCGCCGATTGCCGCGCCCGTCTCGATGCCGCCGAAAAAAAGGGCTACGCCGCGCTGCGCGCCGCGCACATCGCCGATCATCAGAAGCTCTTCACGCGCGTCACCGTCAGCCTTCCCAAGACTTCGGCCTCGGAACTTCCCACCGATGCACGCCTGCGCGCGGCCGCCACGCAGCCCGACCCCGATCTTGCCGCGCTCTACTTCCAATACGGCCGCTATTTGCTGATTTCCAGCTCACGCATGGGTTCGCAGCCCGCGAATCTGCAAGGCATCTGGAACGAACTGCTGCGTCCGCCCTGGAGCTCCAACTGGACCGCCAACATCAACGCCCAGATGAATTACTGGCCGGCTGAAACCTGCAACCTCGCCGAATGCCACGAGCCGCTCTTCGATCTCATCGAAGGCTTGAGCCATACCGGCGCGCGGACCGCGCAGACGAATTATGGCTGCAAGGGCTGGGTGTCGCACCACAACGTCGATATCTGGCGCCAATCCGCGCCGGTGGGCGATTTCGGCAAAGGGTCGCCTACGTGGGCCAATTGGAACATGAGCGGCCCGTGGTTCTGCGCGCATCTCTGGGAACACTATGCCTTCGGCGGCGACCGTGAATTCCTGCGCCGCAAGGCCTACCCGCTGATGAAATCGTCGGCGGAATTTTGTCTCGATTGGCTGATCGAGCGCAAAGACGGACGCTTGACCACCTGCCCGTCGCAATCCACCGAGAATAATTTCGTCGCGCCCGATGGCCGCACCGCTGAAACCAGCGATGGCTGCACCATGGATATGGCGCTGATCTCGGAGCTTTTCGCCAACTGCATCGAGGCCGCGCGCATTCTCAACATCGATGCCGATTTCGTGTCGAAGCTAAAGGCCGCGAGAGAGCGCCTGATTCCCTACCAAATCGGCCAGTTCGGGCAGCTTCAGGAATGGTCCAGGGATTTCGAAGAGCGCACGCCCGGTCAGCGCCACATGTCGCACATGTATCCTCTGTTTCCGGGCAGCGAATTCACCTCACGCCGCAACCGCGAGTTTTGGCAGGCATCGCGCGTCTCGCTCGAACGCCGCCTCGCCGCCGGAGGCGCGTATACCGGCTGGAGCCGCTCTTGGGCCATCAATTTCTGGGCGCGCCTTCTCGATGGCGAAAAGGCTCACGAATCGCTTTCCATGCTCTTCCAGCACAGCACTGGCATGAATCTCTTCGACACGCATCCCTCGGGCAATACTTCCATCTTCCAGATCGACGGCAATTTCGGCGGAACCGCCGCCATTGCCGAAATGCTGCTGCAAAGCCATGACGGCGCCATCGACTTCCTGCCGGCGCTTCCCAAGGCTTGGCCGCTGGGCCGCATCACCGGCCTGCGCGCCCGTGGCGGCGTCACTGTGGATATCGTTTGGGCAGACGGTAAGGCGTCGGAGGCCACTCTGCGGCCCACGTTGAACGGCGAACGCCTGCTGCGCGCGCCGTCGGGAACCGAGATCGCGGGCATCGCGCTCGGAGGACGCCGTTTGGCCTTCACGCGCGAAGCCGGGGGCGGCGTGCGCGTGCGCCTGGAAGCCAAAAACGCCTACCGCATCCGATTCAGCTAAACGCCTCCCGGTTACAATGGACGTATGGCCCGCTGGCTTTTAGCGACCGTCGCCGCCGCCGTTTTCCCCCTTTTTGCGCAGGACTCAAATCCGCCGCAACAGACGCCTCCTGCCAACCCGCCCAAGCTCGAGCGGCAGCGTCCAACCGAGAAGACTTCCGATAAGGAAGTCGCGCCGCCCGAAGAAGACACCACCATCGGCACGACCACGTATTCGTTCAATCCGCTGCAAGCCAAGAAAGATATCGACGCCGGCAATTTTTACGCGAAGAAGCATGATTTTCGCGCCGCCGCCAATCGCTATACTTCCGCTACGAAGTACAACGACGGCGACGCCGAGGCCTGGCTTAAACTCGCCGAGACCCGGGAACGATTGAAAGACAAGAAAGCCGCGCACGATGCTTACGCCAAGTACCTCGAAGTAGCTTCCGACGCCAAGAACGCGGCGGAGATCCGCAAACACATGGAAAAGTTGAAATGATTGCGCGCGCTACTTCCGCCCGGGACCTGAATTGAGATCGGGCCACCCGGTCCACGGGCGGTCCAGGGTCTGCCGCACTTTCGTGCACAGGGCCGTAGCGGTGAATGGTTTGGCCAGGAAGATCGATGGCGTGCGTTCGAAGGTGCGAATCAACGGATCGGCCGCGAACCCTGACATGAGCAGGATGCGAATCTCCGGGCGAATCTTGGCGATGTGTTGAGCCAGTTCGTCGCCCTTCATTCTCGGCATCACCACGTCGGAAAGTACAAGTTGGGGCGGTTCCGGACCGGTTTCGATCAATTCCAGCGCGTCGACTCCGTCGGGCGCCGAAAGGCAGCGGTATCCCTGCAACGAGAGTACGCCGCAAACCAGGCGGCGAATGTCGTCGACATCTTCGACGACCAGGATGGTTTCGTTTCCTTGCATCGCGCCTCCCGTTTTGTGAACATGCAAACCTCATGCCATTTGTTGAGCTCGTTACGTTTGGAAATTCGGGTTCGGTTGCTGGAGCAAAACCTGTTTGTTATAATTGGACTTCCGTTTATCAGGAGAGATTTGTTATGGCTCGAGTATGCGAAGTGTGTGGCAAAGGCCCCCAGTTTGGGAGCAAGATCAGCCACGCGCACAATGTCACTAAACGCCGCTGGAATGTAAATTTGCAATCCGTTCGCGCACTTGTGAACGGCGCCGCGCGTAAACTGCGTGTCTGTACGTCTTGTCTCCGTTCCGGCAAAGTACAGAAAGCCGCTTAGTTAGTTCAATTTCCAGCTATCTGCCCCTGATCCGGCCAGCTTGGCTCTCTAGTTGCAGTTCATCCGGTCGGCTATGCCGACATCGGACGAAAGCCTAGGCCCAACAGCCGCGAAAGACCCGCAGCCCAGCGCTCGGCCGGATCCCCCTTTATTCTTCGACCGTAAAGTCCCGCGCGCGTTGCTTTATAGCGCGATGGCCGTTTTTGGTCTCGCCGTCGTCACCCTGGGCATCTTCTATTGGCACTATGCCGGAAGGATCGATAACCGCCTCAAGGGCGGCGCCTTCTCGGACACCGTGACCATCTTCGGCGCGCCGCGCGAAATCGCGGTCGGCGATGCCATTTCCGCCGCCAGCCTGGTCACGGAGTTGCGCCGCAACGGATACACCAGTTCGCGCGACAACCCGCTGGGTTGGTTCGAGGCGCGCAATGGGCTGGCGAAACGCATCGAGTTCTATCCGGGCCGCGGAGCGTTCGGCGGCGGCGAGCCCGCCATGATCGAGTTCTCGAACGGTGTGATCACGCGCATCGTTTCGCTGGCCGATAACACCGCGCGGCAGCGCATCTCCATCGGCCCGCAGTTGATCGGCAATCTTTCCAGCCGGCGCGAACGCCGCAGCCTGCAGCGCTTCAGCGATTTGCCGCCCAGCTTGATTCACGCCGTGGTCTCCGCCGAGGACAAGCACTTCTTTCAGCACACCGGGTTTGACGGCCTGCGCATCCTGAAAGCGGCCTATATCGACCTGCGCAGCGGCCACAAGGAACAAGGCGCCTCGACTCTCACCATGCAGTTGGCGCGCGGATTCTTTCTCGATTCCGACAAGCGCTGGAAGCGTAAGATCGCCGAAGTCCTGATCGCCATGCGTCTTGAGAGCAAGCTGACCAAGAAGCAGATCTTCGAAGATTACGCCAACGAGGTTTATCTTGGCCGCAGCGGCCCCTTCAGCGTCCATGGATTCGGCGAAGGCGCGCATCTTTTTTTCGGCAAGGACCTCAGCCAGGTCAACGTCGCGGAAGCCGCGCTGCTGGCGGGTCTGGTGCAACGCCCCAGCTACTTCAACCCGTTTCGGTACCCTCAGCGCGCCAAAGAACGGCGCGACATCGTCCTCGGGCTCATGCGTGAGAACCACTACTTGATGCCCGAAGAATATCAAGCCGCCGTTGCCAGCCCCGTGAGAATCACGCCCGGAAGCACCGGGCACATGCAGAACGAATATTTCGTCGACGTGATGAATAACGAGCTGCAGGCCAAACTGGACGACCACGAAAAGCAGACCCGCTACATCTACACCACGCTCGACGCCGACCTGCAGAAGGCCGCCGAACAGGCGGTCGCCATTGGGATGGAGGCCGTAGACCACCGGCTGAAAGGTCAGAGGTCGCGCGATCCCATTCCAGTTGGCCAGCCGCAAGTGGCGCTGATCGCGCTCGATCCGCACACCGGCGAGGTCAAGGCGCTGGTCGGAGGGCGGGATTACGGGTCAAGCCAGTTGAACCATGCCCTCGCCATGCGCCAGCCCGGATCTTCGTTTAAGCCGTTCGTTTACGCGGCGGCGCTCGACACGGCGATCGAAGGCGGACCGCACATTTTCACGCCTGCCACCATCCTGAATGACGAGCCGACCACGTTTGCGTTCAGCGGCCGCACCTATCAGCCCGCCAATTTCAAGCACGGCTATATGGGCTCGGTCACGCTGCGCACCGCGCTGGCGCACTCCTTGAACGTCGCGACCGTAAGCCTGGCGCAGCGCGTGGGGTACGACAAAGTTGTGGCGATGGCGCGCCGCGCCGGGTTGAACGACAACATCAAGGCTACGCCCGCAGTAGCGCTGGGAGCCTACGAGGCCACCCCGCTCGAGATCGCGGGCGCTTATACGATGTTCGCCAATCAGGGCATGCGCGTTACCCCGACTACGCTCGCGCTGGTGCGCGCCGCCGATGGAACGCCCATCTACCAGCACCGCGTAGACGCCCGTTCGGCCCTCGATCCGCGGGTGGCCTACCTGATGGTCAACATGCTGCAGGAAGTGCTGCGCAGCGGAACGGGGGCGAGCGTAGGGAGCTATGGCTTCCATCAGCCTGCCGCGGGAAAGACCGGCACGTCGCGAGACGGCTGGTTCGCCGGATTCACGTCCGAGTTGCTGTGCGTGGTCTGGGTGGGGTTCGACGACAATCGCGATTTGGATCTCGAAGGCGCGCACTCGGCGCTGCCGATCTGGGCGGAATTTATGAAGCGCGCTGCGCAATTGCCGCAATACAAAGACGCGCGCCAGTTTACGCGCCCCTCGGGGGTGGTCTCCGTCTCGATCTGCTCGGATAGCGGCGGCATTGCCACCGCATGGTGCCCGCGCACGCATTCCGAAGTATTTATCGAAGGCGCCGAGCCCGCTCAGCAATGCCCCTTGCACGGCGGCGCTGTCACCAATGCCGATCGCGTGTTTGACCCCGCGGACCCCGACGCGGCCGGTGCAGTAATGCCCGTCTCCACGCCAACCACGCCTCCGGCGGCCACGCCGGTCACGCCTACGGTCTCCACGCCCGCCGCAGCCCCGCCACCCGTGCCCGCCACGCCTTCGACGCCCGTGCCCGCCATCCCTCCCCCAGCCCCCTCAGGGCCGACCGGAACAACGAAAAAACAGGGTGGCCAATAGCCCATCCAAGACACTGCGGCGGCGCACTGTCGTACCATGGCATTTATGCCAAGTCGCGATCCCGCAGTGCCCCTCGCAACAAACGCTCACTTGCTCCGCTGGGTGGAAAAGATCGCTAAATTAACTCGCCCGGCAGCCATCCACTGGGTGGATGGATCCAAAGAAGAATACGACCTGCTGTGCGGCCAAATGGTCGCCGCCGGCACGTTTACCAAGCTCAACGAAGATCTTTGGCCGGGATGTTATTACGCCCGGTCGGACGCGGGCGATGTGGCGCGCGTCGAAGATCGCACTTTCATTTGCTCTCTTTCCAAAGACAACGCCGGCCCCACCAACAACTGGATGGAGCCGTTCGAGATGCGCCGCAAGCTGAAGGAGCTTTTCAACGGAAGCATGGAAGGGCGCACGATGTACGTGCTTCCCTTCAGCATGGGCCCGATTGATTCCCCGATGGCGCGCATCGGCGTGCAGCTTACCGATTCGCCTTATGTAGTCGTCAACATGCGCATCATGGCGCGCATTGGCGTCAAGGTATTTCAAGAGATCGACGCCGACCGGAAACGCGTGGTGCCGTGCATCCATAGCGTGGGCGCGCCGCTGGCGCCGGGACAGAAGGACGTTCCGTGGCCGTGCAATCCGGAAAAATACATCGTGCATTTTCCCGAAACGCGCGAGATTTGGTCCTACGGTTCGGGTTATGGCGGCAACGCCCTGTTAGGTAAGAAGTGTCTGGCATTGCGCATCGCATCGAACCTCGCGCGCGATGAAGGCTGGCTGGCGGAGCACATGCTGATCGTCGGCATCGAAAATCCACACGGCGAAAAGACGTATGTAACGGCGGCATTCCCGAGCGCTTGCGGCAAGACCAACCTCGCGATGCTGATTCCGCCGCACGGTTTCGAAGGCTGGAAGGTGTGGACTGTCGGCGACGATATCGCGTGGATCAAGCCCGGTCCCGATGGACAACTGCGCGCGATCAATCCGGAGGCCGGTTTCTTCGGCGTGGCCCCCGGTACGTCGAAAAAGACCAACCCCAACGCGATGGCGACGCTGGCCAAGAACAGCATTTTCACCAACACCGCGCTTACGCCCGAGGGCGGCGTGTGGTGGGAGGGCATGACGGACGAGCCGCCCGCCGAATGTCTCGATTGGAAGGGCAACGTCTGGACTCCCGAGATTGCCAAGCAGACAGGCGCGAAGGCCGCGCATCCCAACGCACGCTTCACCGCGCCGGCCTCGCAGTGCCCGTCCATCGACCCGGCGTGGGAAGATCCCGCTGGCGTGCCGATTTCGGCGATGATCTTCGGCGGCCGCCGCGCCACCACGACGCCGCTTGTGTATCAGGCTTTCAATTGGACGTCGGC
This sequence comes from Bryobacterales bacterium, assembly GCA_963743705.1. GTDB lineage: Bacteria > Acidobacteriota > Terriglobia > Bryobacterales > Bryobacteraceae > PALSA-243. Next base: position 419,232 of record CAVUQS010000005.1, on the reverse strand, counting down.
CGTCTACGCCGGCGCCACCATGGGCTCGGAAACCACCGCGGCCGCGGCCGGCGCCTTAGGCAAGGTGCGCCGCGATCCGATGGCTATGCTGCCGTTCTGCGGCTATCACATGGGCGATTATTTCCGCCACTGGATCAAGATGCAGCGCTCGCTTACCGTGACGCCGCGCGTCTTCCTGGTGAACTGGTTCCGCAAGGACACCGAAGGCAAATTCCTGTGGCCCGGTTACGGCCAGAATATGCGCGTACTGAAGTGGGTCGTAGACCGCGCCCGCGGCCGCGCCGTAGGCCGCGAGACGCCCATCGGATGGATGCCACGCTATGAGGACATCGATTGGAAGGGTCTCGATTTCCCACGCGAGAAGTTCGACGAGCTGCAGGCCTTCGACCGCGCCAGCTGGAAGAGCGAAGTGATGGAGCAGGAAGAGATGCTCATCAACTTGCACGATCACCTTCCGCCGGAGATGATTTATGAGAGGGAACTGCTGATCTGTAGATTGTAGGAGGTTGCTCCGTGGGGCTGGCGTGCAGGCGCATATGGTGCGGAGCGGCGATCGCCGCGCTCGCGCTCTGCGGCTTCGCGCCGGCCCAGGACACCGCAGGCAAATGCAAGGCGGAGGGAAGCGTCGTCAATTCCCTCACCGGCCAGCCGGTACGTAAGGCGCGCGTTATGTTCGCGGGTCCCGATGGCGGCGAAGGCGTCAGCGCAACCACCGATTCACAAGGTAAATACGCCGTGGCCGGTCTCGCGCCCGGCGTGTATTCGGTCTCGGCGAATCATCAGGGATTCCAGACGCAGAGCTATGGCGCGAAGAAGCCGGGAGAACAGAAGGGCACGCCGCTCGAACTAACGGCAGGGTCCACGCGCACCAAGGTCGACCTCTCGCTGACGCCTCTCGCTGTCATCGTCGGCCACGTGCGCGACGAGGATGGCGACCCGATGCGTGACGTGCAGATCGCGCTCATGACTTATCGATACGGGCCGTCGGGAAGAAAACTGCTTGCGCAGAATGGGGCGCAGAGCGACCCCACCGGCGAGTTCCGTCTGTTCGATATCGAGCCTGGCCAATACTATCTGCGGGCGACGCCGCCTTCGGCGCAAGTTTCCACCGTGGCCGAGGAAACCGGCGCCTACGCCACTGTCTTTTACCCTGGCGCGACGGAAGCTGCCGCGGCGGCGCCGGTGACGATTGCGGCCGGACAGGAACTGCGCGGGCTCGATTTCGCGCTGCGTCCCGCCTCTACCGCTAATATTCGCGGACGCGTGATCAAACCGGAGGGATCTGGCAGTTGCGCTGTCGACTTAGAGGAACAACCGGATACGGGAGTCATGAGCGATGTCGGCGGAGTCACCGGAGGAGTAGTGATTAACCTCGCCGGCGCCATGGATGGGAATCTGGTGGCGATGGGCGACGATGGGGAAAACACCGGCCGGCGCGTGAAGCCCGACGGCAGGTTCGAGTTCCGGACGATTCCGTCAGGCAGTCATATTCTGGTGGCGCGCTGCCAGGTAGATAAGCAGACATATCGCGCGCGCCTGCAGGTGGAGTTATCCCGCGCGGACCTGGAGAACGTCGAGCTTCGTCCCGTCGCGCCATCGAACATCACAGGCCATGTGCGCATCGAAGGCGAATCGAAGCATTCGGTAAACGAGGCGCGCGTCATGGTAGTGCTTGGTTTCGACTTCGTCAATCCCAACGGGGCGGTCAATGAAAATGGCGAATTCGCGTTTCACGAGCTGGGCCCAAACAGCTATCGCTTGCACGTCGAAGCGCCGGAGGATCTCTACGTGAAATCGGTGGAATGGGGCGGCCGCGACGTCAGCGATTCCGGCATCGATCTTTCCGCGGGCGGCGCGACTGCCAACGTGGACGTCCTGCTGAGCGCCAACGGCGGAGCGATCGAGGGCTCGGTGGAGAACGGCGCGGGCGCGACGATTACGCTGATTCCCGCCGATCCGCATCGCGCGGCTTCCACTGCGCGCACCGCCCAAGCCGACCGCGATGGACATTTCAACTTCGCGGGCGTCCCACCGGGGCGCTACCACTTATTCGCCTGGGAGCACGTCGAAGTGGAGGCCGTTCTGTACGACGCCGAATTCCGCAAGCCGTACGAATCGAAAGCGCAAACCCTGGAGATCACGGAAAAACAGAAGGCCACGGCTCAACTACAATTGATACCGGCAGTCGAGAAGTAGGGAGGACACATGAAACGAACCCTGTTTGTTCTGGCGGCAGCCGCGTGCGCCGCCTTCGCCCAGAATGGCGCCCCGGCAGGCGCCGCCGCTCCCGGTGGACGCGGCGGACGTGGCATGACGCCGCAACCGCCATCCTATGAAGTGCAAGCCGACCACACGGTGCTCTTCCGTTTGCGAGCGCCCAACGCGACCTCCGTCAAGCTCAACGGCGATTTCCTGACAGCGCCGCCCGCCGAACCCGGGCAACCGCCGCGCTCGGCCGCACGCGACATGGCGAAGGATGAAAACGGCGTCTGGACTATCACCGTGGGCCCGCTCCATCCGGCGGTCTACAACTACACGTTCAATGTCGACGGCGTCTCCGGCGTCGATCCCGCCAACCCGATGGTGAAACTGGGCGACCGCTCGTCGGAATCGATGTTCGAAGTGCCAGGCGACAAGCCGGAGCTCTGGGACATTCAATCGACGCCGCACGGAACCGTGCACATCAACTGGTATCACTCGGCCACCGTGAAGGCGCCGCGCAGCATCTATGTCTACACGCCGCCAGGTTATGAAGAGGGCAAATCGAAGCTGCCCGCGCTTTACCTGCTGCATGGATCGGGCGACACCGAAGCCGGCTGGGTGGACGTCGGCCGCGCGAACCTGATTCTGGACAACCTGATCGCCGCAGGCAAGGCCAAGCCGATGATCGTCGTCATGCCGTATGGGCGGCCGCTGCCCGATGTCATGCTGATTCCTTCCGCCGGACGCGGCCCCGCCAACGCCGATGACCTGTTTGGCAACGATCTGCTGGAAGACGTGATCCCATACGTCGAGAAGCTCTATCGCGTCTCGGCGAAGCCGGACGATCGCGCCATCGCCGGTCTTTCCATGGGCGGCGGACAAGCTCTGCGCATCGGCCTCGCACATCTCGATACGTTCCACGCGGTGGGAGCGTTCAGCGCTGCGGCGCGCGGCAACCCGGAAGAGGCGTTCAGAGATTTCTTTGCCGAGCCGGCCGCCGCCAACAAGAAGCTGAAGGTCTTCTTCATCGCTTGCGGCAAGGCGGATGGGCTATTTCCCAGTTCGGAGGCGCTGCACGAGGCGCTGGAGAAGCATCAGATCAAGCACCAGTTCGCGCCTTCCGAAGAAGGGCACGTGTGGCGCAATTGGCGCAATTATCTGGCGGAACTAACGCCGCAGCTTTTCCGGTAACGGTCCGGCGGGGCGGCCTAACGGCGTAACGCGCTCGGCGGCAGTACCCAGGCCGTCATTACGCTCCCGGTGCTGGTGAGCACGTACTGGCGTCCATCGAGCTCATAGGTGATCGGCGAGCTTTGCATCGACGAGCCGCCATTGGCGTGCCAGAGCAGCTTGCCGGTGGCGGTTTCGAGCGCCAGCACGTTGCCCACGGCGTCCCCGGTGAAGATGAGGCCGGAATCGGTGGTGAGCACGCCCGCGCCCGATCCTCCGGAGCCGAGCTCATGGCTCCAACGGATTTTGCCGGTCTGGTAGTCGATCGCTTCCAACACGGCCTTGCCCCAGACGCCGTAATCGGCGCCTGCCCAGCCGTAAGCTCCGTCGGCGGGCTTGGCGAAATAGATGGCGTAGCTGGGATGCGCGTTGACGATGAAGAGGCCGGTTTTGGCGTCGAAGCTCGGAGACCGGTAATTCGTTAGCCCGCCTTCATCCGGCGCGATGAGACGGCCGTCGGGAGTGGGCTCCTTCTCAGGGTTCGGAATCGGCTGGCCTTTGTCGTCGATTCCACCGGCCCAGTTCACGGGTCCGAAGGGGATGGTTAGCAGGTTCTTGCCGTTAGTCCGGTCGAGCACGAAGAAGTAGCCGTTGCGCGAGGTCTGGAGCAACAGTTTGCGCTGCTGGCCGCCGAATGCGCCGTCGACAAGAACTGGCGTTTCCACCGCATCCCAATCGTGCGTGTCATGCGGCGAGGGCTGGAAGGCCCACGCGAGTTTGCCGGTGTCGGGATTGAGCGCGACGATGCTGCACGTATAGAGATCGTCGCCGGGACGGGTCTTCCCGGTAAGGACGGGCGTGGGGTTGCCGGTGCCGAAGTAGATCAGGTTGAGCTGCGGGTCGTAGGTGCCGGTCATCCATGCCATGCCGCCAGAGGGCGCGCCGGGCGTCCCGGCGGGCGGCGTGCTGTCCCACTCCCACTGCAGCTTGCCGGTTTCAGGGTCGAGCGATTTGATGAAGCCGCTGAGATTGTCGAAATCGCCTGACGCGCTGGTTAGGACATGGTTGCCCACGATGAGCGGCGACATGCTGCTCCAGTAGCCCTTCTTCACATCGGCCACTTCGACATCCCATTTCACCTTGCCATCCTTGGCATTGAGGCAAACCACGTGCGCGTCGGGCGTCATGAAGAAGATCGAGTCCTTCCACATGGAAACGCCGCGCGAGCCGATGTGCAGGCCTTTGTTGTCGCGGTATTTGTAATGCCAGACTTCGCGTCCCGAGCGCGCGTCGACGGCCCAGACGTTGTCGGGAATGCTGAAGTAGATGACGCCGTTGACCAGCAGCGGCGAGGCTTTCAGCGTCGCGTTGTCGCGCGTCTGATGAATCCAGGCGAGGCTGAGATTCTCGACGTTGGCCGGCGTGATTTGCTTGAGCGAACTGTGGCGGCGGCCGGAGTAATCGCCGTGATAGCCGGGCCACGTATCGGCGGGCGGATTGAGCAGCCACGCCGGGTCGAGCCCCTGCGCCGGCAGCGAGAGGCACGCGCCGAGAATGAGAGCAGTGTTAAGGATGATGTCTCGCATGGTCTTATCGCAAGGTCTGAAGATACGCCATGAGATTGTGGATATCGGCGTCGGTATATTTGGGCAGCAATTCCGCATGCGCTTCGGCGGGCGCGTCGATGGTGAATTTGACCTGATCCACGGGCCAGGAACGATACCAGCCATCGGCGTCTTTCATAGCGATCACAAATTCGTCGCGAGACGCCAATGTGCCTTCCATAGTTTTGCCGGAAGCGAGCGTCACCTTGATCTTGGCCTTGGCGCCGCTGGGATAGAGCATGCGCTGTTCAAGCCGCAGACCTTTGAGACGGTTGGCGAGACCGGCGAAATCGCCGGTGGGCGAATGGCACGAGGCGCATTTTCCCGCGCCGTTGAAATATTGCTTGCCGGCTTCGGCGTTGCCGGTGTGCAGGTCGGCCTCATCGACGCCGCGGCGCTGGCCGTTCTTGGCGGAGTTGTGAATGAAGGTGACCACGGCCGACATTTCGGCGTCGGAAAGCTTGAACGCAGGCATGCTCGTACCCTGGCGGCCCTCGCGGATCACGGGGCCCATCCGGTCGCCGTTGGTATCGTGCGAAACCAGCGAAGAGCGCGTAAGATCGGGACCGCCTTCGCCGCCCGCGGCATCGGGCCCGTGGCAGAACGCGCATTTTTCGAGAAAGAGCGATTTCCCGCTGGCCAACAGGTCGGCCGCGGCGTTTTGCGCGAACGCGGCCGGCAGCAGCGCGGCCACAGCGAGCAGCGCGCGCGAAAGATTGCGGATCGGCATCGTTTTACGATGGTAGCGCCAAAATCGGCGGGGCGTGGAGTGTTGTCGATGCGGCTTGACGGCCCCTTCACCCTGAACGAAATCCTCGGGTAGTGGTGATACGGTTTAGCAATGAAGTGCTTTGTTGCGATGGCATTCACCTACGAGGACACGGACAAGCTCTATGACCGGGTCATTTGCGATGTCCTGGGGCAGCGCAATATTGCGGCGGTTCGTATCGACCGCTTAATCCACAACGACGACGTCGACGACCGGATCATTCGCGAAATCAAAGGCTCCGATTTTCTGATCGCAGACCTCACTTATGCCAGGCCATCGGTCTATTATGAGGCCGGATATGCCGAACGCGAGATTCCCGTCATCTACACGATTCGGCGGGATCATCTTAAGGCGCGAGCGGAAGACAAATTCGGAAACCTTCGCCTCCATTTCGATTTGCAGATGAAGAACGTGATCGAGTCGGCCGACGCGGGCGATGAAATTTTTCACGCACGGCTTGGCGATCGTATCGATGCGGTGGTGGCTCCGCTACGAAAGAAATCGGACTCGGAGGGAAAGGAGGCAGCCGACAAGGCGGCGTTCCAGTCTCTTCCTATTGAGGGACGGATCGCTGCCATAATGAAAGCCGCAGCGCTGGTTCTGCCCGAGATGGGTTTTGTTGCTGCGTCGGAGTCCAGGGAGAAATTTGGCTGCGAGGCAACCAGTTTCAGGCGTAAGGTTCAAGGACAAGACGCTTTCTACGTTAGGGCGGAAGAGGGCGCTCTCAGCTCTGTTGAGCTGTCGGTACATACCAAGACCGGGGATGTGCCGTTTCATTGGATCAGGGACGAGCCGTATTTTAACCTCAATCTTAGTCGGACGATTGATCGAATCAACAAAGTGCGAGAACTCAAGATCGAATGCGCATTTGTCGCCATTCCTTTTCTGGAAGTTTGCCATAAAATGTCGAAGTGGTCAGCCAACCCCGATCGCAAACATCTGATGATCGAAAGCGTTCTGGATTTCCCCGTCTTTAACCCCGGGAGTGTCGGCGACGTTTTTGCCTCACACGAATACTTCTGGGACAGCCTGTTCAGTGGTAGCAACAGGCATGATGGCTTTTGCGTCGGATCTGTCCCGCCGGGAATGTTGTCCAGAAGTAGTTCTCAGCCTGGTCTGACGTTCGCGTACGGCGCCTACAAGGTTCGGAAGGTTCCACGGCGGATCGAATATCAGATAATCGATGAAATCGACTCGATGGCGTCGTTCACACGGCGTCTGAAAGCAAGTCTGGAATCGGTTTAAAGATGTACATGGTTAATATCTCGCCGCCTTTCCGGCGTTCGCATGCGCTCCGTGGATCGAGACGGGGATTCACCTGCTCCCCACTACTTAGTGGGGCCCGACCCCGCCCTGCCGACAGTCTGAATCTGAATTTTTATATTTCCGTCATGAAACTGAGTTGGCGTATTGTTACCGTATGCCGCATATGCGTACCGTCCCGCGTTCCGCACTGCGCAATGTCTCGTCCGGCTTCTGTTGGCTGAAACAGTCCGGGTGGGATCTGGTTCCGGCGATGTCCCGGTCAACCGCTTTGCGCCATCTTGGCTGCCTCACTTTACTGGTTGTAGCGTCTGCGTTCGGCCAGGCCTATCTCGGGGTTGTGCGGGGAACTGTCACCGACCCTTCCGGGGCGATCGTTCCCAAAGCATCGATTGTCCTGAGAGAACCGGCGGCAGGCATACTGGTGCGCCAGAGCCTTTCGGATAGCCAGGGCAACTATGAGTTCTCCGACATTCAGCCTGGCACTTATCGATTGACGGTTCAGGCCGCCGGATTTCAGTCGTCATCCGTCGACGAAATCGTCCTGATCGCGGGCCAGATCCGGCGCGTCGATGTTAGGCTGACCGTCGGCACGGTAACTCAGGAGACGGTCACCGTCACCGCCGGCGCCGCTCTCATCGATACCGACTCCGGAACCATTGCCGCCGAGTACACCATCAAACAACATGACGATGTTCCGCTGGTCGACGCCTATCCAACGCCGGCTACCATGATGACCACGCTCGCGGGCGTACAGGGGGGAAGCGGCTCCTTCGGCGGTATCAGAGCCAATGGCCAATCGGTTACGCTGGTCGCCGACGGCATCAATAACGTCAACAGCCAGGAAATCAACTCCGAGTTCTTCCAGGAAGTGCACATCACCGCGCTGAACGCGCCCGCCGATAGCCCGGCCACGGCCAGCCTCGACATGATTACCAAGCGCGGGCAGAATACCTTCCACGGCATGGGCTATTACAAGCTCTTCAGTTCCGGTCTGATGGCGCGCGACTTTTTCGCTCCGAAGCGGACGCCTTACCTGGAACACGAATGGCAGACCAATTTAGGCGGTCCCGTGATCAAGAACCGGACATTCCTGTTTGGCGACTGGTTCTCCGAGCGCATTCCGTTAGGCGCGTTCACCCAAGCCACGGTACCGAACGCCGCCGTGCGCGGCGGTTTGTTCCCGGGCGTGATCAAGGACCCGCTTACCGGCCAGCCGTTCCCCGGCAATACGATTCCGCAACAGCGCATCAGCCCGGTAGCGTCGTTCCTTCAGAACACATACTACCCGTTGCCTAATGCCCCCGGCGTGACGAATAACTACCAGTTCACCTCTCCCTTCCCCGGCGACCTGTATCGATACGATGGGCTGCTCTTCCGCCTCGATCACAGTCTCACATCGAAGAATTCTGTTTTCGCGAGTTGGTTTCAGCGCACCAGTCCCTACGTCCTATCCAGCGGCGTTCCCGGTCTCTTCTGGACGCGCGCCCGTAATCACCAACAATTGTCCGTCGGCGACACCCACGTATTCTCGCCCAGCCTGGTGAATACCTTCAAGTTCGCTCATGAATGGGATCACGTGGTGGATGGCCTGCCTGAGGCTGGGATGACCCCGCCCGATGGCGCCAAGATCCTCTCCCAAACTGGACTGCTGGGCTCGAATCCGAGCGGCCTCACGGGTCAGGGATTCCCCACCATGTCGATAACCGGCTATACCACACTAAGTAACACTGCCGGCGGGGTCAGCCAGGACGTGCATACTTATACCGCCGACGAATCCATCACCAAGGTCTTCGCCAGGCACGTCTGGAAGTCCGGCGTCCTCTTCCAGGACGCGGTCAACACCGTCGCTCCGCAGCCGAACTATGGCTCATTTACCTTCGACGGGTCGTTGTCCGGCAATGCCTACGCGGACTTTCTTCTGGGGGCGCCGCGTTCCAGCGCCAGGACTAATCCGCTCCCGACCCGAAGTTCTCAAGCCGTTACGTTAGGCATTTACTCTGAAGATACATTCAAGATCGGCAAGAAGATCACCCTCGAATATGGCTTGCGTTGGGATTATGTTGGGACGCCCAAGTGGAGCGATGACCTCACTTACAACTTCAACGTGGCCAGCAATGCCGTGGTCGTTCCCTCCGAGTCGCTCTCCAAGGTAAGCCCCCTGTTTCCGTCCAACATCAAGGTCTTGGCAGGCGACCCCATTGCCAAAGCCGATATGCACAACTTCCGGCCGCGCGCGAGCATCGCTTACCGCTTGATGCCCACGCTAGTGCTTCGCGGCGGATACGGCGCCTTTACCGACTTCACTACGTTCGCCAACGGCGCGACTCCCTATCAAATTTCCGAATCCTATCAGAATAACGCCGGTCAGGTTCCACAGTTCCTGTTCCCCAACCCATATCCAACCAACCTGGCTTTGGCCACCGTTCCGAGCCAGAGCGCTGTGATTACGCCGCAGCAGGTGGCGAGTGGCGTCCGGCACGAGTTCAACGTGACATTGGAAAAAGAGATCTCGCACGTCGGCTTGAGGGCATCGTACGTCGGCGTGCGAGGCGTCGGCCTGCCGTATTCGTTGAACATCAACATCCCCCCTCCAAGCCTCACGCCTTTCACCACGGCTTCCCGCCCGTTTCCGCAATTCGTCAACGTCAACCAATACCGTTTGGATGGAAGGGCGCATTACAATGCGCTGCAATTGGAAGCCAAGCGTAGCCTCGGCGGCTTGACCCTGGATGTGAATTATTCATTCCAGTCGAGCCTGAACGATTTTTCCGATCTGGAGAACCCCTACGACGTGCTCAGCCACTGGGCAAACACGTCGCAAACGCGGAGGCAATACGCCGCGGCGACCGCGATCTGGAACATACCGGTCGGCTCCGGACAGCGTTTCCTGTCCGGCGCCTCGAAGCCGGTCAATGCAATTCTGGGGAACTGGAAAATCTATTGGATCAGCTATCTGGGGACGGGCCTGCCCTTCTCGCCCTCGTTTTCCGGATCGAGTCCATCCAACACTGGCGTGAACGGCGGACTGCCGGACCGGGTGGCCGACCCGAACAACGTGCCCGGCGGCCGAACCGATCAGCTGTGGTTCAATCCGGCGGCGTTTAAGGTCCCCGTGGCCGGCCGCTTCGGCGACGCGCTCCCATACAGTCTGGTGGGGCAGCCCTTGAACGTGCATCACATCAGTCTCGCCAAGAGGTTCCGCATTACTGAAAGGGTGTCCTACACGTTTACCGCGGCCGTGTCGAATCTATTCAACCATTCGACGTTCAGTACGCCTCTGGCGAATATCTCGGTGGCCGGAGTCGGCGCCTTCACCAGCAGCGTGGGAGTGTTTGGCTCGAACGAACGCGCCGGCCCAAGACAAATTGCCCTCAAAGGCCGCTTCGAGTTCTAGCCAAAGAAAAGGAAAATGGAATTATGCTCAGGAATGTAGGACGATTCACCGCCGGCGCGGTCATCTTGTTCTGTTCTGTTGTGGTATTGCCGGCGCAGGATGCGCGCCCCACTCGCGAAGGACAGCCTGCGGGCGTCGGTGCAGCCGCCGACCCTTACGTTGTCTACGAAACCACCCCGGTTATCCTTCACGGCCCCTATCTCCTCGCGCCTACCGAAACCAGCGTGGTGATCGTCTGGACCACCGACACGCCGTGCCACTCCAAGGTTCTTTATGGAGTCACTGAGCCCACCATGGAGGCCAACAACGCCAAGGATGGCATGCTTCCGGTAGGCACAATTCACTCCGTGCGGTTAGCTGGATTGAAGCCCGGGCAGGCGTATCGATACCAGGTGGTGTCCACCCGCGTCGTCAAGCTGAAGGGTTACTGGCCCGACAAAGGCCTTTCCGCGAAAAGTCCGGTGTCCTCTTTTACCACCTTCGATGCGAGCCGGCCGGCTACGGCGTTCTATGCCATCACCGACACTCATGAGGACGTCCCGCGGATCGATGCGTCATTGAAACTGGCGGATTGGAAGAGCGCCGATTTCCTGCTCAACTTGGGAGACGCGTTCAACACTGTGGAGAGCGAAGATCAGATGTTTGCGAAATGGCTGGACCCCATCATGCACTCCATCGGCTCCACTATCCCGTTGGTCTATGCCAGGGGAAATCATGACACTCGCGGACCGTTCGCCCGCAACTTGTCCGCTTTCCTGCCCATCGAAGAAGGCCGGTATTACTACAGCCGGGATAGCGGCCCTGTCCATCTGATGGTCGTCGATACCGGCGAGGACAAGCCCGACAGCACCAATGTTTATGCCCATCTGAACGACTTTGCCCCGTACCGCGAGCAGGAGCTGACTTGGCTCGAGGAGCACACGCGGTCGAGCAAGCGCGTGGCGGAAGCGCCGTTCCGGGTTGTCGCCATGCATCAACCCATGTGGGGCAGTGTGGAAGGCGGCAACCAACGCTGGACCGATTGGGCAAACCACTCAAAGGTCGACCTCGTGATCGCCGGGCACACGCATCGCTATGCCCATATCCAACCGGGCCAAAGAGGAAACAACTACCCGATCCTGGTCGTAGGCCAAGGCCAATTAGCAAAAGTTGAGGCCACCGCAACCCAGCTGAAGGTATCCGTGCGCGCCGCGGACGGCTCCGTGGTCGATTCGTGGGCGGTCGAACGGAACGCCACGCACGGGAAATAGCCAGTGGCGCCCTGAATCCGTTTCTAGCGGGTTGTCTGTTGCAACGCCGCCGAAGTTTCCTTATCCGCCGGATAGAAGGCCTCAAGCATAAACTCCGAGAGCGTAATCTCGACCGGCGTTCCGCCGCCTGGTGGCGCTTTCGGCTGGAGGCCCTGGAAGTCGAACCACATAGCCAGCCGTTTTCGCGCCGCGGACCTGGCAACTTTATGTTCGGCGCCTTCCTCGGCGGCGACTTGGTGGGTATGGCGACCTTCATCCGGGAAACAGGTCTGCAAGAGCGTCACAAAGGCCGCATCTATGGCGTCTATGTCACCGCTTCCGCCAGGCGAAAGGGCGTGGCGCGGGCGTTGTTATCTGCGATTTTGCAAAACGTGAAAGAGGATTCGTCCCTGGAACAAATCCTGCTAGCCGTCACGGCGAGTCAGAACGCCGCGAAGCAACTGTACCTGAGCCTCGGGTTTGAGGTTTTCGGAAGAGAGCCGAATGCCCTGGAGGTGGGTTCGGAATACGTCGACGAAGATCACATGATCTTGCTGATAAACTAGCCGCCCCCATCTTGATTCGACTTTTTCGGGCGAGCCTCCAACCGACCATCGAACGTGAGTCAGTGAGGCGTCTTATTTTCGCCTCATAGTTCATAGCGGTTAACATTTTACGGGTGCCAACCGTCTCATCAGCATGCATTTGCGTCAGCTTGCACTCGGATTCACAATTTGTTCCGCTCTGGCCTTCGCAGCGGATGGTTGCCCCGTAACGAAACCGCCGAGCCCGACCTTCGTCCCACCCTCTCCTTACCCTGAAGCGAACGGCAACTCCTTTTACGTCGGCAAGTTGACGCTTTGGGTTCTGGTTTACCCTGGTCCTTGGCGCGGCTTACCGCTTTGGCCCGAAGGGTATCGGCAGAAGATCGTCTGGTGGAGTGATGGGTACAACGCGAAGGCTGATCCGCTCCCCGCGATTGCCATCAGCGGGCGACGGCTGGATGGCGATGCGCCGCCGCTGATTGTGACCGGTGCGAACGGGAGTCGGACGACCGTTGACTTCATCATGTCCGGAGTAAATTTTCCTACCACAGGTTGCTGGGAGATCACGGGCAAATTCAAAGGAGCCGAGGTTAAATTCGTCGTTTCAGTTGAATAACCCGACCCCGATCGGCATCAGTGCTTTTCGTCAGTTAACCGGAAATGCTCGACTCCTGCTAGCCGTCACGGCGAGTCAGAACGCCGCGAAGCAACTGTACCTGAGCTTCGGGTTTGAGATTTTCGGAAGAGAGCCGAATGCCCTGAAGGGGGGTTCGGAATACGTCGACGAAGATCATATGATCTTGTTGATAAAGTAAGTCAATCATGAACCTCCGGCTGCTTTTCGGTCTGGCCCTGGCCTGTGCCATTACCGCGCCCGCCCAGCTTCCGGCCCCGAACGCCGAAGGCGTCTCGATGGGGCACATACACCTGACTGTGCGCGACCTCGACGCCAACAAGAACTTCTTCGCGCTTCTCGGTGGAAAGACGGTTTCCAATGGCCGTTTGGAATTGATCGAGTTTCCTGGCATGTACGTCATGCTTCGAAAGGGCGAACCTTCCGGCGGCAGCGTCGGCTCGACTGTCAATCACTTCGGCTTTCAGGTCAGGAACATGAAGGACTGGCTCCCGAAGTGGCAGGCCGCGGGTCTCAAAATGGAACCGATCGCGCGCCCCACGCAGGTCTACCTGTTGACTCCCGATGATATTCGAGTGGAGATTATCGAGGAGACTTCGCTCCCCACCCCCATCGCCAGTCACCATATTCACTTCGCCACGCAGGATATTCCAGCGATGCAGGCCTGGTATGTCAAAACGTTCGGCGCGGTTCCCGGCAAGCGAGCGCAGTTTGTCACCGCCGATCTTCCGGGGATCAATCTCACCTTCGGTTCCATCGAGGCCGCCCCCGTCGCCACCAAAGGCCGCGCGTTGGATCACATCGGATTCGAGATCAAAAATCTGCCTGCATTTCTCTCGAAGCTGGAAGCCCAGGGAAATAAGATCGATCGCCCCTACACAAAGATCCCGAATACATCCGCTGCCATCGCATTTTTTACCGACCCCTGGGGAACGTACATCGAACTGACGGAAGGCCTCGCGCCTCCCAAGTAGTTATACGGGCCGGCCAAATACGATATAGTTCGGATGTTAAACTAATTTCCCGCGCACCTCGGAGGTGAGAACTATGTGGTTCCCCATGCGAACCGAAACCCTCGGAATCCTGCTGCTGGCGACCATGCCGGCCGCTTTTGCCCAACCGCCCGCGATGACTCCGGAACAACAGGCGGCCGCCGCGGAGCGAGCCAAGTTGACGGCGGAAGACCATCAGCAAATGATGGATCAACTGCACATCGCCAGCCTGCGCCCCGGCAAGGATGGCAGCCATCCGGATTCGCCCAACTACGCGAACTATGATGAATCCAAGGCCAATCCGTACCCGAAACTTCCCGATCCGCTGACGCTGAAGAACGGCAAGAAAGTAACGTCGGCGAAGATGTGGTGGGATCAACGCCGCCCCCAGATCGTCGAGGATTTCGATCGCGAAGTTTTCGGGCGCATGCCGAAGAACACGCCGAAGGTCAATTGGGAAGTGACGTCGACCACGCACGAGAAGAACGGCGACTTCGCGGTCATCACGAAAAAGCTGGTGGGACACGTCGATAATTCGTCCTATCCCTCGGTCAAGGTCGATATCGACTTGACGCTTTCAACGCCGGAAGACGCCAAGGGTCCGGTGCCGGTGATCATGGAATTCGGCTTCGTGTTTCCTCCGGATTCGGCGCCGGGCGCGGCGGGGCTGCGGGCGCAGGCCGCGGCGCGCCTCCGGGACCGACGTGGCAGCAGCAGGTGTTGGCGAAGGGTTGGGGTTACGCAGAGCTCGTTCCCACCAGCGTTCAGGCCGATAACGGTGCGGGTTTGCGCCAAGGCATCATCGGGCTTGTGAACAAGGGCGAGCCGCGCAAGCCGGACGATTGGGGCGCGCTACGCGCCTGGGCTTGGGGCGCCAGCCGCGCGCTCGATTACTTCGAGACCGATCATGCCGTGGATGCGAGGCAGGTCGGCGTCGAAGGCCATTCGCGCTATGGAAAAGCGACGATCGTCACCATGGCATACGACCCGCGTTTCGCGATCGCCTACGTGAGCTCGTCGGGCGAAGGCGGCGCGAAGCTGAATCGCCGCAACTGGGGCGAGATCGTCGAGAACGTCACCGCCAACAGCGAATACCACTGGATGGCGGGCAACTTCCTCAAGTACGCCGGCCCGTTGACGTGGGACGATCTGCCGGTCGACATGCACGAATTGGTGGCCATGTGCGCGCCGCGCCCCGTCTTCATCAGCGGCGGGGCCACGCAGGGCGATGGATGGGTGGATGCCAAGGGCATGTTCCTGGCTGCGGCGGGCGCAGGCCCGGTATACAAGCTGCTCGGCAAGAAAGATATGGGGACGAGCGAGTTTCCGCCGATTGAGACGCCGCTGGTCGATGGCGATATCGCCTTCCGGCAGCACAGCGGCGGGCACACGCCGGCGCCGAATTGGCCGACCTTCATTACATTCGCGAGCCGTTACATCAAGACGAAGTAGAAGCTACTTCACATCGTCGCCGGTCAAGCGCAGAGCCCAGCGGACGGCCTCGAAATACATCTTCTGTATCATCGGGTCGTCCCAGGTCTCGGCGGCGTGGCCGAACGTGGAATAGAATACGCGGCCTTTGCCATACATTTTGGCCCACGCCACGGGAAAATCGTGATCGGCGCGGTTGATGTTCGGCTTCGTGTAATCGAGCTTCGAGGCATCCAGGCGCGCCAGCACGTGTACTTTGGAGCGGTCGAAATTCTTGTGCTCGTAGATTTCGTCGTGGATGGTGAAGCGCGCGGGGAACGGCTTCATGGCGGGGAACGACGGATCTTCCACGATCACCGGCGCGTCGAAGACGCCCCATGGATGATTGTCGAACCAGCCGCCGATCATCACCGCGAACTCAGGCCAGTCGAAGAATGCATCGTCACCCGTGTGTGCGCCGACGAATCCCTTACCGTCATCGTGAATGAAAGACAGCAGGTCCTTCTTCTGCTGCGGGCTGAGCGTTGTCGCCGGTGCCGAAGTAAAAGATGGCATCGAAATAGTTCAGGTTGCGCGTGTTGCGCGCCGGTTCGGGGATGACCTGCTTGGTGATGAGTTGCGAATCCGTGCGGATGTAGGTATCGAACGCGCCGGATTCGCGGCCCAGGCGCTCGATAGTAGCCAGCGCATGCGAGATCGAATCGTGCTGGTACCCCGTGACCGTGTCGCCCCAGGCCAGGATGCGCGGGCGGTGCGGCGCCTGCTGCGCCTGCGTGACAGACGCCCCCGCCGCAATCAGCAGCAACGTAATGATCGACCTTCGCATGCGCTGCGTCACTTACTTCGCTTTGGCGAGGACGCGGCGTAGAATCTTCACGGCGCGGTCGACTTCCTTTTCGGTCACGATGTAAGCCGGCAGGAACCGCAGCACGGTATCGTGCGTGCAATTGATCAACAATCCGGCATCCATAGCATCGAAAACGATCTGCTTGCCGGGAATCGTAAGATCCATCCCGAGCATCAGGCCGAAGCCGCGCACTTCCTTGACGACGCCGAACTTCGTTGCGAGCGCCTGCAATTGCTCAAAGAAATAGGCGCCCACGCGCTGGATCGAGGGTAGCAACTCGTCGAGAATATTGAGAAATTCGAGCGCCGCGCGGCAGGCCAGCGGGCCGCCGCCGAACGTGCTGCCGTGCATGCCGGGCCGGATCGCCGCCGCCGCTTTTTCATTGGCCACCACGATGCCGAGCGGAATACCGCAAGCCAGCGGTTTCGCCGCGACCATGACATCCGGCAGAATCACCGGGTTGGCGCGTTGATAGGCGAAGTAGGTTCCGGGCCGTCCCACGCCGCATTGAGTTTCGTCGGCCACTAAGAGCGCGTTGTGGCGGTCCGCCAGTTCGCGCGCCTTGGCGGCGAATTCGTGGTTGATCGGATGAATCCCGCCCTCGCCCTGAATCAGCTCCAGGATCATGCCCGCGGTGCGTTCGTTGAATGCGCCTTCGAGGGCCTCCAGATCGTTGGCATTAACAAATTTCACGCCCGGCACCATAGGCTCAAAATCGGCGCGATATTTAGGCTGCCCGGTGACCGAAAGCGCGCCCATCGTCCGCCCGTGAAATGAATTGTTGAGCGCGATGATCTCGTATTTGTCAGGGTGAATGGCGCGGCCGTGCGAATGAACCATCTTCAGTGCGCATTCCACGGATTCGCTGCCGGTGTTAGCGAAAAACACGCGCTGCAATCCACTCATCTCTACCAGGCGCTTCGCGAGAGGCCCCTGATATTGGTGGTAATAGAGATTAGATGTGTGCAGGATCTGCCCCGCCTGCTCGCGAATTACCTTGACCATCCGCGGGTGCGCGTGCCCCAGCGCGTTCACTCCGATTCCCGTAATGAAATCGAGATAGCGGCGCCCCTGCGTGTCATATATGTAGCAGCCTTTACCGCGCGCCAGCGTCAGCGGATAGCGGGTGTAGTTCTGCAGCAGGTAGTCGCGTTCAAGATCGGCGATGGAGGGTGAAGATACCTCCGGCTCGGGCGGAAGGACGCTTGTCATTCACTCATCATAGCGTGTTGGCTAATGATCGTCAGCGCCGAAGCTGACGGCGGAGTCCGCGCCGAATTCACGCGCGCGCGTCGCGATATCTTTCACCAACTGCCGTCCGGCGGAATTGGCCGGAATCTGACGGCCCCAATAAGCGAGCACTTCATTGTCGGAATCCCACGGCATGGCGTAGTGCTGGCTGACGCAGATCCAGAAGCTGTTCGCTTGATTGGCGAACTTGTCTTTCTGAAGTTGGAACGTCATGCGGAACGACGCGCCCTTGCGGAACGCCGTGCGCATCATCTTGGACGAGGCCTGACCGTACTGCATCGGCGCCGCGCCGCGCTGCTCGCACCCATCGCCCGTCACCTTGCCTTCAATCGATCTTGGGAACGATGACGTGGGGTCGAGGCGTACCGTGGCTTCGATCGACGCCGCGCAGCGGATCTCCGAGTCGTCCGAACGCTGGCGCGCCTTATCCGGTTGAATCAGGATCGCCGCGCCGCCATCTGCCGCCGGCCCCATCGTGGCTTGCGACCCACGCAGCAACTCGCGCACTTCAAAGGGCGGACGGAAATCGTCCATGGCGCGGCAGCGCTCGTCGGGGCTGGCTGAGGCTTTGTAGGGCTTCAAACCGTCGCCCCAGGCCACCACCGCGTTGCAGCGCCCGCCATTGGCGCGAAGCACTGATTCGGCCGTCACGCTGGGAAACGTTTGAACCACGGCGCCGGAGCGGTTGGTGAGCGAGCGCTTCTCGAGGGCAGTCCAGTTCCAATGCACTTCGCGCGCCTGGTTGGCGTCGAAAACCGCAGATGCCTTGGCGAGCAGCGCCAGCGCAGCCTTATTGGGAGTGGCGGCGTTGGCAATTGCGGCCGCAGCGAGTATGAGACAGACTTTCATCGCTCAATAGAAACGGCGTGCCGGGGTGGGCAGGAAGTTACAAGTGTCTATAACCGTTTCGCCACAACCAGCGTAATATCGTCCGCCGGCGGCGCTCCGGCGGCGAATTCCAGTAAGGCTGTGGTTACCGCCTCGGAGATCACCGTAGCCGATTCCCCGCGGTGCCGGCGCAAGACTTCGATAAACTGCTCCTCGCCGAATTCCTCTTCCTGGCCGTTGATCGCCTCAGTCACGCCGTCGCTATAGAGCACTAGCAAGTCGCCGGGAGCGAGTTGTGTCTTCTGCTCGCTGTAAGACGACATAGAGAGGATACCGAGCGGCGGGCCGCCGGCTTCGAGCATTTCAGCCGCGCCCGAAGTCCGCATCACGATGGGCGGATTGTGGCCGGCATTGGCAAAGCTCAGAGCGCCGGTGGTCGTGTCGAGGATGCAGAAGAAGAACGTGATGAAGCGATTGCTGGGGCACTTGGCGCAGGTCGCCTTGTTCAGGCGGTTCATGAACGCGCCCAAATCGCCCGGGTCTTCGGCCAGCACCTGAACGCGCGCGTGAAGCGCCATCATCATCAACGAAGCCGGCATGCCTTTGCCCGAAACGTCGCCCAGCGTCAGCGCCACGCGGCCGTCGGGGTAGGGAAAGAAATCGTAATAATCGCCGCCCACGGTGCGGCAGGCGGCGTTGTAGCCCGCCAGATCGACGCCGGCAAGCTGCGGCGCTTCGCCGGGCAGCACGCCGCGCTGAATTTCGGCGGCCTGCGACAGATCGCGCACCATGATGCGCTCGGCCGCTTCGATTTCCGCCAAGCGCGCATTCTCGATGCGGATGGCCGCCGTATTCGCCATCACCGTGAGCAGGCTGAGATCGTCTTTGGTGAATTCGCGCAGGATGAACGGAGAATCCACGTAAATCAGGCCAATAATCCGCTCTTTGGTTTGCAGCGGCACCGCCATCATCGTGTGGACTTTCTGCTCCACAATGCTCATGCGGCCGCGGAAAGCTTCATCGGCCTGCGCGTCGCGCACCAGGATAGAGGTCTTGTCGTTGATGACGCGGTCGCGGACACCGGTCGAAATGTGAAACCCTTCGCCTTTGTGGGCGCGCGGTATGAGTTTCTCGCCCTCAATCAGCAGAAGCACGCCGCGCTGCGCGTTGACGGCCTGAATGGAAAGATCGAGAATCAGCGGGAAAAGATCGGCCAGCGGTTTGTTTTCGGAAAGCACCTGCCCGGCGCGGATCAATGCCTGCATCGGGGCCGTCGCTTTCACGCCGCCGCGCTCCAGCACCATGGTCTGATTCGAGAGCGCGCCTTCCAGGCTGGTGACCACGGTCGTCGAAGCGGGCGTGTTCTCCGGACCCTCAAACACCACCACGCGTTGATCGCCCGGATTTGCCTCCGAGGGCGCGTAGACAATCACCAGATGTCCCGCGGTGATGCGATCGCCAGGCTGCAGCAAAAGGCGCGCTTTGAGCGGAATGCTGTTGACGAACGTGCCGTTTTTGCTGCCGAAATCTTCGATGGTCCAGCCGCCGTCGCCATCGGATTCGAACGCGAAGTGCTGGCGCGAAAGGCCCGCGTCTTCCGGGAAACACAAATCGGCGGTATTGGACCGGCCCACAGTGAGGCGGCCCGTTAACGGAACGGTGCGGGCTGCGCCGTCGGGGCCTTGAATCAATAGTTCGCGGACCATGGAGAACACAATTGTACCGCTGCGTTACCGTAGGATTAGTGCGCATCCTCGGCATTGAATCGTCATGCGATGAGACAGCGGCCGCGGTGGTGGAAGACGGCCTGCGGGTGGTCTCGTCGGTGGTGGCGTCGCAGATGTCCACGCATGCCAAGTATGGCGGCGTGGTGCCGGAGCTTGCCTCGCGCGAGCATCTGCGGGCCATCGTGCCCGTGGTGCGCGAAGCCATGGAATCGGCCGGAACAGCTTGGGACGATTTGGCGGCCATTGCCGCGACATCCGGCCCAGGCCTCGCGGGCTCGCTGTTGGTTGGCCTCACCTATGCGAAATCGCTGTGCTTCGCGCGCGGCATTCCGCTGATCGGCGTCAATCACATCGAAGGCCACATCCACGCCGTGATTATGGAGGCCAAGGGCGACGGCATCCATGTGGAATTGCCCGCGCTCGCGCTGGTGGTGAGCGGCGGCCACACGCATCTTTTCGAAGTGCGCGAGGGCTTCCGCTACCGTTTGTTGGGCAAGACGCGCGACGACGCCGCCGGCGAGGCATTCGACAAAGTAGCCAAATTGCTCGGCTACGGATATCCCGGCGGTCCCGTGATCGACCGGCTCGCGCCCCACGGCGATTCCCATGCGGTGAAGTTCACCTTCGCCAAGATGAAAGGCAATGCGCTCGATTTCAGCTTCAGCGGCCTGAAAACAGCGGTTTTGCGATGGGTCGAAGCCCGCGAAATGACTGCGGAGATTGCGGCCCGGCGGGCGGTGTTCCGCGAAAACCCGGCGCCATCCACCGAAGATTGGCTCACGGTCACGCCCAGGGAAACGCTCGGGCTGCTGGCGTCGTTTCAGCAAGCGGTGATTTCGGAATTGCTGACGCGCGCCACGACGGCTGCGGAATCGATCGATGCGCGCGCCATGATTATTTCCGGCGGCGTGGCATGCAATGCGGGATTGCGAGCCGCGGCGCGCGCGCGGCGATCCGCCTATCCAGTCTACTTTCCCACTCCCGGCCTCTCCACCGATAACGCCGCCATGATTGCCGCCGCTGCGTTTCCCAAATTTGAGCGCGCCGAATTCGCCGCGTTCGATCTTAAGGCGCAGCCGAATCTTACCTTGGCGTAACGCCGCCCACGGCGTCGAGAAACCGGCCAGCCACGCGCGGGGCGTCGAATTGTTCCACCCACTCTTGAGGCGCGGGCGCGGCGTTCCGGACGCGCTTGATGCCGTCTGCCAACGCCTCGGCGCTATCCGGCTCCACTAGTACCGCGTGCGGCGCAACTTCGGGAATGGCCCCCGCCCGCGCGGCGACGATCGGTTTGCCAGCGGCCATGGCTTCCAGCAGCACGATGCCGAAGCCTTCCTGCACGCTGGGCAGGCAGAAGGCGCCCGCGCGGTTGTATTCCTCGGCAAGTTGCGCGCGTGAGACATCGCCCAACCAGGTAACGACGTTCTCCAGGCGCAGTTCGCGCGATAAAGCTCGCCAGGCATCGTTGCAAGGCCCGTTGCCGACGATTCGAATCCTAAGATCGGCCATCGAGTCACGAAGAATCGCAGCCGCCCGCAGCAGAAGGTTCACGCGTTTGCGCCGATAGAAGCGGCCCACGTAGAGCACGGTGAAATCGGAAGGCGCCGCCGGATGCGCGGCCAGCATTCGCCGCCATTCAGGCAGGTCAATCAGTTCCGGCACGATAGCCGGCCGCTGCTTCATGCCGTAGAGCTGCGTGGCCTGCGTCGCGGAGTATTCGCTGGTGGCGAGCGTCAGCGCCGCGCGGTGCACGTGCAGGCGCTCGCAGTGTGCTTGCACCGACATGGTGAGCTTGGTCAATCCCGCTTCAAAACGCACTTCGTCGGCAATCACCCCTTTAAGCGACGCCACGTGCGCGGCGCCTCTCGCGATGCGATAGCCATCCATGTCGAAGCCAATCGTCAGATCGAACTCAGGCGACGCCCGCAGCGAACGGTTGAAGACCAGCCGCTCCAGCGTGTAGTTTGAAAAATGGCGCGTGGGCGTTTCGTAGGAGACCGTGTGGCCCAGCGATTCGAGCGCGCGCCCCAACACGTGAATGCCGACGTATGTGCCGCTGCCGCGCCGGATATCGAGCGGCGTGGACGTGAGGAAGCGAATGCGCAAATAATGATTATAAGGAACCCTCTGGTGACAGCTCCCAAGAAAGCAGTGTGTCTATTGAGCGGCGGGCTCGATTCTTCCACCTGCCTCGCGTTCGCGCGGCGCGAGGGCTTCGCCTGCTACGCGCTCTCGTTCGATTACGGCCAGCGCCACAAACAGGAGATCGAAGCCGCGGCGCGCATCGCGCAGATTTTCGGCGTCGAAAAGCAAATGGTGGCGCAGCCTTGGGCTCGACGCGTTCGGCGGCTCCGCGCTCACCGGTAGCATCGACGTGCCGAAAGCGCGCAGCGCGGCCGAGATGTCGAGCGGAATTCCGGTGACGTATGTTCCGGCGCGCAACACGATTTTTCTCTCTTACGCGCTAGCCTGGGCGGAAGTGCTCGAAAGCTCGGACATCTTTATCGGCGTCAACGCGCTCGATTACTCCGGCTATCCCGATTGCCGGCCCGAATATATTGAAGCCTATGAACGCATGGCGAACCTCGCCACCAAGGCAGGCGTCGAGGGCCGCACGCACCTCAAGATTCACACGCCCCTTCTGCGCCTCACCAAGGCCGAAATCGTCAAATTGGCGCGCGATCTGAGCGTGCCGTTCGGCGTCACGCGCAGTTGCTACGATCCGAAGTCCGATGGCGGCGCATGCGGCGAGTGCGACGCCTGCCTGTTACGCCGCAAAGGATTCGAAGAGGCCGGCATTGAAGATTGCTGAACTGTTCTACTCGCTGCAGGGCGAAGGGTCGCTGGTCGGCGTACCGTCGTTTTTCATTCGCACCAGCGGCTGCAATCTGCGCTGCGCGTGGTGCGACACGCCGTACACTTCGTGGAATCCGGAAGGCGAAGAGATGGAGCTGGATGCGATCCTGGCCGAGGCGCAACGGCATCCCGCGAAGCACGTGGTGGTCACCGGCGGCGAACCAATGATCGCGCCTGAAATTGCCGATCTCACCAAACGCCTGCGCGATGCCGGCATGCACATCACCATCGAAACCGCGGGCACCGTCTTCAAGCCCGTGGCCTGCGACTTAATGAGCATCAGCCCCAAGCTTTCCAACTCGACGCCCGAAGGTTCATGGGCGGCGCAGCACGAACGCCTGCGCACCCAGCCCGACGTCCTGACGAAGCTGATGGAAAAATACGAATATCAGTTGAAGTTCGTCATCGCGCGGCCGGAGGATATCGGCGAAGTGCGCGCGCTGATCCAGGCCTTGAATGTTCCCGCTACCCGCGTCATCCTGATGCCGGAAGGCATTGATCCCGCGGTTCTACACGAACGATCGGTCTGGCTAGCGGAGATCTGCAAGTCGGAACAGTACCGCTTCAGCCCGCGGCTGCATGTCGATCTTTACGGCAACCGGCGCGGGGTCTAGTTACTTCTTCTTGATCACCGCGTAAACGATGCCGCCCAAAATTACGATGATCAAACCAGGCCATGTGCTCGCGGGGCGGTAAGCGAATAGCATAAACAAAATGGTCGCCGCGCCCAGGATATAGAGCACCGGAACCAGCGGATACCCTGGAACCTTATAGGGCCGTTCCAAATCCGGCCTCGTCTGGCGCAGGCGAATCACGCCGGCGATGGTCAGAATGTAGAAGATCAGCGCCGCCGAGATCACGTAGTCGAGCAAGTTGCTGTAGAGGTTCCCATACGAGTGCGTGGTCGTGTTGTAGGTGCGCGGAAGCACCAGAAATGCCGCCCAAACGCATTGCACCATCAGCGACCACCCGGGCACGCGCGCCGCATTCAACCGGCCCGCGCGCGCGAAGAAGAGCTTGTCCTGCGCCATCGCGTAATAAGCTCGCGGCCCCGCCAGCACCAGGCTGTTCACGCAGCCGAAGGTCGAAATCATGATCGCGATCGCCATGATCACCGATCCGTACCCGGGCCAGATCCGTTCCAGCACTGCTGTCGCCACGCGGTCGGCCGGCGCATTCTGAATCTCAGGCAGCGTGAGCACCACCATATACGCGACGTTCGCCAGGCAATACAGCAGCAGCACGATGCCGGCTCCGATCGCCAGCGCTTTGGGGAGCGTCCGCTTCGGGTCACGCACTTCGCCGGCGACGAACGTAATGTCATGCCACGAATCCGCCGAAAACAGCGAGCCCGATTGCGCCACGCAGAGGGCTACCAGCAGCCCAAACGCGCTGCCCGCGGTCACGCCCAGCGACGGATCGAACGCGCCCAGACGGAACATGTCGTGAAAATTGAAATGGACCGCGGTCGAGTTCCATCCCAGGAACAAGCCGGCCAGAATCACGCCCGCCAGAGCCGCGGTCTTCGCGGTGGTGAAGATGTTTTGTACGATCTTGCCGTATTCCAGGCCGCGGCTGTTGGTCCAGGTCAGCAGCACGATGATCGTGATCGCGACAAGTTGCGCGGTCGAAAGAGATAGCGCGTAGCCGGAAGATATGTGGATCGGCGCGATGATATAGCTACTTTCGGAAATTCCGGGCGCCAGAATCGAAAGAAATCTTGCGAACGCGACAGACACCGCCGCGATAGTTCCGGTTTGAATCACCGTAAACAGCGTCCAGCCGTATAGAAATCCCCACAACGGTGAGAACGCTTCGCGCAGATAAATGTACATGCCGCCCGCATGGGGCAGCATCGAAGCCAATTCGCCGTAGGAAAGCGCGGCGGCCATGGTGAGCACGGCGGTGATCACCCACGCCATCAGCATCCAGCCGGGACTGTTGATCATGCGCGACATGTCGGCCGAAACGATGAAAATTCCCGACCCGATCATGATGCCGATCGTGATCATGACGGAATCGAAAAGGCCGAGGCCGCGGACGAACCCTTCGTCCTTCTGTTTACT
Source organism: Bryobacterales bacterium (assembly GCA_963743705.1). GTDB lineage: Bacteria > Acidobacteriota > Terriglobia > Bryobacterales > Bryobacteraceae > PALSA-243. Next base: position 394,421 of record CAVUQS010000005.1, on the reverse strand, counting down.
GGTGACGGTTTGGGACATTAGCTTTGCGGGCAGCTTACACTATGGAGCGGGCGGGCGTCAACTGAAAGGGCTTACACGCCCGTCGTTTCGGGCGTTTGACGCGGAGGCGTTGGGCGCCTCCGCGTCTGTTGGGAGCAATCGAACGGCTTAAGGAACGTAGATAGTGACGGTGTCCGTGGCCGTTTTACCGGCCGAATCGGTCACCGTGAGAGTGAACGTATAGACGCCGGGTCCGCCTTGCAGGATCACGAACGTCTGGCTTTGGTTGGGGTTCGAAATCTGAGCTTGCGGCGAGGCGGCAGACTCGGTCCACGAATAGGTGAGCGGCTTTCCGTCGAAGCTGACGGATTGCGTGCCATCCAATTGCACACTGGGGCTGAGCGTGACGAAGTTCTTGGGACCGGCCACGGCCGTAGTGGTCTTGGTGGGCGGGGTGGTCCCGCCGCTGCCGCCGCCGGGATTGCCGGTGGAGACCACCGTACCCTGCGTGGGATCGAGAATCAGGGCTTGCGCGGAAGCGGCGTTGAAGTTGAACAGGCCGGTAAGCAGTCCGGCTTGCGCATCCAACGAAGACCCGCCGATGCGGCCCAGGTTCCAGTTGTCTTCAATGAAGCGCAGAACGGAAGATTGATCGGTCACGGCGTGGTCGACATAGTTGACCTTGGCGTAGGGCGAGATCACCATCAACGGCAGGCGCGGGCCGAATCCGCAGCGTCCCTGGAACGTGGCCTTCGAGCCATCGCCGCAGTTGCCGACGCCCGTGAGGAAGTCGAAGGCGCCGTTCGATTGATTCAGAATCGGGCTCATCTGGTGGTCGTACCACCCGTCCGAATCGTCATAGGTGATGAAGATTGCGGTGCTATTCCAGAAGGGCGACTGCATGATGGCGTTGATCGTGTTGACCACGAAGGTCTGCTCATCGAGCGGGTCCGAGTAACCGGCGTGCCCATCCTGATAAGCCGGCGCCTTGAGGTAGCTGACGGCGGGGAGATTGCCGGCGGCCAGCGCAGCCATGAAGTCGGCCGTGTCGTATTGATGGTTGGCTTGATCCGTCTGGCCGACCTTGGCCACCGAGCTCGGCGGCATGTGGTGCAGGTTCTGGGTCGAGGGGAAGAACTGGAACGGCTGGTGATGCGGAATGTAATCCGTGCCGGCCGACGCGCCGGAAATATTGTTGTGCGTCGAGGCGCATGTCGCGGCGCCGGTGGTGCTGAAAGAGGTCGCGCGGAAGCCGCCCTGGAACCAACCCCAGGTCAGGCCCTTGGCGTTGAGCAGGTCGCCCACGTTCTTGCCGCTAATCGTGACGGTGTTGACGTTCGCCGGATTGCAGTCGTCGCCGGTGGGGCGGGCATCGCCGAGGAGCGTCGTTCCCTGCAGAATGCTCGAGCCGGACCCACCCGTCAGCGTGGCGCCGACCGTGGTGCCAACTACCAGATTCAGAGCGCCGGGCGTGGAGGGGCCAAACTGCGTGTCATAGAAGTTGTCGCTCATCGCGAAATTTTGCGCGTAGTTCCAGAGAGCCGTCACCGTGTTGCCGTCGTAATAGCCCATCACCACGTTCTTGCCAAGGTTGTTGAAATCGCAAGACGCGCTGAAAGAACCGGTGGATTCGGGAAACTTGTTCATCAATCCGCTGTTGGCGGCCTTCTGCTCGTCGTTGTAGTTGTGGTCCTGGTCGCAGGTGACGGCGTTGGCGCGCCCGATGCGGAAAGGCTGAAAGGAATTCGGGTTGTTGCTGAGCAGCGGCCCGTTCAATCCGTTCACCGGCGGCGTGTTGGGAACGGCCGCGAACATGGGCTCGCCAGTCGTCTTGTTCAGCGCATTCGGATAGGTGGCGAAGTAGTGATCGAACGAGACGTTCTCCTGGAAGATCACCACCACGTGCTGGATCGGCGTGGTCGTGGCTGGAGCCGTTTGGGCTTGCAGCGCGGGAACTGCTACGAGAAGCGCACTAAGAGCGGAACGGGCGTAGAGCGAAGCGATTTTCAAACGTGACTCTCCTGGCTGGATTTACAGCGGAATTCCGCTGAACCAACAGAGTGCCAACCCATCCGTTACGGGATGTTGACGCTTAGGTCAATATTTCGTCTCAGCGCTGTAATTTCAAGTTCATCGTTTTGTCACGCGAATGATGCCCATCATGCCGCCGTCCTCGTGTTCCAGAATGTGGCAGTGATAGAGGAACGTGCCGATAATTTCGGCGCTCCGGAAATCCATCCGCAGTTTGACGCTGGGGTAGGCGCTCTTGCCGTCCCAATAAGGCAGATCGATGGTGTCGCGCAGAGACGGTTCGTGAACCGCCTTGCCGTCCCGCTCCAAAACCTGAAAATGAAGCTGATGAATATGGAACGCATGCGCCTCGGGCGCGCGGTTCTCGATGGTCCAGTCTTCCACCGTCCCTTGGCGCACGGTGAGATTCGGATGGCTGAAGTTCATGTCGAAAGCCTTGGGCTTCTGGCCATCCACCGTAATGAAATAGGTAGCCGGGCTCGCGTAATTGTTAGGGTCCTGATGCGTTTCGGAAAAATAGAGCTTGCGCGTTGCCGCCGGCTTGAGCGCCGAAAGGTCCGTCGCCGGGGTGAACGCGCCTTTCGAGGGCGGGGGAGGGGTCACCGGCGGATTATGCTTCAGGTCGAAATTGGCGATGGTCCGGTAGGGCGTCGATTCGCCGGCCGGGCCCGTTTCGTAGCGCAGCGTCACCAGTTGCGCGAACACGTTCGGCGGCGGCATCGTGACCAGGAATTCAGCGCGCCCGCCCGGCGGGATTAACACGTGCGTCACCGTCTCCGAAGGCGCTGGGGCGCCGTCGCGCGCCGCCATCTCGACGCGTACCGGATAGGGCGTCTCCTGCACCGTCGGTCCCGCCCGAATCTGCAAATCGAAATAGGTATCGGCCGCGGCGTTGAGCACGCGCCAGAATTCACGCCTGCCGGGTTGCGCCGCGATAACGGCGGGCCGGTTCATGGGATACAGCATTGGCACGGAATTGATGGTGATGTCGCGCGCCGGCCCGGCGTCTTCGCTGGCATCTTCCATGCCCGGCAGGAACTGGTCGCGCAGCACGAGTAGCCGCTCGAACAGCCCGGCGGTGCGTGGGTTGGCGCGGTCGATGCCTTCCACGATCAGTGCTCCCGACGCGCCGCCCATCACCTGCGCTTCGCTGAAGCCATGCGGATGCGGGTGATACCAGTAAAGCCCCGGCGGCTGATCTTTTGGAATATGGAAGCGATACTCGTACCACCCGGTTCCCGGCTGTATCAATGTGGAGAGCACATCGTCCTGATGACACCCAGGCGAAATATGCATGCCATGAAAGTGCAAATTGGTGGCGGCTGCGTTTAGCTTTCCCCCGCCGCAGACGCCCTGAATCTCCATGGTGTGCGCGTAAGGCCACGGCGGCTCTGCCGGGGCGGAAAGGTTGCCGTCGGCGGGCAGTTCGTTGCGAAGGCGCAGCACCAGTTCGTCGCCGGGGTGCAGGCGTAGCGTGGGCGAGGTCTGGTCGCCGTTGTAGACGTAGCAATAGTGGCGCAGGCCGTAGGCATCCACGTTGGTGCGGAAAACGAAGTCTGCGTGGAGTTCGCCGTTACTGGCGGAGATCGAAGGCGGCTCCGAAACCACCCCGCCGGGACGCAATTGCGGACAGGTTTGCGCTTGCGCCACCGCTGCTCCGGCGAACCCAAAAATGACAAATAAGTTACGGAAAAAGGCGGGCTGCAATTGTCATCGTAGCGCGGAAAACTAGCTGGTCAACTCTGCCAGCTTGCGAAATTCCTCGGGCGGTATCAGGCGGAAACGCAAGTCGAGCGGCGAAGCTTCCGTCAACTCGCGCAGCATTTCCGCGCTTGGCGCTTCTGTGGTGGCCAGGTGAAGCTGGCCCATCGAGACGCGATACGGCAGCACGCGCCAGCGTTGCGCCGTCCGGGCCGGCAGCATGCGCGCCGCCATGCGGTCCACTTCGTTTTCCGCTGGCGCGCCGAGCGGGATTCCGGTCTGCGAGCTCAGTGCCTGATAGAGATCGTCCTGGCTGAGCTTGCGCAGATGCATCAGGTGCTCGCCCAGCCGCCTGCCCGGCGGCAACGTCTGCAAAGCGGCCTCGATCTCCCGGCTTTCCACGCACCGCATGCGGATCAACACTTCGCCCAACCGTTGGCGGCCCGGCGCCGCCGCGGCGTGCGCGGGAAACGAGTGCTCGGTCTTATGCCACCGCAAGGCCGCGCCGGACGATCGCGCGGACGCGAACTGCCCCAGCGCCTTCAGCGTGGCCTGGAAGTTAATGGCGTTGCCCCAAACCGCGCGCAGCGGCGTCAGCGCGGCAAATTTCCACCCGTAAATCCGGCGGCTGGCCCACGTGCGCATTCCGATTTGCAGTGCGGCCACGCACAGCATCGAGGTGCAGAGCGCCGGCATCCACGGCGCCTCCGCCGTGAGCGGCTGCCAGTTCCAGGCGCAATATCCATAGGCAAGCGTCGCTACCGGCGAAAGCAGGTTCCCTACCAGGCCCTTGCGGTCGCGCCAAAGCCAGTAGCACTGCCACCAGGGCGCGCGCCATCCGTGGCGTTCCCAGCCTTGAAGGGTAATCCCGGCGATCCACCGGCTGCGTTGCCGCACAGCCGCCCCCCAGCTTTGCGGAAAGTATTCGCGCGTGGCAAGGGGCGCACCGTCCTGGAACCGCACCGGCACGAAAATCTGCCGATACCCCATGGCGTGCAGCAGGAAGCCGTTTTCGTAATCTTCGGTCAGGCTGGATGGGTCGAACACCTGCCCCCCGCGCGAAGCCGCCAGGCGGTCGAGCGCCGTCCGTTCGAATCCGCACCCCACGCCGTTGGAAGGCAGAAAACCGCCCATGGCCTGCCGCACCGGTACGTCCTTCTGCTGATACTCCGCGAATTCGTCGCAGTAAACGCCGTGCGTCATCTCATGGCCCGGCGTGGCAAGCGCGAGCACCGGCACCTGCACCATCGCGTGGTCTGTCGCAAACCAACTAATGATACGTAGCGATTCCGGGTGTACTACATCCTCGGCGTCGTGGGTGACGATAACCTCATAGCGGCCGCCTGTGCGTTCTTCGTGCCTCTGCATCCCCCGGAATGCCCAATTGAGGCAATCGCCCTTTGACGTGGGTCCCGCGTGCGGCAGCAAGACCGCGTGAATTCGTGGATGCAGGCGCGCCGCGTCGTTCACCGCGCGCACGGTCAAGTGATCGTTCGGGTAGACGCCGACAAAGATGTCATAACCGTGGTAGCGCAGCGAGGCAACCGTGCGCTCCAGCATCTTGCCGATCACGCCGTGCTCGCGCCAGAGCGGAACCAGGATGGCGATTCGCCGTTCGGGCGCCGCATCCAGCTCCCCGGCCGGCGGCCAGGATACCTTTTTGCGCTTGGCGATTCCCGTAACGGCGCGGCAGATTCCGATGAAGAGGTCGTCGAGGCCGCTCACAAGAATCCACGCCGCCAGCGCGAGCAGGAAATAGGGCGTCCAGTGGCCGAAAGGCGTAAGTTGAGTCCTCGTTAGAGTAGTGCCGTGTCACGGAATTTTTCTCATGTTTTTCCGCGGCTCAGCCGCACGTCCCGGTGGTTTGCGTCAATTTGGAACACGAGGTTGACACAACGGGGCGCCAATTTTGCATACAGCCGCGCGCCAAAGACTTGCCGCCCCTTTAAAAAACCACTGATTTCAAAGCCTGAGACGTTTGGCGCGAAGATTGCTGTTATTGCGAGCGTGACTACGAATTCTCAGACCCGCGGAAAGACGGTTGACCTTCTTTATCGATTCCCGCCTAAACAGTCACCTCGCATAAAACTCTTCTAGCTGTCCTCGAAACCCTCACAACCGTCTTTGCCCGCGGGCCTGTGGCTGTCACACGGGCCCTTGTTTTCCTTACCGGCTGAAATCCACCGTAATGTCCCAAATGGACCACCACGGCCGCGCCTTTTTCCGCAGCGGCGGGTTATGGATATATCATTAGAATAACCATGGCCCTAAGGCACGCTACGTTTCTGCTCTGTTCCACCGCCTTGGTATCGTTCGCAGGTCCATCCGATGAGTCATTTCATTCGGCGGTCGATCCCGTCTTTCGAAATGTCTGTATGGGTTGCCACAACCAGCAGGTCTCGTCCGGCGGAATGAACATCCAGGTATTTCTTGACCCGCAATCGCTGACGAAAAATCGCGATGGTTGGGAGATCATCCTGCAAAAACTACGCACCGGCGAGATGCCGCCCAAAGGCATTCCTAAGCCGCCCGCCGAAAAAGTGGACGCGCTCACCGGCTATGTGCAGGCGCGCCTCGATGAGATCGATAAGGCCGCCAAACCCGATCCTGGCCGCGTGGTGGCGCACCGCCTCAACCGCTACGAATACGCGAACACCGTCCGTGACCTGCTGGCCGTGGATTTCCAGGCCGACAAGACCTTCCCCACCGATGATTCCGGCTACGGCTTCGACAACATCGGCAGCGTGCTGACTGTCTCGCCGCTACTCATGTCGAAATACATGGCGGCTGCCCAGCGCATCGCCTCGCGCGCCATCGGCGCCGACCCGCTGCCCAAACCGATCGAAATGGAACGGTCCGGCCGCAACAAGGCCATCACCCGCATCGACCGCAGCACCGTCGAAACCAACTTCCGCGTGGATTTCGACGGCGATTACACCATCCGCTTCGGCCTGCAGGGCGAGCGTCCGGCCGATGCCAAGCCGGTCACCCTGGCATTGTGGATCGACGGCAAGCTGGCGCAGAGCATGGAAGTCGAAACCAAGCCCTCCAAGCTGGTCTACTTCGATCCCTACTCCGAAGAACACATGCGCGTCCAACTGACTGAGGGTGAACATACATTTCGCGCCGGCTTTCTCAACGATGACTTCATCGATAGCGTGGCCAAGGCCGATCTCTACAACCGTAAGAAGAATAAATTTGTCGATTCCATGACATTTGTCGGCCCCTATGCCGCCGCGGGAGAGAGCGCCAGCCGCAAGAAGGTCCTGATCTGCGACCCCAAAACCGGCCCAGCCTGCGTGCAGCGTATCGTCGCCAACATGGCCAATCACGCCTATCGGCGGACCGCCACGCCGCAGGAAATCGCCGCGCTGATGAAGTTTGTAGCGTTGGCGCGCAGCCAGGGGCAGAGCGCGGAGCAGGGAATTCAACTCGCCATCGAGGCCATGCTGGTTTCGCCGAACTTCCTGTTCAAGATTGAGAACCGCACGGTAACCGCCGCCCATCCCGTTTCCGACTACGAACTGGCGTCGCGCCTGAGCTATTTCCTGTGGAGTTCCATGCCCGACGACGAGTTATTGACGCTGGCCGGGCAGAACAAGCTGCACGATTCCGCCGCCCTCGATGCGCAAATGAAGCGCATGCTGGCAGACCCGCGCTCGAGCGCGCTGGCCTCGAATTTCGCCGGCCAGTGGCTCGAAACCCGCAATCTGGACGTCGTCAAGCCCGATCCTAAGAAGTTCCCCGAATGGAACGCCGATCTGCGCGCCGACATGAAGACCGAAACGCGCATGTTCTTCGACTACGTCCTGCGCGAAAACCGGCCCATTTCCGATTTTCTCGACGCCAAGTACACCTTCCTGAACGAAAAGCTGGCCAACTTCTACGGCGTCCCGGACGTGAAGGGCCCCGACTTCCGCCGCGTGGAACTCACCGGCGATCAGCGCGGCGGCGTGCTCACGCAAGGCGCCGTCCTGACGGTTTCAAGCTATCCCTCGCGCACGTCGGTGGTGCTGCGTGGCAAATTCATTCTCGACAATATCCTCGGCTCGCCGGTTCCGCCGCCCCCGCCGGACATTCCGCCGCTCGATGAAGCCGCTACTGGCAAATCGGCGTCGCTGCGCCAGCAGATGGAAAAGCATCGCGCCGACCCGGCGTGCGCCGTGTGCCACAACAAGATGGATCCTCTCGGCTTCAGCCTGGAAAACTACAACGCCATCGGAAAATGGCGCTCCATGGATGGCTTGTTCCCCGTGGATTCCAGCGGCACGTTGCCCAACGGCGCCACGTTTTCGACGCCCGCCGAAATGCGCTCGGCGCTCACCGGCGTGATGCCTGAGTTTTCCCACTGTCTTACCGAAAAGTTGCTGACCTACGGCCTCGAACGCGGTCTGGAATCGTACGACGCGCGCACCGTGTCGGCCATTGAGAAACAGATGGCGGCCTCGAAATATGGATTTCAAAGCCTGATTTTTGCCATCGTGCACAGTGCGCCATTCCTGGAATCGCGCGGAGAAACTGCCACGAAAACCGTGGCCATGAACTGAGTGTTACAGCGGTAGGAGTAAAATAAAAGCCGTGGCGCTTGTTTGGTTACGCGCCGCCGGAGAAGAGAGCGAGTTATGACCCCCATTGAACGCAAAGCGCTCGCGCGTCGCACTTTTCTGCAAGGCATGGGCGCAGCAGTCGCGCTCCCATTTCTCGATGCCATGGCGCCGGCGATGTCCGCCGCGCCCAAAGCGCCCGTGCGCATGGCGATGGTCTACGTTCCCAACGGCATCATCATGCAGCACTGGAATCCGGCGGCCGAAGGCGCCCTGGGAACCCTGGGCCGCGTGCTGAAGCCGATGGAGCCGATGAAGGACGACATCCTTCTGCTCGGCAACTTGACTCACAACGCCGGCCGCGCGCTGCTCGATGGCGCCGGCGATCACGGTCGTTGTTGCGGCACCTATCTCACCGGCGTTCACGTCAAGAAATCGCTCAGCGACATCCGCGCCGGCGTCTCCTTCGATCAACTGGTCGCCACTCAAGCCTGCAGCCAGATGCGCTTCCCGTCGCTCGAAATCGGCATGGAAGACGGCCGCCAGGCAGGTGATTGCGATTCCGGTTATTCGTGCGCCTACACTAACAATCTCGCTTGGAAGAGCGAGACCGTTCCGCTGCCGCCCACGCTCAACCCGCGCGATCTTTTCGAACGTTTGTTCGGCGATGGCATTGTTCTCTCGCCCGAGGCGCGCAAGCGGCAGGCGGTCTATCGCCGCAGCATTCTCGATTTCGTCAACGACTCCACGCGCTCCCTCGAAACCAAGCTCGGTCCCAGCGACCGCCGCAAATTGGACGAGTATCTCTCGGCGATTCGCGAAATCGAGCGGCAGATCGAGGCGGCTGAGACCGCCAATGCCCAGATCGATCCCAAGATGGATAAGCCGTACGGCATCCCCGCCGATTTCGCCGAGCACTTCCGCCTCATGACCGACATGATCACGGTAGCCTTCCAGGCCGACATGACGCGCATCGTGACCTTCCTGGTGACTCGCGAAGGCTCGTCGCGCGCCTACCGTGAAATCGAGATTCCCGACGGCCACCATCCGCTGACCCATCACCGCAACCAGCCCGATTTGATCGAGAAAGTAACGCAGATCAACACCTATCACGTGGAGCAGTTTGCGAAGTGGGCGCAGAAGCTCAAGAACACTCCGGACGGCGACTCTAACCTGCTCGATAGCTCGATGATCGTCTACGGCGCCGGGCTTTCTGACGGCAACCGCCACCTGCACGAAGATCTGCCGACCATGGTCGCAGGCCGCGCGGGCGGCGCCATCAAGCCCGGGCGCTACCTCGAATACCGCCGCGAAACGCCGATGTGCAACCTGTTCCTCTCCATGATGGACATCATGGGCGTGCAGGTCGAAGATTTCGGCGACTCCACCGGCCGCGTCGGCGGTCTCGATCTCGGACTGAACCTGGGCTGACCGATGCAATTTGGCGGTGGCGGCGTTCCTCCGGTCGGCGTGCTCTTCGATGCCGCGTTCGATCGTCCGGCCGATTTGCTGACGCTCGCGCTGCTCCATGGCCTGGAAGGCAAGAACGAACTGCGCCAGGCGGCCCTTTCCGTCAATCGCCCGGACCTTCCCGCCGCGCAATTCTGCGACGCAGTGAAGCGCTTCTATTCCCCCGGCGGCTTCTTCGGCGGCGTCTTGCCCATCGGCGCGCCGGACGGCAAGCCGCAGCCGGTGCCCATCTATTCCGCGCTGCTGGCCAAGAAGGGCGATGACGGCTCGCCGCTCTACAAACCGTCGGTGACGCGCATGCTGGATACGGCCGATCCGGCCACGGTTTTCCGCAACGCGCTCACCGCGTCGCAGCCCAAGAATTCGATTATCGTCGCCTCCGGTTCCCTCGCCACGGTCTCGCGCCTCTTGAGTTTGCGCGGCGCGAAGGAAGTCGTCGCCGGAACCGTGCGCCATCTGGTGCTCGCCGATCCGAAGATCTCCAGCCCCGAAGCCGCGCAGAAATTCTTCACCGATTGGCCCACGTCGATTTATTTGTGCGGCCCCGAAATCGGCGACGCCATCCGTTTCCCCGCCGCGTGCATCGAAAACAACTTTCCCATGCCCAAGGCGAATCCTCTGGTAGACGCCTACGGCGCCTTTGGCCAGATGCCGTACGACGCGCCCACCACCTCTATGGACGCCGTGCTGTTCGCCGTGCGCATGAAGGAAAACTACTTCAAGCTCTCTGAGCCCGGAACCTTCCGCGTCTCGTCCGCGGGCGCCATCGAACACACTCCTTCCGCCGATGGCAAGCATCGCCGTTTGCTCCTCGACGACGCCCAAAAAGACGCCGTGGTCAAAGCGCTTACCGAGCTCTCCGTCGCGCCCCCGCGCGCCGGAGGCGGTCGTCGCGGCGCCCGCCCCGCCGATGCCACGCCGCCGCCGGTCAAGAAGCAGTAACCGCTCGCGGATATAATCGGTCAATGTCCTGGCGCTGGGTGGTGGTCCTGGTCCCTGCTCTCATCCTCTGGTTCGTTCCGATCCCCGGCCTGAGCCACGCGCAATCGCACCTGCTGGCGGTGTTCGTCGCCACCATCGTGGCGCTGCTGGCGCAGCCTATACCGATGGGCGTCAGCGTTCTCGTCGCCATCACGGTGCTCGCGCTCACACGTACCCTGCCGCCGGCGCAGGCGCTGTCCGGATTCTCCAACGTCACTGTGTGGCTGATCTTCTCGGCGTTTCTCTTCGCGCGCGCCGTGACCGCGACCGGTTTCGGCACGCGCGTCGGCTACTTCTTCATCCGGCGATTCGCACGCACGCCGCTCAGCCTCGGCTACTCGCTGGCCGCCGCCGACCTCGCGCTCGCGCCCTTCATCCCATCGGACACCGCCCGCGGTGGCGGCATCGTTTTCCCGGTGGTGCGTAGCGTGGCCGCCGATTTCGGCTCACTGCCCGGACCCACATCGAAGCTCATCGGCGAGTTCCTGGTGCTCGTCTCGTATCACACCACCTACACCGCCTCGGCGATTTTCCTCACCGGCATGGCCGCCAATCCGCTCATTGCCGATTTCGCCCGCCAGATCGGCCACGTGGACCTAACATGGGGCCGCTGGTTCGCCGGTTCCTGCGTGCCCGGCGCTCTGAGCCTGGCGATTGTACCGCTGATTATCCGCAAGCTCGCCCCGCCGAAAATCCGCGACACCAGCGCCGCGCGCGAATTGGCGCGAGTCGAGCTCGAACGCATGGGTCCCATGAAGCGCGAAGAGAAATGGCTGGTGGCGATTCTTCTCGCCGTGATGATCGGCTGGATCACCTCGCCCTGGCACGGCCTCTCGAACACCATCGTGGCCCTCGCCGGCGTTTCCGCCATTCTGCTCGCGCGCGTGCTGCAGTGGGAAGACCTGCTCGCCGAGCGCCGCGCCTGGGATGCCCTGGTGTGGTTCGCCGGGCTCATCATGATGTCCGACGCCCTCGTGAGCGGCGGCACAATCGGCGTTCTCTCGAGCCGCTGGTTCCACGTCCTCACCGGATGGCCGTGGCAGGCGGCCCTGTTCGCGCTGGTCGCGTCTTATCTATATATCCACTACAGCTTCGCCAGCATGACCGCGCAAATCACCGCACTCTATCCCGCGTTTCTCACCGCCGCCCTGGCCTCCGGCGTGCCGCCGATGGTCGCCGCGCTGCCCCTGGCCTATTTCTCGAGTCTCGACGCCGGCATCACGCACTACGGCACCGGCTCCGCCCCCGTTTTCTTCGGGCCCGGATACGTGCGTCAAACCGACTGGTGGCGCATCGGCTTCATCATCTCGCTATTCAATCTCGCCATCTGGATGGGTGTCGGCATGTGGTGGTGGAAGCTCATCGGGCTTTGGTAGAGGCCGCCCACGGCATCATTCTTCGCAGCCCGCCGTAATAGCGCTCATAAGTTCCAGCATCCAGATACGGATCGGTCGTCAGCTGCTTCTTCACGTCATCCGCCAGCGGCTTACCGAACAGCGCCATATTGGCGAAGTTGACGATATTCGCGGCTTGCACGGGCTTCAGGGAGTGTCCGCCGCCGCCCATGTAGAGATCGAGCGCCAGGTTCTGCGGCGCGCCGAGAAACTGGAACACCGCTTTTGCGCCTTCGTAGCCGATTGCATCGCCCTCCGCATTGTCGGCATAGTCGTCGTTCGTGTTGTCGATGATCACGGCCCTCGGCGCGATCGCCGCGATCATCTCGTGATGGTCGAAAGGCAGGCGGTCTCCATAGCCCCACGTGTCCGTCCGGTACATGCGCGGTTCCACCGGCGCCGGCGCGATGTCGTTCAGAAATCGCCGGATCATCTCATTCGAATTGTGAGTCTGGTGCCGCACGTGGTCGCCCAACGCCTCAGCGCCAGGCGACCGGCCCCACGGATACTCATTCCCGAATGGCGCCGCGCGGAAAGGCACGTTGCCGAACGAATCGTAGCGGTATGGCGCCGCGCCGCCGCTTCCGGATCCGCCAGGAGCAGTCACCTGGAATCGATCGTCGAGGAACCCCGCCAGCAGCGCCGCCTTGCCCCACCGCGAGAATCCGGTGACGACCAGTTTTTTCAAGTCGAGTAGATTCGCATAGTCATGATCATGCGCCGCCAGATATTGCAGCGCGTCCACGCAGCGGCTCGCGCCCCATGCCCACGCCAGCAGCACTCCGCGATCGTTCCCATTACGGTCGAGCTGGTACGGATAAAGCGTGAAGAACGCCCCCGTGTGGTTGCCATCGTCGCTTGCGATCCCCGGGACGCCGGCCGCCGGATTATCCGAGGTCGGTAGATTGAGCACCGCGTACCCGCCGTCCATGAATGCGCGATTCGGCGGGGCGGACGCGCGGAAGCTCTCCTGCACCACTACCGGATACGGAGGCGCGCCGGTCGGAGGTAGGTAGAGCACCGGCGCAAACGATGCCGTCTTGCCGCCATCCCGCACCGTCACGTTGATGGACTTCGAATTTGCCGCGCCGCCCGTGTTTGGCGCCGATACCGCCGTCAACGTTTGCGGCGCGGCCGGCATGTAGCCGAACTCGTAATACTGGGCCAGATCCTTGATCTCCGCCCGCCGCTTCTCCCAATCGGCAACCGAACCGACCTTCGCGCCGCTGAAAAACGTAAACGGATCGGGCAGCGTGTTCACTGCGGGAAGATCGTGCGGGTCGGGGTATTTTCCGATGCGGCGCAATCCTCGGAGCGCCGTGTCCAGCGCCGTGTTAGCCGAGTCGATTTCCGATTGCTTCGTCGCCTTCTGCAGCGCCGCCTTCGCCGTGGCAAGAGCCCGGTCCACGCGCGATTCATCGGTCCAGATGCCGCGCACAAATCCCGTCGCGGAAGATGACGACGGCGTAGCCTTCGCGATATTCTGCTGCAGCATAAAGGTGTTCAGCGGCATCGGAGACTTGCCGTCGTATCCGGCCAGCACCACATCGCCCCACATGGTGTTGTCGTTGGTTCCCTTGTTGTTCCCGCTGCTCCAATAAAGCTGATACTGCGCCGCGCCGGAAGAACTGAACACTGCGTTGATCACAAATTCCATCCCGATTCGCGTCCCGTTCTTCAACGGCAGATCGCCGATTGACCACGCCGCCTCGACCGTATAGCCGATCTTGCCGCCGGCGGAATCGGTGCGCGCGGCCGCGGCGTAAGAGACAAGGTGCGTGGACCAGACCGCCGGGAAATACGGCAGCCCGGCATTAGTTCGATTTCCGGTTTGCTGGCCCGCTGCGCTGATCGTAAAGGTCCCGTCGTCTTCCTCGAACTTCGGAAACTTGTCGTCGTATTGATCGACATAGACCTGCACGCCCGAACGCCTCGCGTCTTGCGGCGACGCCGTCGTCACATCCGGATCGGTGACCGTGAACAGCAGATAGAGCAGCGGCCCATTCCACATCGCTCGCACCCCGCCAGAGACCTTGCAATCTCTGAGCTGGGCCGTCCGCTGCGGATTCATGCAGATTGCGATCTCCGAAGCCTCGGCCTTGCTCCACGCATCTTCGGCTTTGCCATCCACCTCGAGCGCAGTGGAAGTGAACGCCGCGTTCAACACCCTGTTCTGAGCCCACGCGGGGCACAAACACAGAGCGGCAAGTACGATTAGAAGGGCCGGCGCCCGAAGCATCGCCATTTCGGATCGCATTGCTCAACCCTAACATGGCCCCAAACGGCTTCAGGTTGGCTTCGCCGAAAGCCATGCTGCCGCAGTCAGACACGCGGTAATCGCCATGGAAAAAGCGATAGGGACGGCAAAGAGGTATCTCCAGCTCACAATCGTGATTGCGGCAAAGCAAAGAGCGAGAGCCCACACGGTGACCCGCATCGCTGCCAAAGTCTCTGACGGAAGGCCGCCTAGCTGCCACGCCAATACCGCCGCGAATAAATAAAACACCCCGATCGTGAATCCAGCCGCGACAAAAAGATCCCAATAGGACCGGCTGAACCCCTGCAGTCAAAGTGAATCGACCGCATGGAGCCAAGAAGCGCATCGACTCCCCATGCCGGATCGGACTGGCGAAAGCCGAGCGTATGTCCGGCAGCAAGTAGCAGCAGAAGAACCGCAGCGATTCGATAGAACAGAGAAGGCTTCATGTCTTGCCTCCAAGCATAACGGCGGCATCTAGAAAAAACCCCTTGACGTTACTAAAAAGTCACGTTATTATAAAGTCACATAAGGAGCAACCCTCATGAAATTCGAAGAAATGACTCTCGACGTCGTCCAGCAAACCGATGTGAAAGCCGATATCGGCGATGTCTTCAAAGCCGTCCTGCACCGCTTTGGCGAAGGCAGCACCAATCCCGACGGCGAATCCATGCACATGATTCTGGAGCAGTGGCCGGGCGGCCGCTGGTTCCGCGACCGCGGCAACGGCATCGGCCATCTTTGGGGGCATGTGCAGGTAATCAAGCCCCCGGTGCTGCTCGAGTTGAGCGGCCCCATGTTTATGTCCTACCCCGCGCTCAACCACGTCGAGATCAAGCTCGACCAGGCTCCTGGCGGCACCAAGATCACGCTGCGCCACCGCGCGATTGGCTTCCTGGACGAAACGCACCGCCAAAACGTAGGGAGGGGTTGGAAGCATTATCTGGATAGCGTCGGTAAGGATTTCTCCCAGGCTTCGGCCTAGTGGAAAAGATGGATAACGACCTCGACGGCGTCTGGAAGGCGCTCTCCGATCCCACGCGGCGGGCCATTCTCGACCTGCTGCACAAGGGCCCGCAGAGGACCACCGAGATCGTCGAGGCGTTCCCGCAATTGACCCGTTTCGGCGTGATGAAGCACATCGACGTGTTGCGCGACGCCGGCTTAGTCACCACCCGCGAAGAGGGACGGCAGCGGGTGAACTCGTTGAATGCCGTGCCCATCCGGCAAATCTACGAGCGGTGGGTTAGCCGTTATCAGGAATTTTGGGCGGACAGTCTGCTCCGCCTCAAAGACGACCTTCAGACAGGCAGCGCTTCCAAACGCCGCCCGTCCGATCGACCCAAAGACAAATAGACCGCGGATTGCTCCGCGGCGCCAACCACAACAGGAGAAGTGTATGTATACAAAAGACGCAATTCGTTACTCGCTCACTCTGGCCGACATGGCCGTGATGCGATCGCTTGCAACCATGGAAGACGCTCCGCTGACGTTCCCGACGGAGAACGGCGGGTGCCATCCGCTATGGGTGGTGGGCCATCTCGCTTTCGTCGAAGGCCTCACGCACGAGATGCTCGGCGGCGGCACCAATCCGGTGGCCGGCTGGGCCACGATTTTCGGGCAGGACACCGTTCCCACCGCGGATGCCGCGCAGTATCCGTCCATTCGCGAAGTCCGTGTTCAGTATCTGCAGCTCCGAAGGCGCAATTTGCAGCTTCTGGATTCGATGACCGAAGCCGATCTGGATAAGCCGACCCCGTGGCAGCCCACGGGACTCGAGGAGCATTTCGCCACCTACGGGAAGGCTCTGCTGACGGTCGCGCTGCACCAGATGGCGCACCGCGCGCACCTTACCGACGCCATCCGGACGGCCGGCCGCGCCACGCCCGTTCTAGCGGGCGCGGCCGCCTAAGTCAGTCTCGGCGGCGACGAATGCCGGCGCAGCGCGATGGTGGGTCGATTCGCGCTGCGCCCGGATGCGGTCTGGCGCATTTCCCAGAAATGCCGTTTCGGATCGATGTCTGGCATGGTGTTAATCGTCGATGACCAAGCTCGCGGCCCATATTCCGAGGACGCCGTTCTCCAAGAAAACGACTGATCTCGCTTTCAAACCCGTGCAAGACCGACTCCCTTAGTTGTGCTCGGGTTATCCAGTTCGTCCGCCAGCAGGAACAATCGCGGTTTCAAGAGGAATCAGAACACCAGACGCAATTCCACCTGCAGCGCCCGCGGCGTTACGAAGTGCGTGCCACTGAAGGTAGAGAGGAAGTTGTAGAGCGCCTCCTTGTTCGTCAGATTCAGCGCCGTGATTCGCAGCTGGACCTTGTACCCTTCGGTGTGGAACAGATCGTCGATGCCCACACCGGCGTCCAGGATGTTCCGCTCAGTAACGCGTGTCGGTCGCAGATCGTCGTTTTCCTTGCCCGGCGGCGGAATCGAGACCCTGGTCGCGCCGAACACGGGCGAGTTGCAGGACGTGATCGCAGTGAACCTGGCGGCGTATACGTCTCCGCAATAGAGGCCCATCTGGGCCTGCTCGTCGGCGGTGAGCTTGAGCGCGCTCGCATAATCCGGCACGACACCGGGAAGAGCAAGACCGCTGTTGAAGCGCCAGGTGAAGGACACCCAAGGGCCGGACTTTCCGTATTGATACCGAAGAAAGGTCGTTTGCTGGAATTCCTCGGAATGATCAATCCTGAAGACGCCGTTGTTAGGAACGTTATTGAACACCAGTCCGCCGATCTCCGGTCCAAAGAACCGCGAACGCGTGTGGCCCATCACTGTGTAGGCAGAGAAGCCGTGAATGTCGGCCAATGTGATGCGCGCTGCGAGCCCGTCAATCTTGGACTTGCGCCAACCAATAGGAAATGTGATGGGTGTGAGGAACAGGCTGTCGAAATCGAACGCATTGTGCGTGAATTTCCAGAAGTAATCGGCATCTACCGAAAGGTAGCGGCCGAACGCCTGCGCCAAACCGGTATTGAACTGGTTGCGCTCTCCGGGCTGCGGCGGCGAGGACCGGAACGTTCCGAACGGATTCGAGGTTTGTGCATTCGCGGCAGCTTCGCTGGCCACGATCAGGTTTTCGTTGTAGGGAGTCTCGAAGAGCCGCGCGTACGACAGCCGGATCACGGTGTTGGTCACGGGCGTCCGATACGCGAGGCCGAAACGCGGCTGCAGTTGATGTCCCTGGCTCAGGCCGTTGTAGCGGTCGTAGCGCAAGCCCGGATTCAGCGTCAGCCGCCCTAGGTTGATTGAGTCCTGCGCGTAGAAGGCGAGCTCCCTGACGTCCGTGGCGCCGTGAAACGCATAGAGGCTACCACCGCGCGTGAGGTCGAAAGGCAGGAGGTTCGGGATGAACGCCGGGTTAGGCTGATAGCCCGCCATCCCGCATTGACTTTCGGAAAACGGCTGGGGCGCGGTCACGGCCTCTCCAGCGCCGTCGAGACAAATGGCATTGTAGGCGGGGTCCGTGATGGCAATATTGAAACTCTCCCGCAGCAGCGTGTGCCAGTACGAAACGCCGAACTTCGCGTTGTGAACGGCGTGCGAGTAGGCGACGTCGCCGCGGAACCCGATATTGGTCAGGTAGCGGCTTTGCGAGAGCGTTGCGGGAAGATCCGCCAGCAGGTTAGCCGATGGAAAATACTGCGATCGGTCAAAGCGGATAAACGGGTTCAGCGTGAGCAGGGTGCTCGGGTTGATCAAGTGAGTCCAGCCGGGCGCGATGTTGAAGGACCGGATCTGCGAGCGCTGATCCTGGCCCGCCGCCTGGGAGTCGAACGTGTTCGGAGTCTGAAACCAAGAGCGTGCCGCGGAAAGGTTGAGATGAAGACTATCCGCGTTGTTCGGCTGCCAGTCGAACCGGTCGAAAAACGCCTCTGCATTGCCGTGGTCGTGAAGCGGCAGGAACTCCGGGGTATCCAGAAACCGTCCCGTGCCGCTGATGTTGACAGCGGAGAAATTCCCCCAACGGGCCGAGCCAACACCATAGGTGAGGCCTTCAGACCATGTCCCGAACGAGCCATACTGCGAAGACAGGCTGCCAAAGGGCTTGTTCTTGCCCAGGCCGGACTGCGTGGTGACGTTGATGATCAGGCTGGTCTTGTCGCCGAACTCCGCAGGCGGCGCGCCCGTGATGACTTCCATCGTCTGCACGATCGAGGTTGAGATCTGGTTGGAAAAGATCTTCGCCTGCTGATCGGTGATGGGCTGATTGTCAATGGAGATGGAAGTATCCGCGTGCTCGCCCAAAGGATGCGCAAATCCGTTGCCGTCAGCCGCGACGCCCGGCGTCGTGCGTGTCACCATCTCGCTCAGACCGGTGGCCTGATTCTGTACCGGCAAGCGGTCGAGCAGGGAGCGGTCGAGCGTCCCGTGGGCTGTCGGCGAGGTCTCCAGACTACTGGCCGAAGCTGTGACCTCCAGAGAGGTTGATGCCCCCGCCACCGCAAGCAAGATCTGCAGCTCTACCGGGACCGGTGATGCGATCGGGATGCTCTGTGCCGAGTCCTGAAATCCGGGCGCCGACACGATAAGCCGGTAGTTGCCAAACGGAATCCCGTTCAGTTGAAAGGCCCCTTGGGAATCGGAGGACGTTGTGCGCTGCACGCCACTGAGGGGGTTCTTGAGGATAACGGTGGCAGAGGGGACCGAGGCTCTAGACGCATCGAGAACCACGCCCCGCAGACTTCCATAGTCGCCTAGCGATTGAGACAGAGCCGTCTCCACGGTCACGGCGGGAAATGCCGCGACGAAGAGCAAGAAGGCGCTATTTAATTTAGGCATACCTAAAAACATAAACATTTCCTTGATCGAAACGCAAGCAGCAAATCACGAATGGCGCTTTATAATCCGTAAGCGGCCTTTCTTTGGCTGACTTGCCGAGGGATATCGGCAGGGGGTATTCTGGATTTCGTGCCTCCTAAAATCAGATCGACGTCTGAAGCGAGTGACGATTACCTGAAAGCGATCCTGGAACTCAGCGGCGCGGCGGAGAATCCTGTCTCCAGTAACGACTTGGCGGCGCGGCTGGGCGTGCGCGCGGCTTCAGTAACCGGCATGCTGCAGAAACTGGCCCGTCAGCGGCCACCGCTGGTGCTCTATGAAAAGCACCACGGCGTTCGCCTCTCCGCTGCCGGCAAGCGGAGAGCCTGGGAGATTGTGCGGCACCATCGGTTGCTGGAGCTGTTCCTGCACGATGTCCTTAAGTATTCCTGGGACGAAGTGCACGAAGAGGCCGAGCGGTTAGAGCACTTCATCTCCGAGCGCTTTGAAGATCGCGTCGCAGCGATTCTCGGCGACCCCCAGATCGATCCGCATGGGCACGTCATTCCCCATAGAAACGGGACTGTTCCCATCCGCGAGGAATCGCCGCTGCTCGAACTACCTCTCGACATGTCGGCTACGATCAGCAGTGTCTCCGACCAGCAACCCGCCGTCCTGCGGGAGCTTCGCGGCCTGGGGCTCGTGCCAGGTGCGAAGTTAGTCATCGAGCGGAAGAACCCGAACGCATCATTGGTCGTCCGGATCGACGGACAGAAACAGCCAGTTCGGTTGAGCGACGAGTTGGCGTCCCACATCGCGATTCAAGCAGAGGGAAGTAGGCCCTGTAGCTAGCGCGCCGATGTCGCCGAATTCCTTTCGCATGCCGCAGTAGGTGGCCGCGCTCAAGCGGATAATGGCCTCGGGCTCATCCAGTGCGTCCACGCCGCGAACTGTGGTTTCCACCGCCCGGGCCGTCGTCCACATATCCATCAGCGTGCGCAACAGGCCCTGTTTACCTCAGACGGGCGGCGGGAGGTTGCGGGTGAATTCGTTGAATGCCGTGCCCATCCGGCAAATCTACGAGCGGTGGGTTAGCCGTTATCAGGAATTTTGGGCGGACAGTCTGCTCCGCCTCAAAAACGACCTTCAGACAGGCAGCGCTTCCAAACGCCGCCCGTCCGATCGGCCCAAAGACAAATAGACCGCGGACTGCTCCGCGGCGCCGACCACAACAGGAGAAGTGTATGTATACAAAAGACGCAATTCGTTACTCGCTCACTCTGGCCGACATGGCCGTGATGCGATCGCTCGCAACCATGGAAGACGCTCCGCTGACGTTTCCGACGGAGAACGGCGGATGCCATCCGCTATGGGTGGTGGGGCATCTCGCTTTCGTCGAGGGCCCCACGCACGAGATGCTCGGCGGCGGCGCCAATCCGGTGGCCGGCTCGGCCACGATTTTCGGGCAGGACACCGTTCCCACCGCGGACGCCGCGCAGTATCCGTCCATCCGCGAAGTCCGCGTTCAGTATCTGCAGCTCCGAAGGGCAATTTGCAGCTTCTGGATTCGATGACCGAAGCCGATCTGGATAAGCCGACCCCGTGGCAGCCCACGGGACTCGAGGAGCATTTCGCCACCTACGGGAAGGCTCTGTTGACGGTCGCGCTGCACCAGATGGCACCGCGCGCACCTTACCGACGCCATCCGGACGGCCGGCCGCGCCACGCCCGTTCTAGCGGGCGCAGCCGCCTGAGTCAGTCTCGGCGGCGACGAATGCCGGCGGAGCGCGATGAGCGGGTCGATTCGCGCTGCGCCAGCCGGGTTGTCCAATGCCTTTCAACTACCTGTGGACCGCGAGCGGCCGCTCGGCCAGGGCAACCCGCTGAACCCGGTAACCGCGTTTTTCAAGGAGGCTCACCACACCGTCCTTGCCTATCAGGTGGGCCGCGCCGACCACCAGGAAGGCCGGCTCTTTCCCCTTCAGATACTGCTCAGCCACGTCCGCCATGTGAGGATTGCGGTCCTCCAGCAGAGCCTGGCGGATCTCCGGCGGCTTCAATCCTTCGTTGAGCGCCGCTGCCAGCCCCACAGCATCGCCGCTCATCCAAAGCTCCTCAATTTTTTGAATCTCCATCACTGAGCTGCTCGCCTGATCGAGGGCCGAGGCCAGAAGCTTTCCTTGCAACTCCTCGGAAAAACCGGAGAGCAAGTTGAACTGCCACTCGGCCGATTCGATCTCTACTATCGTCTTCTTCTGGCTGCGCCGATCAACTTTGTCCAGGAAGTGTTTGTCGATGCCGAGATTGGGGTCCAGGCCGGCCTTGATCATCGGAATGGTTGCGGCGGTGATCGCTACGGCCCATGGCTTCAGTCTGGCGAATCCGGCAGTGGGCAACTCGTATTTGGCGCAGAACTGCTCTACCTGTTTCCTGGTCTCCGGAGTCACGTGATCCCAGAGAGAATCGTCGCCCGCGTACATCCCCTTGGACATCATCATGGCTTGCATCTTCTGTGGGTCCAACTTCTCGCTGTCGAACTCGACGATCAAAGTGGTGGAGGCGGCGAAGGCGTCTTCGATTTCCTGTGGCAGAGGATACATGTCGTTCGATCCGACGTGGATCGACCCGAGCAGGTAAAGGGTATTGCCACCCGAGACAGCCTTCCAGAAGAGGCCCTTCTTGCCCGCGGCCGGAACGTCCTGTGCGGCCACCTGCGGAAGCGCAGACAGGCAAGCCAGCAGGACTGCGGTCAGGACGCTTTTCCGTCTAGTCATGCATTCAGTTTCCCACCTTCACTTCGACATACCGGTTGTAGATTTGGCCGCTCATGATGGCTCCGATCTCGGGATACCGGTTGGTCGCAGCGTTGTATTCCGTGGACGCATGCACTTTCACATAAGTGGCGCGGTCCGGCCAATTGGAAATCCACAGGTAGTTGAAAGGTCCCGCCTGCTGCCCGTAGGATCTCCATAGATGGTAATTGCAGGCCGGACAACCCCCTTTGGCGATGGCGCTATTGAAATCCTCCATCGCGGCCAATAGTTTCTCTTCGTCGTCAGCCTTGGTGCCCGCGTTGCCGTGGAAAGCCACGCAGTTGTTGGAAAAGGCTCTGGAGGACGAGCCGCGATTTGTCGCGGCGCGCGTTCGCCTGGCCCAAGCGTGGATGGACCTGGAGCAGCCAGTGCGCGCTGGGGCCGAGTTGCAGCGCGGCGCGGCGATGCGGCCACGCTGGCAGCGTCTGGCTTCGCATGACTTGCTAGTAGAGCAGGCGGCCGGCGCGCGGCTGCGCGGCGACCTTGCCGGATCGGCGCGCTTGTACCAGCGAGCTACATCCTCCGCGCCTCCTGCTGAAGCGGCGGACGTGCGCTTCGGCGCAGCAGCCGCCAAAGCTCGGGTCGGCGATACTGGGGGAGCCATCGCCGGGTATGCAACGCTTGAGGAGGGCCGTCCCTGCCGAGGCGTCGCCATCCTGGCTCGCGCGATTCTGTTGAGCCAGTAGACGGTGGGCGGGCGCGCCAGCGCTTCGATGCGGCGGCAACCTGTTTCGAATCGAATGGAGACCTGGATGGCCTCGCGCAGAGCTGGTACGAACACGCGCGTTTGGATTGGGAATCTCGTTTCTCGGGAGCACAGGCTGCCGATAGGATCGCTCAAGGCAGCGGCAACATCGAGCAGCAGATCCTCATAGCCGCGCTCCTGAGCGAGGAACTGCTGGAAAGCGGTGATGACGAAGCCTCTTACGAGCGCTTCTCCAAAGCCATGCAGTTAGCCGACGGCAATGGGCTGCCGTTCTTCTCGGCCCGCCTGCTGAGTGACCGGGCCGCTTATTTCTTTGCCAAGGGAGATTTCCTGCAGTCGCAGAACGTCAACGGCGCCGCATCGGCTCTGTCCCACCCGGCGCACATGCCGTGGACCTATGCGCGATCGGCCATTCGCAGTGCCAAGCTCGAGCTCATCATGCATTTTCCCAACAGGGTGCTGAACTTCGTCGCCACCGCCGAGGAGCAACTCCGCCAATTTCCGAATGCGGCGCTGTCCGCCGAGCTGGCGCGGTTGGCCGAGCAGGCCAGGCACACGCCCGCGCGCCCCGAAGACAGCGATTTCCGTATGCCTCCCACCAAGTAGCTCTGTAAGTCTCGTTCCTTCGAAAACCCCGATTTATTACCTCCTGTGTATGCAATGAATTGCGCGTTCGGCGCACTTACAAGGGCGGCCCCTTTTCTTCGGGTGAGGAGGCAGTTCCAAGACGGGGAAGTTAGCATTGGGCGTCAACATGACATGGAGTCCGAGACGCTGGAGACGCCGTACGAGACGGTCGCGCGTGCGTTGCGGATTCAGCCGGTCAAAATAATCGCCCCCTACTTCTCGGTATTCGGTGCGGTCGCGCAGTATGCAGAACGCAATGACGAGTAACCGGTGAGCCAGGGCCACAATCGCCTTGCGTACGCCGTGCTTGCCCGCTTTGCGGTAAAAGAATGCGGCCAGATAACAGTTGCGTTTGCGGGATGCGGCCCAGGCCGATTGGCAAAGAGCGCGCCGCAGCCAGCGATTCCCCTTGCGCGTGCGATTACTCAACCGCTTGCCGCCGCTTTCGCGATTGCCGGGGCAAAGCCCAGCCCAACTGGCTGCATGCTTCGGGCTGGAGAAGACCTGCATGTCCTGGCCGAGTTCCGCCAACAACGTCCAAGCGGTGATCAGATCCACGCCGGGAATCGTGCACAGCCGGGTCAACGTGTCTAAGTCCGCCTGCGGAGCGATCGCCTTCTCCAATCGCGCGATCTTGCGGTCGACAAAGTCCAGATCCTCCAACAACTCGCGCAACATCATGCGGTGATGTTCGGTGACGCGTCCGCGCAGGGCCAGACGTAATTCCGGCCGCTTGGCGCGCAGAGTGCCTTTGGCCTTGTCAGCCAGCCAGTCGGGATGATCCTGGCCATCGATAATCGCCTGGATCATGGCGCGGCCGCTTGCCCCTAGTATGTCGCTGGCAACGGTATCCAGCTTGATGCAGGCATCCTCAAGCACCTTATGAATGCGGTTATGGACGCGGTTGCGTTCCTCGGTGAGCTTCACTCGATAACGCGTGAGATCCCGCAGATCGCGAGTCGCTCGCGGCGGCACGAAACTGGGCCGGATCAGCCCATGCGCCAACAACTCGGCCAGCCACCGGCTGTCGCGTGCATCGGTCTTGTTGCCGGGAATGTTCTTCACCTGATGCGGGTTGGCGAGGATGAGCTGAAAATGCCCGTCCAACGCCTCCCAAACCGGCTTCCAGTAAACGCCGGTCGATTCCATAGCTACGTGGGTCACCTTCTGAGCGAATAGCCAAAGCCTGAGATGGCCAAGCGCCTTCCAGTGCGTAGCGAACTCCTTCTTGCGGACGTTCGGTTCCACCGAATCGGAATAGACAACCACGCAAACCGTCACCGAATTCTTGTGGACATCGATACCCGCGCAGCGCGAATATAAAATCTGCATAAACGCCTTTCTGCCGCCGGGCTGGACGCAGAAAAGAAACCAGACATTCCTTCTCGTGCTCTCCAGCCTTGCGGCGGGAGGCAACACTGCGTTGTACCAACAAACAGCGTCCGGCCAGATTCACAAACGGGCTCGAAGCACCAGACCGAGACCGGCATTAGAGTGCCCAAGCGGCACTAATAAAATGCCTCAATCCACCCCAGTTTTCATCCCTCGTTGTGGCTGAAGCGTAGCGCCGGCCGTGGGGGAATCACACGTCCAGCGAATTTATTTCGTCCCGTTTCCCAATCACTTACCGCCGGCGCCGGTCTGCAGCCGCAAACTCGACGTGTAGAGTGATGGCGTAGAGGCTAACTCATATGCACGAACAGAACGAATCGCTCAAACCGCGCTCCCGCCGCGCCCTCAACGCCTACCGTCACGGACTCACCGGCCAGATCCACATCCTCACCGAAAAAGATCAACTCGCTTACGATCGCCACTGCCAGGGCATCCGCGAGTCACTCGCGCCGCAGACTCCGCTCGAAGCTTCTATCGTCCAATCCATCGCCGATGACCACTGGCGCCTCCACCGCGCCGCCTCCTTCGAAGACACCCTCTTCGCGGTAGAAATGTCCGGCCCCGATGACATCGCGACCGGCAACGACGAAGTGGACGCCGCCTTCGCCATGGCGAGAGCGTGGCTGGCCAAAGGCAAAAGCATCGAGCTGATCAGCCTCTATGAAACCCGCATCCACCGCAACCTGGAAAAGAACATGGCCGAACTGCGCCGCCTCAAAGCCGAGCGCGAAGCCGCTCTACAGCAAGCTCTCGAAGAAGCCGAACTGGACGCCCAAATCGCTGCATACAAAGACGAACCCTACGAAGTGACCCAAGACATGACGCGCCGTCATTTTGTTTTTTCAAAGCAGGAAATCGGCGCCCGCGTAGCCCACATCCAACGCCGCAAACAAGCCCGAAACGAACACAGCGCTCTCCAATCCGCCGCCTTCGCCGCCTCCCGCGCTGTGGCGTAGGCCTCCTGGCCTGCGCAAGCGCGCGAAGCGCGCCTCCGCGGCTGTAGCAGGTATAATTTTCCAGGAGATCCCATGAAACTGCGATTCCCCATCCTTCTCGCACTGACCCTAAGCGCCGCCATGGCCCAAGACCATTGGGTGGCCACATGGGCCACTGCCCAATCGATGGCCCGGCTCACGCCCGCCGCCCCGCCCGCCAACGCCAAGCAGCCGCCCGCCACCCCGCCGCCCGGCTCGCGCTTCGACAATCAAACCGTCCGCATGATCGCACGCGCCAGCATCGGCGGCCGCCGCATGCGCATCAAGCTGGAGAACGCCTTCGGCGTGCCGGCGCTGACCGTCGGCGCCGTTCACGTCGCCTTACGTGTCAAGGATTCCGAAATCGTTCCCGGCTCCGATCGCGCCGTCACTTTCAACGACAAACCCGGTTGCACCCTGGCGCCGGGGGTCGTTCTGGTCAGCGATCCCATCGATTTCACCTTCGCGCCGCTCGCCGATCTCGCCGTGAGCGTCTATATCCCCGGCGACTCCGGCCCGCCCACCAGCCACGCCACCGCGCTCCACTACACCTACATCAAGAGCGGCAACACCACCGCTGACGCGGCCATGGCCGATGGCACGCGCTCGCAAGCCTATTACTGGCTGGCCGGAATCGATGTGCTTGCGCCCGCGAATGCGGCTTCCATCGTCACTTTCGGCGATTCAATCACCGATGGCGCGCGCTCCTCCACTGAGACCAATCACAGTTGGCCGGCGCTGCTCGCCGCGCGTTTGGCTGCGAACAAAGCAACCGCCAACATCGGCGTCGCCAACATGGGCATCGGCGGCAATCGCGTGCTGCGCGACGTTTCCGGCGTCAGCGCGCTCGGCCGCTTCGATCGCGACGTCCTGAGCCAATCCGGCGTCCGATGGGTGATGCTGCTCGAAGCCATCAACGATATCGGCCACGGCGTCCAGGCGCCCGAAGAGGCCGTCACCGCCAGCGACATCATCGGCGCGTATAAGCAGATGATCGAGCGCGCCCACTCGCAAGGCGTCGAGGTCATCGGTTGCACGCTGACGCCCTATGAAGGCGCCACTTATTATCGCGAGGATTTCGAAAAAGTCCGCGAAGACGTGAATGCGTGGATCCGCCAGCCTGGACATTTCGACGCCGTCGTCGATTTCGAAGCCGCGGCGCGTGACGCCAGCGACCCCAAGAAATTCCGCGCCGAGTTCGATCCAGGCGACCATCTGCACCCCAACGACAAGGGCTATGAAGCGATGGCCAACGCGATCGATCTGGCGATCTTCACGAAGAAAGCGAAGAAGTAGCGCCGGCTACGAGTTTTTCCAGGCCCGCTTATCGCGCGCCATCAGGTCGTCGGAGTCTTTTGGTCCCCACGTGCCGGCCGCGTAGTTCGGAAAATTGCGCGGCGGTAGCGCCTTCCAGACGTCGAGCGCCGGTTGCACCGCGCTCCACCCGGCCTCCACCATGTCGGCGCGCTGGAAGAGCGTTGCATCGCCGGTCATGCAGTCATAGAGCAGACGTTCGTAGCCGGTGCTGGGTTCGTTGCCGAAATAATCGGTGTAATGGAAGTCCATGTTGACTGCGCCGATATCCACCGAAATGCCCGGTACCTTCGCCCCGAAGCGCAGCGAAATACCTTCATCCGGCTGAATATGCAGCACCAGCAGATTGGGCGATAGCTTCTCCACCGGCGTGTCGCGGAACAACACGAACGGAGCCCGCCGGAACTGAATCGCGATTTCCGTGACGCGCTTCGGCATGCGCTTGCCGGTGCGAATGTAGAACGGAACGTCGGCCCAGCGCCAGTTGTCGATGGAAAGTTTCAAGGCCACGAAGGTTTCGGTTTGTGACTCGGGCGCGACGTTCGGCTCGGAGCGATAGGCGGGCACGGCTTCGCCTTCCACGTTGCCGTCGCCGTACTGGCCGCGCACGGCGCGCGTCAGAACGTCCTCCGGCGCCAGAGGTTGAATGGCGTGCAGAATCTTGGATTGCTCGTCGCGCACTGCGTCGGCGCCGAACGAAATCGGCGGTTCCATCGCGGTGAGCGTCACCAGTTGCAGGATGTGATTCGGAACCATGTCGCGCGTGGCGCCGGCGTGATCGTAATAACCGCCGCGCTGTTCCACGCCCAACGTCTCGGCCACCGTGATCTGCACGTGGTCGATGTAGCGGCGGTTCCATATTGGCTCGAAGATTCCGTTCGAAAACCGGAAGACCAAGATGTTTTGAACGGTTTCCTTACCCAGGTAATGGTCGATACGATAAATCTGATTCTCGGCGAGCACGTGCCCGATTTCGCGGTTGAGTGCCTTCGCCGATTCCAGATCGTGGCCGAACGGCTTTTCGATGACGACGCGCCGCCAGTGCCCGTTGTCCTGTTCGGTGAGCCCGGCTTCACCCAAATGCTTGACCACTTCACCGAACAACGAAGGCGCGGTGGCGAGGTAATAGAAGTAGTTGCCGCAGGTTCCGTGCTTGGCGTCGATGGTTTCGAGCGACGCTTTCAGGCCCTGATAGGTCTTGGGATCGCGAAAGTCGCCCGAATAATAGTAGGTTCGCTCGATCAGCCAATCGCAAAAGCTGCACGGTTCGGGCGCGCCGCCAAACTCGACCAGATCGGCGCGCAATTGTTTGCGGAATTCGTCTTCGCTGATCGTTTCGATCGAGCAGCCCAACAGCGCGAACTCTTTGGGCAGAAGCTTCTTCTGCGCCAGGTGGTAGAGCGAAGGCAGCAGCTTGCGCTTGGTGAGATCGCCGGAGGCTCCGAAGATCAGCATCACGCAGCGGTCCGCGGGCCGGCCCTGCGGTTCCGCCGGAGGCTGCGTCACTTGGATTGGCTCCCGGCCGCGCGCTCCACGTGTCCGCCGAATTGAAAACGCATCGCGGAAAGCAGCCGGTTGGCGAAATCTTCTTCGCCGCGCGAGGCAAAGCGCGAATAGAGCGCCGCGCTGAGCACCGGGGCCGGCGTCGATTCATCCACCGCCGCGAGCACCGTCCAGCGCCCTTCGCCGGAATCGGAAACGTGGCCGGAAAAATTCGCTAAATCGGGCGATTCGAAGAGCGCGATCGCCGTCAGATCGAGCAGCCACGACGCCACTACGCTGCCGCGGCGCCAGACCTCGGCGACGTCGGCCAGCGGAAGATCGTACTGATAATGCTTCGGATCGCGCATGGGCGCCGTTTCGGCGTCTTTCAGGCGCGAGTCCTTGCCCGCATTGGCGTGCTTGAGGATGTTGAAGCCTTCGGCGAACGCCGCCATAATGCCGTATTCGATGCCGTTGTGAACCATCTTGACGAAGTGACCGGCGCCGGAGGGACCGCAGTGCAGATAGCCTTCTTGTGCGGTGCCTGGCGCTTTGTCGCGTCCGGGCGTCGGGTCGATATTCCCCTTGCCGGGCGCAAGCGTTTTGAAGATCGGGTCGAGATGCTGCACAGTGGCCGTTTCGCCGCCGATCATCTGGCAGTAGCCGCGTTCGAGCCCCCAAACGCCGCCGCTCGTTCCGGTGTCGACGTAGTGAATGCCTTTCGCTTTCAGTTCTTCCGCGCGGCGGATGTCATCGATGTAATGCGAATTGCCGCCATCGATTATGATGTCGTCTTTCGCGAGCAATTTGGTCAGATCTTCCAGCGTATGATCGACCACAGCGGCCGGAACCATCAGCCAGACCGCGCGAGGCGCCTTAAGCTTTTTAACGAAATCTTCCAGCGAGTCGGCCCCTGTTGCGCCGTCGGCCGCCAACTTCTTCACGCTCTCGGGGGTTCGGTCGAAGACTACGCATTCGTGGCCTCCGCGCATCAGTCGGCGCACCATGTTAGCGCCCATACGGCCCAGGCCGATCATTCCTAATTGCATCGATTCCTCCTGAGGCTAGGGTAACGCGAGTCAGTGACGCAGTTCGGGTAAATCTGTTACAGCAGTGTGGCGAATCAGCCCTTTAGGCCTGAAGGGTTACAGTCGCCACAGACATCGCGGGCAGCGTGATCTGGAAGCCGCCGCCGCTTACCGCAACCTGGTGCGGCTTGATGGTCACGCGATCCGGATGATCGAAGCTGTTATACGCGTTGATATCGGAATCGTGCAGGATTTGTGCGTTGCCGCTCTTCGCAGAGATGTCATTCAGCGCGCAATCGACTTCCATGGCGAGATCGTGCCGCGGGTTCACTAGTGTTGTGAGTTGGAAATTCATTGAATAAATGATGCGATACCCTCATACTGGAGGCATGGGTATCGGACGCCCCACCAAACCGCTCAACCTCACGGAGGAGGAAAGAGAGAAGCTCACCATGTTGGCTCGTCGCCCGAAGTCGGCACAAGCCATGGCAATGCGGGCTCGCATTGTACTCAGCTGCGATGAGGGTTTGAACAATGGAGCGGTAGCCAAGAAGTTGCAGATCACAGGAGCCACCGTTTGTAAATGGCGGGAGCGTTTTCGAGTGAATCGGCTGGAAGGCTTGCTCGATGAGCCCCGGCCGGGTGCTCCGCGGTCGATTACGGATAAGCAGGTGGAGGCCGTTATCACCAAAACGCTGGAGTCGATGCCGGCTAGCAGCACCCACTGGAGCACGCGGCTCATGGCGAAAAAGGCAGGCTTGTCGCAGACAGCCGTCGTGCGGATTTGGCATGCCTTTGGATTGCAGCCCCACCGGGTGGAGAACTTCAAGCTTTCCAAAGACCCTCAATTTATTGAGAAGGTTCGGGATATTGTCGGTTTGTACATGCATCCGCCGGATCGAGCGATCGTCTTATGCGTAGACGAAAAGAGTCAGGTGCAGGCGTTGAGCCGGACGCAGCCGATTTTGCCGTTGGCGCCGGGCGTGCCGGCGCGGCAATCGCACGATTACGAACGGCACGGAGTGACTTCCCTGTTTGCGGCGATGGATGTGGCAAGCGGCGTCACCATCAGCAACTGTTATCGACGACACAGGCATCAGGAATTCCTGCGATTTCTCAACGATGTCGATGCCAATCTTCCGCGCGGGCTGGAGGTTCATCTGGTGATGGACAACTATGGCGCCCACAAGGTCAGCAAAGTGCGCTCTTGGTTAGTGCGCCATCCCCGTTACCACGTCCATTTCACGCCCACGAGCGGAAGTTGGCTGAATCTGGTTGAGCGGCTGTTCGCCGAAGTGACCGAACGCTGCGTGCGGCGGGGCAGCCATACCGCCGTCGGAGAATTGGAAAAGGCCATGCTCGCTTACCTGGATCAACGGAATCGAAATCCATACAAAGTCCCGCGTGTCGTATGCCTTATCGGCTCCCACGCTGATCGGCTTACGCGAACCCCAGCGCCGGTTCCTGCGCCACTTGCGATGCACCATCAGCAGGGCCGCGTCCCGCTCCGCCGTTCCGTCCGCTTGCGTCACCATCGCATCCACGATCAAGCCGTTGCGGTTCTCCATCAGCACGTGACCCAGATACCCCAGTTTGGCTTCCTGGCCGCTGCCTTTGCGATACAGCTTGGCCCCGGGATCGGTCTTCGACTCATGCGTATCGTTGCTGCGCCGTTCGCCGCGAAACTGCGAGCCGTCTCCGTCGCCGCCGTCTTTCTTCTGAAAACTCTTTTGGCTGGCCCACGCTTCGATCAGCGTGCCATCTACGGTAAAGTGTTCATCCGACAGGTGTGGTTTGGCCTGCGTCAGCACACGGCTGAAAAAGGCTTGCGCGACATCTTGATTTAACAACCGTTCCCGATTCTTGCTGAACACCGCGTGATTCCACACCGGCTCATATGAAAACCCCAACTGCTGCTGATCTCTTCTCCGCGCATAAAACAGAAACATTCGAAAAGTTTGTAAAGACGCCGCGGGCGATGACATCGCGTTCGATCTTGGAGAACCAGATCTCGATCTGATTCAACCAGGAAGAGTAGGTCGGCGTGAAATGAAACCGGACCTTCGGATGAGCGATCAAAAACTCTTCCACTGTTTTGGTCTTGTGCGCCGAGAGGTTATCTAAGACGATGTGGATTTCGCGCGCCCATTTGGCGGACGCCACGACTTCTTCCAGAAAGTCAACGAACTCCACGCTCGTGTGCCGCGGTGCGGTCTTTCCAACGACCCTTCCGGTCTTGACATCAAGAGCCGCATAAAGAGACAGCGTTCCATGCCGATAGTATTCGAATCCGTGCCGTTCGGCCCGGCCGGGCGACAGCGGCAACACCGGATCGAGACGGTCGAGCGCCTGGATCGCGCTCTTCTCGTCAACGCAGAACAACGCGGCGTGCTGCGGCGGTTTCATGTAGAGAGCGATGATGTCGGCGGCTTTCTGTTCGAAGTTCGGATCGTTGCTAGCCATGTAGCCTTGCCTTCCGCTGGCCGACCGGGAGCGAAAACTCCGGAAGTGATTCGAGACTATGGCAACTCAGCGGAGCAATTCCGCTGTTCCTTCTCACCGATGACACGCGTCGCAATCCCCGCCAATCGGTTACGAAATGACTGGGACAATCCACTAGTGTCACGACTGTCTGGCTGCCTTGCTTCGAAGCGGATATTGATAGCTGAGGCGCCGGATCCTGATCCATTCCCGTGTGCATGCCGTCGTATTCCACTTTGAGCGCAGTCTTGCCGCGATGCGTCTTGAAGAGCATAAAGGCGTAGTAGCTGGTGGTGCGCACGCAGTTCTTGCCTTCGGGGCCATCCGTCATCAGCACCGCCTGCAGCACATTGATCAACTGCGCGATGTTGCACATGAAAAGCTTATCGGCCTGGCGGTTGAAGATATTGAGGCCCAATCCCGCGGCCACCGCGCTCCGCATGGTCGATTGCATCCAGAGCTTGCCGTACTTCTTTTCGTCGCTGGCTGGAATGCGATCCCACACGCCCCACTCATCGAGAATCAGCCCGATGCGGCGTTGTGGATCGTATCCGTCAAGCAGCGTGCGCTGCGCCACCAACGCCTGTTCCACGCGCGGGAACAAGGCAAATTGGGTGTTCATTCAGCCAACCAGATAAACCGGTTCCATGCCAACGTCTTGTGCGTTCTGGCGTCCGATCAGGTTACCGAACGTCGCGTAATGGCGGAATTCGGACGCTGCGGCTTCCGGTTGAAAGTTGCCGCCGCATCCCCAGAGTTCGTTGCCGACGCCCCAGTAGCGCACGTTGAAGGGCTCGGGCGATCCGTTGGCGGCGCGCTCATCGGCGAGCGTACTGCCTTTGGGGAAGTTGCAGTATTCCACCCAATCGCGAAATTCGCGGGGTGAGCCGGTGCCGACGTTGGCCGCGAAATACGGCTGCGCGCCGATCAGCCGGCAGAAGCCGGCGAACTCGTGCGTGCCGAAGCTGTTGTCTTCGGTGTAGTGTCCCCAATTGACGTTCGCGCGCTTCGGGCGCTGCGCCGCGGGGCCGATGCCATCGCGCCAGTGATAGTCGTCGGCGAAGCAGCCGCCCGGCCATCGGAGCACGGGCACGCCCAGTTCTTTGAGGTAATCTACCGTCGCTTTGCGGTAGCCGTTGATGTTCGGAATCGGCGAGTTCTTGCCCACCCAAATACCCCCGTAAGTGCACGAACCGAGGTGTTCCGCGAAGTGTGAATGCAACTCAGGGCGTATGGTGGATGACGGCCTTTTTCGGGGCCGACCCCTGGCTGAAAACCTTGCGTGGCAGCAGGGACGCAAGCGAAACCGCCGCGCCGGCGCGGGCGAACTCGCGGCGGGAAAAGCGTGAACTCATGGCGGCAATATTAGCATGCTGTCGGCGATTGCAGCCGTCAGAAACTGAAGCGAAGTTGCAGATCGATTTTGCGGTTGTAGGTGCTGGCCGCGCCGCCGTGCGACATCACGATCAAGCCGCCGAGACTGAGCGGCTGGCCGAAGTAAGGCGACGAGAGATCGCCCTCCGGAGCCGCATAATTCGCATGGTTGAGCGCGTTCAGCGTGAAGGCGGAAAGAGTGATGTTGTAACGCTTGCCCGCCGGGCCCGCGTCGCCGAACGCCCACGTGCGAGAGACACGCAGCGCCAGATTGATGGCCGCTGGTCCGTAGGCTGAATTGCGGCCGATGACTGTCATCCCAGGATCGGGCGCCAGATCGAAGCATCCGAAGCCGGGCTCATACACGCAGTTCGCTGCTACAACGCCCGCCAGCAGGGCCGGACGCGCCGCGGGGAAGCCAGTGCCATTCGGATCGAAGCCGGTAGTGATGTTGTAGGGCTGGCCGCTGTTGGCGATGATGAACGGGCTCACGCTGAACCCCCGCGGCGCCGTGATCGTTCCACCCGCCGCGAGCCGGTGACGGATACCGCCGTAGGATGACGGCCCCCACTCTGCACGCAGATCGTAAGGATTGGCCGGCGCGCCCTCGTTGTTATCGGAGCCGTACGAAAGGGTGTAGGAACTGAAAAACGTCACGCGCTTCGCGTTCACATTCGCCTGAACCACCAGTTGATTCTGGCTACTCAAACCGGCCGGCTCCGTCAACAGGAGGATCGAAGGATCGCCATATGGATAAACCCCGCTGATGGGCGCGTTGATGTTGCGCGAGTTGAGAAGGTGAACCCCGCGGCTGCCGGTCCAGGTGATCGATGTGCGCGTCGCGGTGTTCCATTGCCGTTCGATGCCGGCGCTGGCTTGATACAAGCGAGGCGCCACGAGACCGGCAAAGAGAGGTTGAAGTTCCTGCGGTTGTACGGAGAGCGGTGGAATCCCCGGGAAGAACGTCGGGTTCAGGATCAAATAGGATTGCTGGGTGACGCCGTTGTACCGGATGCTGTTGAGCGTGAGCGTTGCGGGAACGCGATCGTAAAACGCGCCGACTCCAGTGCGGAGTACGGTCTTCTTGCCGATGCCCCACGCCAACCCGGCGCGCGGCGCCCAGTCGCGATGGTCGCTGATGTTGGTCTGCGCTTCGTAGCGCAGCCCGAAGCTCACGGTGAGATTGGCGCGCACGCGCCAATCGTCGTTGACGAACAGCCCCAGGTCCGTCTGCGGCACGCGCGTCGTCGGATTCCCAGCGTTGAGGCTGAACTGCGCTGGAAGTCCCTGCGCGTATTGATCGAGCGTGAAGAACGTGAACGTGCCCGCGAAATTCGCGAGCGAAGTATCAGTGAGAACGGAGCGGCGGATGCGCCCGCCCCATTTCCACGTATGCTTGCCGTGGACGTCCGCCAACAGATCGCCCGCTTCCCATGAATCAGTCGTGCTGTGCGAATTGCCCACGGTCGCGCCGCCTCCGAAGAACGCGCCTACTACATCGATCGCCGGAGCGCTCGAATCCGCAATATTGCGTGTGGCGGAACGCAGAGACTGAAAGCGCAGTTCGTTGGCCAATCGTTCGGAGATGGCGTAGATTTCGGAAATCTGCGCGACATTCTCCGTCTGGCGTTGGTTGTAGGCGCGGGACGGCAGGTTGAAGCCGCCCACTCCCTGATTGTCGAGATCGGCGCGGATGTCCTGATACCTCGCGGTCAGCGTGTTCTTCGCGTTGATGGCGTAGTCCACACGCGGATTGAAGGCGAGCCGCGATTGCGGCGCGGGCTCGGTCTGGTTGAGCTTGGCGTCGAGCGTAGTGGCGAGCACGAAGGCATCGTCGCGCGTGCGCCGCGATTCGGCATCGAGAGTGAAGGACGCTTTGCTCTTGCGCAGCGGACCACTCAAGTTCAAGCCCTCGGATTGGGCGTGGTACGGCGGATTTCCGGGCTGCGCCAGCAGCGGATTGCGCGAATCCAGAATCCCGCTGTTGTATTGGGCGAAAAGCTGACCGTGAAATGTGGTGCCGCCAGGATTGGTAAAGATCTCGATGCGACCGAAACCGGGGCGATCGTATTCGGCCGAGAAGGGGTTCGCGTTGATGCGGATCTCGTGGATGGCCGATTTCGGTGGAAGATTTCCGGCGGTGAATCCGTCGACGAATACCTGCCCGCCGTTCGGTCCGGGCGCGGGGCCGGCCAAGGCCTGCAGTTGTAATGCAAGCTCATCGGGATCGTCCGATAACGCCGCGATCTGCCGTTGGCGGATCGTTACGGCGGAGCTATTGGCATCGGGCTGAACAGAGATGCGGCCCGCGCCATCGCCGATGCTCACCGTGCTGCGAACGGGCAGGATCGCGAGCTGCGCATCGAACATGGTGGCGCCGGTAATCGCCAAGCGCTTTCGTGCGGGCGCGAAGCCTTTGGCTGAGATCGTCGTTTCATACTCACCCGCCGGGAGCGTCGTGATTTCGTATCGGCCGGATTTGCCGGTTTTCGCTCGCCGCTCGCCGCTGGACCCACGCAGTTGCACGGTTGCCCCACCAATGGCCGCGCCGGAGGGATCGGTTACTGTGCCGGCCAGCGTGGCCGCGTTGCCCCACGACTCGACCAGGCACACGACGAGCGCAAGAAGTGGAAGCAACCGTTGCATGGGGAACTTTTCTACGGGATGATCGCGGGCAGGCTTAGACTCGCGCCGCCGCCCAGCATGCCGCCGTGCATGCGGACGAACGCATCCATCGCGCCGCTCTGTCCGCTGGCGGGCTTGGCCATCTGCACTAGAAAATCAGCGTTGGTCAGGAGCATGATCGCGGTCAATTCATTGGATTCCGTGCCGCCCGTGCTGGTCAGCACTACCCCTCCGCCTACCTTCAGGTCGTCGAATCGCGCGAGTGGCAGCGACTGCAGTATCTGCGCCATGTCAACGGGGACGCCTTTTGGCTGAGCCGGCGTTGCGCCGTGATTTCCAGATGTCGCGACGGCGAACGCCGTGCGGAGATCGGGCATCGCTTTGAGTTGTGATTCGACGGTGATACGGATAGTCCACGCGCGCCCATCCGCCGCCTCGGCGATCCGAATCTCATGCTCTTCCCGATCGACAGCCGTGATCGTCCCGATCTTGGTCAGAAAAGTCCCGAACACGATGTCTTCCGCGGCGATCCTCGATCCATCGGCAAGCTTCTCACCCCGCGCCTGCACCTGATCGCCAATCGTCAGCTCCGAAACATCACCTGGAACCGCCGCTGTGAACTTCACCGAGCCGGCGGCGTAGCGTCGGATCCTGGTGTGCGCGTCCGCGATGAGTATGACGCTGCGGCCGGCCTGCGCGCTGCGCAGCGCGATCGAAATCTCGCCGCCGTTCTTCGCGGTCACGATACCGGAAACGCCGCGCTTTTGCCAATCGAGACGTTCGGCTTCGTTGCGCCGCGCAATCTCGCCGAGAGCTACGACTACGATGCGCCGCGCCTCCGTCAATCCGTCGACGAACGTCGCGAGCACGCGGTCGCCAAGCGCGATGTCGGCGAGGGCCGAGGGCTTCGCGTGTTCCAGCGTGACTTCTCCCGGTGGGACGCGCATGACTTCGGTGTCGGGTCCCACCGGGAAGACTTGAACGGCGCCGCTGTCGGGTTTCACTACAAACTGCAGCGAATCCACCCGGAACTCGGTCACCGTTCCCAGGATCGACTTCTGCTGCGCAACGAGCGCCGCGCCCGCAAACAGCCCGGCCAGCAGCGCCCGCTTCCGCGGTTTCACTTTCGCGCCGCCTTCCACCCGCCGCCCATCTCGGTCGAGCCGCTCATCCCTTTGTCATCCACGGTTCCGCTGAGCTTGAACTTCATCTGCGCCGCTACGACTTCAAGCGTGATCTCGATTTTCTTGCCATCCAGCGTTCCGGTCACCGGCATCGTCCCGAAATTCTCCGCTTCGAATGTTCCCGTTACGGTGGCGCCATCCTGCTTCAATTGCAGCGGCCCTTCGACGGGACCGTGTGGCGTGTCCAGGTTCATTGTCCATGCGCCAGCAATCTTGATCGGCTCGGTTGTCCTCTTGTCTTGCGCCACAAGGCCCAGGGCCGTAAGCGCGATCACCGCAATCCATTTCTTCATTGAGTTCCCCTCTCGATTCGACGATACGCGGGGTGAGCGGCAGGGCTCAATGCAAATCGCGCGGGCGCGAAGCCCTTCGTCTGAGCGCGGAATTTCCGGCGCGGGCGCTACAGCCCCGGAATCCGCTGGCGGAACAAACGCGCCTGGCGCTCGCTCACGACAATTTCGGTAGACGCGGCGTCAGGCATAATCAGCAGGAATCCGCTCTTGAAATAGGGGCGGATTTCCTTGATCCGTTGTACGTTCACCAACACCTCGCGGCGCGCGCGAAAGAAAAGATCGGCGGGCAAACAGGCTTCCAGTTCCGAGAGTTGATAGTTCACCCAAAACGTTCCGGAATCGGTGTGTGCTTTAACAATGCCGCTCTCGACGTCGAACCACAAGACCTGGGCCGGTGGCATGAGCATCAGCTTGCCGTGGCTGCGGCACACGATCTGCCGCAGCGTCTTCGGCGCCTCGCGCGCCACGCGATGCACGCGCTCTCGCTCCGCCTGCGCGCCAGCGCCCAGCTTGAGCGCACGGGACACCGCTTGCGCCAGCCGTTCCGGTTCCACGGGCTTCAAGAGGTACGCCAACGCGTTGGCTTCAAACGCCGCCAGAGCGTGTTGATCGTACCCGGTGACGAAGATGACGAGCGGCGGTGGAACTTCGGGCGGCAGCGCGTGCATCACTTCGAAGCCGGTTAATCCGGGCATCGCGATATCGAGGAACAACAGCTCCGGCCGCAGGGTTTCTACCTGCTCGATGGTCGCGAGGCCGTCACAAGCTTCGCCCACGATTTCGATCTGAGAATGCGCCGCCAACATGCGCCGCAAGCGCGATCGCGCGGGGGCCTCGTCATCGGCGATGATGCATCTCATAACGAGTGCGCCTCTTCTGAACGCGGCACGATCACGGTAGCGCGGCTGCCGCCTCCGGGGCGCGGTTCGAGGCGGACGCTGCCGCGCTCCTGATACAAGGTCCGCAAGCGATCGGCGACATTGGCCAGCCCCACGCTTTGCGATTCGTTTCCCGGCAGACGTTGCGGCTGTGCTTCCGGTCCGACGCCATCATCTTCCACCGTCATGCGAATTGCGTCCCCTTCCGCGCGCGCGGTGATCCAGAGCCGTCCCAGTCCGGGCTTCGGTCCCAGGCCGTGTTTCAACGCGTTCTCTACCAGCGGCTGCAAAATGAGCGAAGGTATGCTCGCCGCTTCGGCCGCGGGATCCACTTCGATTTCGACTTGCAGCCGCTCGCCAAAGCGCGCCTCCTCAATATGAAGATACGTCCGCAAGAACGCGATTTCGTCGCGTACGGAAGTCAGCGGGTGGCGGAGGTGCGCCAGCACATGGCGGAAGACGCGGGCGAGGCGCAGAGTCATCTCTTCGGCGCGTTTCGGGTCGCGAACGATGAGATCGGCGATGGTGTTCAGCGAGTTGAACAGGAAGTGCGGATGGATCTGCGCCCGGAGCGCTTTCAATTCGGCTTCCGTCACCTGCTGCAGCAACAGCGCTTCGCGGCTCGAGCGTTCGACGGCTTCCCGCTCCTGCCGCAGCGCATCCAACCGATGCCCGCACTGCGCCGCGATGCCGCGCAGGTAATCGAGCGCGTTGCTCACTAAGCCCGGACGTCCGATGCCCGGCGCTACCGCCAGGGCGTGAGTCACACGCCCCTTGGAAGAGATGGGAATCAGCGCCTCGGCGTGCGGAAGCTCAGGCGTGCCAGTTGAGGGATCCAACTCGGCGATCTCGCCATCGAGCAGGCCCGCCGGCGCGTGCTGGTGCGTTAGCGCATCGATCGCGATGGCACGCGCTCCACTCAATTCCAACGGACGGCGCGCCGCCTCTTCTAGTGCGGCCAGCGCTTCCGATTCGGTGTGCAGCGTCCGCAGCCGGTTGGCGAATTCTCGCGCGGCGGCGCGATAGTCCGGCGTGTCGAATAGCCACCGGCTGACCGCGGCGCTCAGGCGGTCGTCGATGAAGGTAAAAGAGAGCAGGAGCGCGTTGGCGACCAACACGACGGCGAAGATGTGAGCCGCCCATGGCGAATGTGTATGCATGGCGAGCTGCTGTGACATGGGGCTTTGCGCGATGAACGATATCACCGCGGCCCAGGTTCCAGCCAATACGATGCGCACTCCGTAGCGGACGAAGATATCGGCATAGCGGAACCGGGCGAACAGGAGGAACGCGCAGAGCACGATCGCGAGGATCAGATGCCCGCCCAGGGATTCCAGGTGGAACTCGAGCCCGCCACTCCTGGTATGGCGTTCCGTGGACAACGCCGCCGCAGCTCCGCAGGCGCATCCCACAATCGCCAGCGAGGGAAGATAGACCGCGCGCGGCGCGGTCTTGCGCAGCGAGACTAGAGCGCCGGCGAGCAGAACCGCGGCGCCGTTCCACGCCGTAAGCTGGCTTACCGAAGGCAGCGCATCCGGCGAAATGTTGGAGAGCGCCGGGAGCCACGCCAGAACCGCGATGCCAATGGCAGACACGATTGCGACGAAGGTTATGGCACGCATTGCGGTACGTTGCCAGCCTTCCGATACAAAACGCCGCCACACGGCGAGCACAACGATTGGAAAGAATACCGCGCCGGTCAATTGCAGGGCCTTGGCGGCCAGCGTGCGATGGTCGTAGCGTTCCGATCCAAGCGCCAGGAGTGCCGTCTCCAACAGACCACCCAGGCTCCACAGCATGGCGCAGGCGGCGAATAGGATGTTTGCTTTTGGCGTCCCAGGCAGCTTCGCGGCGCGTAATGTCAGCGCGAGCAGCAGAATGGTCAGCAGCAGTCCTGCCGTGAACGCGATTAGGTGTGTCGCCAAATCGAACCCCAGGATAGCCGCGTCTGCGGCGTGCGTCCAGTAAACGGAGGTGAGCGCGGAAAAAGGCAGCTCAAGCGCGGATTGGGAGGGCGTTTATTTTCTTCGCGCTCCGACACGCTATCATTAGATTTAGGAAGTTTTCTCCCTCCATGGCTGCCAAATCCGGCCCCGATCTGGGCATCAATAGCTGGCTCGAAGACGAGCTTTATCAACAATATTTGCACGATCGCTCCAACGTCGATGAGAGCTGGAAGCATGTGTTCGAAACGACGAATGGCAACGGGTCGAACGGAGCGCGTTCGGCGGCGACAGTTGCCACGCCTGTTCCTGTTCCCGCCGCTCCGGCGATCGAACCGGGTCCAGGCGAGCAGCTTCAAGCGCTGCGCGGCGCGGCCGGACGCATTGCCGAGAACATGGCTGCCAGTGTTTTCATTCCACTCGCCACCTCGCAGCGCACGATCGCAGTGAAGGTGATGGAGGAGAACCGGCGGGTCATTAACCAGCATCGCTCGATTCTCGGCAAGAGCAAGGTTTCGTTCACGCACATCGTCGGTTGGGCCATTGTCAAAGCGCTGGGCGATATTCCGGCCTTGAACAACGCTTATACCGAGCGCGACGGCCAGCCCTACCGGTTGCAGCGCCCGCAGATCAACCTCGGGATTGCGGTGGATGTCGCCGGGAAAGACGGCGCGCGCAGCCTGATGGTGCCAAATATCAAGAACGCCGGAGCGCTCTCGTTCCACGAGTACCTCGCGGCCTTCGACGATCTGGTCGCCCGCGCCCGCACCAGCAAGCTTACGCCGGCGGACTTCCAATGCACCACGATCTCGCTCACCAATCCGGGAACGGTCGGCACGATGTCTTCGAATCCGCGGCTGATGATGGGCCAGGGCTGCATCGTGGCGACGGGCGCAATCGATTATCCGGCTGAATATCGGGGCGCCGCCAACGAAACGCGAGCGGTGCTGGGCATCAGCAAGGTGATGACCATCACCTCGACTTACGATCACCGAATTATCCAGGGCGCGGAATCGGGCGCGTTTCTGGGCAAATTACAGGGACTGCTGGATGGCGAGGGCGGCTTCTACGACGGCATCTTCGGCGATCTGCATATGCCGCACATGCCCGTTCGCTGGGAAACCGACCGCACGGGTCTTCTGCCGGGACGCAGCGCGGCGCAACTGGAAGAGATCGCCAAGGAAGCGGGCGTGATCCAGATGATCAACGCCTATCGAGTGCGCGGCCACTTGATTGCGGATCTCGATCCGCTGGGCGCAGAGCCCGGACATCATGCGGAACTGGACCCTGAAACTTACGGCCTCACGATTTGGGATCTCGATCGCGAATTCTTCGCCGGCACGCTAGGCCAGTCGACGGGCAAAGGCGAATCGACGCTACGCGAAATTCTCGAGCGCTTGCGGCAGACTTACTGCGGCAAAATCGGCGCCGAGTACATGCACATCCAGTTGCCGGAACGGAAGCGCTGGCTGCAGCAGCGCATGGAGCCACAAACCAATAACTGGCCGCTGGCGAAGGAAGTTCGCCTGCGCGTGTTGCGCGACCTGATTGCCTCCGAAGAATTCGAGCATTTTCTGCATTCGCGCTTTATTGGCCAGAAGCGGTTTGCGCTCGAAGGCGGCGAAGCGGCCATCGCGATTCTCGAAGCGATTCTGCGCCGCGCCGCCAATAACAACGTTAAGGAAGCTGTAATCGGCATGTCGCACCGCGGCCGGCTCAATCTGCTGGCAAACGCGCTGGGCATCGACGTGAAGTGGATCTTCTCCGAATTTGAAGGCGTAGACCCCACCAGCGTGCAGGGCTCAGGCGACGTGAAATATCACCTCGGCGGACTGGGCGAGCGGAAGTTCGAAAACGGAAGCGAACTGAAGATTTCGGTGGCGCCCAATCCGAGCCACCTGGAAGCCGTCGACCCGGTGGTCGAGGGCATCACGCGGCCCAAGCAGGATCAGCTCGGCGATACGGCGCGCGAACGCATCCTGCCGCTGCTGCTGCATGGCGACGCGGCCTTTGCGGGACAAGGCGTGGTCGCCGAAACGCTCAACCTTGCAGAGTTGGACGGCTATTCGACGGGCGGCACGATTCACCTCATCATCAACAA
This sequence comes from Bryobacterales bacterium, assembly GCA_963743705.1. Taxonomy (GTDB): domain Bacteria; phylum Acidobacteriota; class Terriglobia; order Bryobacterales; family Bryobacteraceae; genus PALSA-243. The sequence goes on along the minus strand of CAVUQS010000005.1, from coordinate 352,082 downwards.
CCAGATCGGGTTCACGACGCTGCCGGATGAATCGCGCTCGACGCAATACTGCACTGATATTTCGCGCGGCTTTCAGACGCCCATCTTCCACATCAATGCGGACGATCCGGAAGCCGGCATTCGGGTGGCGCAGATCGCTTACGATTACCGGCAACAATTCAAGGGCGACGTCGTTATCGATTTGATCTGCTACCGGCGCCATGGCCACAACGAAGCCGACGACCCGAGCTATACGCAGCCGATTCTGTACCGCAAGATCAAGGAGCATCCCTCTGTCGCGACGCTCTATGGCGAGCGCCTGATTCGCGAAGGGCTTGTCACCGCGGAAGAAGTCAAAGCGATGCACAAGGCGGCGATCGATCGCCTTGCCGCCGCGCACGCGGAAGTGCAGAAGCAGGCTGCGCCCTATGAACTCGAAGAGCTAGTTGTACCCCCGGCTGAGGAGCTTGCGAAGCCGGCGCCGCCGGTGAACATCGATCGCGAAATGATCGAGCGCGTGGTCCGCGGCATCACTACTTTCCCTACGGATTTCCACCTGCATCCTAAGCTGCGCGGTTTCGTGGACAAGCGCCGCGAAGCCATCGAAAAGAATTTGCCCGTCGATTGGGCTTTCGGTGAAGCGCTGGCTTTCGGCTCGCTGGTGTTACAGGGCACGCGCGTGCGCCTCAGCGGCGAAGATTCCGGCCGCGGCACGTTCACGCAGCGCCATCTGGCGTTCTATGATTCCGAAAACAGCTCGCGCTACATTCCCATGCAGCACCTCGCAGCGGATCAGGCGCGGTTCGACGTCTACGACAGCTCGCTCAGCGAATTCGCGGTGCTCGGGTTCGAGTTCGGGTACACGGTAGGCGATCCGCTGGCGCTGGTGTTGTGGGAAGCGCAGTTCGGCGACTTCTCCAACGGTGGGCAGATCATCATCGACCAGTTCATTTCAAACTCCGAATCGAAGTGGGGACAGCCGAGCGGCCTGGTGTTGCTGTTGCCGCATGGCTACGAGGGCCAGGGGCCCGAACATTCGAGCGCGCGCATCGAGCGCTTCCTGCAACTCTGCGCCGAGGACAACATGCAGGTGGTGAATTGCACCACGCCCGCGCAATATTTCCACGTTCTGCGACGCCAGATGTATGGCGGCAAAGACCGCCGCGGCGTGCGCAAGCCGCTGATCATTTTCACGCCCAAGAGCCTGCTGCGCCATCCCAAAGCTGTTTCGCAGCTCGACGAATTCAGCACGAGCAAGTTCGTCGAAATTCTCGACGATAAGACGGCCGACGCCGCGCAGGTTTCGCGCGTGGTCTTCTGCTCAGGCAAGGTTTATTACGATCTGCTGGCTGCGCGCGACGATCAGAAGATTGCGAATGCCGCCATCGTTCGCGTGGAGCAGATGTACCCGTTCGCAGCGGCTCAAGCCGTGCAGATTCTGGCGCGCTATCCATCCAACGCGCAGGTCATCTGGGCGCAGGAAGAGCCCGCCAACATGGGCGCGTGGCGCTTCGTGCGCGAATACATGGCGCCGCTACTGGCGCCCACGGGGCGCGAATTGCGCTATGCGGGCCGCACGCCATCGGCCAGCCCCGCGACAGGTTCCGGCAAGCGCCATCAGAAAGAGCAAAGCGAACTCGTGCGCACGGCGCTACTCGGAGCGTAGCGCCACCAACGGGTCCACTCGCGTCGCGCGCATCGCCGGGAACCAACAGGCCATCGCGCCCGCGGCTATCACCACCAGGCTGACGGCCACGAATGTCCCCGGATCGTGCGGCGACACGCCCCACAATTCGCTGGCGAGTACACGATTTACGGCGAAGCTTGCGGCCAATCCGAATGCGAGGCCGGCTGCGATCAGCCAGGCGCCCATGCGAAAAACCATTCCCAGCACCTCTGGGCGGCCCGCGCCCAGCGCAATGCGGATGCCGATCTCGCGCGTCTGGCGCGACACCGTGTACGCTACTACGCTGTAGACGCCGACGGCCACCAGAGCCAGCCCGATCGCCGCAAATACCCCGAGCACCAGCAACACAAACCGCGGCTGCGAGTACGAAAAGTCCGAAAGAAAATCCTCCAGCGTGCGCGTCATCGTCAGCGCCACGTGGTGGTCCACGGCCCAGATTTGCCGCCGTACCGGGTCGAGCAGCGGCATCGGACTACCAACGGTCCGCACCAGAATTCCGCGCTCATAGTTGCCCGTGACGGTGTAGGGAATCAGGATCTCAGGACGCACCGGGTCTTGCAGGCCGTTGTTTTTCATGTCCCCAATTACGCCCGACAATCTCGAATACGGGGTTCGCCACAGGAGAATCGTCGAGCGTTGCGAGGCGTTTGATTTCCACCTGCCGGCCAATCGGATTCTCGTGCCCGAAATACTTTCGCGCCAGCGTTTGATTCACCACAGCCAGCTTTCGCCCGGCCAAAACTTCGCCCGCATCAATCAAACGCCCCTGCGCCAACCGCGAACCAAGCGTGCCGAAATAGCCTTCGCTCACCAATTGAAAGATGGCGTCCCATCTGTCGCTATGCACCTTGCCGGGGATCTCGATATCCGTTCCAATCCCGCCGTAGGGAGGCAGCGTGCTGGTTTCGGTGGCTTCCACCACTCCGGGAATGGCCTTGACGCGCGGCAGAAGCTGGCCGAAGAAGCGCTGTTTCTCGGCGGCGGTCTTGTATTGGCCGCGGGGGAAGGGAAGGCGCGCCACCAGGATGTTGGCTGGGTTGAAGCCCAAATCACTGGTCTGCAGCGCGGCAAACGTGCGAATCATCAACCCTGCGCCGGTCAGCAGCACCATCGAGAGCGCCATCTCCACCACGACCAGCGCATTGCGCAACCGCCCGCGGCGGAACCCGCCGCTGACGCCGCGGCCCGAATCCTTCAACGGTTCGACGATATTGCGCCGCGTAAGCTGCAGCGCCGGAGCGAGGCCAAAAATTACCGAGGTTGCGATCGCCACCGCCAGGCTGAACAACAGCACCGGGGCGTTCAACCCAATTTCAGCCTCGCGAGGAATCGCGCCCGCCGGAATGAATCGTAGCTATCGCTCGAATGGCGCCAAACGCGAATGCGGTCCCCAACGCTCCGCCGCCTATCGCCAGCAAGCAGGCTTTCCACCAGCAATTGCCGCGCGACCCTCCAACGGCTGGCGCCCAGCGCCGCGCGCACGGCCATCTCGCGGTCGCGAGCCGTGGCCCGCGCCAGAAGCATATTGGCCACGTTCACGCATGCGATAAGCAACAGCAGTAGCCACCGCGGCCGCAGTGTGAATAATGTCTTCTTGAACGGGCCCACAATGCTGTCCGCGTAATTGGTCACCTCGACCGAAAATCGTTTTGGATAATCCTTGGGATGCGCCTGCGCCCAGCGTTGCGCGATCGGCTGCAGATCCGCCTGCGCCTGCTTCAAGGTCACTCCAGGCCTGAGCCATGCCTGAAAAATGAACCACCGATCTTTGTCCGTCGGGTCGAGCTCGGCCGGCTGCCACAAATCGGCGCCGCGCTTGGTAAACCGTTTCGGCATGATGCCCACCAGCACGCATGGCTGCCCGTTCAGGATGAATGTTCGTCCCAATACCGAAGGGTCGAGATGGAACCGACGCTGCCACATCTGGTAAGCCATTACGAAGACCGGCGGCGCGCCGGGTTTGGCGTCCTGCGGCGTGATGATGCGCCCCAGCAAGGCGGGCACGCCGAGCGCGAGAAACGTATTCGGCGTGACATATGCCCCGTCGAACTGTTCCGTGCCTTCCGGCGTAGTCCATAATACGTCGCTATTACCGCCTCCCATGTCCTCGCGGAACACGTGATTTTGCGTGCGGAAGGCGAGATATTCCTCCGCCTGCAGCGTGGTGCGCCCTCCGGGGCGTCCGTTGTCCAGATCGTGGATATCGAACGCCGCGATCTGGGCGGCATCGCGATACGGAAACGGAGCCATCACCACGTTCTCGATTACGCTGAACATGGTGGTGGCGGCGCCGATTCCCAGCGCGAGCGTAATCATCGCCAGCGCGGAAAAACCAGGGTTGGCGCGCAGACCTCGCAGCCCGTACCGAAGGTCGTGCCAGATCGAAAGCATGCTTATCTGACGGTTGTGCGGGCGGAATGTTCCCGGGGAAGTTTGCGCCGGTAAACACCTCGCCATGCCACACTAAGACACAATCGCCGGGGCGGCAGTCTCCTCTGACGGAAAAGGAGAGAACGTGTTATTCTCCTTTCCCAGATAGGAGAGCCGTTGGCGAAACCGGTTGAACTCCCGCAGGGCACGCTCGAGATGCTCATTCTCAAGGCGATCTCGCTCGGTGCGCTGCATGGCTACGGCATCCTGCTGCGGATCCAGCAGATCTCGGGCGAGCGCCTCGAAATCCTGCAGGGCTCCTTCTACACCGCGGTCTATCGTCTTGAGCGCCGGGGCTGGATCAAAGGCGAGTGGGGTGAATCGGAGAACAATCGCCGCGCCCGCTTTTACTCGCTCACCGCCGCGGGTACGCGTCAACTCAGGGCCGAGACCGCCAAATGGACCGATATGGCCGCTGTCGTCGCCGGCATTCTCGGCAAGAAGGCGGACGAAATATGAGCCTCCTCGCCGCAATTCGCAAGCTCTGGCAGTCCATGGCCCCGCGCACCCAGGGCGACATCGAAGAGGAGTTTCGTTTTACCGTCGATGCCTACCAGAAGGATCTGATCCGCCAGGGCCTCTCCGAAGAGGAAGCCCGCCGCAAAGCCCGCATCGATCTCGGCCAGCCCGCGGCCCAAAACGAGACTTACCGCGATGCTATCGGCCTCCGCCTCTTCGATGAGGTAGGCGGAGACATCCGCTACGGCCTCCGCGCCCTGCGCCATAACCTTGGGTTCGCCGCCATCGCCGTGCTCTCACTTGCCCTCGGCATCGGCGCCACCACGGCGATGTTCTCGCTCATCTATGCCGTCCTGCTGCACCCGTTTCCCTACGCCGGCGCCGACCGCATCGTGAACCCAGTCCTCATCGACAGGCAACATCCGGACGAGTATAGCTGGTTTGTCCTCAGCAAGGCACGAATCGATGAGCTGCGCCTTGCGGCCCCCGTCGATTCGGCCCTTGGGTTCAACAACACGCACATGGAGATCACCGGCGGCGGACTGCCCGAAGACATCTCTGGCGTGTACCTCACGGAGAATGCCGGGACCTTTTTGGGTGTGCGCCCGCTTCTGGGCCGCAACATCGAGCCATCCGATGCAGAGAACGGCGGCCACTCCGTGGTTGTTCTCGACTACCGCTTCTGGCAGCGCCACTTCGGCGGCGATCCCCACATCATCGGGCATACGCTGGAAATGGATCACGCACCTTACACCGTCATCGGGATCATGCCGCGTAGCTTCGCATTCAATAGCACCATCGGCGCCGGCGATGTTTACCTGCCGGGCAGTCTAATGAGGGATATTTCCAACGTTCCCTCCTTGGAATACTTGCCGTGGATCAAGCTCCGGCCGCATGTCACACTTGCCGCCGCCAATGCCGCGCTGGAGCCCATCGTGCGCCAGTTTACGAAAGAGAATCCGCTGCGCGATCGCTGGCGTCTCGCGCTCGAGCCCATCAATTGGCTTTTCCAAGAGGAAACCGGCCACACACTGACGCTCCTTCTCGCAGGCGTTGTGCTCCTGCTGATCGTCGGCTGCGCCAACTGCTCCATCCTTCTGCTGGCCCGCGGCCGCAGCCGCCAGCATGAGCTCGCCATCCGCAGTGCGATCGGCGCCAGCCGCTGGCGCATCGTCCGCCAGTTGCTTGTCGAAGCCGTCGTCATCTCCTGCACCGGCGCAGTCCTGGGCGTTGCTGCGTCGTACTGGCTTGCAAAGCTTCCCCTGTTGCTTTCTCCGGATTCCTTTCCCGCCGAATCCGTCATTCGCATCAACGCTCCCATCCTCGCGTTCTCTGTCGGGCTCGCGCTGCTTTGCGGCATCCTGTTCGGTCTGGTTCCCGCATTGCGTCTCTCGCGTCACGATTCCGCGCGTATGATCCCCGGCAGGGGCGTCGCCGCGGTTCACGCAAGGCATCGCTGGAGCGTTCTCATCGCCGCCCAAGTCGCGCTCACGCTGCTTCTCATGGCCACCGCGGGCGCCGCCACCCGCGGCTTTCTCAAACTTATGCACATGCCGCTTGGATACGACCCGGCAAATGTGATGAAACTCGACATCAGGCTGCACGTCCAAGACCCAGGCGAGTGGAGCCGCATTCAGCCGCGAGAGGCGCGCACCGCTTACATTGAGCAACTGCGGGAAAAGGTCGCATCCGTCCCCGGTGTCTCCACGGTCGCTGTCGCCGCCGCCGGCGCCACGCCGCCCTATCCTGACGCTAAGAGCTCCTTCACCATCGACGGAACCGGCGATGGTGAGCAGCCGCAGGCCAGGGTGATGCTGGTCGGCCAGCGATATTTCGCTGCGCTCCGCATTCCTCTGCTTCAGGGTCGCGTCTGGAATACGGATGAAAATGCTCGCGGCGACTTCATCGCGGTTGTCAATCGCGCTTTCGCGACGCGCTATCTCTCCTCGTCCAACGCCCTGACGCGGCAACTGCGCATTCCAGCTTTTATTCGGGGTCGCTACGTGGCCACCTCTGCTCAAAGCACTGCCTGGCGCCAGATCATCGGCGTTGTCGGCGATGCGCGTAACGACGGAGTCGATCGCCCCGTCGTCCCCGCTATCTACGTTCCGCACACGACCGCAATGCCGAACTACTTTCAGTTTTTCGTCCGCACCCAGGGCGATCCCCTCGCCAGCCTGCACTCCATCCGCGCCGCCATCGCATCCGTCGCTTCCGACCAGCAGATCTCCAACGACGTCTTCACCCTCAACGAAGCCCTCGAGCGCGACGAACAATACCGCCGCCAGCGGCTCTTCTCCATATTGTTTGGCGTCTTCTCTGCCATGGCGCTTGCGCTCGCGCTGGTCGGCATCTTCAGCGTCGTCGCTTACAGCGTCGCGCAGCGGACTACGGAGTTCGGCGTCCGCGTGGCGCTCGGCGCGCCGCGAGCACACGTCCTGTGGGTCGCCGCGCGCATCGCGCTGGTGAGCGCGGCGGCGGGCATTGTCATCGGTCTTGCCGTTGACAGCTTTCTCGGCGCCGTCCTCGCCCACTGGATGCAAAACGACTTTGCCGCAGCCAGTCTGTTTGCAGCAGCCGCGCTTCTCGCTCTCAGCGCATTCCTCGCTTGCCTGTTGCCGGCACGCCACGCCATCGCCGTCCCACCCAGCGAGGCTCTCCGCTATCAATAAAGCTGCTACCGCGCTACATCCGCGCGGTACGCTCGATCGCAGATCTCACCGGCCGTAAGTGATTACGCGCACAAGATCCCCACTTTGCAGTGGTGTTACTCTATCACGGGAGACACAAGTTCACATGATCATCGGCGTTCCCAAAGAGGTGAAAGATCACGAGTCGCGCGTTGGCCTGGTGCCAAGCGGTGTGATCGCGTTGCGCGAGGCCGGCCACCAGGTGCTGGTCGAGACCAATGCCGGGACGGGAAGCTCGATTCCCAACGAGGAATATGTCCACGCCGGCGCGACGATTCTGGACAAGGCCGCCGACGTTTGGGGCCGGGCCGATCTGGTGATCAAGGTCAAAGAGCCTCAGACTTCCGAGTACGGCTTTTTCCGCCCAGGCTTGATTCTCTTTACTTATTTGCACCTGGCGCCGCTGCCGGAACTCACGGGCAAGCTGCTCGAAACCAAAGTGAGCGGCGTAGCTTACGAAACGATTCTCGAATCCGACGGCACGCTGCCGCTACTCACACCGATGAGTGAAGTCGCCGGACGGCTGTCGATTCAGATTGGCGCGCAATATCTCGAAAAGCCGAACGGCGGACGCGGGATCCTGCTGGGCGGCGTGCCGGGCGTGGCGCCGGCGAATGTGGTGATTCTGGGCGGCGGCATCGTGGGCACGAACGCCGCGAAGATGGCGCTTGGACTGGGCGCGCACGTGACCATGATCGACCGCAGCCTCAAGCGCCTGCGCGAACTCGACGACATTTTCAATGGACAGGTGGTCACGCTCGCTTCGAACGCGTGGACGATCGGCGAAACGCTCAAGGCCGCCGACCTGGCGATTGGGGCGGTGTTGATTCCGGGAGCGTCCGCGCCGAAGCTGGTGCGCAAAGAGATGATCTCGGCGATGAAGCCGGGCGCGGTGGTGGTGGATGTGGCGATCGATCAGGGCGGATGCTTCGAGACGGCGCACGCTACCACGCACACCGAACCGATCTACTTTGTGGACGGCGTGCTGCATTACTGCGTGTCGAATATGCCGGCGGCGGTGCCGCACACGTCGACGTTTGCGCTCACCAACGCGACGTTCCCTTATCTCCTGGAATTGGCGAACAATGGCCTCGAGGGCGCATGCCAGAAGCATCCCTCGATCCGCGGGGGCGTTAATACGTTCAACGGCTTCGTCACGCATAATGGCGTGGCGGAATCGCAAGGCCGGGAATACCGGGCGATGACGGCGGCGTAGGCGTTCATCGTTCGTCTTACTCACCGCAGAGACGCCGAGACGCAGAGAAGCGCGCGAAAATGTTTCTCAGCGCCCCTGTCTCTCCGCGGTGAGTGGGGCTCCATTAAACTAAACGTATGGCCACTACCGTTGACGCCATCGACGCCGCGCCGCAGCCGCTTACCGTGCTGACTGCGGACGAGAAGCTGTTCCAATCCACCGTTCGCAAGTTCGCGCGCGAGCAGATTCGTCCTTATGTGCGCGAGATGGATGAGGCCGGCGCTTTCCGCAAAGATCTCATTCGCCAGTTCTTTGAGATGGGGCTGATGGGGATCGAAATCCCGGAGGAATACGGCGGTCAGGGCGGTTCCTTCTTTCAAGCGATTCTGGCGGTGGAAGAGCTGTCGGCGGTGGATCCTTCCGCGGGCGTGATTGTGGATGTTCAAAACACTATCTGCAATAACGCGCTGCTGAAATGGGCATCGGCGGAGCAGAAGCGGCGATTTTTGCCGCGGCTGGCGGAAGATACGGTGGCTTCGTATTGTCTGTCGGAAGCCGGATCGGGCTCCGACGCGTTCGCCATGGCGACGCGCGCGGTAGACCACGGCGATCATTTTCTAATTACCGGGCGCAAGCTTTGGATCACCAACGCGGCCGAGGCCGGCTTCTACCTGCTCTTCGCGAACGCCAATCCGGAGGCGGGGTACAAAGGCATTACGGCATTCCTGATCGAGCGCGATTTTCCGGGCTTTCAGGTCGGCAAGAAAGAGGACAAGCTGGGGTTGCGCGCGTCGTCGACGTGCGAGCTGATCCTCGACAATTGCCGCGTGCCGCGGGAAAACGTCATCGGACAGGTCGGAATTGGTTACAAAATCGCCATTGAGACCCTGAATGAGGGGCGCATCGCCATCGGCGCGCAGATGATCGGGCTCGCCCGCGGCGCGCTGGAACACGCTGTAGCGTATGCTAAGGAAAGGAAGCAGTTCGGCAAATCCATCAGCGAATTCCAGGCCGTGCAGTTTGAACTGGCGAAAATGGCGGTGGATGTGGAGGCGGCGCGCCTTTTGGTCTACAACGGGGCGCGGTTGCGCGACGCCGGCATGCCGTTTCTGGCCGAAGCAGCCATGGCCAAATATTACAGCTCGCAGATCGCTGAAGAGGTGGCCTCGAAGGCCATCGAGGTCCACGGCGGCGTGGGCATCACCAAGGACTATCCGGTGGAGAAACTCTACCGCGACGTCAAGATCGGCCGCATTTACGAGGGGACGAGCAATATGCAGCTCGCCACCATTGCCAAGAAACTATTGGGTAAATGAGCTCGTCTCATACATGAGGGAAGAATGCCTCGATTCGTTCTAACGGCCGCCGCGGCGGCGATTTTAGCTCCTATTTGTGTTCCCGTTTGCTCCGCTCAATCGGCGACTGCTACGAAAACCGCTCCGCTGGCCGGCGCCAACGAAAATGTCAATGTTGCGGAGATCGTCCGCAAGTTCGCCGCAAAAGAGAAAGAGTTCTCGATCGCACGCGGCAATTACACCTACCGGCAGAACTTGAAGTTTCAGGAAACCGATGCCCAAGGAAACCCTACCGGCGGAAAGTGGGAACAGATTTCCGACATCATTTTCACTCCGGAAGGCAAGCGGATGGAGAAGGTGGTGTACGCGCCCGTGCAGAATCTGCAGAACCTCGTGCTCACGCCCGAGGACATGGCGGATTTGATCTACGTGCAGCCCTTCGTGCTTACCACCGACGACATCAACGAGTACGACGTCAGTTTCCTGGGCCGTGAAAAGGTGGACGAGATCGGCTGCTACGTTTTCTCGGTCAAGCCCAAGAAGATGGCGAAGGGCAAACGATATTTTGAAGGCCAGATCTGGGTGGACGACCGCGATCTGCAGATCGTGAAGACTTACGGCAAGGGCGTTGGCGTGCGCCATGGCGACGATCAATACCCGCGATTTGAAACCTACCGCGAGCAGATCGACGGCAAATATTGGTTCCCCACTTACACCCACTCCGACGATACGCTGCGCTTCAAGGATTTTTCGCAGCGCATTAAGCTGGTTCTGCGCTACCAGGATTACAAAAAGTATGAAGGTAAGTCCTCTATTACCTTTGGAGATGTGGTGGATGATAAGTCTAGTGACAAAACATCTACGCCTCCGGCAACCAAGAAGAAATAGAGCCGATCGTCAGGTGGTAAATATCAGTTATTGAACCAATCGGCGGGTTAGTCAGGCCGACACGCGAAACTTCCGTTCCGCGCACGCGTTTAACAAAGTGTGCAGCGGTCTTTCTTGTCATTCCTGATTGCAGCCGCTGTCAGCGCAGCGTGGGGTCAACACGCGACTCTGCAGCAAGTCCCGATGGTGCAAATGCCCGCGCCGGTGGATTCCAACAGCCCCGGGTTTTGGAAGGACGGAGAGTTTCGTCTCTTGAATTCCACGTCGGAAGGTCCGATCCTTGGCTCGGGCGTCAGCCAATTCGCACTCGATTCCACCAAGAATGTTCAGATGAACCCGATTTATCCGTGGCCGGTGTGGATGGAATCGGTCTGGCAAGATCCCAACGGTCTGGTGTACGGGTGGTATCACCAGGAATTCGGGCCGTGCCCGGCGGGTAGCTATCTTGCCGTGCCCCGCATTGGCGCAGCCATCTCTTACGACGGGGGCAACACGTTCCTGGATATGGGCTCGGTGATTACTTCGGGCGAGGTAGCCAATTGCGCCGCACAGAACGGTTATACGGCGGGCGGCGTGGGCGATTTCAGCGTGATCGTGGATCGGCAGAACAAGTATTTTTATTTTCTCTATTCGAGTTACGCAGGGCGTCTGGAGAATCAAGGCATCTGCATCGCGCGCATGGCATATGACAGCCGCTTATTTCCGAATGGCGCGGTGCAGAAGTATTACCAGGGCCGATGGACGGAGCCGGGGATGGGTGGACGGGAGAGCGCCATCTTTCCGGCGCGAGTATCGTGGCAGCAACCCAGCACCGACTCGTATTGGGGTCCTTCCGTACATTGGAATACTTATCTCGGGTCATACGTGGTGCTGCTGAATCATTCGTGCTGTTCGCCACGATATCCACAGGACGGCATTTTCATCGCTTACAACGCCGACCTGAGCAATCCGCAGGGATGGAGCGCGCCGTCGCGCCTGATGGACAATCGCGGATGGTATCCACAGGTGATTGGCATGGATGCCGGCGGCTCAGACCGGACGGCGGGTCAGGTGGCCCAGTTCTACATTGCGGGCGCTTCGCAATGGCAGATTGTGTTCGATCACTGACCTCTTGCGCTGCGGAATGCTACCATCCAAGGCATGCCCGCAACCAAAATTACCTGCTTTAGTAACGGACCTATCCGCATCGAAGGCGATTTCGAAATCTGCGATCCCACAGGCGCGGCGTTCGGCCTTGCAGGACGCACTTCCATCGGACTCTGCCGCTGCGGCCACTCCGAGAACAAGCCGTTCTGCGATGGCAGCCACAACCGCCAGGGCTTCACCCACGAAGTAGTTGCGCGCGAGTTGCCCGCGCCGAAGCCCAAGCTCTAAGCGTTCCTTGAAACAGCCGCGCCGCGATTTATCTAACGATTGGACGGCTCGAGCGGCACAACCTGTACCTTCTGCGCTTCGCCTAGCGGAGTAACAGTTCCATTTACAAGCCGGCCGAGTTGAACGGTGTAAGTGCCCGCAGCGACCAGCGGTCCGCCACGGCCACCGCGCCCTCCGCCGCCACCACCGCCTCCGCCTCCGGCTGCCGCGCCGCCGCGTCCTCCACGACCAGCGGCCGCGCCACCGCGACCCGCGGGTTGCGCAGCGGGCGGCTCGTCTCCGGGCGGCTCGACAGCGTCAGCCTGGGCGCCGCGACCGCGTCCACCGCCGCCCTGCGCGCCTGCTTCGCGCAGATCCCAGGGCGTGCGATGCAAGCCCGCTTGATTTGACGCGTCGATCTGCCGTACTTGCTTGCCTGTCGAATCCGTGACCGTGATCACGGTTCTGGCGCCAGTTTGCGCGTTGTCGCGCAGATAGTAAGTCAGCAACGCGCCGACGGGAGGATTCGAACTGGACGGTTCCACGCCGGCGTTGTAATAACCGATCTCGTTAAAGGATCGTGCGGGACGGCCCACCGGAAATAGCGTGCCTTCCTGGGAGAGGATTTGCGGCGCTAAGTGACGTAGCGCAGAGATATCGTCCAACACGAAGAAGCCACGTCCGAAGGACGCGGCGACGAGATCGCTCTCTCGCTTTTGGATTTCGAGAGCCCGGATGGTGATTGTGGGCATGCCGCCTTGGAGCTTCACCCAATGCGCGCCGCCGTCAACCGAAAAGGACATGCCGAATTCCGTGCCGGTGAATAACAAGTTGGGATTTTCGTTGTCCTGCACGACGCACCACACGGGATCGCGATCAGGCAGATCGCCCGCGACGGAATTCCAGGTGCGGCCGAGATCGGTAGTCTTCAGGATGTAGGGCCTGAAGTTGCCGCGATGGAAGTCGTTGAAAGTTACAAAAATCGTATTCGCGTTATGCGGGGAAGGGAAGACGCCGCTGACGTAAGTCAGATCGGGAATGCCAGGGAATTTTTCAATCTTGCGCCACGTCGCGCCGCCGTCTTCGGTGATCTGGATCAAGCCATCGTCGGTTCCCAGAACCAGCAAGCCTTCCTTCAGCGGAGATTCGGCGATGGAGGTTCCGGTGCCGTAGGAATCGGTGAACAGATTCTTGCCCACGGCGTCCGGTCCCCACACTTTGCCCATCACAGGGACGGTGTCGCGGTCGATGTCGCGCGTCAGATCGCCGCTGAGCATTTTCCACGTGGTGCCGCGATCGTCGCTGCGCATGAGATGGTTGCCGAAGATGTAGAGGCGCGTGTGCGAATGCGGGCTGATGATGAACGGAATATCCCAGCGGTCGCGCAACCCGTTGCCCCGTCCACCCCGGCCGCCTCCTCCTCCCCCTCCGCCGCGACCGGCGCCGGCGGGAACGCTCATCGCGCCAACTTCGGTGGTCGCGAAGTTCGGCCGGATGCTCACGCTCACGCCCGTTTTCAGGTCGAGCCGCACGCAATTGATTTGCTGCGAGCAAGTGTAGACGGTGTCGGGGTCGGCGTAATCGGCGCGCGATTGGAATCCGTCGCCGCCGCCGGTGTTCATCCAGTCGCTGGCGCGGATGCCGACGCGATTCAACGTCCGCGATGGCACGCCCTGTGAACCGTTATCCTGGGCGCCGCCATAAATGTTGTAAAACGGCAGTCCATTGTCGACGGAAACGCGGTAAAACTGCGTCACCGGAATGTTGGTGAAGTGCCGATAGGTGTGGCCGTGGTCGTAGGATTCGTAGAGGCCGCCGTCGTTGCCTTCCAGAAAGTGGTTGGGGTCGGTCGGGTCGAACACCAGTGCGTGGTTGTCGGCGTGAACCTGAAATCCGGCGGGAGTGATGGTTTTGCCGCCGTCCGGCGTGACGCGAACGATCGTATCCATGATGTAGACGCGGTCGTACTGCGACGGGTCGGGATAGATTTCGCCGTAATATTCGGGGTCCTGCAGCGCCGCGCGTTCCGTCAGGTCATACGTCTTTGTCCAATGAGCGCCGGCGTCGTCCGACCGGAAAAAATAGCTCATGTTGTGCGCGAGGCTGATGAGCGCGTAGACCGTGTCCGGCTTCTGCGGCGAAACCGCCAGCGCGATGCGGCCGGTATCCACGACCGGCAAACCTTCCGTCAGTTTGTTCCAATGCGCGCCGGCGTCGGTGGTCTTGAAGATCGCCGATTCAGGGCCGCCCGCCACGATGACGCTGGTATTGCGCCGCCGCTGCCAAGTGGACGCGTACATGACATCCGGATTGCGCGGATCGAAATCGAGATCGGTGGCACCGGTGTTCTCGCTGACGGTCAAGATCGGCTTCCAGATGGCGCCGCCATCGGTGGTTTTGTAGATGCCGCGGTCGCCGCCGGGCGAAAACAGCGGTCCTTGCGCTGCCACGAAGACTGTATTCGAATTGCGCGGATCGACGATGATTTTCTGGATGTGCTCGGAATTCGGCAGCCCCATGCGCTTCCATGTACGCCCCGCATCGGTGCTCTTGTAGATGCCGTCGCCGTAGCCGATGGCGCGTTGCGCCTGGTTTTCGCCCGTGCCGAGCCAAATCACATCGGAATTCCTGGGGTCCACCACGACTGTGCCCAGCGAATACGACCCGCCGTCATCGAAGATCGGCGAAAAGTTCAAGCCGCGATTGGTGGTTTTCCAAAGGCCGCCGGAGGCAGTGGCGATGTACCAGGTGCTGCGGTTCTTGGGGTCGACGGCGATATCGGCGATGCGTCCGGAGCTGAAAATTCCGGCCACATTGCGGAGTTCCAGGCCTTTGACGAGATCGGCGTTCAGCTGCGGGGCGGAGCTCTGTTGGGCGAGAAGCAGTCCAAACGAAGCCAGAGCGATGGGAAAAGCAATCCAGGATGCGCGTTTCATGGGGTTTACTAGCGTTCTAGTATATCGCGCCGACGTATGAACGAACACTTTCCCGATGGCCTGCTACTATGAAAGCAAATCCAAAAAAGAATGAAATTCGCCAATCTTGAGTTCAATTGCGCGCACCCCGCGAAGGACGTGTTCCGTGGTTGATCTGCGCGTCAGAGCCTTCTCGGTGGCAGCCGGCGTCGTGGCGCTCGATCGGATCACCAAATCGATGATTGAGCACAAAGTATCGTTTGCCGACGACATCAAAGTGATCCCGGGCCTTTTCGATATCGTGCATTCGGAAAATCGCGGCGTGGCATTTGGCATGTTCAACGAATCCGGATCGCAATGGCTGGGCGGGTTTCTGGTCGCCCTTTCCGCGGCCGCGGTGATCGGCATGAGCCTGGCGCTGGCGCGCGGACGCGGAGTGGGCCAACTGACGGCTTGGGCTTACGCGCTAATCCTGGGAGGAGCGGCGGGTAACCTGTTCGATCGGGCCGTCGCAGGCCGCGTGACCGATTTTCTGCTGTTCTACATCGGCGATCATCAGTGGCCTTCGTTCAACGTTGCCGATTCGGCGATCGTGATAGGCTGCGGCCTGTTGCTTGTCGACCAATTGCGGCCTAAACGCAAAACCGCCCATGTATCCTGAAATTTTTCATCTCTCGTTTCTGCACACCTACGGCGTTCTGGTGGCGATCGCCTTCCTGACGGCGCTGTGGATGGCCGGAAAATTGGCGCGCCGCTCGGGGCTTAATCCGGACACGGTCACGAATCTGGGCATCTATTGCGCGCTGGCTGCGATTGTGGGCGCCAAGTTGATGATGTTCCTGGTGGATTTCAACTATTACCGCCAACATGCCAGCGAGATTTTTTCGCTTGCGTCGCTGCAGGCCGGCGGCGTGTTCTATGGAGGATTGATCGCGGCGCTGGCGGTTTCGTGGTGGTACATTCGCCACACGCGTTTGCCGGGATGGAGGACGGCCGACGTCTTCGCGCCGGCTATCGCGCTCGGGCACGGTATCGGGCGTCTCGGCTGCTTTTCGGCAGGGTGCTGCTGGGGCGTAGAATGCCACTTGCCCTGGGCGGTGACATTCACCAATCCGGCCGCGCACGATTTGGTGGGAGTGCCGCTGGCGGTGCAACTGCATCCGACGCAGCTATATGAGGCATTCGGCGAGTTCGCGATCTTCGCGGTTCTCTATCGCGCCTTCAACCACAAGCATGCGCCCGGCGCGATTATCAGCCTCTACCTGATGCTGTATTCGACGTTGCGCTTCGTGGTGGAATTCTTCCGCTATCACGAGCAGGGCAATCTCTGGGGCGGGCCGCTGGACGCATCGCAATGGATTTCGATCGCGCTGTTCCTGTTCGGCGCGGGCTACTTCCTGTCTCACCGCCGGGGCGTTGAGCCCCAAGCCGCCTAACTGGCGAAGGGCCTGGCCGCCGTTCCTATTGACGGGGCCGCTATACTAAAAGCAACCCCTCCTGTGCAAGACTACATCGACATTCGCGGCGCCCGTGTCCACAATTTGAAGGACATTTCGCTTTCTATTCCCCATAACCAACTGACCGTGGTGACCGGGGTTTCGGGCTCGGGCAAATCGTCTCTGGCGTTCGACACGATTTACGCGGAAGGCCAGCGGCGCTATGTGGAATCGCTTTCTGCGTACGCGCGGCAGTTCTTGGAGCGTATGGAAAAGCCGGCCGTCGATGAAATCGATGGCATTGCGCCGGCGGTGGCGATCCGGCAGAAGAACACCAGCCGCAACCCGCGGTCGACGGTGGCCACGTCCACCGAGTGCTACGACTTTCTGCGGTTGCTCTTCGCGCGCGTAGGGCACACGATTTGTTCCACTTGCGGTACGCAAGTTCGCCGGGACACGGTGGATGAAGCGGCGGCGCGCATGCTGGAGCAGTCGGCGGGTACGCGCTGGTACGCGCTGTTCGCAGTCGGTGAACATGGCGGCGCGCAGGGGCTGCGCGATCGCCTGTTTGAGCTGCGCAAGAAGGGGTTCAATCGCCTGTTTCAGAGCGGGCGCATGTTCGAATTTTCGACGCCGGAATCGCTGCTGGAAGTCGATTTCGCCAAGCCCGTTTTCATTCTGGTGGACCGCATCGCGATTACGCCCGATCTGCATCAGCGCCTGGTTGACACCATCGAAATCTGCTATCGCGAGGCGGGCGAGGTGATCTTCGAGAGCGCGGAAGACGGGCGCCAGATTCGCTTCAACGAGAAGTTCCAGTGCAAGACTTGCGGAACCGAATTCACGCCTCCGGAGCCGATTCTCTTCAGCTTCAATTCGCCGTTCGGCGCGTGCCCGCGCTGCCAGGGCTTCGGCAACACCATCGACTTCGACATGGACCGCATCATTCCCGATAAAACGCTCTCGCTTGACGATGGCGCGGTGGAACCCTGGACCAAGCCGAAGTACCGCTCGTGGTTGGGCAATTTCAAGAAATCGGCGAAAGGCGTGCGCTTTCGCGTACCCTATTGCGATTTGACCGCGGAAGAGCGCGAGACCGTCGATGCCTTCCTTCGCCGTTTCCTCGATTTTCTGGAGAGCAAGAAATACAAACTGCACGTGCGCGTTTTCCTGAGCCGCTATCGCGGCTACGCGCTGTGTCCCGATTGCAAAGGCGCGCGGTTACGCAAGGAAGCGCTCTACGTGCGAGTGGGCGGTAAGAATCTGGCGGATGTGGTGCGCATGAACATCGCCGAAGCCCAGAAGTTTTTCAATGGCCTCGCGCTTTCGCCGGAAGAGACCGCCATCGCGGAAAAGGTGCTGGTGGAAATCCGTCAGCGGCTGAAGTTCTTGAACGATGTGGGCCTCGATTACCTGACGCTCGACCGCCTGGCATCGACGCTTTCGGGCGGCGAGGCGCAGCGTATCCAGCTTGCCACGTGCCTTGGTTCGCGGCTGGTGGGCGCATGCTATGTGCTCGACGAGCCATCCATCGGGCTGCATAGCCGGGACACGGGGCGGCTGATCCGCATTCTCGAAGAACTGCGTGAGCTCGGCAACACCATTGTGGTGGTGGAGCATGATCCGGACGTGATGCGTTCGGCGAATCACATCGTCGATCTCGGGCCCGGCGCGGGTGAACATGGCGGGCGAATCGTGTTCGAAGGTTCGCTGCGCAAGCTTCTCTCGAATGGGAGTTCGTCGCTCACTGCAAAATACTTGCGCGGAGAGATGACGGTGGCGGCGCCGCGCGAGCGCCGCGAAGTGAATCCGAAGCGGATGATGCGTTTCTCCGGCGCGCGGCTGCATAATCTGAAAAATATCGAAGTGGAAGTACCGCTAGGCATGCTGGTGGTGGTAACCGGCGTTTCAGGATCGGGCAAATCCACGCTGGTGCACGATGTGATCTTCCGTTCGCTGGAGGCGCTCCACAAAGCGGCCGAGGGCGAACGCGAAACCAATCTCTTCGATGCCGGCGAAGCGCCCGAGGAATCGGCGCGCATGACCTGCAAGAGAGTCGAAGGCGCCGAACGCATTTCGAGCGTGGTGATGATCGATCAATCGCCGATCGGGCGGACGCCGCGCTCCAACCCGGTGACTTACATCAAGGCTTTCGACATCATCCGCAGCCTCTACGCCTCGACGCGCGACGCGGAAAAGCGAGGATACGCGGCCGGACATTTTTCGTTTAACGTCCCCGGCGGCCGCTGCGAGACCTGCCAAGGCGACGGCACGGTGACGGTGGAGATGCAGTTCCTGGCGGATGTGGAATTGATTTGCGATGAATGCAAGGGCACGCGCTATAAGAGCGGCATTCTCGAGATCCGTTACAACGGCCTCAACATTCACGAGGCGCTGCAACTCACGGTGCGCGAGGCGATGTCGTTCTTCAGCGCCAGCCCACGCCTGGTGCAAAAGCTGAGGGTACTGGATGACGTTGGGCTCGGTTATCTGCGGCTGGGCCAATCGGCGACGACGCTATCCGGAGGCGAGGCGCAGCGCGTGAAACTCGCGGCGCACCTGGCTGCGTCGAGTTGCGCGGGCACGCTCTTCATCTTCGACGAACCTACGACTGGCTTGCATTTCGACGATATCGCCAAGCTGCTCTCGTCCTTCCAGCGGTTGATCGATAACGGCGGAAGCCTGATTGTCATCGAGCATAATCTGGATGTGATCCGCGCCGCCGATTGGGTGATCGATCTGGGTCCGGAAGGCGGCGACCGCGGCGGCGAGATCGTGGCAGTGGGGCCACCCGAAGCCATCGCCGCCTCGCCGCGATCTTATACCGGCAAATATCTCAGTGCTTAAGTCAGGGGCTTAGCGCAGACCGCCGGATGCCAGCAGAGTTTCGCCGGTGAGCCATCCGGAGTCGGCGGAAGCGAGGAAGACGGCGATGGGACCAATGTCTTCCGGCTGCGCAATGCGGCCGAGCGGCGTCTGCGCTTCCATCTGTTTCTGAAAATCGCTGCCGATGATTCCGCTGGTGTGGACACCTTCGGTCTCCACCATCCCTGGATTGATCGAGTTGACGCGGATCTTCCTCGGCCCGAGTTCCTTGGCGAGCACGTGCGTGACGGCATCCACCGCGCCCTTGGTCGCCGTGTAGACCGCGCTTTGAGGGGGCGTGATTTGGCTCGCGTTGGAGCCGATGTTGATGATGCTTCCGCCTTCGGGCCCGAACAGCTTGGCGGCTTCCTGCGTGGTGAGCAGAAGCCCGAGCACGTTGGTGTTGAACTGACGGTGGAACTGCTCTTCGGTGATTTCGCCCAGCGGTGCAAATTGGTAGACGCCGGCGTTATTCACCAGCACGTCGAGCTTCCCGAAAGTCTTCTTGGTCTCGGCGAAGAGGCGCTGCACGTCAGACGCTTTCGACACGTCGCCTTTCACCGCGACGGCCTTGCCGCCATTTTCGGTAATCTCTGCCACCACGCGATCAGCGCCTTCTTTGCTGGAAGCGTAATTGACCACGACAGAAGCGCCTTCCGCCGCCAGACTCTTGGCGATTCCCGCGCCGATGCCCTTCGATGCGCCTGTGACGACAGCCACTTTGTTCTGTAACTTGTTCATTTCCTTCCTCCGGCTTCGAATTGCGCCCTCGCACTCATTTCGATAACCGTCTAATTGATGAAAGGCGGTTGGGGAAGGATTCAACGCTTGGGGTTAGATTCTTCCGAGGTGGTCGCGGTAGGCTTCCAGGACGCCGCGTTGCAGGACCAAGTCGGCAAACTTTCCTTTGCGGATGATGGTGATTAACCCGGCGGTTTCCAATTCCTTGAGGTGATGGGAAAGGGTGGCGGCGCTAATCGGCTGGCATCCGCGGACATCCGTGCAGGATACCGGGCCCTGCCCGGCCCCGATCTGGCGGAGAATCTCGTAGCGGCGCGGATCGGACAAGGCTTTGGCGATCAACTGCATCTGGTTTTCGGGAAGCTCTGTTTTGCGCGCCACGAGTCTCTCACTAGGATATTGGACGCCGAGGATGGCGAGAATGGTGACCTTTTCCGGCAGGCGCCGGGAAACAGCCATTTGATTTCGGGTCCAAATTAAAAGACAATCTAACCAATGTCTTTATTCCCTCTGGGGAAGAAGTGCGCATTCTCGTGGGTTGCCTTGGCGCTCCTGGCTGCGGTTGCCTTTCCGGCCGCCGGGCAGTCGCAGAAGACTGTGCCGGCCGCTCCCACAGCAGCTTCCGAGCGGGCTTTGGTGGATCAATATTGCGTCATTTGCCATAACCAGAAAGCGCTCACGGCGGGGCTGTCGCTCGAAGGCATCGACTTTTCCAATCCAGGCGCAAACGCCAGCGTGCTGGAGAGGGTGCTGCGTAAGATTCGGTCGGGCGAGATGCCGCCAGCCGGATTGCCGCGTCCGGCCGCCGCGGTTTCGGCTTCTTTCGCAAAAGCTTTGGAGGACGGTCTGGACCGCGCGGCGGTAACTAGTCCAAATCCAGGAAGGCCGGCGGTTCACCGGCTCAACCGGGCGGAGTATAGCAACGCGATTCGCGACTTGCTGGCGCTGGATGTTCAGCCGGGGTCGTCGCTTCCGGTGGACGATTCGGGTTACGGCTTCGACAACATCGGCGATGTGCTCTCGTTTTCTCCGGCGCTGCTGGAACGGTATATGTCGGTGGCCCGCATGGTCAGCCGCATGGCAGTGGGCGATGCAAGCGCAAAGCCGGCGGTGGAAGAGTTCACGGCGCGTTCGGATGCGCCTGGCGGCGTCGGGCGCGACCGGAATGAGCGAGTCAGCGACGATCTGCCTTTCGATTCGCGCGGCGGGTTTTCGTTCCGCTATTACTTCCCGGTGAATGCGGAGTATGTCATCCGCGTCAAGGTCAATCAGGGCGGAGATAACGCAAACCGCAAGCCGCTCGAGATTCGCCAACCGATTGCGGCGGGTTTGAGGACGATCGGCGCGACCTTCCTGCGCGAATCCGCGAAAGCGGAAGTGGCGCTGCCGGGCGGCCGCGGCGCGGGCGGCGGCGGGCAAAGCAGCGGACAGCCGCGGCCGATGGCGGAACTGGATTTGCGCCTGGATGGCGCGCGATTGCAACGTTTCGAAGTGCCTGAGGGCGGCGGCAGGCCACAAGTTACCGGCATCACTCTCGATGGTCCTTACAATATCACTGGACCGGGAGAGACGCCGAGCCGGGCGAAGATATTTGTCTGCCATCCAGCAACGGCGAAAGACGAGGAGCCTTGCGCGCGGACCATTCTTGCCTCTCTCGGCCGGCGCGCGTTCCGGCGGCCTGTGACCGACGCCGACATCAATCCGTTGATGGCGTTTTACAAGAGCGGCCGCGCCGAGCGGAACTTCGATTCCGGCATCGAAAAGGCGCTGCGGGCGTTGCTGGTCTCACCGGACTTTCTGTTCCGCGTGGAAAAGGATCCGAGCCGCCCGGCGGCAAGCGGCGTTTCCCGCATCAGCGACTTTGAACTGGCATCGCGGCTTTCCTTCTTCTTGTGGAGCAGCGTTCCCGACGATCAATTGCTCGACCTGGCGCAAAAAGGGAAGCTCAAAGATCCGGCGGTGCTGGATCACCAGGTGCGCCGGTTGCTCGACGATCCGCGCTCGGATTCGCTGGTCTCGAACTTCGCGGGGCAGTGGCTCTACATCCGCAATCTGGCGCAACAGAAGCCGGACCCGGATGCGTTTCCCGAGTTCGATGAAAGCCTGCGCCAGGCGTTCCGCCAGGAAACGGAGTTGTTTTTCGCCGACATCCTGCGCGACGACCGCAGCGTGATGGATCTGCTGGATGCCGACTACACGTTCCTCAACCAGCGCCTGGCGGAACACTACGGCATTCCGAATGTCTACGGCCCGCAGTTCCGCAAGGTAACTCTGACTGACGCAAATCGCGGCGGTTTGTTGGGGCAGGGTGGCATTCTTACGGTGACTTCTTACCCTAACCGGACCTCGGTGGTGCAGCGTGGGAAATGGGTGCTGGATAACTTGCTGGGATCGCCGCCGCCTCCGCCGCCGCAGGTTGTTCCCGAATTAGTCGCTCATGCAAAAGACGGAAGACAGCTCACGATGCGCGAGCAGATGGAGCAGCACCGGGCCGATCCCGTTTGCGCATCGTGTCACACGCGGATGGATCCGATCGGTTTTGCGCTCGAGAACTTCGACGGCGTGGGCAAATGGCGGGACAAGGACTCCGGCACCACGATCAACGCCTCGGGTAAACTCCCCGGCGGCGCGCAGTTTGAGGGACCGGGCGGACTGAAGAAACTTCTGGTCGCGAGTTATCGCGAACAGTTTGAAGCTACGGTGACCAGGAAACTCCTGACTTATGCCTTGGGCCGGGGTCTCGAGTATTACGACGAGCCGACGGTGCGTTCCATCATGCGCCAGGCGGCGCGGGATGACTACCGCATGTCGGCCCTCATTACTGCTATTGTAGATAGCGCGCCCTTTCAGATGAGGAGGACTTCGGAACAGTGATCATCACGAAGAAATCGCTGGCTCGACGCACGTTCCTGCGCGGGGTCGGTACGACTCTGGCGCTCCCGTTTCTGGACTCCATGGTCCCGGCATTGGCCTCCGCGGCCGCGGCGAAACCGGTGGTGCGCCTGGGATTTGTCTATCACCCGGTGGGAATGATTCTGGACCGGTGGATGCCAAAGACCGAAGGCGCGGGCTTCGAGTTCACGCCGACCATGAAGGCCCTGGAGCCGTTCCGCGAAGATCTGACTGTGCTGACGGGGCTGGCACAGATAAATGGCCGCGCGCTAGGAGACGGCGCGGGGGACCACGCGCGCGAAGGCGCCACGTGGCTCACGGGCGTGCATCCCAAGAAGACCGAGGGCGTAGGAATCCGCGCGGGAATTTCGGCCGATCAGATTGCGGCTAAAGAGTTCGGCAAGAGCACGCAGTTAGCTTCCCTCGAACTGGGCCTGGAAGGTCCCTCTTTGGCGGGCGGGTGCGATTCGGGTTATAGCTGCGCTTACACGAATACGGTCTGCTGGCGCAGCGACACTACGCCGCTTCCGGTGGAAGTGAATCCGCGCACGGTGTTCGAGCGCCTGTTCGGCGATGGCGAGACCACCGATCCGGTGGCGCGCCTCCAGATGCTGCAGGAACAGCGGAGCATCCTCGACTATGTCACCGGGAGCATCGACCGCCTGGAAACCAAACTCGGGAACGGCGACCGGCACAAGCTGAGCGAGTATCTGGAATCCATTCGGGATATCGAACGGCGCATCCAGAAGGCGGAGCAGGAGAACATGCAGCTCAAGCTGCCGCTGATGGAGCGGCCGAGCTCGATTCCGGAAGAATTTGAAGACCACGCCAAGCTGATGATGGACATGCAAGTCATCGCCTATCAGACGGACATGACGCGAGTGATCACATTGATGCTGGGACGCGCGGGCAGCAACCGGCCGTATCGCTCGATCGGCATCTCGGACGGCCACCACTCGATTACGCACCACCAAAACGACCCGGTGAAGATCGAGAAAGTCGCCAAGATCGACGCGCATCTGGTGGAGACGTTCGCCTATCTGCTGCAAAAGATGAAATCGACGCCAGATGGCGACGGCAACCTGCTCGACCATAGCCTGATACTTTATGGCAGCGGCTTGGGTGACGCCAACATTCACACGCACCATGAACTGCCCACCGCCGTGTTGGGCACTGGCGCGGGCCAGTTCAAGGGCGGCCGCCACCTGAATTACGCCAAGGACACGCCGCTGAACAATCTCTTGATCAGTTTGCTCGACATGTCCGGCGTGCGGACCGATCATTTCGGCGATTCCACCGGCGAGCTGGAACACCTCACCGGCGTATAGGAAAGAGGCGCATGAGCTTCCGGCATTGCGCGCGGTTCAGCATAACAGCCTCTTTGGCGCTCATTTCTGCTATGGCTGCCGGCGATCTGCGGCTGGCCGATGCCGTGAAGCGGCGCGATAGCAAAGCGGTCACCGCGCTTTTGGCGCAACACGTGGATGTCAACGTGGCGCAACCCGACGGCGCGACCGCGCTTTCGTGGGCGGCGTATCTGGATGACCGCAAATCCGCCGATCTTCTGCTCGCGGCCGGCGCCACCGCCAAGACCGTGGATGAGTATGGCGAGACGCCGCTCACATTGGCCGCGGCTACCGGTGATGTTGTTCTGGTGGAACACCTGCTAAAAGCCGGCGCCGATGCTAGCGCGGCGCGGTGGGACGGCGAGACGGCACTGATGATTGCCGCTAACACGGGCGGCGTGGAAGTGGTGAAGATTTTGATCGCACGCGGCGCCGACGTGAATGCGGCGGAATCGCGCAAGGGCCAGACGGCGCTGATGTGGGCGGCCGCCGAAGGTCACGCGGATGTGGTGCAGACGCTCATCGATTCCAAGGCCGACATCAAGGCGGCATCGAAGAGCGGCTTCACGGCTCTGGTTTTTGCGGCGATCAAGAACGATCCAAAATCGGTGCATGCGTTGATCGCAGCGGGCGCCGATCCGAATTTCGCATTGCCGGATGGCACGAAGACGCTGCTCATTGCCGCCTCGAATAAGAGCACGCTGGCGGCAAGCGCCCTGGTGGATGGCGGGGCAGACCCTAACGTTGCGGATAAAAGCGGCAATACGCCGTTGCATACCGCGGCGCAAACCGGCGATTTGGAGTTAGTGAAGAAGCTGTTGGCGAAGGGAAGCGACGCCAACGCGCGGACCAACAAAGTCGCTGCGTTCCCCGGCAGAGGTGGGGCGGGCGGCGGAGGCGGCGGCTTCCGCCCGATGTCGGGCGAGCAAACGCCACTGATGATGGCGGCCAAGGCGAATCATATTGACGTGGTTCGCGCGCTGGTTGCCGGCGGCGGCGACCCCAAGCTCAAGGCTCAAGACGGGACGACGCTGCTGATGTCCGCGGTGGGAAGCGGCCATGTAGAGATCGTGCAGTATGTTTTCGAATTGGACCCGGACGTCAAAGCGGTCACCAGTTCCGGCAACACGCTGATGCACGCCTCGGTGAGCGGCACCATGAATACCTCGACCCAACCAGAAATTTGCAAGGTCATTCAGTTTTTGGCTGACAAAGGCGCGCCACTTGACGAGAGAGACGGGCGCGGCAGAACGCCGATCGATGTGGCGGATGTCCTGCCCATCGATAACGCGGTAGATTTGCTTACCAAGTTGATTATTAAGAGCGGGGCAACCCCCAAGACACCTTCCAAGCGTTGAGTTAGCCGGTCTGCGCCAAATTCTAAAGGGACTTAGCACGCCTGGCAAATGTGGGTAAAAATCCGGAGACGAGTGGCGGCCAACTTATTTCAGTAATATAGATGTCACTGAGTTCGCGGTAAACTCGCTAACTGATTAGGAGGCGTGTGAAATGAGTCCAAAGCCTGCACCTCAACCGATTTCTGTTCAGCCGGCCGTAAATCCAAATACCGGGTTTGTGACCGTCAACGTATTTGACGGCACGCGACAGCCGATGCCGCAAGACGCCGCAATTCTCTTAACGGTGCGCGATGGCGCACAAAACCAGCTATTCCGGGACTTTGTCAAGGCCTCGAGCATCAAGCTGGAACTGCCCTTCCACAACAATTTCGCCGATAACTACGCGATCATCGCGTTCGCCGACGGATACGAGCAGGCTGGCTTCCAGCCGGTCAAGATCGGCCCCAATTCCCCGAGCGAGCTTGATTTGATGCTGCTTCCCAAAAACGCGACGTTCCATTTTGCCAACGCTCAATGGGCCGACGTCGTGGCGCAAAAGCCGCTGATGGGGAAGATATTCGCCGCCAGCGTGACTGGCGACCCCGGCGATACATATGGGGATTTGATGGAAGAACACCCCGACCGGCTCGCCTGTTTATTGAACATCACGACGGCGATGCAGCAGATTTCACTGCCACAGCAGACGCCGCTGGATTATTTCAAGACATTCGACCTGGCCGCACTGCAGCCCGATCGAATCTTTGGCTATGCCGACGCCAAGTTAGTCGACCAGGTGCGGCTGGCCGCCCAGCATGGAGAGTTCGATGTTCAGCCGGCCATCGATCTGGAATTGCACGGAGACGCGACGAGCAGTTTCAAGCAGAATCAATTCGGCGAAGCCAACGTCCAACTGACCTTTCACGAGAAGAACCGGAAAACAATCGACGGAATCGACTGCGTATATGTCGAGCCGGACATCGATTACTTCAAAGATCCGGCCGCCCATTTTATTCTCGAGGTCATCCCCAACGGGCTTAGCGGCAATTTAAGCAATCCGCGGGTGGTGTACGTGCTGCGCTGGATTGCCGGCAGGCACGCCGGAGTGCCCGAGTTCAATCCGCTTTACACGATCGAGTAAGCGCTGCCGCTAGCCGACGCGGTTAATGGCGACGCTCTCACAGACTGCCCTGGCGCGATTACAATAGCCACATATGATGCGAATCGCGCTAGCCCTGTTAGCTCCTCTTGCCGCGTTGGCTCAACCTCAGACGCCGGTGGTCATTCCGCCTCCTTTACGGCAGGCTGTCAGCCTGGTGAACGACTTTGGAAACTCCAAGCGCTACGCGGGGGAGAATGCCTCCGTGAAGCCGCCCGCGCCGGGTGAGCGGCGCGTGGTCTTCATGGGCGATTCCATCACGGACAATCTCCACAATGCGCGCTTCGGCGGATTCTTTCCGGGCCAGCCGTATATCAATCGCGGCATCAGCGGCCAGACCACCGCACAAATGCTGCTCCGGTTTTATCCGGATGTGATCGCGCTCCAACCCAAAGCGGTAGTGATTTTCGGCGGCACCAACGACATCGGCGGCAATCTAGGGCCAGTGTCCCTCGAATCGATCGAAGAGAATCTGGCGGCGATGTCGGACATGGCGCGCGCACACAACATCAAAGTGATCATGGCTTCGTTGACGCCGGTGTGCGACATGCCGGGCAGGCCGCCGATGACCACAGGCCGTCCGCCGGAGAGCATCCTGACGCTCAACCGGTGGATCAAGGAGTTCACGGCCAAACAGGGCTACGTGTTCCTGGATTATTTCTCGGGCACGGTGGACAGCAAGGGTTTTTTCCGAGCTGACATTACTGACGACGGCCTTCACCCCACCGCCAAGGGCTACGAGATCATGAATCCGCTGGCGGAGAAGGCGATCACGCAAGCTCTCGGACAGTAGCATGCGCATAATCGCCATGTCCATTGCTTCTACTCTGCTTGCGGCGTCCACTCAAGCGCAGCCTTACGCGGCGCAACGAACTGAAGACCACGGCGTCGCCATTGTGCGATTGAGCGACGCGGCTCACGGCGTGGACGTGTCGATTGTTCCTTCGATCGGCAATCTGGCCTATGAAATGAAAGTGCACGGCCACAACATCCTGCATTTTCCTTTTGCCGATTTAGGCGAATTCGCGCGCCAGCCGGCGCAGTGCGCGATTCCGTTGCTCGCGCCGTGGGCCAACCGCATGACTGAGCAGGGCTTCTGGGCCAATGGCAAGAAGTACGCGTTCAACCTGGCATTGGGCAATCTGCGCGGCGCTTTGCCGATTCACGGGCTGCTGGGCAATTCGCCTTTGTGGCGAGTGACGGAGGCAGGCGCCGACGCGCATTCCGCCCACGTGACGAGCCGTTTGGAGTTTTGGAAGGAACCGGCACTGATGGCGCAATGGCCGTTTGCGCACGAGTATGAGATGACTTACAGCCTGGCTGATGGAACGCTCGAAGTGCGGCTGACTGTTACGAACCTCAGTTCGGAGCCGATGCCGCTGATGGTCGGGTTTCATCCGTATTACCGCATCCCGGATATTCCGCGCGACGAATGGGTGGCGCACATTCCGGCGCGACAACGCGTGGTGGCGGACGAGCGGCTGATCCCTACCGGAGAATTGCGGCCGATGGATCTACCTTCGGCGCTGCCGCTCAAAGGCCGCACTCTGGACGATGGCTTTGTGGATCTGGAGCGCGATTCCGCGGGCCGCGCGCATTTTTCCATCACGGCGGCGGGGCGAACGGTGGAGGCGATGTTTGGGCCGAAATATCCGGTCGCGGTGGTCTGGGAACCTGCGCCTCCGCCCGGGCAGACGCGCGAGTTCATTTGCTTTGAGCCGATGACCGCGATCACAAGCGGCGTCAACCTGGCGCACGAGGGGAAATACACGGGATTGCAAAGCGTGCCAGCGGGCGGGCGATGGAGCGAGAGTTTCTGGGTGCGCGCCAGCGGCATATGAGCGCCGGCCAGAATGTTTGGCTCCCCGATCTTCTCTATTGCGATGGCCGCTTCGCGAGCGGCACGGCCATCGTTTGCGATGCGGACGGGCGGATTGCGCGCATTTCGAATTTCGCGGACGATCTGCGGGCGGCCCATCGGCTTGCGGGCCGCGCGATCCTGCCGGGCCTGGTCAATGCGCATTCACATTCGTTCCAGCGCGCGATCCGCGGGCGCACCGAGCATCGCACCAGTGCTGAGCGCGACACGTTCTGGACCTGGCGCGAAGCCATGTATCACGCGGCGACGAGGCTTTCGCCGGAGGATATCTATCACGTAGCGCGGATGACGTTCGCGGAGATGCTGTTGAGCGGCATCACCACGGTCGGTGAGTTTCACTATCTGCACCACGCACCGGATGGAACGCCGTATGAAGATAGGAACCTGCTGGCGCAGCAGGTGATGCGGGCGGCGCATGAGGTTGGCATTCGCCTCGCGCTGCAGCGGACGGCTTACGTGCGCGCGGGATTTCAAAGAGCGCCCGACCCGCTGCAGGCGCGATTCATTACCCCGCGTGCCGAAGATTTTATCGAGGACACGAACGCGCTGCAGACGTGGGTGGAGAGCAACTATCGGCCGGAGTGTGCGTGGGTATCGGTTGCGCCGCACAGTGTTCGCGCCGTGCCGCTTCCTTATTTGCTGGAGGTGACGCGTTACGCTCAGGAGCGCGGCCTGAAGGTTCACATGCACGTGTCCGAACAACCGGCGGAAATCGCGGCTTGCGAGGCCGAATATCGCATGCGGCCGATTTCGCTGCTCTACGCGCAGGGAATCTTGAACGTCGATTTTACCGGAGTTCACGGCATCCACATCATTGAGACGGAGATCGAGTTCTTGAGGCAGACCGGGGCCAAGATTTGCGCGTGCCCGACTACCGAGCGCAATCTGGGGGATGGCATCGCTCCTACAGAGAAGCTGGCTTCGCGCCGCGTGGGGATATGTTACGGCACGGATAGCAATGTGCAGATCGACTTATTGGAAGACGCGCGGCAACTGGAGTATCACCTGCGCCTCAAACTCTTGCAGCGTGCGGTGATGGCGCCGGATGCCGGCGCTGAGAGCCTGGCGGCGTTCTTGTTCGAGAATGCCACAGAGCGCGGAGCGGAGAGCGTCGGTGCGGCCGCGGGGAGTTTGCAAGCCGGGCGCATGGCGGATTTTTTCGCCGTGGATCTGAACGACCCGTCTATCGCCGGCGGCGAGGAACGACTGCTGAGCAATGTTGTGTTCTCGGCTGAAAGAACGGCCATTCGCGAGGTCTTCGTTGGCGGGCGGCAGTTTGTCGAGGGCGGCCGGCATTTACTGCAGGATGAGATCGTGGAGCGGTTCGGCGAAGTGCAATGCGGGCTCTGGGGCGCGCGGGCATGAAATCCGTCGAAGAGTTGCTGCTGGACTTGGTCGCAATACCTTCGGTGTCGGCGATGACGAATCAGCCGGTGATCGATTACGTCGCCTCCTGTCTGGACGCGGGCGTTTGGGAAATTCGTTTCGATCGTTATGCCGATTCCGCCGGGATGCCGAAGACGAACCTACTCGCATTCACTCGAAACGCGGGTGACGCCGCCGCCGAGTTGGCTTTCGTCTGCCACTCCGATACCGTTCCGTTCGAAGCGGATTGGGAAGAAGCCACTCATCCGGCAATCCGCGAGGGGCGGCTTTACGGGCGCGGAAGCTGCGACGTGAAGGGTTTTCTTGCTTGTGTACTTATGGCGCTGCGAGGCCTTGAGTTGAACTCGCTACGCAAGCCGATGGCGTTGGTGGTGACGGCTGATGAAGAAGTTGGATGCCTCGGCGCGAAGCGATTGGCGGCGCAAGGGGCCTTCGCGGCAAACTACATGGTGATTGGGGAGCCCACCGGGATGCACGTGGTGCGAGCCGGCAAGGGTTATGCGCTAGCTACGATCGTGGTGCGCGGCGAGGAGGCTCACAGCGCGTTTCCCTCCAAGGGGCGTTCCGCCATCTACGACGCTGCGCGCGTCGTGTTGGCTCTCGAACGCATCGCTCGTGAACTCGAGAAGGAAACCGATGGCGCGTTCGACCCTCCGTTCACGACCTTGAACATCGGCACCATCGAAGGCGGCACGGCGAAGAACATCGTACCCGGAGAATGCCGGCTTCTGGTGGAGTGGCGGCCAATTCCGGGGCAGGCGGCGAACCACGTAGCGGAGTTGATCGAGCGCGAATTGGAAGCACTTCGCCAATCGGCGGGCGTGGACGCCGAACTTCAGGTGGAGCGCATGGATCCGGCCTTCGCGCCGTCGAAAACGCAGAGTCTAGTGAACATGCTCTCGTCGTTGACGGGCAAAGACCCGGCCACCATCTCATTCGGATCGGAGGCGGCGCACTTGAGCGCACTCACCGGCGAGACCGTCGTATTTGGTCCAGGAGACATGACGGTTGCGCATCGGAGCGGGGAGCACGTGTTGGTGTCAGACCTTCAGGAGTGCGTTGGCCACCTCAAGGACGTGATTCAGCGCATTGCGGGTTGACTTCAACGCCACGCTCGCGCCAGCGCCAACAGCAGTGGCGCGGCCACCTGGAGCACAACCCGCGGCATCGTCATGAGCAATGGCGCTATCGTCCAACGGCGGCCCATCTCAGCGCCGCTTAACGCAATGTAGATCAGGAGCGGTGTGAACACGCGGGGTTCGGAATAGCAGTCCAGCCACGCAAGTCTGGGGAGACAAAGGCCCAGCAAACTCCAAAGCACGATCGCGGCTTCCATTGGCCGGAGGCGCCGGCGACGGACGAGCCACACTCCGAAGATCGCTGCCCATAGAAATCCGAGCAATGCCACGCGGTCGAACGATTGCACTACTGCGTTGAGTGCCCCGCTCAACGGATACGTCATGGGATGAAGAAGCGTGGCGAAGATTCCCTGAAGTGGAGTGAATTGATCCAGCCGTAGGATTGACACCGCCGGCGTTCTTGCGTCCACGTACCAATACCAAGCCGCCGCAGGGATGACCGATGTGGCGAATGCCGCCGCTCTCGCGAAGCGCCGCTCCATGGCTGATGCCAGACAGGTCGCCGCGACCAGCACGAACCCGGTTTCGCGGGTCAGACATGCGAGGGCTAATAGCACCCATGAATATTTATCTCGCCCGAGCTTGAGATACAGCGCGAAGCCGACACAGAGCGCGGTAAATACCAGGTCCGTGGTGAGGCGTTCGAGCGAAATCAAGACGGCGGGCGCCAAGAAAAATAGCGCGGCCCAACGCGGGTCGATTCCCAATAAGTCGAGATAGCGTGCCAGCCACCATGCGCCAAGGAATAGAAACATGAGGTTCACGGCGATGTAAGCTGCGTCGATCCCGCCTTGCCGTCCGGCAGCCAAGCAATAGGCCAGGGCCGGCAAGAGAATGCGGTGATATCTAGCTCGAGCGATATCTAAGTAGCGCCAGGTATTGGTCCGCAGAAGCGGGTCATGAGCTATGTAGTGATACATCTGACCGTCGTATCCATCGCTATTGGCGAAGGTGTAGATGTTCTCGCCGGATATAAGCGGCGGGGTTGGGAAATTCGAACCGGTGCAGAATAAAGCGGTCCAGTTGCCCCCAAAGCGAAGATCGACGATCAGGAATTGCAGCAGAAGCCCGGAAAGCACGCAGACCAAGCTTGCGGCTAGGACGGCGTGGCGGCGGCCCGTGCGACCCACTGCGCGGACGGCGGCCGTTGCGGGCATCCGTCTAACGTAGCAGACTTACGGTATGCATCCAGGCGCGGCGGCAAGCCTGAGGCAGCGGGGTAAAGATGCTGTTTTGCGCCCAGGCACGGGCCTTTGTCAGCCTGATCTGCCAGCGGCTCATTAAGCCGGATTCCGCGGCCATCTGTTCCAATTCACGCAATTGCAGCAGGCCGAGCGGGCAGGCGGCAAATATGGCGCGACGGAACCGCGGCCGCCATCGGGCATCGCGCCTTTGGGCTGGACGTGACAGCGCGTGAAGCCGCCACGCAGAGGCAGCGAGGCCACAACGGCTGCACGCAAGGCAGCGTGTTTCGGGTTTATCGAGAAACCGGGGGAGCAGCAGTTCGGCAGACTTCGCGGCTTCCGGCGCTGCTGCACCGAGCAACTGGCGGTAATGTTGATGATCGGTGGCATCGAGAGCAGGCGGTTCGATCGCACGGACGCGCAGCCCGGAATTCCGGTCGATGGCCTCGCAAAGAATCTGGTCTAATTGTCCAGCGAGAAGATCGACAGCGAATCGGGTGCGAGCAGACTGCATCGCATTGCGGCCTAGCTGTGCAAGCTGGCCGGCATCCGCGAGCAGTTCGAGGATTCCATCCGCCATTTGCCGGGGCCATTTCGAAGCCTGGACGCCTTGCAAGGAGATACCGTTTTCGCGATCGCGTACCATCTCCTTCAGCCCGCCTACCGGCGACGCGACCACGGGAACGCCCATCGCCATGGCTTCGGCGCAAAGCATACCGAATGGCTCGTAGCGGGAAGGCATCAAAAAAAGATCCGCGGCGCTGAAGACGCTGGCGATCTTATCGACGTCGCGAACCCACCCGAGGTCAATGATCTTCGAGCCGAGGCTGCGAAAGTAGCCGTCGTCGGTATTGCCCATCAGCATCAGGCGCACGTCGCGCCGTTGCGCCGCCACACGTTGGAACGCGCGTTTCACAATGTCGCGTCCTTTGGTGTGGTCTTCAAAGCGGCCCGCGAATAGGAGCAGCCGTTCGCGGGGTCGTGCGACGTGATCCCGGAAGCCGCGATCGATGGTGGCGTTGAGCAAGCGAGGGTCGATCGGGTTGGGCAAAACATGAATCCGCCGCGGGCGATACAGGCGCTCAACTACGCTCGCCTCATCTTGCGTGAGACAGATTACTGCGTCCGAGATGCGGACCGCGAAACATTGCGGCCGCTCCTTGTGCCAATCGGGGAACGGTTCGGAAGGATGCTGCGAGGCGCAATCGATGTAGCGCTCCGGATCGCGGCTGACGTGGTCGTGCAGTAACTGGAAGAAAGTGACGAGCGGGATTCCGAAGCGCCGGCGTAGTTCGTATTCGACTAGATAAAAGTAGGAGAGGAAGCCGCCAATATCCAATATCACGTCAACCGATTGGATAGGGACGTTTGTAAGCACGTAGCGGAGCAGACCGGCGGCGGTGCCGTTTTCTTCGGTGCGCGTGCCCGGGCGCGGCGGCTTGCCTTCGAGGGGAACGCGATGGACTTCGACGCCGTCGATATTTTCGATTTCGGGGATACTGCCGGGGCACACGATGCGGACGGCGTGGCCGCGATGCGCGAGCGCCGCCGCATAAAGGTGCGCGCATTTTCCAGCGCCGCCGGGATGCTTCGGGTAAGTGGGTTCGCTGAAGATCAGAATCCCGAGGCGGCGCATCGTTAGTTGGCTGCGCTAATGATGCGTTCGAGGTGGCGAGCGGCACTGGCGGCAAGATCGGGAGTTTCGCCGGTGGCGCGTTCCCAGGGAGCGGGGGCCGGGTTCTTCACCCAGTTTGCAATCCGGGGCATAGCGCGGTCGCGGTCTTTCTTACTCTCGACCAATTGCACGTACGGACGCAGATAACGTGGGACCAGAAGAGTCTGCACGCCGGTCTGATACATCTGGCACACGATAGGCGCGCCCAACGCGATGCTCTCCACGATCTGTTGAAAGCCGGCTTTGCCTAGAACCACTTTGGCGCGCGCGAAAGACGCAAAGAGATCGCCGTCAGTGGCGTTGTAAGTACGAATGAGGCGATGAGGCAATTCGTCGAAGGGTATGTCTTTGGTGAGGGCTTCGGCCTGATCGGAAAGAAAGAGTTCGACCTGTTCGCCAGCAGGAAGATGGCTCAAAATATCATGCGCCGTCACCAGCGTGGCTCGATCGTAGCCCAGGACGCAAATGCGATCGCGCGGCGCTCGGGCGGTTTCCGGCGCTGCGAATACCAACGGCGGCGCAACCTCGTAGCGCCAACGGCTGCGGTCCACTTCTCCGACGGGGAGCAGACCCAGGAAGAGCCAGCGTTGAACGCGGTGAAATCCGGCGGCGGTGATCAAGCCGATCAGATGGCCGTAATAGTTGTCGATGGCGATCAGGCGGGTGCCGTTCGAAGGGGCGGTGCGGTATGCCATGAGCATACTGCCCGCGCACGGACTTTCTCCGAAGATCACCGCTTTCGGGCCGATCTGACGGTAGTAATCGACCATCTTCTGGCGCAGATTTTCGCCCGAAATATTGTTCTCGATGGTGATGCGAGGCGCGACGCGGCGAAACACGGGATCATCGACGGGCAGCGCTCCGAAGTGCAACATGTGGACGTCGAATTCGTCGGACATGCGCTCAATGATGCGCAGGCAGCGCTTGAATACGCCGATCATGGCGACGGGCCAGATGATGTAGTAGGTGACGAAGACGACTCGGGGACGGTCAGCCATGGGCGCATCCTTTCTCTTGCGGCTTGCCGATCTCTCGCAGCTTGCCCAAAGTAAGACTGCATGGCTCCGCGAGACGAACCGGCTGGAACGCTTCGGCGTAATCCCAACCGCTTTGGAAGCCTCTCCATTTGGCGAGCGTGGTGAGGAGATCCGGAGACCGCATGGCGCGTACTTGCGACTTGTGCCGCCGATACGCCTCTAGTTTGCGTTCGATATCGATGGGCGCAAAAACGGTGGGCTGGAAGGCCAGGTTGCGGAGTAAGTCTTCGCCGCGCGGCCATCCGGCGACCTGAATCTCTTCGTAGAGCAGAACGTTGGGCACGAAGTGATTGACATCGTGCGGGCGCAGGGCCGTCAGGGCGGCATCGAAGACGGCGCGATGGTCCTGATTGTAACTGGGGTAGGGAAGAAATACGGTTTTAGGCTTATGCCGGTTGATGAGCAACTCTAACTGGCAAATCAGGCGGGGCACGCGATAGTCGTTGACGGCGTTGGTTTCTTCTTCGAGAGACCAGGAAAATCCGAGAAACTCCGCACAGGCCGCGGCCTCGTCGAGACGCTCCACGCGGCTGACGATGCGGTGCTCTTCCACGCCGCAGTAATGGACATGAAAGCGCTGGTCTAGAATGCCGCCGCAACCGAGCGCCTCATCGTCGATGTGCGGCGCGATCAATAGAAACTCGGACGGCATCAGAACCCTCGGGCCCGGCTCAACATGTCGTCAGGAAGGCCTTTCATATAGGCTACGGTATCGCGGATGGTTTGATTCCGGGGTATCTGCGGCGTCCAGCCAAGCTCTTTGCGCGCTCTGGCGGCATCCGGAAGTTTTTCGCTGGCTTCCTCATACAAGGGACCGTAGATGTCGCGGCCATCCAGAAACCGAACTTCGCTTTGCGAGCCTGTAGTCTCTTTGACCTCGGTGGCGAGTTCGAGAATGGTGCAGACGTTGTCGGGATTGCCGAGGTTATAGACGCCGCCGGGCCGCCCGCATTGCGCGGCCGCGATCAAGCCGCGAACAATATCGCGCACATCGGTGAAAGCGCGCCGCTGCGCGCCCGTTCCGAAGACGGTGAGTGGCAGCGAAGCGATAGCCATCCCGATAAAACGCGGCAGAACGAATCCACCGAGACCCGACTGCCGCGGGCCGGCGACGTTGAAGGGACGAGTTACCCGAACATCCAGACCGTTCGTCCGGGCGAGGTTCAATAACGCCAACTCGGCGGCGAGCTTACCTGCGGCATATTCGGCGCGGGCGGAAACGCGCGACGGAATGAGGCATGGCATCTCCTCACTACAGAAGCCGTCTACGCCGCCGCCGTACACTTCACTGGAAGATACGTAAATCAAGCGCCCACCGGAGCGCGCGGCTAAGCGGGCGGTGATGAGCGCGTGGTTAAGAATTGAGTTGGCGATCTGGCCGGAATGCGGAAGGACGCCGGCCGGGCCGACAACCGAGGCCAAATGGTAGATTTCGGCGAAACCGGAGTGAGCCAGGCCGTTCAGAGGCTGTGCGAGATCCTGAACCGAGTAAGTAAACCTACCGTCACGCGATAACTCAAGCGCCGCCGGCCCATAGAACAGCGGGCGGCCGCTCAAGTCATCAATTACGTGAATCTCATTCCCGGGACATGAGAGCAAAAGTTCGAGGAGATGCCCTCCGATAAAGCCGAACCCTCCGGTGATGAGGATGCGCTTCACGCTTGGTCTCGAACCCGGTTATTGCCTGTGGATGGTGACGGCGATAGTCGAACCCAGGATGGTCAGGTGTCCCGGAACCTCGTCCGCGCCGGAAAACGCACCGGTGAACGTGCCGATCACGTTGTTCCCCAGGTTGGATTGCAGCGATACGTTGGGGTACTTGTTGGAACCGGTGACCGGAAATGAGCCGGAGGATCCACTCATGGTGAGAGTGCCGGTGACGTTGTCTCCCGTCTGGGTCACATTCAAATTCACGGTAACTCCCTGAGCCGAGCCAGACCAATGTCCCGTGAGGCTGATGGCCGCAGCAAGGCCACCGAGCTGCGCCAACTTGGCGATCCAATCTTCCTGCAGGTAAATGTGCGTAATCTTACCATCCGTGACAGTAGCAATCGCGGACCCGGTCCATTGAGCGGTCTTTCCCGTCGGTTGGAGCTTGTCCAATACCCCTTTGTGCGTTCCCTTGGCGGTATAGGTGAAGGCAACCGTGTCTCCCGCTGTGGCAGTGTGCGTAATCGTGTAGGACAGGTCGGGAAACGCAACGCGATTTTCCTTAACGCCCTCTGCGATGGATTGCTGCAGTTCCGGCGAAAAGTATTTCGACGCGGAAGTGGCGTTTCCTTTATTGAAGACATCGTCCAAGCTGCTCTGTACCAGAGTTGTGGAGTCTGTGGGCATATTCACTCTCCTTTTGTGCGGCTATTCTCGCGAAAGCGCGAGACAGATGGGTCCACAGCTAGAATATGTCTTATTCGCGTGACGGTCAACCAGCGGCGTCCGCTATTTCACTATCTTCCGTTCTCCGCCTGGCGGAATTAGTGAGTTCCCTTCTAGAGATTGCGGGATATTCCCGGGTACGCCGCGTTGCCGCGGATATGAGTCAGCCCGCTGTCGCGCGATCTGCCGGCTCTTCACAAAGCGGTTTCATCTCATCTGCAATCTCGGCGGCGTAGGAAATGAAGTGGCTCCCGGACATCATGATGACGAAGCCGAGCCATTCTTTGCGGAAATCCCGTCCCGCGATCCAAAACAGGCGGATTAGCGAGCGCCAGTAGATCCACCGGTATCGCGAACGGCAACCCTGCTGCCAGATGGAGCGCAGAACCACTTTGACCTGGTAGCGCGTGGAGATGGGTGGGGTGCGCTGCGATTCGTGCGGCTGCCAGTAATGGATCGATCGCAACGTACGCTCGAAGAAGCTTTTCGGCGAATAAATGGAGAGCAGGGTGCGGCGCATACCATCCATGAGGACGGGTAGCGGCATGCGCGTATGAAAATTCGGCGGACTGAAGTTGCTGGTAGCCTGACTTTCGAGGATGAGGCGGCCTTCGCTCATCAGGCGGTCGAAGAGGGCTGTGGTTGGAGGCGCCTGCAGGACGCCAGCCATTGCCCACGGGATCGCGGCGCGTTCGATGAAGTCGATCTGCCGGTCGAAGATGTCGGCGCGATCGGAATCGAAGCCCACGATGAACCCGCCCATCACCCAAAGTCCGCGGCGTTGGATGAAGCGGACGGCTTGGAGGGGGTCGATGCGCAGGTTTTGAAATTTTTTGGTCTCCTGCAGGGATTCCACCGATGGCGTTTCAATGCCGATGAACACGTAGAGGAAATTGGCCCGCACCATGGCAGCCAGCAGTTCGGTTCTTTGCGCGAGGTCGATGGACGCTTCGGTATAGAACGCGAATGGCCGGTGGTTGCGATCCTGCCAGCGCTCTAATTCGCGCGATAATTCGAGGGCCTTGTGATGGTTGCCGATGAAGTTGTCATCGACGATGAAAACCTGTTTGCGCCAGCCGGCGTTCTTCAGCACGTCGAGTTCAGCGATGAGTTGGGCGGGGGTTTTGGTGCGCGGGCGGCGGCCGTAGATCGTGATGATGTCGCAGAATTCGCACTGGAAGGGGCAGCCGCGAGAGAACTGAACGGACATGGACGCATAGCGCCGCAGGTTCAGTAGATCGAAGCGCGGGATGGGCGTGTGGCTGATGTCGGGCTTGTCTTCAATGCGGTAGATGGCGCGAGCGGCTCCCGATGCCAGATCGCTCGCGATCTGGTGGAAGACTTCGTCGGGTTCGCCGACCACGACATGGTCGGCCAGTTCAGTGACCACTTCAGGCTGGCTGCTGGCGTAGGCGCCACCGATGATAGTGCGTTTGCCGAGAGCTCTGGCGCGTGCGAGCGTGCGATGCGCGTCTTCGCGCTGTACGTACATAGCGCTCACCATCACCAGATCGGCCCAACGGAGGTGGTCGTCGGTGACGGTCTCGAAGGCGCGATCGACCAGACGGATCTCCCAAGACTTGGGGCACAGCGCCGCGACGGTGATCAGACCGAGCGGAGGCATGATGGAGCTCTCGGGCATCATATCGAGCATGCCTTCGAGGCCCCAGTAAGAGCGTGGGAAGCGCGGCCACACCATTAGCACGCGAATGGAAGGGCCGAGGGGAGGGAAATGTCGTTCTGGGGGTGTTGCTTGTGCCGGAGAGCCGCCGATCACGGAGAGTTGCTGCACGATCAGGCTTCCTCTCTTCGGTCACCAGCGCCAGCCGGGCGGCCTGCGCCACCGGCAAGCGAATGCCAGCGCGATTCCACTTCTTCGATGATTGCGTCGATTTGACGATGCGGGTTGGCGTCTACTGGCTCGCCGAAAGTGACGCGGATTGGCTCGGGGCGCGAGGAGGGCCGCCAGTTGAGGCCTTCGTTTCCGGAAAGCCAGACGGGAACAATCGGGATGCCGCATTCGCGAGCGAGCGCCGCAAAGCCGCGGTCGTGCCGCTGCGGATCCACCGGTCCCCAGTGGATGCCCTTGGGAAACACGAGCGGGGAATAGCCGCGATCGACCATGCGCCCTGTTTGCAGCAGGCCTTCGCGAGTGCTTCCGAAGTGGGGAACGATGGTGAAGGGGAACGTCCACGGAAGACCGAGATAATAGGCTGCGCCGACCACTAGGCGCTCGCGGCGCGGGGTTTCGGTGTTGGGGTCGAAATACTCGCTGAAGTCGCGATTGGTGACAATCAACAAACGATTCGCCAGACGCGACGGCATGACGGAACACACCGCGAAGGCGTCCAGCCAGTGGAGGTGCGGCGCCGCCGCGAAAATGACTGGCGTACGGAGCGAGTCCGGGGGGACGCGCCAGGTCGCGGAGCATCGGCGGCAGACGTGCGACCAGTAGGCAAGCACAGTGGGGCGCACAACGCGGCGCAACGCTGTTGCAATGGGAGTCTCCGCCCACTTGGGTTGGCTCACGGGAAGGCGTCTGGCACGCGCGGGGGCGGCGGCGCCGGAATGCGCCACGGCGCGCAGGTGCGCGAGAGTCGGTTCGGCTGGAACCGCGCCGGGGTCGAGCAGGCGGCCTTGGCGCCGCTCGATCGCCGAGAGAAGCTGAACGAAATCGAGCGAGCTGAGTTCCAGTTGGTTGCGCACCAGCGCTTGCTCTTCGAAAGCGCGTTCGGTCGGGGTCTGGCACACGTAATCGACCAGCAGGTCGAGCCGCTGCTTGCGGTCGCTGATTTGTCCGATGGCCGCGAGCGACAGGGCAGGGGATTCACGGCCGGGCGCCGCGGGAGTTGTTCCGCGATGGACGGACGCGGCGACTGCTTCGCGCTTGACCTTCATTAGCGCCGAGCGCGGGAAGTCCGGTTCGGGCCAGACGGTCCAACTGCGGATTCGCTGATGCTCGGCGAGTCCGGCGTTGGCGGTGGCGATGGCGTTCGAAGAATCGCCGCCGGGAACGAGCACAACAACGGCGTGGACTTCTTCCCCGCCGGCGGCATTGCGGCCGAGCACCACGCTATCGAACACATCGGCGTGGCGATTGAGCGCCGATTCCACGTCGGCGGGATAGACGTTGAAGCCTTCGCCGGTGACGATGACGTCTTTCTTGCGGCCGGTGAAATAAAGACGGCCATCGGCATCTTTCATCACCAGGTCGCCGGTGTGGAAATACCCGTTGTCTCCGGCGCCCGGATGACTCTCGGCCGCCGCCCCGAAATATCCGGGCGTGACGCTGGCGCCTTTCACCAGCACTTCGCCGTCTTCGGAAATCTTGACGTTGAGATGCTTGAGCGGTTTGCCCAGCGAGCCCGTGCGCCTGGAAAACGGCCCGTTGACGGCGACGATGGCGGTAGTCTCCGTGAGACCGTAACCCTGGATCACGAATCGCCCGGTGTCGCGCCAGAACTGTTCGTCATAGCGGGAAAGCGCTGCGCCACCCACCAGCACCACCCAAAAACGGAACCCGACAACGCCGTTGAGGGCGGTGAACAGGATGTGCCTTCGCATCCATCCTCGGGATTCGTTCGCCAGCCAGGCGCCCACGGTCTTGCCGCGCCATGCCCAAGGACGCCGTTCGACAGCGGTGGTGAGCACGTGCAGGACGCGCGGCACGGTGGAGAGCACGACGATGCGGTTGTCACGGATGGTTCGCAGAAGATCCGTGGGATGAACCGAGCGCACAAAGACGACGCTCAGTCCCAGCGATAGCGGCAGCATCGCCCCCAGGAAGAGTCCTTGCACATGGCTCAGAGGAGCCACCACGGCCATGCGTATCGGCTTCACCCGCAAGAAGCGCCGCCAAGAGAGGAACGGTTCGATTTGCGCGTGGAGATTGCCGTAGGTCAACACGACACCGCGGGGTTCGGACGTGGTGCCCGATGTATAGACGACTACGGCTGCGTCGTCAGGCGAGGAATCGGCGATGGCCGGCGCCTCGCTGGATAGCGGATGAGCAGCGACGTCACCGAATGTCCGTGTGGCGACCGGCAGAAAGGCGGCATCGATTTCGGCATCGTGTACCACCAGGCACGGCGAGGCCTGTTCGCAGACGCGCAGAACGAAATCGCGGGTGGATTGCTCGTCAACCGGGACGACGATCACACGTTGCAGCATGGCGCCGACGAGGCACGCTACCCACTCGGGGCTATTTGCGCCCCACAGCACGACGCGCGCGCCGGGTGTGGCGCCGGAATCGCGCAGGAGACAGGCGAAGCGTTGGGCTTCGCGGGCGAGCGTCGCGAAAGACCACCACCGCAGACCGAAATCCGAGCGCACGCCGACGGCGGGACGAGGCCCGAACCGCTCTATCTGTTCGAGCAACGTTTTTCCGCTGAACTGCTCTCGCGGCGCGGGCATGCTCATCCGCTCCTAAGGTTGTCGAAGGTCGCCGATAACAGCGAGCTGGCGGCGAAGTGCGGCTCGCAGTAACTGACGAAGATTTTGCGGCCGTTGTCGCGTTGAAATCCGGCGTGCTCAAACCCGAGGTATACAAACAGACTGCCGTCCTGATGTGGCACGCCGATCAGATCGACCGGGTCACCGTAAGGTCCCCAAATTTGCTCGGCCATGCGAACCTTGAGACGCTTGTGATACTCGTCGAGGTAGATCATGGTGTACGCCTCGAGGTAGGCGTTGTAGTTCACCGAGAACTCCGCGGCGGCAGACCCCAGCGAGCAGGCTTGCGAGATATCGGTGGTCCAATTCGGATCGTTGGAGGCGAGGTATTCGTAAGCATCGCGCTCGGCGATGCGATCCGCGCGAACTCGCGCGAGCCAGGCGGTGCTCTGCACTCCGGTTCGCGATGAGCCGAAAACGTAAACTTGATCTTCTTCGGCGACCACGTGAACGCCGAAATGGAGGTCATCGGCGAGGTTGCGCCAGAGCACCCAATCGCCGCGTTGTTCCAGGCGAGTGGCTGTGCCAGTTGCGATGTCGAATTCCGCCAGGCCCGCGCCCACGGTGCGGAACTGCCACACGGACGAGGCGCCGGTGGTTTGCACGCCGAGATAGTAGAAATAGATGCGGCCGTTCAGCGCGATGCCGTGTTCGGGCCAGAAGCGAACGCGGCGGAAGCGGTCGCGATCGTTGGCGGGCAGGATCTCGCGCGGAAGACCTTCGTTGTCGTGATAGTAGTGCAGGTTGGCAAGCGCCGCCTCGATGTCCGTCCCCGAGGACACGGCGGCGCAGTTGGCCAGAAAGTGATCGCGCGTGCCGGCTGGGCGTTCGCCGGGCTTGGCGGAGGAGAGGAGCAACGTGTCGGAGAAGAGAAACAGCGTTTGCCCGCCCGCGCGAATGGACTGGCCGCCATCCTGCCCCACGATCACGTAGCGGGACGTGCGAATCTGCGGGAACGCGCCGAGGAAGCGCGCTGAATGCAGCCGTGGAATGGTGGCGGCGCTCATTTGCGTTGCAAAACTCCCAGGCAGCCGAAGAGGCCGGCGTGACGCCAACGGCGCGTGGTCAGCGCGGCTTCGAACACTTCGCGCGGAGCCTGACCGCCATCGGCCGGGTTGAGATAGATGTCGTGAAAGCACAGCCAGCCACCGGGAATGACATGAGATTCCCAGCCGGCGAAGTCGGCTTCTACATCGCGGCGGGCGTGGCCACCGTCGATGAACCCTAAGCCGAAGCCGCCGCCCGTCCAGTTCGCGGCGAAGCGCGCCGATTCCGAAAGCACGGGGATCACCCATTCACGCAAGCCGGCTTGCTCTAAGTTGGCGAGAAAAATAGGAAGTGTGTTTATTGCGCCTGCCGCTGTGTCGAAGAGATCGGCGTCGAAGTATTGCTGCCCCTGCTGCTGCTCTTCGGAGCCGCGGTGATGATCCACCGAATAGACGCAGTGCCGCCCGGCGGCGCGGCAACCTTCGGCGAGAAACAGCGTCGATTTTCCGCAGTAGCTTCCAATCTCGAGACACGGCGCAAGCGCCGAAGCTGCGCGGGCCAACTCGAAGAGCTTGATGCCTTCCTCTTCGGAAAGGAACCCTTTTGCGGCGAGCGCTGCGCGGCGGACTTCCTCGCGCATGGCGGGCCGCGATGCGGGCGCATCACGGGGTGTTTCCATCCAGCTGCGCATCAGCGCCATTGAGCAGCCTCGCCGCTAAGAAGCGCGGAAAGCGCGTCTGAGATTCCAGGCGTGAATTGCCACTCGTGACCGTGATGGCCGCCTTCGAGACTCAGGAAACGCTTGGGTGGGTTGGCCTCTCGATACAAACGCTCGCCATGGCGGAAAACGATCCACCGGTCTCCTTCGGCGTGCAGCACCAAAGTGGGGCACTGAACCTGCCGAAGATATTTCAACGTATTGAAGCGGATGAGACAGAAATAGCGCGCCGGCAGAATCCTGAATTTCTCCGCAGCGACGTCGGGAATGGAGGTGAACCCGCTGTGAATACACAGGCCTCCGCATTTGCGTTCGCTGGCGAGCCTGGCGGCCACTGCGCCACCCATCGAGCGGCCGAGCAAAACAATATCCGCTGGATTCGTGCGCCGATCTTGCGCCGCGTATTCAAACGCGGCGGCGGCCGCCGCATAGCAGCCACGTTCGCTCGGAGGTCCCGAGGATGAGCCATAGCCGGGATAGTCCACGGTGAGTACATTCGAACCAAGACGGCGCAAGAAACCGATGGTGCTCAGTTCCTGGCTCATATTTCCGATCGCGCCAGGCAGCAGAATCACCAGCTTGCGGGATTCCGGATGCGGGACCCACCAACCGTGAATGCGGTTGCCGCCGCTCAATGGCAACGAAACGTCTTCGAACACCAAGCCGAGGTCGCCCGGATCGCCCAGAAAATGCCGCGCCGGATGGAAGACGATGTTGCGCTGGCGAACAAACACCTGCGCACCGTAGAGGCCATAGATTATCCCTATCGACGCCAACGCGGCGCCGACCGCCGACATTTCCGGCGCGGGTGCGATCATACGCCGCTCCCGTTGTCATAGCGTTTCACGACTAGGGCGGCATTCTTGACCGCTTGGTCGGAGGTCCAGATAACAGCGTTCCGCAACGTGCACACGGTGGGGCTGCGCACGACGTTGATGCGGGGCTCGGGGTCGGGATCGTCGCAATTAATCACCGGCGGTACGATGCCGCGCTCGAATGCCATCATGGCGTGGACTAGCGAGAAGGCTCCGGCCGCCGCTCCGGTGAAGCCGAAAGAGGCGGTGTGACAGGTAAAGGGAGGCTGAGCGCCGTCAAAGATCGCTTCATACGCCGCGGCTTCGCGCGCATCGCCCGATTGTGTTGCCAGACCGTCGCCGAAGACGCAATCGACCTCATGAGGGGCGAGGCTAGCCGATGTCATCGCGTGCTTCACGGCGGTGGTCAGCGGCTTGGCATCGGCCGCGGCGGGATCGACCAGCGCGCGCGGCAAAGCCGTCTGGCTGAACGAGCAGAACTCGGCATA
The DNA here is from genome assembly GCA_963743705.1 of Bryobacterales bacterium. Classification (GTDB taxonomy): domain Bacteria; phylum Acidobacteriota; class Terriglobia; order Bryobacterales; family Bryobacteraceae; genus PALSA-243. The sequence goes on along the minus strand of CAVUQS010000005.1, from coordinate 307,282 downwards.
GATACGCGCGGAGCGGCTGCGCGCGTGCTCTTCTGTTTCCAAAACCAGGAACGCCGCGCCTTCGCTGACGGCATAGCCGGATCGGGCGCGGTCGAAAGGCCGGCAGGCATGGCTCGCGCCGTTGGTGGTGGACGCCAGACGTCCGCCGATCAGATGATCGGCGATGCAATCCATCCGCAGCAGTGAATCATAGCCGCCAGCAAGAGCAATATCGGCATCGCCGCGGCGAATCGCTTCCGCTGCAGCGATGACGGCCTGCAGGCCGGAGACCGATCCGTTGGTGATGTTAGCATTTGGGCCGAGCGTCCGGTGCTGAATCGCGATCGCACACAGGCCCGCATTGGGCAGCGACTTCACCAGGAAGAGTGGATCGACCAGCTTCATCCCGTGCGTCGCGAACCGCGCCAGGTCTACTTCTTCGTTACCGTTCAGCGATTCACGCAATGCGGGAATAAACGCTTCCGGATTCGCATCGAGACACACGGAGCCAACGTAGAGGCCGCAATCGAGCAGGCCGCCGGGGGGCAATCCGGAGTCTTGCAATGCTTCGCTTGCGCCGGCGAGCGCGAAGGCCGGGCTGGGCGCGAGAAGCTTGCGCAGCATGCGATCGGCGATCATCAGGCGGCGGTCGAAGTCTTTGACCGAGGCTTGAAGAATCGGAGGGTAATTGCGAAACGCGGGATCGGTGAGGCGCTCGATGGCGGAGTCGCCGGCGACCAGCCGATCGAAATGGCGCGCGGCATTCAGCGCCAGTGGAGAAATGACGCCGACGCCGGTGATCACGATCCTCGGTTCGCTCACACGCCCGCTCCTTGGGTCAGCGAAAATCCGCCGCTCAAATAGCTGAAGAGCTCGCGCGATTTGCGGATTTTCTCGGGCTCGAGAAGAGGCCGGCTGGCAAACAGAAGCCGCTCCACCGAGATAATCTCCTTGCCGTCACGCGTGGCGGACGCGCGAACCGTGGCGCCGTCGCGGTGCTCAAACATCAACCAGACTTCGAGCCGCAGCAGATCGCCGGGGCGCGCGTGATCGTGGATGGTGACGCCTTGCGCCAACGCCAGCACGGTGCTGATGGCGAAATCCTTGCTTGCAATGTAGAGCCAGCCGGCGACTTGCGTCAGGCACTCCAGCGTCAGAGTGGCGGGCATCACCGGGCGGCGGCTGTAGTGCGCCGTCAAAAATTCGTCGCCAATAGAAATCGCTTTGACCGCGACGGCGTGTTTGCCGAGCTCCATTTCGAGCATGCGGTCATAGAAGAGGAATCTCATTGCGGCGATTCCTCCCAACGTTTGAGCACCAGCGTGCCATTCTGGCCGCCAAATCCGAAAGAATTGGAAATTGCAATATTGGCGCGTGTGGCGCGCGGCTCGTTGGGGATGTAGTCGAGGTCGCAGTCCGGATCTGGATGTTCGTGATTGATGGTCGGTGGCAGGATGCCCGATTCGAGCGCCAGCATGCAGAAGATCATTTCGACGCCGCCGGCCGCGCAAACCAGGTGGCCGACTTGCGATTTGGTGGAACTGACGGGGATGCTGTGCGCGGATTCCCCGAACGCTTTCTTGATCGCAAGAGTTTCGACCGCGTCATTCTGCGGGGTGGAGGTGCCGTGGGCGTTGATGTAATCGACGTCTTCGGGCTGAATTCCGGCGCTGCGTAACGCGGCCTGCATGCAGCGCGCGGGGCCGACGCCGGTTACGTCGATATCGGTGAAGCGGTAGCCGTCGGAAGAGGAGCCGTATCCGATCATCTCGGCGCGGATCGGCGCGCCCCGGCGCCGCGCGTGCTCGAGTTCCTCGAGCACGACGATGCCGGCGCCTTCCCCGATCAAAAAGCCATCGCGCTTCAGATCGAACGGCCGCGAAGCTTTGGAAGGCGCATCGTTCCGCTGCGTGAGCGCGCCGAGCAGCGTGAACCCGGTGACGCAGATGATCGACATCATGCTGTCGGTGCCACCAGTGACTATGAAATCCGCGCTGCCCTGGCGAATGGTTTGGAAGGCCTCGCCGATGGCTTGCGTGGCGGATGTGCAGGCGCTCTGCACGGTGCAGCAGGGGCCGCGGAGGTCGCGGCGAAGCGCGAGGACGGTTGAAATTGCGGGAATATCGCGCTGTGCGAGCAGATCGGGGCGGGCGCGGCAAATCGCGAGATAGGCGTCGGCGTTGTAGCGGTCTCCATCCAACAGTTCGCGCGGATTGGGCAGGCTTCCTTCCACCACCGGAAAAGTAGACGCTCCGATGCAAACGCCCCCGCGCCAGTGGTCGATGGCGTCCTCATCCAGGCGTGCGTCGCGCCAGGCCGTGTCCATGGCGTGCAATCCGAAACGCGCGGACCGGCTCAAGTAGTTGCCGATGCCGTCGAACTCGCAGGGCGGGATCGCGCCCAGGTCCACTTCGCTGCCGATGCGCACGGGGAACGCGCTGCTATCGAACTGGCGGATCGGGCCCGCGCCCGAGCGGCCTTCGAGCACGGATTGCCATACCGACGAAACATCCATGCCGAGCGAACAAACGATGGACGCGCCGGTCACGACGACTCGCCGGGAACTGCCGTTTCCGTTCATCATCGCCGCCTCTACTTCGGATCCCGAATCATCTGAAACAAACGCCGGCCCTCTTCGGCCGGATGAAATTCTTCCGCCGCGTGCAGGGTCATGGTGAAGCGGCCTGCCGACACCAGATTGTCGCCGCAACGGGCCTCGCCGCGAAACGAATACTCGCCATCCTGTTTGCCGATGACTTCCACTTCGAGACGTAACTGATCGCCTGGTCGTACAAGATGGTGGAATTTGAGAGTCTCGAATGCGCTGGGCACGGCGACGCTGGCGAAATCTTCACTCTCGCGCACGGTCCAATCGGCGAGTTGCACCATACACTCGGCAATCAGCGCGCCCGGCATGATGGGATGGTCGGGAAAATGGAACGTGAAGAAATCTTCGCTGAGCGTGACGTTCTTAATGCCGGCCGCGCGCTTGCCTTTTTCCATGTGGGTGATGCGATCGACCAGAAGAAATCTCATCGTGTTTCTCCGCCGACCGCGCTTTGAATACTGACCAGATGATGGAATAAGACATCGTCGCCCGACGGAAGCGGAACTGAATTCCCGCAGGCCGGGCAGACCAATTCCGGAAGCGAGGTGGAATCGTTCATCTGGGCCTGGCACTTGGGGCATGTGCGGTCCATAGAGGCCTTGGCTTCGAGCAGTTGCTTGACGACGCGGATGAACGTCGCCACTACGAACATCTGCCGCACCTCGTTAATACGCAATCCGGAGGTGAGCTGGGCGGGGTTGATCTCGGGCATGCCCTTTTCGAGCAACTTCAGGCCAAGATCGGTGATGACGCCGTTCTTTACCAGATTCTCCTCGCCGAAGTGGTCGCTGGCGCGCTGCAGAAAATCGGCGCGCGGGAACTGGATGCGGAACTCGCGTTCGAGCGAGAAAGCGATATCGAGAAAGTCGAGCGACTGCGCGCCGAGGTCCGCTTCGAGCGAAGAGGTCGGCTTCACCTCGGAGACGGGACGGTCCATCGCCTTGGCGATGATTTCGAGAACTTTCGCCTCCACGAAGTCCGGGGATAACTGGGTGACGCTAGCGTCGGCCATGCTTTCTCCTATGGGTGATCAAAGTCCAAACCCTCCGGTAACATTCAAAACGTGCCCGGTAATATAGCTTGCGTCGGGCGACGCCAAAAACCTCACCGCGCGCGCAATCTCTTCCGGCTGCCCGAGCCGCTTCATGGGAATCTGCGCCATGATTTCCGCTTCGGCGAAATTGCGAATGCGGTTCGTCATTTCCGTGACGACGATTCCCGGTGCGACGGCATTGACGCGGATGCCGCGTGGCGCCAACTCAATCGCGAGTGATTTCACCATCGAGTTGACGGCGCCCTTCGAAGCAACGTAGTTGGCGTGTCCGCGCCCGCCGCGCTCGGCGGAGATGGACGACAGCACGATGATGTTCCCAGAGCGCTGCGACATCATATGCGGCAGGCTCTCGCGAATGGAAAGGAACACGCCGCGCGTGTTCGTCTGCATCACCGCGTCCCAATCCTCCAGACGCATCGCGCCGAGCAAATTGTCGCGCACCACGCCGGCGTTGCAGACCAAGATGTCCAGGCGGCCGAATGTGCTCGCTGCGAAAGCGATGAGCTTGCGCACGTCGGCCTCGCTGGCGACGTCGCCGGCACAGCACTCGGCCGTTCCACCCGCCGTCCGGATCTCGCAGACCACGGCCTCGGCGTCTTCCTGGCGGCTGCGATAATTCACGACGACGGCGGCGCCCTCGCGGGCGAGTTCGAGCGCGATGGCTCGTCCGATTCCCCGGGAGGCGCCGGTCACGATCGCGGATTGGCCTTGTAGTGCGGGCATGGGTTTAGTCTTCAAGACAACAGCGAATAGCCTCCATCGGCGATCAGCGTCTGCCCGCGTATCCAATCCGATTCGGGATGGCAGAGGAAGGCGACGATTCCGGCCAAGTCGTCGGGCCGGCCCAGACGCGCCGATGGCGTGCGGGAAACGATGTGGCCGACCAGGTCGTCATATTGCGGAATGAGCTTCATGGAGTCGGTTTCGATGAAGCCGCCCGACACGATGTTGACGTTGATGTTGTCGGGCGCGAGCTCAACCGCGAGATAACGCGCGAGATTTTCGATGGCGGCTTTGGCGGCGCCCAAGGCAACGTACTTGGGCGTGTAATAACGCGAGCCCAGACTGCTCAACCCGATGATGCGCCCGCCGCCGTTTGTACGCATGATGCGCGCTGCCATCTGAGCGCCGACCAAGAACGCTTCGGCATTCAATTGCATCGTGCGGCGCCAGCTTCGCGTGTCGATTTCCACGGCGGAGCGGAAGGCGGTGCGGGCCGCATTGGCGACGAAGATATCCAGGCGTCCGAACTCGGACTGAATCTGCTGAAACATTTCGCCTTGCAACTTTTCGTCGCTGACGTCGCAGACCACCGCGGACGCATCCACACCGAGCGAACGGATCTCCGCCAGCGTGGCCCGCGCCGCGTCGTGATTCATGCAATAGGCGAGACGGAGGTGCCGCGGGCGGTCCTTAGCGAGGCGCAGCGCGATGGCGCGTCCGATGCCGCGCGTGCCGCCGGTGATCAGAATGACTTGCTGCGGATCAGCAGACATAGACCTCTCCCAGCAGCCGCTGCGCGACGATTCGTGGGTCAAAGAATTTCGTGACGTATTGAGGACCGCGCTCGTGAAGCGCACGCCAGACAGGGGCATCGGTCATTATTGCCATCACGCAGTCGCACCACTCACGCGGATCGCGCGAATCCGCCAGGAGCCCACCCGATTCGGGGCGCACGATCTCGGCCAACCCTCCAGTGCGCGCAGCGAGCACAGGCGCGCCCATGCACATGGCTTCCAACGCGACCATGCCGAAGGGTTCATATTCGCTCGGCGCTACGACGAGCGCGGACCGGACGAAGAGCGCGCGCAACGCCGCGGGGGACAACCAACCGGCTAACCGGCACGCGCTGCCTAACCGCGCACACGTATTGCGAATGAGTCCTTCCGATTCCGTATCGCCGTGGCCACCCGCGAGCACAAAGCGAACGCCGGTTTTGCGAACCAGGAGGGTCATAACTTCGGCCAGTAGCCTGACGCCCTTGCTGCGGGCGAATCGCCCGGCAAAAACGACGGGGCCGCCAGGCGCGTCGCGCCGTGGAGCGGCCGGGTGCGGGCGAACGCCATTGGCGACTACGCGCGATCGGCCGGCCAGATCGGGCGCGATTTCGAGCGCTGCCGTGCGTTCGCTCTCGCTCAGGAAAATCACGGCATCGCTGGCGCGCATGACGGCGAGTTGAACCCTGCTCCAAAATTCGGATTCCGGCCCTGGCGCGAACTCTCGCGAAATCAGCGAATGCGCGGTGTAAGCGAGCCGGGCGCGGAAACGCTTCCGCATCTCTACGGCTAATTCGGCCAGGGACAACGAGTGCACGTGTATCCAATCGAATTCGCGAGGATCGATGGGAAATTGCGATCCGTCAAGCGAATGAAGATGCGGAGCGTTTGTGGTGAATTCGCTCGTCGCCGGGCGCCGCGGAAGAACGACGTGCACCTCCGCGCCGGCATGGACCAGCGCCGCGGCCTGAATCTCGACCGCGGATCCGATGCCCGACCAAAGGCCGGGAGGATAGTCGGCTGTGAGCAGCATCACTTTCATGGCTACAACCCCGGCCGACGGCACACCATCGCCAACTCGCCAGCGTCCGTCGCGCCCAATTTTCGCAACAGCCTCATCCAACGCGGAGCGATTTCTTCTCTTACCGGTTCGTGATCGATGCGCTCCAGATCGATGAACAAGGAAGTCTCCAGCAGCTTAGACAGCGTCTTGACCGAAAAATACTGGAAGTGCGCCAGGGGTGAGATCACTTCCCACTTCTTGCCGAAAAGCTGGAACTGCAAGGACTCGATGTCGGGCACGGCGGCATACAACACGCCATCCGGGTTCATGGCGCGAAACACGCGGCCCAGAAGTTCCTGCGGGCGCTCGAGGTGCTCCAGAACGTGGCTAATCACCACCGCGTCGAAGCCTTCCCACGGCAATTCGGTTTCACCGTCGCGAAGTAGATGCAGCCGATCGCCGAGCTTTGGATAGAGCGCTTCGAACTGTTGCGGCGAAGTCTCGATACCGTACACTTCGAAGCCATACGACTTCGCCAGCTGCAAGACATATCCGCGTCCGAAGCCGATATCGAGGAGGCGCGGGCCCGGCGCGCGGCTGCGAAGGATATGACAAATGGGCGCGGCGTAGAACTTCTGTACTTCGAGAAGCTCGCTCTCGACGTCGCGCGTATCCAATTCGCGTCCGATGCGCGCGGAAACCCTTCCGCTGACGCGCGGGTTCACATACACGTGGTCGCAATCGGCGCAGCGGTGGAATGTGAAGCCCTGTTTCTCGAAAAGGCGCTTGCGGGTTGCGCCGCCGCATACGGCGCAGCCGGTCTCTTCGAGGACGTCGGCGCCGAGACGGAGGACGACATCGTCGAGGTTCGAATACCAATCCAAGCCGACGGGTTGCTCCACCACTGGTTCGACGGCGGTGACCGATTCGCGAGGCGCGGCGAAAAGGCCCATCTGCAAGGCTTCTTCGAGCGACTCGCCCAATTTCATCAGCGCGGCCAGACGCAAGGTTGCGGTGAGAGCCTCCGCCATCCGGCCCATTTCGGCAAAATTACGGCCGATTTCCTCTTCGGCACGCGCGGGATAGCGCCCGCTGTCGGCTTCCCCGTCGCGCCTCAGATGCAGCGAGAGGAGGTTGGGTTGGCCGCGTCGCTCGTCCTCTGCGAAATCCTGAACGTCGTTGAGCTTCTGCGCGGTGGCGTAATAACGCTCCAGAAACGGATAGAGCGGCGATTCATGGCGCGGATCGAGTCCCGCATAGAGCGCCTGCCAGAACGCGACGTTCTTGAGTTGCACCAGGCGCTCGTAGTAATCGGCGTCCCAATCTTCGCGCGGGCTCATTTCGAGAATGGCGCCGATGGTTGTCCGCCGCAGCGCGTCCAGCGAACTGCGCAGCATGGCGCGGTCTTCGGCCTCACCCGACTCCGAAAGCCGCGACAATCCGTCGAAGCAGACCAGGAGGCCGGCGAGAATCGTGAGACCTTCCGCGCGTTGATGCGACAGGCGGCTCTGTTCGAACAGTGAAAACAGCGTTCCGTGGCGGCCCTTGTAAGTAAAGTGGCGGTCGATGACGTCGTCGAAAATCCGTAGCGAAAGATACGCCATGCCGCACGTCTGTACCGCTTTGCGCAAGCGCTCGGGCGGAATGGAAAGCGCGATCGCGAAGTGCGGAAGGTCCCAGAAAGTCCACTGCAGCCAATCGAGATAGGAAGCGGTCTTTTCGCCGAGATCGGCGCAGACGGCGTTGCCGCCGGAAATCCGGTTCAACTCCGCGGTGAAGTCCGTGACATAGTGCTTCACGGCCTCGGTCACGACTAAGCGGAACTTTTCGGCTTGCTCGCCGTGTTGCGCGCGGAATTCCTGCGCCGCGTCGCTGCACGCCGCGCGCAGCGTTTGGATTTCCTGCAGCATTCCGTCGCGGCTGGCCACACTGGCGGTCATTCGCAGATGCCTCCGGCTTTCGCCACCGCCGACATGATCATGGCCGTCGTCAAGGCCGCCGAGCCGCAGTTTGAATCTCCCAGCGCTTCGAACCGGCTGGCGTAGAGGGGCGCGAGGCCGTCGAGCAGCGCCTCGGTGCGGCGTCCGAACAATCCGTCTTCATGACCCAGGTCCAAAAAGATGTGGGTGGCGAACGCGCCTGTGAGCGGCCCGCGGCCACCGAGCGCGGGATCGTAACGATCCAGCGTTTCGGCTATTACGTGCTCGCGGATGCTCTCCAGACCGTCGAGCGAACCCTGCAAATGGGCGCGAACGAGCGTAAATAAAAACAGAACGCGATTGCCATCCGACGGCCGGGCAGTTTGCGCGCGGAGTTCCGCCGCCAGATCGCCGGTATCGAATCCGGTCAAAGCGAAATAGCGCAGGGCATTCGACCGGCCTGTGGAGAGAAGAAGTTCATCGATTTCCGGAGCGGTTTCGCGGGATTGCGCCGTCTCACGGCAAGCCTTTTGAAGCGCCTGCGCAGGAAGAGCATAATTGCGCACGCCGCCACCGCTGCGGTTTTCGAGCAGCGCGGCCGCCGCGCAGGCAGTGGCGTCGAGGTCCGGAGGCAACCCGCTGCCACTCCCGAAAAAACGCCACGTGCCTTCGGGCGACTCCTGCCAGGCAAGAAAGCGGCGAATCCGTTTCCGGATGTGCGTGATGTTGCGGCTGAACTCAGGCCGCAGCGCCGGCCCAATTTGTTCGAGCGCTTGCACGTTCAGCCACGGCGACAACGCATCGAAGCACGCCAGCGCATCGTGCACATACGCTGTAACCAGCGGGCTAAAGCAGTATTCCCAGCTGTTGTTCCGCAGTTTGCGGTAATTGGGAAACTCTCCGCTGGGAAGTTGTTCGCCGGCGAGATAGGAGAGCGCGCGCGTTAGCGCGTCACTCGTAGCGGCAGTGGATAGCACGGTAGCGGTCATGGCGTCACACCGTTCCCGCCGTGACGGATTTGGGGCGATCGTGAATCAGGCGCAGGAACTTGCGAAGGTTGGTCTGCTCCCATCGCTCCACCCGGTGCTGTAAGTGCCGCCAGCCGGCGCGGTCGAGACGGCGCGTGGCATCTTCGCCCGGCCGCCACTCGCTGGCATAGGGCACATCGGTCAATAGTCCGTGATAGTCGCCGGGCCATGAAGCGAGGGCGGCGATCACATCCCCGTAACTTTTCAGGAATTCTTCGAGGCTCCCATTCAGCCCGTGACCGCTTTCTAAGCCGCCATTCCCCAGAGCGGCCGCGAGGCTGCGGGTGGCGGCGTCCAGGCGGGTTCCACCCGGCCCCACAGAAAGCGGCGCGGGCTCCACGAAATCCCGCGAATGCCTGGTGGACCGCAAGATCATACTCGCCGCGGCGCAGAGATCGTCCAGGGGCTGTTCCAGGTAGAAGTAGTAGCTTCGCGTCGAAGGCGTGCGCCAGTTTTCCAGCCCCGCTTTCGCGATAACCAAAGTCGTGAGATCGAACAAAGGCGCGGCGTGAGCGACGAACGAATCCGCGCAGATGGCCGCGTCGCACTGTTCCAGTTCGGTAAAGACTTCGCCAAGCTTCAACGTTCGCGTCGAGGCGCCGCGCGCGACCCGAAACGTGCTGCGACCGCCGGCCTGCGCGGTTGCGGAGCGCGCCACTAGCGCGCTGAACCGCTCGGTTTGCAGGTTCGTTCCGGGATCGAGGACGAACTCTACGGGTTGCGGCGAAGCCTCGCTGCCGAGCGATGCGAGCAGCCGGCCCCAGTAGATTGCCGACGGCTCGTACTTTGACGTAAACGGGCTGACGAAAACGCGGAATACGCCATCGGGTTGGCGCGGGCGCCGCTGGATAGGGCTTTCGTAACGATCATCGGGCGCGGTATGAACACCAAGCCACTGCGACAGACGATCCATGGCGGCGTAGTAATTAATCGGCGCGTCAAGCGGCATGTTGGTGGAGAAAACGCGACGCTCGCGATTGTCCACTGCAATGGCGCATTGCGCTCCAAGCGACAATTCGATGTAACGCCCGATTGCTGCGCCAGTGGAGATCGCCGGGGCCAGTCCGGGCTTTTCGAAATCGGCCAGCATCACGATGTCGAACGAGCCGGATTCGTGGCGCCCTTCGAGAGCCTCCAGGATCTCCGCATGAGTCGCATAGCTAATGGCGCGATCGACGCCTGGCACTCGATCCCACAGACCGGAATATCCGGACATCACGACCGTTTCCACCGCGCCCAGCGCCGCTTTCAGCCGCGCCGGAAGAGGAAACAAGATGATCTCGTCGCCAATGCCAATCGCCGGGCCGAGAATCAGCAGCACGCGGCGCACATCGCCCCAAAAAGCGGCTTCTGGCGGCTCCGCGGAGACGATATAGTCGGGCGGCATGGGAGTTGGCTGCTGAACGATCTGCAATTGAAATTGAAGACTGTAGTTCAGCGTGGCAAAGCTGCCCGGTTGGATCGCCTGCAGACGCCTGGCTGCATCCGCCAACCCGCGCGAACCGCTGCCTTCCAATATCTTGCCTAGCGATTTCAGCCCGGCGAGCCGCTTTGCCAGATAGTGCGTGTTACTGCTGCTCACTGGACGGCGGGACAGAAAAAACAGATAGGACGAGAGCATGCTCAGCGCAAGCTGAACCTGCGGTGAGATTTCGTTCCTGGGGGCCCCCGGGTTCCGATTCATATCGCACGCGCGTCAACAGGGCTCAGCGCTGCGATACGCCAAACCGAATTTCCGTGCTGTTGCAATAGTACGAGACGGCGCTCGACCATATTTCGCTTCGCCCGGTTTTCCGGATGCACCCCGTCGATTTGAATCTCGGCGTACACGACGATTCCATACGGGTGGCGCAAAGCCTCGGGAACCATCGACAGGCTGACCTGAAAGTCCCAGCCGGACAGGGTTTCGAGCAACGAATACAGACGATTGCGAAGCTCGTAGCGATTCACTTCGCAGTCGTTCTCAAACGTGTGATAGTCTTCCGAGACGTATTCCATGGCCGCTTCGATATCGTGCCTGCCGAATGCGTGCAGGAATTCATAAAACGTCTCGATGGCGGCGTCCGCATCTTCGCTGGCCAATTCCTCGTATGGCTCGGGAAATAAGGCGCGCGTCAGCGCCTTGGGCGAAGCCGTTTGGATTCCCCCGAGGGCCGGCGCTTCCATTTTCGGAGCCGCGCCGCTGGTGGCGGCGGGGGTGCCGGAAGACTCCTGAAAGCGCGCAAAAAAGCTCTCCCACGGATCCTTCTGCGCCGATGGCGGCCGGAACCACCAACTCAAGAGATCGGTCGCGCTAAGACGGCTGCCAAGTTCAACGGGCGGTAACTGCGGGGCGTAGAAAGGAGCCGGCTCCATGTCCTGGCTGGCGTCTGGCTGCGTGAATAACTCGCGCAGCATCTCATAGGCTTTGGCAATACGCTGGTCCGCGTGCATCCCTCCCGCCACGATACCTTTCCGATCGGAATTTACTATATCAAAAGGGGTAGATACTTCAAAGAAGAACGCCGGGGAGTGGACGATAGATTCAGATAGATAAAGCTTGTCTTGCGTGAACTAAGTAATGAATAATCCAGTACCCCTCAGGTGTATACCTTCGCGAGAATGTACTTTTTGATACCGGGTGACTTATCGGCTGGCCCAAGTATGAAAGTGGATTGGACATTCGGGACCTTCGACCGCCAGCGCGCCCAATACGGTTTCGGATACAGCAAGCCGAGTCATGTGCCAACGGTTCGATTCGGCGGGCTCGCCATCCACGGCGAGCCGCAATCTTTTCGACTCGTCCAACGGAAGGACATGAAAGCGGTCCAGCGGAAACGAAAGTCCATCTCCGCGGGCTTTTACGTATGCTTCTTTGGCTGTCCAGCAAGAAAAGAAGGCCGCGGGCTGTTGTTCCGGAGCAGTGCCCAGCAGCCAGGAGATTTCGGCCGGCGCGAAGTAGCGCTGCGCAAGACCGAGCATGTCCGAAAGCTCGTGGATATGCTCGATATCGATGCCGAGTTCGCGGTCGCGCGCAACCGCCAGCGCAGCTAAGTCCGCGCTGTGTGACAGATTGAAACGGATTCCGCGGTCGTTCAGCAGGTGGGGTTTTCCCTGAGAGCTGTAACCATACTCGACGCTGGCCGACGGCAAATCGAGACTCTGCCCGATTACCTGGCGAACAAATGCGTGAGCGGCTATGAATCGCGTTCGCAAATGCGGCAGCGCGAATCTGGCGGCCCGGGCTTGTTCGGCCGGGTCAAGCATTGGCAAGAGCCTATCGGCATCCTGTTCGCTCAGGCTAAGATGCGCGTACCAGACGTGTATCTCGTCCTGCATTGGCTACTGGCGCGGCTGTTCGAGATAGCCGGACAAGCTTCTCTTCGACAGCAGTAGTGGACCAAGCGCGAGAACATCGATCTCGGTGGCGCAAAAGCATTCCACCGCGTCTCTTGGCGTCTCGACAATCGGCTTACCCGCCACGTTAAACGAGGTGTTGAGCACCACCGGCACGCCGGTCAGCGATGCGAATGCGCGGATCACGCGATGAAAGCCGGGATTTTCAGCCGCGGTCACCGTCTGAACGCGGCAAGTGCCGTCGACGTGCACTACCGCCGGGATGCGCTCTTTCACCGATGGCCGTACCGGCGCCACGCGCAGCATGTAGGCGCTTCTACCATCGAGATCGAACCACTTCGCCGCTTCCTCTTCCAGCACTGCGGGTGCGAAGGGGCGGAAACTCTCGCGATGCTTTACGCGGGCGTTGAGGTAGTCTTTCATTTCGGGACGCCGCGGGTCGCAAAGAATGCTTCGATTGCCAAGCGCACGCGGGCCGAATTCCGCGCCGCCATCGAAACGGGCCGTGATATAGCCGTTCGCGATGCATTGCGCCAACTGTGGCTCGATCGATTCTGGACGGCTGACCGCGAACGGAAAGCCTTGGAGCGCCTCTTCGATCGCCGACGGCGAGTATGCAGGGCCGAGATATTCCGGCGTCTCCTTGCGTGGCGGCGGCCAGCCCGCAATTTCATACGCGCCATAGAGGGCGCAACCCAATGCGTGACCGGCGTCGCCAGGGTTCGGCGCGATGTAGAGCGCTTCCGGGCCCGCGGCGCGCGCGGCGAGATCGTTGGCTACGCTGTTCAACGCCACGCCGCCCGAGTAGGTCAGCTTCTTCGTTTTGGTCAACCGCAGCGCGGCCTGAAATGCATTCACGACGATGCGCTCCAGAATCGCCTGCCCCATAAATGCGACGTTACGATGCTCGGGCTTCCACTCTTCCTCGGGCCAGCGCTCAGGAATGTAGCCCTGCAACAACGCGCGCAGTTCATCGGGGTCAATGAAGCGGAACGAGCCATCCTCGCGCAGTTCCAGCGAGGGCAACAGACGGTCCAGCAGTTCCGGCTCGCCGTAGGGAGCGAGTCCCATGGTCTTTCCTTCGTCACCGAGCCGGAACCCGGCGTGCCGCGTGATTATTTCATAGAGAAGGCCCGCGCTACTTTCGGGCGTGAGCATCTCCGTCCTCACGTCGCATTGGCCATCCGCGGTCATGCGCGAGACGGTCCCGGAGATCATGCGCCCGCCGAGCCTGTCTAACGGTTCCCCAGATGAATCCAGAGTCAACACTGCCGCTTCGTCGAAGCCGCTCTGCCAGAACGCCTGCCGTTGGTGAACCTCATGATGTTCGAGCCGCGCCGAAACGGTCGCGCGTGGAAACCAACGGCCGATGTGCGGACCCAGCCGCGCCCGGCATGTAGCGAAGTGGCTTTCGCTCGTGACGACGAGGTCGATATCCTGCGGGCGTAGTCCCGAGCCGGCAAGGAACCAGGCGATCCACTCGTCGATCGTCTGCTCAAAAATCCGGCAAGGCGGGAACTTACCGTGGGTATAACGCAGGCAGTAATGAATCGCGCGATCGATATCGGTCGATGGATTTCTGATGTCGCGTTCTTCCGCTTCCGCGAGCAGCAGCACGTGCTTTATCCCCGCCCAACGGTCCAGAACAGAGCTGCGAACGATGCCATCGCGGGTAACCAACGCCAGGCTCGCGCCGTGTCCGGTGCAGGCCAAGCCGAGTATCGAATCGATGCCGCGCTGCGACGCGCGTGCGCGTTGTAGCGCTTCTCGCATGCGCGGAACGACCCGCCGGCGATCGAATAGTTTGTTGGTGACGCCCATTAGTGAATCGGGGGAAGGTAGGGCTCGCCGAGATCCACCTCGATGGCCGCCAAAGCGTCTGGCGCATATCTCAGCAGCCTTCGCGGAGAGCTGGGCCGCGACGCGGATCTGACGTCGGTATCGGCGGCGGCGATGTCTTTGTAGACGCGCCCCCACAAGAGAGCCTGCCGGCGCGCGCCCTGGCTTTCATAAATTACGCTGATGCTGTCGATGCGCCCGGCGTCTTCATTTCGCAGGCGAGTCGATCGGATGGAATGCACTCGTATGCTATTTCCGCCGCGCAGTTTTTCGAGCGCACGGCGCACGATGTCTTCGGTGTATCCCAAGCCGGCGCATTCCGCGGTGGTGGCCAGGCGCGGGGCCGGCGAAAGCCGCTCCAGGAAATCCGCAACCAGTGGGATGCCGCCGAATCTGCCGTCATGCAGACCTTTGAGTTTGCCGGCGCTGGTCTTCAGAAAACGGATAGCAATCTTCGCGGTTTCGCGGTCCGCTACCACCGATGTCGTCGCATGAACGAATTTCCGCGCTTGGGGAGGGAGGCTGGAAACGGGAAAGCATCCGCGGTATTCGATCCCGATGAACGGCGTACCGAGTGACAGGCATTCGCTCACTTGCATGAAGCCACACTTGCCAATCACCAGCGAGGAACGCTGCAATAGCGAAAAGAACATCGTCTCGGAAGGCGGAGTCAGCACGCGAATGCGGTTTCTGGCCGCAACGGGAAGCGCGCCCAAACGAGTCTCGGTTTCCTCCGGGTTTCGCGCGATAAATACCGCATTGCAGGGCTGCACGCGGTCTTGCGCGAGCAACGCTGCGGCCAGCGTTTCGGCTTTGCGCTCATAAGCGAGAACGGTGATGAGCCGCTCGCCCGTGAGCCCAAGGTGGCGCAACAGCGAATCGGCTTCCTCGCCACCGCGCTGTACGAATGGGGGCGCGGCGCAATAATGCGCCGGGGCATTGCGCATGTGAAACGAACTCGGGCCTGTCAGTACAATTCCATCCGCCATCGCGCCGTGCGATGAGACGAATAACTCAGCCATCTCCGGACTATAGGCGTTGTCGAGCACGACCACGGGAATTCCCAACCCGGAGGCGCACAGCGACGATTCGAGAAGCGTGCCTGCCAAGGGAACTTCACCCGAGACGACGACGTCCGGCCGAATCTGGCGAAAGACATGCCGGTAGTAGCGGCGGCGCAACTCGATTGAGGGCGAAAAGAGCACTTTCAGCGGGACGTCGAGGAAACGAAACTGCTTTTCAGCGGCGATCGTGGTGGAGTCGCGGAAGCCCTCGCGGCCGGTGCAAAACACCCAGACTTCATGTCCGCGCCGCGACATCTCCAGGCCGATACGCAAGCACCGCTTGTACACGCCGATGAGCGAGTCGCCGTTCTCATTGTTGATCATGCAGTACGCGACGAAGAGAATTCGCATAGAGCACTGCGGCGGTTCAGGATGTCAGAGCTTTTGCAATCGGGCGGTGGCGTCGCCGAATTGTTCGAGCTTCACTCCCATGCGGTCCATGATGGAGAGATACAAGCTGCACATTTTGCGGTTGCCGGCGCCGGCGTCGAGGTAATTCAGCGCGCGGCCGGTTTCCAGCGTGCCGCCCAAACCGCCGGCCAGCACCACGGGCAGGCGCGTGTTGTCGTGTTTGCGGCCAATCCACATGTTGGAAAGGAACATCAGGCAGGAATTGTCGAGTACGGTTCCGTTGCCTTCCTGCATGCTGTCGAGCTTCTGCGCGAGATACGCGAACTGGCTCAGATGGAAGCGCGCGATGCGTTCGTAACCATCCGATTGATTGGTGTGCGACGCGGCATGGTGCCCGTCTTTTACGTCAAGGAACGGATAGTAGAGGGCGGAAAGATCGCGCGCCAGCAGCAGCGAGGCCACGCGCGTCTTATCCATCTGGAAGGCGATGGCGATGATGTCGCACATCAGCCGCGTGTGTTCGCGGAAATCTTCCGGCAAGCCATTGGCGGGCCGGTCCATCGAAAAGACGGGCCGGTTCTTGGCTTTCGCTAGGTCCTCGGCGGTGTCTTTGCTCTTGCGCATGCCGTCGACGCGCTTTTCCACTTCGCGAACGCTGGTGAGATATTCATCCAGCTTGGTTTTGTCGGTGGAGCTGATTTTCTGGCTGAGAGCTTCGGCGCGATCTTTCACGCGGTCGAGAATGCTCATGTTGCGCAGGCTGCCGCGATTCTCAAATAAGTTGTCCCATGCCAGCGAAGGATAGACTTCGTTGGGAACGGGAGAATCCGGCGTCTGCCACGAGATGTGCGAGCTGTACGCCATCGAGAAGTTCGACTCGTGATAACCCGTCATGGGCTGTTCGCAGGCCAGAACGATGCTGGATTGCGGCGTATCGTCGCCCACATGATTGGCGATGATTTGATCGACAGAGATTCCTGACCGGATAATGGCGCCGCGCTGAATATGCGCGCCGGAAAGAAGGCTGCCGGTTTGTCCGGGGTGAATGCCCTGGCCGGTCAATTCCTTCACATACAGACCGTCGATGACGTTGATTTTCTGCTTCAGCGGTTCCAGCGGCGAGAGCGTCTTGCCGAGCTTCAACGCATCGCCCGCGCCTTCGGCAGACCAGTGATCTTCATTGATGCCATTGCCCATGAACATCACGGCGAACCGCTTGGGAAAGGCGGCCGGCGTCCCCGAATCGGCAAAAGCTCGCATGGATTCGAGCCATGGCAACGCCATGGTCACTCCTGCTCCACGAAGCACGGTGCGGCGGGAAATGGCTGCTTTGGATCTATCTCTTAGGCGGGGCATCGGATTCACCTTTCTTGTCGCGGGCAACAGATTTGGCAAGCGTGGCGGACGGCTCGCGCGGCTCGGGGCCGCGTTTGTTCAGGAACTGCGGGCTTGTGACGATAGCTTCCAGCAATGTATCGATTTTATACTCATTCGCGGTCAACTTCGTCTGCATGCGTTCGAGCAAGGGTTCATCCGAAAGCATGAGAGAGCGCTCCAAGGCGTAAGCCAACAGTTTGCGCGCGAAATTATCCAGGAAGTCAGTTTGGCGATGCTGCCGGATGTACGTTTGCAGACCGGCGAGTCCCGAGCCCTCACTTCCGCCGGGAAATACCGCCGTAATATCGACGGGCCGGCCTGCGAGGTCCGCGGTGCGTATGTCCCCTACGGGACCATAACCTTCAAACGTCAGCCCAAACGAATCGAAGCGCGCGTGGCAGGAGCCGCAGACAGGATTCGCGCGATGTTTCTCCAGCATGGCGCGGATGGTGAGGTCTGACTTGGCTTCGTCCGAGGGCAACTCGGGCACATTGGCCGGCGGCGGCGGAATCACTTCACCGAGCACGCGCTTGGCGACCCAGTAGCCGCGTTTGACGGGGCTTGTCCGAAGGCCGGGCGCATTCTGGGTCAGAAACACGGCCATGGGAAGCAGCGCGCCACGGCCGTATTGCTTGGCGTCGTCCACGCGCACCCAAGTCGCCGGCGCAACCTTCAGTTCCGGCATCCCGTAATGTTTCGCCAGGACGGGATTCACGAACGTGTAGTCGCCGTAGATCAAATCCAACACCGAGCGGTCGTTCTGAAATGCGTCTTCGATGAAACGGATCGGCTCCTGAAACATGGCCTCGCGGAGATCGTTGTTGAAGCTGGGAAAACGCTGGCGATCGACGGCGTTATGTTGTTCGAAGCGGCGGAAATCGAGCCAGTTGCCCGCGAACTCCGTCGCCAGGCCGCTTGCGCGCGGGTCCTTCAGCATCCGGCGCTCCTGCGCCAATAGAACTTCGGGCTTGCGCAAATCGCCTGCCGCGGCGTGCCGCAATAGTTCCTCATCCGGCATGCTCGACCATAGAAAGTAACTGAGCCGGCTTGCGAGATCGTAAGGCGACAATGGCTTGGCCGCAGCAGCCGCCGGCGTCTTGCCAGCGGCGCCTTTGGCTGAGGTGTTATAGAGATCGATGCGATAACAAAAATCGGGCGACATCAGCACGCTGACAATGGAATCGCGAATCGCGTCTTCGTGCGATAAGCCGTCTTTCTCGCGCAGCTTGTGATAGTAGGCGAGGATATCCGCCCGCTCTGCCGGTGCGAGTGGCCTGCGATAGGCGCGCGCCGCAAAGGCGATCAGCGCGTCGAGGTGCAGGGGTTCGGCGTCGGCGCGCAACTTTTCCAGCGTCCGAATCGTCTTGTTGACCCGGTCGAAATGCTCGCGGATCGCCTCCATCGCAATGGGGTTGTTTCCCGGCGCATCCGCCTTCGCCAGATACGCGGCCTTGAGGCCCATGATGACGGGTTCCGCCGCGACATCTTCATCCGACGGGCGTTCCGTGCCGGATTCGCGGCCCTCTCCCCGAACTTCGCCGCTTTGATTGAAGTAATACTGAACCCAGGTTCGCTTGGTGTGGTCGCCGATGAAATCGAATTCCTGCCACAGTCTCTCGAGATGCTTCTTGCCGGCGTCGTCGAGAATCAATTCCTGAAGCGGAATATCGTCGCGGAAGTAGCCCATCACGTTGTGAAAGCCCGCGCTGAGCAGACGTCCTTTATCTTCCGAATCGTCCGGATAAAAGCGCCCGCGCTCGCTGATATAGAAAGCGTCGGGAAACACGAGGCTGAGCTGCGCGAAGGCGGCTTCATATTGCAGACGCTGGCCGCCGGGAATGATCAGGTCCGCATCACCCACTCGAGACTTGAGTTCCAGAGCCTTGGCGCGCACCGCGGCTTCCTGACCGAGGCCCGCCAGTTTCGGAATCTCGGGCGCGGTCAGCGGTGGATCGCTAGACATGCGCAGAGCTTCCCGGTCGAAATCGCGGCGGTGCTCGGCGAACTCCTTCAGCTTCCAGTTCATCAGTGGCTGCGTCGTGGCGCTCAAGCCTCGCACTCGCGGCGCGGCGAACTCCATGGCGGTTTCGTTGCGAAGTTTCTTCACGAAATCGCGCATCTGGACGCATTGCGGGCGGACCGCATCGGGTTCAACGCCGCGCGGCGCGGGGAGTGCGCGCCACATGGTCTGAAGCTTGGCCACCGGCCCCACGGCGTCTTTGGTCTCTTCGAGAATCGACCAGACCATCGGCAGATATTTCGGGCTCAGCTTCGCCTGCACCGCGGCGCTTGCCAACGTAAGGTTCGGCTTGCCGAGCGCCGACCGGTATTTGTAGCGCCAGGCGGCCTCGAAGTAATCCGCGTAATCGGTAGGCTGGCTCTTGTAGAAATCGACGATGCGCTGGATCGCGTACTTTTCGCGATCGGTTTCGACCAGCATCGGGTAAGGCGCGAAGTCGAACCCATCGGGGGTGAGGACCATGTGGTCGCCCACTTCGCGCGCGGCCTGCAGATACTTGCCGAGCAGGGCGGGCGACATGGAGAGCGCCTCGCCGGAATTGTCGAAGCCTTCGGGATTCGCCGGGTCCACGGGGAACTCGCGCGTTGGCTGCATGTCTACGCCGGTGAGATCGCGGATGGTGTAGTTATACTCGGCGTTGCTCAGCCTGCGCGCCAGCACCTGTCCCGGGTCGCCGTCGTTTTTCCGCGCAAGCTCGGTTCGCATGGCTTGAATCCAAGCAATCACCTGCTGGCGGGCGGCCTCCGGCGGTTGCGGCATCTCCTTGGGCGGCATCTGATGCGCGGAAAGCCTGCCGCTGACTAATGTCCAGCGGAGGTAATCGCGGACCGCGGCGTCCATGGTCGAATAAGACTTGAGATCGAACTGCGCAGCGGGCGACGCGCCGCTGTGACATCCCTCACAATACTTGGCCACAAAGGGACGGACGGTCTGCGCGAACTGCCGGTCGAGCGCGGAACTGCCAATGGCCGAGGGCGCTGAGGAGAACACAATTAAGGCTGCCAGGGTGCGCGGGGACATTATAAATCCAGCATTATCATACAAGATTTCACGCGGCCGCGCGTTAGGCAGTTACCGCTATAGGCGGCCCTGTCGGGGTTCTTTGAACACTTCCTTGAGGCGTAATTCGGTACATCATCTTTCCTTTAACGACGCGACCATCGAGTCAGCTAGCTTCAACAAGGCCCTTCCCGTGGCTTCCTCTTCCGCCTTGGCGACAGGAACTGCGCAGAATTCTGTTCGTCCAGAGCGGCGACTTCCGGTAACCACGCGTTCCTCGGGCTAAGGCCGAGCGGGACTAGCCGGCGCCGATCTGACAAATCGACGCGCGCGGACAGGATGCGGTCCTTGCGCTCCGGCAACCGCCGAGGCCCGGCCCGCTACGATACAATGCATCCCAAATGGCGGGATTTGCCAGTACCGCGCAAGAAGAGCAGGCTCCGGCGGCGGAACGTGTCCGCTGGTCATTGGCGCATCGATTGATTTTTCGCTTTGTCTGCTGCTATTGGGTGCTGTACGCGATGCCGGATACGGGCCGCGTCAGCCTGCTGCAGATGTTTCCGGGCGCGCAGTACCTCGTTCAGCCATACATTAAGCTCTGGCATGCGATGTGCCCATGGGTCGCTATCCATGTATTCCACTTGAGCGGACGGCCTGCCACATACTTTCGGACGGGCAGCGGCGATACGACTCTGGATTACATCCAGAACCTGCTGTTCGTGGTCATTGCCCTGGCGGGATGTCTGACCTGGACGCTGCTCGACCGGCGCAGGCCGGACTACCGCGCCGTGCACGGATGGCTGCGGCTGCTGGTGCGGTACACGCTGGCGTTCACGCTTTTTTCGTATGGCTTTGCCAAAGTGTTTCCGCTGCAATTCGTGCCCACGCCGCTCACTAAGCTGATGGAGCCCTATGGCAACTTCTCTCCCATGGGCGTGCTTTGGTCGTTCATGGGGGCGTCGGTGCCATACATCATCTTTACGGGTGCGGCGGAAGTGACAGGCGGATTGTTGCTACTTTTCCGGCGCACGACCAGCCTGGGCGCCATGGTTTCGCTCGCGGTGCTGACGAATGTAGTGGCGCTGAATTATTTCTATGATGTTCCGGTGAAGCTGTACTCGACGAACCTGCTGTTGATGGCGGTCTTTTTGCTAACCCCGGATTTGCGCCGCCTCATGGATGCATTGATTCTGAACCGCGCCACGGCGCCGGCAGAGCTTGCGGGACCGAACTTCCAGGGCCGCCGGGCGCGCATCGCGGCCAGTGTCTTCTGGGTCGTCTTCGTGGGCTATTGCCTGGTGATGCACGTGGTGCAAGGCCGGGCGAGTTACAAGCAATATTACGGGCAGGCGCGGCCGCCTCTCTACGGGCTATATGACGTCGAGAATAGCCGCGACAATTGGCGAAAAGTAGCCATTCAAAGCCCGCAAAACCTTGCGATTCGTATGGCTGACGATTCGCTGGAATATCGCGCCACGCAGTACAGCGGCAACACCATCTCGCTAAATCGCAGGGATTCGTACACCTGGTCACGGCCGGATCCGGATCATGTCGTGCTCAAAGGCGACTACGGCGAAATTCGCCTGCGCAAAGTCGATTTGAGCAAGGTCTTGTTGACCAATCGCCGCTTTCATTGGATCAACGAGGTGCCGTTCAACCGGTAGCCGCTCTACCAGATCAGGCGCGCGATTCCGTAACACGCCAGACAAAGACAGAAATCGATCGCCAATCCCAGATCGATCTGATAGAGCTGGTGCCGCGCGGGCTGAGGAAGGAAGCGCTCGACGCAGTAGTAGATTGCGTTGCCGGCCAGAATGCCAATGAGCGAGCGCCGTAACGACTGCTTCATTGCTGAACGGTAATCGAAAGTCCAGTGGGTGTGGAAACGCCTCCGATGGTCGCCACCACCGCGGCATCGCCGTTGGGGAGACCGGGTACTGCGACGTTGAACTGATATAGACCGGGAGATACTAACCCGGCAAATGCCACCGGCGCGTTCATACCACCAATAGTAACCTGTACCTGGTTCGCCAGGACCGCCGGCGTGCTCACTAACTGTGACGTGGGCAGCGGCGGGTTAGTCGGTCCGAAGCCGGTCGCGTAAAGCAAGATGGTTTCGCCCGGCTGCGCGGGACGAGTCGTCACGCCGGGGATCAGGTTGACGCTGCCGATGAGCGTGTAGTCGGCGTGGAGCGCAGCCGCGTAGAGGCCATTGTCGATAGTGAAGAACGCAGGTGCGAATGGGTTCTTTTGCGTTGAGAAACTGTTGCTGCCCTGTTGCGCCGCAGTCACCTGGACTTGCACCGTACCAGTGGCAGCACCGTCCGGCGCCAGCACATTGATCTGCGTAGGGCTGACATATTCGACGAACGCGGGCACGCCGTTGACGGTAACCGATACGCCTTGTAGCGACGTGGGCAGCAGGCCGTTCACGAAATCGGAAGTTTGCCAGATATAAGTGGTCGAAGACAAGTCAGCGCCGAAAATCGACAGCCACGTGGCCGACGCGATGCCGGGCTGGTAACTTGCGCCATTGGCGACGGAGGTGATGGTTCCGGCGGGTTGCGTCCCTTGTACCACTAGCGTAATCGCGATGGAGACCGGGCTGCCGGAAGCGCCGGTTGCAGTAACCGGAACGGCCGTCGTGTAAGTCCCGGCCGCCAAGTTGGCCGGGTTTATCGAAATCGAGAGCGTCCCGGGAGCGCTGCCGGAATTCGCATTCAGAACAAGCCAGTAGTCGCTGGCGGCGGCGGTCCACGAAAGCGAGCCTGCGCCGGCGTTCGTGATGGCGACGGTCTGCGCGGCCGGCGCGGAACCGCCCACGGTGTAGTTGAACGTCAGCGATTGTGGCGCAACCGCAAGCACCGGCGGGGCCGCGGTCACTGTAAAGGTCACGGGAATCGTTAACGGCGTGTTCGAAGCGCCGGAGGCCGTAATCTGAATGTTGCCGCTGTATGTGCCCGCGCTCAAACTGCCGGGCGTCACGGAAATCGAGAGCGTCGACGGCGCGGTTCCGGAAGACGGCGAGACCGTGAGCCAGGATGAATCCGATGTGGCAGTCCAGGCGAGCGTTCCGCTACCGCTGTTGGTGATCTGAACGGATTGGGCGTTGGGGACCGTTCCGCCGGTGGTGTAACTGAATTGCAGGCTTGTGGGCGCCGCCGCTATGGTGGAAGGAGACGGCGCGACCGACATGATAGTCAAGGAATCGGCGCCAGGCAACGCGAAGACCGTAATGGTAAGGAAGCCAGTTAGTGAGGCGGGTAGCGCGGCGGTAATCGAGGTATTAGTCCACGAACTTACTTGCAGGTTCTGGCCGGTGCTCGAGCCGGCGGGAGTCGCAACGACTTTGCATCCGATGCACTGTCCACTGAAGCTTGCGCCCGCGATGGTGATGTTCGAACCCGCGGCGACAACGCGCGCCTGGCCGCTCAGCTGCGGGCCGATCGAGAAGATCGCGGTGGCGATCTTGCAGCGCAACGCGGAAAAGAAGCCGGCGACTTGGGTATAAGACCCGCAATTGACCGTTCCCAGCGAGGCGCTCACCGGCTGCAAGACGCCGGTCCCGCTGAGGAAATCGCCGTAGTAGGTCGTGGTCGCGTTACCGCCTGGTGTTAGCTGCAAGGTTCCCCAGGTGAGGCTGGTGAGGTCGGAGACGAAGCTACCGCCGGCACTGGCCAGCGAGAACAACATCCCGCCGCTCTGCGATAGATAGGGATCGTTGGAGGGCGACGATCCGATGGATTTCCAATCCGATGTGCCGGACAGGAACGAGCGCACGATCAGCCCAGTTTGCTGCGTGGTGGTATTTACGTTAGCGATTCCCGGCGCGTTGCACGCGAAGGGTCCAAATGTTGCCGTGTTCGTAAACGCCGTCGGATCGACGGCGCAATAGGGCACGATGCGCGTCATGCCGGGTTGCAAGGTCACGAAGCCGGCGGACGCGCTGGTCAGCGACTCCAACCCATCGCTAGCATTGTTGAGGACCACCGAGGACGATAGGTTGGCCGTGTATGTGCCGGCGTTGCCGATCACGGCGACGGCGTTCACACCCTGCAGATCGTCGGTTCGCTGGTTCCAATTGGCCAGGTTGTATTGCAAAGCGCTCCCCGGCACCATCTCGGCGCTTTGCGTGCCGGGCGCGATGGAATTGACGTAGTTACCAGCGACAAACGATCCGAAATTCGGCGTTGCGATCAAGACCAGGTCGCGAACCAACGTCGGATTGGGCGGACTTAGCGTTTGATCGGGCTGCAGCCCGGAAAGATAGGAGCGTACGATCAGACCTCCTAAATTGAAGGCGACAAGATCGATCTGCGGAACCTGTTGGCCATTGGCGTATTGAATGGAATTCAGGAAGTCGCCTAAATCGTTGCCCAGAGTTTCGACCAACTGGCTAGGATCTTCCAGGCAGTTATCGAACAAATAGACGATCGGCGCCCCATCGGAGACCAAATACTGAGCAAGATTGCCGAAGGTGTCCGACGAACTGCTGGCGATCGGACAAGCGCCGGTGATCCCAACCTGCCACCCGTTCAGGAGTACCACGGGAGGCCGCGTCGAGCCCGATGGAACCGATGGCACGGATTGCCGCGGTTTGACAGAGACGGTCAAAGCGGTTAGCCGTTGCTCTCCGGTGGCGCTGGTAGCGGTGAGCGTGACGGAATAATCGCCAGGCTTGGCTCGCTGCGACGCGGCCACAACGGTATTGCCGGCGGTATCCGTCCCCACGACCAAGCCCGCGGCTTGGGCGCCGTTTTGATCGAGCCGGCGGCCCGTTGCGTTCGCCAGGAAATCGAGCGTTCCGGAGGAAGCTGCAATCTGCGCCGATTCACCCTGGCGAAGCTCATAGCGGGTCTGCTGAACGTCTAGAGCCTTGGCGGCCTGGAGCGCCGGGGTCGCGGTTTGGGCCTCCGCCGGAACCGCGCAACAAAAACAAAGAAAAGACAGGACCTGAAGACACCTCTCCCTATGGGCCATCTTCTTAGTTGACGCACCAAGGCAAAAAAACGCGCAGAAAAATAGCGTCCCGGGCGCCGCAACGTTTATCGCAGCGTATGGACGGGCTCCGGCGACGCCTTCACGGCGGGTTCGCTCCTGCGGGCGGGGATCCCGCTCCAGCGTGTGCCCGCCGGCAGGGTTTCGCCTTTCATCAACAGCGACAGGTCTTCGATAATCGCGCCGTCTTCCATGCGCGTGTTATAAAGCACGGTCGAGGCCGCGCCCACTACGCACCGGTTTCCGATGTGGACCGGCCCAACCTTGATGATGCGGTCCTCAAAGAGGTGGGTCTGGATGTTGGCGCCTTCGTTCAATGCCACGTCGTCGCCAAGTTCGATCAAATCGAACTCGGTGTACCAGGTGGAATCGATATAGCAGCGGCGGCCGATCTTCATGCCAAACGCGCGCAAGGCCCATGCGAGAAACGGCGTGCCGCGCAGAATGGTGAGGAAGAAGTGCTCGCAGAAGTTGGAATACAGGCCATTGACCAGGTCGTTGCGCCAGACGAACGGCGACCACAGCGGCCATTCGCCGGCGCGGTAGCGGCCCGCCATCAACCATTTGATCAATAGGGTGATGAATATGCCGCCAATACCCGCGGCGACATACAGGAACGGCGCCGTGAGCAGCCATTCGCGGAATCCGATGTAATCCTGCAGGATGTCCGTGGTATCGACGATGAGCGCGGCCAGGGCGACGAAAATAGCCGGCGGCAGAAAGATGCGGAATAGCTCGATGACCAGGCGCGCCACGTAAAGCCTCTGCGGCGGGCGGTAAGTTTCGGCTTCGGAAAACTGGCGGCTGCGATAGCGCATGGGAAGCTGAATCGGCGGCGATCCGAACCAGCTTGTGCCTTCGGGAACGGGATCCCCATGGAGCTTCGGCGGCAACGACATCAAACCGATGAGGACATTGCTTTCGAGTTGGGCGCCGGAGGGCAGAATGGCGCTGTTGCCGATGAAGACGCGCCGGCCGATGCGCACCGAGCCGAGCGTGAGCCAACCGGAACGCACGTGCGGAGGGCCGATCAGGCCGAGGTCGGCGATCATGGACTCGCCCTCCATCTCCAGGAGGTCAGGATGCACCAGCTCGATGGCGGCGATTTCGCAGCGCGGGCCGATGCGGGCGCCCATGCTCCGCAGCCACGGCGCCACGTAGAGGGTCTCATACAGCGCTTCGGTGACGTCGGTGCTCATGGCCATGAGTTGGTTCACGAACCATGTGCGCACATAGAAAAATCCGCCAACGGGATAACAACCGGGCGCTAATCTGCCAATCAGCAGCCATTTGAACAGCCATAGCTCGACGGATAGAAAGACAACGAACGAAATAGCGACTAACGGAGAAACGAAGAGGAAGAAGTAACCTTCGTCCTGATGGCCGAGATGCGTAATCGCAATTACGCCGGGAATGAATGCGGCGATGATGACCAGCGGCAAAAGGGCGATGCCGACAACATGCGCGATCCAGGAGCCTGGGCTCCACGGGGCGCGCGCTGGAGCAGGTTCCATGCGTCCCGCGGAAACCGCCGGTGAGCCCTGCCAGACATGTCCTGCCGGTACTCGCGCGCCATCGGACAGCATGGAAAGATCGTCGAGACCGGTGCCATCTTCCAGTACCGATCCAGCGCCCAACGCGCAGCGGCTTCCGACCCAACAGTTGCTGCCGATGGTCACGGGCTCGATTCGGAGCATCCCACCTTCTACGGACGCGCCGTCGACGGAACTATTGATTCCGATGCTCGATCCATTGCCGACGGTGAAGACATCGAACGTGGTCAGGGTGAAGCTGCCGATGAACACGTCACGCCCAATTTGAGCGCCCATCAATCGGTAATACAGATTGAGCAGCGGGGTGCCATCCAGATAGTGCACCGGCGCGGCGCGAATCAGCGCGCGCACAAACCAGAATCGCCAATAAAACCAGCCCCAGAGCGGATAGCGCCCGGGCCGGATGCGGCCGAGCAGCAACCACTTGACGGCAATCGAAAATGTCAAAGTGACGGGCGTGATAGCGCAAGCGACGATGAGTGCGATCACAAGCGCGTCGGGAATTCGCCAGTCTGCCACCACCAGATAGCCGTAGGTCAGGTAAGCGCCCAACCATTGCCAGGCGTATAACCCGGCGATGAACACGATGCCCAACGCCTGGCCGGCCGCGCAGGCGAAGTAAGAAAGGCTCGACGCGTGATGAAAGGCGGCATCGCTGTTGCGTGGCGGCGCGCCTTCGGGCTCCGCGGCCAGGCGTGCCAGGGCTTCCACGGTCGGATTCGCGTATAAATCGGCAACCGACAAACGCTCAAAAACGGGGCGCTTTCGCAGTTCAGAGACCGTGGCTGCAGCGAGCAGCGAGTGGCCATCGAGATCGAGGAAGAAATCGTCGCGGATGGAGATGTCCTGCCGCTGAAGGATGGCCCGCCAAACTTCCATCACCACGCGCTCGGGCGCCGTGCGGGGTCCGGCGGAAACGCGGCGGGCACTGGCGAGCGGCGTGTGAGGCTCCGGCAGGTTTTTGCGATCGATCTTTCCCGATGGCGTCATGGGCAACGACGGCACTTCGTCCAGGAAGGCTGGCACCATGTACGGCGGCAGCGCGTCGCTCAATGCCTGCCGCAGCGCGGCGCGATCGATTGTCCCCGGCGATTGCAGCATGATGTAGGCGGCGATCTGCTGAGTGGGCGCGTGAACCGCGGCGGCGGCCGCGAGCACGCCGGGGAACTGCGCCAGCGCGGATTCGATTTCCGCCAGCTCGATGCGATAGCCGCGAAGCTTGACCTGATCGTCCAGACGACCGAGATATTCGAGTTGCGCGTCGGGGGTCCAGCGGGCCTGATCGGCTGTTCGATAGAGGCGCAGGGGGGTTCCGGTGAGTGCGTCGGTGACGATGAATTTGGTTGCGTTCAGCTCCGGGCGATTCAGATAACCGCGCGCCACGCCAGGGCCGCCAATGCAAATTTCGCCCGGAGCTCCAACCGGGACGAGATTTGCGTCGTCGTCCAATAAATAGACGCGGTAATTCGTAATGGGCCGGCCGATGGTCACGGGCTGACCGGATTCGAGAACGGCGGCGCTGGCGATGACCGTGGCTTCGGTTGGCCCGTAGGTGTTATAGATGATACGCCCCGGCGCTTGCCAACGGTCGGCCAACCCTGGCGGGCATGCTTCGCCACCCAGAATCAAAAGGCGGACCGCGGGTATGTCCCGATCGAGCATGGAGAGGAACGTCGGGACGCAAGAGAGCACCGTCGCGCCCAGCCGTTCCAAAATGCCTGAGAACTCCGGCCCGGAACGAATGATTTCGGTGGTGCCCGCGATCAGCGTTGCGCCGTGGGAGAACGCCATCCAGATTTCTTCCACCGACGCGTCGAACGCAAGCGACGCCAGTTGAAAAATGCGATCGTCACCGTGAATCTTGTAGAGTTGCGATTCGGCGCGAACCAGATGCGTGACGTTGCGATGCTCAATCTGAACGCCTTTGGGGCGGCCGGTGGTGCCCGAAGTGTAGATCACATAACAGAGGTTCTTGGGCGAAGCGCCGGTCACATGGCGCGCCATGCGGGTGTGAGCGTGACGCGCAATTTCTTCCGCATCCGTATCCAGACACAGAAATGGCGTGGGATGCTGCAGGGCATTCGATAAGGCGGAGAGCGTAATGAGACACTTGGCGCCGGAATCCTCGAGAATAAAGCGCACGCGATCGGCCGGCGTGTCGGGATCGAGCGGTATGTAGGCTGCGCCCGCTTTGAGCACGGCCAGAAGAGCGATGTACTGGGCTTCCGAGCGCGGCAGCAGAATGGCAACGCAATCTTCACGGCCGATGCCGCGAGCTCGCAGGGTATGGGCGAGTCGATTGGCGCGTTCTTCCAGTTCGCGGTAAGTCAGGCGGATGGCGCCGCATTCGACGGCGGTGTGATCGGGGCGGCTATCGGCGGCCGCCTCGAAGAGCTCGTGCAGCAGCTCGTCACGAATCAGCGAATCATCTTCGTTGGCGCCCGGCACTACCTTCTTTGTAGCAGGCGCGAGGGTCTGGTGACCGTGCGGAAGCATGGCGTCTTGCGGCAAATGTCCGAAAGGTAGGGAGCGCTCCACTGCTATGATTCCGTTTTAGGACAAATATGACTTTTGCGAGTTCCGGATTATTTCGCGCAGCCTTGCTTGCCCTGTTCGTTCAAGGCCTTCCTGCGCAGACCCGTTTTTCCGAAGACCTCACTGCAGGCTTGAGATATCGCAATATCGGGCCTTTTCGGGCCGGGGGCTGGACCACCGACATTGCGGTGCCCGAGGCGCCGCAAAGCGCGCATCTTTACACCTATTATGTCGGCACCCGCAACGGCGGCGTATTCAAAACGACAAACGGCGGCGACACGTTCGAGCCCATCTTCGATGCGCAGGATGCCTTTTCGATCGGCGCCGTCGCGGTGTCGCCGAAGGATGCGAACACGGTCTGGGTGGGAACCGGCGACGCGTTCTTTGCGCGCAGCCCATATTTCGGAGACGGCGTCTACAAAACCGCCGATGGAGGCAAGACGTGGCAGCACCTGGGCCTCGAAGATACGCAGCACATCGCGAAGATTGCGATTGATCCGTTGGACCCCAACATGGTTTATGTAGCTGCCGCCGGCCACTCGTATACGGCCAACGCTGAACGCGGCGTGTTCAAGACCAGCGATGGAGGCAAGACTTGGACCAAATCGTTGTATGTTGACGATCACAGTGCGGCGATCGATCTGGTGATGGATCCAAAGAATCCCAAAGTCCTCTACGCGGCGATGTGGTATCGCAACGTCCGGCGGCCGGGCGATCCGCAACCCGTTCCGGGCACGCCGCCCGCGCCCCCTTCGGCCGAAGAACGCGGCGGCATCTATCGTACCGGCGACGGCGGCAAAACCTGGCAGAAATGCACCAACGGGTTGCCGTTGACGCGCTTGGGACGCATTGGCCTCGCGATGTATCTGAAGGACCCGAACATCGTCTACGCGATCTTGGACAACCAGAATCCTAAGACGCCGCAGGAAGAGACCGCCGCGGCGGGACGGGGCGCCGGTGGACGCGGCGCAGCGGGCGGCCGAGGCGGGCGCGGGCAGGCCACGGGCACGGAAATCTACCGCACGCGTGACGGCGGCAAGACGTGGCGCCGTATGAATACTGGCGACATGTCGGAGATTTCGAAAGCGCCGCAGACGTTTACATTGATGCGGGTGGACACCGAAAATCCCGATCGAATTTATGCACTCACCGACAGCATGTATTATTCCGACGATGGCGGCGCGACGTGGCCCGGCTTTCAGAGAGGACGCGGCCCGGCGGACGACAACGGCGGCGACGGCCAGCGGCGCAACCGGCCGGGCGTTCTGCTTTCACGCAATTTCGGCGATTTCCGCACACTGTGGATCGATCCGGTGAACGCGAAGCGGTTTCTGATCGGCTCCGATGGCGGCGTGTTTGCGAGCTACGACGGCGGGGTCACTTCCGAACATTTCCCCAACCTGCCCTTGGGCGAAATCAACAGCATCGTGGCGGACAACGATAATCCTTATCACGTCTATGTCGGCGAGCAGGACCATGAACACTGGAAGGGGCCGGTAAATAGTTGGTCGGGCGGCGTGGGGCCGGAAGAATGGATCACGGTCGGCAACGGCGACGGTGAGAACGATCAGGTGGACCCCACCGATAGCCGCTGGCTCTACACCACGAGCGAGAACGGACAGCACTGGCGCGTGGATCAGAAGACCTACACGCGCAAGAGCATTGTGCCGGTGCGCGAGAGCGGCAAAACGCCTGCATACCGCTTCAACTGGACGGCGCCGATCCGCCTTTCGCCGCACGACCCGGCCATCCTCTACACTGGCGCCCAATTCCTGCTGCGCTCCATGGATCGCGGCGATCATTGGCAGGAGATCAGCCCCGATCTCACCCTGAACCCGAAGGCGCCGGTTCCCGCCGCACCTCTCACAACCGCCGCAACCGGTCCGGCTGCGCCTGCTGGCGCAGGACGAGGCGGCAGCACCATCACCACGCTGTGCGAATCGCCTGCGAAGGCGGGCGTCATCTGGGTGGGATCGCAAAATGGCCGCGTCAACGTGACGCGCGATGCAGGAGGCTCGTGGACCGATGTGACCGCCAAGATTGCCGCTGTGGGCGGCCCCGAGGACGCTTACGTCAATCGCGTCACAGCCTCCCATTTCGAAGCGGGGACGGCATACGTGGCGAAATCCTATTACAACCGCGACGATCCGCGTCCGTTCCTCTTCAAGACCACGGATTTTGGCCAAACGTGGGAGAACATCTCCGCGAATTTGCCGCAGCGTTCGATCAACGTGGTGGTGGAAGACAAGGTGAACTCGAAGTTGCTGTTCGCGGGAACGGATGGCGGCGCGTACGCCAGCATCGATGGCGGCAAGCGTTGGGTTTCGATTCGCGGGAATATGCCGCAGGTTTCAGTGATGGATCTGGTGGTGCAGGACCGGGAATCCGACCTCGTACTCGGCAGTTATGGGCGGGGGATTTGGATCACCAACATCGCGTTTCTGCGCGAGATGAACGAGGAGACGTTGGCGGAGCCGGTCCATTTCTTCTCGGTGAGGCCGCAAGGCTCGCGTCTTGCCAACCGTGCGATGGGCAATTACCGTTTCTATGGCGACCGCTCGATCATTACGCCGAATGAGCCCAACGGGCTCACCGCTACTTACTACGTGCGTGACGCGCCGCCGGAATCGGTGAGCCTGACGGTGACCGATGCTTCCGGAAAGGAAGTGCGGCGCTTGACCGCGAGCGCGAAACAAGGGCTGAAC
The DNA here is from genome assembly GCA_963743705.1 of Bryobacterales bacterium. Lineage (GTDB taxonomy): Bacteria > Acidobacteriota > Terriglobia > Bryobacterales > Bryobacteraceae > PALSA-243. The sequence goes on along the minus strand of CAVUQS010000005.1, from coordinate 275,418 downwards.
CACATCGTTTGGGATCTGAGAGCCGGCGGAGCCGGGCGCGGAGGCCGCGGAGGCGCGGAAGCCGGCTCCGCGCCTCCTGGCGAATATCTGATGACCTTGCAGGTGGGCGAGAACAAGCTCATGCAAAAGGTTCGCGTCCTCGACCCGGTGACGCTGGCGCCTTAGCCGTTCTTCTTAGTCAACTCGCGGTAGACGACTTCGGTGAAGCTGGCGAAGTTGGGGCCGCGTCCGCCTTGCGCGGGAGGCGGGTCACCCACGGCGGCTTTGATTTCGTCCAGCGACTTGCCTTGCGCCACGAGATCTTTGATCTTGGCGCGCTTGGCTTCGGCGGAGGCCAGCAGCTTTTCGATGGCGGCTTTGGTTTGTATATCGCTGTGCCCGGGAACGAACTGCGTGGCGTTGAGAGCCACGATGCCCTTGGTGGTGGTGATCCAGCCTTCGGACGAGCCGTTCTTCTCAAGATGGATGAGCGGGTCGGGGCGGCCCGAAATAATGTCCCCAGTGAAGACGATCTTTTGATCGGGAAGATAGACAACCAGATCCCCACTGGTGTGAGCCGGAGCCCAATGTAGCAACTCGAATTTCACGCCGTCGATGGTGAGGGTCTCTTTGTTCTTCGATACCACCTGCGTGGGCAGATGGTCGGCGGGAGGCGCGCCGCGGCCGCCGGTGCTGAGCGCCGCTTCCTGCTCTTTCTTGTTGTTTTCGTGGGCGATGATCGTCAGGCCCGGCGGGAACGCAGCCAGCCCGTTGACGTGGTCGCCGTCGCTGTGCGTCAGAATCACCGTGGTTACCGGCTTGGGCGTAATCTTCGCGATGTTATCCAACAATTCCTTGCCGCCCGCCGCGGTGGTCTTCGCGTCAACTACGATCACTCCTTTATCGCCCACGATGACGCCGCTGTTTCCGCCGCCGCCTTCCACCCAATACACATTCGACGTCAACTGATGGGCGGTGAACGGCGCGGCCGCCGGACCCTGCGCATTGGCGGCGCCGCTTGCGAGGCTGAGAATCGCAGCCGCCGCAGGTGCGATGAAACAAGTCTTTCGAAAACGCATAAGCGGATCTCCTTTTTCAGACCGACTGTAGCAGAACGCGAATTTCACCGCGCCGTGCAGGCAAAGTTGGCGGCGTCATCGGCGCTGCCAGCGCCCTTATACTTCGCCGTCAACGGATATTGGCACAAAGGACGGCTGCGAATGACGCCGGTAGCATCACGGCGAACGGCATTCAGCGTTTCCGGCGCTTTGCCTTGCTCCACCCACTGCACTAGCGCGTCGAAATGTCCGTCCGGCTGCGGACCCGGGCCGCCGCCGCAATGTCCGACGCCGGGGGCCAGAAACAGGCGCGCGAACTTCGAGGCGCCATCGGCGCCCCCCATCAACCTTTGGACGCGTTGGTAGTAATCGACGGTGCCCTCCGGAGAAATCAGTGGATCGGCCAGTCCGTGCCAGAGAAGAATTTTGCCTCCGTGGTCACGAAACGAGGAAAGATCCGGATTATCAGTGGCGATCGCGGCGCTGAACTCCTCGACGGATTGATCGAAATACTGTTCGTAAAGCGCGCGGGTCAGCGCGGTCCAGTCCCACTGCGCGTTTTGATTCAGGAAGTATCGCCACCACTCTAACGTGATGGGCATTGGCCGGCCCGTGAGTGGCGAGCCGCCGGTCGCGCTCACACCCATGAAGTCGGCGCCGCGCGGCAAGCCATACCAGAGGAATGAACCATCGCGCCGCCGCGGGCCTTGCCAGATTCTGCGAATCACTTCGGCGTCGGGGGCGGTGAAGGTTTCGCAGTTGGGGGCGGAAGTGCCGATCAGTTGACGCGGGTCGAAGGTGCATGCATGCGGGTCGGGGATCACGCCGTCCTTTACGCCGTCGCCCATATCGCAAGACGCAATTGCGGCTGCCTGCGCCGCGGCGAACTTGCACGCGGGAAGGAAGTCCTTGGCTTCGAGCATCACCAGTTCGCCCCACATCTGCTCGACATGCAGCTTGGTCCAGTTGATGGCGGGCGCTCCGGAGAGGATCCCATCGTAGTCGGCGGGGTAGCGCTGAGCCTCGGCCAAGCCCTGGCGGCCGCCGGTAGAGCATCCGTTGAAATAGGAATGGTTCGCAGGCTTGCCATAGAATGCCTCTACCAACGCTTTCGCGGTCGCTGTCATCTCATGAATGCCGAGATACGCGTTGTCGCGGAACAACAGCCAGTTCAGATGGCCGGTGGAATCGAGCACGAAACTTCCGCTACTGCCTTCGTGGCCGGTGTCGGTCGATCCGGCGGCGTAGCCCTGAGCAACGGGCGCTGCGACGCTGTTGGGGCTGCCACCCGAAAACCCACCGCCGCCGACCCCCTGGAAACGCCCGTTCCAATTCGTCAAGGGCAAGCCGATAAAGACGCGAATGCGATCGCCCGCGGGCGGATGCGTGAGGGAGGCGGTGACGCGGCACGCGGCCGGCCGCGCGCCGGACGCTTCAATCGCAGCGGAATCGATGGTGGTGTTGGGAAGCTTGAGCGACATCAAGCTTTCGCAGGCGCGCACAGGCTGAGCGCTCTGCGGCGAAGCGGGAGCGGCCGCTCCGAGGAAAGGCGCCGCCAACAACAATGCGGCGATCGTACGATACATTTGTGCTCTCCCCTATTTAACGCAGTGTAGAATGATCCGGTAGCTCAGATCCAGTGTGTTTTTCGAATATGCAGCGTGAGCTTCCGCCATTTCGCGCCGATCACGTCGGCAGCCTGTTGCGAAGCCCGCAGCTGAAAGAAGCGCGCGCCCGGCGCGAGCGCGGCGAAATCACTGCCGATGAGTTGCGAGCGATCGAAGATCACGCCATTCAGGCGCTCGTCGCGAAGCAGGCTGAAATTGGGCTGCGCGGCGCCACGGATGGCGAATTCCGCCGCGCCATGTGGCATTTCGATTTCCTGGAACGCCTGGATGGTTGCGAGCCCTACACTCCCGACGGCGGCATCGCATTCAAAGGAACGACCACGAAAGCCAAGGGCGTGCGCGTGGTGGGGAAGGTGGGGTTCACCGCGCATCCGATGATCGAGCATTTTCGATTTCTGCGCGACCACGTCGCGCGCGCGATGCCCAAAATGACCATTCCTTCGCCCAGCGTGCTGCATTTTCGCGGCGGCAGGAAAGCCATCAGCCACGAGATCTACCCCGATCTGGATGAATTCTACGGCGATCTCGGGAAGGCATACAACGGCTCCATACACGCGTTCGCCGATGCGGGCTGCCGCTATCTGCAACTCGACGAAACAAACCTTGCTTACCTTTGCGATCCCGAGCAACGCCAGGCGGTTCGCGATCGCGGAGAGGATCCGGAGAAGCTGCCCGCCATTTACGCGGGCATGATCAATGCCGCGATCGCGGACCGGCCGGCGGACATGACCATCACCATGCATCTGTGCCGCGGCAACTTCCAATCGAGCTGGATCGCGCAAGGCGGATATGAGCCGGTGGCCGAAATCCTGTTCAACGTGATTAGCGTTGACGGCTATTTCATGGAGTTCGATAGCGACCGCGCGGGTGGTTTTGAGCCTTTGCGCTTCGTGCCCAAGGGGAAGACGGTGGTGTTAGGGCTCATCACGTCGAAAACCGGCGAATTGGAGTCCGCAGACGATATCAAGCGCCGCATCGATCAGGCGTCGCGCTATCTTGACGCGGATCAGCTCTGCTTGAGCCCACAGTGCGGCTTCGCCAGCACCGAAGAAGGCAACCTGCTGACGCACGATCAGCAATGGGCCAAGCTGGCGCGAATTGTCGAAATTGCAGATCAGGTTTGGGGCTAGCGCCCGGCGCATATCCGTTACGATGGAATAAATGAGTCCCAATCAACCCGGCCAAATGCCGCCCAAGCTGCCGATACCCGGCGTCAAGAAAATGATCGCCGTCGGATCGGGAAAGGGCGGCGTCGGAAAGACAACGGTTTCCGTCAATCTTTCCGTTGCGCTGGCCTCGCTCGGCTACAAAGTCGGTCTGATGGATGCCGATGTCTACGGGCCTAACGTGCCGCTCATGATGGGCATCAACCATCCGCCGGAAGCCCACGGCGAGCGCATCCAGCCGCTCGAACGCTATGGCGTGCGCCTCATGTCGATGGGTTTCCTGAGCCCAGGCGACCGGCCGCTGGTGTGGCGTGGGCCGATGCTGCACAGCGTGATCCAGCAGTTTCTGCGCGGAGTCGATTGGGGCGAACTCGATTACCTCATCATCGATTTGCCGCCAGGCACGGGCGACGTGCAGCTTTCGCTGATTCAGAGCGCGCCGATCACCGGCGCGATTATCGTTACCACGCCCTCGGACGTGTCACTCGAAGACGCGCGCAAGGCGATTTTGATGTTTCACCAGGTGAAGGCGCCCATCCTCGGCATCGTTGAGAACATGAGTTACCTCAACTGCCCGCATTGCGCAGAGCGCATCGACGTCTTCAGCCACGGCGGCGGACGCCGCACGGCGGACGAGATGGAAGTGCACTTCCTCGGCGAACTGCCGCTAGATCCACAAATCCGCATTGGCGGCGACACCGGCAACCCCATCGTCTTGCGCAAAGATGGCGCCGCGTTCATCGAACTGGCTCAGAACGCCGTGGCTCGGGCGGAGGAAGTCTCCATGCAAGAAGGGCCGAAGATCGAAATCACCGACTAGCTATGCTTGGTTCGCCTTCCCGCTCCTGGATTGCGGCCTGCGCGCTGGCATTGGTATTTCTGCTCCAAAGCTTCTTCGCCAGCCTGGGTAAGAGTCCCACTTACGATGAGCCCGCACACATCGGCGCCGGGCTTTCCTATCTGGAAACCGGGACCATCAAGGCCAATCCGCAGCATCCTCCCTTGCTGAAGGAATTAAGCGGCCTCTCGCTCCTCGCAGCCGGTATTCGCTTGCCGGATGTTCCTGCCGTCGATGAAATGGAGACCGGCGCGACGGGCACGGAATATAGCGGCGGCTCAGCGCTCCTGATCGCCGCCGGACCCGCGCGCGCTCTTTTCTGGGCGCGTCTGCCTTTCATTCTGATCGCCACGTTAGCCGGACTTCTCCTCTTTGCCTGGGGACGCCAACTAATGGGAGATGGCGCCGCGCTTTGCGCGCTGTTCTTGTACGCCGTGAGTCCTACCATCCTGGCGCATTCCTATCTGGTGACGACGGACATTGGGCTGGCCGCGTTCACGCTGTTGTTTTTCTTCGCGCTGTGGAACTACCTGCGCTATCCGAGTTGGCCGCGGATGGTGTGGTGCGGAGTCGCGCTTGGATGCGCGCTGTCAACCAAGTTTTCCGCCGTGTCGCTGCCGCCGATCGCGGCGCTGCTCCTGCTGACATCCCTGCGATGGCCTCCCCAGCGCTTGCCGGGAAGTCCTGCCGCCTTCTGGGAATCGCCGCAAAAGAACGGCAAAACGTCGGCCTTGCCGCTCGGAGTCACATTGGCTCGCTGCGGGCTGGTGTTTCTGATGATCTGCGGGATTGCGGTTGTGGTCGTCGAGGCTTGCTACTTTTTTCCATCGAATGTATTCGCTTACCTGGACGGGATTCGCCGCGTCAATGCCGATCACAACGCACAATATTTCGCCGTCATCGGCGGACAACTTGGGAAGCATGTGCTGTATTACTTCGCGCTTGTATGGGCGTTGAAGGAACCGTTGGCGAGTCTAATCCTGGCGGTTCTGGGCATGTTCGCCCTGCTCCGGACAAAAGCCGTAACTGTGCTGGGGAAGTTGTTCCTGATTGTGCCGCCCGCAGTGCTGTTCGCGGGATATTCGGTGGAAGCCGATGATTTCGGCATTCGCTATATCATCCCGGTCCTGCCGTTCGCATATCTGATCGGTGGTTTTGGATTGGCCGGATTGATCGGGAGCCGCGCCGTCTGGAGCCGTGCGGCGGCCGCAGTTCTGTGCCTTTGGCTGATCGTCGAGGCAGTTGGTATCTATCCCGACCATCTGGCTTACTTCAATGAGATGGCGTGTCTGCCCGACAACGCGAGTGAAATCGGAATTGGCGGCGGCTGGCGCTGCGGAACGCTTTGGTTCGATGACCACAATGTGGATTGGGGTCAAGGTCTCGTCCAACTCAAGACTTGGCTGGATGCCCATGCCGCCGGACGCCCCTGGAACTTCTCCTATTTTGGATCGTTCCCGCCCACGGCCTACGGTTTGAATGGAAGATTGATGGACCAAAGTGAGCTTGCCACGTCCCTCGCGCCCTCGCCGGGCCTATACGTGATTAGCGCCCACTCGGTGTCGCGCGTGCCGCTCCTCGGAGAACGCTTCGCCAACGGAGGCGGAGGTTGGCTGCGCAGTACGACGCCGGTCGCCATCGTGGGTCATTCGCTCTACGTTTACGACATTCCCGCGGCGAAATAGGCGGCCTGTCAATTCGCCGCCGGCTTCTCCACATGATCGATCAATAGAGACCGCACCGGCCCGATTTCCGGCCGTAACTCCAGGCCGAAGCTCTCTTTTAGCGCGGCGCCCAGCGAGGGCAGGGAAGAGCTCACGGAATCGTCGCCGGCCCATTTCAGATCGGTCTCGTATTCGCCGGTCAGTCCGGTCTTGTCAATCACCGGGCGTCCGGCGCTGATACTCAGCATATTCGCCAAGCTGCCGATTGAACTTGGTCCGCCGGCGATGATATGGCAGTGCAGATCGTCGCTCGGGCAACCGATCGAGCCCCGCGGGAGCGGTTTGGTGTCTCTTGCCGGGTCGGCCGGGCGAATCTTCGCGCCGCCGGCTGCGATGATCAACTCGTAGACCGGTCCCTGTTTGGTCTCCCAATGGACCGACACCTTGAAGCGCTCCGCGAGTAGCGTTTGCATCATCTCCCGCGCCTGTGCATCCGTGGTTGCGGGATCCATTCTCGCATCGATCATGAACGTCCCTGTCTGGTCTATCCCGCACGGGGCGCGCATCCAGTCCGGACCACCCACGATCTTCGTCGCGCGCGTCAGCCGGTACGCGTAAAACACAAGCGTCATTACGCTGGCGCAGTTTGCGGTGAGCCTCCCAGGCGTTACCGCGACGCCCACCGCGCCCGAGGGCGGTGTTTGCGGCGCGCGTTCCTTCACCGAGGCGACGTCAAAGCTGAGTTTTGCTGGCGCGGTCTGCGGATGATCCTGCTGTGCGTAGAGGCAGCCCGCAAGCAGCGCCGAGCGCAGCGCACGCGATGAGAATCCTGGCGCGGACATATCGTGTTGCCTGTTTTACTGATTGCAAGCCCTTCGTGTCAAGCGGCCAGGTTTGGTAGGCGCGGCAGGACTCGAACCTGCGACCCTCGGCTTAGAAGACGGAAAACGACGATATCTACCGATTACTATGGATTACTGTAAGTTCTACGAATAGCGCGAATTACGGGCGTTATCGGTACGTCCGTTTACTCTGTATTTCTATTGTTTTCTGTGCAGACTACCCCAAGTATTCCCCAAAGTACCAAGTATTCCCCAAAGTACAATGGCGGTGCTAGGTCGTCCTCTTGATGAAATCTACGAACTTATCGCCGCGTTCGAGCGGTCGAAAGGAAGGGTCGTTCCAGGGAGTTCCCATTTCGACTCGAACAACGAATCCCTTTGCCTCCAGATTTGCGCCGATGCTCAGCAAGTCATCCCCGGAATGAACGAGATTTCCAATGAGGCCTGGGACTCGTTTCCATGCTCTATCTGCCACCGCGCGTTGCGCCTCCCGCGGGTTGGCTGACCGTTCCTTTTGGTATTCCTTTACGGCGGCTTCCAGCACTACAACGTCGATGCCGGATAGTGCTACTGCCGCGGACATGAACTCCTCGATAAGATCGCCGTCGGCTTGACGGCCGGATTCGGCTGCGTGCACGAGAATTCGGCCCAAATGGTCTAAGCGTTCTTTGGCGCGTGTTTGTTCGGCCTTGCGCAACCCATCTAAAACCAATCCTGGGAATTCCTCTTCCAGAAATTTTCTGTGGCTGTCGCCGAAACTTTTCTGCAGCCTTGGTCCAAGTGTCTTTACTTCCTGTGCGACAACGCCAAGCAAATAGTCGCGGTTACCGCGCGCCTTGGCGTCGAGAATCTCGGCCGCGTAGTCGATCCCGTTCACTGTAAGTCCAAGCCCCGGGAATTCAGCAGGGACCAGTAACTTCAACAGTGATGCGAAGGACTTTGCGTGGCGCAAAACCGGAGAAGCGCTTCGTTCGTCACTCGCTATCAGCGATTCAGCGGCCTCAATCGGATTGTCGATGGACATGTTATCCTTTACGTCCGCTTTCATTCAGCGCGATTTTGGTGCCGGCGCCTCAGCCTACCCCGATTTGCCGCTTAATCTCGGCCATCAGAAACGCCTTAATGACTTCGAGAGTCATGCCGCCCCCCTTTTCGATGATGATGCCTTTAGCTTTCTTCCAGGCGCCGTCGTTTCTGCTGGCTTCGAGAAACTCGTGGCCTTCCCAGGTGAGCGAGACGGGCATAGCTGAGGGACTCGGGGACAACAGGTGCGTGGTTGTCTCCGTGTTTAGCAGGCCCGACTGTCCCAGGAGCCAAATGTGGTAGCCAATCTGCTCACTGCTGTATCCATCGATTGCAATCACCTGCGGTGCGTGGCCGGCCTGATCCTCTTCGATTACCCGCAGCAATTTTCTGATCAAATCCATGTCGCGTTGCATGCGTCAGGAGTTCCTCTCGGCACTAACGCTCCAACGATCGTTTTGGCGCCGTTCCGCTTTCAACTGAGCGCGGCCGAGCGCGTCCCGCAGCGCGTCGATGCACTGGGCCCGGTCCTGATGCCTTCCGACCAATCCGCAGTGGGGACACATACCGACGGTCTCGACTCGCCGGAGACGGATCGAGCGTGGAGTAGAGTGTGCAGTGGCCATCGAGACAATCATAGCCGCACAACCCGGCAACTTACCGCTTCCCTTTCCTGGCTGCCGCGGCCGTGGGCGCCGGCCGTTGGTTCAGTGCGAAATCGAGCAGCCACTTAACCGCAGCGGCGCGTGTGTTGAAGCGCTGCGCAAACCGGAAATCGTCCACACGCTTTAAGAGTTCGGGCTCGATGACGAAATTGAGATATGGCTTGTCAGACTGCGGCATCTTTCCACCGATTATAAATCGGTAGAACTTCTCTTGACAAGAGGAGAGTTTTGGGCCAATACTTGACCCAGCGGGCCAGTCGGAAGTTAGCAGCTTCCGGCCGGCCCTAAACCGAAATCGCCGGATATAGCGGCGAATGGCATGACTCATTATCGACCAAAACAATCCCTGTTTTGATCGGTGCCATTCTGCTCATGTCCGGCATGCTTCAACAGGAGAGAAGGCATGCCAGCAATAAAGAGGAAGACCCCTCAAACCGCCGCGCGCGACGCGGCTAAGCCTACAACCGAAACCGCGCCCGGGGAATCTGCCAAGGGAGGCGCGCCAATGCCTAAGAACTTGTTGAAAAACGCAAATCCCGCGTAGCCTTCAAACGTTTCGAATCGTCTCTGTTTTATGCGCGGAGAAGATCAGCAGCAGTTGGGCGTTTTCAGCTACGTATCCTTGGAGGACCGGGTGCCGCAGTCACACCCGCTCCGGCCCATTCGCAAAGCGGTGGACGAGATCTTCCGAGCCATGAGCCAGGAGTTCGACGGCCTGTACGCCAAGACCGGGCGGCCCTCGATCCCTCCCGAGCGCCTGCTGCGCGCCCTGCTGTTACAGATTTTCTACAGCATTCGCAGCGAGCGGCTGCTGATGGAGCAACTGGAGTACAACCTGCTGTTCCGTTGGTTCGTGGGCATGGAGATGGATGAGCCGGTGTGGAATCACGCGGTGTTCAGCAAGAATCGGGAACGGTTGTTAAATCAAGATGTCGCGCAAGCCTTTTTCAGCCGTGTGCTGACGCAGGCCAAACCACACCTGTCGGATGAACACTTTACCGTAGATGGCACGCTGATCGAAGCGTGGGCCAGCCAAAAGAGTTTTCAGAAGAAAGACGGCGGCGACGGAGACGGCTCGCAGTTTCGCGGCGAACGGCGCAGCAACGATACGCATGAGTCGAAGACCGATCCCGGGGCCAAGCTGTATCGCAAAGGCAGCGGCCAGGAAGCCAAACTGGGGTATCTGGGTCACGTGCTGATGGAGAACCGCAACGGCTTGATCGTGGATGCGATGGTGACGCAAGCGGACGGAACGGCGGAGCGGGACGCGGCCCTGCTGATGGTGCATCGCAAGTGGCGCAGGAACCGGCGCTGGGGTTCGCGTAAGCCGATCAGCGTGGGAGCCGATAAGGCATACGACACGCGGGACTTTGTGGCGACGCTGCGCGCTTATGGAGTGCGACCGCACGTAGCGCAGAATCTCAAACGGGCTGGCGGCAGCGCCATCGATGATCGGACGTCGCGGCATGAGAGTTATCAGACGAGCCAGAGGAAGCGGCCGTTGATCGAGAAGGCGTTTGGGTGGATGAAGCAAACCGGCGGGATGCGCAAAACCAAACTGCGCGGCTTATGGAAGGTGGGATGGCAGTTTCTGATGACTGCGGCCGCCTTCAATCTGTGGCGCCTCCCGAAGCTACAAGCGACAGAAGTGTAGTCGCAGTCCGCCAAAAAGCGGGTTTTTCAACACGGCAGCCGCCCTGCGGCGCATCGATCCAGTGAAAACTCGACTTACTGGCTCGACTGAAATGCGCTTCAGTCGTCCGTTGATGCGTTTTTCAACAAGTTCCTAAGCAAAGCGCCGCGGCCCCCATGGCCAAGCCAATGACCCGAAGAATAGGCCGATCAGCCGTCCGGCAGAAACACTGGACGCGTCGCCCAAATACGGCCGCCGGCGTCTATGCGTGGATAATGTCTTTCGGCGCGGTATCCGTCATTCAAGAACTTGCTGGAATTAAATCAGGGCCTGACGATGGAGCCATCGCAAATGAAATCATGGACATCATCTACAGTTCCCGACGCACCCACCGCAAACGAGTCCTTCTCGGTGAAGGCTCGGTTCTTTCAGCGACGTTGGATCTTATGGAGACCGTTGCTGCCAGAAAATTCTCGGCCGACGAAAGAGAGCTGATCGCCGACAAAATCAAGAAGAGCCTTAACAAGCAACCGAAAGCGGCGTAAACTAGATCGACGAAACTGCTGCATCTGAAGGACGAGGTCACACCTCCGAGGTGACCTCGCCCTTGTTTTTTTGCCCGCTCCCGCGTGACTTTCCCGCCGTAGTAAACTGGTACCCGCTTTTGGAGGGATATTCATGCGCCCCACGTTCCTGCTCGCCCTCGCGTTTCTCGCGGTCCCCGCACATGCCGACATTGCTTCCGCAGGCACCTCTGGCGGTTTCGGACCATTCACCGGGATTACCTGTTGCGCAAGCGGCTTGCAGGTGATCGCTGCGCAGACCACCTATGGCATGACTATCGACGGGGTCAGATTGTCTTGCGGTGACCCCACCATCTGCGAGATCGACTTCAGCCTGGGAGCGCTCCTCTCTACCAATGGGAACGTTTGGACATTCGGCGGCGGGTCGATACGTGGGCGCGCTGGCGACACCGGTCAAGCCGAGGCGTCCCCATATCCGCTCTCCAGCCCAGGTTGCGCTACCGATCCATTACCCTTTTGCTTGGGCCCCAATCCATCCATCTCTGGAAGCTTCACTGGGCCGGTTACGGTGACGGCGACTGCTATCGACAATGGCCTCGCAACTGACCTTCAGATTTCAGGCGCGGCCGATTTCAGTATCTCGGACGATGTGGCAGTATTCGGCGGCTTCAGCCCTGACTATTCCGGCGAGTTCACCGCATCGGTCCTGTTCGGGATTGCAGACCCCGATCCTCAGGCCGGTTTCTCGGTTCGACCGGGCGGCGGCGTTAGCGGTTCTTTCGGCCTCAGTGGTCTTAGCGTTCCGGAGCCTGGTTCGTTATGGTCGTTGCTTGCAGTTCTGCTGGGATTGGCTACGCTGAGTCGAAAAGCCGCAAAAGAAAGCCAGAAAAAATCTAATGCCGGTACCTGCCGGCGGATAGGCTAACCTTGCGTTCGGCGCGCGCCGCGTTTCGGGTCGTGTACGTGGACAAGCAGCAAGTCATCCTGTCAGCCCCAGGCTGATTCCATGAGATATGTAGTTGCGCTGTTATGCGCCGTCCTGCTGGCCGGGCTGCAGCCCGGAGCGTCGCGTGGCGGCGGTGGGCAATCCCGATGCGGGGCAAGGGCCCAGCGAGGCCGATTACAAATGCGCGGAACAAGCTGAGAAGACGTTCAAGATCGCGGGGTACTCAACGCGCGACCTTGCTAACTATACCAACCATCGGAACGCGAAATTGGGCAAGTGTATGATGCTGATATGGTCATTCCCCCGCGAGCGGGGCAAACGCAACCCTGCTCGATGCGGTGGAGGGAACTTTCTTCGGAATGTACACCTCAAGCACCAGCTCCCGGAACAGGATGAGTTCGATAAGCTTATCGAACCTTATATGCACGAGTCAGGCCCTAGGCCGCTTCACTGACTCGGTCAGTAGCTCGCTCGCATCTGGCTCAGGTCAAGTAGATTCCGGCTCACATCGTCAATTTTTGACTTTCGCGAATCAAACGCGACTTGCGCTGGCGCGTTTGATTCGCGAAGCAAACGCCGACGTTACGCCGCGTGACGATTCTTGATCAGGACCTCGGCGACGTTGTTGCTGTCGATCTGGCCCGTGCGGAAGACGATGAACGGATCCTGCACCGTGCCGAGCAATGCGGTGTTGTAGAACGACGCGGCGCCGGTCGTCACCGCTGCGATTGCGCCTTGAGATATGGTCCAGGAAGTGCCGCTACCCGCCGTCAGGTAGGTGTTCGGCGCGATGCCCGGGCCCGATACCATCTGACCGATCGCGAGACCGGTTCCGGCCGACGTCGTCAGCGACGTGCTGCCGAGCGTGGCGGTGATGGTGATCGAGGAGGTAGCGAGATCCGCCGCCGCCTCGAAGTCTCCCACCGAAGTGCCGGCGAGATTCGCATTCGCGACCGTGCGAATGTAAACCGGCAGGCCCGATTGCGGCGTTCCCGTGCCGTTCACGACGACGACGATCGAGGACCGCACTAGGACTTCAGCGATATCTCCCGGCCCATAGTACCCGATTGCCGGCGTTGTGCTGGAAGTTAACACCACATTGGTGCTGCTCAACGCCGCGATGGTCGCGAGCGAAATGGTGATGGTCGTGCCGCTGACGCCGGTCACCATAGTGTTCGCCTGAACCCCCGCGCCTTCGACAGACTGACCGATTGCGATACCCGTTGCCGAGGCTACAACGATGGTGGTGGAACCGACCGTCGCTTGCGTGGCGGTGGTGTTGATGGGGTTTACCGCGTTTTGCGAAAGCGCGGAATACGGCTGCATCACCTTCACATTGCGAACGGCGATGCCGGCGAAGTACTGCTGCAGGTTCTGAGCGTTCGAAGCAGTCGCGAGGAAGTCCGCGAAGCTCTGGAAGTTGCCGCCCATGGCCGACGGAATGTTTACCGCGCCGGCGCCGAACGGAAGATTCGTGGCGGTCGTGGTGGGTACCGTCTTTGCCACGATGATTGAGTCTGCGGTCCGGGACCACTGGCCGGGAAATCCGACATTGGGGCCGAGAACGGGAATGACTTTTCCAAAGGCCGTCATATTATTGTTTGTCCTTTCGGTAATTCGAGTTAATAACTACTCCGTAACTGCGTGATATCGAACTGCGTTTGATGCGCCATCGCTTCGCGAATGCCTTTGCTCACGGCCCGCTCAATTTGCTCCGCGTCTGCGCCTGGCTCGGTGATATAAATCTGCACGCCGCCGAGGTCTATGCTTTGCGGCGCATTGATGACGGGCGCCGACGGAACCATGGATGCTGCCATGTTCCGCTGGAACACACCCATCGTGTCGCTGAAATCGCCGGCGAGCGTTGGCCATGCGTTCAGAGTGTTATCGGGGATCTCGAAGCCCGCGAACCGCGCCCGCGGCGCGTTGCCGTCGTTGGGTGACATCCAGAGCGAACGTGAATCCGGTTGCGGGTGCATGAGGTACGAGATCGGACGAACAGCCGGCGGTCCTATGGGCGCTTGCGGAATCAGCGGCGGCGCTGCAGCGGCCGGGGCAGTGGTCACGATCTGATTCAGCGGGGTATTGAGGTCGATTTTGCCTAGCCCTAGTTTCCTGACGATGGTGTCCAAGTAGGCCGCCGGATCGTTGTTGTCCCCCTTGGGGGCGAAACCCCCGTATACGCCTTCTTTTCCGGCGAAGAATTCTCCGAGCGTGAGCCCGCGGGCGATGTTCTTTTCGATCTGATGCTTGAGCGCAGCCATGCCGGTGGCCCAGTCCGGGAACTTTACATAACCTTCATCGACGGGATAGTCGCCCCAGGTGCGAAGGTTGCCAGGGTTGTTGTTGCGCACGCTGCGGGGATTCTTTTTCGACCCAGCTTCGACGGCGGCGATCGCCTCTGCTAGTTGATCGACCAGGTCGGAGGTAGTGCGAAGTGCTGGTGGTTGAGTTTGATTCAACGCGCCGACCGGGACGGGAACGTTCATCATTAGGCCTGGCGGCATGCTTGCGCGCGTATCCTGATTCAACGCGTGCGGCGCGGGCTGAGCCGTCTGTGGCTGCGCTGGCGTCTGGTACAGCCAACCATAGAATTGATCGATGGTTTTGCCGACCTCGTGCATGAGGGCCTGACCGACGCCGCCGAATTCTTTAACTTCGGCCATGAAAGCCTGAGCGTCGGTCGGCGTGCTGCCGGTCTCCTGGGTCGCCTTGCCGACCAGGGCGCCGCCTCCCGCCCCTAGCGCAGCCCCTGCAGCGGTTCCGAGGGCTCCGCCTACCGCAACTCCCAGCGGACCCGCCGGCAAGCCCAGAATCGCACCTGCCGCGCCTCCAACAGCGGCTCCAGGAGCCAGCCCAAGGACCGCGCCGGAGCCCGCCGTAAGATCCTTGCGGGCTTTCTTGAATTTGTCCGAGGCCTCTTCGGGTTTGCCGCCCAAATAAAGCGCGGCGGCATTCGCCACGTCGCCAACGGTCTTTTCCGCGCCAGTCACCGCGCCCAGGACTCCAAATGCCGCATGCTCGACATGCTCGAGCGCTTTGGCGAGGTTGTGAAAGGAAAACGTGGAAGACTCAATCGATTTGTCGTTGGAGAGCGCGCCAACGAAATTCGTGAACGCCAGGGCGCCTTCTTTCGCAGCGGCGCCGGTTTCCTGCAGGACGTGCACGGTGTCTTTGAGGATTAGGCTGCCTAAGGTGGATAGATCACCCGAGAGTTCCGGGATTTTTTTCTCAAAGTCGCCTATCCACTGATCCAACTGTTTCGCTGGATCGCCTGGGGATACCTTCTGCCACAGATCGGTCGCAAACTTCAACCCCAGAAATTCGACGTCCACGCCGAGCCGGCCGAACTCGGCGCGCACGTCGCGAATCGAGCGCATGTCTTTCTCGAACGACAGCCCCAACATCCCAGTCATCCGGTCGATATGGGCGGACATCTCGTTCGCGCGTTGATGGAGTTCCGGATCCCAGATGATTTCTTCGAGCGATGCGCCCAACGCCGACGTAATCATCGACAGCTTGCGCGCGCTTTCGCCGGTCATCATCATCCGCAGGCCCATCAGCCGGTAGGATTGATCGGCCATCGCGGCCTTGTCGAGCACGCCAAGGATCGCCCCGGAGATGCCCAAGAATCCGCTCGTGAGCGCACCCTGCACTTCCAGTACCTTCCTAGTCATTCCGACAAAGGAACACCCAAGCGACTTCTCGACGCCCGATATGTCTCGAGTCAGTGCGCCGGCGGTCAACTTGGCCGCCCGCTCAGCCTGATTCAGCGCGCCATTGAACTTATGTAACGACGAATCTTCGGTTCGAAAATTTAAAGAGACAAGGTACGATTCCAAAATATTTTCAGACACTTATCGTGACCTCCTAGCGAGTAAATAAACTTCTTCGGGCGTCATTGTTTTAGTCACTCTTCACATACTTCAAAAACACCCTGGGCCGGGCACTCGCAGTAACCCGGCCCAAGGGCCCCCGATCCGGGAAAAGGATAAAAAACCCGGCCCCGAGGTGGTGCTAGCAGATGATGTCTTCTGCCAGCCACGCGAAGGCTTTGCGGCGCCGCAAAGGAGGAAGCGCCATACGTGCCCCGCGCAAAACTCAAGCCAATTTGCCGCGTTGCGAATCCATCGCCCGCTGCAGATCGATGTAACTATCGACGGTCTGATCGCTCTGCGAGTAATTAGAAACGTTGTGATTCCGGAAAATCGCCCGATCCTTGGCCTGCGCCGCTGGACACCGCACAGGCTGAGCGGGCGTCTTGACAGGCGAATTATCAGCGTCCATAGTCACGGGCGCCGCCCCATCGATCGTGAGGATCTTGGGACTCGCGACGCGCTGGTTGCGCGCGGCATCAAACGCGGCCTGCAGGCTCGAGTAACCCGGCTGATGCTTTTCAATCTGGCTGTCGAGAGCGCGCTGCGCCCGCCGGGCGCGGACGGCGGCGATGCGATCGCGGAGCGGGGACACTTTGCTGTCGTTCGCCATGAACCTATGCGCCTCTTCGCGATCCTTCTCCGCTTGCGCAAGTTGGCTGCGCTCCAAATTCGCCGCGCTGTTCCTGGTTTTCTCGGTAAGCTCGAGCGTGGACAAGGCGCTCCGTAGTCGCGCGATCAGGCGGTTATGCACGTCTGGATCCAGTTCGTCGGATTCGTAATATTCCGCTAGTGTCCTGAGTTAGAAATTCGTTGACAAAGTCGTTCAACCTTGCCCAGGATCAAATCCGCGTCTGCTTTCCATACAAACGGCTTCGGATTTCGATTCCGTTGATCCAGGTAAGCGAGCATGGCCTTTTCCAATTCTCCGACGGCGGTATGGCTGCCCCGCCGCACGCAGCGTTCGGTCACTTCGGCGAACAGCCGCTCAATCAGATTCAGCCAACTTCCGCTCGTGGGCGTGAAATGGACGTGGTAACGGGGATGGCGCACTAACCAAGAGCGCACTTTGCTGACCTTGTGGGCGCCATAGTTGTCCATCACCAGATGAACCTCCAGCCCGCGCGGAAGATTGGCATCGACATCGTTGAGAAATCGCAGGAATTCCTGATGCCTGTGTCGTCGATAACAGTTGCTGATGGTGACGCCGCTTGCCACATCCATCGCCGCAAACAGGGAAGTCACTCCGTGCCGTTCGTAATCGTGCGATTGCCGCGCCGGCACGCCCGGCGCCAACGGCAAAATCGGCTGCGTCCGGTTCAACGCCTGCACCTGACTCTTTTCGTCTACGCATAAGACGATCGCTCGATCCGGCGGATGCATGTACAAACCGACAATATCCCGAACCTTCTCAATAAATTGAGGGTCTTTGGAAAGCTTGAAGTTCTCCACCCGGTGGGGCTGCAATCCAAAGGCATGCCAAATCCGCACGACGGCTGTCTGCGACAAGCCTGCCTTTTTCGCCATGAGCCGCGTGCTCCAGTGGGTGCTGCTAGCCGGCATCGACTCCAGCGTTTTGGTGATAACGGCCTCCACCTGCTTATCCGTAATCCACCGCGGAGCACCCGGCCGGCTCATCGAGCAAGCCTTCCAGCCGATTCACTCGAAAACGCTCCCGCCATTTACAAACGGTGGCTCCTGTGATCTGCAACTTCTTGGCTACCCCTCCATTGTTCAAACCCTCATCGCAGCTGAGTACAATGCGAGCCCGCATTGCCATGGCTTGTGCCGACTTCGGGCGACGAGCCAACATGGTGAGCTTCTCTCTTTCCTCCTCCGTGAGGTTGAGCGGTTTGGTGGGGCGTCCGATACCCATGCCTCCAGTATGAGGGTATCGCATCATTTATTCAATGAATTTCCAACTCACAACACTAGGTCCTCGAGAAAATCCTCCATCAAATCGACGATGCGCACATGTGTCTCGACAGGCTTCGCGTCGAAAGCCCGCGAGATTCCGCATCGCGTGATGGCCGCCCCGTCTTGAGCCTGCGCGTCGCACCGTAGCATCGACGCAGCGAATTTCGGTTTAAGGATCATCTTGCCGTCCGCGGATAGGCCTGCATAGCATTGGTCGTGGGTCGGGCGACTCATCGCTTCACTCCTGCCGCGGCGTACGCGCCCGCTATCGCGGCTGCACTCTCCGCGACTTTGGCGTGGTCGATGCCCGTCGCGATAGCCAGAATCGCCGGCTGATTGCCGATGGCCACGCAAGAGAGAGCTGAGTTTGACCAGTTATTCAGCTCGAACCACGCCGTCTTGCCCTCTCCGACCGTTTGTTCTTGCTGCGCCTTGAATGGCGTCCAGGAGTTGGGAATGTCTCCGATGCCCACCTTGACCTTGCCGCTGAGGCAGGTGACCATCAGGCAGTTGTCGTCCTCGCTGGCCATCCCGAGGTTCTTGGGCGGGCCCACTCTAGTGAACCCCGGCGTGGTTGCGTTTTTGACTACAAGGTCTATTTTCGTGGGCGTCTCGCCAACGACGATAACTTTGCTGTTTGATACGTTCATCTAACTGTTCCTTTCGTCGGTCATTTAATCGATTAATCTCCAGTTACTTAGAAGTCGCTTGCACGCCAACTGCACTAATTCCGCGCCCGGGCTATAGGACGTGGTACGTTGCTTGTCCCAGGCAAAGGTTTTCATGTCGCGGAGAATGGAATTGCATCGCCGGTTGATCCGCAATTTCCCCTTGAACAGCGCGGTCGCAGGACGCCGGATATCGTCATCAGCCAGCGCGTCGACGGTCACGGTAAACACACCGCGGCGCAGTAGCTCGAGCCGTAAACCTTCGCGGCCGGGCGGAACAAGGACCGTGGGCCAGTGTCGTTGCCCGCCCTCACCGAATACCGGCCATGTGACCAAGGCCGAAGCGAACTCGGGATCCGATGCGCTTCCGCCAACGAATTCGTTGTCGATGTGGATCGTGACGCCATCGTCGATGAACAGGCCGGCGGTGAGCCACGCGCCGCACGATACCGCGATCCAGCGGGCGCTGTGCATAGGGACAGCCGGGAGTTGTTCGTAGAGAACCGCGTCGGTCAGCAGGGCGCCGTAGACGGCGTTGGCGGCCGTGGCTTTCACGCTCCAGGCCAAAGCGAGACTGATTACGCAGTCGTCGTGCCCACCACCAGGAGCGGCGTAGCGTAGCGATCCGCCTGGCAGTTGCTCCGCGGCAAAGGCCTGCAATTCACCGAGCAAAACCGGGTCGTCCAGGATCTCGATCTCGCCGCGCTCGAATGCCAGGGCCAGGCTTTCCACAATGACGGCCTTGCTCGCGTTGGTTGTGGTGAACGGCTCGATAGCGATGCCGTCGCGCTCCAGCGACTCGATCATTACCTGCCCGATGCTGTTCGCCTCGGCGATGATGCGCGAAGGCCTCCACCGATCGCGTAGCGCCTGCAGCCGGCCGCGCTGTACGGCGTAATCGACGCGGTTGCTGCGGTCCATGTGCACCATGGCGCTAGCGGTGACATCTAAGACGACGAACACAGTGAAGTCGGTCGATCGTCCCCAATCGACGCCGATGCAGTATTCGTGGCTAGGCTCCGGTCCGTCCTTGCGCTCTGCCGTGGCGCACTCGGCAACGCGCCGGAAGACCGCGCCCTCCCAGGAGATGAACTCCCCAAGGAATTCCTGCGAAAAAGCGGCCTCGCTCATGTCCTGCCGCGCCGCCTCGATCTCTTCCGCCGCGATGTGCGGGTTGCTCGAGGTCGGCATCTGCCAGCTTGCCCAGTCTTCGCGCTCATCGTCTTGCCCGCGGTCGTAGAACAGCTTGAAATCGTTAAACCCGCGGGGCGTGCTGAGAAACCAGGCCCCACCGCGATGGTCCGCCAAGCATGGTCTAATCGCCGTCTCCCAGACTGTGCGAAGATTCTTCACCATCGCCGCCTCATCGACGATCACCAACTTGAACGCTCGGCCGCGGAGAGAATCGGCGACAGTTTCGCCGTCCAACGAAAACATCGTCACGCTGCCGCCGCCGCGAATCTCCAAGCGGCCTTCTGCGTTGCTGCGCGCGCTGATAACGGGCGCTAGGACGTCTTGCAAGGCGCGCCAAGCTTCCATTTGGAGTTTGAACGTTGGCGCGCACCACGCGGCCGGGAAGCCCTGCAGGACTGCCTTTACGACCTCACCCACGGCAAGCGTCGTCTTGCCGAAACGTCTTCCGAGAACGCACGCATTAAACCGCTTCGCCTCCGCCAGCACCTGGCGTTGGCCGGCGTGTGGCGCGGGAAGCTCGATTTGGATGGCTTTCGTCGCGTTCATTTTGTGCTGCTACCACGCAGTTGAAGTAGGAAGACTAAACTTCCGATAACAGCCCTTATGGAAACTTAAATTCATGTGGTTTCAGTAACTTATGCGGAATCATCGCCGCAGTTATGTCGCCTCCACAATCTGTTGTGGTGCGGAAAGAGATTTCTCGTCAAAATCACGGTTGTCGATGTCCGAAATACACTTTGGCGGGTGTACGTTTGGTGCTGACAGGATGACTTGCTGCTTGTCCACGTACACGACCTGAATCTGCTGCGTGCCGCCCCGCTCTTGAAGTTGCCCGTCGAGTTTGCCGAGCAGCTCGAGGATGCCGCGCAATTCACGTATCGCGCGCAAGGCAACGTCGAGATGGCCAGCCGCCTCTGCCTTCGCCAATATTCCAAGAGCGCGCGCGTGAAGGCTGCGCACCTCCGATATCAGCCCTTCCCCGATTTCGATATTCTTGGCCTGTTTCGCAACGGCAATCGTTGCAGCCACATGCTTCTTGCCGTGCCGGAATACTGAGCCTTCCGAAACCGCAAAGCGCTTCGCAACACTTCGCAAGGATTCGCTTTGAATCAAAGCGGCATCGATTTCCGATCGCTTGGAATGAGTGCAGATTTTGCAGGCCATTCCCACCTATGCCACCTTCCCGGCGATGCTCTCGCATCCATCGCCGCTAGCCGCTGGCCCCGTGCGCAGACACAACGCGCCATGAACTCCGTTCCGCGACGGATTATTAGGCGATGAGTACCACCGTATGGCGCGCATTCGTCGCACGGGGCCGGTAGCGCTTCCCTGGAGGTGCTGACTTCTCCGGCGAGAACAAACAGGTCCGCCACCTTCGGCGCTTCCCGCTGGGTGTCGATCCAATGAGTCACCATGGCGCGTGCGTGTTCATGGTCTTTCGCCACGCGGTGAAGCCGCTCTATCAACAGCCGGCGAACTTCATCGTCGGCAGGAAAGAAGCTGAGACCGGAGGTCAGCCGGATCAACTTCGCGCAGGTGCCGCAATTACTCCTACCGGTTTCCATCGACAAGCCCCTCCCATCTCTGATTGATTCGCTCTTGTCGTTCCAACTCCCGCGTATCGCGATAAATGCTCGGTCTTGCGGCTTCGGGTTTTACTACGTCCTCCCAGCGTTCGCCATTGAGCCAGCTCGAGCCGTACGGCCGTTTGTCTTCCTCCCGCGCCATCATTTCCGGTTTCTGCGCGATAGTTGCGGCTTTGACCTTCTGCCACATGGCTGGCGTCCGGACTTTTTTTGCAAATGCCTTACGCGTGGCTCTTTTCGCGCGATTGTGCCAATAGAACGTCCACCACTCCGAGAACCAGGCCGCTTGTTGGGGCGTCATGCCGTCCGGATCTCGCGCGGGCGGTAAGGGCTCAGGCGGTATCAGAGCATCGAACTGGGGTTCATCGATGGACAAATCATCGCGACGCGCGGCGCCGTTTTCCGGCGGTGCGCATATGTTTTTTAATACAGAAGGCTCTGGTAAAGGCTCTGGCTCTGGTGGTGCGCACGGGCTATCATTTTGTGCGCCATCCGTGCGCACGGAACCGGCATTTGTGCGCACGTCGTGCGCTGGCTCTGGCGCACAGCCATAGAATTCGTGCGCACGGTCGCGTTCTTTTCCGGTGAGTTTGACCAGTTTTGGCGCGCGCCCCCCGACGAAAAAGAGGCGTCCACGAGCAAGGCGCATGTGAACCGCATCGTCGGCGTGATCCGCCCAATCGTGCACTACCAGCCCTTCCTCGGGGTCGCGGTCGAGCCATCCCGAGGCGACCAATGCCTCGACCATCTGGGATTCGTCGCCGCGGTAGTCGATCGCTAGCGCAATGTCTTCGTCCGACAGTTTGCCGAGGTCTCCACGGGGAGTCTCCCTGGCCGTCAAGTGCCAAGTCGCTTCCAAGAGCCCGACGGCCTGCCACAGCGGGATATCGAGACGCCGGCAGAGGCGCTTCATTTTTGTATGCAGGATTGCCTCGCGCTTCACGCAGCCGCCTTTCCGGCCGCGGCTGCGCGGGCGATGATCCGGCGGGCCCATCGGACCAGGCCGGCATCGTCACCGCCGAAGTGCTCTACGTCATGCAGGATGATCGCCGCGGATGTGAGGTTGTCGGCACCGTGGCGGTCCGAACTACGAAGACGCACTGACCGGTGGCGGCCGGTGCGGGTGACGGTGGTGGTGGCGGCCATCGACGGTTACGCGGCGGGTGTCAGGGCCGGGGTAGCGCCACGCTCGATGAGCGCATCGAGTGCGGCGCGCGGGATACGCACGCTTCGGCCGATGCGCACCGTGTCTATCTGGCGCCGCCAGACCCATTGGCGGACCGTTTTTGGACGCAGGCCGACTTCGGCTGCGAACTCATCGATTGTAAGTAGTTGTCTGTTGAGTGTGCTCATGTGCTGCCAACGATTTTGAGTTTGCTCTTGATTGCTCACTTTGGCGAGTGATATGATGCTCGCAATGAGTAACGAGCAAAGAGATCACGATTTCGTGCACGCGCTTTCGCCGTCTCCGCGCACGCAAACGGAGTTAAGTAAACGGAATCGGGCCGTCGCCTACAACGATGCGCTAATCGCTGTTGAGTGGCTCAACGGGGTGTCCAAGAAAAACCCTGCATATGCCCGCGTTACCGAGATCCAGGCGGAGTTGGAAGCTTTGGCCACTGAGATCAATTCGCTTCACGCCGAAATCGTTTCCAGCCGCGCAAGGTTAAAGGGACGCCAGACCCCTCTCTCTGAAGGCGAACTCCTCCCATTCGCGAATCGAGCCGAAAAGCGCGAACAACTGCGCAAGCGGCATAACCTGTTCAACGAGAAGGTGCTCTCCCGTTACAGTTTCCGGCCGGTAATGGCCTACGATGTCGTTTCCGGCATATGGCGATATAACGCCGTTTCGCGGAAAGCGCGCGGGCCGATCGTAAAGCTCACCGCCGGCACAGTAACTATTTCGGTTGGAGAAGTCGACGTTGTGGTAGCGCTGGCCCGCCTCGCAGCAAACCGTGAACTATACAAGGTGCGACTCTGCCAGCAATGCCGCGCGCGATGGAAGGCCGTGGACCGCAAAATGGATAGGTTTTGCGGTAAGGATTGTCGCGAACTTTTCCGCTGGAGCCAGGAGGAAACGCGCGAAAAGCACGCTCGGGCTCAGCGCGAGTATCGAAACAGGCTCAAGGGTCACCCGCCCAGAAATGAGAAGAAATAACCATGTCACTCTACCAACCCACGTTCAAAGACCCCAACACCGGCGAGCTGAAGAAATCAAAAATTTGGTCGATGGATTTCATCGTTAACAGCCAGCGCGTCCGTGAATCCACACATCAGCGCGGCATCAAACGCGCAACGGAAGTTCAGGACAAGCGCAAGGTTGAAATCCGCCAGGGCCTCGCAGGCATTCGAAAACCAGAAACTCCGCAGCTGTTCTCCAACATGGGCAAGTCCTGGATCGAAGCCAAAAAGCCCAGATGGTCGGAGGGTATGCTCCAGATTTCATCGGCCGCCGTAGAGCATTTGGCGCCTCACTTCGGAAAGAAACTGTCGGTGGATATCGAAGCGCGCGACGTCCTCAAGTATCAGAAGGTGCGGCTTGCCGCGGGCGCGTCGAACCGGACCGTCAACATGGAGGTTGGCACGCTTCGCGCGATCCTGAAACGCGCAGGATTATGGGCGCGCATCCAGCCAGGCGTCGAGATGCTCCCGGAACGCGACGATGTAGGCCACGCGCTCACAGCCGATGAAGAGCGGGTGTTGCTTGCGGCATGCAGGCGATCGCGAAGTCGCGTCCTGTTGCCGTTTATTACGCTTGCGCTCGAGACCGGCGCGCGCTATGGAACGCTTCGACGATTGCAGTGGCGCAACGTCGATTTCGCGAACCGCTGTTTGACATTCGGAAAAGACAAAACCCGCGCCGGCTCTGGACGCACGATCCCGCTGACGCCACGCGCGCTCGAGACACTGAAGTTTTGGGCCGAATCGTTCCCAGCTCGCGAACCGGAGCACTTCGTATTTCCGAGCGAGCGATATGGCGCGTCCGGCACGGATGAGGTTTTTGGCTTCACGGCCGCCAGCGTCTATTCGATCGATCCTGAGAAGCCTACGGGCTCGATTAAGACCGGGTGGAAAGTTGCAAGGAACCGAACCCGCTTCAACTTGCCCAAAATGTGCACACGGACGCCTTGAGGCCGCGGCAAAGCCCCGCGAAGGGTACGCCTGCAATCGTTGCGCCCGGACCATCTCCGAATTGCCAATTGGCCTATCGACATTTCGCATTCATGATGCGAGGCATACGGCCGTTTCTCGTATGATCGCGGCGCGGATACCGCTCCCCATGATCGCGAAGATTGTAGGATGGTCCGCCGGCACGCTGGCGAAGATGGCCGCGCGCTACGGTCACTTCGGCCTCGAGGAAATGCGCGCGGCGATGGAGCGGCTTGGTCCTGAAGCGGATTCAGACTACCCCAAGAAGTCCCCAAAGTCGACCGAGACGCAAACGGATCAAATTCAATAACCCGTTTGTTTTGTTGGTAGGCGCGGCAGGACTCGAACCTGCGACCCTCGGCTTAGAAGGCCGATGCTCTATCCAACTGAGCTACGCGCCCAGGAACGATTGAAAGCGCCTGTGAGTTTGGCTGGGACGCAGGGATTCGAACCCCGATACGCAGATCCAGAGTCTGCAGTCTTACCGTTAGACGACGTCCCAACGTTTCATCCATTCTACCAAAACACCGCGGGGGTACACACTAAGGCCGCGTAGTACACTGAGTTTTCAACATGAAGCAGAGCATGCGGATGGCCACCGCCGCCGCGGCATGGGTATGCGCCACCGCTGCGTGGGCGACCGATTGGAAGGCGCTCAAGCCCCAGGGCTACGTCAGCGATTTTGCCGGCGTGGTGGATGCCGCCAGCCGCAAAGACCTCGACGTCTATTGCACCGCTCTCGAACGCGCCACCGGCGCGCATCTTTCCATCGTGGTGATCGATTCGCTGCAAAAGGAGCCCGCGCCTGATGTG
The DNA here is from genome assembly GCA_963743705.1 of Bryobacterales bacterium. Taxonomy (GTDB): domain Bacteria; phylum Acidobacteriota; class Terriglobia; order Bryobacterales; family Bryobacteraceae; genus PALSA-243. The sequence goes on along the minus strand of CAVUQS010000005.1, from coordinate 250,249 downwards.
GCGCAAGCGATTCTCGAAGCCTGGTCCGCTGGCCAGTCCGCGCCAGATGACCGCGTCCTCCTTCTGATCGCGTCAGGTGACCGCCGGGACAGCCTGGTAGCCGGCCGCGCCCTCACCGGAATCCTGAACGCCGACGCCGACGAAGCTGTTCTCGCAGAAGCGCGTCCGTCCCTCGCGCGCAAGCAATATGGAAGTGCCCTGATGGCCGCCGCCGATGAGATTGGCAGCCGTATCGCCACCGCGCGCGGCAAGACCATCGGCGTCCGCTTGCCGAAACGCGCGCGCCGCACGTTAAGCGACACCATTCCGTGGATGCTCGCGGCCGGCGCTCTCCCGCTGATCGGCGTGTTGATCTGGCTGCTGCGGCGGCCACATGGCCACGGGACGCGGGAGCAGGCGTGAAGCGCGCGGTTCTCTTTCTGGTTCTGTTCGCGGCTGTCGGCATTCTGGCGGCCGGCCAATTCCTGAGCGTACGGCGCAATCTCACGGCGCAGCGAGCCGCTATCGAAGACGAGTGGGGCGAATTGAGCGGCGCATTCGATCACCGCGCCGAGCTCATCGCGAAATTCACCGGCGTGGTTCGCGATGGCTCAGGCTCCGCGGACCGCGTTTTCACCGATGCTGCCAATGCCCAAGCGGCATTCGCTCAAGCGCAAGCGCCGCAAGCCAAAATCGAGGCGAATTCGCAGCTCATCAACGCATTCGCGCGCCTGTTTGTGGTCGCGGAAGGCCATCCTAAGTTGACGTCCAGCGAAAAGTACCGCCGGCTCAACGAAGAGATTGGCTACGCGGAAGGCAGCGTCGCCGTGGAGCGCCGAAAATACAACGACCTGCTGGAGCACTACAACGCCCAGCTTCAGCGCTTCCCCGCCAATATCGTCGCCGGCATGAGCGGTCTGACGCGCATCGACGCGTACGTAAGAACCGAGCAGGAGGCTCGCTAACCGAGATGACCCCTGACAGCCTGGCCGAACGCGCCGCCGATTTGAAGCTGAGTTCGATTCGCCGTCATATTTTTCTGTGCGCCGATCAAACCAAGCCTAAGTGCTGCACGCGCGAAGAGGGCATCGAAACTTGGGACTATCTCAAGCGGCGGCTCAATGAACTCGGGTTGCTCGATCAGATCTACCGTACGCGCGCCAATTGCCTCCGCATCTGCGAGAGCGGACCGATCGCGCTCGTCTACCCCGAGGGCGTCTGGTACCGCCATGTGACTCCGCAAGCGATGGAGCGCATCATTCAGGAACATTTGATTGGCGGACGCATCGTCGAAGACCTGGCTTTTGCGCTCAGCCCCGTTTGCAGTCTTATTCCTCCGCCGGTTCTTCCGGAGGCTCAAACCCATCCAGCAACTCCGGATTCCGGGCAAATTTCTTCAACACACGAATAATTTCGCCGCTGCGAAATCCGGCGCGCGCCAGCCGGCGGTAAGCCGCGGCCATGTCCTTGTCTTCCCGGAAAAGTCCTTCGCGCGGCGCCATGCGGTATTTGCGGCGGATCCAATCTTCGATCATCGCCGGTTCGTCGGCATTCTCGTAGACTTTGCTGACTGTCGATTCCGCCAGCGAGGGCGCCACCCGCCGCTGGCGCAGATCATGAATCACGCGCGTCCGCCCCAACTTATCGCTGGAGAGCCGCGCCGCCGCAAAACCTTCCGCGAACCTACGATCGTCGAGGTAACCCAATTCTTTGAGTCGCACCAGCATGTTTTCTACATCGTCTATTTTGGCGGCGCGCAGACGCAGCTTTTGCCGTAATTCTCCCGTGGAGTGTGCTCTCCCTCCCAACACCTTTAGTGCGTACTCCCACAGCTTGTCGGCTTCGAGCCGTTTTGACGTGCGTTCTTTCATGCTTATGCGGAGTATACTGAAATTGGCTTTGAGCGAGCGGCTTTTCGTCTGACTCGAAAGCCGATCTCACTCTGGAGGATCGCATGGATAAGAATGGGCTTTCGAGCTTTTTGATGGGCCTCGGCGTAGGCGTCGCAGTCGGCATGCTTTTTGCCCCCAAGTCCGGCCAGGAAACTCGCGATTTGATTAAGAACAAAGCAGGCGAGAGTGGCGACTATCTGAAACAGCGCAGCACCGAATTGAAGCAAAACGCTTCGGGCTGGATGGATAAAGGGCGCGACGCGCTGCGCACGCAGAAAGAATCGCTCTCCGACGCGATGGATGCCGGTCGCCAGGCATATCGCGATGCCGTGACTTCAACTCCCGGGACCGGGGACTAGTCCGCAAGGATTTCGGGAATGAGCGACGAGACTTTTCGATGGGTGGTAGCCGCGGGCGTTGCGCTTGCGGCGTTATCGGCAATCATTCAGGCGTTCGTGTTGGCGTCCGTCGCCAGCAGCGTGCGCAAGCTCAAGGAGAAAGCCGAACCACTCATCGATAAGGCCGAGCCCCTGATCGGCCAAGTTAAGTCTCTCGCGGAAAAATCGCATCCTGTTATCGAAAAGATTAGCGCTCTCACCGAGAAAATTGGCGGCCTCAGCGATAAAGCCGGCAGCTTGGTGACAAGCGTTCACGGCATTGTCGACGACACCCGCCCCAAGGTCGCCGAGATTTCCTCGGAAGCGTTGGCCATCGCCAAGACGGGCCGTGAGCAAGTGGAAAAGGTAGGCGAGTTACTGCAGGACGCCGCAGGCCGCGCACGCCAGCGCCTGGACCAGATCGATCAGGCCTTGGATGGAACGGTTACGCACGTCGAGCAAGTCAGTGAATCCGTCAAGCGCGCGGTGATGCGCCCCGTGCGTGAAGTAGGTGGAGTCGCCGCCGGGATTTCGGCCGCTATGTCCGCGCTGCGGCGGAAGAAGGCCCCGGTGGATGCGGCCACGCAAGACGAGGAAATGTTCATCTAGTTGGACGCGTCGTTCCTTCGCGCCCACGCCACTCCCAACCGGATCTGATCGTAGCTGATGGTTTCCGGCAGCGCGTCACGCAGAGGCTTCAGCCACTGCGATCCCAACCGTTCGATAGCTTCGGCGATGATTTTGTGCTCCGCTTCGCCTACCCATTCGATGCGATACTCCGCACGGCCTTTTTCCACCAGATCGGCCACCATATGAACCACGGTCGACGTTTTGCGTCCGCGCAGTTCGCCGATTTCCTCGAACGTCTTGCCCTCCGCCAGTAGGCGTAGCGTTTCTTCCGCGGGCGAGATCTGCGCCGCCTGACGAGCGGCGGCTCTGGCGCCGTTGCTGAAAGCTTCGAAGGCGCTGAAGATTTCGCGGCCGTACAACTCGGCTTTGCGTTCGCCGATTCCAGTGACGCCGAGCAACTCACGTAGATTCGCGGGCTGCTTTTGGCACAGGTCCACCAGCGCGGCGTCGCTCAACACGATATAGGCGGGAACCTGCAAGCGTTGCGCCATGGCGTTGCGCCACTGCTTGAAGAAATCGATCAGCGCCACATCTACATCGGCAACCGGCGCGCGAGCCACCGGAACCCTTTCGGCCGGCCGGCCCTTTGCGGGCTCCGCTTTTTCGGGTTGGGCCTTTCGTTCGGCGGCGCGTTTCTTCTTCGGTTTATCCGCCGTCTCCTCCATCGGGGCGGTCATCCAATCGGGAACGTTGCCGCAAACGTCGCACATTTCGCAGCGCTCCCACTTCGGAGTCTGTCCGAAGTGTGTACAGATCTGCAGGTGCCGGCAGCGGGCGCTTTCCGCGAAGCGGCGCACGGTGTGATAGCGCTGCCAGGAACGTTCCTTCTCCGCCGAGTCTGTCAGTTTTTCGATGAAATATGCCAGCAGCCCGGCGTCCTTGGGCTGCCAGAGCAGCAGGCAGTCGGCGGGCAAGCCATCTCGCCCTGCACGCCCGGCCTCCTGGTAATACTGCTCGATCGATTTCGGCAGCGACGTATGAATCACTGCGCGCACGGCGGGCTTATTGATGCCGAGCCCGAAGGCGATGGTGCCCACCAGCACGCGCACCTCATCGTTCATCCAGCGCTCCTGGTTGCGCCGGCGCAGGCCGGTCTCCATTTGCCCGTGATACGGAATCGCCGCGATCCGCCGCTCGGCCAGAAAATCGACTGTCTCTTCCACCAACGCGATGGTCGGCGCGTAGACGATCACGCTTTCGTTGGCATACGCCCGCAACCCGCGCAACAAAGTCTTGCGATGCGTCGTCTTGTCGCATTGCTCCACCACGTAGCGCAGGTTGGCGCGATGAAAGCTTGCGATGAACTTTTGCGGCTCGCGAAGCTGCAGTTGCTCGAGGATGTCGTGCCGCACCCTCTTGGTCGCGCTGGCGGTGAAGGCGGCGATCGGACGGTCTGGAAAGTGCTGCCGCAGCGACGAAAGCTGGCGGTATTCCGGGCGGAATTCGTGTCCCCATTCCGAAATACAATGCGCTTCGTCGATGGCGAAGAACGCCAGCGGCACGCGGCGCAGCCAGCCAATGGTGTCGGCGCGCGCCAGACGCTCTGGCGAAAGGTAGAGCAGACGGTAGGCGCCTTCCATCGCTTTGCGCATCACCGCGCGCTGGTCGTCGGGCGAAAGTGAGCTGTTGAGCAGCGCCGCGGGAATGCCCATGTCGCTGAGTTGGGCCACTTGATCCTGCATCAGCGCGATGAGCGGCGAGATCACCACCACGGTTTGCGCCAGGGCCACCGCGGGCAACTGATAGCAGAGCGATTTTCCGCCGCCGGTCGGCATCACCACCGCCGCATCCGCGCCGGACATCAGGCTTTGCACAATGCGTTCCTGCAACGGCCGGAACGAATCGTAACCCCAGTAGCGCTTCAGGGCAGCGTGCAGATCTTCCACAGGAACTTCGAGTGTATCAACCTGCGCCGGATGCTACCCTCGTGCGAAATGGCCAAACGCAAGTCGGGCATGCCGGCCGCGCCTCAAGCGCAATCGAAACTGCGTCCCCAACGCCGGCCGCTCCCCGATTGGGTTCCAGGAGCAGCCGCGCTCGCGGTCCTCGCGGCCGCCGTCTATGCCAACAGCATCGGCAACGGTTTCATCGGCGACGATCAGTTCCAGCTTCTGCGGAACCCGCTGATCAAAGATATAGGCGCCATTCCGCGCATTTTTGGACAGAGCGTCTGGTCCTTTCTCGGCGTCACCGGCAACTATTACCGGCCGTTACAATTCCTGGTTTATCTGGCGATCTATCAGTTCGCCGGTCTCTCGGCGCCGGCCTTCCACGGCTTCATGATCTTGCTGCATGCCGTGAATGCCGTGTTGCTCTATCTTTTCGTGCGCCGGCTCGCGCCGGGTCCGGCGGCGTGGGCTGCCGCCGCGTTGTTCGCCGTGCATCCCATACACACAGAGCCTGTCGATTGGATTGCCGCGCTGCCGGATCTGATGCTCACCACGCTCGCGCTCACCGGCCTCTTGTGCTTCGCGCGTCAAAAGGGCGAGCCCTCGGGACGGCAGATCGTTGGTCACTGCGCCATCTACCTGCTTGCGCTTTGGACCAAGGAAACCGGCGCGATGCTGCTGCCGCTGTATGCGGCATTCGGGTTCTGGTGTCTTGGCCGCCGATGGAGTGAATTCCGCCGCAACGCCGCGCTGTACGCCGGCATGGTCGCGGTTTTCGGCGTCTATCTCGCCATGCGCGTCACCGCGCTTGGCGGCCTGGCGCCGCGCCAGCAGGCATATTTCCATCTCGCGCCCCCCGATTTCGCCGTGAACGTCGTGATCATGGCCGCGCGTTATCTCGGCGCCTTGCTACTGCCGCTCGATCTCAATTACTTCCACGTCTTTCACCCCGCCCACGGCGTCACGGTCGCGTTCTTGCTCGCGTTGTTCGCTCTGGCCTCGGCCGCCGCATTGGCGTTCCGCGCGCACACGCCATTGATCCGTTACGGGCTCTTTTGGATGGCCGCCGCGATCCTTCCGGCGCTTAACCTCACCGGCGTCGGCCAAAACGTTTTCACCGAACGCTATCTCTATCTGCCTTCCGTAGGCTTTTGCTGGATCGTTGCCTTAGAGTGGTTTTGGGTCTACCAGCGGCGCCCCGAATGGGCGAAAGTCGTCGGCGCCGCAGTTTTGCTGCTCTGCGCCTTTGCCGTGATTGTGCACAACCGCGACTGGCGCGACAACTTCACCATGCTCGAAGTCACCGTGCGCCAATCGCCCGATTCCGGATGGGTGCACGATGCGCTCGCCGGCGAATATATCCAGCGCGACGCCTTCGACCTGGCCCTGGAGCACGAACGCCTCGCCGTTCGCTATGACCCCGGCATGGCGCTGTTCCACAAGAAGCTGGGCTACATCCTGATGGGCAAAGACAACTCCGGCGCCATCGCCGAATTTCAGCAAGTGGACGCGATCGAGCCCGGCGTCGCCGCGAACCACTACGACCTGGCTTCGGCTTTCGAAACTACGGGCGACGCCAGGGCCGCCGCTGCCGAGTACCAGAAAGCTCTCGCCCTGCAACCCGCGTATCCGGCGGCGCAACAGGGTTACGAACGCGTTGCCGGCAAGCTGCGGTAGAGATGTAGCTTCTCCGCCGGCGCGGCGTCGAGCATCTCGCGCACCGTTTTCCGAGTCACCGGATGCCTCAAATCGGGGTCGAGATCGGCCAGCGGCGCCAGCACGAAACGCCGCTCGGTCATCCGCGGATGCGGAATTTCCAGGTCTCCGGCGCGCACCACCGCACGGCCAAAGAGCAGAATATCGATATCGATGGTTCGCGGTCCGTCGCGCACGCCGCGCACGCGTCCCAGTTCCCGTTCGACCCTCGCGATTCTCGCCAGCAATTGGCGCGGGAACAGTTCCGTTTCCGCCTCTGCCACCATATTCAGGAACCAGCGCTGCGGCGCATAGCCCACCGGTTCAGTTTCGTAGATTGGCGAAACGCGCGTGATGTGCAAGTCCGGCGTCTGCAGCCGCGCCAACGCCGCTTCCAGATTGGGTTCCCGTTCGCCGACATTCGACCCAAGCCCGAGGTAGACGGTTTTCATCACTCGGGTTTGATCAGCTTGTCGCGGTAGAGGTTGAAGACCCGCTTGTAATCGAGATCCAGGGCCACCGTTACCGGCGTTACGCCCGCGGCCAGGTGCGAATCGAGCGGGATCGTCGCGCCGTAGAATCGCCCCCACTCCGTCACTACGTCGAGATGATGCGTTTCGGTGCGGGTCACGAATCCCGGGTCGATCAGGTACGCAGCCGCCAGCGCGTCCCACATATATGCCATCGCGTTCGGCTTGTGCAGAAAGCCGGGATAGCGGTCGCCCAGATCCTCGCGGAACAGATCGGTGATCGGCGTGTGCGCATTCGCGATCTGGTCGAACTCGGCTTTGTGCAGCGGCGCCTGGTTGCAAATATCCAGGCCAAACATCACTTTCTGCGGGATGCGCGAACGCAGCACGATGCGCGCCGCTTCAGGATCGAACCAGAAATTGAATTCCGCCATGGGCGAAGCGTTGCCTGGCACTTTGTAGTTGCCGCCCATGAATACGATGCGCTTAATCTTGGTTTCGATATCCGGCCGCAGCCGGAGCGCCAGGGCGATGTTGGTCATCGGACCCAGCGCCAGAATGGTCACCTCGCCCGGCTGTTGCTCGATTTCTGAGATCAAAAATTGCACAGCCGCATCGCGCCGCGGACGGCGTGCGCTGAGCTTCGCGCCCGGCGCCGGAATCACCGGTGGCGGCTCGTTATTCGCAAGAGCGCCGGTGAATTCCAGCGCGCCCCACCGGCGCATCGCTTCGCGCGCCATGGCGGCTGTATGCACCAAGGGCGTCGCGGCGCCCGTGTAGACCGGAACCTGAGGCCGCTTCAGCAAATCGAGGATATGCATCACGTATTCCGCCGCCTGATCGCCCCAAACGTTGCCGGGAACGGTGGTGACGCCGGGAATCGCGATTTGCTCGGCGCTATGGAACAGCATGACCAGCGCGGCGCCGTCGTCGCCGAAGATGCCGCAGTCGGTGTCAACGACGACGGTCTCACGTCCGTGGGAAGGAAGCGCGGAAATCATGAACAGGGCCGCGAAAAAGCGCAGCATATCGATCTTAAAAATCTGCATGCGGTCCGGCAAAAAACAGACCGCATTCCATTATTCTAATCTCATGCCCAAGACCACCCGGTGGGGAGTGCTCGGCGTCGCCCACATCGCCACCGCAAAAGTGATTCCTGCCATGCAGAAGAGCGAGCTGTGCGAAATCGCCGCCATCGCCTCACGCGATCTAGCGAAATCGCAAGCCGCCGCGCGCGATCTTCACATTCCCCGCGCCTACGGCTCCTACGAGGAATTGCTGGCGGACCCCGATATCGACGCCATCTACAACCCGCTGCCGAATCACCTGCATGTTCCGTGGTCTATCCGCGCCGCCGAAGCCGGTAAGCATGTGCTCTGCGAAAAGCCCATCGGCCTGAGCGCTGCCGAAGCGCGCGAATTGATCGCGGCGCGCAACCGCGCGGGCGTGGTCATGGGAGAGGCGTTCATGGTTCAGACTCACCCGCAATGGGCACGCACGGTGGAACTCGTGCGTACCGGACGCATCGGCCCCTTACGCGCGGTGGTCGGGACCTTCGGCTACTTTAATCGCGACGCGGAAAACGTCCGCAACATTCGCGAGTGGGGCGGCGGCGCGCTGATGGATATCGGCTGCTACCCCATCAAGACGGCGCGCATGGCTTTTGGCGAAGAGCCTGTGCGCGTGGCCGGCACGCTGGTGCGCGATCCCGATTTCGGCACGGATATCCTTACTTCCGCAGTGCTCGAATTTCCCACGGGCCACTGCGTCTTCAGTTGTGGCACGCAGATGGCGCCCTGCCAGAGCATGCAGTTCATCGGAACTACCGGCCGCATCGAAATTGAGATTCCGTTCAATGCGCCGCCCGGACGCGTCACGCGCATCCGCATCGACGATGGCACCGATATTACCGGCGTCAACGTCGTGACGGAAGAGTTTCCGCCGGGCGATCAATACACGATTCAGGGCGACGCTTTCGCGCGCGCGATCCTCGACGGCGCGCCGGTCCCCGTGCCGCTTGAAGATTCGCTCGCGAATATGTTGGCGATGGAGGCGGTTTTCCGCTCTGCCGAGAGCGGAAAGTGGGAAAATGTGTAGCCAATGGGCACGCCGCTGTCGATCCTCGATTACCGCCAGCCGCTTGAATTTCACCTGGGCGAAGTAGTTACCCGCTCCTGGACCATCCTTTCGCGCCACTTACTCACCTTTCTCGGGTTAGTCGCCGTGATGGAAGCCATCCCGCTCTTCATCACGCCCAAAGTTGGTCCGGTGCTGGCCGCTCCGCGCGGCATGCTGGGCAACTTTCTCCTCACCATGGTGGGCGCGCTGATCGCGGTAGTGTTTTCGGCGCTGAGTCAGGCTGTCGTGGTGTTCGCGACCTTCCAGGATCTTCGCGGCGGCGACGTCAACGCGTGGGAGTCGCTGCGCGTCGGCATGGCGCGCGTGGTTCCCGTGATCGTAGTTTCGATCCTTATGGGAATTATCGTGGGGTTCGGGTTGATCGTGCTGATTGTGCCGGGATTGATCGCACTAGCCGGGTTTTCCGTGGCTCTCCCGGCCTGCGTGGTGGAGCGCGACGGTCCTCTTGCCAGCCTCTCGCGCAGTTTCGAGCTGACTCGCGGCCATTGGTGGCCCATCCTCGGCGTCTCCGTCTCGCTGATCGTTATCAGCGTGATCGTTGGTCTTGCGATCCGCTCGGCCATCCCCTCGCAGGGATTACCGGTTACCATTGCCACTTGGGCCTGGAACGTCCTTTTGACCAGCTATAGTTCGGTTTACGCCGCCAATTTGTACCACGACCTGCGGGCAGTCAAAGACGGGATCGGCATCGAGCAGATCGCGTCGGTATTCGACTAGCTCAAAGATGGAACTTGTCGCTCCGCTCTTCGCCGAAATTCTTCCGCTGTTCCAGAAACGCCCGCTGCGCGGTATAGAAATCGCGTAGGAACGTGTTCACGTCGCGATCGTTCACTTCGCCCTTCCAGCCGATGCGCCGCACCACGCGGTCGCGGATATCGCGCATCACGCGGAAGTTCTCGAAGTTCGGCGGTTGCCGCAGCACCTCTTCCAGCACCTGCAATTCGCGGATGCCGTAGACCTGCAGATGATCTGGCGTGAAGATGAAGACGCCCTCTTCGCGCGCCAGATCTTCCAGCAGCATGCGTTTGGGCGCGGCGATCACCATCGTGCCGCCAATCAGATCGCCTAACCGCAGACGGTCGTGCGTGAACAGCATGAGCGCGAACATTCCGCCGATCCACAGGCCCGCCGGCGCGACGTCGCCCCACGACCAAAACCAGCCATGCGTCGCCAGCAGTAATTCGATGGGAAAGATTTCGGCCTGCCGCGTCAGGTTGCGCGCCACGATCGCCGACGCCGTCAGCGGGCCGCCGCGGCGGTCGACCACGCGCAGACCCACGATCCGCTTGCCGGGCGTGACGCCTCCCCAGCGCAGTTCGAAGAGCAGGAAGTAGGCGTTTCTTGCGATGAAGGAAAGGAAGAGTACGATCGGCAGCGTGAATGAAAATGGCGCCGCGCCGAACGTCACGCCGCTCACCACCAACCCGAGTAGCAGAATCGCCACCGCCGCCACGAACGAAAACAAGATATCGGCCATGAACGCGAGGAATCGCTCGCCAGGTTCCGCGATCGCCACGCGCACCGGGACGCCTTCCGGCGTGGGCAACAGCCGTTCGCGCCTGCGCGCGCGTTCGAACGGCATGGTCAAGGCTGCGCCGCTACTCACACCTTCCTCCGTCCACCCAGCGTGAAATAGAGCGTCCAGAATATGAGGGTCGCGGCTCCGATCGAAACGCGCAGGTTGGTATCGCCGATGGTCTGGCGGAAAACGCCTTCGAGTATGGCCGCCACTAACAGCATCAGCACTCCGCCCCCGGCCACTGTTCCCACCACGGCGCCCGAGTCCGCCAGCGCCGCTGCCCGCGCCCTGCGGCCCGGAAACAGCACGTCCATTCCGAGCTTGAGTCCCGCGGCCCCGAAGAGCACGATCGCGCCCAATTCCGTCACGCCGTGGATGGAAACCCAGCCGGTGAACTGGCCAAACAGATCGCGGTGCAGGTGCAGCGCGAAAAACGCGCCCAGAATCAAACCGTTCCCAAATGTCAGCAGCAGCGATGGAATGCCGCCCAGAATTCCCAAGCCGAAGGTAAGCAGGGAAACCAGCGTATTGTTCGAAAACAGCGCCGTGGCCATCACCATCAGGTCGCCGCCTCGCGAAGGTTGGGCCGAAAGTACGCGAAGCAATTCCTGGCGCGAGCTGGAAGGGCCGCGTCCGCCAGCCAGGCCCGCGGGCACCATCACGGGGAACCAGCCTTCGTCGCCATTGACCAGCAAAAAGCCGGAAAAGATTCCCACTGCGAGCGCCGCCAGCATCACGAAGAATTCGGCGCCGATGGCGCGCACCGCGCGTGGCAGGGAACGCCCCAAGAAATCGAGCAGGCTCGCGCCGATCGACATCGGCCGCGCATAGATCGCCAGGAAAGCGCGCAGCGAAAGGTCTTCCAGGTAACGCACCAGCGCGCGATCGAGTGCGATGCTGCGCGCCACCGAAAGCGAGGACAACGCCGAACGATAAAGCAGCGGTAGTCGCCCAAGATCCTCCGGCGAGAGAGCCTTCATGCCGTCGCTGTTCACGATCGCGAGCAACGAATCGAGTTCGCGCCAGCCGGATTCGCGCTCTTTGCGAAACTCGCGGCTCCGCAGCGGCACGGCGCTCATAGCTGCCCTCGCTGTTTGATCGTCAGGTAGCGATTCACCAGTGCCATCGGCAGGTCGGAGGGCGGCAAATCGAGACATTGAATCCCGAGCCGCTCCAGCTTCCCGAAGACGATGGCCCGCTCGCGCTGAAAATCGGCGGCCAGCACCGTGCGCGCCATCTGCGTTGTATCCACCGGAGCGCCTTCGAACAGGTCCGAGAGCACATGATCGCGGATTGTCACGAAGATCAGCAGGTGCCGCGCGGCCACGCGGCGGACATTTTCCAGCAGCAGCTCCGCGGTCACCGTATCCACGAAATCCGTGAAGAGCACGATCAGGCTGCGGCGTTTTAGCCGCGTTTGCAATTCGGCCAGCCCCAGGGTGTAGTTGGTTTCTTCATTGCTGTAGGCGATGCCGGCCGAGGCTTGCTGCATGCGCCGGAAGGCGTGCATGCCGCGGTCGGCCGGCAGATAATGGCGCGGGCGGCTGTCGAAAGCGTAACTCCCGGCAAGATCGCCCGCGCCTACCGCGAAGCGCGCCAGCAGCAACCCGAGACTGATGGAATGGTCGAGCCGCGGCGCGCCATCCACCGGCTCCTGCATCAAGTGGCCGGTATCGAAAGCGAGAATCACTGGGTGATTGCGCTCCGTGCGAAATTCGCGCGCGATCAGCTTGCGATGAGTCGCCGAGCGCTTCCAATCGATGACGCGAGGGTCGAGTCCCGGCGTAAACTCGCGGAGCGCTTCGAATTCCGATCCTTCACCTTGACGCCGCTGCGTTTTAGTTCCGTAGAGTGCGTCGCGGAAGAAGAGCTGCAGTTCCTGGCTGCGGCTGGCGTGCGTGCGCGGAAGAATCGCCACCGGCAGATCGATGGGAAAGCGCCGGGTCTGCTCGGTCAATCCCAACGGACCGCGCCAGCGCACCCACAACTGCTCGATCCGCATGTTCCCGCGCCGGCGCGGCTCAATACGAACCGGCGCCCGCGCCGACGGCCCCAGAGCCACCCACGAATCGTCTTCTGTGAACGGCTCGGCATCGCCGCCGAGATCGAGCGCCAGTTCATAGGGCGACTTGCCACCCGTAGTCTGCAAGACAATCGCCGCTTCCACCGGTTCGCCGATGTATCCCACCGCCGGCGCTTCCACCGTAGCTTGAACTTTCCGCCGCGGATGCGAAAACAAAACGTCTCCGGCAATGCACAACAAAGCCAGCGCGCTGCAGTCGAACGCTCGCGGCCACCACTCAGGGCGATAGCTCAGCGCCAGCCACGGGAAGGGCAGGAACGCTGCGAAGAGCAGCGCTGCCCTGCGCGTGGGCCGGATGCTGACGCCCGGAATCATCGCGGCGCGGGCGTCCTTTCCACGATCTCGCGCAGAATTTTGGTGCTGGCGAAGCCTTCGATGTCGGCCCGCGCCGTGGCCACCACGCGATGGCGCAGCGCGGGGATGGCGAGCGCCTTCACATCGTCCGGGATCGCGAAATCGCGCCCTTCGAGCACGGCGCGGGCGCGCGTGGCCGCCGCCAGCATGCTCGCCGCGCGCGGCGATGCGCCCACTTCCAAACTGGAATGATTGCGCGTCGCACGTACCAAATCCACGATGTATCCAATCAGTTCGTCGGTGAGCGTGATCTCCGCCGACGCTTTTCGCATGTCTTCGAGCGCCGCGCCATTCGCCACCGCGCGCAATCCGAAATCTTCAATCCGCGGGATCACCGATTGCCGCCCATGCCGCCGCACGATTTCGACTTCCGCTTCCCGGCTCGGATAATCCACCGCGATATGAAACAGGAAACGGTCGAGCTGCGCCTCCGGCAGCGGATAGGTGCCCTGCTGCTCGATGGGGTTTTGCGTGGCAATCACCATGAACGCCTGGCTTAAGGAATGATGCCGCCCGTCGATGGTCACGGCGCGTTCGTTCATGGCTTCGAGCAGCGCGGCCTGCGTCTTGGGCGGCGTGCGGTTGATTTCGTCGGCTAACAGGACTTCGGTGAAGATCGGCCCCTTGGTCAGCACGAATTCGTTGGTCTGAAAGTTGAAGAGATTGGCGCCCAGCACGTCGCCCGGCATCAGATCGGGCGTGAATTGAATGCGTCCGAACTGGAGCGCCAGCGTGTGCGCGAACGCTTGCGCCAGCAGCGTCTTGGCGGTGCCGGGGACGCCTTCCAGCAAAATGTGGCCACCGGCGAGCAGGCTGGTCAGCATCAAGCCAATGGCTTCTTCCTGGCCCACCACGGCCTTGCCGACTTCGACTTTCATTTCCTCGGCGATACTACGTACGCTCGCTAGATCCACCGCTAAGCTCCCTCCTCCATGCGTAAACCTGTTGGGCCGAACGGACCGCCGCTTGCGCGTTGGCGGCTTGAGGCTCGCCGGGAACCGCCCCCGCCTTTCCGCTTTCCGCCAGCCAGGTCAAAAGATCGGAAAGCGGCATGCCTGCGGGCGCGCGCAGATGGACCGCGGCGTCCCGCGCCATTTCCTCGTAATATCGCGCCGCCAATGCCGCAGGATCTCCTTTGCGGCTCAGCAGTCCGGCGCCGGCTTCAATCAAACTGCGGCGTCCCGCGCCAATCGCCGGAGGCAATTCGCGGGGCATTCCGAATCGCGCCATCGCCGCCCAAAGCAACAACCCCACGCCCAACGCCAATTGCGCGGTGACGAGCACGAAGGGAAACTGAAACAGAATCCCCATCATGTGGAACGGCCGCGGCGAGTAGCCGTGGATGAATTCGTCGAAAATCACCCGGCCGTCATGTCCCGCGCGCAGGTTCTCGATTAGGCTGACGAAAATCTGCGCATTGCCGCCGCGCGCGATCGCGTGGTTCGCCATCAAATCCGGATCGGACAGGACCACCAGCCGTCTGCCGTGCGCGCGCGATTCCCCAATCAGGATGCCATCCTCCGACGCGAGCAGCGGACGCAAGTTCTCCGAGCGGATCAACTGCGTGTGGCGAATCTCCGGCAGCGCATTCCCAAATCGCGAAGAGACCACCCAGGAAGCAGCCGAGGCGTTGCGCACCACCGTGGCGCCTTTGTCGGTGAGGCGCAGCACGCGTTGGACGTCGCTTTCCGCGATCAGGGCGTCCGTCCCGATCCAGTTGGGGCGCTTGGGATCGGCTGTCCCCTCGCGCTTCGGCAAGATCAACAATACCGTGGGCGCGTCCAGCATGGCGCGCACGTCATCCAGCGTGGCGTCGTCGGTGCGCGGCTCGGCGATCACGGTCACGCTGTTCGCGTCGAAGTGCGCCCCCGAACCAAGATTGCTCTCCTCCGCCGGAATGCCGATGTCTTCCAGCATCCGGAACGCGGTGGCATGGCCCAGGGCCGATTTCGAGTAGATGGTGGGGCCGATCAGGTCGGGCCTTGTCATCGAAACCGCGCTGCGGCGCACTGCGGGAAATGCAAACGCTGCGAGGATGGCGGCAAGCAAGGACGCGCCCATCCAGATCCGCCGCCGATTGGCCGTCATGCCGTTCCGTGGGCGAGGAAGCTTTGCAAGCTGCTCCGCGCCGCCTCATATTCGTCCGCGCCCGAGGCATGTTCGCCAAACCAGGCGCGATCCGTTCGCGTCAAGAGATCGCGCAGCGCGGTGCGCTCGACATCCTGCAATTCGGCCGACCGCAATAATTCCCAACTGGTGGCGGAATCGGGAGCGCCGGAACGGAAGCGCCGGGTCACCTGCGCCACCGCCGCCAGCGCCACGCAATGCATGGCGTCGCGGAAACGTCCGGCCGCCGCGTGCGCTTCTGCCTCGGCCAGCCACCGCTCGGGCGATAGCGCCACGCGTTCCGGCGCGTTCTCCGTGGCGGCGACAGGCATAAAGGGCGTCACGCGCGTGCTTCCGCGGCGCTCTTTGATTTGGCTGCCGATCGCAACAGCGGCCATCACCGCCAGGCCGGCGATTACCAGCCACTTGAGTTGTTCCCAAATCGCTCCGGCCCCTGAGGCCGCGCTATCCAGGCCTTTCCCGGAGTTCCACGTCAGTGTCGCGCCGGATTTCGCCGGGTCCGCGGCGCCCGAATCGTTGGGTAGCGCCTGCTGCACCTCGAGATCGCGAGCCGCGGTTTGCGCCGCTTTGCGGTAATCGAACCCTTGCGCGTCCATCGCAGACGCCAGCGCACAGATCAACCACAGCAGCGCCCGGATTCTCACGCGCGCCGCCCTTCCAACTCGAAATTGCTGCCGCGTTTGCGCAACGCCGGCATGCGCAGCAACACGTCGTCAACGCGCCGCGCCATGCGATAGCCACCCCGCCATCCAGGAAAAAGGCCCGCCAGCGGCGAAGAGCCGAAATCGTAAATACCCGCCCGCATCGTGAAGCCCGCGCGGCGGAAGATCGCCGCCGTCGCCTCTCCATCCAGTTCGCGCTCGTCGGGTGTTTGATATTTCTTCATGAGGCCGGGAATGAACATCCGCCCAACCACGCCCGAAAGCCGCGCGCGGCTGGGATCGAGCGAATAGAAGGCGCCGCCGGGCCGGAGCATTTGCGTCAGTTTATCAGGCAATGCTTCCAGTTCCGAATCCGGCAGGTGGTGCAGAAAGAAAATAGCGATGACGGCGTCAAAGGGAGCGCCGGGCGGCGGCGCATCCAGGCGCGCTTCCTCAAATCGCGCATTGCGCAGGGCGCGCTGTTGCGCATCGGCGCGCGCCTGGCGGATGGCGGCCGGCGAAAGATCGACGCCCACAATTTCGCCCACGTGCGGCGCAAGCAGCAGCTCCGTGTCGCCGATGCCGCAGCCTAGGCTCAGCAGGCGCGAATTGCGCCCCGCGCGCGTCGATTCGAGGATCCGCTGCGCCATATGCGCGCGTAGTTCGCGCACCGCCGGCCGCGCGAAATGCTTCTGCGCGAAGCCCGAATAGAGTTTTTCGTGATACTCGAGTTCGCGCGCGATCACGTCGCCGGGCTGGCGGTCCATCGACTAAGCCGAAGACTTCCTATGGTTGAGGAATGCAAGAGAAGTCATCGCCACCGCGGTCGCTACCAGGGCGCCGTCGCGCAACAGCGTTTTCCACGAGATCAGCTCGCCGGGCCCGAAACAGCCGCAACTGATCTCCATGCCCTTGGCATACGCTCTGACCATCAGCCCGAAGAACGTCAGCAGCAGCAGAGAAACGATGGTTCCGGAAACGCGCAGCCAGATCCCCGCGATCAGCAGTAGTCCGATCGCCAGTTCCAGCCACGGAATCACCCGCGCGGAGAGTTCGACCAGATTTAGCGGCAGAATGCGGTAGGAATCGATGCTCATGGCGAAGAGTTGCCACGGGTCGCGCAGCTTGACATAGGCGGCGTAGATGAAAACCGCGCCCAACACGATGCGCGCCGCCAGCATGAAGATTTTCGCGGCCGGGCTCGAAGCCATTCCAGAAGACATCACTTGAGGCTGTCGAGCATCGAGCGGATTAGCTGGTAATTCGTCGAATAGGGCAGGGAAAACCGCTGGCCGCCGTGGGTCAGAAAAATCGTCGGGGTCGAGTTCACGCCCAGCCTATTGCCCAGATTGACGTCATCCTCCACTTCTTTAGTTACGCCGGGATCCTTAGCCAGCGCCAACACTCTCTTCTGCTCGGGGGGCGTCAAGACCTTGGCTATCGTTTCCCAGAATTTTCCGTCGGTGCTCCATGTTGTCTGATTTTGGAACAGGGTATCGGCCACCTCGTTATATTTCCCGATGCGCGCCGCCGCCGTCGCGTAGTTCGCCACTTCGTGCGAATACTTGTGGGCCGGAATGTTGAGAGGGTACTCGTGGCTCACGATGTAGATCTTGCCCGTTGGTCCGTAGTCGCGCTCGATTTGCGGCAGCAGGTCGATGTGAAACGCGCGGCAGGCGGGGCATTCAAAATCGCTGAAAATATCGAGGCGGATCTTCGCGGTCGGGTTTCCGAAACACTTGTTCGTATCCGCAGTCATGACCTGGCCCGCGCAGGGCAAAATTGCGGCCAGGAGAAGGGCGCAAAGCTTCATGCTTCTATTCTAGCCGCAGTCGTTTGGCCGCGCAGCCTACTTAATTGTGGCCGAAAGTTATGGTATTCAGCGATCGGATTTTTAACTCTGGTACCCATTATCCGCTTGTAATGATGAATTTGTTTGCATCCGGTCTGTTCTTGCTGGTACGCTTCCTTTTGGATATTGGGGTTAGAATTCGTCCGTGCACGGCGAGAGGGGTGAGTTTTGCTGAAGAATCTGCTGTTTTTGGGTCTGGTAACTACCAGTCTGGCTCCATATGCGAGCGCCGATATTTCTTTCGCCGGCGTTTTCGATAACGACGATCAATTCAAACTCATTACATTTACCGCGGGCGTCAATCCGGTCACGTTGCAGACCTGGAGTTATGCGGGCGGCATGGATATCATGGGGAACCTGATTTCCGCTGGGGGATTCGCTCCTGTAGTGACCATCTACGACGCCACTGGCGGCGTTGGTCCCTCCGATCCATTCGTGGATCAGCAGACCGGCGGCGCTGGTTGCCCGACGGTGGCGGCGGATCCTTCCACCGGTTCCTGTCTGGACGTGCTCCTTCCGGAAACTACGCTCACGCCGGGAGACACCTATCTCGTTGTCATCACCCAGTCAGGCAACACCGCAAACGGGGCTACGTACGGCGACGGCTTCAGCGAGGACGGGCAAGGTAACTATACGCCTTCGTTTTATGGCTGTTCCGCCTCCGCGTTTTGCGATCCTACCGATCCGCTGGATGCCCGCACCGGCAATTGGGAGTTGGATATCCTCGGCGCCACTTCGGCGAGCGAGTTTAGTTCCGCCCCAGAGCCCTCCTATGGGATGCCAATGTTAGCCGCGGGCCTCGGCGCGTTGCTGTGGCGCCGCCGGCGTCTGGCGCAATCTTAATCGGAATCGACGACTAGTTTCATCGAAGGAGCTGTATGACTGGGCTTTCGAGACGAACCCTTTTTCGGATTGGCGCGCTTGCGCTCTTGCCCGCAGCCGCATGGTGTCAATCTACGGTTCCGCTCACGGCGGACTCGTTCGTGATTCCTGGAACTGCCAACAACTTCGGCAGCCTCATCACGGTGGATGTCGGCGGTACAAGCGCTTATCAAGGGCTGCTACAGTTCGATCTGAGTCTCTTGCCACCTGGAACCCCTGCCAGCGCCGTTTCCAGCGCCAGTCTCCGGCTCTTCGTCAACCGCTTGGTAACTGCGGGTTCCGTCGATATCTACGCCGCTTCGAGCGCCTGGACTGAGTCGGGCGTCAACGGCATGAATAACCCGACTTTGGGCACTTTGGTGGCGGGCGCGGTGCCTGTCAGCGTTGCCAATGCGTATCTCTCGATTCCGGTTACCAGTCAGGTGCTGGCTTGGATCGGCGGTGCCGCCAACAACGGTTTCATCGTCGTCGCTCACGACTCGGCTTCGGTTTATTTCGATAGCAAGGAAAGCGCGACCACCAGTCATCCGGCGGTATTGGAGATAGATCTCTTGGGCGCATCGGGCGCGAATGGATCGGCTGGAACGGCTGGCGCCGCAGGCGTTACCGGTCCCACCGGCGCCACCGGCGCCACCGGCGCTACGGGAGCGGCCGGAGCGGCAGGATCGGGGGGCGTTACCGGGACTACCGGCGTTGTCGGTCCTTCCGGCGCGACTGGGGCGCAGGGCGCAACCGGGGCGCAGGGCGCAACCGGGGCGCAAGGCGTAATTGGATCGACGGGCGCCACGGGCGTATCCGGCTCAACGGGCCAACTGGGCGCCTCTGGCGCGGCAGGCGCGCAGGGCCCGCAAGGTGCCACGGGCGCGGCGGGCGCTTCCGGCCCGACCGGCGTGCAAGGCCCCACTGGCGCACAAGGCTTACAAGGCCCGACCGGCGCGACGGGTACGGCAGGAACGGCAGGCGCGGCAGGCGCGCAGGGTCCCACCGGAGGGGCCGGTGTGCAAGGCCCGCAAGGCGTCACTGGCGCGCAGGGCGCGACCGGGTCTCAAGGTCCGGCAGGACCTACGGGGCCGGCCGGCGCTCTCACCAACGCCTTCAGCGTCTCGCTCAACAACGCCACCAGCAACGCCGCCGACACTACGATTGCGGACAGCGATGTCGCCCATCAGAACTTCACGTTCGTGAATTCCTTCCCGGCCACCAACAACGTGATCCGGCTGCCCCACGCGACTACCGCCGGCAAAGTCATCGACATCACCGTCACCAACTACTCCATCAATGCGGGTTCGTTCTTACTCAAGCCGCAAAGCACGGATACCATCATCGTCGCCAACGATACGTTTACGTCCGGCGGCGGCGGGTTGGAGGTCGACTACACCGCCGAATTCGTCTCGGATGGGAGCGGCCACTGGTATGTGGTCGTGAACAGGTAAGGGAGAGGACGCATGAAACTATCTACTTCTACTTTCGTCCGGCGCGCGGTTCTGGCTTGCGCGGTCCTGCTCCCATCTCTGGCTGTGGCCGATACCGCCCCACTGATGAGTGACGCCTACATCGCTCCGGGAAGCGGCTCGAATTTCGGCGGCGCCCCAACGGTCAACGTAGGCGGCGCTGCTGGTTCGCGGGGACTCTTCCTTTTTAACCTCAGCGCGTTTTCCGGCGGTACGGTCGCCTGGGCCAGACTCCATTTCTATGTGGACCAAGTCCCGTCGCCAGGCTCGGTGGATCTTTCGGCTGCCAACGCGTCCTGGTCGGAATCGACAGTCAACGGCATTTCCGGGCTGGGCGCCGGAAGCCTGGTTCAGGCTGGAATCTCCGTCGCGGCCACGGGTTACTACACCGTGGATGTGACCGCGCAGGTGCAGGCGTGGATTTCCGGCAGCGCCAACAACGGATTCATTCTGGTCGCCAATCCGGGTACCACATCGATCCTGATCGATAGCAAAGAAAACTCAGCAACCAGCCATCCCGCGGTATTGGAGTTGGTCCTCAATGGTCCCGTCGGCGCGGCAGGCGCGCCTGGCGCGGGCGGCGCGGCTGGGCCCTCAGGTCCCGCTGGGGCGCCTGGCGCCGCCGGCGCCGCAGGGCCAGCAGGCGCGACTGGCGCCACAGGCGCAACGGGAGCGGCCGGCGCCGCTGGACCGGCCGGCGCTGCCGGCGCAGCGGGTGTTAATGGGGCATCGGGCGCGACCGGGCCGCAAGGCGCAACCGGCGTAACCGGCGCAACGGGAGCCGTAGGCGCTGCTGGCGCGCAAGGCCCTGCAGGGGCCACGGGAGGTACTGGACTTCAAGGCGCGACCGGTGCGGTAGGTCCTGCCGGCTCTGCTGGCGCGGCAGGACTCACCGGCGCGACCGGGCCGACTGGCGCAAACGGACTAGCCGGCGCTAATGGCGCGACTGGACCCGTGGGCGCGACTGGCGCCGCCGGAGCCACGGGTGGTGTTGGGGTGATCGGGCCGACCGGCGGCGTAGGCGTTGCCGGCGCACAAGGCCCTGCCGGTCCCACCGGGAGCAGCACTATGGCCGCCGCGACGATAACCAACCTGGCGAACGGCGCAACCATATCCGATAGCGACACGCACTACATGTTTGTCGTTGCCAGTGGGACTTCGGTATCGATTACTCTCCCGCACGCAAGTTCGGCGGCGGGCAAGAAAATCTGGATTGTGGTCACCGGAACGAGTTCGGTCACGATTAAAGCCCAAGGCGCGGACGATATTCGCGATTCGAGTATTGAAGGGGCGGGAAGCAATCCCGCGGGCTTTACTTCTATCACTCAAGGATCGACGCAATTGATCAGCGACGGGTCCCATTGGCTAGTGCTTTACAACGCGTGATGCGGAAGGAACCTTACGTAGCGAGAACTAAGATGATGACAAAATCATTCGCAAGATTCACTCCAGTTCTGCTCGCGGCGGGGTCGCTTTTCGCGCCGGCGCTGCGCGCCTCCGACGCGCCGCTCGCAGGCGATACCTATATCAGCAGTGGTTCGGCCGCCTCGAATTTCGGCACGGCAACTACTTTGAATATCGCCTCCGGCAACTCCGCGCTGGTTCAGTTCGACCTCACTGCCATCCCGGCTTCGGCCAATGTCGCCACCGCTTACCTGCGCGTCTATGTAGACCGCGTCACCAGCGGCGGTTCGCTCTCTTATGCCTTGGCGACTTCGCCCTGGACCCAGAATGCGGTCACCTTTAACACCCAACCCGCCACGGGCGCTCCGTTTGCTACTTCTCCCATATCCGTCGCTAATTCTTTCGTGCTGGTGAACGTGACCTCCCAGGTACAGGGCTGGCTTGCTTCGCCTGCCACGAATTTTGGTTTTTCAATCTCCGGAATCGGCGGAACCACGGTTTTCCTCGACAGCAGCCGGAACACGCAGACCAGTCACCCGGCGACGCTTGAGATTACGGTGATCGGGCCCGCCGGCGCGGCCGGAGCCACCGGCGCTACCGGCGCCACAGGTTCCGTCGGTCCCGCGGGAGATCAGGGAGCCGCGGGCGCTATCGGAACCACGGGCGGCACGGGCGGAGCTGGAGCTGCCGGCGCCGCTGGGCCGCAGGGTCCCGCCGGCGCAACCGGACCTACCGGAGTTGCTGGCAGCGCGGGCGCGGCCGGCGCGGCCGGCGCGGGCGGGGTGACAGGCACACAAGGCGCCATTGGCGCCACGGGTCCCACCGGCGCCACCGGATCGGCTGGCGCGGTTGGCGCGGCTGGCGCTCAAGGCCCCACGGGCTCGATTGGCGCTACCGGTCCCACCGGCGCCACGGGGAGTCAAGGCGCAGTTGGCGCGGCGGGCGCCGCCGGATCCACTGGAGCGCAAGGCGCTACCGGCCCACTGGGAGCAACTGGCGCCAATGGCGCCACCGGTAATCAAGGCTCCCAAGGTCCCCAGGGCGCCACCGGATCGGCTGGAACCCAGGGCCCCACCGGCGCGCAAGTCCTCGGGCCGTCTTCCAATCAATTCTCGCTGGATACCACCGTACACGCCAACAACTACACCATCCCGAATACCGACACGTTCGTTTATTATCTGGTAGGCAACGGGACGGGCGGCCCCACCAACCTGATACTTCCGAAGTCGGCGAATGTTCCGGTAGGCCGCCTGATCGTCGGCATTCCGGGCAACCCGACTGGCGCGAGCACTCAGGGCGTTAGCTTCCAGGTCCAGTCGGGAGACTCGCTCGTGGATGCTGGAACTGCCGTCGCCACGGTCGGATCGAATTCTTCCATTACGGTTGTGAATTTAGGCAGCGGTACTTGGCAGGTCGTTTGGGTTAATTAAAGATATATTTGAACTCGCCCACCTGTTGAAGTAAGATTTGACGAGGAGAATTCGATGGCAGAGCCGTTCGTTGGAGAGGTTAGAATGTTTGGCGGTAACTTCGCACCGTCCGGTTGGGCGCTGTGCGATGGGCGCCTCCTTTCGATCTCTCAAAGTGAAGTACTCTACACCCTCATCGGTACAACATACGGTGGCGATGGGGTAAATACCTTCGGGCTTCCGGATCTGCGTGGCCGTTGCGCCGTCCACCAGGGCGCGGGACTTGTAATTGGCCAAGTCAGTGGGACGGAGTCGGTTACGTTGATCTCCAACCAGATCCCCAATCACACGCATGCTGTTTCTGCCTTGACTACGGGCACGTCGATCTCGCCCAGCAACGCGATTTATGGCGGCAACGCGCAGAATTTCAAGCTTTACAAGCCGGGTCCGCCGTCCGCCACGATGAACGCCGCGATGATAGGCGCCACGGGCGGTCAGCCGCATGAAAACCGGATGCCATTTTTGGCTGTCACCTTCATCATTGCTCTATTCGGAGTCTTTCCTTCTCAAAATTAAATTCTACCCGTTCAAGAATAGGAGACAAATATCATGCCGACAGGGGTTCTCGGCGAATTAAAGCTAGTGGCATTTAATTTCGCGCCGAAGGGTTGGGCGTTTTGTAATGGCCAGACGATGGCCATTAACCAGAATGCGGCGCTTTTCTCGATTCTGGGCACGACGTACGGCGGAAATGGCACAACAACTTTCAACCTGCCCAATTTGCAAGGCTGCGTGGCCATTTCGCAGGGCCAAGGTCCCGGCCTGAGCAATTTTACTCTGGGCCAAACAGGGGGGAGCAGAATGTGACACTGGCCTCCAATCAGATCGGTCACACGCACTCCGTTCAGGCAGGGGCTACGTCGAGCGTGAATACGGCGTCAGGCAATTTTCCCGGGCCTGCTCCGGCTGGCGGAGACAATATCTATGGCGCCTCCACCGATACGACTATGCATCCCGCAGTCGTCGGCGCCGTCGGCGGCGGTCAACCGCATTCCAATATGCAGCCCTACACCGTCTTGAACTACGTCATCGCGCTGTCGGGAATTTTCCCGAGCAGAAACTGAGGAGAACGAAAGATCCATGTCTACTCCATTCCTTGCTGAAATTCGTCTTTTCGCCGGCAACTTTGCTCCCAAGGGGTATGCCTTGTGCGCCGGGCAAATCATGGCCATTTCGCAGAACACAGCGCTGTTCTCCCTGCTTGGAGTCAATTACGGCGGAAATGGCACGAGTACATTCGCCTTGCCGGACCTACGCGGGCGGGTCGCGATTGGTCAGGGAACGGGTCCGGGCCTTCAGCCATACACAGTCGGCGAAAATGGAGGAGTGGAAACGGTTACTCTTTCCTCTAACCAGGTAGCTTCGCATAACCATACTTTCGGATGCGGCTCCGGTACCAAGGGCGAGAATAATACCGTCACCAACGAAGTAGTCGCGGACGAAGTCACCGGCGTGGTCACTTATTCGACTACGGGCGGCGTTGCCATGAATCCCAGCATGCTTCAGCCGACCGCGACAAGTCTGCCGCACGACAACCGGCAGCCTTACGTGGCCATGAATTACATCATTGCGACTTCGGGCATTTTTCCGACCCGGAACTAGATTTTTCACGCCGCCCGGCTCTTTTGGCCGCGGCCGCCTATCATTCGCTCGCTTTGCTCATGCCGGCCCATTTCGAAACCTATCGCATCCTCTGCTGCACGCCGCCCGATTTGGAATCCGAACGTTTGCTTTTTGAAGACGCCAACGCTCAATTCTCGGAAGAAGTCGCCGTGCCCAACCGGGTCCTCTTCGCTGTGGGGTCGCTGCGTCCGCCGATCAACCCCGTCCGCGCCAAAGACGCCATTGAGACCAATATCCGCGAGTGCGACTTCGTCATTCATATCTTCGGAGAGCGTGAGCCCGAGCCGGTGTTCCGCGGCTTCGCCGATCTCACCCTGCAATGCGAGGCAGATTCGTCCTTGCCTTTGCGCGCCTCGGCGTTCGTGTTTCGCAACCCGTCCGGCATGGCGGATTTGCGGCAATCTCTCCTCGCGTCTGGCCAAACCACCGTACGCGATTATCAGAACGCAGACGACCTCGCACCGATTCTGCGCGAAATTCTCGAAGCCTGGTACGCCTCCGTTAAAGGCTGACGCGCAGCTCTTCCAGTTTCCGGTAGTGCGGCCGAACCCAACGTTCCGCCAGCGCCTGCATCTCTTCCGAAGCCTCGCTTCGCTTGCTTTCCGCATCGTCCGTAAACCGCTGCCGCCGGTGCTTTCCGTGAAACGTGGCGCGCTGTCGCATCGCCGCTTCTTCCTCCGCGCTCAACCGGATTCCGAAATGCCTGGGCAGCGTCTCCCAGATCGCTCCGGGAAGTTCGCGGTAATTCACCAGCTTTCCCAATGGATCGGGGAAACGCCGTCCAGCCGCCTCGCACAAGGCGCCAAAAACTCGCGCCGCGAATTCCATTTCGTCCATGAAAAGAATCTGATCGAGCGGAAGGCCGAGCAGGAGCTCACCCTCCAACCCCGGCACGGTTGCCGCGGATGACGAGCGAGCGTTCGAGACCATCACCTCCACCGGCTCGCGGTAAAGGAAGATCCATGGCACATCCGGAAACGCCTCGCGAACGAAATCGATTTCCATGATGCTGCGCCCATCGAACTTGATGAAATACGCTTCTTCGGCGCCTGTCCGCCGCTGGCCGAGCGCGCTCACCATCCAGCGCATCCATTCGATGCGCCGCTCCACTGAAACTCCGGGCGCGCGCCATCGCGCCCGCGCCATAGAATCGATGGGCCCGGCTTCGGAAATCGCGATGTTCCGCGGCATCCCCGCCATTAACTGCGTCACCAGCGTCGACCCGCAGCGCGACATGTGAAAGATGAATCCCGTGGGCTTCAGGCCCGGGCTGCGCGCATGCCATTCACCCAGCACGTCAATGGGCGTGCGATGCCGGAACAGCCGATTGAACGGCGTTTGCAGCGCGAAGTGGATCGTATCGGTGAAAAATGGGTCGGCGAACTTTTCCGCGCCCAGGTAGCACCAGTCCACCAGCGGCTCGGCGCCATTCCAGTAGACCTGTATGGGAGCCCAATTCTCCAGTTGCAGGCCGTCTACTGATGGAGCCATCGCTCGATCCATGCTCTGGCGTTGGCCCTGACTGCGCCTTCCAGATCCTCTCCCGAGATGGCGAAC
This sequence comes from Bryobacterales bacterium, assembly GCA_963743705.1. Lineage (GTDB taxonomy): Bacteria > Acidobacteriota > Terriglobia > Bryobacterales > Bryobacteraceae > PALSA-243. The sequence continues at coordinate 224,216 of CAVUQS010000005.1, read as the reverse complement.
CCGCGCTCGCGTCCCGCCGCTGTAACGCGAGCTGAAAGAGCTTCTTCATCCGCGATCTCGCGCAGCTCTTTCTGCAGGGCGGCGTCGCGCATCACCAGTTCCCGGAATTGCGCAAAATCGCTCATGGCCACACCATTTGCTGCCGGATCTCATCGCTCGCCGTCTTTCGGAAGCCGAGACGCTCGTAGAGCCGGATCGCCGGATTCGTCAACGTCACGTGCAGATCCACCCGCTTGCCGCTCCGTTCTGATTCCGCCAGCAATTCGCGTATCGCCGCCGTCGCCAGCCCTTTGCCCCGTCGCTGCGGAATGACTGCAATGTCCACCAGCGTGATGCCGGCTTCGCCCCGCGCCGTCACCAGCCAGCCCGCGGCCTCGCCGCCGGCCAAAATGATCTCTTGCTCCGCTTCGGGAAAGCTCGCCCGCGTGCCCGCCATGCGCGCCCGGTATTGCATCTCGAGCAGCGGACCACGCATGGCCTCCGGCCAAGCATCCGCCAGCAATTCATCGCTGACGGTTCGCGTAATCAGGGCCCGGATGAAGGCTTCGTCCTCCGCAACCGCAGGCCGGCGAGTCATTGTTTCACATTAACAGGAGCAATTGGCTTCCTGCTATATTCGCAATCGACGCTCGTGATGATCCCTAGCCTCCGCTTACCCTTTCACTTCGATCCACGCCGTTTGCGAGAGGACCTGGCCCACGTGCTCCCCGAGGAATGGACCGCGCACTACAACACCATCGACTATCACGGCGCATGGCGCGGCGCCGCGCTCCGTTCCGTGGGAGGCGCATCGGGGCAATTGCTCGCCGAATCCCACGGCGAGGCATTCTCCGACACGCCGCTGCTGGCGCGTTGCCGGTACTTCCGCGAGGCTATCTCGGTTTTTGAGTGTCCGCTCAAGTCCGTCCGCCTGCTCAGTCTCGAACCGGATTCCTACATTCGGGAGCACACCGACAATGCCCTCGACTACGAGGATGGCGAAATCCGCATTCACATCCCGGTTCAAACCAATCCTGCGGTCGAATTCTATGTCTCCGGCGAACGTCTGGCGCTCGAAGAAGGCGACAGTTACTACGTCAACGTGAACCGGCCGCATCGCGTCAACAATCGCGGCGCCGAATCCCGCATTCACCTTGTCATCGACGCCGCTGTTAACGACTGGGTGCACGATTTATTCCGCCGTTGCCAGGCCGAAGGACGTCACATTCCACGGTCGCCGCTCCCGCCGCGCAGCCTGGACGAGTTCCGGCGATGGCTTCTGGATCGCGGTCCACAGACTTGGCAGGAACTCGAGGCCATTGCCGACCGGTCCCGCTTCACCGCCGCGGTTCTCGAAATGGGCCGCCAAAATGGCTTCGATTTTCACGAGGGCGATGTCCACGCCGGCTTCCGCGGGCCGGTCGCGCATCCTCTCCCGGATTACGCCCCGGGTTGGGCTCCTATCCACTTTTCAAGCGAGGGTTCAACTGCGAATTGGGTCTACGCTGCCGGCTGCCGCGTAACCGAATCGTTTTTCGAGGATCACGTTCGTACCCTATTGAGTAAGCCCTTTGCGGCCTTTTCCCGCCGGCAATCGCCCCTTCCGCCTTCTGCCGCCATCGAGTCGCAGCCGTATGCGCTGGCGCCCAGCGGTTTCATCTTCCATATGTCGCGATGTGGTTCGACGTTGCTGGCCCGCCTGTTGGGAACGTCATCCCGCACGGTGGTGATTTCGGAACCGCCGGTTTTGGACGACGTCCTGCAATCTCATCTTGACTCGCCATCTCTGGACCACCGCCAGCATCTCGATCGGCTGCGTTCCGCGATCCTTGCGCTGGGACAGCGCCGGCTGGGCGACGAGACGCGCTATTTCCTCAAACTGGACGCCTGGCATATTCACCGGCTGCCGCTGTTGCGTGCTGCATTTCCCGAGACGCCGTGGGTGTTCGTGTTTCGCGACCCGCTCGAAGTCATGGCATCTCTCAGTCGCCAGCCCGGCAGGCAAGCCGTCCGCGGCCTGATGGATCCGCGCGTTCTCGAAATGCGCCCCGAGGACGTGTCTCTTCCTCCAGAGGAATGGATCGCTCGCGTTCTGGAAGGCATCCTACGCGCCGCGTTATCGTTCCACAACGATCCGCACGGCCTGCTGGTCGATTACCGCGAACTTCCCGAGGCGGTTTTGGGCCGCATCGGCAGTCATTTCGGCATCGCTTTCGATCGGGAAGAAACGGATGCAATCCGTCAAGCGGCCCTCGCCGACGCGAAGGTTCCCTGGATGCCGTTCCAGCCGAAATCGCCTGACGATCAAGCGGAGATAACTTCAGTTATCAGGGATCTCACTGCTTCTATCCTTAACCCGCTCTTTATGGAACTAAAGTCAGCCCAATAGTACCTCTGGTAGTTAGAGATAGAGTCATATTCGGCTGATTGCTGGTACACTCATTCAGATCGTATCGAGGAGACCAGCTTGAAGAAAGCCGTAGGGCCCACCAGAAGGTCGATCATTGCTACTGGGGTCAAAGTTCTTGCCGCTGCAAATCTGGCTGGACTTCCAAGGTTGGCGCGCGCTGCCGGCTCTAATGGCCGCACCGCCGTCTGTTTGTATCTCATGGGCGGCAGTGATGGCAACGCCCTCATCGCGCCGCTCGATGCCGCGCAATATTCGGCCTATGCTGCTCAACGCCGCGGGCTGGCATTGCCGGTGGGTGACCTCGCGCCGGTCGAAGCCCGCGTCAGCCGCACCCGCTATGGCCTTCACCCGGCGATAGGTTCCTTGCAGGATCTCTTTAATGAGGGATCGCTCGCCGTTGTGGCCAACATTGGTACGCCGCAACGAGTCACTCCCGTGGATCACTCCAAGGGCAACGCGGTTCCCAACGAGGTCCGCTATGAGTCGCTCGCCTTTGCCGGCGGCGGGTATTCGACGTTAAGCTGGGCGGCGCAGAAGGCGGGCGTTTCGGCAACAGATCAGAGCGCTGTGTCTCCGTTGCCGCACGGTATGACCGCCGTCGCGTTGGATGAATCCAGTAACGGTGGAGCGCGGCGCAATGGCCCAGATTGGGCTCGTCTGGCCGCCACGGCGTCGTTTCGTAGCCAGTTTCCGGCTACTCTGATGGGCGAGCAGCTGAAGATCATAGCCTCCGCGATCGGCGCCGGCCAAGGCGCCAACACTCTGTTTTTCGTGCCGGTCCAGGTAGCGGGACAGTCGGGCGCCTTGCGGCAGGACAGCGCGCATTTCGGCGACGCCCTGGTGGCCTTCCACCGCGCCATTCAGGATCTCGGCGCGGGCCAGCGCGTCGCGCTATTCAGCGACTCCGAATTCGGTCGCAGCCTGCGTCCCAACGCCTACAACAGCGTCGATCCCGGCTGGGGCAATCATCATTTTGTCCTCGGCGGCGGCGTTCTCGGCGGCGAGATTTATGGGACGTATCCCGACATGACCTCGGCCCCGCTGGATGCTGACGGCGCCTTGATTCCCACCACCATGCGCGATCGTTATAGCGCAACCGTAGCGAATTGGCTGGGCGTCTCCTACGACGATCTGGCGCGGACGTTCCCATCCCTGGCGTCTTCGTCCGACTGGCGAATGGGTTTCCTGGGATAGATTACGACGTCACCTTGATCGCCCCGTTGTCAGACTCAAAACCCCAGCGTCAGCGGCAATACAACCGGCATCTGGAACACATTGAACCCATAAAACGCTGCTGAGAGTACGTTCGGATTGGGGATCGATGCGCCATCGGCCGCCAGGAATCCGGCGATTTGCTGTTGCGCATCGAGGCTGATCAGCAGGCCGTCCACACCGGGCAATTGGATCGCGCCGCCTTCAAGATCCACGAAGAGCACCAGGAACGGATGCGGGTCGGCGGGGAGATCAGGCGTCTTGGCGCGCGCGAGATCGTGCCGGTACTCCCACGTGCTGTTGAGTGCGCCCGCAGCCGTGATGAGCGTGCTGGTGGCGGGGTTGGGCATCGTCATATCGCCCAGCGCGAATTGAAACAACATCGGATGCGCGCCCGATCCGGTGAGCGGCGAGAGATTCAGATGGGATGCGAACGCCAGCGGATCCCCGTACATCCCCAGCCATTCGATGGTCTCAAACGCTTGTTGAATCGCGACGGCGCCGGCCACAGTAGTGACATGCGCCGGCTGCCCGGGGAAGACATAATCTTCGTTATAGGCCGTTCCCCGGTTGAGTAATGACGGCATGCGCGAACCCATGGTCTGCACGGCTAGCGACTGGTACGATGGGCTCCAACGCACGATCGCGGTTTCGGTTCCACCGCCGACATTGAGCGCAGCCGCCCGGACAGCGGGGGTGAGCGCGGTCAGCATCGTGCCATACATTGCGCCCAGCGATTGCCCTGCGTAGTAAATGTGCGACGCGTCGAGATCGGCCTTGCCGTCGCCATCCAGATCGATTCCCTGCTGAATCGCATGAACCAGTTGCAGTAAATCGACCACCGTTTGGCGCAGACAATCGCGCGTGCCATAAGCTACCGGCGTAAGCACGACGCAGCCTTCCGTGGCATCGATCTGGCCATCGCCGTTGAGATCTTCGCCTCGTCCGCCCGCGGGCAGCGTGGTGGTATTGCCCGATGTATCGGTGAAAGACACGGTGCTCAGCGGGCCGAATCCGTGGCCCACGGCGTTGATGGCGACCACGGCGAATCCGTTACGAGCCAGGGTGGGCGCCACCGCGGTCGGACCGCCGAAGCGGCTGTCGCCGAATCCGTGCCCGAAGATCACCACCGGATAACCAGCCGCCGGCTTGGGCGTGGCGGGCAGCAGGGCATTGAAAAAGACTGGATTGGTAGAAGCGGGGATGGCGAGCGACGGATTCGTGGGCGTGGGCGCAATCGTGTCATCCGGACCCAGGTAATTGGGCGATTGGAAAGAACCGATGGTCACGCTTCCCAGTCCCGCCAGAAGCGTGGAACTCAACGGGAGAGTGAGATCGGAGAAGGCGAGTGGATTCGATCCGACCTGCTCATGCAGCGTGATGCCGGCGAGATTCGCAATCTGGAAGGTTCCGTTGGGAAGCACGCTTGGGGACGGAGGTACAAACTGCAGGTTGTCGCGCGCGTGCTCGAGCCACGCGGTAGCGCTCATGGTGGTGAACACGGTCGCCGAGACGATGGTGCGTGGAGCGGTGGAGATCCCGTTAGTTGCGGCTGAGAGCGCCATGCAGTACGCCGTGGAAGCCTGCAGGCAGGCGGAAAACGCGGGGTCGCGGCTCACGGCTGCGCCGGAAGTATCCTTAACGGCATCGGTCACGACAAAGGCATAGCGGCGATGTTGGTCGAGCGCCACAGCCGGCTTGACATAGGCTGTGTTTGTGGACGGATCGTAGATCACTTCATCGACAGCCACGACATCGCCCGACTTATTCACTCCGGTCTCGTCGGCAGTCAAGTTATTCAGCGCGACATAGAACATGCCGGAGCGCAGGGTCGTAACGTCGGCGGGCGCGGAAAAGCGCACTTGAACACGGGCGCGAATACTGAAGCCGTCGGCTTGCTCTAGCAGGCCGGTCTCCTGGCACGACGTATATTGCGCGACGCATGACGGCACGGGCAGATTGAGCCGCAGCCCCGTCTTCTGCATGGCGTCGGAGACGGTGAGATAGTCCGTGGGGAAAGGCCCGGTCGCGGGCGTCGAAGGATCGAACAGAACGGTTGTCGCGGCTAACAGCCCGGGAGCGAAGAGCGATAAGACCCAAAAACGGCGCATAGGCCTATCCTAGCCTGCGCGCGGATGATCTGCTTAATTCAATCTGAATATCACCGAGATCGGGGCGGCTATCTCCACGTTCGCGCCATTGAGCACCGTAGGTTTGTAGATCCATTGGCTGACCGCATCGGTGGCGGCTTTGCGCAGCAGCGGATGGCCGCTCAGGACGCGCAGTTCGCGTATGTGTCCGTCGGTTCCGATGATCGCGCTCAGTTCGACCGTTCCCGAGACGTGCGCGGTTTTGGCGATCGCCGGATAGATGGGCTCAACGCGATGAATCAGGCGCCCGGGATCGAGGCTGCTGACGCGGATGAGCTTCACTTCCTCTGGCTGTGGCTTGGATTCGGGTTGCCGAACGGCGGGTTTCGGCTGGGACTCCGCTTCTCGTAACAGGCGGCCCAGGAGGTCGCTGGCATTGGCTACGCCTAGGCCGCCGGTTACTCCCAGTCCGACGGGGGCTTCGACGCCCGGGTCCTCAATCACCTGGGCCACTCTTGGCGGAATGCGGGTTGGCAGCACGATTTCGCGCGGGAGGAGCGGCGCGGCGTTTTGCGCCGATCGCGGCTTGACCGCCGTCATGTGCTCCGGCGCGGCGGGCGGAGGCGGCGGCGGAGTAATGGACATCATCCATTGCGGCTTGGGTAGCGCCTGCGGCCAGATTATGGGCGCGATGACGATGCACAGGGCCAGTGCGGCCTGTCCCGCGAATCCTGCGCCCGTGGCCATGGCGCGGCGGCCGCCGTTTGACGTCTCGAGTACGGCTTGTTCGAACATCGTTTTCTCCCCTCTTTCTCGCCTTCACCCACTCAGACACCACCGCGCGGAGCAAAGTTTCCGGCATGATAGTAAGGTGCACCTGCCCTTGGAAATTCGCCGGAAGATCGAGGAACGCGCCGCCGCGACGCCTTTTACCGAACTAAAGCGCGCCGCCGCGGCTATGTCCGACGCGTACCGCGAGGGTTATCCGGCGGCTGTATCTCCCGAAGCGTACTTAGTAACTCGCATGCCCGCCACTTATGCCGCCACTTATTCGGCGCTAAGCGATTTACCGGACGGCCTCCCGGTCGAAAGTATTCTCGATGTCGGCGCGGGCACGGGCGCGGCCTCCCTCGCCGCACACCAGTTATATCCGCAGGCGAAGATCGAAATCATGGAGCGCGACCGCGCGCTCGCCAAGGAAGCGCGCGCATTTTTACCCGGCGCCACATGGATGGAAGCTGATGCGGCGCGCGTCGAGCGCTTCCCGGAGCGCGACCTGGTGATGGCGGCTTATTCGTTGGGCGAAATCGGCGCCCCGATCGCAGCCCGGCTCTGGCAGGCGGCGCGCGTTGCGCTGGTTGTCGTCGAACCCGGCACGCCGAAAGGCTTTGCGCTGATCCGCGCGATTCGCGAAGAACTACTGGCGGCGGGCGCTCACATCGCCGCACCCTGTCCGGGGCCGGTTCCCTGTCCGATGGCGGGCGCGGATTGGTGCCATTTTGCGGCGCGCGTGGAGCGTTCGTCGCTGCACCGGCGCTTAAAAGGAGGCGAACTCAACTACGAAGATGAAAAATACAGCTACGTCGCCTTTACCCGCCAGGCATACGCCACGGCGGCGGCGCGTGTTGTCCGGCGGCCGCAACATCACGCCGGATGGATCGAGTTGCAAGTGTGCGCCGCCGCGGGACTGGAAACGCGGCGTGTCACCAAGCGCGACCGCGAGGCGTTTCGCGAAGCGCGGCATGTAACGTGGGGCGGGAAGGTATCATAAAACTCGATGCTCACCCGTGAACAAGCCTGGGACCTCGTTTGCGAATTTACCAAGTCCGATGGATTGCGAAAGCATGCGCTCGCTGTCGAGACCTGCGTCGCGGCATATGCGCGCAAGGGCGGCGAAGACGAACCGAAGTGGTCGCTGGCCGCGCTGCTGCACGATTTCGATTGGGAGATTCATCCCACGCTCGACGAGCATCCGCAAAAGGGTGAAGCGATTCTCGCGGAGCGCGGCGTGGAAGAAGAAATTCGGCGCGCTATTCTTTCGCACGCGAATCACACCGGCGTGCCGCGCGAATCCGCGCTGGAAAAGACGCTTTACGCTTGCGACGAATTGGCCGGATTCATCACCGCCATCTCCTACGTCAAGCCGCACCGAAGCGTGTTCGAAGTCGATACGGCTTCGGTCAAGAAGAAGATGAAAGACAAAGCCTTCGCGCGCTCGGTCAACCGGCAGGATATCGTCGAGGGAGCGCAGGAATTGGGAGTGCTGCTGGATGAGCACATCGAATTCTGCGTGAAGGCGATGCAGGCGCGCGCCGAAGAGTTAGGGCTAAAAGGAACGATGGAAGCGGGCGCGTAAGCGCGGCGCGAAGCAAGTTAATGTTATCCGCCTTGCGCGTCGGGTTTGCCGGTTCCGGCGGCATCGTTGACGCTCTGAGAGACCGTGCCGGCCATGTCCACGTTGTCCTCGGTCGCGCCGACGCTGGCGTCGGTCGAGCGTGGCGCTTCCGCCTGCGCAGCGGGTTCGTGCGGGTTGCGCTCCACCACCAGGGTGAAGTTGGCCACCATGCCCGCGATGGCCGCGACGGCAGCGATGACGGGCGCGGCTATCACTCCCACGGTCGCCACGGTGAGCGGAATCTCCATGAAGGTGTGGCCGTGCTCGTTCTTGACGATGATGCGGCGCACATTGCCTTCGTGGATCAGATCCTTGATCTTCGCCGCAAGATCCTTTCCATGGACCTTGAATTGCTCAAACAGGTCATCGAATTGGTTCATGGCTTATTATCTCTCGGTTTCAACTCAGTCGTCCGCCGTATTTCCCATCGAATACTAACCTTAGTAAGTGGAGAGATGCTACGTACTGCGCACCCCCGCAGGACTAACCGTACCCCACTCGTACAAAACCACTTGCCTTGTTTGCCGACATAGGTTTTAATACACATAGAAAAGTTATGAGCCCAGTATTCCAATTCTTGAGCGACGAGCGGGGTCAGGATCTCATCGAATACACGCTCCTCATGACATTTATTGTTATTGCGTGTATCGCGCTGATCGGCGCTGGACGTCCCGCCACAAATGCAATTTGGAGCACGGCGAACAGCGACCTGACAGCGGCCAACACCGTTAGCCAATAGCTGCCGCCATTGCATTTTTTTCGCATGTAACAATGGAAGGGACGTGACCCGTTTCCTTCCAACACTGGTTCTTTGTTCTTGCGCCTGGGCATCCACTCCGGACTCTCCAAACAAAGCAGCCATTGCAGCCGCGCTGGATATGGCGCACGGCGCACCCGGTGAATTTGCGGCCGATGCGTTGTTGCGCGTGGCCGCGCTCGATTCGTTGGAAGCGCCTCGCCGCATTCAACTAATCGAAGAAGCGTTCCAACGCGCCGCTGAAGCGCAGCAGCCATTCAAGCGCCGCAACGCGATGCGCGGCATTTCTTCCAACGGCGGTTTTCAGCAGCGCGCTTTCGCGCAGGATCTCGACGCGCTCTCGCTTCGCACGCGCGCGGTGGAGGAAATGCTGCCGTTGGACGCCGCCAAGGCTCGCCGGCTCTTTCTTCAGATCCCGCCGCTCAATGTCCCGGCGGTTATGTGCGAAGACGTACTGATTGTCGATGTTTCCACTTATTACCAGACGCTCACCGAGATAGCCCGCCGCGCATTCACTGCTAAGGAGCTCGCGAACGGCGCAGCGTATCAATTAGTACAACAACGTCTCGCGCTTATCTCTTCGCCCGCCGAGGTCGAGCCCGCAATCCGAGCCGCGGCCGATTCGGGACTCGACGATGTACAGTTCGGCGGCGCGGCCTCGGCTGTTACAGCCGCATTCAAGCGCATCGCCGGCGACGACCGCTCGTTCACTTACTACCTTCCGGACACCGGCGCGGCAGTCGAGTTTCTCGCGCAGGAGATGGGGCGCAGGCAACTGTCGTCCGCACCGCTGGCCGAGGCATACCGAGCCTATTTGGTGGCTAACTTCAGCGCCGCTCGCTGTGCGGATGACGATGCCATGGAAGGCGGGAGCGTGTCCACAACTGGCAACGCCCTCGACGCCCGCTCCGTCACGGCAATCCGTTTCTTCAACGGCAATTTGCGCAATCAACTGCCGGCTATTGAAACCGCAGAAGCTACGCCCTCGAGTAAGAGCGGAGCGGCCGTGGGGCAGCGCTCCTGCCAATCCTCGGATTGCGCGAGCATCGCGCGGATGTATACCGCCCTGGTTTTCGATGCTAACGGAACGGCGAAGCCTAGCAAGGAACGCGAATCGATGGAATGGCAGGAGCGTTTTTCGGACGTTCTCGCCGCGCTACGCGATTGGCAGGATGGCGGCGGGTCCGCTCAGGAAGCGGCGCAACAGTTCCGCGAGAAGTGCACGTTTTATACGGAACTGGCAAGCTTGACGCCTGACTCGCACTTGCAAGAAACCACGTTGCGGGCGCTTTTGGACTATCTGCAACGGAGCCGCGATCACGCGTACGCGCGCATCGAATGGCTGCTGCCCGTAAACATGCTGATCGGCCGCATGGCGCTCGATCCCCACGGCCTGGGACGCCTCGGGGAAGATTTCGTGCGAAGCACGGACCCCGTAATCGCCATGTACGCGCAATTGGAAATCGCGGCGCCGCGTTCGGCCCCCGCCGTGCTCTCTTTGATGTAGCGGCTAAACATCCGCTCCCCTTGACAGCTTAGGAAAGCGTGCGTTATTCTCCTAACTAACTAAGGAGAGGCCATGCCCCCAGCCGCTGAACTGCTTCCCGGCACGCTCGATCTGCTCATTCTGAAAGCCATTTCGCTCGGTCCGCAACACGGCTATGGCGTCCTGGTGCGCATCGGCCAGATCTCGGGCGGCGCCCTTGAGGTGGAGCAGGGCGCGCTCTATCCGGCGCTGTATCGCCTGGAGCGTCAGAAATTGCTGGCCACCGAATGGGGCGTCTCCGAAAACAACCGCCGCGCCAAGTATTACTCGCTGACGCCCGCGGGACGGAAACGCCTGCGCGAGGAAACCGCGGGCTGGGAGCGCCTGGTTTCCGCCATCGGCTCCGCCCTCAAGGCCCAACGCGAGGAGGCGTGATGTTCGACTCGCTGCGCTCAACGCTTCGCGCCCTGCTCGGGCGAGGCCGTTGGGAAAGCGAACTCGACGACGAGCTGCGCGCTCACGTGGAGCATCGGGCGGCGGATTTGACCCGCTCCAGCGTGCCGCTTGCGGAAGCTGAGCGCCGCGCGCGGCTGGAACTGGGCTCGGGCGAATCGTATAAGGAAGAATGCCGTCGCTCCTATGGCCTGCGTTGGGCCGACGAAACGTGGCAGGATCTCCGATATGCTCTGCGCACGCTTCGCCGCTCGCCCGGCTTCACCGCCGTGGCGGTGCTCTCGCTCGCACTGGGCATCGGCGCGAACACGGCCATCTTGATAGCCTTCCATTTTTCGCGTATATCTCAGCCAGCGCTTCGCCCCGTATAACAGCCGAGTCGACGCCACCGTCCTCGTTCACGTCGAAGGCGACGAACATCCGCCGGGCGAGCTTGTATTGCTCCTCCGGCGCCAGGAACGGGAACTCGGCGAATAGCCCGGCGATGGCCGAGGCCAGTATCTTCGGGTCGACGACCGGCTCCGGTTTGGGCTGGGTGCTCGCTACGCCGGAGTGCCTTTGGCCCACGCCCAAGCGGTGATGCGCCAACCGTCTTCTTGCTTTCGGAGCGCGACCGTGAAGATCGCGCCCGATTGGGTGATCTGCTTGCGGCGTACGTTGAACGTCATCGTCGCGGGAACCACCACGTACGCGCTATCGCCGGTGACGTTGGCGTGCAACGGGTCGCCGATTGTGACCCAGTAGTCCGTCGCGCCTTCGTGTTCGCCCGCGACCAATACGTCGCGATACCAGTCCTGGCACGCTGTAGGGCCGTGCCACACATGTGGGGCGAGTCCGTCGAGGATTGATCCAGGAACAGCGAAACACGCCGCCATTGCCTTCACGTCGCTTTTGTTGAAAGCCACGATGTACTCGCGCACAGCGGTCACGGGATCTGCAGTTGGTCTGGCGTGTGCAGGCATTTCGGCTCTCCTCCGTAACGGATTCCACCGGGCGGCTCCAGATGCATTTTGTTCATCGCGCTGGCCGCGTAGGATGCGAATCGACCATTCGCGGTTCAGATCACCCGGCTGCGTCCGCTGTAGACCGGCTCGACGCCGAAGAACCGAACAATCCAGGCAAGAACGTTACGCGCGATTCGCATGGCTTTTTCCACTCCCAACGATAGAGGGCTGATGCGAGAGGTTCCGCACCGATTTAATTTTTGGCGCTACGTCCGCGCCTCGATGGCTGACCTCGCGCAGGATGCCCGCCGTTCGCGCAGGGAAGCCCGTGGCGGGATTAGAGCGCAGGGGCGAGGCAGAAAAGCGTATGGGCTAGGCCGGTGACGCTAACGCGGAAGGAGCAACCCCGTTGCGTCACCGGCTCTTGAGGCTACGCCGTATGACGGATGCCAACGAACGCCGGTCGATTTATTTTTTGTTGCCGAAAGCTAAAGGCCCGCACAGAGTGGCCTCAGGCTGTGCGCTTGCGCAGCGGGATCGTCAGGTCTGGGAACACGCGAATTTCGGAAGGCTGTGTTCGGCGTGATCGACGCCATGGTGCTGCGGCGCTTCCCGTGCGCGCGCCGGAACGGCTGGTGTTCGTCGAGCCGACAACGCACTCCTTCCCGGCATACCGCGATCTGCGCGACCGCAACACTGTCTTCGACGGCCTGTTCGCGTATCGCGCCGACCCGATTGGACTCGGCGCGGGTAACTCCACCGCGCGCGTCTGGGGCTATCTCGTCACCGGCAATTACTTCGACGTGCTCGGCGTGCAACCGCTCCTCGGCCGCTTCTTTCATCCGGCCGACGACGCAAAGCCCGGCGCCGGCGCTTTCGCCGTTGTCAGTTACGATTGCTGGCGCAATCGGTTCGCCGCGGATCCCGCGATCGTCGGACAGACGATCCATCTGAACGGTAAGCCGTACACGATTGTGGGCGTCGCTGCTGCGGGGTTTCAAGGCACGGAGACGTTCTATTGGCCCGAGGTATGGGTTCCGATGTCGATGCAGCCGGAGATGGAGCAGCATGAGTGGCTCGATGTTCGCGACGAGCAGGATTGCATGATCGGTGGCCGCTTGAAGCCGAACGTCACTGCCGCCCAGGCCGAAGCGAATCTGCGCGCCGTGATGACGGAACTGGGGCGCGAGTATCCGCAAACGGATGGCGGAAAGCAGGCGCGCCTTTCGAAGCTCGGGCTGGTGGGTCAATCGCTGCGCAATCCGATGGAGGCTTTCGTTTTTGGCCTGATCCTGCTTTCCGGCATGGTGTGGCTTGCCGCTTGCGCCAACCTTGCGAGCCTGGTCGCGGCGCGCGGCGCCGATCGCGGTTTCGAACTCGCGATTCGTGTTTCGATTGGCGCCGCGCGCAGCCGCATCGTGCGCCAATTGATGACCGAATCGCTGGTGCTCGCGCTGGCCGGCGGGGCGGCAGGCTGCGCCGTCGCTGCCTTGTTGCTGCGCGGCGTTCGCGCCGTCAGCCTGGCCGAAGTCCCGGTGCGTCTGGACGCCGGCGCCGGTTCCAACGTGCTGATGTTCGGCTTGGGGGCGGCGCTGCTTTCGGCTGTGCTCTTCGGTATCGCGCCGGTCCGCCAGGCGTTTCGCGGTAGTCCGAATCTCGCGTTGCGCGGCGGAGCGAAAGCCTCGGGCAGCGCGCGCGGCCGCAACTGGCCGTTCCGCGAAGCCCTGCTTGCCGCCCAGGTGGCGCTCTGTTGCGTGCTGGTGACCGCGTCTTTCGTCGCAGTGGCGGGCGCGCGGCGCGCCTTCGAGATGCCCGTGGGGATTCAGCCGCAGGGCGTGAGCGTGGTGGGCTTCGATCTTGGTCTGGCCCGCTTTTCGCGTGAGAACGGCGAGGCCTTTCAGCGCCGCGCGCTCGAGGCTGCCGCGCGCATTCCGGGCGTCACGGCGGCCGGATTCGCCGACGCGTTTCCAATGGGCGTGGATCAGAATAATAATGGCGTATTTCGTTACCAGGAAACCGAATTTCGCGCCTCCAACGCCATCAACGCCAGCCACTTCAACGTCTCGCCCGGATATTTCGCCGCCATCGGCACGCACCTCGTCGCAGGACGCGATTTCACTTGGCGCGATTCGACTGACGCGCCGCGGGTAGCGGTGGTGAATCTTACCTTCGCACGCCGCGTCCTTGGCACGGAACAAGGCGTCGGCCTGTATTACCGCTCCGGCAGGACGCCGGTGCAGGTAATCGGCATCGTAGAAGACGGCAAATACAAGAGTATCGGCGAGGACCCGCGCGCCGCGCTTTTCACGCCGATCCTCCAGGTTTACGACGGCACAACTTATCTTCTGGCGCGATCGCCGCGCCCCGAAATGGCAGTCGCGCGTGAGATGGAAGAGGCTATCCGCGACCTTGACCGCAGCCTGCCGCTCTACAGCGTCGCGCCGATGCGCAATTTACTGGATCTCGCCTATTTCCAGGCGCGCGCCGCGGCATGGTGTCTGGGCGCGTTCGGCGTTCTGCCGTTGATGCTGGCGATCACCGGCATTTACGGGCTGTCCGCTTACACCGTGAGCCGGCGCGTGCGCGAAATCGGAATCCGGGTGGCCATCGGCGCCAGTCCAGGGCAAGTGCTGCGGTCGGTGCTGGGACGGATGGCGGCCATCCTCACGCTGGGAGCGATCGTGGGGATCGCCGGCGGCATCGCGTGTTCCGCCGTGCTTGCGCATCTGGTGGAGCAGGCTACGCCGCATGATCCTTTCATACTTGGAGGCGTTGCGGCAACGATGATCGCGGTGGCCCTGCTCTCGTGTTGGGCGCCCGCTCGGCGTGCAATTTCGATTGATCCGGCGCGCTCGCTGCGCGCGGAATAGAGTGCGGCCTAGCGGCCTGGTTCCGGGCTCGGGGTGGGCGGAGGCACGGGCTGCGCATCGTGCTTCGGGCCGAGCCCGAGCGCGATCAGCGACATCGAATTGATCTTGCCGCTGGCATCCAGATTCTGTTCGCTCTGGAAGCGCTTGAGGGCATCGATGGAACTTTGGTTCCAGGTTCCGGTGGCTTCCGCGGAAGCAAGATATCCCTTCGCCGCCAGAGCCTGTTGAATTTCACGATAGCGATCGGTCGTCGGCGCCAACTGCCGGTTACGCCATGTCGTCGCGGTAGTGCGTTTGACCGGCGCTTTCTTGCGATTCGCCGCCGACGCGGTGGTGGTGGAACGCCGCACTGGCGCCGCGCCCGGATGCGCAGCCGGCGAGGGTCTGCGCACCGCGCCCTTTTGCGTTGCCGGAACCGTCTTCTTTTTGGCTTGTGAGGACGTCTGCCCCCAACCCGCGGCCACGATCATTCCCAAGGCCACGGCCAAGCCGCAAAAGTTACGCATGTTTATCCTGCAATTATAGCGTACTGGCCGTATAATCGAGGGACTTCCCATGATGGATCGCCGCCAGTTCCTGTTCGCTGCCACGGCGCCGGCGGTGTACGCGGCCGCTCCGCCGGCGGTAACGATTCTCTATGGCGATTCCGCCGCGGCGGTCGGCAAAGTCCGGCAGGATCCCAAAGACCTCTGGGTGCGCGCGGCCGATCTCCCGCGCATCAACGGGTTCGAGGTCAAACCGCAAGGCGCTTGCCGCGCCGATATGTGCATTCCGCTGGCGAAGGATCTCAAGCAAGGCGAATGGTTCAGCCTCACCGGTTTTGCGCGCCGCCTGCATCAGGCTTACCTGGTGGACGGCGCCGTGTGGAGCTTCGGCGAGATTCCGGCGGTCCGCGGCGAGTTCTACCAGTCGCGCGTCGCTCCGGATTTTGCCGTGCCGGATCGCTCCGGGCGCATCGTTCACCTTTCCGATTTTCGCGGCAAGAAGGTGCTGGTGGTGACCTGGGCCTCCTGGTGAGGTTGCCGCCTCGATCTGCCAGGCTGGCAGAAGATTTACGAAGAGCTGAAAGACCGTAATTTCGAAATCGTTGCCGCCGCGCAGGATACTGGTGGTGAAAGCGCCGCGGGCCGCTGGTATGATCGCGCGCATGCCACTTACACCACGCTGATCGACGCGCGCCACTCCATCAGCACGGCGTATCAATTCATCAATGTACCGACCGGCATTTGGATCGACGAGAAAGGCCGTGTGGTGCGTCCGGCCGAGCCCGCATGGAACACCGACCAGGTGATGAAGATCGCGGACGGCAAGAACATTGTCACCGAGGGGTCGGTTTACACCAATGCGCTGCGCGATTGGGTGATCAACGGCGAACGGAGCGCATATGCGCTTTCCGACGCGGAGTTCGCCCGCCGCGTAAAGCCGCGCTCAGCCGCCGAGATGGAAGCCGACGCCAGTTTCAAGCTGGCGGTATGGTTCCACGAAAAAGGCGACGACACGCGCGCCGTGAAGTATTGGCAGCACGCCCAGCAACTCAATCCGGACGATTGGAACTACGCGCGCCAGCAATGGAGCTTCACGCCGCAGCAGGCCGGCAAGAACTGGATGGACAAGTTCCAGAGGCTGGACGCGCCTTACTATCCGAAGCTGGATATGGACGCTGGGAAAAAGAAGTAGCTTACTCGTATCGCAGAGCGGTTACCGGCGCCACGGTGGTCGCACGGCGCGCCGGGCCATAACAGGCTGCAGCCGCCACCACCAGCAAAACGATCGCCGCGGCTGCCAGGCTCACCAAATCCTGCGGCTCGACGCCGTAAAGCAGGCTCGCTGCTAAATGGCTCAGCGCCAGCGCGCCCGCCAAGCCGATCGCCAGGCCGATTCCGACGAGAGCCATCCCTTCCTTCAACACCATCGCCAACACCGACGCGCGGCCCGCGCCCAACGCCATACGAATCCCGAACTCTGATGTCCGCCGCGCCACGGCGTAAGCCAGCACTCCGTAGAGTCCGACCGAGGTCAACAGCAACGCGACGAATCCAAGTCCCGCCGCGAGCCAACTGACCATCCGCTCCGGCGCCAGGTTCTCGCCGATCACTTCGCTCAATGGCTCGAACGACGTGATCTTGATGCTCGAGTCCACCGCCCGGATTGCCGCGCGGCAATCCGCTTCGATCGCACTCAATGGCCGCCCGCCGGCAACCGCGCGGATCTCCAGAATATCCGGGCGGCGATCTTCGACCGCTATCGGGGAGTACATCAGACGGGGCGTTTCGCCGCGCAAGCTCTCGGACGATTTCGTGTCCTTCACCACTCCTACGATCTGCGTCTTATTCGTGTCGTATGGCGACCACCCGAAGACTTTGCCCACGGCGTTTCCGCGTCCGAAGTATCGCCGCGCCAGCGTTTCATTCACAATCGCCGTGCGCGGCGCTCCCTTGCGATCCGACTTCGTGAAATCTCGCCCAGCGATCAGTGGGATCCCTAGCGTGCGGAAGTAACCTGGGCTTACCGATTGGCCCCGTATGTTTTTGTCCTCGCCGGGCGTGCCCACGTACCCTTCGGGCGTGAAGCAACAGTTCCGGCTAGTGCCCACAAAACCGAACCGGGAATAACTCATTGACGCCACGCCTGGGACGGCGGAGACGCGCTCGATCATGCGCTCGCCCAAGGCCGTGCCGGAACCCAGGTCCGCGTCCCAATCCAGATTGACTTGCCATGCTTGCTCGTCGAAGCCTGGATTGGCCGCCTTCAAGTTCAAGAACGTTCTCAGCATCAGCCCGGACGCCACCAGCAGCACCATGGAGAGCGCAGTCTGGGCCACCACCAGCCCGCTCGATGCGTTCCACCTCCGCCCGCTTCTACCGGCGATTCGCGCATCCTTGAGCGCGCTCCACGGATGTATCCCGCGGCTTTGCAGCGCCGGCGCCAAGCCGAACGCGATGGCTGCTGCGCAGGAGATGCCAATCGCGAACGCCAGCACCGCCGGATTGGTATGAACATCGAGCCCGCGCACCTGGCTCATGGCGACAAACGCGCTTACGATGCCACGGCTGATGGCCAGCCCAACTAGGCACGCCATCGCCGCCAGCAGCAGCGATTCCGCCAGCAGTTGCCGCATCAGACGCATGCGTCCGGCCCCGATGGCGAGCCGCACAGCAAACTCGCGCTTGCGCGCTGCCGCTCGCGATAAAAGCAGGTTGGCGACATTGGCGCAAGCGATCAGAAGCACGATGGCAACCAGCGCCATGAGCAACCGTAGCGGCTCGCCATATTGTTCGCGCGCTCCCGAAAGACCGCCTGCCCCCGGCTCGATACGGATGCCGGTCAGGTAATCGGCACGGGGATCCACGTGGAGGTCCGCGCGCAACGCGGCAAGCAGTGGCCCCATGCCAGCTTGCGCCTGCGTGACACTCACGCCCGGACGCAAACGCGCAATTGCCCCGAGCCAGCTCAGATTCCGCCGATGAAGAAAAGATTCCTTCATCACCATCGGCTGCGCGGAGAGGGGAAGCCAAAACTCGGGCCGCGTTTCGCCATAGTAGTATTCGCCCTCGAAACCCGGCGCTGCCACGCCTACCACTTGGAACGAACCGTTCCCGAGTCGCAATGTTTTTCCGATCACATCACGGCGCCCGCCGAAGACGCGCTGCCAATAGCCATATCGCAGCACAGCCACGGGACGATTCTGGTCGTAGTCTTCGGGCACAATCACACGTCCGAAGGCGGGATCGACGCCGAGCACGGAAAAATAATTCCCCGAGACATATTCGAATTGCGTACGCTCCTTGTGATCGCCCCAATCGAGCATTTCCCCAAAGATCATCGAGGCTGCCACGCCAGTGAATTGCTGGTTGTGGTCGCGCAGCCATTCGTAGTCAACGTGCGGGAACCAATCGGGCTTGCCGTGACCGGTGATCGCGCGCACCAGGGCCAGCGACCCAGGGTCACGCACCGGCAGCATGCGCAGCAGCACGGCGTCCACCAGGCTGAAAATTGCCGTGTTGGCCCCAATGCCAAGCGCCAGCGTCAATACCGCGGCGGCGGTCAAGCCAGGGCTGCGCATCAGCAGCCGCGCTCCGTAATGCAAGTCGCGAAACAGGTCTTGCCATAGGTGCAGCGGGCGTTCGTCCGCCAGCGTCTCCCGCACGGCAAGCGCGCTTCCGAACTTCTGCTGCGCCGCGCGGCTGGCGCCTTCGGGCGTCATGCCCCGTTCCCGGTTCGCCCGCTCTTCCATTTGGATGTGCGTCTCGAATTCTTCGCGGTAATCGCGATCGCGCCGGCCGAACCATCTCATGCGCGCTCCTCCTCAGGCCCGGCGCTCAGCACGCCTTTCACGGCCCGCACGATCTTTTCCCACTTGCCCATCTCGTCCGCCAGTTTCTTGCGGCCCGTTCGCGTAAGCCGGTAGAAACGCGCGCGGCGTTTATTATCCGAAACGCCCCATTCGGACGCGATCAAGCCCGCGCGCTCCAGCCGCTGCAAGGCAGGGTAGAGCGAGCCGTGGTCGATCAACAGCATTTCGTCCGAAGTGCGCTCGATAGTCGTGGCGATGCCGTGACCATGGCGCGGCCCGAACACCAGCGTCTGAAGCACGAGCATTTCCAGCGTTCCAGGGAGGAGTGAAAGGCGGCTTTCTGGAGGCATTCTAGGAGACAGTCTACTACGGTTCAGGTAGAGAGTCCACTAGAACGTCAGAATTTTGGGTGACGCCTTTCGTACATCCCCCGCTGGATTTCTGAGGTAAGCTTTGTAAACGGCCCCGACGGAAACTCAACCAGGAGCACTAAATGTCGCCGTACGTTTTAGCTTTCTTGATTGGCATCGTCGCCGGACTGCGTTCCATGACCGCGCCGGCGGTGGTAAGTTGGGCCGCCCGGCTGGGCTGGCTGCATCTGGAAAATACGTGGCTGTCGTTCATGGGCGCCGCGATTACCCCTTATATCTTCAGCTTGGCCGCGATCGGCGAACTGATCAACGATAAGCTGCCAAAGACGCCCAGCCGCAAGGCGCCGGGACCATTCGGTGCGCGAATCGTGATGGGTGCTCTGTGCGGCGCGGCGTTCGGTGCGCCTAGTGGCTCGACCATCGGATGTGTCGTGGCTGGCATCGTGGGCGCGGTGGCGGGGACGATGGGCGGGTACGCAGCCCGAACCCGCGCGTCGAAAGCGATCGGCAAAGATCTCCCCATCGCGCTGATCGAGGACGCCGTCGCCATCTGCAGTGCTTTCTTGATCTGCGGTCGGTTCGCATGAGCCGCAGCTTCGACGCCATCATTATCGGTACCGGCCAGGCTGGCCCGTTCCTCGCCCAGCGCCTGGCGGCCGCCGGCTCGACGGTCGCAATCGTCGAACGGAATCTGTTCGGCGGCACCTGCGTGAACACCGGCTGCATCCCGACCAAGACGATGGTTGCGAGCGCCTACGCGGCTCACATGGCCCGGCGCGCCGCGGATTTCGGTGTGCTGGTGGATGGCGGCGTGAGCGTCGATATGCGCCGCGTCAAGGCCAGGAAGGACGAAATATCCGGCAAGTCGCGGATGGGGGTCGAGAGCTCGCTGCGGGAGCTGAAAAACTGCACGGTCTATCAAGGGCCAGCGCGCTTCGAATCGGCGCACGAAGTCAGCGTCGGTGGAGAAACGCTGACGTCCAATCGAATCTTCATTAATGTGGGTGGCCGGGCGATTGTGCCGCCGATGCCCGGGCTCGATCAGATTCACTACCTGACTAACAGCTCGATGATGGGCGTGGATTACATCCCGCCGCGGCTGATTATCGTCGGAGGCAGTTATGTCGGCCTCGAGTTCGCGCAAATGTTCCGGCGATTCGGCAGCGAGGTCACGGTCATCGAAATGGGTCCGCGCCTGGTTCACCGGGAAGATGAGGACGTTTCGGCGGCCATTCTGGAAATTCTGCAAGCGGAAGGCATCGCCGTCCGGCTGGGCGCGGAATGCATTTCGTTTTCGAGAAACGGCGATGAGATTCGCGCGCGCGTGAACTGCACGGATGGCGAGCCCGAAGTCGGCGGAACGCACGTGCTGCTCGCGGTCGGCCGCCGCCCGAATACGGACGATCTGGGTTTGGACAAGGCTGGCGTCGCGACCGATGCGCACGGCAACATCGTGGTGGACGACCAATTGCGAACCAATGTCGCCGGCATTTGGGCCATGGGCGATTGCAATGGCAAAGGCGGTTTCACGCATACCTCTTACAACGACTTTGAAATTGTGGCTGCGAACCTTCTGGATAATGACCCGCGCCGCGTTAGCGACCGCATCCTTGCCTACGCTCTCTATACCGACCCACCACTTGGCCGTTTCGGCATGACAGAGGCTGAAGTCCGCAAGAGTGGGAGGAAGGCGCTGTTGGGCAAACGGCCCATGACCCGCGTCGGCCGCGCCATTGAGAAAGGCGAAACGCAGGGCTTCATGAAGGTCCTTGTCGACGCGCAAACCAAACAAATTTTGGGCGCCGCGATTCTGGGCACGGGCGGCGATGAAGCGGTTCACTCAATGCTTGATGTGATGTACGCCAAGGCGCCATATACGGTGATCCAGCGCGCCATGCACATTCACCCCACGGTCTCGGAGTTGATCCCGACCATGCTCGGCGATCTGAAGCCGCTCGAATAAATCGACCTCCGCCGCCTATTCCATCAGGCTCAACATCGTAGTGGGCGAATTGCCTTCCAGGCGATTGTTAATGAATAGGAACAGTAGTTCTTTTTGCTCCCTGGCGCGTCCGATCAGTTGGCGCATGGCGTCGCGGGTTTCCGGATTCGGATCGCGGATCTCGCGGTAGGGTTGCAGCGCCGCCACCGCCTGTTCGTAACTTCGCCCGAACCGCAGCAACGCGCGGCTGACCAGAAAATCGGCGGTTTGAGAATCTGGAATCGCCAACTGGCGCCCCAATTCAGGCATGCGCGACCATGCATTGTAAACATGCGCCACGCCGTGATTGCGCAGGCACGCGAAATAATCGGGCTCCAGGAACTCGGCGGTGCGAATCTCCACGGCATAGCGGAACTCACGCGGCAAAGAGGCCAGGAACGGATCGAGAGCGTCCAGAAACGAGTGCAAGTCTTCGAAACTGCGCCGCGAAAACATGCCGAATTCGAAAATCAAGACGGCCACGCGCTCGCGATAGGGCAGTAGCGGGCGCAGGAACATTTCGTAGAACAGGCGAGCGCTGAGAAAGTCCGGGTTTTCCTTTCCGGCGTGCGCGCCATACCGTTCATGCGCCGGAAAATACCTGCAGGTGATCTGTTCCGGGACTTTGAAGGCGAACTGAAAGCCTGGCGGCGTTTGCGCGAATAACCTGCGCCAGAAATCCTCGCTGGGAAACTGATAAAACGCGAAGTCCCCGCAGACAATGGGGAAGGTTTCGGCGTATTCGCGCAGACATTCGGCTTCGAACGCGCGCCGCGAGAATCGGCCGCGGATCATGTAGCGATCGCGGGAGTAAATTTGGCCCAGCCAGCCTTCGTACTTCCACGAGCTGCCGCCGATGTAGATGCGCTGCCGCGCGAGGGCGCTCAATTTTTCCGCCAGCCCGTCGCGATCGAAGCCGCCGGGTTCGTCGAATAGCGCGCCGGTCACGAATTACCAGGCTTGCGCCGCGCGGAAGTAAAAGGGGTCGGCTCCGGCTTCGATCAACCCCGTGGGCCACAGCCGGATCAATACCGGCGCCGTGCCGCTGTCGGTGCGCGACTTGATGGTGATCTTATGGCCGCGCTTGGTCAGCGCCTCCACCACTTCGTTGGGAATGCGCTCGTCCAGAAACAGCGTGCCCGGGCTCATGGCGTGGTTGTCGAAGCTCGAAACCAGATGCTCGGTTTGGAAGCGCGGCGCTTCCACGGCGTTCTCCGCGTTCATGTTGAAGTGGATCGCGTCGAACAGCACTTGCAACAAACCCTGATCCTGGTCGTCGCCGCCCGGCGTCGAGAGCGCGATTATGGCGCCATCGGGATTGGTCACCAGCGTCGGGCTCAACGTCACGCGCGGCCGCTTGCCGGGCGCCAGTTCGTTCGGATGGCCTTTCACCAGCAGGAAACTCTGCGCGCGCTCGGTGAGCGCAATGCCGGTATCGCCGGCGATCACCGAAGGCAGCCACGCGCCGGATGGCGTAATGGAAATTGCCATGCCGTCCTTGTCGATGGCATCCACGCAGGTGGTGTCTTTCGCCAGCACCGCCGGGTCAAGATCATGGTGCGTCAGGTTGGCATAGAAAGGATGCTTGGGCGGGTTCGCTTCCACATTGCCTGGGCGGAAGTCCATGGAAGCCATGTCGCCGATCATCTTGGCGCGCTCGACGCCGTATTCCTTGGAAAGTAACTTGTCTGCGGGAATCTTGCTAAATCTCGGGTCGCCGTAATAGGTGTCGCGATCGGCATATGCCAGCTTCAGCGCTTCGATGATGGTGTGAACGTAATTCGCAGAGTTGTAGCCCATCTGCGGAACATTCAATCCGTCGAGAATGTTCAACGTCTCGATCATGGCCGGCCCCTGGCTCCAGAAGCCCGGCTTATAGACCGTATAGCCGTGGTAAGTGGTCGAGACCGCGTCTTCCGGCTCAAGATGAAACGCGGCCATGTCCTCATAGCGCAGCAGACCGCCGTTGGCCTTCATGAATTCGTCGATCTTATGGGCGATCTCGCCGCGATAAAAGTAGTCGCGCACGGCATCGATGGCTTTGACGCGCGTGGCGCCCGCGGCCAGCGCTTTCTTTTCCGCCGCGGCCATCGCGCGCAGCGTCCGCGCCAGGTCCGGCTGCTTGAAAAGATCGCCCGTGCGCGGTGGGGCGCCGTTCGGTAGAAACACGCGCCTCGAAGTGGGCCACGCGTTCAGCCATTTCATGTCGGCGCGGATAGTCCCTGACCGGAATTCATCAATCGGAAACTCGTCGGCCAATTCGATCGCGGGCTCAACCGCTTCCGCAAACGATTTGGTGCCGTAATTTTCGAGCGCGACCAGGCCGGCATCCACCATCCCCGGCACCAGCGCGGAGAGCACGCCCACCACCGGCACCCAATCCTTGGTGCCGTTGGGCTGCGGGGGGTCTTGAATTTCCATCTCCGTCAGCTTGTGGTTGCGAAAGAAATCGGCGGTGCCAAGTTTCGGCATGGTTCCCACGCCCGCGATGCAGTGGACTTTGCCATCCTTTGTGCGTATCAGAATCGGCGCTTCGCCGCCCCAGCCAAAGTGCGAAAACTCTGTGACGGCGGCCGCGAACATGGTCGCAATGCCCGCGTCCACGGCGTTCCCGCCGCTGTAGTACATGCGCATGCCGGCCTCGGTTGCGTATTCCGTTCCTCCCGCGACCGCGCCGCGCGTGCCGCGCGATGGGAACCGCACCGGCCTCCCCGACTGCTGACCAATTGCGCTGCAAATCAAAACGGCGGCGAGACCCGCTGCGCGGAATTTCATGATGCCTTTAGTATAATTTGGTCTTCCAGTGGAAAAAGCGGAAGAAAAGCCCGCAGCGGAATTGACGCCGGCGCCGGCGGAAGAGCCAATGCTCTATTGCCCGGTGTGCTCGATGCGTCTCACTCCCCGCAAATGCAAACTGATCTGCGAACGCTGCGGTTACTACATGAGCTGCGCCGACTACTACTAAAATATCTATGAAAGCCCCCAAGCGTCTTCTCTTCGGACCTGGTCCGAGCCCCGTCGCCCCGCGCGTCTACGAAGCCATGCAGCAGAATGTGGTTGGCCATCTCGACCCGTTCTTCCTGCAAACCGCCGCCGAGGTGCGCAAGCTGCTCGGCTATGCGTTCTCGACGGCCAACGAATTCAACCTCGCGCTTTCCGGCACGGGCAGCTCGGGCATGGAAGCCGCCGTGGCCAATTTCACCGAGCCCGGCGCTAAATTCGCGCTGCTGAGCAACGGATTCTTCGGCGACCGCATCGGCGAAATGGCGCGGCGGCAGGGCGGAGAAGTGGTGAAGCTCTCGAAAGAGTGGGGCGAGCCGTTCGATCCGCAGGAAGCGCGCGAGTTTATCCGCCGCGAGAAGCCCCAGATTGTGGCGTTTGTGCAGGCCGAAACTTCCACCGGCATGTTTAACCACGGGAAAGCGATCTGCGAGGCCGCGCGCGACGTGGACGCGCTGGTGATCGCCGATTGCGTCACGTCGCTCGGCGGCATGCCCGTCAAGGTGGATGAGAACGGCATCGACATCGCCTATAGTTGTTCGCAAAAAGGGCTCGGATGCCCGCCCGGCCTCTCACCCATCACGGTTTCGCCGCGAGCGCTCGATCGGCTGAAGCATCGCAAAACGCCGGTGCAGAGCTGGTATCTCGACCTGCAGTTGTTGGATGCTTATTACTCGGGCGGTAAGTATCACCACACCGCTTCCGCCACGTTGCTCTACGCGTTGCGCGAGGGCCTAGCGCTGGTGGAAGAAGAGGGCATAGAAACACGGTGGGATCGCCATCAGCGCAATCACCGCGCTTTCGTCGCCGGCATCGAGGCCATGGGATTGAGCATGCATGTCGCCGACCCGGCCAATCGCTTGTGGACGCTCAACACCCCGCGCGTTCCCGAAGGCGTCGACGACGCTAAAGTCCGCCGGTATTTGCTCGAAGAACGCGGCATGGAAATCGCCGGCGGCTTCGGACCGCTTGCGGGCAAGGTTTTCCGCATCGGCCTGATGGGCTACGGCTCGCAGCCGGAAAATGTCGAGCTCGTGCTCGAAGCGCTGGGGGAAGCGCTCAAGCAGCAGGGCCGCTCCGCGCAAGCGTAGCGCCGGCCAAAGCATAGCGCCGGATCTGTATACTCGAACAATGTACACGCGCCTGGCCGTTGTTGCCGCCTGCGCGTTCACGGTGGCGGCGCAAACGCGTCCCGATGAAGTTCGCGTGGGGGCGCGCGCTTATATCGCTCCCGAGCTTCGCCTGCGCGTGCAGATCGATCTGGTGCAGCTTGGAGTGGTCGTCCGCGATACGCACGGCCACGCGGTGGGCGGTCTGAAGCAGAGCGATTTTGAAATTTTCGATGAAGGCAAGCCGCGCGCCATCGCCGCTTTCTCGGTGGACGCTCGCGCCGCCGCCCCTCCCAGTCCTGGCACGGCGTCCGCCCCTGCGTCGGCCGCCGCCGCAAACGTCACCGGATCTGCGCCCGCCACGCCCCCGCGTTCGGTCCTCCTCTTTTTCGACGATCTCCACACCGATACAGGTCAACTTCGCCGCACGCAGAACGCTGCGCAGAAATTCGTCCAGAGCGAATTGGGCGCCAATACGCGCGTGGCGATTTTCGCGTCGTCCGAAGGCCTTACGCTCGATTTCACCAGAGACCCGGAGAAGCTCAGCGCCGCCATCGAAAGGCTGCGCTCGCACCAGCGCATCGGCGAAGGCGGCCTCATGCCTTGCCCGCGCATCTCGCCGTATCAGGCCTATCTCATCGCGAATGCACTCGACCCGTCCGCCATGGTGGCGGCGGTAACCGAAGCGCACGCCTGCACCGGCGCCGACACCACGCAGACCAACCCTTACGCCGGTGGCCGGATCGCGAACGGCAAAACAAATTCGCGGATTGCGACTGATCCTCTTTCCATCCTGGTTCAGGGGCAAGCCTCGCAAACATGGGAGCAGGTGCGGGCGGCCACGCTGGCTGCGTACGACGCCCTCGGAAACGCCATGGGACGGCTGGCGCAGGCGCCGGGCACGCGCGTGCTAATGCTGGCTTCCCAAGGCTTCCTCTCGGGCGTGACAGAATCGGACCAGGAAGAAGCGCTGATCGATCGCGCTCTCCGTTCCGGGATCGTCGTCAACGCTTTGGACGCCAAGGGTCTCTGGTCAGAACCTCCGGTGCGGCCGTTTAACGAGCCGTCGGAAACCATTTCGATCCCGGTGCAGACGTTTCAATTCGAAGCTGCCACTATCGGTGCGCGGAACGGCATGATCAATTCCCCCATGGCCGATTTCGCCGCCGCGACCGGTGGCCTATTCTTCCACAACAGCAATGACCTGGCGGGCGGCTTCCGCCAGCTTGGCGCCGTACCCGAGGTTTCATACCTGATTGCGTTCCACCCTGACGCCAACGATGCGCCCGGCAAATACCACAAGCTGAGAGTGCGCCTGACTTCCGGAAAATCGGAATATGTACAGACTCGCCCGGGGTACTTCGCGCCGTCGAAGGCGGCAGTTGCCGAACCGGGGCAGACAAAGCTCGACCGCGAAGCGTTCGCCGCGGACACCGTGGACGAGATCCCTACGACGCTGGCTGGCCGTCTGGGCAAGACGGAAAAGGGCGACCCGGTGCTGACGTTAATCGTTCACGTCGACTTGGCCAAGCTGGAATTCACCGAGCGCGATGGCCGCCAGACACAACGGCTGCGATTTATCGGCTCTTTGCTGGATGAGCACGGCAACGTTGCCACCGCCAAAGAAGGTGAGATGAATCTGGCTCTCAAGCCCGAAACCAAAGCCCGCCTGACGGCCAGCGGAGTGAACGCGACCCTCTCTTTGGGCGCGGCGCCGGGGCGATATCGAGTTCGTGTGGTGCTTGAAGAAGCGGGCGGTAAAATGGCGGCAATCAATCAGGTTGTAGAAATTCGCTAGCGCGTCCAAACCTGGACGGCTGGGGACGTTGCGACGCCGACCGTCAAGACTGCGCTGGTGCCGCCCGATGGCATGCTCGCCGGGAGTTGCGCGTTCACCTGCAACATCCCGATCAGGCCCGGCGCTTCGCCGGCGTACAGCAACTGCGCCGGAGCGCCCGCGATCACCAGCGTCACTGGGAGAGTCGGCTGCGCGTAAGGCGGCGAGGCGGTTTGGCCGGCGATGTTCGCGCCAGTCGTCACTCCTTCGCCGGTTGCAAAGAAGGTCAAGATGGACCCCTGGGCTGCAGGGTTCGCCGCGCTATTTAGGGTTCCATCCGCGTCTAGAACGGTGGGGAAGATTGCCGGCGCCGCCGCTGCTACTGCCAGGTCTGCCGTAGCTACCGCTTGGCCTTGATACTGCACTTGCACATGGGTCGTCGTTTGCCCGGCCATGGTGTATGGCGCCTGTACATTCAGTTGCCCCGCCTGCGCGTAGAAGACCGGAGCGGCCACGCCATCAAACAGAACCTCCGAACCGCCCAGCAGGTTTGCCAGCAATCCGTTCGAATTGAATGTTCCGGTGACGCCTTGCACGGGCCCCAGGCCCGAGCCATAGATGGTCACGATCTCGCCCGGCGAGATCGGGCCTCCCACCAGGCTCGCTCCGTTTACCGCAGTCAAGGTGGGCAGCGTGGTTACCGGCGGCGGACTGACCGGGGGAGCGGCTTGCGGAACCAGCCGGCGCACGCGATTATTGCCCCTATCGGCGAAATAGAGCGCGCCGGATCCATCCAACAGGATACCGGCGGGCGAGTTGAGATTGGCCATGAGGGCCATTCCGCCATCGCCCGAAAAGCCTCCTCCCCCTTGTCCGGCGATTGTATAAATCGTTCCGTTAGGCGTCACTTGACGGATGAGATTATTACCTGTATCTGTAACAAAAATATCGCCATTATCATCCACGACAACGCCCAGCGGTTGGTTGAGAGCCGCGGACGTTGCCGCCACGCCATCGGTGCTGGTTCCGGCTTGTCCGGTTCCGGCGGCAGTCGAGATTACGCCGTTCGTGTCGACTCTTGCTATGCGGTTGTTGAGCGTGTCCGCAATGAAGACGTTGCCAGCAGAATCTACTGCGCAGGCGGACGGCTGATTCAGTTCGGCGGTGCGCGCCGGGCCGCCATCGCCGCCGAATCCGGCGGTTCCGTTACCGGCTATGGTTATCGCGACGCCTCCGGGCGGCACGCTCAGCACGCGATTGTTGGCGGTGTCGACGATGTAAATGATCCCCGTCCGGGTTTCGCATACTCCGCGCGGGCCGCGCAGCCCAACCTGGATGGGCGCTTGACCATCGGCGCCGTCGCCGCCGGTTCCAGTGCCGGCAAATGTTGAAATTGTGCTCTGTAGGCTACCTTTTCTAATGCGATGGTTGAAGGTGTCGGCGATGAATATGTTCCCGTAAATGTCTGCCAGCACGCCCATGGGAGAGTAGAGGGATGATGCTGGTCCGGGCAGCAAGTCTCCATTGAAGCCGGCCACCCCGGTGCCCGCGAACGTGGAGATCACGCCCACTGCGGAGACCATGCGCACGCGCTCGGTTCCGGTATCGGCGATAAATAGATTGCCTGAGCGGTCGAGCGCGAGGCCGGTTGGCGCATTCAAGATGGCGCCGGTGGCTGAGCCGCCGTCGCCAACAGCGTGCAGGAACCCGTCGCCTGCTATCGTTTGAATGACGTTGGAGGAGTTAATCTGACGGATGCGAATATCATCCGCAACATATAGATTCCAAGATAGATCGAATGCGAGATCGCGCGGCGCCACGATTTGCGCTTTCGATGCCGGGCCGCCGTCGCCCGAGAATCCGGGCAATCCGGTTCCGGCCACGGGCAGCCAGGCGCCGCCGGGGGTGGCTTCGTGCAGCACTCCGCTGGTGTCAGCCGCGAAGAGGTCTCCGAAATTGTCCACCGCTACTGCCACCGGGGTCAGCAACGGCATGTTCTGCGATCCGCCGGCGACGGTGGCAATGATGCCGCCCGGAATGAGTTTGCGGATGCGCTGGTTGCCGGAGTCAGCTATGTATAGAGCGCCCGTGCGGTCCAGCGCCAGTCCGGCGGGGTAGGCGATTTGGGCCGTCACCGCCAGCCCGCCATCGCCACGAAAACCGGAGATGCCGGTTCCTGCGATGGTGGTGATTTTTCCATCCGGCGTGACGCGCCGAATGCGATGACCCTCGAATTCCGATATATATAGGTTGCCACCGCCATCCACTGCCACGTTTCGCGGCGACATTAACTGGGCGTTCACCGCGAGCCCTCCATCGCCTAGTGAGCCCTTTACTCCCGTTCCGGCGACGGTCACGATGGAACCGTCAGGCGCAATGCGACGGACGCGCTGGTTATTCAGGTCGGCGATATAGACATTGCCCGCCAAGTCCGCGGCCAGACCGTAGGGCAGGTTGAGCAGCGCTAAGGTGGCCGGTCCGCTGTCGCCGCCAAATCCTGCGGCTCCCGTGCCGGCGATGGTGGTGATCGCTCCTTTAGCGTCAATTTTGCGGATCAGGTTTTTGTCGGTATCCGAGAGGTAGATTTCGCCTAGCCGGTCTACGGCAATGCCCTGAATGTTTCCGATCTGCGCCATCGTCGCCGGGCCGCCATCGCCGATGGATGCGCTGCCCGCTACCGTCGAGATTTTGTACACGACCGCCGGCGCTTGCGCCCGCGCCCAAAGCGCGCACACGCCGACCGCGGCCAGAATTCCAGCGATGCGTCCCAAGACGGCTAAGTCCTTTCTTAGTAGATAGTGCAGCTGGCGCCAAAAAATTCTCACTTGGCGCCGAAAAGTTATACAGGATGAAACATTGGAAACTGGCAATAACCATCGGACTCGGGTACGCGTTGCTGTCGCAGACGGGGTCGAGCGCGGGCATTCTGCGCCTCAAGAATCGAGCGATTGCGACCAATGAAAAGGGGGAAATCGCCTCCCTGCCGGCCAGCGCGCAACCCGGCCAGCACTGGATTTTGCAATTCGCCGGATTTCCGAATGCCGCCACGCGCGCCGAACTGGAGCGCCGAGGGGCGAAAATCCTGGAATTTGTGCCCGATACCGCACTCATGACGACGGTCTCGCGGCCGGTAAGTCTCAGCGGGCTGCATGTGGTTTGGGTCGGCCAATTGGAAGCTCGTGACCGTCTGGGCGCGGGGTTAAACGCGGCCCATGCCTTCGTGGTGGTGATGCATCGCGACGTCAAGCCCGAGCGCGCGGCGGCGCTACTCGCCGATTTTCAGGTTCTTGACGGCGCCAACCTGCTGCCGAATCATTTTCTGGTAGCTGCCAACCACCGCGCCCTTCCGGCATTGGCGGAGCGCGACGAGGTTGCCTTCATCATGCCCGGCGAGGCCGCGATGGCCATCCGGCGGCGTCCATATGCCTGTCCGGGACCGCTCACGGAGGCCGGGCCGATCGGCGAATACGCGCTGTCCGGCGCCAAATGGGGGCCCGATTCATCGGGCGCGATCTCTATTGGTTACCACTTGGATAATCTCACCACGAAGATCGATCCCAATTTGTTGCAAGGACAAATCGCCCTCGCCTTCGCGCAGTGGATGAAGTATGTCCCTGTAACCTTAACGCCCATCGCTCAAACTGCGCAGCCGCGCGCCGTCGATCTGCTGTTCGCGTCGGGTTCGCATGGCGATCCATACCCGTTCGACGGCCCCGGCGGCGTGCTGGCACACACCTTCTATCCCGCCCCGATGAATAGCGAGCCGATCGCGGGTGACATGCACTTTGACGATTCGGAAAACTGGGGCGTCGGCGCGAGCGCTGGAGTCGATCTGTTCTCGGTGGCGCTGCACGAAGCCGGTCACGCCATCGGGCTGGCGCACTCCACCGATGTTAATGCGGTGATGTATCCCTATTACCGCTTCTCCACCGGCCTGAACAGCGACGACATCACGGCCATTCAAACGCTCTACGGAACGTCGGCGCCCACGCAACCTAGTCAGCCGGCTCCCACGCAGCCAGCTTCGCCCTCTCAACCCTCTCAGCCCACCCGGCCTGCGCCGTCGTCGCCCACCACGCCTTCGCAGCCGTCGGATGCGACGCCGCCATCGCTTGTCATTCAATCGCCGGGCTCGACCATCATCTCGGTTGCCGTGTCCAGTATTGCGTTTAGCGGGACGGCCAGCGACAACATCGGCGTGACCGCCGTTAAGTGGGGCGTCTCGACCGGCCCGTCGGGGACCGCGGCTGGAACCGCTCACTGGTCGGCATCGGTTCCGCTGCTGGTGGGAAGCAACCTGGTTACCGTCCGTGCCTACGACGCCGCCGGAAATTCAGGCTGGCGGGCTGTCACCGTAGTACGCACGCGATAGATACCGTGGTTTTTTGCCTTAGCCCCCTATGGTTTCCGGCGTGGGGGCCGATAAATGTTCTAGTAGCCATGGGGCAAACAAAGGCGAAGTCCTATAACGGCAGCATGATGGGATGTGAATCCGTTGCGGCGGGTTTCGCGCAGGATGTACACCTCGACAATCCGCGGCCGTTCGAATTCGCTACCGACGAAACAGAGAGCATTCTGTTCGCGCTGGCGCAGGCCGTCGAGCAACGCGACCGTCAGACCGCCGGGCACTGCGAGCGCCTGGCATTCATCGGCGTAGCCCTGGGCATGGCATTAGGCCTGGAGCGCCCGCAGTTGCTTACGCTCTACCGCGGGGGCTATTTGCACGACGTAGGTAAAGTCGGCATCCCCGATTCTATTTTGTACAAGGCCGGCAAACTGACTGCCGCCGAATGGGTCACGATGCGCAGCCACACCACGCGGGGCGAAGAGATTTGCCGCCACCTGGCCTCGCTGCGTCCGGTGTTGCCGATCATTCGCCATCACCACGAACGGTGGGATGGCAGTGGATACCCGGATGGATTGCGCGGCGAGCAAATTCCTCTGTTGGCGCGCATCATTCAAATCGCCGATATCTACGATGCGCTGATCAGCGCGCGCCCGTACAAGCCGGCATTGAACCCCGCGGGGGCGCTGAAGATTATCCGTGAAGAAACAGACCGCGGCTGGCGGGATCCCGAAATCGTAGAGCTCTTCATGCGCCTCCACGAAAGAGTGATCTCTCAGATCGCCTATTACACCGCCGGGGCCGACCGAAACCTGGAAGCCATGCGCAGCGCACTGGAGAGCTTGAGAAATGTGATGTGAAGCCTTGACGCAGACACGCGGAGGCGCAGAAAGAGCCACCCTCCAGACTCTTCTCTGCGCCCCCGCGTCTCTGCGTCAAAAATAGGCCTACCGTCTCCAATGCCCGCCGTAGAACCGTCCACCGAAGTAGCGCGGCGCAACCCATGCGGCGCCAGCATACGGGCGCGGAGCCCAGTATCCCGTGCGCCAAACCCAACGGGGCCCGACCGGGGCGTAGTAGCCGCCGATCCAGGCGTATCCAGGTCCGGGCGCGGGCGGCATGTAAGCCATCACGACAGGAGCGGGAGGCGCAACGTAAACAGGCACGGGCGCGGGCGCTCTGAAACCGAAGCCAACAAAAACCCGAGGACCAGCCAGCGCGGCGCCGCCGGCCATTAGTACGAGAGCGAGCAATCTGGTTTTCATTTTCCTTCCCTCCTTAACACCGCTTTTTAAGGCGGCTGTCGCGCTGGATAATGCAACGCCTCTGCCATTCTTAAATTATTGAAAATAAACGAACCGGCCTGTGCCGTTGGTGGTAATCGCTCGGATGTCTGGTGGATTTAAGCCAGCCGGGGGTTTAGCCGCGCTTTGCGCACGCGCAGGTAGACAATCCGCACCAGCGCCAGAACAGGCACCGAGAGAAATGTTCCCGCGATTCCGGCGATCTCCGCGCCCGCGAACACACCGAAAAGAACCAGCAACGGGTGCAATTCGACGCCCCGGCCCATCAGGTGCGGCGCGACTACGTAGTCCTGAATAATGCGAAAAATTATGATGAACATCAAAACCGCCAGCACATGCGAGCCCGAGAGACCCGCCACTAGCAGCACCACTACCGCCGAAGCCAGCGGCCCGACCATCGGAATGAATTCGAGCATCCCTGCGATCGCCGCCAGCAGCACGCCGTAGGGCACTCCCATCGCGGAGAAAAAGATGCTGTCGGCCGTAAACGCCGTCAGGCACAAGCCCACCAACGCGCGCATGTAATGGGCAAGCAGCAGGTTGACATCCGACATGATCTCCTCGAGCAGGACTCGCCGCGGGCCCTGATCGACGAACTCGAGCAGATGCGCCCCCATCGTATGTGCGTCTTTCAGAAAGAAGAAAGCCAGAATTGGAATGATGACGACATAGATCAGCTCGCTCGCCACAGTCAGAAATTTCAAACCAAATTGCGGTAGCGCGGAAACCAGGTCGTTGGATCGCTTCGCTATCTCGCTGCGTGCTTTGCCCAGCAGTTCGTCTTTCAGCGAATTGATTTCCGGCGTTGCGTGCGGCGAAGGCTGCTGCCAACTCTGCAGCATCTGCGGTAACGTCTTGGTCAGGGTATTGGCCTGGGTCACTACGCTCGATCCGATCTCAATAATCAGGAACGCCGCCGCGCCAACAAAGATCACATACGCCAAAGCCAACGCCGGCGTGCGGGTGCGCCCCTTCAGAACGCGGTCGAGCAGGTTCACCAGCGGCGATAGCAGATAAGCCAGCAGCAGCGCCAGAATGAAGACGAAGAGCGTCGAGCGCACGACATAGACGAGCCACAGGAGCAACAGAACCATGGCCGTGGTGAATGTGTAGCTCGCGGCGCGCCGGTCGATACCTAACATGAGCGTCCCATTCTAACCCGCCGGAGTCACGTCAGCCGGCGCCATTCGCTGCACGCGAACGCGCGCGATGCGGTTGCGATCCATTTCGAGCACGGTGAACTTGCGCCCTTCGAACTCCACGGTCTGGCCGGCGCGCGGGATCTCTCCCAGGTGCGAGAGCAGGAAGCCGGCCAGCGTTTCGAATTCGCCCGTTGGTACCTCGATGCCGTATTCGCTCTCGAGGTCTCGAATTCTTGTCGCGCCGTCTAACTCGATTTCCGCAGTTTCACGCGCTTGCCGTTTTAGCTTCTCGTCGTGCTCGTCCTCGATGCGCCCCACGAGTTGTTCGAGAACGTCCTCCACCGTTAGCATTCCGGTAATTGTGCCAAATTCATCCACCACCATCGCCATGTGCGATCTTCCGGCGCGGAATTCCTCGAGGAGTTGCGAAAGTGGCTTTGTCTCCGGGACCACAAGGTGGGGACGCAGCAGGCGCCCGATGCGAAAGGCGCGGCTGGGCTTACCGGAGCGAATGGCGCTTCGCCGCTCTTCCCAAAGCGGCAGCAGATCCTTGTAATGAAGAATACCCACGATCTTTTCCGGCTTCTCTTCCCACACCGGGAGCCGCGAATGTTTTTCGTGGACCATCGTACGCAGCACGTCGTCGAGCGAGGCGTTGGCTTCGATCGCCACCATATCTTTGCGCGGAACCATGATCTCGCGCGCTACCACCGTTTCCAGGTCGAGCACGCGGTGGATCATATCCTCCTGCGCTTCGGGTAGAAAACCGAGGCCGCGGCTGGAACTCACGATCAGCTTCAATTCCTCAGTGGAGTGGCCGCCGGCATGTCCCGCGGTCTTGGGCGCGGCCGCGTGTGTGAGCGCGCGCGCCGAGCGTTCGATTACCGCTACGAAAGGCGCGGAAACGCGGTAAAAGAGCAACAGTGGCTGCGCCACCAGCGCCGCCAGGCGGTCGGCCTTCGCGATAGCGAGGTTCTTCGGCACCACTTCCCCCAGCACCACGTGGAAGTAGCTAATGACGAGAAACGAGGCGATCAGGCACGCCCCGTGCAGCGCCTTGGCAGTGGCCGGCGTGATCAGGGGATGCAGAATCGCGATCAGGATCCCATAGACGGTGTCTTCGCCGGCCCAACCCAGCCCGAGGCTGGCGAGCGTGACTCCTACTTGAGTTACGGAAAGCAGCCGTCCCGGGTTCGAAAGAAGATTCAGCGCCGCTTGCGCACCGGCCTGACCCTCCTCGGCCATCTGGCGCAGCCGCGAGTGGCGAACCGAGAGCAACGAAACTTCGGCGCCCGCGAAGAATGCGTTGATCGCGATGAGGAACGCGACGATGGGAAGACGGAAAGGGGAATCGGTCACGGCCCGAAAGTTAATTCTATCGGAAACATCTAACCAATTCCCCGATACTTCGTCATAACGGATAACCAACTAACTCCGTTACGTAGGTGGGCGTTCTCTACTGTATCCCAGAGGGCGCCCATTTTTTTGTTGCCTCGAATTGTACACCACCTAATGTCCGAACGGAAGGGCCGTGCTTTAGGGCCTGCGCTTTTAAGCGTCCGCTTTCGGACGGCGTCCGTTCCCGCGCAAAAGTTCCGGACGGCATCCGTTCCTGGCTATGATTGAGATGCGTCCCGCTCATGAGCCATTCCGTGTTCCGAGTTCTAGTAAGGCTGTTCAATCTGACGATCGCGCTCGCAGTCCTGGCCGCGCTCGGAGTCGTTTATTGGTTTGCCTGGCGTCCTCTGCCGCAACGTTCGGGAACCATCGTGTCGGGGGTCGGCGCTCCGGTCGCGGTTGCATTCGATGCGCGCGGCGTGCCGCACATTCGCGCATCCAACCTGGAAGATGCGCTGTTCGTGCAAGGCTACGTCACCGCGCAGGACCGCCTCTGGCAGATGGACGCGCTGCGCCGCTATTCGGCGGGCGACCTGTCGGAGATTCTCGGTCCGAGCACGCTCGAAACCGATGAGGAATCGCGCCGCCTGCGTTTGCGCCGCATTGCGGAAGATGCCTACGTCACCCTGCCTGCCGGCGACCGAGCCGCGGCAGCTGCCTACACGCGCGGCGTGAACGCCTACATCGCGTCGCATCTCAATAACCTGCCGCTCGAATTCACACTGCTGCACTATCACCCGCGCCCCTGGAGCGTCGTAGATACGCTGCTCATCTGCCTCAACATGTTCCGCGATCTCACCAGTTCGTGGAAAACCGATCTCATCAAGCGCAACATGCTGGCTGCCGGCGACGCAGCCAAAGTGAACTTTCTGTTTCCCACACGCATCGGCCCCGACGTTCAACCGGGCTCCAACGCATGGGCGATTTCCGGCGCACACACCGCCTCCGGCAAGGCGCTGCTTTCCAACGATCCGCATCTTTCTTATTCGTTGCCCGGCATCTGGTACATGACGCATATCGAGGCTCCGGGCCTCGATGTTTCGGGCGTGTCGCTGCCCGGCGCGCCCGGCATCATCATCGGACACAACCAGCACATCGCCTGGGGCATCACCAATCTCGGCTTCGACGTACAGGATCTCTACATCGAACAGATCGACGAACGCACGGGCCGCTACATGTACCAGGGTCAGACCGAACAGGCCCGTTCGGAACTGGAAATCATCCGCGTCAAGAATGCCAAGCCGGTCGAGATGCGCATCTGGATCACGCGCCACGGCCCGCTTTTCGTGCGCGATGGCGGCGCACAGATGACGATGCGATGGACGCCGGCCGAACCGGGCGTGCTGCAATATCCTATCCTCGATTTGGACCGTGCGCAAAACTGGACTGAGTTCAACGCCGCCCTGGCGCGCTTCCCCGGGCCCGGCTCCAACTTTGTGTATGCCGATGCCGACGGCAACATCGGCTACCACGCCGTAGGCGTCTTGCCCCAGCGTCATGGATTTTCGGGCAGCGTGCCGCTCGATGGCGCATCCGGCAAATTCGAGTGGGATGGATTCATTCCCTACGCCGCGCTGCCGTCCTTCTATAATCCGCCGGATGGCATGGTCGTCACCGCGAACCAGAACCCGTTCCCGAAGGACTACGGCTATTCCGTCGACGGAATTTTTGGCGCGCCTTACCGCGCGCTACAGATTCGTAACCTGCTGGAATCGCGCTCGCGATGGCGCGCCGAAGACATGATGGTCATCCAGAAGGACGTCTATTCGTCGTTCGAAAAATTCATGGCCGGTCAAATTGTGACTGCTTACGACAAGCGTCACACGAAGACGCCGGACATGGAAGAAGCCATCGCTCTGCTGCGCAAGTGGGACGGCCAGATGGATAAGGATGCCGCCGCGCCGCTGATCGCCGATTTGTTTTTTCACTACGTGCGCACGGCGGTCGCCGAGCGCGCCTCGCCCGGCAACGGGGCGGCCTACGATCTTCAGGCATCGAGCGCGGTGGTCGAGTCGCTGCTTCGCCAGCGACCGGACGGCTGGTTTCGCGATTACGACGAGATGCTGCTGCGCGCCTTTGTGGATGCTCTCGAGGAAGGCCGCCGCATGCAAGGCGCCGACGTCAAGAAGTGGCGCTGGGGCGCTTATTTGAACGTCACCATCGATAACCCCGTGATTCACCGCGTTCCGTTTGCCGGAAGGTACTTCGACATTCTGGGCACCCCAATGAGCGGCGGCGGCACGACGGTGAAACAGACCACCGCGAAGCTTGCGCCATCGATGCGCATGACAGTGGATTTAGGCGATCTGAACCGTTCGCTGATGAATGTTCAGATCGGACAATCCGGCCAGATCCTATCAAGCCATTACAAGGATGAGTGGCAGGACTGGTATTACGCGCGGACTTATCCGATGGAGTGGAAGCAGGGGGAAGGGAAGCGCCGGCTGGACTTTGGGCCGGAGAAGTGATCGACTGACACCCGCGTCGCGATTTGCGCAGCGACCCCGGCGATCTCATTCGGATCGACCGGGGTTGCTGGCAACGGTTGTCTGACTTAGAACGTATACAGCAGCGTGCCGGGCGCGGGTTCCGGGTACACTACATCGGGTCCGCCAGCGGGCACTGCTTCGGTTTCGGCGCCGATGACGCGATAGAAAATACCCGTATCGGCGAGGTAAACCTCAAGCTCCGAAGGCCGCGGCAAGGAGCCTTGGATGAGCGCTTCCGAGAGCGGATCCTCAATGTACTTCTGCAGCGCACGGCGCAGCGGGCGGGCGCCGTAACTGCGGTCCGCGCACGTTTTTTCGAGGATGTACTTCGCCGCCTCAGGCGTCAGCTGGATTTTCACCTGCTTGGCCACCAGGTTCAAGTTCACCTGGTCCACCATCAGGTCCATGATCCGGATCAGATCTTCGTCGGTGAGGGCGCTGAAGAGAATCACTTCGTCCAGCCGGTTCAGGAACTCCGGATTGAACGCTTTCTTGACTTCACTGCGCACCATCTCTTCGATCTTGCTGGGAATTCCTTCGCCCGCCGGCGCGGAGAAGCCCAGGTGGCCGCGCTTTTCGAGGAAGCGCGCGCCCAGGTTCGACGTCATGATGATGATCGTGTTCTTGAAATCGACCTGATTGCCGAGTCCATCGGTCAATTGGCCGTCTTCGAAGACCTGCAGCAGGATGTTGTAAAGGTCGGGATGCGCTTTCTCGATTTCATCCAGCAGGATGATCGAATATGGGTTGCGCTTCACGCGTTCCGTGAGCTGTCCGCCTTCTTCGTATCCCACATAGCCCGGAGGCGAACCGATCAACTTCGAAACCGAATGCTTCTCCATGTACTCCGACATGTCGAAGCGGATGAGACTCTTCTCGCTGCCAAACAGGAACGAAGCCAGCGCGCGCGCCACTTCGGTCTTGCCCACGCCGGTCGGCCCCAGGAACAGGAAGGAACCGGCCGGGCGGCTGCTCGATTTCAACCCGGCACGCGAACGGCGGATCGCCCGCGCCAACGCCGAAATCGCTTTCGCCTGGCTGATGATGCGCTTGTGCAGCTCTTCCTCGATGCGCAGCAGCTTGGCGATTTCCTCTTCTTTGATCGCCGTCATCGGCACGCCGGTCCAGCGCGCCACTACCTCTTCGATATCGTCCTTGGTCACGCACCCGGTGGACGAATCGTCAAGGTTATACTTCTCGCGCAACTGGCGCATGTTCTCGCGCTCTTTGCGTTCTTCGTCCGAATAGAACCGCGCCTTCTCGAATTCATGGTTGGCGATCGCATTTTCCATGCGATGCACGATGAATTTGATGCGCTTCTGGATATCCGCCAAATCCGCCGGCAGCGTTGTCTGGCGCAGTTTCACCCGCGCGCCCGCTTCGTCGATCAGATCGATGGCCTTGTCCGGGAGGAAACGGTCTGGAATATAGCGGCTCGACGTAAACACGGCGGTTTCTATTGCTTCGTCGGTGTAAGCGACCGCGTGGAATTTCTCGTAGCGGTCTTTGATGCCGAAAAGGATCTTCACCGCGTCGCTCTCGCTCGGCGGCGGTACCTTTACGGCTTGGAAGCGGCGTTCGAGCGAGCGGTCTTTCTCAATCGATTTGCGGAATTCCGAGGGCGTAGTCGCCCCAATGCACTGAATCTCGCCGCGCGAAAGCGCCGGCTTCAGGATATTGGCGGCATCGAGCGACCCTTCGGCCGAACCCGCGCCCACCAGCGTGTGCAACTCATCGATGAAGATGATGGCGTTTTGATTTTCCATCAACTCTTTCATGATGGTTTTCAGCCGCTCTTCGAACTGCCCGCGATACTTGGTGCCGGCGACGATCAGCGAAAGATCGAGCGCCAGAATGCGCTTGTCCGCCAGGAACGACGGCACGTCGCCTTCGGCAATGCGCTGCGCCAGGCCTTCCACAATGGCCGTTTTGCCGACGCCGGGCTCGCCGATCAGCACCGGGTTGTTCTTGGTGCGGCGGCACAGAATCTGCACCACGCGTTCGAGCTCATAATCGCGCCCGATCAGCGGGTCCAGATTGCTATCCATCGCCGCCTGTGTAAGATCGCGGCTGAACTCCGCCAACAGCGAGCTTTCCTTTGGACGCTGGGCCACCTTTTCGCTCTGCGAACGCGCCAGTTCCTCGCGAATCGCCGAAAGCCGCAGGCCGCGCTCATGCAGAATCTCGGCCGCGAAACACTTTTCTTCCCGCAACAGGCCCAGCAGCAAATGTTCCGTGCCGATGTGCTTGTGGTTTAGCCGCTCCGCCTCTTCCGCTCCGTAAGCCAGTACGCGTTTGCACTCGTGGCTCAAAGGCAAATCGACGGAAGTCGACACCTTTTCGCGAATCTGCGTGTGCCCTTCGATCTGCTTGCGGATCGATTCCACCGCCGCGTGCGACCGTAGGAACCGGTTGGCCAGGGCCTTGTCCTCGCGCAGCAATCCAAGCAGCAAGTGCTCGGTTTCGATGTACGGGCTGCCAAATTGGCTCGCCTCGTAGCGGGCGAAGAAAATTACTCGCCTCGCTTTCTCCGTATAGCGCTCAAACATAGTAGAAGTGACGCCCCCTATGACTAAAGATACTCCGGACCGCCTCCGGGTTGCGGATTCGTTTGCGGAAGCGGCGCGAACCCGCCGCGTTCCATATTCAAAACGCGCGAACAACGCTGCGCGAACCCCAAATTGTGAGTAACGAAAACCGACGTGAGATGGTGGGTACGATGCAGGCCTTCGAGCAGTTGGAAAATCATCTCGCCGGTCCGGAAATCCAGGTTGCCGGTCGGCTCGTCGGCCAGCAACACTGATGGCCGCCCCACCAGCGCGCGAGCCAACACAACGCGTTGCTGCTCGCCG
Organism: Bryobacterales bacterium; assembly: GCA_963743705.1. Classification (GTDB taxonomy): domain Bacteria; phylum Acidobacteriota; class Terriglobia; order Bryobacterales; family Bryobacteraceae; genus PALSA-243. The sequence goes on along the minus strand of CAVUQS010000005.1, from coordinate 183,558 downwards.
CCCGATAATTCACCCGCGCGGTGATGACCCCGCGCGCCCAATCCCACTTCATCCAACCTTGCCTGAGCCTCCGATGCGGCTTCCGCTTTGTTCACCCCTCGGATTAGCAACGGCATTGTCACATTTTCCAACGCCGTAAATTCCGGCAGCAGATAGTGCACTTGCCAAACAAATCCGATTTCGCGATTGCGAAAGTCCGCTCTTTCCGAATCCGCAAGACCCGAAAGCTCTTTACTACCGTAGTATATCGTACCCTCCGACGGAGTGTCGAGGCCGCCCAGGATATGCAGCAGCGTAGACTTGCCCGCGCCCGATTCTCCAACCAGCGCGAGCATCTCGCCGCGCTCCACATCGAGATCGAGATTTGCGAACACGGTGAGGTCGGAATCGCCCGAGCGATAGATTTTCGCCAGGCTGCGGGCGCGGATGTAAGGCTCTGCCATTCAACCGTTACGATAACGCATGAACACTGCGCGACGCGTATGGAGGCGGGGAAGAAGAGAGTAGGGCGGCGCAAGCCTTGCGGCCTGCGCCGTTCTAGCGGCGGCTAGTTTCGGCCGATCGGATAGCTGCGGTCCCAAACCGCCGTCGACCCGATCGTTGCACCCGAGATCACAATTTCCACTCTGCGGTTGGCCGCGCGGCCATTTGCTGTAGCGTTCGGGCCTATTGGCCGGTTCATGCCCAACGATCGCGCCGTCACCGCCGCGGCGGGCGCGCCTGCCCGAATCAGGGCATCCCGCACTCCTTCGGCGCGCGCCATCGCCAAGCGCTCCGCGTCGGGCGAGTTGGTATCGCTGTTGCCCTCCACCTCGACGGTCAAGCCCGGATGCGACATCAACAGCACCGCGATCTGCGAGACGCTCCGCTGAGCCTGCGGCTCCAGAGCGCTGCCTTGAAAATCGGCGCCAGCAACCGTCGCCACCAACCCACGCGGCGTATCGCGTGAAGGCAGGCATTCGTTCAATCGGCCAGCCAGTTCCCGGCGCAAATCGCGCTGCGAGCGATCGTCGGGCGTCAAAGCCGGCGGCGGCGCCAACGTCGAAGAATCGATACGCGGCGGAGCCGCTGGTTGCGGCGGCGTCACCTGCGCTTGCTGCGCGGCTTCCAGCTGCATGCGATCGGCCGAGGCCTGAGCCTGCGCCTGTTGCGCCTGAGACTTGGCTTGCTCGGCTTGCTGCCGGGCCTGCGCGGCTTGGGCTTCCGCAGCTACGCGCATTTGGCGCTCTTGCTCGGCCGTATTCTGCGCGTTGGCAATTTCGGCCGATTTTGCACGCGTCGCCGCAAGCACGCGCGCATCCTCCGCCGTCTGTTCGGCGTTGCGCGCCGCGGTAATGATCAGGCTCTTATCCGCTTTTCTGGCGCGCAAGGTTTGTGCATCCTGCAACTGGCTCTGCGCCTTGCTCAGAACCTCCGGCGCATACTGCGCCGCGCCCGAAGACTGCGCAATCTGCACGGCGTTTTGCGCCTGGTAGACCTCGAGCATCGTTTCGTATTCGCCCATCGAAACCATGGGCCCGCTTTCCACAGCCTTCATATCGGCAGGCTTGTTGTAGGTGTAGCCGTGACGCGGCATCAGCTCATAGCGCACCTGCACCGGCTCCACGCCTCCGATGGTGTCCGGCCGGACTTGGTTTTCCATCACCACCACATCGCTTGGCTCACGCACAGCGGCATAGGGCTCCGCGGTGACGATCAAACCGAAGGCCTGTAAATCCGTCGTGACGGTGGTGTGAGCTTTGTCCGACGACCCGGGAATGATCTCACCTAAGTTCTTTGGATGTCCCTCCGGCGTAATCGCCCAAAGGACATAGGTCAGATATTCGCCGCCGAACCGCGCGGGCGAAGGAAGATGGCTGAAGCGAGCATCGATCTCGGTGCGCCCTGCCTTCGATTCCACGGTGGCGTCGCCTTTTGACTCCGGCAACAGTACCGTACCGCGAAAATCTAACCCGGTCGGCCCGCTGCGGTATTGATAATTGACCGCCTTTACTGTGCGCTCCACCACAGTTACACGGTAAAGCGGTACGCTTTGGCCCCAGACGGCTGATGTGAGATTCAGACCAAAGATTGCAAGCACAGATAGTTGACGAAGCATGGGAATCTATTCTCCGGCATGTAGTTCTCGCAACCAACTTGCCAATCGCCGGTCCGAATGGGAGTCGAACATACCCGCGCCCGCGAGCTTTTCGCCAGCCGATTTTCGCCGTCAAATTTGCCTTGTTACGCCGTAACCTTTCCTTTACTTTCAGCCCCGCAGGATGGTAGGCTAAGTGTCTCATAATGCGTACAGTTGACTTGATCCAACGCAAGCGCGACGGGGAAGAGCTCGCCCCCGAAGAGATCGATTTTCTCATCGAGGCGTACACCTCGGGCGACACGCCGGACTATCAGATGGCGGCGTTCCTGATGGCTGTTTATTTCTCCGGCATGTCGGACCGGGAACTCAGCCGCTTCACGGAGTGCATGCTGCGTTCGGGCGACACGGTAGATCTTTCCTCCGTACCCGGTATAAAAGTCGATAAGCACTCCACTGGAGGCGTGGGCGATAAGACAAGCTTTATCGTCGCTCCACTCGCAGCGGCCGCGGGCGTGATTGTGCCCATGATGTCGGGCCGCGCGCTCGGCCACACCGGCGGCACGCTCGACAAGCTCGAATCCATTCCCGGCTTCCGCACCGATCTCACCCCGGAAGAATTCACCGCGCAGCTCGCCGAACACGGCCTTTGTTTCATCGGACAGTCCGATCGCCTCGCGCCCGCCGACCGCAAACTGTATGCTCTGCGCGATGTCACCGCGACCGTAGAATCCATTCCGCTGATCTCTTCGTCGATCATGTCGAAGAAACTCGCCGAGGGCGTGGACGCGCTTGTGCTCGATGTGAAAGTGGGCTCCGGCGCTTTCATGAAAAAGCAAGTCGATGCGCGCCGCCTCGCTCAGGCCATGGTCGGCATCGGCCGCCGCATGGATAAGAAAGTTCAGGCGCTCATCACCGATATGAGCCAGCCGCTCGGCTACGCCGTGGGCAATGCGCTGGAAGTCATGGAAGCTTCGCAAACGCTGCAAAACGCCGGCCCGGCCGATCTCACCAAGCTGTGCCTCGAGCTGGCTGCGCGCATGATCTTCCTTGGCAAGAAGGCCGCAACGCTCGATGAAGCCCGCCGCGTCGCCGAGAAGCACTTGGTGGATGGTTCGGCGTATAAGAAATTCAAGCAGGTGGTTGCCGCGCAGGGCGGCAATCCGCAGGCGCTCGACAAATTCGAGCTGCTGCCCAACGCCACGGGCATGCGCGAGATCTCTTCGCCGCGCGCCGGCTATATCAGCAGCATCGCCGCGCAGGATATCGGCGCCGCGTCCAATATGATCGGCGCAGGCCGCGAACGCAAGGAAGACTCCATCGATCCCGCCGTCGGCATCATTCTCGAGGTCAAAGCCGGCGAGAAGGTTGATGCCGGTTCCGTGCTCTGTCGTCTCTACTACACCAAGGAAGACCACGTCGAGGAAGCCGCCGAAATGGTGGAAGACGCCTTCCGCATTTCATCGCAGAAGCCGGATGAGCGTGAGTTGATTCTGGAAGTCGTGGGCTAGCATGGGCCGGTTCACTGGGCTATTGGGCCTGGCGGTTATTCTCGCCTTTGCCTGGCTCCTGTCGAACCACAAGCGCAACATCAAACCTCGCCTCATCGCCTGGGGTCTCGGTTTGCAGTGCCTGTTCGCATTTCTCGTTCTCAAAACGCCGCTCAGCGGCGCGCTACGCAAGGCAAGCGAGGGTGTGGCGGCCATGTTTGGCTTCGCCGAGACCGGCGCGACTTTCGTCTTCGGCAATCTTGGAAGCCCCACCGGTCCCGGGGGCTTCTACTTCGCCTTTCAAGTCCTGCCGATCATCATCTTCATTGCATCGTTCTTTTCGATTTTGTATTATCTCGGCGTCATGCAGCGCATCGTACGCGTCATGGCGATCGGGATGCAGAAAATCATGGGCGTAAGCGGCGCCGAAGCGCTCAATGTGGCTGCGAGCATCTTCATGGGCCAGACCGAAGCGCCGCTCACCATCAAACCCTTCATCGCCGGCATGACGGAATCCGAGCTGTTCACCATCATGACGTGCGGCATGGCGCATGTTTCCGGCGCTGTCATGGCGCTCTACGTCATGGCGGGGCATGTCGAAATCCGGCATTTGCTCACGGCTGTAATCATGACCGCGCCGGCGACCATCATGCTCGCCAAGATTATCGTTCCGGAAGTCGGCAAGCCGGCCACCGCCGGGCGCGTGGATATTAAGACCGAGCAGACAGCGGTCAATGTCATCGATGCGGCCGCGCAGGGCGCGGGTGATGGTCTCCGCCTCGTGCTCAACATCGCCGCTATGCTGATTGCATTTCTGGCGCTGATCGCCATGGCCAACGGTATTCTCAAATGGGTTCACGGGTTCGCCTCCTTCGTTCCGGTTTCGCTCGAAACCATCTTCGGCGCGATCTTTGCGCCCCTAGCCTGGCTAATGGGCGTACCGTGGCACGATGCCGGCGTCGTGGGCGGGTTACTTGGCACGCGCCTGGTCACCAATGAGGCGGTCGCATTCACGCAACTTGGAACCATCCGCAATCAACTGCAGGGAAATTCGTTCACCATCGCTACCTACGCGCTGTGCGGATTCGCTAATCTCAGTTCCATCGCGATTCAGATCGGCGGCATTGGCGCACTCGCCGAAAACCGCAAGTCTGATCTCGCGCGGCTTGGCCTGCGAGCTGTGGCCGCCGGATCGATGGCGAACTTCATGTCCGCCTGCATCGTGGGAATGTTCCTTTGACTTCCGCTTTTCAAAATGCAGCCCAATTCATTGGCAGCAGTACGGCTTTGCGTCCCGCCATCGCCATTGTGCTGGGCAGCGGATTGGGCGCGTTTGCCGATGAGCTTGATCAGCGCGTTGAAGTTCCCTACTGCGAAATTCCGGGCTGGCCCGCTTCGACCGCGATCGGCCACGCAGGCAAGTTAGTCCTCGGCAAGCTTGGCGATACCGAGCTCGCCGCGATGTCCGGCCGCGTGCATCTTTATGAAGGCGTGACGGCTCAGCAGGCGGTTTTCGGCGTGCGCGCGTTGGGCGCTCTGGGCGTCCGCTCGATCGTCTTCACTAACGCCGCGGGCGGCATCAATCTCGCTTACCAGCGCGGCGGGTTGGTCCTCATTTCCGATCACATCAATCTGCAGGGCGCCAATCCGTTAACCGGTCCCAATGACGACAGCCTCGGCCCGCGTTTTCCAGACATGAGCGAGGTCTACGACCGCGCATTCCGCGAGGCCGCGAAACAGACTGCCGCGGAATTGGGAATCGGTATCGCCGAGGGCGTCTACGCCGCTGTGCTCGGTCCTAGCTACGAAACACCCGCCGAGATCCGCTACCTGCGCGCCATTGGCGCCGATCTGGTGGGGATGTCCACAGCGCTTGAAGCCATCGCCGCCAATCACATGGGGATGAAGGTCCTCGGGATTTCGTGCGTCACGAATATGGCTGCGGGAATCCTGCCCGGGAAGCTCAATCACGAAGAAGTTCTGGAGACCGGCGCGCAGGTGCGCGGGGCCTTGGTACGCTTCTTGAAGGCGCTGTTGCCGAAACTTGCATGATGGATGCGTTGCTTCAAGCCGCGCTCGATGCCCGCGCTCATGCGCACGCGCCGTTTTCCAAGTTTCGCGTCGGCGCAGCGCTCGAAGACGACAACAGTCGCATCCACACTGGCTGCAATGTGGAAAACGCAACCTACGGACTCACTCTCTGCGCCGAGCGCGTCGCCGTTTTTAAAGCGATCTCCGAAGGCGCGCGCAAATTCCGCCGCATTGGCGTCGCCGCCGATACCGACGATCTCACGCCGCCCTGCGGCGCCTGCCGTCAGATCATTTGGGAGTTTTGCGGCGATATCGAAATCACGCTGGTCAACCCGCGCGGTAAAACCGAAACCTACAAGATGAGCGCGCTCTTTCCGAAGCCCTTCGATGCATCGTTTATTTAGTCTGCTGCTCCTCGGCGCAACGCTCGCGGCCGCGCCGGCCGATTGGATCTGGTCCGCGCGTTACGTCATCACCGAAAACCCGCAGCGCCGCGTCATCGAAAACGGCGCCGTGGCGATCCGCGGCGGTCTAATCCTGGCCGTAGGCACACGCGCCGAAATTGATGCCCGCTATCAAGCCGCGCAGCGTCTCGATCGTCCCGACGCCATCCTCGCCCCCGGCCTCATCGATACGCACACACACGCCGCCATGTCGCTCTTTCGCGGCATCGCCGACGACAAAAAGCTTCAGGATTGGCTCGAGCATTTCATCTTTCCCGCCGAAGCCAAGAATGTCAGCCCCGATTTTGTCCGATGGGGCACTCGCCTCGGCTGTCTTGAAATGCTGCTCGGCGGCACGACGACGTTCACCGACATGTATTACTTCGAGGATGTCGTTGCCGAAGCGGCCAAAGAGGCAGGCATGCGCGGAGTCCTCGGCGAAACCGTGATCGGCTTCCCCGTCGCCGATGCCAAGACGCCCGCCGATGCCCTCAAATACGCCGAGCGCTACATCCAACGCTTCCGCAACGACCCGCTCGTCGTTCCCGCAGTGGCCCCGCATGCGCTCTACACCAATTCCGACGAAACACTCAAAGCTTCGCGCGCGCTGGCCAACAAGTACAACGTGCCGTTGCTGATTCACCTTTCCGAAACCAAGAAAGAGAACGACGACGAACAGGCTAAGCGCCACACCAGCCCCACCAAGACGCTCGACACGCTTGGCGTTCTGAGCGGCCGCACGGTTGCCGCGCACTGCGTGTGGGTGAGCGAAGCCGATATGGCGATTCTCAAAGCGCGCAACGTCGGCGTGGCGCACTGTCCTTCGAGCAATATGAAGCTGGGAAGCGGCGTCGCGCCTGTGGTGCGGATGCTGGCCCTCGGCATCAATGTCGGCCTCGGCCCGGACGGCCCCGCCGGCAGCAACAACGATTTCAACTTGTTCGAAGAGATGGATCTCGCCGCCAAGCTGGCCAAAGTGACATCGCTTGATCCGACCGTGTTACCCGCCACCACGGCTCTCGAGATGGCCACCATACGCGGCGCGAGGGCGCTCGGGCTCGACCGCGAGATCGGCTCGCTCGAACCCGGCAAACGCGCCGATCTCATCACGGTACGGCTCGACCGGCCCAACGCGCTCCCGCTCTACGATGCCGCTTCGCAGATGGTTTACGCGCTCAAAGCCGATGACGTTCGTGACGTGATGGTCAATGGCAAGCCGGTGGTACGCGATTCTAACATCCTGACACTCGATGAGGCGGCCATTCTTGCGAAGGCTGCGGAGTACGGGATCAAAGTGTCGGACTCGCTCAAACACAGATAAAAACGCAAAGGATATACTGTGTTATCCGTGTTTGCCTGTGTTCACCCGTAGCCAATAATCTTTTGAGGAGAACGCCATGCCCCAAGCCATTGACGAAAACCGCCGCCGCTTTCTGAATTATTTCTCGGCTGCCGGCCTGGGAGCCACGTTGCTGCCTGGCGCGCTCTGGGCCCAAGCCCAACAGAGCGACGCCACCGCCCCGGAATTCACGCAGGGAATGTTGCAGGATGCGCTCAAGCTTTCCGGCCTCGAGTTCACCGATGCCGACCAGAAAGCCATGTTGAACGGCCTGAATCAAAGCCTCGTCCGCTATCAGGAAATCCGCGACCTTCACATCCCTAATGATGTCCAGCCGCCCTTCTACTTCAGCCCCGTCACGCCCGGCATGAAGGTCGACCGCGCGCGCTCACCGCTGGTCTTCAGCGTGTCCGCAGCCAGGCGGCCTGCCAACGTCGAAGACCTGGCGTTCGCCTCCATCGGCGATCTAGCGCATTTGCTGCGCACGCGCAAAGTGACGTCGGTCGAGCTGACCGAGATGTATCTCGCGCGCTTGCACAAGTACAACGACAAGCTGAACTGCGTGGTGACATTTCTCGACGAGACCGCGATGGCCCAGGCCAAGAAGGCCGATTCTGAAATCGCTGCTGGCAAGTACCGCGGGCCGCTGCACGGCATTCCCTGGGGCGCCAAGGACATTATCGCGGTGAAGGGCTTCAAGACCACCTGGGGCTCGAACGCCTATAAAGACCAAATGATCGACGAGGATGCCAGCGTCATCGAGATGCTGCGCGACGCCGGCGCGGTGCTCATTGCCAAGGTCACTACCGGTGAACTGGCACAGGGCGATCAATGGTTCGGCGGCCAGACCAAGAACCCCTGGAATCTGGAGCAAGGTTCGAGCGGATCTTCGGCCGGACCGGCATCCGCCACTGCCGCCGGCTGCGTCGCGTTCGGCATCGGCACCGAAACCAGCGGCTCGATTCTCAGCCCCTCCGGCCGCTGCGGCATCAGCGGCCTGCGCCCCACGTTCGGCCGCGTCAGCCGCTATGGCGTCATGGCGCTCTCGTGGACCCAGGATCGTCTCGGTCCGCTGTGCCGTTACGCCGAAGATTGCGCTCTCGTGATGAGCGTGATCGCCAAGCCCGATGGCCGCGACCTCAGCGTTTCGGACATTCCGTTCAACTACAATGCCCGCATCGACATTCGCAAGCTGCGCGTCGGCTACTTGAAGGACGCTTTTGACGAAACCCGCGATCCCGCCGCCAAGAAGCTCGACGACGCCACGCTCGAAAAGATGCATTCGTTGGGCGTAAAGCTCATTCCGGTCACAGTGCCGGATTGGACGCTCGAGGTCTCCAGCTATGGCATCGAATCGGCCGTCTTCTTCGATGAGTTGATCCGCACGGGCCGCGACAAGGAACTCACCAACCCGGGCCGCGGCAATGGATGGCGCAGCGCCCGTCTGATGCCCGCCGTCGAATATCTGCAGGCGCAGCGCGCCCGCAGCATGATGATGATGAAGCTAGCCGAGGCGACTGCCGATGTGGATGTCTACCTTGCCCCTGCCAACAGTGGCGCAGGCGGAGGAGGCGGCGGACGCGGAGGACGAGGCCGCGGCGCAGCCGACCCAACAGCCGCTCCGGGGGCAGCCGTCGCTGGCGGTGGACGTGGAGGGCGTGGTGGTGGAGGGGGGCGAGGCGGCGCTCGCGTCCAGAGCCCCATGCAGCGCCACTTCAATATGGCGAACCTGGCGTGCTATCCCGCGCTCGCCATCCCGAACGGCTTCTATGAGAACGGCTCGCCGGCCAGCGTGACCTTCATGGCGCGTCCGTTCGGCGAAGCCCACCTGATCGCCGTAGGGAAAGCCTATCAGGACGCCGCCGGCTTCGCCCGAAAACATCCGACACTCACAGCGTAGGACGTATGACGCACAAAACCTCCATTGCGCCGATGCTCTCCGTGCGGCGCGGCGCGGAAGCAGTCGACTTCTACAAAGCCGCGCTCGGCGCGGTGGAAGGGTTCCGCGTCGAGGATCCGAGCGGCGCCGTCGTTGCTCGTCTTTCCGTGGACGGCGCCGAATTCTGGGTCGCCGACGAATCGCCCGAACACCAGAATTTCAGCCCTGAGTCTCTTGGTGGCGGAACTGTGCGCATGGTGCTGGTGGTTGAGAATCCCGACGCCGTGTTCGATCGCGCCGTCGCCGCCGGCGCGACGATTGTCTGGCCGGTTCGCAATAACTACGGCTGGCGCTTGGGAAGAATTGTGGACCCCTTCGGGCATCACTGGGAGATTGGCAAGCCGCTGAGCGATGGCTTGTGAGCCCCCGCAGGCGTGGTGTGTACAATAAATCATGGCTGCTGCCTACGATTTTCGTAGCGCCGACTTTGACACTGCGGTAGAGGCAGCATGTCGTCAGGCGTTTATAGAAACGCTAGCGGCTGGGTTGCCCGTCTTCTATATAGACGCGGACGGTCTGAACGTGATGGAACGCGCCGATGGCAGGCGCTTTGAAATCCGCTGGACAGCTTTGCCGCACGCTGGCGACAACTACACAATCATTCGCGAATTGACGGCGCACGCCGCATAAGATCGCGTGCCCGTCTTCACGCTAATTGCCGGCCCCAACGGTTCAGGTAAATCCACGCTTACGCAGTCCGTTGATTTTGAAGGCCGCGAACGGTTACTTGATCCGGATTTCATAGCCCGTGGCCTGAATCCTCTCGATCCGCGGGCGGCGGCGATTACTGCAGGAAGAGAGGTTCTACAACGAACCGCTGACTACCTCGATCGGAAATGCAGCTTCGCAATCGAGACGACGCTCTCGAGCAGTCGCCGATTGGCGCCTATGCGTCAAGCCAAGTCCAACGGATATGAGGTCCATTTGATTTTCATCGGGCTGGATAGCCCGGAGCGCTGTATCATGCGTATACGGAATCGGGTCGCGATGGGAGGTCACTTCATACCGGATGCCGATGTGAGGCGGCGATATGCCCGAAGCCTCTCAAATGCTGGTCGAGCGCTCCAATTGGCGGATTTCAGTAAGTTCTATGACAACTCCGGCGATAGGGCTCGCGTCGTGTTGGTCGCCTATGCTGGCGAGGCGGTGTGGCGCGCGAAGCCACTTGCGGAGTGGGTTTCTCATGCTCTGGTTGAGAGCTAGCTACTTTCCTATCTCCCGCACCGCGCGACCCACCGCCTTCAAATTCGCTACGCGCATCTCCTCGTACTCGCGCGACACGACAATCCCCGCGCCGCCGCCTTCGAAGGCTTTCTTTACGCACTCGTAGACCTTTTCGGGGTCCGCCGGAATCGGCGCATTGCCCCACGGTACATCGAAGCCGATGCCCGGGTAAATCTTGGTCTTGCCTTCGGCTGACGCCACGCTGCGCTTGGTCTCGCGAAACACGTAGTCGGGCGAAAAGCCTGTCGTGGCCAATTGATCGACGCCGGGTTCCTTCGTCTTGTCGTAGCCGAAGATGTCGTAATACAGATCGAGCGACTCTTTCAAACTCAGTTCACTCAGCACCGTGCGCTGCAGGCGCGCCAGATACCAGAATCGGATTCGCGGACCCAGCACATCGTGATACGCAATGAACTTGATGTAGTCCGAATATGGCGCCATCTCGGCATAACTCATCTCCGCGCGATACACGATGTCCCAGCTCGACGGTTGATGATCCACATGCCAGCCCACCGGCGCATCGGGTTTGATGGATTTCACGGTCTTGTAAATCGCACGCTGCATGTCTTCGCGCGCCTGGCGGTATTGATACTCCCACGACAAAATCTCGGGATAGCGGATCAGCACGCCGAGGAACCCGGCGAACGCTCCATCAGGCGATTTCGCGCCGCCGCGCACGTATTCGTAGAGCTTCGTGAACCCAAGTTTTGCGCGCTCCGCATCGATGCCCTTGGCTTTCGCGCGCGCGTTGCAAAACTCGCAAAAACAAACCGGCGGATTATTGTTCCACGGCACGATGACGTTCATCAGGGGACCCTGCCGCTCCGCGCCCCACTGCAAGCCATCCAACTCATAGCTGCGGAACATGTCTTCGACGGTCGCCGACCACCAGGCGATGTATTCGGGATGGTTCCAGCACGGCACGCTGGTGGCTTTTCCGTTGATGTCGCGCGTTTCGACCTTGGCGTAATTCTTGATCGCCTCCGCAGGCTCGCGGCCCGAGCCTTCCAGGATGCGTGCATACAGCTTCATGCCGCGCTTGCGGATCGGCTGCAGTGCCTCTTTAAACAGGTCGCGATTCCCGTACTCGAAGCTGGAATCGATGGTCGGATGCCGCAGCGAAGTGTTCTTGAAATACTCTTCGTGGTGTTTCACCCAGACCAGCGGAAGCTTGCGATTGCGCGTGTCGCGCGGGGTCACGCCGTGGTCGGGCGCGAACATCTGGATTGGCTTGCCGTACCCACCGTGATACATGTGGCTGTACACCATCACCACATTGGTGGCCGCCGTATCCTGAATCAGATCGAGTGCGTGGTCGATTCCCTCATCGCACAAACTGTGCGGCCCCATCTGAATCGCATTGAAAGGTAACGCCGGTTTCCCGGCCTGCGCAGCAAGGTTTACGGATTGCCCTACCGCAGCCGCAGCCGCGCCGGTCAAGAAATCGCGCCTATCCATTTGCATCTATCGTACAGCAGTGGTGTAAGCGCTTGCAGCTCAAGCAGGCCCTCCGTTATGGTGAAATGCAGCTAGGAGACGCCATGTATCGCATCACCGCGCTTCTCGCTTTGCTGTGCGCCGGCCTTTGCGCGCAGGAGCCCACCGTCCTCCAGATCGATAGCGACCACACCGCGGCGCACGTTAGCCCGATGCTCTACGGCATCATGACCGAAGAGATCAATTATTCCTACGATGGCGGCATGTACGCCGAATTGATTCGCAATCGCAACTTCAAGGAAGACGCCGCACAGCCTGTCCATTGGCAACTCACCGGCTCCGGCAACATGGCGCTCGACCCCGCCACGCCATTCAACGAAGCGGTCCCGGTTAGCCTCAAGCTCACCATCGACAAAGACGCTAAGGGCGCCGGGATTGTGAACGATGGCTTCTGGGGCATCCCCATCTTCCCGCGCACCACGTATCGCGCATCGTTCTACGCCAAGGCGGCGCCTGGCTTCACGGGCCCGCTCACGCTCTCGCTCGGCGACGCCATGGCTCAAGTGGCGCGCATCACCAATGCCTGGCGCAAGTACGATGTGGCGCTCACCACCGGGCCGGTTCGGCCTTCCGCGGATGGGCGCTTTACCATCTCGTCGAGTAAGCCCGGCACGGTGTGGTTCGGAATGGTTTCGCTGTTCCGCCCCACCTACAATGACCGTCCCAACGGCAACCGCAAGGACATCATGCAGCTTCTCGCCAACATGCATCCGGCGTTCCTGCGCTTCCCCGGCGGCAATTATCTCGAAGGGAACACCATCGCCACCCGTTTCGATTGGAAGAAGACCATCGGCGACATCTCCCAGCGTCCCGGCCACTTAGATGACGCCTGGAAGTATTGGTCTTCCGACGGCCTCGGACTGCTCGAATTCCTCGAATGGTGCGAGGACCTGCACATGCAGCCGCTGCTCGCCGTCTACGCGGGTTACTCGCTGCATGGCGAGCGCGTCGCGCCCGGTACCGCGCTCGCGCCTTACGTTCAGGATGCGCTGGATGAAATCGAATACGTCACCGGCGGGGCCAACACCACGTGGGGTGCGCGCCGCGTCAAGGACGGACACCCGGAGCCGTTTCCGCTCGAATACGTCGAGGTTGGCAACGAAGATAACTTTGACCGCCGCGATGGTGGTACCTACGACGGCCGCTTCACGCAGTTCTTCGATGCGATCAAAGCGAAATATCCGCGCCTGCAAGTCATCGCCACTACTCGCGTCACCACGCGCACGCCGGATGTCATCGACGAGCATTACTACCGCCGCTCCGAAGACGAAATGGCCTCACACTCCCACGATTACGACGAGCGGCCGCGCAGCGGTCCCAAGGTATTTGTCGGCGAATGGGCGACACGCGCCGGCGAACCTACGCCGAACATGAGCGCTGCGCTTGGCGATGCGGCCTGGATGACCGGCATGGAACGCAATTCCGACCTGGTCATCATGTCGAGTTACGCGCCGCTCTTCGTTAATGTCAGCCCCGGCGCCATGCAGTGGCGCACCGATCTCATCGGCTACGACGGGATGAGCGCCTATGGCTCACCGGCGTATTGGGCGCAACAGATGTTCAGTTCGAACCACGGGGATCTCGTGCTTCCGCTCACCGCGAAGAACGTGCCCACCCGCGAGTGGACGCCTACGCCACAGCAACAGGGGATTTCCGCCAGTACCCCGCCGACGCTTCCGCCCCAACCGCGCGCTGTTCCGTTGCTCTTCTTCAGCGCCACGCGCGATAGCAAAACTAACACGATCTACATCAAAGTGGTCAATCGCGCCGAAACCGCGCAGCAGGTCCGCGTCGAATTTACGGGCATCGGCTCGGTGCAACCCAAAGGCAAGCTCATCACTCTGCGCAGCGCGCGGCCGGACGACAGCAACGCCATCACGCAGCCCGCGCGAATCACACCCGAAACCCTCGATATCGACGGCCTGAGCTTCACCTTCACCCGTATCTTTCCGCCGTATTCGATTTCGGTGTTAGTGGCGCAGGCTGCGCGGCCTGCGCAAGCGCCGTAGGAGGCTACGCTCGGCGCGCGGCCCACTTCACCGGCTCAATGCGCCGTATGCCAAACACAAAGATCCCAGCCGCGGCCAACGCCACCACTGCCGCGGCCACAAACGCCAAATAGTATTGCCCGGTCTCCTTGACGATCCAGCCGGTCAACCACGGCGCCGTGACCCCTGCAAAGTTCGCGAATCCGTTCTGCAGGCTGGTCCACTTACCCGACGCTCGCGGACCCGCCAGCGTCTGCGTGATGGCGAAGACATTCGCGGTGTACATGCCGAAGCAAAAGCAAGCCACCAAAAGCAGAACGGTCGCCACGTCCGCGTCTTTCACGATCGCCACCGGCAAAATGATCGTCGAAAGCGTCAGACCCACGCCAGCAAACGTCTTGCGTACGCGATTCGCTGAAGCCCCGCGTGCGATCAAGTGATCGGATAGCCAGCCTGACGCAGTCGCCGAAACGGCGATCGCAAAGTAAGCCGACGACGCAACCACCGCCATTTTGGCCGCGCTGAAATGCCGCTCATTCTGCAAATACAGAGGCAGCCAGGTGACCAGGAAGTACCAGAAATAATTCGAGCAAAAGAGACCCAGCGCGGTGCAGATTGCCGGGCGCTGCCGCAGAATCTCCCACGCGCCGGGCATCGCTTCCGGATGCTCTCGCGTCTCGGAGCCCTTGCCGCGCGGCATCCATAGGAACCAGGGAATCAGCCAGATCAGACTCGCTGCTCCTAATCCCACGAAGAAGACGCGCCAGCCGTAGATGATCATCAGCCATCCGCCGAGCAGCGTCCCGAATGCCGGACCGAGCTTGGTTCCAGCGTCGATCAGCGCGTTCGCCAACCCGCGCCGCTCCTCCGGAAAGTAATTCGCGAGCAGGCGCGAGTACGAAGGGTACGCGATCGATTCGCCAACGCCGAGCAGCAGCCGCAGCCCGAACATCACGGAAAAGGCGCGCGCCGCGCCGGTAACCGCCGTGGCGCCCGACCACAGAAAGAATCCGCCCGCCAGAATCCAGCAAACGTTGAAGCGGTCGACCAGCCAGCCCGCGATGAGCAGCACCTGCATCAGCGCGTAGGTCCAGAAGAATGCCGAGAGCAGCATACCTAGCTGCAGCGGATCCAGATGTAACTCGCCTTGGATTTGACCCGCGCCGACAGAAAGGTTGGAGCGGTCGAAATAGTTGAGAAACCCGGATATCACCAGCAGGACGAGCGCCCGCCAACTAAGCTGGGCCGCTCTCGTCATCTGCCGGTCACTTCGTCAAGACAGCCACGGGTTCGGATTCCTCTGGCGGCGCCGGCGGCAGCTCGATTTTGTGCTTGCATTCCGCATTGGGACATTGCAGCACCGCGCCCGCCTTCAGCCACTTTTCGATCATGTAGGGGTTGCCGCACTCCGGACACTTCTGGTCCACCGGCTTGCCCCAAGCCACGAAGTTGCAATCCGGCCAGCGGTTGCAGCCGTAGAAGGTCTTGCCGCGCTTCGAACGCCGCTCCACCACTTCGCCCTCGCTGCACTCCGGACACTTCACGCCGATCGTCTTCTGCTTGACGTACTTGCATGTGGGGTAGTTGCTGCAAGCGGTGAACTCGCCGAAGCGCCCGTGCTTGACCACCAAATGATTGCTGCATTGCGGGCATTTCTCATCGAGCGGCTGATCGGTTTTCTTCTGGACGCCGCCGATCTGCTTGGTAGTCTTGCAATCCGGATAGCCCGTGCAGGCCAGGAAGTTCCCGAAGCGGCCCTTCTTCAGCACCATCGGGCGGCCGCAATTCTCGCAGTATTCCTCGTCGCCCTGCTCGGAGAGATCGATCTTATCCACGTCCGGCAGATCGACCGTCAGCTCGCGCGTGTATGTGCAATCCGGATAACCCGTGCACGCGATGAAGCTACCGTGTTTGCCCCACTTGATCACCAGGGGCTTGCCGCACTTTTCGCAATTCAAGCCGGTGGGTTTCTCCATCCGCTTGATATCGGTCATGTGCTCTTCGGCATGCTTGATGTCTTTCTCGAAGCGCTTATAAAAGTCGGCCATGGCCGTGCGCCAATCGAGCTTGCCTTCTTCGATATCGTCGAGTTCTTCCTCCATCCGCGCCGTGTACTTCACGTCGAAGATGTCGTCGAACGATTCGAGCAATAGATCGGTTACCACCATTCCGAGCTCCGTCGGAATAAACCGGTTGGCGTCCTTCTTGACGTACTCGCGCTCTTGAATGGTCGAAAGAATCGATGCGTAAGTCGAAGGACGTCCCACGCCGTCGGCTTCGAGCCGTTTCACCAGCGTGGCCTCGTTGTAGCGCGGGGGCGGCTCGGTGAAATGCTGTTCCGGCCGGATAGCCTTGAACCGAAGCACCTCGCCTTCGGCCACCAGGGGCAGCCGATGCTTCAATTCCTCGTCGTCATCGTCGGACTGATCTTTGCCTTCCTGGTAAACCTTCAGGAACCCTTCGAACTTCAGCACGGAGCCGGTTGCGCGGAAGGTGTAATCCACGCCGTTCTTGCCCTTGGTGGAGACGTCGATCGTCGTCTGATCGTAGAGCGCCGGCATCATCTGCGACGCCACGAAGCGGTTCCAGATCAGCCGGTAGAGTTTCATCTCATCTTCGGCCAGATGCTTCTCGATCACGTCCGGCGCATAAGCCATCGAGGTGGGCCGGATGCCTTCGTGCGCGTCTTGCGCGTCTTTCTTCGATTTGTATATGTTCGCGTTCGCCGGCAGGAATTCCTTGCCGTAGCGCTCGGTGATCAGGTCGCGTACGTCGCGGATAGCGTCGTCCGAAATGCGCGTCGAATCGGTACGCATGTAGGTGATCAGACCTACTGCGCCGTCCTTGCCCATTTCGATGCCTTCATAAAGGCGTTGCGCCAGCATCATGGTGCGCTTCACGCTGAAGCGCAACTTGCGCGAGGCCTCCTGCTGCAGCGTCGACGTGATGAACGGCGCTACCGGGTTGCGCTTCTTCTCGCGCGTCCCGACCGATTTGACGATGTAGGTTGCCCCATCGAGCGCCGCGACGATTTCATCCGAAGCTTCCTGGTTTCCAACCTCCGCCGCTACGTCGCCGATCCGGTTCAGCCGCGCCGTGAGCACCGGCGGCTTCTTCGCGTTCAGATCGGTGTCGATCGTCCAGTATTCCTTGGGAATGAACGCGCGGATTTCGCGCTCACGTTCCACAATCAGCCGCAGCGCCACCGTTTGCACGCGTCCCGCGGACAACCCGCGCCGGACTTTGTCCCAAAGCAGCGGCGAAATCTTATATCCCACCAGCCGGTCGAGCACGCGCCGCGCCTGCTGCGCTTCCACCAGGTTTACATTCACCTGGGTCGGCTTTTCAAACGCCTTTTCAATCGCCTTTTTGGTGATTTCGTTGAACATCACCCGGTAAATGCGCGGGCCTTTTTTGCCATCGCTCAATTCCTCTTGCAGGTGATAGCAGATGGCCTCGCCTTCGCGGTCAGGGTCGGCCGCGAGGTACACGTCGTCCACCTTCTTAGCGGTTTGTTTCAACTCGCTGACGAGCTTTTTCTTTCCTTCAATGACCTCATAGCGGGGCTGGAAGTTGTGTTCCACATCCACCGCGAGATCCTTCTTCGGAAGATCTTTGATATGACCAAGGGAAGCTTTGACTATAAACTGCTTGCCCAGGTATTTGTTGATGGTCTTCGCCTTAGCCGGCGATTCCACGATTACCAGAGCTTTTGCCATAGAGTTTCACTGCGTGGCTCAATGCCGCGCGTTAACGATGCCTGTTTCCGGTTTGACATTACCACACTTTCACAAAGTTCTTGCCGGGCAACTGTTTGACAAGCCCCTGCATTTCCAGCTCGAAAAGCGCGGCAATAATTTCGCTTGTTGATGTATCTTCAATCTTTTCAATAAGATCGTCCAGAGGGATGGAAGCATCCACTTTGAGCGATTCCAGCGTACGGCGGGCCACCTCACCCAATTCGGGCCCTCGGCTGTTAAATAAGGATGCCGGTTCGCCGCCCGCGGTTGCGTTTTCCGCCGCTTCGCTTTCGCCCAGCAGCTTTCGCCTTCCTACTTCAATTAGATGCCTGCGGGATTCAACCGGAAGCTCAGAGACGACGTCGTTCCACTCCTGCACCAGCCGCGCACCTTGCTTTATCAAGAGGTTAGGGGCCCAGCTCAACTTTGAGGTGATGTTTCCGGGAACCGCGAAAACCTCGCGCCCCTGATCCATGGCCAGCTTTGCCGTAATCGCGGAACCGCTATACTGCGCGCCCTCAACCACCAGCACGCCCACGCTCAATCCGCTGATAATGCGGTTTCTGATCGGGAAATTCTGCGGAAACGCCACCGCGCCCATAGGAAACTCCGAGATGAGCAGCCCTTTCTCCGCGATTTCCGCCGCAAGTTTCTTGTTTTCAGTGGGATAGACCACATCGACGCCGCAGCCGAACACGGCGATCGTGTCCCCTGCCACCCCCAGGGCGCCTTTATGCGCCGCTGTATCGATGCCGCGCGCCATCCCGCTGGTGATTGTCATGCCCGCATGAGCTAGATCGGCAGAAAGCCGCTCGGCTACAGCCAGCCCGTAGGGTGTAGGGCGGCGCGTCCCAACCACCCCAATACTGATCGACCGCAGCAACTCGACCCGTCCACGCGTAAAGAGGAGTATTGGCGGATCGTAGATCTCGCGCAGCGCATCCGGGTAACGCGCATCCCCAATCGGAATCGCGACCGCGCCACACTCGGCCATTTTTTCCTGCTGCGTAGCCGCGTCGTCGAAGGTGCACCCGCTCGCGACGGATTGCGCTACGGTTCCCGACACGCCCGCCACTTCCAATTCCGTTCGCGAAGCGCGGAAGATGGCTTGCGGCGTCCGAAAGCGGTCGAGTAGCTTATTCGCCGTGCGCGTTCCCAATCCGGGAACTAGCTTTAAGGCGATCCAATAAATTTCTTCTTCGCGGCTGAGTACACGAGACTCGTGCATGGGCTGGAAACGAACTCGACTCTAGCAGGCAGGCGGGGAGTCATGCAAGCAGAAATGAATTCGGACTTAGATTTCTAAGGCGGATAAATGTGGAAATAATTCTTATGAGGGTCAATATAGGGGTATCTCACTACGTCTCCTTCGCCCTCATGATCCCCGCGATCGCCTGCGTCAACTGCTCCCAGCGTCCATGCTCCGCGAGCAATTGCTTCTTACCCTTCGGCGTCAGCCGGTAATACTTCGCGCGCTGGCTTGTCTCGGTCAGCTTCCATTCCGACTTCACCCAGCCCTGCTTCTCCAACCTGTGTAGCGCCGGGTACAGCGAGCCCGTCTCCACTTTCAACAGCTCGCCGGAATTGGCGCGGATCGCATTGCCGATGCCGTACCCATGCTGCGCGCCCCACTGCAGCGTGCGCAGGATCAACATATCGAGCGTTCCCTGGAGCAACTCAATCCGGTTCTGGTATCGCGCCTTCAACTCATTCCTCCCTCAACGCTGCCATCGGATCGGCTTGCGCCGCCCGCCGCGCCGGTATGTATCCCGCTAGCATCGCGACGGCCGCAAAGAGCGCGGCCGCGGCTGCGAGCATGCGCGGATCGTGCGCCTCCACGCCATACAGGAAGCTTGCCACGAATTTCGTTAACGCCAGCGATGCCAGCGCCCCCGCCGCCAAACCCACCGAAAGCACCGCCGCGATGTCGCCCAACGCCATACGCACCACGCGTCCGCGCGCCGCACCAAGCGCCATGCGGATGCCGATCTCGCCGCGCCGCCGGGCCATGTTGTGGGCGATCACGCCGTAGAGCCCGACCACCGCGAGCAACAGCGCCAGCGCGCCAAAGAATCCGGAAAGCTGGGCCAGCATGCGTTGCCGCCGGATGGAATCCTCCACGTGCGAGGCCAGGGTTCGCGTTTGGATGCTGATGCCGCCATCCACGCTCAAGATCGTCTCGCGCGCCGCCGAGGCAAGCAGGAGCGGCGCACCGGCCGTTCGCACCTCGAACGCTATATAAGGACGCGCGCGCGGATCCTGGGTCTGCGGAAGAAGTAGGGCCGGCCGCTGCGGTTCCGTCAACGCCGTGTAACGCGAGTCCTTCATCACGCCGATAATCTCGATCGCGCCGGCGCGCCGGCCGGCCAATTCGCAAATCCGCCCCACCGGATTCGCGGTATGAAAATACTTGCGCGCCGCCGTTTCATTGACGATCGCAACGCCGGCCGATTCCTGGGTATCGTGAGCGTCGAAATCGCGGCCCGCGATCAGCCGCGTGCCCACGGCATCCAGATAGTGCGGGCTCGCATACGTGTACCAAACCGTCGCATCGCTGAGCGAAAGCGGCGGGGAGCCCGGCGTCGAAATGGTCGTATTGAACGTGTCCCCGGCGATTGGCCATGTGTTTGAGAAGCTTGCGGCGCGCACGCCCGGAATCGCCTCGAGCCGCGCGCGCATTTCCTCGTATTCGCGCAACTGCCGCTCTTTCGAATAGCCCGCGGCGCGCAGATCCGCCTGGGCAACCGACACTTGAACGATCAACACATGGTCGCGCTCGAATCCCGCATCCATCGCGGTGAGCGTCCAGAACGTGCTCAACAGCAACCCCGCGCCCGTCACCAATACCAGCGAAACCGCGGCCTGCATCGCCACCAGCGCCTTGGCGGCGCCGAACCGCGATTGCCCCTGCGCGATACCGCGCGAATCGCTCTTCATTGCCGCCTGCGGATCGACGCGCGTGCCGCGCCACGCAGGCGCAAATCCGAACAGCACCGATGCCGCCACCGAGATGCCCACGGTGAATCCGAGCACGCGGCCGTCGAGCGACAGATTCAGGAAGGCCGGGGTGTTCCAACCCCCAAGGTACGACGCCAGCACGCGGCTGCCCCATTGCGCGAACACAATTCCCAACACCGCGCCCGCCGCCGCATAGAGCGCGCTTTCGGTCAAGAGCTGCCGCATTACGCGCCAACGTCCTGCGCCTAGCGCCATGCGCACCGCGATCTCTTTGCGCCGGGCCGCGCTCCGCGCCAGCAACAGGTTCGCTACGTTGGCGCAGGCAATCAGCAACAGCAGCCCCACCACGCCCATCAGAATCTTCAAGGCGCCGCCGTAGCCCTGGCGCACATACGACATGCCCTCAGATTGCGGAATCGCCTCCAGAGAACGATTGGCGAATGCGCGCGGCTCTTTCTCGAAGATTCCCCGAGCCATCGCTTTCAGACGTGTGTTCACTTGGACCCGGCTCATCCCCGCCTTGGGCCTGCCGATCACCCGATAGATCCAACGGTCGTGCCGGTCGAGGTCCGATTCGCCGCCGAGCACGATCGTCTGCGTGCAGGACGGGAGAAATATATCTTCGCCGCGACCCACTTCGATGCCGCGGAATCCCGGCTCGCTCACGCCCACGACCTGAAACGGATGGCCGTCGATCGTCACGCCGCGCGCGAACGCATCCGGATGTACCTCGGCGAATTGGCTGCTTACCACCGCTCGCGGCGCGCATCCGCGACGGTCGTCGTCGGCAGTCAAGGTGCGTCCGGCCGCCGGGTGAATGCCGAGCGTCGTGAAATATTCGCCGCTCACCCATGCCCCTCGCACATAGTGCGCCTCGCCGCTGAGAGCCATGTTGAGGATCGCATAGTCCCACGCGAAAACGCCCGAGAACACGTTCTGCGTATCGCGCAGCCGTTCCCAGACCGGGTTTGATATGCCCTCGTGCTCGAAATCCTGACGCACTTCGAGCAATTCCTCGGGATGCTCGCCCGGCAATCCGCGCAACAGAACGGCGTCAATCAAGGTGAAGATCGCGGCATTCGCGCCGATCCCGAGCGCCAACGTCAGAACGACGGTCACCGCGAATCCTGGATTCTTCCGCAGCCCGCGCATGGCCGCGCGCAAATCCGCGCCTACGCCGCGCAACGCTCCTCCGCCCCAAACGGCGCGCGTCGTCTCCTTCACCAGATCGCGATTGCCGAATTCATCCAGCGTGCGCCCGTCGGCCGCTGCCATCGCCAGGTGCGCGCGGATCTCATCATCCAGGTCCCGTTCCCGCCGTTTTCGAAACAGCATGTAGGCATTCTACACCCTACGCGATACCCGCATTGCGCTGGATGTAGAGTTCAAACGCCCTGGTTGAGGCTAGGCCGTGGCCACGTATTTTTTGAACCAGTCGATGGTCCGCTGCCACGCCAGATCGGCCGCCGGTTTGTTATACCGTTCCGGCGTGGCGTCGCAGTTGAAGCCGTGGCCCGCCCCGGGGTAAATGTAGCCCTCGTGCGGAACACCGATCTCCTTCAACGCCGCATCATACGCCGGCCACGTCCCGGCCAGCCGGGTGTCGAGCTCACCATGATGCACCAGAATCGCGGCCTTAATTTTCGGAATGTCATCTTTCTGTGGAACCGCGCCATAGAACGGCGCTGATGCGCCAATATCCGCGCCTAATCGTACGGCCAGCGTATTGGCGATGCCGCCTCCATAACAGAAACCCGTGGCGCCGATCTTGCCTGTGCAGTCCGGGCGCGACTTCAGCCAGATTGCGGCCGCGACAAAATCTTCCGCCATCTTCTTGCCATCGACTTTGCTGAATAACTGGCCGCCGTGGTAATCGTCGCCGGGAAAGCCTCCGACGGAGGTGAGTCCGTCCGGGGCGAACGCCATGAAGTTGGCCAGCGCGAACCGCCGCGCGATGTCTTCAATATGAGGATTCAACCCACGATTCTCGTGCACCACGATAACGCCGGGTAATTTCGTTGGCGTCGCGCCTCTCGTATCGGCGCTGACGGGGCGGACGAGATATCCCTTGATGCTCCCGTTTCCTTGCGGGGAGGGGATGGTCTCGTACGTGGCTTTGATGCGCTCGTCGGTTTTGGACACCTGCTGGCCCAGCGCGTAGTTCGGCATCAATGTCTGCAGAAGAGCGGCCGCGGTCACGCCGCCAATGGCGAATCGCTGCAAACCTTCCATAAAATCGCGCCGGTTGATTTCGCCATGAATAAAAAGGTTGTAAAGTTCGATCGCCTCGCCTGGCAGCTTGGATTTCGTTGATTCCATTGCGTGCTCCTCCCGAGAGAATATATCACGGACACCTCAAACGAAGCTTCCAGCGGCGGCGAAGTTGCAGGTGTTGCCAAGGTGAAGAGGCGTGGGACGTCCGGCCCGGGCTCGGCGGAGTGTCGCCGATCGAACTATATCCGGCGCCCGCCACGTTCGAACGGTCGCAATTTGGGCGCCTCCGAATGTAGCCGGCGCATCATACCAACTGAATTCCCGCGTGAGAATGAGACGCACAGATGCTGGATAGACCTCTGGTTCTCGATCCAAGGCCGGTGACCGGGGGGGCGGTGGCATCTACACCGTTCGGCATTGTGCGCCGCACGGAATGGGTGATGCTGGCGTTTCTGCTCTACGCGCAAGGGCTCGCGTTTTTCCTGCCTCTGGCCTCGAACATTCGCTTCCGCGTCTGCCTGATCAATCTTGCCGTCATCTTGATGGGAGGCTTGCTGGCGCTGGCGGCCTTTAACAAACCCGGTCTCACCGTTTCCGTAATACGCGATTGGCTGCCTCTCGGGCTGGTATTGCTGGCGTATCAGGAAATGGGTTGGTTCGCGTTGCCGCACGTTGGCACGGCGCTCGAATCGCATTGGGTGGTGTGGGATCGTCTGATCTTACGCGGCGGCGGCAAGGTGGCGATTGAAGCGCTCGGACCGGTTTTGCCTTCCCTGCTCGACATTTCCTATTCCCTGGTCTATACGCTTGCCCCGTTTTCGCTTGTGACTCTCTACCTCTACCGGCGGCGGGATCGCGTCGATGGGTTCCTGTGCGTTTTCGTTTTAAGCGTGCTGCTATGTTACGCCCAGTTTCCGTTTTGGCCTTCGGAGCCGCCAAGGCTCGTGTTCTACGGCCAGGACTCTCCCAGCTATGACACTGTCTTTCGCCACTTCAATTGGTGGATGCTGGGAAACTACGGGATTCACACCAGCGTGTTTCCGAGCGCGCATGTGGCTGGAGCGTTCGCGGCTGCGTTTGGTATGCGGCGCGCCATGCCGGACCATAAATGGGTGAGCCGCCTTTTGTGCGCCATCGCAATTTTAATCGGTGCGGCGACGGTGTACGGCCGTTACCACTACCTCGCCGATGCGATCGCGGGCTTTTGTGTGGCAGCATTGGTGACGGCGTTGCCCGGCGGCGGCCGGTCGAAACGTGGCAATGTCATCCAAAAGGCCGAAGATGAAACCGCTGACACGGGGCGAACGGGAACGATTGCGGGAGAGCTTCCGCCCGCCGCGGGTGGCGCTGCTCTTCATCGGTGAATCGCCGCCGGCTTCGGGGCGGTTCTTCTATTCCCGCAATTCCGGCCTTTACCGGGCGATGCGCGAAGCGTTTCGCAGCATCGATCCGAAAGTCGACGACGACAACTTTCTGGATGTATTCCAAGCTTCCGGCTGCTATTTGATCGATCTAGCCGGCAACCCGGTAGACCGCATGGATCCGCAGTCCCGGCGGACCGCCCGGCGCCGCGGCGAGAAATTGCTGTCGGAGAAGATCGCGCAGATCCGGCCGCGGATGATCGCGCCTTTGTTGCGCGCAATCGCCGATCATGTGGCACGGGCCGCCTTGCTGGCGGATTGGCATGGGCCGATGCTCGATTTTCCATATCCCGGCAGATGGTCCCGTCATCGGGCGGCGTTCGTGGAGATTCTCGCGCCGGTTGTCCGCAATCTCATCGATTTAGCGGATGCCAGGCGTCCACGCCAGCAGTGATCGCCGAGAGTTGCTTAATCTGCAAGTGAATTGCAATAAGTCTCGAAGCTGATCCGGTGGACTTGCCAGGCATTTCGCGAATTCGCTCGTACTGGTGCTGTTGGAGTGGAGTAGCCTAAAGATTCGTCATATCCCGGAGAAATTGCGGGCCGCGACTCTAGTTGCAACTGATTTGCTGATTTTGATTGACTTCGAGTCTGACGTCTCCTAAAATGGAACGAAAAAGATTGATATAGGCGTTTTTTCGCACGGATGCGCTCGAATCGCAGGTGCAGGTTCTCGAGGGAGAAATGGTTGTCGTGAGCTTAATTGCGACTATGTTGCAACTGGAAGCGGTATGAATCGTTCTGTCCAGCGCCGCCCGTTGCTCGAAGAGTTGTCAAAGAGCAGAGTTCGCCTGACTCCGCAACGCCGCGCCGTAATTGAAGTCATACAAGAAGCGAAATCGCATCTCGGCGCCGGTAAGTTGCTGGAACTCGCACGCAAACGCCACCCCGCAATCGATCGCGCCACCGTCTATCGCACAATCGAACTGTTGAAAAAGCTGCGGCTGGTGGATGAACTCGACCTCGTGCATTGGAAGGGCGAGAAGCACTATTACGAGGCCAAGGCCACGCAGAATCATGTTCACCTTACCTGTTCTGACTGTGGGCAGGTTGAAGAATATTCCAGTGCTCTTTTCGAACGCCTCAAATCCGAAATCGCCGCGGAAACAGGGTTCAACATCCAGGCTGCGCGCCTCGAGATCGGCGGCGTCTGCCAGGCTTGCGCGTCTGCAGAAGCACTCGCGGCCGCCCGCAGGATGAAGCCGTAGGCGTCCTCGACGGCGGAATGCGATCAAACGGCTGAGTTGGTTTCACGCTCGCCTCCGGCTTCGGCCTATGATGGAGTGATTCCACTCCGGAGAACAAATGAAGGCCGTCGGATACCAAGAGTCGTTGCCCATCGAAAACCCTTCCTCGCTATTGGATATTGAGCTTCCAGCGCCGGTCGCGACGGGGCGCGATCTTCTGGTCGAAGTCAGAGCGATCTCCGTCAATCCGGTGGATGCGAAGGTTCGCATGCGGGCCAAACCGAACCCGGGCGAGTACAAAATTCTTGGTTACGATGCGGCGGGCATAGTTAAAGCCGTGGGTTCTGAGGCGACGCTATTTCAACCGGGCGATGAAGTGTATTACGCCGGTTCCATTGCGCGCCCCGGAACGAACGAGGAATTTCATCTGGTGGATGAGCGAATCGCCGGCCGTAAGCCGAAATCGTTGAGCTTTTCCCAAGCGGCGGCGCTTCCCCTGACCAGCATCACCGCATGGGAGCTGCTTTTCGATCGCCTCGGCGTGCCGGAGGGTGAGCAGGAACGCGCGGGCAACATCCTGATCGTCGGGGCCGCGGGCGGAGTCGGCTCGATCCTGATGCAAATCGCGCGGCGGCTGACCAGCCTGACCGTTATCGCGACCGCGTCGCGTCCCGAAACTCGGGAGTGGTGTCTTTCCCACGGAGCGCACCATGTCATCGATCACACCAAGCCGCTCGTAGAGCAGCTTCAAGCCATCGGCATCCCGCAGGTTCAACTCATCGCCAGTTTGAACGGGACGGGCGCGCACTACAACGCGCTGATCGAGGTTCTGGCTCCGCAGGGCAAGTTCGGGCTGATCGACGATCCTCCGTCCCTTGATGCGCTTCCGTTAAAGCGCAAAGCGGCGTCGTTGCATTGGGAATACATGTTTGCCCGGCCG
This sequence comes from Bryobacterales bacterium, assembly GCA_963743705.1. GTDB lineage: Bacteria > Acidobacteriota > Terriglobia > Bryobacterales > Bryobacteraceae > PALSA-243. The sequence continues at coordinate 157,070 of CAVUQS010000005.1, read as the reverse complement.
GTGTTCAACACGCCGGATATTTTGGCTCAGCATCAGTTGCTGAACAGGGTCGCGGACCTGGTGGATCAAGGCATCCTTCACACGACGTTCGCCCAGGAAATTGGCATCATCAACGCGGCCAATCTGAGGAAGGCGCACGCGCTTATCGAGAGCGGCCGCTCCCACGGAAAAGTAGTGCTCGCGGGATTCTAGCCGGCGGACTGGCGCTTTGCGTGCAACGGAATCTGCCGTTGATGGACGCCGCTATGAATGGCAGGGGAATTCGCTGGCCCGTTGGGGCGCGGTTGTAAACTGAAATTGCCCATGCATCCACGCGCGCCGCAAGCGATTCGGAACGTGTTGATTTTGCATGCTGCCGACCATGCGTGCGGGATCGCCACAGACCGGATTGCCGAACTGGTTTTGCTTCCTGCGTTGGTTCGCGCGCCGGGGCAACCGGACATTCTCGACGGCTTTTTGAATCTTCGGGGCGCCATGGTGCCAGTGGCGTCTTTGCACCGGTTGTTCCAACGTCCCGCGCCGGAGCCGCATCTCTATACGCCGTTGGTGGCGATCAGAACGGCGAGCGGCCTTTTGGCGTTGCGCGTGGATCGGGTGGAAGAAGTGGCCGCAGTCGAACCCGGCGCGCTAATGCCCTATGCGGCGGAAGACTCGCTAAACGAGTGCGCGGAGGCGCAGTTCGATTGGAACGGAAAAGCGGTGGCGCTGCTCTCCATCGAGCGGCTCCTGCTGGCGAAGGAACGCGAATGCATTGCCGGGCTGCAGGCGCAGATGCAGCGGCGCTTGGCGAACATCGAGGCCCCTCCGCATGAATCTTAAAGACATTCTGGCGGATCCCTACTTCCCCGAGCTGAAGCGGTATGTCCTCGGCCACACCGGTCTTTCGTATTACGCCGACAAGAATGAGGATCTGGCGGCGCGTTTGGCCCGCCGGTTAACCGCGGCCTTCGCGCCGGACTGCGGTGATTATCTGAGCATGCTTATCGGCGCCTTGGGCGAGCGGGAGATGGAGTGCCTGGTTGGCGAACTGACCATTGGGGAAACCTATTTCTTTCGCCAAGTGGAGCATTTCGACCTATTGCGCACGACCGTCGTTCCGTCTTTGCTGGAGCGGAACGCTGCGAGCCGGCGCATTCGCATCTGGAGCGCGGGCTCGGCAACCGGCGAGGAGCCTTACTCGATCGCGATTCTGCTGGAGCGGGAATTCGGCCCTCTACTGGTGGGTTGGGATGTCTCCATTCTGGCTAGCGATATCAACAGCGATTTTCTGGCGCGCGCGAAGGAAGCGCGCTATGGCGAGTGGGCCCTACGCGCCACGCCGCACGCAATCCGAGAGCAATGTTTCGAGCGGCGCGGCGAGACTTGGATACTGCGTCCGGAGTACCGGAAACGCGTGACATTCAGCCAGGTTAATCTGGCGGCGGAGACTAGTTTTGCCGTGGCGGAAACGTTCGACTTGATCGTTTGCCGCAACGTGATGATCTATTTCGCAAGCGAGCTGATCCAGCATACGGTCGCGGGATTCTGGGATGCGCTGCGTCCCGGCGGCTGGCTGATCGTGGGCCACGCGGAGTTCAATCCCGCAGTCTTCGCCCGGTTTGAACGCGTGAGCATCGGCGACGCCAGCGTCTATCGGAAGCCGATTACGGTTGGCGCGCTTCCCATGAGTGCCGTGACGGCGCCGGAAGCCTGGACGCCTGCGCCGGCCGCCTTGCAACAGGAAGAGGCGCGCCGCGAATGGAGCCCCCGCAAAAAGACGCCTCAAACGTTCCGCCATGCCGAAGCAGCCATAGCGGTGGCAGACCCGATTGTGGCCACACTGCAGGAAGTTCGCGACCTTGCCGATCGCGGCTCGTGGCAGGCAGCAGCGGCGTTGGGTAAGCAGCTAACCGAAAAGGAACCGCTGAGCGCCGCGGCTCATTTTACGCTGGGCCTGATCCTGGAGACCATGGCATCGCCGGGGGAAGCGGAGTTCGCACTCCGGCGGGCGGTCTATCTGGATCGGAATTTCGCGCTGGCGCATTATCATCTGGCAAACTGCCTGCGGAATGACGGCAAGGAAGCGCAGGCTCGCAAGTCGTTTCAAAACGTGATCCAGCTCTTGCGAAGCCGGGCCGCCGATGAGCGCGTGGAGCATGGCGACGGCATGACCGTCGGAGATTTGAGGGATCTGAGCGAACTCCACCTCGACATTCTGGAGGGGCGTGAAAGAGCAAGTTAAGATCGATTGGCAAGCGGCTCTCGCCTCCATTGAAAAGGTCAGGCTGAGGCTGGACCGCGCCGAGGTTTCGGCGGAGGAACGCGAACGCGTGTTCCGCCAGCGCAAAGAGGCCCTTGCTCATGCCCCGGCTGAAGCGGCGGATGAACGCCGCAGGCAGAACGCCATTGTGTTTCGCGTGGATGAGGAACTTTTCGCGCTGCCGCTTTCCAGCGTGACCGAAGTGCTTTCCGGTGCGAAGATCGCTCCCGTGCCGGGAGCGCCGGCGAGCGTCGCGGGCGTCATCCAACTGCGTGGCGAGATCCGGCCGGTATTCGACCTGAAGCAGTTGTTGGGAGCGGCGGCCCGCCAACCTCGGGAAACGGTGTTACTCGTGCTTCACGAAAGTCGTGAGACAGGCCTGCTGGTTGCGCAAGTGGAAGATATCCGCGCCGTCGCCGAAAGCGATTTGCGCGAAGCGCCGGCAGCAAATCCGCGGATTAAAGGCATAACCGGTGACCTGATTCAGGTCCTGGACCTGGGAGTTCTGCTCGACGGCAGCGCCGACGAGGCGAGCTCCGCCGACGAAGCTTTGAGACTGAGAGACAGATAACGATGAAGATCGGTACGCGCATTCTAGCCGGATACGGCATAGGACTCCTGATATTTGTCGTGGTAGGGATAGTTTGTTACCACAGCATCACGAACTTGGTGGCCAGCGCCGACGCGGTCGCGCACACGCATCGTGTTAAGGAAGCTTTGAGCGCGGTGCGATCGAACCTGGTGAACGCGGAGACCGGCCAGCGCGGCTTCGTGCTCACCGGCGCGGATCGCTACTTGGACCCGTACCGCACCGGCTCGCGAGATGTGGACGGGAATATTGCGCGGCTGCGCGAACTGACGGCCGACAACCCCTCGCAACAACGGCGGATCGATCAGCTGCAACAATTGGCCACCGCGAAGTTGACTGAACTGGCGGAAACCATCGATTTGCGGAGGCAGAAGGGCATGCAGGCCGCTCTCGACGAGGTCATGACCGATCGCGGCAAGAACGTCATGGACGATATCCGCCAAGTGGTGACGGAAATGGATAACGAAGAGAATGAACTGTTGCGTCAGCGCGATCAGGAAACGAGGCAGATGGCGGAGTTCACCGTCAGGTCGATCGTCGCTGGCGGTCTGATCGCGTTGCTGCTGGCGGCCATCGTCGGCGTGGTGGTGCAGCGTTCGATTACGCGCCCCCTATCGTTGTTCATGGAGTTCGTGCGCGCCGTTGGAAGCGGTGATCTGACTCAAAAGGCGAGTGTGGCAAAAGGTGATGAACTGGGCGAACTGGCCCAATACCTCAACCAAATGGTCGAGGGTTTGCGTTCTGTCACGAAAGAGACTGGGACTGTGGCGGAAAACTTGAACGCCGCCATAACCGAGATCTCGGCTACGACGCAACAACAGGCGGCCAGCACGGCGGAGCAGGCCGCGGCGGTGCAGCAGGCCAGCGCGACCATGGCAGAGATTCGGCAATCGGGCGCGCAGATTTCAGACCGTGCCAAGCAGGTGGCGTCGGGGGCGGAAGCTACGTCGACCGCGAGCGCGGCGGGCCTGGCATCGGTGCAAAACACTTCGGCCACCATGGAAAGCATCCGCGAACAGGCGGAGGCGGTCGCGGAGAACATCATCGCGTTGAGCGAAAGAACGCAGGCAATCAGCGACATTGTGTCCAGCGTGAACGATATTGCGGAGCAATCCCACTTGTTGGCGCTGAACGCCGCGATTCAGGCCGCGGCGGCGGGCGAACACGGACGCAGCTTCTCCGTGGTCGCGAGCGAGATGAAGAATCTGGCGGGGCAGTCGAAACAGGCCACGGTGCAGGTCCGTTCTATTCTGGGCGACATTCAACGATCGATCACGAGCTCGGTGATGCTCACCGAAGAAGCGGTGAAACGCGTGGAATCGGGCCGTATGCAGGCGAACGTGGCGGACCGGACTATCCGGCAACTCACCGACAACATCGAAGAGAGCGTACGCGCGTTCCAACAGATTGTGGGCGGCAGCAGCCAGCAGCAGATCGGCTTTGAGCAAGTGACGGAGGCTTTCCGTAATATCGGCATAGCCAGCCAGGAGACGGCCACGGGCACCAAGCAATCGGAGCGGGCGGTGGCGAACCTGGCGGTGCTTTCGCAACAACTGCGAAAAGCCATGGAGAGATACCGGCTTTGAGGCCTTACGATCGCCGCCTGCTCGAGATCTTTTCGGCCGAGCAGGGGGAACATCTCCAACGGATTCGAAGCATCGTGGATTCGCTGGCATCGATGCCGGCGGACGCGCGTCCCGGCGCGATTGAAGAAATCCTGCGCCGCGCCCACACTTTGAAGGGAGCAAGCCGGGCGGTGGGCCTGGAAAGCTCCGAGCAGCTTGCGCACCGGCTCGAGGCGCTTCTCGGCCGCGCGCGCGATCGCGAGTTGGCGCCGGCGTTGTTGGCGGCGGTTCATCGCGGCCTCGATGCGATGGAGGATATTCTGGCCGCAGCGATCGGCGGACGGCAGGAGCCCGACACTTCGGCCGCGCTCCATGCTCTGGATGAAGGAGACTCGGGCGCAACCGGGGAGCCCGCGTCGCCCGTTGCGGTTGAGCAGGCCGCGACGGAGCCGGCCGCCGCCGGGCTCGAGTTCATGCGCGTGAACGCGGCCAACGTCGATGGCCTGATTCGCGCCTCGTCGCAGCTTGTGACTTCCTTAAGCGCGAGTTCCGAGGTGGAGGAGAAAGCCGATGAAGCCGCGCGGCGGGCTTCGCACTCGCTGACCGAGTTCCTGCGTCTGCTGCGTGCTGCCCGGCCATTTCTACGCGAGCATCAGGACGATGTCGAGGTGGCGCCGCTGCGCGAATGCCTGGAGTATGCGGATCGCGAACTGCGCGGTCTGACGGAACAGTCGCGCGGATTAGCGTCGTCCCAACGCCATCATGGCTGGGAGTTGCGGCAGCGCGTCACCGACCTGCACCAGAATGCATTGAAAGTCCGCATGATACCGGCGGAATCGATATTCGGCGCCTTTGGCGCAATGACGCGTCAGATCGCGCAGGATGAGGGCAAGGAAATCGAATTTCGCGCGCAGGGGTTGGAGGCGCAAGCCGACCGCATGGTATTGCAGGCCCTCAAGGATCCGGTAATGCATCTGCTGCGCAACGCGGCGTCGCACGGTATTGAGACACCGGAATCGCGCTTGGGGGCAGGGAAGTCGCGTACCGGCAACGTCAACTTGGAAATCGATGTTCGAGGCGATCGGCTCAACGTCAGCGTGGAAGACGATGGCGTGGGATTGAATCTGGCCGCCGTGCGGGATCGAGCAGTCGCGCTGCGGCTGTTGGGGAAAGAAGAAGCAGCCACGGAGAGCCCGCAGGAGATCGCAAAATTAATCTTCAGGCCCGGATTTTCGACGTCGGCTGCCGTCACCAATATCTCCGGACGCGGCATGGGGCTGGCCGTGGTGCAGGAAACGGTAGACCGATTGCAGGGAGAGGTTGAAGTCTACACGAGCGATCGCGGCGGTTTACGCACAACCCTCTCGGTACCTCTCTCTATTTCTACTCAGCAACTGCTGCTCGTGGAGACTGGAGGATTCGTGTTCGGGATTCCGACGCGCTCCGTCCGGCAACTGGTGCGAATCCGACGCAGCGGGTTGCAAACACTGGATGGGCGCGAGGTGTTCGTGCTGGAGGGCAAACCGATTCCGTTGACACGGTTGTCGGACATGTTAGGTTTAGCCCCGGAAGCCGGCCAAGCGCCCGCCGCCGAGAACCGCGACGCGCCGATCTCCGTGGTGATTATGGTTTGGGGCGATAAAACGGCCGGTGTAATCGTGAACCGTTTACTCGATGAGCGCGAGGCCGTGGTGAAGGATTTGGGACTACCTAACCGGATGACGGGACTAACCAACGGCGGAGTTCTGCTGGAAGATGGCCGCGTGGCGCTGGCCCTCAATCCGGCCGCGCTCTTGGACACTCTGCAGGGCGCGGCGAAGCGCACCGCTCTGCAAAAGGCCCAGCAGCCGAAGGAAAAACCGGCCCATCGGATCTTGGTAGTGGACGATTCTCTGACCACGCGGTCGCTCGAGAAGAGCATTTTGGAGGCGCACGGGTTTCAGGTCAGCCTAGCGGTGGATGGAATCGAAGCTCTGGAAAAACTCGGCGCCGAGCGCTTCGACCTGGTGATTACCGACGTGACGATGCCGCGAATGGATGGCATGCAGTTGCTGGAACGGATGAAGGGGCAGAAATCGACCGAGCATATTCCGGTGATCATGGTCACTTCGATGGAGAAGAAAGAGGACCAGCAACGGGGAATGTCGCTGGGCGCCGACGCCTACATCGTAAAGCGAAAATTCGATCAGCAGGAGTTGTTGCACATCGTGCGGCAGATTCTATGAGACCGATCCGGGTACTGATCGTGGAGGATTCCGCGGTGGTGCGGGAGCATCTGCGAAGAATCATCTCGGCTGACTCGCGGCTGCAGGTAGCGGGGATGGCGGCCACTGGCGAAGAGGCCTTATCGGTGATCGATCGCGTCTCGCCGGACGTGATCACCATGGACATCCGCCTGCCCGGCATTCAAGGTTTCGAAGCGACGCGGCGCATCATGGCGCACCGGCCTACGCCGATTGTCGTAGTGTCGGGCGTCGGTTCGGAAGAGGTGAGCCTCACGATGCAGGCGCTCAAGGCCGGCGCCCTTTCGGTGGTGGAAAAGCCCGTCGCGGCGACGAACGAGAATTACGAAGCCATGGCGAGCCGGCTGTGCATGCAGCTTGCGATCATGAGCGAAGTCAAAGTGGTGCGGCAGCGGTCGAAATCTTTCGACGGCTCGGCGAAGGAACATGGGTCGCAGTCGCCCATGGTTTACCGGGTGCTCGGCGTGGCCACATCCACGGGCGGGCCAGGCGCGTTGATGGAGCTGTTCAGCGGGCTGGGCGCCGATTTTTCGTTGCCTATCGCGGTGGTGCAGCACATGACGGCGAGTTTCATGGATGGCTTCGCCGCATGGCTCGCCAGCGTTGCCCCCATGCCGGTCAAAGTGGTGGGGGAGCGCACGCGGATGGCCGGCGGACAGATATATCTCGCGCCATGCGACCGCCATCTCGTGATTGAAGGCGGGTTCGCGTCGCTCGACGACAGTCCGCCTATCGGCAGCCAACGCCCCGCGGCGAATATGCTGTTCTCCAGCATGGCTCGATCGGCCGGACCTTCCGGCATCGGCGTGTTGCTTACGGGAATGGGAGAAGACGGCGCGATCGGGTTACGCGACTTGCGCGCCTCCGGCGGATACACCATCGCAGAAGATGAAAGCAGCGCAGTAGTCTATGGCATGCCCGCGGCAGCCGTGCGTTTGGGGGAGCTACCGAGTCCTTGCCCCTCGCCGACATCGCCCCGCGCGTTCGCGAGTTGGCTGGGGTTCATGGGAAGGCGGACTGAACGATGCCGCAACGCGTAATGGTAGTCGAGGATTCCCCGACGCAGGCCTGGAGCCTCCGAACGTTGTTCGAAGGTGGCGGCCTGGAGGTCATTGCCGCGCCTAGCGCCGAATTCGCTCTCGATCTGCTACAGACCAACCGGCCCGATGCGATCGTCCTCGATTATCATCTTCCCGGCATGAACGGCGATGCGTTCTGCCGCGAGATCAAACAGAACGTCAACACGCGCGCCATTCCGGTTCTGATGCTGACGGTGGAACGCAGCGACGAGGCCCAAATGCGTGGGCTCGAAAGCGGAGCCGACGATTACTTACCTAAGAACGCGGACGCCGATATTCTGCTGATGCGGCTTCGCAATCTGTTGCGGCGGTCGGAAGGCTCGCAGGAGATTGCCGATCTCGATCCCCGCTTCAACCGGGCGCGCGTGCTGGCGATTGATGACAGCCCGACCTATCTCCATTACATTGCCAACGAGTTGCAAGCGGAGCGCTATGAAGTGGAACAGGCGCACAGCGGTGAGGAAGCGCTGGCGATGTTGAGCGTGCGCGCCTTCGATTGCGTGCTCGTGGATTTCGAGATGCCGGGCGGCATCAACGGCGCGGAGGTCTGTCGACGAATCGCCGGCATGCGCCGCGACCCCGGCTCGGCGGTTGTCGTGGTGATGCTCACCTCCCAGGAGGATAAAGAGCACTTGACCGCGGCGCTCGAAGCGGGCGCGGACGATTACATCACGAAATCGGCGGATAGCGCTGTCATCAAGGCCCGGCTTCGGGCGCTTTTGCGGCGCAAGTTTTACATCGAAGAAAACCGGCGCATTCAGGTGGAGCTGCGCGACAAGGAAATGCGCGCCGAGCGGGCCCGCATGGCAAAAGAGGCCGCCGAATTACGCGCGGCGCTCGCCGATCGTCTTGCGGCAGCGAACCAGGAATTGGAAAGAACCAATCGCAAACTGGCGGAGGCGCTCAATGTGACGCGCGCCATCACCAGCAATGCCGCCGAAGCGCTGTTGATGGTGGATGCTGACCAGCGCGTGAGCTTCGTGAATCCGGCAGCGGAAACGCTGTTCGGGTTTGAGCGCGACGAGCTTCTGGGTCAGACCCTGGCCGGCAAGTTAATCCCGATCGGAATCGACGGCAAACCGCTAGACTACCACGACGATCCTTTGATCAGATGCTTGGAGACCGGAACCACCATCAAGGGCGTCGACGCGGTGTTTCTGGCGCGGAACGGATCGCGCCTCAACGTGGCGTGTTCGTATGCGCCCATCGTGCACGACGGGCGCGTCACTGCGGCCGTACTGGTTCTGCATGACGTCTCCGAGCGCATGCGAGCGGAGGAGCGTCTGCGTGAGGCGCAGAAGCTCGAGAGCATCGGGCTGTTGGCCGGCGGCATCGCCCACGACTTCAACAATCTGTTAACGGGCATCCTCGGTAACGCCAGCCTGGCGCAAGAGCTACTCCCGCCAAGCAGCGTGGCGTTGCCGGTGCTCAAGGACGTCGTGACCGCGGGAGAGCGGGCGGCGGACCTGACGCGGCAAATGCTCGCATATTCAGGCAAAGGGCGATTCCACATTGAGCTGGTGAACTTGTCGAACGTGGCGCGTGAGATTACTGCGCTGCTGTTGGCTTCGATTCCCAAAACCGTGATCCTGCAAGTCGATCTGACTTCCACGCTGCCGCCGGTGGAAGCCGACGCCGGGCAGATGCAGCAAGTGATCATGAACCTGGTGTTGAACGCGGCGGAGGCGATGGGCGAGCGTCCCGGCACAGTTGCAGTGCGGACCGCCGCGCAATGGGTGGACGATCGGCTGCGCACTGAGGAACTGGGAGGCGCGGAGATCGCCACCGGGCCCTATGTGCGTCTGGAAGTGACCGATACGGGATGCGGAATGGATGAGGCGACAAAGTCGCGCATCTTCGATCCGTTCTTCTCGACGAAGTTTGCCGGGCGCGGCTTGGGACTGGCCGCGGTGGCGGGCATCGTACGCAGTCATCGGGGCGCGATCCAAGTCACGACGGCGCCCGGCCAAGGCAGCGTTTTTGTTGTGCTGTTCCCGGCAAAGGGAGCGGCGCCGGCGCGCTCCAAACCGGCAAGCGAACTCGCGGCTGGTAGCGAGGAGGAGCCCGCGCTCATTCTGATCATCGATGACGAAGAGGTGGTGCGGCGTGCGGCCGCCGCGGCGTTGATGCATCACGGTCACCGCGTGCGTCAGGCCTCTTCCGGGCGCGAGGGCATCGAGATTCTGCGCGAAGAGAAAGGCGGAATTTCACTAGTGTTACTCGATCTGAACATGCCAGGCTGGAGCGGAACCGAAACCCTATCCGAACTGAGGAAATTCCTGCCAGAGGTGGAAGTAGTCGTCTCGAGCGGCTACGGCGAGGAGCAAGCCATGAGCCTGTTCTCGGGACAGCGAGTCTCTGGCTTTATCCAGAAACCGTATACGTCGGCGCGGCTTCTGGACAAAGTGGCGTCTATCCTTCGGCTCAAGCGGTTGCGAACAGAGTTAACAGGGCGCGAGCGAGATTGACGTAACTCGAAGGAGCCACTCATATTTTCGCGCCTTTGACGGGAGTCAGCGCATCACTTGACTGTGGCTCCCAATAACTCTCTTGTTGTTACTTACATCGGCGGACCCACCGCCCTGCTGGAATTCGGCGCTGCCCGATTACTGACGGACCCGACATTCGATCCGCCGGGCGGCGAGTATGCCACCCCCGCCACGACGCTTCGGAAACTTGCCGGTCCAGCTCTGACCCCGGACCAGGTCGGTAGGTTAGATTACGTGCTTCTCAGTCACGATCATCATTTCGACAATCTCGACCACCTGGGCCGCAAGGTTCTGCGAAGCGCGAAGACAGTATTCACGACCGAAGAAGGCGCTGCGCGGCTGGGTGAGAACAGCGTCGGGTTGCATCCTTGGCGCGGGGTGAATCTTCCCGCATCGCAGCCTCCCTCATTACGTGTGGTCGGAGCGCCGGCGCGGCATGGACCGCAAGGCATGAGTCGCGGCGCAGTGACTGGATTTATCCTGTTCTTCGACGATGCCGCGGATCAGTGCATCTACGTTTCAGGCGACACGGTTTGGTATGAAGGCGTGGCGGAAGTCGCGCGCCGCTTTCCCATTCGCGCGGCGATCCTGAATCTCGGCGCGGCGCGCGTGCCCGAGGTTGGGCCATTCCACCTGACGATGACTGCCGCCGAGGCCGTGGAAGCCGCTCGCGCCTTCACCGGCGCCGCCATCATACCCTTGCATTTTGAGGGTTGGGCGCATTTTACGGAAGGTCGCGACGCCATCGCCAACGCTTTTGCGGCGGAGGGCATGACAGATCGGCTTCATTGGGTGGAAGCAGGCCGCCCTATCCAAATCGGCCTGGAGTAAGTGACCGTGCGCTCGCCGGGCCCGAAAATATCTTGGCGCGATTCGCCGGTTCGCGCCTACAATGACCCTATGTTCACCCGGCGCGACCTTCTAAAATCCCTGTCGATTGCGGCGGCGCTGCCCGCAGCGCGCCTCGCGGCGCGGCAACTACAATCCATCGGCGTGCAACTCTACACGGTGCCGCGGCGTGCTTCCGCAAAAGCCCGCGGAGACGCTGCATGCCATCGAAGAGATCGGCTATCGCGAGATCGAAGCCACGTATGGCGGTCTCGATCGCATCTGGCCGTCGATTCAGGCGACGCATCTCAAGCCCGCGAGCGTCCATCTGGATAACACGCTGATGAACGCCGGCAAAGAAGACGAGTTGGCTCGCGCCATCGAGCAGGCGAAGAAGTGGGGTTTCGCCTACGCCGTCTTCCCGTATTTGCCTCCCGCCGAGCGCGGCGGCCTCGAGAAAATCCGCGTCCTTTGTGACAAGCTCAACCGCGCCGGCGAGAAATGCCGCGCCCTGGGTCTCGGCTTCTGCTATCACAACCACGCCTTCGAGTTCGAACCGATGGAAGGCACTACCGGCTTTGACGTCATGGTGAACCGCCTGGACAAGAATCTGTGCGGCTTCGAGTTGGATTGCTTCTGGGTGAGCGTCGCCGGGCACGACCCGGTGGAATTGCTGCGCAAGCTTTCCGGCCGTGTGCCCCTGGTGCATCTGAAAGACAAAGCCAAGGGCACGCCGGTGATGTACAAGGAATCGGTGGATCGGACGGCTTTCAAGGAAGTGGGCAACGGCGTGATCGATTGGACCGCAGTGCTGCGCGCGGCCGCGGCGGCGGGCGCCCAGCACTACTTTGTCGAGCAGGATCAGACGCCGGGCGATCCCGTGGAGAGCCTGCGCCAAAGCTTCGCTTACCTGTCGAAGCTTCAGTATTAGATCAGAAGCGGAGCTTCCCGGCGAACTCGAAGTCGCGCGGGTTTCCAGCGCTGGTGATCGTGCCGAACGCCGCGCTGCCGAACGAGCCGTTGGGGTCGGCCAACGGCGGCGTATTGGTGATATTGAAAACTTCCGCCCGGAATTCAAGATTGATGCGCTCCGTGATGCGGAATACCTTGCTCAGCATCAGGTCCGCATCCTGTAGCCCAGGCCCGCGGATTGGGTTCCGGGAGCTGTTCCCGATACTGAACTGCCCCGCTGCGATGAACGCCGATTTATCAAACCATTGAGCTACGCTGCGGTTCGCGAAGTCGTTGGGGTTGGAAATGCGGTTGGGGCGCTGCACGGCGTACCCGAACGCCGAGAGCGTATTCGTAGCCTGCGTGACCGGCACCGCGTCGCCTGTCTGAATGCGAACCAGTCCTGCGACTTCCCAGCCCGAGATCTTCCACAATCGCGGAATGCGGTACACCCACCCGGACGAGAACACTTGCGGGATGTCGCCGGTCGAAACGTCGCGTTCCAGTTTGCGGTTGAAGGCATCCGCCGCGCCGATGGTCGTGAGCGTGGGTCCGGTAAAGATGGTCTGCGAGAAGTAAGTCGAAGCGTCGTCGATCAGCTTCGAAAACGTGTACGCAAACGTGAACGTCAAGCCGTGCGAGAGGCGCTTTTCCAGTTTCGCCTGAAGCGCTTCGTATTCGGAATCGGCCACGTTATCGCGGAACAGCGCAACGTTTGTAAATCGCGGATACGCGCGCAATAATTGCTGCTGCGCGATCGTCGGCTGCCCAAGCGAGGACGAAGCCGGAATTTGTCCGTAATAAGGATTCGGAACCTTTGCCGTAAGAGCGGTCCCCATGGCCAGATCGGCGGCCGGCACCTGGTTGAGGTTCGATTCCGGCAAGCCCAGGTGCGTGTTTTTCGATCCCAAATAACCGATTTCGAAATTCAGATTGTTGCCGAAAGTCTTCTGCAACGTGAAATTCCATTGCTGCGAGTAGCCCGAACCCACGTTACGATCCACGCCAAAAACGCCCTGGCCCAAACCCGAGTTCGGATTCGGCGCGCTCACCTGCACCGTGGGGCCGTTCGAAAGCACGAATGCGGGGTTGATGTTGTCCTGCGACTGTTGCCCCACTGTTTGCACAAATGGAAATTGCGGCAGCGTGAAGGGCGTGGTGATACCGGTTTGCTCGAACCAGACCATGCCGTAACCGGAGCGGATTACCACCGAATCGCCGAGCCTGTAGGCCAAGCCCAAACGCGGTCCGAAATCGCAGCATTCCAGTTCACGCGCGGTGCGCGGGAAATCGAGCACTTGCGTGTTCAGGTTGAAAATCGAGTCGTGCCCATGCACTTCGGTCGACGGGAAGTTCAGGGTATAACGCGTGCCGAGGTTGAGGGTGAGCCGGTCGGAAACCTTCCACTCATCGCTTACAAAGAACTCGGCGATGTGAGCGCGTTCCTCCAGCGCCTGATTCTGAATGTCGATGCTGAACGCGTTTACCTGGCCTAGCATGAGCGACGCGAGCGCATTGCCGCTGGCGCCGGTAGAAGAATCCGTGCCCGTTGTGGTGAAGGCGTAGGAACCCGTGGGGTTCGCGGGATTGACGATATCGAGGGCTTCGCGCCGCAGGTCCGTCCCGAACTTGAACGTGTGCCGCCCACGAACCATCGAGAACGTATCGAGGAATTCCGTGACCGAAGTGGTGAAGTTGGCGTTGGCCGCAGCCGTTGGTCCGATTTGTTGGTAGCCCGTGACGGTGAAGATCGGCAGCGTCGAGGCGAAAGAGCTTTGCGGCGCGCCCGGAACGGTGACGTTGCCGTTCTGCAGCGACGATTGATTGACATCGCGGCGTGTGAACCCGAATCGCGCCTGATTCAGAGTGGATGGCGACAGCGTCCAGTCGTATTCAGAGGCGATGCCGTCGCCGCGCGTGATCGCATGGCCGATCACGCCTGTCGTGAGACTACCGCTGCCGTCGGGGAGGAATGGCACGGGGTTGTCGTCGTCGCGCAGATAGGAATAGCGCACAAACGCGCGATGCTTGTCCGTAAATACGTGGTCGATGCGGCCATCGAATTGATCCTGGTTATCTGGCTCAACGCCTGTGGAGACGAAGTTGTTCGCGCCGGGCGCGTTCGGCAGCGGATAATGCGCCAAGACCTGCGCGGCAATGGGGTCGAGTCGATTCGCCGGGATCGTATTGTTTGCAAACGGCGTGCGGGCGCCGGTACTCGCCGGATCGTAGATGGTCGTGGTGAATACTCCGCTGCGTTGCGCCACCGTGGGAACCACGCTCTGGCGTGTGATTCCGGTCCTCAGTCTCGTGCCTTGCCAATCGGCGAAGAAAAACGTTTTGTTCCTTTGGATCGGACCGCCGAGCGTCGCGCCATACTGATTCCGGCGGAATTCCGGACGTGGTCCCGTCGGCGCAAAATAGTTGCGCGCGTTCAAATCTTCATTGCGGAGGAACTCGAAAAGCGTGCCGTGGAGTTGATTGCTGCCCGACTTTCCCACCACCATCACAGTGCCACCGTTGGATCGGCCATACTCGGGCGAGTATGAATTGATGTTGAGCTTGAACTCCCCCATGGCGTCGATGATGGGGTAGAACGCCACTTGGCCGGGCTCGGGTTGCAAGACGCTGATGCCGTCGTAGAGGTATTCATTGGTGCGCGGCCGGCTGCCGTTAATGCGGGGCAACAGCGATCCTCCGCCGGGCAAGGCTACGCCGGGCGAGAGAGCGACCAGCGGGACGAAATTGCGCCCGTCGAGCGGAAATGTTTCGATCTCCGATTGGTTGACGTGATAACCGACTGAGCCGCTGGCGGTCTCAAGCAAGGTCGCCTGCGCGTTCACTTCCACCGATTGCGTGGATTGCCCCACTTCCAGCCTCACGTTCAGGCGGATCTGATCGCCGATCCGCAACGTGATTCCCGCCTGCTTGTACGGACGGAAGCCCGTCTTCTCGACCGTCAGCACATATTCGCCAGCGGCGAGGCCAAGCAGGTGATAATCCCCGTGTTCATCGCTTGCTGATTCGAACCGAGCACCCGTGGCTTGGTCTTCCGCCCTAACGTTAGCCGCCGTCACCGCGAGGCCTTGAGAATCCGAAATCGCGCCGAATAATTCTGCTTTTCCCGCCTGTCCGAAGGAGTTCGGCGCAAGTGCAACCAATGAGATAAAAGCGAAGACTAAAAAAAGACGCATGTCTTGTAAGCGTATCAATGTAATGAATCCAAGACAAGACACGATGGGTGTTACATGTTGCGGGCTAGAATGACGAAATGGCCGAAATTGAAACGAGCCTGGGGGCGCTTCGCCGCATGCGTGGCCTTTCCGCAATTCGTCTGGCGGCAACCGTAGGCGTGAGCCGCCAAACCATCTACGCGATGGAGGCCGGCACATACGTCCCAAATACGGCAGTCGCCTTGCGCCTTGCCAGAGCGCTCGAAACTACGGTTGAGGAACTGTTTACGCTGCCCGGCAACGCTCCTGCGCCGAATCTTCGCTCGGAAAGAGCGACGCTTCTGCCCGGGTCGTCGCATGTGCAGGAAGGCCAGGGCGTTCAGTTGTGCCGGGTGGAAAAGCGGCTGATGGCGTCGGCGCCATCGCCCATTCCGTGGTCGTTTCCCGCTACAGACGCCGTGGTTGCCGCGAAACCGGAGCGTACGGGAAAAACCCGGGTCCAGATTTTTCAGGAAGAGGACGATTTTACAAATCGAATCCTGGTCGCCGGGTGCGATCCCGGCATTTCCGTGCTCTCGCGCCATGTTCAGTCCGCAGGAATTGAACTCGTGCTGGCGCATCGCAACAGTTCGCAGGCCCTCTCGTTGCTGAAGGAGGGCTGCGTTCACGTTGCCGGGACTCACTTGAGAGACGAGGCCAGCGGCGAATCCAATCTTGCCGAGATCGGCCGTCTCTTCCCCAGAAAGTCGGTCGCTGTGATCGCCTTTGCCATCTGGGAAGAAGGGATCCTCACCGCGCGCGGCAACCCTAAGAGCATCCGCGGCGTGGAGGATTTTTCGCGCCAAGATGTATCTATCGTCAACCGCGAAAAAGGATCTGGCAGCCGGGCACTGCTCGATTCGCGGTTGCGACGCGCCCGCATCGACGCGCGCAAAATCCGTGGCTATGACCAATTGGCGCCCGGGCATCTACCTGCCGCCTGGCAGGTCCAGACGGGCGCCGTGGATTGCTGCGTGGCCACGCAGGCCGTGGCCCGCGTGTTTGGGCTTCACTTCATTCCTCTGGTGAGCGAACGCTACGATCTCGTCATCCGCCGGCAGAATCTGGATTCGCCGAGCATACAGAATCTGCTCGATACGCTGAGCCGTTCGAATTTCCGCCGCGAGCTCGAAGGCCTAGGCGGCTACGACACGCGGGTAGCCGGTCAACGCGTCCTTTAAGAACCTGGCACGCCGCAATACGCCACGCCGCTGAGGCGGGCCCTTGACAGCGGATGGTCCGTTCGAAAAGAATTGAGACCAAAGCTCGGCGCATACGGGATCGGAGGGTAACCAGGTGAATACCAGAGTGACTCGCAGAGGTTTGATACAAACCGCCGGCATCGCCGCGCTGGCCGCGCCGGTGGTGCATCCGTCCCAACCGGGAATCAAGCTGTGCGCCCAGGCGTCGGCCACGCCTACGGATAACGACCTGCTCTTCCTGCAGCAACTTGGCGCGGGCTACGTCAGCGTCGCGTCCACGCCCGCTCTGCGCACTGCGGAAGGCTTCGTGCAAATCAAAAAGCGCTACGCCGAAGCGGGCATCACAGTCTGGAACATCGGCAACACCAGCGTCCACAATATGCCCGAGGTCACGTTGAACCTGCCGGGGCGCGACCGGAAAATCGAAGAGTACAAGCAGTATCTGCGCAACCTGGGCGCCGCGGGAATTTACTACACCACCTATGCCCACATGGGCAATGGCATCTGGAATAGCGGGCGCGCCACCATCCGCGGCGCCTCCGGCCGGGAGTTCGATCTCGCCAGCCCAGATAAGCAGGGCGTTTGGGATGGCGTCACCTTCAAAGAGCCGCTCTCGCATGGGCGCGTGTTCAGCACCGAAGAGATCTGGGAAAACTACGCGTATTTCATCAAGCAGGTCGCGCCGGTGGCGGAAGAGGCCGGCGTGCGCATCGGTATTCATCCCGACGATCCGCCGGTTCCCATGCTCGCGGGCGTGCCGCGTTGCGTCTTCGCGAGCTTCGATGGATACCGCCGCGCGATGGAGATTGCGAACAGCCCGAACGTAGGGATCTGTCTCTGCTGCGGCACCTGGCTCGAAGGCGGGAAGCAACTCACCGGCAAAGATCCCGAAGAGATGATCCGCTATTTCGGCGCGCAAAAGATCTGGAAGATTCACTTCCGCAACGTCAGCGGGCCCCTGCCGCATT
Organism: Bryobacterales bacterium; assembly: GCA_963743705.1. Lineage (GTDB taxonomy): Bacteria > Acidobacteriota > Terriglobia > Bryobacterales > Bryobacteraceae > PALSA-243. The sequence continues at coordinate 139,705 of CAVUQS010000005.1, read as the reverse complement.
TCGTCGAGACCTTCATGGATAACGGATATTACGACATGTACAAGATCATGAAGGCGTTGCGCGACGTCAACTTCGATGGCATTGTCATTCTTGACCACACGCCCTCGCTGGTGGGCGGCAGCAATGCGCAGACCGCATACGGGTTTGCCTACATGAAGGCGCTTTTTAACCGCGCCAATGCCGAGGCGAAAGCTTAAAGATCAAGGGAGGAACGAACCCGTGAAGCTGTCACGCAGAACGCTGATCCAAAGCGCTGGAGTAGCGGCGATTGCCGCTCCCGCCGTGGCCGCGGCCACCATGCCCGAGCCTCGATTCGAAGGCAAGGATACGCCGAAGATTTGCCTGGAAGCCAGCGCCGGAGGCGGCGGCGAGGAGGTCTCGGCGCGGCGCATCAAGCAACTCGGCGTGGATCACGTGATCGCGGGCGGCGGCCCGATTCCCTGGACCGAGGCGCATCTGAAGGACACGATAGCCCGTTATAAGAACTATGGCCTCGCCGTCGGCAATATGATGATCAGCGGCTTCAACAACGCCATCTACGCGCAGCCAGGACGCGACGAAGACATCGCGAAAGTCATCCAATCGATCCAGGCCGCGGGCAAGGCGGGCTTGCCGGTAGTGGAATACAACTGGTACGCGCATCGCGCCATGGAAGGCTACTTCGAAGAGACAGGCCGTGCGAATGCGGGCTGGACCGGCTTCGACTACGAGCGCGAAGTGGAGAGCAACGGCGCGAAGACCAAGTTCAAAGATCTGCCGCCGCTTCCTAACGAAGGCGCTCATACCCTGGACGAAATGTGGACCAACATCACCTACTTTCTGAAGGCCGTGATCCCCGAGGCGGAAAAAGCGGGCGTGCGGATGGCGCTGCACCCGAACGATCCGCCCGCGCCCATCAGTCGCGGCTCGCAACAGATCATGGGCAGCGTGGATGGCTGGAAGAAGCTGATCGACATCGTCAAGAGCCCGTCCAACGGCATCACCTTCGATTGCGGCGTCACACGCGAAATGGGGCACGACCCGGTGGAAGTCTGCCGCTACTTCGCATCGCGCGACCGCATCAACCACGTGCATTTCCGCAATGTGAAAGTGCAGAAGCCGAACGAGCGCTATACCGAGGTCTTCATCGACGAAGGTGAAAACAACATGTTCGCCGTGATGAGGGAATTGGTGAAGGCGAAATATCCGCGCCTGATCTATCCCGAACATCCGCGCGGCATCGATTACGACCGCGCGCAGCCAAACTTCCGCCCGCAATATCCGGGTGGCGGCGGCTACGCGGCATATGCCTTTAACGTGGGCTACGCACGCGCTATGATGCAGGCTGCGTTGACTTCTTAAGGAGGTCCTATGAGAGCTGGGAGACGTTCTTTCCTGAAGCGGACGGCGGGGGCGCTGGGCGCATCGTTCTGGGCGGACGACGTGTTGGACGCGCATCCGCAAAACGTCAATACCAATTCCAAGCCGTCGGACTTGAAGATCACCGATCTGCGCACAGCCGTGATCACGCGTGCGCCGATGACGTGTCCGCTGATTCGCATCGATACCAACCAGGGCATCTACGGACTTGGCGAGGTGCGCGACGGCGCCAGCAAGAACTACGCGTTGGAATTGAAGAGCCGCATCCTGGGTGAGAATCCTTGCTCCATCGACAAGATTTTTCGCAAGATCAAACAATTTGGCGGACCGGCGCGGCAGGGCGGCGGCGTGTGCGCTGTCGAGATGGCGCTTTGGGATCTCGCGGGCAAGGCGTACAACGTGCCCATCTATCAGATGCTGGGCGGCAAGTTCCGCGACCGCATCCGTTGCTATGCGGACACCACGGAATCGCCCGATCCCAAAGTTTTCGGCCAGCGCCTGAAGGCCCGCCACGAACAAGGGTTCACCTGGCTAAAGATGGATATCGGCATCGACCTCGTTGCCAACATTCCCGGAACCGTGACGCACCCCGAAGGCGTGTCGTTAGCCCAGGGCGACCGCGTGCAACACATGTTCACCGGAATCGAGCTGACGCAAAAGGGCGTGGAGAAGATGGGTGAGTTCGTGGCTCAGGTGCGCGAACAGATCGGCATGGAAGTGCCGCTTTCGGCCGATCACTTCGGTCACATCGGCGTCAATAGCTGCATCCGGCTCGGCAAGGAGTTGGAAAAGTACAACCTGGCGTGGCTCGAAGACATGATTCCGTGGCAGTATACCGACCTGTTGAAGAAGATCTCGGACGCCGTGGATATTCCAATCCTCACCGGCGAAGACATCTATCTGAAAGAGCCGTTCATGGAGCTTTGCCGCGCGCATGCGGTCGATATCATCCATCCGGATCTGGCCACGTCGGGCGGCATTCTCGAAACCAAGAAAATAGGCGATGGCGCGCAAGAACTCGGCGTGCCCATGGCGATGCATTTCGCCGGGACGCCGATCTCGTGCATGGCGAACGTGCATTGCGCCGCCGCGACCGAGAATTTCCTGGTGATGGAGAATCATTCGGTGGACGTGCCGTGGTGGGGCGATCTGGTCGACGGCATCGAAAAGCCCATCGTCAACAAGGGATTCATCACCGTGCCCGATAAACCCGGCCTGGGCGTGACGCTAAACGAAGCGGTAGCCAAACAGCATCTGGAATCGACGTATCTCGATCCCACGGAGCAATGGAACACCGACCGCTCGAACGACCGTTTGTGGAGTTAATATGACTCGCCTCTGCACGATTGCGGCCTGCGTCTCTCTCACGTGCATCATTGCGCCTTCCGTCGCACAAGCGCAGAGCCTCAAGCTCACCAAAGACGAAATGACCGCGCTGACGGCCCAAAACCCGTTCGAGCGTTTCCCCGACGGACGCCCCAAAGTTCCCGATTCCATGATCGAGCGCGCCAAAGGCATCTCCGCCGAGGAAATCTTCGCCGTTCTTCCCGGCCGCGGTTTTCGCAATCAATACGAGGATGGCTTCCAGGTCTTGCATCCGGGAAAGAAGCTGGTAGGCCGCGCGTTCACCGTGCGATTCATGCCCGCGCGTCCGGATCTGGACGCCGCCATGGACGCCAAAGCGAAAGCCGCCGGCATTCCGCGCCTCTACAATCAGGCCGCCATCGATATGCTGCAGCCCGGCGACGTGCTGGTAGTCGATCTCTTCAGCAAAGTGGATGGGGGCACCATCGTCGGCGACAACCTTTTCTACTACATGATGAAAGCGGCGAAATGCGCCGGCCTGGTGGTAGACGGCAGCGTGCGCGATCTGGAAGGCATCTCCGACATGGATATGCCCGCTTACTTCCGCAAGACGCATCCCAGCTTTCTCACCAACGTCACCATCACCGGCATCAATGTGCCGGTCCGCATTGGCAATGCAACCGTCTTTCCCGGCGACTTAGTGGTTGGCGATCCCGAAGGCGTCTACTTCATTCCGCCGCAATTGGTGAAGGCGACGCTGGACAATGCGGACGTGGTTCACATTCACGACGAGTGGACGCGCAAGATGTTCGAGACGGGCAAATATAAATCCGCCGATATTTACGGTTCGCCCAAAGATCCAGCGCTGAAGAAGGAATACGACGAATACTTACAGAAACGGCTCGACGAAATCCGCAAGAAGCAGTAGTAAGGCTAGATTCTGCCGAACTTCGCCACGGCTTCTTTGATCGAGCGGTATTTCTCGATGAACGGGATCATGCTGTGCTCGGTGTTGTCGAGGTCTTGCGACTTCTTCAACACGTCGGCGGCGCGAGCCCGCGGCACCACCACCACGCCGTCTTCATCGGCGCTAACTATATCGCCCGGATTCACGAGCACGCCAGCGCAGGTCACCGGGATATTGGTCCCGACGACACGGTAGTGGTTGATGGTGGTGGAAGGCACGACGCCGCGGCTGAACACCGGAAACTGCAACTTACGAATCTGCGGGGTGTCGCGCACTGAGCCGTCAATCACCGCGCCCGCGAAGCCGCGGTACTTCATCGCGGTCGCCATCAATCCGCCGATGCCGGCGTAATCGGCGCCATCTTCCAGCACCATCACGTAAACCGACCCGGGCTTTCCGGCATCGATCACATTCAGCATTCCCTGCGATGCCGCCGAGCCTTCCTTGTGCTCACCTTTCTTTAGAAGCACGGTGATGGCGGGTCCGGCAAACTTGGCCGGCGCGAGCGGCCGCATCTCGTGCGACATGTAGGCGCGCTGGCCGTAAAGCTGCTCCATCGCGTCCGATACCGATGCCACTTCCACGGTAGCGAATCCGTCCATTGGATTCGAAGGCGATTGCGCCATCATCCACACCGCTACGCCAAGCGCCACCGCGCCGGCGGCAAACAGTTTGAGTTTCATGCCCTCTCCCTCCCGGACTTGACATCGGCGCCGCGCGCCAGTTAACCGGCCGCCACAAACGTAATGCAGACCGGGACTGGCGCCTCGATCGGGTCGCCCGCGATGGTTAAGCCGCCCGTGGCTTGATCGATCCGAAAGACTGCAATGTTGTTGGAATCCTGCCCGCCAGCCAGAAGAAAATTGTTGGTCGGGTCGATCGCGAAATTGCGCGGCGTCTTTGCGTGCGCTGCGGGGCGGCCCGCGGCGGTCAGCGTGCCTTTTGCGGTGTCGATGCGGAAGATCGCGATGCTGTCATGACCGCGATTCGATGCGTACAGGAACTTGCCGTTGGCATGCACGACGATTTCGGCCGCGCTCGGAACCGCGGAGTAGCCTGCCGGAAGCATGGAAAGCGACTGCACCTGTTCGCCAGTGCCGCGTGCGGCGTCGTATTGGAACACCGCTATCGCGCCGCCCAGTTCGCCGAGCACATAGACAAACCGCGTGTCCTTGCTGAATGCGAGATGGCGTGGACCGAAGCCCGCCACAGTCTTAAGCGGCGCCTCGTTCGATGTCAACGAACCCTTCTTCGGGTCAAACCGATACGCCACCACGCGGTCCATTCCCAGATCCGGGACCAGCAGGAAGCGGTTGTCCGGCGAAACCGCCGCCATGTGAGCGTGCGGGCCGGCCTGGCGCTCCCGATTCACGCTGTGGCCGCTGTGCTGTATGAATGTCGAGGCTTCTCCCAGCTTCCCGCCCGTTTGAATAGGAAACGCGGCCACGCTGCCGCTGTCGTAGTTGGCCGCGAATAGCCACTTGCCCGTATGGTCGATCGCGACGTGGCAAGGCATCTCACCCTTCGACGATACGCTGTTGATCAGCTTCAATGCCGCGGTTTCGCGATCGATCGCGAAAGCGCTCACCGCGCCGCGTGCGTCTTCGTTGGCGGCGTAGAGATATCGGCCGCCGGAGTCGATCGCCAGGAATGACGGATTGCTGGTCTCTGCCATCAACCCCAGGGGCGTGAGCTTTCCCGAAGCATCGAACCGCCAGGCGTAAATGCCTTTGCTCTTTCGATTGGTGTACGTGCCGACGTACATGATCCATGCGCGGTTCTCCGACCAGCCACGGATCGCAGCGGCGCCGAGCGCCGTGGTCAAAAACGAACGCCTTCTCAATGAGGGAACGGTCATGATTCTATTTACACTAAACCGGCAAGCGAACGAAACCAGGTAGGGGCCTCGGCAATCCAAGTTGTTTCATATTGCAAAACATCAATAACCATGTGGCGCCCGCAAATTGCGTGAAGTTCAGCCAGGCGAAGAACCCGTAGGCTTTTTCGTTTCGCACCATAAAATCAAAATGTTTGCACCAAGAAGTGTTGATGGCGGCCGGGAGAGGTCGTAGAGTCTGTTCCAGATCAGGGGAGTTCATAAAAGGAGTACTCATGCGCCACGTTGCACTTTGCTTTGCGCTATTAATATCTGCGGGATCGGCATTAGCCCAAGTCGGCGGCACCGGTTCTATACAGGGCACGGTCCTCGATCCGTCCGGAGCGGCTGTGGTCGGGGCCACGGTCACTGCTACAAACATCGCGACCGGCGCCCAAACCTCTCACAAAACCTCCGACGCGGGCGTCTATGCGCTCCAGCTGCTCCCGGCTGGCGAGTATACGGTGACGGTGGCTGCGACCGGCTTTCAGACTTACACCCAGGCGCATGTCGTTGTGGATGCGCTGGCGACGGTGGGAGTGAATCCGAAATTACAAATCGGGGCCGCCAACCAATCGATCACGGTGGAGGCGCAGCCGTCTATTCTCAAGACGGACGATGTCGCGTTGGGTTCCTCGGTGGACAACCGCGTCTACGATTCCCTCCCGCTGGCGATGAATGGAGCGGCGCGCGATCCCTCCGCGTTCGCCGGCCTTGCCATTGGGGTCAGCAACTACAGCACCCAGGCGGCGGGGCCATCTACCGGTTCGTTCAACGGCGGCCAGACTTATCAGAACGAGGTCTATGTCGAAGGACTACCCCTGACCAGCGCCGGCACGGAGAGCGATACTCGCAACCTGGCATTTGGCGTTTCGGTGGAGGCGGTGGACCAATTTCAGGTGGAGACCGCTGGCGCAAAGGCGATGTACGAAGGCCAGGGAGTAGCCAACTACGTACTCAAGTCGGGTAGCAATCAATTCCACGGCGGCGTCTTCGAGTACTTTCGGAATACGGATTTTGACGCCCGCGGTTTTTTCGCGCTAACCACGCCGATTGAGCACCAGAATGAATTCGGCGCGAGCATCAGCGGCCCCATCAAAAAGAACAAACTCTTCTTCTACGGCAACTACGATGGATACAGATTCGTTTCGGCTACTCCTCCCGGATTCCAGACAATTCCCACCGCAGCCGAACGGACGGGCGATTTCAGCGCTTTTCCGCAGTTGATTTACGATCCATCAAGCGCGACCGGGACGGCTGTCCGCAATCCGTTCCCGAATAACACGATCCCGACCAACCGGATCTCGGCGATTTCGCAATCGTTCCAGTCGTATCTGCCAGCCCCTACTAATAGCGGGATTCAGAATAACTACCTGGCCACCCTGCCTAACAAAGTAAACAACGACAGCACGACCAATAAGGTCGACTACAACATCTCGGACAAAAATCGGCTCTTTGCCCTCTTCAGCACAGGCAAGTACGCAAACCCTATCGTCGGTAGCCTGACGCCGATCACCACGTCGACTCTACCGGTGCCGTATACGGATGGACGCGGCGTCATCGAATACTCCACCATGGCGCAGATTCACGACAGCCACATCATCAGCCCGACTCTGGTCAACCAGTTCAGCGCGTCGCTGAGCCGTCTCTTTATCCCGTTGACGAGCAATACGGCGAGCGGCAATTACCCATCCAAGGCCGGGCTCGCGGGTCTTCCGCCCGGCATTGCAAACACAGGCTTTCCCGACATCAGTTTCAGCGGTAACAATGCTCCGGTAAGTTGGGACGGCACCAATTCTCACGCCTTCAACGAAGCCCAGAACACCATCGAGATGCAGGACAACATCCTGTGGACGAAGGGAAAACACAACCTCACATTTGGTTTCCAGGCCCAGGCGCTGCAAGATAACGAAAATACCCCCCTCACTGGCACGCAGGCAGGCTTCACCTTCAGCAACAACGAAACGGCGAACTTCAATTCCACCGGGACCTTGATCAGCACCACCGGCCTGGGCTACGCCGGATTTTTGCTGGGGGCCGTCGATAGCAGCGTCGTCACGCAGAATTCCGTGGCCGAAACCGGCGGCCGCTATCGCACTTATGCCGGGTATGTACAGGATGATTTCAAGGCCACTCCGCGCCTGACCATCAATCTAGGTCTGCGCTGGAATATCTGGAGTCCTTTCACCGAAGTGAACAATGTCATGTCGTTCTTTAACCCCACGCTGGCTAATCCGCTGGCTGGAGGTATTCCCGGCGCATTGCAATTCGCCGGCAGTGGGCCCGATAGCTGCCATTGCTCCACCCCGGTAAAACAGCACAATATCAACCCCGGGCCTCGCGTGGGCATCGCATACCAACTCGGCGCCAAAACCGTGATTCGCGCCAGCTACAGCATCTTCTATGCGCATGCGGGTGGAGTGGGCGGCCGCACCAACGGACGGCAGGGACTAAGTCAGGTCGGTTTCAACAATACTGGCAGTTTGTCCAGCGCCGTAACCGGACAGCCGGCTTATAACTGGAACAACGGTTATCCGGGTAACCCATTAAGTCCGCCATTCTTCAACCCAAGTTATGGTATTGGATTTATCACCGCGGCGGCGGGAGCATCGGTCGGTTCCGGTCCCACGACCGCCCAAACCGTCACGTACGGCGATCCGAATTTCGGCGGTAAGGCGCCATATTACGAAGACTGGAGTTTCAATATCCAGCATTCGTTCACACAGAACCTGGTGTTGAGCGTGGCCTATAGCGCAAGCGGCGGCCATTGGTTGCCGGGGGCCGGAGTTGCCGGGCCGTTTACCAATCAGATTCCAGCGCAATATCTCCCCCTGGGATCTCTGCTGACGCAAACGCTAAGCGCGGCCACGCTCACCCAGGCGCAGGCGCTGTTCCCGAACGCCGCCATCCCGTTCCCGAACTTCACCGGGACCATCGGTCAGGCGCTGAAACCGTTCCCGCAGTATAACGGCATCTCCGATCCGTGGCTTGATGTTGGAAATTCCACCTACAACTCGCTGCAAGTGTCGCTTACTCACCGTTTCTCGCAGGGCCTGACCTTCATGGTGAATTACACATTCAGCAAGGAATTGGACGACCTGGCGGGCGTGCGAGACCCCAACAAAGACTTTCTGGAAAAGGGACCGGGCGTCATCGATCACCCCGACGTGGCGAGCGCCACCTTCGTCTATCAACTGCCCTTCGGGACCGGTCACCATCTCACGAGCGGGAACACCGCGCTGCGATCGATCATGAGCAATTGGCAGTTTTCCGGAATCTTCACGTTCACCAGCGGTCCGCCCTTGTCCATTACGGGGACTTGTACCGGCGGCGGCATCATCGACGCCTCATGTTATCCGAACTACAACCCGAATTTTTCGGGGAGCGTGTCACAGAACGGCTCGATCGGCAGCGGCGGAGCGAATGTCAGCACAACGGCCTATCTCAATAAGGCCGCCTTTATCGATCCGCTCATTTACACTGAAGGCAACATTCCGCGCACAGCCCCGTTCGGCCTGTTCGCACCCCACAATGCCGATCTGGACCTCAGCGTCCGCCGCGAATTCGCTATCCGGGAGAAAGCGAGGATTGCGTTCCAGGCGGATGCCTTCAACGTGAACAATGCCGTCCATTTCGCCGCGCCGGGAGCCAATATCGATTCCGCCAGCTTCGGCATCTTCTCGGCGATGGCGAATCAGCCGCGCAAACTGCAGTTCAGCGCACGCGTTACGTTCTAGCTGCGGGGCGGGGCTAACCCCCTGCCCCTCCCATCACTGGATCGCTGAACCCGCTCTTGCCCGTCTCCACGCGCCCGGCGAAGCGCCGCAAGAAACCGCCTTCGCCCGCTACGGTCACGCTGAAGTCGTACCAGTGATGGCTCTGTCCGAGACGCAGCGCCAGCGCCCGCTCCGCGCTCGGCTGGATGGTCAGGGAATGGTTGGCGCCCTTGTAGCCGTGGTCCTTCACTTCAATTGTCAAAGGCCGCGCCGCATGATTGACCGCGCGAAGTTCGAGATCGCCGGTGAGCGCGTTTCCTTCCTTGGAGTACTCGCAGCGAACCTCTACCTTCGGATCTTTCGCGCTTCCGGCGAACTCACGCAGGAAGCCGTTCGGCCCGCAAACGTGAAGGCGGTAGGCTCCGTTTTCGAAGCCCGCGAGTTCCCATGCATCCGTCACGCGATCTCCCGCCGCCACGGCGTACGCGCGGGTGCGTAATTTCGCGTCATTGCGAAACTTCGCCGGCGTGTACACATGAAAGGGCGCGCCCGCCGCGGTTTTGCCGAAGACCGCATTTTTCGCCTCAAGCGCAATCTCAAACCGCGCGCCATCGGGGCTGATTGCGCCACTCGCCTCCAACTCATACGGCAACGCCGTAGCCGGCCGCACGCCGGGCTCCTGGCGTGGCATCCAGGAAGTCTTCTCCAGCTGCGCCGCGTCTTGTCCCGCGAGGTTCCGGTATCCCGAAGGCATGCGGGCGAATTGAGCTGAATACACCTGTTCGAAAAAGGAATCTCTCGATGGAAAATGTAGCTTCGCCGCGCCGCCGTCGAATGGACGGAACGCCGTCGTCAGGTCGCCGCATACTGCGCGCCGCCAGGCCGTGATGTTCGTCTCGCGGACTTCTTTGCCAGTCCTGCGGCTCGCCACGCGCTCGAGTAACTGCAGCACGGAGGTGTGGTCGAACACCTGCGAACAAACGTAGCCGCCACGGCTCCATGGCGACGCAACGATGAGCGGCACACGAAAGCCGAGGCCGATCGGACCACCGCGCGCTTCCTTCGCCGCATAGCGTTTGAGATCCTGCTCGAGCGGCAGATACTCCAGCCTCGCGTCAATCTCCGGCGACGTTTTCCCCGATTCCGCATTCCGCGGATCCGGGGCCACGAAAGGCGGAACATGGTCGAAGTACCCGTCGTTTTCGTCGTAAGTCAGAATGAAGATCGTCTTACTCCAAACCTTCGGATTGCTGGTGAGCACATTCAATGCCTCAGCGACGAACCAGGCGCCATACCAGGGCGAACCGGGATGATCCGAGAACCTCTCGGAAGGCACCAGCCACGAAACCGTTGGTAGCTTTCCGCTAGCGACGTCGTTGCGGAACCGGTGCAGCGGATCGCCTTTCGGCACGGCCATCTCGCGCATCGCCGCGCCGTCACGATAGCGCAGCGTCGAAAGCTGAAGGTAATCCGGATCGTCTTCGTTCGTCGTAAACGCTTTTTCGTGCAGGCTGCGCTCGTGTTCCGAAAGCCGGGCGGCTGCCTCCGGCGTCCAGCGCGCTCGTTCTGACATCACGTATCGCAGCAGTTTTTCCTTGGCCGCGACCTCCCTCGCCGGAGCGCCCGCTGTGCGCATTTTCTCAATCTCGGCGGGCAGCGCAACCGCGGCGCGCGTCACATACTCGCGATGCGTCTTGCGCGCCCCTACGCTGTACTGATCGAACCATTCCAGCGGATTATCGGTGAAATTTGCCAGCCACGCGTCGCTCTCTCCTTCCAACCCCGACGCCACGCTTAGCTCATTCTGATAAACCCGCCATGAAACGCCGGCCTCTTCCAGCCGCTCCGGAAATGTCTTCCAACTCGCGGTCGCGCCGTAATCCACTTCGGAGTTGCGCACGTTCGGCGCAAAAGCTGTATCCGGTTTCTCGCGAATCGTGCCGGTCCACAAGTGCAACCGGTTCGGCGTGGTTCCAGTGAGCGACGAACAGAAATGCTGATCGCAAACCGTGAACGCATCGGCCAGCGCGTATTGGAACGGCAGATCTTCACGGCTGTAAAAACCCATGGTGAACGGCATGCCGGCCCAATCTTCGCGATGGGCGCCTTCGCGTCCAGCCAGCCGTCGTGGTTTCCATGGGCGCGGGCATCGGTTTGATCGCGCCAGGAATGCGGCAAAGAACCCAGCCATGTGGCTTTCGTATTCTTGAAATCGAGGCGGAAGGGCGCGTAGGTTTCGCCGGCCGCGTTCGACTGCAGCCACACCGGCTTGCCGTCGGGCAACGTTACCGCGCGCGGATCGTTGAAGCCGCGAACGCCGCGCAGCGTGCCGAACACGTGATCGAAAGAGCGGTTCTCCTGCATCAGGATCACCACGTGCTCCGCATCCAGGAAGCTTCCGCCCGCCGGCGGATCGATTGCCGCGGCCCGTTCTACCGACGCCAGCAACGCGCTCAGCATTTTTGCGCCGCCCGTCAGAGCGGCGGCTTGGCGGAAGAAGCCACGGCGTGTGCCCATGGCCGCAATTATCGCCGATGCGCGTTAAATCCGCGTGACGGCGGTGTCGCGGTTCTCCCGAATCTTGCAGCTTACGCTCTCGGCCGCACTACTTCCGCAATTTTCGAAGTCAATTGCGCCGCTGTGTACGGCTTCTGCAGAAATCCTGCCGGACGCGCTCCCAGCCGGCGTTCGGCTTCTTCCACGTCGTAGCCGCTAGTGGCGATGATGGTTGCGCCCGGCCAGCGTTCGGCGAAATGCTCCATAGTTTCTTCGCCACCCATGACGGGCATCGTCATATCGAGCACCACGGCGTCGATGCATCCGGAGTTTTCCTCGTAGATGTCGAGGGCCTCGCGGCCATTCGACGCGCTCAATACGTCGTATCCGGCCTCGTCCAGCACCGATTCCGCCATCCGCAGGACGCTATCCTCGTCGTCGACAACCAGGATCGTGCCAGTCCCCTGCTGGTTTGTCGCCAATTCCGGCGGCGCGACGGCCTTATCCGCCGCCGAGCACGGAAAGAAGACGCGAAAGGTCGCCCCCACGCCCGGCGAGCTTTGCACGATCATGGCGCCGTGATGCGCGCGCACGATCCCGAGCACGGCCGAGAGCCCTAATCCGCGCCCGGCGAATTTGGTGGTGAAGAAGGGGTCGAAGATGCGCGACATCGTTTCTTCATCCATCCCGGCGCCGCTATCGCTCACTTCCAAGACGACATAGTCTCCAGCCGGCGCAGGTGGACGCGTCACGCCTGCCGCCAACTCGCTCTGTTCGGCGCGGCGCGTGAGCGTGCGTACGTCCATGGAGCCCTGTTCGGAGCCGATGGCCTCGGCCGCGTTGATGACCAAATTCATCACCACCTGCTGAACCTGACTCGCATCGCCTTCTATGGCCGGCAAACCCTCGGCTAGCGCCAGGTTTAACCGCACATTCTTGGGCACGGAGGCCTGCAGCAGATTCGTGATCTGTCGAACCTCGATGGAAAGGTCCAGGGGTTGGACATGAAAACGGCTTCGCCCCGAATAAGCCAACATCTGCGAGGTAAGCTTGGCCATTACCTGGCCCGCCGAAATCAGGTCGTCCGCCGCCCGGGCCTCGCGCGAATCGGACTGGAATCGCTTCTGCAGCAAACTGGCGTTGCCCAGAACGCCTGTCAGCAGATTGTTGAAATCGTGCGCAATGCCGCCGGCAAGTACGCCCAGGCTCTCCAGGCGCTGGTTTTGTTGGATGTGCGATTCCAGAGCCTTGCGCTCGCTGACATCCGCCGCCATCATCACCACGCCATCCGGGTGCGCGCCGTTCGTCAGAATGGGGGACGCCCAGACGTCCATGTGAATCGGCTTCCCGTCGACGTCGCAGAGCAGTTCCACGGCGTCGACAGGTTCGCCCCGGCTGGCGCGTTCAGCGAGCATGCGGCAGTCCTGGTTGTGCGGAAGCCCCATCGATTCGGCGGCGGCGTTCGATTTGCGTACGCTGTGATCGAGATTGAACGCCGTAATCGCGAGCGGACAAGCCTCAATCAGGCTCGCCAGCATGGCGTTCGTCTGCTGTAGCTCCATCTGTGTGCGGTGGCGGCTCGCCACCTCGATCGCCAGACGCTCGTTGGCGTCGAGCAGTTCCTGGGTGCGCACCTGCACGCGGCGGTCGAGGTTATCGCGCGACGCGCGCACGTCGTCCTCGGCCTTGCGGCGCAGCAAATCGATGCTCAGGACTTTCGACGCGCCGATCCAGACGATCGCCAGCGCCGCGATGATATTGACCGATGCAAACAGAATCCCGCCGGGCGCCGGCTATCGTCCACCGGGACGTGAGTGATCACCTGCCGCGCCACCAGCGTGAGGGCCGGTAAAACCAGAGACACCGGCATCAGCGTGCGGGCAATCAGGCCGGCGGGTCCCTTGTCGCGTAGAAGCGGCAACAGAAGTCCGTATGGCGCCGCCACCAGAACGTGGGCTGCGGCGAGCATTCCGAGAATTGCGGCGTACGGCGAGATGCTTTGCGGCGCGGCCGTCCCCCAAGATGAGAGCACGGCGACGAATCCGAAGTAGCACAGCGTGACGATGCTTACCGCGCACCATTCGCGGATCAACACCAGACGCCGGTTGCGGCTTCGCATCAGGAACAGCATGATGCCGAGCAGACAATAACGGAAGCCGGCCAGTTCTGCGGGGCGTCCGGGAAGATACGCGCCCCGCGGCAGCAAACTTGGGAAGAGCAGTTCGTCGAAGGCAGTGGAAGGCGCGTGCGCGAGATGCTCCACGCTCACGATAGCCCCAATGGCAAACACCAGCAGCGCGCACGCCCGGTACGGCGCTGAGCTTCTCACGCCTGGGTTCGATCCCAGCCACAACGTGACGCCCACGATGAGGAACGCCAGGGAAGACCACGGCGCCATAAGGCTCGGCTTGGCTGGGACCCCTAGGGAAAAGGCGGCCAGGAACGCGGAGGCAGTGAGGATGGTGATCGCTACCGTAGCTTTGCCGAACGAACTGATCTTCATGGCCGGGCGCTCCTGAACGTTGGTAGCGTCGCTGTCAATAGCCCTTTCGCAATATCGTATCAGGGGTTCAGGGGAAGGTTCTGCGATGCTGTCGCGAACGGCGGAGTTTCGGCAGTATAAAAAGCTCTTTTTCTTCAAAGAGATAGCGCCTTCAGGGCTGTACGGATTCGTACAGAAGAGGCTAGAGCATCGGCACCCGCACCCGAAACACGCTTCCTTTGCCCGCTTCGCTCTCAACCGAGATTTTTCCGCTATGCTCATCCACGATCTTCGCGACGATCGCAAGCCCCAACCCGACTCCCGCTGGCTTGGTGGTGAAGAACGGATTAAAGATGGTGTTGAGATGTTCGGGGTTGATCCCCGAACCGCGGTCGATCACGGAAATCTCAGCCATGCCGTCCGCCGCTCGCGTTTTCACCGTGACAGCGCCGCCGGAAGCCGTGGCTTGCGCCGCGTTCAGGATCAGGTTGTAGAGCACGCGTTCCATCAGTTCGGCGTCGAACCGGAACGGCGGGATTTCGGGCGCGTAGTTTTTGTAGATCGATACGCCCGGAGCCTCGCGCTCCACGTTGGCAATAGCGCGATCGATGGTCTGCGCCAGATCGGCCGTATCGGCGCGCAATTCGAGAGGCCGAGCGAAGTGCAGGAACCGCGTGATCAGGGAATTGGCGCGGTCTACTTCCGATGAGATGAATCCCGAGACCTCCCGCGCCACTTCATTCTCGGCGCTTACGGCGCGTGCGAGCATCTCCGCCGACCCGCGAATCGTGCCCAGCGGATTGCGTAGCTCATGCGCCAACCCGGCCGAGAGTTGGCCGAGAGCCGCCAGACGGTCCGACCGCCGCACCGCCTCTTCAGCCTGCTGCAATTGCACGTTAGCTTCGCCCAGTTGCCGCAGTGTGCGGCGCGAATTCTGCGTTTCCGTTCGGAGATCTTCGGCCAGGGCGTTTGCCAGTACGCCGGCCATTAGCAGGAACACCACCCGCACCACCACCACGCTCACATATTCCGGCGCGATTTCCCAATGCTGCCAATCGGTCAAACCGTACTGCAAGTAAGCGGCGCGCCAGATAAAGAAGGAAAGATAAGACCCGGCCGCCACTACCGAAATCACCAGCGTCCCGATCACGCCCAGCGCCGCCGCCCCCGATAGCACCGGCAGCGTCAGCAGAATCCAGTACGGGCTGTCCAACGACCCGGTGTAGCCGATCAGCAGGTAGAGCAAGACCAGGTTGAGGACAATCCAGCACACCCGGCCGCGGGTCGAGGCCAGCGCTGGAATCTTCGACTCCACCACCTGCGCAATCGCCAAAGCCACCAGCATCGTCATTTCGGGGGCGCCGCGCCCCTGGTTGTTGATAATCAGGGTGGCGAAGAGGGCGATCCAGATGAAATCCTGCAGGCGGATATAGCGTTCGAGTGGCAATCCGGACAAGCGGTCGATATCCCAGTCGGGATTATGCCACAATGAGAGACACAGTCTCATGTCCAACCTAAGTTCCCTGGATCGGGATCCCACTGTGGCTCCGGATTCACAAACCTCAGACGAATCATTTGGCGACATTCTGTCGCAGTACGAACGCTCGCACTCGCACAAGCTCGAGCAGGGTGAAAAAGGCTTCGAAGGCGCCATCATATCGGTGACCGCCGAGTCCGTTTTCGTCGATATCGGTTACAAGATCGAAGGCGTCATTCCGCTGGCAGATTTTGTTAACGCCGGCGAAGCCGTGAAGCCGGGCGACAAGGTGGTCGTTTCGATGAAGGGCCGCGGCCCCGATGGCTACTACGAGCTGTCGCGCATCCGCGTCGAGCGGCCGAAGGATTGGTCATCGCTCGAAAAGGCGTTTGCGGATAAGGCCAACATCGCAGGCACGGTGAGCGCCGTCGTGAAGGGCGGGTTGAGCGTCGATGTGGGCGTGCGCGCCTTCATGCCGGCCTCGCGCAGCGGCGCCAAAGACGCGGCCGAGATGGAAAAATTGATTGGACAGGAGATCCACTGCCGCATCATCAAGCTCGACGTCGCCGATGAAGACGTCGTGGTGGACCGCCGCGTGGTCGTGGAAGAGGAAGACCGCGCCGTCCGCGAGAAGCGATACTCCGAGGTCAAAGAGGGTGAGACCGTGCATGGCACGGTGCGCAGCCTGACCGATTTCGGCGCCTTCGTGGATATTGGCGGCGTCGACGGCCTGCTGCACGTCGCGGATATTTCGTGGTCGCGCGTAAACAAGCCGTCCGACGTTCTCAAAGTCGGCGATTCCGTGGAAGCGCGCATCCTGAAGGTGGATGTCGCAAAGAAGCGCATCTCGCTAGGACTGAAGCAGCTTCTGCCGCACCCCTGGGATCTCGCCGCCGAGAAGTACAAAGCCGGCGAGCGCGTGCGCGGCACGGTCACCCGAGTCACGGATTTTGGCGCGTTTGTGGAACTGGAAAAGGGGATCGAGGGCTTGATTCACCTTTCCGAGATGTCGTGGTCGAAAAAGGCCCGTCGGCCGGCAGATTTGGTGAAGCCCGGTGAGACTGTCGACGTCGTGATACTTGGCGTAAATCAGGCGGATCGCCGCATTTCGCTCGGATTGAAGCAGGCGCTGGGCGATCCCTGGGCGGACGCCGCTCAGAAATACCCGGTGGGCTCGGTGGTCGAGGGCGCGATCGCGAAGATTGAAAAGTTCGGCGCATTCGTGCAACTTGCCGAAGGCGTCGATGGCATGATTCACGTTGGCGACATTAGCGCCGAAAAGCGCATCAACCATCCCCAGGATGCAATCAAGCTGGGGCAGGTGGTGAAGGCCCAGGTTCTCGAGATCGATGCCGACAAGCGCCGCATGCGGCTCGGCATGAAGCAGCTGATCCCTACCAGCCTCGATGAATTCATCGCCGAACACAAAGAAGGCGACGTGGTGACCGGACGTCTGAGCGATGTTTCGGGTTCGCGCGGCAAGGTGGAACTGGGCGAGGGCGTCTACGCCACGTGCCGGATTGCCGGCGCGGCTGCGGAGACCACCGCTACACCGGCGCCTTCCAGCAAGGCCGATCTTTCATCGCTCACCTCGATGCTGCAAGCCAAGTGGAAGGGCGGCGGTGAGGGTGGCGGAGGCTCTAAGCCAGAAACTGCCCGCGCCGGACAGGTACGCAGCTTCAAACTGGTCAAGCTCGACGCGCCTGCCAAAAAAATCGAAGTCGAAATGGCCTAAAGCGGCCTGGCCGGGGCGCTGTCAGTGCGTCTTCGGCTCGCCCTTGAGGCCAATCGAAAACATCACCAGGCCGAACATTCCGATTGCGATTCCGCCGATCCGGTTCATCCAGAATAGGGCGTTGTCGTCGAACTTTTCGCGGAGTCTATTGGTCATTCCGACCAGAAACACCCACCAGACCATTGCGCCCACGAAGATTCCGCCGATCAGAACCAGCGTGAGCCACACCGGGCGCCGCTCGCTCAACCCCAGAACCGCAAGCACGGCCAGAAATGACAGCACCGTGGTCGGATTCGTGAGATTCAACAGAAGCGTGGTTACAAAATCGGAATGGTGCGCGCCGTTGCGGTGTTTCGCCAGCGGCTCAGGCTTCTTAAAGTAATACCAGAGCCCGATCAGCATCAGCAGAATGCCGCCGAAAAGCCGCAGCTTCGATTGTTGGCGTATCAGGAAAGAAATGACGAAGCTGATGCTAAATCCCGCGAGCGAGCCATAAAAGGTGTCCGCGGTCGCTGCGCCAAAGCCGGAAATCAACCCCGAAAACCAGCCCTTGCTAAGAGTGCGCGAGACGCAAAGCACGTTGACTGGCCCCACGGGCGCGGAAATAGCGACGCCGGCGATAGCCCCGCGCAGGAAAAGTTCGATTGCTTGCATTTGGGCTCGTTAGAACTCCCCGCTATCGTGCATAATCCAGGATAGAATGCCGGGCTCCGCCGATTTGTGGCTTCCGCGATTTTTATTTCAGCGCGGTTTGGGGCTGGTTTACCTGATCGCGTTTCTGGTGGCGGTCAATCAGTTTCGCCCGCTGGCCGGTGAGCACGGATTATTGCCCGCTCCCCTGTTTATCCGCCAGGTTCCCTTCACCAACGCACCCAGCTTGTTCTATCTGGCGCCTAAAGATTGGGCATTCGGCGCCGCCGCGTGGCTCGGCGTCATCCTTTCCTGCCTCGCGCTCTCCGGCTATTCGGAACGATTTGGAACGCCGGTCTCCATGGCCGTGTGGGCCGCGATGTGGCTACTCTATATTTCGTTCGTGAATGTGGGCCAGCTATTTTATGGCTACGGCTGGGAGACCATGCTGCTCGAAGCCGGGTTCTGCGCCATTTTTCTGGGCGGCTGGTTTACCGCGCCGAGCCCGATCCCGCTATGGATTTTGCGCTGGATGGAATTCCGTGTGATGTTCGGGGCCGGCCTCATCAAGCTCCGCGGCGACCCCTGCTGGCGCGACCTGACCTGTCTCGACTATCACTACGAAACCCAACCCATCCCCAACCCCCTGAGCTGGTATTTTCACGCCCTGCCGAAATGGGCGCTGCATGGTGGGGTCGCCTTCAACCATCTGGTGGAGGTGGTCGTCCCGTTCGGCTTTTTTCTGCCGCAACCATTCGCGAGCGTCGCCGCACTGTTGACGATCGCGTTTCAATTGCTGCTGATGCTAAGCGGCAACCTGTCCTTTCTGAATCTGCTGACGATCGTACTCGCCTTTCCCGCGCTCGACGGGCGCTGGCTCGCGAAATGGCTGCCGGTCTCGGTTCCCCCGCTCGCCGAACCGTCGCGTTGGTTCGAATACGCCACCATTGGATACGCCGCGATCGTCGTGCTGCTCAGCATCCGGCCCGCGCTAAATCTGGTCTCCCCACGGCAGATCATGAATACCAGCTTCGAGCCGCTGCACCTTGTGAACACCTATGGCGCGTTCGGCAGTATAGGCCGCGTGCGCGACGAAGTGATCGTGGAGGGAACCAGCGCCGACAAGCTTTCCGAATACGCGGATTGGCGCGCCTACGAATTCAAAGGCAAGCCCGGCGACCCGATGCGTATGCCGCCGCAAATCGCCCCCTACCAACTGCGCATCGATTGGCAGATGTGGTTCGCCGCCATGTCAACGTACGAGCAGGAGCCGTGGTTCATCAATTTTGTGGCTAAGTTGCTCCAGGGCGATCGCGCTACGCTGTCTCTCTTGCGCATCAATCCGTTCCCGTCGGCCCCGCCGAAATACATTCGCGCGCGTCTCTACCGCTACCGTTTCAGTAGCGAGGAAGAGCGTAGACGAACCGGCGCGTGGTGGCAGCGTGAATTGGAAGGCGAGTGGTTTCCGGCGGTGTCGTTAGATACGCCCGGGCTGCAGAGAATTCTGCGGAATCAGGGGTGGGAATAAAAAAATCGGCGCCTCGCACTTCCGCCGCGAGGCGCCGTGACCAAAAGGAAAGCTACTTCTGAAACGCTCTACTGAGCGGCCGCAACGATGTGGATCCTGCGGTTCTTTTGCCAGCACGTTTCGCCATGTTCGTCGCACGCCGGCTTGTCTTTTCCGTAACTCACGACGGCTAACTGCGCATCGGGAATTCCGACCTGGACCAGGAAATCCTTCGCGGCCTTCGCGCGAGCGTCGCCCAGCGCGAGGTTGTACTCTTCCGAGCCGCGCTCATCCGCATGGCCCTCGATCGTGAGGTGGTAGTTCGGATACTGAACGATGATGTCGCGCAATTCGGTGGAATCGGCCTGCAACGCCTTAATCGCGTCGGGACGCAGCTTGTGCTGGTTGTAGTCGAAGTACGCATCCTCGATCCTCGCCAGTAGTTCGTCAATACGCGCGCGGGTCGCCGCGTTGGGCTGGCGGGGCTGTTGTGGCGGAGTCGCCATGGCTTGCTGGCGGGGCTGCTCGGCTGGCCGCGACGGGGTCGCACGCGCCGGTGCAGGTTGAGTCACGGGTTGCGGCGGCGGAGGCGTTGGCGGCTGCACGGCGGCAGTCTTTTTGGTGCAGCCGGCCGCGAACAGAATCAAAACGCCGGCGGAGGTGAGGAGGAGGCTTCCTCGCGAATTCTTCATATTTCTTTGATACAACTTTTCGCGCCGCGATGCCATCCTGTTCCGACAGGATTATGTTATTTCCATGTATCCGGGCTACCTTAAATCGTTCTTTAACACCACTCGATAGCGGGCCTTGCCGGACTCCAGACGCGCGATTGCCTCATTGGCTTTGGTCATTGGAAATTCCTCCACCACCGGCGCGACGCCGTGCCGCGCGGCGAAATCGAGCATGGTGTGTACTGTTGCAGGCGCGCCCGATGGGCTTCCGCTCACGGAACGTTGCCTCGCCAGGAGCCCAAAGGCCGTAATGCCGAGCGGTTTGGTGGCTACTCCGACCACATGAAGGCGGCCCTTCGGCGCAAGCGCGTCGAGATATGCTCCCCAATCGAGATCCGCCGGCACGGTGGAAATGATGAAGTCGAATGTTCCGGCCGCTCGCTTGACGTCTTCGGCCGAGTGGGTATCGATGACGTGGTGTGCGCCCAGACGCTTTGCCTCATCGGCTTTGAGCGTTCCCGAACTGAAAGCTGTGACGTCGCATCCCCATTTGTTGGCGAATTGCAGCGCCAGATGTCCCAGGCCGCCGATGCCGATTATGCCTACGCGGGCCGTCGGCGAGATTCCGAACTGCACCAGGGGATTGAAAACCGTGATGCCGCCGCACAACATGGGGCCCATCTTCGCCAGATCGAGACCGGCCGGAATCGGAGTGGCCCAGACCCAATGGCATCGCACCTTGGTTGCGAAGGCGCCGTGGCGTCCCCAAATGGTTTGCTCCAGCGTGTCGCACATATTGTGATTGCCGGTGAGGCATTGGCGGCAATGCATGCAGCTCCCGGAATTCCATCCGAGGCCGACCGTATCGCCCACCTTCACGCCTTTGACGCTTTCGCCGGCCGCGGAAATCACGCCAATGGCTTCGTGGCCCGGCACAAAAGGATAGACGGTGTGTTGCCACTCATTGTTGAGCATCGAGAGATCGGAGTGGCAAATGCCGCAGTATTGGACGTCGATCTCCACCTGTTCGGGGAGAAGAGGTCCGGGATCGTACGAAAAAGGAGCTAATTCGCCGCCCGCTTTGCGCGCGGCCAAGGCTTGAATTTGGGGCATGCCTTCGGTTGGATGCAGGCGGCGGGCAAAACGATTCGAGCGCATGTTACTCTGAAAAAAGTTCCCCCCTACAATGAAAAGTTCCGCTTCCGCAGGCCCGAAATTTCAGCGATTGGTCGAGATTATGGCTCGCTTGCGCGCGCCCGGCGGATGCCCGTGGGATCGCGAACAGAGCTTCGATAGTATTAAGCCCTACACGCTCGAAGAGACTTACGAAGTGCTCGACGCCATCGACCGGCGCGATTGGAGCGATCTCTCCGAGGAACTGGGCGATTTCATCTTGCAAGCGGTCTTCTACGCACAGATGGCGTCCGAAGAAGATAGGTTCGGCATCGAGGACGCGCTCGATGCCATTAATGAAAAACTCGTTCGCCGCCATCCGCATATATTTGCTGATGCCTCGGCCGAAACCGCGAGCGACGTCAAGCGGCGGTGGGACGAGATCAAATCGGATGAAAAAAAGTCGAAGGGTAAGAGCGACGCCAGTCTGCTGGCGGGAGTGCCGCGCGCTTTGCCTGCTTTAGTTGAGGCGCAACAGATTACATCGCGCGCCGCCGGCGCCGGATTCGACTGGGAAAACCCCGATCAGGTGATCGAAAAGCTGCACGAAGAGCTGGCCGAATTCGCCGAAGCGCGGCGAAATGCGGCGCAGGAAGAACTAGAGGGCGAGCTGGGCGATTTGTTGTTCGTGCTGGTGAACCTGGCGCGTTTTGTGAAGGTGGATCCCGAACAGGCTCTGCGGCGAACGAACGCGAAATTCCGCACTCGCTTCGGCTATATCGAGCGCGCGCTCGCCGAACGCGGGCGCACGCCGCGTGAATCGAATATCGAGGAGATGGAGGCGCTGTGGCAGGAAGCCAAGCAGGCGACGGTCCGGTAATCGAAATCCGCCAGTTATCCGCGCTCGACGAGTTTCGCGCCGCGCTGGATTTGCAGGAAACCATCTGGGGCTTCGACAAGATCGACTTGCTGCCGCTACGTTTTTTCGTAGTCGCCAGCCGCGTGGGCGGTCAGGTTCTGGGAGCTTACGATGGCGACCGGATGATCGGTTTTTGCCTGGGCATTCCCGGTATCAAATCCGGCAACCGGCCTTACCTTCACAGCCACATGATGGGTGTGCTTCCGGAATATCGGAATGCGGGCGTGGGCCGGCGCCTCAAGCTGATCCAACGCGGAGATGCGCTGGCGCGCGGCATCTCCCTCATCGAATGGACCTTCGACCCGTTGGAATTGAAGAACGCCTTCTTCAACATCGAGCGGCTGGGCGCCATCGTGCGCCGCTACGCCGTGAATCAGTACGGCGTCACCGGCAGCCCGCTTCATGGAGGCTTGCCCACCGATCGTTGTTACGCCGAATGGTGGATCGACTCCCGGCGCGTGCACGCGATTCTCGCTGACAAGAGACCGGATGTTCAGCCGGTCGAGCGCATTGCGTTCCCAGCCGATATCGCGCGCATCCGCGAAGAAGACAACGTCCGCGCGCGGGCCATTCAGGAAGAGAATGCGGTGCGGTTTCACACCGCGTTCGCCAAGGGCCTTGCTGTCACCGGTTTTTCGCACGACGCGATCGAAGGCGTCTATCTACTGGAGCCGTGGAATGAAGATTGATCGCGTCATTTTGCGGCAGATCTCGATGCCGCTGGTTCACTTCTTCGAGACCAGCTTCGGCCGCACCACCAGCCGTCACATGGTGCTCGTCGAAGTGCAAGGTGAGGGCGTATCGGGCTGGGGCGAAGTCACCGCCGGCGAGAATCCCTTTTATAACGAGGAATGGACCGATTCGGCGTGGATGATCGTGCGCGATTACGTGGCCCCGCGCGTAGTGGGCCGCGCCATCGGCGGCCCGGAAGACGTCGCGCCTCTGAGCGCGCACATTCGCGGACACAATATGGCGCGCGGCGGCGTGGAAGCGGCCGTCTGGGATCTGGCGGCGCGTCTGGATGGCGTTCCGCTGTGGAAGAAAATTGGCGGCGGCGCCCGCCGCGAAATTCCGTGCGGCGTCTCGCTGGGAATCCACGATACAGTCGATGCGCTGCTGGCGCGGATCGAGCGCGAACTGGCTGACGGCTACCAGCGCATTAAGCTTAAGATCAAACCCGGTTGGGATGTGGATGTGGTCCGGAGCGTGCGCGAACGCTTTCCATCCATCCGGCTTTCTGTGGATGCGAATTCGGCGTACACGCTGGCCGACGCCGATCATTTGCGGCGTCTCGACGAGTTCTACTTGATGATGATCGAGCAGCCGCTGAGCCACGACGAGATCTTCGACCACGCTAAACTCCAGGCGCAACTTGCTACGCCGATCTGTCTGGATGAGTGCATCCGCACCGCGCATCACGCCCAACAGGCCATTGAACTGCGCGCCTGCGGCATCATCAACATCAAACTCGGCCGCGTGGGCGGCTTCCGCGAGGCCAAGCGCGTGCACGATGCGGCGCAATCCGCGGGTATTCCAGTCTGGTGCGGCGGTATGCTCGAGGCCGGCATCGGCCGCGCCCACAACATCGCGCTTTCGACGCTGCCGAATTTCACGCTGCCGGGCGACGTCTCGGCCAGCAAGCGCTACTGGGCGCGCGATATCATTCAGCCCGCGGTAGAGGTTTCACCGCAGGGGACGATCGCCATGCGCGACGAGCCCGGCTTCGGCTACGCCCTCGACCTCGATTTCATCCGCTCGATCACCGTGCGGGAGGAGTCGATCGGTTGAACGCATTTTTCTCGCTTCTGCGAGAGAACCGTAACTACCGCTACACGTGGATCGGCCAGGTAGTGAGCGAAGTGGGTGACCACTTCAACAACATCGCTGTCTTCAGCCTGGCAGTGCAGACCACGAAATCGCCCATTGTGGTGAGTGGCGTATTGCTGGCCCGTGCGGTACCGGCCATGTTTGCGGGGCCGCTCGCGGGGGTGACGCTCGATCGTCTGGATCGAAAGCACGTAATGATCGCAAGCGACCTGATACGCATGCTGATCGCGGCGTGCTTCATCTTTACTGTCCATCGTCCGACGCCGTGGCTGCTATATACCTTGAGCGCCATTCTGATGTTCGCATCGCCCTTCTTCACTAGCGGGCGCGCATCGATCCTCCCCTCCATCGCTACCAAGGAAGAGCTGCACACGGCCAACTCTCTTACCCAAACTACAGGATGGACCACGCTCGCCATCGGCGCGTTTCTGGGTGGCACTAGCGTCATGGGCTTCGGCTACCAATGGGCATTCGCCGCCAACGCACTTTCCTTCCTGATCTCGGCTATGTGCATCGCGCAATTGAAGCTTTCCGGCGGATTCCGCGTGCGGCGTCAGGCGCTGACCGAGGCTGAAGTTGTCCGTCCGTGGCATGAGTACACCGAAGGATTGCGTTACATTCGCTCCGTCCCGCTGGTTTTCGGACTCTTGATGGTCGGCGTGGGCTGGGCGACGGGAGGCGGCGCAGCGCAGATCCTGTTTACCGTATTCGGCGAAATCGTGTTCAAGCGTGGCCCCATGGGGCTGGGCGCCGTATGGGGATGCGCCGGCATAGGATTGGTGATCGGCGGAACGCTATCCTACAATTTCGGGAAGCGCTTGAGCTTCCGCAATTACAAGCGCGCCATCACGCTCTGCTACATCGTGCACGGCGGGTCGTATGTTCTGTTCAGTCAGGCCAGGAGCTTCGGCTGGGCGCTGGTATTTATCGCGGTGTCGCGCGCGGGGGTCGGCGTAAGCTCGGTGCTGAACATGTGGCAACTGCTGCGCACGGTACCCGACGAATTTCGCGGGCGCGTGTTTTCGACCAACGAATCCTTGCAATGGTCGGTGATGATGTTCTCAATGATGGCGGCCGGAATCGCATCGGAATATTGGGATCCGAGGGTAATCGGCACCATCGCCGGGTGCCTGAGTTCCACCACCGCGATCTACTGGACTTGGGCCAACTTCACCGGTCGTTTGCCCGAGCCAGCGAGGCCCGGAATCGAGCCGGAAGAGATCGAGGTGCATGGTGAAGCGGCGGGCTGAAGCCTTATGAACGAAACTGTTCTCATCACTGGAGCCGCCAAGCGGATCGGGCGGGGGATTGCACTGCGCTTGGCAAAGGAAGGCGCGAAGGTCGCGATCCACTACGACCGGTCCGAGCGCGAGGCGCGGCAGACCGCCGAAGAGTGCGGCGGCGCCGAGCTCTTTCGCGCCAACCTTGAAAGCGTCGACGCTATCCAGCGTCTGTTTGCCGAAGTCGAAGAGCGGCTCGGGCGGCTGGACTGGCTGGTTAACAATGCGGCGCGGTTTACGCGCATCGATCCGCTCGAAATCACCGAACGCGATTGGGACTTCATCCATTCCGTGAACCTCAAGGCGACGTTCTTTTGCTGTCAGCAGGGGGCGCGGCTGATGAAGAAGACTGGCGGCGGGCGCATAGTCAATATCAGTTCGCTGGGCGCCATCCGGCCATGGGCCGAGCACGCTCACTATTGCGCTTCCAAGGCGGGCGTCGCCATGCTCACGCGCGCGCTTGCCAAGGCTTGGGCCCCGGAGATCACCGTGAACTCGGTCGCGCCTGGCGTGATTCCGTTTGAAGATATCGACGAGAGGGGTAAACGCCTGATCGAGCGCACGCCGGCTCAGCGCGGCGGAACCCCCGACGAGATCGCCGGGGCCGTTGTTTACTTTTTGAAGGCGACCAACTTTATCACCGGACAGATTCTAGCGGTGGATGGGGGACTAAGCCAGTACTGAAGGCTGCGGACATCCCTTCGCAATCGAGTTACATTCTAAATGTAATGTCTATTACAATTGGCGACATTCTCGGGGATTACCAGGTGACTGGGGTACTGGGCCGCGGGGGGATGGGCAAGGTCTTCCGTGTCCGTAGCCTGATCACCGACCGGGAGGAAGCCATGAAGATCGTGCTTCCCGATCTTGAAGAACGCCCGGAACTCGCCGATCGTTTCCTGCGTGAAATCAAAGTTCACGCCAGTTTGCGCCATCCGAACATCGCCGCCCTTCACACCGCCCTGCGCATTGGCGACCGGCTGGTCATGACTCTCGAGCTGGTGGAAGGCGTGAGCCTGGAAGAGAAGCTACGTGCCGGGTTTCTGGGTGTTCCCACAGCCGTGAACTATGCGTTGCAGGCCCTTTCCGCGCTCGGATACGCGCACGAACATGGCGTGATCCACCGTGACATCAAGCCCGCCAACATCCTGATCGCCACCGACGGCGCGGTCAAGCTCACCGATTTCGGAATTGCTCGCTCGAGCACGGCCCAGCGCTTGACCGGCACGGGGCTCGCGGTGGGCACGCTCGCCTATATGTCGCCGGAACAGATCCGCAGCGGACAGGTCGACGCCCGGTCGGATCTTTACTCCTTCGGCCTGACGTTCTACGAAATGGTCACTGGCCGCCGCGCCATCCACGGCGATACCGAGCACGCCCTGATGACAGCTCAGCTCAACCTCATCCCGATCGAGCCCTGCATGGTGAATTCGATGGTGCCGCCCGGCATCTCTGCCGCCATCATGCGAGCCCTGCAGAAGGATCCGGAGCGGCGCTTCCAAACCGCGTCGGAATTCGAAGGGGCGTTGAAAGATCCCAGCCGGCTCCCCGCCGTTCCACCCGTCGCCTCCAACACATTTGCGGCGCATGAGCTTACGGAGATTGAGGCGCACCTCTCGCGCGCCATCGGACCCATCGCCAAGCGCCTGGTGTCCGATGCCGCCAAGCACTGCAAAACGCTTCCGGAAATCCGCGCCACGCTGGCGGCGCAGATCGACGACCCCAAACGGCGCGAGGTGTTCCTCAAAACCGATCCCGGAGCCACCGTGGCTCTTCAAAGTCCGTCATCGGGCACGAGCACCTTCGATCCGGCCACGCTCGATCGTCTCGCGCAAGCGTTGACGCCTTATCTCGGGCCCATCGCTAGAGTAATGGTCAATCGCACCGCTCGATCTGTGCGCACCGCAACTGAACTGCACGAGACGCTGGCCGCTGAGATTGCCTCCCCGGACGATCGCCGCCGTTTTCTGGCGGCTGTTCGCTCACTCTCCTAGCATCTTCATCGCGCGTTCCAAACTGCGGCGCATGCGATTGAACGAGCCCGCCAGCACGGCGATCTCGTCGCGCCCGCGCTCCGGCAATTCCGGCATATCCATCTGGCCCATGCTGATCTGATCGGCTGCTTTCGAAATCGTTTTGAGCGGCCGCACGACCACCACCACCAGCACCAGATCCAGCAAAACCAGGCTCGCCAGAAACACGATTCCCAAATCGATCACCAGGGTTTGGAAGGCATGGTCCGCCATCCGAATCGGCACAGCCATCGGAACGGACACGATCTGCGCGGCGACGATCTCGTTCGGCTGCCAGCCGAATCCGTTGTTGGCGCCGTAGCGGCGGATCAGCGCCGGCGGCGCGGCGCGGGGCGTGCTGTGGCATTCCAGGCAGGGCTCAGGGGCGCGGATCGGTCTCGCCAGATATAGCGAGCGGCCCGTGGGCGTATCGCGCTCGCCGGTCAACTCTTTTAAGCCGCTGCCGCGATTGCGGAACGTATTGATGATGTCGGTTTCCCAATCCACCGCGCGATCGCGCAGATTCGTAGGGTTCAGCGTGGCTTCTTTGTACGCATAATCCGGATAGCTTGCTCGCAGATAGTTGAAATTCTCGGTGGCGGCAAATGCCGGAACGGTTTGCGGCAGGAAGGAACGTTGGTGCTCCTGCTGAGTCACCAGCAGCGGTTTGACCTGTTTCGTGGTGTAATCCCGCGCTGACTGCATGGCTTCCATCATGAGGCGCGCCTGCCGCACCACTTCCTCGCGGGCGTCGTCCTGGAGAAAACGATGAGACATAAACGCCGCGATCGCGAGACCCGCGCCGAAGACCAGCGCAAGTATGAGATTGAATTTAGCTAAGAGTTTCATTTGCGCTTCAATGAGCCGGGACGGCCTCGACCTATACTACCGCCACCCGGCCTCAATTGTTCTATTCCGGACAGTGTTTCGCTCGGAAAGTAGTACTTGCTATAGCGGCGCGTTAACGGAAACTTCCGGTGATACTCCAGAAATTGCGGTCGAGACCCAGATCCTCAAAGATAGCTTCGGCCTGCTCCGGAGTTTTGCGGCGCCAATCGGGTTGGGCATAATCGCCGAACCATCGGTACGAAAGCTTCAACGCATCGGGCATTTTCAGGATCGCCCCCCGTGGCCGCCCGTGGCGTTCAGCCCAACGGTCGATCTGAGCCTCGCTGGAAAAGAACAGGATGTTGCCGCAAGGGCAGAATGGATTGTCCCACCAGCGCGCCGGTGGATACGGGAAATGCATCAGCAGATCCGGGCGCGAAGATTCCCCTCCACGGATTTGAAAGTTCAGCGACGCCCCCTCCGCGCCTTCGGGCGTCGAGATCTCCGTGCCGGCCGCGAGCGCCGCGCCGATGGCCAGCGAGCACCATGCGCAGTTGGCCCACCATCCATGGCCGTTGGAAGTTACCCAGAACGCCGTCGGAAGCATCGAAAACGGGTGCAGGCTCCAGATACGCTCGGAGCCGGGTTCCAGGATGACGCCGTGCATTTCAGCGAGCCGTGCGAGCGCCGCGGAGGCGCTTGCTGCGTCGCATCCAGCGGATTCAGCAAGGTCATCGGGTGACGGAGCATGACCGCGTTCGATGATATGGCGGATGAGCAGGTAATGCAGGCGCTCGGGAGTCATCCGCTTACTCGAACTTCAATAAGTAATAGCTCTTCTTGCCGGTGCGCAGAACGAGCATGGATTTCGAAGCCAATTCGGCGGTCGTAATCGGGCCATCGGCGTTCATGCGGCGATTATTGAGATACACGCCGCCCCCTTGGATGAGGCGCGCGGCCTCGCCCTTGGAAGCGCAGGCCCCAGCGGCCACCAGAGCCTGTGAAAGACGCAGGCCCGTTGTCAGGATATCGCGCTCTAGCGTTTTCGACGGCACATCGGCGAAGATGCCGGTCAGTTCGGCGTCGGAGAGGCCGGAAAGTTCCTTGCCGAAGAGGGCCTCGGACGCGCGGACAGCTTCGTCCAGTCCTTCTTTGCCGTGCACGATCTCGGTCATGCGTGCCGCAAGCAGTTTCTGCGCTTCGCGGCGCTCCGGGTGTTCGCGATGCGCAGCGGTGGCAGTTTCGATGTCGGCGACCGATTCAAACGTGAATAGCTTGAGGTAGCGTTCGACATCCGCGTCTTCGGCTTGCACCCAGAATTGATAGAACTGGTAGGGCGACGTACGCTTGGCGTCGAGCCACACCGCATTGCCCGCGGACTTCCCGAATTTCTCGCCGCTTGAGGTTGCGAGCAAAGGATGGGTGAAGCCGTAAACTTCGGCGCTTCGGGCTTTGCGGACAAGATCGATCCCCGCGGTGATGTTGCCCCATTGATCGCTGCCGCCGGCCTGGATGGTGCAGCCGTGACGTTCGAAGAGCTGCAGGAAATCGTGGGCCTGCAGCAGCATGTAGCTGAATTCGGTGTACGAGATGCCCTGTTCGCGGTCTTCCAGGCGGCGCCGCACCGATTCCTTCGCGATCATGTAATTCACGGTGAAGTATTTGCCGACATTGCGCAGCCAATCGAGGTAACTGATCGGCGCCGTCCACTCGACATTGTCGACGAGGAGGGCGGCATTGGGTCCCTCAAAGGACACGAACCGGCTGAGCTGGCGGCGCACGGATTCGACATTAGCGGCGAGCGTCTCGAGATCGAGCAGGCTGCGCTCTGTGGAGCGCCCGCTGGGGTCGCCGACCATACCGGTGGCGCCGCCGACCAAAACAATGGGTTTATGGCCAGCGCGCTGCAGTCGCGCCAGCAGCAGAATCGGCAGCAGGCTTCCGACGTGGAGGCTGTCCGCGGTGGGGTCGAAGCCGATATAAATGGTGGCGCCGGGGGTGTTGAGCAGGCGTTCGAGCGCCTCTTCATTGCTGGCCTGGTCGATGAGGCCGCGCGCCCGCAGATCGGATAAGAAAGTCATGGGTGGGTGAAGCTTCAGAATAACGCGAGTGCGCGCGTGTTTTGCCGGTGCATCAACGGGCTGTGTTCTTGTAAACCACTCCACCCTTCATCACGAAGACGACGTGGCGCACGGCGGTGATATCGTCCAGAGGGTTGCCTTGAACCGCGACGAGGTCGGCTTGCATGCCCGGGGCGATCGAGCCAATCTGATCGCCCATGCGCAGCGATTCGGCCGCGACTGACGTGCCGGTGAGCAGCGCGTCCATGGGCTTGTCGCCGCCGTCTTTAACGCGGTAGATGAATTCCTCGGCGTTGCGTCCATGGGACCCGGCGACGGCGTCGGTGCCGAAGACGATCTTGACGTGGTGGGCGCGGGCGCGCTTGTATACGTCGGCGACCAGCGGGAGTCCTTTTTCCATCGCGGCGAAGCCTTCCTCGTTGTAGTTGCCAATGCCCATGAACTTGGCGCGGTTTTCCAGATAGTTGTGCAAGACGAGGAAATTGGGGTCGAAATAGACGCCGCGGGCGACCATAAGATCGAGCGTAGCGTCGTCGAGGAAAGTACCGTGCTCGATCGACGCGCATCCGGCTTCGATGGCGGCGCGGGCGCCTTCGGTGGCGTGGGCGTGAACGGCAACGCGGAGCCCGACCGTCTTGGCTTCGCCGCACGCAGCGTCGATTTGTTCCTTGGTCATGGTCATCTTGCCCCCATCGCGGATGCTGGCGGTGGCGAAGATCTTGATGACGTCGGCGCCATCCTGCTTGAGCTGGCGAACCAGTTCGCGAATATGCTCAGGCGTGCCGCTGGTTTCGCTGATGGGACGAATGGCGGTGATGATGCGCGGGCCCGGCAGCAAGCCTTGAGCGATGAGATCACGCATGGGAACGTCGATGGGCTGGCCGAGGCTTTGAATGGTGGTGAAACCGCCCTCGAGCGTGGCGAAAGCGTTGGCTTCGGTCCGCAGAGCGCCTTCCTGCGGCGTGGTCTTACTGTTGCGGCCGCCGGGATCGTAGCGGCCTTCAGCGTTGAAATACCAGCCGGGGTGGGCATGGGTGTCAATCCAGCCAGGCGTTACCGTAAGCCCGCTGAGGTCGAGATTGGGCTTATGAGAGGCATCTGCGATGCGCGCGATCTTGCCGTTTTCAATGACGAGCTCCTTGTTATGAAGGACGCTTCCTTTGCCATCGATGATGGTGCTGGTCTTGACGATGACGGACTGGGCGAAGGCGGGAGTCACTACACAGAAAACGGAACTCAGAATGCGGCGGCGCAATTTGGACATGGTGTCTTAGGGTACACCCGAGGCTGATATGATGTGAACCGTTATGGGACCGATGCTGGCGGTTGCGCTTCTTAGCGCAGGTTTAGCCTTTGGGCAGGGGCCGGTGCGCGTGGCCATCGCGGGGCTCAATCATGGGCACGTCTCGGGCTTTCTGCGCAGTGCGGCCCGGCGGACGGGCGACATTCAGATCGTGGGCCTCTACGATCCGGATCCCGAACTGACGGCAAAGTACGGCAAGACCAATTCCTTCGCCTCCGGTATGCTGTTCAACGATCTGGGCAAGATGCTCGATGCCGTGAAGCCGGAAGCCGTCGCGATCTTCAGCGACACATATTCCCATGCGGCCATTGTTGAAACAGTAGCGCCGCGCCGGATTCCGGTGATGATGGAAAAGCCGTTGGCCGTGGACATGAAACAAGCGCGAGCCATTCAAGCCGCGTCGTCGCGCTATGGCATTCCGGTGATCGTGAATTACGAAACTACCTGGTACGCCAGTCACGGCGAAATTTGGAACCTCATCCATGAGCGGAAGGCGGCGGGAGAGATCCGGAGGATGGTGGCGATGGATGGCCACCAGGGCCCCAAAGAGATCAACGTGCAGCCCGAGTTTCTGAAGTGGCTGGGCGATCCGGTGAAGAATGGAGCCGGGGCGCTCTTCGATTTTGGATGCTACGGCGCGAACCTGATGACGTGGCTGATGGACAATCAGCGGCCACTGAAAGTTACGGCGATTGCGCAAACAAACAAGCCCGCAATCTATCCGCACGTGGACGACGAGGCGACCATTCTAGTGGAATATCCGAAGGCGCAAGGAATTATTCAGGCATCGTGGAACTGGCCATTTGGCCGCAAGGATTTCGAGGTGTACGGGGCGACCGGGTATGCCATCGCCACCGGAGGCGATGGGCTGCGCCTGCGCCTCGGCGACGAGAAGGCCGAGAGCGCGAAGGCGCCACCCGCCCTGGCTGGCGACGAGCGGGATTCGATCGCTTATCTGGCCGCCGTGGTGCGCGGAAAGCTAAAAGTGGGCGGCCTTTCCGGGCTGGACAACAATTTGGTGGTCACCGAGATCTTGGAGGCCGCCCGCGAGTCGGTAAGGACCGGCAGAGCGGTGACTCTCGCTCACTAACGCCCTACTTTGGCGCCGGTCCCCTCACTACCTGCACGAACGTATCCGGGTGAATCCATTTTGCGAACGCGGCCCGTATCTGGTCGGCCGTCATTGCATAATACTTCTGCGCCGCGCGCACTGGCTCATCCAGCGGCAATCCCACTAACGCTCGCGACACGAATCCGCTTGCCAGGCTATCCTCGCTCGATTCGTTCAACGTGATCTGCCGCAACAGCAGCGCCTTGGCCTGCTGCAATTCCGCCGGGGTCACGTTGGTCGTCCGCATCGCCGCCAGATTCTGTTCCACCAGGGCCCGCGCCTTCGATACGTTCTCCGGGTCGCACCCGTAGGTCACCGAGTACGTCGCTCTAGCCTCGCCCGCGCTTAATGAATTATCGACGTTATACACATAGCCGGCCTTCTGCCTCAAATCGCGATAGAGCCGCGTCGCGTAAAACCCGCCGCCCAGCACGTGATCGCCAAGCTGCAGCGGGTAATAGTCCGGATCGAAGCGGTTCATCGGAAGTTGCATCGCCAGTTCCACCGAATCCTGCACCTGCTCGGGATCCGGCACGCTCACCGCCGAGGCCTTATTCGCCGGGACCGCCGGCAGTTTCACGTCCGGCTTCGGCCCCGCGCTCTTCCACGCGCCGAACCATTTCTCAATCACCGGCCGCGCCTCCTCGGGAGTGATATCGCCGATGATCGCAATCGTCGTCATATCGGGCCGGAAAATCTTGGCGTAATACGCCTTCACGTCCGCCAGCGACAACGCTGAAATCGTCTTTGGTGTTGCCTCGCGCAATTCCGGATCGTTCTTCGGCAATAGCGCCAGATCGAGCGCGCGCTGTGTGCGATATGCCGGGCTTTTCAGCGTGCCCTCGGTCAATTGCGCCGACTGATCGCGCACGATCTGGAATGCTTCGGTGGGCAGCGCCGGATGCAATTCGTTATCCGCCAGCAGCTCTACGCCCTTGGCGAAGTATTGCTTGAGCACCCGCAGGTTGAAATCGGCGCCGCCGCTTTCCGATGCCGCGATGTCGTCGAGTTCTTCCTGAAATTTGAGCCGGTCGCGCGTCGTCGTGCCATAGGAAAACATCTCGCTGAGCACGTCGCCCACGCCTTCTTTGCCCGCGGGTTCCTGCAAGTCGGAATTGTGTTTCACCGCGCCGATCACGGTCACCGTCGGGCTTGTCTTCTCCGTCTTCACGATTAGCCGCAGTCCGTTCGCCAGCCTGATGTCCGACGGCATGGTCATCGTTTTAGGCGCTCGCAACGATTTTACGGCGGCATCGGCCCAGGTAGGAAGCGTGACTGGCTTATTGGGCGCAACCGTGGTCGTCTCCGCGCCCCCGAATCCTTTGCTCGCTACCGCTTCACCGGAAGGCGACGGCTTCAGGATCGCCACGATGGCGTTCGACATCGTGAGATACGTCTTCGCCACGCGATTGACATCCTCCACCGTGACCTTCTTCATCGCATCCACCAACTCAGTCGGCGAAGTCCGCCCCTCCGCCGCCAGCGACTGCGACCATATCGAAGCCAGATCCGAAATCGAGTTCTGTTGGAACTCCGCGCCCGCGATTTCACCTTTGCGCGCAGCCTCGACGAGCGCCGGCGGCACGCCTTTTTCCGCGTATCCACTCAGAATGCCTTTAATCTCGGCGATGATGCCGGCGGGATCGCTGCCCGCCGGGATTGCCGCGGCGCCGTAGCCCACGCTGGCCTGGGGATAAGTCTCGGCGAGCCCGAACTCCGCGCCCAGCGCTTTGCCCGCTGGTACCAGACCGTAGAGATCGGCGCGTTGGCTCGAAGCCACATCCGCCAGCATGCGCACCGCGGCGAAGTCGGGGCTATCCGTTCCCGGCATGCGCACTGCGACGAATACCAACTCATATGGCAGGTTGCTATCCAGCGTGAAGGTCTCCGCCTTCACCGGGCTCAACTTCACTTCGGCGTGAGCAGGCACGGCGCGCCGGGGAATCGAACCATACAATTCCTTGACCTTCGCCAGCGTCGCCACCGGATCCACGTTTCCGGTGATCACCAGAATCGCGTTGTTGGGCGCATACCAATCTGCGAAGAATTTCTTCAGCATCGGTCCCGTGGTGGCGTCAAACGATGCCCGCGTTCCCAGCGCATCGTGCGCATAGGGCGTGCCGCTGAACAGATCTTCGTTGAGCCGCGTAATGAACTTGTAGGTCGGGTTCGAAAGATCGCGCGAGACCTCTTGTTCGATCGCGCCGCGCTCTTCCTTCCACTGTTCCTCTGAATCCTGAACATCCTTCATGCACGCGGCGTCCACGCGCAGGGCGACTTCCAGATCCTGCGACGGAACCGTGACGAAGTACTGCGTGATGGTCTGCTGCGTGTCGGCATTGACGGTGCCGCCCAATTGCGCGTAGATCGCCGAAATTTGGTCCGCGGTCAGGTCCGCACATCCACGGAATGCCATGTGTTCCTGCGCATGGGCGGTTCCGGGGAACCCGGGAGGCGTGTCGTCGCCGCCCGCGAGATAGTTCTCTTCGAGCGTGGCCACGGCGGCCAGCGGATCGCGCACGATCACCACGCGCAGTCCGTTATCGAGCGTCGCGCGCACGACGTTTGTGGGTGTTTCGTCCGCCGCCAGCCCCGCCAATAACACCAATGTGAACAGAAATAGGATTCGCTGCGCCAAACCGAGACCTCCTTCGTTCCACTAGAGCATGAACCGGAGTCTCGCGCAAAGACTAGATATCGTCGGCTATGGCTTCGCTCACAATTCGTGTTAACTGTTCTGGTGTAAACGGTTTCTGCAGATATCGCATGCCCGGTTCGAGCGGACTCGCCGAAAGCAGCGACTCGGAATAGCCGGAAACCACCAGCACCCTGGATTCCGGATGCGACTCGCGCAGGCTATCCGCCAGTTTGCGGCCGTTCAACCCCGGCATCATCATGTCTGTCAGCAGCAGGTGGATCGTCTCGTCGTAGGCGCCGGCCAAACGTAGCGCATCCTCCGCGTTTTCGGCTTCCAGCACCTTGTGCCCGGCGCGGCGCAGAAGGTCCGTCATCAAGCCGCGCACCGCGTCTTCATCTTCCACCACCAGGACCGTGCCGGCCCCGCGTACCAGCCCTTGTGACGCTGGTTCCGGGTCCGACGAGGCATCGGGCGCCTCGAACAATGGCAAATAAATGTGAAATGTCGAGCCTGCGTTAGGATGGCCGTCAGCGGCGATTGCCCCGCCGTTTTGCCGCACCGTCCCATATACCGTCGCGAGCCCAAGCCCCGCGCCGACGCCCGTGGACTTGGTGGTAAAGAACGGTTCGAACAGGTGGGCTCGAACGAATTCGTCCATGCCTACCCCCGAATCACTCACGCTCAGTAGGACGTATTTGCCTTGGGCGACATCCAATTGGCGCGCCAGTTCGCCATCGGCGTAAACGCACGCGGTGGCGATCCGCAGTTTGCCGCCCTCGGGCATCGCATCGCGCGCATTGATCACGAGGTTCATCAACACGCGGTGAATCTGCGCCCCGTCCGCGAGAACCGTATCTTCCACCGCGTCCAGTTGCTCCTCCACGCGGATGTTCTCGCCGATCAGGCGGAGGCTCAGTTGCACCACTTCCGCGGCAATCGCATTCAGATGCACCGCTTCGGTTCGCGTAACCTGCTTGCGGCTGAATGCGAGCAGTTGCTGAGTCAGGCCCGAGGCGCGCTCGCCCGCCTGGCGGATCATCTCCAGACCGCGCCGCCGCGTGCCGGGACGTTCTTTGTTCAGAAGCAGGTCGCAATAACCGTTGATTACCGTCAGCAGATTATTGAAGTCGTGCGCGATCCCGCCGGCAAGCTGGCCTATGGCCTGCATCTTCTCGGCTTGCGCTAGGCGCGCCTCGAGTTGCTTGCGGTCGGTGACGTTTTCGGCCATGAGGTCGAAATACAGCGTTTCTCCCCTGGGGCCGCGCACCCGGCGTCCACCGATACGCACTTGAATCTCACGCCCGTCGCGGCGTACCCACGCGCTGTCGCCGCCCTGCACCGTGTTGGCTTGAAGCAGGCTATTCCGGAATTGCTCGAAGCCGTCTGGCGCGGCAAAGAGATCCGGCAGGTCGCGAATCAACAGATCCGCCTCAGCGCCGACTGTGTAGCCCAGCATCTCGAGCATGGA
The DNA here is from genome assembly GCA_963743705.1 of Bryobacterales bacterium. Classification (GTDB taxonomy): domain Bacteria; phylum Acidobacteriota; class Terriglobia; order Bryobacterales; family Bryobacteraceae; genus PALSA-243. The sequence continues at coordinate 102,904 of CAVUQS010000005.1, read as the reverse complement.
GCGGTTGACCTGTAAAAGTTGCCCTGTCTCGGTTGCGCGACAAATCGCGTACGGGGCCTCTTCGATCAGCAGACGGTAGCTCTGTTCGGAGATCCGTAGCGCTTCCTCGGCGACGAGGCGGCGGGCTGGATCGACCGCCGGAGCCGGCGCAGCAGCAGCGCCGCCCCGGCAAACGTTCTGCGCATCGAAGTCTCCGGGAAGCGTACTCATTGTAAAGGGGTCGCGACTCCTATGCCTGCCTCGGGATGAGCTCCTCCGCGGCTACAATGCGGGTAAACGGTATATGGCCTCGTTCATTTGCCTCGCGCACATTGTCTGGATTCGGCGCTTCGAACAAACACAAGCACTTACTTTCGCCCGGGACGAACATCGATCGGATGTAGCGCACTTCAATTCCCTGCGCGGTCAATTCTTTTCCCATCTGAATTGCCGTTTTCTGCGCATTGGCGAGTTCTTCCATCGAAACTCCTGGTAACTCTCGCTCTACCATGTAGACCGGCATAATCATCCTCCTTTTGTGAATTGTCGCACGGTCCATTTACCATCTCATCCGGAAATAACCTCTTGGGAGTTATCTTATGGTCGATTTCATCCGGTAGTAGCCTATGAGAGTCTTGGCGTCTTCGATCTCCCCATTCTCGATCATCTTAGCCACATGTTTGCGTTTGAACCACTGCGCTTCGATGCGCTCATCATCCATCGGGGCCGCTTCGCCGGCGGTAAGATCCTGCGCGAGGTAAATGGTCATGCGTTCCTGTACATAACCCGGGCTGACAAAAAAAGACGCTATCTTAGTCCACTTTTTTGCGCGGTATCCCGTTTCTTCAATCAGTTCACGCCGGGCCGCTTGCAGCGCGTTCTCGCCTTCATCCACCTTGCCGGCTGGTAACTCCCATAGAAACTTGCCCGCGGGCAGCCGGTATTGGCGCACCAACAAGATCCTTTTCTTGTCGTCCACCGCCATCATCACCGCCGAGCCGCGGTGCCGCACGACGGACCGTTTGATATGAAAGTTCGTTTTCTTATCCGAGGCTTCATCCTCGGTAACTTTGAAAAGGCTACAAGTATAAACTTCGCGGGAAGATGTGATTTTCATGATTTCGATTGGATTGCGGAAGCGAATCTGTCCACTGGCAGCGTATTCATAACATCGGCTGGGCCAAGCCAGCCGCGCCGCGCTGTAACCACTCCGTAACGCATGCTCGCAAGATGTTTGGGATGGTGGGCGTCCGTCGAAATAGTGAACCGCGCGCCTTTGGCCTTGGCTGTGCGCACCATCGCGCCGCTGAGGTCGAGCCGCTCCGGGCTGGCGTTAATCTCGAGCCAAACCCCGCGCCGCACCGCTTCCGTGACGATACGCTCGAAATCGAAGGGGAACGGATCGCGATGCAACAGAATGCGTCCTGTGGGGTGCCCGAGAATGCGCAGATGCGGGCACTCCAGCGCGCGCAGCAACCGGTCCGTCATTTCCGCAGCTTCCAGGTTCATGTGACTGTGAACGCTCCCGATCACGATATCCAACTCCCCCAGCGCATCGTTCGCCAGGTCGAGAGCGCCATCGCGCAGAATATCGCATTCCAGTCCCGAAAACACGCGGATACCCAGGCCGTTCCTGTTGATCTCGCGCACTTGCTTGGCGAATGCCACCGCGCGCGTTTCATCCAGTCCGTTGGCCATCGCCAAGGCCTTCGAGTGATCGGTGATGGCGATATATTCGTAGCCGCGTTCGCGCGCGGCCGCCGCCATCTCTTCGAGCGTCGCGCGCCCATCCGTTTCCGTCGTGTGCATATGCAGATCGCCGCGGATCTGACCCAATTCGATCAGTTCCGGTAAGCAACCTTCTTCCGCCGCTTCGATTTCACCGCAATTCTCGCGCAACTCGGGCGGAATCCACGGCAACCCAAGCGCTTCGTACACGCCGGCCTCGGTCTCTCCCGCGATGCGGACGTCGCCTTCCACGCGGAACAGCCCGTATTCGCTCAGCTTGAGGCCCATCTTCACTGCGCGCGTGCGGATCGCCACGTTGTGGTCTTTGCTACCGGTGAAGTATTGCATGGCCGCGCCGAAGGTATTGGGCGGCAGCGTGCGCACGTCCACTTGCAAGCCCTCGCGGCCCACTTTGGCGCTGGCCTTGTTTTCACCCCGGCTCAGGACTTCGTCCACGCGCGGAAACGAGAGAAACGTTCCGAGCGCCGCCGTGGCCTCAGGACCAGTTACCAGCAGGTCGAGATCGCCCACCGTCTCACGCCCGCGCCGCAGGCTGCCCGCCGGCGTAACCGAATCGACGCCGGGCGTCTTCGTCAGCGCATCGGCAAGCTCACTCGCCAGATTTTCCGCGTAGCTCAACAGGTAGCGGCCGCTGCGCTGGCGGTATTGCGCGATCGAGCGCAGCACCTTCTCTTCCAGCTTCGCGCCCATGCGCGGCAACTCGCGCAGTTTCTGCTCGACGCAAAGGCGTTCCAATTCGTCGATCGTGGTGATGCGGAAATGCTCGAAGATGAGCGCGATGCTTTTTGGCCCCAGCCCCTGAATCTTGAGAAATTCCAGCGCCGTGGGTGGAAACTTCTGCAGTATCTCGTCGCGGCGCTCGCACGATCCGCGCGTGATGATCTCATCCAATACGGCCGCGAGGCCCTTGCCGATACCCGGAATCTCCGTGACTTTGCGTTCCGGATTGCGCAGGATATCGACGATGCGCTCCGGATACCCCTCGATCGCCGTAGCGCCATTGCGATAACTGCGGATGCGGAATGAGTCCTCGCCTGCGATCTCCATCAGATCGGCGGTCTCCCACAAGATGCGCGCGATTTCCCGATTTTCCAAACTCCAATTGTAGCGAGGGAAGGGAGGGGCGACGGAAAGTTGGCTACCGGACCCAATACTGAACGGCTTTCCGCGTCAACACGGAAATCAATAGAGCCCAACCAAAGCTAAGGAATGTTCCGATGATAATGTACTCCGCGACTTTGCGTTGGCTTGCGTCTTTGATCTCTCCAAATCGAAGAATTGATTTCGCGGCGATCAGAAAACCGATCCCGTTCCGCTGATCCATCAGCACAAGCAGCATCACCAGAATGCGCTCCAGCCAGCCGATGTAGCGGCCGCCCTCCTTCAGTCCCGCGATATCGCTTTCGCGGATCTCATGACCGAACGGGCCGATCAATTTTCCGATCAGAGCGCCGCCTGCCGGCACGCAGAGAATGACTCCCGATATAAAAGCGAGAGATGCGAAATACCAATTGCGCAGATCCGGCTGCAGGCGGGTAGTCCACCATCCACTGTTGGCCGCATCTGGAAAATAACAAGCCAATCCGAGCAGGATCAGAAACGAGACGCCGTGGCGAAGCAAAAACGGCGCAGCCGATTCAATTCCCGTGCGTCCCCGAATGGCCTCCATGACGCCGGTCGTCAGCGAAACTACGATCAGAATTTTCCAGTGGAGCGTTCCTAGCAACAGATACGACGCTATGGTCACGGCTGCCACGCGCCGGACCGCAGCCCAAAGCGGCCGTGCGGCGCTTTCCAGTCCGCTCCGCCGGCAGGACGAAAATTCCGAGCAGATACGCCGTCAATATTGCACAGAATGTCGCTGGCATGGGTTCAACCGTTTTTGGTTGTCTGAGTTCCGACAACCATTTTGGGTTGTCTTAGCCGAAACAACCATTTTTGGTTGTCTGCCTTCCCGATACCCAGCACAGCTCTCCATGGAGTTTCCTCAAATTGACGAATAGCCGCCCGAACCGCGTGCCAATTCGCGCCCCGGAGCGCCTTGGTTACCGCCTGCTTCGAAACAGCCTGCTTCAGCGATCGCGCAATTTTTTCAGCGTTGGGCTCCCTTGGATCGATCGCGAAGCAAATGATTTCCGCTTGCCGCGTCGTCCATTGGGAAATGAGGGAATCGCACAAATCGCCGGCCACAGCAATCCAATCAGCCAACGGACCGGCCGGCTCCGGAATTTCGATCGCCAGATCCGAATACCGCGTCATCTCGTCCAGAGCCTGGCCGGAAAGAACGAATGCTTGTCCGCCGGATAACGCGACCCGCTTTGGTGCGATTGGAGGCGGCTGGAACGTATAATGTCGCCCGTCAATACGGCGCGATACCTGAGTTGGGCCATCTTTTCCTTCTGCGGTGTTCGGCGCCTTGCGCTGCAAGGACCATTGTAGACCTCGAATCGCATTGCGGTAGCGGCGGGCGATCCGGTGAAGGTAGGCGGAATCCATCCCCGGTTACCATGTGATGGTGTCCGCCGGATTGGTCCTCTTCGTCGACGTCAGTCTTCCCGTGCCGCTCGACCAGCCTTTCACCTATTCACTTCCCGAAACTCTGCGCCATCGGGTGCGCGAAGGCGCCCGTGTCGTCGTCCCCTTCGGCGCGCGCAAACTCACCGGCGTCATTTTGCGATGCCATGACGAGCCGCCGCAGGTCAAGCCGCGCGAGGTTCTGAGGCTCATCGACTCCGAACCCGTGCTCAGCGCGGAGTTGCTCTCCTTAGGCCGCTGGATCTCCAATTACTACTGCGCCCCTCTCGGCGAAGTGCTGCGCGGCATGTTGCCGCTCGCCTCCGAAATCCGCCGTGGCAAGATCTGGACGCTCACCGATTCCGGTCGCGACGCCGCTCGCCAGTTGCTGCTCGACTCTTCGCCGGACGACCCCGTCGCCCAGGTTCTGCGCATGCTCGAGAAACGGCCGCTCTCCGCCGCCTATCTCGCCAAATCGCTGCCTCTCGCGGATAAGGCGATTCGCTCGCTCGAACGCAAACGTTTCATCGTTGCCGAGCAGGTGCAGACCGAGCGCGACCCTCTGCGCGCGCCCGCGGAGCGCCTCCGCATCGAACTTACCGGCGTGTTACCCGCGGTCAAGCTGAATAAGCCGGCACGCGAACTGCTGGCTTTCCTCGACCTTCACCCCGGCTCGCACAACCTCAAGGAGGTCGAAGCCGCGGTGAAGAATGCGAGCATCGCAGGCCGGTCGCTGGCGCGCATTGGCGCCGTGACCCTCAAGCCCGAAACCGCGGCCATTTCCGTCCCGGTTCGCGCGCGGCACATGCTCAATCCCGCGCAGCAAGCTGCATTCGACTCCATAGCGGCCGCCATCAGCGCCCGCACGTTCCAGACGTTTCTGCTGCACGGAGTCACCGGCTCGGGTAAGACTGAAATCTATCTCAATGCCATCGAAGCCGCGCAAGCCGGAGGGCGAAGCGCGCTGCTCATGGTGCCGGAAATCGCGCTCACTCCCGCCATGGCAGGCCAATTCTTCAGCCGCTTCGGCGATCGCGTGGCGATTCTGCATTCCGCGTTCACCGATGTCGAGCGCACCGAACAGTGGCGCCGCATTCGTTCCGGCGGCGCCTCCGTCGTGGTGGGCACGCGTTCCGGCGTCTTTGCGCCCGTGCAAAACCTGGGCCTGATTGTTGTCGACGAAGAGCACGACGGCAGCTACAAACAGGAGGAAACGCCGCGCTACAACGGCCGCGACGTCGCCGTGGTTCGCGCGCAGGCAGCGGGCGCGTGCGTGGTGCTCGGCTCCGCGACGCCCAGTCTGGAGAGCCGCTACAACGCCGAACGCGGCAAGTACACGCTGCTCGAATTACCCGGACGGATCGAGGCGCGCCCCATGCCTGCAGTCGAGCTGATCGATATGCGTCAGGAGTTCCTCGAAACGCGCAAGCAAAACACGTTCTCGCGCAAACTCATCGAAGCTCTGGGGCAGCGCCTCGAAAAGGGTGAGCAGACCATCGTGCTGCTCAACCGCCGCGGTTTTTCGAGTTTCGTCGCCTGCCGCGCCTGCGGCGAGCGCGTGCAGTGCATGAACTGCTCTCTGACCCTGACTTATCACAAGCGCGACCGGCGCTTGTTGTGCCACTACTGCAGCTACGCCGAGAAGGTCCCCACCTTATGCCCGAAGTGTCAGAGCGATCACATTTACTTTCTCGGCGTCGGGTCCGAGCGCGTCGAAGAGGAGCTGCACCGCGAATTCCCCACGGCCCGCATCGCGCGTCTCGACCGCGACACCGCCACCGGCAAGCGGCAATATGAGACGATTCTCGAAGGCTTCCGCGAGGGCAACTTCGACATCCTCGCGGGCACGCAGATGATCGCTAAGGGTCACGACATCCCCAACGTCACGCTGGTTGGCGTGGTGTCGGCCGACGTTGGCCTCGGTATGCCCGATTTCCGCGCCGGTGAGCGTACCTTCCAGTTGCTCACGCAGGTCGCCGGACGCGCGGGGCGGGGAAGCGTCCCCGGCGTGGTGCTGGTGCAAACCATCAACCCGGACCATTACGCGATTCAATTCGCCGCCGCCCAGGATTACGGCGCATTCTACGAAAAAGAGATCCACTTCCGCCGCATGATGCGCTACCCCCCGTTCAGCGCCATGGCCAACGTGCTGGTGCGCGACGCCAAACAGGAATCGGCTATGCGCATGAGTTCGGAATTGGGCATGTTGATGACGCCGGCGCCCGAAAATCTGAAAATCGTCGGCCCTGCGGAAGCGCCCGTTCCGCGATTGAAGGCCGAATTCCGCTATCAGTTCCTCATCAAGGCCGCCAGCCGCAAAGCGTTGAACGAGCTACTGCGCCAGATCCGTGCGTTCGCGGTCGATCGCAAATGGAGCGCGACGGCCTTGGTTATCGATGTCGACCCACTCTCGTTGATGTAAGCGTGTAAGGCCCGTCGATCATAAGTTCGCTCTTGTGTTTTCTCTTTTTATTCGCCTACAATGCTCCTAAGGGAGAATTATGGCGCTTACCAAGCGGCAAAAGGAGTTTTTGGATTTCTTCGCCGGTTTTGTCGAAGAAAACGGCTATTGCCCCAGCTATGAAGAAATCGCGCGCGGGCTCGACTTAAGCTCGCTGGCCACGGTTCACAAGCACGTTTGCGCGCTCGAAGCTAAGAATTACCTGCGCCGCGGGTTCAATCAGAGCCGTTCGCTCGAACTCGCGCCGCGCTATCTACAGGAGCACCGCCGCGTGCGTCCGCAGGCGCTCGAAGTGCCCCTGCTCGGCCGCATCGCCGCCGGCGCTCCGGTGGAATCGGTGGAGCAGCGCGAGGTCCTGAATTTTGCCGATTTCGCGGGTAACGGAAACACGTTCGCCCTCGAAGTGCGCGGCAATTCGATGATTGAAGATCATATCTGCGATGGCGACATGATCCTGCTCGAGCGCGTGGCCCAAGCGCACAACGGCGAAATTGTTGTTGCTCTCGTCGCCGGCAGCGACGCCACCCTGAAACGCATTTATCGCGAGCCTGGAGACATGATTCGCCTTCAGCCGGCGAATTCGACGATGAACCCCATTGTTGTTCCCGGGCGGGATGTGCAGATTCAGGGACGGTTGTTAGCCGTGCTGCGTAAGTACAAGTAAGTTACTTGGTGAATGCGCGTTGGCGCAATTGAGCTTCAGCGCGCATCCAGTCTTCTTCGGGCGAACCTTCGAGATACCCGCGTTCAGCCCAATAAGTATATGCAAGCGTGGCGATTTCTTCGTGTGCGGGCGAAACGGCAGCGGTCGGCTCTGAAGGAGCCGGTTCGCCGATGCTCGCCGCGGTCATCGATGCGGCAGTGGCTCGTTTGCGGGGCGCTGGCGTTGTGGTCCGGCGCGCCGGCGCGGCTGCTGAGCCCGCGCCCGTGATACTTGTCTCTCGTTTAGTAAGTCTTGCCATGCGATAAACGACTTTCTCCCGTGTGGATTTAATCCATTTTATCGAACGTAGAGCAGGAATCGCCATGAATTGTTTCTATACATTCCATTACCAATGTATTTCCGCGCCCATTGAACCCCCGCGCGTACGGTGAGGGTATGCATTATAGTGAGGGTAGTTTGCGAGGCAACGTTATTCTCGCGTTGATCTCCGCGGCGTTTCTGCCGCTGGCCTTGGCAGCGCCTGCATCTTCACCCAAAGCCGTCTTCGCCGATATTGACGGCATGATCCATCCGGTCACCACTGAAATTGTTTCGAGCGCCATCGACATGGCCGTACGCAGTGGCGCCTCCGTCATCGTGTTACGCCTCAATACCCCCGGCGGATTGATGGACGCCATGCGCGATACCATTCAGCGCATCATCGCCTCACCCATTCCGGTTGTCACCTACGTCGCGCCCAGTGGCGGCCGCTCCGCCTCGGCCGGATTCTTCATTCTGGAATCGGGCGACGTCGCTGCTATGGCCCCAGGCACCAACACCGGGGCAGCGCACCCCGTCGCGATGACAGGCGAAATGGATGCCGTCATGAAGGAGAAAGTCGAGAACGACGCCGCCGCCTACATGCGCAGTATCTGCGTCAAGCGCGGCCGCAACGCGGCGCTAGCTGAGACCGCCGTGCGCGGAAGCAAGTCGTTTACCGAAACCGAAGCGCTTCAGCAGCATCTCATCGATCTCATCGAGCCCAACGATCGCGCTCTTCTCAACGCCATCGATGGCCGTGTCGTGACGCGCTTCGATGGCACTGTGCGCACGCTGCACACCGCCGGCGCTTCCATCGAAAATTATGATCCGTCGCTACGTCAGCGCATCGTCGCAGCCATCGCCGACCCCAACATCGCGCTCATCCTGCTTGTCATTGGCGGCCTCTGCATCTATATCGAATTCACTACGCCCGGTTTAATCGCGCCCGGCGTAATCGGCGCTATTTGCGCGTTGCTCGGGCTTTCGGCGCTCTCCGTGCTGCCCATTAACTGGCTCGGCGCCGGATTGCTGCTGATCGCATTCACTCTCTTTGCGCTGGAAGCCAAATTCGCGGCGCACGGCGCGCTTGCCGTGGGAGGCTCCATCTCCATGGTGTTGGGTGCCGTGATGTTAGTCGATAGCCCGCTGCCCGAAATGCGCATTCACTGGGCCACCGCCGTCGGCCTCGCACTCCCCTTCGCCGCCATCACGGTCTTCCTGCTTTCCATCGCAATGCGCGCGCGCCGCCAAAAGGTGGAGACCGGCGCTGAAGGCATGATCGGCGCTCTCGGCCACGCGGTCGGCGTGCTCGCGCCTGAAGGCAAGGTTTTCGTGCACGGCGAATATTGGGACGCCGTTTCGTCGCGCCCCGCCGCCGATGGCGCTCGCGTCAGAGTCACCTCCATTGATAAGCTGAAACTCACTGTGGAGCCGGTTCCAGATAGTTCCGGAAACTGAAAAGGAGGCACGCCATGAGCGATGCCCTGTTGGTTGTCGTTGCGGTGCTGATCCTGTATTTGTTCAGCTCCATCAAGATTCTGCGCGAATACGAGCGGGGCGTGATCTTTCGCCTCGGACGCGTCTTGCATGAGCCCAAAGGGCCCGGCCTCATCATGGTCTTCGGCCCTATCGATCGCATTGTGCGCATCTCGTTGCGCATCGATACGCTCGAAGTGCCTGCGCAGGATGTCGTCACGCGTGACAACGTCACCGTCAAGGTGAACGCCGTAGTTTACTTCCGGGTGCTTGAGCCTCGTCTCGCCGTGATCGAAGTTTCGAATTTCCTCTACGCCACGTCGCAGCTTGCGCAGACCACGCTTCGCAGCGTATTGGGGGAAGTCGAGCTCGACGAGTTGCTTGGCCAGCGCGAAAAGCTCAATGTCCGGTTGCAATCCATCCTCGATCAGCACACTTCGCCGTGGGGCGTGAAAGTTACCATGGTCGAAGTCAAGCAGGTCGATCTGCCCGAGCAGATGATCCGCGCCATCGCCCGCCAGGCCGAGGCCGAACGCGAGCGCCGCGCCAAAATCATCCACGCCGAGGGCGAATATACGGCGTCCACCAAGTTGGCCATGGCGGCCGAGGTGATTCAGAAGCAACCGGCGGCCATCCAGTTGCGTTATCTGCAAACTCTGGTGGAAATCGGCGGGGAGAAAAATACCACCATCGTATTCCCGCTGCCAATCGATATAATTGCTACTTTAGAGCGCGCTCTGGAGCGAACCGGTAAGTGAAAAACAAGGAAACGGGTGAGTTTGAGCTGGTAGTCGGCAACGGCCAGATTATCAGCGGATTTTTTATTCTGGCATTGCTTCTGGCGGTATTTTTCGCCATGGGCTTCATCGTGGCGCGCGCAAAATACCAGCAGGAACCGATCTCGGCCTCGGCGTCCAACACGCAGCCGGAGCTGCGCAAACAACCGCAGGTACCCACGCCCACGCCGGTCGAACCTAAGAGTGAAACGCCGGCGCAGGAAGCGGCCAAGCCGGCGGCCGAGTCGGCGCCTCCGGTTCAACCTCCGGATTCCGCAACCGCAACGCCCGCGCCTATTGAGGAACCTCCTTCGGGCACGTATTGGCAGGTCACCGCCACGTCCGATTCCAGCGCCGCGCGCGCGATGATGCAGACCATTAAGGATATGGGGTTGCCGGCGTCATTGAGCCCCGGTCCGAATAATTTCACGCGCGTACTGGTCGGCCCTTACACCGATACGGCCACCATGGCCAAGGTGAAAACGGAGCTGGAACACGCGGGCCTGCGTCCGGTGAAACATTCCCAGTGAGCGCGTCCCTCATCCACATCGGCCAAGGTGGCAATCCGCGCCCGCGCCTGCCTGATTGGGCGCGCAAGAGCCGCACGCATTTCGAGTCGCTCAACCGGCTCAAGACCGGATTGCGCCAGCTCAACCTTCACACCGTTTGCGAATCGGCGCGCTGCCCCAATATTCACGAATGCTTCCATCGCGGCGCGGCCACCTTCATGATTCTCGGCAACTATTGCACGCGCGGCTGCGGATTCTGTTCCGTGCCTAAAGCCAGCCCGCGCAAGCATGACATGCGCCTCGATTCTGCCGAGCCCGCCAACGTGGCCCGCATGGCCGCGAGCTTGAACCTGCGCTACGTCGTCATCACCAGCGTGAACCGCGACGATCTCGAAGATGGCGGCTCCCATCATTTCGCCGATACTGTTCGCGAAGTGCGCGCCGCCCTACCCGAAGCCCGCGTCGAAGTCCTCACGCCTGATTTCTGCGGCGATCTCGACGCTGTGGCGCGCGTGCTCGATGCCGGTCCGCACGTCTTCAACCACAACATGGAAACCGTGCCGCGCCTCTACCGCCGCGTGCGCCCGCAAGCCAACTACCAGCAGTCGCTCGACGTTCTCGCCTTCGCCCGGCGCCACGCGCCCGCCACACTGACCAAATCCGGATTCATGGTGGGCCTGGGCGAAACCGAAGAAGAAGTGCACGCCCTGTTGCGCGATCTGCGCGCTCATCATGCCGATGTCGCAACTATCGGCCAGTATCTGCAGCCGACTCGCCGCAATCTGCAAGTGGCCGAATACGTTGACCCGCGCCAGTTCGAGGCTTATCGCGAATACGGTCTTTCGCTCGGCTTCCAGATGGTCTTCAGCGGCCCGCTGGTGCGCAGTTCTTATATGGCCGACGCCGTGGCGGATGCAGCCGCCCGGACCTCGTGCTGACCTGGCTGCTGCCGCTCGTCACCAGCGGCCTGCTGATTGTCATTTTTCCCCGGTTCAACCTTACCTGGCTCGCCCCATTCGCCCTGGCGCCGCTGTTATTCGCAGCCGCGCGCGAGCGGCGCCCCTGGCGGCGTTTCCTCATGGGATGGGCGTGCGGCATCGTCTTCTGGTTCGGGCTCTGCTATTGGATTCAGTTCGTGCTCTCGTTCCACGGCGGATTGGGCGCCCCGCTCGGTTGGGCCGTCTTCCTTCTCTTTTGTCTCACCAAGGGCGTGCACATGGCGGTGTTCACGCTGCTGGCGGGAGTTCTCATGCGCCGCTGGTGGGCTATTCCCACCGTCGCCGCCCTATGGGTCGCTATCGAAGTCACGCACGGCGCGCTCGGCTTTGCGTGGCTCGCGCTGGGCAACGCGGGCATCGATATGGGCGTGCCCCTGCGTCTCGCGCCGATCACGGGCGTCTACGGCATCTCGTTCATCTTCGCCGCCATGTCCGCGGCTATCGCCCTAATTGCGTTGTGTCGTCCCCGCGCCGAATTACTCTGGCTGCTGCCGTTGCCGTTCCTCACGTTCCTCCCCACAATGCCCGACGCCCGCCGCGGCCATGAAACCGCGCTGCTGCTTCAGCCGAATATCTCCGAAACCGAGGAATGGACCACCGATTCCGTCGAGCGCCTCATCCGCGAGCAGGAACTTCAAACCCTGCGCGGCGTTATGGTCGCGGGACAGCGTCCTCCCGAAATCGTCGTCTGGCCCGAAGAGCCCGCGCCGCTCTACTACGATCAGGATGCGCATTTCCGCGACGAAGTGAACCGCCTCGCGCAGACAGCGCATGCGTATATGTTGATCGGAACGGTCGCGCGCACGCCGCGCGGCGAGCCCTTAAACTCCGCGGAGTTGGTCTCGCCCGAAGGCCGCCCACTCACGCGATACGACAAAGTAAACCTCGTTCCCTTCGGCGAATTCGTACCCTGGCCGTTTGGCTTCGCCAACAAGATCTCCGCCGAAACCGGCGATTTCGTGCCCGGGAAGCTCATAGTCGTGTCGCCCATGGGCTCCCATCAGCTCGGCACGTTCATTTGCTACGAATCGGTCTTCCCCAACTTCGTGCGCCAATTTGTCAATAACGGCGCCGATGTGCTTTTCACCATTTCGAATGACGGATGGTTCGGCAAGAGCGCCGCGCGCGAACAGCATCTGGCGATCGTGAGAATGCGCGCCGCCGAAAACGAGCGATGGATTCTGCGCGCCGCCAACGACGGCATCACCGCCACCATCGACCCCGCCGGGCGCGTGATCAGCCACCTGCCGCTCTACACCGAAGCTGTATCGGACACTACGTTCAACTTCGTCTCGCAGCGAACCTTCTACACCCGCCGCGGCGATTGGTTCCCCATCCTGTGCGCGCTGATTTGCGTGGTGGCTTTTCTGAGCGAAATTCTCGGGCATCCGGCGGCGCCTAGGCCCGCATCTTCCCCCGAATCTCCACAATCCGCGACGTCGTGACCGGTGGCATCTCCCGCACGTGAAATTCCAGGTGCATGCCGCGTCCGATGAAGTGCTCCTTCAGCATGCTTCCACCCCAAGTCGACCCGTTAATTCGCGCCGGCACTGGCTCCGGGCAAAATACCGGATGCCCCGAAATCCATTGCTCGCCCCCATTCCGGCTGATGATCGTGTAGACCCGGTTCTGCGTTTCGATTTCCAACACCGTTCCCGGGGCTACGCGGTGCAGATACACGCCGCCTTCGATCTCCGACTGGATCATGTTCCGGTTCACGGCGTCGCTGAGATGGGGACTGGGCGGAAAAACAGAATGTGGCTCTGGGTGAAGACTCGTGTTCGTGTCGAACGCCGCCAGGGTCGGATTCTCCTGTTCGATTTTACAGCACAAATCCGGTCTGTCGTCATAATTTCGAAATGCAATATTGGAGACAATGTGAGGAATGTCAAAGTCGCTCCGCGCCTTAACGCTTCTTGCGCCGTTCGCTTTCGTCTATTGCCAAACGGCGCGCCGAATCGCCATTTCTGGAAAAGCCGTATCTTCAGCTTGGTAACTCGCCGAAGCTGGCCGCTTCTGAGACGCTCGAGTTGCTTTGGCACACCGGGCCAACGCCCGCCAATTGGTCGGTTGAGGTTCGTACCTCGAAGGACGCGGCGTGGCGCGCCATGCAAAGGCCCACTTCAACCTCTGTGAACGCGCCGGGAATTCCGCCGCACCTGGTCTATCGCACGCTCCTTGCTGGTCTGGTTTCAGGCGAAGACTTTCGCTATCGCGTGTTGAAGGATAAGGACGCGGTCTTCACCGCTTCCGGCAGAGCGCGGAAATCCGCCGCGCAGCCGTACCGCCTCGTGATTTTCGGCGATTGCGCGCAGGGAACGCCCGCGTCGAAAGCGATCGCATACCAAGCGTCCCTTGCAAAGCCGGATGCTGTGTTGATCCCCGGTGACATCGTCTACACTTCCGGCCGTATTTCCGAATACCGCGACAAATTTTTCCCGGTCTACAATGCCGACACCGCGTCCGCCAGCGTTGGCGCTCCGCTGATCCGTTCCATTCCCTTCATCGGCGTCGTCGGCAATCACGATGCAGTCCTCACCAATTTTCAGCGCTTCCCCGACGCCCTAGCCTTCTTCCTCTATTGGGATGAGCCGCTCAACGGTTTCGTCCCCAGCCCGAATTCGCATGCCGCCGTTCACCGTCTCACGGGCAACGATGCCGCGCAGCCGGCGTTCCTCGCCGCCGCCGGTCCCCGTTATCCGTTGATGGCGAACTTTTCCTTCGATTACGGCAACGCGCACTGGACCATGCTCGACTCCAATACCTACATGGATTGGACTAACCCCGAGCTGCGCGACTGGCTCGCCAAGGATCTTGCTTCCGCCAAGAACGCAACCTGGCGTTTCGTAGCTTTCCATCACCCCGGATTCAATTCCGCCAAGGAGCACTTCACGGATCAATGGATGCGCACGCTATCGCCTGTCTTCGAAGCCGGTAAAGTAGATGTCGTTTTTCAAGGCCACGTGCACAACTATCAACGCACCTACCCGTTCACCTTCGCGCCCAAGCCACAAGCCGATGGCGCCGCGCTCGGGCCCAAAGGCGAGGTCGCCGGTGATTGGACGTTCGACAAGGATTTCAAGGATGGCCAGAGCGCGAAGCCCAAGGGCGTGATCTACATCACCACCGGCGGGGGCGGCGCGGAGCTATACAGTGAGGCTATGCAAAAAGCCCCATCCACGTGGCAGCCCTTCACGTACAAGTTCATCTCCGAAGAACACTCGCTCAGCGTCGTCGATATCGATGGCAAGACTTTGCGCGTGAAACAGGTTTCCGATACGGGCCAGCAGGTCGATTACTTCCAGGTCACCAAGTAGGGCGGTTTCACCGCAGCCAGTTCGCCATCCCAGTGATGATGATCGAATTGGTGAAATCGATCAGGAACGCGCCCACGATCGGCACAACCAGAAACGATTGCGGCGCTGGTCCGTATTTTTCCACCATCTCCTCCATGCACGCCACTGCATTCGCCGTGATGCCCAGCATGAAGCCGCAGAACCCGGCTGTCGTCACCGCCGATTCGTAATTTCGGCCCATGCCGCGATAGCAAACCGTCACGCACATCAGCCAGCAGAACGCCACCTGCGCCGCCAGGATCACCAGCATCGGCAGCGCCAGGTGCGCAATCTCCCACAGACGCAGATTGATCAGCGCCATCGTGATGAAGAGATACAGCGCAATGCGGCCAAGCTGATCGATATCGCCCTGCGCCACGCGTGCAAACCCCAGCCGGTCGTCGAGATTGCGAACGATCGCCGCTACGATCATCGCGCCGATGTATGCCGGAAGTATAATGCCGGTCCGCTCGATCGCCAGGCTCAACAAATTGCCTAATCCCACGCATACGCCGATCATCAACGCTGCCGTGAGCAGGTTGGAAGGCTCGCGTTCCGCGCTCTCAACAACCGCGACGGAAACTTCGCCCGCATCCAACCGCTTGCGCCGCGCCAGCTCGTGTCCCGATATAAGCGCCGATCAGCCCCGCCACCACGATCCCGAACGTCGCTGAAGCCAACGCCACGCTCGTCGCGCCTGCGACGCCCAGCCGCTCGAACGTGCCGCCGAATGCCGCCGCGGTCGCCGGTCCACCCGCCAGCGCCACCGAGCCCGTGAGTATTCCCAGCCGCAAATCGATGCCGAGAGCCTTCGCCAGCACGATGCCGAGCACATTCTGCAGCAGCGCCCCCAAGGTCGCGATCGCCAGCAGTTTCACCACGCCGATGCCGCCGCGGCGGATCAGTTCCACCCTTGCGTTCAGGCCAATCGTGGTCATAAACGCGATCATCAGCAGCGTCTGCAGCGTCGTATCTGCTTCGAAGTTCATCACGCGGCCGTGCAGTGCCAGCGCAGCCAGCGCAAATACGGTGCCGCCGATAACCGGCGCGGGAATTTCCAGCCTATCGAGCAGCGTCAGTCGTCGTTTCAACCACACGCCGAGGGCCGCGCCCAGGCAGGCCAGCGCCAGTATTTGCGGTGAATTCAACTTCCAGACAGGCGGCACAACCCAGTATAGTGGGGGACGGGAGATCCCATGAACTTCTGACCGGCGCTTCTCGCCGCCCTATTCGCCACTGCAATCTACGCCGACAATTACCAGCGCCAGCCCGCCATCGATGTCCAACATTACGTCTTTAGCGTCGCCCTGGCCGATGACAGCGAAGAGGTTACGGGCGAGACCATCGTATCGATCCGTTTCGTCAAAGATGGTGTTTCCTCGTTCTGGCTCGATCTCGCTTCCGCCAACGCCGGCAAAGGCATGACGGTCTCCGACGTCGCATCCGGTGGCGCCGCGCTGAAATTCACCCACGCCAACGACCGGCTCACCATCGCCCTCGCCGCGCCCGCGCATGCCGGTGACCTGAAATCCTTCACCGTGAAATATCGCGGTGTTCCCGCCAAGGGATTGCTGTTTCCCAAGAATAAATTCGGTGACCGCGTAATCTTCAGCGTCAACTGGCCAGACCTCGCGCATCAGTGGCTGCCAACTATCGACCACCCGTCCGACAAAGCCACCAGCGAATTCATTGTCACCGCGCCCGCCAAATATCAGGTCGTCGCCAACGGCCTCCTGCAGGAAGAACTCGATCTCGGCGATGGCCGCCGCCGCACGCATTGGAAGCAATCTGTTCCTATCGCCACCTGGCTAAACAACATCGGCGTGGCCGAATTCGCCTCGCGTCATTTCGCCAAAGCCGCGGGCGTCGAATTGCAATCGTGGAGTTTCCCCAAAGATCGCGACAACGGCATCATCACGCTCGAAGAGCCGCTGCGCCAATCCATCGAATTCTTCAACGATCACATCGGCCCCTACCCGTACGAAAAACTGGCCGGCGTTGAAGCTGCGGGCATGGGCGGCGGCATGGAGCACGCCAGCGAAATCTTCTTCGGCGAGCGCAGCGTCAGCGGACGTCCCGGCCTCGGACTGGTTTCGCACGAGACCGCGCATCAATGGTTCGGCGATTCCGTCACCGAAAGCAATTGGGACGACGTCTGGCTCAGCGAAGGCTTCGCGACTTACTTTTCATCGCTCGCCATCGAGCATTACCAGGGCCGTGACGCGCTGATCCAACAGATGAAGCGCACGCGTCCCGGCATCTTCCAGACCAATGAGAAGCGTATGGCCGGCGTCGCCGTGGTGCAGAACAAGGCGTGGAGCGGCATTCCCAACGGCATCGTCTATCAAAAAGGCGGATGGACTCTGCACATGCTGCGCGGCCAAATCGGCGATGAGAAATTCTGGGCTGCGATCCGCGAATACTACCGCCGCTATCGCGATTCCAACGCCACCACCGCCGATTTCGAACGCACCGTTGAAGAGGTTTCTGGCGCTGACCTTCACTGGTTCTTCCAGCAATGGCTCTACCGCCCCGGTTCGCCCGCGGTCGAAGGAGCCTGGCATTACGACGCCGCCGCGAAAAAGGTCGTGCTCGATCTGACGCAAACGCAGGCCGGCGAGCCCTACCGCCTGCCGATCGAAGTGGGCGTCGGCGCCGAAAGTAGAAAAACTGCAATTCACGCAGCAGCGCCAGCATTTCGAAATCGCAGCCGATCAGGAACCGTCGTCGGTGGAACTCGATCCCAACGTCTGGCTGCTCGTCGACGCTAAGTTGACCAAGCGATAAGGCCGTTACTGATTCAGCAGTTGGCGGTAGGCCTGCTCGGCTTCGGGATCCGGCGCGTGTGGCGTGGAAAGGTAATACCCCAGCCACTTGCGCGCTCTCGGCAAATCGCGCGTCGTCGCAAAAATCTGTCCCAGCGCGCGCGCGCACAGCGTGAGCTTCGGCTCGCGCTCCAGATGCGCCGCGCATTCCGCCTCTAGATGATCGAATACAACTGAGCCCGGCAGCGTCTGTACTCCGGGCGGTGGCTCGCGCATGAATACCACCGCTTGCGGATCGCTGTAAACCAGTTTCCACTTCGTCTGATCGCCCGAAAGCGAAAGCATCAGGTTATAAGTGAGCCCCTCCGAATATTCGAACCCGTTCATCACGATCGTCTGGATCCCATACCGGTCGAGCAGTTCCTGCGCCGTCGCTCCCCCATCCGCATTCGAATGGTTATAAAGGATGCGCGCGTAGTCGTCGAATACCGATTCGCTCAGCGCTCGCCCATCGATGAATACGCGCTCCTGCGGCCAAAGCCGCCAGATTAGGTAGCCGCCGTATTCGTAAGTGTTGAACATCGGCGAGGTCACACGATGCGCCATCAACCAATCCGACGCGCCGCTCGGAAATCGCCACTCCGCCGCGCGAAACTGAAACGAGTTGCCGCGCGCCAGGCTCACCCCAACCGCGCCCATCACCGCCGCCGCGGCGGCGAGAGACAGCGCCCGCTTCCAGGGCACATAGCTCGCGAGCACAACCGGCGCCCAGAACGCCACCAGGAAAATGTTGCGCTGCGCCATCAGCGCCGCTGCGGCGAAAGCCGCGAAGAGCACCCAATCTACGGGCCGCGCTCGCTTGCGTGCCCACAGCAACGCCGCCGCGCCCAAAAGCAGCAACACGCTGAACGCGGTAAGCGGCCACAAACTCGAAGCTTGCCATTCCAGCAGCTTCGATTGCAAAAAACTGCCGCGGAAATATCCCAACACTTGCAGCACGCGATATCCGTTCGGATTTACCACGCTCGCGGCCACGCATGCCGCCAGCGCGATCCATAATGTCCGCTCGCGTTTCCGCAGAATCAGCGACTCCACGCCATACGCGCCGATTGCCACCCACTGCAGAAAGAAACCGCCGTGGCAATTGGCCCAGATCAACGCGATCACCGGCAGCAGCCAGAACCACTTGCGAAACTCCAGGATCGCCAGCGTGGCTGCCAGAAAGAAAAATGTGAAGAGATAGGAGCGGTCATTGGTGAAATCGGCGCCCAGCACCAGACTCGCCGTCAACGCTGCCAGCAGCGCCAGGTAGAGGCCCCCGCTGCGCTTCCATGCCACCAGCCCCACCAGCCCGCAACACGCCGCCAGCAAGAGTGACCGGAACAGCACGACTCCACCGAACCCGGATGCGCTGTAAACGCCGTAGAAGATCAACTGCGCCAGCCACTCGAACGTCAGGTTGAATCGCCGCACCATCGATTCCCCTGCATACGTATCGTGCGCCGAGGCTGTCGTGAACGCGAACGGGTCGGGCACAGGGAGTTTGTGCGTCTGCGCGATATATTGGCCGCTCTCCAGCGTCCACCAGAAGTCGAAGTCCGAAATCTCGCGCGAAAAGAGCGCGATCAACACGATCGCCGCCAGCGCCACCAGCGCCGGCTGGAACCACTTTGGCGGCGATTTCACCATGCCAGTTCGTAGTCTCCCAGCATGCGCGATCCGTGTTCCGCCGCGAGATCCGTGTAGAAAACCGAGCCGTACTGGCGCGGCGCGAACGTTGCCTGGACATCCCGGTAAAATTCCGTCCGCGGATTCATCAGCCACACGATCCGCCCGCCCGCCGGTGCCTCGATGTGCGGATGCGCCGGTCTGGCTTGCGCCGGTGCGCGGTTCAGGCCCTTCCAAAGCGCGGCCACCGGCGGAGAATCCGCGCGCAAATGCGGATGTTCCAACACCGCCACCGGAACCTCCGGCAGATAGTAAGTCAGCTTCCGCCACGTCGCCGCGCCGTGTTCCCAAATCACCAACGCCGGCCGTCCCGCCGTTAGGGCGCGCACGTCGCGAATCGTGTGATCGTCGGTATCCAGCGTGTTCTTGATGTGCTCCCGCGATGTCAGCGCCAGCCCGCTGTTCAAGCCTTCCAACATTTCCCCGAGCCAACCGGGCTCGCGATAATACCAGCCCTGGTGGTCGAACATCGTCAGATTGAGAACTACCGCCGGCGCGAGCAGAAACATCGCCAGCGCCATGCGCGGCGGATTGCCCTGCGTTTTCGTGCGCCCGAACTTCAAGAACAGCCCCAGCGCCAGCGCCAGAACCGGCGTCCACATCACCACGAACGCCGCGTCATGACGATCTACGATCCACGCCTCCACCAGCGCCGCTGCCGCGAACCACAACGCATGCCAACGCGAAATCCTCACACCCGCCTGATCAATGGCGCGGTCCAGCAGATATCCACCCGCTACCGCCGCCACCATCGTCATCCCCAGCGCCTGCCCCGGATCTTCCAGATGCACGAAGCACGCGAAGACGAATGGCGGCACAAACCACAGCGCTAGAAACGCCAGCCGCCCGCGCCCGATCGCCCAGCCTTCGCCGCGCCGCCACGCCAACACACCTGGCAAGACGCATGCGGGCACAAGCGCCAACGTCCACACCACCAGGTGCCAGAACGTCACCGCACCGCGATCCGAACCGAAAAGCCCTGAGGTCACCGCCGCCTGATCGTTCAAATACGTCAGGCACGCTCCCACGTAACCCGCCGGCCCCCCCGAAGCCCACATCGCCGGTACCAGCCACGCCAGCACCGCCACCGCCATCGCGCCCAGCGCGAAGCGCATATCTTCCCATTTGGCGCGCGCCCGGCGCGCCGATGCCACCCACAGTGGAAACAGCAACGGCCCGATCTCCGGCCGGATGCCCGCCGCCAGCCCAAACACGATCGCGCTGCGCGGAACCCAGAAGCGGTCGCCCTGCCACCCACGCCAGCACGACGCCGCCACCGCCACCGACGCAATCGCCAGTTGAATACGCAGCGCCGACGTCACGCCCGCATGCCAGAACACCGGGTTCAACGCCAGCAGGGCCGCCCCGAAAAATCCCGCGCTCCCGCCCATAATTCGATTGCCCGCGGCCACCAGCAGCAATAGCGCCGCGATGCTCCCCGCCAGCCCCAGCGTGAGCAGAATATTCTCCGCGCGCCGGAAGCGCAGCCACGAAAGCGCGCGCATTTCCATCACGAACAGCGGATATCCCGGCGGTTGCGGCTGGCTGATACGCACGTCGAAGTGCCCGATGGAATACGCCAGGTTCACGTCGTCGAACGTAAAAAGCTGATGCGGCGCGATCGGATAGCGCGTCGCAATCACCAGCGCGGCGAAGAAAAGGACTATCGCCCAGCGCCACCGCGCCGCGCTCATTTCCCCTTGCCCACCTTTTGCAGAAGCAACATCATCAGCAAGGTTAGCAATGCGTCGGTGAGTTCCGGAATGCGCCCCGGCAAATAGGTCTGTATCGCCGCCGTGGCCGTGAGCGCCGCCGCCAGCGCCACTCCGGCGCGCCAATAACTCCAGCCCGTGAGCCGCAGCGCAAAAATCATCGCGCCATAATCGAACGCCTTGCGCGCCAGCACCACGGTGGCAGCGTCTCGTCCCGCTTCCAGACTCGCCGCGAACGGAATCCACCAAAACGGTTGCGGAATCGCCAGGAAATAGAACGGCCGCAATTCGCGCAGCAGAATCCCCGAACCCAGCCACCAGGCGCATAGCTTCGCGCGTTTGAGACCACGCGAAAAATGCCACGCCGCCAGCGCCATCGCCGCCGCCACCACTTCCGATAACGACAAGTTGCGCTCGATCAAAGCCAGTTGCGCCGCCAGCGCTCCCGCCATCGCCACGGCCAACCACCGCGTGCGCATGCGCGCGAAGACCGCCTCCAGCGCCAGCCCCACCGCGAACCATTCCGCCGCGCTCACCCAGGTCTCCACCAGCGGAGGCCGGCCGGCGTGCAACAGCGCCCTCAACCCGTCATAGAGATGCCCACGGCTGATCTCGGGGAAGATCGGGTAGAACTCGTGCAATCCCCACAGCACCAGCAGAATCGTTCCAGCGGCGCGAAAGCCGCCCTCCGGCGCCGCCGTCAGCCCGCGAATGCGCCTGCCCGCTACCAGCGCAATAAGCGCCCCCAACGCCGCCCCCACCGTATTCGTGAGCACGTCCAGCGTGCTCGGGTCGCGCGACGGTATGTAAACCTGCAGGAACTCGATGGTTGCCGAGAGCGCACACCCACAGGCAATCGCCGCCGCCGCGGACGCCATTCGGGAATAGCGCCGCAGAAACACCATCGCCGCCGCTAAGCCCAGCGGCGTATAAAGCGTGATGTTCAGCGTGACGTCGCGGAAAACCCATCGGCTCCAGGTGTCGGGCCAACCCTGCCGCATCGCTTCCAGAGGCTCCGCGGCGCGAGGCAAGGCTGCAAAATGGAAGGGGTAAAGGGATCCGTAAACGATCAGCGCGATGGTCAGCAGCAGCAGCCGCGGCACTAGCGTCCGGCGAACCGGCGCAGCCGGTAAAGTTCCAGAATGCCGATGTAGAGATTCACGGCGCCCAGCCCGCTGACCGCGCCGCGTATATAGAAGTTATCCCAATAGGGCAGCAACTGCGGAATCAAGCCGCCGAAATAGTTCGAATCCCAGAAAGCCGTCCACGGGAACGCCATCAGAAAGATACCGATCTCAAAGCAGAACGCCACCAGCAGAATCGCCGAGAGCCTGTGATACCAGCGGTAAGGAGGACGCGCGAACACAACCTGTGGCGCGGCGTCTTCGCTCGAATGTGGCTGTTCCGGCAACATTAAGCGGCGCCCGCCGTTTCGAACAGATCCATCTGCAAATCGTAATCGATTGGAAACAGCGATCGCATGCGCACGGGCTCGAAACTAAGGCGGTGCAACGGCGTCAAGCCAAACTCCTCAATCGCCTTGCAATGTTCGGACGTTGAATAACCTTTATGCGACGCCAGGCCGTACGCCGGAAAAACCGCATCCCAGGCGCGCATGCACGCGTCGCGATAGACCTTGGCGATGATCGAAGCGGCCGCGATTGCATGGCAGCGCTCATCCCCTTTGATCAGCGGTTTCTGCGGCAGCGCCAGATCGATCGGCACCGCGTCGATGAGCAGGAAATCCGGCCCCGGGTTCAGGCGTGTCACCGCCAACCGCATCGCCAAACGTGAAGCTTGATAAATATTGACTGCGTCGATGGTTGCCGCGTCAACCGCGCCGATCGCCCAAGCCACGGCTCGCTCACGAATGCGCATCGCCAGAATTTCTCGCTGTTCCGGTTCCAGTTGTTTGCTGTCGTTGAGTCCGCGCACAGGCCGGTCTGGGGAAAGAATCACAGCCGCAGCCACCACGGGTCCAAACAATGCGCCCCGGCCCACCTCGTCCACGCCGGCGACGGCGCGGAACCCACGCGCCTGCAACTCCCTTTCGAGAGTGGCTTCACAGCGGAATGTGGCGGCAGGTTGAACGGGCCGCATGGCAGGAAGCCCGAAAGCTACTCGCGCTCGCGCAAACGAGCGGCTTTGCCTTTCAGAGCCCTGAGGTAGTACAGTTTGGCGCGGCGCACGCGTCCGGTACGCACCACATCGATATGGTCGATTACCTTGGCATGAATGGGGAAAATACGTTCCACGCCCTGGCCGAAACTGACCTTGCGCACCGTAATGCTCTCGCCCATCCCGGTATTGTTGCGTGCGATCACCGTGCCTTCAAACGCCTGAAGCCGCTCTTTGTCGCCTTCCTTGATCTTGACGTGCACGCGGATCGTATCGCCCGGACGGAAAACGGGAGTGTCCGAACGCCGGTTCTTATTAACAAACTTAGTCAACAACGCATTCTGCATGAGATGTCCTTGAAAGGATTCATTTTAGCAGGTTGGCCGGCGATTTGCAGCGATCGTTGGCGGTGTCATTCTATTGGACATAACCGCTATGAATGCTCCGTCGCATCGGCTGTTGATCCTGTCCGCAATCTTCACCTTCCAATCGCCATCTCTGGCCGATCAGCCGGGGCCGTCGTACCACGTGGAAAATCTGAATGTGGTCGCAACCGATCTGCATGGCGACCCCGTGACCGATCTCGCCGTCAACGATTTTCAGGTGTTCGACAACGGCGCGCCCCAACAAATCGTCTCGCTCCAATACCTCGACGCCCGGCCTTCCGCGCCATCGCCTCTCGGCCCCCACGAATTCTCCAATCGCTCTGGGGGAGCCTCGTCTCACGCCACCGTTATCCTCTTCGATCTGTTGAACGAGCACATGGATGCTCGCGGCCCCGCCTGGAACGATCTCACCCACGCCCTGCAGGCGCTCGAATCCTCCAGGGTATTACGCCTGGGCCAACCAGCCATTCACCGAAGACCGGCAGCGTGAGGTCCTGCAAACTGCCGTTGCCGCCTCGTCCGACGAGACCGGGATCGGCGTTCGCGCCGCCTTTTCCCGCGACCCCAAAGCCTCTGGTTCGGTCCGCCTTTCCGCGAGCCTCGATGCGCCCGGAATCGTTTTCGCCCACGATTTTACGCGCGCTGACGCCCAGTATCGCGGCGACCTGAAGATCGTAGTCGCTGCCTATAACTCCCAGGGCAATCCGGTGAGCGCCCGCATGGAGTCCGTTGACGCCAAATTTACGCCGCAACAGCACGATGAGGTGATGAAAAACGGTGTCCCATTCGCCGACAACCTGCCCATTCCCGAGGGGACCCAGAAGCTTCGCTTCATCGTTCTGGATTGCATCTCCGGGGCCATCGGCTCTGTCACCATTCCGCTAAAGTAGCCGGACGCGCCGCTTCTGAAAAACCCACGCGATCTGGCAGAATTGAGGAATACCCATGAAATTAGGATTCCTTGGAACAGGCGCCATAACGTCTGCGATGGTCACCGGCCTGCGCTCTCCCGACGGCGGGGAGTACTCGATCCTCTTATCTCCCCGCAACGCCGCAGTCGCCGCCGATCTGGCGCGGCGCTTCCCCAGCGTTTCCGTCGCTTCTTCGAATCAGGAGGTTTTGGATCAGTCCGAAACAGTGGTCATCGCGGTGAGGCCGCAAGTCACCGAAAACGTGCTTTCGGAACTGCGTTTCCGTCCCGATCACAACGTGATCAGCCTCGTTTCCGGTTTCTCCGTGCGCAGGCTCGGCGGCTTGGTCGCGCCCGCCACCAAGATCTCTAGGGCCGTGCCGCTACCCTCCGCCGCCCGCAGGCGCAGCCCGACTGCAGTCTATCCGTACGACGCCGAGACGATCGCCCTGTTCACGCTTCTCGGGGCCGCATTTGCCGTGGATACCGAGCACGAATTCGACGCTTTTTGCAGCACCACCGCCATCATGGCCATGTATTTCGCGTTTGCCGATGGCGCTGCTTCCTGGCTCACCCGTCATGGAATCCCGCACGCGAAAGCGCGCGACTACATCGCTCGGCTCGATTTCGGCATGGCCAATACCGCCATGGAGCGGCCGGACCGAAGCTTTCATGAACTGGCCGCCGACCATGCCACTCGTGGCGGCACCAACGAGCAGGTCTTAAATTACCTGACCCAGCACGGCGTGTTCGATCGGTTCTCGGAAGCTCTCGATGGCATCATGCAGCGCGTGACTGCCGCCTCGCGGTAGCAGCGAGACTCGCTCAGAGATACAACTGCTTCGGCCACTTCGCCACCGGCAACTTGCGGCGAATCGAATAACGCGTCCATTCGATCCAGAACAAAGGCCATAGTGACGGAATAAGCAGCCAGGATAAGCGCAGCGCACTCGATCCGATACACAGCGCAATCGCGCCCACCAGCACCACCAATTTCGCCACGCGGAAGATGCGGCCTCGGACGGGAGTGTAGACCGGCAGGAACGGTCCGGTGAACAACAAGCCCGTTGCCATGCCGGCTATCAGCAGATCGCGCGCCAGAGCGACGTTGCCGGCGAGGAACGCCGCGGCCGACGCCGCCAGCGCGGCCACGGGCAGCGTGAAAAGCCACCACTTGGCTAGCGGGCGCGAGCAAACGGCGCGCGCTTCGCAGTTCCCTTGGCGAAGCGCCCTGGCTTCCGCCGACGTCAGCAGCACTTTGCGATATTGGCGGTTTGCGACCTGCGCATCGCCCAGCGCGCTCACGGCCAACTGGCAGGCTTCCTCGGCCGTTGCGCCGCGGCCGATAGCGCCCTCGAGCGCAGATTCGTAATGCTCCTGAATCTCGGTCTGGACCTGGGCCACGGAGTCGCGCGACAGACGCCGCGTTGCTTGTTTCAACCAACTGTCCAATTCAGTCATCGCTTATGCCTCCCCCAGAATTGTGGTGACCGCCCTTGATAGTTCACGCCACTCGGCGCGGTCCTTGGCCAGCGCGGCGCGTCCGGATTTCGTGATGCGATAATAGCGCCGCGGCCGGCCGTTTTCCACGCCCTCGTAGGATTCCAGCATGCCCTCATTTTCCAGCTTGTGCAGGGCAGGGTAGAGCGTACCTTCCTTGAAATCCAGCACACCCGAGGAGCGTTCCTTGATTTGTTGGGCAATGCGGTAGCCGTGATTCGGCGAGTGCGCCAACGCTTCCAGAATTAAGGTCGGTAGTGTTCCTTTGAAGTTCATCTATACATCGCAATCCTATGCATAGGATATAGAACACCGCAGCGCTTGTCAATCCTCAATTTTTCCGGCGCCTCACCACAGCCGGAAGCTCATCTTCACTTCGACCTCCATGGCGGCAGGCCTGCCGTCTTTTGTGGCTGGGGTGAACGTCCACTGCCGTACGGCTTCGAGGGCCTTTTCGTCGAGGCCCAGACCCAGGCTGCGCATTACCCTCGCGTTCGCCACGTTGCCCGAAGCGTCGACATCCACGGCCATAACCACGGAGCCTTGAAACTTGGCCTTGCGCGCGCCATCCGAGTATTCTGGTTGTTTTCTACGAATCACAACCGGTGCGGTGGCATCGGAAACAACGTTCTGATCGGAGGCAACGGGCCGGCCGGCATAGTAACCAGGGCGATAGTCTAGCTTGACGCTCGGAGCGCGGCAGGTAATCTTGACCCGCCGGTACTTGCCGTCTGGATCCGGGTTGCTGGGGTAGTAACCCAGCAGGTAATAGCTCGAAACGGAGTTCGGGGCCACTTGCGGCGTGGAGGCAAGTTTTTGGAATTCGAAGATCTCGACGGTTTGTGGCACCCCATCTTCAGTCACAACAAAATCGTTGGCAGTGAGTCCCTCGATGGTGCGGCCGTACTGGTCTTTGACCGCGATGTCTTCTATCACCAAGTCGCCGGCGGCTGAAAATTGCGGCCGGGAGCCCGCCTGAGCATCTGCGCTGGCGGATGGCGTTGCGGCCACTACCCGCACCGGCGCAATGGCGAAGATGAGCGCCAACGCGGCGGCGCAAGTTGCGGCTACCGGGAGCGCTCCTGCCCGGCCGCGCTGTCTGCGGCCGTCGAGCACCGCATGGACGCGTGCCGTGAGATCGGCGCGGTTCGCCATCGCCAGCAGCGGAGACTTCGACGCCGCGGAGAGGCGCCGCGCCAGCCCCACCAATTGATCGGCATAAGCGGCGGCATCGGAACGTCCCAGCACCGCATCGTCGCACGAGCGTTCGGCTTCGAGCATCAGGCGGCGCCACCCGATCCAGACCAGCGGATGGAACCAATACGCGGCGCACACGGTGCGTGCCAGGCAATGGATTGCCCAGTCGCCGCGCCGCACATGCTCCAACTCGTGTACCATCGCGCGATTCAGATCGTCTTCCTCCCAAGTCTGCGCGTCCCGCGACAGCACGATCGCGGGATGCAGCACGCCGCACGTCATTGGTCCCGGCAGCGATTCGTGCAGCAATACTTCCACGCGCCGTTGAATTCCGGCCTCGCTAGCTAGGCTCTCGACCAGCGACTGGCCGCGCGGCCACGGCAGCGCGGAACGGCGCAAGGCACGAACCTGCCACAGCCCTATTGCCACCGGCACGAAGAAGACCGCCATTCCGGCGAGAAGGACCGCGGAGAGCGACAGCCATTCCGAAGTTGGAGCCGCAGGCTTAGCAGCGACAGAGCGCAATGGCGCCGGCCGCGCCGGTGATGCAATCCTCCCCGCGCCTGCGGATTCCGGCGATGTCGGCGCCTGGACCGCCCGTGTTATCGCGATCCAACGAGGCGTAGCGACGAAACTTGCGATCGGTATCGCCAGCAAAGCGCCGAACGATGCCGCCAGCAGAGCATGGCGTACCGACGCCCTGCTCCCGCGAGCCGCCCATGCTGCGATCAGGCCCAACGCCATAATTACCGTCGCTTTCGCGACAATCGACCCGGCCAGCGAATTACTGATCGCGAGCATTGCTTCATTGATAGCGGGCATCATGATTGCTTCTTCCTTTCCTTGCGAACGCGGTCGATCTCGCCCTGCAGCGCGTCGAGTTCGTCATCGGTCCACGGAGCTTCGGTCACCAGCGCCGTCATCATTTGGCGCAGCGAGCCGCCAAAGAACGTCTGCAGGTATTGCTGCAGCGCCGTGCGTTTGGCGACGTTGGGCGAGACGGTGGCGGAGTAGATGTACCGGACGCCATCCTGCTGGTGCTTCAGGCAGCCTTTCTTTTCGAGCCTCGCCAGCATCACGCGAACTGCCGAATCGCCGGGCGGATCCGTCAGCCGCGCGCGGATCTCTTCCGCCGAGGCGCGATTGCCGAGAGCAAAGACCGCGTTCATGATTTCCCGCTCGCGGCGGGTCAGTGGTTCAGTATTCGGCTTAGCCATAGGTGCGACACCTGTCACAGATTAGCGCGACAGTTGTCACATGTCAAGCCCTTTCGGCGCGCAGTTTCTCCAGGTAAGCCTGCGCCGAGGAGCGAATCGCCCCGCCATCCCGGAACAGCCAAAGGCGCGTGGCATACCAATCGATCCGGTATTCGCGCTCCACGGCCTGGTAGGCGCTCGGCCGCGTCACGAAAATATCCAGCATCAGCGCATGCAGAATCTCATGCACGCACGTGTTGACCGAAACGAACGGCGCCCGATTGCCATGCGCATAACGCGCGGCGATCAGGCATAAGTGATAGCCGCGGTCGAGCGTGGTCACGCCCGCCAGCAACCGCCCGTTGTCCCAATACAGCGGCAAGCGGTCAGTCACGACGAGATTGAGCGCGCCGCGGCGCAAACCGCCGAACAGCGGCCGGTCGGCGGCGGTGTGCGCCACTTCGCCTGGACCGTCGCTAACCTGAAAGTCGATGCCGCCGCGCCCGAAATTGGTAACGGCTTCGGGCCAGATAGACCACCAGAAGCGATGCAGGCTGTCCGGTGGAAACTGCGCCTTCGCATCTACGATTCGATGCAGCGGCACGGATACGCGCGCCGGAGCGGCGTAAGCCGCGGCCGCCGTCACCGATATGAAGTCGCGGCGCGTCATCGCCCTCTCGAATCCATTCAGTCTATCGCGGGCCGCCCCGATCCCCCCTCTCCTTGACAGTTTAGGAAAGCCCGTGATACCCTCCTAAGCATCTTAGGAGGGTTTGTGAGCCTCTTTCGCCGCATCCGCACCGAAAGCGAAATGGAAAACGAGCTCGACCGGCACATTCACAACCGCGCGGATGCGCTCGAACGCTCCGGTCTGTCTAGCGCCGAGGCCATGCGCCGCGCCCGCGTCGAGTTTGGCGGCTATCAACGTTTCAAGGACGAATGCCGCGAAGCCATGGGTTCGCGTTTCTTCCACGCCCTGATTCAGGACGTCTCCTTCGGCTTCCGCATGCTGCGCAAGTCCCCCGGCTTTGCGGTAGTCGCGGCGCTCACCCTCGCTCTCGGAATCGGCGCCAACACCGCCGTCTTTTCCGTCGTCTACGCCGCCTTGCTGCGGCCGCTGCCCTATACGCAGCCGGATCGCCTCATCGCCATGGGCGAGGTTCGCGATCAGAAGGAATCGAGCATTCAATCGGCGGCGCCATACCTGGACGTCTCCTATCCCGATTACCTCGATTGGAAGGGGCAAACGAAAGCCTTCCAGTCGCTCGCCGGCTTCGGAGGTGACACGTTCATGCTCCATGGGGCAGGGGAGACGCAACTTGTGTTTGGGGCCGAAGTGACGCCCAACTTCTTCTCCACTCTGGGCGTCAAGCCGTTTCTCGGGCGCGATTTTGCCGCCGGTGACGATATCTCCAGCGGCCCGGCCGTCGTCATTCTCGGCTATGGCCTCTGGGCTCGCGAATATGCCGCCGATCCGCACATTGTCGGACGCTCCATTCAGCTCGGCGCCAAGAGCGTTCGAGTCGTCGGCGTGCTTCCCCGTGAATTCGAGTTCGCGCCCCAGGGCACGGCCGAAATGTGGGCGCCGATGCATCTCGGCAAGAACATGGAAACGCGCCGCAACCTCCGCTGGATGACTGTGATCGGACGGCTGGCGAGCGGCGTCGCGCCCGAACAGGCGCTTGCGGAAATGAAGCTCACCAATGCCAATCTGGCCGCCGCCTACCCGCAAGCCAACGGATCGATTCAAGTCGTGATGGTTCCCCTGCGCGACATGATCGTGGGCAAGGTCCAGCCGTTGCTTCTGATCTTATTCGGCGCGGCCGGATTTGTGCTGCTCATCGCCTGCGCCAATATCGCCAATCTCCTGATGGCGCGCGCCGCCGCGCGGCGAAGGGAATTCGCAATTCGCACCGCGCTCGGCGCCAGTCGGTGGCGCTTGATCTCGCAGTCGCTCGCCGAAAGCCTGATACTTGCCGCCGCCGGAGGCGCATTGGGTTTCTTCCCCGCGCAATGGGGAACGTCGCTGCTCATCGCTGTCATACCCCGCGGTCTCCTCGCATCCATGCCGTTCCTACGCGACGCTCACGCCAATCCCGTCATCCTCGCGTTTCTTTGTGCGGCCGCCCTCCTGACCGGCATCGTGTTCGGTCTCGCGCCCGCGCTGCAAGTCGCGCACACGCGCGTCGGCAGCACTCTAAAGGAAGAGGCGCGCGTTTCCGCGTCGGGAGCGCGGGCGCGGGCCCGCAACGCGCTGGTCGTGATTGAAATCGCCTTTTCTCTGGTGCTTCTCACCGGCGCGGGCCTGATGCTGCAAAGCCTCACTGCAATCCTGCATCGCAATCCAGGCTTCGACACCCACAACCTGCTTACATTCGCGGTCAATCTTCCTACGGCCTCATATCCCAAGGATCCCGACGCGATCCAGTTCGACCAGCAATTTACGGCCCGGGTGCGCAATCTGCCGGGCGTCGAAGGCGTCGCCTCCAACAGCATCGTTCCGCTGGCCGGCGGCGGCGGCACCATCCGTTTCGTGATGGAAGGTCAACCCACCGCTGCCGGGCATGAAAACGAATGCGACATCCGCGATGTTTCCTCGGAATACTTTTCCGTCATGAAGATTCCCCTGGCCTCGGGCCGCGTCTTCAACGACTCTGCGGATTCTCCCACCGCTCCCAATCACGTCATCGTCAACCGTGTCTGGGCGGAGCGTTATTTCCATGACAGCAGTCCCATCGGCAAACGGCTCCGATTCACCTTCTCGCCTAAAGAGCCCTACCGCGAGATCGTCGGCGTGGTCGCTAACACCGCCGATGCCAGTCTCGATTCCCCCGACCGGCCGGCTATTTTCCTACCGTTCCAGCAGGACGCCGGAACCTTCATCAATTACGTCGTCCGCACCGCCGGCGACCCCGCCGCTGCGATCGGAACTATGCGCGCCGCGTTACGGGATGCGGATCCGCAATTGGTCATGATCCAGCCCTTGACCATGGATCGCATCATCGCGCAATCGCCCTCGGTCTTTCTCCGCCGCTATCCGTCGTACCTGATCGGCAGCTTCGCCGCGCTCGCGCTGATCCTCGCCATGATCGGTCTCTACGGCCTCATCTCTTATTCGGTGTCGCAGCGCGCCAACGAGCTCGGCATTCGCATCGCCCTCGGCGCTCAGCGACGCGACATCATGCGCCTCGTCCTTGCCGAAGGCTCGCGCCTTACGCTGATCGGCGTCGCCGCCGGCATAGTCGCCGCCCTAGCGCTCACCCGCCTGATGCGCAGCCTCCTCTACGGCGTCAGCGCCTTCGATCCGTTCACCTTCGGCGCCGTGGTTGCGATTCTCGCCGTCGTCGCGCTCGTCGCGTGTTGCATCCCGGCGCGCCGCGCTATGCGCACCGACCCGGTCATCGCGCTCCGTTACGAATAAGGCCCGCTTGACGGTTCTGCCACCTCGTCGTAGAGTCAAATCACATCGAGAGGCCCATGCCAATCAGGCGTTTCCTGCTGCACTTTGCCTTCGCGTTGGGCCTCTTGGCGCAATCGAAGCCCGCGCCTCAGTTCGACGTAGCGTCCATCAAACCCGCCAACCCGTCCGCGCGCCCGGGGCGGATGGGCGGTGCGATAGAGACGTGGCCCGGCTTCCTGTCCACACGCAGCGCCAGCCTTAAGGAACTCATCGCCGCGGCCTATGCGGTCGAGCCATATCAAGTTTCCGGCAGCGCCGCGTGGCTCGATTCCGCAAGATTCGCCGTCGAAGCGAAGTGCGCTGGCCCTGCCGCTAGGGAACAACTTCTCCTGATGCTCGAACCCTTATTGGCCGACCGTTTCAAGCTTACCTTCCATCGTGAAACCAGACAGGTTCGCGTCTACGCGCTGGTACTCGCGAAGAACGGTCCCAAGTTCCACAAGTGGAATCCCGCCGCTGAATCGGCGCCCGGCAAGGTCAATCGCCTTGGCCGCAATGTCGACTTACTTTGGTTTGCGCGCTATCTCACCCACTTTGGCGCCGACAAGCCGGTCATCGATAGAACCGGACTCACCGGCCACTACGACCTTGACCTCGACATGGACAAAATCATGACGCCGCTGGCGGAATCCGCTGGCGCCGCGCCCACCATTGCAAGCGTATTCCAGGCCACCGCCGACGCACTCGAAGATCAGCTCGGCCTCAAACTGATCTCGACCAAAGCGCCGATCGAATTCCTCGTGATCGACCACGCCGAAAAACCCAACCAACAGTAAGGCGGGTTTTTAGCCCGCCGCGTCGAACGGCCCTTTCACCGCCAAAATCACATCGTTCTCATTCCGGTTATCCAACACAAACACCCGATACCGCTCGCCCCCGGCCTCCACCCGCACCACGATATGCCCCGGCGGCCCCGCCAACTGCGTCGCCCGCTGCCCGATCACGATGCGCGCCGCTTCGCGCAGATCCGTCGCAAACACATAGCGCGGGTTCGGCGGCAGCCTGCTGTTCATGATCCGCTTGAGCACATCCGGCGCTGGATGGCTTGGCGCCCAACTCGGCACAATCAGCACCGTCGACCGCAGCGCTTCCAGAAACGGCTCGCTCTCCTCGCCCATCGACCCGTGCTGATTCACCACGTGGACGCTCACCGGCCCCACCGCCGCCGCGATCGCGCGTTCCGGCGCGTGCCACGCCGGAAATCCCGGGTCTTGCGCTCCCGGAAGATCGCCGGCAGTGAAATATCCAAACTTGCCGTAACGCAGGCGGATTCCCGCGCTGCACATGTTCTCGTTAGGCAGGTCCGCCGCCGCTAACGTCTTCGAGCGCCGGAAACAACTGTCGCGTCGCATCACCCGAGCCCGTCCACGCCTCGCCGTTCGCGATGATGTTGCGGATCTCGAAGTTCGCATACTTAGCCGCATCATGACGCAGCCGGATCTGCGTAGGCCGACCCCGGCTTCAGTCGCTCCACCGTCATCCCCGCCTTCCGGCGCGCTTCGAGAAATCGCCGGTAATTGGCCATCGTTGAATCCGTTCGCCGGCGCCGGATACGCGTAGTCCGGCCATCCTCGGTCCATCAGCGTGAGAATCGGAACCGTCTCCGCCACTTCGGTGATTCCCGTTAGCTTGTAACTCCCACTGCGGTCGGCCGGTGATGCCGCCACTAACTGTCCATAGTGGTCCGCATGAAAGTGCGTGATCAGGGCGTAGTCCAGTGAATTCGCCCCCGGCGGCATGTGCCGCTGCACATAGCGCGCAATCCAAGCACCCGGCGTGCGCGAAGCATCCGGATGCGGATCGGTCTCCGCCAGGCCGTCTCCCGCCGCGCCCGCGTCCACCAGCAGCGTAGTGCCGTCCGGAAGAATCAACAGCGCCGAGTTCCCGCGGCCCGTCGAGATCTGATGGATGTCCAGCGTCCCCGGAGTCCATGCCGCAAGCCGCTCGCCCACCGATTGCGCCATCATCGCTGGCGCGATCGCCAGAGCCGCCAGCCCAATCACTCGCATAGCGGCCATTCTACCGGACTCGCTGCAGAAACCTCTTGACTTCGCCGCTGTAAGCGTTACAATCGGTAACGTCACGATTGGTAACGTTCAAACATATGGCGCGTCAAAAAGGCTTGGGCGAATTGGAACAGCAGGTCTTGGAATTCCTCTGGCGGAATAGTCCCGCAACCGGCGAAGCTGTCCGCGCCGCCGTCGGCAAGGACCGCCCCTTGACCGATTCCACCATCCGCACCGTTTTGCGGCGCCTCGAGGCCAAGCAGTATGTCCGCCATGAGATGGATGGGCGCCAGTTCCTTTATTCCAGCGCCCGCGAACCGCGCAAAGTCGCGGCCGAGGCCGTGCGCAACGTGCTCCGGAATTTCTGTCGCGGCTCGTTGGAAGAGCTGCTCACCGGGCTCGTCGATCATCGCGTGGTCGATAGCGCCGAACTTCGCCGTTTGGCCGAACGCATTGAAGTTCAGGAGAAGAAGAGGAAGAAATCATGACCTGGGAATCGCAAGCCATCGCGATGCTAACGGCATCGCTCGTGCGCCCGTTCGTGCTGGCGGCTGCCGCCTGGCTGATTCTTCGGCTGCTGCGCATCCGCCATCCCGCTTCGCGCCACGCGGTGTGGACCGCCGTCCTCATCGGCATGTTGCTGCTTCCGTTTGCGAGCATACTGGCGCCGCATTGGAAGTTGCCCCTGCTTCCCGCAAAAGCGCGCCCAGCATTGCGCTCTATCGCCGCAAGCCCGGTTTCGCCGCTCGATTCCGATGAACCGCAGGCTGCAAACCCAGGTGAACTACTGAGTGCCAAATCGTCAACTAACTTCCATTTACCCGCCGCGCAGACCCTGATCCTCGCTTGCTATCTCGCCGGATTACTCGCCATGCTGGCTTACCGCATGATCGGCTGGGCGCTCTTATGGCGCGTCATATCGCGATCGAAGCCCGTGCGCGCCGGCTGGCTACTGGAGTCCGCCGATGTCTTGACGCCCGTCGCCGTCGGCGTGCTGCGTCCCGCCGTACTCCTCCCGGCCGGGTGGCGCGCCTGGGAAGCATCGACGCGGCGCGCTGTTCTGGCGCACGAATTCGCGCATCTTCGCCGGGGTGATGCGCTGGTCTCGGCGCTGGCGCGCGTGACTCAATGTGTCCTCTGGTTCCATCCCCTGGCGTGGTGGGTTTCGCGCAAGACTTCCGACCTCGCCGAACTTGCGTGCGATGCCGCCGCCTTGGAACGCGTGGATGATCCCGCCGGATACGCGCGCATCCTGCTTCAATTTACGGATGCCGTCAACCGCGCGGGCCGCCGCGTATCATTGCCTGGTTTGGCGATGGCGTCGGCTTCGGCCTCAGGCATGGGCCGTCGCATCGACCAGGTGTTCGAGCTTTCGAACGGTACCATGCGAAGACTCTCTCGTCCCGCGATTGTCTTAGTGCTGTTGGGAACACCGGTGATGTGCTTCGCAGCAATGATCGCGCTGGGCGAGCAGAGCGCCCCCGAGCCAGCGCCAGGCGCCCAGCCCGCGTCGCCCTCTGAGCCCACGCCGATCCCCACCGCGCAACCAGCGCCGGTGCTTTCACGACCCATGCCGAAGCCTGCGCCCGAACAGCAGGTTCTCCCGAGATCTCCCGAGCCGCCGCCGCAATCCGCTGCGCCGGCGCCCGCCGCGCCGCAGAAATTTGATGTCGTCTCGATCAAACCTTGCGCCGCCAGCGAACCCGGCGGTAGAGGTGGCCGTGGAGGCGGCCGAGGCTCGTCGCCTGGCCGGGTAAGTCTGAATTGCCGCACCGTCGCCAGCCTGATCGAGGATGCCTACGTGCGATTCGCCGAAGGCCGCCGAAATCTCGACGTGCGGGCGATTTCGGTTGAGGGCGGCCCAAACTGGATCAATTCCGAGCGCTACCAGATCAATGCCGAGGTGGAAGGCGCACCCACACGGGAAATGATGAACGGGCCCATGCTACAGGCGATTCTCCAGGACCGCTTCCAACTGAAGACGCACCGCGAAACCAAAGAAGTCTCGGTATATGTCCTAAGGGTCGCGAAAGGCGGCCTCAAACTGAGGCCAACAGAGGAGGGAGGCTGCCGAGTTCTCGACCTCTCGAATCCCCAGCCGCCCAAGCCGGGAGACAAGCCCATGTGCGGCAGCGCATTTTTCGCCAAAAAACCGCCGAACATAGCCGGCCACATGACCGGCACGACCCTCGATCAGATCGCGGGCTGGTTCGCCCAAATCATGGACATCCGCGTCATCAATGAGACCGGAGTCGCGGGCGCTTTTGATGTTGACGTCGAATTCATTCAAGACGAAACAATTCGGCGGTTATTGACGCTCCCGGCGGTACAGCCCCCGGCCGAATCAACGGACCCACTCGGCCCTTCTCTCTTCACCGCGGTACAAGACCAACTCGGCCTCAAGCTAGATTCCGTCAAGCGGCCCGGCCAGTCTCTGGTGATCGACCAGATTGAGCGGCCCACGGAAAACTGATAACCGGCGCGAGTCCACATCCAATCGACGGGCACAAATCGAACCATGAACTGGGGATGGTGGACGATCGGCTGGCGCGCCATGCGAGACATCAACGCCGCGCCAAAGGAGGAAGAAGACATGACCTGGGAATCGCAACGAATCGCGCTCCTTGCGGCGCTAATGGCGCCTCCCTTTGCGTTGACCGCGACGGCGCCGCAATCGGTGGCGTTTGACGTCGCGTCCATCAAGATCGGTGTTGCCCCGGCGCCTCAACCCATGCTTTGCCTGACGCCGTGCAGTCCGGGCGAGCGTTTGACCGTCGATCACTCCCGCGTGGATATCCGTTACATGTCCCTCGATAAGCTGATCGTCACCGCATATCGCATCAAGCCCCACCAGTTATCCGGCCCCGATTGGATGCGGTCGCAGCGCTTCGACATCCTGGCGTCGATGCCTGCAGGCGCTACCAAAGAGCAGGTTCCGGAAATGCTTCAGGCGCTGCTCACCGATCGATTCAAACTCGCAATCCATCGCGAGACCAAAGAGCTGCCCGTGTTCGCGCTGGTCGTCGGCAAAAACGGAACGAAGCTGAAGGAAGCGGAGCCGGATACCGCGCCCACGCCTCCCACCGCCAACAGCAGCACCGTCTATACGCCCCAGGGCGATGTTCGCGTGGAGAGAAATGGCAACGGTAGTTCAACCGCCATCGGTACGGCTTACGGCACGGTACACACGCAGAGAGGTCCGGATGGGCCAATCATCGACCTTTCGAAGGTCAGCATGCCGGCGTTGGCGGAACTGCTCGCCCCGCATGTTCCCCGCCCGGTGATCGATATGACCAACTTGAAAGGGGACTACCGGGTTGTCATCGAACTGCCGGCGCCATCGGGAGGCGGAGGTGGACGCAAAGGTCCGCGCGGCGCTGGGGCTGATGCCGACGGCGCTGAGCCTTCCCAGTCTCCCTCCGATCCCATGGGCGAACCGTTCCTCCGGGCTATCGAGAAGCTCGGGTTGAAACTGGAGCCTCGCAAAGCGCCCGTTGACACCATCGTCGTCGATCGTCTGGAGAAAGCACCAACCGCGAACTGACATCGCGCAAAAAAAGAATCGGCATCCGCGCGCGCCCCATCGTTCTTGCATTGATGTATCCCTATAGACCGTCGAGGCGGCGTTTTCTCCGGAGCGCGCCACTCGGAGCAGTAGCCGCCCTCGCGTCTAGCTCGATCATGCAACGAAATCCCCTCGCCGCGCAGACGCCGCAGAGTCCCGATGCAGCGCTGCAGGAACTCATCGCGGGCAATCAACGCTTCGTTGCCGGCCGCCTGACGGCCCACGAGCACGATCTCGCCGTACTGAAGCAACATACGGTCGATAAACAGGAACCGTTCGCGACCATACTTTCCTGCTCGGATTCCCGCGTCCCTGTCGAGCTAATCTTCGATCAAAGTATCGGACACATCTTCGTCGCCCGCATCGCCGGCAACGTGGTCACGCCGGAAGTCATCGCCAGCATTGAATACAGCGTGATCGCGTTGGGCGTCAAGGTGATCCTGGTCATGGGTCATGCCGGATGCGGCGCGGTGAAGGCCGCCATCGATGCCAAGGGCGTTCCCGGGCAAATCAGTTCGCTCTTTCCGCACATTCAGCCCGCCGTGGAGCAGGCCGGTCCGAATCTGGAGGCCGCGATCAAAGCCAACGCCAGAATCCAGGCCGATCTTCTACGCACCGCGTCGACCGTCGTCTCCGACTATCTGCGGAAGAAACAGCTGAAAGTAGCCGCCGCCGCTTACGACCTCGCCACCGGCGCCGTCACCCTTCTGTAGGGCAGGCCTTGAGCTGCAGCGAGCTTTAGCTCGCACTTACTCCTCCCTCAACGCCAAAATCGGCTCCAATCGCGCCGCCCGTCTCGCCGGAAGGTAACTCGCGATCGCAGTGACCGCTGCCAACAGCGCCGCCGCCATCGCGATCGTCGGCGCATCGTACGGTTCCAGCCCGAACAAGATCGATTTCGCTGCGCCCGCAATCGCCAGCGTCAACCCAATCCCCGCCGCCAAGCCGATCGCCAGCAGCAGGCCCGCCTGCCGCAGGATTAGCGCCACGATCCTGCCTCGCCCCGCGCCCAGCGCAATCCGCACGCCGATCTCGTTCGTGCGTCGCACCACGAGGAAAGACATCACGCCGTAAAGCCCCACCGCCGAAATCAGCGCCGCCAACGCGCCGAAGAATCCGGAAAGAGTGGCCATCAAACGCTCGCGCCGCAACCCATCGCGCACCGTAGTTTCAAACGACGTGAAATCGGTAAACATGGCCGCATTCACCTGCGCAATCGACTTTCTCACGGCGTGCGTAGTGGCGGTCAAAGTGGTCGTGGATCGAATCACGATTTCGGCGGACGGACCGGGCGCGGCGTTCTGATCGATCGAGAGAAACGCAATCGGCAGGAACTTCTCGCGGAGCGTGTAGTATTTCGTGTCTCTCACCAGCCCGACGACGTCGAATACGCGCTCCGGCTCCGACGGCGTAGCCTCGCGCCGGAGCTTCGCGCCGATCGGGTTCGGGCCGAGGCCGAGTTTCCGCGCGAACGATTCGTTGACGATGGCTACTCGCGCGGACGAGAGAGTATCGCGCTCGTTGAAATCGCGCCCCAACAACAGCTGCGTCCCCATCGTTTTGAGGTAGTCTTTGCCGAACCAGCTGAAGTTGGAATCGATTTTTTTATCCGGCGCGCCTTCCTTCCAAACCCGATTCTCGGTGCCGCTTCCACTCAATGGAAGAAAGGCGGTTTCGCCCGCCGACGCAACGCCGGGGATCGCACGAATCCTCTGCAGCAGATCGTGTTTAAGCGCCACGCGCTGCATGGAGGGGACCTGTAAGCGCGAGAAATCGATATCGGCAATCACGATTCCCGTTTGCTGAAACCCGGCGTCCACCGCCAACAGGTTGCGCAAGCTGCCGGAGAACAGAAACGCGCCCACCAGTAGCGCCAGCGAAAGCGCCACTTGCATCGCGGCCAGCGCCTGGCGCAATCCGAATCGTTCCCGGCTGGCGGAAAGCGTGCGCCCGCCGGATTTCATCGCGTCTCCCGGATCGACGCGCGTCGCCCGCAACGCCGGCGTCAACCCGAATAGAATGCATGTCAGACCCGCGACGCCCGCGGTGAATGCGAGCAGGGGCAAGTCCGGACGCAGATCGAGGAACAGCGAGTCCCCCTCGGTGTCCAGCAGGGAGACCAGGAACCGGCTCAGCGCGCCAGAGAGAAAAACGCCTGTCGCCGCGCCGCCCAGCGCTAGCAAAATGTTCTCAACCATCAATTGGCGAATAAGCCCGCCGCGCGATGCGCCGATCGCCAGGCGTACCGCGAATTCGTGTTCGCGCGTCGTACTGCGCGCCAGAATCAGGTTGGCCAGATTAGCGCAGGCGATCAGCAACACCAGCCCGCTGGTCGCCAGCAGCAACAGCAGCGGATCCCCATACTGGTTGCGCAACCCCGAGACGCCGGTTTCCGCGGGGACCGCCGTCAGTTTGAAGTTGAGATAATCCTTGACGTTCTCCGCGGGATAGTTCACCGGCAACGTGCTTCGAAAAATCGCCGGCGAGGCCGCGCTGAGTTGCGCGTTGATCTTGCCCAGATTTCCACCGCCCGCCAAACGACCCATGACGTTAAGCCACCAAACGGCGCCTCGGTCGAGCCAGTTGCCGTCGTTCCAAAGCACTGCTTGCGAGCAGATCGGAACCGCCACGTCATAAGATCTGCCGATCTCGAGTCCGGAAAATCCGGCAGGCGTTACGCCGATCACCTCCACCGGTTGGAAATTGAGCGTCAGTTTCCTGCCAATCGCCGAAGCCTCGCCACCAAGTTCGCGCTGCCAAAAGGCGTAGCTGAGCACCGCGCCGGGTAAGCCGCAGCCGCGGTGATCGTCGGCGGCCGCGAAGACTCGTCCCAGAATCGGCTGCACGCCCAACACGCGAAAAAAATCGCCGCTCACAAAGAGCCCGCGCGCCAGACGCGATTCGCCTCCCGGACTAAGATTGAACATGTTCTCGCCCCAGGCCAGCACTCCCGGGAATGCTTGCTGCGTGTCGCGAAACCGCTCCCACAAGGGGTTGCTCAGCGAAGGATAGGGAGTGGCATGATTCCCCCGGATGTTCGTCTCGTCGGCCAATTTCACGGTTGCGAGCCGCTGCGGATTAGGCACGGGAAGCATGCGCAGCCTCACGGCGTCCAGTAATTGGAAGATCGCGCTGTTCGCGCCAATACCGAGCGCTAACGTCGCGATCGCGGCCGCTGCAAATCCCGGGCTCTTGCCCAGAGATCGCAAAGCGTATCGCAGGTCACGCGCCAGGCCATCGAACCACGCAGCCGGCTTTTCGTCGCGGCAGTCCGCCTTCAACAATTCCACCGCTCCGAATTCCCGCCGCGTACGCGCTTCCGCTTCTTCCGCGCTCAAGCCTTGGCTAACGTACTCCGCGCGCCGGTTTTCCAGATGGAACTGGAATTCGGCATCCATTTGCCGCTCCCAGCCACGCCGCTTCCACCAGCCATTCCACTTCATCGCCATTCCTCACTCTGCGTGTTCCAGCACCAACGCGATCGCGTCGCACAGGCGCTTCCATCCTGCTGTCTCCGCATCCAGTTGCTGCCGTCCCGCCTTGGTGACGCTATAGAACTTGGCGTCCCGGCCGCCCTCGGTCGTCTTCCATTCCGATTTCAGCCAGCCCCGGTTCTCCAGACGGTAAAGCGCCGGATAGAGCGACCCCTGCCGGATCTCCAGCGCATCCCGCGAGATCTGCTGGATCCGCTGCACGATCGCATATCCATGAATCGGCCGCAGCGCCGTGACTTTTAGGATCAGCATATCGAGCGTGCCCTGCAGCAGCTCGGCGTCGCGGGAGGTGTTTTCAGCATGCCTAGGCATTCGAGATATGAGCATAAGACGAAATACCTAGGATGTCAAGGTATCGGCGTCAACAGCGATCGAAGCAGAAAAAGAATCCGTACCCCCCGTCCGCCATCAGCAGTGTTAAGGACCAAGCCACCATGAACTCTGTTTCCAGGATCACCTGCCTCTTCTTTGTATTTTCAGGAGCGATTCTTGCTCAGCATATGGACACCATTGGATTCGGTTTCGGCGTAAAGGGTGGCCTTGGCGCCGTCGACCTGCTCGATACCGCCAACTTCATCAATGGCTCGAGCGCCTATAGCATTCGCACCAGCAATTACATCGTCGGCCCGGTAGGGGAAGTCATCTTTCCGTTCGGCTTGGCGTTTGAGCTGGATGGGCTCTATCGTGCCGCCAATTATCAAGTGGTCTCGAATAGCATCACTACCAACATCAATGCCAGCGCATGGGAGATTCCTTACCTCGCCAAGTTCCGTTTTCCAATTCCCGTGGTGAAGCCGTTTCTCTCCGCCGGCGGAGCCTACCGCACCTTCACCGGCCTGCCCAACAACCTCGTTACGCCGTCGCACAATGCCTTCGTTCTCGGCGGCGGAGTCGAGTTGCATGTCAGCAAGATACGCGCCTCCGCCGAAGCGCGTTGGTATCGCTGGAGCAGCGCGACCGTGAACCCCGTGGCTCTGGTGTCGAACCAATGCGAAGTTCTGTTCGGCATCATATTCTGAAGTCGTCCCAAGTAGAATAGGAGCGTTCGCAACACCGTCCAAGCCGCGCTCCTTTTCACCGTCGTCTCCGCGCTCCACGCTCAAACGGCGCCTGATCCCGCTGTCACCCTCGATCGTGCTCGTCTCAAAATCGCTGCAGCTACGCGGCATCTGCCGAAATACACGTGCGTCGAGACCATCGACCGAAGCTATTTCACGCGTGTGGCGGCCGGTAACGCCTCTTCCTGTGATCAATCTGTAGCAGACGCGGCGAAAGCCCGCGCGTCCCTCCGTCTGGATGTCACTGACCGTGTGCGCCTCGAGGTCTCGCAAGGCGACGGCCGGCAGATTCATTCCTGGCCCGGAGCCGGCCATCTGGAACCCGTCGACATCGATCGGCTCATCACGCGCGGTCCCGTGGGCACTGGCGGCTTCGGCGGCTATCTCATGGACATCTTCGGCAACGAAGGAACCCAGTTCGATTTCCGGAGCGAAAGCTCCGCCTCCGGCCATCACATCTTCAGCTACGGCTATCGCGTCGCCGAGGAGATGAGCCACTACAAGATCGGCGCCGGCGCTGGCTGGATGACTACGGCCTACGACGGAACCTTCGATATTGACGCCGAGTCACTCAAGCTTCTCCGGCTGTCCATCGGCACTCCCGCTCTGCCTGCCGAAACCGGTTTGTGCGCAGCCAGGAGCACGCTGGAATACACGCCCATTCACATAGGCTCCGGTGAGTATCTGTTGCCGCGCCAAAGCCTGCTCCATCTGGAGGCGCGCGGCGTGCCGCAGGGCAGCGGAAGATTCGAGTACCTGGTGACCGAAAGCGCGTCTACGTTCACGAATTGCCGCGAGTATCAAACCGAATCGGCGCCTCCGTCCGCGCCGAATCCGAAGTCTGAACCAGCCCTGCCGGTGGGAACTCGCGTGGGCCTGCGGCTCGATGCCGCCATCGATTCCGATACCGCCGCCATGGGCGACCCTGTGACGGCCACCTTGCTGAACACTATCCACGCCGGCGCCATCGCCCATGGCCGCATCAGCCGCGTGGAGCAGTGGCGCGCCCCTTCGGCACTGTTGATCGTCGGAATCCACTGGAACTCCATTTCGCTTGGCAATGACTCCGCCCCGTTCGCAGCGCTGACCGTCGGCAAGATGTTCTTGGGCCCCACGGCGGGCCATATGGGGAACCGCTCGCCGCCTGCCGACATTCCAGAAATCTTGTTGTTTCCCACCGGCGGCAAGCGCTATGTCGTCCCCGCCGGTTACAAATCAGAATGGATGGTCACACAGCCGTCTGAATCGAAGTAGGATCGAAGTGTTGAAACCAACCACGCTTTCGACGGCCATCGCGTTCTTCCTCGCGGCGCTGGGGCTTCATGCTCAGATGCCGCCCGGTCCCGCCGATACGCTCGCCCGCGCCCGCGCCAAAATCAACGCCACAATGCTGCGCCTGCCCAAGTACGCGTGCATTCAAACCATCGACCGCAGTTATTACGCGCGTGTCACCAAGCGGCTCACGACTCCTTCGTGCACCGAAGTAAGCGACGATCTGAAGAACGGCCGCGCCACTTTGCGCTTGAACTCCACCGACCGGCTTCGCCTCGAAGTGGCTCAAGGGGACAATAGCGAAATTCATTCCTGGCCTGGCGCGGGCCGCTTCGAAACCGGCTATATCGATGAATTAGTCAACCGCGGTCCAGTCGCTTCCGGTTCCTTCGGCGGCTATCTGCTCGATATCTTCGCCGCTGACGGCCCACAGTTCTCGTTCGTCGGCGAAAAGACGGATGCCGGCCGCAACATTCTCATGTACTCGTACGTCGTGCCGCTGGATAAGAGCCACTACCGGGTTCGCACCGCGGATGGATGGGCGGTTTCAAGCTATAGCGGAGCCTTCGATATCGACGCGGCGACGCTCGAACTTCTCCGCATCAGCGTGATCACGCCGGAACTGCCCCCCGAAACGACGCTCTGTTACGCCGAAAGCTCGCTGGAATACGCGCGCGTTCACATCGGCGATGGCGATTTTCTCCTGCCGCGCCAGAGCCAGCTTCATCTGGTGCAGCGTAGCTCGAACGACACCAACAGCGTCGCGACATTTACCGGCTGCCGCGAATATCATGCCGAATCGTCCGTGAGTTTCGATGACACCGACCCGCTTTCCGCGGATGCCTTCGCGAACAAACAGTCCCGCGACCGGCTCCCTGGGGGCCTTCAGTTGACGCTCCGCCTGACGTCCGCGATCGATTCCGACGTTGCCGCCGCCGGTGACGCTGTCACCGCAGTCGTCTCGCATCTCGTGCGCGATCCCAAGACGCATGCCACGCTCGTTCCCGCCGGCGCCGTGGCTCACGGCCGCA
Source organism: Bryobacterales bacterium (assembly GCA_963743705.1). GTDB lineage: Bacteria > Acidobacteriota > Terriglobia > Bryobacterales > Bryobacteraceae > PALSA-243. Next base: position 58,745 of record CAVUQS010000005.1, on the reverse strand, counting down.
TCAACCGCATGGAGCATGCACTTCTGCCGTCGCCCCAGTTTATCGTCGCAATCAGTTGGGAGGCCTTCAGTGCGGGTGCGGATTTGGTCCCCTTCGCCGCGATTCCCGATCGAAGCAGAAACGTGCTGATGGCAACGCCGGCCGGTCAGTTGCGGCGCCGCCCCATGCCCATCGGGCCGCCGGACGCCCTCACGTTCTTCACCTCCGAAAAGCGCCATGTAATTCGCGCGGGTGAAGAAATAAGCTGGGTGACGGTCTCGCCTGCGGAGGGCAAGTAGCGCCTGCCCTTACGCTGCCTCCTTGTGGAACAACTTGCGCAACTCCACCTTTGCATTTTCCAGCACTTTGCGCCGCGCGTCGCTCAAATTGTGTCCTGCCCGGTTGATGTAGAAGTTAAGCATCGACATCGACGATTGCAGCGGCGACCCTTTGCGCCGCTTGCTCGTCTCCGCCGACCGCTTCAGTGATTGCGCAATCCGCTTCGCGTTATCGAGTTTGAACACGTCGTGTTCCAAATCGAGCGCGTTACTCGTTTCTGTAACGTGCGCGGACCAATATTTTGACGCTTGTTTCTTTGCTGCCGCCATGGGAAGGTCCCCCAGCCCATCCGGCTGCAATTTCCCAACCAGTAGAGCGGACTTTCCCGGACCCGCTTTAGCGGGCAGCCCCAGCGATCGGATATCCGCGCCACACATACTCCAGCGCTTCCGGCAGCGTTTGCCGTTTCACCGCGCCATCCGTATGCCCCGCGTTCCGCGCAAACACAAACTGGTAATGGTAGCCCTTCGCCGCCAGTACCTTCGCCATGTTCTCGTTGGCCAGCACCCAATCGTGATAATCGTCGCGCGTGCTCAGATTGTCCCGATCCCCAACCTCCATCCAGAGGCGAATCGGCTTCACCGGCGAGTTCGGAATCAAGTGCTCATGGAATTCCCAGGCGCCGTGCGGCGTCTCCGGATTCGCCGGCCATTGTTGGTTCACGTAAGTGCCCGAGTAAGTCAGCACGCGATGATACATCTCGGGGTGGTACCACGCCATGGCCAGCGCGCACGATCCGCCCGAGCTCCCGCCCATCGTTGCCCGGCCCTCCGGATCTTTGGTCAGTCTCACGTTGTATTGCTTTTCCACCAGCGGCAGTACTTCCTTCTCCACCCACTCCGCGTAGAGGCCCGACATCGTGTCGTATTCCAACCCGCGCTCGCTCCCCTGCGCGTCCCCGCTGCCGTTGCCGATGGAAATCGCGATCATCGCCGGCAGCCGGTGCTGCGCGATCAGATTGTCTAGCGCGGTGAAAAGGCCCTTGTCGATTCCGTCCGCCCCGATGATGAACGGAGCCGCCGTGCCCGGGACGTATTGCTTAGGGACATACACCCCCACTTTGCGCGTGTATGGGGCCGGATGGCTCAAAACGACAAGCTTGCTGGGATTGTTCGGGTCTGGCCGCATTCCGCCGCTCGCTTCACGCGCGATGCCCGGATAGATCTTGCTGTCCGACGACTCCATCGTGAAGTTGTAGACATCACCCTGCGGCGCGCTGCCCTGTGCGGTCATTTCCGGAGCCGCCGTATGCGTCGGTCCAAGAATGAAATTCCCATCCGCCGTCACTGGCGCATTCTCGCCGTCGGGCAATTCCTTAGCCGTCACATATCCTGGCGTATGCGGGTCGCGCGTCGGTTGCGGCGGACGCTGCGGCCGCGCTGGAGCCGCAGCCGGCGTTTGCACCGGCTGCTGAGCCATCGCAAAACCCAACCCCAGCCCGGCCAGGAACAGAATGTTACGTACGTGGAACATAGAGACTCCTCCTCACGGAATCCCGATCTTACCTCACATCAGGTTAGTAGGGCAGGCTTCAGCCTGCAAGGGCTTTAGCCCCTCCGCCGGACGCGCTGGCCTGCGCTTCCGCCCGCGCCGCGCCCTGCGTAGCCTTGGTCACCTTCAGTTCCGGCCGCACAATATCGATGCTCCCCTTGAAATACGCGCCGTCATCGATGCTGATGCCCGCGCCCTTGATGTCCCCGATTAGGCTTCCTTGTTCCCGGATCGCGATTTTCTCAATCACTTCCACATTGCCGCGGACGCTCCCGAAGATCGCCACTTCGCGCGCCTTGATGTTTCCCCGCACTTTCCCGTTGGGTCCCACCGTCAGCGTGCTTTGCGATTCCACAAGACCTTCCACATCGCCGTCCACCAGAAGTTCTTCGCGCGTCCGAATTTCGCCTTTGATCGTCATCGAAGGCCCAATGGCCGCCGAGTGCTTGGGCGCGCTTGCCACCGGCGGTGGCGGCGCCATGACTGCGGGAGTGGGCGGCGCGGGAGCGGCGCTCCGCACCGGAGCCGGGCTCCGCATCGGTTCTATTTGTGGCCCTGAGTTGGCCGGTTCGTCATTTCTTTTATTCCACACGTTAGGCGTCCCTTTCCGCTAAGTAAGATAATGGCTAGACCGGCAATCGCAGCACCTGGAGGGCCAGTTGCTCTAAATGTTGCGATCATAGTGTTGTGGCCGTAGTCTGGGTAACTTTTACGTACGACTTTTTTCCGCCTCACGCTCAAAGTGGAAAGACCTACGCGCCACAACAACGCCATACTGGCATAATTGGGATTACCCCATGACTTATTTGCAGGAACACTGGGAAGGCGTGTCTCTTCCCGGCGATTACACGCTCGAACAATGGTTCGCTGGCGATGACAACGCCGCTTTTTTCCAAAGTTCACTCTCGGCCGATGGCCGCCGCGCCGTCGTAAAACTTATTCCCGAGACCGCTCCCGATGCCGCTGCCCGGCTCGATCTCTGGCAGCGAACGCGCCATCTTCGTCATCCGAATCTCGTGGAATTTATCGATTGCGGGCGCGCCGAGCATGACGGCCAAAATGTCGTCTACGCCGTTTTCGAGGCTCCGGACGATACTCTTTCCACCGGGCTCAGCCGCTCGCCGCTGGATAGAGACGAATCGCGGCAGGTTCTAGACTCCGTCCTGGGCGCCCTTCGCTACCTTCATGCGCAGGGGCTGGTTCATGGCGCCGTTGACGCCGATCGCATCGTTGCTGTCGGCGACCAGGTCAAGCTCACCACCGACGCTCTTCACGAAGCCGGCGCCTCATCCGCCTATCGCGAGGATGTCCGCCTCTTCGGTGAGCTTTGGCGCGAGGCGCTCATGCCGGCCTCCCCCAAGAGCGTGGAACTCGCCGCTTACGCTGCGGACCCCAACCCGGAGTCTCGCTGGACTCTGGCCGAAATCGCGTCCGCCCTGCAGCGCGCCACCTTTCCTCCGCCGCTTCCTGTCGCGCCGCCGCCCGCGCCGCCGTCGCTTCCCCCGCCGCCGGGTCCTGCGTTCAAACCCGTCGAACCACCGGCCGCCGTCCGCAAAGATCCCCCCAGCCTGCCGCCGCTCCCGCGGCCGGCCCGCGAGGAGGCTGCGCCCAGATCCGTTCCCAAGTGGATTCCCGTGGGCGCCGCCGCCGTGCTGCTGCTCATCCTCGGCATCCATTGGTGGGGTTCAGCCGGCCCCGCTTCACCATCGAAAGTTGCTTCGGCGTCGCGCTCGGCCGATGCGCCCGCTTCCGCGCCTGCCCCCGTACCAAACACGGCCGCGCCCAAAGCGCCTGCTCCCGCAACATCCGAGCCTGTCTCCACCAGTGGCAAGGAGATGTGGCGCGTCATCGCCTTCACCTACCGCACCCACGACGCAGCCGCCAAGAAAACACAGCAACTCAACGATCTGCACCCCGGCATTCATGCTGAGGTGTTCTCGCCCAAGGGTAAGAGAGGCTATTACCTGGTGGCGCTCGGCGGCCGCATGACCCGCGAAGACGCCGTCCGCCTGCAACATACCGCTCGCGGCAAAGGCCTCCCGCGCGATCTCTACGTGCAGAACTACACACAATAAACCGCTTAGCGGCGCACATTCATCGCCTGTTTCGCCAGCCGGATGTCTCTTCGCGGACTAAAGGGATCGCCCGCGCGCGAGATTTGATGCTCCGGTAGTCCCGTCCACGAATCACTCCGATCAGTTCGAAGTACGGCATGGAGGAGATGCGCAGATGAAATTCGGAAGCATTCCTGAAGGCCTCATGGAAAACGTCGCCTTGCGAGCCGGCAAAGTTCCCATCCCGCTGATCGATGTCCTCTTTGGCCCCATGAAAGCCCGCGTCGTCATGGCCGGCGTCCGGCTCGGCATTTTCGACTCGCTCTCCGCCAAATCCGCCACCGCGTGCGAACTGGCCTCCTCGCTTCACCTCAACGAAGAGTGCGTCGAGATGCTGCTCCGTGTCTTGGTTCATAGCGACTATCTGGATTGCTCTGCTGGCCATTTCTCCCTCTCGCGTTTGTCGCGCCGCACGCTTGCTCCCGGTGCGCCCATGGATCGCAGAGGCTACGTCGAGTGGAGCTACACGCAGTGGGAGATTCTTGAACATCTCGAAGAGTTGGTCCGCTCCGGCGATGGCATCGCGTTGCACGAAACCCTGCGCGATCCCGCCGCCTGGCGTTTCTATCAGCGCGCCATGCTGGAAAATGCCCGCGAACACGCCGCGTTCCTGGCGGCCAAAGTGCCCGTCGCCCCCGGGGCTCGGTCGCTAATCGATCTCGGCGGTTCGCACGGATTGCTCGGAGCGGCAATCTGCCGCGAGCACCCGCCCATGCGTTCCACCGTGCTGGAAATCGATCCTGCCATTGAACCCGCACGCGAGTTGGCCAATGCCGAAGGCATCGGCGATATCGTCGCTTACCAAAGCGTCGACATTCTGAAAGACGATTTCGGCCGGAATCACGACGTGGCGCTGCTCGCCAACATCCTTCATCACTTCAGCCCCGAACAGAACCAGGCGTTGCTATCGAAGGTCGCGCTCTCGCTGAAACCGCAGGCCACCGTCGCTATCTGGGAATTCGAGCGTCCCCTGCGCGATGCCAAAGCCGGCGGCGGCGACCCCGTCGCTCTGCTCTTCCGCCTGACCTCGTCCGCCAGCGCGTATCACGCCGATGAATACGCCGCCTGGCTCACCCAGGCCGGTTTTCGTGGCATCCGCATTGCCCGGCCGCCCCTACTAGCCGGCTACGCCTTGATCTCCGCGCGCACCTCAATTGCCCACGCGCCACGGTGACACATTCCCCCAGCTCTTCAAGGCGTCGCTAGCCCACTGAGTCGACTTATCCTTATGGCACACGTTGCAAGCGTTCGGTACGCCCAGCTTCTCCGTCTCGCTTGGCATAACGAACCGGAACGTGTGACTCCGCACGTTCACATCCGCAATTGTCTGTTCAATCTTGGGCATATGGCAGTCCACGCACTCGCTCCCCGCGCTGCCCGCCTTATGGTGCGTATGCGCTTCCACGCTCGCCGCGTGTGGCCCATTCGGCGATTGCGGCCCATGGCACTCCAGGCACATCGTGCTTGCAGGCTTCAATAGATCCGCGTTGTTCTCCGTGCCGTGCACGTCGTGGCAACTCTGGCAACTCACACCGTGCACGTACATCTCGCTCTGCACGAAATCGTTGCCCTGCATCCGGTTCTTGTGCGCGGTGCCGTCCGCGTAATGCGTGAACGTCTGTTCGCCCAGCTTGTGTTCTTCCAGCGTCCAAAATTTCGCCAGATCGAGACCCGGTTGGTAGCCAACCGGCCAATCGTAATATCTGCCCGCGATCGGATTGCTCGTCGGCCTCCCCTGCGAATGGCACTGGATGCAAACATTGGTCGCCTGTATCGTGTCGAGGCGCGCTGGGTTCACGATATTAGTCCGCGCCGGCGCCTTAACGTGCTCCGATCCCGGCCCGTGGCACTTCTCGCAGCCCACGTTCCATTCCGTGACCGCCTTCGTCTGCACGTTGTAATTCACCGAGTGGCACCCATCGCAAGTCGGGCCCGTCGGCCGCTGCATGTTGTCGGCCGGGTAATGCGCCACCCACCAGTCCGTGTTCGGCGCCACCATGTAAGGCCGCCACACCTGATGCGCGATGTCCCACTGCGCGCCCAGCGGATAATAATCGTCGCCCTTTTTCGTGAAGTACCTCTGCTTCCACTTACTGCCGTAGACGAACGCGATGTCGTCCTTGGTGAACTTCACCAGCGGATTGGGCTTCGAAAGGTCGGGAAGGATCGCGTTCGGATGCGTCTTCGGATCCAGCACCACGTTGGCCATCCGCGTCTTGCTCCATCGCGCATAGACTGAAGGATGGCAGGTCTGGCACGCCGCCGATCCCACAAACTGCGCCGTCTGCGCCGACAACGCCACGCTGAAAATAGTTGCCACCAGCGCGGCGCCGCGAAAAGTAGAGGTCATCGGTATTGAATTTCTCGCTCTCTCAGAACTTCAAATATGCCCCAAACTGCATCACCCGGGGGAAGTAGAACATCGAGCTGATCACGCCAAACGTATTCGCGTTGATGTTCTGATCGCCCGACCAGAACGTTGCATGATTGAGCGCGTTGAAGGCATCCATGCGGATCTCCGCACTTACCTTGTCCGTAATATCGATCGTCTTCTTTATGCTGCCGTCGATATCGAAAGTCCACGGCCCGCTGAACATACGCCGCTGCAGCGTTCCGAGCTGCCCCGGTCCCGGATTAGAGAAGATTTCGCCGCTGAATGCCGGTCCGCCCTGGTTGACGCCCGTCCCATCTGCCGGATTGATTGCCGATTGCGGCACAATATACGGCCCGTTGCCCGTCATCTGGAAGCTCACGGCGTTGAATAGCGCCGAACCCTGCAGCGTCGTATTCGCGCCGTTGTAATAAGACCGTCCGCCCGAGCTGCGGTTCAGCGTCCCATACCCGGAGAGAATCGAGAACGGAGCGCCCGATTGCCACACCATCGTGCTGCCTACCGTCCATCCGCCAATCAGGCGGTCCAGCGGACGGAAGTGGAAGCGTCTGCCTTTGCCGAATGGCAACTCGTAAAATCCATCGGCTTTGATCATGTGCGTCAGGTCAAAGTTGGCGCGCGCGCGATCCAGCTTCGGGTTATTCACATCCAGAAAATTCTGGAAGCGCGTTTGGGAATCGCCGTCGGCGTCGCTCAAAACCTTCGAGAACGTGTAATTCGCCTCCAGGCTCAAGCCCGACCGCATCCGGTGGCGCGCTTCCAATTGCAGCGAGTTATAAGTCGAATTCGAGTAATTGGTCAGCATGTCTGCGCCGATGGCATTCGGGTTCGGGAAGAAACTCACGTTGCCGTTCAGTCCGTTCGTCTGGTAGAAGTAGCCCAGATCAGCCACTTGGCCCGTTTGAATCAGGTTGCGAACATCGCCGTTGCTCAGCAGTCCGCCCGCCACAAGCTGCGGGAACACCGTCAACGGCTGGCTCCCCGGAATCGCCGCGTTATAGGCCGGGTTGAAGACGCCAGTGCGCGATTGAGAAAGGTTGCCGTTGTTCTGCGCGCGCACAAAGTCCTGCAGGAAGCCGGATGTGTTGATGTTGATCTGATTGACGTCGAACTCGCGGTAAGCCCCCACCACGTGGTTGCCCACATAGCGCGCTTCGTAAACCGTGCCCTTGAATTCGCGCTGGATTCCGATCGAATACTGCTGTACGTAGGGCGCCCGCAGGTTCGGATCCACCAGGCCCAGAATATTGAATGGGTTGTTGGCGTAAATCGACGCCTCGTTCAGCGGAACCTGGAATTGCGGAACCGGAACGGGCGTTAGCCCGGTGCCCGTGCGGTCCGAGAGGCCGGAGATCGCCGATGTGCCCTGCAAGCCCGAGTTCGCTTCCAGCATGTTCTCCGGCGCCAGGATCGATTGATCGTTGACGTAAAAAATCGAATAGCCGCCGCGCACCGCCATCTTCCCGTTGCCGAAAACGTCCCACGCCAGCCCAACGTTCGGGCCGAAGTCTTTCTTGTCGTGGTGATACCACGGCGTATTGTTCGATGAGCCCAGATAGTTCACCGTCGCGTTCGAGAGCAGCGTCTGCGTCGCGGTTCCGGTCAACACCGGTTCCACTTCGAGCCCGTTGCGTTCGGTCACCACGCCCGGAAGCGTGTAGCGCAGCCCCAATGTCAGCGTGAGGCGCGGCGAGACCTTCCATTTATCCTGCACATATCCTGCGTAGTCGGTCAGTTGAAAATGCCGCACAAAAGGCGCGCCCGGCACGAAGCCGGAATCGCGTGTGTTGATGTTGAACGTCTGGCTGTATGAATCGATGTAGCCGCCCAACGACGCCAGCAGCGCATTCGCCGTCGCCAGATCGTCAATCTGAATGCCCGGCAGATCGCGCGAGGTCAACGCCGGCTGGCCCGCGCCCATACCCAGCGCATACACCGCCGTTGTCCCGGCATAGTCATAAGACCGCACGCGGATCTGCTGGCTATGGAAGCCGAACTGAAGATAGTGGCTTCCGCGTTGGTAGCCCACATCGTCCGAAATCACGTAAGTATTGGTCGTCCGGCCCTGCGGAAACGCCTCGTTCACCGGATCGTTGAAGATCATTCCCTCGATCAGATACTGCCCGAACTTCTGCGAATTATCGAAGTCGCCCATCGTCAGGTTATATCCGGCGCGCAATTCGTTCGTCCATCGCGCCGAGGGCGTCATGCGCCACGAAGCCGAAAGAAAATTGGCGTTTGTCGGGTTTGTGCTCTTTGGAATCGGCTCGTAGTCGTTCTCGTAGTCCGGCCGCAACGAGTTGTCCCGGTTCCATGCGAACGACACGCTCACCTGGTTGCTCGTGCTCGCGTTGTAATCCACGCGTCCGGTGACGTTGTCGCGCGTCTCGTTGGCCTGCTGGTTGAAGCGGTATCCGCCGACGTTCAAACCGTCGCCCACGAGGCTGTTGTTGATGAACTGCGGCCCCGGAACCTGGTTCAGAATACCCGCCATCACCGGATCGACTCCAGTGAGATTCCGTAGCTTCAACAGGTTCGCCGTGTGCAGCGCCCCCGTCGAATCGCGATACGAAAAAATCCCCTGCCGCGCGTTGGCCGTGAGAATCGCGGCATCCGACGGCGATTGCTGGTGCGCGCGCACGAATTCGTAGTTGGCATAAAAGAAAAGCTTGTCCTTCTTGATCGGCCCGCCGATCGACGCTCCGCCCTGGTTCTGATTCAGAAACGGCAGCGGCACTCCCGCCTGATTGTTGAACCAGTCGTTGGCCGAAACCGCGTTGTTGCGGTTATAGAGGAAGGTCTCGCCATGGAACTGGTTCGTCCCCGAAGGCGTCGACATCGCTGTTTCCGTCGCGCCGCCTGACGACGCCGCGTTGCCGTTCGAAGTCACCAGCGTCATCTGCCGCACCTGCCCCATCAACAGCTTGTTCGGTAGATAATCCAATGCATTGTCGCGGACGTAGTTGTCCTGCACGTTGATCCCGTCCAGCGTCACGTCCGAATACGACGTGCGCAGCCCGTTGATCACCGTGTACGAATTGCCGTTGGCCGCCACGCCCGGTTGCGTCTGGATCACCGACAGGACGTCGCGGTCGAGAATCGGCAGGTTGCGAATCTCCTCCATGCTCACCGTCTGCGAAATCTCGGCGTTCGTGGTCTGCGTGGTCTGCGCATCGGCCTTCACTTCCACCGTTTGCGTTGTGGTCGCGATTTGCATCTTGACGTCCGGCGCCGAAGTTTCACGCGCCGGGTCCACCGAAAGATTGCGCACCGTCACGCTCACGAAGCCGCCGGCTTCCACCGTCAAGTCGTAGTAGCCCGGCCGCACGGCCAGAAAATGATAAAGTCCGTCGGCGGAAGTTTTCGCGGTAAGCAACGGCTTTTTGCCGCCGGGTAAAACAATGCTGACATTAGCGCCTGGAATTGCCGCGCCGGAGGAGTCTATTACGGAGCCGGTTATGCGCCCGTCGATTTGAGCGAACGCCGAAAACGATAGCAAAATGTAAACTAAGAGGGACCCGAGAAACCAACGCATGAGTATATTGAACCACGCGCTTTCGGAATTAGTGGATGAACAAAGGTTAATGACTAAGCCAGCCAAAATACTTGCACGATGCCGATGCGCCGTCGCGCTTTTCTGCGTCGCGTCGTTCGCATTTGCTGCCGATAATCAGCTCACGCCCGCCGAAAAATCCGCGGGCTGGCGCCTGTTGTTCGATGGCCACAGCTACGCCAATTGGGAAGATCCCACCCGCAAATCTCCGCCCGGCGATTCGTTCGTGATCGAAGACGGCTGCCTCAAGGCCGTGCCTCATCCGAAAATCGACGAAGACCTCTTCACCCAGGATCTGTTCGCCGATTTCGAGCTCGAGTGGGATTGGAAAATCTCGCACGCCGGCAACAGCGGCGTGAAATACCGCATTCAGGATCACCTCTTCCTCGCCGATCAAAAGACGCAGCGCTTCGAGCAATTGGTCAATCTATCGTTCCAGACGCCGCGCCCCGCGCGCCGCGCCAAAGGGCAGGATTACGTCATCGGCTTCGAATATCAGATGGTCGATAATTCCAGCAACCCCGACGCCACGCGCGGTGGCGCGTTGCATCAGGCCGGCGCGCTTTACGATGTCCAGTCGCCATCGAAGGACGCCACCAAACCCGCCGGCGAATTCAACCACTCACGCCTCGTCGTGCGCGGCGACCATGTCGAGCATTGGATGAACGGCGAAAAGGTGGTCGATACCAGCCTGAAGTCTCCGCAGGTGGCAGCCGCCATGGCCAAGCGCTGGGGCGAAGCCTCGGAAGTCTACAAGCTCCTGGTCGGTCAACCGCGCGTCCGCTGCCCGATTTCACTGCAAGACCACGACGACCCCGCGTGGTTCAAGAACGTGAAGGTGCGGGAGTTGAAGTAGCCGGATTCGCCGGATCGAGCAACCGCGCCACATCGCGATACATGCGCTCCGTCAAATCGTCGCGGTCGCGAATCGTCATTCCGTCCGTCGAGATCGGGTCTCCCACGCGCACAATCACTTTGCCGCTGCGCAGGTGGTACGATCCCATCGGCAGGATCTTGCGCATCCCTATGATCGCCACCGGCACCACCGGCACGCCCGCGCGGATCGCGATGAACGCCGCGCCTTCCTTAAATTCCCGCAACCCTTCCGGCGATCGTCCTCCCTCCGGAAACAGCAGCACGGAAATGCCGCGTTCCTTCACGATGCGCGCGCCCTCGGTCATGCTCTTGAGTGAATTGCGCGCGTTGGTCCGATCCACCGGCAGGTGCCCCGCGTGGTTGAGATGCGTACCCAGAAACGGAATCTTGTAGAGCCCCTTCTTCGCGAAGAACCGGAATTGGTGCGGCAACGCCGTCAGCACCGCGGGAATATCCATGTAGCTGGCGTGGTTCGCCGCGAACACGTAGCTGCCGCGCGGGTCGAGTTTATTTGCGCCTTCCACGCGTACGCGGATGAAGCCCGCCGCCAGAAGCACCCTGCTCCACGTACGCGCCAGCGTATGCTGCGTATCGCCAGACCGGTCGAACAGCGAGGTCGCCAGCGAAATCGCGCCCAATATGATGGTCGTCACCGCTACGATCGGCGCCGAGATCAGGATGGATCGAAGAAAACTCATCGCGCCCCAATCATAGCGCGGGCTTCGGCCACCAAAAATAGCGAGCCCGTAATGAAGATCGCATCGTTTTTACCCGCGTCTTCCACCATCGCCAACGCGTTCTCCAGCGCCGGCGCGATGCAAAGATTCGGATGGCTCATGATCGCCAGCAGCGTCTCCGGCGCCATCGCGCGCGCTTGTTTAGGCGCGGTGACGATCACCTGCGACGCGCGTGGAAACAGAATGCCGCCGATTTCCTCCACGGCTTTATCGCGCATCGCTCCGTAAATCAGCCGCACCTTTCGCTGTGCGTAAAAACGATCCAGGTACGCCGCCAGCGCCCGCGCCCCGGCCGGATTATGCGCCCCGTCCAGCACGATCTCTGGATGCTCGCGCACCCGTTCCAGCCGGCCCGGCCAGTGCGCCTGCGCGATGCCGCGCTCGATCGCTTCATCCGGCACGCCCACGCGCGTCAATGCAATCGCCGCCGTCGCCGAATTCTCTACTTGATGCTCGCCTGCCAGCGGGCACGCAATATTCAATTCGCGCTCGCCCCACAGCCGGAAACGGCTGCCGCGCGCATCGGCCTGCAAGTCGCTAATGCGCCGGTCGTCGCTTCGCGTCACCGGAATTCCCAATTCAGCCGCGCGCCCATTCAGCACCCGCGCCGCCTCCGCCCTCTGCCGCGCAAACACCGCCGGCGCGCCGCGTTTCAGAATCCCCGCCTTCTCGCCCGCGATCGCCTCCATGCTCTTGCCCAGGTAAGCTTCGTGATCGAAGTCCACCGGCGTGATGACGCACAGCTCGGGCGTGACCACATTCGTCGCGTCGAGCCGCCCTCCCAACCCCGTCTCGAGCACAACGCGATCCACACGCTCGGCGGCGAAGATCAGAAACGCCATCGCGGTGACGGTTTCAAAGTAAGTCGTGTGCCAGTCCACCGTGCCGTCGGACGCCAGCCGCTCCACGCATTCGTGCACTTGCCGGAACGCGTCGGCAAATTGCGCCGCGGAGACGGCCACGCCATCGATTTGAATCCGCTCCGTCGGTTCTGCCAGGTGCGGCGAGGTAAACAATCCGGTGCGCTGCCCCGCGGCCCGCAATCCGCTCTCGATCATCGCGCACGTCGAGCCTTTGCCGTTGGTGCCCGCCACATGGATAAAGCGCAGCCCATCCTGCGGGTTGCCTAGCGCCGTCAGCGTGGCGCGGATACGGTCAAGTCCCAGCTTGGCTGTCTTGATCTCGTTGCCCAGCGCGTAGAGGAATTGAACGGAATCGGGATAGTTCACAAGGAGCGGCCCTGAGGCGGGCCAGCTAATTCACTAGAAAAAATCGCATGGCCGTCGCGATGTACTGCTTCATTTCCAGCCGTGGCACCACCGCATCCAGCATTCCGTGTTTCAACAGGAATTCGCTGCGCTGAAATCCTTCCGGCAGCGACTTGCGAATCGTCTGCTCGATCACGCGCGGCCCCGCAAACCCGATCAGCGCATTCGGCTCCGCGATATTCAAATCGCCCAACATCGCATAGCTCGCCGTTACGCCGCCCGTCGTCGGGTCGGTCAGCACGCTGATGTATGGCAGCTTGGCTTCATCCAGCCGCATCAATCCAGCCGAGATCTTAGCCATCTGCATCAGGCTGATAGCGCCTTCCTGCATGCGCGCGCCGCCCGATGCCGAAACTACAATCAGCGGCCGTTTGTGACGCAGCGAGCGGTCGATCGCGCGCGCGATCTTTTCGCCCACCACCGACCCCATGCTGCCGCCGATGAACGAATATTCCATCGCGCACATCTCGACCTCGCGTCCATCCAGGCTCCCCGACGCCGCTACCAGCGCATCCTTTTGCCGTGTCGCCGCCTGCGTCGCCTTCAGCCGGTCCTTGTACGACTGTTTGTCGATGAAACGCAGCGGGTCAGATGACGAGAGCTGGTCGTCAAACGTCTCGAAGTCGCCGTCCAGAAGCAGCTTCAGCCGCATCTCCGCGCCGATCCGGAAATGGTGCCCGCACTTGGGGCACACGTTCCAGTTCGCTTCCAGATCTTTCTTCCAGATGATCTGCCGGCAGCCTTCGCATTTCTGCCAAAGGCCTTCGGTGCGCACTCGCTTTTCGGTATCGTCGACCTTGGCTAGTCCTTCGCCGTTGGGCTTTTCGCGCTGGAACCAAGACATGTAAGCCTTACGTTATCGCGGGTAGGGATGGCCCCGCAAGCTCGCAAACGCACGGTAGATCTGTTCGGCCAGCATCGCCCGCGCCAATTCGTGCGGAAACGTCATTTCCGACAGCGAAAGCAATCGGTCCGCGCGCGCCCTCCATCCGTCCGGAAGGCCGTCATGCCCCCCGATCAGGAACACCAGATCCTGCCCTTCCATTTCAGCGTTCGCAATCAGCTTGGCGAACGCGGCGGAATCGAGCGCCTTTCCCGCCGGATCGCAAAATATCTTGCGCGCTGAGGGATGCTTGGCCCACAGATCCACGCGGTCCGGCCGGATCTCGCGCATCTCGCAAGATGAATAACGCCCCGCGCGTCCCAGAAAATCTTCTGCGATGGCATTGGCGTGCGCGTCCTTGGGTTTGCCGATGAAGTAAAGAAAAATCTTCACTCAGGCGGGATCTCGACGGTCTTGGCGCTGCGCCACAGCCGTTCCAGATCGTAATAATCGCGCGCTTTCGGCGAAAAGATGTGCACCAGTAAATCGCCGTAATCGGCCAGCACCCATTCGGCCTGGGTGTAGCCTTCGAGGCTGATCGGCAGTTCGCCGGCTTCTTTCTTGAGCTGCATTCCCACTTCGTCCGCGATGGCTTGCACCTGCCGCTGATTTGCGCCGGTGCAGATCACGAAATAATCCGCGAACGACGTGATGCCCGTGAGATCGAGCACTTTGATGTCTAGCGCTTTTTTGGATTCGGCTGCCCGCACGGCTAATAGCCAGGTGGGAATTGCGGTTTCGACGCTGGTGGGGATCGGATTGGCCTTCAGAACACGCTCCTGACGCTATGGTACAACAGCCCGCAACAGGTGGCGGAAAGCCCCTGTGCGAGAATAAGAACACATGCGTTGTGCGGCCTTTATGCTATTGGTGTGCGCCGCAATAAGCGCCGCGCAGACCGCGGAAGACCCCGAAGTCGCGCGCGCCCGCTTGGAACTCGACCGCATCCATGTCCTGGTCCAGACCGGCGCTCTGCCGCGCGGCCAAATGATCAAAGCGGAAGAAGCGCTGGCCGACGCCACCGACTCCGCCACCATTCGCAAAAGCATCTTTTCTCAGGATTTGACTGAAGATCAGGCCGACGATCTTGTCGCCGCCGCCAGTCGCCGCTTCGACCGCCGCAAAAAGGCCTATGACGACGCCAAGAGGCTGGTGGATATGGGCGCGATGCCGTCCCAAACCCTAGCCAATCTTTTTCAGGACTTGGATTTCGCGCGCCAGGATTGCACCCGCGCTTCCACCCGCGCCGATCTGGCCAAGGAAGTCACCGAAATGGCCGAAGCCGAGCTGGCCGCCCAGGCGCGTCTCGCCGAGCATCCCACCGAAGCCCCCAAAATCGCCGAGCGTTTCGATGGCGATGGCGTCTTCACCCCGCAAATCTTCGAACGCGTCGAACAGGCGTACGAAAACCAATTCGGCAAGCCGTTACCCGTTTCGGCCAACGGCGAAACCGCCGTGCATCGCGCCTTGGGCTTCGATCATCGCGGACGCGTGGATGTCGCCCTTCGTCCCGATCAGCCCGAAGGCGTCTGGCTGCGCGAATATCTCACCGAGCGCCGCATTCCGTTCTTCGCCTTCCGCCAGGCCGTCCCCGGAAAAGCCACCGGCGCCCATATTCACCTCGGCCCTGTCAGCACGCATCTCGCGACTACAGATTCCGGCGGCTAGCCTCCTCTCGCTAGCCAACATCCACGCCATAATAGAAACTCATGACCGACGCCAGGCTTCGCGTCTTGATCTCCTCCGAAAAGATCCAGGCGCGCATTCGCGAATTGGGCGACCAGATCACGCGCGATTACCCCACCGGTAATCTGCACATGATCTGCATCCTTAAGGGCGCCACGTTCTTCATGGCCGATCTCGCTCGCGCCATGCAGCGTGACGTCTTCATCGATTTCATGGGCATATCGAGCTACGGCAAGGGCAAGAGCAGCTCGGGCGAGGTGAAGGTCACCAAAGACCTCGATATTTCCCTCGAAGGCGCCGACGTCCTGATTGTCGAAGACATCGTCGATAGCGGCGTCACGCTCAACTACCTGATGCACCTGCTCGACCAGCGCCGCCCGCGCTCCATCCGCATCGCCGCGCTGCTCGATAAGCCGGACCGCCGCCTGCGTCCCGTCCACGTGAATTACGTTGGCTTCCAGATCCCCGACGAGTTCGTCGTCGGCTATGGCCTCGATTACGCCGAACGCTACCGCAATCTCGACGACATCTGCATCCTCGAAGACGCGGGTGCTCCGGCCGCCAAGCCGGTTAATCCATGAGCTTCGGAAACAGCGCGCGGTCCAGTACGCAGCGCGTCATCTCTTCCAGCGTCAAATACTTTTCCGAATCGCGGTAGCAAAGCTTGTCCCCCGGTAGCAGGCCGATAATGATCGCAAGCTCGTACGATGCGCGTTGCACGCGGAAGCCCGGTAACGCATAGTCGATTTTCACATCCACCTTCGCCTCACCCAGCGTCACCCGCATAGTCTCGGCTTCGACTTCGATCTTGCTTTGGTCTTCGAATGCCGCGTTGTAAGTCGCGATGCACTCCTCGAGATTTCCGCGCAGGGACGCGAACGCCTCAGGAATGCTGGCCCGAATCTTAGCCTCGCGCTGCCGGCGATCCTTTTCTTCGGTGATGCGCATTTGCAGCCATTGGAAACTCATTGCTATCAGTGTCCTATAGATCGCCGCGCGGCATGGTTACCTGCCGGTCATCCGTTGCCACCACGGGCGCGGCGTCTGTACGCCATCCAGAATCCAAACCTCCTGTCGCGGCCGGTTCACCGAATAGACGATGCTCTTTCCATCCTGCGTTAGCGATGCCTGCAACCCCGGGTTCAATGACGTGAAAGGCGCGAGGCCCGGCAGGTCGCGCAGCTTTTTTTCCTTGCGCGTTGCGATGTCGATGGCGACCAGCGCAGGCGGCTCCATCCGAACCTGATACAGCGTCTTGCCGTCGCGCGACCACGCGCACGGACCGGCATCGCCTGGTAATTCGACCGTCGATTTGTCATCCGGGCTGAACAGCATCAACTTGTCGCCGGCGCCGTGCATCGCGATCCACTTGCCGGTGGGCGACCAGGTTGGAACCGAGCGTCCCGTGGCCTCTCCCAGATCTACCGGCGGATCGCCGCTGCCCGGCCGCACTTTCGCGAGGAAGAATTTGCTGCCCGCCGTGTGCAGGAACGCCAGCCAGTTGCCATCCGGCGACCACGACGGCGCGTCTTCCAGCCCGCTAATCGTCGTCGCGCGCACCGGCGTTCCTCCCGAGACGAACATCGTGTAGAGATGCACGCGCGATCCGCCTTTGGCCGCGAAGGCGATCTTGCGCCCGTCCGGCGAAAACACGGGCGAAAGGAATATCTCCGCGGGCACGCCGTCCACCTTGAAATCGGCGGAAGAAAGCAGCGGACCGGTCCCAACCCTCCGCCATGCTCAACAGCCAAAGGTCTTGCGTGCCGCGCCGGTCGGTGACGTAAACCACTTGCGGCGAAACCGGCGACGCATCCGCCATTTGCTCATTGCGCGAACTGCCGAGCAGCGTTCGCACCGGGCCGTCGCCTAACGGCACGGCCACTACATCGGCGTGAGACAGGTTCGATTGATACGCGATCCGCGCCCCGTCGGGCGAGACCGAGGGACTCGACGCCGCGCGGTCCTGCAGAAACACCGGCCAATACTCGCCCGTGCGCGCGTCCCCCATGAACAATTCGGAATGCCGCGTGGCGGTGGAATCGGCGAAGATCATATGCCGCGAATCGGGCATCCATGAAATATGCGGCGTGAACGCGAAGGGAAATGTCTCCGCAAAAAGATGCC
This sequence comes from Bryobacterales bacterium, assembly GCA_963743705.1. Lineage (GTDB taxonomy): Bacteria > Acidobacteriota > Terriglobia > Bryobacterales > Bryobacteraceae > PALSA-243. The sequence continues at coordinate 41,303 of CAVUQS010000005.1, read as the reverse complement.
GCGCCTTGCCGGGCGGCCAAGGCAGCAGCCACGTAGTCTCGCCGCGGCCTTCGTATGCGATGTTCACCACGATGCTCTTCCCATCGGGTGAAAACGCGATCGCCGGGTTATCGAAATGCGTGCCCGTCGGAAAAGGTTCGGGCAGGTATGGCTTGGGCGTTGCATTCGGCGGCGTCGCCGTAACCACCTGCAGCGTGAGATCGTTCTCAGAGCGAAAAGTCAGCATCGCGAGCGTTTGGCCATCCGGCGAAAGGGAGGCATTCAATTCCAGCGGTTGAATCAGCGCCGATTCGCCCCCGCCCGCCGGAATCCGGCACAGCCCGTACTTTCCGTCTTTCCCGCAACGGAAGAAGAGCGCGTGCGAATCGGGACTCCAAAACGGCCGGTACGTGCCATAGACGTTGTATGGCCCGCGCGAAATCTCCACCGCCACCGGCGAATCCACGCCCTGCACATACAACTCCGTCCCCGTCGACTCGGTCGATCCGAAAAACGCGATGCTCTTGCCGTCCGGCGACCACGCCGGCATGCGCTGCTCAATCAGTTCCGTGGCGAACGGTGTCACTCGGTAACGTGAAAGATTCGTCAGGTGTGGATCGCGCGTTAATTGCGCCACGCACCACGCTGCCGCGACCGCGAACACGCAGATCAACGCCGCGCGCCACGGCAAAGGCCGCCGCCGCGGAAGCGGCGCGGTTATGGCCGGCTGCGTGCCGCTGGCCGCCGTGCCCAATTCGCCGAAATGATCGCGCAGCGCCGCCAATTCGCGCGCCAGATCGCGCGTCGATTCGTACCGCCCCGCCGGTTCCTTCGCCAGGCACCGCTGCATGATCCACCGCACCTGCACCGGAACCGTGCGGTCGAGCGGCGGCGGCTCTTCCTCGATGATGGCGGACATAGTTTGCACCGCGCTCGCCCGCGCGAACGCCTGCTTCCCGCTCAGCATTTCGTAGATCAGCAGCCCGAGGCTGAATTGGTCCGAGCGCGAATCGATCTCCAGCCCCTGCGCCTGTTCCGGGCTCATGTAGCCCGCCGTGCCCACCACCGCGCCAAGCGAGGTGTTGTTCATGGTCATCGTGGCCCCGGACGCCGCCGCTTTCGATTCCACGCGCGCCACGCCGAAATCGAGGATCTTGGCCACTCCCTCCGGCGTGACGATGATATTTTCCGGCTTCAAATCCCGATGCACAATGCCCGCGGCATGCGCCGCCGCCAGCCCCGCCGCCATTTGCGCCGCAACATCGATAGTCTTCCGCACCGCCAGCGGCCCGGCTTCGATCAGCCCGCGCAGCGATTCACCCGCCACCAGTTCCGCCACGATATACGGCGGATGCTGGTCCAGCCCCACGTCGTAGATCGCCATCACATTCGGATGATTCAGCGCCGCCGCCAGCCGCGCCTCCTGCTCAAACCGCCGCCGCCGCTCGGGATCGTTAGCCAGCGACTCCGGCAGCAATTTGAGCGCAACCTGCCGCCCAATGCGCGGGTCGAGCGCTTTGTACACTTCGCCCATGCCCCCGGCGCCCAATGGGCCGAGCAATTGGTAGGGTCCTATAGTTCCTTCTGGCATTAAGAGCGCGGTCTCCGCTGCGGGTCGATTTCAGCTTACATCACGAGGCGCTTTCGATTGAGCAAGGTGAAGAAGATCATCACGAGCACATTGCTCACAGATTGGTGGAGAATAGAAGTTTAGCCTTCACTTCCCCCAACCTCTTTCATGATTTCCTTTTCCAACATCAATAAGCAGTACGGCAAGCAACTCGTCTTCGTCGATGCCTCATTCCAATTGAACCCCGGCGAGAAAGTCGGCCTCGTCGGACCCAATGGCGCCGGCAAAACCACGCTCTTCCGCATGATCGTGGGCGACGAGGGCCCCGACGAAGGCGACGTCACCGTCCCCAAGAAGCTCACCATCGGCTACTTCTCGCAGGACGTCGAAGAGATGAAGGGCCGCTCCGTGCTCGATGAAGCCATCGCCGGAAGTGGCCGCGTCGGCGACCTCCACCATGAGCTCGAAGCCCTGCAGCACGCCCTCGGAGACCCCGAGCGCGCCGATGAAATGGACGCCATCCTCGCCCGCTTCGGCGAGGTGCAGGAAGAATACGAGCACCTAGGCGGCTACACCCTCGAAGCCCAGGCGCGCGAAGTGCTGCACGGCCTTGGCTTTTACGACGACCAGATCGATGCCGATGCCGGCGCGCTGTCGGGCGGCTGGAAGATGCGCGTGGCGCTGGCGCGCGTGCTGCTCGGCCGTCCCGACGTCCTGTTAATGGACGAACCCACCAACCACCTCGATATCGAATCCATCGTCTGGCTGGAACAATTCCTGAAATCGACGCCGTGCACGTTGCTCATGACCTCGCACGACCGCGAATTCATGAATCGCGTCGTCACTAAAATCGCCGAGATCGATTCCGGCGAAATCATCACCTACTCTGGCGACTACGACTTCTACGAGCGCGAGCGCGCCATCCGCGAAGCCAATCAGCAGGCTGCGTTCGCGCGGCAGCAAGCGATGCTCGCCAAGGAGCAGCGTTTCATTGACCGCTTCCGTACCCACGCCGCCAAGGCCGCGCAGGTGCAGAGCCGCATCAAGGCGCTCGACAAGATCGAAAAGATCGAGCTGCCGAAAAAGCGCCAGGTAGTGAAGTTCGAATTCCGCGCCCCTCCACGTTCCGGCGATCAGGTGGCGGTGATCGAAAACATCGAGAAGCATTTCGGTTCGCGCGTCATCTATGAAGGCTTCAACCTGATCATCCGCCGCGGCGAGCGCTGGGCCGTGATGGGCAAGAACGGGGCGGGGAAGAGCACGCTGCTGAAAATGATCGCGGGCGCGCTTGCGCCCGATTCTGGCGATATCCGCCTCGGCGCCAGCCTGAAGATGGGTTACTTTGCGCAGCAGGCGCTCGACGTGCTCGATCCCGACCTCAGCATCATCGAGCAGCTTCAAAATGATTTTCCCCAGGATGGTCTCGGTTCGCTGCGCAGTTTGGCGGGCGCGTTCCAGTTTTCCGGCGACGATATCGATAAGCGCATCCGCGCTCTCTCCGGCGGCGAGAAATCGCGCCTCGCCATGGCGCGCATGCTCTATGACCCGCCGAATTTTCTTGTGCTCGATGAGCCCACCAACCACCTCGATCTCGGCACGAAAGAGATGCTGGTCGACGCGCTGAAAGACTTCGAAGGCACCATGATCTTCGTCTCGCACGACCGCACGTTCCTGCGCGGCCTCGGATCGCGCGTGCTCGAATTAGGCGGCGAAAGCGGCACCGATCGCAACCCGCTGGCCTATCCGGGCACCTACATCGAATATGTCGCGCGCACCGGCCACGAAGCGCCCGGCACGCATTCGTAGCTACTGGCCTTATGGCGAACGGCGCCGGCAACAATTATTCGGCGCTGTAGCCGGCGCTGGCGATGTCGGACCCGCCGTTCACTGCGGCGCGTTGAAAAGGCCTTCGCGTTCGTTCCGCGGGAACAGGGCTTTCCCCCGCGTCGGGGCGGAACATCTCCACCAATTCTTCATCGCTTACCCGCCGCCGCGCCATGATCTGGCGGCGTTGTTTCACGGCGCGGGGCAGGCATTTCGCGACTCGCCAGAATGCTGGCAGCGAGCTTGGTTCCCAGAAGATCGACCCGCCCATCACCATCAGGTCGCGCATCGTCATCGGCAGCCAGTAGCGGCGATACACGCCCGGCGTGACGTTTTTGATGCGCATCAGGAAGCGGTTCTTCACCGAGTGCATGTTGATGAACCCCGGCAGCGTGCGCCGGTTCGCCGGCGTCACCGTGCGCACGTGATGGGCTACCGCGGCCGGCGTGTAAAGGCATCGCCATCCCAGCAGTTGCGCGCGCCAGGCTACGTCCGCATCTTCGCGGTACACGAAGAAATCGGGGTCGAAGAAATGGCCGTCCACGGCTACGTCTTCGATCATCTCGCGGCGGTATAGGGCCGCCGCCGCGCTCGCCCCGAAGACGTACCCCGGGGAATTGTAGCGGCGGCTGTCGTGCTCGTGCCATCCGCGGTCGAAATGCCGCATGGTCGGCGTGAAATAGATGCCCGCCGAATCGATCAAAGGCGCAGGCAGCGGCTTGAACCCGGGCGCGATCGAAAGCAGCTTGCCGCACACTGTCCCAATCTCCGGGTCGCTGTTTCCCGATTCCAGCAAATTACGCACGAACCCCAGCCCCACCAACACGTCCGGGTTCAACGTCAGCACCCAATCCGCGCCGGCCGAGGCTCGGATCGCCATGTTCTGGCCGGCAGCAAACCCTATATTCTCGGTAAGGGGAATTACCTGAATCCGCCCGCGAAATTCCTCCAGAATCCGGAGGGTCCCGTCGGAGGAAGCGTTGTCCACTACAACCACCCGTAGTGGAGAAATCTCCTGCGCGAGGACGCCTTGAAGGCACTGCCGGATGTAACGCGCGCTATTAAAGGTAACGATTGCAATACTTACTGTCGGGTGACCCACATTCATAAGACCGCTGGGGTTACGGTTCAACTACACTGAAAACTCCCGGCTTGCGTATTTATGTACGAAAAAATAATATCCAGGCTGTAGTGTATTTGGCGGGCCGCGGGTCTTAGATTCAGCTAGCAGCATGCCCGCCTATTCGATTGGTGGAGAACTGGTGGGTTTTCTCCGGCAGGAAAAACGGATTGCCGAGCTGCAGGATCGCGTGGCGGCGCTTTTTGAGGACGCCCGCGAGGATGTCTACCGGTACCTTCTGACGTTGGGCTTGCGTCCGCCCGCCGCGCAGGAGGCGGTACAAGAGGTTTTCTTACGTCTCTATACGGCGCTGAAAAAAGGCGAGGATATACAGAACCCGCGCGGGTGGGTTTTCCGCGTGGCGCACAATTACGGCTTGAAACAGCGCGAGCGGCAGGCTTCGGAAGCCCCGCTCGATCCGGATCTGGAATTACGGTTGGCTTCGCGGACGGAAGATCCGGAGCGCGGTTTGATCGAGCGCGAGAAAATGACGCGCTTTCACCGCGCGGTGGAAGGTCTGTCGGAGCAGCAGAAACGCTGCCTGTTTCTGCGGATGGAAGGTTTGCGTTATCCCGAGATCGGCGCGGCGTTGGGCATCAGCGCGTCGGCGGTGGGCGAGTTTTTGAGAAGAGCAATGCTACGGCTAAAGAAGGCGGGCGATGAGTAGTCATCCCGAGCAGGCCTCGTTGCTGCGCTACATCGATGGCGAACTTTCGGCGGGCGAATCCCGCCGCCTGGAACGCCACATGGAAGCGTGCTGGGATTGTCGCGCCGAAGTAGAAGAGTTGAAAAAGACGGTGGCTGAATGTGTCCGCTACCGCAAGGAGTTTCTGGCGGAGGCCATGCCTGAGCCTCCAAAGGCGTGGGGCGATCTATACCGCGAGATGTCGCGCCTCGACGCCGAAGTTCCCACCCGCAGGGTGTTTCCGTGGCGTTGGGCTGTCGGGGCTGCAACGGCCGCGTTGGCGGTGGCGGGAGCTTTGTATATCGGGGACGCGCCTTGGGCGAAGAAGGACGTCCCCGCACCCAATAAAATTCTGGAACCTCCTCTTCTTCTCCGAAATAGCGCGGCGTCTGGCGCCGCGCCTATTGAGGTTCCCCCGCGGCCGGCCGTTCCAAGCCGGTCGGCCGCAACTCTGCCCGGACCAACGGCCTCGATCTCAGATGAACTGCAGGTACTGAGAGCGCTTCATCAGATTGGGGCCGATCTGGGCGATCCCGTTCATGTCTCCCTTTCCAACGGCCGCGTGCTCGTGGCCGGCGTCGGAGTGACGCCCGTCCGCCAGCGGCAGATTCAGGCGGCGCTCAATCCGCTGCCGGTCGCCGCCACCCAATTTTCCGATCCAGCTTCTTCCGCCCCACTTCCCGAAGCCACCGAAACTCCTTCGGCTTCTGTCGCGCCCGATGCCGCCGGTCCCTTCCAGGCGCGTCTGGAAGCCCAGTTGGGCGGCCGCGGCCTGCTCGATAAGTTCGCCGGCCAGGTGGTCGGATGGAACGACGCCGTGATGGCGCATGCTTACGCGCTGCGTTCGCTGGCCCAGCAGTTCCCGGATGACGCCGCGCTCAGCGAATCCGATCGCGCTTCTTTGCGCGCTATGGCTCTCGATCACATCTCCGCAATGTCCGTTCCCGCCGGTAACTACGACCGCGCGTTGGTTCCTGTCCTGACCGCTCTCGGCGCGAAGGCGTCCGCGATACCCACGCGCGCGGCAGCCCCGTGGCAAAGCTCTTCGGAACAGTTGTTTCAAGCGGCTCGCCGGGTGGAGATGCTAAGCTCGTTCCTGTTGGGGGTAGCGCAGGGCGAGAGGGCGAACGCTGATTTGCCGACGGAACTGCTCAGCGCTGTGAGTGAGTTACGGGCCCACTTAGAGCAAAACCAGCGACTGCTGGGCAGATAAGCCTGCTCTATCTCTTTTCTATTGTCTGCGCGCACGCGCAATCCACTAACGCAGCTTCAGTTTTCGGACGCGTCTTCGACGCCCTCCACGCGGGAATCTCTGACGCCGATGTCAGCGTTGTCAGCCAAACCAGTGGCTTCCGCCGCGCCACTGCCTCCGATGCCTCCGGCGCTTTCCAGGTGAGCGGGCTCGAAGCCGGCGAATACAAGGTCACCGTCCAAAAAGAAGGCTTCAAGGCCATGCAGCGGTTCGACGTGCCGCTCAAAGCCGGAGCCGCTACCCGCGCCGATTTCACCCTCCCCGTCGGCAGCATCCACGAAACCGTCATGGTGCGCGGCGCCGCGCCCTTGCTCGACCGCACCGATGCCGCCACCGGCGCGCGTTTTGAATTCGACGAAATCGGGCGCATGCCCCTCAACGGCGGCGGCTTGCTAAACCTCATTGAAATGGTCGCCGGCGCCAACGTCGTCCCCGCCACGCGCGGCGACCCCGGGCAATTCACTGCCACCGGCCAGCGCGCCAATACCAACAGTTTCACCATCGATGGCGTCAGCGCCAACACCGGCGTCGCTGTAGGCGGCATCCCCGCGCAGGCCGGAGGCGGAACCCTTCCCGCGGTCAGCGCATTCGGAAGCCTAGATCCCTTGATCTCCCTCAGCGCCGTCGACGAAATCGAAGCCCAAACCTCCACCACCATTGCGCAATTCGGTCGCATGCCAGGCGCCAACATCGGCGTCACCAGCCAGCCTGGCACGAATCAATTTCACGGCGAAACCCAGTATCAGAACCGCAACGAATGGATGGGCGCCAACGATTGGTTCGCCAACCGCGCCGGCCTTCCGCTCTCCGAGGAACGCCTCAACGATTTCACCCAGACCTTCGGCGGGCCCATCCAGCGCGACAAAACATTCTTCTTCCTCGCCTACCAGAACGTCGGCTTGCGCGAGCCCTTCATTGGTACGCAGGCCGTTCCCGATCAAAGCGCCCGCGACGCCGCCGGACCCTGGGCTACCGCCGCCGTCAATCTGTTCCCGTTGCCCAATCAAGGCTCCATCGCCCCCGGCGTCGGCCAGTGGACCGGCGGCACCGACGAACCCGCTTCCCTGCAAGCCGGCAGCGCGCGCATCGACCACGCCCTCGGCGCGCGTTCCAACGTCTTCGCGCGCTATAGCGACACGCCTTCTTCCAATAGTTTCGGAAACGTGGCCATCAATCACCTCGATTTGCGTTCGCAAACCATGACGGTCGGCCTCACCGTGCGCCCGCTCAGCCGTTTGACTCTCGATGCGCGTGTCAACGAATCGCAAACCACCGCGCTCTCGCAATGGGAAATTCCCGGCGCGGGCGATCAAGCCGCTTGCGCGCTCCAGCCGTTGGCATTAGGCGTCGCTTTCAAAGCCCCCTGCAACGCCGTCGTGCGCTTCACCATCGATGGCATCGGCGAGTTGGAATCCGGCGACGAAGGCCTGCACCGCCTGCGGCAATTCCAAGCCGTCGGCTCGGCCAGCTTACGTATCCAGCATCACGCGCTCGGTTTCGGCATAGACTACCGTACCGTCACCGCCGTCCGCCGCGACGTTTCGCCCACCGTGGTCGTCATCGCCGATAACGCCAACGACCTCTCGGATACCCGCAATCTCTGGAAATACCTCAACCCGCCAGTCACTCAGAACGCGGCCCTCACCGAATATTCCTTGTGGGCGCACGATTCCTGGCAGCTCACCTCGCGCCTCACCATTTCGTTGGGTCTGCGCTGGGAGTTCAGCCCCTCGCCCCAAACGCTCGATCCCATCAACCTCTATATACCCTCCACCGGAGCACTAGAGCAAACCTACGGTGAGATCTGGCCAACCTCTTATCACAACCTCGCGCCGCGTCTCGGCGCCGCCTACCGTCTCACCAAAGACGGCCGCACCGTGCTGCGCGCCGGCGCCGGCCTCTATTACGATTCCAGCCTCAGCATCGGCACCGACGCTCTCGATGGCGGCCCGCTGAATTCCGTCACCCTCACCAGCGGCGTGCACGCCCCGTTTTCCGTCAACTTCATCTACGGATTTGAGGACGGATTGAAGCTGCCGCAGATCCGTCAGTGGAACGTATCGCTCGAGCGCGCCTTCACCGATCACGACGTCCTTTCGCTCGGCTACGTCGGCGCCAACGGACGCGAGCTAATCCGCCGCGAAGTCGGCGGCCCCGGCAGTGGTCCAAATTCGTTCCTGGCCCTCACCACCAACGACGGATTCTCCAACTATCAGGCCCTGCAGATTCAATATCGCCGCCGCTTCGCGCGCGGAGTACAGGGCAGCGTCGCTTACACCTGGTCGCATTCCGTCGATAACGATTCCAGCGATTCCTCGCTGCTCTGGGCCGGCGCCGGAACTTCTCCTAACTTCGATTTCGGCTCTTCCGATTTCGATCTTCGGCAAGCCTTCAACGGCTCCCTCGCCTATCAATTCGGAAGCGGCAAGCTCAAGGGATGGCGCATCGAAAGCATCGTGCGCGCCCGCACCGGCTTTCCGCTCACGGTTCTCGAAAGCGAGCAATACACCGGCATCGCCTACCAAAACTACGTGCGCCCGAATTACCTCGGCGGCCCCGTATGGGTTCCCTCCGCCAACGCCCCCGGAGGCATGGAACTAAATCCGCTGGTCTTCCAAACCTTGAAGCCCGGAGTGCCTGGCAACCTCGGCCGCAACGCCATCCCCGGCATGGGCATGTGGCAAGTGGACGCCGCCATCGGCCGCGAATTCCGCTGGCGCGACCGCGAACGCTTGGATATCCGTATCGAAGCCTTCAACGCGCTCAACCACCCGAATTTTGGCGACCCCGTGAAATATCTCGACAGCCCGCTTTTCGGCCAATCCACGTCGATGCTCAACCTGATGCTCGGCACCGGCAGCCCAGGCAGCGGCCTCGCGCCCATGCTCCAAAGCGGCGGCGCGCGCATGTTCCAAGGCACGATTCGGTTTTGGTTTTAGCGATCGGCTGCTCCTACTGCCCCCCGCGTCCCCCGCGCCCGCCCGCCGGCATCACCGGCGCCGCCGGAAAATCGTTGAAGTTCAGAATCGCGTTGGCCAGCATATTGAACTCGCCCAAATTCTGCCACCGGTAAGCCGGGTTCGTCGCAAACAGCACCACGTGGCCCTTGCCTTCCGGCGCGTCCACCACCGCCGCCCGGCCGCGGATCTCGTTCGCGCCGCGCATCAGGCCGCTCAGCACCGATTCGTCCCCGCCCGGAAAAGTCGCCAGCGCCCATCCGCGCGCGGCGCCGGTAACGCTCAACAGCGGACCGCCCGCCCAGCGCACCGGCATCGTTCGCTCGGTGTAACCGTAGAAAATCGGATGCGTCGGCCGCGACACCGTCATCTGCACGATCGGCCCCGGCGCATAAAACGTCCCCGTAGTCCGCGCCGCATCCACCAGGTGCGTGATCATCGTCTCCGGCGGGAAGAAGCTCGAAGACCCCATCGTGATCAATGTGCCGCCGTCGCTTACGAATTTCTCGAACTCCGCCACGCCCTGCAGACCCATGCCGCCCGAAGTATCCTGCGTTTCGCCGTACGCGCCCAGCGTCGGAAAGTCCGGCGATTTCACATAAGCCAGCGGCGTCTTGCGCGGCTCGCTTTCGAACACCAGCGATTTCGCGCTGCCGCGCCCGGCCGATGGAATCACGATCGCATCCCAACGCCCGCGCAGATTGCCCTGCTTCACCTGGTCTTTATAAATCAGGTCGTACGGCACTTCGAAGTTGTCGAGCGCGTACCGCACCCATCCTGCATCCTGCGTGCTGCTCCACGTGCTGTAGAGCGCCAGGCGCGGGATGTCGAGGGCATGCCGCGGAACGTCCGGCGCCGCTGCCATCGTGATCGCTTGCAGGCCCAGCTTTTCGATCTCGCCCTTCACTCGCGGGCTGGAAGCGATCACCAGCGATCCCGCCGGAATCTGCGTATCGCCCGATTTCGACGCCTGCTCCATGGCCTCGACTTTCAAATCTTTCAGGCGGTATCGCAGCGTGATCAGAAAGTTGGAGCCATTGTGCAGGACGACGGTAACCGGCCCCGACCCCTTCACTTCGCCAGTGACCGTCAGCTTCTCGCCCACCGGCGTCACCGGCGCGTCAAGCACCCGTTTGTCCGCGATCTCTTTCACTTCCGCGTGACTCATCATGCCCATGGTCCACGCGGCGTCGTCATAAGTGTTCAAGCTCGCATCGGGATAGTTCTGCTTCTCGAGAAGGATTTTCGCCAGGCGGCCATAAGGCTGGTCGCGCTTCACGATCAGCGATCCCGCCGGGAACGTGCCTTCGTTCAGCTTCACTTCGCTGGTGGCCTTGCCCACTTCGATGCCCTGCAGCCTCAGAATATTCACGATGAACGCCACCCGCGTCATGTCCGGCTGCACCGGCAGCACGTATCCATACGGCGCTTCGTTTTTGCCCGATTGAACGGAGTGCAGGCTCTTGAGGTAGAAGTTCTCCAGAATCGTCTGCGGGAATTTGGAAGTTAGTTCCAGCGCCGCTAGCACCGCCGATTCTGAATAGTTGATGCTGTTGCGCATCGACCACTCCACGGTCGAGTACGGCGGCACCGGACGATACCATTCGCGGGTCGTCATGCCGCCGCGCCCGCCTCCGCCCGCGCCTCCACGTCCGCCTCGTCCGCCTGCTGCCGCTGCTGGGGCTGCACCGGCGCCGCCTGGCGCGGGTCCCATCGCCTCCGGAGCGCCGCCCGCTGCGGGGCCGCCTGCTTCGCCACCGCCTCCGCCCGCTCCCCCACGTCCGCCGCCGCCTACATTGCGGCGCATCGTGTTCGCGCCGCCGTTGCCGAAGATTTCGTACATCCGCAGCATGCCGTTATGGTTCGAGGACATAAAGCCCAGATAACCCGGCGACCACATGTCCACGAACGCGTGCGTCCACACGCCCGGCACTCCCCACGCGATCATCTTCGTCAGCTCGTACTCGCTGAACCATGGCATTTCGGCATAGAGAATGGGGTCGAGCGTCGGGTTCTGCGGCGGCTGCCCGCTGAACGTATAAAGGAACGGCTCCGATTCGTGTAAGTCATGCATGATCGGCGGATGCCATTCCAGGTAAAACTTCAGCCAATTGCGCATCGTGACCTGCGAGTAATTGATGTCGCGATTGTTGTCGTGATAGATATACTTGCCCCAGTAAGGAGGGCCGCCGGTGTTATCGGCTTCGGTCTCTTCCGAGACCTTGTACTTGCGATACCAGTCCACGTAGCGGTCGCGCCCGTCGGGCTCGGTTACCGCAAAAGTCATCACGATGACGTTCTTGCGGATCTGCTCTATCAGCGGCGAGTCGTCGGTCGCCAGCCGGTAGATCAGCTCCATCAGCATTTCGGGCGGGCTGGTCTCGGCCGAATGCAGTCCCACGGAGAACAGATAAATCGGCTTCGCCAGGCCGATAATGCGGTGCGCCTCCGCGTCGCTCAGGCCGCGCGGATCGGCCAGCTTCGCCAGATATCCTTTATAGGTATCGAGGTTGCGCATCGTCTCTTCGTCCGCCACCGCCGTCACCAGGCAATCGCGCCCTTCATCGGTTTTGCCCGCTTCGAACACTTTCACCCGCGGCGTCGCGGCCGCCAGCGCCCGGTAATACTTCGCTAGGCCCTCGGTGTTCGTCAGCTTCTTGGGCGCGCCGACGTAATATCCCAGCACGTCCTTCGGGCTGGGAATGCCGGCCACCTTCGGCAAATGGTCCACCACCGGGGTCAGGAATTCCGGCTTGGTTGTCCATTCCTTCACCAGTTTGGCGAACTCGTCGTCCGGAACCGGTTTGGACTGGGCCATGGCGTATCCCGAGACCATGGCAGCGAGAGCGATGATGCGTCTGAACCTCATAGTGTTCGAATGTATCATTTTGTAAACTCGCGCGGCGGGAGAGGCGTCGCCGGTTGCTACAATTTGGTCGATGGCCAACGAAATTTTCGCCGCCTTCGACACCACCGAAGGCAAATTCAAAGTCAAGCTGTTCGCGGACAAAGTCCCCAACACCGTCGAGAACTTCGTCTCGCTGGCGGAAGGAACCAAGACCGGCAAGCCGTTCTACGACGGCACCATCTTCCATCGCGTCATTCCCGATTTCATGGTGCAGGCTGGCGATCCCGAAGGCACCGGCCGCGGCGGCCCCGGCTACCGCTTCGCCGACGAATTTCACAAGGATCTCAAGCACACCAAGCACGGCGTGCTCTCCATGGCGAATGCCGGCCCCAACACCAACGGCAGCCAGTTCTTCATCACCGTTGCCGCCACGCCGTGGCTCGACAACAAGCACAGCGTATTCGGCGAAGTCACCGAAGGCTACGACATCGTGAAGAAGATCTCCGAAGTTCCGCGCGGCGCGCAGGACCGCCCCGCAAAAGAGATTCGGATTAACTCGGTCAAAATCGAGCGTACGTGATTGGCCGGAAGTAGAATCGCGATCTTCGGGGGCGCCTTCGACCCCATCCACAACGCACATCTCGCCGTCGCGCGCGCGGCGGCGGGTCGTTTTCGTCTGGATCGCATCCTCTTCGTCCCGAGCTACAGCCCTCCGCACAAAGGCGGGGTTACGCATGCGCCGTACGAAGATCGCGTACGAATGGTGGAAATCGCCTGCGCCGAGTCATCGCCGCCGGCAGGCGTGAGTTTCAATGCATCGCGCTTGGAAGAGGGCACCGAGCGCAGTTATTCCATCGACACCATCGGTCGCCTGCGCGTCACGCTGCAACCAGCCGACGAGCTATTCTTCCTGATCGGCGCCGATGCCTTCGCCGAATTGCGCACGTGGCATCGCTGGCGCGACGTCGTTGAATCCGTGCGCTTCATCGTGGCCGCCCGGCCCGGCTATGTTTACGACGCGCCGGATGAGGCAAAAGTCGAAAGGCTGGAAGAAAAAAAGTCGGCGACCTCATCTTCTTCCATCCGCAAAGCCATCGAAGCCAACAATGTTGAGTTAGACGCTCCGCCCGGCGTAATCGAGTACATTCGTGTTCATCGGCTCTACGGCGCCGGTTAATGTGGCCACTCGATACACCATCTGTGTCCGCGCGCGCCGCGGCGTCATATAACAAGTGCGTCTTATAAGTCCTAAAAACATAGGTAAGTTGTAACTCCTCCTTCGGATAAACCCGGACTTTGCTCTGTTCATCACGCTGGTAGCGCGCGTGCATAATAAGCGCCCGATGCGCTCGACGTGCGACAGGCCTCCGGCCTGTCGAGGCCCGTCCCGCACCGCGCAAACAAAGAACTGCCCAAACCGTGGAGGCTTGCTTGAAGACATTAAGTTCTATTCTTTTTTCCCTTGCCGCGCTCGCAACCGGTGTTGCGACTGCGCAAACTGTATCTGTTAGTCCAACTTCCTTAAATTTCTCCGCTCAATTTGGCGGCCCTGCTGTCAGTCAGACCCTAACGATCACCTCGACCGGCGGGAGCACCACCATCGGTGTCACTCCTTCCCAGTTCTGGTTGAGCGCCTCGCCCACTTCGGGCTCTACTCCGCAAACCGTCACTGTCACGGCCAATCCCGCGGGACTTCCCGTGGGAACCTACACCGACACGAACTTCCGCGTATTGAGCGTGCAAGGTCAAACCATTACGATTCCGGTCACCATGACGGTTAGTTCGTTCACGGTAAGCCCACAGTCGCTCAGCTTCTCTTACGTAGCGAACAGCGGCGCCACTCCAGTGGGTCAATTTATTAACTTGGCGGGATCCGGGACGTTTACTGCGAACGCCACCACAACTAGCGGCGGCAACTGGCTGCTGGCCACGCCTCCCAATGGCACGATCGCGAGTTCAGGTCAAATCTCCGTCGTCTTGAACGGGTTAGTGCTCCAGACGCTTGCTGCCGGCACGTACCAGGGCCAGGTAGCCATCACGCCTGGCGGTTCTCCTGCCCTAAATATCCCGGTCACTCTAACCGTAACTCCCGAGCCGACAGTAACAGTCAGTCCGGCTTCGGTGACCCTGAATTACCAAATCGGCGGATTGAACAATCAGGGCGCCCAACAGCCGGTAACTTTGACCAGTAATAGCACCACCGCCCTGGCGTATGCCTTTGGCACGCCCTCCGTCAACCCGAATCCTTCCGGCCGCAATTGGATCATCGTGAATCCAACCAACGGAACCATTCCCGCGAACGGCAGCACGCAATCGGCAATCTCCTACGATTCCACCGCGAATCTCCCAGCCGGCAGCTATTCCGGAACGGTGCCCGTCGGCGCCACCGGCGGCCAGACCTCGGTCTCGAGCCTTCCGGTCAACCTCCTCGTCTCCAGCAATCCGTTGCTCATCGTGCCCACGCAAGCGCTGAACTTCAGTTACCAGGTCGGTGGAACTCTCCCCTCGTCGCAGAGCGTGACCGCGCAGTCTACGGCGGTACTGCCCAGCTCCGCCACCGGACAGATGCCCATCGTCGTCACCTCCACCACGGCCTCCGGCGGCAGTTGGCTCTCGGTTACCCAGGGCTCGAACCCCGCGACTGGTACGCCTTTCTCCGTGGCTGCGAATCCAGCCAGTCTCTTGCCTGGCACTTATACCGGGACGATAACCGTCGCCCCGGGAAGCGGCGCCAACGCCGGCAACGGACCGCAAACCATCGCGGTCACCCTCATCGTGGCTAACGATCCCATGATCGTGGCCAGCATACCCACCACAGTCCCGCTGATCTTCCCCTATCAGGTAGGTCAGGCGGCTCCTGGCCAGCAAATCATCGGCCTCACCAGCAGCACCGGCGCGCCCCTGAATTACACGGTGGTAGCCGCCGAAACCGCCTGCGGCGGCACGAGCTGGCTCGCGACCTCCGGAGCCACAGCGGGTACTACGAACAGTTCCTTCAACGTCGCTGTGACCAACCTGTCGAGTCTTGCCACGGGTACTTGCACCGGCACGCTGACCGTGACGGCCACCAACCCGGCTACCGGTAACCCGGCCGTCAATAGTCCGTTGGTGATTCCGGTGACGCTCTACGTCAGCAACGATCCGCTGCTGGTCGTGACCCCGTCCTCTCTCTCGTTCTCCCTGCCCGTCGGCGGCAGCACCGCTACTCAACAACTCGCGGTCACCAGCACCAGTTCCACTTCGAATCTCACTTTCACCGTGACCGAGAGCACCAACAACGGCGGCCCCAACTGGCTAACGGTCGGCCCGTTGAGCGGTAACACGTCGCCGGGAAATAACATAGTCACCGTCTCGGTATCTCCATTCCTGCTTTCCGCCGGAACTTACACTGGCACGGTCACCATCGCATCCATCGGCGTGGCCGATAGCCCGCTCACGATTCCGGTAACGCTGCAAGTAACCGCCGGATCGATCTCTCTGAGCACCACCTCGCTTAGCTTCACCGCTACCGCCGGCGGCGCAAATCCGGCAGCGCAATCGGTGAACGTCACCAGCACCGGCGCCGCGCTCAACTTCACCGCCGCTTCCAACAGTGGAACGGCCGGCAGCAATTGGCTCAGCGTCACGCCCACCAGCGGAACCACGCCGGGCGCCATCTCGATTGCCGCCAACGCCAGCAGCCTTTCGCCGGGCGTATACGCCGGAACTGTCGTTGTAACTTCGCCCGGGGCGGGGAACAGCCCGGCTGTGATCAACGTCGCGCTGACCGTCAACTCGGGGACGATTTCGGCTTCCCCCGCGCCGTCCGCCGGCCTCACGTTCACGCAGCCAGCCGGTGGCAGCGCGCCCGCCGCTCAGACCATCACGCTCACCGGAACGCCCGGCGCCATCAACTTCACGGCCACCGGCGCTACCGCCAGCGGCGGTAATTGGCTCACCGTAACTCCCGCCACCGGCAGCACGCCTGGAACCGTCACGGTCTCGGCCAACTCCGGTACTCTGGCCGTGGGAGCTTATACCGGCACGCTTACCATCACCGCGCCCGGCGCTACCGGCAGCCCGCTCACTTACAACGTGACCCTCAACGTCGTAAACGCGATCACCATCACCGCGACTCCCGCCAGCCTGACCTTCGGTTATACGTTGAACGCCACCGCGCCCCCCGCGCAGACCGTGCAGATCGCCGCGCAAGGGCCTCCGGGCGTGACCATCGCCGTCTTCCCGTACACCGCCTCGGCAACCACCACGGACGGCGCCAACTGGCTGCAAGTAACTCCCGCTACCGGCAATGTTCCTGGCTCCATCTCGGTCTCCGTAAATCCGCAGGGCTTGGCTGCGGGTAACTACACCGGAACCGTAACCGTTGCTACCGGCAACGGCAATGGGGCCACTTCGGCGACCGTGACGGTGAAACTAGCCGTCACGGCCGCTCCCACGCCCGTGATCGCCGCCGTCTCCAACACCGCCAGCGGCTTCATCGGCGCCGTTTCACCGGGCGAAGAAGTCTCCCTTTTCGGGACTAACTTCGGTCCCTCAACGATCACCAACGCGACACCCGCGAACGGCGCGTTTCCAACCACGCTCGCCAACACGCAGGTGCTATTCGATGGCGTGGCCGCTCCCATCATCGGCGTGGTCAGCGGACAGGTCAACGTCATGGTTCCCTACGGCGTCTCCGGCCGCGCCACCACCACGGTGCAGGTTAGCTACCTTGGCGTGGCGTCGGCGGGAATCACTTACAACGTGACGCAAACCGTTCCCGGCATCTACACCCTCAACCAGCAAGGCACGGGTCAGGGCGCCATCGTGAACCAGACCGGCATCGTCAATGGCGCGAGCGCGCCTGCCCTGAAGAATTCGGTGGTGCAGATTTACATGACCGGCGAGGGCGTCACCAGTCCGCCTAGCCCCACCGGTCAGGTCGCGCCCACCGATGGCACTGGCTTGAATCATCCGCTGCTCACCGTCACTGCGACAGTGGGCGGCATCCCGGCCACCGTACAATACCAAGGCTCCGCTCCGGGAATCGTGTACGGCGTGATGCAAGTCAACGTGGTCATTCCGCCGAACGCTCCCAGCGGCAATGTGCCCATTGTGGTCACCGTAGGCACGGTCAATTCGCAATCCGGCGTAACCGTCGCCCTTCAATAGCAGCGCCGTGGGGCGGGCTTCAGCCTGCAGCGAGCTTTAGCTCGCCCCACACGCTACCCGACAACCTCCAGGAACGCCCGCGCCGCGTGGCTCAACGCGCGCCGCGTAGGATATACCAGCCGGATCTTCCGCTCCACGTTCATTTCCTTCACCCGTACCTCGCACAGCAACTTCTGCTCGACTTCCTGCTCCACGCACATCCTAGGTAAGAACGCCACGCCCATATCGCTCTGCACCAGCTTTCGAATCGATTCGATGGTCGGCATTTCCACCGTCATGTTCAGCGGCACTTTGTGCGCTTGAAACTCGCGCAGCACCAGGTCGCGATAAGGCGACACCACATTGTGCGCGATGAAATTCTCGTTGCCCAGTTCCTCGATCGAAACCGCCTTCCGCTTCGCCAGCCGGTGCCGCGGCGAAACTACCAGCGCCAGCCAGTCCGTGAAGATCGTCTTGCTGCGAATGCGTTCATCCGCCGGGTCGTAGCTGATCACGCCCAGTTCCAGATTCCCGTCGATCAATTCATCCGGAATCTTGCTCGATAGGCTCCGCCGCACCTGCACCTTCACCTTCGGATATAGCTCGCGATACTTCTCGATGTGCCGCAGCAAATACAGCGTCGTCGATTCGTTCGCGCCGATCGCCAGCCGTCCCGCCGAATTGTCGCGCAGTTCCGCCAGCGAATTGTCCATCTCGAGTTGCAGGCTCTGAAAGCGCCGCGCGAATTCCAGCACCGTGCGCCCAGCGTCCGTCAGGATCAGGTCCTTGCCCGTGCGGTCGATCAGCCGCTCCCCCAATTCCAGTTCCAGACGCTGCAGCGCCAGCGAGACCGCGGGCTGCGTTCGTAGGAGCTTTTCCGCGGCCCGGGAGAAGCTGCGCTCAGTGGCGACGGTCAGGAAAACCTGGAGTGAATGGAGTTCCATGGTATAATTTTGGTTAATATATTCCTCCAACATTATAAATTTGCCAAATCAAAAAGGGAAGGGCATACTTGACCTCATGAGCGACCGCGTATACATTTTCGATACGACTCTGCGGGATGGCGAGCAATCGCCCGGCTGCAGCATGACGGTGCCTGAAAAACTGCGCATGGCGCGCAAATTGGTAGATCTCGGCGTGGATATCCTGGAAGCGGGGTTCCCGATCGCCTCCGATGGCGATTTTGAAGCCGTGGACGCCGTGAGCCGCGAATTCTCGTGGGCCAGCGTGGCCGCTCTCGCGCGCTGCTGCACCGGCGACGTCGAACGCGCCGCCAAATCGCTCGCGCATGCCAAACGCCCGCGAATTCACACCTTCATCGCCACCAGCGACATCCATCTGCAGTACAAATTGAAGCGGACCCGCGAACAGGTTCTCGAAGACGCCGTCGCCGCCGTGGAACTGGCGCGCCGGTACGTCGAAGATGTCGAATTTTCCGCCGAGGATGGCGCCCGCACCGATCCCGATTTCCTCGAAAAGATCTCTCGCGCCGTGGTCGCCGCTGGCGCTCGCACCGTGAACATCCCGGACACTGTCGGCTATTCTGTGCCCGGCGAATATGCGGCGTTGATCGGCCGCGTGGTGAAAGCGCTGGGCGATAGCGCCATCGTCAGCGTGCATTGCCATGACGATCTGGGTCTCGCCGTCGCCAATTCCCTCGCCGCCGTCGCCGCCGGAGCCCGCCAGATCGAATGCACCATCAACGGTATCGGCGAGCGCGCCGGCAACTGCTCGCTCGAGGAAATCGTGATGATCCTCAAAACTCGCTCGGACGCTTATCCGTACCGCACCGGCATCCACACCGAACACCTCTTCGGCGCCAGCGAACTGCTCAGCTCCATCATCACCTTCGGCCCGCAACCCAACAAGGCCATCGTCGGCAAGAACGCATTCGCGCACGAAGCCGGCATTCATCAGGACGGCTATCTCAAAAATAAGTCGACCTACGAAATCATCGACCCGCAATCGGTCGGCGTGCCCGAAGGCAAGCTCGTGTTGGGCAAGCACAGCGGACGCCACGCCCTCAATCAGCGCGCCATCGAACTCGGCTTCGACCTCAGTCGCGAAGAACTCGACCGGCTCTATCACCGCTTCACCGCCGTCGCCGACCATCGCAAGAAGGGCCTGATGGATGAAGAAATCGCCGCCCTGGCGCGCGAATGCCAACTCACAGCGCAGGCGGCGGCCAACTGAGGTACGGCTCGCGTTTGAGCCGCATCGCGGCCACCGGCCGGTTTTTGCCCACTAACTGACAGCTCACTATGGATCTCAACATACTGGTTCTCCCCGGCGACGGCATAGGTACGGAAGTAACTCAGGAAGCCGTGCGCGTGCTGCGTCACGTCGCGGCCAAGTGGAATCACAAGCTCAATTTGACCGAGGGATTGCTCGGCGGCGTCGCCATCCACAAGACCGGCACGCCATTCCCCGAGGAAACCGCGCGCCTCGCGCAATCCGCCGATGCCACTTTGCTCGGCGCTGTGGGGTTGCCCGAATTCGATTCAGCGCCGCCTGAGAAACGCCCGGAAAAAGGGCTGCTCGGCATTCGCAAGGCGCTGGGGGTCTATGCCAATCTGCGGCCCGTACGCGCATACGCGTCGCAGCTCGATTCTTCTCCTTTGAAGAATCATCTGGTGGAAGGCACGGATATGATTATCGTCCGCGAACTGACGGGCGGAATCTATTACGGACAGCCGCGCGGCATCTCCGGAGAAGGCGCGGCCGAGCGGGGAGTCAATACCATGACTTATACGCGCGCTGAGATCGAGCGCGTTACTCGCATGGCCTTCCACCTCGCGCGCGCGCGTCGTAAGAAAGTAACTTCGGTCGATAAATCCAATGTCCTCGAAACCTCGCAGCTCTGGCGCAGGGTTACGATAGAAGTAGCGAAGGACTATCCGGATGTTGAGCTCGACCACATCCTCGTGGACAATTGCGCCATGCAATTGATTCTCAATCCCCGCCGTTTCGATATCGTGCTCACGGAAAACATGTTCGGCGATATCCTCAGCGACGAAGGCGCGGTACTCGCTGGATCCATCGGCATGCTGCCTTCGGCGTCGATTGGCGACCAGCGCCCGAACGGCGTGTGGGTGGGCCTCTACGAGCCCGTACACGGTTCCGCTCCCGATATCGCGGGGCAAAACAAAGCGAACCCGCTCGGCGCCATCGGCTCCGCGGGCGCAATGCTCGAATATAGCTTCGGTTTGAAAGAAGAGGCCGCGGCCGTCGACCGCGCCATCGAAGCTGTGATGCAGAGCGGAAAGGTGACGGCCGATCTCAAACCTTCGGGAACGCCAGCCACCACCGAACAGGTAGGCCAGGCAGTCTGCCAGGCAATAGGATAAGTATGGCTAAGACAATCATCGAGAAACTTTGGGACAATCACGTCGTTCACGAACAAGCCGGCGCGCCCACGCTCTTATTTATCGACCTTCACTTAGTGCATGAAGTAACTTCGCCGCAGGCCTTCGATGGTCTGCGCCAACGCGGCGTCAAAGTGCGGCGTCCCGATCTCACCATCGCCACCGCCGATCACAGCATCCCCACCACCGACCGCTCGCTGCCCATCCTCGACCCCATCGCGGCCAACCAGCTCGATCAACTCGAGAAAAACTGCACCGAATTCGGCATCCGCTGCCTCGGCGTCCACAGCGATAAGCAAGGCATTGTGCACGTCATTGGCCCTGAATTGGGCCTGACGCAGCCCGGCATGACGGTTGTCTGCGGAGATAGCCACACTGCCACCCACGGCGCGTTTGGCGCGCTCGCCTTCGGCATCGGCACCAGCGAAGTCGAGCACGTCCTGGCCTCGCAATGCCTGTTACAGCGCCAGTCCAAAACGTTTCGGGTGCAGGTGAATGGCGCCCTTCGCCCCGGCGTTTCCGCCAAGGACATCATCCTCGCGCTCATCGCGCAGATCGGCATCGGCGGCGGCACCGGAAGCGTCTTTGAATACGCCGGCAGCGCCATCCGCGCGCTCTCCATGGAAGAGCGCATGACCGTCTGCAACATGTCCATCGAAGGCGGTGCGCGCGCCGGCCTCGTGGCGCCTGACGACACCACGTTCCAATATCTTAACGGCCGCCCGCACGCCCCACAGGGCGCAGCGTGGGATGCCGCGGTAACTCGCTGGAAGCAGTTAGCCACCGATGATGGAGCCACTTACGATCGCACCGTAACTATAGACGCCAACGCGCTCGAGCCCATGATCACTTACGGCACTAATCCCGGAATGGGCGTCGCTATCGGTGAGCCCGTGCCTGAGCCCTCCGAAATCGCCGACCCCATGCAGCGCGAATCCGTGGAAAAAGCCCTGCGCTATATGGGCCTCGAAGGCGGCAAGCCGCTGGTCGGCCATCCCGTCGACGTCGTATTCATCGGGAGCTGCACCAACTCGCGCATCAGCGATCTTCGTTCCGCCGCGCAGGTGCTCAAGGGCCGCAAAGTAAGTCCGAACGTGCGCGTGATGGTGGTGCCCGGTTCGCAGGAAGTCAAACGTCAGGCCATCGCCGAAGGTTTGCCCGACCTCTTCCGCGCCGCCGGCTGCGAATGGCGCGAGCCCGGCTGTTCCATGTGCATCGCCATGAACGGCGATCAATTGACGCCCGGTCAATACGCCGTCTCCACCAGCAATCGCAACTTCGAAGGACGCCAGGGCAAAGGCGGGCGCACCTTCCTTGCCAGCCCGCTAACCGCAGCCGCCAGCGCCCTCGCCGGCGCCGTTGCCGACGTGAGGAGCATTCTATGAAGCCATTTATCAACTTCGAAAGCCGCATGGTCAAAATGCCGATGAATAACATCGACACCGATCAGATTATTCCCGCGCGCTTTCTCAAGACCACGTCCAAGCTGGGCCTCGACAAGAACCTTTTCTGCGATTGGCGCTACGACGCCCAAGGCGCCCCGCGCCCCGATTTCGTGCTCAATCAGCCGGCATCGCAAGGCGCGCTCGTGCTGCTGGCGGGCGACAACTTCGGCTGCGGAAGCTCGCGTGAGCACGCACCCTGGGCCCTGACCCAGTTCGGCTTCCGCGCCGTAATTAGCACCTCGTTCGCCGACATCTTCAAGGGTAATTCGCTCAAGAACTCCCTGCTTCCCATCGCTGTTCCGCCGGATGTCCACGCCGCGCTCTTCGCCGCCGCGCCGGATGCAACCGTGAAAATCGATCTCGCCAACCAGACGCTCACAACGCCCGATGGCCGCGCCGTCGAATTCCAAATCGACAACTTCGCCAAGCACTGCATGCTCGAAGGCGTCGATGAACTCGGCTACATTCTGCAGCGGGCGCCCGCGATTTCCGCCTACGAAGCCGCGAATCCCGCGCCCATCGACACGCTGGCCTAATCCAGTCCCAGTGCTTCTTTCGCTCCGGCGGCGTCCATGCCGCCTTCTTCGGCTAATTCGCGCAGGAACTCCATCGCCTTGTCCTGCCGCGACGCGCCCAGCGCCCGCAGCACCGTCTTGCGAAAGAACGGCTCCTTCGCACGCGGCAGCGCCTCCATCAAGATATCCACCGCCTCCGGCATCCGCGACGCGCCCAACGCCAACGCGGCTTCTTCCTGCACCGCGGCGTCCGTTCCGCCCAGATATTCCTTCACCAGCGGCAGCGCGCGCGTCCGCTCTAGTGCCAGCAACGAATCGAATACCTGCCCGGTGACGCTCGGTTCGCCGTCTCCCATGCGCGCCTTCAATCGCAGCAACAGAGTCGCTTCGTCCCCTTCCATCTGCGCGACGGCGCGCACCGCGTCCGTGCGCACCGGGTGCTTCGCATCCGCCATGGCGTCCACCAGAATGCGGAAGATTTCCGTCCGCGGCAGGTCGTTGCATGCCGGCAGCGCCAGTAGGCAGATGCCGCGCAGTTTCTGCGCAGTATCCTCCTGGCCGCCCCACACCGCCTCCATCTGAATATGCCGCGCCCCCATCAGAAATGCGGCCGATTCGCGATAGTCAAGGTCGGCCAGCGCCTGCGCGATCGCGTTCTTGCCCCAACATTGCGCATCACGCTCCACTGGTTTAACAAACAGACGGTCGAAGGCCGCAAGCAACTCCGGAACCAATTCGCCTAGCTGCAACTCGCCTGCGATTTTCGCGGCTTTGGCGGTTACTAAATTGACACGGTCCGCCAGTCCGGCGCGCAATTCCGCCGTCGCCTGCTCCCGCGGAACGTCACGCGCAGCACTCAGTCGGGCTACTATTCCTTCGATATCCCGTTTCGCCATCCGAACCTATCCTAAAATACAGAAGGAGGAATTATGAAACGAACGGCAAGCGCGCGGTGGCACGGCGACCTCAAGACTGGCAAGGGCGATATATCGACTGCAAGCGCAGTCTTAAGCAGCACGCCATATTCTTTCAGCACGCGCTTTGAAGAGGGGAAAGGAACCAACCCCGAAGAGCTTTTGGCGGCCGCCCATGCCGGATGTTTCACAATGGCGCTTTCCGCGCAGCTTGGCCAGGCCAATTTGACCGCCGAGACCCTCGAGACGCAATGCACCATCACGCTCGAAAAGCAGCCCGACGGATTCGCCATCACCGAAAGCCGCCTCGATCTCAAAGCCAAGATTCCCGGCGCTACGCAAGAGCAGTTCGATCGCGCTGTCCTCGCGGCCAAAACCGGCTGCCCCGTGTCGAAGTTATACAAGGCCAATATCACCTTGACTTCGCAGTTGGAATCGTAAGCGGAACCCATGGCTCTCGATATTTACCAGCACGAGCGCGAAGGCATCATTATTCTAGACCTGAAAGGCCGTATCGTCGTTGGTCCGGAAGCCAGCGCCCTGCGCGAAAAGGTTGCCGAACTCAACTCCGACGGTACGCGCAACGTGGTTCTGAACCTCGCCCAGGTCGATTTCATCGACAGTACCGGCCTGGGCGCGCTCGTGATCTGCGCCACCAGCCTGCGTAAGCAGGGCGGCAACATCAAGCTGCTGAATCTCAACCGCCGCAATATCGAGCTTTTGGTCATGACCAAACTCGCCACGGTCTTTGAGATCTTCACCGATGAGCAGGACGCGGTGAGCAGTTACTATCCCGACCGCAAAATCAAAACTTTCGACATTCTCAGCTTCGTGCAACAGATGAAAAAGGACGAATAGCCGAGCCGCCGTCGACCGGACCCGGCGAGCGGCAGACCCTGGACCTACTCCTCAACTGGGTGCCTAAAACACAGCACATACCCGTTGTTATCGTCGGGTCGAATATAGCCCACGTGGAACCGCTCGTGCAATCGGCGCCCGCATAGCGCCCGTCACATCTCGCGCGCCGCTCTGACTCCGCTTGCTAAAATCGAGGTTTGGGAAAGAACAGCCTCACCCCACTCGAATCGGGCGCCCGCGCGCCGCAATTCAACTTACCCCGCCTCGATGGCGTCGAGATTTCGCTTTCGCAAATCACTGCCGGCGGTCAGGCGCTGCTCGCGTTCTTCAAAGTTTCCTGCCCGGTCTGCCAGTTGGCGTTTCCGTTTCTCGAGCGCCTCAATCAACCCGGCGCGATCCCCGTCTACGGCATTTCGCAAAACGACGCCGAAGACACCCGCACCTTCGCTAAATACTACGGCATTACCGTCCCCTTGCTGCTCGACCTCCAAATCACTGGCTATCCGGTGAGCAACGCCTACGGCATCACCAACGTGCCGACGATTTTTCTAATCGAGCCCGATGGCACGATCGCGCAGACCATCCACGGATGGGATAAGCAGCAAATGGCCTCGCTCGGCGCCCGCAACGGCATTCCCGTCATCCGCGCCGATGACCGCGTTCCCGAGCGCAAGCCCGGTTGAGGCTCGCGTAACTAGCGCCCGGTCGGGCGGCCGAAGCATAGTAAAATAAGCCTTTCCAGGAGGATAGATGGCAGTAAAGTCCCGCCGCAAGGCGGTGGTAGTGGATGTCGGCGGCGTCAAAGTAGGCGGCGAGCATCCCATCGTCGTGCAGTCTATGACCAACACGGACACCGCCGATGCCCCATCTACCGTCAATCAGGTGATGGCGCTGGCGCGCGCCGGCTCGGAATTGGTGCGCGTCACCGTGAACACCGAAGCCGCCGCCGCGGCCGTGCCGAAAATCGTCGACGCGCTCGATAAGTTCGGCGTCCGCGTGCCCATCGTCGGCGACTTCCACTACAACGGCCACATCCTGCTCAAGAAGTATCCCGAGTGCGCTCGTGCGCTCGCCAAATATCGCATCAATCCCGGCAACGTCAACATCGGCCGCAAGACCGACGACAATTTCCGCACCATGATTGATACCGCTATCGAATACGGCAAGCCCGTACGCATCGGCGTCAACTGGGGCTCGCTCGATCAGGCGCTGCTCACGCGCATGATGGACGAGAATTCGCGCTCTGCCGAGCCCAAAGACGCCCGCGACGTCATGCTCCATGCCATCGTCGTCAGCGCCGTCGAATCCGGCCGCGCCGCCGAACGCTACGGTCTCGGCGCCGACCGCATCATCCTCAGCGCCAAGGTCAGCGGCGTGCAGGATCTCATCGACGTCTACCGTTCGCTCGCCGCCGCCTGCGACTATGCGCTGCATCTCGGTCTCACCGAAGCCGGCATGGGAAGCAAGGGCGTTGTCGCCACCACCGCCGCGCTCTCGCCGCTGCTGCAGGAAGGCATCGGCGATACCATCCGCGCTTCGCTCACGCCGCAGCCCAATGGCGATCGTACTGAAGAAGTTTTCGTCTCGCAGCAGATTCTGCAATCGCTCGGCATCCGCAGCTTCACGCCGCAGGTTACCGCCTGCCCCGGTTGCGGCCGCACCACCAGCACTTTCTTCCAGGAAATGGCCGACCAGATCCAAAGCTATCTTCGCCAGCAGATGCCCAAATGGAAGGCCACGCATCCCGGCGTCGAGACCATGAAGGTCGCCGTGATGGGCTGTGTCGTCAACGGACCCGGCGAATCCAAGCACTCCAACATCGGCATCTCGTTGCCCGGCACTTTTGAAGAGCCAGTCGCTCCGGTGTATGTCGACGGCCGTCTCATGACCACCCTGCGCGGCGGAGCGATTGTTGCCGAATTTATCTCGATTTTGGATAACTACGTGGACTCGCATTATGCGTCGGACTGCGTCGAGCAGGCAGCTATAATGTAGTAATCTCGCCGGAAGCGGCCGGCATATGATTAAGAGCCTGAAGTTACTCTTCGAGAAGATTGCATATGCGGGGTTGAAGCCGCAGGGCGGCACGCCGGTGGCAAACGCGCCGGGGCCGGCTGGCAAATCCGCGCCCGAGCTTGATCCTCTTTATCTCAGCAACCGCACTCTTGCCCAGAAACTGAAAGATGCATCCAAGATCGGCGTGCCCGTCGCCGTGCTCTTGGGCCTCCTGACCGCCGTTTTGCTTGGCGCCTTCGACAAAGAGAAGCCGCTCGCGCCTCCTCCCGAAGGCCTGTCCAGCGCCGAACTCGCCCAGAAAATGCTGCCCAGCTTGGCCGCCGACGTCCAGGTCGAAGGCCAGCACGATCTTGACGTTCAGGATTTACGCGTCGTCCCCGGCTCGCCCAGCCGCGTCTCCGGCATCGCCAAGAACAATACCAATCACGCCATCGCCAAAGTCGAGATCGTCTTCGATCTCGCCGATAAAGTCGGCTCGCGCCAGGGCGCGGTCAGCACGCAACTCACCAACATCGCTTCCAGATCCAGCGTCCCGTTCCAGTTCAACATCGTGCAGGGCCAAGCCGCGTTCGCCATCGTGCGCGACGTGCACCTCCAATAAGGCGGCGATTGGTCGCTACTGCAATGCCTTTCATCTACCTCGATCATCACGCCACCACGCCCGTCGATCCTCGCGTGCTCGCCGCCATGCTTCCCTATTTCACCGAAAAGCCCGGCAACGCCGCCAGCGGCAGCCATAGCTTCGGATGGGAAGCCTCCAGCGCCGTTGAACGCGCCCGCACCCAGATCGCGCATCTCGCCGGCGCCGCGCCGCGCGACATCGTCTTCACTAGCGGCGCCACCGAATCGAACAATCTCGCTCTGCAAGGTGCCGCGCAGACTTTGCGCGCCCGCGGCGACCACATCGTCACCATGGCGACCGAGCATAAGGCTGTGCTCGATACCGTGCATCACCTCGAACGCGCGGGCTTTCGCGCCTCCATCCTGCCGCCTCAGCCCGATGGCCGCCTCGATCTCGACCGTCTCCGCGCCGCCATCCTCCCCGAAACCATCCTCGTCAGCGTGATGTACGCCAACAACGAAATCGGAGCCATTCAGCCCATTCCGGAAATCGGCGCCATCTGCCGGGAACGCGGCGTTCTCTTCCACTGCGATGCGGCGCAAGCCTTCGGCAAAATACCCATCGATGTCCAATCCGCGGCCGTCGATCTGCTCTCCGTCAGCGCTCACAAGATGTACGGACCCAAAGGCGTCGGCGCGCTCTACGTTCGCCGCGGCGTCTCGCTCGCCGCGCAAATCCACGGAGGCGGTCATGAAGGCGGCTTGCGTTCGGGCACGCTGAACGTCCCCGGCATCGTTGGCTTCGGCGAAGCTTGCGCCCTCGCCGAATCCGAAATGGCCACGGACGCCTCCCGCATCGGCCGTTTGCGCGATCGCCTGCTCCAGCAATTGCGCGCTGCGGATGGCGGCCGCGGTATGCGCATCAACGGCGGCATGCAGCATCGCCTCGCTGGCAATCTCAACGTCAGTTTCGCCGGCGTCGATGGCGACGCGCTGCTCGCGGCCATCCCCGAAATCGCCGTTTCCGCGGGCTCTGCCTGCAGTTCCGGCAGCGATTCCAGCTATGTGCTCGAAGCCATCGGCACGCCGCCCGAATTCCTCCCGTGCGCCGTCCGCTTCGGCATCGGGCGTGGCAATACCGAAGCCGAAATCGACGCTGCCGCCGCCCGCGTTTCGGCCGCCGTGGCCGGCCTGCGCGCCCTTTCACCCGTGTTATAATTTTTTAGTCTTCCTGTTTTGATCCAGGAAATCCTATGCCGAAGCTAAAGACTCACAAAGGTGCGTCCAAACGGTTCAAGAAGACGGGCACGGGCAAAGTAGTCCGGAATCATGCCTTTGGCCGTCATATCCTGACCTCGAAGCCGCACAAGCGCAAGAAGAAGTTGCACAAGAGCGTTGTGGCAGATCCATCCAATCAGCCCGCTCTGAAGAGAATGCTCCCCTACTAAGGGAGCCATTGGAGCGGACGGTGCGCGTGGCACGTGCCCGATCCGCCTAAAAAGGAGAATGAAACGTGCCCAGAGTAAAACGTGGTACCCATCGCCGGGCCTCTCGCAAAAAGACACTAGAGCTAGCGTCCGGCTATTTCTTAACGAAGAGTAAGCTTTACCGTGCGGCCCAAGAGGCCGTGGAACGCGGACTGAAGTTCGCCTACACCGGCCGCAAGAACAAGAAGCGCGATTATCGCGCCCTTTGGATCGTCCGCATCAACGCCTCCTGCCGTGAAGCCGGCATCTCGTACAGCCAGTTCGTGCACGGCTTGAAAATCGCCGGCGTCGATCTCAACCGCAAGGTGCTGGCCGAAGTCGCCTACCACGATGAGGCTGCCTTCAAGACCCTGGTGCAATCCGCCAAAGCGGCTTTGGAAAAAGCGGCCTAAACAATGACCCCAACGGATCTTGAGGCTGGTGCGCTGGCCAGTCTGGAAGAACGCATTCAACGCGCCATCGATCTGGTGGCGCGTCTCCGTTCCGAAAAGCAGGCGGCGCTCGCCGAGGCCGAAGAGGCCAAGGCCGAAAACGCTCGCCTGTCCGCCGAAAATCAGTCGTTGCAAGCCGAACGCAAGCAGGTCCGTTCGCGGATCGAAAAGCTCCTCGGCCAGATCGATCAATTGAGCGTGTGACGCCGTGGATGGCTCAGCCAAGCAACCGGTCCGCGTCACCATCCTGAGCCGCCCCTACACCCTGCGCACTGCGGGTGATCCACGCGAAGTCGAAGCCCTCGCCGCCAGCGTCGACGAGTTGATGCTCAACATCGCCTCCAAGGCGCCCAACGCCGATTCCACTCACATTGCCGTTCTCGCGTGTCTGCACCTTGCGGATCGCCTGCGCGAAGCGGAAAATACTCTGAAGGAAGTCAAGGAACGCGTGGGCCGCAAGCTCGATCAACTGATCGCTTCTGGAGAATTGTGATGCTGCAGCGTGGTCTCTCGCTATTGCTCGCCGCTGGAGTGGCTCTGGCCGTGTCGACGTACGAATCCGAAATCATGTCCTGGCGCGCCAATCGCGCCACCGTTCTCAAAGCCGAGGGCGGATGGCTCTCGCTCGCCGGATTGTTCTGGCTGCATGAAGGCTCCAACACCTTCGGCAAAGACGCCGCCAACGCCATCGCGCTGCCCGATGGCCCCGCGCGCGCCGGCGCCTTCGAATTTCACAACGGCAAAGTGATGCTGCAGGGCAAAGCTATCGAGCCCGACACAAGCGACCCCGTTCGCGTCGGCCGCGTTGCGCTCTTCGTGATCAAACGCGGCGGCAAGTTCGGCATCCGCGTGAAGGACCCGGAAAGCGACGCCCGCCGCCACTTCCACGGCCTCGAATACTTCCCGGTGAATGACGAATACCGCGTCACCGCCCGTTGGGTCGCCGAGTCGCGCCAGATCCCGATCCTCAACGTCCTCGGCCAGACCGAGCCGTTGCCCAGCCCCGGATACGCCGTCTTCAAGATCCACGGCCAGGAATACAAGCTCCGCCCCTACATCGAAGAACCCGGCGCCAAGGAGCTCTTTTACGTCTTCCGCGATCAAACCGCCGGCAAGGAAACCTACGGCGCCGGCCGCTTCCTGTATTCCGATTTCCCGCACGATGGCAAAGTAGTCGTCGATTTCAACAAAGCCTATAACCCGCCCTGCGCTTTCACGCCCTACGCCACCTGCCCGCTACCGCCCGCCGAAAACAAGCTGACCGCGCGCATCGAAGCCGGCGAAAAGAAATACGGCGATCATTGATCCGCAGGCCTCCGGCTTGGCCGCGCCGATCGCTTTGGTCCGATCTTCGCAGCTAGTTGCTATCGTGGTGCCAGGCCGGCCTCAAGACCCCCTTGCAGAGAACCTGGAACGGCAAACCCGGCGCGCCGGCCATTGCGGGGACGATACGGCGATTAACGGCCCACTTGGCGGGCTCCGAGCCGGCCGAAGGGCAGTCGCCGCTGAAGCAGCATGCGAATATTCTCAGGCAGCGCGAACGGCTGGCTCGCACTGGTACGGTCTTGCGCGGTTGGCGCGACGTTCGGCTTGACGGTCGCGCCGGGCGCCGGGGTGGCAAGGTATGCGTAAACGTTGCCGGTGCTTTTCTCGACCGCAAAGCCCGCGATTTCTCCCGCATCGTTGATCCCCAAAGCATAAACCAAATACCACGGGGAGTCAGGCGCGATCAGGTCGTTGAGGTCGGACATCACGTTCTTTTCCCAAAGAAAGGCGCGGCAGTTCCCGCTCACATCGCACGATCCGCCAACCACCTGCGTCTTGTTGTTAATCCCGGCCGGGTCTGCCAGGAAGTCTGTACCTAGCCCGCCGAGGTCCTGCATCCCCGTATCCTTGGTCCACAGGAAGGCGTGAACGGATGAGTCGCCCGGCAGGCTCGAGAACCCCGCCACCTCTCCCCGGTCATTAATGGCGCCCGCCTTGCCCATCGTGCCTCCCAGGCTTCCGAGGTTGGTGACGGAGCCGTTCTCCCAAATCACGGCGTGCGGCCCCACGAATAGTCCCACCGCCGTGACTACGGTGTTCGCGCAATTACCCGACGAACCCGCGATCTGGCCGCTATTGTTAATCCCCAGCGCGAATCCAACGGTGTCTCCGGGCAGTGGCGGCAGCGCCTGAATCTCGCCGTTTGCCCCCCACGTCACCGCTTCGAAATCCAGAACCTGAGGCGATGGGCAACTTGCGTCGCGTGTGCTATTCTCCGCAACCCCGATGGCCTGGTCCCGATCGTTCAGACCGAGAGCCATTGCATTATTGCCGCCCAATGTGGGAAAAGGCGTCGTCTTTCCGTTCCACAGACCGCCCAGGCATACCAGGTGATCGCCGAAACCGCAGAAGTCCTCCTTCAACGGATCGGGCTTGGAAGTCTCGGAAAGAACCGTCATATCCTCTCTCCCGTTGGGCGTGCTGGCCTGGCTATTCGGTCCGCCCAGTGTGCCGATGTCGTACTTCGTAGTCCCGATGCCCGAAAGGAAGCCGTGCGAGTCCCCGTTAGGAAGGGCCGCGGTCCCACCGACGCGCCCCGCGTTATTAACGCCAAACGCGGTGCTGAACGTCCCGCCAAGCGCACCTAGGCCGGTCACGCTATAGCGAGCCGGCGCCGGCGTGGCTGAAGCTGCGCTCTTTTCAAGCGAGGTCAAGCTTTGTGCGTGGAAGGCTGTGGCTGCGATCATACCCACGAGCGAAGTGCGAACCAGAATCGTTTTCATGATGAATCTCCTTCGCACTCCAGGCGCAAATCAAGCGCAAAAAGTGGAAGAGACTCGAAAGGTTTTCTTAACTGTTCTCGCCAAGCTCGGCCAACAGCCACGCGCGCGCCAGTTTCCAGTCGCGCTTCACAGTGTCGGAAGAGACTCCCAATACTTCCGCGGTTTCTTCCACGCTCAAGCCGGCAAAGAAGCGCATCTCGATGACCCGTGCCTTTCGCGGGTCCACCTTCGCCAGGGCGTTTAAAGCGTCGTCGAGCGCAATCAGCTCGCGAGCCCGTCCGGACCCGATATCGGCAACTTCATCCAGATTCATTCGCGCAGCGGAGCCGCCGCGCTTGGCCGCGACGCGCCGCCGCGCGCGATCGAGCAAGATGTGCCGCATGATCTGCGCCGAAACGGCGAAGAAGTGGGCGCGATGCTGCCAGTCGACGTTAGAGATATCGATTAGTTTCAGGTAAGCTTCGTGGACTAGGGCGGTGGTCTGAATGGTTCTCCCCGGTTGCTCATCCCGCATGAAATGTCCAGCGATCCGCCGAAGCTCGCCGTACACCCGAGGCGTTAGCTGCTCCAGTGCATTCTGGTCGCCGCTCGCCCAGGCGCGAAGAAGCTGCGTAGTTTCAGAACACTCAGCGCTGGGCATCAAGGTTGCTCAAGGGATTATATCCCGCCCGGTTCCACTTTCGGACTCTGCTTTGCGCCTGTAGAGTAGCTGGCTCGGTAACACGCCCGGCAAATTGCAAACCGGTAAGACTATGATTGGATGGCCATGACACCCGACCGTTGGCGGCAAGTCGAAGATCTCTATCACTCGGCGCGCGAGCAAGGCGTTGGGGTGTTGGCGGAGACCGATCCTGAACTCCGGAGGGAAGTCGAAAGACTACTGGCCCAGGATTCGGACGGAAAGATTCTGGATCGTCCCTTACTGGAATTGCTGGAGGAACTCGCGGAGACAGAGCAGGCGCCGGCCGGTCCGGCGAGTTTGGCTGGGCGGACAGTCACGCACTATGAAATCCAGGAGCAGATCGGCGCCGGCGGCATGGGCGTGGTATACAAAGCCCTCGATACGAGGCTTGGCCGGGTGGTTGCGCTGAAATTCCTGCCGTCCCATCTGTCGCACGATACGGAGTTAAGGAGGCGGCTTAGCGATGAGGCTCGCGCCGCGTCCGCATTGGATCACCCCAACATTGTTGTGATCCACGACATCGACGAAACTCCGGACGGCCAGGTGTTCATCGCCATGACGTTCCACGAAGGCGTTACTCTTCGGGAAAAGATTGCCTCCGGTGTACCGGTTCGGGACGCTCTACAAATCGCCCGCCAGATAGCATCCGGGCTGGCCGAAGCGCACGAGCATGGCATCGTCCATCGCGATATCAAGCCGAGCAATGTAATCGTGGCGAAGGATGGTATCGCCAGGATTATCGATTTCGGCCTCGCCAGGTCCGCAGACGTGACGGCAACCGCGGACGGCGCCACGCGAGGCACGCCGCTCTACATGTCTCCTGAGCAGGCCACAGGAAAGGCCGTCGATTCCCGCACGGACCTATGGAGCCTGGGCGCGGTCCTCTATGAGATGTTGGCCGGGAAAGCGGCATTTCGTGGCGTCACACAGCTTCAGGTAATGCACGCGGTCGTGCATGATGATCCGCCGCGGCTGCGCGAGACCCGGCCTGACTTGCCGCCCGAAGCCGAGGCCGTCGTTTCGCGTGCGCTCCAAAAGAACCCGGCCAGGCGATACCAGTCCGCCACGGAGATGGTGAACGATCTGTCGGTCGCGCTGGCGCTTCTCGAAACGCCTTCCGAGCGCGCTGGCTTGCGAGCCGTCTATGCCATTCCGGCGGCGTTACTGATCCTTCTCGCGGCTGGCGCATCGATTTGGTTTTATCAGCGCTCCGCGAAACGCCACTGGGCGCGTGAGCAAGCCATCCCCGAAATCGGTAGGTTGACGGATCAGACTAAACCCCTCGCGGCCTTCCGGCTTCTGCGGGAAGCGCAACGGTATCTGCCCGGCGATCCGCAACTGGCCAGGATCGGCGAGGGTCTAGCGCACGAGGTATCGCTGCGATCGACGCCCGCGGGCGCGACCGTGGAAATCAAGGACTACTTGTCGCCGGGCGATCCATGGACCCCGCTGGGCACGACGCCTCTCGACCATGTCAAAATCCCGAACGGCTACCTGCGCTGGCGGGTTTCGAAAGCTGGCGTGGGAGAGTACATAAGCGCTCCTGTAACCGAAGATATTCGCGGCTTCGTTCGTGAATTCAACTTTCCGTTGGATGCGGCGGCATCGGCGCCGCAGGGAATGGCCTCCGTGCCGGCGCAACAGTACTTCTATGTGATCTGGTCGCTCGGAGACTTCGGACCATACGATCTTCCCAAGTTCTATATTGACCGGTTCGAAGTTACCAACCGCCAATACCAGGAATTTGTGGACCGGGGCGGCTACCAGAAGCGCGAATACTGGAAGGAGAAGTTCCTTCGCGATGGGAAGGAACTGAATTGGGAGCAGGCGACGGATTTGCTGCGCGATTCCACTGGACGGCCAGGGCCGTCGACATGGGTAGCGGGCCATTATCCGGCCGGACAGGCGGACTATCCGGTCGGCGGTGTGAGTTGGTACGAGGCGTCGGCATATGCGGAGTTCGCCGGCAAAAGTCTGCCCGCGATCGCCCAGTGGTTTCTGGCGGCGCCCAGCGGCATCGCTAAATTCATCACGCAGGTGAGCAACTTCTCGGCTTCTCCCGCTCCTGCGGGTCAATACCAGGGAGTGGGGCCGTTTGGTACGTATGATATGGCGGGCAACGTCGCCGAATGGTGCAGCAACGAATCCGGTAACGGCCGATACCAGTTAGGCGGAGGGTGGAACAACCCTTCCAGCGACTATTTCGAGCCTGGCGGGCAGCCCCCATTCAGTCGCATCGCGAACGCCGGCTTTCGTTGCGTGCGGAACACCGCCCCTTTGCCCGCCAACGTCACGGCCGAACGGCGGCAGACCATTCGCGATCTTGCCAACGCCAAGCCCGCCCCGGATGAGGTTTACCGGATCTATAAGTCGATGTACAGCTACGATCGCACTCCCCTCAATGAGAAAATCGAAAACGTCGCGCAGGATTCGCCGGATTGGCGCAAGCAGAAGATCACGTTCGACGCGGCGTACGGTAAGGAGCGCATGACGGCTTACCTGTTCCTGCCGGCGAATGTGCGGCCGCCCTTCCAGACCGTCGTCTTCTTCCCCAGCGCACGGGTCCTGTTCACGCCCAATACCGAGACGCTGGGCGATATGCAATTCATAGACTTCGTGATCCAGAGCGGGCGCGCCGTTATCTATCCGGTTTATAAAGGCACCTATGACAGGCCGGCCGCCGCTGCCCGGCCTGGATACGAAGGAGGCCCGCGAGACTCTGTTCCAGGACTCGAAAGATCTGGGGCGGTCCATCGACTATCTGGAGACACGCGCGGATATCGACCGGAACCGGATCGCATACATGGGGGTGAGCATGGGTGCGGCGTTGGGAGTGAACTTTGCGGCGGTGGAAGACCGGATCAAAGCGGTGATCATGCTCGATGGCGGATTCTATAACGAGAAGCCGCTGCCGGGAACGGACCAGGTCGATTTCGCCCCCCATCTGAAGGCGCCGGCGCTATTGATCGCAGGCAAGTACGACTGGATCTTCATGAGCAAAGACGCGCTGGTCCGCATGCTGGGCGCGCCGGACGCCGAAAAGAACGTGGTGCTGTTCGAGACGGCCCATGATGTTTCCGAAAAGCGGCCCGAGCTGATTCGAGCAGTGATCGACTGGCTGGATAAATACCTGGGCAAGGTCAATTGACGATTCGCCTCGCTCGCCCGGAATCGTTACACTGGATCTTACCCTCTCGCCATCGAGAATGGAGATCCTTACTTGACCAAAGCCGTCCTCATCACCCTTGCTGCCACGCTCATCCCGTCGTTCGCCTCCGCGCAGGCCAGCAACCCTGCCATCGACACCGAATTCCGCCTCGTCAAGGCCCGCCCCCTGCCGCTCGAGACCGTCCGCTTGACCGGCGGCCCCCTCAAGCACGCGCAGGATCTTGAGCTCGAATATCTGCTCGCGCTTGAGCCCAATCGCATGCTGGCGTTCTTACGCCGCAGCGCCAAGCTCGAGCCCAAAGCGCAAGGCTATGGCGGTTGGGATGGCGACGGCCGCCAGCTCACCGGACACATCGCAGGCCACTATCTTTCGGGCGTCAGCCTCGCGTGGGCTGCCACCGGCGATGCCCGCTTCAAAGAGCGCGCCGACTACATCGTCAGCGAGATGAAGCTCATCCAGGACGCGCAAGGCGACGGCTATGTGGGCGCCCTCATGGATAGGGACCGCGTCGACGGCAAGACCCTCTTTCAGCAGCTCAGCAAAGGCATCATCCGTTCCGGAGGCTTCGATCTCAACGGTATGTGGTCGCCGTGGTACGTCCAGCACAAGATCTTCGCCGGTCTCCGCGACGCCTATCGCTACACCGGAAACCGCACGGCCCTCGATGTCGAGATCAAGTTCGCAACCTGGGCGGAAACCATTCTGGCGCCGATGAGCGATGAGCAAATTCAGCGCATGCTGTCCACCGAGTTTGGCGGCATGAACGAGGTTTTGGCCGATCTGTACGCCGATAGCGGCGACAAGCGCTGGCTGGCGCTCTCCGAAAAGTTCCATCACGTCGCCGTCATCGATCGCCTTGCTCAGATGCAGGATATTCTCCCCGGAGTCCACGGCAACACCCAGGTCCCCAAGCTGTACGGCGCCTTGAAGGTCTACATGTACACCGGCGACGAAACCGAAGGCGCGGCCGCCAAGTATTTCTGGAACGAGGTGACGCAGCACCACACCTTCGCCACCGGCGGCAACACCAGGAACGAGTATTTCGGCCAGCCGGATCAGCTATCCAACATGATCGACGGCCGCACCGCCGAGACCTGCAACGTCTACAACATGATCAAAATGGCGCGCACGCTGTTTTCCATGCAGACCGACATTCACAATGCCGATTACCAGGAACGCGCGCTGTTCAATCACATCCTGGCGTCTCAGGATCCCGATGACGGCCGCGTCTGCTACATGGTGCCCGTGGGACGCGGCGTTCAGCACGAATATCAGGGCAAGTTCCAATCCTTCACCTGCTGCGTCGGCTCCGCCATGGAGAGCCATTCTCTGCACGCCGACGGACTTTACTACGAATCCGGCGACAAGCTCTGGGTGAACGTCTACGCGCCTTCCGTCGCGGAGTGGAAGTCCGCCGGCGTAAAGCTCGACGTTGCCACCGACATGCCCATAGGCCAGGAAGTCACCATCAAGGTCACGCCGCAATCTTCCAAGAAGTTCACGCTCGCGCTGCGCCGTCCCTACTGGGCGGGCCAGGGCTTCAGCGTCAAAGTCAACGGCGCCGCGATGAAATCGGTTGCTCCCGCGGATTCCTACGTCGAGATCGCGCGCACCTGGAAAGCCGGTGACACCGTCGAGCTCGTCATGCCCAAGACCCTCCGCAAAGAAGCGCTTGCCGACGACCCCAATCGCTTCGCCGTGATGTGGGGGCCACTCGTGTTGGCCGGGGACTTAGGCCCGGAGGCGGCCCGCGGGCAAGGCCGCACCGCCGCATCGGACGTGCCCGTATTCGTCGCGCCCGAGGAGCCGGTGTCGAACTGGCTGAAGCCGGTCGCAGGCAAGCCCGGCGCGTTCCGCACCGCGGGCGTCGGCCTGAAGCAGGAGATCGACTTCGTCCCCTTCTATCAGCTCCCGCGCAGGCGCTACGCCATCTATTGGGATATGTACACGCCCACCGAGTGGGCCAGCAAAGAGGCCGGCGTCCGCGC
Organism: Bryobacterales bacterium; assembly: GCA_963743705.1. Taxonomy (GTDB): domain Bacteria; phylum Acidobacteriota; class Terriglobia; order Bryobacterales; family Bryobacteraceae; genus PALSA-243. Next base: position 3,739 of record CAVUQS010000005.1, on the reverse strand, counting down.
TCAGGAAGAGAAGCAGAAGAAGTTGGAAGCGGCCACCGTCGCCTTTGCGCAACCCGGTCAGATGCAGGCCGAGCGCGATTTCAACCAGCAAGGCGAAGATAGCGCGCCCGTGCGCGTGGAAGATCGCTTTGGCCGCGCCGCCGCCAAGTGGTTCTCCTTCGATCTGGCGGCCGATCCCACGCATCCGATGACGCTGATCGTCACCTACAGCAATGAGAACCGCGGACCCGGCGGCTGCGACGTTCTGGTCGATGGCAAGAAGGTCGGCGACCAAACCTCATTGCGCCATAGTCCGCAGCAGGAAATCCGCTTCTTCGATGTCGAATATCCAATCCCTGCGGATTCGGTCGCGGACAAGAAGAAAGTCACCGTCCGCTTCGAAGCCGCCGGCGGCAGGTCGACTCCGTCCGTCTTCGGCGTCCGCATCGTCCGCTCGGACATGCAACGCTAAGGAGCCTAACCCGGCTCCTTCCGCAATTTTTCAGCGACCTTCTGCACTTCGCCCCAAACGCGAAGCAGATTGCCGCTCCACATCTTGCCGATCTGTTCTTCGGTGTAGCCGCGCCGCACCAGTTCCAGCGTGACGTTGAACGCTTCCGCTGCGCTGTTCCAGCCGTCGATTCCGCCGCCGCCATCGAAGTCTGACGAAATCCCAACGTGATCGATTCCAATGAGTTTCACGGCGTAGTCAATGTGATTCACGAAGTCCTTCACGTTGGCGCGGCCCGCCGGCGGGAACTTGGCATCCAGCTCAGCCAGGCGCTTGTCGTATTCCGCGCGCCGTTCCGGTGACAGGGCATCGAGAGCCGCGTTGCCTCGCCCTCGGCCGGCGCCGCCGCCTCCTCTGCGACCTTGCGTAGCTGCGCCATCGGCGCTCTCCACTGGGCATGGCCGCGGCGTATTCGCCGCCGCTCCGTCTCCCGCGCCGCCGCGTCCACGGCCTCCGCCGCCGCCCCTGCCGCCGCGTCCGCCTCCCTGTGCCGCAATCCCGAACTCGTCGCGCAACTTCGTGAGAGCTTCCGTCCGTTCCTTCGAATCGGTCTTCACGTAGGATGCGAACCCCACCACCTGAATCACGCCGCCATTCTTCTTGAGAGCGAGCAACTGCTCGTCATCCATATTCCGGCTGACGTCGGCGACCGCGCGCACCCCGGAATGCGACGCAATGACCGGCGCCTTCGAAAGCCGCATAGCCTCCATATTTGCGCCCTTCGATGGATGCGACAGATCCACCATCATCCCCACGCGGTTCATCTCGGCGATCACTTCCCGGCCCAGCGGCGACAGCCCGTTGTTGTAGAGGTAACCTTGCGTTTCCCCCGTATTCGAATCGGCCAGTTGGCTGTTGCCGTTGTGCGCCAGCGACATGTATCGCCCGCCCCGGTCATAGAATTCCTTTACTCGCTTGATGTCGGTCCCGATGGGATATCCGTTCTCCACGCCGATCACCGCGATCCGAAGATTCTTCTTGTGCAAGGCGAGAACGTCCGCCGGCGTCAACGCCAGGCCGATGTTGTCCGGAGCGATTTTTTCGGTCAGCCGATGAATAGCGTCGAACTTCGCCACCGCCTGGCGGTATGCATTGTCAAACCCTTCCGGCGTCAGCGGCCCCTGGCCCACGTACACGATCATGAACGAGACGTCCATGCCGCCTTCGACCATCTTCGGAATATTCACCTGCGTCGTGAGCCGCATGGTGTAGTTGCACTCCGGCGTGAAGTTCGAGGGCTCGATATCGTTGTGCGTGTCGAGCTTCAGCACCCGGCTGTGAATCAGTTTGGCTTTGGCCACCAGCGCCGCATCGTTCGTTTGCGCCGCACCGGTCCTGGCCGTCATCTGAAGCAGCAAGCCGGCGGACAACGCCGCCAGGCCGGCAAGCATGAGCTTTCGCATAATATCTTTCAATGCATCCTCCTGTCTGTTATGGAAATAGGAGACCGACGGAGGTCTCGACCGCCAAATATTCTGCCTATCTTACCGGAACCGTCCGCCGGAAATATATAGAAGCGTTTTCGTAGTAAGATCTTCGTAGATGCTCGCCGGCCCTCAGATGCAACGCCGAACCACGAGACCCGCCAGGATAATCGCGGCTCGCGTCTTTGCCCTGGCTGCGTTTATGCCGCTCGCCGCAATGTCGCAACCCGTGGGCGCGTCGTTGAAATTCGAGGTCGCATCGGTCCGCCAGCCCCACCCGATCCCAAGGTGCAAGCTTGTCTGTGCGAGCCGCCGCGGCGAATCGCCTATCGCACGGCGCCCCTCAAGTGGATTATCGAACTCCAACCATCGAGTCGCCGAAGCCGGAAAACGGCTCTCCAAGCTGGAAATCCGGCCTCCGGAGCCGGCTCTGCGCGACGCCGGCATCCGCCTGATTTTGATCCCGCCTCGGTCTCGCCGTCCCCTATTTCGCCGGATATTTCGGTCCCTATGGCCCGCGAGCGCCGCTCTATTGGGCCGGACTCGCCTGGTCGATCCTCATTTCGTTCCTGGTGTGGCACGGCAATCGATTCTTCCTCCTCCGCCAGCGCCGCTACTACGATTGGTTCGAGCATCCCGTTCGCAAGATCTGCGTCCTGCTCTTCGCCAACGTCTTCTACACCGCGCCGGTCGCGATTCTGATGCTGCTCGCCTGGTATCGCGTCGCTCGGCTTCGGTCCCAATTGGGACGCCATCCGCATCGCCACGCTCTGTTCGTGATCTGCGTGGTCTTCATCACGCACGTCTACGAAACCGTCTACCTCATCCAGCAGCGCGAGAACGACCTCTTGGCCGTCGAACGTCTCGATCGCGCCCGCGTCGAAACCGAACTTGCCGCCATCAAGGCGCAAGTCGCCCCGCATTTCCTGTTCAATTCGCTCAACACGCTCGGCTGGCTGATCGAGCGCGACCCGCGCCGCGCCCTCGAATTCAATCAGCATCTGGCCGAGGTCTACCGCTACATTCTGGCCGCGCATCGCCGGGAATTGGTCGCCCTCAGCGAAGAGCTGGAATTCGCACAGCGCTATTTCAGCCTGCTCGAGCGCCGTTTCGGCGGCGAATTGGAACTGATCGCCGATGGCTTCGGCGCACGCGGCGAGGATTGCTTCCTGCCCCCGATTTCGCTGCAGACGCTGCTTGAAAACGCCGTCAAACACAACGCCCACTCGCCCGGCAATCCGTTGCGCGTACGCATCGCGCTCGAAGACGGATTCCGGTGGATGGTCAGCAATCCCAAATGTCCGCTGGAACAGGCGCTGCCAGGGGCAGGGAATTGGCCTGCGGAATCTCCACGACCGCTGCGTGCGCACGCTCGGCCGCCCCATAGAAGTCATCGACCGGCCCGCTGAATTCCTGGTCCGCACGCCCTTGAGGCGCGTACCGGCGTGAGAGTCGCGATCATCGAAGACGAGCTGCCCGCGCGCCAGCGCCTGGCCGCGGCCATCCGCAAAGCCGCGCCCGATGCCTCAATCGTCGCCGAGCTCGCTGGCGTCGCCGAAGCCGTCAAGTGGCTCGAATCCAACCCCTCGCCTGATCTCCTGTTCCTCGATATCCAACTCGGCGGAGTCGGCGTGTCGTTCGAAATCCTGCGGCGCACGCAAGTCACATGTCCCGTGATCTTCGCCACCACATACAACGAATATCTCATCGATGCCTTTCAATCCAACGGCATCGACTATCTTGCTGAAACCGATTCCCGATGAGCGCGTGGCCGCCGCCCTAGCGAATGCCGCGGCCTGAAGCGCCATTTCGCCGCCGAGCCGCT
>CAVUQS010000004.1:0-35554 GCA_963743705.1 Bryobacterales bacterium | reverse complement strand
GGTGGAGGCGGGGGGAGTTGAACCCCCGTCCGAAAAAGTCCGCAATGAAGAGAACTACGTGCGTTTCCGGTTCGTAATTTCGGCAAGCCGCTTCAGAGCCGGCAAGAAAGACAACCGCCTAGTCCGATTGGGTTTCAGCCGCCGGCTCCGGACCGAAGCCATTGGCCAATCCCGCAAAATGACGCTCACTCACCGCCGCGCGGGCTCAGCGGCTGGAGCGGCTACTTAATTAATTAAGCAGCGTATGCAAACTGCGTGTTGGCAGTTATGTTGTCCGATCGTTTTACGGGAGCTCGGAACCCGGCACGCCTCCCCACCACGATCCGATCCCGTCGAATCCGTTACGCCCCCATATCGAGATGCGCAGGTGAGCTGCTTATCTTTAGTGTAGCACCCGCTCAAAGCGCGCCGCCCGGCCTGTATAATTGAAACATGCGCGGAATTCGGAACGTTGCCCTTTGGCTGACGGCGCTGGTTGTGGCGGGTGTTGCGGCCTATGCCGACGACGCACCCATGACCAAGATCACCGTCGAGGTGAAGACCCAATCCGGCCGGCCCATCAACCAGGCCGACGTCATTGTGCGCTTCGTCAAGGGCCACTCGGTCTTCAAGCTGGGCAAAGCTGTCCGCACGCAGTGGGAACTCCGCACCGACCAGGACGGCCACGCCACCATCCCCGAAATCCCGCAGGGCGAGATTCGCTTCCAGGTGATTGCTAAGGGCTACCAGACCTACGGGAACACCATCGATATCACCGATACGCAAAAGACGGTGCCCATCATTCTGAATCCCCCGCAGCAGCAGTATTCGTCGCACTAAATCTCGCGGAAAAGGCCTGCGGAAGCGTGCGCGCCCGCGTGCTACGCTAGGGGTTTCCAACTACCTTGATTAAAGCCGTCAAAGGAACCAGGGACTTACTGCCCCCATCCACCGAAGTCTGGAATCGTGTCGAAGACGCGGCCCGCGCCGTGTTCCGCGCTTACCGCTACGGCGAGATCCGCACGCCTATTCTCGAGGAAACCCAGCTCTTCGCCCGCGGCGTCGGCGCCGACACCGATATCGTCAGCAAAGAGATGTACACCTTCGAAGATCGCGACGGCTCTTCGCTCACGCTGCGCCCCGAAAACACCGCGTCCGTCATTCGCGCCTACATCGAGCATCGCCTCGATCAGCGCCCCGGCGTGCAGAAGCTTTACTACATCGGCCCCATGTTCCGCCGCGAGCGCCCGCAAAAGGGTCGCTACCGCCAGTTTTTTCAGATCGGCGCCGAGGCCATCGGCTCGGAATCGCCCGCCGTCGATGCCGAAGTCATCGAGATGGTGATCGAGATCCTCAAGGCAGCCGGTCTGAGCGGCTTCAAGCTCATCATCAACTCCGTCGGCGACCGCAACTGCCGCCCGCAATTCATCGAACGTCTGCGCGAAGCGCTGAAGCCGGTCGCCTCCTCCATGTGCGGCGATTGCCAGCGCCGCGCCGAGACCAATCCGTTGCGTGTGCTCGATTGCAAAGTCGAAGCCGACCAGCCCATCATCGAGAAGCTGCCCACCATCCTGGAATGCCTCTGTGACGCTTGCCGCGCGCACTTCGAAGCGGTGAAATCGTATCTGGATGATCGCGGCATCGAATACGAAGTGAAGCCGCGCCTCGTGCGCGGGCTCGATTACTACATGCGCACCACGTTCGAAGTGGTTCACGGCTCGTTGGGCGCGCAAAATTCTGTTCTCGGCGGCGGCCGCTACGATGGCCTCGCCGAATCGCTGGGCTCGAAACTCCCCGGCCCCGGCATCGGATTTTCAATCGGCGAAGACCGGTTGGTCATGAGCGTCGAAGGCGAACAAACCGCCGCTTCGCTCGATCTCTTCATCGCGCCCATGGGTGAACCCGCCCTGCGGCGCGCGGCCGTGATGGCGCGCGATTTGCGCCGCGCGGGCCTTTCGGTGGAACTCGCCGAGGGCAAGCTGAAACGCAGTATGGAGCTGGCGAACAAACTCGGCGCGCGCTTCACCATGATCGTCGGTGATGACGAACTCGCGGCCGGCCGCTTCGCTCTCAAAGATATGTCCACGGGCGAACAGCAATCGCTCGCGCCCGATGAGATCGCGGCTCGCTTGCAACAGAGTTTGCTCGCGGCCTCTCGAAATTAATCCCAAAACGCGGAACTCAATATGGAAACATCCGTAGCGCTCGACTTTCTTGGCGACCTTCGCCGCACTCATACTTGCGGCCAACTGCGCGTATCCGATGAAGGCAAGATCGTGATCCTCATGGGCTGGGTGCATCGCCGCCGCGATCTTGGCGGCGTGCTCTTCATGCACCTGCGCGACCGCGACGGTATCACGCAACTCCTCTTTCGCCAGGATGCCGACCCTCAGGTGTTGGCCCGCGCCGGCGAAGTCCGCAGCGAATACGTGATCGCCGTCGAAGGCGTGGTCATTAAGCGCTCAGCCGAGACCGTAAATCGCAACATCGCCACCGGTGAAGTGGAAGTCGCCGTCTCCAAAATCTGGATTCTCAACGAATCGCGCACACCGCCATTCCCCATGGAAGACGAAGTCGATGTCTCCGAGGAGGCGCGTCTCAAGTATCGCTACGTCGATCTACGCCGCCCGCGTATGCAGCGCAATATCGTTTTGCGCTCAAAGATTTCGTTCGCCGTGCGCCAGACGCTTTATGAGCGCGGCTTCCTCGAAATCGAAACGCCCTTCATGACGCGCTCCACGCCCGAAGGCGCGCGCGACTACCTCGTCCCCTGCCGCGTGCAGCCCGGCACGTTCTACGCGCTTCCGCAATCGCCGCAGATCTTCAAGCAGCTCCTCATGATCAGCGGCTACGAGAAGTATTTTCAGATCGTCCGCTGCTTCCGCGATGAAGACTTCCGCGCCGATCGCCAGGCCGAATTCACGCAGATCGATCTCGAAATGTCGTTTCCGCAGCAGGAGCAGATATTCGAGACCATCGAGCCGCTCATCGAGCGCGTGTGCGAAGTCGCCGGCCACAACGTCACCACGCCCTTTCCGCGCCTCACCTATGCCGAGGCCATGCGCCAGTACGGCAGCGACAAGCCCGATCGCCGCGTCCCACCCATGTATGGCGTCGAAGACTTGCTGCCCGAATTGACCGCCCACGGCTTGCCGCTGGTCGCCATCCACATCCCTGCCGTCGGCGCGTTGAGCCGCAAAGAGCGCGACGATTTAAAAGCCTTCGGACAGGAACGTGGTCTGCGCATCTTCGACGACCCCAAGCGTCTCGAAAAAGATTATCCCGGCGTCTTCGCCAAAGTGCGCGAGCGTAGTGGAGCCGGCGAAAACGATCTGCTGATGATCGCCGGCTGGGCTGGCGAGCCCAAGGGCCATCGCCCTGAAGAGACCGTCTACCAGGCCTGCGGCCAGTTCCGCCTGCACTGCGCCCAACGCTTCAACGACCGCCACAAGCTGCTCGATCCCAAGAATTTCCAATGGCTTTGGGTCGTAGATTTCCCGATGTTCGAATGGGACGAAGGCGAGAATCGCTGGAACGCGGCGCACCATCCATTCACGTCGGTGCTTGATGAGGATCTCGAAAAGCTCACCGCCGATCCCGCGCGCTGCCGCGCCAAATCTTACGACTTGGTGCTCAATGGCGTTGAGCTGGGCTCGGGCTCCATTCGTATTCACCGCCGCGACGTGCAAGCCAAAGTCTTCGCCGCCCTCGGGTTTTCCGCCGAAGAGGCGCACCGCCGCTTCGGCTTCCTGCTCGATGCGCTCGAATATGGCGCTCCGCCGCACGGTGGCATCGCCCTGGGGCTCGACCGCCTGGTAGCCATCCTGTCGGGCGAAGCGTCCATTCGCGACGTCATTCCGTTCCCCAAGACCGCCCGCGGCGCCGATCTCATGTGTGAGGCGCCCTCGGAAGTGCCGGAGCGCCAACTCCGTGAGATCGGCATCGCGGTACTCGCAAATAAGCGGCCGGGTTAGCCCTTGGTAGGTGGGAACTTGTGGAACATCTCTTCCACGCTGTGTTCCAGCTTCTTGTCATTCTTGTCGGCTTTTGACGAAAGCACCTCGGAAGCTTGACCGCGCCAGACTAGTTGTTTGCTGTTTCCATCGAAGACATCCACGGTGAGATTCCCCACCTTCTCCGGGGTTACTGTGGTCGTCGCCGTTGCCATACCGCCCCAGCCACGCCAGCCCCAGCCGGGAAATCCGTCGTAGAACGTTTGCAGCGTATCCTGCTGAGTCAACTGCCCAAATGCAGAAACGCTGGCGTCCCCGCCGGAAGCGACTTTGGTCATGCCTTTGGCGGCCATCTGGGCGTCCACGTCCGCCATAATCCGGTCCTGCCAAAGAGAGTTACCGGCCTTCACGCCGATCCATGAGTAAGTGTGATAGCGGCTAAAGTCAGCGTGATGGTCGTAATCGGTAGAAACACTCGCCCAAGCTGCCACCGCAAGAACGGCGCCGGCCAGGGGAAGCAAGAATGTAAGTCGATTTTTCATACTTCGGGTCCCTCGCCCGAAGTAATGCAGCTACTGTGCCCTAGTGACTTACGATACTGGCTCGAATGAGCCGGTCCAACTTAGGAAACTCGCGGTCCAGATAGGCGTTGCCTTCTTCGAATAGCTTGTCCTGATGTCCGGCGCGCATGCCGCCGCCCGAAGTCTCTCCGTACCCGGTGTAAAGCGCGTCCACCACGTCCATGCCTTCCACCACATGCCCGAGATCGCGAACCCGTCCCCGTCCTGCCGTTTCATGCTGTCGTTGGTGCAGATGTAGATCTGCGTGACACGCGTATTCGGCGCTGTCATGGCGAAGCCGAACCAACCGCGCGCATTGCTGGCGCTTTCCTTATCGTCGGGAAACTCGGCCTTGCGCCAAACCTGAGCCAGCGTCGGATTCCCGGCGATCCCAAACTGGATGAACCGCCCGGGCACCGCCCGGTAGAATCGCGAATCGTCGTAAAATCCGCTCTCCACCAGATGATAGAACCGGTCCGCTCCGCGTGGCGCCAACGAGCGGACAGCCTCCAGCACAAACGTGCCCTTGGTAGTCTCCACGCGCACACGATAAGTGTCCGGCGCCGCCTTCTGCCACAGCGGGTCCGTGGGACTCCACAGCGGCGCCGTCTGCTGCGCCAATGCCGTCATCGTCAACAAAGCGATCGTAGGGCAGGCCTTCAGCCCGCGGAGGGCTTTAGCCCGCCCCTCGCTCGCCACGCTACTTCGGCTGCGATTGCTTAAGCAACTCATCCAGATAATTCCCCCAAATCGCCGGGATCGAATGCGTCCCGTGCCCGCGCGTCTGATCGCTCGTCGGAATCAAAATATACCGCCCCTGCTTCACCAGCTTGATATCCCGCTCCAGAATCCCCAGCTCCGGCGGATTCACCTGGTCGTCCGCCGAGTTCACCGCGTAGAGCGGCGCAACAATCTTCCCCAGGTGCGGCTCGGGGTTGTAATCGCGCGAGCAGTTATACGCGTAGTACATGTCATTTGGATCCGGCCAGCGTTCCGCCGCGGCCCCGTAGAATCGCTGCTCGAAAGAGGCGTCGGCCTTCTCGCGTGTCGGGTCCTGCTTCAACAACTGCAATGGGCTCGAGGTCATCATGAACAGCGCGAATTCGGCCGGCATCATCCCTTTCAGGTGCTTGTCCGTGTACTCGCCGTCTTTAAATTCCGGATCTTTAGTGATCGAATCCATCACCATCTTGCGCAGCATGCGGTTGCGGCCGCCGATCTCCACCGGCGCCGAAGCCAGCGGCATCAGTGCGTCCATGAAATCGGGGTACATATAGCCCCACATCCAGGTGTGCATGGCGCCCATCGAGGTCCCCATCACCAGGCGCATGTGGTTCACGCCCAACCCCTCTGTCATAAGCTTGTATTCCAGCCGCACCATGTCTTCATAGGTGTACTTGGGGAACTTCTGGTGCATGCCGTCCGAGGGCTTGCTCGATTTCCCGTGGCCTACGTCGTCCGGCATCACGATGAAATACTTCGTGCCGTCCAGCAGTCCGTCGGGCTTATAAAGGAAACCGCCGAACCCTCCGCCGAGGAATCCACTGCCGCTTCCGCCGGTTCCGTGCATAACGATAACCGCGTTGCGGGTTTTACCTGAGGCGTCTTTCACCGGCGTGCCCACGGTAGTGTAGTGAATGCGCACTTCGGGAAGCGTTTCGCCCGTCGTGAAGGTATAATTCTTGGCGATATAGTCGCCTTCTTTGGGCTCAGGGAAATTCCGGGGGGCATTGCCGCGTCCGCGCCCTTGGGGAAAAGCGGCGGCGCAAAACAGGCAAACGAAGATAGCAGTTCGCAGCATGCCTGTCATGCTATCGCATTTGCTACCCAATGCAAGCGCTTTCGAAGCTGGAGGACTGTAAGCCGGTTTCTGTGCCCTTGCGGGCGGCAATCATTCCTCTGGGCCGGACATTGCTGTCCGGCTCTAGCAGCCTACCCGGAAGTAAAACGGGACGGGCCGTCCCTCCTCCCCTATTTGGCCTTGCTCCGCGTGGGGTTTGCCCTGCCAGTGAAATTACTTCCACCGCGGTGCGCTCTTACCGCACCTTTTCACCCTTACCTCTACGGCGTACGCCGTAGAGGCGGTATATTTTCTGTGGCACTTTCCGTATCCGCCGTAGCGGACCCCGGCCGTTAACCGGCACGCTGCCCTATGGAGACCGGACTTTCCTCCCTCAAACTACGAGAGCGATTGCCCGTCCTCCAGCTTCTTTGAGATTGTCCCATTTTATGCAGGACATTTGTTAAGGTACGCACGCGAAATCTCAATGTAATGTCCTGACAGGATTTGAGACCACACTATTTTCCGGTGTATGCTATTTACATTGCGCGTGGGGGCTGCTCGCGGCCTCACTCGGAGCCGCCTTGGCTCCGTCGGAACGCTGAGTGGGAGCTTCGACCTAACGTCTTTATGAGGACGGATCGCTCCTGGAGCTTCGGTTTTCTTTGCACATGCGGATCACAGTTGAGGAGAGTTAGAAGACGATGAAGAAACTAGCAGCTATAGGCGCGTTCGGGCTAATTGCGTCCTGTCTATATGCTCAGGGGTTGAATCCAGCGGGCCAGACCAAAGACGACTGGGAAGAGATAAATTTCGAATTTAATTCGTCCATTTTATCGGACGGATATCCGAGCATGCTTCGCCTGGCGGAGTTATTGGGCCAGCATTCGGAATTTCACGTCAAGGTCACTGGGAATACGGACTACGTCGGTTCCGCGCGATATAACGACAAGTTAGCTTTGGCGCGCGCGGAAGCGGTTAAGGAATTTCTCGTAAAGTACGGAGCTTCGGCCAGCCAGATCACCACCGCAGGCAACGGCAAGGCCAGCCCCGAGGTCAATAACAAAACGAAGGAAGGGCGGTTCATGAACCGCCGCGTCGTGCTGACCGTGACTGACGGTCAAGGCAATATTATCAAGGAGGGGGGCATCGGCGACGTTCTGAAGGCTCTCACTCCGATTCTGAATCACATCCAGGACATGTTGCAGAAGCAAGCCGATTGCTGCGCACAGATTCTCAAAAAACTCGATAAGCTCGACGACATTTTAGCCGCCATGAAGGCCTTGCAGGGCGATAACGATCGCCTGAAGGCTGAGATGGCGGATGTCCGCAACAAGGAAAATCAGCTCGAAAACGAAGTCAACGGGCTGCCCAAGCCGCTTTCCGAACAGCAGACCACCAACATTGCCCACACCGAAGCCTTGGGCGCGGTGGATGAAGCCCAGCGCCGCAACAAGAAGTTTTCCCTGGTTGGCCTGGATATCGGACCCACCTTCGGACCCGCGCGCACCGGCGACTTTACAGTCAACGGCCGCGCCCAGTTCTTCTCGCCGTTTGGCGGCGATGGCATGCACGCCGTGCAGGCGCAGGGTGAGTACATGTATTACCCTGGCCACCAGGAAGGCCAGTTCGATATCGGTTTGGTCAACCGCTGGGGCAACCTGCAAGCCGGCGCGTTCGGCAGCTTCAAGTACCTCAGTTTCAAGGGCTATCAGAGCGGCGGCGGACTCGGCCAGGCTGCCTTCCTGTTGGATTACATCTTCAAGGATGGCCGCATCGGCCTCTTCGGCACGCAGGGCTTTAAGAACCAGGCCGTCTTGAACAGCCAGGCCCTCACCCCGGGGATCTTCCTGCAAACCTACGCGCAGGAAGTCAACCAGTATGGCGTCAACTTCCTGTTCGGCGTTTGGGGCGATGCCCAGGTGCAAGGCAACGTCGGCTATCTGCGCCGCCAGTTGGCTGGCTCTCACGCCACGCCCGGCGCTGAGTTGAAATTGACTCAACCCATCACCACGCACGTGGCCTTCACGGCCGAAGCCGATTACAACCAGACCCTGATCGATGCGCATGACAGCGGTCAAATCACCTTTGGGCTCGAAGTTGGCAATTTCATCCACGCTCGCGATTTCGCCAAGATCACCACTCCGGTGCCGATGGACGTTCCGCGCATTCGCTACCAGCTCGGTACGCGCCGCGTCGGCAAGAGTACGCCGGTCGCCGACGCCGGTCCGAGCCAGACGGGCATTCAGGCCGGAATCATCACTTTGAACGGCAGCGGTTCGTATGATCCGGCGGGAGAGACGCTCACCTACCAGTGGGGCCAGATCGCCGGTCCCACCGTGACGCTCTCTAACCCGACGGCGGCCATCACGACCTTCACCGCCGCGGCCGGCCAGACCTACAGCTTCCGCCTGACCGTGAAGAATACCGATGGCGTAATCGCCACCAATAACACCTCGGTTTCGGCTGTCGCTCCCACTGCCACGACGATCACGCAGTACTACGCCAATCCCGCGACTGTCTCCGCCGGTCAGAGCTCCACCCTGATCTGGGTGACCAAGAACGCGACGTCGGTTACCATCACTCCGGGCGTCGGCACGGTCAATCCGTCCGGCTCGGTTTCGGTCACGCCCACGGCTACCACCACTTACACCCTCACCGCCACCGGCCCCAACGGCACGGTCAATCAAGCGGTAACGGTCACGGTCGGTGCGGCCGGAGCGGCGCAGATCGTCCGGTTCGAAGCCAGCCCGCTGAGCATCGCGCCGGGCGGCCAGACCACCCTGAGCTGGGCCACCAACAACGCCACTACGGTCACCATCTCGCCCAACGTCGGCGCCGTGACCGCCAACGGCAGCACCACGGTGTCGCCCAACGCGACCACCACTTACACCTTGACGGCGACTAACGCGCAAGGCTCGGTAACCTCGCCGGTGACAGTCACCGTGTCCGGTAACGCCGTGCCGCAAGTCGTCACCTTCGTCGCGAACCCGTCGGCCATCAGCAATGGTCAGCAGACCAAGCTATGCTGGCAGGTCACCAACGCGTCGAATATCTCCATCTCGCCGGGCGTCGGCTCCAACCTGAACGCGAACGATTGCGCGACGGTCGCCCCGACCAGCACCACTGTGTACACCTTGACCGCCACCAACGGCGCTGGACAAATCCAGGCCAATGCCACGGTCACGGTCGGCACCGTGCAGATCCTGTCGTTCACGGCCAATCCGCCCAACTCCACTGCCGCCGGCTCGCCGGTGGTTCTGCAGTGGACCACGGCGAATGCCACCTCAGTGGTGATCATTGGCGGCGATATCCCGCCGACCACTGGTCAGCCCAGCGGCAGCATCACCATCAACCCGGTCAGCAACCAGACCTACACCCTGACCGCTTACGGACAAGGAGGTCAGACGGTAAGCGTCACGATCTCGGTCTTTGTCCGATAGCTGAATGTAAAAACGGGCGGCCGCAAGGCCGCCCGTTTTTTTTGGTATGACAGGCTCCCCAGCCTGTCGCCGTTCACTCAGCGCCGTCAGCCCGCTACCGCTTCACCGCCGGCCAATTCAACACCACCGTCATCGGCAAACTATCCGTCCCCTCAAACCGCGCGTTCACCAGAAACCTCTGCCCATCCGGCGCCACGGCATAAGCGTTCCTCAACATATTTCCAAACGGCGCCTCAAACAGAACCCGCGGCGTTCCTTGCTCGAATCGATCGCCCTCGGTCTTGACCTCCACCGACATCAGTTTCGTCCCGTGCAAGTAAAACAGTTCCTTCCCGTTTGTGTTCCACGACGGCTCGATGCCGCCATCCGTCGAAATCTGCCATCTGCCTCCGGTTGGCGGAAAGCTTTGCACATAAATCTCCTGCGTGCCCGATTCGTCCGCGGAATAGGCGATCCATTTCCCGTTGGGAGACGCCTGCGCTCCCTGCACGGTGTAATTCCCGGCAATCACGGAAAGAGGTTTGCGCTCCCCAAACAGCGGCAACGCCCATTCCTGTCGCTTCGCGCCCTCGCCAACGTTTCCGAAAATGACGTAGCGCCCGTCATGGGTCCAATCGTCGACTGGTTTCTGGACGTTCGACGCAAGCACTACTTCCTCGTCGTGCGCGCCGCTGGCAGCCTTCTGCCATATGTCGCGCGCGCCCTTGCGATTCGATGTAAATATGATTTGTTGGCTGTCCGGCGACCACACTTGGCTGCTGTCGTCCCCCGGGTCGAACGTCAGCCGCCGGTCGGTTCCGTGCTCGAGATCGAATACCCAGATGTCTCGCGTCTTCGTGGCTGGGTCTCTCTTGCTCACGGCCAGCGTCCGTCCATCGGGCGAAATCGCCGGGTTGCTGTAATCGGCGGGCGCGCCTACGGTTCCCACCCGGTTGCCTTTGCGGTCGCGCCATTCCATCTGCACCACGGAGAAACCCGAACCCACGCGGTAGACCAACGAACTGCCCGCCGTGGAGAAAGCCGCCCACGAGAAATTGGCAAGCGTCGCGACGCCCTGCGCGACGGCAAACGGGTCGCCTGTAAGTTCCAGTCGCCTCGCGTCGAACCGCTGCGCCAGCAGGACGTTGCCCCGGTTGAAGACCACGTAGCCGAGAGGATTGTATTGCGCATTAGTGGCATCGGGCAGGATGCGGCGCGCCGCCGCGGAACTCAGAGATCCGATATAAGCGCCCCGGTTCTCTGGCCGCGACGCCGAAACCGTGAACAGGAAATGATCGTTATCGGGCAGGAACGACGGCCATGAGTGAAAAACCTCGCCCTTGGAGCTGTCGAGATGAGTCGCTGGCGCCGGCTCACCGCCGGCGGCGCTCACCCGCATGATGCCGCCATTGCTGCCAAACAGGATCACGTTGTCCTGATTCCATGCGCCGCCAAAACCAAGCCCGGCCTCGCAAATCGTGATGATCGCGCCGCTGCCGGCTAAATCGGCTTTCTTCAACGTTCCGGCGCTCAGAAACGCCACGAAGCGTCCGTCGGGCGACCAGAAGGGCGAAATGAAATCTTCGGGGCCGGCGAAATGGCGCGTTTCCAGGGTGTCGAGTGAATGGACAAAGAAGCCGCGGTTTTCGTTGCGCGCGCTGAACACCACTTCGTTTGCCATCCGGTGAGAGGACGGGCTGGTCATAGGTGCTAAAGGCCGCTTTCTCTGGAAGCGGCAGCAGGAAGCGGATAGCGCCTTCTTTCGCCGTCTTGCCGGCGTCGGATGACGTCCGCAGCCACTGTACCCCCGCTCCGGCGAGAGCCAGGCCGAGCGCTCCAGCCGCAGCCCATGGAATCCAAGGCCGGCCGCGCTTCGGCCTTTCCGGTTGCGCGGGATCCAGCAGCATTCCGGCATCGCCGATATCGCGCAAACGCAGCTTGGGATCTTTGTGGAGGCAGCGTTCCAGCAGACTGCGCACGTGCGCCGGCGTGTCTGCGGGCAGAGCGTCGAAATCCGGTTCGCGGGTGAGCACCGCCGCCAGCGAATCCGAAACGCTGTCGCCGCCGAAGAGCCTTTTCCCGGTCAGCATTTCGAACAAGACCGCCCCGAACGCCCAGATATCGGCGCGCTTGTCTACTGCTTGGCCGCGTGCCTGCTCAGGAGCCATATAGGCGGCGGTCCCCAAAATCGCGCCCGTCCGCGTGCCCTGAGTCAAGGTAGGGGAACTGTCGGAATCGCTTCCCGGCAGCGTCGCCTTTGCCAAGCCGAAATCGAGTACTTTCACGACGCCATCGCGCCTGACGCGGATGTTAGCCGGTTTCAAATCGCGGTGCACGATCCCTTTTTCGTGCGCGGCGTCGAGCGCACTCGCGATCTGCGCGGCGTAGTTCAGCGCCGTCGTGAGCGGCAAGGGTCCGCTGAGGTCCTGACCTTCCACCAACTCCATCACCAGCGCGCCGTCTTCCGCGCCATAGATTGCGGCGATGTTGGGATGGTTCAGGGACGCCAGCACCTTCGCTTCGCGCTGCAGTCTCGCCATTAACTCCGGGTCGGCCGCGAACGCGGCCGGCAGGACCTTAATCGCCACTTCCCGGCCCAGCTTGGTATCGGTGGCTCGATAGACGGCGCCCATGCCGCCCTCGCCCAGCTTGGCCCTGATGCGGTAGTGCGCGATGAATTCGGGCGGCGGCTCTTCCGCGGGACCTGCGAACGTTTTGCCGTCTTCGGATTCGTGCGCCAACAGCGACTCCACTTCCCGCCGCAGCGATTCGTCGCCGCCGCAAGCCTGATGGAGAAATGCCAGTCGCGCCTGGGGCTTAAGCTCCGCCGCCCCATGGAAGATCTTCTCCACTAACTGCCAGCGGTCGCCGCTCATGCAGTCTGCCCTGCGAGAAATCTCCGCAGCCACGCTTCGCCCAGATGCAGATCCCGCTTCACCGTCGGAACGGTGAGGCCAAGCGCCGCCGCTACCTCTTCCCGGTCCATCCCTCCGAAGTAGCGCAACTCGATCACCTTTGCCTTGCGCTCATCCACCTGCGCCAACCGTTCGAGAGCTTCGTCCACTTCGAGCACGTCCGGCGCGCGCCCTGGCGAAACCGCCATGCAATCGTCCAACGTGACAGGCCCGGCGTTACCCCCTCGTTTAGCCGCGCGCCGCGTGCGCGCGTGATCGACCAGGATCAGCCGCATCAGCCTGGCTGCGATTCCGAAGAAATGCGCGCGATTCTCCCACTGCACCAGTTGCCCCTGATCGAGCAATCGTAAGTAGGCCTCGTTGATGAGCGCCGTGGGCTGGAGGGATTGGTTGGGCCGCCCGCGGCGCAGATAGGCCCGCGCCAGCTTGTGTAACTCGTGGTAGATGCGCGGCGTGAGGTGTTCCAGCGCTGCCGGTTCGCCGTTTCCCCAGGCGATCAATAGCTCCGAAACCGAGTGATTCCCGCTCATCAGCAGCATTCTTGCATAAATCCGCCGGTTTCGTTAGCCGTTTAGGTCCCCGTTTCCGAAGGTCCCCAGTGTCCGGCTCAAAAGCCGGCCTGAAGGAGGCGGGGGATGAAGAACGGGGTAAACAAACTCTTCGCGGCTACGCTGATGGCGCTTATCGCGGTGGCGCCCGCAATTGCACAGTCTGCAGGCAAGATCCGGGTCTGTGTCGCCGCGGACGATGAAACCCCAACCCTGGTTCTGCTCCATGCCGAGGCGGTCAGCACGCGGATGTTCGCGCCCGCAGGCGTCACGGTGGAATGGCGGTCCAAGAAGAACGCCGCTTGCCGGGGCGTTAAGCAGGCCAACACTCTGGAGATCGGGTTCATGACAAACACACCCACGGACCATCACCCCGGCGCGCTCGCCTACGCCCAACCACAAAGCGCCAAAATCGTGGTGATGATCGACCGCATCGACCATTCCGTCAACAACTTAAACCAGAGATCCGCCGTCCTGGCGCACGTCATGACGCACGAGATCGCGCACCTTCTCGAGGGCGTCTCACGGCATTCCGAAACCGGCATCATGAAGGCCCATTGGGACCCACGTGACTTTGACCTGATGACCTATCGCCCATTGCCATTTGCTCCGGAGGACATCGACCTAATCCGTCAGGGCATGGCCCAGTACGACAGACTTCCCGGTCTGGCGCGCCCGTAAAACCGCCTCGTCCGGTCTTTACCCGATTGAATGTATTATTTAACTAATACACTATGTGACTGAGGCAGCCTCATGTCTTGGATCGAATCGCTCCTGCAAGACCTCCGCTTCGGTTTTCGCATGTTGCGCAAGAACGCCACGCCAACGCTCGCGGCTTTGGCGGCCCTTTCGCTCGCCATCGGCGCCTGCACCGCGGCCTTCTCCCTGATTGACGCGCTCCTCCTGCGCCCGCTCCCCGTCGCCGCGCCCGATCGCCTCGTCTCCTTCTCCTATCCCGCCGTGATGCGCGGCCGTCCCGATGGCGACTACTTCAGCTACCCCGCGCTGCGCCGTTTCCGCGAAGCGGCTGGTCCCGACGCCGATCTCTTCGGGACCTCGTTCAGCAACGGCCTCGCCGAGGTCGCGTTCGGCAACAGCGAAGCCGAACGCGCCCGCCTCAACTGGATTTCCGGCAGCGCCTTCGGAACCCTCGGCATCCCGCCCGCCCTCGGCCGCACTCTGAACGCGGACGACAGTTCGCAGCGCGACGCCGCCGTATTGGGCTACGCCTTTTGGAAACGCCGCTTCGGCGGGAGTCCCGACGTCCTCGGCCGCTCCCTGACATCGAATGGCCGCACGTTCCGCATCGTTGGCGTTGCGGCCAAGGGCTTCAACGGCCTCGAGACCGGCTTCCTCACCGATGTCTGGCTGCCCATCGAATCGCTGCCCGGCAATGCCAACAGCCTGGTGGATCCGGAAGTCGACTTCCTCCACATCTGGGGCCGGTTGAAGCCCGGCGTAACCCCGGAAACATTGCGCGAGAAGCTTCAGCCCGTCTTCACCGCCACCCGGCGCGAGCTGGCGCGCAGTTTCGAGACGGATGGCGTTCCCGCCGGCGAAATGCCGCGCATCCTCGGCGCGCCGCTCAAAGTCGTCCCCTCCGGCAACGGTCGCGCCAACATCGTGCGCCTGCAATTTGAGCGGCCATTGTGGATTCTGGCCATCGTTGCCGCCCTGGTGTTGCTGATTGCCTGTTCGAACGTCGCCAATCTGTTCGCCGCCCGCGCCGAGGCGCGCGAACGGGAAATGGCGCTGCGCGCTGCTGTAGGCGCCGGACGCCTGCGCCTGCTGCAACAGGCGCTTATCGAATGCGCGCTCATCGCCGCGCCCGCATGCATCGTCGGATTGGCCTTCGCCCGCGCCACCGCTCCGCTCCTGGTCGATCGTCTGATGCCCTCCACCATGCCGGCCTATCTCGATCTCCAACTCAACGGCCGCGTCTTCCTGTTCACAGCCATCGCGGGGGCCCTCGTGACGCTGCTTTTCGGCGCCATTCCAGCGTGGCGCGCCGCCATTGCGCAGCCTGAGGCCGCGCTCAAGTCCGGCGGCCGGTCTTCGGCTCGTCTGAGCGCCGCGCGTCTCCTTGTCGCCGCGCAGGTGGCTTTCAGTTTCGTCGTGCTGTTTATCGGCGGCCTGCTACTGATCTCTTTCCGCAATCTGATGAATGTTGACCTCGGCTTCACCAAACAAGGCGTGCTTCTTCTTGGTCTCGATGGCCGCCGCGTGGCCGACGCCGCTCCCAATCGCAACGCCATCCTCTCGATTCTCGACCGTGTGCGCAGTGAGCCCGGCGTCGAAGCCGCCAGCATGTCGAACATTGAGCTGGTCGCTGGTCCCTTCGCTCCGTTGATACATCCATTCATCCGCATGCCCGGCCAGGCCACAGGCGCACAAGGTCCGGTCTATCTGCGCGTAGCGCCCGGATTCTTTGGGACCATGCGCATTCGCATGGTCGCAGGCCGCGATTTCACCTCCGCCGATCTTGCGCCCAAAGAGTCCGCCGTCATCGTCAACGAAGCTTTCGTCCGCCGCTATTTCTCCAATGACAACGCGTTAGGCCAGCGCTTCGAACGCGTCAACGGCGAGTCCCTCAATTCGTGGAGGCCGCAGGTCGTCGTTGGCGTGGTCGCCGATGCCAAATACAACAGCCTCCGCGAATCCGTTCTACCTACAGTCTACGAGCCGCTGCGCGATGTCGGCGCCGCCCGCCTCGCCGTGCGAACCGCTCAGAATCCAGGCGCCATTGCGCCCTTGTTGAGGAAAGCCATCGCGGAAGCCAGCCCGGGCGTTCGCGTCAGCATGGTGGAACTCGAATCCACCAAGATCGCCAATGGCATCCTTCCCGAGCGCCTCCTGGCGATGCTTGCGGCCTTCTTTGTCGTGGTGTCCGCCGCCATGGCCGCCGTTGGACTCTATGGCGTCTTGAGTTATTCGGTCTCGCGGCAGACCAGGGAAATCGGAATTCGCTTCGCCCTCGGCGCGCCGCGCGACGCCGTCGCCGTGAGTCTGCTGTCACGTATCGCCTTTGCAGTCGCTGTTGGAGCCGTGTTGGGCCTCGCCGCCGGCCTCGGCGTCGCCCGCTACGTCGAATCGATGCTATTCGAAATCAAGCCTTCCGATTGGACCAGCGCCGCCATACCGCTCGCGGCCCTGCTCGCCGTAGCCACGCTGGCTGCCATCGAGCCATTAGCCCGCGCCATCCGCATCGATCCGAGCGACGCCCTGCGCCACGAATGACCGCCCGATTCGGCGTTATGCTGATTTCATAATGCGCCGCCGTTCCTTTTTGAAGTGCGCCGCCGCCCTGCCTGCGGCATCGGTATTCTCCGCCGAAAAGTTCGACCTTGCCGCCATCGAGCGCCCACGCGTACTTCGCGGCGCCGCGAAATATCTGAACGAGCAACCGGTCACTGTCACCGCAGCCAGTTCTCCACGAAGCGCCGGAGGCAAGCACGATTACTTCTCCGAAGGCGATTATTGGTGGCCCAATCCCAAGGACCCCGGCGGCCCCTACGTCCAGCGCGACGGCATGAGCAACCCCGATAATTTCAACGATCATCGCCTCGCTCTCATCCGTCTCAGCCTGATCGTCCCGTCGCTCGCCGCCGCTTATCAACTCACCCACGACCGCAAGTATGCCGATCATGCCGCGCGCCATCTACGCGCCTGGTTCATCGACGACGCCACGCGCATGAATCCGAACCTGCAATATGCGCAGGCGATTCACGGTCGCTTCACGGGGCGGGGAACTGGCATCATCGACACCTTACACCTCGTGGAAGTTGCCCGCGCGGCCCCGCGCATCAAACTGAGCGCGTCCGATCTCGCCGGCGTCAGGAAATGGTTCGCCGAATATCTCGAGTGGATGACCACGCATGCCTATGGCATCGCCGAGCGCGACGCCAAGAACAATCACGGCACGTGTTGGGTCACGCAAGTGGCCGCCTTCGCCCAACTAACGGGCAACGCGACCCTCAGCGAATACTGCCGCAACCGCTTCACGAGCGTGCTCATTCCCAATCAGGAAGCCGCCGACGGCAGTTTCCCGCTCGAACAAGCGCGCACCAAACCCTACGGATATTCGCTGTTCAACCTGGATGCGATGGCGATCGCTGCGCAGACGCTGACCACTCGCGAAGACAACCTCTGGACCTGGCAACTACCCGACGGCCGCGGCATGGCGCGCGCAATGGCCTATATGGTCCCGTTCATCGCGGATAAAAAGAAATGGCCCAAGCCGCCCGACGTGATGTACGACAAAGAGTGGCCTGTGCGTCAGCCATCCCTGCTCTTTGCAGGACTGGCCCTCAACCAAGCTGAGTACCTCGCCCTCTGGAAGAAACTCAACCCCGACCCCACAGTCGACGAGGTTATCCGCAACTTCCCCGTCCGCCAACCCCTGTTGTGGGTCTAGCTATACAGCCCCATCTTCCCCTTGACCACTTTCACCGTATCCTCCGCGATCGGCCGCACCCGCTCCGCCCCCTCGCGCAGCACCCCTCGCAGATACCCGGTCTCCCCCATGATCCTGCGATACCTCTCCTGAAACGGCTCAATGTGCGCGACGGTCATCTCCGCCACCTGCTTCTTCAAATCCCCATAGCGCATGCCGCTGAACTTCGCCTTCATTTGATCGTCGCTATCGCCCGAGAACGCCTGATAAATCGAAAGCAGGTTCAACACGCCCGCTCCCGCCGTTTCGAAATCCACCGCCGGGTTCGAATCCGTAGTCGCACGCATGATCGTCTTGCGGATCTTCTCCGGCGGATCGAGCAGCGCCACCGCATGATTTGCGCCCGTCGCCGATTTGCTCATCTTCGTTTCCGGATCGTCGAGCCCCATCACGCGTGCGCCCACCGCCGGCAGGCTCGTACCCGGAACCACGAACGTATCTCCGTAAAGCGAATTGAAGCGCTGCGCGATGTCGCGCGTCAGTTCCAGATGCTGCGCTTGATCCTCGCCCACCGGTACGATGCCCGCCTGATAGAGCAAAATATCCGCCGCCATCAACACCGGATATTGCAAGAGCCCATCGCCCACCGATTCCTGCTTCGCCGCTTTCGCCTTATACTGTGTCATGCGCTCGAGCCATCCGACGGGTGTCACGCAAGTCAGCATCCACGCCAGCTCCGCGTGCCCAGAGACCTCCGACTGCACCATGATCGAACTGG
The DNA here is from genome assembly GCA_963743705.1 of Bryobacterales bacterium. GTDB lineage: Bacteria > Acidobacteriota > Terriglobia > Bryobacterales > Bryobacteraceae > PALSA-243. The sequence continues at coordinate 17,226 of CAVUQS010000004.1, read as the reverse complement.
TCTTCGGATCGATCCCCGCCGCCAGGTACAGCGCCGCGATCTCTTCGATCTTCGCGCGGAGATCGGCCGGCTCCTGAAAAAGCGTCACCGCGTGCAGATCGACAATGCAGAAAATGCACTCGTAATCGTTCTGAATCCGCACCCAATTCTTGAGCGCGCCGAGGTAATTGCCGATGTGTAAATTTCCGGTGGGCTGCATTCCGGAAAAGACTCGTGTTTTCATGGTTAGGGGAAGGGGTAAATCCTATCGTAAGCGATTTCGAAGCAGTGATTGAAAAGTTGGTCTATGGCGGCGATGGCCTTGCACGCATCGAAGGCCGCGTCGCGCTAGCGCCGTACGTGCTGCCTGGTGAGCGCGCGCGCCTGCATGCGCTGCAGGAAAAGCCGGGCCTGATTCGCGCCACGCCTGTCGCCGTCTTGGAGCCTTCGTCCGCGCGCGTCGCGCCCGCATGCCCGTATTTCGGCCGCTGCGGCGGATGCCACTATCAGCACGCTTCATATGAAGCGCAGCTTGCCGCCAAGCGCGAGATCCTGATCGAGGAACTGTGGCGGCAGGCCAAGCTTCGCCCGCCCGGCGAAATCGCCATCGTCTCCGGCGAACCGTGGGCTTATCGCAACCGTGTCCAATTGCGCGTCGATGTTGACCGTCTCGGCTATCGCGAGTCCGGTTCGCACAAGCTCTGCGCCATCGAAATGTGCCCCATCGCTTCGCCGCGCATCAACCAGGTCATCACGATACTCAGCGCGATGATGAAAGATCGCCGCTGGCCACGCTTCGTCCGCGCCGTTGAGATCTTCACCGATGAAGACGCCGTCCAGTTGAACGTGATGGAGACCGATCGGCCCGTGGCCCGCCATTTCTTCGAGTGGTGCTCCCAGACGATTCCCGGTCTCGTCCCCGGACCGCTCGACTACCAAGGCCAGTTCCGCGTCAGCGGAAATTCATTCTTCCAAGTGAATCGCTTCTTGCTCGACGCGCTGGTGGATGCCGCGCTCGCCGGCGCCGAAGGCGACACCGCGCACGATCTCTATGCCGGCTCCGGTCTATTTTCGCTCGCGCTCGCGCGCCGCTTCCGCGAAGTGATCGCGGTCGAATCCGGCGCCGGCGCGGTCAGCGACCTCCGCGCCAACGCAGAACGCGCCGGCCTGCCAAACGTCCGCGCGGAGAAGCAATCCGCCGAGAAATTCCTGGCCGCGCTCGATCGCGCGCCCGATTTCATGCTGCTCGATCCGCCCCGCGCCGGCTTGGGCAAAACGATTGTGGCGGAATTAGCCCGCTTGCGCCCACGCGCCACCACGATCGTTGCGTGCGACCCCGTAACTCTAGCGCGCGATCTGGCAGGTCTCAGCGCCGCAGGCTGTCAACTCGATCGCCTGACCCTGATCGACCTGTTCCCACAGACCTACCACTTGGAAACAGTGGCGCAGGTCTCGTGGCCCGCGCAGTAGCGCGACGGGCGCGCCGCTATTCTTCTTCTTCCTCTTCGCCGGTCTTGGCCGCCTTAGCCGCCGCGATGATCTTATCCGCCTGCAGTTGCGGCACGTAATCGTAATGGTCGAACTCCATCGTGAAAGACGCGCGCCCTTGCGTCATCGCCGTCAAATCACTCTGGTAGTTCAACATCTCCGACATCGGCACTTGCGCCTTCAGGAACTGCGTCGCGCCCTTGGTATCCATGCCGCCGATGCGCCCGCGCCGTCCGTTGAGATCGCCCATCAGATCGCCCGCGTATTCTACCGGCGCCTGAATTTCGACGTTCATCACCGGCTCGAGCAGCGCCGGCTTAGCTTGCTGCATCGCCGCTTTAAACGCCTTGCGCGCGGCCAGCTTGAACGCGAGTTCCGAGGAATCCACGTCGTGATACGAGCCGTCGTAGACTGTCACCTTGAAATCCACCATCGGAAAACCGGCGAGAAAGCCGTTTTCGGCGGCTTCCACGATGCCTTTTTCCACCGCTGGAATGAAGTTCCTCGGAATCGAGCCGCCGAAGATTTCGTTGGCGAACTGGAACTTGGCCCCGCGCGGCAGCGGCTCCATCTTGATCCAGCAGTCGCCGAACTGGCCGTGGCCGCCGGTCTGCTTCTTGTGGCGGCCCTGCACGTCCGCCGTGCCGCGAATGGTTTCGCGATACGGAATCTTCGGCGCCTTGAGCGTTACATCCACGCCGTAGCGCTTCTTCAACTTCGCCACGATGATTTCGACGTGCTGTTGCCCGGAGCCTCCCAACAGAAACTCGCGCGTCTGCGGATCGCGATAGAAGCGCAGCGACTGGTCTTCTTCCAGAATGCGATGCACCGCATTGCCCATGCGGTCTTCGTCGTTGCGGGATTTGGCTTCAATCGCGAAGGCGATCGAAGGTTCCGGCAGTTTGATGGGCGGATATTTGACGTGGAAGCCCTTGTCGGTCAGCGTGTCGCCAGTGAGCGTGTCCTTCAGTTTCGCTACCGCGCCAATATCGCCGGCGTGCAACTCAGTCACCGGTTGTAGCGTTTTGCCATGAGGTATCGAAAGGTGCGCCAGACGTTCCGTCGAGCTGCGCCCTTCGTTCTGCAGGTTGGCGTCGTTCCTCACGATTCCCGTGAGTATCTTGAAATAGGTAATGCGTCCGGCGAACGGATCTGCTGTCGTTTTGAACACGTACGCCGAAGCCATGCCCGTGTCCACGATCTTTTGCGTGGTGTCGACGCCGTTGAACAGCGAGGGGACGGGAGGCCGATCCACCGGCGCGGGGAGATAATCCACGATCAGATCGAGAATCGGCGCGGCGCCGATATTGTGCAGCCCGGATGCGCACAGCACGGGGTAAATGCGGCCGTCCCGGACGCCCTGCCTCAAGCCGTCGGCAATGTGCTCCACCGGCAACGTGCCTTCGGCGAAGAATTCTTCCATCAGCGCGTCGTTGCCCTCGGCGACCATCTCCACCAGCGCCTCGTGCGCGGCCGTGGCCGCGGCGGCCAGGTCGGCTGGAATATCGCCTTCCTTGCCTTTGCCGTCGCCATCCGGCGCGAACGTGATCGCCTTCATGCGCACCAGGTCGATGACGCCTTTGAAATCGCGCTCGGAGCCGATCGGGATCGTCACCGGCACTGCGGCGCGGCCGAACACGCTCTGCACGTTGTCGAGCGTCCGTTGAAAGTCGGAGCGTTCGCGGTCGAGCTTATTGATAATGACTGCGCGCGGAAGATTGAATTCGTCGGCGAAGCTCCAGACCTTCTCGGTTTGTACTTCGACGCCCGCCACTCCATCTACCAGCACCAGGACGGCGTCGGCGGCGGCCAGCGAAGCGCGCGTGTCATTAATGAAGATGTTGTAACCGGGAGTGTCGAGCAGGTTGATTTTGGTTTTTTTCCATTCGGCGCCGGCGATTGCGGTGGAGATGGTGATCTTGCGGGCAACTTCTTCGTCGTCAAAATCAGTGATCGTATTGCCTTCATCGACGCGGAGGAGGCGATTAGTAGCTGCGGCGGTGAAGAGCAACCCGGCGGTGAGCGACGTTTTCCCGGAATCGCCGTGGCCCACCACACCGACGTTCCGAATGTCTTTGCCTTCGTATACTTTCACAGGTCTGCTCCTTTGTAACGGAATATTATCACGGGCGGGAAGGGTGTAGAACTGGCTCGAAAGGAGCAGTATCGAGCCTGCCAGGCGAGTTAAGTTCCCACTACGCCCGCTAGCGGACTGCTTGCCGCGGCATACAGCTTCTTTGGCATGCGTCCCGATTCATACGCAAGCCGTCCGGCCTCCACGCCCAGCTTCATCGCGCGCGCCATCTTTTCGGCGTCGTCTGCCGCGGCGATGGCTGTGTTCATCAGGATTCCGTCAGCACCGAGTTCCATCGCGATCGCCGCATCCGAAGCCGTGCCCACGCCGGCATCGACAATCATCGGCACTGACGTAATCTGCTCGCGCAGAATCCTCAGGTTCGCGGGGTTCTGGACGCCCAACCCGGAGCCGATCGGCGCCGCCAGCGGCATCACCGCGGCCGCGCCCGCGTCGATGAGCCTGCGTGCGCACACGAGATCGTCGTTGGTATAGGGCAACACGACGAAGCCTTCCTTCACCAGGACGCGCGTGGCTTCGAGCAAGCCGAAATTATCCGGGAACAGCGTCTTTTCGTCGCCGATCACTTCGAGCTTCACCCAATTCGAAAGCCCGACTTCGCGCGCGAGCATCGCGGTGCGAATAGCGTCGTCGGCTGTGTAGCAACCGGCGGTATTAGGAAGGATAAAGATCTTCTCGCGGTCGATGTAATCGATCAGCGATTCCTTGGAGCGATCGGTGAGGTTGACGCGCCGCACCGCCACCGTGACCATCTCGGCGCCCGACGCTTCATGGCAGCGCCGCATCTCCGGGAAGCTGCGGTATTTTCCGGTCCCAACGATCAATCGCGAGTTGAATTCGCGACCCGCGATGCAAAGTTTGCCCATGGCCCCATTTTAGCTGGCGGCCTGGCTAACGCTTTCAACCCGCGCGGCGATCCGGAAGAACCTGCACATTCGACACGGGCGATTCCGGGTCGGCTTCCGGCTTCGGCCGCTGCGCAGGCCGGTCTGAAATCGCGCTGCACACGTGCGCGATACCCACGATCACTTCGCGCAATTCGGCAATCTCGTGGTCTCTGAATTCGATCTCCGACCGCAGCATCGCCGTGTTGCGCTTGAGCGCTTCTTCGACGCGATCCTCCACGGCGCGCGCCACTTCTACCGCAAACTCGCGATGCAGGGAAGCGATCTCGCTTCGCACCGCATGCCGGTCTTCGTCGGCGAGTTGCCGCACCGCCGCGAGCTGATCGTTGATATGCAGGCCCATCTCATCGAGATGGGTCTGGACGCCGGTCGCGATCGAGACATCCTGATGGCTCAGCGATTTCAGTTCAATGGCCAGCTTCGCTTCGAGCTCGGTGATCCGGCTTTCGACGTGGCCCGATTGCTCCAGCAGGCGCGCGTCGAGCGCCGTCACCACCGCTTCCAATACCTTCTGATCGAATGGCGCGGGCGCGCTTGCCACGACGGCCGGCAGCGTGGCGTGCCGCTCCGCGATCGACATGCGTTGTTCCAGGTGACGCAGCCGTTCGACCAGCGGCTCGATTTCCGAGGTGTTCGCCGGCGCGGCCGCCAAAGCGGGCGTAGCGCCAGTGCGTTGTTGGGTTAATTTCATGCCGGCGCCGAACGCGAGGCCATCCGCGAACGCCACGGCCAGGCTGCGAAAAACGGACGAATCGCCCTTGCTTGCCATATAACATAATGTACTAGAAATGTTTTGGACTGAAAAGCGCCTCTCTGTGGTGATATAACGCACATATGACGTTCGCCCTCGATCCGGATACTCTGCGCGAGGTCGGCAAGCTTGCCGGCGCGTATGTTTTGGCGCTGCCCGTCGGCTGGTACCGCGAGCGGGAAGCGCATACTATCGGCCTGCGGACGTTCCCGCTGGTGTCGGTAGCGGCCTGCGGGTACGTGCTGCTGGGCCAGCCGCCGGGTCATGCTTCCGCCGATGTGCAGTCGCGCATCGTGCAAGGTTTGGTCGCCGGTATCGGCTTCATCGGCGGCGGCGCGATTCTGAAGAACAGCAACACCGTGCACGGCGCCGCGACTGCGTCGGCCATTTGGTCCACCGGCGTGGTGGGCGCCGCGGTGGCGGAAGATCGATGGGCCGTCGCGACCATGCTGGCGCTGCTGACCCTGTTCACGCTGCGCGTGCTGATGCCTCTCAAGGCGAAGCTGTTCGAGCGCGATAAAGCCGCGGGACCGCCTGATAGACTCGACGTATGATTCGCCGCTATCTTTGCGTCCTCGCGCTGGCCAGCACAGCCGGCGCGGCCGTACGCAGCTTCGAGATCGCCGAGCGCGCGCCGGTTCTCAACGGCGCGTACGTGCGCATCACGGGACGCGTCCACTTCGGCATGAACCCGAAAGTGGCGGCCAACCGCATCGTGCGCGATCTGGAACTGGCGCGCCTCAATGCCGCGGGCGAAGCTGAATCCACCGCCGATTTCTACATCCTGCAGCCGACGGACGCCGCCAAGAGCAACGGCACCGTACTGTTCGAAGTCTCGAACCGCGGCGGCAAGGGCATGCTGAGCCGCTTCAACTATGCGCGCGGCGCCGCCGATTTCGGCGACGAGTGGGTGATGAAGCAAGGCTTCACGCTCGTCTGGCTCGGTTGGGAATGGGACATTCCCGCATCGAACCGCACGGCGCTGCACTTCGAGGCGCCGCACTACCGCGCCGACCCCAGCGAAGGCCTGGTGCGCGCCGAGTTCACGCCCGAGCGCAGCGGAACCACGATGCCGCTGGGCGACCGCAACCAGGACGCCATCCCCGTGAGCAAGCCGCTGGGACTCTATGTGCGCAACGGCTCCGAGGCCACGGCGCGGCAGATCGCCGCTTCGAGTTATTCGCTGGGCGCCGATGGCCACTCGCTCGAGATGCCCGCGGGCTTCGAGCCCGGCATGCTTTACGAATTCGTCTATCAAGGCAAAGATCCGGTGGTGGCGGGCGCGGGTCTGGCGGCGGTGCGCGACTTCATTTCGTTCCTGAAGTACGGCGGCGAAGCCAGCGGCTGGAGCGGCGCGCGGCCTCCGGTGAATCTCGCCATTGGCTTCGGCATTTCGCAGAGCGGCCGATGGCTGCGCGAGTTTGTCTACGACGGCTTCAACGCCGATGAAAGCGGACGCAAAGTCTTCGACGGCGTTTGGGCCGACGTGGCCGGCGCGGGGCGCGGCAGCTTCAATTTCCGCTACGCCCAGCCTTCGCGCGACGGATGGCCGTATCTCAACGAGTTCTATCCCACCGATCTCTTTCCTTTCACCGACGCCGATGAAACCGACCCGGTCACCGGCAAATCGGGCGGCCTGCTCGACCGGGCGCGCGCGGCGAAAGTACAGCCGAAGATTTTCTTCACCAACGATTCCTCCGAATACTGGGGCCGCATCGCTTCGCTGATCCACATCACGGCGGACGGCAAACACGACGCGGCCATCTTGCCCGACACGCGCATCTATTTCATGGCGGGCGTGCAGCACTTCCCGCGCAACCTGCCGATGTCGAAGCAGGGAACGCAATATGACATCAACGTCGTCGATCACCGCCCGGTACAGCGAGGCTTGCTGGCCGCGCTCGAAGCGTGGATCAAAGACGGCACGGCGCCGCCGCCCTCGGTATACCCGCGGCTCTCGGAGGGCCAGTTGACGGGGCTCTCCGGACTGAAATTCCCCGCGCTCGCGGGCGTTACGACGCCGCAGCATCCGCGCATCGCGCGCCGGTTAGACTTCGGCCCGGAATTCGAATCGCGCGGCGTGATCATGCAGGAGCCGCCCAAGATGACCGGCGCTTTCCCCGTGCTCGTGCCGCAAGTGGATGCCGACGGCATCGATCTCGGCGGCGTGCGCATGCCTGAAGTGGCGGTTCCGCTGGCGACATCCACCGGCTGGAACTTGCGCGCGGCTTCGCGCGGCGCGCCCGCGGAGATCGCCGAGTTTTACGGCGCTACGTTTCCCTTTGCGAAGACTAAGGAAGCGCGCGTGGCGGCGCGCGATCCGAGGCTTTCGATTGCGGAGCGCTATGCCGACCGTCAGGCATATCTGACTCGCGTTGGCGCGGCGGCGGACGATCTGATTCACCGGCGGTTTGCGATGGCGCAAGACCGCGACTTCATGGTGCAGCGGGCGGCCCAGTTGTGGGACGTGCTTACTAAGTAGCGGCGGCGGGCTAAAGCCCGCTGCAGGCTGAAGCCTGCCCTACTTTAGCGGCGGCCGAAGCGACGGCCGGAGGGCGGGTGGAAGCTGGGGCGAGGGGCGGATGGGCGCGGCGTGAAATGCGGCTGGGATGGCGGGGCGCTGCTACCGCTGCCGAAGCGGCGCGGAGGATCGGCGGCGCCTGGCTTGGAGGCGTTGGGGCTGGCGTAGGGCGAATTGCGGTAGTTGCCGCTCTTGGAGGCGAACTGCGAATTGCGGAAGCCGCCGCTCTTGGCGAAGGAACTGCCGGAGTAATGATCGGCGGTTGTGGCGCCTTGCGAGCCATACTTGGGCGCGCCACTGGCTTCATCGTGGCCGTAGTAAGTGCGGCCGGTGCTCTGATACGTGCGGTAATCGCGATACTCGTAGTAATCGAGCGGGCGGTAGCCGCCGTGGAAGAGCAGGTCGCGCATGAGCGCGTACTGACCGTAGAAGACCCAGAAATTTTGGCCGCCGCTGTTGTTCCAATAACCGTATTGGTTGGATTGACCGCTGAGGCGCGACATAGGCGAAGCCGGCCGGTTGGGCCACATGGTCAGCTTCGGAATCGTATTTGCCCGCGCTCTTGTGCTCGATGGCCATGCCGAGGTCGTTGCGCATGGCCTGATAGCTGGATTGCGGAACCTCGACCCATTTCTCGTCGGAAGTGGTTGAGCCGGATTTGGAAGCGGAATCCTGCACGTGCGTGGTGACGGTGCGGATTTCCTGATCGAACGTCTTCGACTTGCCGCGGCCGCGCTCCTCCATATCGATGAGGAGTTTGTCCCACGAGTTATAGAGTTGGCCGGTGAGGACGGTGAGGCCGTTGGACTTTTGCGGCAGATCGGCGGCAGCAGTCTTGAGCGCATCGGCATCGCCGCCGAGCGCGCCGAAATTCAGATGGGCGAAATCGCCGGCAGCGGCGAGACGGCGCAGATCGGCGCTGGATTGCCAGACCTGCTCACCGCGAGCTTGTGTCTCATGCAGCGACGTGAGGCGCGTATCGAGATCGGATTTCTTCTCCGGCCAATCGGACTCGGCGCGCTGGACCGTAGCGGAGACGGGCGTGAAATCGAAGGAGTGGACCGCGTCGTAATCGCGCTGCATCTGCTGTAACTGCGCGGGCAGATTGCGCTTGAGATCGACCCAATGCGAGGCTTCGTTCTGCGCGCCAGTGGCGTCGCGAAGGGCGGAAGAACGGAGCTGGCGCACATCGGCGAGGAGCTTCTCGGCTTCCTGGCGATCGCCACGGTGATTCTGCTTTTCGAGCGCATCGAGTCGCTGCATGTCGCGGCTGGCCGACTGCAACACGGACTGCGCGCCATCGAATGTGACGGGCCATTGACGGCTGGCGGGGACGGTGCCGAAGAGCGCCGGATCGCTCGAGACCTCGCGCACGACTTCGTCCTTAGCGTGCGCCGAGCTGCGACGACGCCGAGGCGAGCGCGGTGCGCTCGGAATCGATGGCGGCGCGAGTGGCGCGCGGCAGATCGTCAAAGCCGAGGAAGGGCACGACCGCCATGATGGCGACGACGATGACGGTGAGCGCCTTCAATCCGGTGCGATTCATGAGTTATGCCTTGCCGCGGAAGACGGTGACATCTCCGGCGGGAATGGTTGCGAAGAGCGTGACGGTGAAAGGCTCGCCTTCGGCCTTACGGACGCCGAGGATTCCGGGGCCGCCATCCTGGCGGAATTCCCAATAGTAGAAGCCTTCGGGCTGCGTGCGATCGCTGCGCTGGGCCTGCACTTCACGGCTGATGACGTAGAGCCAAGTCTTGTCGCCGAAGACGAAGGAATCGGCGGTGTTCTGGCGCTCATCCATGGTGGCGAGATCGTCTTCGGAAAGGCCGAGATCTTCGAGCGTGATCTTGCGCGCGTCGTTGTGAAGGGCGACTTCGATTTCCTCATCGCCGCCGACGCGCAGAGCGACGCGGCGCTCATGATAAGGACCGGAGAGCTCGAACCATTGGCGCGAGCCGGCGGAGATTTGGATGCTGCGATCGGTTGAGAAATCGAGATCTTCCATGTTGTCGCCCGCGCCGGCGATGGAGAGGGCATCACCGGGGCGGGCGTCCTGCGGCTTGAGATGCGCCAGATCCTCGGCGGGGGCCGAGGGCGGCTGCGGATGGTGTTTGAAGAATTGCATAACGACGATAGCGAGCATCAAGCCCAGCACGGCCTCCACGGTATAGGTGATCATGCGGGTACCCCGTACGGGCAGGCTCGGCTACGCTCCCGCTTTCTCTCTGGCCTTGTCGTCAGCCGAGAGGGATGCGCTGGGGCTGGGCAGTTCCCTGGGAAGGTAGGGCGCGGAGGCGGGGCCGGATTTCAACTGGCGTTCGGCCTTGAGCGCGGCGAGCTCGGAATCGACGCTGTGGCCGCCGAGCGCGGCGAACTGGGCTTCGAGATCGTCATCCTTGCCGGCGGAAGCGAGCTGATCGAAGGCCTTGGCGGTAGCTTCTTCCTTGGCGACGGACTGCTCGAAGCGGTTGAGCTGGGCGAAGGCGTTATCGGCGTTGCCGACGCCGGACATGGCTTCGGCGACTTTGCGCTGCGCGGAGGCGGCGTTCTTGCGCGCGACGAGCGTGGTGGCGGTGCGCTCGCCCTCATCGATCTTGCCCTTGAGCTGGCTGACCTGCTGCTTGAGCTTCTCGCTGGCGGCCTTGGCGGACTCAACGGCGGTCTGCATCGACACGACCTGCTTATCGCTTTCGGCCTTCTTGGCGAGAGCTTTCTTGGCGAGGTCTTCATTGCCGGCGTCGAGAGCCTGGCCGGCGCGAGCCTTCCATTCCTCCGACTGGCGCACGTACTTCTGATACTCGGCGTCGAGGGAGTTGTAGTTGCTCATGGCGACGGCGGAGGCGCGCACCACGTTGTTCAACTCCGTCTTCATATCGGCGACGGTCTGCTTGACTGTCGCCTCGAAGGTGGCGTCTTCGATGGCGTCCATGCCCTGGTTGGCCTGGCCGCGGGCCACGCGTCCGGCGCGGCCAAAAAGATCCGATAGAAATGCCATAGATTTTCTCCGTTTACGCAGTGAGTCCGCTGAGAACGCGGCGAGCCATCATTACATCGACGAGCAGGAAGTGGACGCAGGAGAGGATATCGTCCTCATCGTCGGCGCCGAGATCCTGCAGCTTGCAGAAATTGTTGAGGGTGACCGTGGCTTTGCCCGCGCCCGCGTCATAGAGCGCGAAATGCGAGGTGGAGATGCCATTACCGGCATCGAGCATGCGCGCCATGATTTCGGGGGTGATGGACGAGCGCGGCACGACGATGCAGGGGAGCGAAAAGAAAACGATATCGCCCTGCACGACGGCATGGATGGAGACGCCGCTTTCGGTTTCGCGAATATTCAACGCGTCGGGCGACGGTTCGCTGACTTCATAGCCGCGTTCGGCAAGAAGCGCGTGGATTTGCCCCAGTTGGGGGCTGGCGGTGGCTGTCATAGGTTGCACTCAATCTTTGTTTACGAGGTTTGGGGCCGTGAAGTTCCTTGGATACGCCCCTCCCATTGTAAGGCGGGCGGTGCTGCAGCGGACTTCTGGCCTCGGCATGGGCGGCGGGTGGCGTTTGGAGGGGAAAACGGCGGCTGCGGGCGGCTCATGCAGCAGTGCGGAGGGGCTTTTGGGACTCGCGGACGAGCGCCAGCGCCCGGTGGATGCGCGTTTGACGATCGATGAGGCGCGCGATTTCCGATGCCGAATAAACAAAGCCACCGTGGGCGGACGCGGGCAGGAAATCGGCGCCGGGATGGTAGGTTTCGCCTTTGCTTGCCGCAGATTGCGTGAGCAGGATGGCTTCCTGCTGGGCGATGGCGTAGGCTTCGCGGCGGGCCTGCTGGAGCGATTGGAGCGCGGCCGTATTCTTCTGGATGGCGCGGTGGATGCGCTGCTCGTAGAGCGTGATGAGGGCGAGGAATTTGGACTGCTCGACCCAGGTTTGGCCTTCGGCGAGGGCGTTATCGATTTCGAGATCGCCGGATTGGGTTTCGCCGGAATGGCGGTTGATGCCTTCGGCGAAGATGTTGCTTTCGATGGCGCGGGCGCGCTTGAGGCGCCAGCGGTCCTCGGCGATGAGCTGAACGAGATCGGATTCCTGGACGCCGGCGGGCGCGAGTTCGGCGCGATAGGCCTGGCAATGGGCGCGGAAGGCTTCGGATTCCTCGGGCGTGTGGACGTGGACCGTGCCGCAGAGGCCGTGTCTGAAGGCGTTGAAGCTGACGCGGCGCTTGCCGGAGGTGGTGCGGGGTCCGGTGGAGAGTTCGGCGTTGGCGCGGTTAGCGGCGAGTTGCGGTGCGGTCATGAGTGAGGCTCCGGAAGTGGAATGTGGTTCTAGTTTTAGTTTAACGGGGGTGGTGGTAATTTTCGGGCGGCGGAGTGGCTGTAGGTTATTGAAATTATTGGTAGTTGGCGATTCTTGAGGGCGCGTGAATCACCACGGCCCGTCTCCACAACGGGGGATGAAAATTGGCGCGGCGATTTGCGGCCTGACGCTGGCTCGATAGGGCTAAATACTTGACGGCCGGACAGTTGCCAAATCTGCATTTCTAAGGACTGCGATTTAGCAAACCTGACGATGCAGCGGCTTTAAGGTGCTATTGGTTTGGAAACGCCCGCGAATGCAGGCCGGATTTGTCAGGAATTGCCAACCAGCTGAGCCATCAAAGGCAGGACCGCGCCGTTCGTCGAATCCAGGAGGTTCCGTCTTGAGCCGGGCTTACAAGGCGGCAAATAACCGCCGCACGGTATCGAATGCTGGCTTGCGCGCCAAATTGTCCGAACGTAGTATCCCAAAATGTGCCTCTGGATCGAGAGGACGGGCGGTGCAAGCATCGCAGAGTTCATAAACTCCAAAGAGCGAGACCACGTCTCCGGTACGACGATTAAAGTATTCGGCGAAAACTTCTCTTAGCACGTCGAAGTACTCAGCTTGGTGGCGGTCAGTACGTAAGAAGGGAAGGTTCGATGAGTAGCCCGTCTCAATGATGGCCACCCTGCTTGGGCCGAGCTTGATGTCTGCGAGCAGGGAGTCAATATCCCGAAGGAATGCTTGCATCTGCTGTCGATCCGACCAAAACGAGATGGTCCACGTCCCCGGAAAGTAATCAAGCCCGATGATGTCTATCCCTTGTGCCAGGGTTACGATTTTGCCGACTTTTTGCCGCCACCCCGGAATTCCTCCGAGGAAATTTACGATGACCGTCGCTTCAGGAGTCCGTGCTTTGATTATCCGGGACGCGGTGGAAATGGCGCTGAAAAGTTGATCATCTGGGAAGATCCGATAGATCGGATTGTTTGGTTCATTCAAGACCTGATAGGTGCTGCAGAGGTCCCCTACCTGGATAGTCACTGCTTCTACGTACCGCCGCCACGCGATTAGCTTTTGATCGCCACTGAGACCTTCTATGCTAGAGGGGGGTGACGACAGTACCGCGACAGGCTGCAGGCCATGCTGGCGCATCATCGAGGCGAAATATCCTCGATACCAGGCACCTGCCTCTGAATCGACTGAAGCGCCGTCGGGTAACAGGTCGGACCAGCGGATGTCACTTCGAACGTAACCTGCGCCGACATTTGCAGCCTCCCGAAGGCAGGTATCTACCAGACTCGGATTGAAGTTGTGATACCACGGATGGTAGGTAATCAGGGTGCGTGCTCTCCGCTGCGGAGCAGCAACGTTCGGAAGAGCCTCGCCGCCAAGATGTGCCCAAGCCGCGCTGTCATACGGCCGAACAGGGCGGCGCCGCGTCAACAGGTTTGCCCAAGCAATCGCGATGAAGAGGGGTACAGAAACGATGTGTAGTCGCAGCGCGACCAGGAATGCTAAGGACCAAAAAATTATCCTGTTTAGAGTCCTGCGTGATTTTTCACTAGACGAACTCATGCGCAATACCGGCCTCTGCTGTGCCCGCACCTTAACCCTGATGGTTGTCCGTAACTAGTCTATCGTGTATACTAGCGTGTTTTCACTCGCGTCTGTTTGAGTACGAATCGTTGCGGAGTGCGCCGTGGCCAATGCCGATCTTTCCAGAGGTGATGGAGGGCCTCTCGATCAAAGCTCTCTTCTGATCCAGGTGCATCTTGCTGAATACCAAGCATTAACAACGAGAGCGACGTATTTCATCACCCTTATGGGGACGGTTTGGCCGGTCATTCTCATCTTTCTTGGACTTGTCGTCCAGGGGCAGCTATGGACAGTCGTGCCGGTGCCCATATTAGTGTGGGGTGTTGAATTGTTGATCCAGATTACACTTCTCGTCTGGGCGCAACTGCTTTTTGAGCAATATGCGATCGTGAGATATACGGAAACAGAGCTTCGAAAGCTGGTGCAGTCTCTGGTTGGTGACGCTCCGATCTGGCAATACGAGCCATTCCTTACGAACCAACGCGGTAAGGCGTCCGTTTGGTGGGAGTACTCGGTGTTTGTCGGCCTTTTTATCGCGGTTGCCTTGAGTGCTTGGTTTCTGTGGCCCCCGTCAGGGTGGGGCATTTGGGGTGCCGGAGCGAATCTCGCATTGTTAGCCATCCACGCTTTCCGGACAGGCGTTCTAGTGCGAACGCGACGTGAATGGGAGAGGTCTAAATCTCGCCTGGTTACGGGGTGAGGCTGCCCTCCACATTGCATCGTTACAGAATCGATGCCGTGGTGTGTATTCTGGCGGCTGCTGAACTCCGCGGTCCGGCGTGTTCTTCCTGGCGCTTGTTGATAATTTGCTGTAATTCCACGGCATGGCAATTCTGCGCTCTGGCGCACGTTTCGAAGGTATAGTTTGCCTGGAGTGGCTAGATAGTTGCCGCCTTTCGGCATAAGGCGAAAGAATTGCATCATTTGCGTCATCGCTTTTTCAAAATCGAAGTCATGAATTGATGCCAGCTGCTTACCTCCGCCGGTGGGCCAGAAGCGACCTCAGCCTGACGACGGGTATGGAAACCGAGGAATTTGTCCAATGGGGCGGGGGTTTGAGTCCCTGCTGCGAGAAGCTGGATGAAAGCTCCTATGTTGAGATGCGCTGTAACCTTCACCGAACCATGTGATTCTTGAGCTACACGAATAACTCCCTCAAGAACCCGTTGCCCGAACTCGATGAACCACCAAGCCTCGAACTTGCCGCGGACATATGACTTAGCTGGAAGCCGACGCAGTTCAATGAACGCTCTCCGGAGAAGCTTCCACGATGCTATTCCTGGACCGACTTGACCTACTCGACAAAGATAAGCGACGATTCCCCGCTTCTGCTTTCTATAGGTACCTTCGTCGGAGACTTGGAAAAGCAGTCCTGGATTTACGTCCTGAAGATTTACGCGGGCTCCAGAACGTCGAACCACAACAATCCATGCCATGACGGGGAGCATAAGGCGATGAAAGGTGTTGAGGCCGTCATCAAAGTGAACAAGTACGGTATCCAGATCTATCTCGACACGCCGAATTTTGACAAAGTCCTTAAAATAACGGCTCAGTGATTCCATGCTTACGACGTAGTTCTCGATTGAATAGCATTCCGTTGTGAAAATTCGGGGATCTGCGGGCCAGCGCGCGCTGACGAGATCGTCTAGGTCTTTATCCAGGAAAAACAGAACCCGTTCACATTTCGGATAACGACCGACGATGTCTTCATAGGCATTGCAAACTCCTTGCTTACCTTCACAATTGTAAAGATAGATTTGTCTTTGATCGGGAACGTACTTTTGGATCTGCGCTCGATAAAACACCTCATCAGCGTCGCCTTCCACGAATGCAAATAGGCGATCGCTATTGGGGTCGTAGTTAGTCAAAAACTTGTGAACTACTGTACCGCGGCTGGAGCGTGCGTTTCTCAGAAGGTCAGTGAATGACATGGTTTACGGTGTAGTGCGAATGTATTCGGCAAGCGCGCCAACGTAGGGCTCGAATTCGTTGTCCCAGATAAACGGAGAGTGTGTGACCGCGACCAAGCCGGTGCATCTACCCGTCTTCAAGATGTCGGGCAAGAATCGCTCCTGCCATGGGACTGACAGCGAGAGTTCCGGCTCATCGATTACCACGAAGAACTCCGATTGACCGGAGAGATACATGTGAGAAAAGAGCGACACGATTTGCTTCTCGCCCGATGAAAGAACTTTTAGTTCCAAACGTTTTGCGTCGGGCTCTTTCTCCTGAGGATCCCTCTCAGTCTCCCTAATAAAAATATCGTATTTGATGTCGTCATAAACGAACTCTTTTCCGGTGAGGTAGGCGTTGCACAAACCCACGAAGTCGCGCACGTCGGTTTCATATTGCTGTTGTTCCTTAAAAAGGACCACGAGCTTGGAAAGGAAGTGGGCGATTACGCGATCGTCAGCCTTAATCGTGTAGTTGCCGCCGGCTGAGATTTCGGCAATCTTTTCTTGCAGCAGCTTCTTGTCTGAGGGCGGAAGGGTTGCATCGTCGATGCGGGCAAAGAGGGACTCGAATGCGTTTGGGTCGATCGAGCGAAGGACCGAGAGGTCGGGGTTTTCTTGCAGTCCTCTGATGACCTCACTAAGATAGGTACCGGTTAGCGTGCTCAAGCCCGTGCGCACTCGTTCTTTGATCTGGATCATGCGAGATTGAATCGTCTTCTCGACATCTTCCATGCCGAACTCGATGAGCTCGATGAAGCTTGTCCTCTCACGCTTCCGGAAGCGTTCCCTGAAGTCCCGCACCTTTTCTTCGATTTCGATTCCGCGAAAGATTGATTTCAGGTCTTGTTCGATGCGGCGATAGGTCGGTAGGTAGAGGAATTGTCCGAACGACCACGAGTCAAGGCGTTTGATTTGTTCCGCGAGCGCCTTGTTAAGTTTTGCGGCCTGCGACTCGGATATATCGATTATCAGACGTCGAGCCATCGCACGGGGGGTTCGCGTAACATCGGCGATGCGGTCAACCAAGAGATCCTCTTCGGGGTCGACGAACAAGGATTCCTGGGCGAGTAGTTTTGATATTTCGCGAACGACGCTAGGCGGGTATTTGTGACGGATATCGTGATGGAGATGGCGTGTTTGGAAAGCAATGAGCGCCTCAATGTCCTCATGCGTAATCTGGACGTTTCCCTCCGCACTTTGAACACGGATCAGCGAAAAGCGGTATTCGTTTACCCGGCGCCATTGCTGAGTGAGGACGTAATACAGGAGGTTGGCAACCGTGCTTTTGCCGGTCCCGTTTTCTCCCACGAGGACGAGTCGGTTGTCGCGTATTGGAATGTCGATTGTGCGGGTTCGCCCGTGAAGCCCTTCGATTTGGAACTGCTTTAACGCAGTTGGCATAGAATTGTCAGGAAATCGATCATATCGCAGATTCGTGATCAAAAGTTTGCAATCTGGCCCTACGTTTTCGGCTATTAGTTAGCGAGAGTCCTTGGTCGCGTTGCGGTCGCATCTCATTGAGGACGGCGGCTCGCGCCATGGCCTGTCATAGTTGCCTCCGGCGTAGGCTCCGGACCGTTCGACCGGATGATAATCCTGTCAGGTGCTTGGCGTCGAGCAGGTAAAAGACGGAGCGAATGAGGCAA
>CAVUQS010000003.1:0-44553 GCA_963743705.1 Bryobacterales bacterium | reverse complement strand
CGACCTGCTGATTACGAATCAGCCGCTCTACCAACTGAGCTAGGGTGGCCCTGCGCGTTTGATTATAACAATCTGCGGGGAATCGCCGCAAACGCGTGCCGGGCGTCCTCAACTGGCGACACGCAACCCCCTTCTGAAGCCTTATCCCAAAGATTTTACAAGTGTTAGTTTACAAGTGCTACACTATGAGCCGCCATGCGCGTCCCCAGACGCCTTCTCCTCATGCCGGTTCTGCTTTCGGCCTCCGCGCTGGCGCAAGGCTACGTCAATCCCAAGGTCTGCGCGGGCTGTCACGCGGCCATCGCAAAAACCTACCGGCAGAACGGAATGGGACGTTCATTCTCCGCCCCCAAGCCGGAAATCCTGATCGAGGATTTCACAAAAAACAACACCTATTACCACGCGGCGTCCGGCACCCATTATCGAGATGTTGACGCAAGGGCGACCGCATTTTTCAGCGTCAATACCAGCTCGACTTCTACGGCAAGCAGACCAACATGTCGGAGGCGGAGATCGATTTTGTCATCGGGTCCGGCAATCACTCGCGCACTTATTTGCACCGCACCGTGGGGGAACACGCTGATGCGATTGCCGCTTGCCTGGTACGCCGAAAAAGGCGGCTACTGGGCGATGAATCCGGGTTTGATACCGCCGGTTATCCTTAGGCCCCGGCGGATCGGCTGCGATGCATGTTCTGCCACAACGCGTATCCGGAGATTCCGGCCGGCCACGAGGCCGGCGACCTGCCGTTTTAAGCGGTGCCTGCCGGAAGGTATCGATTGCCAGCGTGTCATCGCCCGGCGAACGGCACGTAGCGGCCGCCGCAACAGCAGGCGCGCGGCCCGGAACGTGCGCGCCGCGATTGTGAACCCGCGCGCTTAGCGCGGACCGCCAGATGGAAGTGTGCATGCAATGCCACCTGGAGACCACCGATTCCTCCTGCCTAATGCCATCGGGCGCTTCGATCGCGCTGACTTTTTTCTTTCAGCCCGGGCGAGCCCGGATCGTTCACGTTCTTCGACGAGCGCCGGGACGCGAAGACGGACATTTCGAGATCGCCAGTCGCTGTGACCGGCTGCGCGAATCGCAGTCTTTTTCCAGAGCAAGGGCGCGCTGGAATGCTCCACTGCCACAATCCTCATGACATGCCGCACGGGCACGCTGCCGCCGCGCCATACAACGCCGCCTGCCGCCGATGCCACGGCGCAGCGTTCGCTCAAACGGCCGCGGCGAAGAAACACACGCGCAGACGATTGCATCGATTGCCACATGCCCAAGCGGCGCACCGACGACCGTCCACGTGGTGATGACGGATCACAGATTCAACGCCTGAAGCCCGCAGGGATATGCTGGCCGAACGCCGGAGTATCACGAAACGCCTCCACGGCGTCTAGCGGCGAAATGATTCCTGGCTCTCTCCGCGGGTTTACCAAAAACTTCACGGACACACTCTCTATCTGGCGTTCTCGCACGGTGCGCGAAGGGTCCAACTTCGCCCCCCCCCTACCGCAGGCTGGAGAAGGCCATCACAGCCGCCGAACCATGGCGTCCCGAACCTTAAGTGGTTGACCGTCGCCTCGCGCTCGGCTCGGGCGACCGCGCGCGCCATCCCGGAGCTTCAACGGCGCTGCGGCTCGATCCCACATATCTGCCGGCCAGTCTCAACCTCGACCTTTCCCTGAAGGCGACGGCGATCTCGCACGGCGTCAGCGGTGGCGGAGCGCGCTACGGAAGCCGCGCCTGGCGGTGCGCGGGCATCGGATGCCCTCGGCCGACCGCGCTCGATGTGAGTCAACCGCTGCCGCGGTCACGGCGCTGAAGCAAGCGCTCACCATGGACCCTGAACTCCCGACGGCGCATGACCGGCTCACCATCGCTCTCGCGCAGACCAGCGACATCGCCGGCGCGGAAGCGGAATTCCGCGAAGCCGTCGCGTCCTACCGAATTACAGCGAGCATGGCGATCTGGCGAGTCTACTTTCATGGAGAAGAAGTTGCCCGAGGCGGCGTTACGAATCGAGCTCGCCGATCCGTCTACGCCGGGCGACGCGGCATCGCAATCGACTACGCTTCCATGCGAACAGAATGCGGCGCTTCGACGAGGCGCAGGCCAAGTGGAGGCGTGGGTGCCAGTGAATCCGCGCGTTGCCGAAGCCACGAGCTGCATGGTCGCTGCTGGACGTAAGGGCTCAGTTGACCAGGCGATCCAGGAATACCGGGAAGCCGTCGGCTAAACCCCGAACTGTGTCAACGCAGCTTAATTTGGGCGGCGTGCTCGGACCGTGGCAATAAAGCCCCCGCGGAAGAACATATGCGGCTGGCGGCGAAGAATAGCAATCCCAGCTCAGCCAGAAAGCAGAACAAATGCTCCAGAAATCACAAAAATAGTTGCTCACCGCAGCACGTAATTAATTCTCAGTGGGAATTTTTCCGCGTGATTGATGACGATCACCTGAATCGTCCCTTGCGCGCCTCCAGCTCAAATCCAGTTGTTCCTGAAGGGCGACCGAAAGAGGAGGCCATTCATCGGCGCCCTTTTTCGCGGCTGGCCTGGGGTTAGATGGGTCCGCGTTGTCTTCGGCGTCCGTCGAGGGTCAGCTATAGGCTTCGTCTAGGCCGGTTTTGTCGACGACGGCCCGTCGAGGCCCTTTCGGACGCTCGAGAAAACCGGCCAATTGCGCCATGGAAGCGGCCTGAAGACGATGTGATACGGGTTGTTGTGGCTGCTGATGTGCGAATCCCCAGGCGCGGCCGCCGGCTCACGCTTCATCTTGAGCCCGCTCTTGGCCACGACTAGTCGTATACCGGATGCTCCCTGGTTTCGCGATGCAGCGCGACTCGGAAACGCTCTGCGAGCAACGTTGCAGCCGCGCCATAGATTGATCGTAAGCAGCGTCGCCGGCCGCCTTCGCCACAATATCGTACCTTTCCGATCCAACCACACTGGCGCCACGGACCTGATATCCTTCACGCCATAGGCCATGACGATGCAGGATTTCAAGGTGACGATCGACATGCCAGCAGGTCACCGATCGGATTGATATGGACATGGTCAGGCCGCTGCGGTTGGGCTTGATGGATGTGGCGTTGAAAGAGAGCAGCGTGTCCTGGCCGGACAGCAAAGATGAAGCGCCAGCGGCAAGGCTAGCACGTGAGTAAGGTGCGGGCCGCGTTGGGCATGGATAGTCTCCGGCTGTCGGTTAACTGCGGCCCGCGGTACGGTTAGTGGGACGCGAGTGAGTGAACGGCGAGCTTACAATGCCACCTCAGGACTTATGCCGCGGAACAAAATTCAGCGCTACCGAGTTCATGAATAACGAAGGAGCGACGGCGCGCCCGATCGGCGGAAACGCGCCGCAGGTGGCGCCGCAGCTCCTCCAAGCACCTCTTCGCGAACCATGCCGACAGAATTGTCCGTGTGTGTGACCACGCCTCCTTCGCTATGGCTGCGAAAAGCCGGGCCAGCCGCTCCCCATTCCAGCTTGGTCCCGAGTCGAATAGAACGATGTCGCAATAGATGCAGTGGTAGAGCCTATGGCGTGGTTATACGCGTACTTTCCCAGCCGGGAGGCTCCGTGCCGGCCTGACGCGCGATGGCGAATTGCTTGGGCGTCAACTGCTTCTTCCAGTCGGCGGCGGGCTTGTCGACCTCTCTACTTCGACGACTCCTTTCGCACGCCGGACGCATCGAAATCGACGATACGTACCGTCTTCTTGCCGTTCGCGGCCCAGCGGCCGCGCCGCGGAACCATTTCGGCCGGAATTCCACCGCTCACAGCTTCAGGATGAGCCGGCGCGGTGGCTGTTGGGAACGAAACGCAGTCATTGCTTGCCTCCTTCACGCGCGTCAGCGCCGCGCGGAATCGTGCGATCTGATGTGTATACTGGACATTGTACCGTATGATAGAGACCTCGGGATGTAACAAATGGCCCTGCTCGTCTCTGGCGTTCCTGGGCGGCATTTTAACGGTCTTCAGCCCCTGCATTCTACCAATCCTGCCGTTCGAATTCTCGAAAGCCGACCGCCGTTTCGAAAGTCCGGACTTCCTCTTCTAGCCGGCATGGCCTTGACGTTTGCCGCGCTCGCAACCCTGGCGACCGTCGGCGGCGGCTGGATCGTGCGGGCCAATCAGTACGGCCGCATCGCGGCAATCGTGGTTCTGGCGATCTTCGGACTAACGCTGCTTTCGGAGTCTCTAGCTACGTGGCTCTCCCGGCCACTGGTCCGCATGGGAAGCCGCATCGCATCGGCGGAAAGGGGCGGCGACCGTCCGGATACCGGCCGATCGTTATTCTTGGCGTCGCGACCGGCCTGCTTTGGGCGCCGTGCGCGGGCCGATCCTCGGCTTGATTCTCACTGGCGCGGCGGTTGGCGGAGCGAGCGGGCGAACCGCGTTTCTGCTGCTCGCCTACGCAGCCGGCGCCGCTATCTCGCTGGCGATTGCGCTGCTGGCCGGGCGATCTCTCTTGGCGCGCTCAAGAAATCTCTGACCGCCGAGGTTTGGATTCGCCGCGTGCTGGGGGTCGCGGTTCTGGCGGGTGTGGCAGTGATCGCGTTCGGCTTGGATCGGGGGCTGCTGACGCAGCTTTCGCTGGCCAGTACTTCCGGAGTTGAACAATCGCTGGTGGACCGGCTGCAACCGAAAAAGGAAGCTCCGGCCATGATGATGATGATGTCGTCGTCGGCGCCGGGGAAATCCACCGGCCCCAGTACATTGCCCGATCTTTCCAGCGCGCACCCCTGGATCAATTCGCAACCGCTGAGCGACGAGTCATTACGGGGACACGTGGTGCTGGTGGATTTTTGGACTTACTCCTGCATCAACTGTCTACGGACTCTGCCTTATATCCGCGCCTGGGCGGATACATATAAGGCCAGCGGCCTGATCGTGCTCGGCATACACACTCCGGAATTCCCCTTCGAAAAAGACTTGAGCAACGTCCAACAAGCGGTCAAGGAACTCAAAATCGATTACCCGGTCGCGCTCGACAACGATTACGGCGTTTGGAAGGCATTCGGCAACCAATACTGGCCTTCGGACTATCTCGTCGACGCCACGGGTAAGATTCGCTATCACCATTTCGGCGAAGGCAAGTATGACGAAACGGAGAAGCACATCCAGGAACTGCTGAAGGAACGTGATGGGAGCGCGCCATTCGCCGGCGCCGTGCAGGTCGCCGGGACCGGCGCGGAGGCGCCGCCCGACAGCGATGTGCAATCCAACGAAACCTATATCGGCTACGATCGCGCGGATGGCTTCCTGTCCGAAGGCGGCATGCGCCAAAACGAAGCATTCCGCTATACGGCGCCGCAACATCTGGAGCTCAACCAGTGGGCTCTTGCCGGCAATTGGACCGACGGAGCGCAGGTCGCAGACTTGAATTCGGCGCCGGGGAAAATCGTCTACCGGTTCCACGCACGCGACGTGCACTTAGTGCTGGGGTCCGCGACGCCTGGAAAACAGATCCGCTTCCGCGTGAGAATCGACGGCAAGGCGCCGGGGGAAAACCATGGCGTCGATACCGACGCGCAGGGCAATGGCGTAATCACAGAGCATCGGCTGTATCAACTCGTCAGGCAAAAAGGCGCCATCGACGACCGCACCTTCGAAATTGAGTTCCTGGACGCGGGAGCGCAGGCGTTCGCGTTTACGTTTGGTTGAGCGAGATAAGGCTCCCGTTTTCTCCCCGGCAAGCGATTCCGGGGGATGGGGCTCCATGGCCGAAGTTTACCAGTATGACCGGAAATCTTTAAAGGCTTCCGGCGCCGAAATAACGCTTGTGAGCGTACCATTAAGTTAGAGGGTTACGTAATGGCTTTTCCAAGCGCTTTGCGCTCCATCGCTGCCGGATTTCTGCTTGTAGGCGCCGCCGCTTGCGCGGCCCCGAATCCGCCTATCCCGCCCCCAACCACGGATGTTCCGCTTACCAAGCAGTCTGGAAAAGAGACGGCTGTCTTCGCTGGCGGCTGTTTCTGGGGCGTGCAATCCGTGTTTCAGCGAGTCAAGGGCGTCATCTCGACCGCGGCCGGTTACGCGGGCGGCTCCGCGAAAACTGCGACCTATCAGCAGGTGGTTACCGAAACTACCGGGCACGCCGAATCGGTTCAGGTGGTTTACGATCCCTCGCGCATCACCTACGGGCAGTTGTTGCGCATCTATTTCTCGGTGGCGCACGACCCGACGCAGTTGAACCGGCAAGGTCCGGACGTGGGAACGTCGTACCGCTCTGCGATTTTCTATGCCAACGAAGATCAGAAGCGGCTGGCGGAAGCGTACATTACCCAGCTCGATCAACAGAAGGTCTTTCACGGCCGGATCGTAACCGAAGTGACGCCGCTCAAGGCGTTCTATCGCGCCGAGGATTATCATCAGGACTACGCCTACTACAATCCGGATAACCCATACATTCAGGTTTGCGATCGTCCCAAGATTGAAGCGCTCAAGCAGCAGTTTCCGGAGCTGTTCGTCGAATACAAACCGAAGAAGTAGCTACCGCGAACCAGCAGGCGCACACCGCGCGTGAAAACATCCCGCTAATTTCCCTCTTGACACTTGCCGCTTCCTGTTACATCATGTAGCAGGAAAATGCGCAATCGCTCGACATCACCGCACAAAGGGCTCAGCGAGCTCGAGCACCAGTTGATGGAGATCCTTTGGAAGAGCGGCCCAGGAACCGCGGAACAGATTCGCGAGGCCCTGGCGCCGCGCCATGTCTTGAAGGATTCCACCGTCCGCACGGTGCTGCGGCGCCTACAGGATAAGGGCTACGTCAATCACAAAATCGAGGGTAAAGCTTTCGTCTATAGCGGCGTCGAAAAACCGCGGAATGTCGCGGTGCGGGCGGTGCGGCAGATCCTCGACAAGTTTTGCGACGGCTCGCTGGAACAATTGCTGGTCGGCTTGGTAGAGAACGAGGTCGTGGACCGCGCGGAGCTGGAGCAACTGGCGCGCAAAGTTGCGAAGAGTCGTAGCAAGGAGTAATCATGCTGGCTCATTTGGCGGATGTAGCCGTTCGATCGCTGCTGCTGGCTGCGCTGGCGGCGGTTGTTCTGTGGATGTTGCGGCGCACGCGCACTGCAGCGTTGCAACATGCCATCTGGACGTCGGTGGTTTGCGGCATGCTCGCGTTGTTCGCGTTTGGACAGGCTTTGCCGCGGCTGCCATTGCGACTTTTGGAGCGGCTGGCAGTTGCGCCAGCGGCCCCTGCCACCGGACTTGCAGGCGCGACGCTGCCGGACGACGTTTCGGGCGGGCGCACCGCGCGAATTCCTCCGACCGCGCGGCGTTCCATCGATTGGAACCACATCGCAGTCTACGCGTATGGCGACATTGCGTCCGGATTCCTGGCGCGTTTGCTAACCGGTATGTGGCTTGTCCGGCGCTTGCTCGCCGGCGCTCAGCCTGCGGTCGAGAGCGCTTACGAATCGGATCGTCTCACGGTGCCGGTTACCGTCGGATGGCTGCCGCCGAGGATTGTACTGCCCCTGGAATGGCGCGAATGGGATCGCGAAAAACTGGATGCCGTACTGGCGCACGAAGGCGCGCACGCGCGGCGGCATGACAGTCTGATAGCGGCGATGGCAGGGGTGAACCGGTGCGTGTTCTGGTTCCATCCACTGGCTTGGATTTTGGAGCGAAAGCTGGCCCTGCTGGCGGAGCAGGCATGCGATGAATACAGCGTAGCCCTCTTGGGCAATCGCGAACGCTATGCGGGGCTCTTGCTGGAGATGGCGCGCGTAGTGGATGGATCGCAAGGGCGGCTGCGCCGCCACGCGCTGACCATGGCTGCACCCTCGCATATCCGCCAGCGCATCGATTCCCTGCTGCTGGAAGGACGGTTGTTCTCACGCGGACTCAGCCGGATGGGCTGGGCGGCATTATTGCTGTGCGCAATTCCGCTGGTGTGGGGCGCGGGAACGTTGGAACTGGATCACCAGGCACAGCAACCCCAAGCAGCGCAGGCCGCAGCGCCTTCGCCGAAATTCGAGGTCGCCTCAATCAAGCCTTGCGATAACAATTCCGTCGCTGCCGGCAGAGGAGCGGGACGCAACGGCGGCCGCGGCACAGGCGTGTCCCAGGGACGGTTCAAGGTCACCTGCATGACCGTGCAAGATCTCATCGAGATTTCGGTTGATAACTCGAACAATCGTCTCACCAACGATTCCGCCATGCCCTTCGCCGATAGCCGCGTCCGGGGCGGTCCCTCTTGGATTCGTTCCGACCAATACTCGATTGAAGCCGAATCCAACGACCCGCGCGCCAATGAACCTACCAAGGGGAATATGCCGGCTGCCCGGATCATGCGCGGTCCGATGCTGCAGACTCTCCTCGAAGAACGTTTTCACTTAAAGACCCACAGGGAAATCGAAGAGGTCCCCATGTATGCCCTGACTGTGGCCAAGAGCGGCCTCAAACTGAAACCGATGCCGGAAGGCGGCTGCGATCCCAACGGCCAACCCGAGTGGCTTCCTGGCGGCAAGCCTCTTTGTCGATGGGTCGGCTGGGGAGTGAACGGACCCAACAGAACGCTGCTAGGCGGCGGCGTGCCGTTGAGCCGGTTGGCGGAATTACTCGGCGATTTGATCATGGATCGTCACGTCCTCGACCGAACCGGCCTCGCGACAATCTTCAACTTTCGCGTGGAATACGCTCCCGACGAAACCACTCCGCTCAAAATGATCGGCCCCCGCGAGCCCGTCGATACCACCTCCGATATTCCGCTCGGAGTATCCATCTTTACGGCGCTTGAGCAAGAGCTGGGCCTCAGGCTCGAGTCGGTGAAGGGCCCGCACGGATACATCGTGGTCGATCACATCGAGCGGCCATCGGAGAACTGACTATTCCCGGACCTACGCGGTGTAATCGGACTTCACAGCTTGCAGTGCGGCGTCGCGAATGCTGTAGTTCGTGACGTCCGAAATCCCGAGCTTCTAATTGTCGAGATCGATCACCCAGATGGTGACCGGACCTAACTTGACCGGGTTGGCCCGGAATCCGGCGGCTAGCCGGTGCACGATCGTTTAGTTATTCCTGGCGAAGCGCGTCCATCGGGTGAAGGCGGGCGGCGCGGCGCGCCGGCAAGAATCCGGCCAGCAATGCGACAGCGCTCAGCAGCGCGGCGGCCGCGCCCAACATAAACGGGTCGCGCGGCGTGAGTCCGAAGAGCATGGTCTCAACGTACTTCCCCAAAACCAGCGTGCCGGCGCAACCCAATGCTAAGCCGATCACGAGAATGGCCAGCACTTCCCGCAGCAGCATGCCGCAGATGCGCAGCCGCGCGGCGCCTAGCGCCAGGCGAAGGCCTATTTCCTGCGTGCGCCGCTCCACGCCGTAGGAGATGACGCCGTACAGGCCGACGCTCGCCAACAGCAGCGCCAGTAGCCCGAAGGCGCCGGAAAGCAAGGCCATCATTTTCTCCTGTGTCAGGAACCCATCGAGGATGAGGGCTAACGGCTTCACATCGGCGATCTGCAGTCGCGGCGCCGCGTCGCGCAGCAGCTGCCGTACTTGCGCCGCGAGCGCCGCCGGATCGCCGGCCGTGCGCACCGCCACTGACGTGAGCGGCGCCGGTCGCTGTACGAGCGGTTCGAAGATCAGCATGCGATCGGGATCCCGGGGGCCCGAGAACCGCAAGTCGCGCGCGACGCCGACGATCTCAACGGCTTGTTTGGCGTCGAATTGTTTGCCGAGAGTGACAAACCGGCCGATCGGATTCGCGCCACCGAACAGGCGGCGCGCCGCAGTCTCTGTCAGCACTGCCACTCTGATGCCATCCTTGCGATCGTCTTCGGTTAGCGAGCGCCCGGCGACGATGGGGATGCCCATGGTTTCGAAATAGCGAGGCGACACAGACGCCATGCGGGCGTCATCGGTCTCTTGCGCGGGCCGATCCGGAACCGCCAGGGCCGCCGGACTTTGGATCGACGACAGGGGACCCATGCCGTCGATCGCCGCCGAGCGTACGCCGGGCAGCCCGTTCAGACGAGTGTAGAGCGGACGCCAGATGGATTGATCCTGCAACCGAAGCGTGGAGAAATCCAACCGGAGACGGACCATCAGCACCCCTTCCTGGCGATAACCGAAGTCCTGGCGCTCCAAGTTCCAAAAGCTGCGCACCAGCAGAGAAGCTGTGGCTACGAGCAACAGCGAAACCGATACCTGCGCCACGACAAAGACGCGGCTCGCCATTCTCCGCGAGCGGCTGGGCGTTTGCGTGCGGCGGCTGCCCTGTAGCGCGGAATTGAGGTCGAGACGGGTGGCCATCAGCGCTGGCACAAGTCCAAACAGGCATGCGGCGGCCGCCGAAACCAGCGTGGTGAATGCAAGCAAGCGCCAGCCGGAACCCATCGGAATGCGCCAATTTACACCGGCGGCAGCGAGCGCGATTAGTTCACGCGAGCCCCACACGGAAATGGCGATTCCGAACAAGCTGCCCACCGCGGTCAACATCAGGCTCTCGGTGAGCAACTGGCGGACGATGCGTCCGCGAGCCGCCCCCAGCGCCAACCGCACACCGATTTCGTGGGCGCGCGCCGTAGCGCGGGCCAGCAGCAGGTTGGCGAGGTTACAACACGCGATGAGCAGTATCAGTCCGGCGATTCCCATCAGCACGCCGAGCGGTTGCGAGAATTTTTCCTGCAACTTCCGCAGGCCCTGACTGCCGGGAGTGAGCCGGAGGCTGTAAATGTTGCGCGCCCCGAAGATCATGTAGCCCATGCCATGAAGCTGGCGATAGAGGCCATCGAGGGCAGCTTGGGCTTGCGCTATGGAAACGCCCGGACGCAGGCGCGCCATCACCGAGAGCATGCTGACGCCGGGCGACCGCATATCGAGCCAGACTTGCGGCGCCAGGCTGAGCGGAAGCCAGATATCCGGCGCCTCGCCAAGTTGCTCACCGAAGAAGCCCGCGGGCGCAACGCCCACCACGGTCACGACGGCTTTGTTGATCTGCAGGCGCCGCCCCAGAGCGTCTACCTTGCCGCCGAATGCGCGTTGCCACAAGGCGTGGCTGATCACCGCCACGGGCTCGGCGGAAGGACGATCGTCGGCGTCTTCAAACACGCGGCCTAGGCGCGCATTAACACCCAGAACCCGGAAGTATCCGCCGCTGGCAAGACGCACCTTGACGCCAGCGAGCGGCTCCGGCCCAAGCGCAGAGGCAGTTTGGATGGGAACAGCGGCGGTCGCCAGCATGCCTTCCGCGGATTGTTGTTTGGCGGCCATCGCGCGGAAAAGCGGTTCGCTGAAGGCCATCCCTCTTCCATCGAGACTGCCTTCGAGCAACACCAGCCGCTCGGGCTCAGCGACAGGAAGGGACCGAAGCACTACCGCATCGAGCACGCGGAAAATAGCGGTGTTCGCGCCGATGCCCAGCGCGAGCGTGAGGACGGTGGCCGCGGCAAAACCGGGATTGGCCCGGACCTGGCGAAGCGCATAGCGAAGGTCCTGCGCCAGGGTGTCCAGGAACGGCAGGCGGCGTTGATCGCGGTGAATCTCTTCCATTTGCGCGCCGCCGCCGAATTCGCGCTTTGCAGCCAGACGCGCTTCAGCGGCTGGCATGCCGCGGCGCTCGAACTCGGACGCCAGCAGTTCGATGTGCTCGCGCATTTCTTCCCGCAGGCGAGTTTCCCCAGAACGCGGCCGGAACCAGGCGCGCAGGCGGCGCCAGAATACGCGAAGGGCTACCAGGTTCCTGTTGACCATCCACATAAGGATAGGCTGGCATGTGTTGAAAGTCAACAGGAAAGGGGCCTGCAAGATACGGCAACCGGAGCTGGCATTGTCGCGCTTGCCCGGCGTCTCGGCGCAAAGGCCATCTGGACGCAATCGGGCCTCGTCGACGCCGGCCTCAAAAATGCGCGAGTCTGTTGGCTTCCCGAAGCAGAATTGCAGCAAGCCGCAGTGCGATAGGCCTCCTGGCCTGTCGACGCGCCGCAGGCGCGGGCCGCCCCGCTTGAAATTCCACCTCGAGTGTGAGCCAATGGAAAGCTCCAGGAGTTTTCGAAAATGCCGCTATTCGCCAGATTTGTACCGCTAAAGCTTGCCGCTGCGCTGGCCGCCTCGGCGCTCGCCGCCTCCGCGCAGCCGGGCGCCAAACCGCTGCCCGCGCCCTCCTCGCAGGACGCGAAAATGCAATGGTTTCGCGAAGCCAAATTCGGCCTCTTTATTCACTGGGGCCTCTATTGCATCCCGGCTGGCGTTTGGAAAGGGCAGCACTACGACCACATCGGCGAGTGGATCATGCACGACGCCAAGATTCCCGTCGGCGACTACGAGCAACTCGCCAAGCAGTTCAACCCCGTGAAATTCGACGCCGATGCCTGGGTGCAGATGGCGCAGGACGCGGGCATGAAGTATCTGGTGATCACCAGCAAGCACCATGACGGCTTTGCCATGTACCACTCGCTGGTCAGCAAGTACAACGTCTATGACGCCACCCCCTGGCATCGCGATCCGCTGGCCGAACTCGCGGCAGCATGCGCGCGGCACGGCATCAAGTTCGGCTTCTATTACTCGCAGGCGCAGGATTGGCACGAACCGAACGGCGCGGGCAACGATTGGGATTTCGGTCCGGACAACAAGAAAGAGTTCGACCAATATCTGCGCGGCAAAGCCGAGCCGCAAGTGAAGGAATTGATGACCAAGTACGGCCCCATCTGCCTCATCTGGTTCGACACGCCGCGCATGATGAGCGATGAGCGCTCGCAGCGCTTCATCGACCTCGCGCGCGGGCTGCAGCCAGCCACGCTGATCGATGGACGCCTTGGCAAGAGCGGCGATTACGTGTCCATGGGCGATAACCGCATTCCCGATCAGGTCGTCACCAGCGATTGGGAAGTCCCCGCCACCATCAATCACACCTGGGGATTCAAGACGGACGATACCGATTGGAAGTCGCCCACGGATATTACTTTCAAGCTAGTCGATATCGTAAGTAAGGGCGGCAATTACTTACTCAATGTCGGCCCGACTTCCGAAGGTCTGATTCCGCAAGCCAGCCAGGATAACTTACGCGCGGTAGGCCGCTGGCTGAAGGTAAACGGAGAAGCCGTGTACGGCGCCGGTCCGACGCCGCTGGGTGCGGAGTTGGGCTCGCCGGACAACTCCAAGCTGGATAAAGCCGGCAAGCCGGCATTCGCGATGGCCACCGACTGGCGCTGCACCACCAAGCCGGGGAAACTCTACATCACGCTGTTCAAGTGGCCCTCGGGATCCTTCGAAGTTTCGGGCGTCAGCGGCAAAGTGGCCAAGGCGTATCTGCTCGCCGAC
Organism: Bryobacterales bacterium; assembly: GCA_963743705.1. Classification (GTDB taxonomy): domain Bacteria; phylum Acidobacteriota; class Terriglobia; order Bryobacterales; family Bryobacteraceae; genus PALSA-243. Next base: position 31,283 of record CAVUQS010000003.1, on the reverse strand, counting down.
CCGGCCCACAAAGCGCTTCAGGTCCAACAGAGCGGCGGTAAGGTCACGGTAGCCCTGCCGGCCAGCGCGCCGAACGAAATCGCGTCGGTGCTGGTGCTGCAAATGTAACGAGGGTCCGCTACGGCAGCAACTTTGCCACAAAATCCGCCATCGCGCCGCCCAGCGTGATGTGCTGGTCTTCGTCGAGATGAATGCCGTCCACACGGCTCGCCGCGGTGACGGCGCCCGCGTCGAAGAAGTGGCAACCCAGCGTCGCCGCCACTTCGCGATAGGCGGCGGCCAACCCGGCGGAGCGCGTTTCGGCGTCGGGAAACTTAGCCGCCACCGCGCCGCGAGGCATCTGAATGGGCGGCGGGCATCCGATCAGGATCGGCGGAACGGGCATGCCGGGCTCGATGGGCGCGCGCCGCATTTCCTGCACGAGCGTCGTGACGCCTTGCGCCGCGGCCCACGCGTTGTTGTACGGATGGCAGAACTGAAAGTCGTTCGTGCCCAGCATCAGGATCACCAGCGCCATCGGCGAGTGGGCCTCCATGCGCTGCGCGACGCCAACGAAACCGTTACGGCCAGGCTTGAACGGATCGTCCCAAACCGTGCGCCGGCCGTTCAGACAATCTTCGGTGACGCGCACTTTACATCCGTTAGCGTTGAGCTTGTTTTCCATCACGCCCGGCCAGCGCACATCGAACGGGAAGCGCTCGCGCGTGTGCGGAATGATTCCCCAGGTGAGCGAATCGCCATAAACGAAGATGTGGTGGGCCATCAGATCACCCGCCGCAGCCGCCACGCCAGCAGCGCCCATCCGAGAATAAATGCGATGCCGCCCAGCGGCGTGATCATGCCCAGCGAGCGGTTGCCGGTAACCGCGAGCAGATAGAGGCTGCCTGAAAACAACACGGTGCCGGCGAACAGGCACCAGCAAACGGAGTTCACGCCCGCTTCGGGGAAAGTGGAAGTGCGGCCAAGGATGGCCACCACCAGAATCCCCATCGCGTGAATGAATTGATAGAACGCGGCTTTTTCGTAGACGCCGCGGGAATAATCGTCGAGGCGGTTCTGCAATCCGTGCGCGCCAAACGCGCCGAGGATGACCGCCAACGCGAGCAGGATGGCTCCGGTTGCGCTCCAGTTCATGATCGGGTCTCTGGAGCGATGATAACAGGCGGCTTCCGATTCTCAGTGCGACATCGAATACACGATGTAGTTGACCCCAATCCGAATCCCCAGATCCGAAAATTTCGCCGGGTAGTCCGGGTCGTCCGCATGCTCCCACGAATCGCCCAGGTCCATGTTGTGGCACATCGCTACGATCACGCGGCCGTGATCGTCATAGATCGCGCGCCAGTGGGGTTCCTTGCCGGTCTCGCCCTTCTCGTAGGTGTGGCCTTCTTCGATCGCGGGCATTCCCGGCACCTGATAGCGGCTGCCGAGATCATAAATGGAGTGGAAGATCGGGTCGTCGTTGGGGATGTCGACGATCGGGCGGTCGGGGAACACCTTGTGCATGCTGGCGAAGAAGGTATCCCATTCGATCGAGCCGTGGAAATCGTCGCACATGAAGAAGCCGCCGCGCAGCAGGAATTCCCGCATGGTCTTCGCCTGGTCGTCGGTCAAATCCCAGTGGCCCACTTCCACGCCGTATAGCCATGGCCAATCGTAAACATCGTGATCGTCCAGATCGACCGGCTCTTCCACCGAGCGTACGCTGAGGCGTGTCAGGCGGCGCACGGCCTGGACGATGTGGCGGTCGGACCGCGGATAATCCATCGTCCAGTTCGAGCCGCCCGATTTCCAATCGCCGTTCATGAGGTAGCCGCCGTAATAGGGGCCCACGGGCGGATACATCAGCCGCGCGAACACCCACTCGGTCTTGTCCTGATAGTCGGGCGGAAGCTGGAACTTCTGATATTCCAGGCCTGGGTATTCCTTGAATGGTTTCTGGAACGCGTAGACGACGGTAATCGCCAGGAGGCCGCCGATCAGAATCGCTCCCGGCCGGCGAAGTTGGTTTGCGGAAAACACGTGCAGACAGCTTCAGGATAGCATCCGCGCGTACTAAGATCTCATCATGAAGCCCCTAGCTCTGTTGCTAATGGCCGCATTCGCGGCTGCCGACGATTACACGCTGGGTCCGGATTCGCAACCGCATCCCGGCGTGCCCAAGGGCAAGGTGACGCGGTTCACGTTCGACCGCTCGAAACTGTATCCCGGGACCACGCGCGGCTATTGGGTGTACGTTCCGGCGCAGTACGACGCCTCGAAGCCCGCGTGCCTGATGGTGTTTCTGGATGGCGGCGGATTCGCCTCGGAAACCGGCGCCTGGCGCACGCCGATCGTCTTCGACAACCTGATTCAGCAGGGCGCGATGCCCATGACCATCGGCGTGTTTGTCGATCCAGGGGTGACGCCTGCGGCCGCGCCCGATCAGCAGAGCCGCTTCAGCCGCAGCTATGAATACGACGCCATGGGCGATCGCTACGCGCGCTTCTTGATCGAAGAGTTGCTGCCCGAAGTGAGCCGCGATTACAAAATTTCGGCCGATCCCAACGACCGCGCGATCGCCGGCTCGAGTTCCGGCGGCATCGCCGCATTCACCGCTGCGTGGGAGCGGCCCGACGCCTTCCGCCGCGTGATGAGCTTCGTGGGTAGTTTCACCGATCTACGCGGTGGCGACGTTTACCCCGCGCTGATCCGCAAGATGGAAGCCAAGCCGCTGCGCGTTTTTCTGCAGGATGGCACGAACGATCAGAACATCTATTCCGGCTCCTGGTATCTGGCGAATCAATCCGTAGCGAGCGCGCTGGCCTTCGCCGGTTACGACCTCAACTTCGTCGTCGGCACAGAGGGCCACAACTCGAAGCACGGCGCCGCGATTCTTCCCGATGCACTTCGCTGGCTTTGGCGCGATTATCCGAAGCCGGTCGAGAACGTGAAACGCACCAGTATCGATGCGCGCTACATCGGCGATGTGCTCGACCCCGGCCACGATTGGGAGTTGGTGAGCGATGGCTACAAATCGACGGAAGGCCCGGCTGTCGCGCGCGACGGCTCGGTCTATTTCTGCGACCCGAACGATTCGAAGATCTACCACGTGGGGCTCGACGGCAAGACCGCGCTATTCCGCTCCGATACCGGCGGCGCGACCGGGCTGATGTTCGGCGGCGAAGGCCGTTTGTATGCCTCCGAGAACGCGCGCAAGCGAGTGGTGGCTTACGAGCCCGATGGCAAGATCGATGTGCTCGCCACGGGCGTCGTTCCGAACGACCTCGCTGTGACCACCAAGGGCTGGGTCTATTTTTCGGAATCGCCCACGCAGCGCGTGTGGGCCATAGACCCCAAGAAAACCAAGCGCGTCGTGTTCGACGGCAACAAAGACGGGAACATGGGCCTTCCGAATGGTGTCCGCGCGCTGCCCGACGAATCGGGCTTGGTGGTCACCGATACGATGACGCGCAACGCATGGTCGTTCCGCTTCGGGCCGGATGGCGCGTTGACGAATGCGCAGCCGTTCTACCATCTGGAGCTACCGGACGACGTCGACAACGGCCCGCTGCGCAGTGGCGCCGATGGCATGACGTTCGACGACACCGGCCACGCCTACATCGCAACCAAGCTGGGCATCCAGATCTGCGATCAGGCCGGGCGCGTGGTGGGGATCATCCGCAAACCGGCAACCGACGTGACGAACCTGGTGTTCGCGGGGCCGGACAAGCAGACGCTCTACGCCACCGCCGGCAACGCGCTCTACCGTCGCCATCTGCGGCGCAAGGGCGTCTATCCGTGGGTGCTGGTGAAGCTGCCGCGGCCGCAGCTCTGAGCCATCTGTGATCCAATGACTGCATGAGCGCCGCGCCCGGCTATTTTCCCATCCTGAAGGAACGCGTGCGCCGGCGCGAGTTCAATTCGCTGTTTCTGTTTGTGACGTCGCGTTGCAATTCGCTGTGCCGCACCTGCTTCTATTTCGACAAGCTCAACAGCCGTGACGACCTGACGCTGGAACAGATCGACCGCATTTCGCAGACCGCGCCGCCGTTTCGCAAGCTGTGGCTCTCGGGCGGCGAGCCTTTCCTGCGCGAGGGCCTGGCCGATGTGGTCGCGATGTTCGTCAAGCGGAATGGCGTGCGCAACGTCAACCTGCCCACCAACGGATTGCTGCCCGAGAAGATCGTCGCCGCGGTCGACCGCATGCTCGAACTCTGCCCGGAAACCGCCATCGATCTCAATTTTTCCATCGACGGCCTGCAGAAAACGCACGATGCCATCCGCGGCGTTCCCAACAACTTCGTGCGCACGCTAGCCACTATGCGCACGGTGGCAGAGCGCTACCGTGGCGTGCGCCGGCTACGGCGCAACGTGCTCACGGTCATCACGCGTGAAAATCAGGGCGAGATCGAGCAACTCGGCGAATATTTGAAAGAGCAGGCGGAAATCGACGGCCATTATTTCGAGATCGTGCGCGGAGCCGCGCCCGATCAAAGCTTGAAGAATCTGACGCGCGACTCGGTGGCGGCGCTGCATCGGCGGCTGGTTCCCTTTCACCGCCATTACGCCAAGGGCCTGTTCGCGCATTTACCGTGGGGCGTGCGGCACGTCGCGCGGCTTTACTATCTGGGGAACCTGCGCTTTCATTTCGATTTGCACGAGTCGTGTCTGGAATCGCCCGCGGCCTGGCCGATGCCATGTACCGCTGGCGAAACTTCCATCGTCATCGACCACAACGGCCGTTTCCGCGCGTGCGAGATGCGCGGCATCCTAGGCGATTTGCACGATTACGATTTCGACGTATCGCGCGCCCTGGAATCGGAGGCGATGGGCGCTGAGGTCGCGGCGATCCCTGGAGCGAACTGCTGGTGCACGCATAGCTGCTTCATCCAGGACAGCTCCAAGTTTTCGTCCAAGGCTCAGTTGTGGACTATCCCGAAAGCGGGGTTCCGGCTGTAGGGCGGGCTTTAGCCTCAGCGCTTTAGCCCGCAGGCTACTGGCCTTACTTAGTGTGCCCGATCTCGTACACGTAGATCGTGTGTTCCATCGAGCCGTCTTTCACGCGCACGGTCTCCACCGATTTCCAGCCCTTGATCTGGAACTCGTTCGATACCACGCGCGCTCCCGGCTTCAGCCAATGTTCCAGGTTCGGCCGCAGCCGCTCGTTGGAGCTGGTGAGGAAGTACATCGTCACGACGTCCGCCGCGCTCAAATCCACCCGCAAGGCGCTGCCCTGCACAATCGACACCTTGTCCTCGAGCCCCAGCGCCTTTATCGCGCTCGCGTGCCTTGTCGCAGAGATCGGGAACAATTTCCACACCCACCGCTTTGGCGCCGAATTTTTGCGCGGCAGTAATGACAATACGGCCGTCTCCGCTGCCCAAATCGTAGACCGTCTCACCCGGCTTGACATGGCTGGCTTGCAGCATCTTCTCGACAACCAGTTGTGGCGTTGGAATGGGCGGGGCAAGGTTCTCCATCGGCCCGAACTTCTGAGCCAAAACGGGAACTGCCGAAGATGTCAAAAGCAGCGCGACAGATAGAAACCGCATGAACACTATTGCGAGGAAGCCAAACTCCCCGTTCTCCCGAATTTCGATTTTACAATGCGCCCCACAATCTCAGACCACGAGAAGAACAAATCGCGCGGACGTGCGATCGTGTACTCCGCGCCTTTCAGCGCCTTAACCGCCGAACCGATTGCGTCCCTCCAGGGATTGACCTGCGGATTCGCATTGTAATTCATATAGAATACAGGAATTTTGACGTCTGACAGCTGCTTCAGGGTTTCATTCGAGAGGCCATCGTCCAACATTATCTTTGGGCCTGCAAAAATCACGGCATCCGGGGCTTGCGCGGCGTCCCTCATCTCGGCAGTCAGCAGCTTCGCCAGGAATTCCGAATCGCCGTGCTTCTGGCTCAGGCGTTTCAGGTCGATAGTGCCTAGATTCAGCGACGTGAGAGCCTCGCCCAAAGCTGGAAAATCGATTTGCGAGACGCTGTCCTGCCGGTAAACCACCTTGTGCTCCTGCATGTTGTAAGCAACCAGGGAGAATCCGGTAATGTGGGGGTCGCGCACGATGCTGCGCAAGATCGAAATCAGCGCCACGGTATCCACCGGCTGCAGCGTCGAAGACGAGGAATCCTGCGGCGCGAAATTCACCATCACTTTGACGTTGAGCGGCGGACCCTTTTCGCGCGCCACGGGCCCTTCCTCTTTAAATGGCTCGGATATCCAGCGGCTGCACGTTGCCGCGCGGATATCTACGGTCATCGGCTTGTCTTTGGCAGGAATCGTAGCCTCGGCGTCCCAATGGAAGGAACAGACGCGCTCCGCGCGGTCTCGCATCAGCCAATCCACGTGGTATTTGCCTTCGCCCAACTCCACCGCGCCCGTGAGGCTGGCGGACCCGCCGGCGTCGTCGTCGATGGCGGGCACCGAATAATGCTGCTTGAAATAGATCGGCGCCCCCGAGTGTCCGTCGGGCGTGAAGCGGAAGACCATGGTGAGCTGATTTTCGGTTCCCGCTAGCTCTTTGAGCGGCACCTGCACGTCATACCCGGCATGAAACTTCATGTCGAAGCCCAACACCGGCTTGATCGACGTGACGGTACAGGGCAGATCTTTGCGGTTGTCCGTGGCTTCGAGAACAGCCGCGTCCGAACTGAAGAGGCGCACCTCGCCGCCTGGCATTGCTGGCGGCATTAGCTCTTGAGCAGGAAGAACGCCCGCCGAGAAAATCGCGATACAGGGGAGAAGCAGGCGTTTCCCGGAGGAACCGCTGGCCGAGGAACACCGTGACATCGCCATGCTCTGAGCACCCCCCGTGCCACGATGACACGGCCTGGACGTGTAATGTATTATGTCGCAATTTGCTTCTGGCGCAAGCGGAAAAAGCGGTCCTATTCGTACTTGTGCCAAGAAAAAACCCCGGGGCCATGGGAGGCTCCAGGGTTGAAAGTTTACACAACAGACCGACTTCTAGTTAAAAGTATAACACGGCCGCGATTCGTAGGCATTTTCGCGCGCCACCGGATCGGTTCCCGGCCGGCGAATGACAGCTGTGACTCCGGTTAAGACTCAAGTCGCGCACCGGCTGCGGCCGAAAGTTCCCGGGAATCGGCCAGTGAGGCGCCCAATTTCGCCGCGAGTATACGTACGCCCGGCTCCAAAAACACATCTCTGTGGTCGCCGGGGATCTCCACAATTCCCAACTGGCTGCTCAGTCCGCCCCAACCATACTGCGCATCGTAGAACATACCTTTGGGCCGCGCCGAACGCTGGAAAAGAACTACATTGCCATCGTAAGGCTGGGGACGGTACTCGATAACCGCCCTGCGCAGCAAGAACTCATCGTTCTGCCGCTCAGTATCCGGCGAAGTGGAAGGGGTTTTGTGAGCTGGATGGCGGATCGACCAAAATCTCTCCTTGAGCCACTGGCGGCGGAAAGCCAATCCGGCGCGAACGCGTTGAACGGCCTGGGTTCTCCCCGAATTCCGCAATAGCCCCCAATTGATCCGCAACCATTGACCGAGGTAATCGGCCCGTGCGCGTAGTGGATGGCGCAGAGACAAGGTGTTCTCGAATGCTTCATTTTCCGAATCGAACAGCGCCAGCAGCCCGACGTGCGCCCCTTTGCGCCGGAGTTGCTGGGCCACCTCGTATGCCACGATGCCGCTGTCGGACCATCCACCGAGAAAATAGGGGCCTGCCGGGTACGCTTCCAGAACAGCCGAGACGAAGTAAGCGGCAAGATCCTCCAGGCGGAACGGGCTTGGCAGCGCATGGTAGTCCGCGACGTCCAGACCAAGGAAAGGTTGTTCCGGCCCCAAATGGTGTGTCAGGGCGCGAAACAGGGGGCCGGCTCCAACGCAGAAAAACGGGGGCAACGAACCATGCGGCTGGATCGGAGAGATGCGCGGATCAACGCGCCGCTTGCGGCCCTTGACCACGTCGGCCAACTGATCCACCGTAGGCGCCTCGAACAGGGCGCTCAGCGTCAGCGTTTGATTGAACTCCTTCGCGATTCGAGCCATCAGACGCGCCGCCGCCAGCGACTGTCCCCCCAAATCAAAGAAGTCGTCGTGCCGTCCTATGGGCGAGATCTGCAAAATGTCTTCCCAGATGGCGAGCAGCCGTGACTCTACCGCGTCTCGAGCGGCGTGATCGGCTTCCGATGATGCCTCCTGCTTAGTCTCCAACAGCTCTAAAGCGGCGCGATCCACCTTTCCATTCGTCGTCATGGGAAGGGAGCGCATGAAAACGTAAGAACTGGGGAGCATGTATGCAGGAAGCTTTCGCTTCAGAAAGCTCCGTAGATCCGCCTCGAGCGGCGCAGGCGTGGAATCGGTGGCGATATATGCCGCCAGACGCCGGTTAGCGGAAGAGCCGCAAGCGGAAACCGAAACGTCTCGTACTCCAACATGTTCAAGCAGAGCGGCCTCGATTTCATGCAATTCGATGCGGAAGCCGCGCACCTTGACCTGATTGTCAAGCCTCCCCAGGAACTGAAGATTGCCGTCCGGCCGATATCGAACCAGGTCGCCGGTCTTATATAACCGCGCCCCTGGCGTTTCGCTGAAGGGGTCGGCTATAAACCTTTCGGCGGTCAATTCGGGACGGCGATGGTATCCCCGCGCCAGCCCGCGGCCCCCAATGTACAGCTCGCCAGGCACGCCGATCGGCGCCGGCTGCAAATTGCGATCGAGGGCATACAAAGTCACGTTGGAAATCGGCCGCCCGATGGGAATCGCGCCGGATGGCGGATCTCCGGGAGGCACGTCGTATACGCAGCATCCGACAGTCGCTTCCGTCGGCCCATATTCGTTGATCAGTTTGATCGCGGGATTCTGCTTGCGGTAGAAGCTGAGCGCTTCGCCGAATAGAGCCTCTCCTCCGATCACGAACGCTCTAGTACGGATTCCCACCTCGTTCAAAGACAGCGCATCGCGCAGCCCTTCGAGATGGGAAGGGGTCAACTTCACCAAGCCAAATTCTTGCGAGCGCAGAAGTGAGGCCAATCCATTGGTGCCGAGATCCTCTGCGGCCAGCGTTACGCTTGTCCCGGCGAGCAGCGGCGGAAACAGGCTGGTAACTGTCAAATCGAAGCCGATCGATGTGTGTAGAGGAGAGCCGCAGCCCGGCTCGAACGGATACGCCGTGGCGCACCAACACAGATAGTTCACCAAGGCGTCATGGGAAACCAAAACGCCTTTCGGCTGTCCGGTTGAACCAGACGTGTAGAGCATGTATGCCAGATGCTCGGGGTTTACCGGGTAGTGGGGATCGTCCTTCCTCTGAAGCGCAGTGATTTCCTCAAGCTCTTCGATTGCCAGCAGAGTCGCCGGAGCTTTTTGGAACATCGGCATCGTCTTCCGCGAGCACAACAACGCCAGGGGCTGCATATCCTGCAGGATGAATTTGAGGCGCTCGGAAGGAAGGCCGGGATCGAGAGGCACATAGCATCCGCCGGCTTTCAATACCGCCAGCAGACAAACGATCATTTCGACGGACCGCTCGGCGCAGATCCCCACCATGGCGTCTGGCCCGATCCCCAGACTTCGCAAGTGCCGCGCCACCGCATTTGCGGCGCGGTTGAGTTCACCGTATGTCACCTGCCGGCTATTGTGGATAATCGCCACAGCATGCGGATTCCGCTTGACCTGCGCTTCCAGCAATTGATGCACGCAGACACTGGGGTACTCCGCACTCGTATCGTTCCACTCCACCAGCAGGCGGCGTCTCTCGGCTTCGCTCAGCATGGGCGCGTTCGACGCCAGCAGATCCGGATCAGTGGTCATCGCGGATAGCAGTATTTGGTAATGCTCGAGCATCCGCCGGATTCTTTCCGTCTCGAACAACTCGGCATTGAAACGCAAAACGCATCGCAGGCCGCCCTCGCCCGCGGAGACTCTCATGCTGAGCTCGAAGTCTACGTCCTCCGGCGTCTGCCCGGGCGTTTCGCCCGATCGGCAGGATAGATCCCGGCTTTCGAACATCGCTTGAAAAACTGGCGCGTCTCCGTCGCTTCGAGCAAACAATTCCTTTCGGAAGGCCGCATCGCGCACCGCATCGCGGATTTGAGTCAGCAATTGACGAAAAGTCGGATTGCCGGAAAAATCGGCTCGAATCGCTGCCAGGTTCGCAAAACTCCCAATCGTGGATGCGGTTTCCGCTGACCCAAGAGACACCGGTGAAACAACGGCAATGTCCTCAGTTCCCGTGTACCGATGAAGTAAGACCTGGAAGACGCCGAGCAGAACGACAAACGGCGTGGCGCCTTCCTGTGCCGCCAGAGCGCCGATTCGTTCCTCAGCGGATTCGCAGAGTCGCAGTTCTTCCTGCCGTTCCCGGAATATGCATCGCGGCCGCCTCGGCCGGTCTGTTGGGATCGGAAGAGCGCCGTCATATCCCGAGTAATTATCCTTGGCTGTCAAGCTTTCCGAGTCTGTGAGTGGCGTCGTTTGCTCAGCTAAATCCGGCAGCCGGCGCTCTTCTTTCCTGAGAGGCTCTTTGTTCATGACCGCTTATCAAGTTGCGACGACCTAGACCTACGGCCAGTGTCAGAACATTATAGGCAGATGACAGAGTAGATCTGCAGGCCAATTGTTACGGCGCGGTCATTCCGAAACACGATTAAACAAGAGCGAAGACATTTCATAAGTCTTTGACCCTGAGTGATCTAGGAGGACTCGCCAGCGTCGCGGGCCGCACGCGGCCCAGCCGACTATTCTTTCGGTTAATAAGTTCTAGAGCTCTATTACTGATATGGCCCCACTGGCTCAAACCGCTTGAAAGCGTCGCTCTGCGGTGCGATTCCTCGGAGAGATTGCCGCTCGGTCCGCAGTAGTGTACGCTGACTTCTGGAGGAATACATGACAAAGCAAATCGCGCTTGCGGCAACTTTGGTCGCATGCGCCTTCGCGCAGAACATCCAGCCTCCCCACACCACGCTGAAGGAAGGCGATATGGCGCCCGACTTCACCTTGCCCTCCACCCAGGGCGGCAAGGTCACTCTTTCCAGTTTCCGTGGAAAGAACGCGGTGGTGCTGGCATTCTTTCCGGCCGCCTTCACCGGTGGTTGAACGAGGGAGATGCTGGCATACCAGGCTGGTATTGCTAAATTTGAAGGCCAGGATGTAAAAGTCTTCGGCATCAGCACGGACAACACCCCATCCCAAAAGGAATTCGCAACCAAAGTCAATGCATCGTTCCCGATGCTCAGCGATTTCAATAAGCGGGAAGTAGCGAAAGCCTACGGTGTTCTCATCGAGAGCGCAGGAATGGCCAACCGTGCAACGTTTGTCGTAGATAAGGAAGGCAAGATCATTCACCTCGAGGAGGGAAATACGGCTCTCGATCCGACTGGCGCGGAAACCGCGTGCAGCCGGCTGGCCCATAAGGCGCAGTAAGCTCCTCAGGCGGCGCGTGGGAACGCGCGCCGCCCCCTTACGCGGGAGCTATTTCCGTATACTCGATTTCAAGCGCTGTCCCGCATTTCCCGCAGATCGCCCCACCCTCTTCCGTCATATACACCGCCGTCGCCGTGCAGGCGGCGCATTCGGCCGTGGGATCCGTTGCGTCAGGCAGCGGATCGGGCGGAACGATGCCCCCCGGCGCCGTCTTCCCCGCCCGGGTCTTGCGCAAGGTGGCAGGCTCAAACGTCGCGCCGCACCCATCGCACACGTGGTTGAAGCAGCAGCCGGGAGTGCAAGTGTAGAACACGTCGCGCGACCCGCAGACCGGGCAAGCCAGTTCCAGTTTGCGGGTACGCATGTCTATTTACCCAGCGTCGGCGGAACGGGCATGGGGTGCGGCGCGCCGAAGTAGATGGGATCATAGACCACTTTGATAGTCTTCTGGATCTCTTCCATCGCCTGGTTGGTCTTCTCGGGGCGCAGCTTCTTTTCGATGTCGGCCTTGACCTGATCGAGCGTCTTGTTCTCGACGCTATCCACCTTGATGATGTGATATCCGAACTGGCTCTTCACCGGTTCGCTGATCTGTCCGGCTTGCAATTTGAACGCTGCCTGGTCAAAAGCCGGCACCATGCGGCCGTGTCCGAATGTCCCGAGATCGCCGCCGTTGCTGGCCGCGCCGGAATCGTCGGATTCCGCGCCGGCGAGGGCATTGAAGTCGGCGCCACCCTTCAACTGCTTTTCGAGATCCATGGCCTTGGTGAGGGCCTCGGCGTCGGTCAGATCCTTCGAGCCGGATTTAAGGGGAACAGACGATCCCTGGAAGCGGATCAGAATGTGGCGCGCGTGAATCTGCTCGTAGTCGGCCTTGTGGGCATCGTAGTACTTCTGCAGATCGGCGTCGGTGATTTTGACTTCCTGCTGAACGGCCTGCAGCGTCATATTCGCGAGCACCTGATTGGATTGAAACATCACCTGCGTCTGGTACGCGGGGCTCTGATCCAACTTGCGGCGCTTGCCTTCCTCGGCCATCGCCAACACTCTCACAATCACCTGATCGGCGAACTGCTTGCGCCCTGGGCCACGGAAAAAGGCTTTGTATTGATCCGGCATCCCGGACGTAATGTCATCTAATTGTTTGGCGGTAAGCGAAAGTTCGCCCACGGTGAGGACGACTTTATCCGGAGGAACCTGTGCGGGCGCGCCGGCGATCGGCAGTTGCATCGTCACCGAACCATCGGGGTTCGTCACGCGTGGAGTTCCAGGCTGGGTTTGGATAGGCTGAGGAACGGGCGTGGCTTGGCGGTTAGCCGGCGGGGGCGTTTGCGCCAGCAAAAACGCGGCTGGACACAGTAAGAATGCGGTACGAAAAAAACTCATATCTATCCTATAATAACCGCCCTGGGCGTAGGATTTATTGCCGCCAGCCGCAAGCGGGTTACTGCGCCGGTTCGATCTCGGCCGACATCGAGCCCATGGAACGTTCGAGCCGCCAATCCGGCCCATACGCTCGAATCTGATCGCGCGCGAACTCCGCCGCCGGAAGTTCGCAAGTGATCACCGTGGTACGCCCGCAACGATCCACTTCTTCGGCGTGCCGGTACGCTTGATCGAGCGAGAAGATCAGAATCTTCTGCAGCATCTCCATCACATAATCGTAGGTGTGGTCGTTGTCGTCGAGCAGCACGACATGGTAAAGAGGAACCTGCTCCTCGTCCTCACGTTCGTTGGTCTCGATGCCCGGTGCTATGAGCGTGCGCGCCATCGGCTTACAGAGATAGTATGCTTCATTGCGCGGCTTGGGACAAGACGGTCAACCAGCCCATTCGCGCCCAATCCGCAAACCAATTTTGCACGGAACCGCCCAATTCGGCGAGTTCCTGCTCCGTCCAGGCGCGAGATTGCGTCAGCTCTTCGAGCGCTTCGCCGATCGATTTGCCCGCGCGCAGCCCCGTGAGCAATTGGAACTCGCCCGCGTCCAGGCGGCGGTAATACACGGTGTTTTCCGCGCGATACACCGCGAGGTGAATCTGGCGCCGCTTGAGCCTTCGGTATTTTCGCGCCGCGCCGCGATGCTCGCGCTCGGTGACGGCGTTGCTCGCAGTGTCGTGTACTTCGGTCCATTCGTTGGCCTCAAGCCGCAAATCGTCGACGGGATACCCCAGTTCGAGCAGCGAAAGATTTGGCTGCAGGCCCACGCGCAGGTCTGGGCCTGGTTCCAGCAGGTCTTCCGGACCGAGCGGTTTCCGTTCCGCGCCATCGAATGCTTCGATGTGGGCCCACTCCAGGCGCACCATGTCGAGCGCGAGATCGAAATGCTTACCCGCCGCTTCGGGATTTGCGCGTAGCCACGCTTCCAAGCTTTGGCCCAGATTGCGCAAGGTGAAAGACTGCGACGGACGCTCGGCCAGATAAGCCCGCGCCAGTTTTTCGAACGCGCGCTGTCCGAGCGCCGCCGCCAGGCCGGGGAAATCGTCGTAGAAGCAATCGATGATGCGGAACCAGTAGCTGCGGCTATAGATTTCCAGGCGTTCGAGCGGCGCCAGCCGGCTGTTGGGCTTGATCAGCTCGTCGGCTTCGGCGCGCCATTCGGTCGAGATCTCGTCGCCACACGTCAGCGGCGCGAAAATCGCCGCTCCGATTCGTTTTTGCAGCTCTGCGAGATCCATCTCAGACCGCCACCGCCGCCGGCAGATACTTTTCGGCTTTGCGCGCCTCGGCGTGCACTTCCTCGAACGAAGGAATCCGGTCATCCCATTCGAGCAGCGTGGCGGTATGCCCAACGCGCGCGATAGCCCGCTCGTAGAGCTGCCAGACGGGATCGATCACCGGATGATCGTGCGTATCGAGAATGTATTTTTCGTACTTCGAGTGCCCCGCGATGTGAATCTGCGCCACGCGCTCCGGGGCCACGGCGTTTAGATACTCAAACGGGTCGAAATCGTGATTCTGCGACGACACGTAGATATTGTTCACGTCGAGCAGGATGCCGCAATCGGCGCGCTCCACCACTTCGTTGAGGAATTCCCACTCCGTCATCTCGGAAACGTGAAATTCCGCGTAGCTGCTCACGTTTTCGACCGCAATCGGAATCTCCAAGAAATCGCGCACCTCGCGAATCTTTCGCGCCGTGGTATCGGCCGCTTCGAATGTGTAAGGCATCGGCAGCAGGTCATGCGTGTAGCGGCCGTCGACGCTTCCCCAGCACAAATGGTCGCTGAGCCAGGGAGTCTTGGTATGCTTCACCAGCGCCTTCAGACGCGTCAGGTGGTCGCGGTTCAGCGGCTCGGCCGACCCGAAATACATCGAGACCCCGTGCTGCACCACGCGATAGCGTTCGAGAATTTGGTCGAGCACCGCCAGCGCGCGCCCGCCATCCACCATGAAATTCTCAGAGATGATTTCAAACCACCCCACAGGCGGCTTGTTGGCGAAGATGTGTTGGTAGTGGGGAATTCGCAGGCCGATGCCTACGCCGTAATTGGTAAACCCGTTGAATCGATTGGCAGGCATGAACGTTCACCGCGAAGGCGCGGAGCCTCCGATTCTCGATCTCCGCGCCTGCACGGTAAGTCGAAACTACTTCTTGGACCCGTCGGTGGCGCAACCGCCCTTGCCCTTGCAGGAATTCTTCGCCTTGCAGCCGTTGTCGCCGCTGCTGCAGCCCCCGTTACCTTTGCAGGAATTCTTGCCGGCGCACGCATGCTTTTCCACCTTCGATTTGCTGGCCGCCTTGCTCTTCTTCGCCGTCGAATCCTGCTTCGTATCCTGCGTGGGAGCCGCCGCGCGAGCCATCGTTCCGCCCAGGAGGCCAGTCATGGCCGCCGCTAAAACCAGGGAATTCTTGGAAATCTTCATGTGTCTGCTCTCCTCAAAATGATCTAATTGGACTACGGTAGCCCGCTCGGAATCGTAAAGGCCAATTCCGCCGGCTCGAATCGCCTCAGTCAGTATAGTTTACGTTCAGGCGGGGAGAATCGGATGTCAGGTCGCGAATATCATCAACAGCCGTGCAGCTGGAAAGAATGTAAAGCACACGCTCGGCCCCCCTGGACGCTGCCTTTTCATACGGTTGAATGGCTACTGCGGTGGATCGCCTACTATTTGAGCCGTTGGGCGCTTCTGGAGGTTCTCGGATATCTCGGGAGCCTTTCCGTGCTCCTGGCGGTAATCTTTTACTTCTCCGAGGCGCCCGACCGCCTCAAGCAAAAACACTATCAGGCCTGGCAGGTGATCAACACCGCGCAGGGCAAGGGCGGTAGCGGCGGAAGAATCGAAGCGTTGAGCGAGTTGAACGAAGATGGCGTGCCATTGGTCGGCGTAGACGCCTCCGGAGCGTTTCTGCAGGGCGTTCGGCTGGTCAAAGCCGAGTTATTGCGCGCCACCTTCGAAGCCTCCGATCTCCGTGACGCGGTGCTGCGCAACAGCAACCTTCGTTACGCTAATCTCCATTCCACCAATCTGCGCCGCGCCGATCTTTCCGGCGCGAATTTTACCGAGGCTACACTGCAAGACGCCGATCTCAATGGCGCGAACCTCGCCGGAGCGGATCTAACGGATGCCGACCTCTCCGACGCCGATCTTCGTCACGCCGATCTGCGCGGCATTCGATGGCAGAAACTGAAAGCCGTGAAATCCGTCAACCTCTATGGGGCGTTGCATGCGCCGGAAGGATTCGTCGAGTGGGCCATGCATCATGGCGCCATATCCGATCCGGCCGAACAAAACTGATGCTCGAACGTAGCCAGATCTCGCGCCGTGGTTTGTTAGCCCTGGGAGCTTGCGCTTTAGGGCGCGCCTCGGCAGACAATGACAAACTGTTCCGTTTTAATTGCGGCGAATCGCTGATCGAAGTCGCATTCACGCCGGCCGATTTCGACGTCACCGCGCCCGCCATTATGGCGTGGATTTCCACGGCTGCGCGCGCCGTTGCGGCTTATTACGGCAAATTCCCCGTCCCCAAAGTTTCCATCACGGTGCGCCAGGTTCCCGACCGCGGCGGCGTTCTGAGCGGGACGACCTACGGCGGCGAGGGTCCCCGGACGGTGATGAGTTTGGGCCAGCACGCTATGCCACGCCAACTCGACGACGATTGGACGATGACTCATGAATTCGTCCATTTGGGCTTCCCCGGAATGACGCGCCAGCATCATTGGATTGAGGAAGGGCAGGCCACGTATATTGAGCCAATCGCCCGCGCTCAGATCGGTACGTTGCGCCTGGAGCGCGTTTGGGGCGACGTGATTCGCGATATGCACCAGGGGCAGCCGGGACCAAACGATCGCGGGCTCGATTTCACCCGGACTTGGGGCCGCACCTACTGGGGCGGAGCGATCTATTGCCTGCTGGCGGACGTGCAGATCCGCGAGCGCACCGGGAACCGGGCGGGCTTGCAACAGGCGCTGCGCGGGGTGAACGCCGCCGGCGGGAACATCGAATACGATTGGTCCATCGAGGAAGCGTTGGAAGCGGCCGATGCGGCGGTGAAGACGCCGGTAATGACGGAGCTGTATAATCAAATGAAAGACCGCCCATACGCCCCGGATTTACCTGATCTGTGGCAGCGCTTGGGAGTGGAACTAGCTGAGGGCAAGGTGCGATTCCACGACGACGCTCCTTTGGCGGCCGTCCGGAAGGCCATAACTACCCCCTTGGGATAACGTTACTTCCTCAACTTGTGCATACGGCAGTCTGTTTGCTACAATTAACTGTAGATTTCACTGTGTTGCTTTTGCCCGCTCTCTTCTTCCCCAAAATAACGGCCATAGGTTTTCAGGCAATCCAGCGCAGGAGCGACGTCTAAACACAATCTATGCCTTCCAATAACTACTCCCAGGGCGCTCAGGTTGAGCACCAAAAGTTCGGTCTGGGTACAGTCATGTCCAGCACCGACGAGCGGATCGTGATCAAATTCGACGACCATGGCGAGAAAAAATTCGTCACTAATTTGGTCATGGGCAGTCTCAAGAAGAGCGACCGGCAGCCGCCCGCGGAGAAGAAGCGCGCGAGCCGCAAGAAGACAGCTCCCGTCGCGGTATAACAGGACCCATTGAGGATTTTTGTTTGAACGCACGCCAAAAACGACTATTCGAAGAAGCCCGGAAACGCAACCCGGATCTCAAAATTCCCGTCGAAGCTCCACCTCCCAACGACTGGACTGAAGCCGATCTGGCCCTGATCAAGCAGGGCGTCGGCGATAAAACTTCGCGCCCCGCTCAAGCCTCTGGGGGCGGCGAAGCCGCTGAAGAAGCGCCTACCGGCGAGCAGCCCGGAAGCGTTGTCACCTATTTCGAAGCCAAGGGCTTCGGATTCCTGCGGCCCGACGACGGTGGCCGCGATATCTTCTTCCACGTCTCCCGTCTGGTGGAAGGTCTCGCGACCGATCTCAAGCCGGGCGCTCGCGTTCTGTACGAGCTGGGCATGGACCGCACAGGGAAGATGGCTGCTTCGAGCGTGCGCATAGCGCCTCCCGCAGCCTCCTAAGCCCCCACGAACGCCATACTTCCGCCGCCGTGTGCCACAATGCTTCTGGCACCCCTTTTATGGCGTTCATTCACGACGATTTCCTCCTGAGCAATAAGACCGCGCGCCGTCTCTATCACCGCTTCGCCGCGGCAGAACCGATTCTCGATTATCACTGTCACCTGCCCCCGGCCGAAGTCGCCGCGAACCGCCAGTTCTCGAACCTTTTCGAGATCTGGCTCGAAGGCGATCACTACAAATGGCGAGCCATGCGCGCCAACGGGGTCGATGAGCGCTTTTGCACGGGAAACGCCGAACCGTTTGAGAAGTACATGGCGTGGGCGCGCACCGTTCCGCAGACGCTGCGCAATCCGCTTTACCATTGGACCCATCTCGAACTGCTGCGCTATTTCGATATCGACGATTTGCTGTGCGAATCGACCGCGGTGCGAATCTGGGAGTGGGCCAACGAAAAACTAGCCACCGAGGATCTCAGCGCGCAGGGGATTTTGCGCAAATTTTCAGTGCGCGCCGTCTGCACCACGGACGATCCGGTGGATAATCTGGAGCACCACCTGGCCATCGCCGAATCGGGCCTTCCCACTAAAGTGTTCCCGACGTTCCGCCCCGACAAAGCGCTCACGGTGCACATGCCCGAGGCCTTCAATCTTTGGATTACCCGGCTCGAAGCGGCCAGCAATCGCAACGTAGACAATTTCCAATCGTTCCTCGACGCTCTGAAATCACGCCACGATTTCTTCCACCAAATGGGCGGGCGCCTTTCCGACCATGGCTTGAATCATCCTTTCGCCGATTTCCCTCCGGAATCAGAGGCGGAGGCGATCTTCAACCGCGCGCGCATGGGCCAAGCCGCGTCGCCGGCCGAGCACGCGCGCTTCGCATCGCACCTGATGCTGCTGTTCGGCATGTGGGACTCCGAGCGCGGATGGACCAAACAATTCCACATCGGAGCGCGGCGCAACAACAACACGCGGCGCTTCCAAGAATTGGGCCCGGACACCGGCTTCGACTCCATCGGCGATTGGCCGCAGGTGGACCAATTAGGCCGCTACATGGATCGCCTGCAGGAAGAGAACGCTCTGCCGAAAATGGTGATCTACAACCTAAATCCGGCCGACAATTACGCCATCGCCACCATGGTGGGCAACTTCCAGGATGGCAGCGTCGCCGGCAAGATCCAGTTCGGCAGCGGGTGGTGGTTCCTCGATCAGAAAGAGGCCATGACCTGGCAGATGAACGCGCTCTCCAACTGCGGGCTCATCTCACGTTTCGTCGGCATGCTGACGGATTCGCGTTCCTTCATGTCTTACCCGCGCCACGAATATTTCCGGCGCGTGCTTTGCGACCTGTTCGGCAAGGATATGGAAGCGGGCGAGATTCCGGACGATGAAGAGCTGGTGGGGCCGGTGGTGCGCGATATCTGCTACCACAACGCCGAGCGGTTTCTGGGTCTGGATTTAGGCGGCTAAATTCCTAGGACGCGTTCATTGCTGCTTTAGTGATCCGCTGCTGAACCGGTCGGAGTGCCGGAGGCCACATTGGAGCTGCCCGCTGCAACCGTACCATTGAACCCGTTCCACAGGCTTTGTAATCCGCCCGAGAGGTAAATAAAAATACCCAGGCCAACTAGTGCGATCGCAGCGGTTAAGAGACAGTACTCGGCGAGGTCCTGCCCCCGGTCACTCCTCCGAAGATTACCCATCCACGTATGGAACAATCTCTCTACCACTAGAGTAAATTCTAAGGGGACTAGAGGCTCCATGGCTAGGTTGTCATTGGTTATGGGCCCTAAAGGTTTTCCCGGATTAGCCGATGATATGAGAGACAGTTATGGTCTCATTCTTCCCCGCCCTAGGCGAAGCCGTTTGGGAAATGCCGCCGCTCATTCTGCACCCATTCAGCGAGCGGATTTCAGCCGCGACGTTGCTCGAAAACTCCAAGGCGGCCCTGATGCTCTCGGGGCTGATCCCGAGTGACGGGGCTGACCATAACGAACTGAAACGCAAGCTTTTGGCCGGAAGGCACTCGGAAATCCGAATGCTGTTTTACCTGGGAAAAGACGCGTTCCGATGGATCGGGCAGTGCATGGAGATCGTGCAACGCGAGCCGGCGTTGGCCGAATCCGGCGTCAAGCGGCAGACGTTCGCCGGGTTGCTGGCATCTCCGCCCACGGGCGTTCGCGAGAAGCTGGTGCGGTGGGGGGTTGGCGATTATGCCTCGGTTTTTGCCCGTGCTATCGGATTGCATACGGTTTTCGCCGAGCCGCCGGAATTCGGGGCCCTGGCAGAGGATTTCCTGCGGGGCTATCATCGCGCGGCCGATCTCCTGTATCAGGCTTTCATGGAATCGGAGCCGCACCGGGTGGGCGCGCCGAAGAACTTCCGCTTCGAGCTTTACGCCTCGGGCGAATACACCAAAATGCTCGAGACCGAATGGGGCGGATAAAGCGTATTTCCCTGCACTTCCACGCCGCGGCGGTGAGAAAATGACTTTATGCCTTTTCCCCGCCTTATGATCGTCCGCCAGAAATTTCCGAGCCGCCAGATTCCGGATGTGGCCGCGGAAGTCACCAACCAGCTTTCGGCATCGAACTTCGCCTCGCGGTTGAAGCCGGGGGCGCGCGTCGCGATCGGCGTGGGCAGCCGTGGCATCCACAACATCGCGGCCATTGTGCGCAGCGCGGTGAAGTATTGGAAAGACGCGGGCATGAATCCTTTTATCTTCCCCGCGATGGGCAGCCACGGCGCGGCTTCGGCGCAGGGGCAAGCCGATGTGCTGGCGCACTACGGCATCACGGAAGCGTCGATGGGATGCCCGCTGCTGAGCCAGCTGGAAGTAGTGTCGGTGGGCAAGACGGCGGACGGTATCGAGGCCTTCATGGACAAGCTGGCTTACGATTCCGATGGCGTGATGTTCGTGGGCCGCGTGAAATGGCATACGGACTACTCGGGCAAGATCGAGAGTGGTCTGTTCAAGATGATGGCGATCGGCCTGGGCAAATTCGCGGGCGCGCAACGCTATCACGCGTATGCCTACCGGCTCGGTCTGGAGCACGTGATCACGACGGTGGGGCGGCAGGTGTTGCAATCGGGCAAGATTCTGGGCGGCATCGCGATTCTGGAAGACGCGTACCACAACACGGGAAAAATTGACGCCGTGCCGGTAGAAGCGATGGAAGCGCGCGAGGCGGAGAATCTGGCGCTGGTGAAATCGTGGATGGCGAAGATTCCGGTGGATGCCGACGTCCTGATTCTGGATGAGATCGGCAAGAATATCAGCGGCGCGGGCATGGATACGAAGGTTGTGAACCGCGGCGTGCAGGGGCAATATAATCCGTGGCCGGATACGCCGTGTTTCGAACGCATCTTCATACGCGACCTGAGCGAACTGACCTATAACAGCGCCGTCGGCCTGGGCATGGCGGACGTGGTGACGGACCGGCTCGTGAACCGCATCGACTGGACGCCGACGCGGATCAATTCGCTGACCGCGAATACGCCCGCGGCGATCCGCACGCCGATCCACTATGCTACCGACCGCGAATGTTTGGACGCGATCGCGCCCACGGTGGGCAAGCTCGATCTGAGCCAGGTCACCTATGCGTGGATCCGCAACAGCATGGAGCTCACGCGGCTGGGCTTGAGCGAAAACCTGCGCGCGCAAGTCGAGAGCAACCCGTTGCTCGAAATCGAAGCGACCGTGGATTTCGATTTCGACGGCCGCGGAGATTTGCTGAGCCCGTTCGCGCCCATGGAAGAGACCGCAGGCGCGCACTAGGTACGGCTTTCGCCAAACCGGTGGTCTTGGGCCCGCTTTAAAAAACGCCCAGTCTAAAAATGGAAGCTAAGCGACGCCGTAATCGCCCTCGGCGTCACGTAGTGCGTGCCGCTGAATGTGGAAAGGAAGTTGTAGAGAGCAACCTTGTTGGTGAGATTCACCGCCGAGATCCGGGCGCTCCACTTATAACGGTCGCCATGGAAGATGTTGTCGTGGCCTACGGCGACATCGAAAAGACTGCGGGACGCGATGCGCGGCGGATTGTGGTCGTCGTTTTCCGTGCCGGGCGCCGGAATCGAAGTGTACTTGGACCCATATTGCGAGGCAGGGCATAGGCCCGTGGGGCTAATTGGCATAGCCGGCGTGGCGAAAACGTTGCCGCAGAACAAGCCTCCCTGGAACTGCTGATCGGGCGAGAGGTTGGAGACGTCGACGATAGTATCCGTGCCATTCGGGCCGTTAGCGCAATTGCCGCCTGCGCAAGGCACAGGACCCGCGACGAGTCCGCTGTCGTAGCGCCAGTTGAACCCGAACCAGGGACCGAACTTCCCGAACTCATATTGCAGGTGAGTGGTCTGGTTGAACTTTTCGTCATGATCGATGCGGAAAACCGTGCTTCCGCCAGGCGTGGCGCCGATGCCGGCGATCTGCGGAGTAAAGAAACGCGCGGCGACGCTCGACATCACGACGAAGGCGGTGAAGCCATGATAGTCGGGAACGCTGACGCGGATCGCGTAACCGGGGATTTTGGAACGTTCCCACTCAATAGGAAACGTCACGGGGGTGGCGGCGAACACGCTGAAATCGTATGCGCGGTGGGTGTATTTCCAGAGGTATTCCGCATCGACGACGAGGTAACGTCCGAAAGCCTGCTCGAAACCGGCGTGGAATTCGTTGCGCCAGCCGGGCCCGAGCGGCGAGGGCAAGCACGGGCCTATCGTTGACATGATGGCGTTGACGACGGCGTCGTCGCAACCGACGCTCGAGAGCACGAGGTTCTCGTTGAACGGCGTCTCGAGGGTCCGCGCATAGGAAACGCGAAGAACGGTGTTCGAGCTTTTGATGTTGTACGCAAGGCCGAGCCGCGGTTGGACTTGCGTCAGTGAGGCCAAGCCGTCGTAGACGTCGAAGCGCAAACCGACGTTGGCGGTCCAGTTCTGGATTTTGATCGCGTCCTCGATATACATTCCCAACTCTCTGACATCGGCGTGGCCGTGAAATTGGTAGAGGCTGCTGGTAGGACGGGGGCAACCGTACGATGACGGCAGCGTGCCCGTGTAGGTCAGGTCATAGCACGCGAGCAGGGGGTTGAAATCGGGGCCGGGCGGGTTGAATGTAGGATCGACAATTCCGAAGTTGTCCCTTTCAGTCAGGAAGGTATGTTGAAAAACGACGCCAGCCTTTAGGTTGTGGATACCCTTGACGTAAGAGAAAGTCGTACGGGCGCCCATGTTGGTTAACCGGCGGTTCTGCCCAATCGTCAGCGTCTGCAAATCGGGTGTGAGATCGGCAAACGGATTGTCGCTCGGATAATAGTTGAATTGATCCTGCCGCAGGAAGCCGCCGAAAGTAAAGATCTCGTCGCCGCCGATGGCGCGCGTCCAATTAGGCGCCACGTTGAAGGTACGAATCTGCGAGCGTTGATCCTGAGAGCCGACGACCTGCCCGTTGGGGCCGAGGCCCCCGTTATCGACGACGCCGCCCGACCATGCGGCGGCGGTTTGGGCGTCGTAAGAGTTGGGGGTTTGAAACCAAGAACGCGTGAACCCTAAGTTAAAGTTGAGGAAATCGTTTTGCGAAAGCTGCAGATCGAGACGGTCAAACAGGTTGGTCTGGTTGCCGCGATCGTGGATGACGCCGAATTCCGGGCCATCAAGAAAGCGGCCCGTATCCAAGCCGTTGGCGGAGATGAAATTCCCCGCGGTCTTGCTGCCGAAGCTAAGATCGAAGCCGCCGCCGGACGTTCCGAAGGACCCGTAAGAGGCGTTGACCGAGCCGTGCGGCTTATCCACGCCCAAGCCGGAGCGTGTGGTCACGACGATGACGAGGCTGGTCTTGCCGCCGTATTCGGCGGGCGGCGCGCCTTCGATGACTTCCATCGACTGCACCGAGTCCAGGGGAATCTGGTTGGAGAAAACTTTGCTCTGCTGGTCGGTAATAGGCTGGCCATCGACTGAAAACGAGTTCTCCGCGTGATCGCCCATTCCGTGAAACAGGCCGTTGGAATCGGCGGCAACGCCGGGCGCGGCCAGCGTCACGAGTGAACTCAGCGACGACGATTGGCTTTCGAGCGGGAGCTTTTCGAACAGGCCGCGATCTACGTCAGTGTGCGTGACGGGGCTGGTCTCAACCAGATCGCCCCCTTCCGCTTTGACCTCGATGCTGGATTTGGCGGCGCCAAGCGCGAGCGTGAACTTGAGATCGAGAGCGACAGGCGAGCGCACGTCGACATCCTGTTCGGCGGACTGAAATCCTTGCGAGGTCACCACAAGGTGATAGTTGTTGAACGGGACATTGTCGAATTCGAACTTGCCCTGCGCGTCCGTCTTGACGGAGACGGTGTAGTGAGAGACAGGATTCTGCATGGTGACGCCGGCGGCCGGAATGGCCGCGCCGGAGGGATCGGCCACCGAACCGTGAACTGTGCCGGAAGTTCCACTCCTCGATTGTGGGCCATCGGACGGAGCGGCGAATACGGAACCGGCGCACAAAACGAGACACGTCATGCCGTGGCGCAAAAGGATCATGGACTAACGGTGCGGGCAACGCCCCGCGCGGCCTAAAAATTCACAAACGGCCATTTTCGCGGCGCAAGCGGGGCTGAATTCCTCGATGAGAGAACTACATCCTTTGTGCGTGCGATCGACGCGCGTGGCTAGAAATGAAAGCTAATCGACCCCGTAATCGCCCTCGGCGTGACGTAATGCGTCCCGCTGAAAGTGGAAAGAAAATTATAGAGCGCCACTTTATTCGCTATGTTAATGACCGATATGCGCGCGCTCCACTTATATCGTTCGGCGTGGAAGAGGTTGTCGTGGCCAAGCGAGACATCGAACAAGTTGCGCGACGCGATGCGCGGCGGATTGTGATCGTCGTCTTCCGTACCTGCGGTGGGGATCTTGACCAGGGAAGATCCATATTGCGCTGCCGGGCAGAGCCCCGAGGGGCTGATCGGCATCGTGGGCGTCGCATGCACGCCGCCGCAGAATAGACCGGCCTGATACTGTTGGTCCGGTGTCAGGTCAGAAACGTCCACGATGCTGTCCGTGCCGTTGGCGCCGTTGGCGCAGTTGCCTCCGGCGCAGGGAACCGGGCCGGCAACGAGGCCCGAGTCATAGCGCCAGTTGAAACCGATCCATGGCCCGCTCTTGCCCACCTGGTATTGCAGGTGCGTGGTCTGATTGAAGGTTTCATCGTGATCGATGCGGAACACGGTGCTGCCGCCGGGCGTTGCGCCGATCCCCGCCACCTGCGGAGTAAAGAAGCGCGCGGCCACGCTCGACATCACCACAAACGCGGAGAATCCGTGTATGTTCGGCACGCTGGCGCGAATCGCATAGCCCGGTATCTTGGAGTTGTTCCATTCCACCGGAAAGGTGATGGGAGTGTTTCCCAGGATACTGAAGTCGTACGCGCGGTGCGTGTACTTCCAGATATACTCCGCATCCACCACCAGGTAGCGGCCGAACGCCTGCTGTAATCCAACGTGGAATTCGTTGCGCCAGCCGGGTCCGAGCGGCGCCGTGTTGCACGGGCCGAGGGAGGACATGACGGCGTAGACAACCGGATCGTTGCAGCCCTCGCTCGAAAGCACCAAGTTCTCATTGAACGGCGTTTCGAGAGTGCGCGCGTAGGAAGCGCGAATCACCGTGCTCGTGCCTTTGATGTTATATGCCACCCCGAGGCGCGGCTCCAGTTGTTTTTTCTCGGCGAGCCCGTTATAGAGATCGGCGCGTAGACCGATATTGAAGTTCCAGTTCTTTACCGTGATGCTGTCCTGGATGTAGAGCGCCAACTCCTTCACATCCGCGTGACCGTAAAATCCATATAAGCCGCTGGTCGATTTGGGGCAACCGTCGGAAGCGGGTAAAGAGGCGGTGCGCGTGAGGTCGTAGCAGCCCAGCAGCGGGACGAAGCCCGGGTTGGCCGAAAGTTGCCCGGTGCAGCCAGACGGGTTGGTGATCGAAGGGCCGGTGAAGGGGCTGCCATCCGCATTCAAGCAAACCGGGTTGAACGTAGGATCGACGATGCCCAGATTGTCCCGCTCCGTGAGGAACGTGTGCTCATACATCGCCCCCATTTTCATGTTGTGGATTCCCTTGGAATAAGAGAGGGTGGGCTGTCCGCCGATGCTGGTCAGCTTGCGGTTCTGTCCCACCGTCTGCAGTTGCAGGCCGGGAATTAAATCCGAAAAGGGATCGCCGCTCGGGTAGTAATCGAATTGATCCTGGCGCACCCAGCCACCGAGCGCGAACACCATGTTGCTCCCGAGGCTGCGCGTCCAGGTGGGCGCGAAATTGAACGTGCGAATCTTCGAGCGCTGGTCGGTGGGCCCGACCACTTGTCCATCGGGACCGACTCCCCCGGTATCCACCACTCCGCCCGACCACGCAGCGGCGTTTTGCATGTCGTAGGAATTCGGCGTTTGAAACCACGACCGCGTAAAGCTGAAGTTGAGGTTGATCGTGTCCCCGGACGTCGGTTTAAAGTCCAGGCGGTCGAACACATTGGCCTGATTGCCGCGATCGTGAAGGACTCCAAACTCCGGACCGTCCAGAAACCGTCCGGTGTCCATGCCGTTCAGCGCGATAAAATTGCCGACGCTCTTCGATCCGAACCCCAGTTCGAATCCGCCGCCGGAAGTGCCGAACGACCCATAGGATGCTGTCACCGAGCCGTGCGCTTTATCCATTCCGAGGCCCGAGCGCGTAGTCACCACAATTACCAGACTGGTCTTATCGCCATATTCGGCGGGCGGCGCGCCCTCGATCACTTCCATCGATTGCACCGCATCCACCGGTAACTGGTTCGAGAAGACTTTGCTTTGCTGATCGGTAATTGGCTGTCCATCCACCGAGAACGAATTCGAGGCGTGATCGCCCATTCCATGAAACAGTCCATTGGAATCGGCGGCAACACCGGGCGATGCCAGAGTCACTAGCGAACTGAGCGACGAGGATTGGCTCTCCAGGGGCAGCTTTTCGAACAGGCCACGGTCGATATCGGTGTGCGTCACTGGATCGGTCTCGACTAAGTCTCCCCCGGCCTCGACAATCACGCTGGCAGAGGCTGTCCCGAGCTGTAACCCGATTTTAGTTTCGACTGGGATGGGCGAGCGGACATCGACATCCTTCTGACCCGCGCCAAAGCCGGAGGCGGAGATGACGAGGTGATAGTTGTTGAAAGGAATGTTGCCGAACTCAAACTTGCCCTGGCCATCGGTTTTTGTAGCTTGAGTATAGTGCGAAACCGGATTTTCAATCGTGACTGCGGCGCCGGGGATTGCGGCGCCGGAAGGGTCGTTAACCGAGCCGCGAACCGTACCGGCCGTTCCGCTACTGCTCGATTGAGGACCATCGTCCGCAAACGCGGGGCCGGAAGCCGCACACAGGATGACGCATGCCAGACTGACCGATGCGAGTTTCATAATCACCAAGCTTGGAAGGTCGTGCGCTTATTGCCTAGAAAAATCTGACAAACGGACGGGTGATGCCTGCAGGCGGACTAAGTTATCCAATGAGCGATCGAGCCCGCCGATGAAACGCACATGCGCGAAGCGGCGCCGCGCAAGGGGTCCGCCTGCTATTGAATCCAGGCAACTCGCATCGGAAATCGCTCCGGCTGCGAGTTTGCCGTTGGGATGGAGCGGCTTCGGTGGTAAACGTTCATGATGAGGAAGCGTCCGTTGAAAACGCTAATAGTCGATGATGAGCCGATTGCGCGCCGGGTTCTCGCGGAGGAGCTTGAGGCGTTTCCGGAGGTGACCGTGATGGGGGAAGCTTCCAATGGGAAGGAGGCTCTACTCAAGATCTCGAAACTCAAGCCCGATTTAGTATTTCTGGACCTGCAAATGCCCGTTATGAGCGGATTTGAAGTGATCCAGAACCTGCAGGGCGCGCCGGGACCCGTGGTCGTGATTGTCACGGCGTTCGATCAGCATGCCATCCGCGCCTTCGAGGCCGGCGCGATCGACTACCTGCTCAAACCGGTGAATGCGGCGCGGCTGCAAAAGGCCGTCGAGCGCGCGAAAACTTTGCGTCGGCATCCTCTGGAGGCGGCGAACGATCTGGCGAGAATCGCTTCCACCGGCAACGCGTCGATTCCAGCGCCGAGCCGCAAGATCGTCGGGCGCACGGGCGACGAGTATCATCTTCTGGACGCGGACGATGTGTTGGCGTTCCAGGCGGAACGCGAGCTGGTCTGGATAGTTACCGCGAAACAGCGCCTATTGGCGACGCAACCGCTGCACGCGATCGAACAGAGACTGGCAGACACGCAATTCCGCCGCGTTCATCGCAACGCGATCGTGAACGTGAATCATGTGCGCAAAATGACCGCGCTGAGCAGCCAGCGGTGGCTTGTCACCCTCAGCAATTCTCTCCAATTGACTGTGAGCAAGCGGTTGGCGCGCGCTATCCGCGGAATTTTGCACTGGTAGCGCTTTCCGCCTCCAACCGGCTGGAGAGCGGCGGGAACGAGACTTCTTAGGGGATCACCAGCAGGGCGTTTTGAAGGCGAATTTCAGCTCGTTTCGCTGGTTGGAGCGCTTGACGCCGGGCCTGAAGAGGCCGATACTCGGGACGGAAGGGGTTCTTTTTCATGTCGTGCTCCTCCGTCTATTTAGTTTTCGTGGCAGGGCTATGGCTTTCGAGCGTGCCCGCGCATGCTCAGGCCGTCATTTCCACGCGAGCCGGCGTTGTCCATTATTTCGAAGGCGCGGTCACCGTCGCCGGGCAGCCGCTGGAGGCGCATTTGGGCAAGTTCGACACCATACCGGTGGGCGCGGAATTGCGAACCGAAAAAGGCCACGCGGAAGTTCTGCTTACCCCCGGCGTCTTCTTGCGCGTGGGTGAGAACAGCGCGATTCGTATGCAGGCTAACGCTCTTTCCGACACGCGCGTGGAACTCCTGGCTGGATCGGCAATGGTCGATTCCACGGAACCGAACGCGGGCACATCGGTCACGCTGATTGTTAAGGAATGGAGCGTGCGGCAGCCCGATAAAGGCGCGTACCGCATCGATTATGATCCGCCACGCCTGCAGGTGACCGACGGCGCCGCGGAGGCGTCATCGGAAGGCGCTGCGCCCCTGAAAGTTGCGCAAGGCATGGGACTGCCGCTTCAGCGCGCGGCGGTTGCCGAACCGTTGGGCAGCGAGTCTCACGACGGGCTCAGCCAGTGGGCGCAGGGACGAAAGGAAGCCATCTCGTCGGACAATGCAGTGGCGGCGAATATTCAAGATCCGGCGGATCTTCCGGCGTCGGGCTTGCCGCAGGACGCCTTTACGTATTACCCGATGCTGCCCTTCCCCTCGGTAACGAGCAGCGCCGGCGCCTACGGAACAACGACCTCCTATCCATATCCGGGCGCCGCGGCGACCTCTCCCATTTATCAGACGGGATTCTACGCCTTCTATCTGCCGGGCTCGCACCCGGCCTTTGGGATCGCCGCTGCCGATACTCGGTTTGGCGGGCGGATTGAGCTCCTTCCATTTTCCACCGCGAACCGTTGTCACGACCCCCACGATGCCGCGCGCGCCGCTCACGCGGCCGCTACCGGTCGCGCACCCTGCGCCAGTGAGCAGACCGATCGGCATCCACGTGATTCACCGGTAGACGCGCGAGCTACTTCCCGGACTGCGCGTAATATCCGCGGCCAGTACAGTTTCAGATCCGGCATGGATCCGGGTTGAGTAACCTTCACTTCGACGGTGTGATACTTGCCGTCGCCAGCCTGATTGGTGGGGTAATAACCGAGAACGTATTGGTTGCGGAGTTCAATTGCGATGCGGGCCGCGACGCTCGGCAAGTCGCTCGACGCCGAAGCCGCAAAGGCGCGGCCACCGGTCTGCGTCGCCACTTCCGAGAGAAGGCGCGGACCGGTGATTTCCTCGGGCGTGAGCGCAATCGACGCCAACGGATCGAACACGCCCATGGCATAGATCTCCACCCCGGCCTGGCGCACGAACTCTTCAATCTGCTTCGCCGTGTAGGTGCTGTGGTTGTCGCCGCCATCAGAAATCACCACGATGGCTTTGCGGGCGTTCTTGGCCTTATCCATCTCCGTCAAGGAGAGTTTTAAGGCATCCAGCAGCGCGGTTAAACCGCCGGGGTGGATGGTCTCGAGCGCAGTCTGAATCTGTTGCACGCGGCCGGTAAATGGAACCGATGGCGCGGCCTGATCGTTAAACTCCACCAGAAACGCTTCGTCGTTCGCGTTCAAGGCTTTGAGGAAGAGCTTCGCCGTGTTGCGCGCCGCGCTCATTTTGTAATCCATGCTGCCGCTGATATCGAAAGCCAGACCGATCGAGAGCGGGACGTCCTCGCCGGAAAAGTGGATCACCTTTTGTTCGACGCCATCGTCGAACAGGTGGAATTCGGTCTTTTCGAGGCCGAGGACGAACCGGTTCAACTTATCCGTGACGGAAACGGGGATGACGACCAGATTGGAGTCGGCGCGGAAGGTGGGCGGAGCCTGGGGCGTGCCGGTTTGCGCGCGCGAGGGCGTTAGAAACAGCGACGCGACGATGGCGCAACTTGCTGCGCGAATGATGGGAAACCAGAACCCGGCCGCACGTTCTGCCTCCGACGACTGTGAGTGTAGCATGCGAACCTGCGGCAGCCGGCGCGATACTCCGTGCGTTCAGCCCTTTGCCGGCGCGGACTGTTGCAGCGTTAACAGTTCGGGCAGACCTGTGCCTATTTCCTATACTCTGGCTTTTTTCCTGCTGCTCGCCGCTTTGGGCGATCCAGTGGCAATAGCGTACCGGAGAGTGGTCTGCGAGCGGCCGGGGAAGATTTACAGGAAGGAATTCGAGCAAGTGCCCGTTGACGAAACCGAGCGCAGTGTGCGCGAGGTCAAGCCAGTCACTCGGATGGTCCGGCGAATTCGTGACCAGTTTGCCGTTTGCGTCGAGCCAGAGCAAAGTGATCGCGGGGTGCTCGTATTCCAAGCCAGCGGCAAGAAGAGGAATGTGCGTGACGAGATCTTCGTTATCGACGATCCGATAGCATCGTTGCTTGCCTGCGGCGGCGGTGATGCGATCGCAGAATGCTTTGTTGCCCACCCGTGGGCAGCCGAACGTGTACAAACTTGTATGCGGATCGCCAAGGTACGCGAACGCGAGGGTCGCAAGCGCCGCGCCCAGACTGTACCCGGTGACGCAAATGTCCTGCTCCGGATGGTCCTTACGATATGCAGCGACGAGCCGGCTGACTTGCCACCAGACGGTGAGAAGATAGCGATGAAATCCTTGATGCACGCGCGTTCCGGCATCGTCGATGAGTAGCAGATCGCCATCCGCCGCAACATCATAGACATTGTCCTTCTCGGTACCGCGAAACGCGAGCAGGCCCCGCTCATCGTTTGTTGCGAAAAACCCTCGGGCGGTACAAGCGCCGCCTA
>CAVUQS010000002.1:0-301713 GCA_963743705.1 Bryobacterales bacterium | reverse complement strand
GCCATCATTATGACCCGCGCTGTTGGTCATCTTGCCGCAATGCGACTCATGATTTGAACAATCCTCCGTTCCGGCGCGCCTTCGCCATCTCCGATTCGCAAGACGGAATTCACATCCAGACCGCGAGCGCGTGCCGGGTGATCGCGGCAGACTTTCTGCGGATTTCATCTTAAGCGATCACCGTTTTCAGCGATATCCGATCACCCGGTCGGCTTCCTGAAAACGGCGATTGAATTCGTGAGAACGCCTGCGGAAAACTGGTATAACTAGCGCCTTATAATGTCCTTGTACTCTCCAGGATGCGAGGCGTCGATCCGTTGGGACCAAAGAAGTAAATCACCAAGCCTGACCTGGACAGTAAAAACGCCTGTGCGCAACGTCAAATCGTATCCACCGCTTCGCGTGGTTGTCACGCAATGCTTTTCCAAGGCGTTTTCGAGGCAGACAACCGCGCCCGGGAGAGCCTTATTACCGTCATGCAGAATCCCGACGATGTGTGCGCCTGCCTCCACTTCGCCCTCGCCCGCATCGGCGATTCGGAGCCGAAGATCAACCCGTACAACAGGGCCTCGAACGTCCACTTCTTCTTTTGAGGCGACGAACCCTGGGCGCTCTGCCTCTACGGAATAGACGCCTAACGCGAGTCCCGTGATTAAAAACGATCCATCCTTAGCGGCGGTATCGCGGAATACCTTTTCAGGATCGTTCCGAGGCCGCACTATGACCGAAGCTCCCGGCAGCGGCGAACGCGCTTCATCTTGGATTATCCCTCTTATTTCCGCTCCAATGCAGACCGACGTGCATATGAGCGCTGCGGCGTAAGTGATTGCTATGTGGCAAAGCCTAACAACGAGGCTCATTGCTTCACCCCGAAGCAATCGCTCTTAATAGCCTGTGTAAGACCCGTGCTCCCGACGACGGTTTGGCCATTCGGGAGGACGATTTGCTGGTTGTTATTGTCGGCACCGATCAGTCCCTCATAATGCATAAATTCATGAATGATGATCGTCTCCTGCATCTGGAGCATCGTGAGGCCGCTGAAATCCACCGTGTTCAGCACTGATGTGCCGTTCTCAAGGATTCCCGTGAAGAA
The DNA here is from genome assembly GCA_963743705.1 of Bryobacterales bacterium. Classification (GTDB taxonomy): domain Bacteria; phylum Acidobacteriota; class Terriglobia; order Bryobacterales; family Bryobacteraceae; genus PALSA-243. The sequence continues at coordinate 300,620 of CAVUQS010000002.1, read as the reverse complement.
AAAGCGATTGGAGGCAATCTGAATCTTATCTACAGGGGGATTATACTGGGCACCTACGCCCGGCTTAAAACCCGGGGCATCAGTTGAGCTGGGGTTCCAAGTAAATGGTGCCACTTGGATGACTCCGGCGGCGACCGCATCGCGGAGTTCATCCCCCGGTTCGGGATCTGAGCCGAACAGACCATTACAACCGGTGTCCAGGACACTAACGGCTTGCAGCGCCACATTGTTGGCGTATGCTAGAAGTGCCGCGAACGGATTTCCTCCGCCTCCTTGGTTCTGATCGGTGTTGTCACCTCCCACGCCCGGGGTGTATGCGGTAGGATCACAGCCAATTATCGTAGGATCGGAGTCGCACGGGCTTTCCGGGTCCTTCCATTCGTTCGGGCACGCGCTTGGGCTGCAAACAATCGCGCCTGAAGGGTCGATGAAGTTAATCGGGTCTCCGCTCACATACGCATACCGGTTCCAATTCTTCGGATTCGTCGAGGCCGCCGTCCTCATCCCACCCGGATCCGGACTCCAAAAACTCCCCGTCGTCGCCGAATAATACCGCGCGATTCGCGTAATCCTGCCCCGGCTGATCCCGGTAATATCCCGCGAACTTCGTCCGCCCATCCGCCGTCCCCGTCCCGCGCTCCTCGCCCCACGGGAAATACGAGAAGCTCTCTCCGTTCGAGTTGGCCCGTACGCTCCCCAGCCGGTCCGTCAACACTGCCACGCCCTTCTCCGACAGCATCTTCCCACCGAAATATGTGTTGATCCCTTCCAGCGTCGTAAACCAATCGATTGTGTTCGGCGTATATTCGCAACTGTAGCTCTCTAGTTTCTGCCCCGTCGCCCCGTAGAAATACGCTTCGCACTCGTTCGCGCCCGTCTGGCCGGTCCACTGTTTCCAGATCCTCCGCCCCCACGGATCGTACACGTAAAACGTCGAGCCCTGCGTCATCGGCCGGTTCTCCACATCCCATTGTCCGCCGAGGGCGCCGTTCTGGGCGTTGGAACCGGCGCTCCCGGAAAACGTCGGCGCGCTGCCCACCGTAGGCGTCTTCGCCGTCAGATTGCCGAAACCGTCGTAGGAGTAGGCCTCCCCCCAGGCGTTGTTGGTGGCTGTGGCGGCGGTCAGCCGATGCAGGTAGTCGTATTGGTAGTTCACCGTTTCCCCGAGAACGCCGTCGATGGTCTGCGTCACCCTGCCATTATTATGGCCCGTACTGTAGATGTATTGCATGTCGATGCTGGACCCCGGCATCCCACCGGTCACGCGCGTGAGTTGCAGCATGCTGTTGTAGGTGAACGTTTCGCCGCCCAGCGTCAGGAGTTGGCCGGCCGAGCCGTAAGTGGCCGCGGCGGCGGTGAACGATTGGTTCTGCGTCATGGTGCTCGGCCGGCCCATGGGATCGAATGCATACGTCATCGCCGTGCCGCTCGGGTAGGTCATCGAGGTCATGCGCCCCTGGTTGTCCCAGGCATACTGCCCCTGGAGATCGAACAACGTCTCCCCCGACGGAGTCGTCAACATCCGGTTTCCGGTAACGCGGCCTGCCTGGTTGTAGCTGTATTCGTAGGCGAAATCGAGATCGAAGCCGAACGGCGTCTGAGCCCTGAAATTCACCGCGCTCAATCGCCCCCACGTGTTGTTCTGGGTATAGTCGCCGGCATCGGAGTATCGTAAACGTAATCGACGCGCTGCCGCGTCTGTTCCGTTCCGCCCACATAGTGCCGGACTTCGACCAGGCGCTCGTAAGCATCGTAGCTGTATTGGGTCTGCTGGCCCAGTGCGTCCGTACGCTGCGTGACATGATGATTGCCGTCGTAGGAATAAGTCACCGTGCCGGCCTCCGGCGTGGTTTCGCTCGCGAGGTCCGAGCCGGAATAAGTGAACGTGCGGTTTTGAGTGAGCGTCCCGCGAACCATGGAAACGTTGGTGAGCTGATTGGCGCCGTTGTAGGTGTAATTCGTCACTGGGCCAGTGGTGGCGCTGCCGGTGGCCGGATCGGGCTCGTACACGGCGGTCAGGTTGCCGAAGGCGTCCATCACGTTCTTCTTCCAGATGCCTGCCGGGTCGGTCGTCGTGACGGAATTGCCCGCATAAGCGATGGTTGTCACGCTTCCGTCGGGGACCGTGGAAGTAAGCTGGCGGCCGGAGCCGTCGTAGGTGTAGGTGGTCCAAACCTCGGTTTCACCGCCGCCGTAGGGCATGGAGACCTTCATCATTGCCGAGCGGCGAGCAGCCGCAGGCGCCGTAGACGGTATCGGCCGTGTTGTAGGTAGTCCCGTCGTGCCCGGTTTCCACCTTGATGGCGCGGCCAAAGCCATCGAACGTCGTGCGTTTCCACTGCGTGGTCGTCGTGCCGCCGGCTGTAGTGCTGATGGTCGCCGTTTGCGTGTTGGGGCAGCTCAGCGTCTCGGCGCAACGCGGCTGATGATTTGAACAATCCTCCGCTCCGGCGCGTCTTCGCTAGATTCGATCCAAAAGGCGGAACCCACTCCCAAAACGGCTTGCGTGCGGCCATCTGCGTGCGCCGGTGATCGCGGCAGAATTCCTCGCGCTTGCTGCCGATCTGGCCCTCGGTCCGCAGTAACTGTCTACCCGGCGGTGAATGGTAAAAAAGGAATTAACAGATAAACAGAGCCTTTGATGAATTTCGTGACCGGCTGCCTGCCCAAAAGGGCCGCTGCCATAGACTGAGCTCCAGATCCGAACGTCAACGCTCTTTCGCATCGCGAAGGGCTTGGATCACAATAGATGCCGAATATTGTCGGTGCCGAGGCGATCTTAGCTCTTCCCCACGGAAGATCTGGAGGATTCCATCCACCGTAATCGATACCGGCTTCTGATCCTTCGCCGCCTTCCGAAAAAGCGGTTCCACACGACGGATTGAGATCATATCGGGTTTATAGCCCCTGGGAGGATTCGACAATAGATGTTCGTCCGGTGAAACGATGTGAATCACCGTTTGTCGGCCCCCTTCATCTCCACAATGCTCGGGTACAAGCTCGTCAAAGTACGGATCGTCAATCGTTCCCGAGTTCCGGAGCAGCCCTCGGATCCGAATCAACCTTCCATCCAATTCGTCCGCCAAACGCATGACATCGCAAATGTTGACATCACGAGGTTTTTCACCAGCAATTGCGAGGTTGACGGCAGAGATTGCGCCGATAACAAGTATCCTTAAAAGCATTTTTTCCTTATAAGCGTGTCAAAAGCATAGGGATCGCTTTTGTTCTCTGCCGAATTTGGCAGCTTAAAACCTCCAGCCCCGCTAAGATCGTTGAACACGTGCGCAAGTTCATGTAGAAGGGTCTCGGCGTTCTCAGTTGCATCGCCGTTGTTCCAAAAACTATATCCCGAAAGCTCATTTATCGTGATCTTAACTTTACTAGCAAGGCCAGGTATAGGCAGGATCCCAGCAGGTCGGGTCTCCGCGACACCCCATTTCTTTTTATGCAACGAGAAACTAACCGTCCCGAAGCTGTGACTCCCATAGACGATGTTTGAAAGTACAGTTTCCGGGTTGAAACCTGCTGCGCGTGTCTGATCAGTACCAAATAGACTCATGCAATCAGGGTTCAACGTCAACGCTTGAATAGCGCGGGAAAAAGCGGCTGGCATGCAACCCCAATCAAAGCACGACGCACCTGATGAGGATGTTGGGTCAGAGATCGGATCGCCCCCGCCGCCCGGCGCCGCGTCGCACGGGTTCGGCTGATCTCCATATAGAGGGGCATACGCATCACTTAGGTTTCCGGTCGGATCGCACAACTGCGAGCAGCCGACACTCTGCCCGTCGAGGACGCAATTCCCGGTGACAAGCATGAGTTCGAGCCCACTCGGGTCAATGTGGTTAACCGGATCGCCTCCGGCATATGGGTAGCGGTTCCAGCTGTTCGGAGTACCCGAATCGGCGGTGTGAATGCTTCCCGGATCCGGGCTCCAGAAACTCCCCGTCGTCGCCGAGTAATACCGAGCCATCGCATAATCCTGCCCCGGCTGATCCCGGTAATATCCCGCGAACTTCGTCCGCCCATCCGCCGTCCCCGTCCCGCGCTCCTCGCCCCACGGGAAGTACGAGAAACTCTCTCCGCTTGAATTCCAGCGCACGCTCCCCAGCCGGTCCGTCGCCACAAACACGCCCTTCTCCGACAGCATCTTCCCCCCGAAGTACGTGTTGATCCCCTGCAGCGTCGTGGAATTGAGGGTCGTATTGGGTTGGTACTCGCAACTGTAGCTTTCCAGCTTCTGCCCCGCCGCTCCGTAGAAATACGCTTCGCACTCGTTGACGCCGTTGAAGCCCGCCCACTGCTTCCAGATCCTCCGGCCCCAAGGGTCGTACACGTAAAACGTCGAGCCTTGCGTCATCGGCCGGTTCTCCACGTCCCATTGTCCGTTCAGCACGCCGTTCTGGGCATTCGAACCCGCGCTTCCGGAGAATGTCGGCGCGCTGCCAACAGTAGGCGTCTTGGCCGTCAGGTTGCCGAAGCCGTCATAGCTGTAAGCCTCACCCCAAGCGCTATTGGTAGCGGTGGCCCCGGTCAATCGATGCAGGTAATCGTAGGTATAGTTGACCGTCTCGCCGACCACGTTGTCGATCGTTTGCGTCACCCTGCCATTATTATGCCCCGTGCTGCTGGTCAACTCGTCGTCTCACTGCGATACGGCTGATTTGAACAATCCTCCGTTCCGGCGCGCCGTTGCCGGTTCCGTTCCACAAGACTGAGTTCGCACCCAAGCTCAACGATCACCTCACAAGCCATCCCGCCTGCCCTGCCGGGCACGTTGCCCACCGCAGGCGGCCCGAACTAGAAGGCCAGAGGTGGCCAAATTAGAGCAGCGGAGCGGGCCATGCCTTAGTAGCGAACACAAGACTGCTGGTAGTTGTGGATACCTAGAAATTCGCTTTCCTGCGTTACCGAACACTCGACTGGCTCGAGCAAGGCGTATTTCACTCCTAGCCGATATCTAGTGGCATTTGTAGCCAGACGAGGGGTTGTCCCTGGCGGCAGACTTTATCAAGGTGTACTCTTACGGTATTCAATATGTATGTCATCCTCAACATCTGCCGAATGGAATAATCGCGATCCCTCCGGGTAGATGATTAGTAACTTACTGTTAGAGAGCCATCGTATCTGAACGGACAGCTCACCTTTTGTGCCCGTTGGAACTCGTCCATGATCGCTATCTGCCACGAATGTATTACCGCTCTGATTTGGCAATGTAACACCGGCGGGCAATACGGAAATATGGGTTCCAACGCCCGTCGTCGCCCCACAGGAGCGTGTAAATAGAACGGCGTTGACTCGCCCATTTGGGGCGGCGACTATTGAGAGTGTTTCATTCTCGCACAGGTCACATCCGATGAAGCCGAGCAAGCTGCACGCCAGAAGGATCCCGCAGAACCACTTAGTTGGAGACATCTAACCCTCAATCAATTGCAACCGCTCTTCACGGCTTGGTAATATGCGTAGCCAGCGATGATTTCCGCCTGGTCGGCAGGATCATCACCATAGGGCGCTCGACCGTGCCAGTTGCTCCAACCGGGTTTGGACGTCCCAGCTCTACTCTGAGCAAACCCTGCCCCTCTTAGGAGGGTATCTAGATCTATTCCAAGCGCCGCGCCGACCGCGCCAAAATCAAAATTTCCGAAATCCTGATACTGCGAGCCTAATTGTTTGTAATCCCAAGGGCCTTTATTCTTCACTTGGTGATACAGCCAAAACAGTTTTTGAGTCAAATTAGTAGCCCGCCCAACACTCGGACTGTCGCTTGAGTTCATGCTGATGAGAGTCGCCATTGCCTGCGATGTCTGGATATTCTGGTTTATGTTAGCCGAGGCAGGTGCAATCGGCACAGGAGGACAAGGATTAGGCGAACCGCCATCGTTGTCATTCCCTCCGAGATCAGGTGGCGCAGCATCATTGCCGCTTCCTTGTGCGGGTGATCCAGGAGTGGGTCCCGGCGGTAATGGAGCGCTGTTCACGCTGTAGCAGGGAGGGTTATCCTGATCCGAGCATAGGCCGCTAACATCGGTCCGGTTTATCGGGTCACCCATAACGTAACCGTAGCGGTTCCATGTCATCGGGTCCGCTGCATTCGCGTTGTTCATCCCACCCGGATCCGGACTACCAAAAACTCCCCGTCGTCGCCGAATAATACCGCGCCATCGCATAATCTTGCCCCGGCTTATCCCGATAATATCCCGCGAACTTCGTCCGCCCATCCGCCGTCCCCGTCCCGCGCTCCTCGCCCCAAGGGAAATACGAGAAGCTCTCTCCGTTTGAATTCCCCCGCACGCTCCCCAGCCGGTCCGTCGCCACGAACACGCCCTTCTCCGACAGCATCTTCCCCCCGAAATACGTGTTGATCCCTTCCAGCGTCGTCGACCAGAGGATCGTGTCAGGCTCGTAGTTGCAACTGTAGCTCTCCAGCTTCTGGCCCGTCGCCCCGTAGAAATACGCTTCGCATTCGTTGACTCCATCGAACCCGGGCCACTGCTTAAAGATCCTCCGGCCCCACGGGTCGTATACATAGAAGTTCGCGCCCTGCGTCATCGGGCGGTTCTCCACGTCCCATTGCCCCGGCAAGGAACCGTTCTGGGCGTTCGAGCCCGCACTGCCAGAGAACGACGGCGCGCTGCCCACGGTAGGCGTCTTCGCCGTCAGGTTGCCGAACCCGTCATAGCTGTAGGCTTCGCCCCAGGCGTTATTGGTGGCCGTCGCGCCAATCAGCCGATGCAGGTAGTCGTAGGTGTAGTTGACCGTCTCGCCCAGGATGTTATCGATGGTCTGCGTCACCCTGCCATTATTATGCCCCGTGTTGTAGACGTACGCCATGTCCAGGCTCGTCGACCGGGTGGAGCCGTTGTAGCCGCTCGCCGTGGCCTGCAGCCGCGTCAGCTGCAGCATGGAGTTGTAGGTGCGCGTCTCACTCATCTGGTTCAAAATGCCTATGCCGGAATAACCGGTGCCGGCGAGCGTCAGAATCTGTCCGGCCGACCCATACGTGGCGCTCGCGGCCGTCCAGGTTTGCATGTCGCATCCGCCGCCATCGGGCTGTTCGCACCCAGTCTCGTTCATCGTGATCGGGCGGCCCATGGCGTCAAGAACGTAATTCATCACGGCTCCGGAGGGGTAGGTCATCGACGTCATGCGCCCCTGGTTGTCCCATCCATACTGCGCCTGCAGATCGAACAGCGTCTGCCCCGCCGGCGTCGTCAACATCCGGTTGCCCGTAACCCGTCCCGCCTGGTTGTAGCTGTATTCATAGGCGAAATTGACATCGAGCCCGAACGGCGTCTGCGCCTGAAACCTCACCGCGCTCAATCGCCCCCAGGTGTAATTCTGCGTGTAGTCGGTGGCCACCGGCGTATCGTAAACATAGTCCACGCGCTGCCGCGTCTGCTCCGTGCCGGCCACATAGTGGCGGACTTCGACCAGCCGTTCGTAGGCGTCGTAGCTGTATTGAGTCTGCTGGCCCAGCGCGTCCGTCCGCTGCGTCACGTGATGGTTGCCGTCATAGGCATAGGTCACCGTACCGGCTTCGGGCGTGGTCTCGCTGGTCAGGTCCGAGCCGGTATAGCCGAAAGTTCGGGTTTGCGTGAGCCCGCCGCGCACCATCGAAACGTTCGTGAGCTGGTTAGCGCCGTTGTAAGCGTAGTTCGTCGCCGGACCGGTGGAAGAACTGCCGGTAGCCGGATCGGGCTCATAAACGGCGGTCAGGTTGCCGAACGCATCCGTGACGTTCTTCTTCCAGATGCCCGCCGGGTCGGTGGCCGTCACCAAATTGCCCGCATAGGCAGTGGTCGTCACGCTTCCGTCTGGAACGGTGGAACTAAGTTGGCGGCCGGAGCCGTCATACGTGTAGGTGGTCCAAACCTCGGTTTCGCCGATGCCATACGGCATCGAGACCTTCATCACTTTGCCCAGAGGCGAGCAGCCGCAAGCCCCGTAGACCGTATCCACCGTGTTGTAGGTCGTGCCGTCATGGCCGGTTTCCACCTTGATGGTGCGCCCGAACCCGTCAAACGTAGTGCGCCTCCATTGCGTGGTCGTGTTGTTGTTGACCGTGGTGCTGATGGTCGCCGTCTGCGTGTTAGGCGCGTAGGCATAAGAATAGACGGTTGTGGCGCCGTCTACGGAAACCGCTTGTGTGGGCCGGTTATATCCATCGTATGAAACCGTTTGGTTCGCGCCATTAGCGCCGGACACGGAGGTCAAGGCATAGGTCGCCGAATACGTCATGTTGGACGTTAGATTGAGATTCCCATTGGGCGTCACTACTGCGGGCAATGAGGCTGAGGTGCTCGAGTCGCTGCTCACGCTGACAACCATCCCGTTGCCGTCCTGAATCTTATATGGATTTCCCCCAATGTCGTAGGCGTAGGTCATTGTGCTGCCGAGCGTGGATACGCTGGTCGAATTGCCGCGGTAAATCAACGTGGTGTCGTACGCGGAGTCGTGGGCAGACAACGTTAAAATATCGCCCCACTGATCTTTGGGAAGTTGCAAGGGGCCGAGCCCGGTTCCGTCGTATCCAGTGACCTTCAGGCTGGTTTGGATTCCATTGGCTGTCACGGTCGCACTCGTCAGCCGGTTGCGGATATAGCGGTTGACATAGTTGGCGTCCGTCAAATAGGCCAAATTGTAGGTGCGCGAGACCGTGGCGGACCCGTAGTCGTAAACCTGCTGCTGCGTTAGGTTGCCGTAGGCGTCGAGCGACTGCACCGTGGAGGTGGTGGCTGGGTTCGATGATCCAGGGTTCAAGGTCGAATCGATGCGGCTCACAAACGCATTGCCGGCGGCGTTCAAACCCCATGTGAAGTTCTTCTGCAACAGGAGCGTCGTCCCGTTGTTGTCGGTTTCCTGATATTGGCTCGGCAACACCAGCGATCCCTGGGCGGCGGAATAATAGATTTTCTTGCTGCCGGCGCCGCTATCCAGAATCTGGGTGCACGCATGATACGCTCCTCCCGCCGTGTCGCACGTCGAGGGATGGCTGAGCGTGTGGGAGTTGGTAAAGCCGCCCGCGCCCTGATTCATGGAGCGCGTCGTGACCTCGCGTAGAATGACATTTCCCGCGTATGCGTTGTTCGCGTAGATCCACGACATGGAGCCGCCAAGAGGGGTCACATATTGTGTTAACTCGGCGCCCGAATCGTAGGTGAACGTTGCGGCCGGCGGCGGGTTCGGCTGGGCGCTGACGCTCTGCCGTAAGGATTGCAGTAATTCCATTGTGCCGTAACTGGCGCCCGATATCGGCGAGCTCAGGGTCGTATTCGAGTAGGTGAGAACCCAGAACTCCTGTTGCACGTTACCCACGATGGAAGTCAAATGCTGGATATCGTCGCTTGGCGAAAGCTGCGAATAGTTGAATTGATAAGTGCCGCGCGTATCAGTGACGCTGGAAATCCGCGCGCTGGTATTGGCCGCGCCCATTCCCTGGCCTGGCAGGTAGCTGATGGTGATCAGGTTGCCGTTCGAATCCTCTGCTGAGGTGGGATACATCGCGCCGGCATCCTGCTCCGTTCCCGATGACGTACAGCCCATATACCAGTGGCTGCCATCCGGATAATAAAGCTGGCCGGCGTTGGAGTCGTAGCTGATATAAACGCCCTCGACCGATGTCCACACGCCGCCCGTATTGACGCTGAGGTTATATTCCGCTCCCGACGCATCGGTGAAAATATAGTGATCGATCACCGAGGAACTCGACCACACCGGCGTGAGCGAGCCGGCCTGAAGCTTCCACCCCATCCCGTAGCCGACATCTTGTCCGAGCAGCCAATCGCCCGCCGAATCGTACCGCCACATCTGCGAGTTGTAGCTCAGCTCGAACGTGGCCCGTCTCCACCTTGACGGCGCACCCGAAGCCGTCGAAGGTGGTGCGCTTCCATTGCGTGGTGGTCGCGCCATTGACCGTGGCGCTGATCGTCGCCGTCTGCGTGTTGGACACATACGTGTAGGTGTACGCGATCACCGCGCCGTCAACGGAAACCGATTGTAGGGGCCGGTTATATCCATCGTATGAGACCGTTTGCTTCGCGCCACTAGCGCCGGTGGTGGATCCAGCTTTACTGTTTCCTTTTAACGTGGCTAGCCTGCGTTGAGACCCCACGCACTTGTGGCATCTCCGTCCGGATGGGCAATTCCCAAGGGGCGACATGGGCGACGTCCGTCTCCTCTCTCGCCCGAACGAATACGTCGATGGCTTTGAGGTCCTGGCTGGTCGCCGTCGAAACGAGCCACATCCAGAAGGTCTGGAACCGGTGCATCTCAACTGTGAGGATTGCTGCATCGACAAAAGGGAAAAAGGGGGAACCGTCCCGAATTTCTAGGAGCCCGCGCTCCTTAAACAGCCGGAAGTCCCATTCTGTCAAGAACGCTGACCTCCGCCGCTCCAGCGTTTCGCGCACGCGCCCTGCGTTCACGCTTTCTCGAAGGCGCTCGGCGACTTCCGCGGCGCCTAGAGAAAAGCCGATCGCGTCAACGCCTGTCGTTCTGAGCTTTGATGCCCATGACAAGAATAAATCCTGGTACTTGGTCCAGGGGTTGGTGCTCTCTTGGCATTGAACGAACTGGATCCAATGCGCCAACGCTTGCCCAGCCCCTTCACCGAGCGCCGACTCCGCAATTTGGACCAGCGCTCCGACCTGATAACGGAAAAACGCCGCCATGCCCTCGGTCGATTGCGGCTCCCGGTGAAAACCCGGATTCAGGTGCCAGAGCAGAGCGTCTCGAGCAAGTCCTCGAAGCGTCTCCTCACGCCCAATGCCCGTGCCTAAATCGTCGTAAACCGGTCGCAGGAAGTCCAGGCTGAGGAGTTCCATCCCGCTGAGCCAGTTGTATCCATGTCGCCAATCTTCCGTCATGGGACAATCACCGGCACCATGCCCCCCAAGCCTTCAATAAACGCCCCGATTTGTGCGAGGATTTCCCCTGCCTGGGCAATAGCAGCCGCGGCTGCGGCGCCAATGCCAAGGTTTTTGAGGTCCTTGAGGGCTTGTTGGTATTTGTCCAGAAGATTCTTTAAGTTGCTGCCGTCCGTTTGTGTGATCCATTGGTTGGTCCCGAATGGCGGGTTGTCCGGGTCTGGACAGTCATCGTTCTTCCATTCTTTCTTCAGCTTTCTTAGCCTGTTTCGGTACCCATTGATCTGATCTTGGTGGCCTTTGAACAACGCGGGATTGCCTGTGATCTGCTCGACGACGCGCGTCAAAAGACTCTTGTCACCGGGCATTCCAACTCCGTTTATCGTGTCGGATATAGATTGCTTGATTTCATCGCACGGATCGTCGTCTCCACCTTCGTTCTGGCTAACTCCTTGATCTCCATCACCAACAGATCCGGCATCGCACGGGTTCGGCTGGTCTCCATACAGAGGGGCATACGCGTCACTTAGGTTTCCAGTCGGATCGCACAATTGCGAGCACCCAACGCTCTGATCGTCGAGCACGCAATTTCCGGTGACAAGGAACATCTCCAAGCCGCTCGGATCCAGGTGGTTGACCGGATCGCCTCCGGCATATGGGTAGCGGTTCCAGCTGTTCGGGGTACCCGAATCGGCGGTGTGAATGCTTCCCGGATCCGGCTACCAAAAACTCCCCGTCGTCGCCGAATAATACCGCGCCATCGCATAGTCTTGCCCCGGCTGATCCCGGTAATATCCCGCGAACTTGGTCCGCCCATCCGCCGTCCCCGTGCCGCGCTCTTCGCCCCACGGGAAGTACGACAGGCTTTCGCCGTTCGAGGTCCCGCGCACGCTCCCCAGTCGGTCCGTCGCCACGAACACGCCCTTCTCCGACAGCATCTTCCCCCCGAAGTACGTGTTGATCCCTTGCAGCGTCGTGGAATTGAGGGTCGTATTAGGTTGGTACTCGCAACTGTAGCTTTCCAGCTTCTGCCCCGTCGCCCCGTAGAAATACGCTTCGCACTCGTTGGCCCCGGTTTGGCCGGTCCACTGCTTCCAGATCCTCCGGCCCCAGGGGTCGTACACGTAGAACGTCGAGCCCTGCGTCATCGGCCGGTTCTCCACATCCCATTGTCCCGGCAGGGAACCGTTCTGGGCATTCGAACCCGCGCTGCCCGAAAACGTCGGCGCGCTGCCCACGGTAGGTGTCTTCGCCGTCAGGTTGCCGAAACCGTCGTAGCTGTAGGCTTCGCCCCAGACGCTGTTGGTGGCTGTGGCGCCAGTCAGCCGATGCAAATAGTCGTAGCTGTAGTTGACCGTTTCGCCCAGGATGTTGTCGATCGTCTGCGTCACCCTGCCATTATTATGCCCCGTGTTGTAGACGTACTGGATGTCCATATTGGCGCCAGGCCCCGGCCCGGTCGGGCCGCTGCTCTGGGCAGATCCCGTGAGATGCGTGAGTTGCAGCATCGAATTGTACGTGCGCGTCTCGCTGGAGGCCCCGTAAATATCATACGGAGTGCCTTGGTAGACGCCAGTGCCGAGGTGGCCGCTGCCGCCCAGCGTAAGGATCTGGCCGGCGGAGCCATACGTCGCGGACGCGCCCCAGGACTGCGTCGTGCAAGTCTGACCGCCGGGTAGCACGCACGCCGTCTCGCTCATCCCGCTCGGCCGCCCCATCGCGTCGAAGGTGTAGCTCATCACCGGACCGCTCGGGTACGTCATCGAGTTCATCCGTCCCTGATTGTCCCAGCCGTACTGGGCTTGTAGATCGAACACCTGCATCCCTCCGCCGTTGCCCAACATGCGGTTGCCCGTAACGCGCCCCGCTTGGTTGTAGCTGTATTCGTAGGCGAAATCAAGGTCGAAACCAAACGGCGTTTGGCCCTGAAATTCCACCGCGCTCAACCGCCCCCACGTGTTGTTCTGAGTGTAGCCGCCCGGAATCGTAGCGAATTCCACGCGGCGCGGCCAGCTTGTAGCGGATTTCTTCGGCGGATCGGGATCCACCCTAATCGCCTGCGAACGGATGGGCCGCCATTGCCGAATGATGGAAATCGAGCCCGTCTATTGCGATGTGATTTTGAAGCGGTGGGCGGCGCACACACGCCAGCAGCCGATTCTCGCGGCCACGGGCGCAACGTTCACCGACGTCGAGCGCGAACGGCTTTTGCCAGGGATCCAAAACGAAAAGCCGCCGGGAGCCAGTCGCTTGTTAATGACGATCACCGAGTACGCGCGTCACCGCGGGGTCTACCTGCAAGCGGTCCAGTACGCCGTGAAGGCCGGTCGCATCAAGCGCGACGTCGACGGCAAGATCAATTCCGATCAGGCCGACGCCGATTGGCAGCGCAACACGATGCATACCAACGCGCGGACCGCTCCGCGCAAGAAAACGGTTTCGCGCGTTGCGCAGGAGCGCGCGGCGGAAGCGGCGAGCGAGCTTTCGGCTTCGAGAATGTCGTGCGCGGTGGGGCATGCAGAGACGATTGTACGGCGGATCGACTCTGCTTGTGCCTTGCAGGCGTTCCCTGTTTTTCCGCCAACCCACTTTTCAGGTAATACCCGGTTATGCTGCGAGGGACTACTTCGGGCCCTTGACGCTCCCCGGACATAATTCATCAACGGGCAGGAAGACGAAGCCTGAAGGCGTCGGTGGTTGTCTCCGTGGTAATCACCTTTCCATCTGGCTGTCGGCAGAACAACGTGATGTTGAAGCGGATCGTCGGCTCGTCACCAAGCTCCGCGAGTTGCTTCCTCAGCAACGCAAGTCCGCTCCCGATGTCCTTGAGTTCTGTCGACCCGCCAGATGCAAGCGGCGTGCACGATTCGTATTTGATCGTTCCGAAGTCGTACCAACTGGACCGCACGACATACTTCCAAGTGCCATTGGCCCCCCTTGCTTGGACGCCAAGCACGGAAACCCGAGTCACTCCATCGTCGGCTAACCCGGACTTCGGAATATCTATCGCTTTTGTTGACCCACTTGTTAGTCGAAGATCAAATCTCAGCCGAAAGCCAGCCATGTCGGGATCTTCGATACTGTACGGGGTCGCTACCGCATGTTGAATCTCCGTCTGCATAGGCTGAGCCGAGCCTAGGTGCGGGACGCAGCTCCCGCAGACAGCGGCGAGGAAGACGAGATTGAGGACGGGCGAACGGGCCATTAGTTGTAGACTCCTTGGGCATTTTGTGTGAAGCAGTGGGTGAGTATTGCTGCCGAGTTCGCTCCGTTCACAGCGGCGTTGAGATCAGCGCCATAGGCGTCGAGCTGATGCCCGAGCTCGTGAAGTAATATGAATCCTTGAAACGCCGAAAGGCTTGCGAATGTGAAGGCAGTCGAGACTCCGCTTGAGTTAGGCATTCCGACCGTCACCGTGCCATTCGCACCCGCCTGGGCGTTGAAAAAAGCACCTGCAGTATTTATCTGTACGTCGTTCGGACCAACTGTTTGTGCGCCGGATCCGGGTCCCTGAGGGAGTTCCACGAATCGGTAGAGTGTATTCATGAGCACGGTACCAGCCTGAGCCACGGCGCTATCGCTGCTGGTTTCGTCGCTGCCGGTAAGGAAGTCAGCGCAGTCGGGACTCAAGTGAGCGAGGGCAGCATAAAAGCCGTTGGTGAGTGCTTGCATTTGCGCTTGCGTGTAATGGTTTCCTGAAGGAACCTTAGGTCCACCGACCGGCCCGCCATTACCTGCCCCCGGATCCTGATCGCCGCCATCGCCAACGCTACCAAAGCCGCTACACGCACCGTCAAACGGATGATCCTCACACCAGTCCGGCGCCGTCACCTCCACACACTGATCAGCCCCACATTGGATACGGCCGCTCGGATCTTTGAAATTGATCGGATCGCTCGTCGTATATCCGTACCGGTTCCAACTCCCTGGATTCGTCGAATCCGCCGTCTTCATCCCGCCAGGATCCGGACTCCAAAAACTCCCGGTCGTTGCGCGGTAATACCGAGCATTCGCGTAATCCTGCCCCGGCTGATCCCGGTAATATCCCGCGAACTTCGTCCGCCCATCCGCCGTCCCCGTCCCGCGCTCCTCGCCCCACGGGAAATACGAGAAGCTCTCTCCGTTCGAGTTGGCCCGTACGCTCCCCAGCCGGTCCGTCAACACTGCCACGCCCTTCTCCGACAGCATCTTCCCACCGAAATACGTGTTGATCCCTTCCAGCGTCGTAAACCAATCGATTGTGTTGGGCGTATACTCGCAACTGTAGCTCTCCAGCTTCTGTCCCGTCGCCCCGTAGAAATACGCTTCGCACTCGTTCGCGCCCGTCTGGCCGGTCCATTGCTTCCAGATCCTCCGCCCCCACGGGTCGTACACGTAAAACGTCGAGCCCTGCGTCATCGGCCGGTTCTCCACGTCCCATTGTCCGCCGAGGGCGCCGTTCTGGGCGTTGGAACCGGCGCTCCCGGAAAACGTCGGCGCGCTGCCCACCGTAGGCGTCTTCGCCGTCAGATTGCCGAAACCGTCGTAGGAGTAGGCCTCCCCCCAGGCGTTGTTGGTGGCTGTGGCGGCGGTCAGCCGATGCAGGTAGTCGTATTGGTAGTTCACCGTTTCCCCGAGAACGCCGTCGATGGTCTGCGTCACCCTGCCATTATTATGGCCCGTACTGTAGATGTATTGCATGTCGATGCTGGACCCCGGCATCCCACCGGTCACGCGCGTGAGTTGCAGCATGCTGTTGTAGGTGAACGTTTCGCCGCCCAGCGTCAGGAGTTGGCCGGCCGAGCCGTAAGTGGCCGCGGCGGCGGTGAACGATTGGTTCTGCGTCATGGTGCTCGGCCGGCCCATGGGATCGAATGCATACGTCATCGCCGTGCCGCTCGGGTAGGTCATCGAGGTCATGCGCCCCTGGTTGTCCCAGGCATACTGCGCCTTGAGATCGAACAGCGTCTCCCCCGACGGAGTCGTCAACATCCGGTTTCCGGTGACGCGGCCTGCTTGGTTGTAGCTGTATTCGTAGGCGAAATCAAGGTCGAAACCAAACGGCGTTTGGCCCTGAAATTCCACCGCGCTCAACCGCCCCCACGTGTTGTTCTGAGTGTAGCCGCCCGGAATCGGCGTATCGTAAACGTAATCGACGCGCTGCCGCGTCTGCTCCGTTCCGCTCACATAGTGCCTCACTTCGACCAGGCGTTCGTAAGCGTCGTAGCTGTATTGGGTCTGCTGGCCCAATGCGTCCGTACGTTGCGTGACATGGTGATTGCCGTCGTAGGCATACGTCACCGTGCCGGCCTCCGGCGTGGTTTCGCTCGCGAGGTCCGAGCCGGAATAAGTGAACGTGCGGGTCTGAGTGAGCGTCCCGCGGACCATGGAAACGTTGGTGAGCTGATTGGCCCCGTTGTAGGTGTAGTTCGTCACCGGGCCAGTGGTAGCGCTGCCGGTGGCCGGGTCGGGCTCGTAGACGGCGGTCAGGTTGCCGAACGCATCCGTCACGTTCTTCTTCCAGATCCCCGCCGGGTCGGTGGTCGTGACGGAATTTCCGGTATACGCCGTGGCTGTTACGCTGCCATCCGGCACAGTGGAGGTGAGCTGGCGCCCCGATCCGTCATACGTGTACGTTGTCCAGACTTCGGTCTCGCCGGCGGCGTAGGGCATCGAGACCCTCATCACCTTGCCGAGCGGCGAGCAGCCGCAAGCGCCATAGACCGTATCCACCGTGTTGTAGGTAGTCCCGTCGTGGCCGGTTTCCACCTTGATAGCGCGCCCGAAGCCATCGAACGTGGTGCGCTTCCACTGCGTGGTCGTCGTATTGTTAACCGTCGTGCTGATGGTTGCGGTCTGCGTGTTGGGCGCGTAGGTATAGGTGTAGGCGGTTATGGCGCCATCCACGGAAGTGGCTTGCCCGGGCCGGTTGTAAGCGTCGTAGGAAACGGACTGATTGGCCCCATTAGCGCCCGAAACGGAAGTGAGCGCGTAGGACCCCGAATACGTCATGTTGGACGCCAGGTTTCCGTTGCCGTTGGGCGTCAGCGTCGCCGGCAGCGACGCGCCCGTGCTCGAACTGGTGGCAACGGTCACGATCATTCCGTCGCCATCCTGCGTTTCGTAGGGATTCCCGCCAATGTCGTAGGCGTAGCTCATCGCGCCGCTCAGGCTGGCGACGATGGTAGGGTTGCCCCGGTAGACGAAGTTACCGTCATAGGACGAATCGTGGGCCGGTATAGATAGCGGATTACCAAGCACGTCTTTCGGAACCTGCAGCGGGCCGAGGCTCGTTCCATCGTAAGTTCTGAAAGTCAGAGTGGTCTGCACGCCGCCGGCGGTGACGGTCGCTCCAACCAAACGATTGCGGACATAGCGGTTGACGTAATTGGCGTCCGTCAGGTAGGTCAGGTTGTAGGTGCGCGAGACCGAGCTGGACCCGTAATCGTAAACTTGCTGCTGCGTCAGGTTGCCGTAGGCGTCGAGCGCCTGCACCGTGGACGTTGTTGCGGTGTTGGAGGAACCCGGATTCAGGGTCGAATCGACGCGGCTCACAAACGCGTTGCCGGCCGCGTTCTGTCCCCAGGTGAAGTTCTTTTGCAACAGCAGCGTTGTCCCGTTGTTATCGGTTTCCTGATACTGGCTCGGCACGAGCAATGGCAGCGCCGCGAAATACTAGATTTTTCCTGTTGCCGGCGCGTTAGCTCCGTCCTCCGCTATCCGCCGGTAACCGGATCTGCACCACGAAACTGGACCCGAAGCTCTTGGGCAAACCCGATGGCTTGCGCCCAATGCGTTCGTGCTGATGGATGAACGAGGTCTCTCCTCAATCGACGGGAATCACCCATCCGGGCAAGAGCGAATCCTCCCCGTCTAGAGGCCACCGATCCCGTTTCGCAGCGAGCGCATCCTTGCCCTCTTTTGTTATGTAATAGTAATAGTCCCCGTAGCTGTCGGCTGCAGGGAACTCCGGAATTTCGGCAACCGGTGCCTTGGGCGACAGCCTGTACACTTTTGCAAAACCGGAGTTGACTAGTTCTATCAGCGATTGGCGCACATCCTCCGCCTCGGCAAGGGTTCCGCAGATTTCGGCTCTCCGGGCTACGCGTTCCTGGATGTGTTCAGGCTCTTCGTAGTCGTCGGAAATCTCCGCCAGCACGAGCAGCCATATGAGATCGCGGCGCGTCATAGTTGATTGGCACCTCTCTGCCACGTTTTTGGGTCGAGCGCTCTCGGAACGGGGTACCAGCCTGCTTCATTGGCCACCACCATGCTTCGGCTTGCCCGGACGCACATGCCGGTCGCCAGGTTTCCCGGAGGGTGTTCTCAGGGTGTGAATCGAGTAAGTGTTTCCATCCGGGCAGACATATTCCTGCTCGACGCTCAGGCCGCCTGGGAAGCTAGTACTCGGAACAATGACAGGAGATCCGACCTCTTTGCAATTCATTTCCACCCATTGGGGGTCACTCCAGTTGTTCTTCTTTCGCGCGCCCTGGTATCCTGGCGCTCCTGGACAGTCGAGCGTGTCGCATCCATCGTTTGAAACCGGAAATAGGAAGATGCCAGCAATGGCCCCAGCCACAGACCCGACCTGCGTAATGACTCCGCCGATAGTCGACATTATGCCCGGCGTGGGTGCCAGCCCGGTTGTGACCGGAATAGGCGGTGCGCTAACAGTTACCGTCATACCCGGACAAGTGACCGTCCCATCCGACTGGACCGTGCAGTCGCCGTCGCCGCCGCCTTCATCGGGGTCCGCAGGACATGGGCTAAGTGAATCACCACAGTCAGGCTCATCCTCGCACGAGTCGTCAACATCCGGATCGCATGCATATTTGCCAATCGGATCGAAAAGATTGATCGGGTCGCCAAGCGAATAGAGATACCGGTTCCAACTTAGCGGCGCGTCCGGATGCGCGGCGCCAAAACCAGGTATATAAGATGCCGCCATTCCCGAGCCGTATCCAGTATCTGCCGCACCCGCGCCCGCAGGGTCTGGCGACCAGAAGGACCCAGTAGTCGCGCTGTAATAGCGATAATTCGCGTAATCCTGCCCCGGCTGATCCCGATAGTATCCCGCGAACTTCGTCCGCCCATCCGCCGTCCCCGTCCCCCGCTCCTCGCCCCACGGGAAATACGAGAGGCTGTCGCCGCTCGACGTCGCCCGCACGCTCCCCAGCCGGTCCGTCGCCACGAACACGCCCTTTTCCGACAGCATTTTCCCCCCGAAGTACGTGTTAATCCCTTGCAGCGTCGTGGAATTGAGGATCGTATTGGGTGGTACTCGCAACTGTAGCTCTCCAGCTTCTGCCCCGCCGCCCCGTAGAAATACGCCTCGCATTCGTTCACTCCGTTAAAGCCGGACCACTGCTTAAAGATCCGCCGCCCCCACGGGTCGTACACGTAAAACGTCGAACCTTGCGTCATCGGCCGGTTCTCGACGTCCCATTGCCCGGGCAGGGAACCGTTCTGGGCGTTCGAGCCCGCACTCCCGGAAAACGTTGGCGCGCTGCCCACCGTCGGCGTCTTCGCCGTCAGATTTCCGAAACCGTCGTAGGAGTACGCTTCACCCCAGCTTCCGTTAGTGGCCGTGGCCCCGGTCAACCGATGCAGGTAGTCGTAGGTGTAATTGACCGTCTCGCCCAGGACGTTGTCGATGGTCTGCGTCACCCTGCCATTATTATGCCCCGTGTTACTGGTCAACTCATCGTCTCACTGCAGTAGCCTGATTTGAACAATCGTCCGTTCCGGCGCGCCTTCGCCAGTTCCGTTTCACAAGACTGAGTTCGCTATTTTGCGGAGGGGCGCCGTGGCAGCTCGATCACCTGAACGTTCAATTGGCCTGGGTACGCCGATAAATGCCCAAATTGGCCGACCCTATATCGCTTCGGAACAGAGCTGTCATAGCGCAAGTCTTTTCGCGACGTCATTACAACGCCGCGCACCGTGACATCGTCAATCTCAATTCGCTTGGAGAGTGGGGGCCCACCATTGAGGCGAACCAGGCTGTCGATGTAAAAGCCGCAACTCTCCGTCTGATCCGGAGCGATGGTGCAATGGTCGAGCTCAACCCACAACGCACACATTCGACCCGTTATGCATGTCGATCCATCCTCAAACGCGCTAGTCTCGCTAGCCAGCACAATACGACCGTGGAGCTCGATTAGCTTCCGGTCGAACTTGCCCGGCTTTGCCAAGATCTCTGCCACTGTCGCTTTGCGAAAAACCGTCGCACCAATGCCCTCGTTGGACAATGCACTCACCAACCAAACCGCGAACAGTGACGCGACGACCTTGGTGCTTTTAGTTGTGTATACAGTTCTGAACCAACTTGCCATAATCGCCTCACTGGCCAGGTTAGGGCCATCAGGATTTGAGTCTTGGACGAACATCGATCCTCCGGCGCCGAGTAGCATATCGAAGACATGTCCCAGCTCATGAATTAGGGTTTGTGCCCGTTGAATAGTCGTTTCATTATTCCAACTAGCGATATTGATATTAATACTCGCTCGCGTCGACTCAACCCCCTGGCCGGCGTTATTCAAATATGCCCAAGCGTCATTGCTGAGAACCGTGATTCCCAGTTCGCTTGTGTTTGCATTTGTTCCCTTGATATTCTCGGTTCCGAAGGTTAGCTCCGTCGTAGTTCCGGTAAGGATGCCCGCTACCGCATCCGCCAGTAGCGTTGAAGGATTCATTGAGTTCGCAGCGCGCCCAAATTGACTCGCGCAGTCTGGCGTTCCAAGCGCTGACATAGCGAGGCTAAAGGCTGGCCAAAAACCAGCGAAAGAATCGAGAATGCTTCCGCCGCCGCCCCCCCGACCCTGACCTCCGCCGGGAGCGCTGCCCTCGCCACTCGCCACTACCGCTATCACCTGGGCAGCCGACCATATACCAGTCGTAGTCGCACAGATCCTCGTCGCAGACGTCGGATTTGCACTGGACCATGCCGAACGGATCGCGGAAGTTAATCGGGTCCCCGCTTACATAAGCATAGCGGTTCCAGTTATTCGGGCTCGTCGGGTCCGCCGTCTTCATTCCTCCCGGATCCGGACTCCAAAAACCCCCCGTCGTCGCTGAGTAATACCGCGCATTCGCGTAATCCTGCCCCGGTTGATCCCGGTAATACCCCGCGAATTTGATGGCCTCCGGCGAGCATCTATTTCTTATCATGCCGCGCGGCTGGGCCAAGCGGTGTTACGCTTCGCACGATGGATTTGAGTGTGTTTTCGTAGTAAGGCCCGTTAGGATCACCGGTGACGTAGAACAGATGGGCCGCGAATTTCTGGGTTTGGAAGATCCAGTACACGCTGAATTCGCGCTGCGCTTGGTCATCCGGGCCGTAGGTCGGGTTGTCGAAGGCGGTTGTAATGGCCCCTGAGATTCCGGAGGACAGCGGTGTCTGAAGATCGCCGGCTACAACCGTGGCCTTTGCTGATCCCCTTGCGTCGAGACGACCCCACCCAGAAAGACTTTCATCCCCGCTGCGCCTTGTCAGGCCTGCCCAAGCAATGAAATTTATTATCGCGCCGCCTTTGGGCAGCGTAAGCTGCGGCTGCAGCTTCGAAAACGGAAAATTCGTGAACATTGGGAGATTATCGGGGTTGATCGCAACGTTCCAACCCTTTGGCACCTCCACCGAGAATCCGTGGTCCTTGAGCGGCACGCGCGTCGGTTGCTTTTCACCGGCACCGTGCGTCATTAATGGCGCGATGGCAAGGGAGACTACGGCAGCGCGGGTCCAAGTTCTACTCATTGCTGCTCCTCATCCTCCTCGTCCTTGCAAGGAAACGCTAGGTTGTTCGGATCGCCGCCGACTGTAGCCTTTTGCCCCATCTTCTGCATAAAGCCGGCGATCGTATTCCCCGTGTTCTGGCACAGAGCTTGAGCCTGTGCAATCTGTCCCGGAGTTTTTCCCGTCGCAACACAATACGCCGGCGGCTGGATCGTTATCCAGGGCTTTTTCTGTTCGACCATCCACGCGTTACCGCTCCATAGGGCGGAGACGGAGCCCTCCTTCCAGGTATAGATGTATTTCTTAAGCTGCGACCCAACCGCGCTGATTGCAGAATTGAGGTCCGGGTAGGTATTCCTGCCGTTCGGGCCCAGCGCGAATGGGTTGTTCGCGGCGGTGCCGTTCTCCGCGACTGCAATGGCGGCAAAGAGTGTCGGGTCTATATTGTCCTGTGCACCGACCGTCACCATGTAAGCCGCATCGCTAGCCAGAGGCGAGCCTTTGCCGGTCAGAAAGCTGCTTATTGCACTCGTCAGGAGTTGCTCACACGTTGGACCCGAATCGCCTGCGCCTTCGTCGCCATCGCCGCTGCTTCCTCCCGGCGCCGCGTCGCACGGGTTCGGCTGATCTCCATATAGAGGGGCATACGCATCACTTAGGTTTCCAGTCGGATCACACAATTGCGAGCAACCGACACTCTGCCCATCGAGGACGCAGTTCCCAGTGACAAGCATGAGTTCAAGTCCGCTCGGATCAATGTGGTTAACCGGATCGCCTCCGGCATATGGGTAGCGGTTCCAGCTGTTCGGGGTACCCGAATCGGCGGTGTGAATGCTTCCCGGATCCGGGCTCCAGAAACTCCCCGTCGTCGCCGAATAATACCGCGCCATCGCATAATCCTGTCCCGGCTGATCCCGATAATATCCCGCGAGTGATAATTCTGACGCGGTCTCGTAGCTACATCGCCGCCATCCCCAGCGCGATGTGGGACTTACAAAGGCCGCCGGCCGGATGTGAGTTGGAGATTGGGCGCCGACGCCCTGACGCGAGTTGGCGGCTAAAGAAAAAGTCGCCAGTGTGTTTTCTTTAGCGGCCAACATCGCTTCAGTGTACCTCCGGGAGCGGCGGCCGGCCGCGAGGAAGGCGGCTTTCAGAGCCCCCCTTTCCCTCATATTAGTGAGGAGTTGCCGGACGGCCCGGAGCAGTCAAGGGCGGGCTGCATTTGCCCGGCGTAGCGAACCCTTTACGGCGAGGACCGTTCGGGAACATGGAGGCGAGGGAAAGGGGGGCGCGACACCTTGCCGCGCGGTTTTCAGCGCGGTAATCCAGCGCGGCGGGCGCAGCCGCTAGGCTGCGAGCGGCGCGTGCACAGGAAACTGCACGACGGGTGACAGCGCCGTTTTTGCGCTGGCGGCCGGCGTGCTTCCGCGGTCCTCCCGCCGGAGGCCATACACTTCCTTATTGCGATTCCCTCAAGCTGTGCGCGGCCACCCATCCGGCGCGCGACGTGCCGGCGTAACGGGCCGCTGGTCTTGCGAACCGTTGCGCCCTGCACGCCGCGCGACCGGCGGCGAGATGGCATCGTCCTTTACGTTACGCATCCTCCGCGCGACTGGCGATCCGTGGAACTGGCCGCCACGCGCGAACGAGCGCCTCGAACTGCTTGCCGTAACCGAGCGTGTCCGGATAGTGCCGGCAGCCGCACACGAGCGCGAACACAGTCAGCATGTCCGCCGCGATGGACGTGTCGACCGCCCACACGTCCGTCAGATCGAAACCGCCGCATTCGCCGGCGTTCCACCATGCCAGCAGGAAACCGGCGACAATCCGGCATTGTCCGGCGTCGCCCTGCGCGAGGCGGATCAGGCGTTCCAGCGCGGCCCGCGCGTCCTCACGCATCGCCTTCCTCTTTCGATTCGGCATCGAGCGCCTCGAACAGTTCCTCCGCGCGGTCGACGACGAGCCGGAGGGCGAAGACGAAAAGCGGGCCGTTGCAGAAGCCCGCGATTGGCTGGCGCGCCGCGGCGGCAAGGGCATCCCGCATGAGGAGGCCATGCGGCGGCTGGGCTTGGAGTGAAAGAGATCGAATGGACGGACGCGTCGCTCGAAGACATGGCGGCGCTCGACCAAGGAATCGCCCGCCGCGTGAAGCGCGCCGTCGAGCGCTTAGCCGAAAGCGGGTCCGGCAACGTGAAAAAGCTGCAGGGCATCGACCCGCCCGAGTATCGGTTGCGGGTCGGCGATTACCGCGTCCGCTTCGAACTCGACGGCGAAACTGTCCGAGTTCTCCGCGTACGGAACCGTCGCGAGCCTACCGGTGACCGCAGGAGGGGTGGCGTGTCCCGCCGGCGCGTCAGCGCCGTCTTCCGGTAACGGCCGGTAACCGGAGCTTCGATGCCCTACTTCCGCCCTGGGCTAAGCTCGAGCTTCGCAGGTGTGCATGCAGGGGCTCGCGCCTCGAGGACATGACGTGCCTCGTCCGGAAGCTTGGATGATTTCCAAATCTCGTCTTGTTTCCGTTTGATTGTCGGCGACGTTATTCGGATGCACCCAAACGGTTCCCACACGTCGCCGGTCCAAGGATTTACGGCGAAATACCAAGTATCCATCGTTACCGATTCCGGATTGGGCCTCCATGCCTGAAGTGTAATGAAGTCTGGGGCATAATAATTGGGCCATGGCTCAATCTTAATCTTCGCTGGTGTATCGTACTCGCCGAGACTGGTGAGAGCATCTCGAACGAGCGCAATAGCGGTTGCAGTCTTAATAGTGGGATCAAGCGCGAGGCCCACAGCACACGCTCCGAAAAACATGGCGATGAGTGCTATCGTCCGGGTCATTGGTTTTGTGCCGCGAGGCAGTTTATAAAAGTATTCGCTGTGTCCGCATAGTTCTGACCCTTGCCAGCGTTTATCCCATGCGCTACCGCAATGCCGCCGAACTTCGTTGGATCCGTTACGCCGCTAAAAAAACTCCCGAGCGTCGCGGCAAACGACTTAAACGAATCCGAGGCGCTACTGTAACTTGCCACCAGGGCGTAATACCCTTTAAGCGGCCCTTGAGTGATCATCTCGTTCGCCTGAATCCATCCCGATTGGTAGGCATACTTGGTGGACGGTCGCGCTGTTCCTGGCTTCCAAAACCCCTCAAGATTAAAGAAGCTATTTCCCTGTTTCGCGAAGCGGCCATTTCCCCATCCCGACTCGATTGAGGAGAGCGCCAAGACATTCGCCTCGGATAGCCCCGTTGCAATCGCATCCGCGCCGTGCGTGTTGATCCACGCCTGGTATTGCGCCGGACAAACGAATGGGTCCGGCTCGTCGTCACCAGGGCCGCCACCGCCCACTGGCGCGGCGTAACAGCTGGGATCCGGCGCGTCGAGCAACCCGTCCGCATACGGATTGGGCTGGCAGGGATCCCAGCAGCCGTCCTGGGATGGATCGTCGGTACAGTCCTGGGCGCCGGGCTGCGCAATATACATGAGATCGGTCCCGCGTGGATCGATCGCGTTGATTGGATCGCCTGCCACATACGCATAGCGGTTCCAAGTAGTCGGATTGCCCGAATTGGCCGCCTTCATCCCACCCGGGTCCGGGCTCCAAAAACTCCCCGTCGTCGCCGAGTAATACCGCGCATTCGCATAATCCTGCCCCGGCTGATCCCGGTAATATCCCGCGAACTTCGTCCGTCCATCCGCCGTCCCTGTCCCACGCTCCTCGCCCCACGGGAAATACGATAGGTTGTCGCCGCTCGACGTCGCCCGCACGCTCCCCAGCCGGTCCGTCGCCACGAACACGCCCTTCTCCGACAGCATCTTCCCCCCGAAGTACGTGTTAATCCCCTGCAGCGTCGTGGAATTGAGGATCGTATTGGGTTGGTACTCGCAACTGTAGCTTTCCAGCTTCTGCCCCGCCGCCCCGTAGAAATACGCCTCGCATTCGTTGACTCCGTTAAAGCCGGACCACTGCTTAAAGATCCTCCGTCCCCACGGGTCGTACACGTAGAATATCGATCCCTGCGTCATTGGCCGGTTCTCCACGTCCCATTGTCCGGGCAGGGAACCGTTCTGGGCGTTCGAGCCCGCGCTGCCCGAAAACGTCGGCGCGCTGCCCACCGTGGGCGTCTTGGCCGTCAAATTTCCGAAGCCGTCGTAGCTGTAGGCGTCGCCCCAGCTTCCGTTAGTGGCCGTGGCGGCGGTTAGGCGGTGCAGGTAGTCGTATTGGTAGTTCACCGTTTCGCCAAGCACGCCATCGATGGTCTGCGTCACCCTTCCATTATTATGCCCCGTGTTACTGGTCAGCTCATCATCTTCCCGCGATGCGACTGATTCGAACAATCCTCAGTTCCGGCGCGCCTTCGCCAGCTCCGCTCCGCAAGACTGAGTTCGCACTCAAGCTCAACGAGCAGATCACCAGTCACTCGCCCTGTCCATCCGGCAACGGTGCCATCCCGGTCCATTGTCAAAGATGCCAAATCTTAGTGGCCGCACTGGAAGTAATCAGATAGTTACCGTCGGAGGTGAAAGCGACCGAGCACGGTGTCTGTAGGAGTTGATGAGGCGCGTGCTTAATAAAATCGTGAGTGATCGTCATTTCAGGGAGCTTCGACGCGATGTCCACAATTTCGGCCTTGAGCGCAATCCCACCTTTGCCATCCGGTATAGAGTTGGTCGTCGCGATTCGCTTGCCGTCAGGAGAAAGTGCGAAGCCATCGGTTTGAATACGAGGCATTTGCTTAACTGCAACGCCATCTGATCCTCGGTATATCACAATGTATGATTCGCGCTGAAGGCTCGGCAGCGGATTATCGGAAAATGCGGCCGCTACGAAGCCACCATCCGCCGAAAGAGCCACGCCGAACGCCTTTAGATCCGACGCGATTTCTTTGGTCCACCTAACACTGAGATCATCTGTTCTTCGGCACACCAGAACGTTATCGAACGCATATGCCAATACCTTCCGGTTAGCCGAAATGCCAAATCCGTATTCTGTGGAAAGTGCGATGCCGCTGACGACTGGTCTCGGCTTTCTGGGCTGAGTGGCGTATGGTACTTTGATGCGCTCGCGGTTCTCCGGAAAGTCGATGATCGCCAGCGTCTCTGTTAGGTACGGATTGCCTTTATGATAGGCCCCTAGAAGCGATTGTCTGTCAAGCGCATAGTAACGCCAGCCGGAAACATCATCGACGACGGGGAATACTTTTTCTGCGCGCCGGCCGCTGCTCAAATCGACGACGGCTTCATGGCTTGCACAGTTTCCTCTGCCAACGCCGCAGATCGCTTGGTCGACGGAACCCAGCGCCTCCACAAGAAGGGACCTCCCATCTGCGAAAAAGGAAGCCCCTAAAGTTCGGCTTCCAAACCTGCCTGTATATGTCGTCTGGCCGCTTTCTATATTCCAAACGCGAAGTGGATACCCCTTTTCATACCAGTCTTCGAGACAGATTTCCTTTCCGTTCGGAGAGACGGCGCGCATGCTCGATTTGGCAAACGTTTTGTAGGGCCTTGCGATGCTCTCCGCGGCGGAGATGCGGTTTAACGTGCACGCAGTTGCCATATAAGCCGCAAACCCGAACATGTTACGCCTGGAATATAGTCCCATTTGCGCCCGCTAGTGCTCGCACCCGTAGGTGTTATCTGTTCCGTTGATCTTATTTGGAAGAACCTGAAGCAAACCATGGAGAATGACGCCTAAGACTGGGCTCGATGCCGGATTGAAGGGATCTACGTCTATCTGCGCAATTCCAACGGTTGCACCGGTTGTAGGGTCGATTGCACTGCCAGTGTTGACCTGGACAGAATTTGTAAGCGTTGGCGAACGAAAGTTGCCACTATAATCAGAGTGCGGCGTTCCAACTAAAGGAGTATTGTTTGCAGTGCATTGGTTGTTGTTATAAAAGCCAAGGCTGCACATCTGCTGCACAAGCGCTGCCACTGCATCGACGCTGCCGGTTAGATCAAGTTCCGTCTCGCCGTAGGTCCCGCCATTGCCGTCAGGCGTACCGACAATCTGTACGCTAACCCCAACGAAACCCGTGAGATCCAAACCCGCGCTTTGAGCCGCAGCCGCAATTGCAGTCTGAATACAGTCCGGGTCCAGACTTGAACTGGGTTGCGACGTGGGAGAGCCGCCGGTGTTTACTGTTATCGCGTCGCCAGCGATCTGACTGCAGGATATAGGTAGACCGTCTAGGACGCAGTTGAGATCGCCAAAACCAAATTTCGGATCGCTCCCCGTTGCCATCAGCACGAGATCTGTTCCGTTTGGGTCGGCGTAATTCAGAGGGTCTCCGCTTACATAAGCATATCGATTCCAGTTATTCGGGCTCGTGGGGTCCGCCGTCTTCATCCCGCCCGGGTCCGGACTCCAAAACGTCCCCGTCGTCGCCGAATAATACCGCGCATTCGCATAATCCTGCCCCGGCTGGTCCCGGTAATATCCCGCGAACTTCGTCCGCCCATCCGCCGTCCCCGTCCCGCGCTCCTCGCCCCACGGGAAATACGAGAAGCTCTCTCCGTTCGAGTTGGCCCGTACGCTCCCCAGCCGGTCCGTCAACACTGCCACGCCCTTCTCCGACAGCATCTTCCCACCGAAATACGTGTTGATCCCTTCCAGCGTCGTAAACCAATCGATTGTGTTGGGCGTATACTCGCAACTGTAGCTCTCCAGCTTCTGTCCCGTCGCCCCGTAGAAATACGCTTCGCACTCGTTCGCGCCCGTCTGGCCGGTCCACTGCTTCCAGATCCTCCGGCCCCAGGGGTCGTATACGTAAAACGTCGAGCCCTGCGTCATCGGCCGGTTCTCCACGTCCCATTGGCCGGGCAACGAGCCGTTCTGAGCATTCGAGCCCGCACTGCCGGAAAACGTCGGCGCGCTGCCCACCGTAGGCGTCTTCGCCGTCAGATTGCCGAAACCGTCGTAGGAGTAGGCCTCCCCCCAGGCGTTGTTGGTGGCTGTGGCGGCGGTCAGCCGATGCAGGTAGTCGTATTGGTAGTTCACCGTTTCCCCGAGAACGCCGTCGATGGTCTGCGTCACCCTGCCATTATTATGGCCCGTACTGTAGATGTATTGCATGTCGATGCTGGACCCCGGCATCCCACCGGTCACGCGCGTGAGTTGCAGCATGCTGTTGTAGGTGAACGTTTCGCCGCCCAGCGTCAGGAGTTGGCCGGCCGAGCCGTAAGTGGCCGCGGCGGCGGTGAACGATTGGTTCTGCGTCATGGTGCTCGGCCGGCCCATGGGATCGAATGCATACGTCATCGCCGTGCCGCTCGGGTAGGTCATCGAGGTCATGCGCCCCTGGTTGTCCCAGGCATACTGCCCCTGGAGATCGAACAGCGTCTCCCCCGACGGAGTCGTCAACATCCGGTTTCCGGTAACGCGGCCTGCCTGGTTATAGCTGTACTCGTAGGCAAAATCCAGGTCGAAGCCGAACTGCGTCTGAGCCTGAAATACCACGGCGCTCAATCGCCCCCAAGTATAATTCTGCGTGTAGTCGTCGGCCACCGGCGTGTCGTAAACGTAATCCACGCGCTGCCGCGTCTGCTCGGTTCCGCCCACGTAGTGCCGCACCTCCACCAGGCGCTCGTATGCGTCATAGCTGTATTGGGTTTGCTGCCCCAGTGCGTCCGTACGTTGCGTGACGTGGTGATTGCCGTCGTAGGAATAGGTCACCGTGCCGGCCTCGGGCGTGGTTTCGCTGGCGAGATCCGAGCCGGAATAACCGAAGGTTCGGTTTTGAGTGAGCGTGCCGCGCACCATGGAAACGTTGGTCAGTTGATTGGCCGCGTTGTAGGTGTAGTTCGTCACCGGGCCGGGTAGCGCTGCCGGTGGCCGGGTCGGGCTCGTAGACGGCGGTCAGGTTGCCGAACGCGTCCGTCACCTTCTTCTTCCAGATCCCCGCCGGGTCAGTGGTAGTGACGGAATTGCCCGCATAGGCAGTCGTGGTCACGCTGCCATCCGGGACCGTGGAAGTGAGCTGGCGGCCGGAACCGTCGTAGGTGTAGATGGTCCAAACCTCGGTTTCACCGCCGCGCGTAGGGCATCGAGACCTTCATCACCTTGCCGAGCGGCGAGCAGCCGCAGGCGCCGTAGACGGTATCGGCCGTGTTGTAGGTAGTCCCGTCGTGCCCGGTTTCCACCTTGATGGCGCGGCCAAAGCCATCGAATGTGGTGTGGTTCCACCTGGGTTATACACGGTGTCTGACGCCGCGCCGCCCGGCTGAGGCGTGACGCCATTTGGGACCTCTGAGAATCCTGCGTTAAAACAGTAGGTCCGCGGAGTTCGCAGCTTCGCGAGCCGATTCTCAGAAGCCACCCAAATGGTTAGCGAACAAGAACAGGATAGCGGCCGAAGGCCGGCCAATCAAGGGGTTCGTGATGTCATTCCGGAGCCCAATAGAATCAATGCCTCCACGCCCTATGACTTCAACGGTAGGAATCTGACTCCCTACGGCGGACTGTTGCCGATCATCACCATGCTGGAGAAATTGGGGTTCCAGCCCCTGGTGGAACAGACCCTGACCTCGAAGCAGATTCCCCGAGCCATGGACCTGTACCGCTTCGTGCTGGGCATCGTGCTGGGTCTCTATATCGGCTTTCCGCGGCTGAACCAGTTGCGCTTCATCGCCCGCGACCCGATTCTGACTGGCATTCTCAGAGTCACCAAGCTGCCGGTACAATCCACTTTCTGGAGATTCGTAAACGCGCTGCATCGCAATGTCGCCCTGCAGATGCTGACTATCATGCGGATCATGCGGGAACGGGTCTGGGAGGCCGCCAACGTGAAACTGGAGGTCGTCACCATCGACACCGACACCACCGTGCACACGCTTTACGGGCAACAGATGGGTGGGCGCAAGGGCTACAACCCGAAGAATAAAGGCAAGAAGAGCTATCAACCCATGCTGACGTTTATCGCCGAGACGCGAGAATACGTGTGGGGCGAGTTGCGCAACGGCGACCGTCCCAGCGGCAAACAGATCCGCAATCATCTGCGGAATGTGCAGAAGGCCTTGCCGCCGAGCGTGAAGCAGATCTACGGCCGGGCCGATTCGGGGTTCTATTGCCAGGACGCTGTCGAAGCGTATGAAGAATTCGACGCTCGATTCGTGATCTGTGCGCGGAAGACGGCCCGGTTGGTCGAGGAACTACGCCAAGCCCAGTGGAAGTCGTCTCCCAAGACGGATGCCGATGCGGAATGCGAATTCCGTTACCAGCCGGAGGGGTGGAGCAAGCCATATCGGTTCGTGGCCCTGCGCAAGGAGAAGCCACGCGAGGAACAGGAAGGCGAGGCAACGGAGCAATACCAACTGTTCGAAACCAGCCAGTACAAATACCGGGTCTTCGTGACCGACATGAGCGATCCCATTTACTTCGTGGTGTGGTTTTACGGCCAGCGTGGCGGCGCAGAAAACCTGATCAAAGAGGCGAACAATGACGCCGGACTGGCGGCGCATCCGTCGGGCCGCTTTGATGTGAACGGCAATCACTTCCAGTTGGCCATGCTGGCGTACAACCTGAACTGCTGGCTGATGCTGTTCAACCGCGAACCGCAAGCCGACGCCACCGAACTGAGGCACACGACGCTGGCGACCTCGCGGCTCCGCTTCCTGTTCGTGGCGGCCAAGATCTGGCGCCATGCCGGCCGCACTGGGGTGAGCTACAGCGATCACTACGAGGAGAAAGGAATATTCGTATAGCCTCCTGACGTATCCGGCGCATCGTACGGGCGACCGGGTCAGCTTCCATGCCTTGATCGAGAGTTCCGAGGCTGGTGACCTCGACGGAGATCTTTGTCTGTAGACCTAATAGCGAAAGACGATAGTGTACCCCGTCGACGATAACCGACGGGAGTGGCTGAGATGAGGCCGCTTGGACCGAACGGAGGGAGGAGACATACCCTGGACACCACCTAGAAGCGAGCCGAGCCACTCTCTCAGCTTCGCTTCGTCCATCACGTGCTGTCTCGGGGCGTTCGAGCTCGCACTTCCGGAAAAAGGCCGGTTCTAACACGGAGAACGGAAAGGCTTCCGTGCATTCGCGTAATCCTGCCCCATCACGTATCAGTAATATCCTGGCGCGAGTTGTTGCGCCGGCTGTGAATCCGCGTGACAAGAAGACAACAGAGTCCGACACTAAGCCCAACCACACTTGATGTCGGGGTTCCCTCGACAAGCCCCCCTGCAAATACAGCCGCGACGATCTGCTCGTCCGTGAGCTTCCTCTTCTGTGCCATCTCTTCTCCCTTTCTTCGTCCACACCGGCTCATCCATCTCCATACCCACGAACCAACGGAACAGCAGGTTGTACTCCAGCTGCTCCATCAGCAGCCGCTCGCTGCGAATGCTGTAGAAAATCTGTAACAGCAGGGCGCGCAACAGGCGCTCGGGAGGGATCGAGGGCCGCCCGGTCTTGGCGTAAAGGCCATCGAACTCCTGGCTCATGGCTCGGAAGATCTCGTCCACCGCTTTGCGAATGGGCCGGAGCGGGTGTGACTGCGGCACCCGGTCCTCCAGGGATACGTAGCTGAAAACGCCCAACTGCTGCTGATCTTCTCCGCGCATAAAACAGAGACGATTCGAAACGTTTGAAGGCTACGCGCGATTTGCGTTTTTCAACAAGTTCCTAGTGTCCTGAGTTAGAAATTCGTTGACAAAGTCGTTCAACCTTGCCCAGGATCAAATCCGCGTCTGCTTTCCATACAAACGGCTTCGGATTTCGATTCCGTTGATCCAGGTAAGCGAGCATGGCCTTTTCCAATTCTCCGACGGCGGTATGGCTGCCCCGCCGCACGCAGCGTTCGGTCACTTCGGCGAACAGCCGCTCAACCAGATTCAGCCAACTTCCGCTCGTGGGCGTGAAATGGACGTGGTAACGGGGATGGCGCACTAACCAAGAGCGCACTTTGCTGACCTTGTGGGCGCCATAGTTGTCCATCACCAGATGAACCTCCAGCCCGCGCGGAAGATTGGCATCGACATCGTTGAGAAATCGCAGGAATTCCTGATGCCTGTGTCGTCGATAACAGTTGCTGATGGTGACGCCGCTTGCCACATCCATCGCCGCAAACAGGGAAGTCACTCCGTGCCGTTCGTAATCGTGCGATTGCCGCGCCGGCACGCCCGGCGCCAACGGCAAAATCGGCTGCGTCCGGTTCAACGCCTGCACCTGACTCTTTTCGTCTACGCATAAGACGATCGCTCGATCCGGCGGATGCATGTACAAACCGACAATATCCCGAACCTTCTCAATAAATTGAGGGTCTTTGGAAAGCTTGAAGTTCTCCACCCGGTGGGGCTGCAATCCAAAGGCATGCCAAATCCGCACGACGGCTGTCTGCGACAAGCCTGCCTTTTTCGCCATGAGCCGCGTGCTCCAGTGGGTGCTGCTAGCCGGCATCGACTCCAGCGTTTTGGTGATAACGGCCTCCACCTGCTTATCCGTAATCGACCGCGGAGCACCCGGCCGGGGCTCATCGAGCAAGCCTTCCAGCCGATTCACTCGAAAACGCTCCCGCCATTTACAAACGGTGGCTCCTGTGATCTGCAACTTCTTGGCTACCCCTCCATTGTTCAAACCCTCATCGCAGCTGAGTACAATGCGAGCCCGCATTGCCATGGCTTGTGCCGACTTCGGGCGACGAGCCAACATGGTGAGCTTCTCTCTTTCCTCCTCCGTGAGGTTGAGCGGTTTGGTGGGGCGTCCGATACCCATGCCTCCAGTATGAGGGTATCGCATCATTTATTCAATGAATTTCCAACTCACAACACTAGTCGGCGTCGGTCCCTCGGCTCTCGAACGCCTCCACGACTTGACTATCCCGAGGAAGATTGCGACTTCGGATGATCCTTGACTTAACGGCTGCGCCGGCTGAATAAAACAGCGTGCGTATGAATGGCAGGACGAATACGGTCCATGTCATGGCGTCTTGAATGTCGGCCCTTGTGATGCCTCCGAAAATATTATAGGATTCATCGGCATCTAGGACGCTGCGCGGCTCTAGCGAAGCGCGCAGCAGACCCACCCCGCACCAGGCCGCGCCAGCCAGCCAGATCCACTTCATTTCCGCCCGCTTCCAGGCGCCGTAAAGTGCGTAGCCTAGGATGAAAGCACCCACCGCGGAGAGGCCGCCGTCGACGCCAACATTCGTCCACAACGACCACTGCAACATCAGCTTGCGTGGTATCGGGGACTTCACCAGAAGCTGTGTTCCTACAGCGACGAGAATACATAGAAGAAACACGCCTGCGGAACGTATGGTCCTCACCATAACCCGCTCCCAAACGGTGGCAGAGGCTCGCGAGCCGCGAACCTCAATTCGTTAACATTCGACCTCATGGAGCGGAGACTTCGTGGACCGGATATTGGCGCGCCATTGCGGCAGAAATGGGAAGGCTGGGGCGATTCCGCCACCCCGCTCACCTCCCTTTGTTGCGATGTGTCCTCGCAAATCCGTTTCGGAACATCCAGATGCCGAGAAGGAGGCAGAGCGACGCAGCGAGGACCACGAGAAAAGATCCACTGCTTCGGGCAACATCCACAAAAACGACCCCGATTGCGATAAACCATGCCCCGAAAATCCAAGCCGCAGCCCTTTGCATTGACGACGGGCGCGTCGCACCGCTTAGCAAAAATTTGTCGGCCTCGCTGCCATTCGCGGGCACACCACGCAGTAACGAACGACTCTGTTTTTGCCTGAAGTGACGCGGATGATCGTGCAACTTAACCTGTCTGTTGTGAGACACTTACGCCTCCTTATTTTTGGCTAGCCTTTACGGCTGCAGCACACGCTGCTTGATCGGAGAACTCTGAACCAAGCCGCACTATACCTCCGACGCCGGTGCCAGGAGCCGGCTCTGTGATTGGCCTCATGGTACCCCTCTTGCCGCCGAAAATAGCAGGCCCGAAAGCGATTGCGCCCGGCGGATTGCCGCCCTTGGCGTCTCCCGCAGCAGCGCCCGCGATTAGAAAACTGGCGACCCCCCTCCCCCACTCCGTGGCGCACATCCATAGATTTGGCTGGGGTTGTGGCCTGGGCGTGGTGATGACCGGTCCGCTCACCACCGGCTTTACCAGACCCGGATTGATCGTGATCATCCCGCTTGGGTTACCTAATAGTCGAGAGCTGACCGCGGAAGGGTATGACGGCGCTGATGAGCTATCGTCCAATTGGATTGGAAGTGGTGAAGCGGTTACAGTAACGGTAGTCGCTGGACAGCTAACCATTCCACCGTCCAGAACTATGCAGTCGCCACCGCCGCCTTGGTCCGAATCGGTGGGGCACGGACTAAGCGCATCGCCACAGTCGGGATCGTCGTCGCACGAATCGTCGACGTCAGGATCGCAGGCATATTTGCCAATCGGATCGAAGAGGTTGATCGGATCGCCAAGTGAATAGAGATACCGGTTCCAACTAAGCGGCGTGTCCGGGTGGGCAGCGCCGAAACCAGGTGTGTAAGACGCCGCCATTCCCGAGCCGTATCCGGCATCCGCCGCACCCGCGCCAGCAGGATCGGGTGACCAGAAGGACCCAGTGACTTGCGAATAGTAACGATAATTCGCATAATCCTGCCCCGGCATATCCCGATAATATCCCGCGAACTTCGTCCGCCCATCCGCCGTACCCGTCCCGCGCTCTTCGCCCCACGGGAAATACGAGAAGCTCTCTCCGTTCGAGTTGGCCCGTACGCTCCCCAGCCGGTCCGTCAACACTGCCACGCCCTTCTCCGACAGCATCTTCCCGCCGAAATACGTGTTGATCCCTTCGAGCGTCGTAAACCAATCGATTGTGTTGGGCGTATACTCGCAACTGTAGCTCTCCAGCTTCTGTCCCGTCGCCCCGTAGAAATACGCTTCGCACTCGTTCGCGCCCGTCTGGCCGGTCCACTGTTTCCAGATCCTCCGGCCCCACGGATCGTACACGTAAAACGTCGAGCCCTGCGTCATCGGCCGGTTCTCCACATCCCATTGTCCGCCGAGGGCGCCGTTCTGGGCGTTGGAACCGGCGCTCCCGGAAAACGTCGGCGCGCTGCCCACCGTAGGCGTCTTCGCCGTCAGATTGCCGAAACCGTCGTAGGAGTAGGCCTCCCCCCAGGCGTTGTTGGTGGCTGTGGCGGCGGTCAGCCGATGCAGGTAGTCGTATTGGTAGTTCACCGTTTCCCCGAGAACGCCGTCGATGGTCTGCGTCACCCTGCCATTATTATGCCCCGTGTTGCTGGTTACTCATCGTGTCGCCGCAGTGCGAGTGATTTGAACAATCCTCAGCTCTGGCGCGCCTCCGCCAGTTGCGATTTGCAGGACTGAGTTCGACCCAAGCTCAACGACCACCTCACAAGCCGCTGCCCAGGCGGTCCGTCGCCACAAACACGCCCTTCTTTTCCATCTTTGTTGAGTCGTCGTATCTGAATTAGGACAATTAAAGCAGCGAACTCACGCCATCGAGCGCTTCGCAGAGACCGGTACCGGGAATGTCAAGCGGCGGCAAGGCATCGATCCGCAGAAATACCGTTTGCGCGCGTGAGCGATTGGTGTGAGGTTCGACGCGAAGGGCGCGGTTATCCGGGTGCTTCGCATTCGCCATCGGCGGGAAGCGCACCGGTGAGAGGTGCGCGCCTCGTTCTGTAAATCGCCCCGCCAATCTAATTCGGATCGAGCGGCTCGTGCCTGTCCCGCGAAGCGAACGGATTATTGTCCGCCCCTCCCGAAACGGTTTGCCCGACTAACGCGCCGCAGGATATGCCTGAGGGCCGGCAGGCCCACAGCCGCGACCATCGCCCAGTAGACTGAAGAATCGCCCCACTGTTCAGGCGGCTGAAGCCTTAATATGATCCCAGCCACCGTTATGATCCCGACGACCGCCAAGGTGATGTCCACGGTCATGGCTCGGATGCCATAAGAGAGGCGCAAGAGCAGCGATGTGCCGACGCCCGCGAGCATACCGAGAAGGGCGCCGGCTACGATCACGATTGCAAGTAGCAGAGCTCCTAGCTGTTTCGGGATCATGGGCGTTTAGTGATTACAGTATTTGGTAACATTCAAGATAAAGTCGTTCCATTGAGCATCCTCAAACGAGCTTCCACCGAACAGGAACTGATGATCGATTTCGCGTGAAATCGGTGATCGCTTAGGATGAAAACCCGCAACGGCATTGCCGCCGCAAGCCAATTTGGCTCTCATTGCCTGTCGACCTCACGTATAGCCTCCTGACGTATCCGGCGCATCGTACGGGCGACCGGGTCAGCTTCCATGCCTTGATCGAGAGTTCCGAGGCTGGTGACCTCGACGGAGATCTGCGTCTGTAGCCCTAATAGCGAAAGACGATAGTGTACCCCGTCGACGATAACCGACCGGAATGGCTGAGATGAGGCCGCTTGGAACGAACGGAGGGAGGAGACATACTCGTGGACACCACCCAAAAGGGAGCCGAGCCACTCTCTCAGCTCCGCTTCGTCCACCACGTGCTGTCTCGTGCGCAGGTGGACCTCTGCCGCGACGGCAGATGACGCGGCGGGCAGGTGGTCTTTGAGGCGGCGGCCGACAACCTGCCAGATCGAGCGATCAGCCTCGATGAATGTAACCGACGGAGCGTTGTCGGCGCCACGTCCCAATATGATTTCCTGTTCAGGTCCGAAACTTGGCTGGAATAGCAGGACCGCCCGCAACGGTTGAACGCCCTTCTGCGGTGGCGGAGCGAAGAGATCTTCGAGAACTCTTCTGTAGGCTGTCGCTGGATCTGCGGGCTGGGCCGGCTGCCCTCGCAACGAGAGCGCAGCTAGTAAAGCCAAGGCCAAGAACAAATTTCTTAGTTTTGTGGGCATGGCTTTAACCAATCAAGACCGTTCCGAAGTTTCGTCGTTGACTTCGTACTTGGGTCGTACTCGAAGAGCCCCGACTGAGAAAACGTGAACATATCAATTCCTAGCTGGTTCGCTATGTTGATGTCGTTCGCAGATGGGGCTGGGTCGCCCCTATTCGGATGTACATGGAAGACGTCGAATGTTCCCACGGGAGTTGGAATGCTGTTCGACATCACAGAATTGTCGGAGGGGGCATAAGTAATGGAAATGTTGGATGCGCTCCCCTGGAGCGAGAATCCCGCCTCAGTACCGCTCGTCCCATTGGAGGTCGCTTGCCATGACCTGGACATGGCAGCAATAACGCCGGATTGCACACTTCGGACGGCAAAGCCGCCGGTTGCGCCGGCTTCTGGGGCTTCGCCGGCTTTTTCGGCTTCTTGGCCTTCTGCGGAGTTGTGTCTAGTCCGACGTCTTCGCCACTCGTGCCACCACCGTCGCCGCCACCGTCATCCACCTCAGTTTCGAAACAAGGTTCGTCATCGTCGGGGTCGCAATCCTCCTTCCCTAAGGGATCGATGCGATTGATCGGATCGCCGCTGCCGTACAGGTAACGATTCCACCTGATTGGATTCGTCGCATCCCCTGTCTTCATCCCACCCGGATCCGGACTCCAGAACGTCCCCGTCGTCGCCGAATAATACCGCACATTCGCATAATCCTGCCCCGGCATGTCCCGATAATATCCCGCAAACTTCGTCCGGCCATCCGCTGTCCCCGTCCCGCGCTCTTCGCCCCACGGGAAATACGAGAAGCTCTTTCCGTTCGAGTTGGCCCGTACGCTCCCCAGCCGGTCCGTCAACACTGCCACGCCCTTCTCCGACAGCATCTTCCCACCGAAATACGTGTTGATCCCTTCCAGCGTCGTAAACCAATCGATCGTGTTCGGCGTATACGCGCAACTATAGCTTTCCAGCTTTTGTCCCATCGCCCCGTAGAAATGCGCTTCGCACTCGTTCGCGCCCGTCTGGCCGGTTTGCTTCCAGATCCTCCGGCCCCACGCGTCGTACACGTAAAACGTCGAGCCCTGCGTCATCGGCTGGTCCTCCACGTCCCATTGTTCCACCGAGGGAACCGTTTCCGGGCGTTCGAGCCCGCACTGTCGGAGAACGTCGGCGCGCTGCCCACCGTAGGCGTCTTGGCCGTCAGGTTGCCAAAGCCGTCGCAGCTGTAGGCCTCGCCGCCGCGTTGTCGGTGGCCGTGGCGCCCGGCCGGTTCCACGAAGAATCAGCCTTGGTCGTCAGTCGGCTCTTGGCCGCTCCTCGAGCCACCCAATTTGAATAACTTGAACCACAAAACCATTAGCCAGGCCGCGATTAGGAGTTGTAGCGTTACACCAAATACCGGGGATACGAACCGGGCCAGCGTCCCGAGGTTCGGTCGACTCAGCACCTCAATGCCGTAGAGAGGCAGCCAACATACCGCGAAAACAAGGCGAGCCATCGCATTGAAACGGTGCCCGACTCCCACCCTCTCCGAAATGAGCGACGAAGGTTTCCTAACATAATGCCTATTTCTACTCCCCAATTAGTGTGCATGCCGCAGACTGGCTACCATCCTTAATAGCTGCGGCCCCCGCCCCTGCGACGCCGCCCGAGAGAATTCTTCCGGCGTTGGCCCGGTCTCGGAGCGAATATCTTGTTAAAGGGTCGTAAACCCCTCGATTGCGCATGACAAACAGCCGGTAGGGCATCAGCAAATGGGTGAAGCCCGGCTATGAAGGCTCCTATCGGTTCAACGTGGTGCGCACGCTGTCTATGTACTCGAACGCGAACCACAGAGCTTCAGTTGCGTCTCCCTCCGGAGAGTCGAGGAGATAGCCGGTGAAGCCCTCGCTATCGACGTGAAGCACCTGCACTTTCATACACTCTCCATCGTTGGTTTCCACTATAATTTCGTTTCCTTCGTTTTCGCGGAGGATTCTCGTAATTT
This sequence comes from Bryobacterales bacterium, assembly GCA_963743705.1. GTDB lineage: Bacteria > Acidobacteriota > Terriglobia > Bryobacterales > Bryobacteraceae > PALSA-243. The sequence continues at coordinate 261,253 of CAVUQS010000002.1, read as the reverse complement.
CATCTTCTCGCATATCCGATCTACTCTGTGGGTCCTCTTCCTTTTATCGCGCGATGGATATCTGCATCGTGGGGCCCTCCCCAAAGGAGAGAAGTCTGTTCAGATCCTCCGCCCCCAGGGGTCCGCGCCGGCGGGTCTTGGGCGAACGCGGAGCGCCAGAACGAAGCGAACGCCACCACCGCCGCTGCTACCAAGAGGCGCAGAGTATTAGCGCGCACTTATCTTCCCGCGAGATAGCCATCCCGTACCAGGGATTGAACTCACCCATTAAACTTTCCTCCAACGCAGAGCCTTTTTGGGCAGCACGGATCGAACATGCCTTTTTACACGGCGCGCCAATGCCACCGCCCGCCGCGCTTCAATCACTGGCACCTCTCTCCAACCTGGATAGCGAGGCCCGACCGCATACTCCGGCAACGTTGCTTGCTCATCGAGGCTAAGCTCCGGACGGATTCCCTTCGGTATTAGCGAAATCAAGGCTTCGATCTCGTGCATTTTGGGGAAAGGCGTGTTTTGGCACACCAGGCAAGCTTTCAGGTACTTCTCGACGCATTGCTGCGCATGAAAGCAAACCGTGTTGGTGGGGCATGCCTTGCCGAGCTTCAAGGTGTGCGCCGCGGTCGTGAGATCGTCTTCGGCCTTCTTCACCCATTCGGAGGCCACGCGGGAGGCGCCGTCAGACTCGGGCATATAGCACCTTTCCTTCGCGCGCGGCGGGGTACTCGATGGTGCCGGGGATTTTCCTGCGCCATTCGAAGTCCTCGGGGGTGGTGACAATGATGTCCTTGGGAACATGGATATCGTGAAGCGCTACCCGAATCTGAATCTGTCTCTTGTGCCTTAGACCTTCCACGGGCGCCACCACCAGCAGATCCACATCGCTGTCCGGGCTCGCGTCTCCGCGCGCATGCGAACCGAAGAGGATGATGCGGTCCGGATGGAATCCGCGGACGATCCGCCGCACCATTTCCCGAATCTCTTGAGAGACGGCCCGTCGCTCAGCGAACTGGTGCGCGGCTGGCGCCGTGGTGTTCGTCCTCGGCTTGCCTCTGGCGGCTGCTTTTCGGCGCTGTTCTTCCGTGGCTCCGGCTTTCTTACCGTAGCTGTTTCGCATCCGGGGTCCCCCTTCAAAATAATACGTTAGAAGCCCTGGTCATCGCGGCGCGGCAAGCAACATCGCCTCCAGCAAGCCCTTCTCTTCGCCCTCTTCAGTGTTTCGTCTGCTTCTCCAAAGTCTCGGTCGCAAGGCGAACGATATCGCCGCGAATGGCGGCCGATAGCTCCGGCTTCAGGCGCGAAGCTATCGGATCTTTCTCCCACAGCGCATCGTTTACAACAAGACCGTATCTGTCGAGAGTAGCTTCCCCCAGGCCTGCCGCGCGCGTCGGCGCGTGTAGTCGATCTTGTCCGACAATAGCGGCTCGGCCCAGGCGATGACCCGTCGACTGATCGCCGGGTCGCCGATCGAGGCCACGATAAGCCACGATGAACGGGTTGCGGCACCCGTCGGCGTTCAGAAACACCATTTGGACCATTGGCCCAAAACGCGCTTCGTCTATCCGCATGAGCATCGAGGCGGCCTTTAGCGCATTCTCATCTTCGGCGCTCTCAATCAAACCAGTAGCCAGCCCGACGAATCTCCTTGGGTCCACGGTTGGATCGGAAAAGCAGGTTGCTGGCGAACTGGATTTGAGAACCTCTTCAATCTTTTTCTCGATTACTGGGACCACAACCGAGCCTCTGGCTCTGGCTATGCCGGTCACACGATGGCCAAGTTCCGCCGGCAGACCACGGTCCAGAGCAGACACATCCATGCAGCTAAATCCGTCGCACTCCAATGATCCAAATCGCGCCCGGGATTTGGTCGGTGCACTTGTTGAGAGTCGGCCGTCAGTAACCAGAACGCGAACGCTATAAGCCTCTTGGTCACCATTGGGTCTATTTTATCCGCAGGAGGTCCTGTGCCCGAACGAAACGACGCGTTTTATCCGTGTTAATCCGTGTTCATCTGTGGCCCTATTTTTTTCTCCCCCAACCAAACACAGTTCACGTTTTCCACCATTATTTCGCCCTCACTTCTCAATCACTTACCCCGCTAACCCCCTCAAAACCCTTGACTCCGCTATTTATCCTGGAGTTATATGACCTCCGACCTCAGATCCCAGGCTGCGCGCGCCAACGGCGCCAAATCCCGCGGCCCCAAAACTCCCGACGGCAAGCGCCGCTCCTCCGCTAACTCCCTCCGTCATGGCTTGCTCGCCCGCACCGTCGTCCTCGAAGACGAAAACGGCAATACCTTCGCCGATCTTCTCGCCGCTTTCGAGCGCGACCTGCACCCGCAGAACGAAGTCGAGCGCTCCCTGGTCGAGAACATGGCCATCGGCCGCTGGCGTCTCCTCCGTCTCTGGGCCATCGAGCGCGCCTCTCTCAAACCCGAAATGGAAAGGCACGATCCCGAAGCCAACGACCCGCCACTCGCGCCGCCATGGCCTTCCGCGCCCTCGGCGATCAGTCCCGCTGCCTTGATCTCCTCAATCGCTACGAATCCCGCGTCGAGCGCCAGTACGCCCGCTCCCTCGGCCTGCTCCTCAAGATGAATGCCGTGCCGCCACGTGAAAACGGTTTTTGCGGAACGAACCCAGGAACTGATTGACTTTGTGGGGCCAGGCTTTCAGCCTGCCGCCGGCCTTCAGGCCGGCGCCCCCGTTATACTGGAGAACATCATGAAAGCGTTTGCAGCCCTGTCCCTCTGCGCCTTCGCCTGCCTGGCCGAGCTATGCTTGGCCCCGTCAACCTATGCCCAGCAGCGCGATTACCCCGTGAAGCCCGTCCCCTTCACCGCCGTCCATGTCAATGACGGCTTCTGGGCGCCGCGCATCGAGACCAATCGCACCGTCACCATTCCGTTCGCATTCAAGAAAGACGAAGAGACCGGGCGCTTCGACAATTTCATCCGTGCCGCCAAAGCCTTGCATGGCGAGCCGTTCGAAAACCACGCCTACCCTCCGTACCCGTTCGACGATACCGATGTCTACAAAGTCCTCGAAGGCGCCGCCTACACGCTCAGCGTTCATCCCGATGCGCAGCTCGAAGCCTATTGCGACAACGTCATCAAAATGATCGGCGCCGCGCAGGAGAAAGACGGCTACCTCTATACCGCGCGCACCATCGACCCGCTGCATCCGCACCCGTGGTCCGGCAATGAGCGCTGGATTCTCGAAGGCGTCAATAGTCACGAGCTCTACGACCTCGGCCATCTCTACGAAGCCGCCGTCGCGTACTACCAGGCCACCGGCAAGCGTACATTGCTCGATATCGCCCTCCGCACCGCCAACCTGCTCGATCAAACTTTCGGGCCCGGCAAACGCGAAATCTGGCCCGGGCACCAGATCGTCGAGATGGGCCTCGCCAAGCTCTATCGCGTCACCGGCGACCAGCGCTATCTCAACCTCGCCAAGTTCATGCTCGATTCGCGCGGTCCGCAGAGCAAGGAACAGGGCGCGGGCAACGCCTACGTCGAAGCCAATAAACGCGTCGTCGATCAGACCGATGCTCCCGCCGGCGGCCACGCCGTGCGCGCCATGTACATGTACTCCGGCATGGCCGACGTCGCCGCGCTCACCGGCGATCAGGCTTACATCACTGCGCTCGATCGCATCTGGGATAACGTCGCCGGCCGCAAGCTCCACATCACCGGCGGAGTGGGCGCGCGCGGCGCGGGCGAATCCTTCGGCGCGGATTACGAGCTCCCCAACATGAGCGCGTACAACGAAACCTGCGCCGCCGTCGGCAACGATTATTGGAACCACCGCCTCTTCCTGCTGCACGCCGACGCCAAATACATCGACGTCATGGAGCGCACCTTATATAACGGCCTCATCTCCGGCGTCTCGCTTGAAGGCACAACGTTTTTCTATCAGAATCCGCTCGAAGCCACCGGCAACGCGCCCAAGGATCAGCGCAGCCCCTGGTTCGGCGTCGCCTGCTGCCCCGGCAACATCACGCGCTTCATGGCGTCCGTGCCCGGCTATGTCTACGCGCAGCGCGGCGACACGCTGTGGGTCAACCTGTTTGTCGGCAGCACCGCCGATGTCCGCATGGATAGCGGCCGCACTGTGAAGATCGCGCAGCAGACCCGCTATCCCTGGGATGGCGGCGTGAAGATGACCCTGACTCCGGATCAGGCTGCTGCCATGACGATCAATGTCCGCATTCCCGGCTGGGCGCGCAACGAACCCATCTCCACCGATCTTTACCGCTACGCCGAGCCCAGCAAAGCCCAGGCCACGCTCAAGGTCAACGGCAAAGTAGTGCCCGTGCGTCTCCAGAAAGGCTACGCCGCCATCACCCGCACTTGGAAAGCCGGCGACACCATCGAGCTCAACCTGCCCATGCCCATCCGCCGCGTCATCGCCAACACCAGTGTCGTGGCCGACCAGGGCCGCGTCTCCATCCAGCGTGGGCCCATCGTCTACACCGCCGAATGGGTCGATAATCCCGGCGGCAAAGTGCGCAACTTGATGCTGCCGGATAATGCAAGCCTCGAACCCGAATTCAAAGCGGACATGCTCAAAGGCGTCGAAGTCATCAAGGGCAGGGCAGTGGCGCTCTCCCGCGACGCCAGGGGCAACACGATGCACACGCCCGAAAACATCACGCTCATTCCGTATTACGCCTGGGCCAATCGCGGCCACGGACAGATGATGGTCTGGTTGCCGAACAGCGAAGCAAGCGCTCATCCGTCGAGCCCGCCCAATCCCACGACGGACGCCAAAGTCACGACGGACGGCGAGAAGAATCCCAATCCAATCAAGGAAGACGACGATCCCGCCAAATCCGACGATGGCAGCGCCTACTTCGATTGGTGGACGGGCGATCTCCACCACCGCACCGGCTGGATCGAATACGCCTTCGCGAAGCCCGAGACCGTTTCCGGCTCCGATCTCTACTGGTTCGATGACACCGGCCACGGCGGGGTCCGCGTCCCAGCCAGTTGGCGCATCCTATATAAAGATGGTTCCGAATGGAAACCGATCGAACCCGCATCCGCCTTTGGCGTGGCCAAAGACCAATACAATCACCTGACGTTCAAGCCCGTGACCACCACCGGCCTCCGTCTCGAAGTCACCATGCAAGAGCGCGTCTCCGCCGGCGTTCAACGCTGGCGCATCAAGTAGGGCGGGCGGCCGGTGCATCGTGTAGCGGTTGTGCGGATCCACGATTTCCGCCACCAAAAACCGGCCTTCGTAAAGGAAAATGCAGAGCGCGGCCTGGCGGGTTTCGAGCCTCAGCGGGATGCCTCCATTATGGGGTCGCAGGCCGCATCCGCGTGCTATCGTGAAGTACAAGTGTCGTCGCCTCTGAACATTCACCTGGCGCAATATGAGGGCCCCTTAGACTTGCTGCTGGACCTGATCCGCAAGCAGCAGATCGACATCAAGGACATCCCCATCGCCACCATCACCGCGCAATACCTGGCGTACCTCGACCAGGCGCGCGAGATGGATATGGATGTCGGCTCCGAATTCGTCTACATGGCTGCGACGCTGATCCACATCAAGTCGAAGATGCTGCTGCCGCGCGACCCGGCTCTGGCAAAAGAGGACGATGCGGCGGACGATCCGCGCCAGGAACTGGTCGACCGGTTGCTCGAGCATGAGCGCTTCAAGAACGCCGCCGAGATGCTGCAGCAAAAGCGGATGATCGAAGAGAACGTGTGGTCGAATCCGCAGTTGAAGTCGTTCCTCGCTGAAGACGAGGACCCCGGCCTCAACATCACGCTCTTCGATCTCGTCAAAGCCTTCGGCGAAATCCTCGAGCGCGCTAAACTCCGCCCGGTCTATGAAGTGGAACAAGCGGATGTGACCGTCGCCGACATGATCCGCTACCTCAAGGACGAATTCATCGAAGCCGGACCCGATAAGCCCGTCTTCATCCTGCGCGTCTTCGAGCGCCAGCGAACGCGCCGCGCGATGATCGCGCTGTTCCTGGCCGTGCTAGAGATGGTGCGGATGCAAGCCGTCGTCGTCGCGCAGAAGGATCTCTTCGGTGAGATCGCGCTGCAGCGGCACAGCAGTTTTGACGCGGTGTTCGCCTCCGGCGAGCCCGCCTCCGCCATCGAGGCGGTCGAAAAAGATTACCGTTAAAACGCGAATGGAAGAACTGGAACTCAATCCCGAAACGCCGGCTGAGGAGGGTGCGCCCGAGGTCGAAACCCCCGTAGCCGAAGTGGTCCCGATGGAGACCTTGCCCCTGGAGGAAGCCGCTCCCGCGCCCGTGGCCATGGAAGACTCGCAGTTGCAGGCGGTGCTCGAAGCCGTGGTCTACGTGGCCGATGAACCGCTGACTGTCGCGCAGATCTCCGCTGGGCTCCGTCAACCCGCGGACCGCGTCGAAGCCGTGCTGCGCCAGCTCATCGTGGAATTTGAAAAGCCGGAACACGGCATGTCGATTCGCGAAGTGGCCGGCGGCTTCAAGATAACCACCAAGGCCGAGCATCACGAGGCCGTGCGCAGCTTCGTCAAGAGTCTGAAACCGCCGCTCAAATTATCGCTCCCGGCGCTCGAGACGCTGGCCGTGATTGCCTACAAGCAGCCGGTCACCGCGCCCGAGGTCATGGAGATCCGCGGCGTGCAGGGCGCGGGCGTCTTCAAGACGCTCCTCGACCGCAAGCTGATCGCCGCCGCCGGACGCAAGAACGTCATCGGCAAGCCGATTCTGTACAAGACCACCAAGGAGTTTCTGATCCAGTTCGGTCTCAACGACGTCAGCGAGCTGCCGTCGCTCAAGGAATTCGAAGAGATCCGCCGCATGGCCTTTGCCGACAGCGAGCCCGCGCCCGCGGAAACGGCGCCAGCCGCGGAACCGGAGGCCTGATGGCCGAAGAGCGTCTGCAAAAAATTCTTTCGCAAGCCGGCGTGGCGTCGCGCCGCCACTCGGAACAGTTGATCGTCGAAGGCCGCGTCACCGTCAATGGCTCGATCGTCAGCGAATTGGGCTCGAAGGCCGACCTGCAACGCGACCACATCAAAGTCGATGGACGCCTTCTTCGCGCGCCGAAGCACATGGTCTACATCGCGCTGCACAAGCCCGATTCGACGGTCACTACGGTCAGCGACCCGCAAGGCCGGGCCACAGTCATGGATATCCTGCGCGGCGTGAAAGAGCGCGTCTATCCGGTCGGGCGGCTCGATTATCACAGCGAGGGCTTGCTGCTCCTTACCAACGATGGCGAGCTGGCGAATGCGGTGATGTCGGCCGCGACTCACCTGCCGAAGATGTATTTAGTGAAAGCTAACGGCTCGCTCACCCCCGACCAGGAGCAGCGCTTCCGCGACGGCGTGCCGCTCAGCGGACGCCGCACCTTGCCCGCCGGTTTGAAGTTGATTCGCGAGGCGCAGAATCCCTGGTATGAAGTCAGGCTGGTTGAGGGACGCAACAACCAGATCCGCCTGATGTTTAAACATTTCGGACTGTTGGTCGAAAAGCTCAAGCGTGTGCGCATTGGGCCCATCGACCTAGGGCCGATCAAGCCCGGCCAGTTCCGCTACTTGGACGACGAGGAAGTAAAGAGCCTCAAGCGCGCCATCCAAAAGAAGCGCGAAAAGCCGCACGCATGAGACGCATCACCGAGATCTTGCAGTCCGCGCACGTGATCGCTGTCGTGGGTTTGTCGAGCAAGCGCTACCGCCCCAGTTACGGCGTCACCGAGTATATGCAGCGCGCCGGCTATCGCATCATCCCGGTGAATCCGCAAGAGACCGAAGTGCTCGGCGAGAAGTGCTACCCCGATCTCGATGCCGTTCCGGAAGCCGTCGACATCGTGGACATCTTCCGCCGTTCGGAATTCGTTCCAGAAATCGTGGAAGCCGCGATTCGCAAGGGCGCCAAAGCGATCTGGATGCAAGAGGATGTAGTCCACGAAGACGCCGCCCGCCGCGCCGAAGCCGCAGGGTTGGACGTCGTGATGGACCGCTGCATCTTGAAAGAGCACCGGCGCATCGCCTGATCTAGTGCCCGGCGAACCAGGCCAGCACGCGCCTTCGGAACTCCTGCGGCTCCTCGGTGCTTGCCGCCACGTGACCGGCGCCGGCCACCTCCACAGCTCTGTTGTCTGTGGATTGACTGCATGCAGCTCGCGCGATTGTATGGGCGGGATGTTGGTGTCGGCAAGCCCGTGGATCAGCAGTACGGGCGTGGTCGACCCGCGCAATGCATCGGCCGGTGAGGCCTGCATGACGTCCAGCCCGTATCGCGTTCGGACGTACCAGGAAGCGACGGCGGCTAGGGGCACAGCCAGCGCGCCGGGCACGCGTTGCGACGTGCGGTAAACGGCGATCTCATGGAAGCGCGCAAACGAGCACTCGGCAACCACTGCCCGAAAGCCGGGCTGCAGCGCCAGCGATTGGATGGCCACCGCCGCGCCCATCGATTCGCCCAGCGCATACGTGCGCTCGATGGCAGTCTGACGCGCCATCCAGTGGCCCCAATCGGCTGCGTCGCGCGCTTCTTTCAGGCCGTACGTGACCAGGTTGCCGCCGCTCGCGCCGTGGCCGCGCGAATCGGGCATCAACACCGCTTATCCGGCGCGCAGCAAGTAGTCGGCGTGACCGGTCATGCCGAGGCGAGTGTCGCCGACGCCATGCAGCAGCAGAACGGCGCCGCCATTGGCATCGGCGGGGCTGAAGAACCACGCGTCCAGCATCACGCCATCCTGCGCGGCGATGCGCACGTCGCGCCACGTGACCTCCGGACCCCGAGCCAGGAAGTCGGCGGCGCTGGCATGGGCAGCGGGACGGTTGGCGATGTGCAGCGATCCTTCGGCGATAACCACTGGCAGCAGCGCGATGGGAAGCGCCAGCGCGACTAACGCTATGCCAAGAACGCGCCGCCTCATACCGTGATGATACGCCATCACCGTGCGAATCGTTCCCCCTGTTACCGTGCACTTACAGTGTTGTAAGTCGGGCACGCGGCAAGAGTAATAAGTTGCGCAAAACGAACGGCGGCCCAATTGGCGCTTCAACTGCAGCCGTTGTGATAACTCCTACAGGCGGGAATGCCCGCGCCGCGGAACCCCCCAGATTCGCGGCGCGGGCGTTCCTGTATTTGCAGAGAGAAGCGCACACACAGAGGTGACGCATGCCCGATCCCATAACGCTCGGTTCTCCCAGACGATCCGCGCTGATCTCAGCGCTAGTACATGCCGTAGTCATCCTGCTGATACTTGCCGTGACCACGTCGAAGCATTCCCCCATAGCCCAATTCATCCCGGTACGCGAGGCGCTTGTGTATCCGTTGCAAACGCCGCGTTCCCACATCGGCGGCGGAGGCGGCGGGCAACATTCGCCGCTCCCGGTTCCCAAGGGACAGCCGCCGAAGACGTCGCCGCGACCCTTTACCATGCCGGTGATGCAAGTTCGTGAGACGCCGCCCGCGCTCGAAATGCCCCCGGAAATCCAATCGTGGTCGACATCAACCCTCCCAGCGGTGGATCTCGCTCACATCGGCAACCCAAACGGTCAGGTGGGCCCAATGTCCGGCGGGCCGGGCAAATGTTGCGGCTTGGGCGATTCAGAAGGCACGGGGATGGGAAGTAAAGGTGGGCCGGGTGAAGGCGACGACCCGGGTGGGCCGGGTATCACCGCGCTGCGGGGTAAGAACGCCACCAAGCCCGTGTTGCTGTCTCAAAAGGAGCCCGAATACAGCGACGAAGCGCGCAAGGTCAAGCTGCAAGGGACGGTGGTACTCAGCATCGTGGTGACTGCCGCGGGACAGGTGGCCAGCATACGAGTGGTGCGCGGTCTCGGTCTCGGTCTGGATGAGAAGGCAGCCGATGCGGTGCGCCAATGGCGATTCCGCGCGGCTACGGTCGATGGCAAGCCGGTTGCGGCAGGCGCCCTGGTCGAGGTCAACTTCAGGTTGTTGTGATCAGTTCGCGACTCGGCTGCGCCGCGCTCTTTCGGCCGCGCAGTTTCTCCTGCACGGCGTCGAGATAGAGATAGATCACGGGCGTAATGTAGAGCGTGAGGAATTGGCTAACCACCAATCCGCCGACCACCGCCAATCCCAGAGGCTGCCGGGCGTCGGCGCCTTCGCCATACCCCAATGCGATAGGCAGGGTGCCGAAGAGCGCGGCCACCGTCGTCATCATGATGGGGCGGAAGCGCAGCAGGCAGCCTTGCCAGATGGCCTCGCGCGCGGTTTCGCCGCGATGCCTGGCGTCGATGGCGAAGTCGATCATCATGATGGCGTTCTTCTTCACCACGCCGAAAAGCATGATGATGCCGACGAACGCGTAAAGGTCGAGTTCTTTGTGGAAAATCAAAAGCGTCAGCAGCGCGCCGAACACGGCCGATGGCAAGCCGGAAAGAATCGTGATGGGGTGGATGAAACTCTCGTAGAGAATGCCCAGCACGATGTAGATCACCAGAATCGCGACGATCAGCAAAACAGACAGGTTGTCGAACGAGTTTTGAAACTCCTTGACCGTTCCCTGAAATGCGGTGCTGATGGTTTGGGGGATGCGCAACGTGGTGATGGCGTTATCCACCTGCTGAGTTGCCTGGCCAAGCGAAAATCCGGGGCGGAGGTTAAACGAGATAGTCACCGCGGGAAGCTGTCCGAAGTGACTGATACTCAGCGGTCCGGTTTGCAGCTTGGTACGCACCACCGCGTTGAGCGGAATCAGCGATCCATTGGACGAGCGAACGTAGAGTTTCGAGAGAGCGTCGGGATTGCGCTGGTCTTGCGGCTTGACCTGCAGGATGACGGAATACTGGTCGGCGGCGGCGTAGATGGTGGAAGCCTGGCGCTCGCCATACGCGCTGAATAGCGCATCCTGCAACTGTTGCGGCGTCACGCCGAGGGCTTGCGCGCGGTCGCGATCGATATCGAGCATTACCTGCGGGCTCGCCAGCTGCATGTCGGTATTGACGTCGACGAATCCAGGCAGTTGCTTCATGGCGGCGGCGAGCTTCGGGGCCCAGGTATAAATCTCGTTGAGGTTCGGACTCTGCATCGTCAATTGATAGACGCTGGTCTGTCCAGCCTGGCCGCTGACGGTAATAGGAGGCGGATTCTGCAGGAACGTGAGGATTCCAGGGACGCCGAAGAGTTTCGGGCGCAGGCTTTCGATGATCTGATCGATGGAGCGCGTTCGTTCGGCCAATGGTTTCGCGGCGGCGAACACAAAGCCGGAATTGCTATCGGGAACAAAGGCGCCGACATCGGTGATATCGGGATCGGTCTTGACCACGTCGGCGACAGCCTTCTGATGCTGAGCCATCGATTCGAAAGAAATGCCCTGCGGGCCGAGCGTGCCACCGAAGAAGAAGCCGCTATCCTGGCTGGGGATAAAGCCGGTCGGCATGGTCTTGAATAAGTAGACGGTGCCCACCAACATCGCCACTGCAACCAGGAACGTGAGCGGATGGAACCGCATCGCCCAGCCGAGCGTGCGTTCATAGCCGCGCGCCAGGAGGTTGAAACCGCCTTCGAGCGTGTTGTAGAGGACGCCGTGACGTTTGCCGTGATCGCTCTTCAAAAAACGGCTCCCGAGCATCGGCGTGAGGCTCAACGAAACGAAGCCGGAGATCAGGATCGCGACGACGATCGTGACGGAAAACTCGTGCAGCAAACGGCCCACGATGCCTTGCATGAAGAGCACGGGGATGAAGACCGCCACCAGCGAAAACGTCATCGAAAGAATCGTAAAGCCGATCTCGCGCGAGGCCGCAAACGCGGCTTCCATGCGCGATTTGCCCATCTCCATGTGGCGCACGATGTTTTCCAGCATGACGATGGCGTCGTCCACCACGAAACCGACCGACAGGGTCAGTGCCATGAGCGACAGATTGTTCAGGCTGTAGTGCAGCAGGGACATCACAGCGAACGTGCCGACGATGGAGAACGGCACAGCGCAGCCCGGAATGATGGTCGCGGAGAAATTGCGCAGGAAGAGAAAGATCACCAACACGACCACGCAGACCGTGAGCATGAGGGTGAATTCCACGTCGCGGATGGAGTTGCGGATGGAAGTGGAAGCATCGAACGCGGTGGCAAACTGTACGGCGGGCGGGACCTCGCGGCGGAATTCGGGTATCAGCTTCTTGATGCTCTCCACCACTTCGACGGTATTGGTTCCCGGCTGTTTGTTGATCGCCAGAAAGACGCAGCGCACGTCGTTCAGCCATGCGACCTGACGTTCGTTTTCGACGCCATCCACCACATTCGCGATCTCATCGAGGCGTACGGGCGCGCCGTTGCGATACGCGACGATCACGGGGCGGAACGCGGCCGCGTTGAACAGGGAGCCGCTCGATTCGATGGTGAATGCCTGGCTCGCGCCTTGCAAGCGGCCGGTTGGGAGATTGGTGTTGGCGCTGGCGATGGCTCGCTGGACCTCGTCAATGCCGAGGTTGTGTACGGCAAGTTGATCGGGGTCCACCTGGACGCGCACGGCATATTTTTGCTGGCCGAAAACCTGCACGCGCGCCACGCCGCTCACCATCGAGATGCGCTGCGAGAGGACGGTATCCGCGTATTCGGAGAGCTTCGAAAGCGGCAAGGTGGGAGAGGTGACGGCGAGGTAGTAAATCGGTTGCTCGGCGGGATTGACCTTGGCATAGGTCGGCGGACGCGGCATGCTGGGAGGCAGCAGGCCGCCGGCGGCGGAGATGGCAGCCTGTACATCCTGCGCGGCCGAATCGATGTTGCGGCTGAGATCGAACTGCACGGTGATGGTCGTGACGCCCTGTGAGTTCGTTGAGCTCATCGACTGGATGCCGGCAATGGTGGAGAACTGCTTCTCGAGCGGCGTCGCCACGCTCGAAGCCATGGTTTCCGGATTTGCGCCAGGCACGGCGGCGGTAACGGAAATCGTCGGATAGTCGACGCTCGGCAGCGCGGCAACGGGCAGGCCGCGGAACGCCACCGTACCGAACAGCAGAATAGCGAACGACAGCAGCGCCGTCATCACCGGCCGTTCGATGAAGATGCGCGAAAGATTCATAACGCGCCCGCTCCAACTTTGGACGGATCGACCAGTCTTACGGTAGCCCCGGGGAACAGGATCAGCGTTCCGTCGGTGACTACGGTGTCCCCCGGAACCACGCCGCTTTCGATCACGATCTTGTCGCCGAAGGCGCGGCCAACGGTGACCGGCTTGATGGCCACGGTGTTGTTGGGCTGCACCGCGAAGACAAACGACCCCTGCTGGCCCGTCTGCACGGCAACGGCAGGGACCACGGCGGCATTATGAATTGTGTCGAGCGTCAGCACGACGCTGACGAATTGGCCCGGCCACAACATGGCGTTGGCGTTGTCGAACGTGGCCTTGAGATGAATCGCGCCGGTGGTGGAATCGACGGTGTTGTCGATGACCGAGAGCACGCCCGACGCCTTGCGGCCTGGATCGTCCTGCGAGGTCACCTGCACGGCGAGCTTGCGGCTTGCGCTCAAGCGGCGGATGGCGCCGAGGTGTTGCTCCGGCACGCTGAAATCGACGAAGATGGGCGCGATCTGGTGAATCACCACCAGCGCGACGTCGTTGACCTTCACCAGATTGCCGGGATGGACCAGCAGGTTGCCCGTGCGTCCGCCGATTGGCGCGTGAATTTCGCAATAGCTCAGGTTCAGCTTCGCCGTTTCGACCGCTGCTTCATCCGAGCGCAGCGCGGCTTGCGCGCTGGCGATGGTGGCTTGCGTCGCCTGAGCCGAAGCCTTGGCGGCATCGGCGTTGGTACGCGATTGATCGAACTGCGATTTCGACGTGAGCCCGCCCTTCTGCAGCTCGGATTGCAATTGGGCGTCGCTGGCCGCGTACTTCGCCTGCGCATTGTCACGCGCCAGCGAAGCTTCGGCCTGCACGATCTGCGCGCGGTCGCGTTCGACGGCGGCTTGCGCCTGGGCCACGGCGTCCTGAAACGGCCGCGGGTCGATGCGGAAGAGCAGCTGGCCCTTCGTCACGTTCTGGCCTTCGGTGAATTCGACCGACGTGAGCTCGCCCGCGACTTGCGACTTGATTTGGATGATGGCCGACGCTTCGACGGTGCCGATCACACGCAGTTCGGTCGGCACCGCCTGCGAGACGACTTTAACGGCCGACACCGGGACGACCGGCGCTCCCATGGCCGCAGCTTGCGCAGGCGCGCATCCTTTTTGCAGGCCGTAAGAAACGACAGAGTTAGAACGGTGACAAGAAAAGCGATGGCGCGCACAATGACACCCCGATATCTTTCAGTGTACCAGCGCACGGAATCCGGTTCGAGCGCGCGTGAAGGCACATGCTTTCGATGTGTGGCGGCGCGCACGGTCTGAATGTGGCGATTCGCGGGCGATTTCCGGACGGCTTCCTGTGCTTTCAACGGGTTGCTGGGTTCGTTCGGCAAAAATTCGCGTTCGTGACGGGTTGAGGGACGAGGCGGCGCGGGGCAATTACGTTTGAGGATGCATGCGTGTGCCATTCGTCTTTAGGTAAGCACATGTGTGTGCGGCTTCTGTGCCGATTGGGAGGTAAGCGCCTGATAAGCTGGTGGAAAAAAACATGCAGGGCTTGCGGCGCAACAGCGCCTTTCTTGCAGGCGGTAAAAAATGAGAGAGATAGAACGATGAAAAACAAAGCGGTGGCGCGCACAATTACACCCCGATAAATCCTAGTGTAGCAGCGGTTAAGGGAAACACAAGAAGGCCGTTTGATATGCTGAAATCGCACGCCTGAAGGCAGATGCCTCCCCAAAAACAGAAACAACCTGCGCCGCCGTATTTACCGCCATCCTGGCTTCTACCGGCCATTGCAGTTCTCGCTAGCGCTCTTTCTGCTCGGGCCTCTTCTCGACCGAATTCGCCGATACCGACGCCTGGTGGCATCTGAAGACCGGCGAGTACGTGGTTCATCAGCATCGCTTGCCTTATCCCGATCCGTTCGCTTATACGACGGCGATGGCGAAACCGTCCTACGCCGGCGAGGCGGCCACGCAGCGATTCAATCTGACGCACGAGTGGCTGGCGCAAGCGGTGATGTACCTCATCGAAGCCGCGGGAGGATTGGGCGCGGTCGTGTCCTTGGAAGGCGCTGATGCTCACGCTGGCGTGCGGGCTAGCCGGCTTTATCGCGAGGCTGCGAACGGGCTCGGCTGTGGGGTATCGCGGCGATGCTGGCGGCATCGTCCGTGGCCGTATCTCTTCGCGCACGACCGGCCGAGCATCCTGAGCTATCTTTTTCCCATCGCGTTCATCGCCATCTTCGAAGATGCGGCAGCGGCTGTGGCTTCTGCCCCGCTCGCGCTGATCTGGGCCAATTGCCACGGCGGTTTCTTCCTCGGTTGGATCGTGTGCGGCGCCTATGCAGTCGAAGCTCTCCTGCGCCGCAGCGCGGATGGGAAGCAGATCATCATCTTCAGCGCAGCGGCGGTGCTGATCTCCGGCCTGAACCCGAACGGCTTCGGCGTCGTCACCACGCTCGCAAGCTACCGCCAGAGCCCGATGACCGCCACGCTGATGGAATGGTCGCGGCCGGGGCTGTGGGGCGAGCCGCACGCGTTCTTTCTCCTCCTCTACGCCGCAGCGGCAGTGCTCGCGATTTCGTGGCGGCGCGTGCGCATTTCCGATTGGCTGTTGTTCCTCGCCTTCGCCGGCGCGTCGCTCGCGGCATTTCGCAATCTGCCGCTGATGGGGCTGCTCGCGCCGATCCTCATCGCGGCATATTTCCCATGGAAGCGCGCGCTCCCGCCCCTGGCGCAATTCGCCGGCGCCGTGGCTCTCGCTACCGGGCTAATCTGGGGCGTTGCGAGCGGCGCATTCTTTCAACTGCGCGCCGCCGAATGGCGATTCCCGGCGGGCGCCGCCTCGTTCCTGCGGGATCACGCGATCTCCGCGCATCTGTTCAACACCTACGAAGATGGCGGCTATCTCATCTGGCGCGGCCTTGCCGGTGTTCATCGACGGCCGCTCGCTCAGTGAAAACGTGTTTCAGGATTACCGCCTGATCATGGGAACGCCGTTAGGCGACGTGCGGCGCGACGCCACGTTGGCGCGCTATGGCGTCGACGCCATCGCGCATGAACGCGTTCGAATACAACTCCGGCATCATTTATCCCCTTGCGTTGGCGCTCGCGCAGCCTGGAGAATCGGATTGGAAGCTGGTCTACGAAGATCCGGCCGCGATGGTCTTTCTGCGCGACGTGCCCGCAGGCGTGCCGGTGCTCGATAAAGGGCGGATTCTCGATCACCTGGAAGCCGAATGCACATTGCACGTGACACGGGATCCGGAATTCTCCCTGTGCGCGCGAACGCTGGGCGATTTTTTCCTGCGCCTGGGCGACCGGGCACGCGCCAGAAAGAATCTCGCGCTGTATCTGGAACATCCTTACGATGAGGATCCACGTCCGCGAGAGTTATATATGCAGTTACTGCGGACGCCGTAAAGTTGTTGTTTTGGAAGCCCACTTGCCTATGTCAAGGTATGAGGCACTCAATCATAGGGTTCATGGCAGCGGTGATTTTGGCGGCGGCGCCCGCATTGGCGCAAACTGCAAAGCAGGACATGAAAAATGCAGGGAGTGAAACCAAGGACGCGGTAAAAAATACCGGTAAAGGCATTGGTCACGCCACCAAAACGACATCTAAAAAGGTGGAAAAGACGACCAAGAGCACGGTACATAAGGGTTCGCAAAAAGTCGCGAATAAAACCGCCGACGGTCATTAAGATTTACGCCGCGGGTTCACCTTGTGGAGTTGGAAAGCAGGCGCGGTTCATGCGATAGTAATATTGAGCACGGCGCTTCTTCCGGAGAGGTTATTTGAAACAGCTGGTTTTCTTCTGCGCTCTTTCTGCGCTCATCTTCCAGGGACAAACGGCCCCCTTGGCTTTTATTGCGCTCAACCGCGCCACTTTGAACCCGGGGCAAGTGCCCGAAGGGTGGCAAATTCGCGTGGTTCATGGCAAGCCGGATTTTTCGGTTTGTTCCGAGAGCGACGGGCCCTGTCTGCATCTGAAAAGCGTGAAGGCCTCCTTCGGCCTGGAGCGCAATATGGATGTGGACCCCGGACAAATGCCGCTCTTGAGTTGGTCTTGGAAAGTTGCGCAACTTCCCGCGGGCGGCGACTTCCGCCGGGCGGCCACCGACGATCAGGCGGCGCAGGTCTTGGTAGCATTCGCGGATCGTCACGTGGTGAGCTACATCTGGGACACTAGCGCGCCCAAAGGGGCCGCGCAGAATGCCAGCTTTATTCCCCTGACGCACGTGTTCGATATCGTGTGCCAATCTGGTCCGTCCGACGCCAATCGCTGGATTTCGGAAAGCCATAACGTTGCGGCCGACTATGAACGCGCCTATGGGAAAACCGCGCCGCACGTGCACGGTCTCCGCATCCAAATCAATTCGCAGCACACGGGGACGATCGCCGAGAGTTATTTCGGCGAAGTCGCTTTCCGCAGCGCCCGCTAACTAATGATCCTAGTCACCGGCGGCGCCGGCTTTATCGGCAGCCATTTGCTGGATCGTCTCAGCGCCTCGGGTGAACCGGTGCGCGCGTTCATGCGCCGCAGCGCCGGGAAATTACCCGCGGGAGTCGAGACGGTGCGCGGAGATCTTGCCGTGCCTACCGGATTGGACGAAGCCCTGCGCGGCGTTACCACTGTCTTTCACATCGCCGGCGTTACCAAGGCGCTCCACGCCGCCGACTATTACCGGGGGAACGTCCGCGCTACCGAACAACTCGCCCGCGCCGCCGCAGGGCGGGGGATTCGCTTCATCCACGTCAGCTCTTTGGCGGCGTGCGGGCCCTGCGTGGGGGACGTTGCCGTCGATGAGACGCGCGAGCCCGCGCCCATCACGCATTACGGCAAATCGAAACTGGAAGCCGAGCGCGCGGTGCGCGGGTTAGTCCCCGATGCGGTGATCGTTCGGCCGCCGGTGGTATATGGCCCCCGCGACACGGGCGTGTATGCTATCTGGAAGGCCGTTTCACAAGGCGTGATGCTTCAGATCGCCGGCGGGGAACGGTGGTTCAGTATGATCTACGTCGACGATCTGGTGGATGGCCTTCTCGCCGTGGCGCGCGCGCCGCAGGCAGCCGGCCGCGTTTACTTCCTCTCGCATCCGGAGCCGCTGAACTGGAATTCGCTGGGCGAACAAGCTGCGCGCTTGATGAACCGCTCGCTGCGGATCTTGCGCGTGCCGGTACCGCTCGCTTATGCCGTCGGATGGTTTGCGGAGATCTGGTCGTACATGACGCGCAAGCCTGGAATCATTTCCCGCGAAAAGGTCACCGAAGCGGTTTGCCCGCGCTGGGTTTGCGACTCCAGCCGCGCGGCGGCCGAACTCGGATTCCAAGCCCGCACCTCGCTCGCCGAAGGCCTACCCAAAACCCTTGCCTGGTATAAGGAGGCCGGTTGGTTGAAATTCTAAAGCGCGACACCCGCTTCTGGCCCGTCGATTACCTGATTCTGGCCTACTCCACGTTCATGACGGCGCTAATCGCCGCCTGGTGGGGGCGTATCCCCGATGCGATGCCGCTGTTGGCGTGGCACGTCCTGGGGGCGGCGCTTCTGATATATGAGGTCAAGCGGCCGAACCGCACGAGCTGGCTTTTCCGGAACTGGTACCCGATGCTCTACGTAGCGTCTTGTTACAAGGAAATGGCCAACGTGCTCCCGCTTGCGCGCGGCGTCAATTTCGATCAGCGGTTCTCCGATCTCGACCAGCGCCTCTGGGGTCTCCAGCCAGGCGTTTGGCTGGTGAGGATTCAAACCCCGGCCCTCACCGAATTTTTGCAGTGGGTTTACACGTTGTTTGTTCCGGCGGTCCTCATTGTGGCGGTGATTCTTTGGTCGAAGGGGCGATACGCGGAATTCCAATATTACGGATTTTTAATCAGCCTTGGCTATCTGACTTCTTACCTGGGTTACGTCTTATGGCCCTCCCGCGGTCCCCGCTTTCTGTTAAAGGACTTTGATCGCTTACCATTACAAGGCCTCTGGCTATTCCATGGGATGCAAACCGCGCTGGATAAATTAGAGTCGGTCGCTTACGACGCCTTCCCCAGCGGACATACGGAACTTACCATCCTGGCTTGGTGGTCAAGCCAGATGCTTTCCAAGAAATGGTTTGGTGGTTATTTTGCCTACACTTCGACCATCATTTTTGCTACAGTTTATCTTCGATATCACTATACGGTCGACGTGTTCGCGGGGGCCTTACTGGCGGTCTTTTTGATCGCGGCCACCCCGTTCCTATACCGGACGTTGAAGCGAGAGGTTTAATTTGGGCGGCGTGGAAATCGTTTCGGTCGACAGTAAGGGGGCGATGAAGGAGTTCATAGAATTCCAATACTCCCTGTACCAAGGCGACCCGCTATTTGTCCCCCAGCCGCGCATTGCTGTTAAAGACCTGTTAAATCGCGAGAAGCACCCCTTTTATAAGAACGCCGAGATGGAGCTATTCCTGGCCCGGAAAAACGGCAAAATCGCCGGCCGGATCGCCGCCATCTTCGATCGCGCGCACAATAAATTCCACGGCGAGACCGCCGGCTTTTTCGGGTTTTTCGAGAGCATCAACGACCAGGAGGTCGCTAATGCGCTTCTGGAGCGCGCCCGGCAATGGGTGCAGCAGAAGGGCGCCACCGTCGTCCGCGGACCGATGAATCCGTCGACTAACTATGAGTGCGGGACGCTCGTCGAAGGGTTCGACTCGAGCCCCATGGTCATGATGACCTACAACCCGCGCTACTACCCCGAGCTTCTCGAAAAAGCGGGCTTCCGTAAATCGAAAGACCTCCTCGCATACGTGAGTCATGCGCAGAAGATCGAGTTGCAAAAAATTTCGCGTGTGGCCGAGCGGGCTCTCAAGCAGAATGGCGTGACCGTCCGGCCGATCAACATGAAGGATTTCGCCGGGGAAGTCTCGAAAGTCTGGAGCATCTACAGCGCCGCCTGGGCCAAGAATTGGGGGTTTGTCCCCATGTCCAAGGAAGAGTTCGAGTTGATGGGCAAGGATATGAAGATGATTCTAAAGCCCGAACTCGTTCTGATCGGCGAAAAAAACGGTCAAACGGTGGGTTTTGCGCTCGCGCTTCCCGACGTCAATCAGGCCCTGAAACCGGCTGGCGGACATCTTTTTCCCCTCGGGATCTTCAAAATCCTGTATTATCAACGTTTGGTAAAAAGTGTACGGGTCCTCGCACTGGGAGTGGTCGAGGAATTCCGGTCGACGGGGTTGGCGGCAGCGTTTTACGCCATGCTGGTGCAGAATGCACGCAAGCTGGGCTTTGGCGAATGCGAGATGTCCTGGATTCTGGAGGACAACCTTTTGATGAACCGCTCCATCGAGTTGATGGGAGCAAAGCGCTATAAGACATACCGAATCTATGAATGGAACTGAAAACCATGCGCGCATCCAATAGCGTCGTCAGTGGCAGGAAAAGAAGCAGCACATCGAACGACATATTCGACAAGTGCCGGACTTTCACGCGCCCGGGCGATTTGCAGGCGGCGGGCCTTTACATGTACTTCGAGGTCTTCGGGGACCGCGAGAACTGCGGGCCGGGCGAAGTCCGCATGGGCAACAGGAAAGTGTTGATGTTCGGGTCGAACGATTATCTCGACCTGATCACGCACCCCAAGGTAAAGGAATCGTCGGTCGAAGCGATCAGGAAGTACGGTAGCGGCTGCAGCGGATCGCGCCTGCTCAATGGAACCCTGGACATGCATGTCAAGCTCGAGGCCGAGTTGGCGACGTTTGTCCACAAGGAAGCGGCCATGATCTTCGGGACCGGCTTCCAGGCCAACTACGCTACCCTTTCGGCGCTTACCGAAAAGGGCGACGTGATGATTTGCGACCACAACCTGCACGCCAGCCTGGTGGAGGGCGCGTTACGCTCACCCGCGCGTACGGTGCGGTTCCGGCATAACGATATGGAGCACTTCGAGCGGTGCCTGGAGAACTGCCCGCCCGAAGAGAAGATTTTTATCGTTTCCGAAGGCGTCTTCAGCATGGAAGGCGATATCGCCGATCTGCCGGGGATCATGCGGGTGGCGAAGCCCTATGGCGGACGCGTTTTCGTGGACGAAGCGCACGGCATCGGCGTGCTAGGCGAAACCGGCGCAGGCGCGGCCGAACACCTGGGGGTGCTCGACGACGTCGACATCATCATGGGCACGTTCAGCAAGTCGCTAGCCTCGGTGGGCGGCTTCATCGCGGCCGAAAAGGCCGTGGTGGACTATCTGAAGCATACGGCCCGGCCTTTTGTATTTTCGGCCAGCCTGCCGGCAGCCTCGGTCGCGGCGGTGGCCCAGTCGCTCGAGATCATGAGGCAGGAGCCGGAACGCCGGCTGCACCTGCTGCGCATCGCGCAATTGCTGCGGGACGAACTGATGTCGCGCGGCTTTGCCGTGTTGCCCGGCGAAACGGCCATCGTGCCGGTGGTGATCCGGGAAGAGATCGATCTCTGCCGTTTGTGCAAGACGCTGCTCGAACAGGGAATCTATATCAACCCGGTGCTGCGTCCGGCGGCGGCGCAAAACCTGCTCCGTATTTCGTGCACGGCGGCACACACCGAACAGCACGTCAACCGCCTGGTGGAGACGCTGGTTCGGGTCTCCGACGAACTCGGCATCGAACGCTAACGTTTGAGGCCGACTGCCGCCAAACGCGGCGCCGCTCGAGCGGATCATCGTCAAAAGAACGTGAGTGCACGCGGCCCGGCGCGGAGTGTTTGCAATCGCATCGCTGCAGCGCGCTCCCGGTGGTAACATCGGCGGCAAATGCGCTTCCTATCTTGTTTGGCGCTCGGCACGGGGTTAGCGTCGCTATCATACGCCGCGACGTGTGAAGGGCTGACCTCGCTACCCCTGGCGAATGGCTCCATTACCGCGGCGGAATTGCACACTGCGGGCGTATTTCCCTCCGGCGGGCGCGGCGTGCGGGTATCATCCGATTTCTGCCGCATCGCTGTGACGTTGAAACCTTCGGCCGATTCCGACATTCGAGTAGAAATCTGGATGCCTTCCGCCAGCTGGAATGGCAAATTTCAGGGCGTCGGGAACGGCGGCTTCGCGGGTTCCATTGAATATGACGGCATGGCCGCCGCGGTATCTCAGGGGTACGCCACCGCCGCTACCGATACCGGGCACCGCGCCGGTGGAACCGACGCGGCCTGGGCGCTCGGCCATCCCGAAAGGGTGACCGACTTCGGCTACCGCGCCATTCACGAAACCGCGCTCGCCGCTAAATCCGTTATCCGCGCCTACTATGGCGACGGGCCCAGGCGTTCCTACTTCAATTCGTGCTCCAACGGCGGCCGCCAGGCTCTGATGGAAGCGCAGCGCTATCCTGCCGATTACGACGGCATCGTGGCCGGCGCGCCCGCCAACGCGTGGACGCGACTGTTGACCGCCGCCATCTTCGACATGCAAGCCATGGCGAACCCGGATAGTTTCATTCCCGCGTCGAAATTGCCGGCGATCCAGGCGGCGGTGCTGGAAGCATGCGATGCGCGCGATGGCGTGAAGGATGGCGTGATCGAGAATCCGCCGGGCTGCCGCTTCGAGCCCGCGTCGCTGCTCTGCAAAGGCGCCGATTCCAACGCTTGCCTCACAGCGCCCCAAGTGGCCGCGTTGCGGAAGCTCTATTCCGGCCCCGACGCCGGAATCATGCCTGGCTATTCGCTGGGCGGCGAGGCCGAACCCGGCGGATGGGCCGCATGGGTGAGCGGCGCGGGTCCGGGCAGGAGCGTGCAGTCGGCGTTCGGTTTGAATTTCTTCGAGTACATGGTCTACGGCGATGAGAAATGGGATTACAAGAGTTCGTCGATCGGCCATAACCTCGCCCTGGCGGCCGACCGCGTGGGCAACGCGCTCGATGCGACCACCACCGATCTCAGCCAGTTTCGGTCGCGCGGCGGAAAGCTGATTCTTTATCACGGCTGGAGCGACGCCGCGATTCCGCCGCAATCCACTGTCGATTATTACGAGAGCGTGATGAAGAAAATGGGCGCGAAGGAGACGGCGAGCTTCGTGCGCCTGTTCATGGCGCCGGGCGTCCAGCACTGCTACGGCGGCGCGGGACCGAATGTGTTCGGCCAACGCGGAGCGCCCATGGCGGATGCCGATCACGATGTCGATGCCGCGGTGGAACGCTGGGTGGAGCGCGGCGTCGCGCCTGAGCGAGTGATCGCGACTAAGTTCAAAGGGGCCGACCCGGCGAGCGGCGTGGAGCGCACGCGGCCCCTGTGCAGTTATCCGCAAACCGCGCATTGGACCGGTAAGGGCAGCACCGACGACGCCGTGAATTTCGTGTGTAAGTAGGTCTTTGGAATCCGATGGGGTTACACTGAAATTTCCGGAGGAGATTTGGCGGCATCCGACGGCATCACAGGTACCCAGCAGAAGCTTTCTTTCAAAACGTTCACTTCCGCATCTTTCCAGCGCGAAGATCGCGTGTTGCTTGTCCTCACGCTGATCATCGGCGCCATCGTAGGGTTGGCGGTTGTGGCTTTCATTCTGCTCACAGAGAATTTGGGATCGAAGCTGTATCCCGTCAACGGGGCAGCTTGGCGGCGCGTGTTCATTCCCATTGCGGGCGCGCTCTTCACCGGCTTTTGTCTCGCGCGCTATTTTCCGGATGCGCGCGGCAGCGGTATTCCGCAGACCAAAGCCGCGCTCTTCCTGCGCGACGGCTACTTCAGCCTTAAAACCGTTCTCGGCAAATTCAGCATGTGTTCCATTACCCTGGCAAGCGGCATCGCGCTGGGCCGCGAGGGACCGTCGGTACACGTGAGCGCAGGCATCGCGTCGGTCTTGGGGCGGCGGCTGGGCCTTTCGCCGCGGAGCGTGCGCGCGCTGGTTCCGATTGGCGCCTCGGCGGCGCTGGCGGCGGCGTTCAACACGCCGATTGCCGCTGTGCTGTTCACGCTCGAAGAAGTGATGGGCGATATGCACGCGCCGGTGCTCGGGTCGATCGTGCTCAGTTCAGCAACCTCCTGGATGGTGCTGCACCTTCTGCTCGGCGACGAGCCGCTGTTCCACGTGCCGCCGTATCAACTCGTGCATCCCATCGAATTCCTGTTCTATGCCGCGTTGGGCGTGGCGGGCGGCTTTGTCTCAGTGGCGTTCGTGAAGCTGCTGCTCGGATTGCGCAAGCGCTTCATGGCGCTGCCGAAATCCACTACATGGCTTCAGCCCGCGGTAGGCGGCCTCGTTGTGGGCGTGATGGGATGGTTCGTGCCGCAGGCGCTAGGCGTGGGTTATGGCTTCGTCGGCGATGCGCTCAACGGCAAGATGCTGCTTTCGACGATGGCGCTGCTGGTGGCGCTGAAAGTCATCGGAACCGCGACGTGTTACGCATCGGGCAACGCCGGCGGCATTTTCGGTCCGAGTCTCTTTATGGGCGCCATGTTGGGCGGCGCCTTGGGCGGTGGGGCGCACATGCTGCTGCCCGATTACACCGGCAGCGGCGGCGCCTACGCGCTGGTGGGCATGGGCGTGCTCTTCGCCGGCGTGGTTCGCGCGCCGCTCACGTCGGTGATCATGATCTTCGAGATCACGCGCGATTATTCCATCATCGTGCCGCTGATGATCGCTAACCTGCTCAGCTATTACATTTCGAGCCGCTTCCAGGAAGAGCCCATCTACGAAGCGCTGCAGCATCAGGATGGAATCCATCTGCCTTCCGGCGCACGCGCGCGCGAAGACTTCGCCACCGTGGCGCTAGCGTTGCATTCCGAACCGCATCCGCTGATGGCGAGCATGACCGTAGCGCAAGCCGCGGCCACTGTGGATCGCTCGCGCGGCGCATGGCCGGTGTTGGATGAGGCCGGCTTTCGCGGCATGATGACCGCCGAAGGCCTCGCCGCGGCGATGCAGGACGGTGGCGGCGATCTGCAGTTGGCCGAACTGATTTCCAGCCCCGGCCCCATGGAATCGCTTACCGAAGATCGATTTCCGCATCTGCACTCCGATCACTCGCTCGACGCCGCTATGCGCCGGATTTCTCAAAGCGGCCTCGCGGCGCTGCCCGTGGTGAGCCGGTCCAACCTGCGCGAGTTGCAGGGGACCATTTCGGTTAAGGATATTCTCGATAGCTACGCCATCGCGCGGCCAGCGGAGGCTGTGAGCGAAACGAAGGCGTCGCCCCGCCTTTTCGCCGCTGTGATGGCGACGCTGATCGGCCTGACGCTCCTGATGGGCTTTCTGAACTACTTCCTGCGTCTCGAGCGGACCAACCGCTCGCGCCGCGAGTATGAGACCGCGCAGCAGTTGATGCAACACGGCAGCTACGAAGAAGCCGTCGGCCATTATCGAGCCGCGCTTTCGTCATCGCACAGCGCCGATTACCGCCTTTCGCTGGGCGAAGCTCTGGTACAGGCGGGGGATCTGGAAGAAGCCCCGATCTTCCTTAACGAAGCCTTGAGCGAGCATCCTGGAAGCGGCGCCGCCAATCTTGCCTTGGCGCGCGTGGCGGCGCAGAAAGGCAACACGGACGATGCCCTGGCGCATTACCAGCGAGCGATCTATGGCACGTGGGCGTCGAACGCGCACGAGAGCCAGTTGGAGGCGCGGCTGGAACTGATCGACGTGCTGCGGAAGGCCGGGCGCACGCAACAGGCGCAGGCCGAATTACTCTCGGCGGCTGCGACGATTTCTCCCAGCGACGCTCCCACCGCACAACGCGTTGCCCGCATGCTGATCGATCTCGGCCTGCCGAAGAGCGGTGAGCAGATGTTCCGCGACCTGGCCCGGCGGAATCCGGAGGACGTAGAAGCGATTCAAGGCTTGGCCGACGCCGAGTTCGCCAACGGAGAATACCCGGCGGCGCGCGCATCCTACGAGAAAGTGTTTGCGTTGGAGCCTGGAAACTCCGCGGCCAGCCAGCGCATCGAAGAGTGCGATCGCATGCTGACTCCTCCGGCGCCGCCTCCGCGCAAGAGAACCCGGCGAAAATAATCGCGCGACGCCGGCTACTGTCTCGCGGCGAGCATGGTCAGCAGATTCTTCTCGACGTCCGCTTTATCCACGAGCCCGGCGTAGGCGGCCGCAATTCTGCCGTGGCGATCGATGAGGAACGTATCCGGCATGTTGACAATGCCGTATTTCCTCGCGGTCGGGTCGTCGCCCAGAACGATGCGATAAGGAATGTGGGCCGTCGCCAGGAACGGCTTCACCGCTTTCCAACCGTCGTCGTCCAGCGAAACGCCCACCACGGTCAATCCTTTCGCGGCATACTTGCGCGCGAATTCGGAGAACCACGGGATCTCTTCTTTGCAGCCGTGACACCAGGTAGCCCAGAAATCAAGCAGTACGATTTTGCCGTGGTACTTTTTGAGCGTTACGGTTTTGCCGGCGCCGTCCTTGAGCGCGAATTCCGGCGCCGCCTGGCGCTGGGCCTCGGGTTGGATCACGGCGCGGACCGTGGGCTCATCGGCCGCAGGGGCGAGGGCGGCGAAGATCAATAGCAGACTGGAAGCGTGTATCAATTGAGAACCTCCGTGTTGTTGCGAGCGCCCCGGTACATTCCCCAGAGAGCCGGCGCCAGGACAAAGGCCGCCTGCGCGATCACGGGAAAGCCGACGCGAAAGAGCGCGCCCTCGAATACGGCGGCGTTGGGCGCGAAATCGCGGGCGCGACCGATATGGAACCAACCGCGCAGCAGCGGATGCGTTGCTGGGGAAGCGAACAACAGTAACAGCGAGCAGTAAAGGGTGGCGGCGACCGGAATGGCGCGGCCGGAAAGCCGGGATAAAGCAAAGCCGCTCGCCCACGCGCCTGCGGCGAGGGCGAGAACGGAAAGTGAGGAGTGACTTACCAGCTGAATCAGATCCGCGCGGAACGAGGGTTTCGTCAGGAAAGCGATGTCTCCGTAGTTGGTATAAAGCCAGGAGTAAAGCGCGCAATGGTCAGCGGCGCTTCCGGCCGCGGCGCTGAGGAGACAGCCAACCGGAATTACACCCAGGAATGCGAGCCAGGGCCGCCAGTCTCTCCAAGCCTCGGCTTGCCGCCGGACGACTAATCCTAATAAGTCGCGCAAAGCTTGACCGGCCGTTTCTCCGGCTTCGGCGATATCGCCGCGCACGGCGTCGCGTTCCGCTGGATGGAGTGTGCGCGAGAGTACATTGACTATCTGCCAGATAAGTCGAGTCACGGACGCCCCACCACGCGACTTACTTCCCACGAGACGCCGCGGCTCATGCGCGTAACTGCGTCATAAAAATCACTTGCCGCCTGAACGCCTTTCGCGGTCAAGCGCACCAGCCGCTTAGCCCGCCCGCCACGCTGGGGCGTTGCTTCGCCCATCCAGGTCTTGATGAAACCCTTGTCTTCCAGGCGGTCGAGCGTGGTGTAGAGGGCTCCCAAAGAGCAACGGCGCCCGGTTCCGCTTTCGATGTTTTGCCGGATGGCGGCGCCGTAAGCATTTTCTCCGAGTCGCGCGGCCGCCGTTAGCATCAGATATTCAAATTCGCCAAGCATGATTACTATCACATTGTGTGAATAATAAAACGCCAAGTCAAGAGGGAGTATCCTCTGGCCCGGAAGGGCTATTGGCGAACCGGAAAAGTGGCCGTTACGATAGCTGGAGAAAGTTCTGAGGGATCCAGATTTCTCCTGACTAGAACATTGACACCGTAGTTGTCTTAAGCCTGATAGCGGAACGCGATCACCGCACTTGGCCAAGAGAAAGGTACAAATGAAGATTGGCGTGTTAGGAGGGGACGGTTATTGTGGTTGGGCGACGGCGCTCTACCTTTCTGCCAAGGGGCACACGGTAGCGATTGTCGATAATTTCGCGCGAAGACGCTGGGATGAGGACCTGGGGGTAGAAACGCTGACTCCTATCCGTCCGCTGTCCGAACGCTGCGATGCGTGGCGAAAAATAAATGGAACTAATCTAGATTTCTACCGCGGCGACTTGAACGATTACGAGTTTGTGTGCTCTTTCATCCAGGATTTCCGGCCGGACGCGGTGGTGCACTTCGCCGAGCAACGGTCCGCTCCTTACTCGATGATCGACTGCGGGCACGCAGTTTTCACACAAGTAAATAACGTCGTCGGAACTTTGAACCTGTTATTCGCCCTACGGGAGTTTTCGCCCGGTTGCCACTTAGTCAAGCTCGGGACCATGGGCGAGTACGGGACGCCTAACATCGATATTGAAGAAGGCTACATCACCATCGAGCACAACGGCCGCAAGGACGTGCTGCCCTATCCCAAACAGCCGGGTTCCTTCTACCACCTCTCGAAGGTGCACGACAGCCACAATATTCTGTTCGCCTGCCGTACCTGGAAGCTGCGCGCCACCGATTTGAACCAGGGCGTGGTTTACGGCGTCACGACCGAAGAGACGCGACACGACCAGACGCTGATCAACCGCTTCGACTACGACGAAGTTTTCGGCACCGTGCTGAATCGTTTCTGCGTGCAGGCGGCCGCCGGCCACCCGCTGACGGTGTACGGCAAAGGCAACCAGACGCGCGGATATCTGGACATCCGCGACACGGTTCGCTGCATCGAGTTGGCCTGCCTAAACCCGGCGCAGCCGGGCGAATGCCGCGTCTACAACCAGTTCACGGAACAGTTCTCGGTGTTGCAGTTGGCGCACCTGGTGCAATCGGCGGGCAGGAAGCTCGGGTTGCGAGTGGAGATCGACCATCTCCCCGATCCTCGCGTGGAAGCCGAGGAGCACTATTACAACGCCAAGCACTCGAAGCTGACGGATCTCGGTCTGACGCCGCATCTGCTTTCGGAATCGCTGCTCGATTCGCTGATGAACATCGCTATCCGCTATCGCGACCGGATCGACGAATCGTTGTTCCTGCCGCGCATCGATTGGCGCAATCCGCGCAATGAGCGCCAGGCGGCAATGGCTGAGACCGCAGCTGTCTAGTATCGGCTAACCGCTGCCGGCAATCGGCTGGTTCGTCAGCAGAACTTTGCCGCCGGTCTCCAGCACCGTGTGCACGTGGTCCGCTCCGACGAGTCTCTGAAATCGCGGCAATTGATCGGCCTCCGCGACGATATAGATTCGCTGCGCGCCTAGCCACATGTCCTTCCACTGGTCGTCGTTCAGGAAGATATCGGGCGCGCCCGGGGCGTAAGATCCGTAGACCAGGTTGTTGATCCGCCCGTTCAATAACGGCGCCGTGCGGTTCGCGTAGAAGAAGACTGACGAGAACGTGTAGTAGTGGTGGTCGACGATCAGTTTGCCTTCAGGCGACGCGAGCAGGGCATTCACCAGCGGCCGCGAGGATAAAAACGGGTCGAACCCGATCAGCGCAATGCGCGCCGCCTGGAAGAACGCGACCATGGTAAGCGCGATCGCGAGAAAAGCGCGCATTCCGGCCCAACGAAGCGTAAACGCCGCGCCGATCAGCATCGCCAGGGCGGCGATTCCCAACGGCAGCCGCAGATACGCCAGCGACTGCACGGTCAGATCTTCCATGTGCCCCAGCGACAGCGTGTAGGCGCTGGGATGCTGCGACAGCGCCGACGAAATATCGCCCGGCGCGGGCGTATTTCGCACTACGAACCACAGAGACGCGGCAATGATGCCTGCGATCCCCACGACCACCGTGAACATGCGCGTGCCGCGCCGGATCCAGACGCCTTCGGCGGCCATTGCCGATCCGAGCAACAGCGCCAGCGCCGGGTAGCAGGGCATCGAGTAGTATTCCTGCGTGGTGGAAAAGGTGAAGAAGACGAGGATGAAGCCGGTCCAGCACAGGGCCAGCAGGCGGGTGCGCCCGGCGCGATCTTCCGGCCGGAACTTCAACTTGCAGACGGCCGGGAAATAGACGCTCCACGGAAACAGCCATAGCAGGTGAAACAGCCAGAAATAGACGCGCGGCACGGTATTGTAGTCGCGCGGGTAGCGCAGATTCAGAAAGCGCAACACCTGCTCATTGATGAAGAAAAACCAAAAGAAGCCGTGATATTCGCCGGGAGCGCTGTGCATCGTGAAATCGAAATACGGCGGGTTGGCGAGGGTCGCCAATACATGCCACGGCGCCGCGATCAGCACAATGATTGCGAGCCCGCTCCAGGGATGCAGCCGTTGCCACGTGCGCCGCGAGAACAGGCTGCCCGTGACGAGCAAGTAGATGCCGGCCGCGGCCGCCGGGAATAACAAAGCGACAGCGCTCTTGAGCAGCAGGCCCACGCCGATGCTCGCCGCCATCACCGCGGCCCACACGCGCGGGTGCGGCTCTTCGTCATCCAGCGCGCGCAGGAACGCCCACAGCGCCAGCGCGACGGCGGCCGTCAGCATCACGTCCGGAATTTGAATGCGCGTGAACAAAAATAGACCGACGCAAGTCGAGATGCACAATCCCGCGCAGAATCCGGCGCGTTTGCCGAAAGCCCAGATGCCGAACGCCGCCGTCAGCCAGCTCAGCGCCATTGTGGAGAGGGCCACCGGAATGCGCGCCGCCCAATCGGAAACGCCGAAAATGCGGTAGCAGACCGCGATCATCCAATAGATTAGCGGGGCCTTTTCGAGATACGCGATGCCATCCAGGCGCGCCGTGACCCAATCGCCGGAGGTGAGCATGTTGCGCGCGATCTGCGCCTGCACGGCGTCCACGTCGTCCATGAGCGAGGGCGGGGAAGCAATGCAGATGAGATAAGTGGCGCCCGACAGAAGCAGTACGGCGAGAATCAGATAGAGGTAGCGACTGGATTCGCCAATTCCCCATGTGCGGGAGCCGGCGCCGCTTGAATTTGCCATCGTTTCATCCAAAGGAACAGCAGCATCAGACCCCACAGATGATAGCCCACATTCGCGCGCCGGTCCAAATGCCGCTCGATATAAGCGTTGACGGCAGAGGCGCGAAAGAGATCGGGATACGCGGCGAGGCCGTTCGCTACCGATTCCAGCATGAGCGCGCGCAAAGGTCCGCGCATCCACTCATGCGCCGGAATGTCGAAGCCTTCCTTTTTGCGGCGCAGGATCGATGCCGGCAGCTTGGCGCGCATCAGGTGCTTGAGCGCGATTTTCTGGCGGGCGCCATTTACCTTCAACTCCGAGGGCAGGGAAGCCGCGAACTCCACGATGCGATGATCCAGAAACGGCGGACGCACTTCGAGCGAATGCGCCATGCTCATGCGATCCACCTTGAGCAGAATGTCATCGGGCAAATAGTAGCGCTGATCGAACCAGAGATAAGGCGCGAGGCCATCTGTGCCGCCGGGCATGGCCGCCAGCAGGCGATCCATGGCGGCCGGCGTAGCCTGGGAGAGCAACGCCCGCTTTTCGGCGGAAGAGAACGCGCCGTTCCAATAAATGTGCGCCCATTCCGGGGCCATCTGGCAGCCTGCCAGGAAGCGCTTCACCTTGTACTCGAGGCCGATCTTCTCGTTCGAGACCGGCCAGCGGGCAACCATGGCAGACGCCGCCCGCAACAGGAACGGAGGCCAGCGCCGCGCGCGCGCCGCCAACGCATCCGCGCGATAAGTCAGATAACCGCCGAACAATTCGTCCGCGCCCTCGCCGCTCAAAGCCACGGTGACGCTCTGCCGCGTGAGCTTCGAGAGGAACCAGACCGGCAGAGCACCGGCATCCGCGCAGGGTTCGTCGAAGTAATAGGCGAATTCTTCCACGGCGCCGGCGAGATTCGCCTCCGGATTCAAATCGAACTCTTCGTGCTCCGCGCCGTAGTGTTTCGCAGCCTCGTGGATATAAGCGGCCTCGTCAAAGCGACGCCCGCGAAACGTGATCGAGAACGTCTTCAGCCGCCTGCCGGACGCATGCGCGGCATAGTGCAGCAGAGTGGTGGAATCCACGCCGCCACTCAGCCAGATTCCGAGCGGCACGTCCGAGAGCAAATGCTCGCGCACCGAACGGCGCATCAAGGCGTCCAGTTCCATCTCGGCCGATTGCAGCGTCCAATGCGGCTCGGCGCGGGTGGGCAGGTTCCAGTAGGTCTGGGTCTTCGTGCGCCCATCGCGCCATTCCAGCCACGAACCCGGCGGCAGCTTTTCGATGCCCTCCACCAGCGTCCAGGGGCAGGGCACATAGTTCAACGAAAGGTAGCAATCGAGGCCTTCGAGGCTCAGACGCCGCTCGATTTCGGGGTGGACGAAAATCGACTTCAATTCGGAGCCGAAATAGAGCTCGCCCCGGTGGCGCGCAATATAGAGCGGCTTGATGCCCATGCGGTCGCGCGCCAACACCAGCCGCCGCTTCGATTCGCTCCACAAAGCCACCGCGAACATTCCGCGAAGGCGCGCTAAACAGGCCGTGTCCCACTCCAAGAACGCGGCCAAGAGCGTCTCCGTGTCGCAGCGCGAACGAAACCGGTGGCCGCGCAATTCCAGTTCGCGCCGCAATTCCTCGTGGTTGTAAATTTCACCGTTGAAAGCGACCACCGTATCGCCATCCGCGGATGTCATCGGCTGAGCACCGGTTTCCAGATCGATGATTTTGAGCCGGGTTGCGCCCAGCGATACTACGCCGGAGGCGTAAGCATTCTGCTGATCAGGACCGCGGTGAATCAGGGTTTGGACGGCCTGGTGGATACGATCCGGGTTTGCCGGAGAGTTAAGATGCGTAAAACCGGTGATTCCACACAAGACTGGGCCCTCACTGACTTACAGGCAGGGGAAAGCTACGACTTAACTCTAGCATCGGGCCGCACCGGTTTCCCCGATTCCGGCTAGCTCTTTCGAGGGGGAGACGGCGGCGCAAGTTGTTGTCACATTAGCGTAACGGCGGCGCATGTCCGCTCGTCGTTGCTATGAAGGAGCGGGGAATTTGCTATCGAACGCAACTGTTATTCTCTTGATCGTCGCCGTCTTCCCTCTGATTTATTATTTGTTGGCCATCCACAGTTGCTGGCGGTTCTTTCGCGCCGGACGCATCCAACCCAAGGGAACCGCCGCCTTCACGCCGCCCGTGAGTAATCTCAAGCCGGTTCGCGGCCTCGATCCCGACGCCTACGAGAATTTCGCCAGCTTCTGCCGCCAGGATTATCCCGAGTACGAATTGCTGTTCTGCGTGGATGAATCGGATCTCCCCGCGCAAGAGGTGATCGAGAGACTGCAACGTGACTTTCCCGAGCGCTCGATTCGCGTGCTGATCGGCTCTGGCCGCAACGCCACCAACGACAAAGTCGCGAAGCTGGCGCGTCTCGCCGCCGAAGCGCGCTACGAGCATCTGGTGATCAGCGACAGCGACGTTCGCGTGCGCCCTGATTATCTGCGCGCCGTCATCGCTCCGCTTGCCGATAAACGCACGGGCGCGGTTACTTGTTTCTACGTTTCGCCGGAGCATCGCACGCTGGCGAACCGGCTGCAATCGGTGGGCATGCTTTCGGATTTTTACGCCGGCATTTTGGTCGCCTGGCAACTGGACGGCATCAAATTTGCGCTCGGTCCGACGATCGCCACTACGCGCGCGCACCTCGCCGGGTTCGGCGGATACGCCGCCATCGAGAATCGTCCCGCCGACGATCTGTTGGTGGGCCGGCTCATCGCCGATCAGGGCCTCGAGGTGAAGCTGCTGCCGTACACGCTGG
The DNA here is from genome assembly GCA_963743705.1 of Bryobacterales bacterium. Taxonomy (GTDB): domain Bacteria; phylum Acidobacteriota; class Terriglobia; order Bryobacterales; family Bryobacteraceae; genus PALSA-243. The sequence continues at coordinate 227,749 of CAVUQS010000002.1, read as the reverse complement.
AGACGGTAGACGATTACCATTCGATGCGCGAACTCATCCACAAACGTCTGCGCTGGATCGTGGTGATGCGCCACATGCGCCCGTGGGGACATTTCGGCTTGCTGTTCACGCAGGGTTTGTTCTGGGCGATTTTGGCCGTCGCGCTCCACCCGACGCTCGCAGCCGCGCTCGGCTACTTCGGCGCGTATTTCGCGTTGCGCTTCCTGATGACGTGGGCGATCGGCGTGTGGGGTTTACGGCAGAAGCCCGGCTGGTTGCAATACGCGATGATCCCGCTATGGGACGCGCTGGCTTGCGGCATCTGGCTGGCGAGCTTCACGCGCCGCAGCCTGCGTTGGCGCGGTGAAGATTACCGCATCGATAACAACGGCATACTGGTGCCGGTGGCCGCTAGCGCCCCAGCAGAATAATTCCGCCCAGGACGAGGGTAGCGCCCGCGGCTCTGCGCATGCCCACCGGCTCGCGCAGCGTCAGTTTCGCCAGAATGGTTTCGATGATGAAACTCGCGGCGGAAGCCGGCACGGCGAAACTCAACGGCTCGGTCTGCACCAGCGCCATGAACGCGAAGAAAGATACCGCCAGGCAGGCGATGGAGAGCATGAGGTAGCGGCGCACCGCGATCAGCTTGAGGATGTGCAGCAGCCCCATCGCGCTTACCGACTGCGCGCCCGTGCGCTTCATGTCGTAGCTCTGCAAAAGATCGCTGGCAACGGTTGCGGCCACCATCGCGCCCACCAGAATCCACTTCATCGCGCCGCCCGCGCCGTGGAACCGGCGAGCGCCGCCCCGCCGAAGATCAGCAGCACCGCGAGCCATCGCTGCCAATCGACCTGCTCATGCAGAACCACCTTGCCCAGAACTGCCGAAATCACGTAGCCGACCGCGGTCAACGGCAACACCACGCTGAGATCGGCGACGCTCAGCAGCGCGATGCGCGTCAACATGGCGACGATCAGCATCACGATTCCCAGCGCGACGAAAGGATCGGCCATCGAGGTGATGTAAGCCAACGGATGCGTGGCCAGGGTTTGTGGAACACGCTTCGTGCCCCAGGCCAGAGATAGATTTCCCAATCCGCGCAGGCACAAGAACAGCGCGAGGTACGCGAAGACGCGAAGGTTCAAACGATTTTCCAACCCGTATTATAAATACTCGCCGAGTAAGGCGAGCACGTTTTCGCGCCCCATCTTCTCCGCCCAGGCTCGCGGGCGCGCCCATGCTTCGGCATCCGCTTCCACGGAATCGGCGCCGCGCTCAAGAAGCGCGCGCGCCACGGATACGCGGCCCCAGCGGCAAGCCCAGCCAAGCGGCGTGCTGAGGAAGATTTCGTCGCGCACATCGGTTCTGGCGCCGGCGTCCAACAGCGCGGCGGCGAATGGGGCTGCTTCCTCGTCCGTTACGTAATCTCCCACAGCCGCCACTTCGTGAAGCACGGTTCGGTTGAAGCCGCCGATCACGTTGGCGTCGCAACGGCGCAGCACTTGCCGGAAGCACTCAATATACGTGCCGCGGGGGAGTTCCTTGTTGCCGGCGTAGAGCCACGGGATGTGATTCCAGAAATCGAGCGGCCGCTGCAGGAACCAGAACCAGCGCTTATCGGTGCGCGGCCAATCGATGCGTTCGAGCGCCATGCGCACGATTTCGGGGTCGCCGCCGCTGCACGCGAAATCGAGCAGGTCGTCGCCGAGGGTTCTTCCCTGGGAGACCGTGCCCGGCTGCAATGCGCCGCGAACGTCGTCGGCTAGCATCTGGCGGGCGAGTTCGGTCTGCCGGTAGAGCGCGGCGGTGTCGGCTTTGACGATGCCGCCGTGCCGGCGCAGCAATTCCACCATCTCCGATTGGCGATGACTGTAAGCGCTATAGACGGGCGTGCCGCTCGAATCGACCTCCGCGTTGGGATTCGCTCCTCTGCGCAGAAGGATCTCGGCCATTTCGCGCCGCCCCAGAGCCGCACATTGCCATAGCGGCATCCCTTGCGTGGAAATGCCCGGATCTTCAGGCCGCCACGCGAGGCGTTCATTCGGGTCGAAGCCGAAATCGAGAAGCGTCGCCAGGATTTCGGGCTGGACATGGTTCACCGCGGCCGTGAGCAAGCCGCCCACACGCCAATCGATGGGATTCGTCAGCTTTCCTTCGGCGTGGCGCGCGCGCAGCCAATCGAGATTCCCGGCAGCCACCGCCGCAACGGCTTCGCTTACCGCGGCCTTTTTCTCGACAACCGGCGCCGGCTGCTCGCGCTTCGGCGCCTCTTCCTCGATAATGGCGACGATGTCTTCGAAACCACGCTCTTTGGCGAGCACGATGGCCGTGCTTGCGCCGCGGCGAGGATACACGCCCTGCCGCGCATCGGCCCCATGACGCAGCAGTAGACGCGTCATTTCCGGCAGCCGGTGCATTACGGCGAAGTGAATCGGCTGGCGTTCGTCACCGTAGGACATTTGCATGCCGGACAGCTCAGGACGCTCTTCCAGGGCAGCCGCGACGGCCGGAAGGTCGTTGGCGCGCACTAATTCGGCGAAACGCTGGATAGTCAAGCCAGACGTATGCGGAGAACTATTGGTTGTTGTTGCCGCCGCTATCGCGGCGCTTCAACGTCGGCCGATCGTCGTCAGTCGAAGTCGACTTCGGATCGGTGGAATCCACAGGGGCGGTACCGCTGCCGGGCGACCGGCGTAGCGTAGGCTTGCTGGGATCGGCGTTGTTATCGACCTTGCGGTGATTGTGCATCATCGCCAGGCGCGCCTTCACATCGTTGAATTCCGAAGTGGTGACGACGTACTCCGGCTTCGGCTTCAAGATGGCTTGGATCTCTTCCTGCGCCGCTTTGATGCGCGCGTCCGTCATGGGGTGCGTGGAGAAGACCTTGGAAAGCGTTCCGGGCTTGCGCTTCTCGAGGGTCTGAACCTTCTCGAAAAAGTCCACGAACGCCGTGGGGTCATACCCGGCCTTGTACATGTATTGCAGGCCGTAATAGTCAGCTTGGCGCTCGAACGCCTGCGAAAACTGCAGGTATCCCAACGGAATCGCCAGACCCATGCCCTGACGGATCGCATACCCTGTCCAGCCGCCGAGAGCGATGGAGGCCGCGATCGCGCCAATCTGCATCAAGTCGCCGCGCGTCGCCTGCTTCGTTCCGTGACGGCACGCCACATGCGCGATTTCGTGCGCCATCACGCCCGCCAGCTCCGCTTCGGTTTCAGCTTTGAGGATGAGGCCCGAATTGACGAAGAAGAATCCGCCGGGAAGGGCGAACGCATTCACTTCTTCGGTATCCAGAACCTTAATGGTGAAAGGGACCTTGGCGTCGGAGTTGCGTACGATGTTCTGCCCTACGCGGTTCACGTACTCCGCAATCACCGGATCGTCGATGATTTTAGCTTGCCGCTCGACCTCTTGGGCGAGCTGCTTGCCCATCGCGATTTCTTTCTCGAGCGAGTAGAAATTGATGCCGCTGCCGACATCGCGATTCCCGATTTCATCAGGATCTTTCTTCTTATTCTTGTCATCGCCCGCGAACGTGGTAGCTGCCGCGAAATTAAGGGCAATCGCGACTGCCAACACCCGCGCGAATGGACGCCGCGCCAAAGGACGAGTCATGATGCACGAACTCCTAGATACACTATAAGCCTAAAAATTCCGTGGCGGAAACACTGTTGTGTTAAACGCACAGGGAATGCGCGGGGTTTCAGTAAATTCCGAGACTGATTACGCTTCCGCCGGCGTTCACTAGTACGTCCATGCGTCGATCTAGGTACGAATAGAACATGCGGCCCTGGCCGCCTTTTGTGGCGGAAACGCTAGTTCCGTAGGTTACGCGGCAATCCTGCCAGCTCATCTTGAGCGGATAGATAAAGGCGGTGCGCAGTTTGCCGGCGCCGCCCTCGAAATCGAGCTCGAGCTCCTTGTAACGGCGCAAGGGATCGGGGTAGGCGTAGATGGTTCCGTTGGGCTTTCCATCGTCGTCAAAGGAAGGCCGCTGGCGCAGCGGATTGCCCAGGAGGGCGGTGGCGTCGGATTGCCGCCAAATATTCACGTGGTTCTGGAAGAATGCAACGCTATCCTTTTGAAATTCCTCAGGATATTCCGGAATAGCGTGGCGCAGGACGGGTGGCGGCCCTTCCTTTACTATCGTCACGGCCGGCAGAGTGTAGAAGGTGGTATCGGGGGTGCTGAATTCGCGCATCACGCGGGGCACATAGGTCTCAGACGCAGCGGCGGCCGGACGCGGAGCCGGCGCGGCATTATCGTCAGACGACGCGGCGGAGAGGTTCCAAGCCAGGAGAATGCTGGGAACGGCAGCTACCCGAAACAACCGGAAATTCTTCATACGTGCCTCGCAATTCGGCGAATCCAAGAAGAATGTAACCGGTACGCACCCTACCGATTGGACTGAATTTAGGAAGTATGCCGGCGCTGCCGAAGGTTACTCGGCGGGTGCGGGTTCGTGGGGATGCCTCGGTTGCGCCTTCAGGTGCTCGCGCAAGGCTTCGGCATAAACCTGAATTCCGCGCCTCGAATAACGCAGGAATCCGGCCTGGCGAAGCTGGTTCATCTGAAAGGTGACGATCTCGCGCGACGTTCCGACGTATTCCGAGATGGCCTGGTGCGTCAGGGGCGGAATGCGGGCGGACCCGTCTTCGCCGGGCGCGCCGAGATGGTCTGCGAAGCGCAGCAGGGCGCGGATCAGGCGTTCCGGCGTCTTATCGAGCGCGAAGCTCTGGAGACGCGTTTCATAATCGAGCCCGCGCTTGACCAGCATTTGGAGGAGCGCGATGCCCAAGCGCGGTTGCTTCTCGATTTGGTCTTCGATTTCCTGGCGGGTCCAGGACATCAAGGTGACGTTATCGAGGGCCATGGCGCATTGCGGCGTAGGGCGGGAACCGAGCAAAGAGCTCTCGCCGAAGAAATCATCAGTATTGAAGATGTCGACGACGGTTTGTGCGCCGTCCGCTGACGGGACGGTCACTTTGACGCGCCCTTGAACCACGAGATTCAGGGCGTCCGAGGGGCTGTTTTCATCGAAAATGATGTCGCCGCGGCGGAAATCGACCACGCCTTTGCGCGGCAGATACATCAACGCGTCTTCGATGTCGCGGACTAAACCGGCCTTGGGTCCGTTCATGGCTTTCTCTTTTCTGCGAGACGGAATATCATATTCCGCGGCTTTCCGTTGACCGGCGCGTACTTTCTACATTTAGGGTATGACAAACCCGGCCCGGTGAAAAGGCGCCCAAACGCGAATTTGTTTATGTAATTACGTTTCTGGCGGAAGCCAGTGGGAGTCGAACCCACCTGCGATACGGAGTACCGCACAACGGGTTTGAAGCCCGCGCCCAGCACCGGCCAAATGTGGCTTCCAGAGGAGATTGTAGCAAGGCCAATTGCTTGCGGGCCCCGTGCCGGTTAAACTGGATGGGGCGCTACGCGTTTTTCCCTCTTTCCCCGGTCGTCTAACGGTAGGACAGCGGCCTTTGGAGCCGTGAATCGTGGTTCGAATCCATGCCGGGGAGCCAACTCCTTTAAAGTAAAATAGTTACGGTGGCAACTTGATCTCGTGTACAGAATGTGATGTACATGGAGACGTGCCATTGACCCTTTACCGCCGTCACCTCGCCTCGTGCCCCGTTAGGAAAAGCAAGATTTCAGCCCGCGCCAAGCGCAAGGCCATGGGCTGCGATTGCCCGATTTGGATGTACGGGCGCACCGGAAATTCTCTGGTCCCGAGACAAAGCACCGGGTTTACCGATCTTGCCGACGCGGAGGCGCTACGCGACAAACTGATCGCGCAGTCGAAGAACGAAAGCGTCCACGGTCCCACTGTTGAAGAATGCGTCAACAAGTACCTCGCATCGCGTAAGCACGAACTGGCAGAGAAAACCTACGGGCACCACCAGTTGTTGTTAGGCCGCCTGCAAAAATACTGCGAAAAGCGCGGCGTCTACTTCGCGCGCCAAATCACCGTGGACCTCCTGGAGACGTTTAAGGTTTGACGGCCTGCCCAGCCTTGCGGACACATCGAAGTCAACGGCTGTGGCGAAGCTGCGTTGCTTCCTCCGCGATGCGTACCGCCGTGGTTGGATCGGGGAACCCCTGGTTGAGAAGGTAAAGCCGCATCGGGCTGTCTACGACCAGAAGGAACCGTATTCCGATGAGGACGGTGAAAAGATCCTCAACGAAGCGCTGAAGCTGAACGGAGGGACGCATGGATATGCAAGGCATCCCAAGACGTTTCGGCTGTTGCTGGAACTGATGCTCGAAACTGGGCTGCGCGTGGGAGACGCTATACGATTCAATCCCGCCGCTCTGACTAGGGGGGAACATTTGTGGGTCTACACGTTTCTAATGCAGAAACGAAAGAAGACGGAGAAACCCAAGCCCGTCGAAGCATACCTGACAGACCGGCTGAAGACGGCGATTGATACTTGTGAATGGCTGTCGCCAACGCTGCCATTTCACTTTGGCGATAGCAAAAACCCTGCCTACCTCGCGAACGAGGTTTACGAACGGATGCAGACGATAGGAGAGCGTTGCGGCGTGTCCGATTGTCGCCCCCATCGTCTACGAGACACGTTCGCCGTGCGGGCGCTCTTACGCGGCGTTCAGCTTGACGACGTTTCGCGGGCGCTGGGCCATTCCTCCGTCAAGGTCACGGAGGGGTACTATGCGCGGTGGACTGCAGGCAGGAAGGCTCGTCTTGAGCGCATCTTGGCCGAGTCGCTGGTGAACGCGTAGGGCAACGCTCTCAGGAATCGATAGTGTCGTATATTTGCGCTTGCCGGTGATGCGTTCGAGCTTCAGCACTCCAGGTTCATCACGGAATAGGCCGATGATGGTGTTATCGCAGAAGCCCCAGAGCTTGGCTAGCTCGCTCACTCGATAGTGCCGGACAAATGTGTCGTCGGTCATTTACTGGGGCTTCCTAATCACAAGCTATCTCGTCGGATTGAGCGCCGCGGCTTAATCTGACAAGGGATGTTGATTGCAAAGGAAATGTTTTTGGCGAATTGATGTGACCGGCGCTTAGTCACTCGCCGACTTGCCGCGCCCACACGCTACAAGAGACGGGCTAACAGAAGGCCTAAAAGATTACTCGCTCAAACTCCAACGGCCCAAGGGCCAGGGCCCCGATGTCCCCGGGTGGGAACAACTCGATGACAAGTCGCGTGAAATCGCGCGGGATCTACTTACGAAATCGATCATGCGAAAAGAGGCGGGGCAACTCACTCCGAGCGAGCGCGATTTCTTGCGTAAGTCGATCCAAGCGACGCTGGAGGCGGACCGTGGCTGACAATCTTTCTCCTGAGATTCAGAAACGGATCGCTGAAATCAAGCGCCAGCGCGCGGAGCGTCTAGCCGAACTGAGAGAGAAAAATCACGCCGCTCACGCACTGAGAATCTCCAAGGGGTTTGAGCGACGGCTGGATCATTACCTTAACTGCCGCAGCATTACCATGTGCGCATGCGATCAGTGCATATCCGGTTACGCCGCTCAGGATCTGGACTTACTTTGCGAAAAGGGAAGGTTAGAATTCAACCAGGATGTGTTCCGGTAGTCTTACCCGCAGCGCTGAGGGTTGTCACCGCAGACGAAACTATTTTTCTCAAGGCAAGTCAGTAACTTAGCGTCTTAGGTGCCATGGAACGGTTAAGCCCGCTGTTGGAATGTAGGTGGAGGGTCTGTTTACAGCAGATCCTCACTATCACAATGCACGGGAGTCAAGGATGAAAACGGATGATCGAAGAAAGGGGGCTGCCGGGTCAACCCGGCAGCGCCGAAGCAGCAAGTATATTTGGAGTTGATCCAAGTCTACCATGCGGTTCTAACCTAGCCGCGCGATTTCGCCAGTTATTCGCTGGACTGGATAGAGCGCATGGGACTTACAATAATATCGACTATAACAATCCTCGCGAAGACGGTAAATACGAGGGCCACGCTGTCACTAAGCGCGAACCTGTAACAGATGAGTTATGGCAAAAGCACCTAGTGGATTGTCCCAGTCATTTCGTAACCGATTGGCGCTGGCTTCGTCCAAGAGATTGTGCGACGCTGTCATCGGGTGTCTGAACTGAGCAAGGAACAGCGCGAGGAATTGCTCCGCTTTGCGCAATCTCGAACACTTCCGGCCGGCGACGTCTTTCGCTCCCGTCTGCTTCTGGCCTTAGCGGAAGGCAAGTCCTGGAGTCAGATTGAGGTTGAACTTCAGACCTCCCGGCCAACTATCGCGCGTTGGAAACGCCGTTTCGAAGAGCAGGGCGTTGCGGGTCTCGAACCACGACATAAAGGTAGCGAAGCACGCACGATTACGCCAGTCGTTCAGGCGCGCGTTCTGCGCAAGACGACTCAGTCGCCGAATGACGGCAGCACGCACTGGACTTGTCGAAAGATGGCGGCGGCTCTCGGATTGAGCAAATCCAGCGTGCAGCGCATTTGGCGGCAAGCTCGCCTCAAACCGCACCGGTTGGATCGCTACATGGCTAGCAACGATCCGAACTTCGAACAGAAAGCCGCCGACATCATCGCTCTCTACATGAAACCGCCGCAGCACGCCGCGTTGTTCTGCGTTGACGAGAAGAGCGCGATCCAGGCGCTCGACCGTCTCGATCCGGTGTTGCCGCTGTCGCCCGGCCGGGCCGAACGGCACGGATTCGAATACTATCGGCATGGAACGCTGTCTCTTTATGCGGCTCTTGATGTCAAGACCGGAAGGGTCGTTGGAAAGACCGCACCGCGGCACACGAGCGTGGAGTTCGTTGACTTTCTGGAAGAAGTCGTGGCGTCCGCCAAATGGGCGCGCGAAATCCACATCGTCTTAGATAACCTCTCGGCGCACAAGACCAAAACAGTGGAAGAGTTTTTGATCGCTCATCCGAAGGTCCGGTTTCATTTCACGCCGACCTACTCTTCCTGGTTGAATCAGATCGAGATCTGGTTCTCCAAGATCGAACGCGATGTCATCGCCCGCGGCGTCTTTACTTCCGTGGCTGACCTGGCGCGAAAACTCCGCAAGTACATTCGCGCCTATGGCAAGTCAGCCAAGCCGTTCCGCTGGACCTTTACCGATGCCACGCGTCGAATCCGCCCATCTGGTAACGATATAACCGGGACAGTTCACTAGACGGTAAGTACGGTTTGGGCATCATTCCGATTCGGGACGATTCGACGTGTGTATTCGGCGCAATCGATATCGACGTGTACGCCGATATTGACCACGTACAGATTGTAGCCATGCTGGCGAAGCTGGGCTACCCACTGGTTGTCTGCCGTAGCAAATCTGGCGGGGCGCATGTGTACCTATTTGCCGCAGAACCAGTGCCAGCGGCAAAGATGCAGGCGAAGCTACGCGATATCGCGGCGCGCCTGGGCCACGGCACGGCAGAAATTTTCCCGAAGCAAATCAAGATCGGCGGTGACCGTGACTTAGGTTCATGGATAAACATGCCGTATTTTGACCATGCGGAAACCGTGCGCCCGGCGCTGGGCGCGAACGGTGACCCGCTGCCTGCCGAAAGGTTTTTAGATTATGCGGAGGCGACTAAGGCTACCGGAGAGTGGTTCGATGAACCATTGCCAGCCATCCCGGCTTCGGCACCCCGCCGCGCAGCGCCAGCCTCTACGCCGCGGACCAAGGGGGGCGGTGCCAGGAAGCCTTCATTCAAGCTTCCCGATGTGATTGGAGAGGGTCAGCGCGACATTATACTGACTAGCTACGCCGGGACGCTGCGCCGAAGCGGGGCGACAAGCCAGGAAATTCTGACTTCGCTGCGCGGCGTCAACGAGCAGCGCTGTAAGCCGCCGAAATCCGACGGGGACCTTCAGCGCATCGCCCAGAGCATCGGACGAAAAGAGCCCGGCGAAGAGCCACAAGACGGCTTGGTCCAGAAGATCGCAAAGACCATCCTCACCACGGATCATTTCGCGCGTGATACGGGCGGACGGCTTTACCACTTCGAAGATGGGGTGTACCGGCCCACCGGCACGCGCTTTGTAGAATGCGCGACTAAGCACTTCTGCGAGGCCCAAGGCCCGGCCATGTGGACGCCGGAACTTGCGGCACGCGTCGAAACTTGGATTGCCGTAGACGCTAGGGAACTTTGGGAACGCCCGCCGTTGGACGTGCTGAACGTGCGCAACGGCTTTGCTCAACGTGGAAACCAGGAGGCTGGGTCCGCATTCCCCTGACCACGTTTCGCCGGTTCAGATTCCCGTGAGTTATGACCCGGATGCACGGTGCCCGCATATCGAGCAATTCATCAAAGATGTGTTCCCCGAAGATACGCGAGACTTGCCCTATGAAATTCCTGCATGGCTCATGATTCCTGATACCTCGATTCAGAAGGCGATGTTACTTCTGGGTGAAGGTGCTAATGGCAAAAGCGTATATTTGAATCTTGTAATAAATTTCCTAGGCAAGGATAACGTCTCGACCCTTAGTCTGCATCGCATTGAGCAAGATAAGTTCACGCCATCGCGGTTAGTTGGGAGGCTCTGCAATATCGGCACAGACCTACCCACGGCTGCATTGGCGGGAACATCAATGTTCAAGGCGCTAACAGGTGGTGACGTAATCACAGCAGAACGTAAGTTTGAATCGAGCTTTGAGTTTCGTCCTTATGCCCGGCTGTTGTTCAGCGCGAATTCGGCAGACAAGAAGTGATGACCCAACCCACGGCTTTTTCCGGCGTTGGTTGGTCATTCCGTTCACCCGAACTTTCGATGAAAAGTCTCCTAATACCGTGCCCCGTGCTGTTCTTGATACGCGGTTGTCAGAGCCAGCGGAATTGTCGGGGCTGTTGAATCGTGCGCTTGACGCGCTGCCTGCGATTCGGACAGGCCGGTTTACGGAGTCCGCGTCTACGCGCGCGGCGCTTAACGAGTTCAAGCAGACCACTGATCCGCTTGCCGTTTGGCTCGACTCGAATACGGTCACGAGGCCCGATGCGGTTACGCCAAAGGATCAGATTCGTAGCGCCTACGGCAGGGCATGCCAAGAAGCGGGTAGGCCGATCATGCCGGATACGCAGTTTACACGCGCATTGAAAACGCTGAGGCCAGGGGTGGAGATTGCGCAGCGGCGTATCAACGGGAAGCCTGCTTACGTGTTCATGGGGCTCGGTTTTGTATTCCAGGACCAGGAGGCCCCTGATAGCGCGCTTTTCTGAGCACGTCATACGTGTCATGAGTGTCATGGGTCGTCCCCAGATATCCCAGGTTAAAGGAAAAAAAAGGGCAGGGGAGTAAGTAAGGGGGGAAGGTATATAGGCCGAACCCATGACACCCATGACAACCCATGACAGGAAGCGCATCCTCTCGCATAGCACCCCTGGTCGCGGGCAGCTTAGCCGAACCGAGCTTCATTAACAGTCGTTAACCCCCGCAACGCTTATTAATAAGCAGTGCTTATTAAGCCATAACTGAATCTTATACAGCCGTCGCTGGCGCTACAGCACCTGCTAAGCAAACCCGTGCCCCGGCCCGGACACAGCAACATCGGAGGAAAAGACATGAGCGAATTAGACGACAAGATACAGACCTTGAAAAGCACCGCCGTTCCTGGCCCTAGTGGCTTCCAGCCGGGCCATGCCCGTGTAGGTGGCCGTAGGCCTGGGAGTTTGAACAAGCGCACCAAACGCGTGCTTGAAGTCTGCGTAGAGATGGACTTTCACCCAGCGGCAACCCTGATTTCAATCATCACCACCGGCAAGTTACCCAATGCGGACGGTACCTCAATCGACATTGACGTAGCGGGCCGTCTGGACGCGCTGAAGACGTTATGTCCTTACGTCATGCCCCGTTTACAGGCAACACAGCTTAGCGGTGATCCAGAAGCCCCCTTGGCGAAAGACCGTTGATATTACTTGGTTGCTAAAAGACCCCGAGACAGCGCGCGCTGCACAGACGCTGACGTTGGCGATGGTCAAACGGCCTGACCCGCGACCCTTACCCCCTGGTCCCACGGAAGCGCCCGCAGAGTCCTTTGACCCGATGTCAACACTTAACAAGTCATCTGACGGGCACTGGAGGAAATAGCCCGATGTCTAAATACGAAAGATCGGATTACATCGCGCTGTCGCGGGAAGACTGCCGCGTGTCAAAGGAACTGCAGTGCGACTCTTGTTAGGCGATCCATGCGATTGCGTTTCTACCGTGGCGTTCCGTGCCGTGGTGGGAAAGTATCGTGCGCTGCTGGAAGAACAGTGTCTGCAGCCCAGACCCATCGATATGGGCGCAAAAGGCCGGTGCATGTACGAGCGTGTTCACGAAGACTTCATGGCTGACGTATGGCTTGCCGCGAAGCGCGTCCTATCGCCCGAAGATTTCCGCGCGTTCCGGCTGCACCACCTGGAGGGCCGCAAAGCCCTCGAATGTTGCCGCGCATTGGGGCTTGATCGTAATTCCTTCTGGACCGCGATCCGGCGCATCGAAGCCACTGCAGGGCGCACGTTCCTCACTCTGAGGCCATACCCACTGTACCCGCTGGGCAGCTATTTCAGTCCGCCCAGCAGATCGAACCGCGCCCAGGTAGGCCAACCCAGCATCCCCCTGGCACCGCCGAAGCCAAAGCCCGGCAACATACTCAGGCCAGTGCGTTTATTGCATCTGCCTCCACCCCCGACGCCCTTGCAACACATCATGGCGCTAAAAGCTAAGCAATTCTCGTTCTCGCAGATTGCAACGAGGCTGAACCAATGGGGCATCCCGGCCCCGGAAGGCGGGGCCTGGAACGCGCAGCGGGCAATGCGGGAAGTCGCGGTCAATGAACCGCGCCGGGGGCGCAAACTCGCGGCGTGATGTGTTTCAAAAACGGTGTTCTTCCAGCGCGCGAGCTATGCTGCAAACAAAGGCGCGCTGGAATGCCGTTTTATTGTTGCAGTAACGACCGTATTAGAAACATAATAAGAACATGCGCATCGCACTCTACGCCCGCGTTTCGACACGCGACAAGGGACAAGACACCGAAAACCAGCTTGCACAACTGCGCGAGTTTGCCCGCGTGCAAGGCTGGACGATTACGGCTGAGTATGTGGACCGGACAACCGGCAAGCACTCAGACCGCGAACAATTTCAGCGCCTGTTCGAGAACGCAGCGCAGCGCCGGTTCGATACCGTGTTGTTCTGGTCCCTGGACCGCTTCAGCCGCGAAGGCGTGCTTGAGACGTTAAACCACCTTCAGCGGCTATCGTCCTATGGCGTCGGCTATCGCAGCTTCACGGAACAATACCTGGATTCGTGTGGCATCTTCAAAGACGCGGTTCTCAGCATCCTAGCCACGATTGCGAAGCAAGAGCGCATCCGGCTGAGTGAGCGCACAATTGCCGGGCTTGAGAAGGCGCGGCGCGCCGGGCGCATTGGGGGCCGTCCCCGGCTTGTGGTGAACCGTGCGCGCGTCGTCCAGATGGACGCGGACGGCATGACCACGCGGGAGATTGGGGAAGAGTTAGGCATCAGCGCCGCGTCCGTCTGTCGAATTCTCCAATCGAGTCAGATCAAATCGGCCTAATAGCGTATATGCTCTCATCCAACAACGTGCAAGATCGCAGCGAATTCCCTGGCCTCCGCATAGCGTGCCTACTGTGCGGCGCAACGTCAACAAGCCTAGCAACGCATATCCGAACGCGTCACGGCCTCACAGCGAACGCCTATCGTGCGCAATTCGGCCTCCAGAAGCTTCGCCCCGATAAGCCTCCGAACCCAGCGCGAGTCAGGCCGTACCGTAGGCGTAGACCGAAGCACGGTTTCCGGATTCCCCGCACCAAAGCCCAACGCCTGCGGTTGATCCGCTCGAAGCTGGCCGCGCTCGAAAACGAACGTAAGGATGTGAAGAGTGACGTTTAAACGCGCAAACTGCTGCGCCGCATGGCGTCCGTTTCACGCCGGGCGCTTTGCGCCGCTCGGAGGCATTGCAAAGAGACGCTTCAACTTCTCCCGCGTCTCTCGCTCTTTTTGAGTATTCCCATCAACCCGTTTCATCCACGCATCGAAAGCGTGATACGAAACCACATGCTTTGACTCGACCGTCTCTCGCGTCTCCACATTAAACACGTACGTGCCAGTTGGCCAGAATCCAATAAACTCGGCCCGTTGAAATTTCAACATGGCCAATCCGACAGCATCGTAGACCGAACACGCCTCCACTTCCACCGCGTGCTCAACATCGCCGTTCTGAAACGACACCCTGCACCGCTTCACGGCAAGAGAATAACATATTCGCCTTTTGTTCGCCATGCGGCCTAGGCGTGACGGAGCGCCGCCTAGCATGCTGTTTTGTGCTAATTTCATTTGGCACAAAACAGCATGCTATTTAGAATCAATTAGTTAAGAGCATTTTTCCCTTGACAGCGGGCATGCACAGGCCGTATGATCCTCGCATGACGACTTCCCGCCGTTCCGACTTGATCGGCCTCGCCCTCGTTGATTGCAACCACTGCGCCGGTACCGGCATACGCGCGCGCGGCGCGGCCTGTCTCTGCATTGACCGCGCCGTCTTCCGCTTGTGTCTTGCGCGGTTCCGTTAGTGCGCGGCGGGAGTGAGTATAGCCCCGCCAGTATCCCTGGAACAGATCGGAACCGGCCCAGACGGGCGTACATGCTACGGGCGCAAAAATGAAGAGTACATGGCCGATTTGACCTTGGTTGCTCGCCGCACGCTTACCGCCGAAGAATACACCCTGTTCAACGCTCACTACCTCCAGGCCGCAGACCATAAGCTGTGTTGCTCAAGGCTGGGCCTGTCGCGCGGCAATTTCTTCCATGAGTGTTACCGCATCGAAGCGAAACTAGGCCGCGCCTTCCGGACGGTTGCACCGTATCCTCTGTGGCCCTTGGCGGATTACTTCCAGGGCACCGTGCGCCGCGCTATGACGAAGGCCACTACGGCTACAACGGCTATGCCCGTGAGCCGCCCAGGTGTGTCACCCTTGGCCGTACGCCGGGCCATACGAAGCGCCTGATGGGCGAAGCAATCTTGTGCGGCCACGCGTCACGTGCTACAGATCGTATGGCGCGCAGCGCCCCGCTTAAGCGCGCGCCGCGCCTTGTGATACCGTAAGCGGAAACAAAGACATGCTGCCAGTTAAGACCTCGCGCATTCTGCACCTGAAAAGTTGGTCTGGTTTCGAAGCGGCACTTCAAAAGGTCGAACATGAGCGACGAGCTAACAGTGAGCGTCTGCTGAAGCTCCCACTTTTCAGGGGGCACGCGAGCGATAAGTGGAAGCTTGAAACTACACTGGAGCGCTCTTATTCCTCTGAGTGTAATTACGAGCAAGTGAGCTTCTTAGGAACTTGTTGAAAAATGCATCAACGGGCGACGGAAGCGCATTTCAGTCGAGCCAGTAAGTCGAGTTTTCACTGGATCGATGCGCCGCAGGGCGGCTGCCCTGTTGAAAAACCCGCTTTTTGGCGGACTGCGACTACACTTCTGTCGCTTGTAGCTTCGGGAGGCGCCACAGATTGAAGGCGGCCGCAGTCATCAGAAACTGCCAGCCCACCTTCCATAGGCCGCGCAGTTTGGTTTTGCGCATCCCCCCGGTTTGCTTCATCCACCCAAACGCCTTCTCGATCAATGGCCGTTTCCTCTGGCTCGTCTGATAACTCTCATGCCGCGACGTCCGATCATCGATGGCGCTGCCGCCAGCCCGTTTGAGATTCTGCGCTACGTGCGGTCGCACTCCATAAGCGCGCAGCGTCGCCACAAAGTCCCGCGTGTCGTATGCCTTATCGGCTCCCACGCTGATCGGCTTACGCGAACCCCAGCGCCGGTTCCTGCGCCACTTGCGATGCACCATCAGCAGGGCCGCGTCCCGCTCCGCCGTTCCGTCCGCTTGCGTCACCATCGCATCCACGATCAAGCCGTTGCGGTTCTCCATCAGCACGTGACCCAGATACCCCAGTTTGGCTTCCTGGCCGCTGCCTTTGCGATACAGCTTGGCCCCGGGATCGGTCTTCGACTCATGCGTATCGTTGCTGCGCCGTTCGCCGCGAAACTGCGAGCCGTCTCCGTCGCCGCCGTCTTTCTTCTGAAAACTCTTTTGGCTGGCCCACGCTTCGATCAGCGTGCCATCTACGGTAAAGTGTTCATCCGACAGGTGTGGTTTGGCCTGCGTCAGCACACGGCTGAAAAAGGCTTGCGCGACATCTTGATTTAACAACCGTTCCCGATTCTTGCTGAACACCGCGTGATTCCACACCGGCTCATCCATCTCCATGCCCACAAACCAACGGAACAGCAGGTTGTACTCCAGTTGCTCCATCAGCAACCGCTCGCTGCGAATGCTGTAGAAAATCTGTAACAGCAGGGCGCGCAACAGGCGCTCGGGTGGGATCGAGGGCCGCCCGGTCTTGGCGTAAAGGCCATCGAACTCCTGGCTCATGGCTCGGAAGATCTCGTCCACCGCTTTGCGAATGGGCCGGAGCGGGTGTGACTGCGGCACCCGGTCCTCCAAGGATACGTAGCTGAAAACGCCCAACTGCTGCTGATCTTCTCCGCGCATAAAACAGAGACGATTCGAAACGTTTGAAGGCTACGCGGGATTTGCGTTTTTCAACAAGTTCTTAGAATATTATTCGGTCGCTACTAAATCTAAACCGTTCATTGAAACTCTGAGCGGCAAGAAAGGAGCGACGGTCGCGGATGTTGCGGATTTTAGGGAGGACGTCAACCAGTTCAGCAAGAATTGGAGCGGCTCCGGCTGGTTGAACATGTTCATGACCAAACATACGGCTGTTTGGGAATACTTCGTCTACCTTCGTCATCACGGGTTTCCCTCTCCACTACTCGACTGGACCACATCGCCATACATTGCGGCGTTTTTTGCGTTCGATTCGCCTCCACCCCCAAAAGCGCGCCGCGTCTGCGTCTATGTATTCTTGCAGGACAAGCATCAGATAGTGTCACCGCACCAGCATCTCTTCGTCGTTGGGCCGTATATGCATTCTCATTCGCGACATTTTCAGCAGCAGTGCCAGTACACGATGTGCGTTGGATGTGATCCCGCAAATAGCGACTACGTTTTTCGCCCTCATGAATCTGGCTTGAAACACGGACTCGGAGTCCATGGCAAATTAATTGCGATCACAATTCCGATTGGCGAGCGCGTGAAAGCGCTGCGCCACCTTGAGCGCATGAACATTAACGCATACTCGCTGTTCGGATCTGAAGATAGCCTGATCCGTACTGTCGCGAGACGAGAATTGTTGCTCCGTCAATGAACCTCCTCACTAACGGGTCAGGGCAATAGGTGGTTTTCCGGCGCAGGATTCCGTAAGATTAAGACACATGGATAGGCCAAAATTCTTGCGGTTTTATCGTGACTTGGAATTGCGAGTTGAACAAATCGGCCCGAATGAATGGGGCAGCGTTTTGTATGGCGGATACGGGTGTCTTATAGAGGGTGCCGCGCCCGCTCACCAGTGGATTCAAGCCGCTAGCGACCTTACCGAGAGTGCGGCAAAGGTCGGTATTTTTGAGGTTGCGTGTAAGCTTAAGGATCGAGAGGAAGGCGCAGACTCGAACTGGCGAGATTTATCGGACCTCCCCGATGACGATTGGAACAGGAAGATGATTGATCGCGACTTTCGCGGTTATCCAGAGCGCCGGAATTTTGAGCCCCGTTGGCCGGGAGTTCTGAGCTATCGCGTCGAATCTGAGTAGTTTCGGATTTGGCGCGACCGACCGAGGAAAGGATTAAGCAGATCCTAATTCCACCTTCTCAATTGTGATGTCAGGGACCGCCGGGTTCCAAAGCACAGTCAGAGAAAACCTGACTAGTGGGAGTGCGGGCGGCTGCGTGTTGGGTTGTGGCGGCATCGCGAACGCGATTAGTTCGATTTCCATTTTCCAGCGTTGGACCGATGATTGATCGTTTGCTGGCCAGATAAGTGCCTGCTGGTCGTTTTCCCCAGCAAAAAGCCTAGGATCGGTTTGGCGGTTATGAACGATCACAAATCCTGCGCTTGTGTATGAAGCCAATATTGGATTCGGCATTTCTCGGTAGACAGCCGAGAATTCTCGCCCATCTCGGTAGTCGTTATGACGAGCATCGAAACTCCGGCATGTTCGAATCGTTGCCCTGTACTTGGCAAGTACAGTAAGGCGGTCGTTCAAAAGGGTCAAGACAAGACGATGATTTTGGCCAGTTGATTCACGAGCAATCCTAATCCGAAAATCATCGTGGGTCGCAATAAAAGCTTCTCTTTCGTCCGCTCTTGTGGCCGCTGCAACTGCCGGTATCGTCTGGGGCGCGACTAGTGCGGTAGGGACAGGGGCGATTTTCGCTTCGAGGTCCTCGATACGTTTGGCCTTCGCGATACGGTCATCGTCGCCCTTCCGAAGCGTTTGGGTTAGGTCCTTGATTCGATGTTCGTGTGCGTGAAGTTCAGCTTCGGTGTCCAATTTATGGGTTGCAAATTCGCGTTCGACAGACTTCAATCTTTGAACTTCATTTTGAGCGACTTCGAGGTTCCGCTGCATAGCATCGAAGCGTGTGCGCCGGGCGAACCACGTCACCAGACCCACGGCGGTCACGACACATATAGCAAGCCATGGATAGACCGTGATCGGTTTCAAGAGGAAATCGAAGGACATCGGATGCGCCGGGTCTGGCGGACGAACTTCCTGTAAGAGAAAAATGAGGAACGGGACAATTAGGCCCGACGCGATCACCATACCTTTGTTCCATCCAGATTCTTTCTGCACCGCAACATATTAGCGAATTTCTTGTTTCGGCCTAAGCACGATGCCAAATGGACGCGCTACCGAATGGCCGAGTGGATGCCGCGTACAGATTTTGTACAAAATGGCTGAAATGCCTGAGATTCATGAGAAGGACGCGCATTTAGAATCTGTAACTTACAGATAATAAATGCCTTAGCTTAATCGTGGTTCGAATCCATGCCGGGGAGCCAAGCTTTAGATTCAATGATTTAAAGGCGCAGTGCACCTTAATTGTGCAGATTTTGTACTTGAGCGTTGTTTGGACTGACAGAACCTATTGAATCTTCAAGACGGAAGCGATGAGCATGGATTTGAGACATGTAATTCCATGCTCAACGAGAAAAGCTTAGAGCCTTGAGGCATTGACTAAAGCCGTGAGCGCCGCTGGTTGCTGGCGACGGCTCGGGTAGTAGAGGAAGAACCCCGCGAACGGCTGACACCAGTCGTCCAGGACCCGAATAAGTTTCCCGCGCTCGATTTGCTGTTCGAAACGCTCAAGTCCGCCACGGAGCGGTTGCGTCCTCGTCGTCGCTCGACAGAAAGACCGACCCAGTGGCCGGCGTCGACGATTCGGATCGGTAGCCAGGGTGGATGAGTCATGGCCTGAGGCTTGCGTCCATCTGCGAGGCCCGCGCCAGTGCTTGCGTGTCGACATACTCGCGGATGTTCGTCACTTTACCATTTCGAACGGTAATGGCGAAGACCCAGTCGTCCTTGAACGCCCTATTCGTGGCTTTGATTTTCCCCGTAGCGACGCCGATAACCAGAACCCGGTCTCCCTGCGCCACGAATTCGGGGGGCTCTGGGTATGTCATTTCCAATGTTTCGGACGCCTTCTGAAGCACATCCGCCAATCCCGCGTGCCCGCGGTGCGTGCCGGCCAGCGGCCAGTCCTCGCCCGGAATGATCCACTCAATATCTTCGGCAGCCAACGACAGCAGACGTTGCTTGTCGCCGCTCCCCATTGCTGCAAAGAAATCCTTCACAATCTGGGCATTCTCTTGTGTACTCATCGAAATCTCTCCATTTCCCTTACATCGGATCGCGGCCGTTCGTTCTATTCCAACTCCTTACTAGACCTGCGCCATGCCCCCATCGACGGCGAGATCCACGCCGGTGATATATGAACTTTCATCGGAGGCGAGGAACACCACTGCGGCCGCTATTTCCTCGGGCTTGCCCCTGCGACCGAGTGGAATCTGCGAAGTGAACTGCGCGACCGCTTGCTCGGCCTGTTCAGCGGTGAGGCCCGTCGTCGTAGCCAAGGCTGGGGTATCGATTGCTCCGGGGCTCATCGAATTCACCCGGATCTTGCGGTCTTTCAGCTCCATAGTCCAGCCGCGCGCGAAGTTGCGCACAGCCGCCTTACTCGCGGCGTAGGCGGTAAAGCCTGGGAGCCCCAACACGTTTGAGACCGAAGAGTTCAGGATAATCGAGCCGCCGTCTTTGAAGAGCGGAAGGGCCTTCTGCACCGTAAAGAACATTCCCTTTACGTTCACGTCGAAGGTCTGGTCGAAGTGCCCCTCGGTAGCCCCCGCGAGTGGTGCGATTGTACCCGCGCCCGCGTTCGCAAAGAGTATGTCGATGTGACCATGTTTCTCTTTCACAACGGCATAGAGACGGTCCAGATCCTCCAATCGCGATACGTCGCCTGTGACCGTTGTAACGTTTCTCTTAACGAAGGCTGCCGCCTCTTTGAGCTCTTTCTCTCGACGCCCAGTGATCACTACGTGGGCGCCTTCTTCCACGAACCGCTTGGCTGTGGCCAAGCCAATCCCGCTACTTCCGCCTGTGATCACGGCGATTTTTCCCGCCAATCTTTGTCCATGGATATTATTCATATGTTTCCTCCAAAGCTGACATCGTCATCGATTACTGCTCCTTCTTGAACAGATCCTGGAAGATGAGCTGACCCCAAGTGCGGCCGCGGGCGTGCACCAGCGCGCCACCCTCGTTGAGCTTTCCTAGCTTGACGGGCGCGAACCCGAGTTGTTTGGCCAAATCCGCAACGAGAGTGATCGCGTCCTCGTCGTCGCTCGATAGAAAGACGACCCGGTGGCCGCCCTCGACGACCGGATCGGTAGCCAGGGTGGCCGCAATCAGGTGATTGAAACCTTTCACGAGCTTAGCGCCGGTGAACGACTTGGCAACGACGGCGGAGGACGGCAGACCGTCCAACTTCTCAGGGGGAACTCCGAACGCGTTCGTCGCGTCGATGACCGTCTTGCCTTCCCAACTCGGCAGGGCCTTCGCAACCTCGCGATGCTCCCCGAACGGAACCGCCAAGATGATTGTGTCGGCCTCAAGTGCATCCCGCAGCGACTTGGCGGCTACCGTGGGTCCAATCGCCTGAGCCTGCGGCGCCAACACTTCAGGTGGCCGGCGGCTCGCGACTATCACGTCGATGTTTCTACGGGCGAAGGCGTGGGCGAGGGCTTGGCCTATCTTTCCGAATCCTACAATTGCATAGCTCATATATTCTCCTTTGGTTTACTGAACCCTACGGCGAGTGCGTCAGATTTGTGCTAAGCCGCCGTCGACGGCAAGTTCGCTGCCGGTCATGAAGCTGCTGTCCGACGACGCGAGAAAGGCAGCCGCCGCCCCGAGCTCCGCCGGATCGCCCATACGTTGAAACCCAGTCATCGAGCCGTAGGCCTTCAGTCCCGCCTCGCCCAGAGCTTCCGTCGCGAGTTCGGTGGCTATCGCCCCGGGCGACAACACGTTTACGCGGATGCCAGTGCCCTTCAGATCCTCTACCCAGGTCCGCGCGAGGTTGCGCACTGCCGCCTTGCTCGCGCTGTAGGCGGTGAACGCCGGAGCGCCCGTGGTGCCGGCGCTCGATCCGGTCAGGATGATCGAACCGCCCTTGCCCATCAGTGGCAGCGCCTTCTGGACCGTGAAGATCGTACCCTTCACATTGGTGTCGAAGGTTTCGTCAATGTGCTTGGCGGTGATCTCGCCAAGCTTAAGCTGGCTTCCCACCCCGGCATTGGCGAATACGATGTCGAGGGTTCCGCGCTCGGATTTCACCGCCGCGTACAGTCGGTCGAGATCGGCCTCATCCGACACCGAGCCCTTCACCGCGCGGGCATTTGGCCCGAGCTCGGCCAACGCGGCGTCGAGAGCTTCCTTCCGGCGGCCGAAGATGAAGACAAAGGCGCCCTCCTCGATGAAGCGCTTTGCCGCGGCGAGGCCGATGCCGGTAGCGCCACCTGTGATCAGGGCGGTCTTTCCATTCAGTCTGTTCATTGCAACCTTACCTTCAGGCTTTCCCATAACTTTTCCTTTCGTGGCGTCGTAATGCGCCTCTGTTCGATTTGCATCAACGTTCTATCTGCGACTCTGTTACCATCTGCACAAATGTGCTATAAATGGATCACCGATCCAGATACACTCTCATTATGCGGATCACTGATCCGTTTGTCAAGGAAATCCATGCGAGCTGACGCCAGAAAGAATTACAGTCATCTACTTGCGGTCGCGCGCGACGTCGTCACCGAGCATGGTGCAGATGCGTCCATGCGAGATATCGCCCGCCGGGCCAACGTCGGGTTGGCTACACTGTTGCGCCACTTCCCGACGCGAGAAGCCTTGTTCGATGCGTTGCTGCGCACGAATGCGGACGCCTTGACGCAGCTGGCAGCCGAGCTCGAAACGTCGAGTCCACCTGACGAAGCACTGGTGTCGTGGTTTCGCGAGGCGGTGGCATTCACTCATACTTATAGCGGCGTTTGCGCATTGATGGCGAACGCCCACGCGGACCCGGACTCTGCGCTTCATGCTTCAAGCACAGCGATGTGGGCAGCGGGCGCGCGATTACTGCTCCGTGCTCAAGCCGAGGGAACGGCGCGCGCCGATATGAATGGCACCGACCTGCTTGCCTTGGTGACGGCGCTCGCCTGGCTCGCTGGCCAACCGGTATTCGCGCCACGGGCCGACAATCTCCTTCACCTGATGACGAGCGCCATCCTCACAAACCGGCCTAGCAGCGAGATCAAGAAGGCAAAGCGTTGAATCAAGCCCACCCCTGATGCGCTTTTGCCGTCTCCCTATGCCGCTGAGCCGCCGCATGGCGGTTAATGGCGCAACCGTTTTCCGGAGATGTGAAACTGGTTTGAAAGGCAACCGGCTACGAACAGAAAAAACTGAAGTCGCGCTATCCCGCATCGGGTTGTCGGCTAAAGCGAGCCGAGCCTCCGGCCACCATTCGAGCGTATTAGTGACCCACCGATCACTCTGACGAGGCGAAAAGCTTTTGTACCGATTTTGTACCAGAAGGCCGCTTTTGATGCTTTTGACGCCTTCAGCGACTTCTTAGAATCAATAAGTTGTGAGACTTCAAAAATCTGTCAAGTTCGTGGTTCGAATCCATGCCGGGGAGCCAACCTTCTTAGAATCAACAAGTTAGATAAATCATCTACCTAGTTTGTACAATTTTTGTACCGCGAGCATTTTGCTAAGTTCGTAAATTGTTGCTTCGAGGCAAGTAATGTCGATGCATGGATTCGAGGCATGTAAATCCATGCCCCCGGAGCCGGACTTGTGGGACAGCCCCTATTAAATGAGACGCGCTCTAAGATCACTGAATGCCAATTCAGAAAGGCAAGCTACGGCAACGAGCTTTGGTAATGTTCCCCAGTCCCTGTCAGTTGTCATGGTCATTTCCTCAGTGAATTGTTTCCGATAACCCGTCAGACGCGCCGCGGCTGAAGTACCAAGTCGGCCGCTTCCTCAGCATCTTTGAGGAGCGTCTTGCGCGGCGTGCCTATCAGCGCACGCATGGTCAGGCCACGAGCAAAATCCGTGACTTGGATCGCGCGCACGGCTACCGGAAAGTCAGGCGGGATGTCTCCCGCGCTGATCCCGTCCCGGAAACGGCGCTCCACCAGCGCTGCGCCGCCCGCGACCGCGCTCTGCAGGAACCGCTGAACCTCATCGTCGTTCACAAGCGGCGCGACGCATATCATAAGGCAGCCCCGGGCCGACCCTTTCTCAGTCGCACTATCGACGGCGAACCTCAGAAAGTCCACGATCGAGTCGCGAAGACTCTGTGGCGAGAGCAGTGCCTTCGCGGCTGATGCGCCCTTCCGTTCTGCGTACGCCCTAAGGACGCGCAAGAATATCGCCCGCTTGTCCCCAAAGACGGCATACAGGCTCGGCCGTCCCACGCCCATCCCGGCGACGAGATCGTCAATCGTCACTCCGTCGTAGCCTTTCGACCAGAACACCTGAGTCGCCTTTTCCAGCGCCCCCGTCTCGTCGAAGCCGCGCGGTCGACCCCGCGGCCTGGCGGTCTTTTGAACCATTTAGTTCAAAACTCCTTGACAGTTTTCATCCAACTAATATATAACTGAATAGTTCGAAATTGGCAAGCGCCCCGGTCTCGCGGGGCCTCACGACTCGATTTTCACCACGGAGGTGCCCATGGAGTATAAGTATGGAACATAAGATCGCTCTCGTCACCGGCGCCACCTCCGGACTTGGGTATGCGGCAGCCCGCACTCTTGCCGAAGAGGGCTGGGGCGAGATCATCGTCACCGGCCGCAGCGTGGCCTCGGCCCAGAAAGCGGCCGCTCAGCTCGCGGCTGAGACCAAAAGAAAGGTCTTCACGCCGCTGGAGCTGGATCTGGACAAGCCGTCCAGCGTTCAGTCCGCCCTCGCCGAGCTCGTCAAGCGAGGTCGGCCGGTCGATTTCCTGCTGCTCAATGCAGGGATAGTCCCCGGTAAGAAGCAGGTCGTCACTGCGGCAGGCGTCGAGGCGGCTGAAGCGCCGCTCATCGGCCATCATCAACTGACTGTCGGGTTACTCGGCACCAACCTGGTCAGCCCCAACGGGCGAATTGTGATCGCCGGCGCGGAACCTGCCCGAGGGGACGTGCCCATGTTCAGCTTCACCGACGTGGCGATCCTCGCAGTCAAGCAACACAAGGGCGACCGAAGCGCTGCGGTGGAAGCCCTGCTGCGCGGCGGGCCTAGCGTGAAGTACAACGCCAACCGGGCCTATGCCGATGCGAAGCTCATTGTTACTTGGTGGGCGGCGGCGCTGTCGCGCCGGCTGCCCTCCGGCATGGCTGTTTACGCCGTCGCTCCCGGCAGCGCGCCCGACACCAAGGCGTCGCGAAACGCTCCTGCGATCTTGAAGTACGTGTTTATCCCACTCGTGAAGCTCATCCCCGGCATGACTCAGACGCCGGAGATCGCGGCGCGTCGGTACCTCCAGGCCTCGGAGTTCGGCACCGACCTCTCAGGGCAATTCTTCGCCTCCGCGCCGAAGAAGCTCACAGGTCCGATCGAGGCGATGCGCCACCCGCATTTGCATGACCGGGTAAACCAGGAAGCCGCGTGGAAGGCCGTCGTCAAGGTCTCTGGCGTCGATTTCTCGCCTGTGACACCCGCGTCGCCGTCGGGTCCGCCGATAAAAAGCGGCCCGTAGGGTTGACATAGAAAATTCGTCGTTTCCCGCATGTCTATTATCGTACGAAACAGTTCATAAACAGCAAACAACCCTAATATTTCGAGGAGAATACACATGGAACGGTACCAAGGTAAAAAGGTCGTAATCATCGGCGGCACGAGCGGTATGGGGCTCGCGACGGCGAAGATGCTTCTTGATGGAGGCGCGCGCGTTCTGGTGACGGGTCGCTCAAAGGACGGCTTGGAATCTGCGCAGAAAGAGCTTGGAAAGGGCGCCCTCGTGGTTTCGAGCGACGCGCGGTCGTTGACGGACCTCGACGCGCTCGCCTCTCGGGTGAAGGCCGAATTCGACACCTTCGACCTGCTTTTCGTCAACGCCGGGTTCAGCATCCGAGCGCCGCTGGAGAGCATCACCGAGGCCATCTATGACGAGATGTTCAACCTGAACGCCAAGGGACCGCTTTTCACGGTGCAGAAGTTCGCGCCGCTGATAAACCGCGGAGGCTCTGTCGTCCTCACGACCTCGATCGCCAACGCCAAGGGAATGCCCGGCCAAGCCACATACGGAGCCGCCAAGGCTGCACTGCGATCCTTCGCTCGGACGCTCGCTGTTGAGTTGATTCCTCACGAGATTCGCGTCAACGCGGTGACGCCCGGTCCCATCGACACGCCGATCCTCGGCAAAGTGTTTCCCGATAAAGACGCGGCCGCCCAGATCAGGGAGAAGATGACTGGTATGGTCCCGATGAAGCGCTGGGGGATGTCGGATGAAATCGCGAAGGCCGTCCTATTCCTTGCGTTCGATGCGACCTTCACGACCGGCGCAGAGCTTCCGGTAGACGGAGGATGGTCTCAACTCTAAGGCTTGGACCGTCCAGGAGGGTGCTGGCATCGAGAGACACACCTACATGTATCTCGACAGCCGATGACTCGGGTCGCCGCCGCGGACAACGTAGAACGCTTCCTGAAATTGCAATGCGCTTAGCCCTGAAAACGTTGACCGACGTACCACAGAGCGAGATGTCGATCAGCGGGAAGACGGTCCTCATCACGGGGGCGACGAGTGGACTCGGGTTGGCCACGGCCCTGCTACTCGCGGAACGTGGTGCGGAAGTCGTGATGGTGGGACGTGATCGAACCCGGTCGAATTTCATGCGTACGGAAGTCGCGAAGTGTGCTGCGGGCAACGCGCCGATCTTGTTCCTCGCAGACTTGTCGTCGCAGGCAGAGATCCATCGTCTGGCTGAACGGGTCCACGGATGTTTCTCGCGGATCGATATCCTGATCAACAATGCGGCCGCTGTGTTCGCAGAAAGAGAAATGACGGCTGATGGTCTTGAGAAAACCTTCGCCGTTAATCACCTTGCACCGTTCGCGCTAACTCACCTTCTGCTCGATCTCCTCCGGGCCGCGCCCTCCGGAAGAATTCTCACCGCGTCCTCGGAGTTCCATAGCGGAGAACTGGATTTTTCCAATCTCCAGGGAGAGCGGCGATACAACTGGTTGGGGGCGTACCAGCGCTCGAAGCTTTGCAACATTCTGTTTACTTACGAACTCTCCCGGCGCCTCGCAGGAACGGCGCTTACCGCGAACTGTTTTAGTCCCGGACCCACGCTCACACGCCTGGGCGACAACATGCGAGGTCTACCTGCAGTATTCGCGTGGTTGTTGAAGCGCATCCCATCTTTGCTTGCATTGCCGGAAGGCGCAGCGAGAACACCCGTCTACGTCGCGTCCTCGCCCGATCTCGACGGTGTCTCCGGCAGATTCTTCAGGCAGTGCCGAGAGACGCACACAAAACAGATTACGTACGACAACAGCGTCGCAGCTAGGCTCTGGAACATGAGTCAAGAGCTGTATGAGAGCCCGCAGGCACCTTCTTGACCAGTAAAGATTCCCGTTGACTTCAGAGGCTATGCACGATAGCTTTAAAGCTATGCACGTTAGCTATGTCAAAACTGATGGTGGCGAACTTGCCGTAGAAGTTGAGGGTGACGGGCCACTCGTCATCTGCTCGCCAGCCATGGGGGACACGCGCGACGCGTTCGGCCCGCTCGCTGCGCACCTCGTCGCCCGAGGGTATCGCGTGGCCCGCATCGACCTTCGCGGCCACGGCGACAGTTCAGCGCGCTTCAATCGATACGGTGACGAAGCGATCGCAGAGGATTTCCTGACCTTGATCGAAAAACTCGGCGGAGGCCCCGCTATACTGGCAGGCGCGTCATTATCGGCCGGTGCCGCTGTCATCGCGGCAGGCCGTCGCCCTGAGCAAGTCGCCGGACTCATCCTCCTGGGACCTTTCCTTCGCAACGGCATCAGTGAGATGATGCGCTCGATTTTCAAACTTGCGCTCCTACGGCCTTGGGGACCTGTCCTCTGGCGCGCCCAATCCGCCAAGCTATGGCCAGGCCTTGGCGACAAAGCGAGCGTACGGGCTGCCATCACAATTGCATCGCTGACACGGCCCGGGCGTTGGGCCGCCTTCCAGGCTACGGTGTCAGGTGCTGATCATCGTGTCGTCGCGCCGTGGATCAGCCGCGTCAAGGCTCCTGTGCTCGTCGTCATAGGCGACGCCGATCCGGACTGGAAAGACCCGCTCGGGGAGGCGAAATGGGTAGCATCGAACTTCGCCGATGCGGAGACGCTCACCGTGGCCGGCGCCGGACACGCACCGATGTTTGAGCGCCCCGAAATCGTTGGCCCAACCGTGTTGAAGTTCCTGGAGAAGGTCCGAACGGGCGGCGCTTTCAAGACCAGCAATGCCTAGGGCGGGCCTTGATCCAGAAATCGTGACAGAGGCCGCGGGGGCCATCGTGGATGCCCAAGGTCTCGCCGCGCTGACACTCGCGCGGCTCGCGGCAGATCTCGGCGTGGCGCCGCCCAGCCTCTACAAACATGTCGCCGGCCTGGACGATCTGATCCTTCGGGTCACCACGCTGTCAATCCGTCGCCTGACCGACACCTTGGCGGCGGCCGCCCTTGGACGCTCCGGCCGTCAGGCCCTCCTTGCGGTCGCTGAAGCCTATCGCCGGTTTGCGACCGAGCATGTTGGGCTCTACGCGTTGACCCAGTCGGCCCTTAAGCCCGGCTCAGCCGCACAACAAGCCGAGGCCTCGCGTGCGGTCGAGGTTCTTGCCGCTGCCATCAGAAGCTACAACGTACCGGATGACCACTTGATCCATGCGATCCGAGTGGTTCGGGCCGGGTTGCACGGTTTTGCCGACATTGAGTCGCGCGGTGGATTTCAAATGCCGCTTTCCGTGGATGAGAGCTTTCAGGTGCTTATCGATGCGCTTGATACCTCGCTCAGCAATCTTGGCAGGCGCACTGGCAATCGACAGAAATGAAAACGGGAATAACCGTGCCGATGCGTCGCTCGTGCAAAGCGAGGATTGAAGTGAAAGGCGTCTGTTCTCCAAAAATATTTTGTACCGACGAGGAGAAAAAATAGCCATGCCTTACAGCACATCGACCTTGCTCATCGGCAATCTTCGAGACGTCTTCGGTGAAAACGACCCTACGCGTCGGCGCGCGGCTATAGACGAGATATTTAACGAAGACTGCGTGTTCTACGATCCCAACGGAGGCGCCTATCGGGGCCGGGGTGAAATCGACCGCATCGCGGCATCCGGTGAATCCGAAAAGGGTGGAGCTCAAGCGCAAAGCAGAAGCGACCAGGGTCCACGAAGCTTATTTCAAATGCCCGGTCAAATTCGAAGCGCGCCGGAATATCCTCGTCCTCCACACGGCCGATCTCGACCGGCCGTTCCTCACCCACAATGCGGAGTTGCTTGAAATGTTAGATCCACAACTCGAAAAAGCGTTGAAAGAACAACGTGCCCAGCGTTCGATCAGCGAGCAGGTCAAATGGATTCTTAAACGCCTGCTGGCCGGGGCCCGTCCCGACGTCTCGGCCGTGGCGCGTGAGCTTGGGCTAAGCGATCGGACCCTGCAGAGGCGGATCGACGACGACGGGGCGACTTTTCGTAAGTTGCTTTTGGAGGCGCGCCAGGAACTGGCGCGCGAGTATCTCAACCGGCCGGATATCGATGTCGCCGAGGTGGCGTACCTGCTCGGCTACGAGGATTCGAATTCCTTTTATCGAGCTTTCCGAACGTGGGAAGGGACGACACCCTCCCAGTTGAGGGCAGAGCTCAAACGACCTGTTAACTAGGCAACAAAGGGAGGTATTTATGGACAAAGTATGGTTGGTAACCGGCAGCGCCAGCGGTTTGGGCCGGAACATTGCGGAGGCTGTGCTCGAATCGGGCGATCGGCTAGTGGCCACAGCGCGCGACCCAAGACGACTGGATGACTTGGTAAATAGATTCGGCGAGCGCGTCCGCGCGGTTTCTCTTGACGTGGCGGATGAAAGCGCGGCTCAGGCCGCCGTGCAGGTAGCGCTTGATGCGTTTGGGCGTCTCGACGTCGTCGTTAACAACGCCGGGTTCGGCGATATTGCGCCGTTCGAGCAGTTGAGTGCGGAGCGATTCAAGGCAGTGATTGACACCAACTTCTATGGCGTCGTTAATGTCACCCGTGCGGCCGTACCACACATGCGCAAGCAACGAAGCGGCTGCATCCTCCAGATATCATCGGTCGGCGGCCGCCTGGCCCGACCTGGCAGCACGCCCTACCATGCTGCGAAATGGGCCGTTGGAGGCTTCACGGAATCTCTCGCTCAGGAACTGTCGCCGTTCGGCGTGACGGTTTGCGCCCTTGAACCCGGCGGGATGCGGACGAACTGGGGCGCCCGTGCGAACCAGGACACGCCCGAACTCCTCCCCGACTATGAACCGTCCGTCGGCGCTGTTGCCAAGGCCTTGAAATCGTATTGGGGTAAAGAGGTCAGCGATCCCGCCAAGGTGGCCCAGGTTGTGCTCCGTCTGGCGGCCAGTGACAGCCTTCCGGCGCACCTGTTGATCGGCAGCGACGCGGTTCGCTTCGCCGGCGAAGCCGAGAAGACGCGGGGTGCCGAGGCAACGCAGTGGCGGCAGATGAGTTTGTCGACAGATGTCGACTCTTCCACGGTTTTGCCGGACATGCGATTTTGAGGTCGCCATGCGGAAAGTCGCATGCGGTGAAAACGATCCGGCGCGTCGAAGCGCGTCGATTGGCGAAATCTTCACCGAGGATTGTGTATTGTACGATCCTATGGGAGGCGTCTACCGTCCGGCACGTTCCGCCGCTTCGCCCATAGCAACGCCAACGCATGGAAGGTGACCAAATGATCGACCATATCATCTTGACGGTAAGCGACGTGGAACGCTCGTTCGCGTTCTACGAAGCATCCCTCGCCCCTCTCAACATCAAGTTCTTCATGCCGTATAAGGGCGAGAATGGCCATCCCGATCTATGGGGGTTTGGCGATGGCAAGAGAGCCTTCTTCTGGCTCAAGCAGGGTAAGCCTGATCCTCGGGCGATTCATTGGGGATTCATGGCCGGGAATAACGCCAAAGTCGATGAGTTCTACAAGGCGGCCATCGCTGCCGGCGCGAAGGATAATATTTCGCCGCGCGCGCGTCTGGAATACTACCCCGGCTACTACGCCGCAGATGTCTTCGACCCGGACGGCTATTCGTTCGAGGTTGTTCATAAGAGTTAGTGCTCCCGTCACCATGTTCCGGTTAAGGCCGCCCAGGAAACGTGCTTCCGATCCGATTGACTATAGTTCAGGGAGACCCTGAAACGGCGCATGAGGAGAATGCACATGGCTCTTGCTGAGCCCCGCGATCAGTCCGTCAAAAGAACGGTTGCTTTGGCCGGCGCCACTGGCCTCGTCGGGCGTTCGATTCTGGAAGGACTGCTTGCGGACCCGTGGGTTCAGTCCGTTCATGTCCTGGGGCGGAAGCCCCGCGTCGCCCATGCCCGGATCACATCGTGGATTTTGCAGCATTGCCGCCGCTTCCGCCGGTTGATGAGGTTTATCTCGCGCTCGGTACGACCATCAAAGCGGCCGGCAGCCAGGCTGCATTTCGGGCGATTGATTTCGAGCCAACCTTGCGGTGGCGCGCGCGGCTCTAGCCGCGGGTGCGCGGCGCTGCGGCCTGGTCAGCGCGATGGGCGCGAATGCAAAGTCGAGCGTGTTCTATAACCGGGTGAAAGGCGAACTGGAGGAAGCCTTGGCGCAGCTCCCGTTCGAGGGTCTCATCATCGCAAGGCCATCTTTGCTTGTCGGAAACCGCGCATCGCTCGGCCAGCCGGAGCGTCCGCTTGAGAAGGTATCCGCAGGATTCATGAAAATCTTCGCCCCACTCATTCCGGCCAACTACCAGGCAATCGACGCGGCCAAGGTCGCACGAACACTTCTGGCGCGCACGCCGGTGGCAGAAGGCCGGGTCGTGGCGCTATCCGGCGAGATGCATCGGAGCTAGCTCTCGCGAAGGATTGACGAGAGGCAGTCTCAGGGTAACGTCGGCAGCGTCTAGTTCACACGTGACCTGCGCAGGGTCGATCTCGACGGGGAGTGAAACGAAGCGCAAGCTGTCGCGATCGGCTCCCTCGACAGCGATGCCGCTCTCGTCCTCTGTAACCCGCAATATCAATAAGCTACGATGCGACACGCCGATAACGAGAGGCGAGCCTGAGAACTGCTCCATTGTTATCCGACTTATCCGATTGTCGGCATGCGAGGTGATCAGCTCGCTTCCTGAAGCAGTCTTCTCACTTTGACATCCAGGTCCCCAGCGATCTCCACGGCTTCCGCATTACCGTACGGAGCGAGCAAACTGGCCATCTCGTCGTAACTCAAGTGCACGCCGTCGGAGCGGCGATCAATTAACACGGTCACCGGCGCGTACGACGCGGCGTCAGGAACAAGGCGAGCCATCGATTCCATGATGAGCGGATTACCAATGATTAAACGGATATTTTTCGGATTTCTCTCGGGATGGGCCTTCGCGAGGACGGCGCCAACATCGAGTCGCATGAACTCCATCAGGCCAATTTCACTGACGGCGTGCTGTACGATCTCCCGCATTTCCGGATACGTGGCCGCGGCAGCAATGTCCTTAGCGAACTCGCTCATATTGGGCCTGCCGATTGCAGCTTCCACCGCGGCGACGACAGTTTCGAATGGCTTTTGCGAAACCATGCTCCATCGTTGGACATTGACCGTGCGCACTTCCATACATTTGACCTCAAGGTTGTTTATGCGAGGAACAATGTTCTTCTCCGCGTCTCAGCAATCGAAGCCTCGGCCAGACGCGCTTTCAGTCGCGCCTGAGGCGGCTGGAACGACGGAACATCATCGCAGTTGTCGCTGTAGAAATTCACTCGTCCTCCCATTGGCGAGCGCTGCCGCCGCGGCATTGTAGTGCGTTCCATTATGCCTGGCGAAGGCGTGACGCTGCCCCGGATAGCTGTAGACCGTCGCGTTTGCTTTGCTGCCAAGTGCCGCCTTGATCTCAGCTTGCGCTGCCTTGGAGATAAACTCGTCCTCCTCCCCCAGATGCATAAGCAGGGGCGCATGAAGATTTGGGACCTCACCCAGGTATTTCTCGGTGTCACCGCCATGATAGGCGACGGCGGCATCGACCTGGCAGCGTACGGCTGTAAGGAACGTCATCAAGGCGCCGAGGCAGTACCCCTGGACGGCAATCTTGCCCGTACATTCAGGCAGTTTGGCCACAGCGTTCAGTGTGTCTTTAATATCTCTGACGCCGGCGTCACGATCAAAAGCTTGATAAAGGCGAAGCCCGTGCTGCCAGTCAGCCTCGGACGTGACGCTAAGATCAACGCCAGGCTCCTGACGCCAGAATAGATCGGGCGCGACCGCTACAAAGCCTTGCTCGGCGAGTTCGTCGCAGGTCTTGCGGATGTCGGCATTGACACCGAACAATTCCTGCAGAACGACCACAGTTGCGGCCGGCATGATCTTCGGTAGTGCGATATAGGCGTTAAACGTGCCGTCTTGGCCTCCTATGGTGATTCGGTTTCCCATTTTGCATTCTCCTCCGACGACATTCATCCGCGCCCCGGCCGATTTCGTCAGGATCGGCGGGGGGCTGTCTTCGAGCGGGTCACGCTCAGACGACGGTTGAGAGCTGCGTTACGACTGTATTAGGCTCCTGCTACCGATTTGACCTGCGCAGATCTCGCAGCCTCCTCGATGAGCGCGGCTGTTTCTTTCGGGAAAGACATGTAGGCCACATGGCTCGACTTTACTTCGACCGTCTTGGCCTTGGCGCGCTTCGCCATCATGCGCTCCTGATCCGGATTGATCGATCGGTCTTCGCTGGCAACCATATACCAGGTGGGCTTGTGCTTCCAGGCGGGCTTTGTAACCTGATGGGTGAACGAGTCGGTAGAGATCGGCACTTGCGAAATAGCCATGAACTCCGCCTCATCCCGTGGAATGTCCGCTGCGAAGTCAGCAACGAAATGGGCCTCGTCTATCCACCAAAGCCCGTTGCTGTCCGATTTGAACGCCTTGGACGCTTGCGGCAGGGCCTGTTCGATCGATGCGCAGCTCTCCCCTTCATCGAGAGCAAAGGCGGCAATATAGACAAGCGCTGCGACGTTTGGATGATTGCCGGCTTCGGTGATGATGGACCCGCCGTAGCTGTGGCCGACCAGCACCACTGGTCCGTCCATAGCGTCGATTGCGGCCTTTGTGTACTTTTGGTCGTCGGCGTACGAAGTCTCTGGAGGCTGCGCTACCGACACTTTGTAGCCATCCTTCTTCAGTATGTCAGCGACAGCCTTCCAGCCTGCGCCATCGGCGAAAGCACCGTGCACCAGGACCACATTCTTGATCTTCGTCATCGTTAATCTCCTCTCCAGTTTGAGCTTCAGCGAATCGTGTCTTAAGCCTTGAACACGAAATGGATCGTACCAGGAACGGGCACGACACTATTGAAAACACGGACCACTTTTGTGGATTCCTGCTTCAAATGCGGAGCGACGAATCTATTCGTGTGAGGGAGAGGACGGGTGTTCGCGTATTTCGACAAACATCCTGCGGTGCGAGTGTTCACGCCTCCACTTTCCCGGAGTCGCGCCAACGATGTTTGCAAAAGTCCGGGTAAGGGCGGCTTGATCGGAAAATCCGGTCTGCGCCGCAATTTCCACCAGCGAGCTGTTCGTTTCGGACAAAAGGACCTTTGCGATCTCCACGCGCCGCAGAGTCAGGTAATGATGTGGGGAGGTCCCAAACGATCTCCTGAACGATCGCGCAAAATGGCTGACCGAAAGCCGGCATTCCTTGGCAAGTGTTTCCAGCTTTAACTCGCCGTCCAGATGCTCGTGGAGCAACTCCACAGCGCGCCGCATTTGCCACGGGGCCAGACCGCCTTTGAGTTGCAGGGTAGGCTCGCGAAGCTGACCATACCGCCCTACAAGGTGCGAACAAACGGTCATGGTGAAAGAATCTATGAACAACTGAGAGAACATCTCCGGCCTGTTCAGGCAGGGCAGAATCGATTGCGTCAGGTGGTGGAGAACGGGGTCGGGAGTTCCATAAACACAGTGCAGGCGTTTAACCTGACGCATTCCGGCGTCGTCCGTAAGGGAATCGAGGGCTGCGCGGGGAACATGGAAATGGACCCAGTCGATGGGGCCCGGATTTCTAATACTCGAATTCGACTCGAGGTCGCACATGGCGACTCCGCCCACAGGCCATGCCCCCGTCTTTGTGTACTTGGCATCAGTCCACAGTTCCCATTCCCCGGAATTCGCATGATTAAGATGAACCGAAACAACGTAGGCCTTTTCAGCGGGAATGGACGCGGTTCGCTCCGGGATACCGCTGCGCGCGATCAGCCGGGTAATCGCCAGTTGCGGGCGGACGACGGACACTGCGGAATCTATGGCAACATGCGGCGGCTGGTTCAACGTGAAATACTTCGCCATCTGCGCACCATGGGCGCTTTCCGCGTTCGATGAAGTCATGGATGGCGCTGGTCCGGTGGGTGATTCTGGCCGGGAATCCCGGACCACACTTCAGGCCGTCGTGCGGAATCCCGATACTGTTCGGCCGGATTTTTATTCACGGCAACCTCTAGCAGGAGACGACCGGTCAGCTTAGTGAAGAATACACCTCTTCCTGTATTGTTTTCAACAAGTCCCTAGGAAAGATCCGGACTTGTGGGTCCGAAATCCGAGTCGCCAAGTCCAGTGCCTTCGATTCCCGCTGCTGCGTAGCGGGTCAACGCGCGCATCACCTTCAACATGAGGAGCCAAACGTGCGACGTCTCCTGAAGACCTTGGGCCATCAGATTCCTGAATCTTCTCGAATTGTACGCCATCAACTATATTGACATCAATATGATTGGCGCCATGATTAATGGCTGCCAACCGAAAAGGAGAACCAGGTTATGAGAACCGTTTCCGCAATCGCCCGATATCTCGCGGGCGCGATCTTTCTTGTTTTCGGCCTGAACGGCTTTCTGAACTTCATTCCGCTACCCCCGCCGAGGGGCGTGGCGGGACAGTTTATGGGCGCCCTGTACGCGTCGCACTACCTGTGGGTGATCTTCGCGTTTCAGGTCATCGCAGCGGTGCTTCTGTTGGTCAACCGTTACGTGCCGTTGGCGGCGGCTGTGCTGGCTCCGGTGATCGTCAACATTCTTGTTTTCCACGCCTTGATGGCCCCGAGCGGGCTTCCCCTGGCCCTCTTGGTGGCTATCCTGTGGGCCGTGATCTTCGTCGACGTGCGACCGGCCTTTGCCGGGTTGTTCCAGTCGCGCTTGCAGGCACGGGGCCTGATTAACCCAGCATGATTCGCATGAGCCATCACCAAGAAGCGGAGGAAACATCAGCCATGACAAGCGATCGAACGATTCT
This sequence comes from Bryobacterales bacterium, assembly GCA_963743705.1. Lineage (GTDB taxonomy): Bacteria > Acidobacteriota > Terriglobia > Bryobacterales > Bryobacteraceae > PALSA-243. The sequence goes on along the minus strand of CAVUQS010000002.1, from coordinate 191,838 downwards.
CATCACCGGTGTGACAGGCAATCAGGGTGGCGCGGTCGCGAAGGCGCTGCAGGGAGCCGGGTTCCATCTGCGCGGCCTGACGCGCAAGCCGGACAGCGAGCGGGCGGCAGCGCTGGGTCACAGTGGCGTCGACATCGTCAAGGGCGATCTCGATGACGAGGCGTCACTCCGCCGTGCGTTGGCCGGCGTGTGGGGCGTCTTCGGCGTGCAGAACGCGGGGGAGGCGGGCGTCGAGCGGGAAGAGGCGCAGGGCAGGCGTCTTGCGACGCTGGCGCGCGAGGCCGGCGTGGAACACTACGTCTACACATCCGTGGGATCGGCGCACCTGCGAACGGGCGTCCCGCACTTCGACAACAAGTGGCGCATCGAGGAAACCGTACGCGGCCTCCGCTTCCCCTCGCATGTGATCCTGCGTCCGGTGTTCTTCATGGAGAACCTGCTGGCACCCTTCAGTCTTCAGGGCTCCACGCTGGCGTGGGCGCTCGCGCCAGGCACGAAACTACAAATGATTGCGGTAGACGACATCGGCTGGTTCGGCGCGCGCGCCTTCACCGACGCCGCGGCCCTGAACCGCCGCGAAATCGACCTCGCCGGTGACGTACGAACGATGCCTGAGGCCGCGGAGATCCTGACGGAGGCGCTGGGTCGGCCGATTGCGTTCGCACAAACGCCAATCGAACAGGTCCGGCAGTACAGCAAGGATATGGCGGTGATGCTCGAATGGTTCGAGCGCGTCGGCTACAGCGCCGACATCGCTGGCCTGGAACGCGAGTTCGGCCGGACGCTCACGAAGCTCCCCGATTGGACACGCCGCCACGCGCGACCGAATGCGCAAGGAGAAATCGCATGAAAGCTGTCAGATTGTTGGAATACGGTGGGCAGTTGGTGTTCAACGACGTACCGACGCCGACGATCGCATCTGACGAGATCCTCGTCAAGATCAAGAGTACCGCGGTCAATCATCTGGATCTTGTTAAGGCCTCCGGAGCGGCAAGACAGATACTTCCGATCGACCTGCCGTGGATACCTGGTCATGAGTTCTCAGGGGTCGTCGAACAGATTGGAAGTGACGTCGCGGGATATTCGCCAGGCGATGCCGTATTCGGTGTCAGTGGAATGGGCGGCGCGTACGCGGAGTATCTGGCTGTCAAGGCGGCGGTCATCGCAAGGAAACCATTCAACCTCTCCTTTGAAGAGGCGGCGTCAGTGCCGGTGGCGTCCCAAACTGCGTGGGAGGGGCTCTTCACCCACGGTCACCTGGCAAAGGGACAAACGATCCTGATCCATGGTGGAGCCGGCGCTGTGGGCGCTTATGCGGTGCAATTGGCATCCCATGCCGGCGCCACCGTCATTGCCACGGCAAGCGGCGACGATGCGGCTTACCTCAACTCCATCGGAGCCAGCCTGGTTATCGATTATCGAGAGGCGCAGTTCGAGAAGGTTCTGCGAGAGAAGGTCGATCTGGTCTTCGACCTGGTAGGTGGCGACACACAGACGCGGTCGTTCCTGGTCTTGAAGGAAGGCGGCCATCTGGTTGCTGCCACGCAACCTGTATCGCAGGAAGAGACCGCGAGGCATCGTGTATCGGGCGCGATGATGAGGCTCGCGCCGTCAGGGGACGTGCTCGGCAGAATCGCGCGACTGCTGGAAGAGGGGGCGATACGGCCGGACGTCGCGACCGTGTACGCGCTCGAGGATGCGGCCCAGGCATGGAAGGACATCGCCGGAAACCTGCCAGGGGTTCATGGGATGCCGCCCAGTGAGCCGGGAGCGGCAAGACGCCGGTCACACGGCAAGATCGTGCTTCGTGTGGCTTGGCGTGAGCACGAAATCAGGGCTCGCGCCTACGAGATTTACCTCGCTCGCGGGGTACAGCCTGGCTGTGAGCTGGAAGACTGGCTTCAGGCCGAACGCGAGCTCGCGGCTGAGCCGCGCAGAGCGGATTGACTCTGAGCCCAGCGTTGCTTCATAACTGGTCGATAGAAACCAACGTCAAGGAGCGAACAAGCGTGATCAAAATCTCAGTGATCGTCGGCAGCACACGTCAGGGCCGGTTTTCTGAAAAACCGGCGCAATGGATTGTTCAGCAGCTTCGTAAGCGGGAGGGGATTGAAGCGCAGCTTCTCGATCTCCGCGACTTCCCAATGCCTTTCTTCGACCAGCCCATGCCGCCCGCTATGCCAGGCCGACCGCCTTACGAACATGACGTAGTGAAGAATTGGACTGCCCAAATTGCGGCGTCGGATGGATTTGTATTCGTCACGCCGGAATACAACTACGGCCCGTCCGCGGTGCTGAAAAACGCGATCGATTGGGTCTATCCGGAGTGGAACCGCAAGGCTGCGGCCTTTGTCGGCTACGGAAGCGCGATGGGTGCGCGAGCCGTCCAGCAGCTTCGCGAGACGGCAATCGAGATTCAAATGGCGCCGATTCGGTCATCTGTTCACATTCCCGTTGCGACGCTTTGGGCCCATTTCCAGCGTGGGGACGTAGACAAAGGCCTCGCCGAGCTTGACAAGCAAGCCAACGTCATGATCGACGACCTCCTCTGGTGGACGGCAGCTCTCAAGACGGCCCGCGAACGATAATGGGCACACAATGAACACCTCAATACGAACGCACGAAGGGAGAGTGGCCTTGGTAACCGGCGCGGCCCAAGGGATCGGCCGAGCGATCGCGTTGGCCTTGGCGGAACGAGGGGCGCAAGTGATTGCGACCGACCTCACGCCTCCGCACGAAACTGTCAACAAGATTGGCCCCACGGCGCAGGCGTTCGAACTTGATGTGACCAACGAAGAGGACTGGCGCTCGCTATCCCTCAGAAGCCGGGATTTAGGTGGGGTGGATATCGTTGTGAACAACGCGGGTTATTTCCCGAATCGCTCGATCGACGAACTGGACCTGCCGACGTGGCGAAAGACTATGGCTACGAATTTAGACTCACACTTTTTGAGTGCGAAGTATTTCCTGCCAGCGATGAGAAAGAAGAAGTGGGGCCGCTTCGTCGGCATATCGTCAAACATGGTCGGCTTGGCCATACCGGGCATGAGCCACTACATCGCCACAAAGATGGGAATCATTGGGTTCATGAGAGGGTTGGCGAACGATGTTGCAGGCGATGGTATCACCGCAAACGCGGTCTTGCCCGGCCTGACGAATACACTGGCAATCGCGCCTCAATCGGAAGAGCAAAAACGCGCCACCTGGGAACAGCAAGCGATCAAACGGTTGGGAGAACCCGAGGATATGACGGGCGCAATCCTGTTCTTGACGAGCGACGATGCTGCATTTATTACCGGGCAGGCCATTGTCGTCGACGGCGGTCAGTACCGGATTAGCTAAGGGAGCGCATGTTTCCGCTCCACTCAAGACGCCGGCCGGCCTGCGCTGTTAGTGAGGCGATCGATGACGAGCTTGGGAACAGTCACTCCAAAGCTCATCGCCAGAATGATCGTAAAGGCGATCATGCCGTCCGCTACGGTTGCGCCCAACAGCTGCAAATTGGCATTCCCGCTATTGGCAAGTCCGACGAGGCCGCTGGACATCCTGAAGAGGAAGACTCCGGGTATCATCGAAACCACTGAGGCAAAGCCGATGGCGGCGAATGGCATATGACGGCGATGAGCAACTGGGGTAAGAATCAATCCCACCATGAGACACGCAACGAAAGCGCCCGTGGCTGCGCCGCCACCAAGCGAAAGTGTCCACCATCTCAGTGCGTGAGCGATCATCCCGACGGCCACCGGCCATCCCAACATATGTAAGGGCATCGAGAAGAATATGGCGTAAGCCGCGACGGCGACTCCGGCGGCGACCGTGTCGAGCCACAGCGGCACGGGCCTCCCTGGTTCGCCAACGGGTAACGAGATGCCTAGCAGGCCCAGTCCGAGGAGGAGTCCGGCTGAAATTGCCAGAACGATGAGACCGGCATAAAGAAGGCGGGAGGCGCCCAGACTGATACGCGCCACGCTGAGATCCATCATCCCATTGAGCACATGCGGTCCGGGCACCAGGATCATACATGGGCAAACCGCAACCAGGCGCAATGATGAGCTCAATCGATACCTTACCGCCAAGGCGCCGATAATGCCGGCGAGCAGCGCCGCACAGAGCGGCTGCAGGAAAGGATTGGCGCTGTAATGCGCCAGGCTGCGGCGGAGAACAGCGCCTGCCGCCGCGCTAAGCACGATGAGGATGACTGCCGCGATATGTTGAACGCCGAAAAGAACGGCCAGTGCCGCGGCGCCGGCAGCAGCAGCGATTGCGAATAGCCAGGCCGGAGGCGGTGCTACCTGTGAAATCGCGCCGGCCATTTGCAGTGCGTCAGATGGCGCCAGACGGCCGGCGGCGACCTCATTGATTGTCTTCGTGGCGTAGGCGACCCGCTCCATGTGCACGCCGGTGGGACTGGCGGGAACGATAGAGACGAATCTGGCGATCCCTTCGGTGGCTTCGAGGTGCAACTCGTCCCAACTGGGAACGATCGTGGCGCTCAATCCAAGACTCTTGCTGAGCCGTTCCGTTGCCGCCAACGTATCGTCGGTGGATTGTCCGTTGATATAGAGCCCTTCAGCAAATCCTAGAACCAGGTCGCATCGTTCTTGTGGATTCATAATTGTGAGCGGCTACACTGCGACGCCGTCCGCAGGTCGAAAATCATCAGGCGGCCACGTAAGGTTTGACCATCTTATTTGGATCGACAATCCGATCGAATTCCGCCTCAGTGACAAAACCCAGCTTCAAGGCAGCGGCTTTGAGCGTAAGATCATTATCCAGCGCGTAATGGGCGATCTTGGATGCTTTGTCATAGCCGATCACCGGGGAAAGCGCTGTGACCAGCATCAGAGAACGTTCTACATACTCGTGGATCTTCTTCAAATTGGGCTTCGTTCCTTCCACCAGGAACTTGCGGAAATTCGTGCAACCATCGGTCAATATGGTGATGGAGTGGGTGATGTTGAAGATCATGAGCGGCTTGTACACGTTCATTTCCAGATACCCGCCGGCTCCGCCAAATCCCACGGCAACGTCATCTGCCATGACCTGCGCGGCGATCATGGTGAGCGCTTCGCATTGGGTCGGGTTGACCTTGCCCGGCATGATCGAAGACCCGGGCTCATTTTCCGGAATCTCCAATTCGGCAAATCCCGCACGCGGTCCGCAAGACATCAGGCGGATGTCATTGGCAATCTTGTAGAGAGAGACGGCCAGCGTTCGCAGGGTTCCGGAGAGGTGCACCAGTGCGTCGTGAGCGCCCTGGACGGCAAATTTGTTGGGCGCCGTCACAAACGGCAAGCCGGTGAGCTTGGCTATCTGCGCCGCTACCGCCTCGGCAAAACCGGGCGCCGAGTTAATTCCTGTTCCTACGGCCGTGCCGCCGAGCGCAAGCCGATAAACCCCTGGAAGCGCGGCCTCTATTCGCTCCAGATCATCCGTCAGGGCCCCCACATAGCCGGACCATTCCTGACCGAGCGTGAGAGGTGTTGCATCCTGCATGTGCGTGCGGCCGATCTTGACGATGTCCTTCCACGTCTCCGCCTTCGCATTGATGGCATCACGCAACGCTGTCACCGCCGGAATCAGCCGTTGCTTCACATTGACCGCCGCCGCGATGTACATCGCCGATGGAAACGAATCATTCGATGACTGGGCCATATTGACGTGATCGTTGGGATGAACCGGCGTTTTACTTCCCAGCGGCGTGCCGGCGAGCTGGCAGCATCGGTTGGATATGACCTCGTTTACGTTCATGTTGAACTGAGTGCCGCTTCCCGTCATCCACACGTGCAGCGGGAACATGTCGTGGTGCTGGCCGCGGAGGATCTCGTCACAGGTTTGAGTGATCAGTTTGAACTGCTGATCGCCCAGCCGCTTGCCGTCATGATTGGCCGCCGCCGCGGCTTTTTTCAAGATGGCATAGGACGTGACCATTTCACGCGGCATCAAGTCCGTACCGATGCTGAAATGCTCGAGCGAACGCTGAGTCTGCGCACCCCAAAGCTTATCCGAGGGTACGTCCACCACGCCTAGGCTGTCTGTCTCTTGTCGCATGCCGCTCATAATGATGCCTCCTTAATTCTCTGTTCGCCACCCACAAGCTTGGCTCCTTCCAGAAAACCGCCTCTACTTCCGTTTGCAGCTGTGCATGTCGATTCTGCGTTTTGGCCATGTGCGAGCGCATCTCGCCCAGTTGCCTCTGCAGCTCAGCGATGGTGGAGTCGTGGTTAGAGGCTTGAGCCATTGCCGCCGCAGTGGCGATCAATGTGCACATGCTAACTGAGATGAGTCGTCGATCCATGAGTCGCATCTCCAATCGATCACTTTATCAACTGGACAAGGATATCGACCACGAGGTAATTGATGGCGGTGCTGGACCTCTCACCGGCGGGCGCGGCCGCTCGGCACGGCGCCTTGCTTCGCGATCTGCGCCTGCCCCGTCTTGTTCATCAAGCGTGATTGTTCGTACATCTCGATCCACTTCTCACTCGAAATCGCCGAGATCAGCTTGCCAATCGCTTCGAGCGGCAAATCGTCCGGCGACTCGAAATGAACGCAACACTTCCCCATGTCGAGCTTCTTCCCCGCCGCCTTGAACGCCGCCTTCAGCTGTTCGAGCTGACTCGGACTCCAAAACGCGCCCATCAGGTAGAGCGAGCAGTAGTTCTTCTGCGACGAGAGCGCGACGTAGCAGATCGGCTGCTTGTTGTAAGTGTCTGGATATCGAGACAGGGGGATCGTCCAGCCAATCGTGCCCCAGACGAGGCACTCATCGTAGTCGCGCGGAATGTGTTTGTTCACGAATGCGCGAACCGTCGTGATCGTCTTCGCACGATCGGCGGGGAGTGAGGCGATGTATTGCGCTGGCGTCTTGACGTTCGGTGGTGGTTTCATGGATTCGTCGTTGAGCTGTCCTGCTGCCCCGACGCCACCTGCGCCACTGAGTACACGGGAACGAAAAACAGCGACAAGGGTCCGTAACAGAGCAGAGTCGCACCGTTCGTCACCAACATCACTCGCGCGATCTTCATTGCTTCATCGTAATGCCCTTCAACGAACTAAACAAGACTGTGCTGCGCCGCCGTGTTGCACAAAGGACAGGACCCACGCCTACTTATCGAAAAACGGGTGCGTGCTGAACGGCAATTGCGGAATATCCCAGCCGGACGCTCCAGATCGATATCCTCAAACAGCATGGAAGGCACGGAGGCCGATACGATAATCGGGCCTGCGGGCTGCACGAGTCCGACCGGCGAGAAGGGCACGCGCGCCGCAAATCCGCACCGGCGCGGTGTAGACAGTGGAGGGCTCCGAGACCGCAAGGATGTTGCGGAAATCGCCGAGCGTGAGGCCTGCGACGTTCAGGTTCCGGACTGGCTCCTCGCGTCCATCGGGAAATACTTTGACGGCTTCGAGTGGCGACTCGATCGGGAGGCTTCCTGGCTGCACGGATTGGAAAACGATGGTGCGGCTGCGCGCCAATGTGAACGCCAGTTGCGGATTCGTTAGGCGGCGCACGATCACGCCGAACTCAAGGTTGCGCTCCTTGATCAAACGAAGCAGCTCGGGTTGAAGGAAATGACGTGGGTTCATGGCGGACTTGAATTCTTTTTCTGGTTGTTCCGGAGCGCGTAGCAAACTCGGATCGCTCTGCGCGAACCCTTCGCTTTAAACGCTCCGATGATACTACGCTGACCGCCGCTCCGGTGCATCGGCTGCTAACTGCCCTGAGGTAATATCTGAGGGGCATTTGGCAAAAAGGCAGGCGACCGTTCGGTTAGCTCGATCACCCGTTCACGAGCCTCTTTAGCGACATAGGTGAGCTCGACGCCCACCTGATTGGCGACCGGCGCCAGCCAGCGAATGATGCCCTGGCCAGCCAAGAAAAAGTTATCCGCTTTGAAATCGAGCTTGATATTTACCGGACCCTCCACCAGGGGCTGTTTGGATTCGACACAGAAGCCGCCACGGCCGAACGTAATCCGATGTTCCTTCAGGGCCAGATCCAAACTGGCAAAACCGCCGGCCAGGGTAGGATAAGCAGCCAGATCGAGAGGGGTCTGCCACAGTTGCTCTCGTTCCGCCAAAACCCGTTGCGCTGCATGGGTCAGGTCGTCGAGCCCGAATGGCTTCTCCAAAATCGCTTCAGCGCCCAGATCATAGGCTTCGCGCGCTTCCACATCGGCAAAGCCAGTGACTAAGATTACGCGGGATGCGTGCGGCTGTTTTGTCTTGACTTCTTTGAGCAGGTCAATACCATTCATCACCGGCATGCGGACATCCGTAATAATCAGGTCAATCTTGTTTCCGGCCGCCACCTGCAATGCCTCCACTCCATTTCGGGCGACGAACACTCGGCCAGCGGCACTCTCGAACCAGTCAGCGACGAGTTTCAGTAGTAAGGGTTCATCGTCTACAACGAGAATTGCTGCGTCTTTCAATTGCATGCGGTCTCTGTTTCTGGCGACAAGGGAAGACGGAAAGAGAAACAAGTGCAGCCGTTCTCCTCCGTGAGCTCGAGCTTGCCACCGTGTTCCTCTACGATCGTGCGTGAGAGGCTGAGTCCTAATCCCATACCCTTACCCACCTCCTTGGTAGTGAAGAACGGCTCCATAATCCTGGTCTTCAGGTCCTGCGGAACACCTGCTCCGCTGTCAATAACGGAAAACACAACTGTGCCATCGTGTACCCGCACATCCAGACGAATCCACCTCTCTCGCGAATTTTCCATAACCGCGTCCGATGCGTTCTGAAGCAGGTTCACCAGCACTTGCGCGATCTGGCCTTCGCGGCACGAAATACACAATGCCGGATCGATGGCCGGGAGGCGCAGCTCCACGGAATGAACTTTGAACCGCTCTGTGCATACCTCCAGAGCCTCTTCCACAATCCTGGAAACCAGCGTCGGACGAAACTGGTCCTGGGAGCCCTCGCGAGCGAGGAGCCGCATGCTCCTGATGATCTTGGTGATACGCTTGGCCGTTTGCTGGATTCGTTCGGAATTCTGCACAACAATATCCGCCGGCACCACACCCTGTTCAGCCCTGCGGACAAGATCGTCCGCAGACGCATGAATAATCGCGAGAGGATTATTGATTTCGTGAGCGATACCCCCCGCCATCACGCCCAGGGACGCCAGCCGGGCGGACGATGCTAATTGTGCGCGATTTACCTCGAGCTGCGCCTCCGCTTTCCGGCGTTCCGTGATATCCCGAACTAGTGTGATGACGGTCATGGGGGACTCAGAGTGGTTGGGGCTCAGGCTAATCTCCACAGGGAAGAGAGAACCGTCTCTTCTTTGCGCGTGTAGGTGAAGTCCGCTGCCCATGGGCCGCCTCTTAGGCTTCAGCGCATAGCCAAGTCGAAGTTGAGCGTGGTTACCGCGCTGAGCGTCGGGAACGAGAGTATCGACGTTAAGGCCCAGGAATTCATCACGGCTGTAACCGAACATCTGCTCGGCGGCCTCGTTGATGAGCAAGATCTGCCCTTGCGCGTCGATCTCCAAGATCGCCTCCGGGGCTACTTCCAGTACCTGACGAAGGCGCGCTTCGCTTTGGGTTACGATTGATTTGGCTTCTTCACGCAGGCGTGCCAGCCTGACATGCGACCTGACTCGCGCCAGCAGTTGCGCGGCGCTAAACGGCTTAATCACATAGTCGTCCGCTCCCGTGTCCAGACCCTCAAGAAGTGACTCATCCTCGGCGCGGGCCGACAACAGGATGACCGGGATGGTCGCCGTGGCCGGGTTCCTCCTGAGTGCCTCCAGTAATTGCATGCCATTCATGATCGGCATCATCACATCACTCAATACCAGGTCCGGCGACTGTCTAATGACTGCGGCCATCGCTTCTTGACCATCGCCAACAGCTTCGACCTCATAGGTTGGGGCCAACAAACGCGCGATGTAGGCGCGCATGTCCGCATTGTCATCGGCAAGAACGATTCGGACGATGCGCCTTGGCCGGGATAGAGGACCTAGATGGATCCCAATGGCCGGCTGCGAAGAGGCTCCCGGCGGCAGGCTGTCAATTTGCGGCGATTGCGCCTGTTCAAGGGGAGCCGGGTGCTCGACGGGTATGTTCGAGATCTCGAGTGAGCTTGGGGCGCCAGGCAAATGGGCCGTTCCAAACGGAATTGAAACGGTAAAAACGCTTCCTTTGTTCAACTCGCTGCGTACCGCGATCGATCCGCCACACAACTTTACCAATTCCTGGACCAACGCCAATCCGATGCCTGTCCCCTCGAAGGTTCTCCCCCGCGAACCTTCGACCCGGTGAAAGCGCTCGAAAATTCGGGGAAGCTCAGCTTCGGGGATGCCGACTCCGGTATCCGCGACAGTCAGTTCAGCGAAGCGGCCGTTTCTCTTGAGCCGTACCGTGATTCCGCCGGTGAGTGTGAACTTGAAGGCGTTGGAAAGAAGGTTGAGCACGATCTTTTCCCACATCGCCGGGTCCACATACACCGGTTCGCCTAAAGCTTCGGCGTTCACGTCAAAATACAAGCCGGCGTTCCCGATGATCGCGCGGAAAACGCTGGCATAATCTAAAGTCAGCGCCGCGAGGTCCGTAGGTTCATATTCCCCCTCAAGGCGGCCCGCCTCGATCCGGGACAGATCCAAGAGAGTGTCCACCATCCTCAACAACCGAAGGCTATTGCGGCGCATCAGTTCCAGGTCCGAACGCCGCGCCAAGATAGGATCCCCAGAGGTTCTCAGCAGTTCTTCAATTGGGCTCAACAGCAAAGTCAGAGGAGTGCGAAACTCATGGCTGACATTGGCAAAGAACTCAGTCTTGAGCCGGTCCATCTCTTGGGTCTGGGCATAGAGCCTGGCCAATTCTTCGGCCTGTTTCCTCTGCGTGATATCTCGCAAAATCACGGTGCAGAGTTTCTGTCCACCCACGTTCACTTGCGAAATGGTTGCTTCCAGTGGAAACTCCTCGCCATCCGCGCGCTGTCCGTAGAGTGTCCCTGGGGACTGCATCGAACGTGCAGTTGCGCCGGTAGCCGCGAACAATTGTATCTGGCGGCGATGTGTGTCCTGGAAGCGCTCGGGCAGAAAGCCGTCGAGCGGCTTTCCCAGAACCTCCCATGCGGAGCACCGGAAGATTTTTTCAGCCGCGGCGTTGAACAGAACCACGTTCTGCTTCTCGTCTACCGTGACGATAGCGTCCATCGCGTTGTCAATCAGGGCTGCTAGGCGCTTTTCCCCTACACGGAGCGCCTCCTCAGTCTGCTTCCGCTTGGTAATGTCGCGGCTCACAGTGGCGAGGCCGATCGGCCTGCCGGCGGCGTCCTTAATGTAAAAGACGTTGTAGATCATCCAGAGCGGTTCACCGGTCTGGAAATGGCGGAACCGGATTTCCACTTCAGCGCGGCCCTCTCGGAGCACGCGCGGGAGGAAATCCTCCATGATGAAGCGCTGATCTTCGGGGAAGAAAGCCTCCTTGAGACCCTTTCTTGAGATCTCCTCCAAGCTTCCAAGTCCCAGCAGGCGCAAGCCTGCCTTGTTGACGTAGAACGGCGTGAAATTCAAATCGCACATGCCGATGAACTCCATGCTGTTGTCTGCCAGCGAGACGAACTTCCGTACTTCCAGTTCCGTCTTCTTTCTCTCTGTCATATCTTCGACAGAGACAATGATGCCGCCAGTTTGCACACCCGAGTCTCCCCAGGGCTGCATGCGCCACCGGACCGAATGTACGCTGCCATCGAGGGCTACCCAGTCGTCCTCCCCTTTTTGGGCGTCTCCAGCCAGACCGCGGCGGTGGGCCTCCTTCCAATACTCTGGCAAGTCCGGGAAAACCTCATAGTGAGACTTCCCGAGAACGTTCCGGTTTCCAATGCCCGTATCCGCCAGCCACTGGTCGCTGACACGCACATAACGCATCTCGCGGTCGAACATGGCCAGGCCCAAGGGCGCAGACTTAACGAACATCTCCAACAAATCTTTCGTCTTTCTCGTATCCACTTCGGCTCGTTGCTGTTCGCTTACGTCCGTGTTGGTGCCGAACCAACGTACTACCTTGCCGTCCTGACCCGAAACCGGCATGACACGTGTCAGGAAGGAGCGAAAGACGCCATCGGCGCCGCGGAGCGGATAGATCATCTCGAATGGTTCACCCGTTGCGATCGACCATTCCCAGCGCTCCATGACCTTCGGGAGCATCTCGCGGTCGTGCACTGACTGCCAGCCCCATCCCTCCATTTGCTCGGGAGTCATGCCGGTGTACTCATACCAGCGATGGTTGTACCAGAAGATCCCGCCGTCGGCGTTCGCCATCCAACATAGCTGGGGTATGGCATTGGCAAGCGTCCGAAACTGCGTTTCGCTTGTGCGGAGCGCCTCTTCGACGTTTTCGCGGCGCTCGTCTTCGGCATTCAACCACTGCGCGCCCCGCCAGACGACGAAGCTGAGAATCAGTTGAGTAAAAGAGACAAAAACGGCGACCCCGAAAGCAGCGCGGTACCAGCCCGCCAGTTCTCCTTCCCAGAGAAGCCAGCGAAAGGCGGGCATCAATACGATCCACGGAAACAGCTGCCGGGCGAGCATCCCACCAAGGCGTTCGGTAAATATGACCGCGAACCAGCCGCGGTCGGCCCGCGCCAATAGCGTGCCCAAACCCATCGCAACGAAGAGCAAGGCGGCGTCCATTGTCATGGCGGTGTAGCTACGGATCTGGTAGAAAGCCCTGAGCCCGAATAAATAACCGTATAGCGCCGTTCCTCCTACCAAAACGGTTGTCAGGGCGAGGAGCTGAGCGGGCCACTGGCCATCGCGCGTTCGGGCGTCAAGAAACAGCAGCGCTGCGCCAAGCAGGCAAAAGCAAAGCGCCGTGACTGGCGACATCCTGCCGGGATAGGCGCCGCTAGCCGCAACTAGCCCGCTGCGCAAGATAAGGGTGTCGATGCCCAAACCAGAACCGGAGATGTATTCCACGAGCGTGACCAATCCAACCAACGCTGCCAGCCCGGCGCAGACTGTGGTGCGCCAAGACCGCGGTGGCGGTACCCCGGCTGTCGAAATGCTCCGATACCGCAGCGCAAGTGCGGAAAGAATGAAACCGATGGCCGTATTCGGCATCATCTTCGCGGCGGCCGGCGCGACGCTAATAGGCAAAGCAAATCCGAACATCCACCACAGAAGAACGAGAGTCGCCAGGATGCCCGTGACCACACTCAGGCCGATGGCAAAGTGTCTCCCGCGACGGACGATCACTGGTTCTCTTGACTCCGTCATTTGCTCGCATTCAGTCATGATGTCGCTTTAGGCGCTTGTCCCCTCAGGTGACGCAAAGCGCTTCTTCACACATCCGGCAGCTAGTGGAATAACCCCTTGATGGGTGATGCTGAATACGACCGCGATACTTTACTTTTTTTGGGTGGGACTTGCTAGCGAGTCACAAAAAACACGTTTTCCATTCTATGTTTTGCGGGAGATCCCTACATGCGGCGATGCTCATCGGAAGAAGAACCAACCGGTAGAGCGAGTTCGAGGCAGCCGAGCGTAAACGCAAAGGGAAATGGCCCCGGATCGCCTGTTGGATATAGCCCGTCAAAGAACACCAGTGCGCGCTCATTATCTTGCCCGTGGAATTGAAACGAGGGCTTCCATGGGCCGGAATGCCACTCGCAAGGTTCAGCCGCCATGATCTGAATCGGCTGGCTCCATTCGGAAAGCGTACTGGATGGCTTGCTGGCTCTGCACCACCACAAGCCAGTGTCGGGCGATGGCGTACCTTTTCCAACCCAGACGCGTGCGAAGATGGCGTCGAATGATTCTCCTCGTTGACGAACGCAGAAGTCGAACATCTTCATTTCGGGCGCTGCAAAGACTGTATGCTTGCTCCAGCCGGTGACGCCATCCGCGCTTTCTGCGTACCCGTGCACCAGATAATCCTCCCAGTTTGATCCAGCGACGTACCACATCTTCCATTTGCCGTCGTGATAGATGAGATTCGGTTCGTATACGCTTCCGTGTTCCCAATCTTCATTCGCAACGAAGGCTGGTTCGGGCCGATCTGACCATTTCTCGCCGTTCCATTCGAGAAAGCCGATCGTGTACGGACCCCACAGGTTCTCGGCCGCGCCGGCGTAGTAGATGCGTTCCACCCACGCGGATTCGCTGGGGTCCCATCCTTTGACATAGGACGGACAGTGGCGTCCGCCATTGCCATCCCAGGGCTGGCTCACGGTCCGCGCCGCCACCGGCGCCACCTCTCCCCCTGCGCCGCGCGTGAGTTCCCAGGCGGTAGCAGAGAGCGGCGCTCCCGATGGGAGTGATGCGCTATAGATGTCGGTAGGTCCATACCCGTGGGCTTGTCCCCCAAGGTACATCCACCATTGCGCGCCTCGCTGCACAACGCTCGCGTCCAGCAGTTCCGCTCCACCCGTGCCTGTTGAGGCATCGCGAGGGTCGAAGATCTTTAATTTCGTTGCCAAGGCTTGTCTTCCGCGATCAGTCACGACTCTATGGGAACACAGCCGGCCCCGGCGCTCACTAATAGGGAAAGCTTCTCTTAAAGCGGCCTCTTCCGCAAGACCCATGTGGTCATCGCGCGTTGGTTTTGGACGACGGTGGTCTTCAACGGGTCGGCGAGTTCGGCGCCTAACCGTTCAGCCAACGACGCGAGGAGCGCTTCGTCCACCAGATACCGCTCCGAGCCATCGGGTGACTTGTAGCGGCGGCCCTGGATGCGTCTCACCTGGGTCTCCATGCCGATGGTGGATCCGAGGCGGCAGAAGAAGAGCCCGCCGGGTTTCAGAACACGCCACGAGCCGCGGAGCATGGAATCGAAATGCGCGTCGTCGCGAGCGAAATGGAGAACCGTGTTGCTGATGACGACATCCGCGAAAGCCTCGCCAAAGGACAGGTGTTCGACGCTCTCGACTCGAAAGTTAGATTCTGGAAGCGCGGGAGCGAACATTCGAGCGAGAGAGCGGACGCTGTCCACAGCCTCCGCGTCCGTGTCCACGGCGTAAACGTCGTACCGTTCCCGTAGTAGGTAGACGAGGTTGCGGCCGTAACCGCATCCGGCGTCCAGGATTCGCATTCCGGGCGCGATGCGGCCCTTCAGAAGCTGGTCGAAGAGATAGATGTCGATCTGGCCGAATTGCTCCTGAAGCGTGCCCATTTGCTCTACAACGTAGCCCGGCGCGACGCTTGCGTCAACCTGGCAAGCAGTGGATAATAGAGAATTCATTCCTGGCAAAATGCGCCGAGCCTTTGCATCTCTGCTGGTCGCGCTGTTCAGCTTTCCGCTGATCGCGCCTCTGCTTCTGGCGAATTCGCCGGATATGCCAGCGTGCTGCCGGCGCGACGGAAAGCACCATTGCGCGATGGATGGGGACGCGGCGGCCCGGTCCGATGGACCGGCGTTCCAGTCCCGATGTTCTGTCTTCGATCAAGCGCAGTACACCGCCGCCCGCCGGTCTGGATTGGTCTTTGTGCCGGCCGCCGCGCCGCTGGCGCTTTCGCTCACGGCCCAGGCGCTGCCTCACCCAACCGATTTCGTCCGCCATATTCTCTCTGCCGAGACCGCGCCTAAGCGCGGTCCTCCTTCCTCATTGGAATAGCCTCACCGGTTTGTAGTTGGTGATCTGTTCATCAATCAGGAGGAGAGTCATGTTGGGCCCCTCGCCTGTTTGCAAGGCGATTTCTTTAACATTTTTCTGGACAATGGCGGTTGCCGGCCAGGAATCGATCAACAACGCAAGCATCAGCGGGCGCGTCGTCGATGCGAGCAGCGCGGCGATCGAAAACGCGCAGGTCTCGGCGCGTGAAGTCGAAACCAATGTAACGGCCAAAATGAATACCGATCGAGAAGGGCGCTTCCGCTTCCCCTATCTCAAGGTCGGGCGATACGAAGTGAAGGTTCACCGCGAGGGATTCGCCGACCAGATACGGAACCTCACTCTGACGATCGGCTCCGCATTTGAGCTGCCGATTGCGCTCGGCGTCGCATCGGCGCAAACGAGCATCACCGTTACCGGCGATGCGACGGTATTGGAGGCCGCACGGTCGCAGGTTGCCGGCACGGTATCGACCACCGAAATTCAGCAGCTTCCTCTGAATGGCCGCAGCTTTCTGGATGCGGCTGTGCTGGTTCCCGGAGTTTCGCCTACGAATACCGCCGCCAACCAGCTTTTCGCGGAGACGGCCGCGGCGCCGGGACAGGGAATCTCGGTCGACAGCCAGCGCAATTTTTCGAACAGCTTTATCGTCGACGGACTCTCGGACAACGACGACGCGGCTGGACTCACCGGCGCCTTTTATGGCTTGGACGTAGTCGAGGAACTGCAGGTTGTGACCTCCGGCGGCCAGGCGGAGTTCGGACGCGCGTTGGGCGGCTACGTGAACGTGGTCACGAAAAGCGGCGGCAATACGCTGCATGGAGACCTGTATGGATATTTCCGCAATAGCAGCCTGAACGCGGCGAACGCTCTTTCCAATACGGTGCTGCCCATGACGCAGGCTCAGTATGGAACGAGCCTCGGCGGTCCGATTATCCACGACAAGACTTTCTACTTCGCCAATTTTGAACAGCGAGAGCTGAACCAGTCCGGTCTGGTGACCATCGTGCCTGCCAACGTCGCCGCGATCGACGCCCACCTTCTCGCTCTTGGGTATCCGGGGCCGCAGATCTCGACGGGCATCTATCCGAACCCAGTCCACAGCACGAATTTCTTCGGCAAGCTAGATCACCGCTTCAGCGAAAAGGATCAATTCAGCGCGCGCTACAGTCTGTATCACGTCACCAGTATCAATTCGCGAGGCGCCGGAGGATTAAGTGCGCCGAGCGCGTCGGCCAATCTGGACGATACGGATCAGATCGTGGCCGTCAGCAATATTTTCACGTTGTCGCCGCGAGCCGTGAACGAAACGCGCGGCCAGTTCTGGAACAGCAACCTTCAGGCTCCTCCATCCGACCCGATTGGGCCCGCGGTGAGCATTTCGGGGGTGGCTTCGTTCGGCACGCTCTCGGGCTCGCCGACTGCCCGCCGGAATAAACTAGGCCAAGTCGTGGATAACTTCTCCTATCAGGCCGGCGCGCACGCTCTGCGCGTGGGAACCGAATTTATCTATAACGACGACACCATCACCTACCCGCGTTCCTATCGCGGCAGTTATTCGTTTTCTTCTCTCGCCAACTTCCTCGCCGGAACCTACAACAATTCCGGCTTCACGCAAACATTCAACACCAATACGATTTATCAAACAAATCCCAACACGGGCTTCTATGCGCAGGATGAATGGAAGGTGAATGACCGGCTGATGTTGAATCTTGGCGTGCGTTATGATCTGCAATTCCTTCGAAGCATTGCCACGGACACGAACAACGTCTCGCCCCGCGTGGGGTTCGCCTGGACGCCCTTTGCCTCGCGCAAGACCGTCATCCGCGGGGGCTATGGCCTGTTTTACGATCGTGTGCCATTGCGTGCGCTGGCGAACGCTCTGCTCTCAGCGAATAACACCATCAATCCGGCGCAGCTGAGCCAGGTCAGCATCAGCCTTTCGCCCGCGCAGACGGGCGCGCCGGTATTTCCGAATATTCTGAACAGTCTAACGATTCCCGCGGGAGTTCTATTCAATTACTCGACCATGCAAACGAATATGCAGAACGCTTATTCCGAGCAAGGCAGTTTTGAAATCGAGCGGCAGCTTGGCGGGACCAGCGCCATCAGCGCCGGATACCAGCACGTGCGCGGATTGCATCTGATCGTCTCCGTCAATCAGAACGTACCGTCGTGTACCGCGGCCGGAACCAACAACGGATGCCGTCCCAATCCGCTCATCGGAAATGACAGTCAGTATTCGTCGCTTGCCGATTCTCATTACGACGCGTTGCATGTCTCCTTCGTGCAGCGTCCGGCCAAGTGGGGCAATTACCGCATCTCTTATACCTATTCCAAGGCGCTCGACAACGTGGGCGAGTTTTTCTTCAGCGCGCCCATTAACAACTTCAATATCTGGCAGGATTACGGCAGGTCGGACGACGATCAAAGACACCGGTTTGTGTTCGACGGATCGATCCATTCGCCGATGAGCAAAGCTACCAACTCGTGGAGGCGATTGAGTCACGGCTTTTCTCTGAATGCGTTGTTTCAATACTATTCTCCCCTTCCGTTTAACATCACCACCGGAGCGCAGACTATTCAGGGAACCACTGCGCGCCCGGCCATCAATGGCATCTTCATCAACCGCAACGCCGGCCAGGGCTTCGACTTTCTCAGTCTCGGCGCACGGCTCAGCCGTTCCTTCCAGTTAACGGAACGGTTGAAAATGGAGGCGCTCGCCGAAGGGTTCAACCTCACCAATCATGTGAATGGAGTGAGTCTCAACGGCACATTCGGAACAGGGACCTATCCCACCAGTCCCTCGCCCACGTTCCAACAGATCACGGCAGTGGGAGATC
Source organism: Bryobacterales bacterium (assembly GCA_963743705.1). Taxonomy (GTDB): domain Bacteria; phylum Acidobacteriota; class Terriglobia; order Bryobacterales; family Bryobacteraceae; genus PALSA-243. The sequence continues at coordinate 173,428 of CAVUQS010000002.1, read as the reverse complement.
CCCGCGGTTTTCAGCTCGCGATACGGCTAGCATTCTAGGAGGCGGCAATGTATTGGATACTCGCATCGTTCTTGGTGGCGGCAAGCATCGGCCCTATGGGACCGGATGCTCCCGCCCACGAGCCGCAGTTGGCAGTGAACGGATCGACGGCCGCACTGGTATTCGGCGCGGGGCACGCGATCTATTTCAGCCGGTCGACGGACGCCGGCAAGACTTTCTCCACGCCCGTGAAAGTAGGCAGCGGCGCAATTATTCCCTTGACGCGCCACCGCGGGCCGCGCATCGCGTTTGCCGGCTCCGCGATCGTGATTACGGCCGTCGCCGGGAAGATTGCCGGCGAGGGCGCTCACGCGCACGGCCTGCCGTCGGATGGCGATTTGATCGCGTGGCGTTCGACGGACGGGGGAATGACGTGGTCGAAAGGAATTTCGATCAACGATGTTCCGGGGCGCGCCAACCGAAGGACTCCATGGTCTCGCCGCCGACGGGAAGGGCCATTTGTTTGCGGTCTGGCTCGATAACCGCGATCACGGCTCGAGGCTGTATGGATCCCGCTCGGACGACGGGGGCGCGACATGGTCGAAGAACGCGCTGGTGTATGCGTCGCCCGATGGCACGATCTGCGAGTGTTGCCATCCCTCGGTCGCGTTCGATCGCGACGGAAAAATCGTGGTGATGTGGCGCAACTGGCTGAATGGGTCGCGCGACATGTACCTGGCGCGATCGGGCGAGAACGCTAAATTCTCCGCGCCAGAAAAACTCGGCGAAGGCACGTGGAAGCTGAACGCATGCCCGATGGATGGCGGCGGCGTGGCGGTGACGGACGCCGGCATTGTCACCGCGTGGCGCCGTGAGCACTCACTGTTCCTCGATCGCCCAGGCAAGCCAGAAATCGAGATCGGCCAGGGAACGGACGTCTCGATTTCACCCGCTAAAAATGGCGTGTATGCGATTTGGACGACGCCCGCGGGCATTGTCGTTCGAGGCCCCGGCGACGCGAAGGCGCGCCCAGTGGGTGCGAAAGGTTCCTTTCCGAGCGTTGCGGCGCTGCCCGGCGGCGGCGCGCTGGCAGCCTGGGAAAACGATGGCCGGATTACGATTCAATCCGTGCCGTAAGTGCCGGGCCGGTACCGCAAACCGACGCCAGATACTCCGTCAGTCCGCTCCCGGCCGCATCTGTCATCAGCCCGATGTAGCCGTCGGGCCGAACCAGAACCAGCGCAGCATCGTGAATATCGTAAGCGCGATGGGCATGGCCGTCAGTATCGACAATGCCACCGCTTGGGGCCGGTTCGCCCGCGCGGGTGATCGTCCGCGTCCGAACAGCGTCGCCATAACGTTCTTCGAGGGCAGCAGGCGCGGGCATTCCGAATGCAAGCAGGGTAAAGTGCGGTCCGCGGAAAACGTCGAACAGACGCACCGGCGCCCCAGTTGCGTCGTGACAGAGCGCATCGGGTGCGCGGTCGCCCGCCTGGACGGCTCCGGGGGTTGCGCGCGCTTCCCGCGCGAGCGGGCCGCCGCGATAGTTGATGCCGAGTTGCAGAGTCTCCGGACCGCGCCGGTGATCTTTCGCTTCGGCGCGCATCGCGAGATGCAGCTTGGAGGTGACGCCGAGCATCCATGCCGCCACCGGTAGCCGTTCCGCCTCGTAAGTTTCGAGCAGATCCGGAGGCGCGCCGGCGAATACTTGTCCCAATTTCCAGCCGAGATTGTAGGCGTCCTGAATGCCGGTGTTCATGCCCTGGCCGCCGGCGGGCGAATGGACGTGCGCGGCGTCGCCCGCCAGGAAAACGCGGCCCACACGGTAGCGATCCACCATGCGCACGTTGGCCCGGTAGAGCGAGAGCCATGTGGCGTTGTGAAGGCGTATACCCATGCCGCCGGTACGTTCGTCGATAATCTGCTGGAAACGCTCGAGCGAAGGCTGGTCCGATTCGTCAGGCCCGATCTGCGCCTGGAACTGAAAAGAATTCGTGCCGGGCAGGGGACAGAGCGCCACCCATCCAAGCTCCTTGTGCGGCCAGGAATGCCAGTGGTCGCGATCGAGGCTGTCGGCCTGTACGTCTCCGATGAGCATTCTTTCGGTCGCCCAGGTTTCGCCTTCGAAACCCACGCCGAGACTGTGCCGGATCAAGCTATGGCCGCCATCCGCTCCCATCATGTACGCGGCCGTTACCCGTTCGGCGCCGCCGGGACGCGTCAAAGTCGCGGTCACAATTTGATCGTCCTGTTCGAATCCGGTCAGCTCAGTGGAGAGTTCGACCCGGCCGCCGTATTCGGCTAGCCGGTTTCGTAGAATCTCCTCGACGCGCCATTGCGGAATGATCAGCGGGCTGGCGTATGGCGTATCCGGAGTCGGTTCGCGGCCTTCGTGCAGATCGCGGTCGCCGGTCACCTTTCCACCCTCATAGCCACGAAAGGGCAGGTGAAAGCGGCCACTGGAGAGCGTCTCTTCGATCACGCCGAAGTCGTCAAGGACCTCCAGCGTCCGCGGCTGGAGGCCCTTTCCGCGCGAGCCCGAGAAATATTGCGGGGCCTTGTCGATGATCCGGAAAGATACGCCTCGCCGGGCCAGGTCGCATGCCAATGCCAAACCGGTAGGGCCAGCTCCGACGATTAGAACCAAGGTTTGCGCGCGGTCAGTCACTCTCAAAGTTTAACCGCTCAGCGCGGCGCGGTTTTCGTCGCAGCTCGATTAACGATCGATGGTCTGCATACTCGCCGGCGCATAGCGATCGCCCACGACTTCCGCCGCCGGAACCGCCGCTTCCAACTCCGCCACTTCGTCGGGAGTCAGCTTGATATCCGCCGCCGCGGCGTTTTCTTCGAGATAGGTTCTGCGCTTGGTGCCGGGGATCGGCACGATGTCGCCGCCTTTGGAGAGCACCCACGCCAAGGCCAGTTGCCCGGGTCTAACGCCACGCCCCTTCGCGATTTCGCGCACGCGTTCCACCAGCGCCTGATTCTTGTCGAACGCGTCCCCGGCAAGGCGGGGATATCGCTGCGTGCGGAAATCGCTGGCGCCGAAATCGGTTGGCTTACGAATGGCGCCGGTCAGGAAGCCGCGCCCCAGCGGGCTGTATGGCACGAAGCCGATTCCCAATTCGCGCACCGTGGGCAGAATCTCCACTTCCACGTGGCGCTCCCAAAGCGAGTATTCGGTTTGCAGCGCGGTGATGGGATGCACTTTGTGCGCCCGGCGGATCGAGGCCGGCGACGCTTCGGAAAGGCCCAGATACTTCACCTTTCCGGCTTTCACCAAGCCGGCCATCGCATCCACCGTTTCTTCGATCGGCGTCTGCGGGTCGACTCTGTGCTGGTAGTACAGATCGATGTGATCCACCCCGAGCCGTTTTAGCGAAGCGTCGCACGCAGCCTTCACATACTCGGGCTTACCGCTGATCCCCCAGAACGACGGGTCTTCCTTCTTGCGAACATTGGCGAATTTGGTGGCGATAAAAAACTGGTCGCGCTTGCCGCGGATAGTCTTGCCAATCAGTTCTTCGTTGTCGCCGATGCCGTAAGCGTCCGCGGTATCGAGAAAATCGATACCCAGATCGAGCGCCCGTAAGATCGTGGCGGCGGATTCCACGTCGTTCCGCTCGCCGTAGAATTCGCTCATTCCCATGCAGCCGAGCCCCATTTGGGACACGACCGCTCCCTGCGATCCAAGCTTGCGTTTTTCCATAATTGGTCCTTTCCCTCTCTTTTATGAAACTCCAAAGCCGCCGATCTCTCAATATTGAAACCTATAATATGCTTGCCTAATCCTGCAATCCGTTGGAAATTTCCTGGCAATGTGCTGATTTGGCTGTTACAGTTCCGATAGGGCAGAATGCCGTCCGCGGAACAGACAATCGAACGCCAGCGCCGCCAGATGGTGGAGTTGTTGATGGAATTGACCACGGGCGAAGGCATGCGTCCGTCGATTCTCGATGGCGTCAAGCTGACACGCGCCGACCGGTGCTATCCGCGGACGCCGGTTCTCTACGACCCCAGCATCGTGATCGTGGCGAGCGGCCGTAAGAAGGGTTTTGTCGGCGAAAAGTGCGTGGTCTATGACGCAACGAATTATCTGGTGCTCACGGTGCCTCTGCCATTTGAGTGCGAAACCGAAACGGTGAATGACCAGCCGCTATTGGGCGTTTCGATTCGCATCGACATGAGCACGTTGAGTGAGCTCGCGCTGAAGATCGACATACGAAAGAAGCAGCCCAGTTCCGACGCGCTCAGCAGTATCTGCGCCACGCCTCTCGATCCGGAAATGATGGAGGCCGCGATCCGATTGTTGAAGTGCTTGCGGTCGCCCGCGGATGCGAAGGTGCTCGGCCCATCCATTGTCCGGGAAATTACGTATCGCGTGCTGTGCGGCGCGCGCGGCGACGCGTTGCTCGCGTTGTTGGCGCGCAGCAGTCAGATGGCGCAGATTTTCACCACGCTGCAACGCATCCACGTGAGGTACGCCGAGCCGTTGGAAGTAGCGCGCATGGCCGAAGAAAGCGGAATGAGCATTTCCGCGTTTCATCACACGTTCAAAGCGGTCACGGCGACTTCGCCTTTGCAATATCTGAAATCGATCCGGTTGCACAAGGCGCGAATGCTCATGGCGCACGATGGCTTAAATGCGGCGGTAGCGGCCGATCGCGTTGGCTATGAGAGCCCTTCGCAGTTCAGTCGCGAATTTAAGCGCTACTTCGGTCAAACGCCAACCGACGAGGCGCTGCACGTGCGCAGAATGCTAGGCGTTTCCCCGCCGGAAATTCGCGCCGCGCAAGACGTCGTGATGGACTGAGCTAATTCTTAAATTCCAACAGAATCGCCTATTTTTTGGCTGCTGCCGGCGCAGCCGCTGGCTTGGCGTGCGGCTTGCCCCAGAAGATGAAAGCGCCCAGCTTGGTAGCGGTGACGATATCCATGGCGCCGTCCTTATTCAAATCCACCGCCAGCACGTCGGAACCGGCGCCGGACCAATTGTGGATCAGCTCGGGCACGAACTCCGCGCCACCCGGCGCTTTCGGATTGCGCACGGTCTTGTACACGTAGAGCACGGCCGCTCCGTAGGGATCCGGATCCAAGTAAGAATCCTTGTGAGCCCAATAGCGTTTGCCGACGATGAAATCCGGTATGCCGTCGCCATTGACGTCCGCGAAGGTGGAACCGTGCGGTTCCGTGAACGTCACTCCGCCGGCATTCTTGGCGGAGAAATCGCCCATGATCGGGTGCTCTACAAACGAAATCTTTCCGGCGCTGTCGCGCTTCTGCTCGAACCAGGAGATGCCGTAACCATGCGCCTGCATCACGGTCACCACGTCATTGAGGCCGTCGCCATTCACGTCGTAGACGGCCATCACGCTGCCGCCCGGGGCGCCGCGTCCATAGCTGGCGAACGCCTGCGAATGATAGGTCCAGGTCTCCTGCTTACTGCCGGCCGGCGGCTGCTCCCACCATCCGTACGCGTTTAAGATATCCATGCGCCCGTCGCCGTTGATATCGCCGACGCCGATGCCATGAGCTGTCGCGTAACCGTGCTCCGAAACATTATGGATGGTCCACGTGCCGGTCGGATTCGCGGGGTCCGGCTTCGCATAGCGAAGGTAGCCTTCGGCGCCATAGACGAGCTCGGGTTTGCCATCTCCATCCACATCCCTCAAAACGGCGATTTCGCTGTTGAAAATCGGAGCTACCAGATGCTTTTCCCATCGGCGCGATTCGCCCTTGGGATTAACGTAAAGCCAAACGCCCGGGTCCCCGCCATAGCCGCCGTCTTTATCGTGGCTGGCCGTGATGACGTCGGGCCATCCATCGCCCGTCATATCTGCCGCGAAGGTCATCCAGCAATCGGTGGAGAACTCCCTGCCCGGATTGCGAACGACGGCGGGATAGATCTCCACGCGCTTCGTATAATCGGGCCCGAGGTAGATGTAAGGGCCGGCCACGATATCCAGGATGCCGTCATGATTGAAGTCGGCGGCCGCTGCCCCCCACGCGTAGTAGAGCGGATTGATCCGCTGCATGCGGAAGTTTTGGGAAACCTTTTCCGCCGGCATTTCGCGGATCGCCAGATTCTTGAAGGCAACGTCCTTGAACTTCACCTCGCCGCCGCCGACGTACAGGGCAAGCGGCCCGTACTGGGCATCGTTGTCCTCGGTGATGCCGGGATTATCGCCGCCGTTATTCAAGACGGTGTGGACCATGTTGGCATCGATCATGATCTCTACCTGGTTCCAGTCGTCCGTCCGGAAAGCGCTCGATGGGCGTATTAGCGGCAGAACGGGTCCAGTTGCCGCGCCGCGTCCACGGCCTGCGCCTCCGCCGCCGCGTGCGGGGGCGGCAGGATCGGGCGCGGGCGCAACGCGCCACATGCCGCCGGCGCCGCTTCTTAGCCGCTCGCGCGAAAGTTCACGGCCCTCAGCATCCAAGGTGACGCGATAAGGCGCCACATCTCCCGAACTCAGCGAAACGAAGATCCCCTTCATTCCCTGAGGAGTTTTTTCCGCGCGCAAGAGGAGTCCCGTCTTGCAGCCCTCGCCGCAGCGGAACGAACTGTATAGCGCCGCATCCTGATAGGACTGGTCGAGCACCAGCCAACCGCCCTGGCTGCCGGGCTTGGCTGTTCCGGTGAACTGGCCGTCCTGCACTTTCCAATCGGCTTGGCCAAGCGTGTGCCAACCCTTTAAGGTGGAACCTTTGAATGTTGCGTCTGGCTTAAACGACGGACCGACGCCGAACAGCGGAGCCATAAAGAGCAGCGTTGCGGCTGCGGATGTGGCGATAAGGAGGGCGCGTTTCAGAGACATGGGCGTTCCTTTTCCTGCCTGCTGAAGATCGCGGCGCATTCAACGGCGGGTGCGCCGGGGCATCATCAGTGCACACTATGCAATGAACATTGTATACGCAACGGTGGCCGGTGGCGAACAAAAAACGGAAAACACGGCCGCCTTAATCGGGGAAATCGACATCTTCGTACATCTTGTAATTCTCCAGGTTGGTGCCCGGAGCGAAAAAACATGCCACCTTCATCTCTTCCGCGCCCGTGTTGTGGAGCATATGGACGGCGCCTTGGGGAAACAGAACCACGGTTCCCTCGCGAACCGGCGCGACCTCTCCCGCCACCAGCACGCGGCCCGATCCACGGATGATGTAGATCATTTCTTCGCCGTGCGGATGGCTGTGCGCGGGCCGTACTTTCTCTCCCGGCGCCACGCGAATCACGCAGCTCGAGCAATGCGAGGAACTGAGGCCGCCGTCGCCAACCACCCAGCGGAGATGCCGCCCCGGCAGATCCAATTCCTCCACATCGGTTTCATGCAAGATAGGAACGCTCATATCGTTCTCCTGAGAATCACGCCATGACGATCAAGATGCTGCGCTGCCCCGGGCCGCGCGATCCATGACAGTCCCGGCGAGTTGCTGGGCCGAAAGCTCGAAGGCAGCCACTAATTCTTCGTAAGTTCCGGAATGAATGAACTGCGGCCGGCCATCGGCGTTCAGAGTATTGATGGCGACCACGCGCTCCAGATCTATACCCTGCAATTTCTTACGATGGCGGTACAGAACCTTGAGAAAATTTTGCCAGATATATCCGTTGTTCTGTTCGGCGAAGATCAGGCGCTTTCCCGAATTGAATAACTCCAGCAGCAGGCCGTCGTCGATCGAGGGCATGTCGACCACTCCCGCGCTCACTCCGTTTTTCGCGCACTCGCCCGCCGCGGCCAGAGCCTCATGCACGCCGCGGCCGCTGCTCACGATGACGGCTGCGTCTTCCGCATGTTGGCGCAGAATTTGGCCCTTTCCAAACTGAAAGGCATAATCCGAGCCATAAAGCACTGCCGATGGCGTTCGCATCACTCGCAGATAAATCAGGCCGCGATTGCCTGCCATGATCCACTGCATGATCGATAGCATTTGGCGCGGGCAGGAGACATCGATGATGTTCAAATGGCCGATGCCATCGAAAATCGTGATGTCGTCGTTGCCCATGTGAGTAGCGCCGTTGGTGCGCGTCTCGAAATTGGCGGCCGTGGCGAGGAACGTCAGATCGAGCCCGTGGCCCTCGCTCAGCCATCCGTCCGGAGCCTCCATCGCCTCGATGCGCTCCTGATGACCTACCGCGATGCGGCGCAGAACCTTCCAATCGAAGAACGGGCAGAACGTACTCACCCACGCGTTGTAGCCCAAGGCGGCGAAGCCCTCGCCTATGCCCATCATGTTGGCCTCGGCCACGCCGACGTTCAGCGCGCGGTTCTGATCCACCGCACCCACGCCCGCTTCGAGCCCGCTGGTGGTTGCAAGATCCGAATCCACCGAAACCACCGCCGGATCGCGCGCGAAGACCTTCATCGCGCCGGTGACAATATCGGCGGCGCTGTACTCTTTAGCCTGGTCGATTCGCGGCAAAAGCGCCGCATCATACTTAATACGTTTATCGCGCGGCGGAACGCGAGCGGTTATCACCGGGCCGATCGCTTGTTGCAGCGGCATGGCGCCTGAGGAGTCGCGCTTGGTGGAAAGGTGCATCCGCTCAGCTAGCTTGAGCAGGGCGCTTTGAATGCGTTGCTGGTCCGGGTTTTCTTCCAGCCGTTCGTAGAAGCGGGTGAACTCGTCAACGCGGGCGGCGCGCAACGCGGATTGCAAGGCGATTTCCTGCTCGACCAGGTTATCGGTCACCGTCACCTTGTGGCGGTTCATGAAATCGGAAAACGCTCCGTGGCCCTTGGTAGTGTGACAAATGATCGCCGTCGGCTTGCCGTTGCGCTCTCCGTAGCGGAATGCTTCCAGAGCAGCGTAAACGCCTTCGTATTTGGTGGCGTCGACGCTATGCACCTGCCAGCCGAACGACGGGAATACGGCCTCGAGTTCCGGCATCGGAAAGACCAGGCGGCTCGAAATATCGAGTTGCCCGTGATTGTGATCCACCAGGATACAGAGATTGTCCAGGCGCTTGGCGCCGGAGTACATCACCGCTTCCCAGATCGGCCCTTCCTGTAACTCGCCGTCGCCCAACACTGCATACGAGTCGAACCGGTGGCCGGAGCGCCCCGCGAGCGCGAACCCCTGCGCCACGGCGAACCCCTGACCCATTGGACCAGTCGCGATTTGAATGCCCGGCAGCACAGGCCCCGGATGGCCGTTTAAAATGCTCGCGTAGGAGCGGGAGTTCTTCAGCAACTTGGCGTCAAAGTAACCCAGGTCGGTGTAAATCGAGGCCAGCGCGGCCACGGCGTGCCCTTTGCTGAGCACAAACATGTCAGCGCCCACGCGCGTTGGGTCTTCCACATCGGGAGTAATGAAGCCGCCGTAAAATAACGCGACGAGGGGAATGGTGGCGGAGAAGGCGCCGCCTGCGTGCAGGCCTTTATCCACCGCATCGCGGGATTGTTCCAACGTCAGAATGCGGACGTCGGAATCCTTAATGGCGAGTAATTTGAGGATGCCCTGACGAATCAGAAACTCAGGGCGTTCGATCAGTTCGCGGCTTACCGCTCCGGATCTTTCCAGGGTAGCTGAGGGGTCCTTCATAAAGTGGCAACAGCGGCGGCCTCCCTGGCTCGTTGCAGCTCGCGCACATAGGTCGCGATGCCAACGTCGGGGCGATTCGCCCAGATCGGGGTGCAATTCGGATACTCGGTGCAACTGCCCCAGTATTGCGCGTCAGGAAATTTCTCTTGCATTCCCTTGGCGCAATCTCCCACGATGATGACATCGCCATCGACATGGGTGATCTTCTCTTCGAATTGCAGGCCCGTGAATACATAGAGGGGCCGCTTTAACTTCGCGAGCGTGCCATCGGCCTGAAGTTGGTCCAATTGGATGCGCACAATGGCGCGGCATCCGGCTTCGCAGGTCGACCCCATGATGAGGTTGACGTTGGGGTATTGGCCCTGTAGAACCGTATTCTGGCGCTTGAACCGCCGCTTCACTTGCGCGATGGGCGGCCCGCTCAGCTCAATCTCTTCCATCCGGTTCGTGCCGAGGCCTTCGGCCGCACCGAGCACGGTGGATGGCACGTTCGTTCCGGGATAGTCCCAATCCATCAGCGCTTCGCACACGGTATCCACCGCAACCGGGTCGGGACCGCCGCAGATGGTATTAAAATCCTTGATCAAGTCTTCGCCGTAAGGGCTGAAGGGGCCGTTGCCCTGGCACGCATACAGTGAATCCATCACGAACCACTTGGGATTGGCGGCGCGCGTCAGATTCACGATCTTCTGATAAATATCGTCGCGATGGCAGCGCACCATCCAGTCATAATCCGGCAAATTGCCGAACTGAAGCTTCATCGCGCCTGTGAACGTGGTGTGGACATGGACCTTCATTTTCGGCAACCCGATGTACACATCGGCGTCGCGCACCGGGCGGGGAACCGGAAATTCGTTAAAGCTGATCGGCCGGTCGATCTTATACATGTCGAACTGCGCGTGCTCGAAGGGGCAAAGCTCGACGCCGGTTCGTTCCGCCACCGCCGTAATGCCGCACAAATCCATGGCCTGGCGGGTGTCGGCGCCCATGGCGCAACGCTCGCCGATCTGGATGCGCGACGGATTCTGTTCCAAACACAGCTCGATCAAGGCCTCCAGCATGCGCGGGTCGGTGGTGAAGCCGGCGTTGGGCACGATGGGGATGACGGTGTTGATCTTGATGAGTACCTTGTCGCCGCGCGATACGATGTTTTTCATTCCGCCCATCGTGTCGTCCGCGACATCGCGGATCATCTGTTTCACGAGATCCAACTGCTGCCGGGAATACTCGCCCGGCTTGCCGAGATCGGCGTCGCTGTGGGCGATGGCAATTTTCGTCTTTTTGTCCATGTTGATCCCTGACTCTCTACCTGTTAGGCTGGCGCACGGAGGGTTGACGGAACTGCATCGCAGTGCGCCGGGGGCCGGCGCTCGCGTAAATCGACGCATCTTTGTTTCCGCTCGGTTTTTTTCCCCTCACCTGTCCCGTTCCCCGTCATCGAACGGTATAAAGGTGATGCCGAGCATTGCACAATGTGCAATTTAAATTGCATCGTTGCATAATACTATCAGGCGTGCCCATGGAAGTCAATCCAATAGCAGGGAAGGCGAATCAACGGAAAAGACTCACGCAAACTCCCCCGATTGGCTAGGATACCCGATATTTGATGCCCCCGCGAGGGACGCCAAAAACAGGCGCCGGAGAACAGCCGCAAAGCCGGTCCGGGGCGCTGATTTTCATGCCGGAAACGTTAGTCGCCGTTGGGGCGGCCAAGATTGACTCAACCGTTATAATTGGAATCACCTGATGAAAAACAAACTAAGCAGGCAGGAAACGCCGTCTATCCAAAGCCTGGACCGCGGGCTGGTCATTCTCGAGACCATCGCCCGTTCCGCAGATCCCGTTTCGCTGGGAGAGTTGACGGACCTGCTCGGCATCGACCGCAGCAGCGTTTTCCGCCTCGCGAACACGCTCCGCCGGCGCGGTTTTCTCTCTTACCTGACGGCCAAGAAGGTTTACATTCTCGGACCCTCGGTGTGGCGTCTCTCGCACCAGTATGACTGGGGCACCATGCTGATTCGAGTGTCGCGCGATCATCTCAAATCGCTCGCCGCGCAGACCGAGGAGACAGTCCATCTGGCGATCCGCGAAGGCAAGCAGGCGCTGTTTATCGACCATGCCATTACCAACCACGTCATCGCGGTGGCAGGTCAAACCGGGGAGTTAGTCCCGCTGTACTGCACGGCGCACGGCAAGGCGCTGCTGGCGGATTGCGACAAGGCCGATTTGAAGGCGATTTTCGGCTCCGACAAACTCCAGACCTACACAAAGCAAACCGTCGGCACCCTCGACCAACTGACCAAAGTCTGCGCGCAAATCAGGTCGCAGGGTTACGCCACCGATGACGGGGAATACCAGGAAGGCATTCGCTGCGTGGCCGCGCCCATTCGCGCCGAAGGCGACGTGGTCATCGGATCGATCGGCGTTTCTGTTCCCCTGCAACGCTTTGCCAAGGACCGCTACCGCGTGTGCGGCGAACAGGTTTCGGCGGTGGCCCGGCGGATTTCGGAACTGCTCAGCAACGAGCCGCGGGATACGTAAGCCGCCCCTTTCGCGCAGGAAGCCCCGTAAAATTGACGGATCGCCGGGGAGTTGATACGCTGTCTACACGAAATACCCATTGCGTTTTATGCAACGTAAATTTCGTCCACGGTGGATTCTATGCAGACCAATCCCATCCAAGATTTTGAAATCGACAAAGCCGCCATTCGATACATTGGGCACGACTTGCAGCGGCCCGAATGCATCCTCGCCGAGCCGGACGGTACGCTCTGGTCGGCCGATGCGCGAGGCGGCGTAGTCCGCATCGCCGCCGATGGCTCGCAGCAGATCGTCACGCAGGACCGTTCCCAGCATTTTCAGAAGGCCGCCAGTGAAGCCACGCGGTACCTGGAAGGCACGCTGCCGAACGGCCTGGCGTTCGCCAAGAACGGCGATTTCCTTATCTCTAATTTCGGCACGGATTGCCTGGAAGTCATGTCGAGAGACGGCGCGTCGCGGGTTCTGGCCGACAGCATCGAAGGCGAGCCGATCGGCAAGGTCAATTTCGTGCTGCGCGATTCCCGCGACCGCATCTGGGTCACCATTTCGACCAAGATCAAGAACTGGATGCACGCCCTGCGTACCGATCTGCCGGACGGCTATCTCGCCCTATACGAAGGTGGCGCGTTCCGCATCGTGGCGGAAGGTTTCCACTTCACCAACGAGATTCGTTTCGACGCCAACGAAGAGTTTCTGTATGTGGTAGAGACCACTGGCGGACGCATCACGCGGTTGCGCATCGACGAGCGCGGCAATGCCACGGACCGCGAAATCTTCGGCCCGAGCAGTTTGGGCAAAGGCGCGTGGCCGGACGGCATCGCGTTCGATAGTTATGGCAACCTCTGGGGCACCTTGGTCTATTCGGACAAATTATTTGTCCTGAACCCGCAAGGAGACCTGCGCGTTCTGCTTGACGAAGGCGATCCGGAAAAGGTGGATGCGCTGGAACGCGCCTTTCTCAAGGGTGAGGTGACGCAGGACGTCCTGTTCGCCACGGGGCGGGGAATTGCCCCCTGGATGGCCAGCGTTACTTTCGGCGGCCCCGACCTGCAGACCGTTTATATAGGCTCACTCAAAGGCGGGAAGATCCCCTATTTCCGCGCTCCCGTGGCCGGCTTGCCGATGGTGCACTGGAGCCAAAGCCACTACGCCAGCACATAGACGCGCTGGTTAACGCGTCACTTACTGTAAGTCGCGAGCATCACGCCGCCGAACATTACCAGCGCTCCGATGAAGTTAATCGCGCTGATCGGCTTCACGGGGGACCCCAGCCAGCCGAAATGCGACATCAGCATTCCACCGATAATCTGACCGGCCAGAAGCGTGATCATCACCGGCCCGGCGCCCACCTGGGGAATCAGCCACGCGATCGCGAAGACCAGGCACGCTCCCATCAAGCCCGCGGTGAGCAGAACCGGGTGCACCATCTTGAGCGGCTTGAGCGCGTCCGTCTGCCACCCGCTCAGCCCGATCATGACCGCCCCGAACGCGCCGATGCACCAGAAAAGTCCGTTTCCGACGCGCGCGTTATTCAGAACGCTTCCAACCTTTCCGTTCATGGCGAGGTGAACGGCCAGGATTACCCCGAGAAAAACCGTCAAGGCGTACAGAGGCAGCTTCATGTCATTCTCCGAGATTGCATATTATGCATTGTCACTTGCAAATACTGCGGTTCAGATGCTATCAGGGCCGCCGCGCCAAGTCAACAGTTTTTCGCGCCAGGCATCGGCAGGTGGTCTTCCGCCGGGTCCGGCGCGGCTTGACTTCAGAGCGCCGCATTGATAGCATGTTGCTGATTATTCCTTGAGTGATGCACAATACGCAATGTCGCCGGGAAGCCAGCCGCGGCGGCGGAGGGACCGAATGATTGCACAGGAAATCGTCAAGTTGAACTACTTCGCGGGCGGCGAGCCGCGCCGTTCCGAAAGTCAAAATTACTTCGACATATGGGATCCGAGCATCGGCGAAATCATAGCGCAAGCGCCAGATTGCACCGAAGATGAGGTGAATCGCGCGGTCCAGTCGGCTAAGGAGGCGTTCCCCGCGTGGGCGGATACCTCGCCGATGAAACGCGTGCAGGTGCTTTATAAGTTTCGGGAACTTCTCGACCGGCACTTGACCGAGTTGACGCAGATGGTAGCCACCGAGCACGGCAAGGTTTGGGAAGAGGCCCAGGGCGACGTTCTCAAGGCCAAAGAGGTCGTCGAAGTAGCTTGCGGAATTCCCTCGATGCTGGTCGGTGAATCCCTGATGAACGCCTCGCCGGGTTATGACACGGTGCTTTACCGGGAGCCGCTCGGCGTGTTCGCGGGTATTGCGCCATTCAACTTTCCGGCGATGATTCCCATGGGTTGGATGATGCCTCTCTGCATCGCCACTGGAAACACGCTGGTGTTGCGCCCGTCGCCGGTGACGCCGATGACGTCCCTTCGCATGGTGGAACTTCTCTATGAAGCCGGGCTGCCCGCGGGAGTTGTGAACCTGGTGACTTGCGGCGCGCAGCAGGCGGAAGCTCTGGTGAAGCATCCCGACATACAGGGCATCATGTTCGTCGGTTCCACACGCGTGGGCGAGCAGGTATACGCCACCGCGGCGGCCCACGGCAAGCGTGTACAGGCCCTTTGTCAGGCTAAGAATCACGCTCTCGTGATGGAAGACGCTTCGCTCGAAAGAACGGCCCGCGGCATCATCAATGGCGCCTTCGGTTGCGCCGGCGAGCGATGCATGGCGTTGCCGGTGGTTGCGGTCCACGAACAGGTGGCGGATCAGTTGGTGAAACATCTCGTCGATTTCGCCAAGGCGCGCAAGATCGGACCCAGCTATGACAAATCGTCGGAATTGGGCCCGCTGGTGACGGAGCAGCACCGCAACTCGGTTCGAAAATGGATCGATCGCGGCGTGGAAGAAGGCGCGAGCCTCGTATTGGACGGGCGGGGAACCGTGGTGGAAGGCTATGAGAATGGCTTCTATCTTGGCCCGTGCATCTTCGATCATGTTGCGCCCGGTATGAGCATCGGCGAACAGGAGATTTTCGGGCCTGTTCTGTGCGTGAAGCGAGTGAAAAGCTTCGACGAGGGTCTCAATCTCATCAACGCGAATCCCTACGCCAACGGTTCCGTGATCTTCACCCAAAATGGATACTACAGCCGCGAATTCGCGCGGCGCGTCCACGCCGGAATGGTCGGCGTCAATGTTGGGATTCCGGTGCCGGTCAGCATTTTCCCATTCTCGGGCCGTAAGAAGTCATTCTTTGGCGACCTCCATACCATGGGCAAGGACGGCATCCGATTCTTCACCGAAGTCAAATCGGTCACCACAACGTGGTTCAACGAAGAAGAAATGAAGAAGGAACGAATTGACACCTGGGATGGCATGTTGAACGCAACCCCGGCGGCGCGGAAGTAAGACCCGCGCCGGTTTCTCGATCGCAACCCGTTTTTCCCGCACCCGCTGCTGCATGCGGCGAGCCGGAGAGTGTTGGCGCGCCATAGCTCTCCAGCCCACACCGATTACTGTTCTCCTGGACCGGAGATAACCCGAGTAACTCGCCGCAATCCATCCTTTAACGCTTCTATCGTCGCAAGTTCCATTCGAAATCCCACTTAGGCGGAGAATCGTGAGAATTCCCTCTACCTCAGGTAACTAGATGAAGATTTTTATTGACTTTCTTCGGGGCCCCTGTTAGCATCCTCGTAAATACTGCAAGGACTGTTGCGTATTATACAACAACTACGGATGTCACAAAAGCAGTTGGCTTTCCTCGACCCCAGGTAACGCCCTGCGCAAGCAAGAGCCTGCGATTTGGGCTGGGAAGGCCTCTTCTCAAGAGGAGAAGGAGAACGACGATGAATCTGCGCCGAGTTGCGCTTTTTGCAGCGCCCCTGTTGCTCGTTTCACTGGCTCGCCAGGCGGAAGGACAGGTCCTCTATGGATCGATCGTCGGAAACGTAACCGACGCGAGCAAGGCCTCGATACCGGACGCCAAAGTCAGGCTGGTACAAGTCGAGACCAACCTGTCCCACGAAATCACAACCAACCAATCCGGCGCCTACATATATAACGATGCGCCCGCGGGCACCTATCAGGTTGTCATCTCCAAGGACGGCTTCCAAACCTTCACCGCGCGCAATATCGTCGTGCAAACCAACAGCGTCGTACGCGTCGATGCAGCGTTAAATATCGGAACCGCAAACCAGTCGATTGAAGTAACCGCCGAGGCGGCCCAACTGCAGACTGACCGCGCCGACGTCCACACCGAAATGACGTCGACGACGTTGGAGAACATTCCGGTCTCGAATCGCAGTTACCAAAGCCTGGCGATCCTGACCCCCGGCGTGACGCAGCCCAGTCTCTATCAGACCGGCGGCATCAACAATCCGACGCGGTCCATGGACTTCAACGTCAACGGTACGCCGAATTCCGACGTCGCGGTCCGATTCGACGGGATCAGCGCCAGCAACTACTGGAAACAATACCTGCAGGCCTACACGCCGGCCATTGAGGCTATCGATACTGTCAACCTGGTCAGCAGCAGCTTCGACGCGGAACAGGGTCTGGCAGGCGGCGCGTCCGTCAACGTATTTATCAAGAGCGGCACCAATCAGTTTCACGGCTCGGCATTCGAATATGTCACCAATGCGGCTTTTCGGGCGCGTGGTTTCTTTCTTCCGGCCAACCAGTCGAAGCTGAAAGACGACAAAAATGTCTTCGGCGGTACCGTCGGCGGACCGATCAAGAGGAACAAGTTATTCTTCTTCGCTAGCTGGCAGGACACTAACGAGAATTCTAACGGCCCCAGCCCCTACGCGTTGCAGAACGGCCCGACGGGCAATTTCCTCACGCTTCCCAACGCGCTCGTGCGCTCGGGCAATTTTTCCCAGACGGGTGCGACTATTTACGACCCTCAAACCGGCGCCGCGAACGGCACGGGTCGCACGGCGTTCCCCGGCGGCATCATTCCCGCGAATCGCTTGAGCCCGGCGGCCACATCCATGCTTTCTTATCTGCCACTGCCGCAAACTGCGGCTAGCGCCAACAATTATTTTTCGCTAGCTGAGTACGACACCAAGTATCAGGCATTCGACGATAAGATCAATTGGAACGTCAATAACAAGCTGAGCATTTACGGCCGTTCCGGATTCGCTCCGTCCCATGAGACAGCGAGCGGGTATTACTTGGGATCGACGCCAAATCCCCTGAGCCTGGGCGGTTATGGCAGTGGGAACGTGCTTACTGCCTCCGTCGGCGCCACCTATAGCATTACCCCAAGCCTGATTGTGGATGGCGTCGGCGGATTCACCGTGCAGCATACGACTCAAGTTCCACTCGGGCCGAACACCTGCTGGGGTTCTTCCTTTGGCGTCGCCAACTCCTGCCAGCCGCCGGGCAACCGCGATACTGCGTTGCCCAATATGGTTCTCACCGGCTTTTCGTCGTACGGCAACACGGTGTGGCTTTCCTCCGTGTTCGACTATCTCGAGCCGCAATACGAAGGCGTGGTGAATTTCACCTGGACCAAGGGCTCGCACAACATCCGCTTCGGCGCGGATTTGCACAAGAACGATATTAACCACTCGGAAAACACGATCACGTCGATGACGTTCACGGGCGGAGTCACTGCCCTGAACGGCGGAGCGGGTCCCAACATGTACAATTCCATGGCCGACTTCCTATTGGGGCTACCGCAGACCACCACGATTGGCGAAAATACGCCGCCTCTGAGCACGCACAATGTGAACCCGCTGCGACCGGCGACTCTGCGCACGTGGGAAGGCGCGCTGTACGTGCGCGACCAATGGCAGGTCAGCCGGAAACTCACCGCTTCCTGGGGCCTGCGCTGGGAATACTATCCGGTTTCCACGCGAGGCGATCGCGGCATCGAGTTCTTCGATTTCAACACCAACAAAGTGGATCTGTGCGGGGTTGGGCCTAACTCGGGAAACTGCGGAATCCATGTTAGTCCGACGCTCTTCGCGCCGCGTCTCGGGTTGGCATACCGCCCGAGCGACAGCTTAGTGATTAGAACCGGCTTTTCGCTCAACTACGAGCAGGATTTCGATTTCCAGTCGGGCGCTTACGGATTTCCGGCCACAGTCACCGTTACCACGCCCGGCGCCAATAGCTACTCACCCTCCGCGACGACGTTCGCCACCGGTTTCAATCCGTTGCCGACGATTAACGAATCCAGCGGAGTGCTGAGTCTTCCTGCGGGCGTCGGCACAACCACGGAACCGAAGAACTACACGCGCGGCTACATCATGTCGTGGAACTTCACCGTGCAAAAGTCGCTGGCTCACCACTTGGTTGTACAGGCGGGCTATGTGGGAACGCGCGCCGTCCATCAGGTACAGTCGCAAAATCAGAACTACGGACAACTGGGCGGCGGCGTTGCCAGCCAGCCGTTCTACCAGAGCATTGGGGTCACGAGCGCGATGAATGTTCTGCTGCCGATGAACCACACCTTCTATGACGCGTTGCAAGTGACGCTGACGCGCCGGTTCAACTCGGGATTGACCATCAGCTCCAACTATTCTTACTCCAAGTCCCTGTCGCGTTTTGCGGGCTCGATTCCCATACCTCAGTATTTCCACTTGAATTATGGCCTCAACTCCATCGACGTGCCGAACCACTTTGTCATCGCGACCGCCTACCAATTGCCCTTCGGAAAAGGCAAGCCGTTCCTGAATAAGGGCGGCCTCCTCACCTTCCTGACAAGCGGCTGGCAGATCAGCAGCCTCCTCAGTGGTTTTTCGGGGTCGCCATTCACCGTGACGGGCAGCGCCACATCCTTGAATGCGCCGGGCAGTACACAAAGAGCAAATCTGGTGCTGCCGGATGTTCAGATTCTAGGCGGCACGAATCCATACTTCAACCCGTTGGCATTCGCGCAGCCCACGTGCGCCTGCTTCGGAACTTCCGGATATAACAACCTTCGCGGACCCTTCTATTTCAACTGGGATCAAAGCTTATTCCGCAAATTCCAGTTGGGTGAGCGGTTCGGTCTGGAGTTCCGCGCTGAGGGATTCAATATCTCGAACACGCCGCACTTCGCCAACCCCGCTGCCAATGTATCGTCGCTGCAGTTGACGCCCACCGGACAGGTTGCGAACCTGAACGGCTTCGGCGTGGTCACCACCGTCAACACCGGCGGCCGCGATTTCGACGAGCGTTACTTCCGTCTCGGCATGCGGTTGAGCTTCTGAAGTTCATGGCAGAATGGTGATCCGGTAGTATAACCCCGGCGTTCGGGGAAGGAACTTTTGAACATGCGACCCCTTTCAACTCGATTTTCCACCTTAATCTGCATACTCGGCGGAGTTGGCCTCGCTTTAGCGGGATTCGTTTTCGACGCCTTCGCGCAGGGACGGGGCGGTGGCTACACTGCCGCCGACGCCCGGGAGGGCAATGTCATCTACAACCGGACTTGTGCGGGTTGTCATGGCGAGAAACTAGAGGGTTCGGGCGATGTTCCGGCGCTTGCCGGAGAGGCTTTCCTGTCGCAATGGCGGTCCCAAAAGCTCAGTGATCTGTCCGCCCACATTCTTCAGACGATGCCACCGAACAAGCCCAGATCGCTGGGCGGTGAAGACACTCGCAGCGTGGTAGCGTTCATTCTCCAGCGCAATGGTGCGCCTTTGCGAGCTCAGGTCCCGATGGGCGGCGCGGCGATGCAGATAGGCGCGCTGCTCAGCGGAGCTGGTGGCGCGGCGGTCGTTCGTGACCTGCGCAGTGATTTAGATCCGGCCACGCTGACGCGATTCGATGCGCTGCGCGCGCCCCTTGATCGCCTCACGCCGGTGACGGACGCGATGCTGCGAGATCCGTCTCCCAATGACTGGCTGATGTGGCGCCGCACGTACAACGCCTGGGGTTATAGCCCACTCAAGCAGATTAATCGAGACAACGTGAAGAATCTGACGGTGGCATGGACCTGGGGGATGGATTCCACGGGGATGACCGAATTTACTCCGATCGTTCACGACGGCGTCATGTTCCTCTGGAACTACGGCGAGAAGATCGAGGCTCTCGATGCGAAGAATGGAAATCTGCTTTGGCGGTATCAGCACAACATGCCCGAAGACTATGCGCGTGCTGTCTTCTACCGGACGAAGCGAGCCCTCGCCATAGGCGGTAACAAGCTAATCTTCCCGACTACGGATATGCACATCGTCGCTCTCGATGTGAAGACAGGAAAAGTGGTGTGGGATGTGGTGACTGACGATTACAGAAAAAGCAACCGCGTATATAACGGCGGGCCTTTGGTCATCAACGGAAAAGTAATTATGGGCGCCAGCGGCTGCGCGCCTGGCGGCGTTGGGTGTTTCGTTAGTGCGCTCGACCTCGAAACGGGTAAGCAGCTCTGGCGCTTCAATACAATTGCGCAGCCAGGCGAGCCCGGCGACGATACATGGAACAATGTACCTGCCGAAAAGCGATGGGGGGCGTCTGTATGGACGCCACCGAGCTATGATCCTGAACTCAACCTCCTGTTTGTTGGCACTGGGTCTCCATTTCCGTGGTCCGCCGTTGACAGGGGCACTTACAATCCCAAGGGGGGCGGCACGCATGGCGATGGCCTCTACATCAACTCGACGCTCGCTATAAATCCGGATACCGGCAAACTGGTGTGGTATTACCAGCATCTGCCAAATGACACATTCGATCAAGACTACGCTTTCGAACGGCTGATCGTCCCGGTCGAATGGCAGGGCCGCAAACGCAAGGCAGTAATAACTGCGGGCAAGCCGGCTGTCATCGAAGCGTTGGACGCCGCAACAGGCCAGTTCCTCTTCGCGCGTGATCCTGGTGCGCAGAATATCTTCACTTTCGACCCGAAGACAGGCGTCAAGACGCTGCTCGCGCCGGGGCCGCCCGACGGGACTAAGCGCTGCCCGAGTAACAATGGCGCCAGAAATTTTCTAGCAGGCGCCTACGACCCGGTCACGAACCGCTACTATCTCTCGGTCAATGACGTCTGCACGGGCAAAGGCGGCGAGACCCCGGATCGGTTGCTCGGGCTGGACCTTGGCAGCACAGAGTTCACGATGGACATAAAGTCCAGAGTGATGCAGTCGTCCGCCAAACTCACCACGGCAGGGGGACTGCTGTTCTCGGCCTCCGCCGACCGGTACGTTCGTGCCTTCAATGATCAGGATGGGAAAGTCCTTTGGCAGATGCGCGTCCAAGACGTGCCGAATGCCTTCCCCATCAGCTATATGGTCGATGGCAAGCAGTATATCGCGATGATCGCCGGCAATCCGGGCCTTGTGGGCAACGGTGCGGTGAGAGCATCGGCTGAGTATATGCGGCCTGAACCGACCTCTGTGTTGTGGGTGTGGCAGCTCCCTTAATGCGCTGTGGGCGAGCAGGTATATGCGACGGCCGCGGCGCACGGCAAGTGCGTACAGGCCCTTTGCCGGGCCAAGAATCACGCGCTCGTGATGGAGGCCGCTTCGATCGAAAGAACGGCCCGCGGCATCGTCGGAACTGGGCCCGCTGGTGACCGAACAGCACCGCAACTCGGTTCGGAAATGGATCGATCGCGGCGTGAAAGAAGGCGCGACCCTGGTATTAGACGGGCGCGGAACCGTGGTGGAAGGCTATGAGAATGGCTTCTATCTTGGCCCATGCATCTTCGATCATGTCGCGCCCGGGGACGGCATCCGATTCTTCACCGAAGTCAAATCGGTCACCACAACGTGGTTCAACGAAGAAGAAATGAAGAAGGAAAGAATCGATACTTGGGATGGCATGTTGAACGCGAGTCATCCGCCGCGAAACTAAGCGTCGGAGCGGCTTCACCTTTGGAGCAACCATGAACCCTTCGATTTCGAAAACGGCTGCCAAGATCGCTTCAAGCGGAGTGCTCTTCGCCGGACTCAGCTGCGGCCTGCTTCTCGCGGCCGATCCCCCAAGCGCGGAAATCTCGAATGGGCAGATCAAAGCCAAGATCTATTTGCCCGACGCAAGAAGCGGCTTCTATCGTTCGACGCGCTTCGATTGGTCGGGCATCATCGGCAGCCTGCAATATGGCGGGCACACTTTCTATGGTCCCTGGTTTTATAAGGTCGACCACTCCGTCTATGATTTCAACTACGACGACAAGGGCGTCGTTTCCGCGGACTTTACGGCGATGGTCGGTCCTGGCGAAGAATTCAATACGGATGGGGCCGCTGTTGGATTTGCCGACGCTCAACCCGGCGGCACGTTCGTCAAGATCGGCGTCGGCACACTGCGTAAGCCGCTGGCGGGCGAGGCTCCCGACCCTCCGCGTCCCACGCCGCCGGCCGCCAGAGGCCCCCTCAACCCCGATCGTTACGACCACTCGCGCACGTATCAGATTGTGGATCCAGGCAAGTGGACGGTGAAGAAGAACAAAGACTCCGTCGACTTTACCCATGAACTGGCTGATGCGGCCGATGGCTATGGCTACGTCTACCATAAGACGATCCGTCTGCTGGCCGGCAAGCCGCAACTTGTGATTGCGCACACCCTAAGGAACACCGGCGCGAA
Source organism: Bryobacterales bacterium (assembly GCA_963743705.1). Classification (GTDB taxonomy): domain Bacteria; phylum Acidobacteriota; class Terriglobia; order Bryobacterales; family Bryobacteraceae; genus PALSA-243. The sequence continues at coordinate 150,856 of CAVUQS010000002.1, read as the reverse complement.
GCCGATCCAGACTACCGTTTACAATCACAACTTCTTTACTTTGGATGGCGAAGGGCCGAGCGAAGGTCTGACCATCACCGTTCCGTACCAGATCCAATCGCCGCGACCGCCGACCCAAGGCCTGCTGGAGACGCGCGGCAATCAACTCGTGTACCTCAAAACGCTGGCCGACAAAGACCGCGGCACGGGCACGCTTGCCGGCTTCGGCGACACGGCGAAAGATTACGACATCCGCGTTGAGAATAAGAAAATAGGTGCGGGATACCACGTTATTGGGGATCGGCCTCTTTCGAACGTGGCGCTCTGGTCGATACGCACCGTGATGGCCGTGGAGCCCTACATTGCAATGTCGATCGACCCGGGTAAGGAGTTTACCTGGGCGCTCACTTACGATTACTTCATGACAAAGTAACCCAGCTCGACGACTAACGTTCGGCTACCGTTGTCCCGGCGCCTGCCCGCAAGCTCTCAGGGGCGGAACTTACCCGCCGCTCCTGCCTCACCTTCTAGCTCCATCATTTGTTGCGTTTGCGCTAAGCTCCCGAGTTATATTTTTCTTGACTTTGAGCCAATGGCCTGATAGTATCCTCCTTATTAACGCAATGTGACTTGCGTATAATGCAACTATTTTAGATACGCTGGAATGTCGGCGCAGGCTGGATCAAGTGGATTTCGCTGTCGCATGGCGAACGCCGCCGCCTCAGGTAAGACGGCGCCTCCGCCGGTGGCCGCGATCACACACGGCGCTTCAGCCATTCCGGCCAGCGAACGATCCACATCGACACAAGACCACTCAGGCTCCCATAGTTGGCGCCTCGGTGGATGAGGGCATCTGGTTAGGCAAACGAGAGGAAGTCTAATATGAACTGGCGCCGAGTTGCGCTTCTGGCAGTGCTATTTTTACTCGCTTCGCTCACTCGTCAGGCGAATGCGCAGGTTCTCTACGGCTCGATCGTTGGAAATGTAACCGATTCGAGCGCCGCCTCGATACCAGGCGCAGTCGTCAAATTGACCCAAACCGAGACAAATCTGTCCCGCGAAATCGTGACCAATGCGTCTGGCGCCTACTTTTACAACGATGCGCCCGCGGGAACCTATCAAATCTCGATTTCCAAAGAAGGCTTCCAGGCATTCACCGCGCGCGACATCGTCGTACAAAACAATACCGCCACTCGCGTAAATGCCACGTTGAACATTGGTGCTGCAAGCCAAACCGTCGAAGTAACAGCGCAAGCCGCCGCACTTCAGACCGACCGCGCCGATGTCCACACGGAAACGACTTCGGCCGCGCTGGAGGCAATCCCCGTCTCGAATCGAAGTTACCAGAGTCTGATGGTGTTGACGCCGGGAGTTACACAACCTAGTTACTACCAGACCGGCGGTATCAACAACCCAACGCGGTCCATGGCCTTCAATGTCAACGGGACTCCCAACACGGATGTGGTGGTCCGGATCGACGGCGTCAGCGCCACCAACCAGTGGATTCAGCAGCTTCAGGCCTATACGCCCGCCATCGAGGCGATTGACGCGGTGAATATGGTGACTAGCAGCTTCGACGCGGAGCAGGGCCTGGCTGGCGGCGCCTCCGTTAACGTAATGGTCAAAAGCGGGACCAATAGTATCCACGGCTCCGCCTTTGAATACGTCACCAATGCCGATCTGCGAGCGCGCGGCTTTTTCCTGCCGGCCAATCAAGGCAAGCTCAAGGACGACAAGAACGTATTCGGGGGGACTGTCGGCGGCCCCATCAAGAAGAACAAGCTGTTTTATTTCGTTAGTTGGGAAGATACAAGGGAGAATTCGAATGCGGCCAGCCCATACGCTTTACAAAATGGATCCACAGGTAATTTCCTGACGCTTCCGAACTCTCTGGTCCGCACCGGGGACTTCTCTCAGTCCGGTACGAGTATCTACGACCCTTTGAGCGGCGCTTCGAACGGCACTGGCAGAACCGTCTTTCCCGGGAATGTGATCCCGTCAAACCGGCTGAGCCCCGTTGCGCAGAGCATGCTTTCGTATCTACCCCTTCCGCAAACCAGCGCCAGCGCGAATAATTATTTTTCGGAGCCCGAATATAACACGGCCTACCAAAAGATAGATGGCAAGATAAACTGGAACGTCAACAACAAGCTTGCCGTCTACAGCCGCCTCGGCTACACGCCCTCCCACGAAACCGCCAGTGGATACTATCCGGGAGATCTAAATCCGCTCAGCCTCGGCGGTCTTGGCACAGGCAATATATTCACCGTTTCCCTTGGAGCGACTTACTCGCTTTCGCCGCAGCTAACCATGGACGGGGTTGTTGGTCTGACGCGGCAGCATACGACGCAAGTTCCAATCGGGCCCAATACGTGTTGGGGGGAGAAACTCGGAATCCCAAATTCCTGCAACCCCCCCGGCCAGCGCGATACCGCGTTGCCGAATATCGTCCTCACCGGTTTTTCGTCCTACGGAAATACAACGTATCTCTCCTCTCTGTTCGACTATTTAGATCCCCAATACGAAGGCGTATTGAATTTTCAGTGGATCAAAGGCGCTCACAATATTCGTTTCGGCGGCGATTTACACAGGATGAACATCAACCACTCTGAGACCGGAATTACGTCGATGACTTTCAGCGGTGGTATTACGGCATTAAATGGGGGGGCCGCGCCGAACATGTACAACTCGTTCGCGGATTTTCTCCTGGGCTTGCCGCAGAACAGCGCGATCTCCGAGGATACGCCGCCTCTCAATAGCGGCGCCGACCCATTGCGCCCTGCGACTCTCCGTACCTGGCAGCAAGCGTTGTACGTTCGAGATCAATGGCAGATTAGCCGAAAACTCACGGCGTCCGTCGGCGTGCGCTGGGAGCACTTCCCGGTTCCAACGCGAGCGGATCGGGGTATCGAAATGTTCAATTTCACCACGAACAAAATTGAATTGTGCGGGGTGGGAGGAAACCCGGAAGATTGCGGCATTCATGTCAGCCCGGTGCTGTTTGCGCCGCGTATCGGTTTGGCCTATCGTCCCACAGAAACCCTGGTGATCAGGACCGGTTTTTCGTTGAACTATCAGCAAGATAGCATGATCACAAATACCGGCACCTATGCCTATCCTGAGGAAGTTACTGTTGGATTTCCCGGCGCCAACACCTACTCGCCCTCTCCGACTACGTTCGCGACCGGCTACAATCCTTTCCCAAGCATAAACCTGTCCAGCGGCACAATCCCGCTGTATCCCGGTACCGGGACATATACAGTGCCGCAAAACTACGTGCGCGGCTATATCATGTCGTGGAACTTTACCGTGCAGAAGTCACTGCCTAAGAACTTTACCTTGCAGACAGGCTATGTGGGCACTCGGGCCGTTCATCAGGTGCAACCCCAGAACATCAACTACGGACAACCCGGCGGTGGCGCGGCAAGCCAGCCGTTCAATCAAAGTATCGGCGTAACGGCCTCAATGAGCGTACTGCTTCCGATGAACCACACCTTCTACGACGCCCTGCAGGCTACGTTGACGCGCCGGTTCAGCGGCGGCCTCACCATCAGCGCTAACTACTCGTTTTCCAAGTCGCTTTCGCGCTTTGCCGGAAGTATCCCGATTCCCCAATACTTCAACCTGAACAGGGGGCTAAACGCTATCGACGTTCCGAATCATTTCGTCTTCGCGACCTCCTATCAATTGCCTTTCGGCAAAGGCAAGCCCTATCTGAGCAATGGAGGCATTCTTTCCGCGATTGCTGGGGGCTGGCAACTCAGCTCCCTGGTGAACGCGTTCTCCGGTTCCGTGTTCAGCGTCACCGGCAGCAACGCATCCCTGAATGCGCCAGGCAGCTCGCAGCGGGCGAATCAGGTTCAGCCTGAAGTGCAGGTTCTGGGAGGCACCGCTCCATACTTCAATCCATTGGCATTCGCGCAGCCCACTTGCGTTTGCTTCGGAACATCCGGCGTCAACAATCTGCGCGGGCCTTTCGTGTTCGAGTGGGACCAGAGCTTGTTCCGTCATTTCCGCCTGACCGAGCGCTTCGGCTTGGAATTCCGGGCCGAGGGATTCAACATGACGAATTCGCCGCACTTCGCGAATCCTGCCACCAACGTGGGCAATCTGCAATTAACGCCCACCGGTCAGGTGGCAAACCTCAATGGATTTGGCGTCATCACCACGGTCAACACCAACGGCCATGACTTCGACGAGCGGTATTTCCGGCTCGGTCTGCGGCTGAGCTTTTAGCGAAGTTTTGACGGACCCATCCGTTTAGCGGGCGACCCGCGTCGCCCCTTTGGATTGCGATGTTGAACGGCAAACCCGCGCTGCTTTTGCTGCTTCTAGGTACGCCGTTCACGGCGGCGCAGCAGATAGACGTGGCAAATAGCCCGAATCGCGAGGCGCGGTCCATCTCTCTTTTTGATGAGATTCCGGACGCCCGAGAGAGAAGCGCGTTCCGCGAACTCTGGCAGACGCACGACCCGGCCAAGCAAAAGCAGCAATCCTTGACCTTCATCGAACGGTACCCGCGTTCGGCGCTGCTCAAGGAAGCCTATGAGATTGCCGCACGAGCTTGCGTCGCTTTGGGGGATGAAGCGTCGGGGCTCGAATGGGCGAAACGCTCATTGCGCCTGTTGCCCGAGAATCCCTTCCTGCTTTCGATGGCGGCGAATCTCGCCGTAAAGCAAGGGCAGTATCAGTGGGCCGAGGCCAGCGCGCGTGACGCCTTAAGCTATCTCGATCGCGCAGCTGCGCCCGCGTCCATTTCAACGGCTGCGTGGCCGCGTGTGCGTGCTGACTTGCGCGAGACGGCATATTTCGTGCTCGGCCAGGCCGCCGCCGCCCTGGGCAAAAGCCGCGAGGCGGAAAGGTCGCTGTTGGATGCGCTGCGCTTGAACGCGTCCGACTATGAAGCGATTTATGCGCTCGGTATGGTCCGCGCCACCGGAGGCGACGATGATGGCGCCGCGGCTTGCTTTGCAGAAGTTATGAAAGGATCCTCGCGACCGCTAGCCGAAGCCGCTGGCAGATCGCTCCGCCGCATTTATGACCGTCAACCCCGGGCGGGCGTCTCATTCGACGAATTTGCGACTTCGCATAAATGGCAGCCTCCGGCGCCGGTTCCGCTGCCGCCTGAAAAGGCTGCCGATAAACGTTACGCCGGTTCCGTTGCATGCCGGCCGTGCCACGCAAGTGAGTATGACAACTGGCGGCAGTCCGGCATGGCGAAGATGTTCCGTCCGTACCGCGCGGAGGATGTGATCGGCGACTTCTCCGGGAGGGAGGTCCTTTCGGGCAGCGCACGAGCCACTCGACAGGGGGATCAGCGCTTCATAGAGTTGCGCGTCGAGGCCACTGGCGCCTGGACGCGTTATCGCATCGACTTTCTAATCGGATCGAAATGGCAACAGGCTTACGCCACGAAGCTCGCGAACGGTGACATAGTGGTCTTGCCGATTCAATACAGCCTCATCGAAGGTGCTTGGGTGAACTACTGGAAGATCGTCGATGGCGCTTCCGCGCGCTCCGATCTCGGGCATTTTCAGGGGACGCCGGATGGGGCGCTCTACCAGCGTGATTGCGCTCCGTGCCATACCAGCCAACTGCGCTATCCAGGCGCAGCGGCCGAGCCTGCCACTGCTTCGTTTCTTGAGGGAGGCGTCGATTGCGAAATGTGCCATGGCCCCTCTCTCGCTCACGCAGAATCCATGCAAAGCGGCCGCAAGACCAATCCGCGGGCTGGCGGCCTCACCGTCGATTTTCAGAGGATTGCGCCGGAAGAATCCGTTGCTATCTGCGCGCAATGTCACATGCAGTCCGCCATTCACGAGCCAGAGGGCAGTGGCGCCGTAAATTTCGCCGCAAGCGCGGGTCCTTTCTATCGCCCATACAGCATGCACCTGCTATCGGATTTCACCCGAAAGGCATTCTTTGCGGACGGACGCTTTCGCGCCACCACGTTCATCGGTGAAGCATTCATGCGATCCCGTTGTTTCCGGGAAGGCGGCGCTACCTGCGTCTCGTGCCACAACCCGCACGCCGAAGGCGCGGCGGCGAATCCGAAGTCGCTCAAATTTCCCGAGGATTCGGACAAGATGTGCCTGCAATGCCACGCTTCCTTGAGCGTTCATCCAGAGCGGCACACGCGCCACGCGGCGGGAACAGAAGCCAGCCGTTGCGTTACATGCCACATGCCGCGCAGCATGGATGCTCTGCTCTTTCGCGCGCGTTCTCACCAGATCGACGAAATCCCTGACGCGCAGATGACCGCGCGCTTCGGCGAAACCGATAGTCCGAATGCCTGTCTGGCATGCCATCGCGACCGGGATGCCGCGTGGCTGACCGCACAACTTAGCGCGTGGCGAAACAAACCGTAAGTGCGCCTATGCAATTGACATATCTGGTCCAACCTGATATTACTCTTTGGATATGCGCAATGATTGTTGCATAGTGTGCATCAATTATCGCGCAGGAGGATGGTAAATGAGGCTCCGTTTTCGCGTTCTCAGCGTCGCCACGGTCATAGCGGCGTCGGCCACGTCTGGCTTCCGCGCAGAGGCTTTCCGAAAGCACGGGCATCAATGTGTTCGCGGCCCACTGCACGCAATGTCATGGATTGGTTCCGGTCGAACATGCCCCAACCGAGGCGACCATCAGGACCATGGCTCCTGAGCGGATCTATGAAGCCATTACCACCGGTTCCATGAAGACCAATGCCGCCAGTCTCACCGATGACGAAAAGCGTCTGCTTGCCGAGTTCATGGGTGGCCGGAAACTCGACAACGCCGACGTCGGAGATGCCAAGAACATGCCTAATCGCTGCGCCAGCCGTCCGCCGGTACGGGATTTGAGCGCACCGAGTTGGAACGGATGGAGCGATTTATTCAATACGCGTTTTCTGGGCGCAAAAGACGCGGGTCTGAGTGCCGGCAAGGTATCGAGATTGAAACTGAAGTGGGCCTTCGGATTCCCCAGCGCGACGGCTCTTTACGGGCAGACCATTGTCGACGGCAGAGTTTTCGTCAGCAGTAACGCGGGTTATGTTTACGCCCTCGACGCCGCAGAGCGGCTGCATCCAATGGTCGTACAAATCGCCGGCAGTGGTGCGCAGCGGAGTCACCATCGGGCCGCTGAAGCCCGGTTCCACGAGAATGGTCGCGTTCTTCGGCGATATCCGTGGATTCGCCTACGCGCTCGACGCCACCACCGGGGAATTGATCTGGCGAGCGGCCGCCGATAATCATCCGTTGGCTCGCGTGGTCGGCAATCCGAGACTGTATGAGGGCCGCTTGTATGTGCCTCTCGCTTCGCTGGAGGAAGACGAATCGCGCAGCCCACAGCACATCTGTTGCACGTTCCGCGGCGCCATGACAGCGTTCGATTCCGAAACGGGCAAGCAAATCTGGAAGAGTTACACCATTCCGCAGGAGCCGAAAGTAATAAAGAGGAACTCGGTGGGTGTCGACTATATGGGGCCTTCCGGCTCCGGCGTATGGAACACTCCGATCATCGACGCCAAACGCCGCGCTTTGTATTTCGGCACGGGCAACAGTTTCACCGAGCCCGCCGTCACGTCCGATTCCCTCATGGCGATGGATATGGACACCGGCAAGATCCTCTGGTGGCAGCAAGCGAATAAGAACGATGTCTGGCATGGCGGCTGTGTGCAGAGCGTTCCAGGACGTACGCCGCCGCCGAACCAGGGCGGCCGTGGTCGTGGAAACCAGCCGCCGTACCCTGCCGATAATTGCGTCGACAAAACCGGCCCCGATTGGGACTACGCCGCGTCGCCCAATTTAGCGACAATGCCCGATGGCCGCACCTTCATCATTGCCTCGCCCAAGCAAGCAGTGGTTCGGGCGCTAGATCCGGATAAGAAAGGCGCCATCGTCTGGGAGCAGGATATCGCTCGCGGTATCGGCGGCGGCGCAGGAGAGACTGTCTTCGGCGGCGCCATCGACGATAAGACAATTTACTTCGGCTTGCATCTTGGCAACGGACTGGTTGCCATGGATTTGGCTACCGGCGTCGAGAAGTGGTTCCGGCCGTTGCAAACTCCCGAGGCGATGGGCACGCATAAGGGCGTGGTCGCGGCGGTCAGTTTGATTCCCGGCGTCCTTTTCGCGGCGGGGATGGACGGCATCCTTCGCGCCGTCTCCTCCACCGATGGCAGCCCCATTTGGGAGTTCAACACCGCGCAGGAATTCCAGACAGTGAACGGCGTTGCGGCCAAAGGCGGCTCGATCGGCGCGGGCGGCCCCACGATCGCCAATGGCATGGTCTTCGTCAGCTCCGGATACGTGGGCTTCCAAAACGGAGTGCCCGGCAACGTGTTGCTTGCCTTCGCTCCAGCGTTTTAGCGCGGCGTCGCAGGAATCGCTCGCGGCAAATGGTGAGGAATACCTCGAAGGCGTGTCGACGGATTGCATTGGTTCGGAGACAATAGGATCGTCATCCGGCGAAAACCATGCAGAACAAAACATCGGCCACGCATCACGAGCATAGCCAAGTTCACCCAGGCGGCGAGTTCCTGCTCGGAAATGATCTACCTATTGGCCGGCTCGGCTTCGGCGCCATGCGCATCACCGGCAAGGGAGTTTGGGGCGAGCCCGCGGATCGCCCGCAAGCCGTGCGGGTGTTGCGCCGTGCAGTCGAACTGGGCGTCAATTTCATCGACACCGCAGATTCCTACGGCCCGCACGTGAGTGAGGAGATTATCGCCGAGGCGTTGCATCCCTATCGGGCGGGGTTAGTCATTGCCACCAAGGCTGGGTTTGATCGGCCCGGCCCCAATCAATGGGTCGAAAACGGAAGGCCGGAACATCTGAGGTCCGCCTGCGAGGGAAGCTTACGCCGATTGCGCGTCGATCGCATCGATCTCTATCAATTGCATCGTATCGATCCAAAAGTTCCGGCTGACGATCAACTTGGCGTCATGAAAGATCTGCAGGCGCAAGGTAAGATCCGACACATTGGTTTGTCGGAGGTCAACGTCCCCCAGATTCAGCAAGCGCGCAAGATCGTGGAGGTGGTGAGCGTGCAGAACCGCTACAGCCTCGCCGACCGTGGCTCGGAGGACGTTCTCGAATACTGCGAGCGCGAAAAGATCGGGTTCATTCCCTGGTTTCCGTTGGCCGCCGGCCGGCTATCCGGCGCCGAAAGCGCGATCGCGCGCGTAGCTGCACAATTGAAGGCCTCACCATCGCAAGTCGCCCTCGCATGGTTGCTGCACCGGTCTCCCGTCATATTGCCGATCCCCGGGACGTCCAGCGTTGAGCACCTCGAAGAAAACGTCGCGGCCGCTGCTTTGAAGGTGGATGACGAAATCATGCGCGAGCTCGGTCAGATGGCGCACGCCAGTTAGGCCCTTAGCGGAACATTCGCAGGTCGAATTCGAACCGCTCCGGCTCCTCGAATTGAATTCTGGCGAAGCCGCAAACCTCAGATCGACAAGAGAAATGCCGCCTGACCGGCCACCGCCGCGGTCTTCACGATGACCTGACCGAGGTAATCTCCCGCCACCCATTTGCAACCGCCCGCCGGTGGTTTGGTGGAATGCAAGGCCACCGTGAGCTGATACGCGCCCGTTCCAACATTGTTGAAGCTGGTGATGTTGTTGCTGAACCCGCAAGCTTGGCCTGGAACGCCGAAATGATCGACCACGGTGAAATCGGTTTGGGCCAGGGTTGTCACGCCGCCGCCGGTCGTGTGGTCCGTCACCAGCACGAGGATATCCGCGTTCGAGTTATTGCCTGGCGCCGCTGAACCCTTCGCGGCTACCGCCTGAACTTTGACTGCGCTAGTTGCCATCGTCGTTTTCCTTTCACGCGCCCGGCTGGCGTCGAGGGAGGCCATGCCCGCTATTGCGAAACGACTTTAGTCTATTGCATCGCGCCGCGGCCCATGATATGTTTAACCAACAAGTTATTTAATTAAATGGTTAAATAAAAAAATGACCCCCGATCCACTCAGCGCCACCCTATCCGCACTCGCCGATCCCACGCGGCGCGCCATTCTGGCTCGATTGGCGTCCGGCCAAGCTTCGGTTACCGAGTTGGCCGCGCCTTTCGAAATGAGTATGCCCGCCATTTCGAAGCACCTCAAAGTGCTGGAACGCGCGGGCCTGATTGCGCGCGGCCGCGAAGCTCAATGGCGGCCGTGCCGGCTCGAAGCGCGTCCGTTGCGCGAAGTGGCCACGTGGGTGGAGCACTACCGCCGCTTCTGGGAAGAGAGCTTCGACCGCCTCGACGGCTACTTACAGGAACTAAAAACCAAGGAGAAGAAACATGCACGCAAGCGACGCACTCGATAATGCCGCGGCCTCGGACCGCGAATTACTTTTCAGCCGAGTCTTCGACGCCCCACGCCATCTGGTCTACGAAGCGTGGACCAATCCTAAACACGTGACGAAATGGTGGGGGCCGAAGGGCTTCACTGCGACCATCCACGAAATGGATGTGCGCCCCGGCGGTAATTGGCACATGGTGATGCATGGCCCCGATGGCAGAAACTACAACAACCGCATTGTGTTTTTGGAAGTCCAGAAGCCCGAACGCCTGGTCTATAAGCACGAGCCCGAGCCCGGCAGTGAGCCGGTGAGCTTTCAAGTCACCGTGACGTTCGAAGCCGAAGGCGCGCGCACCAAAGTCACCATGCACATGTCCTTCGCCTCCACCGCCGAGCGCGACTTCGTCAACATCAAGGACGGCGCTTCCGAAGGAGCCGTTCAGCACTTCGCGTGCCTGGCCGACTATCTGACCACGATGACGCCAGAAGCCGCCTAAGCGAGCCTGTTCACTCGCACCGCAGCGCCTGCTGCGGATCGATGCGCGCTGCTCGCCGCGCCGGCGCCCAGCAAGCCGCCAGCGCCGCGAGCAGCAGCAGGACAGACACCGCGGCATACGTGAGCACGTCATCCGGCGTTACGCCGAACAGCAATCCTTTTAGAGCGCGTGTCAGCGCGAGCGCGCCCGCCACGCCGAAAACGATGCCCAGGGTTGTCAGGCCCAGGCCCTGCCGCAGAATCGACCTGACGATTTCGCGCGAGCTCGCGCCCAGTGCCATCCGAATTCCGAGTTCGCGCGTCCGCTGTCGCACCCATAGACTCAGCATCGAGGCGATGCCGGCCACCGCAATCAGCAGCGCAAGTGCGGCGAAAAGGCTGAAGACGCGAGCGGTCGTACGCGGCGAAGCTTCGGCGTCGGTCCGCGCCTCATCCAGGGTCTTGATGTAATTGATCGCTATTTGGGGGTCCATTTCGTGGATGGAACGGCGCACCATGTTCTCCGTTGCGCCCAGATCGCCTGCGGCTCGCACCACAATCGACCCCAGGGCTGGAATCTGTGCGATCGGCCGGTAGAACTGATCGGGCGCGGGATCGGCAAGGCTCAGTTCCTTCACGTCGCCCACCACGCCCACAATGCGGGTCCAATCGTCCTCGTTGCTGAATTTGACGCGGCGGCCGACCGGGTCCTGATTAGCCCAGAAGTGGTGAGCGAGGCTCCGGCTGATGATCGCGGTTTGTTCGGCGTGCTGGTCATCATTCTCACGGAAGAAACGGCCGGCGACCAGCGGAATTTCGAGCGCCCGGAAATAATCCGGCGATACCGCCCGCTGCGCCGCTATATGCGTCGCTTCCGCCTGCGCGCTCGATTCACCTTCAATCGCAAAGCCTCTGTTCCATGGGCCGTTTTCGATGGAATCGGGATCGAGTGGAAACGCCGACGAAACGGCTGCCGCCAAGATTCCCGGCTTGACGCTCAGCGTTTCTAGAATGCGGCGGTTTATGGCCCGATGATCGTCCGCCGAGTTATGTTTCGACCAGTTCGATTCGAATCCAACTCCAAAGACGTGCTGCTGCACGAACCCCGCGTCCACATGGTCGAGCGCGATGAAGCTGCGCACCATCAACCCGGCGCCGATCAGCAACGCGTAGGAGAATGCCACCTGCGCCGCGATCAAGCCGTTTCGCAAAAACGCGCGGCTGCGCTCGGCGCTACCGCGGCCGCCGTCTTTCAATCCGTGCGCGATGTCGCGCCGCGCATACAACGCGGAAATCGAGCCGAAGGCTACCGTTGTTACCGTGGCGCAGACAATGGCGAATGCCAGCATCCAGCCGTCAACGCCGATTTCGCGCGCCCGCGGCGTCAACTGTCCGGCGAACTGGCCAATCAGCCGCATGCTGGCGGCGGCGAAGGCGACTCCGATGCCCGCCGCCACAATGGCCATCATCAGGCTTTCGGTCAGCAACTGCCGCAATAAGCGCCCCGCGCCCGCGCCGACGGCAGTTCGAATCACCAGCTCCTGTTCGCGTTTGGCCATGCGCGCCAGAATCAAGTTGGCCACATTAGCGCAGGCAATCAGCAGCACAAATATCGCTGCGCCGAGCAACGCCAGCATTACTGGCCGGGCTTGCTTGGTCAAATCGTCGCGCAGGGAAGTAGCGTTCGCGGTGTAGCCCAACCGCGGCGGATAGGACTTCGGATATTGCTGCTCCAGCACGCGCGCGACGGAGCCAAGCTCGGTTTCCGCGCGATCCAGCGGAACGCCGGGCTTGAGTCGCGCAAACAGGTTCATCATGCGCGCGTCGCGGTTATCGATGAATTGCTGCCGCGAGCGGAATGGGCACGACGTTGTCGTCATGTAGACGTCGTTTTCATTTGGATATTGGGGAATCGGCGGCAGCACCCCGATGACGATGTGCGGCCGGTCGTTCATTTCATAGCGCTTGCCCACAACGTTCGGGTTTCCGCCCTCGGCCGATTTCCAAAACTCGTAGCTCAGCAAGAGCACCGGTTGCGCGTCGTGCCCTTCGTCTTCGGGCAAAAAGCCCCGCCCCAGAATCGGCTTGATGCCGAAGAAATCGAAATACCCGGCGGACACCACGCCGGTCTTCACGCGATGGGGTTCGGCCGCACCGTAGAGCGTGAACGTCATGCCGTGGTATTCCACAAAGCCTTCGAGCGAGTGGGCGCTCTGCTTGTAGTCCGCGATCTCGTGAACCGAAAAGCCGATATTGACGCCGCCGGCCTTCATGGCGGGTTGATGCAGCACCACCAGCCGGTCGCCGGAAACATAGGGCAGTGGCTGCAGCAGCACCGCGTTCACCATGCTGAAAATCGCGGTGTTGGTCCCGATGCCCAAGCCCAGAATCACGATCGCCGCCGCCGTATAGCCAGCGTTCTTACGCATCATGCGCAGCGCGTAGCGCATATCGTGCAACAGCACCGCCACGTGCTCGCGCGGCGCCATGCGCACGATATCGGCAATCGTCGCGCCCCACATCTTCAGCAGCGCGCGCAAGCCGTGGCTGCTTTCCACCTCGGCGCGCTGCGCTCGGAAGGTCGCTTCCATATCGCTGCCGTATTCGCTGCGAAAATCGAAGGGCAGAAGGCGCAACAACGCGGCATATAGCCTTTCGGGAAATGACGGGGCGCTTCGATCCATCGGACGTTCCTTTCTTCTACGCGGGGCGCAGGTTGATCAAGCGTTTGGCGCGCGCCCGGTCGATCAGTTTCTCCATGCGCTGCGCTTCCGCCACGGCTACCTGCCGGCCCTCGGGCGTCAGGCGGTAATATCGCCTTCGCTGATCGTCTTCCGCGGCGGGCGGCCTACGCCGCGCCTCCACGATCCAGCCATCGTTTACCAGCCGCTTGATGATGCCGTAAAGCGTGCCGGTGCTCAGTTGTACTTCGCCGTTGGTCTGCGCTTCGACGTCTTTCAAAATGGCGTATCCGTGTTTATCGCCATCCGAAAGCGCCAGCAGCACGTTAAACATCGCGGTAGTCAACGGCGTTTGCGATTCACTCATGAACCCTCCAACAAACTCAGTTGTGGATAACTATAGCGTTGCACGACGTAGTTGTCAATGGAAAAGCGGAGCGTGGCGCGGGCCTGCTGGCCTGCACATCTGGTTTTACGAGAGAGAGAGGCTTACTAGCGCTCTTTTTCCGCGGTCGCCAAAGGTTCGGGGTTGAACTCGAATACGTCCGTATTGGTGCGAACCACCAGCCGTCCGCCGCCGAGCTGTTTGGAGTCGTTGGCGAAGAACACCGCGCCGTCCGTCGATTCGTTCGGCTTAAGCTTGGTGACGCCCAGCGCCAGCGCGCTGGCCGCCGCCGCCGCTTTCAGCTTCGTGCCGCCGAAGGCCAGCGCGGCTTCGCGCCGCTGCTCGAATCCGTTGGTGGATTTGTAGTGCGTATTTCCGTATACGTAGGCTTCATAAGTAGTGATGAGCTTCACCACGTCGTTGCCGTTACCCTTCTGCATCAGCATCTGCACCACTTCGGTTGCGTTGCTGGCGCGAATCGTTTGTCCATCGCCGCGTACGTACTGGAAATCCTCCGGCCGGATCACATATGGCGTAGTTGCGCCATTCGAAATCGCCACCTGGATGACAGCGTATTCGTGCAGCCGATTCGGCATGTGTGAATAGATCAGGGTCACGTCCGATTTCGTCAATGTCTGATATTTCTGTCCGTGAGATTCGAATTCAATGACTTGCGCCGGCGCCGATCCCGCCAGCAAAAACGCGACCCCACAGGCCCCCAGAAGCCTAATCATGAGACCATATTACGATACGGCTGTCCGGAGCACCGATGTATTTTGTCCTAAGATGCGCGGTTGCGGGCGCTTTGCTCGTTTCCGGCCTGAATGCCGCCGAAAAACCGCTATCTACGGTTAATCAGGTCATTGCCCTTGTGCGCGCGGACCTCGCCGCCAAGAAAGACGACAAACAGACAGCCAGGGAACTCGGCAAGCTCGCCTTGGGTGAGCGCCTCGAACCAGTGGTGGTGGAGCATCTCGAAAGCGAAGGCGCCGGTCCGCGCACGGTAGAAGAGCTGGAGCAGCTCGCGGTAAGCACGGAAGATCTCGCCCCGCCCACGCCGCCTCCCGCGTTTCCCCATCCGCCGGTTCCCACGTCTGAGGAGCGAAGCGCTGCTATCAACCGGGCCGGCGCCTATGCGCACAGCTATGCCGTCAGCCTGCCTGACTTCATCTGCGACGAAACTATTGTCCGCTATGAGGACCTCAGGTCCAAAGGAGTTTGGGAGAAGCGCGACACCCTCGGAATTCGCCTGAATTACGAGGAACAGGCGGAAAACGAGCATCTCGTAACTTACAACGGCCGCCCCACCACGTCGTCGCTCAAGACGTTCGGCGGCGCTATCACTCAAGGCGAGTTCGGCTCTTTGATGATCCAGATTCTCGATCCGGTCACCCACGGAAAATTCCATTGGGATCATTGGACGCTGCTCCGTAACCACCCAGTGGCCGTCTATTCCTATCGCATCGAAGCGCGCGACTCGCAGTATCACCTGATCTTCGGCCAGGGCTACGATCATGAGGAAACCACGCCCGCCATGGAAGGCTTTCTCTATTTGGATGGCGAAACGAGCGACATCGTGCGCATTCTCAACCACGCCGCCGATATTCCTATCACCTTCGCCGTGCGGCAGGCTTTCACCCGTCTCGATTACGCCGCGCAGGATATCGGCGGAAAGCGCTACGTGCTTCCCTTACGCTCCGAATCGCGCATGGCCGCGCGCGGCATCCGCACCCGCAATCTCTCCCAGTTCAGCGGCTACCGCAAGTTCGAAGGCAAATCGACCATCTCGTTCGGCGATCCCGACCCCGAGCAGCCGAAGATCAAGAAATAGCTCATTCCTGCCGCAGCGCTTCCAGAGGATCGAGCCGCGCCGCGCGCCGCGCGGGAAGGTAAGCGGCCAGCGCCGCCACCGCCGAAAGTAACAGGGCTGCGGTCAGAGGGATCGCGAGATCGTAAGCTCCCACGCCGAACAGCATGTCGCCGAGCAGCCGCGAAACAGCCAATGTTCCGGCCCCGCCCAGCACGGCGCTGACAGCCAACAGCGTCGCCAGCTCGCCCAGAATCATGCCGGAAACATCCCGCCGGCCCGCGCCGAGCGCGATGCGAATGCCGATTTCCTGGGTCCGCCGAGCCACGGTGTAGCCCACCACCGCATAGATCCCGATGCAGGTGAGAATCATCGCCAGGATGCCGAATGCCGAAGTCAGCTCCGCGACTGTCCTGTCGGTATCCAGCTTCTCTTCAATCTGGTCCTGCAGCCGCTGGATTTCGCCCACCGGCCGGTCCGGCGCCAGTTCGCGCATGATGGAGCGAATCGCGCCTGCATACTTCGCCGGATCGCCGCTGGTCCGCAACACGATATTGGTGACCGGCACCTCCTGTCCGGCCAGAGGTACGAACACCAGCGCGCGGAAAGGATCGCGCGGGTCGTTGAAGCGGATATCGTGCGCGACGCCGATCACCTGCATCGCGTCATCGGCCTCGTACTCGTCGCCCCCGGAAACAAAGCGGCCCACGGGGTTCTCCGCCCCGAATAGCCTTCTCGCCGCGGTTTCGCTCAAGACCGTTTCCTGAAGCTTTTTCGTTGGCGCGCGGCCATCAATGCCACGGCCGGCCAGAATCCGAATGCCCATGGTCTCGAAGTAGCGTGCCGAAACTGGAATCATATTCACCGGCATCGAATCTTTGCCTACATGTCCGGGGGACGAGAGGCGGCCGGTATAGTTGCCGGCTGCCATCGGTCCGAAGCACGAAAGCGCGGCGGAGCGGACGCCGGGCAGGGCATTGATGCGTTGAAACAGCGCCTCGGTATCCACCGGACGGGCGGTGGAAAGCTGCGTCAGATCGAGCGGCATCTCGGCCACCACGACGTTTTCGGTGCGGTAGCCGAAATCCTGGTGGCGGAGGCTATAGAGCGAACGCAGCAACATTCCGGCGCCCGAAAGCAGCAATAGCGAAATCGAAACCTGCGTGACGACGAGCGCTTTTCCCAGGAACTGCCGCGAACGCCCCGCGGTTTGCGTGCGCATGCCCGCGAGCGCCGAACGCACGTCCATGCGCGTGGCGGTCAGCGCCGGCGCCAAGCCAAAGAAGCTGGTGGCCAGCAGAGCGATTCCGCCAATGAACGCCATCGTCCGCGCAATCGCGTAACTGTCGAGCGCTATGCCGTTGCCCCAGCCAACGGCGAATAGCGCGTGCCAAGCCCACTGCGCCAGCGCCAATGCGGCCACGCTTCCCAACGCCGCCAGCAAAAAGCTTTCCGTGAGGAGTTGCCGCATGATCCGCCCGCGCCCGGCGCCCAACGCCAGACGCACGCCAATTTCGTGCATGCGCGCCGTGCAGCGGCCTAACAATAAGTTCGCCAGGTTGCAGCAAGCGATCATCAACGCCAGCGCTGTCACGGCCATCAGAATCAACAGCGGCGCCGCCAGGGCGTCCCGCTCCGCCGCCATGATTCCGCGTTCCGCCGGCAAAAGCCGGATGCTATCCATAGGCAGAGCGCCCGGCTCTACGCGGTGATAGAGCGCGTTCAGCGCGGTCTGCGCCTGAGCCATGGAAACGCCGGGTTTGAGCCGCGCCACCACCATCAGGAAAATGGTTTTGGCGTTCAGCATGGGAGTGCCCATCAAGCGCTCTTGCATGTTCATGGGCAGCCACAATTCGGTGTCGATGCCCACGGCATCGCCCGGGAATCCGGCGCGGGCTACGCCGATGATCGTGACCCGAATATGATTCAGGCTGACTGTGCGCCCAACGATATCGAGGCGCCGGGTAAACTGCTTCTGCCAAAACGTGTCGCTGATCACCGCCACCGGCGCGGCGCCGGGAGCGTCGTCCGCAGTTCTGAATGCGCGCCCGATCTGTGACGGCACCCGAAGCGTCTGAAAGAAATTCCAACTCACTAGCGTCGTTGTGACTGGTTGAGATTGCTCTTTCTCAGTGAGCGAAACATGCAGAAATGGCGCCAGCGCGGTGGCATAGATGCCGTCGGCTACTTTCTGCACATCGGCCAGGGCCCGGTACACGGGAAAACTGAAATCGTTCAGCTTGCCGTTGGCCTGCACTTGGAGCAGCGCCAGCCGGTTGGGTTCCGGAACTGGCAGGGGCCGGTAGATCACCGCATCCAGCAGTTGGAAGATGGCGGCATTCGCACCGATGCCGAGCGCCAGCGTGACGATCGCCGCGCCTGCAAATCCAGGGTGGGCGCGCATCTGCCGTAGCGCGTACCGCAAGTCTTGCGCGATCCCGTCGAGAAGCGGAAGCCGCCGCTGCTTGCGGTGCGCATCCTGCATCCACGCGGCGTTGCCGAACTCCCTCTGCGCGGCCGCACGCGCCGCCTCTGGCGTCATCCCTTGACGTTCATACTCATCTGCTAATGCGTCGAGATGAGCCGCTGTTTCTTCGGCAAGGCGCGCTTCGTCGCGCGCTTGCGTGAAATGCGCGCGAAGGCGAGCCACAGCCGCTCGGAGACTCATTGTTTAGTCTCCAGCAGCCGGTTGACCATCGCCACCGTCCGCGACCAATTCGCCTCTTCGGCGGCCAGTTGTTTGCGCCCGGCGCGCGTGATGGCGTAAAAGCGGGCGCGGCGATTATTTTCGCTCGCGCCCCACTCACTTGCAATCCAACCACGTTGTTCCAGACGCAGCAGGGCAGGGTAGATGGTGCCCTGGTTTAGCGCCAGCGAACCCTCCGCCACCTGCTCGATGCGGCGGGCAATCCCGTATCCGTGCAATTTGCCCAACGCGTCGAGCGTCTTCAAGACCATCAGGTCGAGCGTGCCGTAGGGAACCTCAGATATGTTGGCCATCAACAGGAGTATGCTTCAGCTTCTGTTGAAAGTCAACAGGGATAAGATGCAGCCAAATGCAAATGGCCGCCGCGGATTAGCCGAAAGCAAATCCGCGGCGGCCTTGACGCAATCGTCTGGGCGATCGGTTAATTCTGCGGCCCGCGCCTGCCGCCGGTGCTCGTCTTGTAGTCTGCGGGCACTTGGAACAGCGAGGCGTCCGGCGCCGAGCGCGTGATATTGAGCAGTTGGTAAGTTGTTGTGCCGAACCGGGGGTCGGTCGAAACGCTCTTAATCATCAGGTTCAGATCGGGCGAAAACCATTCTTCGGTGACGCTTCGAATCTCGCGGTCGTTGCCGATCGTATTCACGGGCGTTACTCTGGTCACTCGCACCCCGCGAGCTACCACGCCATTCACCATGGTCGTACCCAAATCTTCCACGTTGTTATTCGAATTGCTCTTCGCGTTTGCCAGGCGAATCTCAAACTGAGACGAACTGACAGTCGCGCTATCGCCACCCCGCGCACCGCGCCCGCCACGCCCAGCCACCGCCATCTGTAGCTGCATCGCGGTCTTCGTTGCCGGGTTGAGGCGGTAAGTATAGCCTGCCACCGGATCCTGAATCATCACATTCTGCACTTCCACTCCGCCGCGTCCGGTCCCGGTCGATTCGCGCCGCACGCGCCCCTCCGAATCGCGATATTCCACCGACGTCGACTTGCGATTGATATGCGTGCCGTCGGTGTAGGTCTGGGTGGTTTCATTCACCACCGTGGCCGAATACGGCTTCCCCACTTCGATGCGGGGGCCCGCAACGATCATGGGAAAGCCTTCGATCCCACCCCCCGCGCCTAGCTCACCCGCCTGTTGGAACTGCGTTATCAGCGGCGATGTTTGGGCTTGCGATATTGCCTGACACGCCCCAGCCGCCGCGATCAAGAGAAACGTTCGCTTCATAAACTTAATCTCCCACTCCTCCAAAATCCACGTCTGCGAGCACGCGCACCGCATGCGCGCGCCCATCTTCACCCACAAGAACGTCCGCCGGAACGATTTGGTCCGGCTCCGCTCCCACTCTGTACCCCAAAGCCATCAGCGTCGAGACGCGTATGTCCATGCGCAACACCGTCGCGTTTTCGCGCGGGTCGAGCGGCGCCAGATACGGAATCTCGATGAACGGGGTGTCCGCGTGCATGTCCAAGGTCGCCGTCGGACGCCCCAACGGCAGCACCACCGCCAGAAGGAATGCCGCTGCGATCGCCGCCACCGCCGCCGCGGCCCATCGCATCGCCCGTTTTGCCGGAATCCACCGCAGCCTTGCCGCCAGCGTTTCCCGCGCATCGGCGCGCGCCGGATTCTCCACCGCCAGCTTCTCGCCCCAGCCCGTCAATTCGCTGTCGATTTCCGAAAACTCCGCCAGCGCCGCGCGGCACGGTGCGCAACCTTCCAGGTGCCGATGGAAGCGTACGGCCTCCTCGCCCCCCAGATCGCCATCCACGAATTGCGCCATCCAGGCGCGCGCCCGCCCGCACTCGCTGTCCGAAAAATGCAAAGTCTCGCTCATACCAGATCCTCACTCAAACGCGCTACCGCGCGGCCCACCAGCGTCCCCACGCTCGAAATATTGATGCCCATCACTTCCGCAATCTCGCGATACCGCATCCCCGCGGACCGCAAAAGAATACACTCGCGTTGCTGCTCCGGCAATTTCTCAATCGCCGCTCGCAGCTTCCGTCCCCGCTCTTCCGCCAGCGCCGAATGCTCCGGATTGCGTGCGGGGTCGGTAAAATGCCGATCGTTCTCCATCGCTCCATCGAGCGGGGCGGTTCTTTTGTGGCGCGCGCTTTTCCGCTCGTCGCGCAGAAAATTGCGCGCCACCTGAAAGATCCAACCCCGCAGGTTCGAGCGGTCCCCATTTTTTTCCAGATGTTGATAAAGCCGCAGGAAGCTTTCCTGCACGGCGTCGTCGGCGTCGGCTGCGGTGGCGCCGGCGCACAGCAGATAACGCCGCAAGGGATCGTGTAAGGCTGCGAACCACATCAGCGCTTCTTCCCGCGATCCGCCGGCGTCCGCCGCATTTACCCTCAGGTTCGCCATTGCCTTGTCCGCCATCAGGTAAAGCTCCATGGTCCCCTCGCCCTTCCCCTACCATTACAACGAATCAGCAACCGAAGTTTCCGTCTCCGAACGGCAGTTTTTTCACGCGGCCCCGCTGCGGTGAAATAATAAGAGGTCCATGCCCTCCGACGATCGCGCGATCGCCATCGGCGCAACCTTCACTGCCGAAGCCATTCAACCGGCCCTTTCCTTTTGGACCGTGGAACTCGGCCTGCCGCACGAAATCGCCTTCGCCGCCTACAATCAGCTCTTCCAGGAACTGCTCTCGCCCTCCAGTCTGTTCGCGCACAACCGCGGAATCAACGTCGCACTGGTTCGCCCCGACGATTGGATCGCCGCCGGCATCACTGAAACCGCCGGGCGATTCATCGACGCTGTCCGCGCGGCTGCGCACTTTCCAGCGCCCCTGGTGATTGCGCTTTGCCCGCCGGCTCCAGGCCATGAACCCATCTGCGAACCAGCCGCCCAGAAGATTCGCGAGGCGCTTGCTGGTTCCCCCGCCGTTTACTTTGCTGACCCCGAACCCGTCGCGAACCCGCACGATCCTCACGCTGAGGAACTCGGCCATCTCCCTTACACACCGCTGTTCTTCGCTTCGCTCGCCACGGCTGTCGCACGCAAAATCCACGCCCTGACGCATCCGCCCTTCAAAGTGATCGCGCTCGATTGCGACGACACCCTCTGGAGCGGCATCTGCGGGGAAGACGGACCCACCGGCGTCACGCTCGACCCTCCGCGCCGCGCTCTGCAGCAATTCATGGCCGCGCGCCGCGATGAGGGCATGCTGCTTGTGCTTTGCAGCAAGAATAATGAAGAGGACGTCGCTGAGACCTTCCGCGCCCACCCCGAATTCCCGCTGCGCTATGACGATTTCACGGCGCGGCGCGTCAATTGGGAATCGAAAGGCGCCAACCTGGCGTCGCTCGCCGCGGAACTTGACCTGGCCCTCGATTCGTTCATCCTGTTAGACGACAACCCGCGCGAATGCGCCGAAGCGCAGACCACAGCTCCCGCCATTTTGGCTCTGCCGCTGCCCGCGGATGCCGAAGAGATCCCCGATTTCCTCGCTCACGTTTGGGCCTTCGACCGCGCCCGCGTCACCACGGAAGATCTGGAACGCGCCGGACAATACGCCCAGAACGCCGCGCGCAATGCCGCCGCCCAATCCGCCGGTAGCCTCGACGAATTTCTCGAGTCGCTGCAACTCGACGTGCGGATCGAGCCTATGAAGCAGCCGGAAATCTCGCGCGTCGCGCAGCTCACGCAGCGCACCAACCAGATGAACGCAAGCTGCATCCGTCGCACAGAAGCCGAAATCGCCGCACTCGACGCCGAATGCCTCACAGTCCACGTTAGCGATCGTTTCGGCGACTACGGCCTCGTCGGTGTAATGATCTTCCGCGCTCAATCGAATGTTCTCGTAGCCGACACGTTCCTGCTGAGTTGCCGTGCCCTGGGACGCCGCGTCGAACATCGCATGAAGGCGCGTCTCGAAGAGATCGCCCGCGAGCGCGCCGTCGCTCGCGCCGAAATCCTCTTCGTTCCCAACCCGCGCAATCGTCCCGCCGAACTATTTTTAGTGGGGCAGCCCTTTCAGGCTGCGGACCCGCTTTCAGCGGGTCCAGCCGGCCACAAGGCCGGCGCCCAGCCGCAGATGTACCGCATCCCCTACGTCCGAATCGCGACCGCGCTGCGCACCCCCGAATCCGTTCTTGCCTGCCTCCACGCCGCGCCGCGACGAACTCTCACGCCCACGTTGCCTCCGCGGACGCCGCTCGAAAGCGCTCTCTGCGAACTCTGGGCCGCCCTTCTTCACGTCTCCTCCGTCGGCATCGACGACCATTTCTTCGATCTAGGCGGCCACTCCTTGCTCGCCGTCCAACTCCTCTCGCGCATCCGCCAACTCCATGGCGCCGATCTCTCGCTCGAAGTCGTCTACAGCGGCAACTTCACCGTCGCCGAGTTAGCCAAAGCCATCGAGGGCAGGGAAGCCCCGCCGCCCAGCGCCGATTACCAGGATCTTATGCAGGAACTCGAAAGCCTCTCCGATGACGAAGCGCGCGAGCTTCTAGCTCAAGAGCAGGACGCCCTATAACTTGCGCATACTGCTCACCGCCAACGCCTCTTACGCCCCGCCGCGCGGTGGCGCCACGCGCAGCAATCTCATCTGGCTCGATCACCTGGCGCGCCATGGCCACGAATGCCGCATCGTGTGTGGCCCCGCAGGTGAAGGCGCCGAATTCGCTCCGCATCCCAGCCTCGCCATCTTCCCCATTGCGGATCCCGCCGCGCGCGTCGAACGCCTCCGCGAACAGATTCACGATTGGCGCCCCGATTGGGTGCTGGTTTCATCCGAAGACCTCAGCCACGCGCTGCTGCGCGAGGCCCACCACAGCGCGCCAGGCCGCGTCGTCTATCTCGCGCATACGCCGCAATTCTTCCCCTTCGGCGCCGAAAGTTGGAATCCCGATCCGGCCGCCGCGAGGCTCGTTGCGCAATCCGCCGGCATCGTCGCCGTCGGCCATCATATGGCCGGATATATCGAGCGGGCTCTCGGACGCTCCGCCACCGTCATCCATCCGCCGATCTATGGCGCAGGCCCGTGGCCCGATTATTCCGACTTCTCTCATGGCCGCATCGTGATGCTCAATCCCTGCGCGGTGAAAGGCATCGATGTTTTCCTCGAAACCGCCGCCCGCATGCCGCGCTGGGAATTCGCCGCCGTGCCCGGGTGGGGCACCACGTCCGAAGACCGCGCCGCCCTCAAACGGCTGCCCAACGTTGGTAGTCTCGCCAACGCGCCGCGCATCGACGATATCCTCTCCCAAACGCGCATCCTGATCATGCCCTCGCTCTGGTATGAAGGGTTTGGACTCATCGTGATGGAAGCCATGCTGCGTGGCATCCCCGTGGTGGCCAGCGATTCCGGTGGTCTCAAGGAAGCCAAGACTGGCACGAACTACATGATTCCGGTGCAGACGATCGAGCGCTATCAACCCGCGTTCGACGAGCACGCCATGCCGAAGCCGGTTCTGCCGGAGAACGATATCGAACCGTGGCTGGCGGCCTTGAGCGAACTCCTCACCGATCGCGATGCCTATGAGCGCGAGTCACGCGCTTCGCGCGCTGCGGCCAGAACTTTCGTGGAATCGCTCGATGCCGCCGCCTTCGAGCAGTATTTGGTCGAGCTGACTCCGCGTCGCCTGAAAATCCTGCTCGCGCAAAACGCGGCTTATCATCCCGCGCACGGCGGCGGCGAAAAATCCAACCGGTTGCTGATGGAAGCGCTCGCCGCCAGCGGCCACGATTGCCGCGTGGTCGCTCGCGGCGCCGCCGATTTGCAAATCGCCGGTGTCCAGATTCACTCCGCCACGGACGCCCAACTCCGCGCCACATTCGTGGCCGAAGCCGCCGCGTTCCAGCCCGATGTCATTCTCACCTCCACCGACGATCCGGCGCATCTCCTGCTCGAGCCCGCACTGCGCACCGGCGCGCGCGTCGTCTATCTCGTCCGCGCCACGCTGGCTGTCCCCTTCGGTCCCGATTCCGCCTTTCCCAATGAAGCCCAGACCGCGCGCATCCGCCAGTGCGATGCCGTAGTCGGCGTCAGTCAGTACGTCGCCGATTATGTCCGCCGCTTCGCCGGCATCGACGCCGTGCACGTTCCGATCTCGCTTATGCCGATCGAAGCCTGGCCCGATCTTGGCCGCTTCGACAACGAATTCGTTACCCTTGTCAATCCCTGTGCCGTCAAAGGTATCTCGATCTTCCTCGCGCTCGCCGACGCCATGCCTCACGTCCGCTTCGCCGCTGTTCCCACTTGGGGTTCTGATGCGGCGGATCTCGCGGCGCTCTCCGCCCGGCCCAACATCGCGATCCTCGATCCGGTCGATGACATCAATCTCCTTCTCGCGCGCACCAAAGTTCTGCTTGCGCCATCGCTCTGGGCCGAAGCGCGCTCGCGCATTGTCGTGGAAGCCATGCTGCGCGGCGTCCCCGTGATCGCCGCCAAGTCCGGCGGCTTGCCCGAAGCCAAGCTCGGCGTGCCGTACCTCCTGCCGGTGAATCCGATCCAGCACTATCAACCGCGCCTCAACGAGCGCATGGTGCCTATCGCCGACGTTCCCGAGCAAAACATCACGCCGTGGATCGAAGCGCTGAACCGGCTCCTCGCCGATCGCACGCATTACGACGAGATCGCCCGGCAATCGCGCGACGCTGCGCGCCACTACGCCGGGAATCTTTCCGTCGAGCCATTCGAGCGTCTGCTGACCGGCCCCAAACGCGCCGCGCACCTCTCGCCCGAGAAGCAGGCGCTGCTCGCCCTACGCCTGCGCAAGCGCGCCCCGGCTTCGGCTTGGTTCCCCAACTGCGCTAAGCCGCGCGTCTTTTATTTCCCGTCCGCCGGCGAAATCGTGATCCCCTCTGCCGAAGCCTGCGCCACTCAACTTCCCGGCCGCGGACCGCGCGCTGCCGAAGCGCCGTTCACTCGAATGGCGCCGCTCATTCAAGCTCTGGCCACCGCTATCGAAGGCTACCTCTCGCCGATATTCACTTTTCTCGGACACAGCCTCGGCGCCATCGTCGCTTTTGAATTGGCCCGCGAACTGCGCCGCCGCAATCTTCCGCTGCCGTTGCTACTCATCGCCTCCGCCGCCCGCGCGCCGCAGTTCCGCCGCGGCCACGTTCCGCCGCCCGAACCCTCCGACGCCGAACTCCTGCGCCAAGCCGGCCTTCCCGATTTGCCCGCCATCCGTCAATCGATTTTGCCCGCGTTGCGCGCCGACACCCAGCTTTACCGCCACTACATCTACGCCGAAGACGCGCCGCTGGCGTTCCCCATCCACGCCTACGGCGGCCAGAGCGATACCCACGTCTCGCTCCAACACCTCGAAGCCTGGCGCGAACAGACCACCGCTGGGTTCGAACTGCGCCAATTTCCCGGCGGCCACTTTTATCAGAAAGAAAATCCCGCCGCTTTTGAAGCGGCACTGCGAGAAGACCTTCATGAAAATCGTCGTTCTTGACGCCCACGCTCTCAACCCCGGCGACCTGTCCTGGGAACCCTTGCATGCCCTCGGCGATGTCGAAATCTTTCCGCGCACGCCGCCCGAACTCACCGTCGAGCGCGCCGCGGGGGCCATCGTAGCGCTCACCAACAAAACGGCATTTACGGCCGATGTCATCGACCGTCTCCCGGATCTCCGTTACATCGGCGTCCTCGCCACCGGCTACAACGTCATCGATCTCGATGCCGCCCGCCGCCGCGGCATCGTCGTCTGCAATGTGCCGACCTATGGAACCGCTTCGGTTGCCCAATTCGTGTTTGCCCTGCTGCTCGAACTATGCCATCGCGTTGCGCGGCACGCCGCCGATGTCCGCGACGGCGCATGGTCGCGCAATCCCGATTGGAGCTTTTCTTACCCTCCGCAGATCGAGCTGGCCGGCAAGACCATGGGCATCGTCGGCTTCGGGCGAATTGGCCGCCAGACCGCTGCCATCGCCGAAGCTTTCGGTATGCGCGTGCTCAGCTTTGACGTCGATCGCGGCAATCTCGACGATCTGCTGCGCGAATCCGACGTCGTCAGCCTGCACGTTCCCCTGTTCCCCGAAACGCGCGAGCTGATCAACGCCCGTACCCTCGGGCTCATGAAACCCACGGCCTTCCTGATCAACACGTCGCGCGGCCCGCTCATCAATGAACGCGATCTCGCCGAAGCCTTACGCTCCAAGCGCATCGCCGGAGCCGCCCTCGACGTGCTCTCCGCCGAGCCGCCTCCGGCCGGTCATCCTTTATTAAGCGCGCCCAACTGTCTCGTTACCCCTCACATGGCCTGGAGCACCCTCGAAGCCAGGCGCCGTTTACTCCAAGTAGTTATCGAAAACGTAAGGGCTTTCTTAACCGGAAGTCCCCAAAATGTGGTAGTTTAGCTGGCGGAGGCGGTAATGGAACGTCGGCATTTCCTGGTTTCTTCGATTGGTACGTTGGGCGCAGCGTCCAGCGTGTTCGCAAACAGCCCAAACAATACGCTCCGCGTTGCAGTGATTGGCATGGGCGGCAGAGATCCCAAGAAGGGTTTAGGCCGCGGAGGCGCGCACTTATCGGGATGGTCCGGACCCAGGAAAGAAGTCGAGGATGCCGAAATCACGGCCATTTGCGACATCGACGATGCCCAACTCGCCAAGGGCCTGAAGACGCTGGAAGGCTACAACGTCAAAGCGCCGCAGACCTACAAAGACATCCGCAAGATTATCGACAATAAGGATATCGACGTCCTCTCTATCGCCACGCCGAACCACTGGCACACGCTGATGACCATCTGGGGCGTGCAGGGCGGCAAAGACGTCTACGTCGAAAAGCCGTGCTCGCATAATATTTTCGAAGCCAAGCAGATTGTCGCCGCCACGCGCAAATACAACCGTATCGTGCAGCAGGGCAGCCAGATCCGCTCCTCCAAGGCCGTGCAGGAAGCCATGCAGAAGATGAAGGATGGCCTGCTCGGCGACGTCTACATGGCGCGCGGCCTCTGCTACAAAACCCGCGACACCATCGGACGCGCTGCAGTCGAGCCCGTTCCCGCCGGCGTCGATTACGACATGTGGAATGGCCCGGCGCCCGCGCACCAGTTCACGCGCAACCGTTTCCACTACAACTGGCATTGGTTCTGGGACACCGGCAACGGCGATCTCGGCAATCAGGGCATCCACCAGGTGGATATCGCGCGCTGGGGCCTGGGTGTGAAATATCCCGGTCAAGGCCACGGCGTTCGGCGGCCACTTCATGTTCGACGATGATCAGGAGACGCCGAACACCATCAACTGCGCCTGGGAATTCAACGAAGGCGGCAAGCGCAAGATGATGGAATTTGAAGTTCGCCACTGGATGACGAATGGCGAAGCCAGCGTAGGCGACCCGACAATCACCGGTACCGGCGGCAGTCGCTGGCGACAGCATCGGCGCGCTTTATTACGGATCGAAGGGATATCTCGCGGTCGATAGCTATTCGAGCTATAAGAGCTGGCTCGGCAAGAAGAATGAGCCCGGCCCGAGCGGCAAAGAAGGCGGCGGCCACTTCAAGAACTTCGCCGAAGCCGTGCGCAAGCGCGACCGCAGCATTCTAAACGCGGAAATCGAAGTCGGCGCAGCGTCCACCATTCTGGTGCACCTCGCCAACATCTCGTACCGCCTCGGCCGCACCGTCAATTTCGACCCGGCCACGCTCAACATCACCGGCGACCCCGAAGCCGCCAAAATGATGACGCGCCAATACCGCAAAGGCTTCGCGGTTCCCGAGAAGGTCTAGTGTTTAGTGGCGTAGGCCTCCCGGCCTGCGCAAGCGGGCGAAGCCCGCGATACGATTGAGAATTCGACCGACGCCTCTCTTCGAAGTGCTCCCAGCATTCGGGGAAGAACTTAGGGGACTGCTGATCGATGACAACCAACCGGAACTGGCCGCCCAAGTCTCCCGATTGGAAATCCTGAGTCGATGCGGATGCCGTGATAGCTACTGCGCGACCTTTTACGTACGCGCACCAGGCCGAACGGAGCACAGGCCGGATTTGAGCTATAGCAGGTCGCTGACCGCGGAGAAAGGCATCCTGTGCATTGACGTGGTCAACGGGAAGATTGCTTGCGTCGAAGTGCTCTACAGAGACGACGTTCGGGAAGCGATCGAGAATCTATTTCGTTGAAGCCCGCGGCGGCTGAGGCATTCAGTTGCCTTGGGGGGCTTCCACTGGCTGAAGCACCCGCTCACCCATCGCGAGCTTGAGCGCCTCAATCCCTTGCCCGGTCGCGCTAGAGATCTCAAAGAAATCCAGCCCCCGCTCCGCCGCAAGCGCACGCAACGCCTCCACCCTCTCCGGATCCTGCGCGACGTCCAGCTTCGTCGCCACCACGATCATCGGCTTGGCCACCAGATCCTCGCTGAAGCTCGCCAGTTCCCGCATCACGACCTCGAAATCCTCCACCGGATCCCGGCCGCTCGCCTCCGAAACATCCACGAGATGCGCCAGCAGCCGCGTGCGCTCGATATGCCGCAGAAACTGGATCCCAGCCCATGGCCCAAGTGCGCGCCTTCAATCAACCCCGGAATATCCGCCACGACGAAGCTACGGAAATTGGCCAACTGCGACCACGCCCAGATTCGGTTCGAGCGTCGTGAAAGGATAGTCGGCGATCTTCGGCCGCGCCGCGGAAATACGCGAAATCAGCGTCGATTTTCCCGCGTTCGGAAAACCCACTAACCCCACGTCCGCCAGCAGCTTCAACTCCATCCGCAGCCGCTTTTCCTGCCCGGGACGCCCGGGCTCATGCTCGGTCGGCGCCTGATGCGTGGAAGTCGCAAAACGCGCGTTTCCGCGGCCGCCGCGCCCCCCGCGAGCGATCCTGAAACGTTCCCCATTTTCCGTGAAATCGTGGAGCTTCTCGCCGGTCGCTTCGTCGTAAACCACGGTTCCGATCGGCACCGCTACGTCGATCGATTTTCCTTCTGCGCCCGTTCGATTGCTGCCCTCGCCGTGCCTGCCTCGCTCCGCCTTGTGTTCCGGATTGAAGCGAAACTTCAGCAACGTGTTCTGATGTTCATCCGCTACCAACACTACGTCGCCGCCGCGGCCACCATCGCCGCCGCTTGGGCCGCCGCGCGGCACATACTTTTCGCGCCGGAACGCGAGGCATCCGTTACCGCCGTCGCCGGCCTTGACCAGGATTCGAACTTCATCGATAAACATATCTAAGACGACAAAAGCCGCCGATTCCAAAACGGAACCGGCGGCTTAGATTCTTTTGGTTTTCTCCGCGCCTGTGCGCTTCTGCGGTGTGGTTCCAGCTACTCGACGGCGCTAATGTTCACGAATTTACCCATGCGTCCGCGGTCCCTGAATTCGACCACGCCCGTGACCTTGGCGAAGAGCGTATCGTCCTTGCCCCAGCCCACGTTCGCGCCCGGCTTGATCTTGGTGCCACGCTGACGCACGATGATCGATCCGCCCGGCACCAGTTGTCCGCCGAACACCTTCACGCCCAGCCGCTGCGCATTCGAATCGCGCCCGTTCTTGGAACTGCCTAATCCTTTTTTATGAGCCATAGGTCACCTACGCCGAAATCTCGCCGACCTTCACTTCGGTGAAGTTCTGGCGGTGCCCGATCGTCTTCTTGTATTGCTTCTTGCGCTTGAACTTGAAGACCAGAATCTTCTCTCCGCGGCCGTTGCCGGTGATGGTGCCCTTCACCGCGCCCACGGATACCAATTCGCCGCCATCGTTAAAAGCGGCTTTTACGGGCAGCTCCACTTCGGAGCCCACGTCGCCTGTCAACGTTTCCACGCGGATGGTGTCGCCTGCGCTGACACAGAATTGCTTTCCGCCGGTTTCAATAATCGCGTACATTTGCTTTCCTTAGTTTGGGAGCCGGAACACACGGATGCGTGCGCCGGAACCACGGAGTAAATGAAATTGTATCACAGGCCCAACCGGCTTTCAAATCAAGCTCATCTGCCTGGGGTCTGGTTCCGTCTGTTTGGGCTTTTCCAGGTCGTCGTGATTGGGGTCAAAACGCCGGATCAGACTGTTTAATTCGAGTGACGTTTCCCAGATCTGGAACAGAAGCCCACAGCGGACGCATCCGCCGCGAATACCGCCCGCGCCATCCACTGCCGGATTATAACGTTTGTGTTTGCTGCAACGGCCGTCAAACTTGCGCGCGCGGATCTTCACTTTTGCGAGTGTACCGCGCGACTTACCTCGCTGCCATCAACGCCCGCAGCCGCCGCGCCCGTTCCGGCGCGCGCAACTGCCGCAGCGCCTTGGCTTCGATCTGCCGGATGCGCTCGCGCGTGACGTCGAACTCCTGGCCGATCTCTTCCAGCGTGTGTTCGCGCTCGCAGCCGATGCCGAAGCGCATCCGGATGACTTTCTCTTCTTTCGGAGAGAGTGTCTTCAGAATGCCCGCCGTCTCGTCGCGCACGTTCGATTCGATCACCGCGTCCACGGGCGAACCCACCCAGCGGTCTTCGATCAAATCGCCCAGCGCCGATTCGCCGTCGCGGCCTACCGGCGTTTCGAGCGAAACCGGGTCGCGCGAAATCGTCTTCAGCTTCTGGACTTTCTCGACCGGGATATCCATGCGCCGCCCGATTTCGTCGTTGGTCGGGGTGCGGCCCAGTTCCTTTTCGAGCTCGCGCGTGGCCCGCAGGAACTTGTTCATGCTCTCGTTCATGTGGACCGGAATACGAATGGTGCGCGACTGATCCGCGATCGCGCGGGTAATCGCCTGCCGGATCCACCATGTGGCATAGGTCGAAAACTTATAGCCGCGGCGATATTCGAATTTGTCGGCCGCGCGCATCAGCCCGATGTTGCCTTCCTGAATCAGGTCAAGCAAATGCAGCCCGCGGTTGACGTATTTCTTCGCCACCGAAACGACCAGGCGAAGGTTGGCTTCCACCAGATCTTTCTTGGCGCGTTCTGCTTCAGCTTCGCCGTGACGGATCACCGTCAGGCTATGCTTCAGCTCGGGCAGGGTAGCGCCCGCGATAGTTTCCCGCTTGCGAATTTCACGCTTCAATTCGCGCAGACGCGCCTGGTTGGCGGCGATGTTGCGCG
The DNA here is from genome assembly GCA_963743705.1 of Bryobacterales bacterium. Lineage (GTDB taxonomy): Bacteria > Acidobacteriota > Terriglobia > Bryobacterales > Bryobacteraceae > PALSA-243. The sequence continues at coordinate 119,547 of CAVUQS010000002.1, read as the reverse complement.
CTTCTAAACGCTTGATTTCGCCGTCGAGATGGTTGATTTCATCGACCGCGCGCTCAATTTCCCGCGAAAATTCCTTCCACTTGATGGAACGGAACGGGCAGCGGCGGATGGCCATGGAAGCGCTGACTTTGGCGCGGTTCACCTTGGCGCAAACCCGCTTGCGGGGCCGTTTGTTGGCCACCGGCGTCGCCTCGAGCTTTTCTTCCAATTGCTGCAGTTTCTTGTGCTGAACGATGACGTCCGCGAAACGTTCCGAAGCGTCCGAGCGGATCGCGAGATCCTGCGGGCTGCCCTCTTCGGTGTCGCCCAAATCGGCCACGCCGTCGAGCTCTACCATGCCCTTCCTCAATTGCTCGGAAAGCTCAACCACCACGCCTTGCACCAGCGCTGAGCGGCTGATCGCCTTCTGCATGCGCAGCTTGCCGCGCTCCATGCGGCGGGCCAGATCGACTTCTCCCTCGCGGGTCAGCAGCGGAACAGCTCCCATTTCGCGCAGATACACGCGTACCGGGTCATCCGTGTAGATGGATTCTTCGACCGGCGGATGATGGAGAAAATCCGGTTCATGTCCAGCCTCAGGGTCGAAGAATTTGCCTTCTTCCTCGAAATTGAGGCCTAAAGTTTCTGGATTCTCAGCTAAAAACTGATCTTCGAACTGATCCACTCAGTGTCACCTCTCCCAAACACACGCTCTCCACGTCGCCGGGTGATTTAAAATAGGGTGTATACGGAAAAATCGTGCGAACTGCCGGTCGTGCGCCTTGCACCTGAAGCTAAGCTCCATCAACGGTTCGACTTCCGGACAATAATAACACCTTTCGCCGGCGAAGTTAAGCCCTATTTTATAGATGCCAGGAAATGCGTTTGGTTACATTACCTGGGGCTTAATCTTTAAGGCAACTTCTGCCGCATCAACGTCTTCAGCTCGTTGAAAAATGCCTCTTCGTCCTGGAAGTCCCGGTATACCGAGGCAAAACGTACATATGCGATCTTATCCAAAGCCTTCAAGTTTTCCATGAGATATTCACCGATGGCCGCCGTCAATATCTCACGATCCGGGGAGTCGCTCACCATCGATTCCACCCGGTTGACCAGCTCCGACAACCTCCCCATGCTAACCGGACGCTTCTCACAAGCCTTCAGCAACCCGCCCAGTACTTTTTGCCGGTCAAACTTCTCGCGCCGCCCGTCCTTCTTGATCGCCATGTACGGCACTTCATCGATCCGCTCATACGTCGTAAACCGTTTTTCGCAGCCCAGGCATTCCCGTCGCCGCCGGATGGCATCGCCTTCCTTGCTCTCGCGGGAATCCACTACCTTGTCTTCTAAGTGATTGCAAAAAGGGCACTTCATTAAGACAGAAACTCCCCTCTGACGCGGAGACGCGGAGACGCAGAGCACAGCCAAGCCGGTTTTGATGTGGTTTTCTCTGCGCCTCTGCGTCTCTGCGTCAAAAAGGAGCCCTCTTGAACTAAGTTTGAACCTATCATGATAAAGCCTCGTTTCTCATTATGAAAGGCGAGGAACATGGCAGCCGCAGCGCCAGTATTGGGTGTTTTGGAAAACCATGCAGCCGGCATTTTGAGAGAGCGATTGGATACCGCCTACACGGACCATCCCGATATCAGCCTCGTCTCCCGCTGCCTCCGCGGCGATGAAACCGCCTGGGAAGATCTGCTTCGCACGCATTCCCGCCGCGTCTATGGCCTTTGCTTCCGCTTCACCAACAGCGGCCAGGAGGCTCAGGATCTCACCCAGGAAGTCTTCTTGCGCGTTTTCCGCACGCTCAAGACTTTCCGCTCGACCGAAGGCTCATTTACCACGTGGCTTGCGCGGGTGACGCGTAACCTCCTGATCGATCACTATCGCCGAACTCGTCAGGAGAGAGCTACCGATTCTATTGAAGAACAGCTTCCCATCATCGAAGAGGAAGGCGCGGCCGCCTCACCCCGGCCGGATCAGTCGCTCGCGGGCAGGGAAGCCAGTGAAATTTTACAGGCGGCGTTGCAGACGCTCTCGCCCGATTTGCGCGAGGCGGTTATCTTGCGCGACCTGCAGGAAATGGAATACCGTGAAATCGCCGATGTCCTCCAGATTCCGGAGGGCACGGTGAAATCGCGCATTAATCGGGGCCGGGCCGAACTCGCCAGGCGCCTGAAAAAGCAAAAGTCGGCGTTATGAACTGCGCGGAACTCGAGATTCTGATCTGCGACTACGTGGACGGCACGCTGGATGCGGCCGGCCGCGCCGCCGTCCAGGTCCATCTCGCTGAGTGCCCAGCCTGCGCCGCGCTGGCCGCCGATTCCGCCGAAGCCATCGAGTTCATGCAGCGCGCCTCCGACGTCGAGCCCCCGCCGGAGTTGATCACGCGCATCCTTTTCGATGCGCCCTGGCGTAAGGGCGCGCGCGCCGCGGGTGTTCGCGGCTGGATGGACCGCATCGTTTCGCCGCTGCTGCAGCCCCGTCTGGTGATGGGAATGGCGATGTCGGTACTGTCGCTTTCGTTGATGTTCAATACCGTGCGCCAGTTGAAGCCCTCCGATCTCGAGCCTTCGAAAGTGGTCGCGGGCATCGAAGACCGCGCATCGCGAGCCTGGGCGCGCACCGTCAAGTTTTACGACAACCTGAAAGTGGTTTATCAGGTGCAAAGTCTGTTGCACGAGTGGCAGCAGCAGGATGAAGACCAGCAGAAACCGGCGGGGCCGGTGCCGGAGTCCGATCCGCACCGTTTGCCGGTGAAGTCCGTTCCGGAGAAATCAAAGTAAGAGGTACATAACGATGAATTGCCAAAATCACCCTGAGTCGCCCGCTACGGCTTATTGCCGCAACTGCGGGATGCCGGTTTGCGATGTTTGCCGGCGCGACGCCTTCGGAACGGTTTTCTGCGCCGAACACGCTCCCGCCCCGGTCGCGCCCCAATATCCTCCTCCGGTGCAGGCGCCGCCTCCCGACCCCACGCGCGGCGGTTTCACCGCGGCCCCGCCAACCTATGCCGCCCCTATGCCCCCGCGCACCGGCGCTGTCTCGCCCGCGCTCGCATTCTTTCTGGGACTCATTCCCGGCGTCGGCGCGATCTACAACGGCCAATACGCCAAGGGAATCGTGCACGGCATCGTTTGGGGCCTGTTGATGAGCATCGCCGATTCGCGCGCCGCCCGTGGTCTCGAAGCCATCTTCGTCATGCTGGTCATTATCTGGTGGGCGTACATGGCGATCGAAGCCCACCGCACGGCACAGAAAATCGCCGCCGGCGAACCGGTGGACGAATTCTCCAGCCTCATCAGCCTCAACGGACGCGGCGATCAAGCCGTGGCGGCCGGCGTCATCCTGGTGGTGCTTGGTCTGGTGCTCCTGCTCCGCACGCTCGATATTCTCAACGTCGATGAGCTGATGGCCCGCTATTGGCCCGTGCTTCTGATCGCGGCCGGCGTTTGGCTGCTCTGGGGCCGTATTGCCGGCCACGGCGACGAGAATTCCCGCAGGCCGGCGGAGGCCCGCCATGAGCGATAACTACAATTCCGGAGGCCTGCGGGCCATTCGCGGCCCGATCATGGTCATCACGGTCGGCGTGCTTTTCGCGCTGAACAACTTCACGCCCTATCGTTTCGAGGAGACGTGGCCGGTGCTCATCATCGTCGCCGGTTTGCTCAGCCTGTTAGGACGCTCCACGGCGCCGCCTCTGCCGCCGCCCGCGCCCCCGTTCACTACGTTTCAACCGCCGCAGCCTCCGCCCCCGCAGGCCGGCGGCTATCGCCAGACCACGTACTCGCAGACGAACGATCCCAGAAACCAGGGAGGGCAGTCATGAGACGCTCCATCACCGGACCACTGATTCTGTTGCTCATCGGCGGGTTGTTCCTGTGGCGCAATTTTCATCCTCAGGTGCCGGTTTTCGATCTGCTGTCGCAATACTGGCCGTTCCTGCTGATCCTCTGGGGCGTGTTGCGCCTCGGTGAAGCATTCCTCACGCGCGGCCAGTGGCGCGGCGGGTTCAGCGGCGGTGAAATCGTTCTCATTATTTTCATCTGCATCATCGGCGCCAGCATGTGGCAGGCCCGTTCCTTCGGCATTCATTTTGACGCCCGGGGGCTCGATATCTTCGGGGATTCGTTCGATTACCCGATTTCGGCCACTGCGCCCGGCGCGGGCATGACGCGCATCGTATTTGAAAATCCGCGCGGCAATATCCGCGTCACCGGCGGCGATGGCACGGATGTCACCGTGAGCGGCCACAAATCTATCCGCGCCTACCAGCGCGCCGATGCCGATCGCACCAACCAGAACACGCCTGTCGAAATCATCCCGCAAGGCGACCGGCTGCTCATCCGCACGAATCAGGACCGCTCACCCGACAATCAGCGCATCACCGACGACCTCGAAGTCCAGGTGCCGCGCAACGTCTCCGTGGAAGCGCACGGCAACGTGGGCGATGGCGAAGTCTCCGACCTCGAGGGCGGCGTCGACATCCAAAGCAACCGTGGCGATCTGCGCCTGGCCCGCATTGGCGGCAACGCCCGGCTCTCGATTGGACGCAGCGATATTATCAACATCGTCGATATCAAGGGCAAGGTCGATCTCGACGGACGCGGCTCCGATCTTTCGCTCGAAAACATCTCGGGGCATGCCACCGTGAACGGCTCCTATAGCGGTTCGCTCGATTTCAAGAACCTTTCGCAGCCCCTCGATTTCGAGGGCGTGCGCGGCACCGAACTGCATGTCGCTGCCATTCCGGGCTCTCTACATCTGGATCTTTCTACTTTTACGGGCAATAACGTGACCGGCCCCCTGCGCTTCGTGGCTCGCTCGCGCGACATTCGCCTCGAACAGTTCACGCAATCCGTCAATGTGGAAACCGATCGCGGCGATATCGAGTTGCGCCCCGGCAAAGTGCCGCTCTCCGCCATCGAAGCCACGACCAAGAACGGCGCCATCGAGCTGGCGATTCCCAACAATGCCCAGTTCCAATTGCAGGGCACTGTCGAACGCGGCGAAGCTGCCAACGATTACGGCGGTGGCCTGCAGCAGGATAACAGCGGCCATCGCGCCACCATCCACGGCAGCGTGGGCAACGGGCCCTCCATTAATCTTCTTTCGAGCCGTGGCCACATCGTAGTCGAGCGCGCCGGCGGCTCTGCCGAAGAAACTACGGGAAAGAGCCTAAAAGACGGTGAAGTGAAGATGTGATGACGCTGGTCATCCTTTTTCTCATCAACGTCCTTAATTTCTACGACCGTTTGACGCTCGGCGCCATTGCCGACCCGTTGCGCCGTGAGTTTCATCTCAGCGATGCGCAAATCGGCGGTTTGAGCACCGGCTTCACGGTGCTCTACGCCATTGCCGGTTGGCCGCTGGGTCGCATGGCCGATACCAAAAGCCGCAAGGGCCTGCTTGCTTGGGGCGTGGGCGTGTGGTCCGTATTGACCGCGCTCGGTGGCTTGGCTTCGAGCTACGCGATACTACTCGTGACGCGGCTGGGCGTCGGCATTGGCGAAGCGGTTTGCGCACCCGCCGCGACCAGTTGGATCGGCGACGCCGTCAAGCCCGAGCGCCGCACCCGCGCCATGGCATGGTTCATGATGGCCGTGCCCGTGGGCCTCATGCTGAGTTTTTCCCTTGGCGGCCCTATCTCGCAGCGCTTCGGGTGGCGCGCCGCCCTTGCTATTGCCGCATTGCCGGCGGCCGCCTGATTCCCGCGGTGCTGTGGTTGCGTGAACCGTCGCGCATGGCCGCCTCAATTTCGAATGCCAGCCCGCGCGCGCTGGCTTCCATTCCGGCCTTCTGGTGGATCGCGCTCTCCGGCGCTATCTTGAATTTCGCCCTCTACTCGTTGGCTGTGTTCTTCCCCTCGTTTCTGACGCGCTATCATCACCTCTCTGTCGCACAAGCCGGCGTGTGGGCGGGCATCGGACTTGGCATTTCCGGCATCGCTGGAGCTCTCTGCGCCGGCGTGATCGGCGACCGCGCCAGCGGCAACCTCGGCCGCGTGCGCATGCGCATCGCAGCCGCCGCAGCGTTTGCCGCCGCGCCGCTGGCCTACGCGGGAATCGCAATGCCAGCGGGGACCGCGGCTCTGGCGATTGCGCTGATCGTTGCAGCCAACGCTTTCTTCCAGATGTATTACGGCTTAGTCTATGCCGCGATGCATGACATCGTTCCCCCCCACCTCCGGGGCGCCGCCATGGGCGCTTACTTCGCCGTGCAATATCTCGGCGGTGCGGCCTGGGGCCCGCTTCTCACTGGACGCCTCAGCGACCACTTCGCGCACGCCGCGAGCGCTTCCGGCATCGCCGCCGAAGCCGCGCGCGCCGTGGGTTTGTCATCAGGCGATGTACGTGATTCCGGCTCTCGCGCTAATGTTAGGCGTCGTGTTGTGGGCGGGGGCGGGCGCGGCTCGCCAGGCAGCCCCAATCGTCACTCGATTGTAACCACGCCGTGATACCCTCAACCGTCATGGCTGACCCGTTAAAAATAGATGTGGAAGCTGTACCCGGATTCCGCATTTTGCGTCTCACCGGCCCCCTGACCCTGGCGGATCTTTTCGAATTCCAAGACATCGCCCGCGCCGACTCCGAGCATTCCGTTCTTATCGACATCGCCGGCGTTCCCTACATGGATTCAGCCGGCTTGGCAGCCATCCTCGGGATCCTCGCCTCTTGCCAGCGCACCGGCCGTAAATTCGGGCTTACGGGCGCGACCGAGCGCATTCAGACGCTTCTCAAGGTCTCGCACGTCGACGGTCTGATCCCGACCTTCGACAGCGTGGAAGCCGCCGGGCGCGAAATCGCCAAATCGGCATCAGCGTAGCCACCACCTCCAACATTCCGTTCAAAATCTCCTCCGCATTCCGCCTGTATTAGCGGGGGACACATGAAACAGAAGAACGCCGCTTTTGGCGTAAAACGCAGCCTTTGGTTGGCCGTTGCGCTGATTCCGATGGCCGCGGCGACGACGCTCAGCGCCGACGTCATGACCATCAGCGGCGTGATCAACCAATCCGTTGCAGACGGTACCGGACCCGCCGCAAATAACCCGGGCTTGAACGACATTCGTGGATGGCGCTGCCTTCACCGTGAAGTTGAACCTGCCAAGCCCCATCACCGCTCCTGGAAGCTATGATCTGACGGGTTCCGGCGTGCTCTTCAGCATCGTGCCAGCGGGCGCAACCGAGAACGCTTTCGACTTCACCAGCCTGACCATCGCCCAATCCGGCGGTATCGATGTGTTCAGCCTGTTTGCGTGCTTATCGAGCGGTTCGGGCTGCAGTCAAGGGAATGAACTGGCGATGAATTTCTTCATCGTGGCGACGGATCTGAACGCAAACACTACCGCGGCGGAGGCGATCCCGGGGCTTCTTCCCCTCGACCTTCTCGAGGACGACGGCGTCACCGACATTCACGGATCGGTCACCACCTATTCCTACGCGCCGCCTGCCGGCGCTCCTGAGCCTTCCACGATCTTGGAATTCTCAACGGCCGTCGCAGCCATCGTTCTAAGCCGCGTCAGGTGGCGGTCCAAGACGGCCTCCCGCTAAAGGCGCTTAGCCAGCAGCAATTCAATTTCAGCAAAGGAAAGAAGACAACTCTATGTTACGAAGCGTATCGACTCCGCTCCTATTAACTGCTCTGTTGGGATTAACGCCCGCCTTCGCCGTGGATGGCCAGATTCTCATCAATCAAGCCAGCGTCATGGCTGCCGGCGGGTTTCCATTCGGCATCGGCCAAGCCGGCAGCTATAAGTTATCCGGCAACCTTACGGTCCCTGCCGACGCCAATGGCATCGTGATTCGCACCAGCGGTGTAACTCTCGACCTGAACGGCTTTACGATCGGCGGCGCCATTGCCTGCGCAGGCCAGGTCTGCACTCCTCACACCAGTAACTCGACAGGGATTACCTACGTCGCGGACGAGACGGTGATACGCAATGGCCACATCAACGGATTTGATAATGGGATTATCGGAGAGATCGGAAGCGGAACCATCGAGGATATCCATGTTACCAACACTGCCGCATTCGCAATCAATACTACTAACTCGACTGTGAGGCGTAGCCAGATAGTTCGAAATGCCGGCCTCGGATTAGCGTGCGGGGGATGCGCGGTAATCGACAACCTGGTGCTGTTGAACGCGAAAGGCGGCGTCAACTTGGGAGGCGGTACATTCTCGGGTAACGTGGTCGGCTCCAATAGCGGCACGAATGCCTTCTTTGGAACGACCGTTATATCGGCCCACAACAACAACTGCAACGATGCCGGGTGCTGATCTGCTTCGACGAGCGCGGGTGAACTCGCGCTCAACGGCGGTCGAGATCGATCGGCGTAACGTTTCCGCGCTCACGCGATGTACCGCGATGCAGTTTCTGCCGGCCTTCCCGCACCTCGATGGTCTGGCCATCTACGAGTTTTCCGTCCAAAGCAGCGATCGCCGGCGCGGCTTCCATCTCGATCATTTCTACGAAAGCGAATCCTCGGGAAGCGCCGGTATCCCGGTCCGTCATCAGTTTGAAACTGCGAACGGTCCCTAGCGGTTCAAAGAGCGAGCGGATTACTTCCGGTTTCGTAGCGGGACTCAAGTTACCAATAAAGATATTTTTCATATGATCCTAGTCCTTTAAAGCAAGCCCTGCGCCGTAACTTACAGCGATTGGCTGCCTGGATTTCTATCCGTGATGGACGGCATCGACATCAGCCGATGCGGCTTCAACACCACCAAGGCGGTCGCGAATAGAGCGGTGGAAAGAACGACGATAGAGAGGGCAACGCCACCAATCAGCTCGAAGACGGGCACCAGAGGGTTAAATAAGAGAGCAACGATGAGAAAACCGGCTGCCCAGCTGAACTTCCGCGCTTGAAATGCCTGAATGAAAACAAAGGCGGCCGCAACGCAGATAATCAGATTAAGTTCTAACTGGTAAGTTGCGGCGGATTTCCAGAACAATACGGCGAGCAGCAATGCGCCGATGGAAAACCACTTCATCACTTGGTTGTGCATTCAACCTCCTCGGTTGAAACCGGTGGCTAAGAAAGTGGGGCAGACGAACCTGACTTAGTTCAGACCATCTGCGGGTGGGCAAGAATGCTCAGACGTTAACTATTATCAACTAAATAGCCCTAGTTGTCAATGTAAATATGACATTAGTCGTGCATCACGACGTTCAATAACGAACTCTGAACCTCCAAGCCCCCGTTGTACTCGAGGAGCCGCCCATTTCCGCGTTGTTTCTTCACTACATGCTTCGCCACAACATCAGCGTCGTATTGAAGGATTAACCCGATCCGGCCCGCGCGGCCGGATGAGCAATATGGGACAGTCTGCCCGACGGAACGGTGCCATGATATGCTTGCAACGCATCATCGGAGGACGCGCCTTGTTTTGGCGCGTTTGCTTACCGCCAGGAAAGACCGACTGGAATCTCCGAATTCCACTCCTAGACAAACATGCGGAAACTCAACATTGGCATCATCGATATCGTCTCCAAGGGCCCCACCCAAGCGCTGTATGCTCGCGTCATGAACGCGAATCTTGCCAGCATCATGCCGCAGGTAATCGGCGTCTGGTGCCAGCAACTGGGGCACGACGTCACGGTGGTCTGTTACACTGGTTTCGAAAATCTGCTCGAAGAGTTGCCAAGCACCCTCGATGTGCTTTTCATCGGCGCCTTCACTGAGGCGGCCCACACGGCATATTCTTTGAGCAACCTCTTCCGCACCAGAGGGGCGGTCACGGTTCTCGGCGGACCTCATGCCCGGTGCTATCCCGAAGACGCGCAGCGCTACTTCGATTACGTGCTTGGCTTTACCAGCCGCGAGACGCTGCTGGAAGTTCTGCAGGATTGTTCGCAACATCGTCCGCTTGGCGTGCGTATCTCCGCGCAACGTCAGCCGCTGGAACTTCCGGGCATCCGCGAACGTTGGCCATTCATTGAAGCCACTCTCAAGAAGACCCGCTTCCTGAAAATGGTTCCGATGATCGGGAGCCTGGGGTGCCCCTACACCTGCAGTTTCTGCATCGATGCGAACGTGCCCTATCAACCCATGGGCTTCGAGCAACTCAAAGACGACCTACGCTTCCTGCGGACAAAGTTTCGCCGGCCGCTGGTCGCCTGGCACGATCCCAATTTCGGCGTCCGGTTCGACGACTATCTCGACATGATCGAGGACGCGGCGCCGCCGGGATCCATCGATTTCGCCGCCGAGAGCAGCTTATCCCTGCTTTCGGAGCCGCACTTGAAACGGCTCCAACGCAATGGGTTCAAAGCGCTGTTGCCTGGCGTCGAATCGTGGTTCGCCCTGGGAGGCAAGTCGAAGACAGGCGCGTTACAGGGTTTTGACAAAGTTCGCCAGGTGTCGGAGCACGTGAATCTGATTTTGAAATATGTCCCCTATGTGCAGACCAATTTTGTCCTCGGCCTGGATTCCGACGAGGGCGATGAACCCTTCGAACTTACCAAGAGATTTCTGGATCTGACCCCGGGCGCCTTTCCGGGATATTCTTTGCTCACCGCGTTCGGCCGCGCGGCGGCGCTCAATCTCGATTATCAAATGGCAAATCGCGTCCTGCCGTTCCCCTTCCACTTCCTGAATAACAATCAGGCGATGAATGTAAAACCGCGGAATTACGATTGGCAAGCTTTCTATGATCGCGTGATCGATCTGATGAAATACACATTCAGCACGCGCGCCATCGCTCGCCGTTTTTGCTCCACGGGCGGAATGACCTCGCGGTGGCTGAATTTGGTGAGATCGATTTCGACGGAAGGTTTTGGCAGGTTGAAGTACTACACGGAAATCCGCAGGCGTCTGGAAACCGACCGGCAGTTCGCGCCTTATTTCGCGCAGGAATCGGACAAACTTCCAGAGTTTTACAGCGATCTGGTGCGTGCGGATATGGGAACGTTGTGGAGTTGGCTACCGGCGGGCGGGCTGGATCACGATCCGTACAGTTACTTGAAATCGGAGCGGAGCGCGACTCAGTTGGTCGGCGCTCCGCTCAAATCAGTAGCGCAGCCGTAAGGCCGCGCATCGGTGCTGGGTGAAGTTACCAGCGATTGCTGCTGCGGCCACGACCACCACCACCGCCGCCGCTGTTGCCGCGAAAGCCACCGCCGCCGCCTCCGCCGCCACGATTTTCCTTAGGCCGGGCTTCGTTGACGTTCAAAGTTCTGCCGTCCAGGTCGCGGCCGTTTAGGGCAGCAATGGCGTTTTGGCCCTCGCTGTCGTTGCTCATTTCCACGAATCCAAATCCGCGGGCTCTTCCGGTATCCCGGTCCGTAACAATGTTGACGCGGTCAACCGTACCATACTGCTCAAACATGCTGCGCACGGCGCCTTCGGTGGCGTCGAAACTGAGATTTCCAACAAAAATATTTTTCACGATTAGCTTCTTTCTGAAATTTGCAGAGAGCAAACGCGGACGGGATAACCGGTAATACCGGTGTATACGAGCGGCCAAATTGCGGACTGTCAAACTACAACTTTATGTTTGCACGATATGGCCTAAGATACAACAAAGAAATGGCCTGCCCGGAATGTATCCGTTCGAACATGAACACTTTGGCGGTAAGCTCTTTTGCTCACTTCGGCGGTCTACCGTGCTGAATGCAAAGGTCCACCAGATCTGAAACTGCTGCCTCCCCCGCGCACATTACGCTGTCGGCGCCGCCCCAATAGATCTTCACCGTGCCGTCCGGCTCCGGAACCGCGCCGCAGGTGAAAACAACATTGTGGACGTAGCCGGTGGTCTCCCAGGGATCTTCCGGCTGCAAGATCCAGGAATCACCCACACCGATCACTTTTGACGGGTTTTGCAGGTCATGCAGGGCGACGCCGAGACGATAGACTGCCCCATCCATGGTGCGGAAAACGCCGTGATAAATCGAGAGCCAGCCGCGTTCCGTTTTGAAGGGCGGGGCGCCTGGGCCGATCTTCATCTCGTCCCAATGATATGGTTCCGGTTTGATGAGGAGCTCGGATTTTCCCCAGAAGCATAGGTCCGGAGAATAGGAGATCCAGATCGACCAGGGCGTTATTTCGGAGTGCGGCCGGTCCAGGCGCGCATAGAGCCCGTCGAATTTTTCCGGAAAGAGCACCACGTTGCGATGATCCGCCTGGGTGATCAGCGAAACACGTTCGACTCGGGAAAAATCCTTGGTTCTCGCCAGAGCGATCCGCACGCCGCTACGTGAATACGCGCTGTACGTGATCACGTAGCCGTCGTCCAGACGCGTGATCCGTGGATCTTCCACGCCGAACTCTTCGTATTCCGCGAACGGTCCCTCGCGTTCCGGGACCAGAAACGGCTGGGCGTCGGCAACGAACCGGAATCCGTCGTTGCTGCGCGCCAGTCCGATGATCGACCGTCCGGTCCGAAGATGAGATCGAAACAGCATGATGTATTCGCCGTCATGCTTCACCACCGCCGCATTGTGAACCGTCTCGACCGGATAAGGGATCTGGCTCTTGGTGAGAATCGGATTGTGCGCGTACCGCCTGACGATATCTTGCTTCATCCTGTTTTCTTCGCTTCTATTTCGAAAATGGTCGAGTAGACGCGCTCGTATTGCCGCACCATCTTATCCACCGAGAAGCACTCCTCTACCCGCTGCCTGCATGCGCTCCGCTCGATTTGAGGAACTCGTTCCAGACAACGCACCGCGCCCGCTACGTCTTCCACCAGAAAGCCGGTCACGCCGTCGCTGATGACTTCGCGGCAAGAGCCCAGGTCCATGGCAATCACGGGGACTCCGGCCGCGTTAGCTTCGGCCAGCACCAGTCCGAACCGCTCCGCGATAGTATTCAGATGCAGTAGCGCGTAGGCTTGCGCAAATAGCTCATTCTTTCCGGCCGCATCCACTGGGCCGATGAAGCGGACGTTCGTGTCGTCGAGGTGCGGCTCAACTTGCTCCTCGAAATACTTCGTGTCCTGGATAATGCCCGCGATCACAAGACGGCGGCCGCTCCGGCGAGCCACTTCGATCGCCAGGTGGACGCCTTTATCCGGGTGGATGCGGCCGAGAAAAATCAGGGCCTCGCCGCCGCGTTCTTGAAACGGATACAGCGAGAGGTCGATCCCGTTGTATACAGTCGCAACGTAGTTCAGCCCGGGCATGCGGTCTGAGTCGCTGATGGAAACAAAATAGCCGTCGCAGTATTTGCGATAAACCGGCAGGATATGGGGCGACGAGAAGCCGTGAATGGTGGTCACCATCGGCGTCTTCACCAGTCGGCTGTAAGCCAGGGCCATGAAATCGTAGTGGCTGTGTATGAGGTCGAACTCGGCGGCATGCTCGAACACTTCCGGGATGTGCAGATATTCGGCTACTTTCGGGTCGACGGAGCGATCTTCCTCGTAACCCTGCTCCACCACGGCGTGCAAACGGGCCGTAGTAACGGAATCGCCGGTGGCGAATAGCGTCACGTCCCAGCCGCGGCGAACCAGACCCTCGGCAACATTGCCCGCCACTGTTTCCCAGGCGCCATATTGCCGCGGAGGCGTTCGCCAGGCGACCGGAGATAGAACCGCGATTCTCTTGCCAATCTTCGTCGTATGGTCTCCGTGTCTCTATTGCATGGCGCCCAGCACTTCGTCCAGGGCTACCGTCGCGAAACTGGTCGCATGATCGGCATACGCATATGGAAGTATGAGTTGGCCGCGGTGCACGAGGGCGCCGCACGTATACACGACGTTTGGTACGTAGCCGCGGCGTTCCTCTTCCGTGGGACGAAGCAGCGGTTCGCGCAGCCGGCCGATCACCTTGGAGGGATCGTCCTTATCCAACAGAAACGCGCCGATCGAATACTCTCGCATCGGACCCACGCCGTGACTGAGAACCAACCAGCCAGCCTCGGTCTCGATAGGCGACCCGCAGTTGCCAATCTGGACCAGTTCCCATGGGAAGGCCGGCGCCAGGATCAGCTTGGGTTCATACCAGAAATGCACATTGTCGGAAAAGACGAGATAGAGGTTTTCATTGTCCTGTCGGGAGAGCATGGCATAGAGCCCGTTGACCTTTCGCGGGAAGAGGGCCATGCCCTTATTCCGGGCGGCCGGACCGTTCAGGGTGATAAAGCGGAATCGAAGGAAGTCGGAGGTCTCCATCAGCTCCGGCATCACGGCCCTGCCGTCATACGCGGTGAAGGTGGCGTAGTAAACCGCGGCGCCGTCCTCCTTCTGAAAGCAGACGAAACGCGCGTCTTCGATGCCGTTCCGTTGTGAGGGAGAGCTCGGAAAAATGATGCGTTCAGACAGATCCTGGCTTGGCAGGAACTGAACCTGATAGTTGGAGTCGGCAAGCCTCCAAATTTCGTCCGCCGCGTTGCGGTTGCTCTGTTCCGCATCGGGAGGGCAGGGTAGCCGTAACTCCTCATCCACCCGCATGCGCAGTTCGTCGCGGCTGAACGACTGGCCGAGCCGGTTCAGCGTCCGGTGCGTGAATTCATTCGCCAGCCCGAGCTCGTGCAGTTTCCGTTCGAAAAGGACAGTCTCATAAGACGGATTGGGGATCAGGCGCGGTTCACACAGCTGCCCCGCTGTGTCCATGACTTCGATCCGCCCGTCCGGATGGATAACCCCGGTACGAAACGTAATGGAGGAGAGGTGTCCTTCGCCCGTAGCTCGCAGGCTGAGAATAAATCGTAGGGCATTGTGCGGAAGGCCCGACTGATCTGGGTGCGGCACAATCGACGGATTGAATAACGCGGCGGACTCGAGTGAAAACTCTGAAACGAAATACGAGCCGATGAGTAGTTTTCTAGCTTCCGATAGTTCGCCATCCAGCAACAGGCGATGCCCGACCTGCTGAAACCGCTCGAGAAAAAGATCTCCGATGTTTTCATGCCGAATCGAGAATTCGGCGAGGACCTCGTTTAGCGTCGGCAGAACTGAGGCTTCCGGAAGCGAGAGAATCCGCGTGACAATCCCCGCCGTTCGCTGGTCATCGCCGGGGTGGAACGGCCTCATCAGAACGCGGGATAGGTCCGGCCTTAAGGCGATGGTCGTACGTGTGATGTGAATGGATTCGATGCTCATGCGCTGGGGTTTCTACGAAGGGGTGTCCACGGACCTAGTTTTCAATCACAATCGGAGTTCGAAGGCTGGTGACAATATTGCGCGTCAGCCGTAGTTCGGCCAGAGCTAACAGGAACGCCAGAGTGGACTCCGCGCCTTGGTTGCGGTTGACCCGGTCGACATGCAGCCCGTCGCGGCAACCTCCGGTTCTGGGCGAATACAGCTCCAATCCGAGATCGTTCCATCCGAGAAACCAGTCAAACGCGCGCTGCGCCTGTTCATACCACCACGAATCGGACGTGGATCGATATGCTTCCAAGCAGGCCGACATCATCGCCTGCGCTTCCACCGGCTGCTGATCGAAATTGGCGCGGGAGCCGCCGCGCTGGAAGAATCCGTTGCTGCCGATGGGCCGAAAATGGCCGTGTTCCGATGTTTGCAGCCGTACTAGCCAGCGAAGCGTCTCGATGCCCCGCTCGAGCACGGCTTTTTGTCCGGTGTCGCGGCCGCTCAAAATCATGGCGTGCGCGAGCTTCGCGTTATCGTAACTTAGCTCCTCTTCAAACCACGGCCAGTCCGGTGCAGCGGTGCGGTCGTACAGATCCATCAACCGCGCCACCAGGCTGTCGCGGGTCTGAGTCACGAAGCTGTCGCCGCCCAATCTGCGCAGATACTCGTGGATGCCGATTAGGGCGAAGGCCCAAGCCCGTGGCGAGCTGAATTGCTGGACCGCCGGCAGCGCATCCACAAAGAGCTGGCCGGCCATCACCTGGAAGCTGCGGTAAGACGACCCTCCGACGCCGACCCCGAGCGCCCAAAGCGCCCTCGCGTGACAATCTTCCGACCCCTGCTGATCGAGCCAATGCCGGTCAAAGGCCAGGTGATTGTGGAATCGTCCGCTCGCGCGATCGAACGCATAACAAAGAAAGGCTGCGTACGTGGTGGCAAGCGAGCGTACGCGCTCCGGATCTTCGCCCAGGTCTTCGAGTAGCACCGCCAGAATAAAGGCGCGGGCATTGTCGTCCGTGCAGTAGCCCTCGGAAAAGTTGGGCACGCTGAATACGGCGTGTTGGAAAATGCCCGTCGAATCAGTCATGCGCGAAAGATGGTCCAGCTTCACGTCCGGCGCTTCACGAAGCCGCTTATCGAGCGTTTTCGTGGAAAGAGACTTCCGCCGCATCGAGAGGGCCTCAAGCCGGGAAAGTTCGAAGGAACGCATATACAGCCGCGCTACATTGCTCCAAACCATCTCGCGCCCCAGCTTATAGGCTCCGTCCCGCATCGTGTTCCGGCGTACATCGTCACGCAGCAGCGCGCACACTTCCGTCGCAATCGCGTTGGCATTGGCGAACGGAACCAGCACGCCTTGCCCATTCGCCAGAAGTTCGGCAGCATGCCAGTATGGCGTCGAAACAACCGGCTTGCCTGAACCGAAGGTGTAAGCGAGCGTACCCGACGTACTCTGGGCTTCATTGAGATATGGCGTGATGTAAATGTCCGCTGCGCCGATGAAATCCTTCAGCGTGTCGAGGTCGACAAAGCTGTTATAGAAGATGACATTCTTCTCTACTTTGTTCTTTGCGGCTAATATCTCGAGACCCACCCGGTAGGCTTCGCCGCGCTCGCGAAACTCGTTGGGATGCGTCGCTCCCACCACCATATACACCACATTCGGAAACTCGGCTACGATCGCCGGGAGCGCGTTCAGAACATGCTCGATGCCCTTATTCGGAGAAAGCAGCCCGAACGTGAACAACACCATGCGGCCGCTAACGCCGAATTCCTCTTTGAAATCGTCCGGCTCGACAAACGGCACGTCCGGGATGCCGTGATGGATCAGGTCGATCTTAGCCGGCGGAGCGTGATAAATATCCTGCAACATTTGACGTCCGCGGGCCGACATCACCACCAGACGGGTCGAAAGCGCGATGAGTTCCTGCATCACCAGGCGCTGGTCGGTTCTCGGTTCCCGCAGAACGGTATGCAGCGTAACCACCACCGGCATGCGAAGCTCGCGCACTAGCGCCAGAATGTGGCTGCCGGCCGGGCCACCGAAAATCCCGAACTCGTGCTGCAGGCACACGACATCCACATTGCTGATATTGAGAAAGTCGGCGGCGCGCAGATAGGACGAAAGATCCTGATCTTCTATTTCGAAGCGGACTACTTCGGGATACTCGTAGCCCTCTTTGATATCGTTCATCGAGACCGAGAGACACTCGCTCTCTGGATGTTCGGCGGCCACTGCGGCGAGCAGGTCGGAAGTAAATGTGGCAATACCGCACTTTCGTGGCGAGTAATTGCCGATAAAAGCAATTCGGCCTACTTTCGAACCTTCAATCACAACAGTATTCTCCAATACGCTTACTGCGTACTTACTCGCTGGGCACACGCTGGCCTGGTAAGTAGCAAGGGCCTTTCCGGCAGGCCATCTGGGACGGACGGAGAGGTGGACGGCGAAGAGTTATGCCGCTCGGCTCAAGGTGGGAATGCCGAACTTAGTATAGCAGTCCGGGAACCTTCTGCTATACTTTGCTCAGACTTAAGACGGCGATATGCTGACCACCCAGTCCTTTACCTTCATCGATGCCGGCGGAAATCAGGCGCAATACACCGTCTACGCCTCGAACCACCGTAACGAATTTCAATGGTCGACCGACCATGGCGATCGAGGGATTGACGGGTCATTCCCGCGAGCTCAGGACCGGGCGAGAACAGCGTTAAAGGCTAGCATGGCGGCGAAACGCCGGTCTGAGCGGAATCCGCGGTAGGCGCCTCGGCAATTCCGCGAGGCGTCCATCATCGGATCCTCCGGATGTCGCGTGCTTTAAGCCGCTTCGTGAAGGGGCTCGTGATGCAAACGCAGCAGCTCGTTGGGCCGGAGCGCGATCGAGGCATAGGTCCGACCACTATCGTCGCTGAACTCGACTTCGAAAGCCTCGGGGCCGAGAACCTCCACAACCGTGCCCACTTGCCCACGGACCAGACCAGCTTCAGGCAGGTCGCGCATCAAAGCCACAACGGAAAGTAGTTCGAGATCGGCCATGCGCTTCCTCCTCCTCTATAGTACATAACAACTTGTCAGGCTCGGAAGGCCGTCATTCACCAGCATAATCCAGCAACCACGGACGCGCGCCCGTCTGGTGGAACGGACCATTTCGAAGTCTACGGTGTAGCGGATTCCGAATTCATCGGACGCGCCGGGAATAGCTTCGCCGTTTCGCGCGGATTCCAGCAAGGCGGCTCTAAGTTCCACGGCATCTGAGGCTGTGAGATTTAGCGCCGCTAGAAAAACGCGCGCCTTGTGCCGCCCCCGCGGATGGCTCTGGCTCAGCGCGTAATCGCGGAGCTTCACCATGTCCACAACCGCGTGCTCACCATTCGGGAGTTTCACGACGAGCCGATGGTAACATCCCCGGGATCGGCGTAACTTGTTGATTCCAATTCTGGCGGAGAGAGAGGGATTCGAACCCTCGATAGAGTTTCCCCTATACACGCTTTCCAAGCGTGCGCCTTCAACCACTCGGCCATCTCTCCGTTCGGAAAAACCGCGCGGCAGGGCCGCGGGAAGCGAATCTCCCCACAGCATAACATGCGTACGCTGTGGTGTTTCCGCGCACGGCGCGACGCCGTCACATTAAAATAAACAGAGTGCACTTCCTGCCGGCCCCAGGGCCGCTTCTTTCGCGACGCAGCCTGTTGATTTCCTCCGCAGCCGGGGTCATTTCCGCGTGTGGCGGCCCTCAAAAGGCCGTTGGCTACCGCGGCTATTGCCTCGTCGCCAATCAGGGCAGCCGTAACGTCGCCGTCATCGACCTTTTACGCTTCCGTCTCCGCAAGCAGATTCCGCTCGATGCTGCGCCGTCGGAAATCGTGGCCCACCCGACGGCGGCCAAGGCCTATGCGCTCGCGCCCGATGCTGGCGCAATCTTCGAAATCGACGCCGCCACCCTCGCGGTCAGCCGCCGCGTCCGCGTCTGCAGCCACGCTGCCGCCGTGGCGCTTGTCCCTGCAAGCGGAAACACAAGCGCGGCGCTGTGGGTCCTCTCGAGTGACCCCACCGAACTGATCGAGCTCCCGCTCGATTCTGTGACTCCCCGGCGCCGTGTGCGCCTGCCGTTTACCGCTGACGGATTCACGCTCGGCGCGGGCAACCTCGCGGCCGTGGCTAGCTACCAAAAAGACGCCATCGCCATCGTTTCGCTCGATCGCGCCGCCGTCGAGCGCACCATCGAAACCAAAGACGAGCCCTCCGTGCTGCAATTCCGCCGCGACGGTGTGCAACTGATCGCCGGCAGCCATCCATCGCGTGCCCTTACCATCTTTGAGACGGCATCGGGAAAAACAGTCGCGCGCCTTCCGCTCGGCATGGGCCCGCGAAACCTATGCACCGATAGCACCGGCGGCCAGATCTACGTCACCGGCGACGGCATGGATTCCGTCGTCATCGTCTATCCCTATGAGACCGAGATCGGCGAGACCATCCTCGCCGGCCACGCTCCGGACGCCATGGCAGTGACGCAAGGGCCGCTGCTGCTGGTCACGAATCCCGAAGACAGCCGCGTCACCGTGCTCGATGTCAACACCCAAGGTAAGAGCCTCGTCACCGTGGTGGATGTCGGCCAGCAACCGCGCCGCATCGTGATCACGCCCGATAGCGCGTACGCTCTGGTGTTGAATTATGGTTCAGGGGATTTATCGGTGATCCGCCGCGTGTCTCTTAGCGTCGCCAAGCCGTTCCGGAGGCCCACGCCCGTCTTCACCATGATCCCCGTCGGCCAGGAACCGGTGGCCGCCGTGGTCGTGCCGTGGTCCAGTTAGACCGCGCTACTTCTTTTTGCCCTGTGCGGCCACGGCGTCCATCGCCGCTTTGACCTTTTCCGGATCGCCCAGGTAATAGCGGTTCAGCGGCTTCAGATTGTTATCGAGTTCATACACCAACGGCATCCCAGTAGGTATGTTCATTTCGACGATATCGTTCTCCGCGATGTTATCGAGATACTTCACCAGCGCGCGCAGGCTGTTGCCGTGCGCCGCGATCAGGATCCGCTCGCCGCGCTGGATGGCCGGCGCGATGGTGTCATGCCACAACGGCAGAAAGCGCGCCACCGTGTCCTTCAGGCACTCCGTCAGCGGCAACTCGTCCTTGGTCAGGCTCGCGTAGCGGCGGTCGCGGCCGGGGAAGCGCGAGTCCTCTGGTGTCAGCGCCGGCGGGCGGATATCGTAGCTGCGCCGCCAGATCTTCACTTGATCCTCGCCGAACTTCTCTGCCGTTTCGGCTTTGTCGAGCCCCTGCAGCGCGCCGTAGTGGCGCTCATTCAAGCGCCATGAACGATTCACCGGAATCCAGGGAAGATCCAGCTCATCCAGAATCGTCCACAGCGTGTGGATCGCCCGCCTGAGCACCGAAGTATACGCGACGTCGAACGTGTATCCGCCCTCGCGCAAAGCCTCCCCGGCATCCAGCGCTTCCTCGCGGCCTTTTTCGGAAAGATCGACGTCGGTCCAGCCCGTGAAGCGGTTTTCCTTGTTCCACGCGCTCTCGCCGTGACGCACCAAGACCAGTTTTTTCATCGGCGGAACGCCTTTCTGCCGGGGAATTTCGCCGCAGCGCCCAACCGTTCTTCGATGCGCAGAAGCTGGTTGTATTTCGCGATGCGGTCCGTGCGGCTGGCCGAGCCTGTCTTGATCTGTCCGGCGCCCGTTGCCACCACCAGGTCCGCGATAAACGGATCTTCCGTCTCGCCCGAGCGGTGCGACACCACCGCCGTATACCCGGCGCCCGCGGCCATCTGCATGGCTTCGAGCGTCTCGGTCAACGTGCCGATCTGATTCACCTTGATCAAAATCGAATTGGCGATGCCCTCGTCGATGCCGCGCTTCAGGCGCTCGCTGTTGGTGACAAACAGATCGTCGCCCACCAGTTGGATTTTGTCGCCCACCGCTTCGGTCAACATCTTCCAGCCCGCCCAATCGTCCTCGGCCATGCCGTCTTCAATCGATACGATCGCCGGATATTTCCGCACCCAGTTGGCCCAGAATTCCACCATCTGTTCGGAACTCCGCTCGCTCTTGTCCGATTTCTTGAAGACATACTTGCCGTCTTTGAAGAACTCGCTCGCCGCGGGGTCGAGGCAAATACCCACCTGCGTACCGGGCTGGTATCCCGCCTGCGAAATCGCTTCGAGTACCGATTCCAGCGCTTCGTCGTTCGATTTCAGCATCGGCGCGAAGCCGCCTTCATCGCCCACCGCCGTCGAATAGCCCTTCTTCGAGAGCACCTTTTTCAGCGTGTGGAAGATCTCAACGCCAATGCGCAGCGCTTCGGAAAACTTGTCCGCGCCGAACGGAGCGATCATGAATTCCTGCAGGTCCACGGAGTTATCGGCATGCGCGCCGCCATTGATGATGTTCATCATCGGCACGGGCAGCAGGCTCGCGCTCACGCCGCCCAGATAACGATAGAGCGGAGCGCGGTGCGCGGCGGCAGCGGCGCGCGCCGCCGCCATGGAGACCGCCAGAATGGCGTTGGCGCCGAGACGGCCCTTATTGCTCGTACCATCGAGCGCGATCATCGCCCGGTCGATCTCAGACTGGTTCGCGGCGTCCTTGCCGTGCATCGCCTTCGCGATTTCGCCATTGATGTGGCTCACCGCTTTCAGCGTGCCTTTGCCGAGGTAGCGCTTTCCATCGCCGTCGCGCAGTTCGACAGCCTCATGTTCACCCGTGGAAGCCCCCGAAGGAACCGCCGCGCGCCCCATGCTGCCATCGGCAAGATGGACGTCGGCTTCTACTGTTGGATTGCCGCGTGAATCGAGAATCTGTCTTCCAATAATGCCCGTAATTGCTGTCAAAATGTGCCTCCGGCGAGCGAACGAGTCGCGATCTGAAACTTAGAATGAACAAAAATCATCGTGGGTTGAAATGCTCCAAACTCAGATCGGGCGGAAGGAAAATCAAGCCCGAAAATCGAGTATCGCATGTGTGCAAAGCGTTTCGCCACCGGCAGCCGCTAACCCACTACCGTAATTCCGCCTTCGGTAATGGTGTAGCCTTGCGCGCGGTCGGCCTCGGCATCGAACCCGATCGCCGCCGATTCCGGCACCGTTACGCCGGTGTTCACAATCGCCCGCCGCACGCGCGCCTTGCGGCAGATCACCGCGTTCGGCATCAGGATCGAATACTCCACTTCGCAAAAACTGTGAACGCGCACGCCTGGCGAGAGCACGCTGCGCAAAACCCGGCCGCCGGAAATGATGCACCCCGCGCTGACAATCGAATCCATCGCCACGCCTGCGCGGCGGCCTTCCTCGGCGAACACGAATTTGGCTGGCGGCTGCTGGCCCGCTCGCGTGCGAATCGGCCAGCGCTCGTCGTATAGGTTGAATTCCGGAGTTACCGAAACCAGATCCATGTTGGCTTCGTAGAAGGCGTCGAGCGTTCCCACGTCGCGCCAGTAACGAACCTGTTTGGCGTTCATGTCGCGGAAATCGTAGGCGACTACGCGCGCGCTGTTCAGATGTTTCGGCAGAATGTCCTTGGCGAAGTCGTGGCTCGAATTGGGATCTTGTGCGTCTTCGTGCAATACGCGCAGTAACACGTCCGTATTGAAAACGTAGATGCCCATCGACGCGCTAACCATCTCCGGATCGAAGCGCGAGCGTTTCGGGTTCCCGTGCTGCGGCTTCTCCTCGAAGTTCACAATGCGGTAGTCCTCATCGACATCGGCAATGCCGAAGCGGCCGGCTTCCGCCGGGGGGACCTGAATGGTCGCGATGGTGATATCGGCCTGATGCTGGTTGTGCCAATCCACCATATCGCGGTAGTTCATCTTATATATGTGGTCGCCGGAGAGAATGAGCGCCTGCCGGGCCCCCTCTGCCTCGATGCTCTGGTAATTCTGAAATACGGCATCGGCCGTTCCCTGATACCAGTCATCGCTTACTCGCTTCATCGGGGGTAAGGTTTCGACGTATTCCCCCATCTCGGGCGACAATATATTCCACCCGTGACGGACGTGCCGAATCAGCTCTAAAGACTTGTATTGTGTTAGGATTAGGATGCGCCGGACGTCGGAATTAATACAGTTCGACAGCGTGAAGTCGATGATCCGGTAGGCGCCTCCGAAGGGAACCGCAGGTTTCGCGATGTCCTTTGTGAGGGGGAAAAGCCGTTCTCCGGCCCCTCCAGCCAACAAGATCGCTAAGATGTTCTCCATTTCAGCGTAAATTCCTGAAAAATAGCGATTTCGTTCAGAAGTACTGGAGTATTGCTGGAGCGACTAAAAAATGGGTCTTGACTTTATCTGTCAACACCCTATGATATCAGTACCTTCTGTGCGCTGCGCAGAATTTTTCGGGGACTCGGCTTCAGGTCTGGTCGTCGGTGAATTCCACACGCACAGTAAATTTGGTCTAGTTGGGAGGTGTATTTCGTTTGGCGGAAGTAAAGCTTCAAGAGGGCGAAACTCTTGAGAACGCCCTACGCCGGTTTAAGAGAAAAGTCCAGCAAGAGGACATCATCAAGGAAGTGAAACGTCACTCCTTCTATCTCAAACCAGGTGAGAAGCGCCGGGCCAAGCAAGCGCTGGCCCGCAAACGAAACCGGAAGAAGTCACGCCGGGAAGTCGAGTAACCAACTGGACAGCAGCGGGCGGGGGGCCCGCTGCTGTCTGAGTCAAACCAGTCCAAGTCGGATAACGGGGCCAGTAGATATGCCAGAGTTTCAGGACCGCGTCCTTAAGTGCGTGGATTGCGGCGCGGATTTTGTATTTACAGCGGGAGAACAGCACTTCTTCCACGACAAGAATTTCAAGAACGAGCCCAAGCGTTGCAAGATTTGCAAGGGGAAGCGCCAGGGATCGTCTGGCGGGGGCTTTTCCAAGACGGAAACCATGACCACCTGTTCCCAATGCGGACGGGAAACCACGGTGCCGTTCAAGCCTACCCAGGGGCGCCCGGTCTTCTGCCGGGAATGCTTCTTAAACCGTAAGGGAACCTCCGCGGCCGCCGCCGGGAGCCAATAGGACAGGCCCTCGCGCCTGTTCTTTGCGCGTGAAGATCTAAACTCTATCCGCAGGCGGCAGATGCGGCCCGCGCGACGCGAAGTGTACCCAGGCGGTTCGGTGCAATCTCTCGCAGCGATTACCGCTTCAGCACCGCATTCTTTGGATCCAACACCACCCGCGACGGCGCCTGTTTTAGCGTCATCGTAAACGTCACCGGATCGCTCCCCGCCGCCAACCATTTTGTAATGCCCGGACCCTTGCCGAACTGGATCTCCACCGGCGTCCATGCGCTGAATTCGTCGTCCACGCCCGTCTGCGTCAATGTCCCCGTGAGCTTCACCGCCGGCGCCACGCCCTTCACGGTGTAAGTGAACTTCAACTGGGGAATCCCCGTCCCATATACCCACTGCGAGAAGAACGCCTCTAATTTCGGGTCTTCCGATTTCGGCGGCAACGCTTGTGCCGCTTCCTGCCGGAATTGTTCCGTGGTGATCGACTGGTGGTCGTATTTCTTCATGATGCCCGCCAGCATGGCGAGAAAGCGCTCGTCGCCCATGCGCCGCCGCAGCATGTGAATAATCCATGAGCCCTTGCCATAGGTAATCGCCGTCCACGCTGTCGGCTGTACCGAATTCTGCAATCGCTGGCCCAGCACGATGGGTCCGGCCGATTCCTTGGTCTCGCCCGCCTCGTTCTTTTCCAACAGGGCCGTGCGGTATGAATCCAACATCTGGTCCGCCGCCCGCTGTCCCTTGTGTTTCTCCAGATACAAAAGCGCCGAGTAGTTAGCCAGCGCTTCCATCAGCCAGTAATCGCGATAACTTTCCGCGGTAACCCGGTTGCCCCACCATTGATGCGCGGTTTCGTGGGCATACAACACGTCTTGGAAGAATAAGTCCAACGCTCGCGGCGCGGCCGCGCTGCCCGGCACGTTCTTCAAATACGCCAGCGTGGACATATAAATCAGGCCGGGAAAGCCTTGGCCAAATGTGCCGGGAATCGGCGAAACCGTAAGCTGCGGCAATGCCGGCGGCCCGAATCTCGCCGCCATGAAATCGAGCGCGGTCGCGACATCCGAGGCTAGCGTTTGCAATCGCGCCATTGGGTTCGGCGGAGCCTCCGCCGGCATCGACGCCGTGAGCGAAGTCGGCGTGCGCCGCCGCATGTTGGTTAGATCCGGCGGAATCGTCGGCGTTACCGGCTGCAGCGCGCTTTCCAGTCGGCGGTTGGCGCAAACGTCCACGGAATATCCGCCGCGTTCGGCCTTGGCGTGCGCAAAGCTGCCCAGGTTGAACGCCGCCATGCGGATGGTCGCTGCTGTCCGCCGCCGCGTGACGCGCACGTCGCCCTCGGTTTGGTCGCTCACTACATCGCCGGGCGCCACCAGGTCGAATTTCGACGGATAGTGAAACGTCAAATCGAACGTGGCGTATTGCAGCCCATTCATTGGGTACCACGTGCCGCGCGCCGCCACATAATAGACGCCGTCGCCCGCATCCAAAATCACTTTGCCTTCGTGCCGGAACTCGAATTCGTACTCGCGCCCAGCCACCATCGGCTCGCTTGGTATCACCAGGAAAATGTGATTGCCGCGCGCCAGCAGATTCCCGCGCAGTGAATCCGGCTGCAGCACGTCAGCAGTCTTTCCATCCACCGTTACGCCCGTCACCGTGATCGACGGCGAAACCTCGAACCGCGCCGCCGGCATCGGACCGGCCGTCGGCTTCACCTTCACCCGCGTCACCGCGCTCATCGAAAGGTCGGGATGAATTGTCGCATCGATGCGATAATCGCTCACCTCCAGGTCGCGCCGCGTCGGCGCCGGATTCTTCCGCGTGGAGGCCGAGGCGAAGCTCACCCAGTCGTCGAAGTAAACGCGCTTGTCTTTGTTTAGCACCTGCCCGGCGACGATCTGTTCCTGGTTATCCGGATCGTAGATCACGTCGAAGGTGCCGAGTTTAGGGCTATCGAAAATTCCCGTGAAGAGGTCCGCTTGCCGTCCCGGACGTCCCATCAGATCGAGCGTCAGCCGCGTCTCGTAACTCGTCGCCAGATGCCGCAACGTGCCGCCGAACTGCTCATCCATTAACGCGCCGATTTCCGGCATCTTCTTGTTTGACGGATTCTGCGCCATCGCCTCTTTCAGGTCGTCATATTCGCTCCCCGTAAAAAGGAAGATTGCCGTGTGGAAATGATCGTCGAGATTCGGCGTGTGGATGAACGTCGCCAGCGACCGCCGCTCCGCCCGGTCGGGAGGCAGCACGATCACCTCGGCGTCGCCGCCTTCAACATCCGCCGAAAACACCGCCGCGATGCGGCGCCCCGCGATCGGCTTGCTGAACATCAGGTGACCCTCGGTCAGGTAGATGCGGATATCTTCCTTGACCAGCGTCAAATCGCGCACCCGATAGCACTCGCCGCGATCGAACTCCGCTTCCTGAATCGCCCGCGCCACATCGGCCGCCGGACCCGCCGCCAGCATCGCCGGAAAAAGAAGCGCAAACGCCACACCCCTCATGGATCTATTCTATGCCTCGCGGCCAGTGCGAAATCGCTCTGGGTTCAACGCCCCACATTCAACTGCCAGTTCTCATCGAAGAAACCCGCCGCGACAATCTTGCCCGGGAATCGTCCATCGGGCGGCGTGGTCAGGTCCGCCACCGCGTAATCCGGCAATTTGGGCGTTTGGCGCGCGTTGCTCAGATAGTCGGCCTCGCGGAACGTGAAGCCGCTATTCAGCACGACATACTTACTCGGATTCAACGGGTTCGGATAAATCAAAATTACCGCATGCGTATCGGCCGCGTAGCGTTCCTTGCCGGCCACGATCCCTTGCGGCGTCCATTTCACCGGCAGCTTATCCGCAATCCGCGCCAGGATCTTGTTGCTCGACGGGTCGCCCCACAGCACCAGGTTGCTCGCGGCGATATCCGCGTCGGTAACTTCCGTGTCGCGCCGCACCTGCGCCTCGCCGCGGAACTCGCGCCGCCATTCCTTGATGGCCCGCGCTTCTTCGCTTTCCACCCACTTGCCCACCGCCGGCGCCATGGGCGCGCCGGTGGGGGAGACGAACACAAAACTATTCAAGAACGCGTCGTCGATCGGCCCTTGCAAGCCATGA
Source organism: Bryobacterales bacterium (assembly GCA_963743705.1). GTDB lineage: Bacteria > Acidobacteriota > Terriglobia > Bryobacterales > Bryobacteraceae > PALSA-243. Next base: position 92,417 of record CAVUQS010000002.1, on the reverse strand, counting down.
CGCTTCTGCAGCCCCGGAAGGGCGGCCGATTCCGTCACTGCCCACTGTGTCCCGGCTTTGCGGAAATGCGCGGCCCACGAGCGGTCCGACATCGGTCCCGGCGCGGTCACCTTCTGACCGTCGATAGTCACCACCGGCTTGCGCGTCAAATCCAGCGGGCATCCGCCGGAGCCCATTTCGAGCGAAAATGCCGTCACGTTCGACGTGTCTACCGTCACCGCGCTGTCGCCGGCGATCGCCGCATTCACGCGTGCCCGCTCCCAATGCTGCCCCAGCCCGTCGATCGCCACCCACTTCATGCGGTTGTAGGCCAGCGTCCAGGTGGTGAACTTGATTTCACGCGGATACGGATCGCGGCCTCTTTCGGCGATCGCATCCAGCATCCCCGCGATCTCGATTTTCGAATCCGGATGATACTTATGCGCCGTCTGTGGTCCCACCACGCGGATCATGCGCAACCCTTCCTGCGCCATCGCCTGCTCCATCTTGTCCGCCGCCTGCTTCTGCGGATCGATTTCGCCGTTGTACGCCACCGTCGACGTGTTCGACAGATTCACCGCGTAATCCGTCGCATCGTAAAGATGGAATAGCTTCTGTTCCCACCACGGCGGCGTGGCATCGCCCGTCAGTTTGAGCTTGAGATATTCGATGGTCTCGCTGAATCCCGCGCCGGGCTGCACCGCGGCGAACATGCCGGCATGATGCGTGCCCATATCCCAGGCGGACGCGCCGCCCATGCTAAAACCGCGGTCTAGAACGCGATTTTCGTCGATCGGATATTGCCGCTTCACGGCATCCAGCGCCTCGAAGAAATCGACTTCGCCCGCAAAGCGGCTGGCGTTGCAAAACCGCCCGTATAAATGCAGCACGATCGTATCGCGCGGCGCCCACTCGCCCTGATTCTTCTCGCGGTCCGCCAGAAAATTGATCTCGCTCAGCGTCTCGTTGCGCCCGTGGAACCATGCATCCAGCCGCCAGCGGTGCGGCGCATCGGGAGAGTAAGACGCCGGCACAACCAGCCCATATGGCTGCACGCTGCGATCGATTTTCGACACGTACCCGCGCACCACCAGGCCGGTCGCCGTGGTCCAGGGCGCGCGCCCCGCGGCCAGGTCGCTTGCGCGTTGCTCGCCATGCTGCAGCAACAGGCGAGCCTTCGCCACCTCGTCTGCCTTGAAGAATTCGTCGTATTGCAGCGCGTAGCGCACCGCTTCCTGATAAATTAAAACATCCGGCAGCAGCGGATTGCCCCGCAATTTTGCCGTGGCCGCCTGCAATCGCTCGAGCCCGGCCGATAAATCCGCCCGCTCCATGGCCGCAATCTCGATTCCGGCCGGAGGCACCGATTTGATCTGTCCGAATGCAGCCCCAACAGCCAGCAGCGCAATGCAATACCTCATCATCTCCCCCACTATACTGAAAACATGACGCCGCGCACGCCGTAGGGCGCGCCAGCCGGGCTGCGTCCCGACGCTAGATTTACGCCGATGGCTCGCCGCCTGCCCACCGCCGCAACCTATATCGCGCTTCTGACGGCGTCTTGCCTCATCGCGCTCATCGGCGCCGCTATCCATGGCGACGAGCTCGACAATTACGCCTACGACGTCATGCTGCGCGCCTACCAGCCGCCCGCCTGGACGCCCAAATACGCCATTCTCGCCATCGACGAGCACACCCTGCAATCCACCACCGGCGGCATGCAGGGCATCCGGCCTAAGCTCGCGCAATCTCTGCGCATCCTCGGCGCTGTCCATCCGAAAACCGTCGCCATCGATCTGACGCTAGCCGACCGCAGCGCGAACACGGCTATCGACAACGATCTCGCCGGCGCCATGCGTGCGACGCCCAATCTCGTCCTCGCGACCGATCTCACTGAGGACGCCTGGGAAGATCCGCTGCCCGAATTCACGGCCGCAGCCGATGGCGTGCTCGGGCATGTTCACGCCGCCCCAGACACCAACGACGAAATCACCCGCGCTATCCCGCTCGAAAAAGTGTTCGGGCATAAAAAACGCTGGGCCCTGGCGCTGCAGGCGTTCGATCGCTACCGCGGCGGGCCCACCGTCATCGAATCGCCGGAGTCCCTGCAGGTTGGCAGCGCCATCGTCCCGGTGCCCGAAGGTAATGTGAAATCGCTGCAGGGCCGCGATGCGGGAGACGGGCGCCTCATGCGCATCAGTTTCGCCCCGCGCAGCATGCAGCCGTTGCCGCACGTCTCGATGCAAAAGCTCATCGACGATCCGTCGCAGGCCGCGCTCTTCGCCGGCAAGGCCGCCTTCATCGGCGTCACCGCCATCACGGAAGTGCGCGACCGCCTCACTACGCCCGTCGGCAGCCACCGCACCACCGGCATCGAGATCAACGCCCAGGCCTTCGACACCATGGCGAACGGCCTTTACATCACGGATGTCGGCGGCTTCTGGGTGGTGATTTTCAGCATCGTAGCCGCGGCATTGATCGGGCTTTCGTTCCGCTGCTTGCCGGGCTGGTGGGCCTATGCCGGCGGTTTCGCCGTCGTCCTCGCCGCCTTCGCCACGCCGTACTTCTTTTTTACCCACCGCCTGGTCTTCTCGTTCGCCATACCGGCCGCCGCCACCACACTGACCTTCCTCTGCGCGGCCGCCTATTATCACCTCGTCGTCCGCCGCAACTGGCATACCGAACAGGCCGCGCGCGAACGCTACCAGCAGGCCATGCACTTCGTCACCCACGAAATGCGCACGCCGCTTTCCGCCATTCAAGGCTCGAGCGAGCTGATCTCGCGCTACGCGCTCACAGACGAGAAGCGCAAACAGCTTTCGCTGCTCATCAACTCCGAATCGAAGCGTCTCGCGCGCATGGTCGAAATCTTCCTCAACGTCGAGCGCCTCTCCGCCGGACAAATGGAGCTCAAGCGCGAACCCATCGCGGTGGGCGACATGATCGGTCAGTGCGTCGACCGCGTGCGCCCGCTCGCCGAACGCAAGCACATCGCCCTCGCGGAAGCGCCGATTGACGCCGATCTGCAGATCGCTGGCGACCGCGAGTTGATGGAGTACGCCTGCTACAATCTACTCACGAACGCAGTAAAATACTCTCCCCAGAGGACGGAAGTTTCCGTCTCCGCGTGGAAGGAGAATGGCCAGATTCATGTCGCCGTCCAGGATCAAGGCATCGGCATGGATCAAAAAGAAGTCAGGCAGATCTTCCAGAAGTTCTACCGGACGAAAAAAGCGGAGGAGTCGGGCGAGGCCGGCAGCGGAATCGGATTGTCCATCGTCCAACAAATTGTGGAGCAGCACGGAGGAGAGATCGGCGTGACCAGCAAGCCCGGTGAAGGTTCGCGCTTCACTCTGGCGCTGCCGCAACTGGCGCCGGTTCCGGAACGGCATTGATGCAGAAACTATTGTTAGTCGAAGACGACCCCAGCCTGCAGTTCACTATTCTCACCGCTCTCGAGGAAAAAGGCTATTCCGTGGACGCCGTCTCTACTACCGGCGAAGCCATCGAGCGTCTCAACGACAGCTCCTATCCCATCGTCATCTCCGACATCTATGTGGATGAGCGCACCGGCCTCGACGTGCTCGACGCCGCCAAGCGCACCGACCCCAACTGCTCCGTAATTCTTATGACCGGCCGCGGAACCATCGAAACCGTCATGGCCGCGACCCGCGGCGGCGCCTTCGACTACATCGCCAAGCCCTTCGATCTCGACGTCATGCTCGACGCCATCGAGCGCGCCGAGGCCATACGCGGCGGCGGCGAAAAGGAAGCCGAAGAGGAAGAGCTTCCCGAGACCGAAATGATCGGCTTCTCGCCCGCCATGGTAGACATCTACAAGACCGTTGCGCGCGTGGCTGCGACGGACGCCACCGTGGTCATCGAAGGCGAAACCGGCACCGGCAAAGAGATGGTGGCGCGTATGATTCACACCCGCAGCCATCGCGCTAACGCCCCGTTTGTAGCGGTGGATTGCGCGTCCATCACGCCCTCGCTCATGGAAAGCGAGCTCTTCGGCGCCATGCGCGGCGCTTTCACCGGCGCCGATCGCGACCGCGCCGGCGTCTTCGAAGCCGCCCATCGCGGCACCGTTTTCCTGGACGAAATCGGCGAAGTCGAGCTCGAATTCCAGGCCAAGCTGCTGCGCTTCCTGCAGGAGCGCGAGATCCGCCCCGTAGGCTCTCCGCGTTCCAAGGAAATCGACGTGCGCGTGGTCGCCGCCACCAATCGCGACCTGCAGACTATGGTCGATGAAGAGAAGTTCCGCGAAGACCTTTGGTACCGCCTCAACACGGTGCGCATTACGATGCCGCCGCTGCGTGAACGCCGCGACGATATCCCCGCGCTCGCCCGCTTCTTCTTCAATAAGTACGCCGGCCGTTACAACCGTGACGTGAAGCTCATGGATTCCGGCGTCAAAGCTCTTCAGGACTACACTTGGCCCGGTAACGTCCGCCAGCTACAACATATGGTCGAGCGTCTCACCATCCTCGCCGACCGCATCGACGCCGACGCCGTGCATGAAGCTCTTACCATCATGGAGAGCCGTGATAAGCCGGTTGAGACGCTTGCCGAAGCCGAAGAAGATCAAATCCGGCGCGTTTTAGCCGCCACCGGCGGCAATAAGAGTAAAGCCGCACAAATCTTAGGCATCGAGCGTAAGACCTTGTACCGTAAGTTGGAACGGATGAAGTTATAGGAAGTTAGGGGCAGGTTATACTTTTAACCACAGATCCGTTCTACTTATCCACGACATGAGACCCCGCATCCCCGCGCTCGCGCCTGTCGCCATTTGGCTGACTTTCGGCTCCGCCGCCGCGATCATGCTCAGCATCGCGGCCTCCCAGATCCTGCTTGCGGCCGCCTTCGTAGCCTTGCTGCTTTCGGGCCAACCGCTGCGGCTCCCGCGAATTAAGCTGCCGCTCGCGATCTTTCTGCTCGGCACCATCATCGCCTGGCTGCACTCCGGCGACTTACACACAGGCTTGCCGCAAATCCGCAAGATGGTGGTCTTCTTCGAGCTGTTGATCGTCTACTCCTGCCTGCGCGACGTCGCTCTGGTACGCAAGCTAATGCTCACCTGGGCCGCGCTGGGCACGTTCACCGCCTGTTTCGGCTTCTTCCAATTCGGTGAAAAAGTAAGTCAGGCGCACCAGTTAGGCCGCGATTTCTATCATTACTATGTTGCCTCGCGCATCCGAGGCTTTACCAGCCACTGGAACACCTTCTCCGCCGAGGAGGCCTTCGCGCTGCTCATGCTGGCCGCGCTACTCTTTTTCGCTCCCAAGCCGCGCCGGCAGTGGTTCTGGGTCGTCTGCGCCGCGCTTCTTTCGGTGTCGGTCGTATTGATCGAAACCCGCGGCGTGTGGATCGCGCTGGCCGTCGGCGCGGGCTATCTCATCTGGTTTTGGCGCCGCATCTTAATCCTCGCCCTGCCAGTTGCGGCCCTGCTGATTTTCTTCCTATCTCCGGCGGCGCTCCGCGACCGCGTCGAGTCCATCTTCCACGCCAAGACCGTCGATTCCAACCAATTCCACGTCGTAGTCTGGCGCACCGGCCTGCGCATGATCGAGGCACATCCTTTCATCGGCATTGGGCCCGAAGAACAGCGCGTCCAGTTCGATCAGTACATGCCCAAGGATATCCACGAAAAGCCCGTCGGCTTCTACGGGCACCTGCACAACCTCTATATCGAATACGCCGCGGAGCGCGGCATTCCCGTGCTGCTGGTCTTTTTATGGATGATCGCGTGGATCCTGCTCGATTTCCAACGCGGTCTGAAGGCGCTGCCGCCCGGCCCGAACGATCGCCGCTTCATCTTACGCGGCGCAACAGCAGTGGTGATCGCGGCGCTGGTGGAAGGCTTCGTCGAGGTCAATCTCGGTGACAGCGAGCCCCTGACTATGTTCCTGGTCGCCGTGGCCTGCGGTTATCTGGCGCTCGATCCCAAAGTCCGCTACAGCGACGCGCCGTTCCAGGCGTGATCCGGATCGGGATAAAACGCCACCGACGAGCCGCCCGAGACCACCAGCCACCCTCCCGGCACTTTGGCGCGCGCGATGGAATAAGGCGCGGCAGCCAGCGATTCGAACTTCAACGTGACCTCAGGCGCGGCCTTTGCCGCGGCGCCCGCCGCCGACGCAACCGGCGCCATCTTGCCTCCTTCGGTCGCCGCCGGAATCTTGCCACCGTCGAGCGCCGAAGCCAGCAGGTCGTGCGGGGACCGGTAGAGATCCGTCAGATACATGAACCGCTCGGAATCGCGGTCGCTCCCCTTGTAAGTCAGCACCGCGCCGAACGGGATATTCGACTCCGGCTCCGAATACGGGATGCCGGTCTTTGGATTGAGCCGCGTAGCGGTAATAGATTTATTGAGCGTGAGCTTCAAATCGTCCCTCTTCGCCGCATCAGTATAGCGCAGAGAAAGTGTTCTCCGGGCCTCAATGTCTCTGCGTCGAAGACTTCTCCCCTCAGAACGAAATGCGCAATGCCAATTGCAACTGCCTCGGATTAGCCGCCGCCGTATACTGGCCGAACGTGCCGTTGGTCTGCTGGCCCGTGGCGCTATAAGTCGCCGCGGTGTTTACGGTGGTGAATTGCGTATGGTTGAAGACGTTGTAACCTTCCACGCGTAACTGCGCTCTCCAGCGTTCGCCGAACAGCATGTTCTTGAACAGCGACATATCCCAATTGTTGATGCCCGGGCCGCGGATAGCGTATTTGCCTTCATTGCCCCAGCAGGCGAACGGGGGATTGGCTATTTCGCACATTGCCGGAGTCGGCGCCGTGAACGCATTAACGTTAAACGCCTCATTGATGCCCCGCTGGCTCTTGGGAAGCACCGCACTGCCGATGATCAGCGGCCGGCCGGTATCAGTCGCCGAACCTGTAATATCCTGCGATGGCGAATAGCTGTAGGTCACCGCCAGGGGCGCGCCGCTTTGCGCGGTGTAAATGCCGGACACCTGCCAGTTGTCGAGCGTCGCTTTGACGATCCGGCTGTGTAAGGCCTCACTGACGCGCGGCAGGTTGTAGTTCCAGTACACTCGGAAAATGTGCGTGTGGTCATAACCCGCCTCGCCATAGTTCCAGATCTTCGGGTTGATGAGCGAGCTGATTTGCGTGCTCGCTGACGATGTTTCGGTGTCGCTATAATCCATCGTCTTCGACCACGTCCAGATGGCGCCGTAAGTCAGATTGTTCTTATACCGGCGGCGCACTTGCGCCTGTAGCGAATGGTAGCTGGAATTGCCGCCGTAGAAGTAATAGGTGATGTTGCCATAACCCGGATAGGGACGCATGAACTGCGAAGGCAGCACCTTGTTTCCGTTGGTGGCATCCAGGCTCGAAGGCAGGTAATCGGTTCCCAGCGGCTCGCTATTCAGGTTCTCCGCTTCGATCAGGTGCCGTCCCAGCGCCCCGGCGTAGGCCACGTCCACCATGGTTCCGAAGCCGAGCTCGCGCTGCACGCCCATGCTGAAGTTATAAGTCTTCTGGACCGGCCGGTTCGAATTGAACCCAACGATATTGCTGGGGAAGTTATAGCCCTGCGCGGATTGTATCTGCGTCAGATACGAATAATAGAGCGTCGGGTTGTATTGCAGCGGCGGCGTGCTGAACTCGAAGCCGTAGCCGAAGTTATCCACTTCGTGAAAGTCGTAGAATACGCCGCCGCCGCCGCGGATCACCGTCTTGCCGTCGCCGAACGGATCCCAGGCAAAGCCGATGCGCGGCGCCGTCTTCACGCCGCCGGTATAGCGCAATCCCTGCGGATAGCTGGGATCGGTCTGCCGGTTGATGATGCCGTCGATCGGATTCGGGGCCTCCGGCGCCACCGCGCCGATGGTCAGTGCGGGCAGAATCGCGCCAGTATACGGATCGAGACCCATGCGCTTGCCGCCGGCCAGCGTCGGCTGAACGAATTTCGGCGCCTGAGAAGTAAGCCAAGAGGTCGGAACAAACCCCGCCTCTTCGTTTTGATTGCTGTGCCAAGGCGTGCCCCAGCCCCAACGCAATCCGGCGTCGATGGTCAGACGCCGCGAGACTTTCCACGTGTCCTGCAGATACCATTCCACCGTCGTGTTGAACTCATACATCGGGAAGCGGGCCGATGTTTCCGTATATTGGTCGAGCACGCCCAGCAGCGCATTGCTGTACGCATATCCCGTATCCAGCGGGTTGTTCGTGTCCTGGGTGAAGTTCATGTTGCCCGCGAAGTTGGCGGCGTTTTTGCCCTTCATCGCTGCCCAACGCTCGGGATAGACGCCCGCTTTGAGGGTATGGCCGCCCGCGATCTTCGTCAGGCTGCCGTTCCAGTTGAAGGTGTTCTCCACGCCCTGCAACGGAAAACGCGCCGTGTACGAGGGATTCGCGGAATCGCTTACGCCGAACGTCGCCGCCGGGACCAGGTTGTATTGATTGACCGTCGGAAACAACTGCGGAATCGTGAAGCCCACCGTCTGCCGTTCTTTCGCCACCAGGTCCGCCTGGTTGAGCGGTGGTCCGGCCTCGCTGAATTGCGAATAGCCCATCGTGCCCTGGAAAACCAGGGTCGGAGAGAAGATGTGCGTTAGCGAAATCACGCCCGACGGCGTAATCGCTGTGTAGTGTTGCGGCAGCCAGCCCCACGACGTATTCGCGGCCGAAACCGCGTTCCCCTGCTGGTCTTCGTACCAGTAATTGAAGCGGGCGAAAAATGTAGTCTTATCGGTGAAGTTATAGTCCAGGCGCGCGCTGTTGAGCCATTTGGGTACGTTCAGGCTCTCCTGGAAAATATAGTTATAAGCTCCCTTGGACACCGCCAGATCGGCCGGCGTCACATAGTTCGGGGCAGGGAAGAGGCTCAGATAATTCTGCATCGAAGGGATGATGCGATTCGAAGGAATAATATTGCCCGGGAATGGTTGGCCGTTAGTCGGGTCTTTGATCGTCACCGCGGCGCCGCCCGCCGCGATCGGCTTGGCATTGGCGCCGGAAGCGCTGAAGTCACCCTGGCGCTCCAGAGCGGTCGGGACAGTAACCGTGACCTGCCCTTTTGGGCGCAATTCCTGAATGTTCTCGGACGAAATGAAGAAGAACATTTTGCCCTTGGTGGCCGGAACGCCCGGAACGCGCAGCGCACCGCCCAGGTTGGCGCCCGTGTATGACACGCGGTTCGGCGTTTGCGGCGTGCCCGTACGGTTATTGAAGAAATTGTTGGCGTTGAAATCCTCGTTGCGCAGGTAATAGTAGGCGCCGCCGTGCAATTCGCGCGTTCCGCCCTTGCTCACAGCCATCACCGTGAAGCCGTTGTTGCGTCCGGATTCCGCATTCGATACCGCGACCTTCACTTCCACTGTCTGCGTATTATCCAGGCTGATCGTGGTGTTTGCGTTGCCCTGGTTGGTGTTGTTGGAGGGCAATCCGTCGATCAAAATATTGTTGCCCGTCGCCCGGCCGCCCATTACGTTAAAGGTGTTGTTTCCGGAAAAAGTTTGCACCGAGGCGCCCACTGTAATCACCACGCCCGGCTGCAATTCCGCGAACGTGGTGAAGTCGCGGTTGAGCACCGTAAGGTCTTTGATCTCTTCGCTGGTGACGATCCCCGCCTTTTCGCTGGTCGCGCTCTGCAGCATCGCGCCTTCCGCGCGCACGGTCACCGATTCACTCACCGCGCCGATTTCGAGCGGCATTGTCCCCACCGCCAGCTTGTCGCCCGGCGTCAGCTCGATATGCTGCTTTTCGAATTTCTTGAAGCCCGCATGCTCCGCCGCGACGCTGTACGTTCCCGGCAGAACCGCCGAAAAAACAAAGTTGCCATCGGTGTTGCTGGTAACGCTCTGCATCGCCCCGGTCTGCTCGGACGTCAACTTGACCGTCGCGCCGGCCACGGCGCTGCCGCTTTGATCGGCCACAGAACCGGAAATGGAACCGTTCACTCCTTGAGCCCCGGCCATCCACGGCAGCAGGAACAATAAGCACAACGCAACGTAGCGCATGACCACCATCCTTTAGCGATAACGGAAACTTTTTAGTAAGCCTATAGCGCTAAAGTACGTTTGTCAAGAAATTCTTTCGGAACACGCCGGCGTCCGGCTCCAACAACAAAAGGCAGGCGAACGGCGAAGCCCGCTGCCATCGGGTTCCGCCTTGCCTGCCTTTTTTTCAAGAGCAGCATTGCCGGGGGAGCGAAGGTCCCGGCGGCTTACTCAAAGTTGCGACTGCGTTCGGATTTCCTTAATGCGCCACGATCTGCGACAACTGCACGGGAGCGTTGAGCAAAATCATCAGATTCCAGACCACCAACCCGCCATACCAATACGTGATCCATTTGATCAGGTGCGGACGGTTGGCCCACACGCAAACGCCGCCGATCGCGAGAGCTACCACCTTGGATAGAGCCACGCCGACGGTAGGGCCGACGTGCATCAGCGCGCGTATAAAGGGGCTTGCTTCGGCGGCGCCCATCCGGAAGCCCACAAGCGTGGTCAGCAGGTCGAGCAATTGCAGATAAACGAAGATTTGTGTAAAAGACATTTTGTCCTCGAACTACAATCGGTGCATCTCTGACAATAGTTTAGCCCGCCGCCGCCAAAAAACTAGTAGTTAATTGTACCGGTCGTACCGCGAAAAAGATCCCGTTCTAGTACAAAACACGCGGCTTAAGCGCCAATCAAAGTTTTTTTTCAAGTCTTGAACTGGCTCCGGCCCCAACCTCAAGATTGTAATGCGCGCCCGTGCGCACCCATCCGGGAATTACACGTGTCACGCCCGGCGGCGGTAAGTTAACCTCGAAGGAGTGCCCGACGACGTCACTGAGATCCCCGCTGAGCCGTGTCTGATTCATCGCGCCACGTCGCGCCGGTTTCCGCTGCGGGATGGCCAAACTTGGGCCATTGGGCGCGGCGATGGCTGCGCCGTGTTGCTCGATAGCCGCTCGGTTTCACGCTTGCACGCCCTGGTGCAGCGCCGCGATGGCGGCGCAATTTCCCTGGTGGATCTCGGCAGCCGCAACGGATCGTTCGTCAATCACCGCCGCGTCAGCCTGCCGGTGGTGCTCAATGACGGCGACGATCTGATGTTCGGCGACCAGCGCTTTCTATTCCGCAATCCGCAAGCCGGGGAACCTTCCGCGCAGGCCATGGAAAGCACGCGCAACGCGCCCACCACGTCGCTGCGCACCCATTCGCTCACCACGATTCTCGTAGTCGACATTCGCGATTACACCCCACTGGCGCGCTCCGTTCCCGAAGAGATGCTTTCGCAAGCCATCGGTACCTGGTTCCTGCGCGTGGGCCAGATTGTTCAACAGCAGGGAAGTTGGGCCCAAAAATATATCGGTGACGCCGTGATGTCGGTATGGGTCCATCCCAATGAGGACGCGCCCCGCGCCGACCTGCGCCGCGTGCTGTCGTCCGCCGCGGCCATCGATAAAGCTACCGCCAGCATGCATCTGGATCTTTCGTTGCCGACGCCACTGCGCATCGGCGCCGGCATCAACACCGGGTTTGCGATCGTCGGCGGCGCCGATTACACCGCTCTCGGCGACACCGTGAATACCGCATTCCGGCTGGAAGCCGCTACGAAACAACTGGGAGTGGGAGTGGCGATCGGCGAGCGTACTCACGCGGCGCTCGATCCGGAGCTGCAATCGTGCTTCGATCGCCGCAGCGTGAGCCTGAAAGGGTACGAAGGCGAGTCCACCGCCTGGGCGATCTCTTTTGACGGTTTGCGCGCCGGGCTGGGTTAACTTAACCGACCAGGGCTTCCGTCACGCGTGAAGCCACCATGTCGAACGGCATCACTTCATAGAGCGTCGGATCGGACATGATGCGCGCTACCAAGGCCCAGTGCATGGCATGCCCGGCTCGCTCCGCGATCACGTGGCCCAGCAACGGACGCCCCAATAACGCCAGATCGCCGATCAGATCGAGAGCCTTGTGGCGGCAGCATTCGTCGGGCGCGCGCAGGCCTTCCGGGTTGAGCGCGCCTTCCGTCGTAAAACACACCGCGTTTTCGAGCGACGCCCCGCGGATCAGGCCCATGTTGCGCATCTGGTCGAGGTCGGTCTCCCACCCAAAGGTACGCGCGAACGCGATCTCCGAGGCGTAGCGCTCGGGAGTTACTTCCAGCTCGAGCGATTGCCGCCCCACCGGGGCAGGGTAGTCCGTATCGCAGGTCAATCGGAAGCTATCGGCCGGCAGAATGCTGATGCGCTTGCCGCGATCTTCCACCGTAATCGGCCGCCGCACGCTCAAATACTTGCGTTTGGCGCGCAACTGGCGAATCCCCGCCTCGCGGATCAGCCGCACGAACGGCAACCCGCTGCCGTCCAGAATCGGCACTTCGAGGTTGTCGATTTCCACCATGGCGTTATCCACGCCCATGGAATAGAAGACGCTGAGCAGATGTTCCGTGGTCGAGATCAGCACGCCCTGCCGCATCAAGCTGGTGGCGTAACTCACCCGCGCCACATGCCGCCAACTGGCGGGAATCGTGAAATTATCCAGATCGGTGCGCACGAATACAATGCCCGTGCCCGCCTTGGCCGGCCGGATGCGAATTCGCACCGGCACTCCGCTGTGCAGCCCCACGCCCGAGGCCGAAACCGGCCGTTGGATCGTGGTCTCAAACCGCAAGGATTGTCTCCAGCATGTTGTTCTGCTTTCATTACAACATGTCATGCTGCGAAAGAAGACAGCCCGCTGTAAAAACTTTATTTTGAATAATTTGGAACCTAACGACTGTGGTGTAATAGCCACGCTTTTAACGGCGAGTGTGGCAACTATGGGCCAGAGACGCGCGTGGTAAACCCGCAACTATCGTGGAATTCCCACCGCCGAGGCAATTCGCCCGTCGCTCCCTAGGCGAAACACGCTGGTACCGCTCATCCGTTCGGTACCGTCCGTCGATGCGGCGCTCCATTCCGCCAGCGCCGTCCCCTGGCAATGCCGCACGTCGCCCTTACGGCGCAGCGTCATGCCCGGCATGAACCTTTGTGCGGCGACGATGTGCGCGTCGACGTCGTCGAGACCTTCCAGCATGCTGAACCGGTCGCGGAAGCTGACCGTAGCCGCCGCCACGCGTGCCAGGGTTTGCGCGCGCTCCACGGCGTCTGTCATATTCCAAGCCGCGTACCATCCGTCCACGATCTCAGCCGCGTTGGCGTGCACCTGGTCGGCCACGGCGTTGGCAAAAAGCGACAGCTGGAAGCGCCAGCCCTGTACGTGCACGTCGCGCGTGCCGGCTTCGGCGAACGCATGCGTGAGGGTCAATTCGGTTCCGTTGGCCACCGGTCGTAGCGCAATCGTCACCCGCGATTCCCCTGGACCGATCGGCTTGCCGCTCGCATACCCGTAGGTGAAGACGATGCGCTGGCCGTCAGCCACTTCGAGTACCTCGCCTGTCACCTCGATGCCGTTGGGATAGCGAATCTTCATCGCTCCGCCCGGACGCGCGTCGATGCCCGACCCCGCGCCCCACCACGCGGCCCAGCGCGCGCTGTCGGTGAAAAAACGGAAAACAGTCTCGGTGGGGGCTTCAATGATAATCGTGCGGTCGAGCGAATGCGGCAACGTCATGGTTTCCTCGTCGTCAGTTTCGAATGTTGGGAGCCGGGCCGCGGCCCGCGGCGCGAATGTTCGAGCTCTGCAGCCAGCTTCAGCCTCCAGAGCGCGTCGCTCCACATGTTTTCGAGCATTTGCCCCACGGGACCGAACGCCTCGCGCCGCGCGCGGTAGTAATGGAACCGGCTTTCCGAGCGGGCTTCCACCAACCCCGCCTTCAGCAGCCACTTCAACTGCAGAGACACGGCCCCGAAGGTGACGTCCGGCATGGCCAGGTGAATGTCTCCGGCGCTGCGTTCCTGCTCCCACACCAGCCGTAGAATCTCGCGGCGGCGCGGCGATGCGGCGGCGGCGAGAATGACGGGTTCGGGGGCCATGAAAATAATTTAGAATAAACTAAAATATAAGTCAAGCTCCGTGTGAGACAACACCGAAACCGTGCCCCATGGCCGGGCGTTTGCACAATTTCAGGACGGGAGATACAAAACTCATGCATAAGCACTTCTGGTTGGCCCCCGTCGCCTTATTTGTGTTCGCATTCTGGGGCCAAGGGACCATTTCGGTGGCTTCCGCGCAAACTCCCGCCGCGCAGCCCGAAGCCATGCAACCGGCAATTTCACCCGCTGCGGCGACCATGACAATACCGGCCGGAACGCCGCTCAACGTCAGGCTCGACCAACCGCTGGATACCGAGTGCGGATTCCGGGCGAAGGCGAACAGCATTCCGGGATGAAGCCGAACAGCGTTCCGGGCTGATCCCGAACGCGATTCCGGGATGAAGGCGAACAGGATTCCGGGCGCAAGTCGAACACTTTTCGACCCACCCCGGAATCCTGTTCGGCTTGCCCCGGAATGATTTCCACAGGTAGCGGCGCTGGACATCAACGCCGGTAAGCGACCCTTCCCAAGGGAGGGCTCATTGCCGGCCAGGAGAATGTCCATGCGCAAGATCAAGGAAGTCCTAAGACTTCGATACGAACTGAAACTCGACCAGCGTCAAATCGCCCGCAGCTGCTCCATCGCCGTCAGTACGGTGCACGAGTATCTGAAGCGCGCCGAGGCAGCTCAGGTAACCTGGCCGCTGCCGGATGGCTGGAATGACACTCACCTGGAAGCGGCCCTGTATCCGTCCCCGGAGGCGAAGCTGCAGCCGAAGAAATCTCCTCCCGACTTCACCGCCGTCCACGAGCAACTCCGCGCCCACCGCCACGTCACCCTGCAGTTGCTCTGGGAAGAGTACCGCGACGCCAACCCCGAGGGCTACCGCTACAGCCGTTTCTGCGAACTGTATCAGCGCTGGCGCAAGAAGCTCGACGTAGTGATGCGGCAGGAGCACAAGGCCGGCGAGAAAGCCTTCATCGATTGGGCCGGATCGACGATTCCGATTTACGACCGCGTCACCGGCGTAGCCTGGCAAGCTTCCCTCTTCGTCGCCGCGCTCGGCGCCAGTTCCTACACCTGGGCCGAGGCCACGCGCGACCAACAGATGGAATCGTGGCTGCGCGCGCACATCCACGCCTTCGATCATTGGGGCGGCGTTCCGGCGCTGGCCGTCCCGGACAACGCCAAGACGGGCGTGAGCAAAGCGCACCGCTACGATCCGGATGTCAACCCGACCTATCACAACTTCGCCATGCATTACGGCTTCGGCGTTCTGCCGGCGCGGCCTTACAAGCCGCGGGACAAGGCGGTCGTGGAAAGCGCCGTACAAGTGGCCCAACGCTGGATCGTCGCAGCGCTGCGCCACCGTAAGTTCTTCTCGCTGGAAGAAGCCAACCAGGCGATCGGCGAGCTGCTCCACCGGCTCAATCACCGGCCCTTCCGTAAGCGCGATGGCAGCCGCGCGAGTGTTTTCGAATCGCTCGACAAACCTGCTCTGAAATCGCTGCCCAGTGAAAGCTTCGACATGAGTCAGTGGTCCCGGGCGAGGGTCAATATCGACTATCACGTGGCCTTCGACGCCAACCTGTACAGCGTTCCCTACAATCTGGTGAACGAAACGGTGGAGATCCGTTCAACGCCCACCACGGTCGAAATCTTGCACAAAGGGGCGCGGGTGGCGTCCCACTTGCGCAGCCGCGGCCGGGGACAAGCCATTACCAACCACGAGCATCGCCCCAAGAGCCATCAGGCGCATCTGGAGTGGACGCCATCACGCATGGTTCATTGGGCGCAAACCATCGGGCCGCATACCGCGCAACTGTTCGAACGGATGATGGCCGACAAGCCGCACCCGGAGATGGGCTATCGCGGTTGCCTGGGCGTCATCCGGCTGGCCGGGAAGTACTCGCACGCCCGCATGGAAGCCGCCGCCGAGCGGGCCCTGCTGACCGGCGCGTGCCGCTATCGCAGCATCGAATCGATCCTGAAGAACTCGCTGGACCGGCAGCCTTTGCCGTCGTCAGCAGCGCTTGAGACACCGCCGCCACCGGCTCATGACAACATCCGCGGCGCGGAGTACTTCGAATAGGGAGAACGAACATGCTGCAAGAACCGATGAGGGAAAAACTGCTGGCTATGCGGCTACACGGCATGGCGGATGCTTTGAAGACACAGGAGCAAGATCCGGGCGCGCGCGAACTGAGCTTTCTGGAGAGACTGGCGTTGCTGGTCGATCACCAGTGGAACTGGCGTCAGAACCAGGCGCTGGCGCGGCGGCTGCACGTAGCCAAACTGCGCGGCAATGCGTGTGTCGAAGAGATCGACTACCGTGCGGCGCGCGGTTTGGACAAGAGCGTGATTCGCGCGCTGGCGCAAGAGTCGAGCTGGGTACGCAATCACGAACACATTTTCGTCCTGGGGCCGACGGGCGTGGGTAAGAGTTTCGTCGCCAGCGCGCTGGCGCAGAAGGCGTGCCGCGACGGATACTCGGCGCTATACACGCGGGCGGCGGCGCTGTTTCGCGATCTGGCGATGGCACGCGCCGACGGAAGCCTCAGACTGGTGTTGGCAAAACTCAGCCGCATCGACCTGCTGGTGATCGATGACTGGGCGATGGCTCCGTTGAGTGAGCCGGAGCGTCGCGACTTCTGGGAGATCTGCGAAGACCGTTATCAAACGCGGTCCATGATTCTGACTTCGCAGATGCCTGTCACTCGCTGGCATGAACAGATCGGCGATCCGACCGTGGCCGACGGCATCCTCGACCGACTGGTTCACAACGCACATCGCATCGAAATGCGTGGCGATTCGATGAGGAAAAAACGTGGAACGTAGTCGATGTGTTCAAGTCCGCCAAGCCGCTCCAGTGCTGAGCGGGGAACGGGGCTGCCGCCCCTTTCCCCGCGCCCCTTTCTCCGCTAGCGGCTGCCCGCCTCCGCTTCGCTCCGGATAGTTTCTCTTGACGAAGCCGAACAC
Source organism: Bryobacterales bacterium (assembly GCA_963743705.1). Taxonomy (GTDB): domain Bacteria; phylum Acidobacteriota; class Terriglobia; order Bryobacterales; family Bryobacteraceae; genus PALSA-243. The sequence continues at coordinate 75,537 of CAVUQS010000002.1, read as the reverse complement.
TTCTTGCACAATCGGAAAGCCAGCGTCGCTTCGCTCCGATGGTGTTCGCCTTCAGCCCGGAATGCTGTTCGGCTTCCCTTCGGAATAGCGTTCGCCTTCGCCGGAATCCGCAACGGCACGAGCGCGCAGGCGAGCGCTTCACCGCCACGTTGGCGCAGCCCGTCGTGGTGGGCGACAACATCACCCTGCCCGCAGGCACGCGTTTCGGCGGACGTCTGACGGAGTCGAGACAGTCGGGCCGCCTCCGCGGCCGCGCTGAACTGAGCATTCGCCTCGATAGCCTGGAATGGCAGGGCCGCCAGTACGCCATTGAGACACACAGCATCACGCGTCAAAGTGGCGGACATAGAGGCCGCAATTGGGGCTTCATCGGCGGTGGCACCGGATTCGGGGCCATGGTCGGCGGAATCGCAGGCGGTGGCGCGGGCGCGTTAATTGGCGCAGGCGCAGGCGCTGCGGCCGGCACCGCCGGAGCGGCGGCGACCGGCAGGCGGCACGCGGAGTTCCCCGCCGAAACACTGCTGGTGTTCAGTCTCAAGCGGCCAGTCCAGGTGGGAAGCCGCTAGCGGCCGTATTTCGTGATCCAAGCCGCGGGTTCCGGCTCGAGCGCGCCGTTCACTTTGACGCCGCGCTCGGCCGCCCAGCGATAGCCCCACGTGGGGCCAAATTTTGTGATGAACGTATCGGGCGTTTGGTACGCCGCGTCGGATTGCGCGGCCGCCAGCGAAATGAAGCGATACTGCTTTTTCTCGAAGGTCTCCAACACCCGGTCGATGACATCCTCATTCAGTCGGTTCGCGTGCAACAGCATTACATGCGGCGGCTCGTAACTAAGCACTCATCTGTTCTGCCCAGGACGCCGCACGGCCGAGAAGGGTGGGCTAGTCCACTTGGACCAGCCCAACAAGGCCCCCAAAGCCAATTGCGTGGATGGTTGACGATCTGGTCTTGGACAAGGTCCCTAGACTCTCTAAACCCACTTCTGACTTGGGACGTCAGCGCCACACCGCGCGCTCCACGTTATCGATCGCAAAAATCTGAACGGGCAGCTTCCGTTCAACAAGCCGTAGCCCAAGCTGATCGTGCAGCACTTGGTCCATTCGCGCAAGCAACCGGCCTCTTTCTTGCCCGGACCACTCATCTAACGGGAGATCTAGTGTAAGGTCATAGAACGACTTCAGATCCGTTTGATTCACAACCGTCACCTGCAATAGATTAGTGAGATAGTCCGCCAGGTGATTCATGGCTATCTTATGTCCTCTGATCCCGTATACCGTTTGCACTTCGTTGTTTCCATCCCCTACACCTTGGTCGCGGCGCGGCCTGAACTCATGCAGCCTAGTTCCTTCAGCGGCCTTAACCAGCATCCAACCACTTGCCTCGGTCGACTCCCAGTGGAATTTCAACCTGAAATGCGCGGCCAGAACGCCCTTAACCGCGGTTTGCACGTCTAGCCAACCTGGTTTCAAAGCCGACTTACCCTCCAGATCGTAGTGCTCAGCGGCGAACCACGGTGCTGACGTCGCGCCGCGCAGTTGGAAACCCTTCACTTGATAGAATTCCTCAATAATATCTCGAGCGCTTTTGTTAAGAATAAGAAAGCCTGAATCTAGGATAAAAGTACCGCTTCTTCGTGATGATTCACTAAGGCGAACGGACAAATCGCTAAAGGTGCTCCCACTGGGCATAGTGGGTAGCGTCTGAGCGTTTACCGCGGCTAGCGCCACTAACAGAGAGAAGCTGACGCGCCCCAGAACCAACGGCCCACCATTCACGTGTCACCTCGTGCGCCACAGCAGAAGTGACGTCGCGTCATCGTTTTATCAACAGCGCGCGTTACTGTCGGCACTTAGTTCTCCGAAGGCCTATCAATATAATCCAACACGAACATCTTAGTCAAGACTTTCCTCTTAGACAGCTTGAGGCCAAGCTGGTCCCCAAGGGCGGAAGCCAACGATGGTGGCGCGAGATCGCTTGGCAAATCAGCGGTAACGTCACGGGTGAACTCCAACGATATCTCGTAATCCCCTTGGAGTTCCGTCTCGTCGATGACAGGTACTTGCAACACGATGGAAAGGTAGCCTGCGAATCGGGTAAGATTTGCGCGCTTGCTTGAAAATTTCCCGACGCCTATAACCTCCCCGACTTTGCGTTGCTCATCTGCCGATTGTGCTTGGTGCTGATAAAACTTCGGCCCATTCGCTCCAACCCTGAGCGCAAATCCGGATACATCGCGATTGTCCCAATGAAAACGGAGGCGGAAACGCTCGGCGAGCAAGCTTTTCAGCATGTCCTGCATTGTCACCCAAGGCGTAGCTTCTTTTGTAACCAAAATAATATCGTAGGGCTCCGACCGCACCCAACTTGGCATTGTACTGGCAATTTCATAACCGCGGATGTCATAACAGTCCTCGATAACATCGAGGACCGGAGTGTTGGTTATCGTAAGACGATTAGGTTCGCGCTTGGTCCCTCTGGAAGTATCACTAGACGTATTCCGTTTAATCGAAGCGACTTCGTACGATGCCTTATCAATCGTCTCCTGCATTCCAGCATACAGGGGCGCTGTTAAAGCAAAGCTAACTAAAGTTTTGGTAAGCAAGCACCTTAGGGAGCGCATTGCCTGACGGCGGTTACCAGCAGATGAGTTATTGCTCACGACTATTTCAGCATCCCTTCTAGTGCGATCACAGTCGACCACTTTTGCAATGCAACGCCCCATTTTCTAACTGTTAGCGAAACCACCCTTTGTCAGTCGGCTTCGCAAATCGCGGCGAGACCGCCCCTTACTAGATCGGTCAGAAAATCCAAAAGCCTCTGGTGTTGCTCCTGTGGCGCATCTCCAATAAAATCGGCTACACTTAATGGTGCCCTCTCGTTCAGTAACTCAAGCAGAGGACGGGCCTGGAGCGGATACCGATATAGGCGTCCGTTTGCAAAGACCTCAAGCGACGTCCCGTCGGAGGAATCCTTTAACAACACGCCGCCAGCGCTCAGAAGACGGATAAGACACGAATCAATAAGAGGGCGTGGCGGGATCAGCGCGGGCGTCGCACTCCACGGTAAGCCGAACGCAGGAGAATGAGGGCCGAAAAGATCAACCTGTTCGAGATACCGCAAGAGAACATCGGGTGCCGCCAGTGAACCACTCATCATTTGACCGATGGCCGAAATATAGTCGGCCTGCACTGTCGTGGTCGCGAGTCGAGGTACACTTGCTCGCATGAGTTCCTGCGTTTTGAGCGTTTCAACAAGCCACTGAAGAAACATCACGGTCGTAAAACCGTGGAGGCCGAATGTCAGATGCATGGTCGGTTCATCGCATGGGAGCGCGACATGTGCCCATCCACGGGGAATATACAAAAGATCACCATCCTCGAGGGTCTCTTGCCATATTGCCTGGGAGTTACGAGGGCGCTTCGATGGGTCGAACCTTACAACCGGCAAACGCTCGACTTCGCCGTGAATTTCCCACCGTTTTCGACCGTAGAGCTGCAATATTATGACGTCGTGGTCGTCCCAGTGGAGGTCAAAACCCCGCGTTGTCCTCCATACCGCGTATGCGTTTACCTGAATTGGCAGGCGCAAAACCCGTTCAAGTCGGTCGCAGAACGCGCGAAGAGGCGGGTACTGATCCTGAATGAAGTCCATAATCAGCGTCGCGCCATCTCGCAGGTGTTCGGTTACAGAAACTGCATCGAGCCGCCCGAGCCGTGCGTTTCGGAAGGATGTATATTGTTCCGGCTGCACCCTCATTCCGTCTTTGACGAGCTTAACACGTGAAGGATCCGGCGTATGGTGCGCGAGAATATGATTCAGCGCGGACCACGGAAGGAGGCGTGCGAACCGTGCAGATATCCCGCGTTGATACATAAAGCGTCGACCGAAATATTCGTCAAAGAATGTTTGGCGGGTGCACGGCGCTATTGCAGTATCAAAGTCGAGCAGATCCTCTTGTATTTCCGTCATACGTTGCGGGTGCATGTTAGCTATTTGGCCTGAGCCGCTCGGATTATTTCCTTGATCGTTGTTGGGCTCCATACGCCAAGCCAGCGCTTTTCAACACGACCATCTGATGCTACAAGCAAGAGCTGAGGCGTAGTGCCAAACCCAAGGGCGGTTGTCTCGGTTTGAGCGACGAACATCGGGAAGGGATAATCATGTAGCGTGAAATCCGCCCCCGCCGACGTACCCGGCGCAACAACGCCAAGCAGACGCACCTGCTGAAGCTTCTGAGCTACTTGGAGCACACTTACGTAATTCTGCTTGCAATACATACAACTGGGAGACATGACATACACAAACGTTCGCGGCACGCCATTGAACATGATCCGAGTGACGTTACCGTGGAAATCTCTTACGGGAAGGAAGCGCAATCTTGTGCCAACACCGACCACTGTCGGGTGTGATTGGCCCAGAAGTGCGCTCCGCTCCCAGCACAATACTACATTCAGAGACAGAGAGATCGTAAGCACTAGTAACAATGCGCCCGCAGCAAGATCGCTTTCAAGGAGATTTATGCGCCATCTAATCACGTTCCCCTCCCCAAAGTTTCACGCCAAGATCACCCCATCACATGATGCGCAATATCTCTAACCATTCTGGCTATGGATTCGCGCAAGCAGTCCAGGTTCCGTCGTTCTGGCAGGTCTGTACTTGATTGTTCGTACAAGCATCCTTATTGTTTCCTCCAGGACTGGCATGAATCTCCGCGCCATTCTGTGACACACCATCGCAGCCGGTGCCCGGGCTACCGGCCTCGAGCGCGAACGGGTTGGCCAAAGTCGAAATGCTGACGGCAGTCAAGGGAAGGCCGATACTCAATCCCAGCACCAATTTTGCTCTGTTCATGCTAAATATCCTCCTTAGCACCGCTACTGTCTCATTTGCCGAACTATGAATCAAGTTAAATTTACTAAGTTTATATACACCGGGTATTAGCCTGCCTTCGGTAAGGATCACCAGTCATAACTAATAAGCCCTTGACGGGGTCTCTCAGCTTCATTCGGTGCGAAAACACGGCGGGAGGCCGGTGACAAAAATAGGAATACAGATCGTGTAAGACTCGCGAGCTTTCTCGAGTATACGCCGCGAATATTCCCCCCAACGGTGGACCTCCACCGTGTGATGGAAACCTATGGAAGCGATAAGGTCACCGAAGCACGAGACATGGGTGGCCTGCTGCCGCGATATCACGTCGAATTCACACCAACCAGCAGCAGTTGGTTGAATCTCGCGGAACGGTTGTTTGCGGGACTGACAGAACGCTGACCCCGTGCGGAAGCCACGCGGCCGTTCGATCTCAGGAACGCAACAAGGCCTCAAAGCAGTTGCCTGGACGGCTAATGCTCGCCTGATCTTGGGCGGGGTCGCTTGGCATTTTAAACGCATTTCTAACTCGGAACGCTGACCATCTCCAACACAAAACTGTATTCTTAGGCGGCCCTGCCGAAAACTTGCTAGAAAATCCGATCCACACTGCGTGATTGCCGCTCGAGCGAGAACGGCTCGATAATCTTTTCCGACCCCAGTGCAGCGCGAATTCCGGATCGGCCTCGATCGCCGCTCGGAAGTCGCCCTCCTCTTCCCAAGCTTTCATCGGACGGCTTTGTACCAGCCGTTAGGCCTCCTCGCGCAGCATACTGCCTCCAGATCGAGCAGCCAACTGACCGGAAAACACCAGACCCCGCGTCAGATCGATATTGCGGTGCACGCGCTCTGGGTAGACGATCATCTTGTCCACTAAGGCCGTGGTCCTCTCCAGCAAATAGTCGGCCCGGATGGTCGGCGGAATTGCGGGGGATGGCGCGGGCGCGTTCATCGGTGCAGGCGTTGCGGCCGGCACCGCTGGAGCAGCGGCTACCGGCAGGCGTCACGCAGAGTTCCCCGCCGAAACATTACTAGTGTTCAGCTTGAAGCGGCCCGTCCAGGTGGGAAGCCGTTAGCGGCCGTATTTCGTGACCCAAGCTGGGGGTTCCGGCTCGAGCGCGCCGTTCACTTTGACGCCGCGCTCGGCCGCCCAACGGTAACCCCACATGGGGCCAAATTTGGTGATGAACGTATCGGGTGTCTGATATGCCGCGTCGGATTGTGCAGCCGCCAGTGAAATGAAGCGATACTGCTTTTTCTCGAAGGTCGCGAGCACGCTATCGATGAGATCCTCATTCAGTCGGTTGGCGTGCAAGAGCATCACCTGCGGCGGCTCGTAACCGAAAACTTGCTTATGCAACGCCGCGTAATAATCGACCTCCGCCGCGGTGTACGCCAAATACTCCCGGCGCAGTTTTTCCGCCGATGCCGCATCCTTCGCGGCTAACATCCGCACGTAGGCGTCATTGAATACGTAGTCGGAGTTGTCGATGGTGCACGTGGCGAGGCGGTACCCACGCGCCGCCAGAAAGGCCGCGACGGCGTCGTGCTTTTCCTTCGTGTCGCCGGTATGGTTCATCGGAAAGCGGAAGAAGGTAGGCTTGGGGCCGAGCGAGGCCTCGCCGCGCACGATCTCTTCTTCGATCTGAGCCACCGAAAGCGTGTTGATGTCGGGATGTGAGTAGCTATGATTGCCGAGTTCCAGCCCCTGCGCCGTCCATTGCCTTAGGATGCGCGGCCCGAGCATGCCAAGATCTTCTACGCGCTTCTGAATCACGAACCCAGTGACTGGAATACGCCGCTTGCGGAACGCCGCGAGCAGCTTCGCATTGACGGATTTCGCCACAGCCGGGTCATCTGTCGGCGCGGGCCCGCGCACATAGGGAAGATCGTCGACGGTAATCGCCACCGTTCGCGGCTGCGCGCCGCATGCAGCCACGGCAGCGCAATACGAGCCAGCAGCCACGCTTCACGCGTTCCCGAACACGCGCTCAAAAATCTGATCCACATTGCGCAATTGCCGCTCAAGCGAGAAGGCCTCGGCAATCTTTTCCGGGCCCCAACGCCGCTCGGATCTCCGGATCCGCTTCGATCGCCGCGCGGAAATCGCCCTCTTCCTCCCACGCCTTCATTGCGTGGCCCTGCACCAGCTTGTAGGCCTGCTCGCGCAGCATGCCCGATGCCGCCAGGTCGAGCAGCAACTGTCCCGAAAAGACCAGCCCGCGCGTCAAATCGAGGTTACGCCGCATGCGTTCGGGATAGACGATCATCTTATCCACCAAGTTGGTCGTCTTATCCAGCAGATAATCGGTCAGAATGGTCGAATCCGGCAGAATGACGCGCTCCACCGAGGAATGCGAGATGTCGCGTTCGTGCCATAGCGCGACGTCTTCGTACGCCGCCTGCACATTCGCCCGCACCACGCGCGCCAGGCCGCAAATCTGCTCGCTCGTCACTGGATTCCGCTTGTGCGGCATGGCCGAGCTGCCCTTTTGCCCCTTGGCGAAATACTCCTCCGCCTCGCGCACTTCGGTGCGCTGCAAGTGCCGCACTTCGAGCGCGATTTTTTCGCACAGCGCCGCCGCCAGCGCCAGCGCGGCCACAAACGCCGCATGCAAATCGCGCTGTATCACCTGCGTCGCCGCGTTGGCCGGCTTCAGGTTCAGCTGCCGGCAGATCAATTCCTCGGCTTCCGGCCCTATGTGCGCGAACGTTCCCACCGCGCCTGAAGTCTTGCCCACGCGCAGATCCTCAGCCGCGGCCAGCACGCGCGCCAGACTTCGGCCGCATTCTTCGTACCAGATCGCGAGCTTCAATCCGAACGTCACCGGCTCCGCGTGCACCCCGTGCGTGCGCCCGATCTGCACCGTATGCTGAAATTCCAGCGCCCTCCGCTTGAGCACCACCCGCAAAGCTTCCAGATCGTCCAGCAGAATCGCCGCCGCCTGCTGCAGCATCAGAGCCTGCGCCGTATCCACCACGTCGTTCGACGTCAGCCCATAGTGCAGCCAGCGCGATTCCGCCGCGTGCCCGGCCTTCGCCATGGTTTCGGCCACCGCCGTGGTGAAGGCGATCACATCGTGCTTCACTTCTCTTTCGATTTCGAGGATGCGCGCCACGTCGAAGCCCGCATACTTGCGCAAGGCCGGCGGCGCGTCTTTCGGAACCACGCCCAGCTCCGCCAGCGCTTCCGACGCCGCTAGCTCCACTTCCAGCCATTGTTGAAAGCGATTCTGATCGCTCCAGATCCGGCCCATTTCCGGCCGCGTATATCGGGGAATCATGTCTTTATTGTTAGAACCGGTAAACTTCAGAGGGCGTACCCTGCCGCGCGATGGCCACTTCCGCCGGCAGACCGCGCGCCGCCAGCGCCTGCGCCGCCACCATTTCGACGATCGCCGGGTGATTGTTGTGCTCGCTCAAATGTCCCAAAATCAGATGCGCCGTTGTGGAATCCAGATCCTGGCTAAGGTAATCCGAGACCACCAGATTCGAAAGATGTCCCACGCGGCTCATCACGCGCTGCTTTACAGACCACGGATACGGCCCTACCTTCAGCATATCCAGATCGTGATTCGCTTCCAGCAGCAGCAAATGCGCACGCCGCAGGTGGTACTTGATGGATTCCGGAATGTAGCCGAGGTCGGTGGCCATGCCGATCCGCACGCCCTCCGCGTCAAAGCAAAAACCCACCGGATCGGCCGCATCGTGCGGCACGCTGAAACTCTGCACCTCAATATCGCCGATCTGAAAGCTCGCGCCCGCCTGGAAAGTCTCGACGTTCTCCGGACGCGTCTCGCCCCAATCGATCGCCGGGGCGGTGAGCCGTGTCAGGAAAATTGATTTTGCGGCCTTTTTACGTGCGAGCACTGGCAGACCCGAGACGTGGTCGGAATGTTCGTGCGTGATCAGAATTGCGTCGAGGCCATCCAGCCGCTCGCCGATCGCCGCCAGGCGTTTCGTGGTTTCGCGCATGCTGAGACCCGCATCCACCAGGATGCGCGTCCGCTCCGTCGCCAACAGCGCAGCGTTTCCCGTGCTACCGCTGGCCAGCACGCAAAATCTGACGATAACCCCTCCTTCGATACCTCAGAATACACCCATTCTCTCCGAAACAGAATCGCCCCGAAATGTTTCCCGGGCGAAACCACGCTATCCAGTCACAGAACTTGAAAATATTCTCGATATTTATGATAGAAAAGGGTCTGAGTTAAATTCCGGAGGCGCTGAAACCGGATTGCCTTTGGCGCGGTCTGTCATTCTGGAACAGGGAGCTCTCATGGATATCAACGCGGCCGCCGCACGCCTCAAACTGTTCGAAGGATCCATCCCTTACATGTACCGCTGCACTGGCGGAAAAATCACGGTGGGCGTTGGCCATGCGATGCCATCGGCCGCCGACGCCGCCGCGCTGAATTGGGGCGGAGCCGCTCCCGATGCTATTGAAGCCGATTACGGGCGCGTCGCCGCCGCCGCGGTAGGCGATGCCGCGCCGCACTACGCGACCCTCACGCAATGCCGCATGGGCTCGGATGCTATCGACGCCCTGCTTGGCGCCGATATCGAAACGTTCGCAGGCACACTGACCGCCCGCCTTCCTGAGTGGCGCAACTACCCGGAACCCGCACAGCAGGCGCTGTTCGATATGGCCTACAATCTCGGTGTGGATGGCCTTTTGAAGTTCCATCAGATGCTGGCTGCCTGCGCCGCCGGCCAATGGGAGACGGCCGCCGCGCAGAGCCACCGCATGGGCATCGGCGATGCGCGTAACAACGCAATCGCCGCCCTCTTTCGCCAGGCGGCATAATAGATGGATAAGGGTGATTGAATGATGAAATTTTTATTGGCGATCGCATTGTTGGCCGTTCCTGCCCTGGCGCAGGATTCCGAAGCCGCGATGCAGCTTTACAACAAAGGCGTCAAGCAGCTGGATAGCGGCAAGGGCGATGACGCTCGCCGCACGTTCGAGTCCATTATGAAGGACTACCCCACCAGCGCCTATGCCAAGCTGGCCAAAGAAGGCCTCGACAAGCCGCTCACCGGCGCTATGGAATTCAAGAACACCGCGCCTCTTTCCGAGAAGGAAATCCACAAGTATTTCGAGCTGGCCGGCGCCCGCTTGATGGTGGGCCGCCCCTACGACACCGAAGCCGGCGACCAGGGCCGCACGTTACTTATCCAGATGATGGTCAAGAAGAAGATGCGGGCCAAAGAGGTCACGCTAGTGACCCGCGATATGCCCGATCACAAAGTCGGCGTGACCATCACCGTGGTGAAATAGCTTTCGCCTTGAAGCTCGCTCGCATCCACCGCCACGGTCCACCTGAAGTTCTCACCTTGGAAGACGCACCCGAGCCAGAAATCCAACCGGATCAAGTTCTGGTGCGCGTTCGCGCCTGCGCCCTCAATCATCTCGATTTGTTTGTTCGCGCCGGCATGCCCGCAGTCAAGATCGCCATGCCCCGTGTGCTGGGCAGCGATATTGCAGGTGAAATTGTGGCCGTCGGTGAATCGTGCACGCGTGTGAAGCCTGGCTGGCGCGTCCTGCTTTCGCCCGGAGTGAGCTGCCGCCAGTGCGAACATTGCCTCGCCGGCGATGACAATCTCTGCCGTCGCTATGCCGTCTTCGGATATGGCATCGATGGCGGCAACACGGAGCTTCTCGCTGCGCCGGAATATAGCGTCGTCCGGATTCCCGATTCGCTGTCCTTCGAAGAAGCTGCTGCCGCGCCCCTGGTTACGCTCACCGCCTGGCACATGCTCATGACTCGCGCCAAATTGCAGGCCGGAGAAGACGTGCTGGTGCTCGCCGCATCGAGCGGCGTCGGCGCCTGCGCCATTCAATTCGCCAAGCTTCTGCAATGCCGCGTCATCGCCACCGCGGGCGGGGAAGCGAAGCTCGCCAAAGCGCGCGAGCTTGGCGCCGACGAAGTCATCGATCACTACCGCCAGGACATCTCCGCCGAAGTGAAGCGTCTCACCGGCAAACGTGGCGTCGACGTGGTGGTCGAACACGTCGGCTCGGCTACTTGGACCAAAAGCCTGGAATCGCTCGCCCCCGCCGGCCGCTTGGTCACCTGCGGCGCCACCACCGGCTACGACGCCGCCATCGACCTGCGCTATCTCTTCACCAAGCAATACAGCATTCTGGGTTCGTTCATGGGCTCCATGGGTGAGCTGCACCGCGCATTGAAGTTTGTTTTTTCGGGTCAGGTCCGGCCGGTCATCGACCGCGTTTTTCCGCTGAGCGAAATCCGCGCCGCGCACGAGCGCCTGGAGCGCAAAGAGCACTTCGGCAAGGTAATCTTAAAGCCATGAAAAGCGCACTCGCCGCACTGGCCTTCACCGCCGCGTTGATGGCCCAAGGATTGCCGGCCGATGACGCCGCCGTCCGCGCCGTCGTCCAAAAATACATGGACGCCCGCGACCGTCAGGACCCGCGCGCCATCGAATCCCTCTTCACCGCCGATGCCGACCAACTTGTCTCATCCGGCGAATGGCGCAAAGGCCGCGCGGAAGTCATGAAGGGCACGATGGCCTCCTCGCAAAGCACCGGCGGCAAGCGGACGATCACGGTCGAATCTGTTCGATTCCTTTCGCCCACGGTCGCCCTCGCCGACGGCCGCTACGATCTGACCGGCCTGGCGGAAGGCCAAACCCGCCATATGTGGACCGCGCTGGTGCTAGTCAAGACAGGCAGCCAGTGGAAGATTTCGGCAATCCGCAACATGCTGCCCGCCGCCCCCGCGCCAACGAAATAGTTAAGGCGCGGTTGGCTGTTCCATGCGTGAGCCAAACTGAAATCGCACGCCAGTTGCTGGGAAATACATTCGCGAGGGACACTCGACGGTCGACGAGCTCGTCGCCGACCAGCACCTTAGTTTCCCGCGCGATCCGCGCGAATTGTTGGGCGATTTTTGGCCTGCGGAACAATCCATCGATGAGTTCCTCGACGCCATGCGCGGGTGACGAAAGAGATAAATCTGAGCCGGTCCTACTTCGCAATCCAGGGTAGTTTCAAGGGAACGCCTTCCAAGCACGCCCTCTGGGGATCTAAATCTGAGGCGCGAGCTTAATCGAGAAGAAGCTCTCGACAGACGGCCCGACCGCACCGCTATAGGCGCCAAGCCAAACCTTGATTAAGCGGGATTCCGGCGAGACCACGAATGTCTCCGGAGTCACCCCAAGTCGGTACCCGGCGATAGAGGCGTCATCCACGACCGTGTAGACCGGGAACGTGATCTTCCGGGACTGAACGAATTGTGGTAACCCATCGGACGACAGTGAAATCCCCAAGAACCTGTACCGGCCTCCGGCTTGAGAAGCGAGAGTGCTTAATGATCCAGCATTCCGCTCGCACCAGACGCAGGACGGTCGGAGCACGTAGAGCACAGTGGGAATTCTTGCTGATCCAAAATCAACCACAAAATCACGCCCAGTCGAGTCCCTGAGGTTGAGCTTAGGCAACAAAGTCCCTGGGCGTAACTCGCCTGATGTTGATGTAGACTCAGCCAAGTCCTGAAGCTGCTTGATGCGTCGACCTTGCAGAGCGTTTATCGTCAGAGAGGCAGCCGGCACTCCGAAAAATAGAGTTTTCCGAGGATTCGTCATGATTTTTATTTGCGCGAGTCCTACGATGCGCCAAACTTGTCAGCCCTAGCTTAGCTAGGGAAGCAAGCTCAGGAATCCCAGCGTATTCCCATGGTTTGCCGCCGAACTAACAACCAGAGAATTGCCATCGGCTCCGTAGAGCCAGTGCCAAACGCTGCCAGGAGGGTCTGTAAGCGGGACCCAAGTGCCGCTGGAGTGATCGAGGGAGTACAGACGGTAAGAAGACCCAGGTACGCTTTGAACCGAGATAAAGGTCCCGCCATTATCGGTCAAGGCGAGGTTCGTTATCTCGCCCTGGGGCAATCCTTGAAACGATTGAACGACGCCAGCAGACGATACCTCCGTATATTGATTGCGCACAGCCCAGTACCAACCGAAGCGGCCGCCCGCCGCAGAAACAATCGGGCTGCTCAGGCCGGCAATACTGGGGCCGAGGGAAGAACGCGGTATAAATGCCGCCATCAGCCTTCCCGTGCTATCGAAATGGCGGATTACACCGTTCGCCGGGTTGACTTGGGGACTCTTTTCCGATCGACCTACATTCTCGGCCCCTACTGTCCAAATCGTGCCATCTGAAGAAACCGTAAATCCGAAGGGGGTATACGGACTCGTTCTAACGATCTGCTGACTCTTGCCGTCAGACGAAACGAGAGCAATAAAGGCGGCTTCCGTGCCACTCGGCGTCCACGATATGCCCCCAAACGCGGTAGACCCGTCGAGCCCTAGGCCGATGCCCTTCAAGGCTATGCGATCCGATTCCGGAATCCCAAGCGTGATAGCGGAGATTTGCTGCCCGTTGCGGTTAAAGGCGCGAACGACAGGTGCCGCCGTACGGTTACCCTCAACTGCGATCAGCGCACCACCGGACCATACAGGCCACATGTTAGCCTGCCGCACATCATAGGCCAACGTAACGGTCGTAACCGTAGCCGTTGGATCGGCAGTGATGGTCAGACCGAGCACGAGGGAAGCCCCAGCGGGCAGTACAAATCTTGTAACGAAACGACTAGAGATCATGAAATGCCTCCTACCTCATTCAATGACGGATGCCGCCGTCCAAACGTTTAACGAGATTGCGGGGACGAAACCACGAGCGGCTGCAACCGGGTTAGCATGACGGCCCCGAACAGATTTGCCAAACACACCCACAGAAGGAGTTCATCGGGTCCTTGCCGCAATTCGCGCCATTTGTAGTCGCTCCGTCATCCGGCAGTCCGTCTGTAACGAGAGCTTTATAAGTTTTCGAGGGATCCAGGCAGTCACCTGCGCATTGAAAAGGCCCATCCAAGCTGTCGAAACATCCGCTGCACGGGGGAGGCGGAGTGCAAGTGTCGTTAGCCAACACCGATGTCGGGATTCCAAGGTAGCCGAGAAATGCCGAAAGACGGCCAGTCTTTTGGCAGGGCCTCGTCGGCGGCGAAACGCGGCACATGTGGACGGCGCTGATGTTAGTCAAGACCGGAGGACAATGGAAGATCGCCGCGATCCGCAACATTCTGGCCGCGCCAGCCCCGGCAAAGCAGCCGGATAACCCGCGCGGAACCCCCGTCGACGTAGACGCTCACAAGCCTGCGAGCTTGCGGATGCGCTCTTCGCGAGCGTCGTCAATCGCCCGCGTGACATCGAAGCCGGGCGCCATCTCGCCGGCGTAGACCAAAAGGCGTCTTTTCCCCCTGACCAGAGGCGCATGCTGGCGGACAGGTTTCACCGTGACGCCCTTGGGCGTCTGCTCGACTTGAAGCGCCGATCCAGGCTTCAAACCGAGCCGGTCGCGAACCAGCTTCGGCAGAATTACACGTCTGACCTTATCCAAAATCAACTTCATGACATTTCACGGTTGCAAATGGCATCTGTTTTGGCAAGCCGCATGGGAAGCGGAGGCTACCCATCCCTTGGTGCGAGACGGTGCCGACGGTTTGTCTGTTCGCGCCCCCGGCCGTCCGTTCCAAATCGCGGTCACTGCCTCTCCGAAACGGTTCCCCTTCTTAATAATCAGCCACTTACTCATCATCTATCTCCGAAAGATTTGGACCCGCCTGTTATTCTCGAAGTAGCGAGGCCTGCCCGCCCTTGCGCCGGTGTGGCCCCTAGTTTGTTTGTTCGAATCGCATCTGGTGCCCTTTGCGGTTCTCTTGCGTCCCTGTACCAGAACATTCATAATACGTTCCGTTGCCGCATTTATACTGGCCTACAAGGTGATCGATGCCTCGAACCGTCCGCTGTTCGCTGATTCAGGCTACTAACGCCGCGCCGCCCGGCGCGACGCTCGAGGCCACCAAGAAGGTAATGGTGGATAAGCACGTGGCGCTCATCGAGCAAGCGGCCGGCGCCGGCGCTCAAATCGTCTGCCTGCAGGAAATCTTCTACGGCCCGTATTTCTGCGCCGAACAGACCACCCGCTGGTACGATTTCACCGAGCCGATTCCCGGCGGCCCGACCATCCGCCTCATGCAGGATTTGGCCCGCGCGCACCGCATGGCGCTGATCGTCCCAATCTACGAAGTGGAAAACGAGGGCGTCTACTACAACACCGCGGCGGTCATCCGCGCGGATGGCGAATATCTCGGCAAATACCGCAAGACTCACATCCCGCACGTGGCGCCCGGTTTCTGGGAGAAGTTCTACTTCCGCCCCGGCAATCTGGGCTATCCCGTCTTCGACCTCGGCATCGCCAAAATCGGCGTCTACATTTGCTACGATCGCCACTTTCCCGAAGGCGCCCGCGCCCTCGGACTCAACGGCGCGGAAATCGTCTTCAACCCGTCTGCCACCGTGGCCGGCTTGAGCGAATATCTCTGGAAACTCGAGCAGCCCGCGCACGCCGTTGCCAACGGCTATTTCATCGGCGCCATCAATCGCGTCGGCGTCGAAGCGCCCTGGAATATCGGTGAATTCTACGGATCCAGCTATTTCTGCGACCCGCGCGGCCAGACCATCGCGCAGGCTTCGCGCGACAAAGATGAAGTGCTCACCGCCGACCTCAACCTTGACCTGATCGGCGAAGTGCGCAAAACCTGGCAGTTCTTTCGCGACCGCCGCCCCGACATGTACGAATCGCTCGTAAAGGCATAATCATGACCAAAGAAGAAATCATTCTCGCCAACAAAGAGTTCTTGTTTCCCGCGGTCTTCCATTTCTTCAAGGAGCCGCTGGTCGTCGCGCGCGCCAAGGATCAATATGTCTGGGACGCCGACGGCAACCAGTACCTCGATTTCCTCGGCGGCATCGTCACCGTCAGCGTCGGTCATTGCAACGATCAGGTGAACGCCAAGGTCCACAAGCAGATCGACACGCTGCAGCACGTCTCGACGGTCTTCGCCAATGAGCCGCAAGCCGCGCTCGCGAAGCGCATCGCCGGTCTGACGCCGGGCGGCAAGCTGACCAAATCGTTCTTCACCAACAGCGGCACCGAAGCCAATGAGACTGCCATCCTCGCCGCGCGATGCTACACCGGCAACACGGAAATCGTGGCCCTGCGCCACTCCTATCACGGCCGCTCTTCCGCCGCCATGGCCCTCACCGGGCAGGGCGCGTGGAGGCTCGGTCCGCCGCAGGCCGGCGTGGTTCACGCGCTCAACGCGTACTGCTATCGCTGTCCTTTCGGCCTAACCTATCCGAGCTGCGAAGTTCGTTGCGCGCAGGATATGGAAGAGCTGATCCGCACCACGACCAGCGGGCGCATCGCCGGCTTTATCGCTGAGCCCATTCAAGGCGTCGGCGGATACGTCACGCCGCCCAAGGAATATTTCCAGATTGTCGAAAAGATCGTTCGCAACCATGGCGGCATCTTCATCAGCGACGAAGTGCAAACCGGTTGGGGACGCACCGGCGGCAAGTGGTTCGGCATCGAGCAATGGGGCGTCACGCCCGACATCATCACCGGCGCCAAAGGCCTCGGCAACGGCGCGCCGATCGGGCTCACGGTCGCTCGTCCTGAAGTCGCCGACTCCGTCAAGGGTATGACGATTTCCACCTTCGGCGGCAACCCCGTGACCACCACCGCGGCCAAAGCCGTGATCGATTTCATCGACGAACAAAAGCTGCTGGCCAACTGCACCGAGACCGGCGCGTATCTGCGCGGCAAGCTCGAAGAGCTGAAAGACAAGCACGAGATCATCGGCGACGTGCGCGGCATGGGCCTGCTGCAAGCCTTCGAGCTGGTGGAAGATCGCAAAACGAAAGCGCCCGCCACCGCCGCGACGGCGCAGATCATGGAAGCCGCGCGCGAAAACCGCATCCTGCTCGGTAAGGGCGGCATGTACGGCAACGTACTGCGCCTCTCGCCGCCGATGAACATCGGACGCAGCGACGTCGATCAATTCATCGGGGCGCTCGACAAGAGCCTCTCCGTCTGCGGCGCCGCGATGGCGGGCGCAGCGCGGTGACGGTCGCGCAAAATCTCGAGCTGTTTCCCGACCTGCATCCGCCGCTCGATGCACAATCGGCCCTGGCCGAAGCCAATCGCTGCCTCTACTGCTTCGACGCGCCCTGCACCGCCGCGTGTCCCACGCACATCGATGTGCCGCGCTTCATCAAGAAAATCGCCACCGGCAATTTGCGCGGCTCTGCGCTCACCATTCTTGACGCCAACATTCTCGGCCTGAGTTGTTCCCGCGTCTGCCCCGTGGACATCCTCTGCGAAGGCAGTTGCGTCATGCACCGCTACAACAAGAAGCCCATCGAAATCGGGCTCCTGCAGCGTTTTGCCATGGAGGGTTTTTCTCCGCGCTTATCTCCACCCCTCGGTGTCTCTGCGTCGAAAACGTCTCCTCGCGTCGCCTGCATCGGCGCAGGCCCCGCCTCTCTCGCCTGCGCCGCCGAACTCGCGCGCCGCGGCGCAGCAGCCACCATCTTCGAACGCCGCCCGCTCCCCGGCGGGCTCAACACCTACGGCGTCGCCGAGTATAAACTCCGCCCCAGCGTCAGCCTACAGGAAGTCGAAATGATCCGTGCTCTGGGAGTCGAATTCCGCCAAGCCGATATCGATGCTGCCGCTCTCGACACGCTCGCTCGCGATTACGACTACATTTTCCTCGGCATCGGCCTCGGCGCCATGGACCGCCTCAATATCCCTGGCGAAGACGGCCCCAACGTCATTGACGCCCTCACCTTCATCGCCGCTTACAAAACGACCCCGTTCGAAATCCCCCCGCGCGTCGCCGTAATCGGAGGCGGCAACACCGCTATCGACGCCGCCAATGCCGCTAAGCGTCTCGGCGCCGCCGAAGTGCACTTGTTCTATCGCCGCACTGACGCCGAAATGCCGGCATTCGATTTCGAATTCGAGCATTCCAAGCAGGAAGGCGTCCAGTTCCACTGGAACGCCAAGCCCCTCGCGATCCTGCCGGCGGGCGTTCATTTCGCAATCCCCAGCGGCGAATTCGACTTCGCGTGCGACCTCGTCATCCCCGCGCTGGGCCAATCGCGCGCCAGCGATCTCAAGTCCCGCATCGACAACCAGAAATATTTCGGTGGCGGCGACTGCACCAACGGTGGACGCGAAGTGGTCGATGCCGTCGCCGACGGCAAACGCGCCGCACTGGCCATTCTGGAGACTGCGCGTGGCTGATCTCACCACCAACTTCGCCGGCATCCGCAGCCCGAATCCTTTCTGGCTCGCCTCCGGACCGCCCACCAACTGCGGCGAACAGGTCATGCGCGCCTTTGACGCCGGCTGGGGCGGGGCAGTGTGGAAGACCATCGGCGATCCCATCGTCAACGTGTCTTCGCGCTACTCGTCGGTCGATTGGAACGGCCAGCGCATGATGGGCCTCAACAATATCGAGCTGATTTCCGACCGTCCCATCGAAACCAACCTGCGCGAAATCACCGAAGTCAAAAAGCGCTATCCCAAGCATGCCGTCATCGCCTCGCTCATGGTCGAATCGAAACGCGAGACTTGGCACGACATCGTCAAGCGCACCGAAGACGCCGGTGCCGACGGACTTGAGCTGAATTTCGGCTGTCCTCACGGCATGAGCGAGCGCGGCATGGGTTCAGCGCGTCGGTCAGGTCCCCGAGTATTCCTGCATGATCACCGAATGGGTGAAGGAAGTCGCGCGCACGCCGGTGCTGGTCAAACTCACGCCCAACATCACCGACATCCGCACCGTGGCGCGAGCCGCGCGCAAAGGCGGCGCCGACGGACTCTCCGCCATCAACACCATCAATTCCATCACCGGCATAGATCTCGACACATTCACGCCGCGGCCCGATGTTGGCGGCCTTTCATCGCACGGCGGCTATTGCGGCCCCGCCGTGAAGCCAATCGCCCTGAACATGGTGCAGCAGATCGCTGCCGATCCCGACGTCGGCATTCCCGTCTCCGGCATCGGCGGCATTTCCGGATGGCGCGAGGCCGCCGAGTTCATCCTGCTCGGCTGCGGTACGGTGCAGGTGTGTACCGCCGCGATGCACTATGGCTACCGCATCGTGGAAGACATGATCGATGGGCTGAGCAATTGGATGGACGCAAAAGGCTTTGCGACGATCGGCGATTTCCTCGGTCACTCGGTTCCGAAAGTCACCGAGTGGAAACATCTGGACCTGAACTACAAGATCGTCGCCCGCATTCATCCCGAAAAATGCATCGGCTGCGATCTCTGCTACATCGCCTGCTGGGACGGCGCCCACCAGTGCATCCATCTGTCCCGAGCGACCCGAACTCTGCCGGCCGCCACCGTCACTCCGATTGCTAAGCTCGATGGTCCGCAAGCATCCAACCGCCACACTCCGCCGCATCGCATCCCGCGCGTCGACGAAGCTGAGTGCGTCGGCTGCAATCTCTGTTGGCTGGTCTGTCCCGGTCGAAGACTGCATCACCATGGAGCGCGTGGAGACAGGCCGGCCGTTCCAAAGTTGGGAGCAACGGACCGCGTTATGAGCACCCTCATCCGCAACGGCACGGTAGTCACGGCCCACGAGACCAAACCCGCTGACGTGCGTATCGAAGGCGAACGCATCACGGAAGTGCGTGCCGGCCTCGAACCGCGCCCCGGCGAGAACGTGATCGACGCCGCCGGCCTTTACGTCATGCCCGGCGGTATCGACGTTCACACGCACCTTGACATGCCCTTCGGCGGCACTACTTCCGCCGACGATTTCGAAACCGGCACCCGCGCCGCCGCATTCGGCGGCACGACGAGCATCGTCGATTTCGCCATCCAGGCGCGCGGCACGCGCATGCGCGACGCGCTCGACACGTGGCTCAAGAAAGCCGAAGGCAAAGCGTGCATCGACTACGGCCTGCACATGATCGTCACCGATCTCGGCAATGCCGGCCTCGAAGACATGGACGAAATGGTGGATGAAGGCGTGGCCAGCTTCAAGCTCTTCATGGCCTATCCCAACGTCCTGATGGTGGATGACGCCACCATCTTCAAGGCCCTTTCGCGCACTGCCAAAAACGGCGCGCTTGATCTGCATGCACGCCGAGAACGGCAGCGTGATCGACGTAATCGTGGCGCGCGCTCTCGCCGAAGGCAAGACGGCGCCCATTTATCACGCGCTGACGCGGCCGCCGCGCGCCGAGGCCGAAGCCGTGCATCGCGCCATCGCCATGGCGGAAATCGCCGGCGCGCCCGTGTATATCGTGCATCTATCTTCGGAAGACGCGCTCAATCAAGTCCGGGAAGCCCGCGACCGCGGCGTCCCCGCATTCGCCGAGACCTGCCCGCAATACCTGTTGCTCTCCATCGAAGAGCTGGAGCGCCCGAATTTCGAAGGCGCCAAATATGTTTTCACGCCGCCGCTGCGCCCCAAGGAGCATCAGCCGAAATTGTGGGATGGCCTCAAGCACGATCACCTGCAAGTCGTCTCCACCGACCATTGCCCGTTCTGTTTCGAAGACCAGAAAATCCTCGGCAAAGACGATTTCACCAAGATTCCCAACGGCGGCCCCGGCATCGAAAATCGCCTGCAGCTCATGTATCACTACGGCGTTAACGCGGGCCAGCTTTCGCTCAACCGTTTCGTCGAGCTGACCTCAACCACGCCCGCGCGCATATTCGGGATGTATCCGAAAAAGGGCGAAATCGCCCCCGGCAGTGACGCCGACATCGTTCTTTGGGACCCCACGGCGCAACACCTCATCACTGCCAAGACCCATCACATGCGCGTCGACTACTCCATGTTCGAAGGCTACGAAGTCCGCGGCAACGCAAAGACCGTAATCTCGCGCGGCGAAGTCATCGTTGCCAACAATCAGTTCCTGGGCAAACCCGGCCGTGGCAATTATCTCAAGCGCACCGCGCGGGGCGGGGCATGGAAATAACTCGCGATCCCACTCTCTACAACCCCGATCTCGCTCCCATCCCGCTCGAGCGCCGTTCCTGGGGCACATACAATTACGCGTCCCTCTGGGTCGCGATGTCCGTCTGCATCCCCACCTACATGCTCGCGTCCGGCCTCATCGCCGGCGGCATGAGCTGGTGGCAGGCCATTGGAACCATCCTCCTCGGCAACCTGATCGTGCTCGTCCCGATGCTGCTCAACGCGCACGCGGGCGCAAAGTACGGCATCCCGTTTCCGGTTTTCGTGCGTGCATCGTTTGGCGTGCGCGGCGCCAACATTCCCGCAGTCCTGCGCGCGCTCGTCGCCTGCGGCTGGTTCGGCATCCAGACGTGGATCGGCGGTCAGGCCATCTACTCCATGCTCAAAATCATGTGGCCCGCGGCCGGTGATTTCGCGGGCGGAATCTGGATTTGCTTTTTCGCCTTCTGGGCGCTGAACATCGCCGTGATCTGGCGCGGCATCGAAACCATCAAGTTCCTGGAAGGCATCGGCGCTCCCTTCATGCTCGGCATTGGCTTGCTGCTGCTGTGGTGGATCACGGGCAAGGCCGGCGGCTTCGGTCCCGTACTGAGCGCTCCCAGCAAATTCCAAAGCACGGGCGCGTTCATGAAGTTCTTCGTGCCGTCGCTCACCGGCATGGTGGGCTTCTGGGCCACGGTCGCGCTCAACATCCCCGATTTCACGCGCTACGCCAAATCGCAGCGCGCGCAAGTCGTGGGGCAGGCGATCGGCCTTCCTACCGCCATGACGATTTACTCTTTCATCGGCGTCGCGGTTACGTCAGCATCCGCCGTTCTCTTCGGCCAGCCAATCTGGGACCCGGTCGCGCTCCTTGGCAAATTCAATCAGCCGGCCATCGCCTTCGTAGCGCTGATCGCGCTCCTGATTGCCACGCTAAACACCAACGTCGCCGCCAATGTGGTTTCGCCATCCAACGATTTCTCGAACCTGAATCCGCGCCTGATCTCTTTCCGCACCGGCGGGATGATCACCGGCGTCGTCGGCGTTCTGCTGATGCCATGGAAGCTGCTCACCGACTTCAGTTCGTACATCTTCGGATGGCTGGTAGGCTACTCCGGCCTGCTCGGGCCGATCGCCGGCGTGATGATCGCCGACTACTTCGTCGTCCGCCGGTCGATGCTGAAAGTGGACGATCTTTACGTGCGCGGCGGCATATACGAATATCGCGGCGGATTCAATCCCAGCGCCATTGTCGCCCTCGCAGCCGGCATTGCGGTCGCGTTGCTTGGCCTCGCCGTGCCGCCACTGCGCTGGCTTTACGATTACGCTTGGTTTGTGGGCTTCGGCGTCGCCGGAGCCGTCTACGTCCTACTCATGGGAGGAAAGCGATGACTGCTACCGATACCGCCGTGAAAACCATTGGCTTCTATATCGACGGAAAGTGGGAGACGCCGCAGGGGCGAAGCCTGCATCCCGTCATCAACCCGGCTACTGGCGCCGCCCTGGCCGAAGCGCCATATGCCACCGAAGCCGATGTCGATCGCGCCGTCCGCAATGCGCACCAGGCCTTCTTGAAGTGGCGCGAGGTGCCCGTGGTCGATCGCGTGCAACCGCTCTACCGCTTCAAAGCGCTGCTCGAAAAGCACGCCTATGAAGTGGCCGCGATACTGACCAGCGAAAATGGCAAGACGGCCGACGACGCGAGAATGGAAGTCCGCCGCACCATTCAAATGGTCGAGGTGGCGTGCGGTATGCCCAGCCTGATGATGGGAGATTCGCTCAACGACGTCGCCGCAGGTATCGATTGCAAGACCATCCGGCAACCCATCGGTGTCTGCGCCGGAATCACGCCGTTCAACTTTCCGTCGATGGTGCCACTGTGGATGTACCCCTTCGCCATCGCCTGCGGCAACGCGTTCATTCTCAAACCTTCCGAGAAAGTGCCGTTGACCCCGATGCGCATTGTCGAGTTGCTGCACGATGCCGGATTGCCGCCGGGCGTGCTCAATCTCATCCATGGCGACAAAGTCGCGGTAGATGCGCTGCTGCATCATCCGCTGGTGAAGGCCGTGTCGTTCGTCGGTTCGACGCCGGTGGCGAAGTACATTTACACCACCGCCGCGGCTCAAGGCAAGCGCGTGCAGGCGCTGGGCGGTGCAAAGAATCATCTCGTAGTCATGGCCGATGCGGACATGCCGAAAACCGTCGAAGCCATCATCGGCTCCGCATTCGGCGCGGCCGGTGAGCGGTGTCTGGCCGGCAGCGTGCTGGTTCCCGTGGGGGAGGCCGCCGGTCCGCTGCTCGATCTGTTGGTCAAGCGCACGAAGAACCTCGCGGTGGGCGACGGCTCGCAGGATGGAATCGAGATGGGTCCGCTGGTCACTTCCGATCATTGCCAGCGCGTCGCCGGCTACATTGCAAAAGGCGTCGCCGAAGGCGCGACTCCGCTGTGCGACGGCCGCGAGCGGAAAGAGCAGGGCGGCTTCTTCCTGGGCCCAACCATCTTCGACAACGTGACGCCAGAGATGACCATCGCGCGCGATGAGATCTTCGGTCCGGTGCTTTCGGTCATTCGCGTCAATTCCCTCGATGAAGCTATCGACCTGGTGAACGCCTCGCCGTTCGGTAACGCCACCTCCATCTTCACCAACAACGGCAAATCCGCGCGCGAGTATTCGTCGCGCGTCGAAGCCGGCATGGTGGGCGTCAACATCGGCGTGGCCGCGCCCATGGCCTTCTTCCCGTTTGCCGGATGGAAGAACTCGTTCTTTGGCGACTTGCACGCGCACGGCAAAGACGCAGTGGGCTTCTACACCGAGCAAAAGGTCATCATGAGCCGGTGGTTTTAGCGCTATTTGCTACCATCGCTCCGATGGTTTCCCTCCGGCGTTGTAG
Source organism: Bryobacterales bacterium (assembly GCA_963743705.1). Taxonomy (GTDB): domain Bacteria; phylum Acidobacteriota; class Terriglobia; order Bryobacterales; family Bryobacteraceae; genus PALSA-243. The sequence goes on along the minus strand of CAVUQS010000002.1, from coordinate 51,909 downwards.
GCAATGAAAAAGAAAACGATTCCTACCCCGGCGCGCGATTCGTGGAATTGGCGGAGGGCGGCGCCTTTCGCGGCGTTATGGGCGCTCACGCTGGTCGCGTACGCGAATTCATTCCAAAGCGGGCTTATCTACGACAACGCGCAGATCATTCTGAAGGATCCGCGCGTCCACGCCGTATCGAGCGAGAATTTGCGGCTCATTCTGGACAAAGAGTATTGGTACCCGACCTTGGGCAACGGGCTCTACCGGCCGCTCACTACATTGTCGTACCTGTTCAACTACGCATTACTTGGAAATGGCGGCGACCCGGTTGGCTATCACTGGGTGAATTATGTCATTCACTCGGTGAACGCGTCGCTGGTGTTCTTGCTGGGCGTCTCCCTATTCGCGGAAACGCTCCCCGCTTTCGCCATGGCGGCGATCTGGGCGGTGCATCCCGTGCTCACCGAGTGCGTGACGAATGTGGTGGGGCGCGCGGATTTATTGGCGGGCTTCGGCGTGCTTGCCGCGCTTCTGTTCTTTGCGCGCCGCCGGTTTGTGGCGGCGTTCGTCGCGGCTGCGATCGGCATCTTCTCGAAGGAGAGCGCGATTGTCGTGATCGGGGCGGTGCTGCTCTACGATTTGGCGTTTTCCAAGCCAGGCCCCTGGCGCGAACGCTGGCGAGGATATGCGGCGGTGGCGCTACCGTGCCTTCTGTTCCTCGCCGCGCGCCATTTCGTTTTGGGCGCTTCGCCGGCGATGCATGTTTCATATCTGGATAACCCGCTGGTTGACGCCGGATTCTGGTCCGCAAAGTTGACGGCGATCAGCGTGATCGGTAGAGAAATGGCGCTGCTTGTGTGGCCGGCGCGGCTGTCCGCCGACTATTCGTATAACGTGATTCCCCTCGTCAACGGCCTGGATGGCGCTGTCTTGGGCGGCTTCGTGGTGTTACTCGCGGCATCGGCGCTCGCGGTATGGGGATATCGGCGGGATCGCAAAATCTTTTTCCTGATCTTGTTCGGGCTCGGCGCGTTGCTGCCCACTTCGAATCTGATCTTTCCGCTCGGCGCCGTGATGGCGGAGCGCTTCCTTTACCTGCCCGCGGTTGCCTTCGCCGGATGCCTGGCTGCGGTTTTGTGGTTGCTGCGCGACCGAATCCCCGCCGCCGCGGTGCGAGCCGCGTGCGCCGTGATTGTGCTGCTCTTTGCCATACGCACCTTCGCGCGTAATTCCGACTGGTTTACGGAGGAGACCTTGTACTCCAGCATGGAAGCCGCCGTGCCGGCAAGCTTTCGCGCGCATACGAACATGGCGATCTTCGATGAGGCGGCGGGAAAGGGGAACGACGCCGTCCGCGCAGCCGATCGCGCACTCGAGATTCTGGGCCCCCTGCCCGACGATCGGAACGTGCCTGGCCCGCTCATCACCATCGGTAAGGCGTATAGCGACAAAGCCGATTCGCTTCCTGCCGGGCAAGGCGAGCCTTGGCGGAAGAAAGCACTCGATACGTTGCGCCGCGCAGAGCGGGTGGCGGACGCGGTCGATCAAAAGAACAGGCAGGATGACCAGGCGCACGGCAAGATCTTTCATCCCTTTGACCGGAACCTGTTGTATGAACATCTCGGCTACGTCGAGTTGCGCAGCCAGAACTTCGAGGATGCGGCGGCGATGACGGAAAAGTCTTTGCATTGGGGCCTCACGCCCGAAGCGTTCATCAATCTCGCCACCGCCTACATTGGCAAGAACGATCCGCGCAGCGCCGAGATCGCGATCCTCGAGGGTACGATCTGGAGGCATACGGACAACGCCATCGCCACGTATCTCGTCAAGGTCTTCCGCACCACAGCGCCCGATAGTTGCGCGCTAACTGTATCCGGAAATTCTTATCATCTGAACGCCGCATGCCCACTCGTGCAGGGCGAACTGTGCGAGGCTTCCGCCCGTCTCATTCCTCTTCTCGAAGCGCAGGGGCAATCCGCCGAAGCGGCGCGCGTTCGCACGGGAGCGCAGCACGCCGGTTGCCCGCAGTAGTGTTTGTTATGCTTTCGTTCTATGCGCAGATATCTCGTCTTGCTTGCCGCGTTTCTTGCTCTTGCTTCCGCACAAAGTTTTGAACCATCGCTCTATTCGGGTTTGCGCTGGCGCATGATTGGGCCGTTCCGCGGCGGCCGCACGGTGGGCGTCGCCGGGATCGCCGAACAGCCGGGCACGTTTTACATCGGCGTCAACAACGGCGGCGTGTGGAAGACCGACGATTTCGGGCGCACCTGGGATCCCGTCTTCGACGATCAACCCAGCGGCTCCATCGGCGCAGTGGCAGTGGCCGCGTCGCAGCCGGATACGGTCTACGTCGGCAGCGGCGAAGGTCTGCAGCGGCCCGATCTTTCCGTGGGCGACGGCATGTATAAGTCCACCGATGCCGGGAAAACGTGGCGGCACTTAGGATTGCGCAACGGCCAACAGATTCCGCAGATCATTGTCGATCCCGCACAATCCGAACCGCTTGTTTGTCGCCGTGCTGGGGCATCCTTACGGGCCGAATCCGGAGCGCGGCATCTATCGCTCTACCGATGGCGGCGCGACGTTCCAGCAGGTTTTGCATAAAGACGACCTTACCGGAGGCGTCGATCTCGCCTTCGACCCTCGCAACGCGCAAATCGTCTATGCAGTGCTGTGGCAGGCGCAGCAGGGGCCTTGGGAGAACGGCGCATTCTCCGGCCCGAACAGCGGGCTGTATAAATCGACCGACGGCGGCACGACCTGGAACCAGCTAAGCGGCGGCCTCCCCACGTTTGCGAAGGACGGTCTCGGCCGCATCGGCATCGGCATTGCGCCCAGCGACGGTAACCGCATGTACGCGCTGGTCGAGGCGCGCGGGCAGGCGGGCGGCCTTTACCGGTCGGATGACGCCGGCGCTACCTGGCGGCAGGCGAACGGCGAGCGGCGCATTTCCGACCGCGGCAACGATTTCGCCTGTGTGCGCGTGGACCCCAAGAATCGCGACGTCATCTATATTGCCGACACTTCCACCTATCGCTCCACGGACGCGGGCAAGACCCTGACCGCGCTTAAGGGCGCTCCGGGCGGCGACGATTATCACACCATCTGGATCAATCCCAACAATCCGAACATCATCATGCTTGCCGCCGATCAGGGCGCTACGCTGAGCGTGAATTACGGGCGCACCTGGAGCTCCTGGTATAACCAGCCGACCGCGCAGTTCTATCACGTCATCACCGATAACCAGGTTCCCTATAACATCTACGGCGGGCAGCAGGAGAGCGGCTCGGTTGGGATTGCCAGCCGCGGCAACGATGGCCAGATCACGTTTCGCGAATGGCATCCGGTGGGCGGCGAAGAGTATGCCTATATCGCGCCCGACCCGCTGAATCCGAATTTCGTATATGGCGGCGGCCGCGGCCTGGTGACGCGTTTCAATCGCACCACGGGCGGCGTGGAGCGACTGCCGGTGCGTGCCCCGGCTGGCACTACCTATCGCAGCTTGCGCACGGTCCCGCTGATTTTTTCCGAAGTGGATCCGCACGTGATGTATCTGGGGATGCAAGTGGTGGTGCGCAGCGGAGATGGCGGCCATACGTGGGAAAATATCAGCCCCGATCTTTCGCGCGCCACTTACGATCTCCCGGCGAGCGTGTCAGGCTATCCCGACGCCGCCAAGCAGCAGGGCACGCGGCGAGGCGTGGTGTATTCCCTCGCGCCGTCGCGTCTGACCACCGACACCCTTTGGGCCGGAACTGACGACGGCTTGATCCAAGTCACGCGCGACGGCGGCAAGACTTGGAAGGACGTGACGCCTGCGGCGATCTCCGCGTGGAGCAAGATCGCGCAGATCGACGCCTCGCATTTCGACGATCAGACCGCCTACGTCGCCGTCAACCGCCTGCGTCTGGACGATCTGAAGCCGTATATCTACCGCACCCACGATGGCGGCGCAACATGGACCGAAATCGTGCGCGGCCTTCCGGAGGGGCCGGTGAATGTGGTGCGCGAAGATCCCGTGCGCAAAGGCTTGCTATTCGCTGGAACGGAGACTGAGACGTTCGTCTCGTTTAACGATGGCGGCGATTGGCATCCGCTGCGGCTGAACATGCCGGCCACGTCCATCCGCGACCTGACCATCCACGAGAACGATTTGATTGCCGGAACTCACGGCCGGGGTTTCTGGATTCTCGACGACATCGCGCCGCTGCGCCAGTTGACTACGGAAGCCACGGCGGCATCCGCGCATTTATTCGCGCCGAGCGCGGTCTACCGCTTCCCGCGCGATACCAACACCGATACGCCGCTGCCGCCGGAGGAGCCCGCGGGAAAGAATCCGCCGGATGGAGCGATCCTGTATTACTACCTGAAATCCGCGGCCACCAGCCCGGTCACCATCGAGATTTCCGACCCCACGGGCAAGGCCGTGCGCCAGTTTTCGAGCGCTGACGCGGCGCCGGCGCCCGATCCGGGGTTGAACGTTCCGGCGTATTGGGTGCGGCCTTTCCAGCCTGTGGAATCCAGCGCGGGCATGCATCGCTTCGTGTGGGATTTGCACGGCCCGGCGGCCGGGCGAGGCGGACGCGGCGGCGGCGAATGCCCGATCTCGGCCATCTATATGGACACGCCCTGCCGCGAAGGCCCCTGGCTGCCGCCTGGAACCTACACCGTGAAGCTGACAGTGGGCGGCCAGAGTTATATGCAAACGCTGTTGGTGAAACCGGACCCGCGATAGCAGTGTGGGGCAGGCTTCAGCCTGCAAGGGGCTTTAGCCCCCTTCTCCGGCTTGTGCGAGCTGAAGCCCGCCCTACTTATCTCCGGTAGACCCGGTGGCGCCGGTCGGACCCATCTTTTCGCCCGGGCGCATGAGCGTCGGCGGCTTGCGCTGCGGCGTTGCATCCTGCTGCTGATCGACCGTTTTCTTGTCGCCGGGCTTCGCATCGCCTTTTGCGGGCGTCTGCATCTGCTCGATCGTCTTCTTTTCCTGCGCCTGACGCGCCTGCACGTCCTTGGCGCGCTCGTCGAGATCGGCCGACCCTGAATCGATGCTTGCATTGGTCGCGTCAATGGCCGTCTTCAGAACGAAATCGTAGCTATTGAGATCCTTGGGATGGCTATCGCGGATTCTCTTGAGCAGGGGCAGGGCGTCGCGCTCGTAGTTCGCCATCAGCGTCATACCTGCTTTGATATCGAGCTTGCGTTCGAGCGCATCGTCCGCCACCGAATCGATGGCATCCAGCATCTGCGTGTAGTCGTCGAGGGCATCGTGGATCACCAGTGATCGGCCGGGCTTGTCTCTGGCGATCAGCGATTTGACCAGATCGATGCGACGGTGCGCGAATTTGGCGTAGAGCTCGAGGCGCTGGTTCGGCTCCTGCGCTTCCTTGATCTGCGCCGCTTCTTCCGACGTCAGGAAGTCGCGGTCTTGCGCAGCGAGCGGAGCGGCTAGCGCCAAGGCGGCAGCCGCAATAGAAAGCAGCGATTTCATTTCCTTTTGCCCTCCATCAAACCGAGCAGCAGATCGTCGTGGACCTTCTGCACGCGGGCCTTGGCTTTTTCCAAAATTGAGCGCTCGTCGTAATTCATTTCCTCTTGGAACCCTTCCACGCGCCGCGCGAGGTCGCGCGTTTCGATTTCGGCGCTCTTAAAATAGCGCGAGCTGCGGCGCGGATCTTTACCAGTGTCAACCAGCGATTGATAGGCAAGCGCCACCGATTGATCGATCTCATCGGCTAAGGCCTGCACCCTCTCCATATCGCCCTTTTGATACGCTTCGCGCGCGGCCTGATACGCTGATTTGGCGTTATCGAGCGCGAGCTTCGAGCGCTTCTCGAGATTCGTTTCCGCCATCGCGCGCTTCAGGTCAGCGTGCGCGCTGGGCACGCCGCTCAGAACCAACATGGCGGCGAAAGCAAGCCGGGTGAGCATCAGTGCTTCTCCAATTCGCTCTGGATGATGCGAGACCGCTGACGCGCCTGAAATTCCTGGTTATCGTTTTCGCCGTGGCTCATGGAAAGGAACTGGCGGTAAGCTTCGAGCGCCGGCTTCAACTGGCGCAGCTTGTCGAGGATGATGGCGCGCAGGAACCAGTTGCCGGCAGTATTTTCGCCCAGCGCGCGCGCATGATCGAAGGCGGCAAGGGATGGTTCGAGGTCGCCCGCCAGGTAGAGCGCGGCGCCGAAGTTGCTCCACGCGCGCATGTCGTTGGGCTTAATTTTCACCGCTTCGTTAAATTGACGGGCGGCGGCCGGAAATTGTTTCGATTCTTGCAAAGCGCGGCCGCACATCATGTGAAGGTCGAAATCGCCGGGTTTGCCCGCCACAGCCTTTTCGAAGAGCGGCAAAGCCTTATCGGTCTGGTGGTTAGCCTGATACGCGAAGGCCAGAGCGGCGGCATTGGCAGCCGTGGGGTCCTTGGCATAGGCATGCTCCAGGCTGGGGATCGCGTCCGCGTACTGCTTGCCGCGGAGCATTAATTCCCCCAGATGCTCCTGCGCGCCGGGATTGTCGGGAAATTCGCGCAGAATGGCGATCGCCTCGAGAATTTGCTGGTTCTTTTCGTAAAGGCCGGCCAGTTCGATCAGCCAGTTCCGGTAGGTGGGATCGATCTGCGCCGCCTGGCGGAAATGCGGCGCGGCGTCGGCCAGTTTCGATTGCGCGGCCAGCGCGTGCGCGAGGCCTAATTCCGCGCCCGCCGATTTGGGGTTGACCTCCAGCGCGGCGCGGAAGCTCTCTTCGGCTTTGGCGGCGTCCCCACTGTCGAGTTGGCATTGGCCCAGGTGATAGCGCGCACCGAAATCCTGGGGCTTTTGGCGCACGGCGTCCTCGAACAGGGGAAGCGCTTCGGCGGCGCGTTTCTGGCGCAGCAGCAGGGTGCCCTCGTTGGTCTCGGCTTCGAAGAGGCCGGGCTTCAGCTCGAGTGTCTTGCGATATTCGGCGATGCCCTCGGCGTCCTTGTCCAGAAAGCCGTAGGCCATGGCAAGGTTGAAGTGCGCGGCGTAATCGTTGGGGTCGCTGGCAATGGCTTTGGTGAACGATTCCACTGCGGCGTCGTAGCGATGATCTTCTAACGCCTTCACACCCTCGGCGCTTGGATCCGTGGATTGGAAGAAAAGTAACAGCGCCGTGGCGAACCACATATATCTATTGTATGCGGGCGGGATTGCCGCAAATGTCAGCTAGCGCGCTCTTGGGGGCTGCCTGGACGCTATTGCTTCTTGGTGTCGGCAATGGGATCGGGCGATAAAGGCGTAGTCACGTCCGGCGCGTCCGAGTCGAATGTGAGCGGCAGATCCACCAATGCGGCGCGTTTGCCGTCTTCGTCGATGAACTTCAGCTTGTAGTGCTTCGGCTGCACGTCGAAGAGCACGTATCCCTGCGTGGTTTGGTTCGGCCCCACCTGCCGCCGGGCGCCAAGCCAATCCGTCACGCCTTCGCCGTCGCCCGATTCGGGGTAGCTGGCGCCGGAATCGTCGACCAATTCCAGATTCGGCACAATGGCCTCAGCGCCACCGCCGTTGATGGCCGAAATGCGGAGCAGAAAAAAACGGTTCTGCGGTACGCGCGCATCCAGGCCGGCGCCGAACTGCGTCTGCCATTGCCGTTCGAAGACGGTATAGGACATGTTGCCCAGCGAAACCCGCTCGCCCATTTGATAAGTGCGCGGCGGCTCGGCTTTTTCGGCCGGAGTGCAGGAAAGAAGACCGCAGGCAAGAGTAACGGCGATCAGCAGGCGCGGGCGCAAGGAACGATTCAAGCTCTTATTTTGGCTTTGACTGCAACCTACTGTCAATAGAAGGGGATACTAACTTTGGAGTTATACGCTGAACGCAGTCTGCTTACGGGTGCTGCGCATCCTGCAGCATGTGCTCGAATTTGCGCCGTTGATTTTCGTCCAGAATCTGCTCGACGCGCGATTTGGAATCGCTGAGCACGCTGCGGTAATACTGCCAGAAGTCGTTGAGGATCGATTGCATCTGCTCCGATTGCTGCGGCGTCAGATTGAGTTCCTTCTGCATGCGTTCGAAGAAGTGGATCTTGCCGGCGGGAGTATCGAAATCCGGTTGATGCAAGGCGCGGTGGAAGCCCAGGTTCATCGCCAGAGCCCCCGCTGCCGCGCCGCAAAGAAATACCAATACCAACACGATCGCCGCCGCAACGCGCGGATCCCATCCGCGTCCGAGCGATGGCCGGCTGACGACGCTAGTGCTCATAGTTGGCCAGCGTCACGAGCATATTTTCCGACGCCGGCGCCGAATCGAACGCTGGCTGCGACTGCTCGGCCATAATCGCGTCGGGCATCGGCCCAGCCGAGTACCTGAGTTCGTTGGAAACCAGGAACGTGCCCAACGCGACCAGAATGACGGAGCATGCTAATGCGAGGCGCCGCCCGGAATCGGGCGATAGCGCAAAAAGATTGATCCAGGATGGAGCGGGCCGTTGCTCGCCCACCTGCTGCATGACGCGCGCATAGAAGCCCGGAGCGGGCTCGAGCGCTTCGCGCGCGCTCAAGGAACTAAAGAGTAGATTGACGTCTTCCATCTGTTGCATTTCTTCACGGCATGCCGCGCAGCTTGCAAGATGGGCTTCTATGGTACGGCGTTCCGCCGGTTCCAGCGTGCCGGCGAGGAACTCCTCGACGTTTTCCATTACCACAGCGTGCATAGTTTCTTCCCTTGTAACTTACCACGTTAAAAAACGCCCGTCGCAGGTCTGCCGCCCGCTTTCGGGAACCCATGCAACTGAGAAACTTAACCGGTGACCAAGCCTGGCGAACGCTCCAAACGTTGCGCCGCTTTTACCAGTTTTTGCCGCGCCCGGAAGAGCTTTACTTTGATCGTATTTTCATTCATTCCGGTCTTCGCGGCCAGTTCTTCCACCGAATAGCCCTCTACCTCTTTCAGCAACAACAGGGAGCGTTCCTCTTCGGATACGCGGGCGAGGAGCTTCAAAACGTAATCCCGTTGCGCCAGCGAGGAATCGGCCGGCGTCGGCCTCCCCATGCTGGGCTCGGTGTTCTCCACCCGGCGAACTTCGTCCTCGCTTAAATCGCTCTCATATACCAGCTTGCGCACCTTCCGCTTACGGAGGTAGTCGAAGCATTCATTCACCGTAATTTTGTAGATCCAAGTGATGAGCGAACTGCGGAAATCGAAGTTCCGGACGGAGACGTAAACCTTTGCAAATACTTGCTGCGCAATGTCTTCCACGTCATTGCGTTGGCGGACGATGCCGTGAATTATGGAGAAAACCTTGGCTTGGTAGCGTTCCACGATTTCGCGGAAAGCGGCTTCGTCGCCCGCCTGAGCGCGACGAACCAGCAAACCCTCCGGTGTATTCTCGTAATCCACCTTGGTTTTCGTGGCAACCCTGCTGCCGAAACCGGGAATCGCAAGCGTGCCGGTCATCGTTCCCATACACCCTGTCGGACGCGCTCCCCCGGTTGCGGGTTTCAATTGAACGATAGCATAGGCCGGGCGCGCGAAATTTGCGACGAAAAACTGTGCAAGCGCATCGAAACAATTGGGTATACTGGATTCAGCTCAGGCAACTCAGGAGTATAAAATCGCATGCTGCAATTTACGGAAAAAGCGGTTGGAAAAGTGAAAGAGATCATGGGGTCCCAGGAGCCCTCGCCCGTCGGTCTTCGGATCGCGGTGGTGGGCGGAGGTTGCTCCGGATTCAGCTATTCCATGGCTTTTGAAAACCAGCCGAACATGCTCGATAAGACCTACAGCTACGACGGTTTGAAGATCTTCGTCGACCAGGCCAGCCTCCTCTATCTGGATGGCGCAGAGGTCGATTACGTCGAAACGCTGGAAGGTTCGGGATTCAAGTTCAACAATCCGCAGGTGAAGTCCACTTGCGGCTGCGGCAGTTCGTTCCAGGTCTAAGGCGCTTCGGCGCGAGGGGGCCATCGCCCGATCGGCCCCTTCCTCTTTTTTCTTAGTTGGCCGGCTCAATGTGCGGCGTGAAGCCGCTTTTCTCCATCACTTCCCTGGCGGCCGCCGACATTTCCCTCAAAACATAAAAGAAGGCGCCAACGCGGGCGGAGCGAAAAACTACGCCGCCGCGGTATTCGTCCGCCTCCACTCCATAATCGATCCCCGCCGCGGTTAGGGTTTCTTCCAGCCGCAAAGCATCCTTCAGCTTCTTGGCAATGTATATCAGCACCGGGTCCTTCCCCTCGAAATAGGGAGATTCCTGCCTCATCTGGTCCCATAATATAGCGTTAACCGTGGTCCCGGAAGAACTCCGAGTACGCGATTAACTATGGGTATCTTGTGGGCTCACTCTGAAAGACGGTTTACTCAGATAGCGAGACCACTCTTATGAGCAAACGGCGTAGAACACAGCGGGGAGGGAGCGCGCTCGAAATGGCGCTCATGATGCCCTGGTATCTTTTCTTTTTTATCGGAACTTACGATTGGGGCTACTATGCGCATGCCCTGATTTCCACGGAAAGCGCCGCGCGCGTCGCCGCGCTTTACACGTCCCAAAGCTCGGCGAAAGCTTCGGACCAGGCAACGGCGTGCATCCTGGCCAACGAAGAGCTCAGGGTCATCAGCAACGTGAGCAACACAGGAACGCCGACTTGCGCTTCGAGCCCGGTGGTGGTGACCGCGGTGCAAGCGGGCACCGGCCAGACCACGGCCAGCGCCGACACGCTGCCTGCGTCGCAGGTGGCGGTGACCTACACTACCTTGAATCTGATCCCGATTCCGGGCTTGCTGCAGAAGAGCGCCACGTTCTACCGCGTCGTGCAGATGCGGCTGAGGAGCTAAAGGATGAAGAAACGCGACAGACGGCGCGGCACCGCGATTCTCGAGTTTGCCTTTACCGGCGTTCCGCTGATCTTCATCTGGATTTCTTCCGTGCAGATGGCGATTGGCATGTGGCAGTATGATTCGTTGCAATATTCCGTGAAGCAGGTTGGCAATTATCTGGCGAATCACGGCAGCGATTGCGGCGGCACCAACAGTTGCACCACCAGCATTCAAGGCTTGGCGACGCTGATGAAGAGCTATTCGTTCGCCGTCCCGCCGGCTTCGGTCTATATGACCTTCAATTCGGTGGCGTCGGACCACAAGACCGTTTCCACGGCGGTGACTTGCATCTTGACCAATTCTTCCACTCCGTCGAGCGGTTGCGACCAGAATGCCACGGCGTGGCCCCCGTCGAGCAATAACACGCCAGGTTCGGACTTTGAAATTCAGGCGGCGTTTCAATGGAGCCCATTGGTTGGAATTGTTGCCCCAGGAAGTGGCTCGTCGTTTAATTTCGGAAAGTTTTGGATGCCCGCGTACACGCACCAACAAGTAGTGTTCTAGGCCCAGCTAACCCCACTTATCGGGATTCTGGCTGTAGGGCCCTGTCTGCCCTACAATGGCCTTAAGACCCGAATGCCCCAAACCACCCGGCGCTTTCCGAACGCGGGCTTGCTGCGTCAGCTCGGTTTCTTTAGCGCCACGGCGCTGGTCATCTCGAATATGGTCGGCACGGGTATCTTCGCCACGCCCGGAGTGGTGGCCGGCGAATTAGGCAGCGGATGGCTGATTCTTGCGTGCTGGGGCGCGGGAGCGCTGTTTGCGTTCGCGGGCGCTCTCAGCTATTCCGAATTGGGCATCAACTTCCCCAGCTCCGGCGGCGAATACGTCTATCTCACGCAAGCGTTCGGCCCGGAATGGGGATTCATGACCGGCTGGGTCTCGTTCTTCGCGGGTTTTTCCGCCTCGATTGCGACCGCCGCGCTCGCCTTTTCCAACTATCTCGGCTATTTTTTTCCGGCATTACGCGAGGATCACACCCACCTCATCGGCTCCGGCGAATTCTCGCTTCGCCTGGGCGCAGGCCAAGCGGTGGGCTCGGCGCTCATCGCCGTTTTCACCATTCTCAATTGTCTGGGGGTCGGCCGCACCGCCAAAGTTCAGAACGTGCTTACGTCGACGAAGCTCATCGTGCTCACGGGCTTCGTGCTGCTGGCGTTGCTCGCGGGGCAGGGAAGCTGGAGCCATTTTTCGGAACACGCCGCGCGCACCACCAACGTCAGCCTGGCAGCGCAATTCTTCTTCAGCCTTCTGATTGTCACGTTCGGCTATAGCGGTTGGAACGCGGCCACATATATTGCCGAAGAAGTCGAGCGCCCGGAGCGCACCTTGCCGGCCGCGCTAGCCGCGGGGTGCGGAATTGTGGCCGCGCTTTACCTGGCGCTCAACGTGGTCTACATTTATGCCACCCCCGTGTCGCAAATGAAGGGCGTAATCGCCATTGGCTCGGTGTCGGCGTCGAATCTGTTCGGGCCGGGCGTGGCCGGCGCGTTTTCGGGGTTGCTGGCGCTTTGCATTCTGCCCGGCGTCAACGCCGAAATGACGGTCGGACCGCGGGTCTATTACGCGATGGCCAAGAATCGCGCGTTCTTCAGCGCGGCGGCGGAAGTGCATCCGCGGTGGCACACCCCGGTGATTGCGATCCTGAGCCAGGGCATCTGCGCCATGCTGATGACGCTGACGCCATTCGCGGAACTCGTGACCTACATCGGCATGAGCCTGACGCTGTTCACGGTGCTCTCGGTGGCTTCGCTGCTGATTTTCCGCAAGCAGCGCACCGGTTGGCAGCGGCTGCGCGCGGTGGATTTCGCCTATCCTTTGATACCGGCGGCGTACATTTTGGCCGGCGCGTGTATGATGATCTACGGCGTGATTCAGCAGCCCCGGGCTTCGTTGACGGCTTTTGCTACCGTTGGTCTGGGAGCTCTGGTATACCGCTTCCGGATTCGCCGGTAAGGAAACATGATGTCGGGATGGGAACTCGCGAGAAGAAAATGTACCTTGGGGCGGAAGTCCGCCGATGTCTAAAGCCGCGCAGACAGGCGCGGGGGTAAGCCCGGCGGTTAGCCGCGCCGATGGGCGGCCCACGGGCGTCCGCCACGGGGTGATCTACTTCGCCGTTGCGCTCGGTGTGATCACCTACATCGACCGCGTTTGCATTTCGAATGCGACGCCGATGATCCGGCGCGATCTGGGATTGGACGCCCAGCAAATGGGCTACGTCTTTTCGGCGTTTGCCATCGCCTACGCGCTGTTCGAAATGCCGTGCGGATACCTGTGCGACCGCATCGGCGCGCGGCGCGTTTTGATGCGCGTCGTGCTGTGGTGGTCATTCTTCACCGCCGCGACCGGTTGGACCTGGAACTTCACGTCAATGATTGTGACGCGATTCCTTTTCGGCGCGGGCGAAGCCGGCTGCTTCCCGAGCATCACGCGTGCCTTCACTACGTGGCTGCCGCGGAAGGAACGCTCGCGGGCGCAGGGCATCGTGTGGTTGAGCGCGCGCTGGGGCGGCGCGGTGACGCCGCTTCTGGCAGGTTCTGTGATCGCCTACTTCGGCTGGCGGCACGCGTTTGAGATCTTCGGTTGCCTGGGCGTGGTGTGGGCGATTGTGTTTTACCGGTGGTATCGCGACAATCCGTTCGACAAACCCAAGATGAACGAGGCCGAGCGCGCGCTGCTGCGCGATATCGAGCCGCCAACCCAACACGGACGCGCGCCGTGGCTGCCGCTAGTGAGTTCGCCCCATGTATGGCTGCTCTGCATTCAATATTTCTGTCTGAGCTACGGCTGGTATTTTTACATCACTTGGCTGCCGACCTATCTGCGCGAAGGCCGCGGCTTGGCGCTTACCTCCAGCCTGCTGCTGGGCGGGCTGCCTTTGTTTTTCGGAGGCATCGGCAACCCGACGGGCGTGCTGCTGAATTCATGGCTGACGCGGCGGACTGGGAACCTGCGCTTAGCGCGTAAGACCGTCGCGTGCGCCGGTTTCACGGGCGCATCGGCATTCCTGATACTCTCGACGCGCATGCACGATCCGGTGATGGCGATCCTGGCGATTTCGATGGCCAGCTTTTCAAACGACCTGGTAATGTCGGGCGCCTGGACTTCCACCATGGATATCGGCGGCAAGTACGCCGGCACGGTATCCGGCGCGATGAACATGTTCGGCAACTTCGCGGGCGTATTGGCCCCCGCGCTCGTCGGCTACATCCTCAAACAAACCGGAGACTGGAACCTGACGTTCTACATCTCGGCCGGCATCTACGCCGGCGGAATTGTATGTTGGGCGCTGATCGATCCGGTGACGCCGTTGGTAGCGGAATAAGAAATAGCTACGCCCCTTCCAACGCCGCCAGCACGCCGCGCATATAGCTGAAGGAGCGCTGTACGCCGGGCATCGGATCGTCTTCGTGAATCTCGTACTCCAGGTTCACGCAGCCTTTGTAGTTCATCTTTTTTAGCTGCTTGAAAATCTGGGGGAAGGGGATTTTGCCGTCGCCCACATCCACCTGGCTTTCGCGGCTCGTGAAATCCGTCAGATCTTTGACATGCATATCGAACAGACGGTCGCCGGCATCGGCGATGGTCTTCACCACATCGATTCCGGTGCGCTCGGAATGTCCGACATCCATGCAAAGACCGCAACGCGCGTCCAGCTTGCGCACCACGTCCAACACCGATTCCGGCGTGGGGAAATTGTGGTCTTCCGGCCCGTGGTTGTGAATCGCGATGCGGATGTTGTACTCCTTGACGAGCGCCTCCACGAACTTGATGTTCTCGTGCGTGGGCGCGCAGACCAGCATCGGAAGGCCGGCGAGCTTGGCCCACTCGAAAGTCGGCCGCAGATCCTCCACCGACTTCGCTTTCGTCATGCCGACGTTGCCCGAGCTCGTAATCTTCAGACCGGCGGATTCATATTCGAGGCGCGCGGTGCGGATCATCGCGGCAGCATCGGGTGAAAGCGGCGCGCCTCCATCGGCGGGCAGCCCCGGGAGATGTTGATTGGCGCCGGCTTTGCCTGGCACATCGGCCTTGATGCTGATCCACGGCGTTTTTACGGCCTTGATCATTTCGATGGTCTTGGCGCGCTCGAAATGCCGGAACGTATACGTCGCCAGGCCGAGCTTGATGCCCCAAGGCTCGGGCACGATCGCCGCTTCGGCCGCGCCCGTATAGAGCGCGCCCAGGCCGGTAGCCCCGGCGGCGCCCAAAAAAGTTCGTCGTGTGGATCGGGCCATAGATTTCATTTGCGAGATTTCCTCTAAAACAGTCTAATCCCGTTAAGTCTGAAAAAGCACGGACCAATCCGGCGTCCGGCGTAGGTGGCAACGTTCGTGCAATCTCTGCGATCAAACGGACAGCGCGGAGGCAGCGCGAGGGGCCGTTCAGACGAACAGGAGCGCAATCATGTCAGGCAAAAACACAGCAGTATTCGGCATTTATCCAGACCGTCTGGCGGTCGAGGAGGCGGTGGATCATCTGCGGATGGCAGGGTTCCGAGGCACGGACATCTCCGTTTTATTCCCGGACAACCAGGGCACCAAGGATTTTGCCCACGAAAAAAATACCAAGGCGCCCGAAGGCGTGACCACCGGCGTGGTAGCCGGCGGCATCGCCGGGGGTGTCCTGGGTTGGCTCACAGGCATCGGCGCGCTGGTGATCCCAGGCTTGGGGCCTTTCATCGCGGCAGGACCCATTGTGGCCGCATTGGCAGGTGCGGGTGCGGTTGGGGCTTTGGGCGGTATTGTCGGCGCGTTGGCGGGGATGGGCATCCCGGAATACGAAGCCAAGCGCTACGAAGGACGCATCCGCGAAGGCGGCGTGCTGCTCTCCGTGCACTGCGATAACTCGGATTGGGTGAAGCGCGGTAAGGAGATCCTGGAAAACGCCGGCGGGCAGGACATCGCCTCGGCCAGCGAAAAGGCCGGCGATTTCGCGAACTCCGACAAGCCGGCGCCCCGCGTGCGCACTGCTACTGGCGGCAGCATGATGATGGACGATTACGTGGACACAACCGGAGAAGGCTCGTAAAGGGCCGGTTATAATCGAGGAGTGCAAATTCCCATAAAGCGGCTGCTGCTGGCAGCCGCCCTCCTGGCGCTGGCTGGGTGCCATAGCGCCATGGAAAACAAAGAAGCCGTGCAACGCGGCATTTGGGATCGTCTGAAAGCCACGGGCTTCACCCCCGAGACGATGGATGTCGACGTCACCAACGTCGAATTCCACGGCAATAAAGCTGACGCGCAAGTCGAGATCCGGCCCAAAGGCGCCACGCACGACACGGGCATGAAGATGAGCTACGGCCTGGAAGCGCGCGATGGCCGCTGGGTGGTGGTGAGCCACGCCGATTCCACCGGCGGGCATGGCGGCGCTGTGATGCCCGGTTCTGCGAATCCGCACGCTGGCCCCATGCCGGCCGATGGTGGCGCCGGCAAGATGCCTTCGCCGCAGGATCTTCCGCCAGCAGGCGGCAAACAATGAAGACTGTCGCGGTTCTGGGCGGCGGTCCCGCCGGAGCCTTCGCCGCTGAACAGTTGGCGTCGGCCGGTTTACGCGTGAGCGTGTTCGACGAAAAGATGGCGTGGGAGAAGCCTTGCGGCGGCGGCTTGACGTACAAAGCCTATAGCCAGTATCCGTTTCTAATCGATAATCCAACGCCGAAACGCTTCGTCACCGAAAGCGTTCTCGCGGCGCCGAATGCCGGCGAAGCCAGCCTGCGCCTGGACGATCCGCTGCTGATTTATTCGCGCATCGAGTTGAACCGCATGTTGCTCGACCGCGCCGAGAAGGCCGGAGCGCAGCTCGAAAAGGCGCGCGTCTTGGAAATGGAACGCAGCGGCGCGGGTTGGCTGTTGCGCACGAAATCCGGGATCGCGGAAGCCGATTTTTGCATCGTGGCTACGGGCGCGCGCAATCCGCTGCGCGACGTGGGTACGCAGCTCAGTGCTACCGACGCCATGCCCGCGCTCGGCTACTACGTGCAGGGCGAGCAGACGCGCATCGATATTCAATTTCTGCCCAAGCTCGAAGGCTACATCTGGATTTTCCCGCGCTGCGGGCACATGTCGGTGGGCATTTGCGGCAAGGGTGAACCGGCCAGCTCCCTGCGGCTCAGGCTCGAACATTACATGAACGAACGCGGGATGGCGTGGAAGGGCTCGCCCTTTTATAGCCACCTGTTGCCGTCGCTCGAAACCGGCGCATGGCGCAAGAATCGCGTGGCCGGCGAGGGATGGATGGCCGTGGGCGACGCCGCCGGGCTGGTGGATCCGATCACCGGCGAAGGTCTTTATTACGCGATTCGCTCCGCCGACCTGGCGGCGCGCGCGCTGCTTTCCGAAGTGACCGGCATCGCGGAAAAAGTGACGCAGTACAAGAAGCTTCTCTTCCGCGATTTCACCAACGACCTGGAATTTGGCTCGCGCCTGGCGAAGAAAGTTTTTCAGGGTAGGTTCATGTTCGGCTCCGTCCCGGCGCGCATGGTGCAGTTCACGCGCCGCAGCCCGCGTTTTTCGGCGGTCATGCAGGATCTGTTCGCGGGCAAGCAGCCGTATTCGCAGTTGAAGCGCCGGTTGCTGAACAATCTGAACGGCAGCCTATACGATATCGGTATGAGCCTGGGGTTAAGCCGATGGGTCCCGAGGAAAGCAGAAAGTTGACCAAATCCGAAGCGTTGTTTGAGCGCGCCCAACAGCGAATTCCGGGCGGCGTGAATTCGCCTGTGCGCGCGTTTCGCAGCGTGGGCGGCACGCCGCCGTTCATCGCGCAGGGGCAGGGCTCGCGCCTGTTCGACGTCGATGGCAATGAATACATTGATTACGTCGGCTCCTGGGGCCCGCTGCTTTTAGGACACCGGCATCCGGAAATCGTGGCCGCGCTCGATATCGCGCTCGAGATCGGCACCAGCTTCGGCGCGCCAACAGCCCAGGAGATCGATCTGGCGGAGGCAATCTGCGAGGCCGTGCCTTCTATCGAAATGGTGCGGCTGGTGAACTCGGGCACCGAAGCCACCATGTCCGCCGTCCGCCTGGCGCGCGGCTTCACCGGGCGCGATCTCATCGTCAAGTTCGACGGCTGCTACCACGGTCATGTCGATTCTTTGCTGGTGCAGGCCGGTTCGGGAGTGGCGACGCTCGGGATTGCGGACACGCGCGGCGTTCCGCAAAGCTTCTGCGACACCACGCTCTCACTGCCGTTCAACTCGGCGCAAGCGGTGGAGGCGGCGTTCCATGCGCATGGCGACCGCATCGCGGCCGTGATTGTCGAACCCGTCGCGGGCAACATGGGCTGCGTGCCGCCGGCCGCAGGGTTTCTGGAGACGCTGCGTGAAGTCACGCGCCGCGCCGGCGCACTGCTGATTTTCGATGAAGTGATGACCGGCTTCCGCGTGGCCTTCGGCGGCGCGCAGCAGCTTTACGGCATCACACCCGATCTCACTACGCTAGGCAAAGTGATCGGCGGCGGATTGCCGGTGGGCGCGTACGGCGGCCGCAAGGAGATCATGCAACTGATCGCACCCCTGGGCCCGGTTTATCAGGCGGGAACGCTTTCGGGGAATCCGCTGGCTGTGGCTGCGGGTATTGCGATGCTGCGGCATTTGAAACACAATCCGGGCATTTACGATCAGCTCGAGGCGCACGCGGCGCATCTTTGCGCGGCCGTGCCCGCGGGCGTCACCGTGAACCGCGTGGGCTCGATGTTCACGTTCTTCTTCACGGATGGCCCGGTGACGGATTACGCTTCGGCCAAGCGCAGCGATACCGCGCGCTTCGGGCGCTTTTTCCGCGCCATGCTGGAGCGCGGCGTCTATCTGGCGCCGTCGCAGTTCGAAGCTGCGTTCGTCTCGGCCGCGCACACCGGCCGCGACATCGAAGAGACCATCGCCGCGGCCAACGAATCCTTCAACTCTTAGCCGCCCGCCAGAGTTTGGCGGCCGATAGCGTCACGATTCCGAAGAACACGCTGAAGCTGATCGCGATCACCGTGAGCCGGCGCTGGCGCGAAGACTCGGTCGCCTTTCCTACATCGAGCGCCACCACCAGGTGCACGACCGCCGCCTGCCCGGGATCGTGGTTTTCGATAGCGACGGCGTAATCGCCCGGCCGAACGGTTCGCATCTGCAGCGAGCCGCTGAACGCCGGCATCGTGATTCGTAGCGGGTAATGCGACCTCCCCTGCACCCAGCGTTCGGTTTGCGATTTCTCGAGCAGGGTCACGCGCACGGGCGGTCCCGATTCCACTACGAACGCGGCTTTCACCGTTGCCAGCGCGGCGTCAGGCGGCAGGTCGATGAAACGCCAGTCGTGCGGTGGAATACGGTCGGTGCGATTGATAGCTGGCGCGCTGCTCAGGAAACTCGAAAGCAGGAGGATTGCAAGGAACTGCATTACAGGCGATAGATCAAGTATGGCACACGCCGAGCGGGGCCCCGCGGTTTTAACGCGCCTCAAAAACGCTAGAATTTACTGATATGGACGACAGTATGGCCCGGCCGCGGGCGGAGCTTGCTTCGCTCGACCTGCCGGGTTGGAAGTCCGCGGCAAGCTGGCTTGCCGCTTTGGTTCTCGCGGCCCTCTTCGCGGTTTCCGGGATTTGGAAGATCACCTACCCGCTCGACTGGGCGGTGCGCATCTCGGAAATGAAAGTCCCCGAAAATTTGAGCTTGGCCGCGGCGCTGGTAGTCGGCATTGCCGAAACCGTGGGCGCCGCCATGATTCTCACGCCCCGATTGCGCCGCTTAGGCGCGATGGTGATCGCGCTGCTGCTGGCCGTCTTCATGATCTACTTCGCGGCCAATTATCAGGCGCTGCGCGGCGCGGAATGTAGTTGTTTTCCGTGGGTGAAGCGCGTGGTGGGTCCGGCATTTTTCGCCGGCGATGGCCTGCTGCTGGCATTGGCGGGGTTGGCGTGGGTGTGGGCCAAGCCGGTGCACGGATTGCGTGTCGCGGCGCTGATTCTCGGCGTGGTGGTGGTCTACGCGCTGCTCTCCTACGGCGCAGCGGCCACGCGGCTCTCGGGAACCAAAGCGCCGGACACCGTGCAGGTCAACGGCGCCGCGTATTCCCTGCAACACGGAAAAATTCTGCTCTTCTATTTCGACCCCGAGTGCGAGCATTGCTTCAAAGCGGCCAAGAAAATGGCGCAGCTCGATTGGGGCGCGACCAAAGTCGTGGCGATTCCCGTGGCTATGCCCCGCTTCGCCGCCATGTTTCTCAACGAAACCGGACTGAAGGCCGACTTGACCTTGGATCATGACAAGCTGAAAGCCGTGTTCCCCTACACCGCCGCCCCGGCGGCCGTGGCCCTCGAAAACGGTCATGAGCGGGCTGCGCTGACTAAGTTTGAGGAAGACAGCGAGCCCGCGGCTAGCTTGCGCGAGTTAGGCTTCGCGAAATAGCGTTTCCACTTACGCGCGCGACGTGCGCCACTTGGCTTTAGTGCCGGTGGATGTTGTGCGCACTCGTTCCACGCCCGGGTGGTCATGCGGATTCAATTCCGCCACGCGCCGGATCGCGGCCGCTTGCGTGTTCAGGATGTCGCTGGCTCGCTGCGACCCTTTCGCGCGTACCGCAAAGCGGTGATCCGCCGTCTGCTCCACAAAATAATGTTTTCCAGTTGCCATGACTAACCTCCGATAAGATACTCGGCTTTATGGTAACCGGGGAGGATGTGTGCGGACTGTTCCGTTGCGTAGTCTCACAAAGAACAGAGACTGTGCTTGCGCGTTAAGTAACGGAGGGGCAGATTGCGGGTTCCGGTACGGGTGTGCTCGCCTGTCGCCTTTATCCACCGAACATCCGGAATAACCGGGTCAGCGGATCGAAGTACCGATCCACCACGCGCTCCTTCAACGGGATGATCGCGTTATCGGTGATGGTAATGCCTTCCGGACAGACCTTGGTGCAGCACTTAGTGATATTGCATAACCCGATGCCATGCTCTTTGCGCAAAGCCGGGACGCGGTCCGCTACATCGAGAGGGTGCATTTCGAGCGCGGCAGCGTAAACCAGGAACCGCGGTCCGATGAACTCGGCGTGCATGTGATGATCGCGCAAGACGTGGCACACATCCTGGCAAAGATAGCATTCGATGCACTTGCGGAACTCCTGCACGCGGTCGACGTCGGCCTGCGCCATGCGGGTTCTCGTATACCGACGGCCGCCGATTTCGTAGCCTGACTGTCGCCATTCATTTGTGCAGCGGTCTTGTCAACAAACTTAATCTCAATTCCCTGTCCTGGGAAAAGAAGTTGATCGTAGTACCAGACGTTGTTCGTATCGGCGGTGGCCCGATTTTCGCCGTGAGGTGCCACCCAAACCTGGGTCTCGACATTATCGGGACAACCGCTAACTGTGACATGCAGTTTCTTTGTAAATTCTGGTGTGTAGAGGTTGTAGGATCCCGGTACAGTTGCCAATTCACGGCGCGCCGTGCGGACACGAATTGGCGGCCCTCCGGATTGTCGTGGCGGCAGGTTGACTTCGATCTCCTGGCGCGCCTTTTTTAAGTCCAGCTTTTCCCTTGGCTTAACCCTAGCTTCGTTAGGTCGAATGCTAATAGTATCCCACCGTGGCAGATCTAATTTACGGTTCTGGAATTGATAATCAAGCTCGTGGAGAACTGTAGCTCTCGCGCCAGCATCCAGCAGCGATTCTATGTCATACTCGAGATCGACCTTAAGAATCCGCTGATGAGGCTCCAGCTCTGTGCTCGGCTCGAATTCCAATCGGAGATGAAAATCTCGACGAATGACCTCCCTCTTCTCAATTAGCCCTTTAAGCTCCATCCAAATGGCTGGAGTGATCCGGTCGCCCATTACGAAATCGATCACATCTTTCATCGTCTCGATCTCGTGACGCGTGCTTCGATAAATCTCAAATAGCCCCCCGACGATGGAGGACACCAGCAGGCCCATGCCAACGTCTTTTGCCAGATCCGGCAGAAAGCCTTTAGGTTGGATGCTTTGGCCGAGCTTAAGCGCGGAGAGTGTGAAAAGGAGAATCCCGAGTAACACACAGACCGCAAGGCTGAGCTTGACTGCGAGTGGTGTTTTGCGATGGTCGCGACTAGTAAATGGCATGGCACACGGCGAGAAAGAGTATACCACCAGGTTGCTGATCAAGGGTCAGAGTACGAAGAGCTCGAAATTCGCCGCGAAATGCTGCTGAAGAAATACGCAGCCGACATATATTCGGTACAGTCGCCAATGCAATTGCTCAATGGACAGAATTTGATCTGCCGCCCATATGTCGGATGATACTGCGGGACTCGTGTGGCATAGTGGGGGTGCCTTGGTTCGCTCAGGTCCGTAATATTCGAAAAAGCCCTGCGAAGCAACTGCTCGGTGCGAAAGCGCCAGCAGCTGATTGAATTGACTTCGACTGACAGGGTCACTGGAAACCCGATCAAGTCTTGCCGATTGTAGTGGCTTTGCAACTAGGCCGCTGTCCTGCCGCTTTCTTTTATCCGCCGAACATGCGGAATAACTTGGTTAGCGGATCGAAGTACCGATCCACCACGCGCTCCTTCAACGGGATGATCGCGTTATCGGTGATGGTAATACCTTCCGGACAGACCTTGGTGCAGCACTTAGTGATATTGCATAACCCGATGCCGTGCTCATTACGCAAGGCCGGGACGCGGTCCGCTACGTCGAGAGGGTGCATTTCGAGCGCGGCGGCGTAAACCAGGAACCGCGGGCCGATGAACTCGGCGTGCATGTGATGCTCGCGCAAAACGTGGCACACGTCCTGGCAAAGATAGCATTCGATGCACTTGCGGAACTCCTGCACGCGGTCCACATCCGCCTGGGCCATGCGCCAGGTGCCGTCGGGCGCGTCGGGCTTGCGCGGTTTGAACTTCGCGATGCCCATCTTGACCTTGTAGTTCCACGAAACGTCGGTCACTAGATCTTTGATGTGTGGAAACGCCTTCATTGGCTCGATGGTCACGGGCTTATCGAGCTGCAGATCGCTCAGCCGCGTCATGCACATCAGCTTGGGCATGCCGTTGATTTCGGCCGAGCAGGAGCCGCATTTTCCCGCTTTGCAATTCCAGCGCACGGCCATGTCGCCCGCCTGTTCGGCCTGGATCTGATGCACCGCGTCGAGCACCACCATGCCGGGCGCCGTTTCGGTGGAGTAGTCGCTGAATTCGCCCTTGCCGCGCTCTCCGCGCCAGATACGAAACGTGGCTTTTGTCATTGCTTCGGCCGCCATTTATTTCATCTCCTCGATGATGGCTTTCAATTCCGCCGGCATGGGTTGGATCGGCACGCGATCGAGCTGCGGCGCGCCCGAGGCGTCCTTCCGCACCACAATGTTGAACTTGCCGTAATTCTCATCCTTCGCCGGATAGTCGTCGCGGAAGTGGCCGCCGCGGCTTTCCTTGCGATCGAGGGCGGAGAGCGTGATGATTTCGGCGACCGTCAACAGATTGTGCAAATCGATGGACGTATGCCAACCGTTGTTGTATTCGCGGTGGCCGCCCACCGCGGCACGCGCCGCTCGCGCTTTCAATTCCTGCAGCGTCGCCAGCGCGCGCTGCATCTCGCCTTCCTGGCGCACGATGCCCACCAGATCCTGCATCGTGTCCTGCAAGGCGTGCTGCACGGCGTAGGGATTCTCGGGGCCTTCGCGTTCAAACGGCGCCAGCGCCTTGCGTTCCGCATCGGTCACCTGCGCGGAATTCACTGCGCCCAGCGGATTGCCCTTGGCGTAGTGCGCGGCGTGTTCTCCCGCGCGTTTGCCGAAGACCAGCAAATCGGAAAGGGAATTGCCGCCCAGGCGATTCGCGCCGTGCAAACCGGCGGCGCATTCGCCGGCCGCAAACAAACCCGGCACTTCAGACATCTGCGTATCGGCATTCACGCGAATGCCGCCCATCACGTAATGCGTGGTCGGGCCCACCTCCATCGGCTCTTCGGTGATATCGATGTCGGCAAGCTGCTTGAACTGGTGGTACATGCTGGGCAGCTTCTTCTTGATATGCTCCGCGCCGTTGGGGAGGCGCGTTTTGATCCACGCGATGTCGAGGAACGCGCCGCCGTGCGGGCTGCCGCGGCCCTCCTTCACTTCGCGGCGGATGCAGCGCGCCACGTGATCGCGCGTCAGCAACTCCGGCGGACGGCGGGCGTCCTTGTCGCCTTGCGTGTAGCGCCAGCCTTCCTCTTCGTTGTCGGCGGTCTGGTTCACGTAGAGCGGCGGAATGTCGTCGAACATGAAGCGCTTGCCGTCTTTGTTGCGCAACACGCCGCCTTCGCCGCGCACGCCTTCCGTGACGAGGATGCCGCGCACGCTGGGCGGCCAGATCATGCCCGTCGGATGGAATTGCACGAATTCCATATCCATCAGCGCCGCGCCGGCATTGTAGGCGAGCGATTGCCCGTCGCCCGTGTATTCCCAACTGTTGCTGGTGATCTTGTACGCGCGCCCGATGCCGCCAGTAGCCAGCACCACGGCCTTGGCGCGGAAGATGTGGAAGCGGCCGCGCTCGCGGTCGTAGCCGAAAGCGCCCGCGATACGGTCGCCGTCTTTGAGCAGCGTTACCACGGTGTGTTCCATGAAGACGTCGAGGCCCAAATGGATGCCGTGATCCTGCAGCGTGCGGATCATTTCCAGGCCGGTGCGGTCGCCCACGTGCGCCAGGCGCGGATAGCGGTGTCCGCCAAAGTTTCGTTGGAGAATTCGGCCATCGGCCGTGCGATCGAACAGCGCGCCCCAGGCTTCCAGCTCGCGCACGCGGTCCGGCGCTTCCCTGGCGTGCAACTCGGCCATTCGCCAGTTGTTCAGATATTGGCCGCCGCGCATGGTATCGGAAAAATGCACGCGCCAGCTGTCGCGGTCGTCTACGTTGGAAAGAGCCGCGGCCACGCCGCCCTCGGCCATCACGGTGTGGGCCTTGCCCAGCAGCGATTTGGTGATGACGGCCGTTTTCGCGCCTTCGGCCGATGCTTCCACCGCCGCTCTCAATCCCGCTCCACCTGCCCCGATTATTAAAACGTCGTGTTCATGCGTCACGTATTCGGCCACTAGAAGATTCTCCAATCGGTCCAGACGCCCATTGAGCACAAGCGGATATACAGATCGGAGAACCCGACCATGAACAGACTGCACCACGCAAACAGCATGTGGCGGCGGTTGAGGCAGCTCACGCAATCGTAGGCCTGCTTGCGCGCCGGCGTGCCCGAAAGACGATCCTTCACGCCGCCAACAATGTGGCGCATGGAGTGGCATCCGAACGTGTAGCAGGAAAGCAACGTGACATTCGCGGCCAGCACGAGCGTGCCCACGCCGATTCCGAAATGGCCGTCGAACCAGATGGCCTTCCAGACGTCATGCGCCAGCAGCAGGATGAAGATCACTGCGAGATACAAAAAATATCGGTGAATATTCTGGATGATGAGTGGGAACGTGCGCTCGCCGAGATATTTCTTGCGCGGCTCGCCCACCGTGCAGGAAGGCGGGTCCGACCAGAACGCTTTGTAGTATGCGCCGCGATAGTAGTAGCAAGTGAAGCGGAATCCGCCGGGCGCCCACAGGATGAGCATGGCGGCCGTGACCCACGCAGGCACGAACGCCGGCCGTTGGGCGAACCATGCGTGCGGCGAATCGCCGAAGATCAGCGGCGAATAAAACGGCGAAAGGTACGGGCCGAATTCATAGTGGCTGCCCTGCATGGCGGCCCAGGTGGAATAGACGATGAAGGTCGAAAATCCGAGAAAGACAACGAGCGGTTGAACCCACCAATGGTCCACGCGCGAAGTGTGACCAAACCCCGCGCGCGCCAATGGAACGTCGATTTGAGCCATTCCGGCCCCTCCTGGCGCTGTAAATGGTTGCTGGATAAACAGCGTATCGAATGCCGCGGGGGAGCGTCAACTGAAAACCGCGCAACGCCCATTCACGCAAGCGGTGGATTCTTGTAGCGCTCTAGCATGGCGGAGTCGATATCGGCGCTCGTGGGCCAGTGTCCGCGGCGTTTCCCAGCGTGTGTTGCATAGTTCTCGAGGTGATCCGGATCAGGTTGAACGGCCTTGCCCGATTCGATGAATAGAAGCCGGCCTTTTCGGTGGGCATTCGGTTTACGAATGCCTCCGCGTCCGCGAGCGCGCTCCGCAGTCGCGTCATGGTTGCATTTGGATCGACTGGCGGATCGCTCGCAATGCGGCGGAAGTCTTCCTCCGTGTAGCGCGCGGTGCGTCGAATCTCGTTAATGATGCCCTCCGGCGTGAAGCCGAGCGTCTTGCCGGCGGCAGCCCATACCGCGCGCCCAGGGGCAGAATCCCATCGTGAATCGCGAGGAGATCGACGATGTCGCGGGGTTCCCGGCGTCCATACGCGGCGGCTACTTTATTCGTCGCGAGGTCGGCTGGATGGAGAATATAACCGAACGTCTCGTCTGGGACAGTGGGAAAGAAGCGAAAATCGCTATCCGCGACCCATTCCACCTTTGTCGCTTGGCCCGATTTCCGCGCCAGAAGCGCGTAAATCAGCGGTTCGCGTCTTAGCCATTTGAGCGTATAGCCATTCTCTTCCAGGAATGTGCTGTCCTCCTGCGCGGCTTGTGCTACGCGCTCTTCGCGATCGTGGAAGATGTCGATGTCGGAGGAGTAGGGCGTCGTGCTACGCGTTAACGGCGTGCTGCCGGCGACGTAACTTTCCGGGTTGCGATGCGAGGCAAGCAGGCGGAGAATGCCCGTTTGGATCTCAGACAGCGGCACGGCACGCCTGTTCGATTTTTTCCGCGAGGCGGCGGGCTTCCATGTCGCCCTCGACGCGCAGGCTGTAGGTGATCGCAAGAGCGTCGGCTCGCGTCGGATTCGGAACGGCCCGGCTGCTCCACAGGGCTGAAGCGCCAAAGCGCTCGAACGCCCGGCGGTACAACTCCGTGTAATCTTCCAACGCTGACGTTTCGTGCCTCATCTATCGGTCCGATTCTAGCGTGCTCGGTTTACTTCTTCAATTCCGCTTGCAACTGCCGATATGCAGCTTCGTCGTAATTCGTCTTCACGCGCTCGCGATTCTCGCTGCGCGGGTCGCCGGCGCGCGGACCGTCTTTGGCCAACGCGCGCCCCAGCAACGACGTCGCTTCCTGGTCGTTAGAGTTGCGCTGCGCGGTGGCGCGCAGGCTCTGGATGGCTTCGGTGTACTTGCCCGCATGCCACAAGGTGAATCCGAGGTTGAAGCGGTAGTCGGGGTCGGCATCGTCGCCTTCCACGGCTTTGCCGAAACTGGCCACCGCGGCGTCCGTCTTTTTCTGCCGCGCTTGCGCCGCACCCAGGTTGTTGAACACCTCGTTGAGCGGCATCTGCGCCGCGACCGTGGCGAAGCAGATCTCGGCCGCGGCGTAATCGCCGCTATAGAAATGGCACAGGCCCAGGAAGAACTGGGCTTCGAGATACCGCGGGCTGGAGTGCCCCACGCGCTCGAACCACGTGGCCGAGGTCTTGTAGTCTTTCTTTTCCCAATAGATCTTCGCCAGTTGGAAGGCCGGCGGCGAGTAATGCTCATCCAGGCGTGCGGCCTGGGCGAAGAAATGCATACGCTGATCGGGCGCAGTAGCCAAAAGCCCGCGGATGTAATTTTCCACCGCATCGATGCGCACCGGGGGCCGGTCCTTGAGGAACGCCTCCTGCGTGAGCGTGGTTTTCGGATCCAACTGCTTCAGCGCCTGCCAGCCCAGATGGGCTTCGATGGCCGCCAGATCTTCAAGCGCGCCCGGTTCGTCGAATTCGCCGCCGAGATGCGTATGCTTGAGGTCGAGGATGTGCGCGCGGATGCGCAGCGTGCCTTTGGATTGCGGGTTCGCCGGGTCGGGCGTGAGTTCATAGACGCCGTAGACCACGTTGGCGGCGTCAAGCGCTTGCGCGATCTTGATGATGGAAGCGTGCGTCAGCTCCGCGCCCGGACGCAACGAAAGCCGGCGATAGGCTTCCAGCCGGTCGCTGCGATCGAGCGTGAGCAGACCTTCGGCCGCCAGCGAATCGCTAACCGATTCGGCGATGCTTTCGCCGATCCAATCGAGGTTTTGCGATTGCGAGTGATTAAAAAAGGGCAGAACCAGGGCCGTTCCGCCATGCAGGACGCCGCACCACAGGGCGGCGACAACCGTCAATCGGCGCATTCTCTTTTATTGTAAGTCGCGACCCAGAAATGCGGCCACTCTGGCGAGCGCCGCCTCCGTGACCGCGGGCGCGAAGCCTTTGAACCACATGGCATCCGGTTCTTTGCGAAACCACGTCATTTGGCGTTTGGCATAGTTGCGGGTGTTGCGCTGCGCGTAGAAAAGCGCCTCCTTGGGCGTCAGTTCGCCGTTGCGGAGCTGCAGGGCCTGCTTGTAACCGTGCGATTCGAACGGTTTGCAGGCCTGCGAAAAGCCCATGGCGAGGATGCGCTCGATCTCCTCCGCGAGACCGCCTTCGAACATGGCGGCGCAGCGCGCGTCGAGCGACGCATAGAGCGCATCGCGGTCCGGCATCAGGCCTATTTTCAAAACCCGGTAGCCCTCGAGCGCGTCGCGTCCCTCTTGAAACAATTCGCTCACTGGCCGCCGCGTGAGCAGACATACTTCGAGCGCGCGAGTCACTTTCGGTACGTCATTGGGATGAATTTTCGAGGCCGCCCCGCGGTCGAAGCGGCGCAGCAAACGGTGCAGCGAGCCTGGCCGGCGCGCCTCCCGCGCGGCCAGGCGGTCGCGCAATGACTGATCCCGTGAAGGGCCCTCGAACAGGCCGTCCAGTAACGCCCGCAGATAGAATCCTGTGCCCCCGGCGATCACCGGGAGACGCCCGCGGGACGCGATATCCGCGATGGCCACGCGGCCGAGGCGCGCGTATTCGCCGGCGCTGAAGACTTCGTCGGGGTTCACGATGTCTAGCAAATGGTGCGGGATTCCGTGGCGTTCCTCCGCCGGCATTTTGGCGGTTCCGATGTCGAAATAACGGTAAACCTGAAGTGAGTCGCAGTTCACTATCTCGCCATCAAATTCAATAGCTATTTGGAGTGCGAGCGCGCTCTTTCCGGCCCCGGTTGGCCCCATCACAGCAACCAAAGGCGGGTGCGGCGCGTCTGGTTTTAAGGGCATTGCTGCAGATTGGTACGTATTGGAAGCCACGGGACTGGTTTTCTTCGCGTTTCGAGACGTTTACAGCGATGCGTCGTTATACTATGGTGAAGTGAACTTCCTCGGGATTGCAAGTCCCGAAAGGGCCCAAAAGAAAGTAACACCTCATGATTGGCTCATGTAAAGCGCTCTTTTTGTTGGCATCCCTGGGATGCGTCCTGCCCCTCTCGAGCTTTGCTCAGGCGCAGGCAAAACCGGCGGCTCCGGCCCCTTCCGCGGACGACAAGGCCAACGCCTATTATCACTTCGCGCTCGGCCGTCTCTATTCGGAGATGGGCCAGCAGGATAACAGCCGCGCGGAGATCAATAAGGCAATCGGGAATTACGAGGAAGCGCTTAAGCTCGATCCGAACGAGAATCTGATCTTCGACGAGCTCAGCGATCTCTACATCGCGGCTAATCGCCTGCAGGATGCGATCGACAAAGCCCAGGAACTGTTGAAGCAGAATCCCAACAATATGGGCGCGCGCCGCATGCTGGCCCATGTCTACATGCAATCCGTCAGCAATGGCCGCAACGGCGTCAATGAAGATTCGCTGCGCAAGGCGCAAGAGCAGTATCAAATGATCGTCGAGAAAGACCCGAAGGACGCCGAAAGCTGGGTCATGCTCGGCCGCCTGGATGGATACCTGCACGATTCGCCCAACGCCGAGAAATCCTTCAACAAAGCTCTCGAAGTGGACGGCGCCAACGAAGATGCATTGATGGGTCTGGTGGAACTATACGGGCAAATGGGCGATTCCAAACGCGCCCTTGAAAAGGCAAAGATCGCCGTCGATAAGGCCCCCAGCCCGCGCACGCTGATGGCGCTGGCGCAGAGCTACGAAGACGCGGACGATTTTAAAGACGCCGCGGACGCGATGAAGCGTGCCATTGATGCGGGCGCCGATGAAGATCGTGTGGCCCCCGAGTTGGCCAAAGCCTTAATGAACGGCGGCCATTCCGACGAAGCCCTCAAGCTCTACGAGCAGCTCTCAGCCGCCAGCCCGCGCAACCCCGACTATCAATTGCGTCTCAGCGAGCTTTACCTGCAGCTCGGCGACGTTCCGAAGGCTCGCGTGGCGATCAACAAGGCCAAGGTCGCCGGCGGCACGAATCTGGGCGTGCGTTACGCCGAAGTCGCGGTGCTCGAAGCCGAAGAAAAGTTCGATGAAGCCATCATTTCGATGAAGGGCATTCTCGACGACACCGCTCATAAAACGTATTCCGGCGACGACGCCAAAAATCGCGTGACGTTCCTCAACCGATTGGGCACGCTCTATCGCGAGTCGAACCAGACGGCCCAGGCGGTGGACGCCTACCGCCAGATCGCGGCCATCGATCCCGAACTGGGGACCACGGTGGAACTGCAGATCATCGAAATTTACCGCAACGCCAAGGACATGACCAATGCCCGCGCCGAAGCCGACGCGGCCCTCCGTAAGTTCCCGAAGGATCGCGATATCGTCGCGGTGCACGCGGGCATCCTCGCCGATCAGGGCAAGGCGGACGAAGGCGCGGCCGAGCTGCGGAAGCTTTCAAACAAGCCCGATGCCAAGTTGGAGATGGCAATCGCGAGCGTGTATGAGCGCGCCAAGCGCTACGGCGACATGGAAAAGGCTCTCGACGCCGCCGAGAAGGCGGCCCAGTCGAACGACGACAAGGCCAACGTTTATTTCATGCGCGGCGCGATGCTCGAGCACGACAAGAAGTACGAGCAATCGGAAGCCGAGTTCCGCAAGGTGCTCGCTCTCAATCCGGATAGCCCCGGCGCCCTGAACTATCTTGGCTACGAACTCGCCGACCGCAACGTCCGCCTCGACGAAGCGTACTCGATGGTGAAGAAGGCCCTCGATCTCGACCCCGGCAACGGGGCCTACATGGATAGCCTCGGCTGGGTCTACTACCGACAGGGCAAGCTCAGCGACGCCGAAGCGCTGCTCATCCGCGCGCTGGAGAAGAGCAAGGACGCCACCATTCACGATCACTTGGGCGACGTCTACTTCAAAGAAGGCAAGACCCCGGAAGCGGTTGCGCAATGGCAGGCGTCGTTGAAGGTCTACAAGGCAAGCAGCCCCGCCGACTCCGACCCCGAAGAGATGGCCAAGGTCACGCAGAAGCTGCAGACCGCCCAGGCTCAGTTGGCGCGGCACGACAAGTAGGGCTCGGCCGCTACGAGCGAAACCATGGAGCCGGATCTCAAACAGGAACGGCGCGAGGCGCATGCGTTGCTGGATATGCTGCCTGCGGAGAAACTCAACGCCGTGCGGAGTCTGCTGGAAGTCATGGTGGAACCTCTTGCGCGGTCTCTGGCCATGGCTCCAGTGGAAGAGGAAGAACTCACTCCGGAAACAGCCGAGGCGCTGGAGCGGGCTCGCGTGGCACTCGCTCGCGGTGAAGGCATCGCGCACGAAGATATCTTGCGAGAGTTCGAACTCAAGCAGTGAGCGAAGAAACGGCGCCGGAGCGCATCGCCGTCGTCTGGTCGCAGGACGCTCGCGCGGGCATCCGCGCAGTCGAGCGCGAAACCGCCATGCAGATTCTCCACTGCATCGACCGGTATCTGGCTAGCCGCGCCGGCGATGTGAAAAA
Source organism: Bryobacterales bacterium (assembly GCA_963743705.1). Lineage (GTDB taxonomy): Bacteria > Acidobacteriota > Terriglobia > Bryobacterales > Bryobacteraceae > PALSA-243. The sequence continues at coordinate 20,404 of CAVUQS010000002.1, read as the reverse complement.
GCTCAAGCCGCCTCTTCCCGGCTTTCGGTTGCGCTGCGGCGACTATCGCGTGTTCTTCGATCTGAAGGACGAGCATGCCATCGAGATCACCGGCGTCAAGAACCGGCGGGAAGCGTACCGGTGAACGGGTCTCTCGCTTTTGAAAAGCAGTACGGCTAGATCTCTCACCGTAACGAAATCCTTTATTGTTCGGCTTGCTGCTTGTTAGACTGAGCGGCAGACCGATGACCCTATTCCGAACGTTCGCTCTCAGCGCGCTCCTGATACAATCGGCCGGCGCGGTAGTAGTAACCCTGGGAACCAGCACCCAGCCCATGACTCTGACAGGCACCGGGATCAACGCTTCCGGATCCGGAACTTCCCGGATGACGTTAGGCGCCTGCACGTATGACGGGCTGAGCACGACCTGTATATTGTCCGGACCTTATACCGGACTGGGTAGCGGCGGGACGTATCAGTTCAAGGCCGTCTATCCGGGGAATGGTCTGTCGCCGCTGAACGCGATCACCACGCCTCCGACTAGCAACAACTTTTCCTTAAATCTCACCGCCGGCACGTTCTCCTTTTCGTTGATTCCCACCGGCGGCAGCCCCGTGCAATTTTTCGATCTTACCGGCTCGATCTTCTACAATCCTGCGACGGCCTCCTGCACCGGAGTAAGCGCCAGCGCCTGCGGCGTCGCGGGGGTTGGCCAGAGCCAGGGCGGCACAATTACAGGTCCAGTGAGTGGAAGTTTCGATACCACGCCCGTCGTGAATAGCGTGATCTCAGCCAGCGCTTATGGCGCCTTCGCGGCTATCGCGCCTGCAACCTGGATCGAGATTTACGGAACCAACCTCGCTACGACGGCGCAGCAGGGTTGGACCGGAGCCGATTTCAACGGAGCGAATGCGCCTTCCGCGCTGGGAGGGACTACGGTCACCGTGGCCGGGAAGCCCGCCTTCATCGACTACGTCAGCCCGCACCAGGTGAACGTGCAGGTCCCATCCGGCATTCCGACCGGGAAACAGCAGGTGGTCGTGACGACGTTTGGCGGACCGAGCATCGGCACGACTGTGACCGTCAACACTGTAGAAGCCGGGATGCTCGCGCCGCCCGTGTTCCAATTGCCCGCTGGACAGTATATTGTGGCGCTCTTTCCCAATGGCGCGACGTACGTGCTGCCCCCTGGCGTGACGTCTGCCGTCCCCACCGCGCGCGCGAAACCGGGCGACACCATTATGCTGTACGGAATCGGATTTGGAACGGTGACTCCCAACATCAACGCCGGCGTCCTGGTGCAGCAAAGCAACAACCTGCAGGGCCTTCAGGTATTCATCGGCGGCGCACAAGCCGCGGTGCAATTCGCCGGTTTGGTTCAGGGCTATTTGGGACTCTATCAGTTCAACGTGGTCGTCCCCACCGTGCCCGCGAACGATGCGACGCCGCTGACGTTCTCGCTCAACGGTACTCCGGGAACGCAGTCGCTCATCTTGGCCGTCGGGAATTAGCCGCGATCGGCTTTTCGGTTTACCCGTTGCGCGAGCGCGAGCCCTGTTCCGATATCAGCGCCTGAGCGAAAACCATGTGCGGTTCGTTCAGACCGGCGTCTTCCTCATGCACCAGCGCAATGCCGCCGGCTGGCTGCCACCCGTCCCTGATCCTTTCGCGGACGCGGTCCTGCAGGTCCGCGACTCGTCTTGCGGTAATGATTTCGTAGTCTGTGATCATAGACTTCTCGAATAATGGCGAGCAGATGACAGACCAAAGCGCCACGTCGATGTTCGATAACCCGCACCAACCGCCGAATTCGGTAAGGCCCGACACGATTCTTGCTGGAAGAGCGTCTTATCGGCGCTCCACTCGCCGGACCGGTATTCCCACGTAAATTCCCGGGAGTTCGATGCTGCCGATCACGACTCCACCCGCGCCGATGGTCACGTCACTAGCCACCGATATTTTATCGATGACGATTCCACCCGCGCCCAAAAATACGCAATCCCCTAGAGAGCTAGACCCGGCCACAGTCGAGTTCACGGACACGTGACAGCATTCTCCCAGCACGCAATCGTGTTCCACCACTGCGGCAGTGTTCACGATGCAGCCTACTCCTACGCGAGCCATCGGACCAACATGCGCGTGATGGCCTACAAAACAACCCGGCGACACAACCGCGCCTCGTCCAATCGTTGCGGTCGGCGCGATGACAGTCGCCAGGGGTAGCCCGGCAGCCCTCAAAGCGTGAATCTGACTGAAACGCTGGCGGTTCTCGCCGGCGCAGGCAAAATAGCTCAGTTCCGTGGAATGCGGGGGAAGCTCACGCTGCACAGGAAAACCTAAGACATTCTCTCCCTCTTTCGCTTGCTCGTCGACGAAGCAGAACACGTCGAACCCGGCAGACAATGCTACGTCCGCGACGCTACGGGCGTGTCCCCCGCATCCCAGCAGCACCAGGCAATGAGCCTCATTCACGGAATGGCCTCGCTTGCTCTTGGTGCGCCATCGGCAAGCCGATCTAAAACAGCGACGTAATCGCTGACAACGTGGCTCCAAGTCCGTTGCCGCAAGTGCGCATAGAATTCGCGCTGGGCGTTCAACAGTGCCTCCCGGTTCTCAAGCGCCCATTCAATCCGCGTGGCCGCGTCGCGCCAGTCGTACGCATCGAACAGCATCATCGCCTGAAGCACAGGATCCGTAATCACTTCTTCCGTCACCGGGATCCGCGCCATGACCACAGGTGTGTTTACGGAAACGGCCTCGCTGAAGGTAAAAGGGCATCCGCCCTCGCTCAGGCTGGGATTGACGCTCAAGTCCGCGAGGGCGTAGCAAGCCGCCAATTGCGGGGCTGACAACGCATGGAGGCACAGAACCTCTTTGGTGAGGTGCCTGTCTTGGAGAAACTCCCGCACGGCAGGGGATGTTGCTGGATCTCCCGTGAGGATGAGCTTATGGGGAAGGAAACGTTCCCTGACCAAGTGTTCATAGGCCCGGAGCAAGGTGAGAACATTCTTGTTCGGGCGGAACTGGGCAGGATAGAACAAGAAGCGCAGAGAGCGCGCTGGACAGGGCGCGCACGTACGGTTCACTGGACGCCGCAAGCGCTTGCTGCAGGAGCAAGCTGGCAATAATTCCTGGTTGCCTGCACCCCATCCGGGAATCCTCGAACAGCGATCCAGGGACTAAGGTCCCAACTCGCGTGAGGAATGACGGAGACATCTTCCGGATTGACGGAATAGCGGTCCACCAGGGTATTCCATTTCGTTCGCTCGCTATATGTCACGAAATGCGAGGCTTCGCGGATGGTGTCCTCGAGTAGCTCCACGGTCTTCAAAAACCGCGGATCGTGTTCAGCGAACCCAATGGGGAACTCTCCGGTCACAACATCGGGAATGCAAAGCAGCCGTGGCGCGGAGATGCGGTTGAAGCCGGGCCAAAATGCGGTGGGGCTATACCAGGCTTTGACATGCGGAAGGTTATTGATCGCCCGCAGCATCCGTTCGATTTCGGCCTCTTCCATGAGCCGATAAAGAGCAACGGCGAGGCTGTCCCCGCCATCGATGACGCCGCTCAACCGGGCGAGCACGCTTCTTCCGCCGGCGCGCGCAATGATTTGCGCAAATACCTTGCACCGAGCCTCAGCAGAAACCAACTTGTCAGAAGCAACCCGAGGACGAACAAAACCGGCGCCAGAATTCCAGCGAAGGCCGCCAAAATCAGGCCCAAGAGAAGCCAGGGAATCAGAGTACGAGCGGAGACAACAGTCCGGATTCGGCTTCGAAGATAGACCTGCCACTTCGCCACCGAGCTTCTTCAAAAATTCTCGGACTCGAGACTTTTTCTTTGGGCGTTTCGGCCGCCGGCGCGCGAGATATGCTCTCAAGAACAACGGAATGCCCCGCGTGGAAACAACGTCAAATGCGTCACAGCGGATGCCTTCACTCTCACAGAACTCGAGCAATCCTCGGCGCGACCATCCGGGACATGCGATGACGAATCGCACGTCCTCCCGATCGGCGGCGCCTTTGAGGAAAGCGCCCAAAAGCCGGCCCAAACCTTCTTTCTTTAGGTCAACGGTTGGGCCGTAGGCGAGGAAAATGCCGAAGTGCCTTAAAGACATTCGCGTACCGCCCCCAGTATTGGGTCGCCAACGCTTCGGCTGAGTATGCGAGAGAGATCCTGCGGGCATGGAAGCGACTCGCGAGCCGCCGGCGCGTGCAGTTCCATCTCTTTCAACATACGGGCCATATCCTCCGGATTGCTCCAATCCATCCACGTAAGGTGCAGCTTAAGGGCTGTATCCATCTCCTCCATCGCGGGATATCGGCTGGAGAGCGACGGTACTCCCTTAAGAGCGGCCTCGACGACGCTGAATGTGCCATTATCGACCTGCGTCGGGTGCCACAGGAACTCGGCTCCGGAAAGCTCGCGGCGGTACAAGTGGTCGGGAAGCTCGCCGAGATTCCGCACGCGCTTTCGGGTCGGGCGATCGGAAAGAAGTCCGGCCAGAGGCTGAAGGTGCGGGCATTCCTTCCAGAAAGCGAATGCCGCCTGCAAGACCGGTGATGTGGCACTCCAGAAGACCATCCCAGCGCTCATAGTATTCCCGAAGCGCCGCCACCGCATGGGCATGGTTCTTATGCCACGCAATATTTGTGGGCCACAAAAAATAGCCCTGCGATGATTGCCGGGAAGGCTCGGCCGGAAATGTCGGCAGCAACGGCGGTATACGAACAACCTTTTCTTGTGGCAGCCCGGCATAGACCAGCGCGCTCTGCTCCGTGAATCGCGTCGTCACCAGAACTCGGTCCGCGGCGCGGGCGGCAGCGATGAAAGAGTCATCGGCTTGGGCGGCGCCCTCGTTGGTATAGCGTTGCACGTAATCGTATACCATCAGGATCTGCCGGCGAATGGGCAGCAAGGGCGCCGCTGAATCGGTCGCTGATGAGAATCCACAGATCGCAGTCGGACATCTGATTGATTCCGTCGTCAGGGATAAGGTAAGACGCATTTCCGGCGGGGGTCCACTGAGAATGCCCGCTATACCGCATGGCGCGAAGGGCGGAAGCGGCATCCAAAACACGCCAATTGAGTGTGCGGCGTGCGATCGTCTCCGGCAGATCTTTATCCCAGGCTTCCGGAGCGTTGGCGTCAGGTTGCGGATAGCCGAAGACCATATCCACATCTTCCCCGGCCTTCCGGCTTCCGTACCACACCGATTCCGCGATCAACTTCGCTCCGCGTAGCGTCCCTCCACGGTACGGAACAGGCAGCATCACCGCGATTCGTGGACGCCGGGCCGGCGCCGGCCGGAATGTCCGCGCGCGGTCCAACTCGGAAAGTACGCGACTCATTCCCCGTCGCCATTCGGGTTCGAGCGCGTCAGGCCGCATCCGAACTAGCAGGGCGGACTGACTGGTCCGAATGCGATCGATGAACGGCCGGTCATTGTCAAGAATTCGTTGAATCTTGGAGCGGGCTTCCCGGTAGTCTTTGCAGCGACCCGGCAATTCCGCCCCGCCAAGGCGGTCGAGCAGGCCTCCCGCCAGGAAGACCACGGGCATGCCCTCGCGGACGGCTTCGAAAGGAGAGTAATGGATCTGTCGAGGTTCCTTGTTGTGGTAGAACAGGACGCGAAAATCGCGCATGTTCTGCAAGTGTTGATTGGCGGAGACGAATCCGAGTAGATTTGGGTCGTTCGACGCCAGCGCCTGCGCGCCCGCGATGGCGTAGGGGAATCCCTGAAACTCGCGCTTGAACTCCGCGTAGATGTTCTTGTAGTAAGGATTGGCCTCCACATCTGGACAAAGGAAGAGAACTCTGGCGTCGTTTCCTTCCCACTTGTCTTTCGTGACGCTGTCCTGCAAACCAAGGGGAAGATAAACCGCGCGCTCTTGGAACCAGGACGACTCAATCTCCACAAGTTCCTCGTACGCGAGCCCGAATGAGAAGCGGCGTCCCAAGTTCTCCAGACAGCGCTTGCCGCCTGTCGCGAGGCGGATGGCCTCGCTGTAGCTCTGCCCGCTAGGCACGCCGTAGGCCCGTAAGATTACTGCGCCTTGAAAATGGCGAGCGACACTCTCGAGAATCGACGTTCCCCACGGAATAAAGAAGAGTACGTCGAAGTGCCGGTTGGCCAGCTCCCAGGCATCGCGGCCCGCACGGCCGTACCAATCCACGGCATTCAGCTTCGCAAGATCTGCTGCTGGTATCGATAGACCGGCATCCTCTGAGAAATCCAGGCTCGCGCTTCGAAATCGGGTATCTTGGGGAAATTTCTTGGGGAGAAAGATCTCTCCGAAGCCAAGTTTTTTGAGCATGGGCAGCTCGAATTCACGCGCCGTGGAGTGATTGAGGAGCCACATCACCCGCCTGGGCCGGAAGTCAGGCATCGGCAAGTCCATTCATTTTCCGGTAAGCGGCGATCGAATCCTTGATGGGTCCGTCGAATGCCAACTCACCGTGGTGAAATACCAGGCCGCGCTCGCAGAGCATGGACACCGTCTGGAGATCGTGCGAGGCAAGAATTAAAATCTCCGATTGGCGGATAAGCTCCGTGATTCTGTCTCTCGCTCTCTGCATGAAGGCGGCGTCGCCGGCTCCAATCACCTCGTCCAAGAGCAGGATGTCGCCGCCGACGAAGGTGGAAATGGCAAAAGCGAGGCGCACTGCCATGCCCGTGGAGTAGGTGGAGAGCGGATAATCGATGAACTCTCCCAGATCCGCAAACGCAACGATTTCCTCCGTTCTCGCCCGCACGAAGCGCGGATGAAGTCCCATGAGAAGGCCCCGGTAAAGTATGTTGGCGCGTCCGGTAGCGTCCGGCTCAAACCCCAGACTGATGTCGAAGAGGGAGCGCACGCTTCCCTTCACGTCGAGTTTTCCACCGGAGATCGGGTAGATACCGGCAACGGTCCTAAGAAATGTGCTCTTGCCGGCGCCGTTGTGCCCCAGCAATGCGACACGCTCTCCCCTGCGGATCTCGGCGCTAACATTCCTGAGCGCATGAATACTTTTGAGCTTCGGACGGCGTCTGCCGATAATCTGCCCGAGCAGCGTGACAAGGGAGGTTCGGCAGTAAGCCGCCGCAGGGTAGTGCAGTTGGACTTTGTCCAGCGAGATGTGGCTGGCGGTCACAGATAAAAGACCATCCTTTGCTCGGCTTTGCGTCCGACCGCCCAGGCGATACCTGTGAGTACCAAGGCCATCCCGGCGCAGAATGCAACGTCGCGCAAAGACGGCCACCGTCCTTCCAATAAAGGCGCCCGAACAATCTGAAGCAAGTGAAACACAGGATTGTCGTCAACCAGGAAATCCAAGCCTGCCCGCCGGAACATGCTGGCTTCGAAGTATACAGGCGAGATGAACCAGCACGCCTGCAGCACCAGCATCATGACGTTGGGAAGATCCCGAAAGCGGCTGCCGGCATAGGAGAGCAGCGTCACCAGGGGCCAGGCGATCGCGAGAAGAATCGGGTATATCGCCAGCGTCGCGAACCAGGTGACGCCAACCCGCTGGGGTTGCGCGACAGCCGCCCACACGAATAAGGGGATGCTCGCCATAACGAGCACCGCGAGGTTAGCGAGCACCGTACGGAGAGAATAGATGGCCAAGGGATGGGGATAATGCTTGATATAGGCGTCGGCCTGCACGAAAGAGAGCGAGCCTCCCGTGGCCACCGCCATGATGAAGTCCCACACGATCATGCCCGAAATGATGTAGGGGGCGTAAGTGCGGATATCGGTGTGGAACAGCTTGCTCAATACCAGAGCCAGCAGCAACGCAGTTCCGAGCGGTTGAAGCATCGACCAAAGCACCCCAAAAAACGACCTTCGCCACCGGGCGCGCAGGTCCGCTAATGCAAGGTGGGCCCAGAAAAAACGCGCGGCCCAGACGCGAGTGAGGTAATCACCCATGACGGATGTCGCAGCCGGGCATCGTTGCCGCAAACTCAATCTGGAACTTAAATGGAGGCGGCATGAGCAGCGTGGGAGAGGGGAGCCTCGGCACGTTGAGTGTAGAAACGGCAAATGGAGGCGCAGACTTGTTGCACGAGGTCTTTGGTCAAGTCCGGGTAGCTCGGCAGGGAGAAACCTCGCCGGCCAAGCGAATCTGCTACGGGAAAAGGTAGCTCGCTGCGAAAAACAGGCATGCTGTGGGCGGGATGAAATACAGGCCTGGTTTCGATGCCATCTTCCCGCAAGTGCGCGCGCAGCGCATCGCGGGTCGATTCGTCCGCTGCCAGTGCGCTGCACATCCAAAATGAATGAGTAGTTCCTTCAGCTTCCTCGTGGAACTCTAAGGGCAGCCCCTTCAATCCCTCCTGATACCACTCGGACACGTGCCTCTTTCTTCGCAGGATCTCATCCGCAGCCTCCAACTGGGCAAGGCCGATTGCCGCAACAATATTGTTCATTCTGAAATTGAAACCAATCTCGTCATGCCAGTATTCGCGCGTTGGAGAAACCGCCTGTCCCTTCAAATAGATTGCTCTTTGGAGCAACGCGGGATTCGAAGACGTCACCATGCCGCCTTCCCCTGTCGTAATCGTTTTGTTTCCAAAGAAGCTATATGTCGCTAGATCGCCAAAGGTCCCGACGCTTCGGTTCCCATACTGTGCTCCAAACGCCTCGGCGCAGTCTTCGACCAACCAAAGACGCGCCTCCTGACAGATTCGAACCAATTGATCCATCTCGCAGGGCTGACCGAATAGGTGAACGGCCATGAGAGCTTTAGTACGTGGTGTAATCTTGCGCCGGGCATCTTCAGGGTCCATCTGCCAGGTTGAGGGCGTGGAATCCACGAGCACCGGCGTCGCCCCTACGTAGGCGATCGCATTTACCGAGGCGATATAAGTCAGTGTAGGAACAAGAACTTCATCTCCCGGCCCAATCCCGAGCGCCAGGAGAGCGAGATGTAGCGCTACCGTGCCATTGCATACCGTCGTCGCGCCGCCACAGCCAACGTATTCAGCGAATTTTTCTTCGAACCGCCCAATGAATGGACCCTTGGCGATCCACTGCGAATCGAGACAATCATTGACGTATTGCTTCTCGCGGCCGCTGAAAAAGGGCCTATAGACGGGCACCAGAATCCGAGTTTCCATTCCGCAGGTTCCCCGTAAGGAATAGTGAGCATATCACAGTGGAGAACCCGTCCCCCGACAATGGTCTTGGGGGTCGCTAGGCGTAATTAATCGTTTGGCGAACGAAACGAAAACGTTGTATCCTTTCGTTGTGGTGGGGCTAGCGAAAGGCTGATTCTGGTTGAAGAACCGCAAAGCCCCATTCCGATTGAAAGTAGCCGTCCCCGCGATCGTTTCCCCGAACGGCAGATAATCCGATCGTGAGACTACTCTCCCCGACGCGTCCGTCACCGCGCGCGTGCTCCCCAGATGATCCTCCGTCTGGTATACCGTCCCGTTCACTCCGCTCGCTCCACCGTACTCCGCCAGCAACTGGCCGCCGGACCCGTACACATAGAAGGTCGTCGTTCCTGCCACCGTCTTCGTCACCCGCCGGCCGTTGCCGTCGTATCCGTATGCCGCTATCGCACCTGTAGCCGTCTGCAGACTTGTCAGCCGGTTCTCCGCATCATACGTCATTTGCCCCGACATCACTGGAAACGCCGTCACGTTTCCCGCATCATCGTACTGCACGTCGTTGGTTGGCTGCGCCGCCGTGCTCTTCACCACCCGATTCCGCGCCGTATCGATCTGCGCGGTCGAGGATGGCATGAACGCCGGCCCTTGCACGGTCGTCCGCGCCGCATCCAACATCACGTTGCCCCATGGATCGTACGTGTACCCTTCTTGCCAGGCGTTCGCGCCTCCGGTCTCCGCCACGCCGGTCAACCCGTTTAAGCTGTTGTTGATGTGCGGAGCTTCGAAACCGCGAGGGTGGCGAATAGGTCATTTCCGCGAGTGCGCGCGGCGGATGCCGGGCTACTAGGGGCGGCGGTCGCCAAACCGCACGCTAAGCTTGATAAGTGCTCCTCTGTACTGTTCGCAACTGCCACTTGCCGTTGATACGTGAGGAGCGAAGGCTCACCTGTCCGCGCGGACACTCGTTCGATGTCGCGCGTAGTGGATACGTGAATTTGCTGCAGCCGCAGGAGCGGCGATCCCGGAAGCCGGGCGACACTGTCTCTGCTGTCACGGGCCGACGGAGGTTAAATGATCGCGGGATAACCGTGCCCCTATTGCATGGGATCGCAGAGGCTGTTGGGGGATCGAGGGAGGACATAGTTCTGGACGCAGGTTGCGGGGATGGATTCTATCTCGGCAGCCTCTCCCAACAGACTGGTTTCGACGGGCATGGAGTGGATATTTCAATTGCGGCTATTGATGCCGCGGCTCGGCGCTATCCAGGATGCGAGTGGATTGTGGCCAATGCGGATCGATTCCTGCCGTATGCCGACGCCTCGTTCTCGATTGTTCTGTCGATAACGGCGCGGATGAACGCCCCCGAGTTCCGGCGAGTGCTGCGCGATGACGGCAGTTTGCTGGTCGCCGTTCCTTCGCCGGAAGATCTCATTGAATTGCGAGGCGTCGGCCACGATCGTGTAGGCCGCACGCTTGAGACCTTCAGGTCCGGCTTCACGCTCGTAGATCGGAGCCGTGTGACCACTACGGCCGATCTTGAGGCCGCAGCGGTTGAAGATGTTCTGCATTCGATCTATCGGCCGATACAGATACAGGCGGCCACGGCAATGCGCGTGACGTTCAGTTTCGATCTGCTGTTATTTCGGGTCGCATCGTTGGAGAGCGATCGTCGGGCGCGTTTCCCCATCATGGATTCGAAGGAGACGCTGCGCGTCGATCAGCTTACGGATTTCTGCGAAGCGGCGCTGGACATGCACGAAGCAGCACGGTCACGGGGCCCGAGGGACGCTACGACTTCACGATTACGCTAACGCCGTGTCCCGTTCCTTTCGGAACACAGCGTTCGTTCAGGGAAGTTGGTTGTCAGGTGCTTTCCCATCTTCGTTGTTTCCGATCTCCCGTATGACGCGGCACGGATTACCAGCTGCGAAGACGCCGTCAGGAATGTCGCGGGTGACGACGCTGCCTGCGCCGATAACCGTCTTCGAACCAATGCGCACGCCAGGCAGAATCAGTGCTCCGCCTCCTACCCACACATCAGATCCGATTATGATCGGCTTCCCATACTCCTGCTTCCGGCGCAGGTCGGCGTTTAATGGATGCAACGGGGTCAGTATTTGAACGGCTGGTCCGAACAGCGTATAGTCCCCGATAGTGACCCGGCAGACGTCGAGCACAACGCAGTTGAAGTTGAAGAATACGCGCTCGCCAAGCTCAATGTTGATTCCGTAATCGCAGTAGAAGGGCGGCTGAATCCACACCGTCTGACCGCCGTTCCCGAAGAGCCGCTCGCAGATAGATCTTCGTAGGTCCTGATCGCTTTCGCGCGTGGCATTCAGCGCCTGGCAAAAGTCGCGAGCGCGGTTACGCGCCGTTACGAGGTGTGGATCCAGAGCATCGTAAAGCTCGCCTGCCAGCATTTTGTCCCGCTCGGTCCGCATTGGTTCTCTCCAAAAAGAATTTCAGGTGTTCCGATGGATCCCGACGCTATCCCAGAGTAGCAACGGTCTCCTGCTAACTTTTTTGGATTTGCGCCGCGTCTGCTCGGTAAAGACATTATTTCTCTCGGCTGAAACAACTTCGCGGGAGAGAATACTTGAGAGCCAACTGTCCAAAGGCGCGGTCTTTGGGCACTCTTCTCTCAGGCATATTCTCTGAGGCGCTAAGTTACGGGAACGTTGGGTATTACCTGTTAACCAAAGGGATCGAAGTTCGAGGAATAAGTGAACGGCCATGAGAGCCTTAGTACGTGGTGTAATCTTGCGCTGGGCATCTTCGGGGTCAATCTGCCATGTTGAGGGCAGGGAATCCACGAGCACCGGCGTCGCCCTCTAAGTAGGCGATCGCATTTACCCGGGCGATATAAGTCAGTGTCGGAACAAGACCTTCATCTCCCGGCCCAATGCCGAGCGCCAGGGGTCCATGCGGCGTCCCTTGGCTTTGACCAGCAGGGAATCGACGCACACCAACAGCCCTTTGATCTGACCGGTCGGGCGCTACTTCGACGCCGCTTTGATCTAAAAAACTCCTGGAGTTCCGAATCGGACATTGTACCCGGCCGTTCCTCGAAAGCTCAACCAAACAGAACGTCAAATCTACTGCAGCGGCCCGCCGCGGGTTCGTAATCAATTCACTGTGAAAGCAAACATATTGGATGACTGCCCACTTGGATTCGTCACTTGCGCCGTCCAACTGGCCACCGTCAGAGTCACGTTAGCGGAAATTTGGATCTCGTTGGAATTCACGAATGTGGTTCGAGTCGCCGGGATGGGGAACGTCTGTCCCAAGCTCGTCAGTGTAACAGTGGCTCCCGAAACGAACGCGCTGCCGTAGATCGTGATGGTCTGGTCTCCGCTAAAACCGGGGACCGGATTGGGTGAGACGCTCGTAATGGTAGGAGCCACCTTGGCTGTGAAATACACCACCGCTGAAGTGGCGCTCGATCCAGCCGAGTTGGAGGCCGAGACCGCCCACAAAATATGTCCCGCCGTTCACCAGCGTCGGGCAGGTGATGGAGTTCGTCGAGACATTCTGAGCCAGCACGGTTCCACCGCCCACTTGCGACACTGCGACCGAATACGCCGTAGCACCGGGCGAAGCATTCCAGGTCAGCGTCGGGGTCAGGGTCGTCACCGTCGCGCCCGGCTGGGAAGATCCTCCCGGCGATAGGCCGGTGGGCGTGGCCGGTAGCGTCGTCACGTTCACCGTGAAGTACACTACCGCTGAAGTGGCGCTCGATCCAGCCGAGCTGGAGGCCGAGACCGCCCACAAATATGTCCCGCCGTTCACCAGCGTCGGGCAGGTGATGGAGTTCGTCGAGACATTCTGAGCCAGCACGGTTCCGCCGCCCACCTTAGAGACGGAGACCGAGTATGCAGTAGCACCCGACGAAGCATTCCAGGTCAGCGTCGGGGTCAGGGTCGTCACCGTCGCGCCCGGCTGGAAGATCCTCCCGGCGACAGGCCGGTGGGTGTCGCCGGTAGTGTCGTCACGTTCACCGTGAAGTACACTACCGCTGAAGTGGCGCTCGATCCAGCCGAGTTGGAGGCCGAGACCGCCCACAAATATGTCCCGCCGTTCACCAGCGTCGGGCAGGTGATGGAGTTCGTCGAGACATTCTGAGCCAGCACGGTTCCACCGCCCACCTTAGAGACGGAGACCGAGTATGCTGTGGCACCGGACGAAGCATTCCAGGTCAGCGTCGGGGTCAGGGTCGTCACTGTCGCGCCCGGCTGGAAGATCCTCCCGGCGACAGGCCGGTGGGTGTCGCCGGTAGTGTCGTCACGTTCACCGTGAAGTACACTACCGCTGAAGTGGCGCTCGATCCAGCCGAGTTGGAGGCCGAGACCGCCCACAAATATGTCCCGCCGTTCACCAGCGTCGGGCAGGTGATGGAGTTCGTCGAGACATTCTGAGCCAGCACGGTTCCACCGCCCACTTGCGACACTGCGACCGAATACGCCGTAGCACCGGGCGAAGCATTCCAGGTCAGCGTCGGGGTCAGGGTCGTCACCGTCGCGCCCGGCTGGGAAGATCCTCCCGGCGATAGGCCGGTGGGCGTGGCCGGTAGCGTCGTCACGTTCACCGTGAAGTACACTACCGCTGAAGTGGCGCTCGATCCAGCCGAGCTGGAGGCCGAGACCGCCCACAAATATGTCCCGCCGTTCACCAGCGTCGGGCAGGTGATGGAGTTCGTCGAGACATTCTGAGCCAGCACGGTTCCGCCGCCCACCTTAGAGACGGAGACCGAGTATGCAGTAGCACCCGACGAAGCATTCCAGGTCAGCGTCGGGGTCAGGGTCGTCACCGTCGCGCCCGGCTGGAAAGATCCTCCGGCGACAGGCCGGTGGGTGTCGCCGGTAGTGTCGTCACGTTCACCGTGAAGTACACTACCGCTGAAGTGGCGCTCGATCCAGCCGAGCTGGAGGCCGAGACCGCCCACAATATCTCCCGCCGTTCACCAGCGTCGGGCAGGTGATGGAGTTCGTCGAGACATTCTGAGCCAGCACGGTTCCGCCGCCCACCTTAGAGACGGAGACCGAGTATGAACACCCGACGAAGCATTCCAGGTCAGCGTCGGGGTCAGGGTCGTCACCGTCGCGCCCGGCTGGGAAGATCCTCCCGGCGACAGGCCGGTGGGTGTCGCCGGTAGTGTCGTCACGTTCACCGTGAAGTACACTACCGCTGAAGTGGCGCTCGATCCAGCCGAGCTGGAGGCCGAGACCGCCCACAAATATGTCCCGCCGTTCACCAGCGTCGGGCAGGTGATGGAGTTCGTCGAGACATTCTGAGCCAGCACGGTTCCGCCGCCCACCTTAGAGACGGAGACCGAGTATGCAGTAGCACCCGACGAAGCATTCCAGGTCAGCGTCGGGGTCAGGGTCGTCACCGTCGCGCCCGGCTGGGAGATCCTCCCGGCGACAGGCCGGTGGGTGTCGCCGGCGTGGCGCCGCCCACGGTCAGCGACAGCGTGCCCGATTGTAGCCCCGAGGCGACATTCTCCACGGATACGCTGAAGCTCCCGGAGTTGCTCAGGGTCACCGGTCCAACCACCTGCGTCGAGGTCTTGATCGTCAGCGCGCTGTTGGGAATCGTGCATGGGCTGCAACCGGTTCCGGTGATCAGAATCTCCGCTGTCGCCGGGTCGAAATTACTGCCGTTGACGATCAAGCTGAACTGCTGGCCCGCTGCAGGCGGACTCGGATTCGGGCTCAGGCTGCTGACGGTGGGCGTGGCGCGCCGATGTTCAGCGACAGCGTGCCCGATTGTAGCCCCGAGCGCATTCTCCACGGATACGCTGAAGCTCCCGGAGTTGCTCAGGGTCACCGGTCCAACCACCTGCGTCGAGGTCTTGATCGTCAGCGCGCTGTTGGGAATCGTGCATGGGCTGCAACCGGTTCCGGTGATCAGAATCTCCGCTGTCGCCGGGTCGAAATTACTGCCGTTGACGATCAAGCTGAACTGCTGGCCGTGCAGGCGGACTCGGATTCGGGCTCAGGCTGCTGACGGTGGGCGTGGCGCCGACCATCAGCGACAGCGTGCCCGATTGTAGCCCCGAGGCGACATTCTCCACGGATACGCTGAAGCTCCCGGAGTTGCTCAGGGTCACCGGTCCAACCACCTGCGTCGAGGTCTTGATCGTAAGCGCGCTGTTGGGAATCGTGCATGGGCTGCAACCGGTTCCGGTGATCAGGATCTCCGCCGTCGCCGGGTCGAAATTACTGCCGTTGACGATCAAGCTGAACTGCTGGCCCGCTGCAGGCGGACTCGGATTCGGGCTCAGGCTGCTGACGGTGGGTATGCTTGACGGCACTCCGGTCACCGTAAAGGAGATCGAATTCGAGGTCGCCCCAGATATGTTTGGATTACCAGCCGTTATTGGGATTATTCCTGGAACACTCAGGCGCGTTCAACGCAACTGTTACCTGATTTGGGCTAACATAACTTGTGGCGAGGGGTGTTCCATTAAAATAGACGACCGCCCCTGGAACAAAATTCAATCCCATCACGGTGAGGGTCAGTCCGGGACTTCCTGCAGGTGCGACATTCGGAGCAACCGTACTCAGGGTGGGCCCAGGAAGAAAAGCCCCGTTGGCCTTCTCAATGATCTGGGAGAACTGGAAGAGATTCGGGAATGTGAAATCGGCGAGGTCAGCTATGCCGAAACAAGCTTACATCGACGTTTCCGCACCCTCCAAGCCAGCAGAGACCGTCCACCAAGGATTGCTCAGCGTGTTGACGTCGAGTTGAAGGAAAAGATCGGGCGAAACCGGGGATAGAATCTCGACGTCTAGATCAACCTTCACTCGGCATATGCCTTTGCGGAGAGACTTGCGTCCAGCCCGATGGGATCTGGCGTAAGATCGATTGTCGGGGTAAATATCGGCGATAGTTGTCCGTTGCTGAAGGAAAGCCCGCCAGTGACCGACGCCGTCTGAGTGACACCGACGGAAAAGCCGCCGTTGGCGTCACCGCTGACCCCGACAAAGAATGTAAACGTCGGCGTGAGTACAACGGGGACAGGTCCGACAAAAATCGTATACGGAACGGGAGACGTATAAGTCCAAACGTCCACCTTCTTATCGAACGAAGTTTGGTAGGTTCCTGTAACATTGACGTGAACGTCTTCTCCTAATGTGGCAGTCGCAGTTAGCGAATTCAGCTTCGGAAATGGGAGGCCTGTTACATTCCAACCGAACTCGAAATTGGCGCAAATATCGATCTCACCACTCAGAGTGACAGACCCATTGGCGTCCTCCAGGATCGGCATATTCAACATTTCGACGGGTACACTGAGGCCACTAAGGCAGGCATCTTGCGATGAATCCTGCTGCGATAATGCCTGTCGAAGGTTCTGGGAGTCGATGCAAGAGCCTTACGCCCGGGCGAAGCATTTTGATGGATTGAGCATTCTGAGCGTCGACCGACGTGCTGAAAGCGAAATTAGCTTGCTGGAAGGCATCGGCGATAGTCGCTTGTGTAGTAGTGGCGACAATTTGTGAACCGCTTTGGGTTACTGACACAACCTTTCGCAGAATCCCATTCGGGGTCGAGGGCGTCACTCCGACAGCCAAGACACTTCCGGGTACAAGAGATTGCGATGCCTGATTTGAGGCGGCGAATACAATGGTGCTGCGATCCTGAGAAACGGAGACGTTCTGCATTTCTTGTGAATCGAGGGTCACAGTGGTATGCGGAACGATCACGGTATATGCTACCTGGACGGGAGTGGTTGCGTCGGCCGGAACGTTGATCGTTTGCTGACCTGGAAATGCGCCGTATGAAGCATTGCCCATGGGTAACCGGAATTGGCCACGATTGTATATGTTCCCGAAGGGACTTGGACGGTCTGGCTGCTGGTAATAACGGTACTGAACCCGTTTGCGGATATAATCGAGACGCTCGCCGCGGAACCCGCTGGCAGGTGAGTGATCAAAACCTGGAGATCTCCTGGACCAGCAGATGACTGCACAGCCATAGTGAAGATATTCAGGCTCGCGCCTCCGATAGACATCGACACGGTGGCTGGTCCACTTGTTACGGCCTCGGGCACCTGCACGTTGACTTGGTATAGGCCCACCCAACCCGGAGCCAGACCGGAAAAAAGAGAACCGGGGCTGGGGCGCCTCCAACAATGACCGTCGGTGTCATCGTTGTGTAATTCAGGGAATCTATCGGCGAAGGGGCTCCACTCGGTGGCTGACTTGTGACCTCACCGAGGCCCGTGCAGTAGATTTGGACGACACTGCCAGGTGCCGCGGGGCTCGATGGGCCGACGAGGTGGTTCAACGAGTCGAGAATCGCACCCTGGCCGGTGCCCTGCGCGTTCACTGTAAAGCAGCCTGGTCCTAGTGTCTCAATATTTACGTTAAGCGCTGCGGTCTGTCTGACCATCTACTGTGACGGTCAGTGGCACCTCTGTTCTGGCCGCCAAGTTCCCAGGGCACCTGTGCATTGATCTGTCCTGTTGAAACGAAAAATAATGGGAGCGTTAAAACCGCCGATGGTGACTTGAGTTCCGTTGATGCTTGTCGGCAGCGGGAAGGCTGAGGCTGATGCTGTGCCAGCGGCCAGATTTACTCCGAAAATTGAGATGATCGATCCCGGGGAAGCCGGGGTCGAAGCGAAATTCGCCGCATTGACCACTCCTCCAGGACTAATCTGGGGTGCCTGGGCATACAGGTTCGGCACAAGTGGGAACAGACAGACCCATGGAAGGCAGTTTTTGAGTGTCCGGCTTCGCACAATAGACAGCCTAGATCTGAACGACGGCAGCTTTCACTTCATCGGCAAGTTTTGACGACGCCGTCTCATTTGCCTTCGCGTCCCCCCACGGCTCCGTTTGCAAGAGTTTCTTCCGCTTTTGCTCGGTGACTAAAACACGAACGGATGTCTGGGTATCGCCATCTTTGATGCAAATGATCTGCACGCGAGTGCCGGTTTGGGTGTAGCGGCCCGTGATGTCGATCGCGGTGATGATCTTGCCGGTTTCGGCAGAAGCCGAGTCGATGGTGTATCCCTGCCGTTTCAGGTAGTTCAATGCACCTTCATAGGCTTTCGTGTAGGCGATGGCAACCTGAACGTCCTCCCACCCTTTACGTTTTGCGGCTTCGCAGAATCGGCGATTTGGGCCTCGCGCTTCTCGTGGTGCTGCGCCGAAAGACTGAGTGGCACAAGAACGAGGATTGTGAGAAGTGGAAGAACTACAGCTTGGGGGCGTTTCGACATGAATACTTAATCTCCTTTATTGGCCGAATTTGGTTGCGAATCGGGTTTGATCCCGCGACAGGATCGGCATTATAGTCTCTGTTACTATAGTCCGGGTCTTGGCCGCATCGGATTGCGCATGCAACGGCGTCGGAAACCGGCTGCCCCGATCCGGAGGGAGGACGAATGTTTCGGCGCGGTGTTGCGCGAAGTCCGCAAGGAGCGCCGGTGTATCCCAAAAAGCGTCGCGTTCGAAAGCGGCTATCATCCGAGATGTATCGCACATCTCGAACGAGGCTTCAAGAACCCATCGCTCCGCACTATCATGAGCTTGGCTCGGGTTTTGAAGACATCCGGATCCGAACTCCTGGGACGCCTGGAGGCAACCATGGGCACCCCGGAAAAGCGCCAACCTCGAATCGACCGATCGCGCTCCTATCCCGCGGATGGTGGCATGGCCCCACAGTCGCCCCGAACCAGACATTCCCTTACCGATACCGGGGCGATGCACAATCACGCGAGCTGGTACGTTGGCCCAATCGATTCGTCATCTTCCAATGGGGCTGTCTGTGGAACCCTCGTGGCATCACATCGTTTATCGCCGCAACCGCATCAGTTAAGCAAGGGACACAAGCGGACAAATTGTGACATCCAACGGAATTAAATGGAGAAGCAGCGCAAGTGAGTACCAACAACCCTAATGAATCGCCGGATATGTCGCTCCCGCCGAATGACCGCTTAGATACTTGGAAAGGAGATTGCGTCCTTCACGAACCAATCCGAGCGGAACGCGTAGGTTGGGAAGAACTTGGCATGCCGGTCTGGCGCACCTTGGGACGTCGCGGACGCGTTTACGCATCGCGCGCAAAAATCACGGCATGGATAGCAGCGAACGCGTCGGTTACGGAAACCATAGAGGAAAAGCCTGCGCCTGTAAGCGCGTTGACTCCGGAACCGGTAAACGGTCCGGCTGACACAATCGCGACTAAAGAGGCCCCCACCACGAGCAAGCACCCGTTGAGATTGATCCTGGCCGGTGTCTTCGTAGGGCTCGCCATCATCATCACAACGGCTTTTCTGAATCGGCACAGCGCGGCCCATTTCCCGACCAAGATGCAGTTCGACGACAGCAGCGTTACCGCACGGGATGCCCTCGGTAATAAACTCTGGGTTTACAATTTCAAACGCCCACTCGTCCGCGAAGTCATGGACTCGTTCCGCAACCTAGACGAATATGTTCACATCGCGGATCTCAAGGGAGACGGAAGCCGGGAGATCCTGCTCATGGCGCCTGTTCCGCTTCGGGGACAATTACGGCGACATATTTGAAACAGAACTCGACTGTTTCTCGGCGGATGGGCATTTGCTGTGGTCATATGTGCCGCACGAACGGTTCCAATTTGGTGACCTCGATCTTCAAGGGCCCTGGATCTTGGAAAGTATTTATGTTTCCTCCGACGCCGACCACGGCATCTGGGCCGCCTACATCCACGTGGTATGGGGGCATGGCATTGTGGTGAAGATCAACTCAATAACTGGCAAGTCGACCGTTCGGTTTGTGAACACCGGAACCCTGCGCAACGTCGCTGAAGCGCAAATTGGAACAACGAAATACCTAATCGCGAGTGGTTTCAACAACGAATGGGATGCCAAGCCTTGCGATCATAGACGAGGCAAGGCCGTTCGCCGCTTCACCTCAAACCGCGGGGACGAGGCACAAATGCTTGACCTGTCCGGACGGCGCGCCCGATTACTACCTCGCCATCCCCCGTTCCGAGGTGAACCAGGCGAAACATGTCTATGAAGATCCTGTCGGCGGCATTAATGCTGAATCTGCCGGATTCGACGCGGGGATTTGGGAAGAATACCCTAACAACAACATCAACCGCTTCATTCGATTCGCGGTTGTTCCCAAACTTCAGCCGGTCTCGGTCCATTTGCCGCCGAGTATGACGCTATACACCGTGAACTCGAACACGCGGGCAAAATCACCCGATTCGAACTGCCCGAACGTAGAAGCCCGCCACCGATTAGGGGATGGATGCTCACCGGAGGCTGGGGCGAGCTTCGGTTCACGCGTCGGGCGTCCGGCGAGGATGTCCGCCGTTCCGTTGAAAA
>CAVUQS010000001.1:0-669728 GCA_963743705.1 Bryobacterales bacterium | reverse complement strand
GATAGGCGATTTGGCGCGGTCTCTCCAGATACGTTCACGCTGTAGAGCCCTGCTCAGGGAGGAACGCTTCCTGCCTCGCGCGCGTCAGTCTGCCATGGGAAAGCGCGTCCTTCTGGCATTTGCTGCCACGGCGGCCTTGGCGGTCCCCATGGCCGCGCAGAGGTTCGAGGCGGTCACCGTCAAGCCTTGCGGGGTCTCCGCAAGCGACCGCCGAACCGGAGAGGTCTTCCCCGGTAACAGGGGCGGGCGTGCTTTCCCAATCGCATCGATCTGGGCTGCTGGACGGTGAAAGATCTGATCCTCTCGGCATACGTCCGATATGCGAACGGCCGTGACCACTCGTTCCTGGCGCTGGTGTTGATGTCGGTGAGGGGGCCGAGGACTGGATAACTTCGATCGCTTCAATATCGAGGCGAAAGCGAGCGGCGCTCCGGTCAGGAGGAGATGCGAGGCCCGATGATGCAAGGGCTTCTCGAAGACCGCTTCTAGTTCGAGATCCACCGCGAAACCAGGGAGGTCCCGGTGTATGACCTTAGGGTCGGCGAGGGAGGTTTCAGCCTGCGCCCGTCAAAAGTGAAGACTGCGCCCGACCGGCTCTCCTCAGGCCTGAACGGAACGATCGTGGTCGAGGCGAGCGGCCAGCCTCACGGGCTTGCCTGGTTGCTCAGCCTGCGCCCTGCAGGACTTAATCGCCCTGTTATAGGCAGGACGGGAATCGCGGGGCTCTTCGATTTTGAGTTGGCGTACTCGCGCGAAGGCTCCGCGCCGCGGTCCCGGGCTGCCCACCCGCCTCCAGCCGAATCCGTTTCTGTCACCGTCATGTTTAACGGGCCAGACCCCTGCGTGGGCGAAGCGAACTCGGGCGGACCCTCGGGGTTGGCGGACGCCTTCCCGGCCCCTTCCATCCTGGCCTCGTTGCAGGCGGTCGGCTTACTGCTGGAGCCCACCATGGGACCGCGCGAATTCCTCGTGATCGACCGCGTCCAGAGGCCATCCGGCAACTGACCAGGCTCGGTCCGATTATCCGGCCGAAGTTGAGCCGCTTATTGCGTTTCGAACAGACTGGCCGCGCGCGGGTCAAGCCAGTCACGGCGCCTACGAATGCCGGCACGTGCTGTGCTCGTCGCCTGTGATATTGCAGTTTCCAAGTCCGCGCTAGACTCGCAAACTGAGCGCGCCAATTCTCCGTTTCACGCTGAACCAGCACGCTTCAAAGCCGGTCTATCGCCGCGAGAACCGATTCTGGCCTTGGCGCAACGTCGGGCGAAATGTGACGCAACGGGCGTTCGTTTCGCAGGCCCGGCACGGACGCAGCGCTATTTCGCCGCTTTAGCGGCCGCAGCCCGGACTGCGGCCCAACGCTTCTTCGTGGCGTCGATGATTCTCTGCCGGCCCGCCGCGCTCAGCTTCCGCTTCGGCTTCTTCGCGGCGGGCTTGGCAGTCTCGGCCGCTGCGCCGGATTTGTTCTTGGTCGCAGCCCATCTCTTCCGCTGCGCTTCGGCGATCCGTTCCCTGGCGGCCGCGCTCATCTTACGCCGTTTGCCCGTAGGCGCCGGCGTGGCCGCAGGCTCGGGGCTACCGCCGGTCAGCAGTTGACGGAGTTCTGCAATGTGTGCGTCCAGGCGTTGCTTTTGCGCCTGGAATCCTTCAATTGCCGCAGCCAGGATCTCATCGTTGAATTTAGTCGGCATGTACCCTCAAATTGGCAGTGAGTCTGATAAATCGGACACTTATGTCTTGATTCTAGCAAGCTGTAGCTCCTTACGCATTGCCTGCAGGAATTTTGCGGTCGCTGGCGATTTGAACTCTTGATATACACTTGCTTCGTGACGAAGATAGTCAAGATCGCCATGCTCGCGCCCGCACTCCTGTTGGCCGCTAACGGACAACCATTGCGCAAGGCCGAATTCGAAGTCGCCTCCATCAAGACCAACGCGCCCCAGGCTGGCTTTCACTTCGCCGCGGACGCTGTATCCGGCGGCCCCGGCACGCCCGATCCCGGCATGTTCCGCTGCTCCAAATGCTCTCTCGCCACCTTGATCATCAAAGCCTTCACGCTGCAGCCCTACCAGTTCCCGGGGAGGGCGTCGCTCGGCGACAATACTTACGACATCCTGGCTCAAATCCCAACCGGGGCTAGCGAGGACGAATTTTCGTCCATGCTCCAAAACCTGCTCAAAGACCGCTTCGGCCTCACCTGGCACTTCGATGAGAAGAAGATGAAGGGCTACCGCCTAGTCGTCAGCAAGGATGGCCCGAAACTCAAGCAGTCGACTGAAGCATCCCTCCCGCCCACCGATCAGCACCGCTCGGGACAAGGTGAATCGCACAGCCACAGCGGTGTTATCGCTTTTGGCGCTTCGGCCAGCTACCGCGCCTCTAACCGAACCATCGCCGACCTCGCGCGCATCCTCTCCGATCAAACCGGTCTCCCCGTCGATGATCAAACCGGCCTTGCGGACAAGTACGATATTGCCCTTCGCTGGTCCGGCACTGCCGCTGGCCATACCGGCAATCACGCCGATTCCGGCTCATTCGCCGGCGGCGCTGGACATGCCGGCCACGATGGCGGAGCCGCCCCGTCCGGCGTGGCCGCCGACCCCACTGACCTCACCCTCTTCGACGCTCTCCAGCAGCAACTCGGCTTGAAATTAGTTCCCGCCGAGCAAGCCATTGCCCGCCTGTTCGTCATAGATCGGGTGGCGCAGCGCCCCACTGAGAACTGATCCCGGACGGGCTCGCCGCGTCGCGCCAGCCTACTTTAGGAACTTCAGTAGCGGCGGATAAAAAGCAGCCGGCGCTTCCAGATGCGGAACGTGGCCTAGATTGGGCAGAATCACCAGTTCCGCGCCGGGAATCGTATCCGCGACATGCTTCGCCAGCTTCGGAAAATCCGAACCGTCCTTCTCCCCGCCAATTACCAGCGTCTTCACCTTGATCTTCGCCCAGTCGTATACCACCGGATCGAGATAGAGCATCTGCTGGTAGATGGATCGCACCATCGCCAGCCGAGGCCAGTCACCGCTCAGCGTTGGAGCGTAAAGAATCCGCACATACTCCTCGTACTCCGGCTTCCAGGCGCCGGGCGAAGGGAAGTAGCGCCGTATGTTCGCGTAGAATCCCTGCCAACGCTGGTCGTTGGTCTGCGCCATCGTGGCCCTGTACGCTTCGTCCGCGCTACGCCAAGGGCGTTCGTAGCGGATATCGGTCAGCCCGATCGGATCGTATATCACGGCCCGTTCGGTTATATCCGGAAACGACGCTGCGAAGCGCGCGGCCAGCATGCCGCCCATTGAATGCCCCACAATCGATACCTTCCCAATGCCCAGGGACTCCAACAATTTCCGGCTATTCAGAGCCATGTCGTGGAAGTTGTATGGGATGATCGGCTTCGACGATCGCCCGAATCCAATCTGGTCGGGCACTACCACGCGGAAGCCCTCCTTGCGCAATGCTTCTATCGGCCCCGCAAAATAGAACCCTCCGAAATTCATCCCATGGAACAGTACGACCGTGCGCCCGTTCGGCGGTCCTGCGGGCGGAACATCCATGTAAGCCATTCGTACGTCCTGGCCGTAGAGCACGAGCGGCAGGTATGAGACCGGGTAAGGGTAAGCGATGCCCTCGTAGGTGATGCTGCCCGGTTTCACATCCAGTGGCGCCTTGGGCGGCGCAGCGCTCTGGGTGTAAAGTCGTCCAGCAAGACAGAGAAGCAAACAGAAAGCCCGCATCGGGAAGCCTCCGTGCTCATCCTATGCTGAACGTCGCTGGAATGGAAGGTCTCGCGAAAAGACTGCGTCCGCTTAAGCAGTTGCCCTGCGCCCAGCCAACCGCCGTCTAACTGCGCTCCAGACAGCGGATGGCAGTTGTTGGCACAGCTGACGCGCGGACAGCGTCATCCCGATCTGCACCCATTCAATACCAAGGGCGTCGGGTGGCACCCGATGCGGCGCCAGTAGCGGTAAACGGTCAATCGCTTCCTTCGCCGCGTAAACAACAATATTCTGTCTGTACCACCATTCGATGCGGGAATCGGTGAGAATCGCCGGGCGGATCGGATCGAACATCGTGAACCCGAGCGCGCTGAATAGCTCCCTCCAATAAGAAGGAAGCCTTTCATTGATGTGATTCGTTCCACGCTGGCCTGGTATCGCCGCCGAAAAAAGTATAAGTGGCGCCACGGAAGTAAGCTGCCGCACCAGCACGCTTGCCATCGTGGCAGGCAGATGCTCCGCGACTTCCAGGCAGACGGCTAGATCGTATCGGCCGGACAACGCGAAGGGCTTATTGAGATGGACTGCGGAGAAGCACTCTTGCGGAATGAGCAAGCTTGCGGCGTCCACATAATCTCCATCAATACCCTGGATTTTTTTAACGCCGGCATTTCGAAATGCGCGGAGCCATGCACCCCGGCCGCAGCCGACGTCGATCACGCTCTGGGGCTGTGCCAGTTCCAAAACCAGCGGAACAACCAACTGCGCGGATTGAAGCGAACCCTTCTCGATCGCATCGAAAAATTCCCCCGAGTATGGGGTTGCTACGTTGGGTTTAGCTGAAGTGATATTAGTCATGCTCGTAGTACCGTGATGCCGCTGCGGCCCGAAGAAATGTCAAGTGATAGTAACCGTCTTCCGCGATGTAAATCAATCGGTTTAAACCAGTAGAACCCCGCTTTCCACGCAACGTACTGAGGCTCACAAATCGCGAGTTCGCAAGTAAATACTGCCGTGGAATTGTATATCGCGAACCGCCCCGAGCCGAAATCGATTGACATGATTCCCTACATACGTCAAGCTATACAGAGTAGGTTGTTATCGTCCCGACTTCTATGGCTTAGCCTAGGGGCCCAAAAAGGGCGGTAGCTTGTTCTTCTTCCCACCACCCCTAAAAATCTGAGAAGCGTCTGTTTGGGCGTCCGTGTTTCCAAAATGAGTGGAGTTTGCGGAATCTTTCGCCGCGATGGTGAGCCTGCCGTACAGCGGGCCGTAACGGCCATGCTCGGAAAAATGCGGCATCGCGGACCCGACCGCGAAGCCACGTGGAATTCCGGCCCGGTCTGTCTGGGTCACTGCATGCTCCACGTTACGCCGGAGTCGCTTCGTGAGGTGCTCCCGCGCGCCGAAGGAGATCGCTATGCGATCACGGCGGATGCCCGGATCGACAACCGCGCCGAGTTGATCGCGAGTCTAAGTCTCGACCCGCACGAGTTCTATTCCGACTCCGATCTCATCCTTCGCGCGTATGAGAAATGGGGCGAGGAATGCCCCAATCAGCTGATCGGCGATTTCGCTTTCGCGATCTGGGATGGCGCCAATCGCCGCATGTTCTGCGCGTGCGATCCGATGGGCGTGAAGGGCCTGTATTACCATCTGACCGCCAAGGCGTTTTCTTTCGGTTCCGAGATCAAAGCGCTGCTCGCGTTACCAGACGTGCCCCGCGAGCTCAATGAACTGCGCGTCGCGGAGTATCTGGTCACGTTGTTTGAGGATCGGGAAGGCACTCTCTATCGGGGAATTCTACGGTTACCCGGCGCACACTGTCTGACAGTGGACGCCGATAATGTAAAACTTAGGCAGTATTGGTCGCTAGATCCGCGTCGCGAGATTCGCCTCGGTTCGGACGAAGAGTACGCAGAGGCCTTTCGAGAGGTATTCTTCGAGGCGGTCCGGTGCCGCACGCGAAGCGCCTACCCGATCGGCAGTTCCCTGAGCGGAGGGCTCGACTCGTCCGCGATTGCCTGCGCCGCGCGCGCCTTAAGGTCCGACGAGGCCGGGCCGCTGCACACTTTTTCGCTTGTCTTCCCCGGTCTGCCCGCGGAAGATCGCCGCGTGATTGATGAGCGCTCGCACATTCAAACCGTGCTGGACACCGGCGGTTTTGAGCCGCACTCGATCGAAGCCGACAAGCTGAGCCCAATGGGTCACGTGGATCGAGTGCATTATCATCTGGACAATGCGAACGCAGCCCCAAATCTATATCTGCACTGGGCAATGTACGATTCGGCTAAACAGCACGGCGTCCGGGTTTTTCTCGACGGCTTTGACGGCGATTCCGCGGTTTCGCACGGATTCGAGCGGCTGACAGAACTGGGACAGACGCTACGCTGGCCCACTCTTTGGCGCGAGATCACTTCGTTATCGCGTCATCAACTCGCGGGCATCCGGCGTAGGCGCATCTTCAAAGAATACTGTTTGAAACCCCTCACGCCGCGCTGGGCGTACCTGTCATGGCAGGTCCTGCACGGAAGACCGCGCGAAGCTTTGTCGCAAAACCTTGTCATCAGCCGGCAACTGAAACTCCGTACCGGCATCGAGCGTCGGGCGCGTGCTCTGCTCGATCCGCAGAAAAGCTGGACCCTCACTCGCTCCGCACGCCAATGTCACGCGGACACCATCAACCAGGCGCTGTACTCCTACACGTTGGATATCAGCGATAAAGCCAGCGCGGCGTTCGGGGTGGAAGCCCGCTATCCGTTTTTCGACCGGCGGCTCCTGGAATTCTGCGTTGCGCTTCCGGCCGAACAAAAACTGGGAGGCGGCTGGAACCGCTGGATCATGCGGCGCGCCATGACCGGCGTTCTGCCGGAAGGCATCCAGTGGCGGCCCAATAAAGGCAACCTCAGCCTGAATTTTCATCGCCGGTTGTTGGACTTCGACCGCGAAAAGCTTGAACAGGTCGCGCTGCACCGCTCGCTCGATCTGGCTCCTTACCTGGATTTCGACGCCATGCAATCCGTTTACCGCGAATACGAGAAGAGCCACGCCCAAAGCCGGGGCGAGTCGATCCAACTCTTCATCGCGGTCAATTTGGCGCTCTGGCTGCGTTCGATGAAATTCGCCGCGTAGCGGGTTTCACTTGACCGGTTTTCACCGGTAGACTGCCGGCCAGCGAAGTACTTCTGCTGGTTGGGGAAAGGAGGAAAAATTATGAATGAACCGACTAAGAAGCAGTGGAATCAACCTCAGTTGCGAGTTCTCGGTAATGTTGAAAGTCTGACGCTAATTAAATCGAAGAATTTCGGCAGCAGCGACGGGTTTATGTTCAACAACACGCCAATCAGCGGTTGAACCTGCGGGCCCAATGAGGACGGCGGCGTCTGACGCTGCCGTCCTCATACACTTTTGCCCGGACCCATGAGATATGCTTGCGGTTGCGAGGTTCGCCCTTTCGTGCAGCGTTTGACCGCTTTTGGATTATTTATTGCAATCGCCGCGATGTCGCTACTGCCCGCGCCGTGGAAGGGACGCTTCGCCACGCGAGGGCCGCTGCACAGCTTGGAACACATCCTCGCGTTCTGCGCTCTGTACCTGCTATTGAGCGATCGCCAAAGCGACTGGCGCATTTATTCCGCGGCGGCAATCGCAGTCTTCGCGTTTGGACTGCTGCTCGAAGCCCTGCAAACCCGCGTCTATACAATTCCCATCGAATCCACCGACGTCTTTTACGACGCGCTCGGTGTCACCCTGGGCTTACTCGCCAGATTCTCCGACCGGATCCGCCCCTCCAGTTAGCCTCATCCACCCACCTGAGTGTTTGTCACGCCCGCGCCGATATTCACCGCGGGCGTCGCTCCGGTTACCTGGTTCGCATTCACCAGGTTCGAATCCACGAGCCCTCCGGCTTGACCGTAATCATTCTCAAAGTTTACCCCCACCCCCGAGTTATTCCCCGTGAGTATGTTGTTGGCCACCTGATTATTGCTCACCGAACACTGGGGCGTATTGCATTGGAACCAGATCAGTCCCCGCGGAAGCGCCGCGGCCGGAGCGACTGTAACAGTATTTCCCTGGATGATATTTGCGTTGACGTTCGGCCATGACTCGCGTGTTGTTCCGGCATAAATGCCTCCCGCAATCGTGTTGTTTTGGATGAGGTTCCCACTGCCGCCGTTGATGGCCAGGACATAAGTGGTATTCGCTTGCGTATTAACAATGGCGTTACTAATAGCCGCAACATTGCTGGTGGACACTAACTCGATCCCGTCGATGCCCATCGTATAACCGCCCGCGTCGATGTTATTTCCAGAGATAGACCCGCCGGCCAGCGTGGAATAGGATATTCCGCCGTTGCACTGTCTCAAAAGAGTAATTGTGTTGTTATCGACGTCCACGTTTGCCGGCGGGAGCGAACTGGCGCCGAAGGCTCCCACTTCGATTGCGAAGTTGTCGCCGCCATGCACAATCGTGTTGTCGTGGATGCTAATATTCGACGCGCTGGCGCCAGCCAAATAGGTATGTACGCCGATCGTGTCGACGCCCGCCGGCGCGGCAGCCGAAGAGTCGATGGTATTCGATGCGATTTCCAGGTTATCGATGCCATCCTGGGCGAAGATTGGGCTGCTGCCGTTTTGGTCGATGACGCTCCCTGAAATATTAACGCCGCTAGAGCTGTAGATCGCTATGCCGATTCCCGCCGCTCCAGAAACGGTCGACGCGTGAACCCGTACCCCTTGGGCGCCGCTCATTGTAATCAGGCCGCCTGAGTAAGAGTTGCGCGCGCCGTCAAGCGTGCAACCCTCGATGGTGACATTCTGCCCGGTAATCTGAATGGCGTCGCCCGAGAAACCTTTCGCAATGAGGGCGCCGGGCGCGCAGCGCAACGTCACGCCTTGTCCGTTCAACAGGAGTGGTGCGTTGAGTGTGGTCGTATACCCGTCCGTCAACAGAATCTCTGACGTATTCCCCGCCGCGGCCACGGCTGCGGCCAACGACGTATACGCGCTAGCCAGGTAAACATTGGGCCCGACGACCGTCCATCTGTTCTTCATCATGCAGGCGTAGAGCGCCGGATTTCTGCCTGCCAGCAGGAGCAACGGAAAGGGAATCGTGCCTGGGGAACATTCGCGCGGCAGCACGGAGACCAGTTGGACGCCCGCGCCTTGACGCAGGAGGGCCCATCGTCCATCGACGCATTTTGTAGCGGCTCCGGTGTTGGTATTTAAGACGAAGCCGGAACCGCTGCAGCCGCCCCGAGGATCAAAAGGCGCCAACCGCACCGTTGGTGAGTTTTGCGCTGGACTCGGGAATACGGCCAACGCCAGGGGAATCAGCCAGATCGTCTTGCCGATTTGCATAAGACTCCAGATCGGGGCCCGCACTCATCTGTTCTTTCCAGGAGCGCGCATAGAGGCCATCCATCAGCAGCAGTTCGTCGTGCGTACCGGATTCCACCAGGCGGCCACGGTCCACTACATGAATGATGTCCGCGCGCATGGCGATACTGAACCGGTGCGTCACCACCATCGCCGTTCGGCCGCGGGCCAGTTTCCGCAGGCGCGCAAACCAATCGGCCTCGGCCCAAGGATCCATAAAGCTGGTGGGCTCATCCAAGAGAACCAACGGCGCCGGACGATAGAACGCGCGCGCCATGGCCACTCGCTGCCATTCGCCGGCGCTGAGTTCGTTACCCTCGGCGAATGACTTGCCAAGCTTCGTCGAATAGCGCTGCGGCAGCCGCTCGACGAATTCGTGGGCCCCCGCGCCGGCGGCCGCGGCTCGTACGCGGTCCTGATTGTGTTGACCGTCGCCAAGGGCGATGTTTTCGCTCACGCTGGCGTCATAAGACATCGGCAGTTGGAACAGCACCGAAGAGAGGCTGCGCGCTTCGTCCAACGCCAAATCCCGCAGGTTGATTCCATCCACCGTAATACGGCCGCTGGTGGGATCGTAAAACCGGCAGAGTAGTTTTACCAAGGTGCTCTTGCCTGCGCCGTTAGGCCCTACCACCGCCGTGATCCGGCCGGCCGGAATGTGCATCGTGAGATTAGCCAGCGCCAGCTTGGGGCTGTCCGGGTAACTGAAACTTACGGCTTCGAAACGCACGCCGTCTTCGAGGCGCGCCGGTGCACGATCGGGAACCGCTGGACTCGTGATAGAGGGCTGCATTTCGAGAAAGCCGAACAGTTCGCCCAAGTGCAAAACGTTGCGGAGCGATTGGCCAAGACTCCCGGTGAGCATCCGCACCAGATTGCCGCCGCCGGCAAAAGCCTGGTAAAAGAGCGCCAGATCGCCGAGAGTCGCCATCCCTCGCACCATCCGCCAGCCGATCCAGGCCACCGCCGCGCCCGCCACGATCAGACCGGAAAGCGCGGCTACCATGCGATCGCGCGTCTGCCGTTCAATGAGCTTCAGCCGCTGGCCTCGAAGGCCGGATCGCAATCTCTGATAAGCGGCGCTGAAAATGGGTCCGAGACCGAATAGCCGGATTTCGGGCGCTGCCGCCGCGCTGGAGAATTTCCGGTCGTAGTATTCGATCCAACGCCTCTCCACGGTTGTCTGCTGCCACCAGCGATGAGTGAGCCAGTTATACCGGGCCACGATATAGAATGCCGGAATGGCGCTGAGGGCCATCGGCGCCAGTAGCCAGATACTGTAGGTCGACACCAGCCAGCTAATCAGACATAGGCTGATTCCGTTTTGCAGCAGGCTGCCCAGGTTTTCGAGCAACACCGGAGGCCGCGTCTGCGCCTCGTTTTGAGCGCGGTAGAACTGGTCGTAGCAGGCGGGCGATTCGTAGAACGCCAGATCCACCTCCGCCGCTTTACCCTGCACGAGGCTCGATATGCGATCCTGCAGTAACTCGCACTGCATGGCTTGCAGCCATTCCACAACCCCCTGCAGCAGCTCTGTCAGCAGCGTCGCGGCGCCTATCAGCGTGGCGACGATCAGCACAGGCTTAGCGCTCTGCCAGGTAAGCGGAGACTTGACCAAAACCGACAAGCCGTCGATCATCGCTTTGGTCAGCCGCAGGACGAGAACCGGCAGCACTCCGGCAATCAACAGCGCAATGCCCCACACGATGGTCCAGCCCCGGGCCGACTCCCACAGCAATCGTGCAATCTTCGGAAGGACGTGAAACTGAGTCCGGGCCTGCCGCCATTTGTTCCTCAGACTCTTCATTTAGTGCAAGCTTCCGGATCGCTGTCTGCACTGAGCGCGTGCGTCTCGATTCTTCCCGCGATCGCTTGTATCTCGCTTAGTTCTTTGAAGGTGCGCACGCGGAAGAGCGGAACCATTTTGGCCAGGCTTGCGCACATCCTTAGATGGCGTCCGTCGCCACGCACGCCCCAGCGCGTGGGAACGGAATGACGCAGCAATTCGGTGATCGTTTCGATGGGGGAGACCCGTACCGGCCTATCTTCGGCCTCGCGATCGAGCAGGTAGATACAACGCAAAGGCAGGCGAGTAGGCGAAAAGGCGTCGCTGACGCACTGCGCCTCTTTCACTTGGGAGGCGTGCATGGGCCTTAGCGAATCCCGTCCGAATCCGAGGGAACGGGCGATCTCGGGATAGATTTTGACGCTGGGAAATGCCGGAAGCACCAGGGGTGGCGCGCTGCCCAATTCCAGCGCGGCGTTATCGTCAGCCAGAACCTTGTGGCCCAGCGCGCGGAATGCCGAGGCAAAGGTCGACTTCCCTGCGCCGATCGGCCCCATGAATCCGATCGCGCCGCCGTTCACATCCACCACACTCGAGTGCAAGACAAAGAGGCCGCGTTGATGGAGCGCCGACGCCAGCATCATCCCCTGCACATAGAGCCGGAAGAGCGCGGTGTCCCCATCCGGGTACGGAGTGATGGCCAAATCGCAGCCGCCACGAACCACAAAACGCGCCAGGCCGGGGTAGTTGAATCGAGCCTCTTGAACCGGGTCGCCCTCCCACTCGATCGATCGGCCTTCCACGGAATGGTTGGGGGCAGTCAGCCGAATCCGGAAGTCGTCGCCCCCGGTGGCGTGCGTCAATTCAGGCAACGCAATCTCCGACCGTATTCCGAGCCCATACGCGGCGTAGTGGAAAACCTCTCCGTTGGTGACGAATCCGGCGGTCATCGTATTAGATGCTCAATGTCGGGCAGCGAAGTGTACTTGGAAATCTCGGCGGGAGGTCCACCGACCACGATTCGGCCGTCCCGTTCTACCCACGCGTGGGCGCAAAAAGCGCCGTTCGCGTCTCGCTTGACGCCCAGGCGAAGCGTTGCGTCGTAACCGTGCCGCTGGAGCATGGCCTGGGCCACTAAGGCGTTTGAGAGGCAGGTGCTGCCGACAGGTGAATGGATACCGGCCGATACCGCCGCGCGTATCACCTGCTCGGCCGAACAACGCCGTTCGGGCGGTAAGGGCGAATCGCTGGCAAAGAAAAAACGCACAGCCTTTCGCACAACCGCCAGCGGGAGAACCATGAGGCCGAGCCGGCTGGCCACGCTTCCTGCCAGACCGCGGCACAGGAGCCAATACTCCGCGGCCGAGCGCCGGCCTTGCTGCTGGCGGCGGTTTTTATCGTTCATCATCCGGCTTGATTAAGCCGTGGGCCGCGAGATCCTGCAAGAGAACCATCACATCCTCCCGGCATCGGGCCGCATCCACATCGTATTTTTGCATCAGGTCATCGCACAGCGTTTCCATGCTGCACGGAGTCTGAAGCAAATCCCAAATTCTGGTTCCAATGGAATCCAGCGCGAAATAGACGCCAGTGGCCATGTCGAGAATCACGCTCTCGCCTCCCAGTTCACAAGAGACGGCTTCAGAGGTGCGCCGGATCAGAGATTGTGCAAGCGCCGGTTGCATGAGCGTTCCTTCCTTCCAATAATTTTCAGAATTAACGATTGTGAGCCAGCCGGTTAATAACAATCGCGCACTTGTAAGAAATGTCGGATAAATCGTAAAACAAAAGTAGGCTTGGTCGATGAGCTATAAGGCATCGCGACCGGATTTAGCGTAAAGGAAACCAGAACCACTTTGAGGCCCCGTACCCTAGGTATTGCAGCGTTTTGCGTCATAATCGCAGTCCCCGCCATCGGACAAACCCAAATCACCTTGTCGCCGGCGAATAATATTCAGCAGGCGGTAAATGCCAATCCTCCTAATACCACGTTCATACTACAGGCTGGCACTTACCGCCTTCAACAAATACAACCGAAAACCGGCGACCAATTCATCGGTCAGCCCGGCGCTATCCTTAGTGGCGCCACCTTACTAACTTCATTCGGCCGATCCGGAAACCTTTGGCTAGCCGCCGGGCAGGCGCAACAGGGGCAGACTAACGGGTCATGCGACCCGGCCCATCCGATGTGCGCTCATCCCGAAGACCTCTTCTTTGACAACCGCCCGCTTCTCGCTGTTGGCTCGCTGAGCGCCGTTACCAGCGGGACCTGGTATTTCGATTACGCAAGCCACACCATCTATTTCGCTGACGATCCCACTGGCCATACGATCGAAACCAGCACCGCCCGGTCTGCTTTCTTTGGTTCGGCGAGCGGCGTCACAGTCCAGGGCCTCGTGGTCGAAAAATACGCGGTCCCGGCCCAGTTTGGCGCAATCGGCGACCAATACCCGGGACAGAACTGGATGATCAGCAATAACGAGGTGCGGTGGAATCACGGTACCGGCATTACTGGGTCCAGCGGCGCCCAAATCCTCCAAAACTTCGTTCACGACAACGGACAAAAAGGAATCGGCGGCGGCGGGACCAACCTGTTGATCCAAGGCAACGAAATCTCCCGCAACAACTATGCCGGATTCGACCCCAACTGGGAATCGGGAGGCGCGAAGTTCGCTCAATCCACCGGGCTGATCGTACGAGGCAACAATGTCCATGATAATTATGGGCCGGGTCTCTGGTTCGACGTCGATTGCATGACCACGCTGATCGAGACTAACACCGTCACCAGCAATTACTCCGGCTCCGGAATCCAATACGAGATCAGCTACAACGCAACAATCCGCTACAACACGGTGCGCTATAACTACCTTCCCAACGCCAGTTGGTGGATGTGGGGATCGCAGATCCTGATCCAGAATTCGAGCGGTTCGCAGGTGTACGGCAACACCGTTGACGTCTTGCAGGACCGCGGAAATGCGATCGGGATCATTCATCAGGACCGGGGCTCGGGACCGTACGGCCCGCGCCTCGCCACGAACAACTACATCCACAACAATGTTGTCATCACCCGCCAGAGCCCTCAGGGAGCCACCGGAATGGTGGCCGACTACGATATTGCCAACATCCTGGCGAACGGCAACAACGTCTTCGACTACAACGTCTACCACGTCACCGACATCAGTCAGATTCAATGGGCGTGGGGGCAGCAGGCCGCCAATCTTTACGGCTTCCAGCAAATGGGGCATGACGTTCACAGCACCGTTGATACTGTTATGCCGCCGCCCGGCGGCGAATCCACCTATTTCAACATAGCCAAGTAACAAGCCGGCTCTCTCGGTAATTTGCTTCATGCGTGTTGCACTGGAGTTTGCACCTTCGCAATAACCCGGCCCAGGATATGAAAAGGATTCATCGTCACGGCCGCGGCCAGCGTGAGGGCGCACTGGCAGTAGCGGCCCTCTCCATAGTGCCGGGAGGCTCTTTTGAAGGCATGCAAAGAGCTGAAGTTCAGTAACTCCATGATCCGGCCAGGCAGCGGCTGCTGGCGCTTCCATTCACGAAATTCCGGCATGGAGAGTTCCGGCGCTCCTCGAAGGCGCCGGATAATGTTGCAGTCGATGAACCCGCACACCTCATGCTGCAGCGTAGCTTTTTTCATGGTCATGGAACCGCCGTGCAGCCGGAATTCCATCAGGTATTCGGGTTGAATGCCCATGAGCCGGCCGCTGGTCGCAAACCTTCCCCATAGCTCGCGGTCCTCCGCGTACGAAAGATCCTCACGGTAGCCGCCCACATCCAAACATGCTGCCTTCCGCATCAGCACCGTGGGATGCGTAATCTCCAGGAACCGCGATGGCCGCAACTCCCGCAGGCCAGCCGGGACATCGATGGCGCGGGCCGATGAGCCGATTCGCTTGCCCACGGCATTGATGAAGTAGCAATAACTGCACGCTACATCCAATTCCGGGCGTCCCGCGAGAAATGCCGATTGTTTCTCGATACGGTCCGGAAGCATCCGATCGTCAGAGTCCATGCGCGCGATCAGATCGTAGCGAGCCGCGCGAATGCCGGCGTTGAGCGCCCGCGGGAGACCACCGTGCGCGATGCTCACAATCTTGAGCCGCGGATCTCGCGCCGCGTATTGCTCGAGGATCCGGCGCGAGCCATCCGTAGATCCGTCATCGACCGCGATCAGTTCGATCTCCGGCGCGGTTTGCTTGAGAGTGCTCTCCACAGCCTCGGCCAGGAACCGTTCGCCGTTGTACACCGCCATCACTACCGAGACGCCGTTTTGCATGATCAAATCTCCCGCAGGTAACACACGGTCTCGCGGCGCTGGGTCTGCGAGAATCCCTGGGTAACGGAGTTTACGGCCTCGCTGCACCCCGGCTTCAAGCGATCGTGCAGTTCGATCATCAGGCAACGCACGGCGCGCATCCAGTCGCACACCTCAAATACCTCTTTTTCAGCGCCCTCAATATCGACTTTCAGTAGATCCACGGAAGTGATTCGCATTTCCCGCATGAGTGTTTGAAGCGTAAGCGCACGCACCCGGGTTCCCGGGCCGTCGTGAGTCACAAAGCCGTCCTTGCCCTTCACGCCGCTGTTTGGCTCCCGGCTGCCGATGCTGATTTCACCGTCCCGGTTCCACAGAGCCGCCTGGACAGGGACGATCGACGGATAGGGCCGGGTATTTCTGGCCAGCACCGCGAAATTAGACGGCTCAGGCTCGATCGCAATAACTTTGGCCTTCGGGTAGCGGTGGACAAAATAGATCGAAGCCATTCCAATGTTCGCCCCGGCGTCGATGATAGTTTCTGGAGAAAACGGTAAGTCGAAGCCATACTCGTCGTCTAACAGGACGTGACTGTAAACATGCACGTCCGTGGTTCGCGCCCGCACCTGAACCGGATGCAGAATTCCTGGAGGATGCGCCGTAATCTCCATTGGACGGCCGAAAACGCGGCCCGTGGAGGCGGCCAGAACGCCTCGTACGCCGAAGTTGCTGTAATACCGCTGCAGACCGTGGAGAATACTCATGCCAGTTCAGGAACCGTCAGCCGTTCATTATTCACGGCGTTTGAGAAATCTTGCGGGAACTCCCCCAACAATGGTGTACTCCGCGACGTCTTCGACAACTACCGCGCCGGCGGCGACGATTGCGCCTCTACCGACAGTCACTCCCGGCAGGATGGTCGCGTGCGTTCCGATCCACACATCGTCATGGATGACGACGCCGGCCCTGTCTGAACGGATAGGCTGCTCCATCATCGTCTTTCCAAGATCGGTGCCGTGATTGGCTCCAATCAGAGAGACCGCTTGTGAGATGAGGCATCGCGAGCCAATCGTGGTTCGGCCAGCTGCGCGGATATTGTTGAACTCGCCGATGTAGGTGTGATCGCCGATTTCCAGTACGGCCGGTCCGGCGATCGAGCCACTGGCATCCGATTCGACGGAAATCAGCGAGAACGCGCCAATTTTCACGTTCTTGCCTAGCCGTAACTCGCACGCCTCGCCGACACGGATGATCGCGCGCGGATCGATATGGCACCCTTCTTGTTGGGCGGCGAAACGCTCGAGAACCCACCGGTCGCGGAGCAAGCGGGCTTGATTCCTCAATGCTCCGATCAAAGTGCCCAGTGCCGCGCTAAAGGCGGATCGACGGACATTGGGGGATGGCCGGCTCGGAACAACCGCGCTCACATCGACTTCCTGCCTGGATTCTTGCGTGATCATAGGGAGCTTCGTAAGAGATTGATCCTTTCGCGGGAAAGAATAATCAGGTTGCCGCCTACCAACAGAATCTCGATCACGACCATGGCGGCCACGCCGCCGACGGCCCCGCCGGTCGAAATCAGAATGGAGGCTAGAATCGCGTTCACCGCGACCGCCGCCAAAACCAGTTTGCTTTGCGGCCTGTCGCAGCCGAAGGGAATGAGAACCAGAGTTCCCAGAATTCCGTTCAAGGTCGCCCAGAAGGGAAACATGGCCGTACATCTCACCAGCAGCAGAACTTCGACCGCGTGTCCGCCGAAAGCCACTCGCGCGATGGGGCGCGCCAGCAGAAAGATTCCGGCGCCGGCCAACGCGGCAAGCACGCCCGCATAACCGAGGGTTCGCCGCAGGAACGTAAGCGCGGCGCGTTTCGATTCTCCGATCAACCGTATCGTGTGCGGGTAGGCAGCCTGGATCACCGGGCCGATCACGCCGGTAGTAGCGCGCGCAAGTTTGTCAGCAAGGCTGAAATAGCCAGCCTGTGCGTTCCCCGCAATCAGCCCAACCAAAAGCGTATTGGTGTTGGTGAAAAGGCTGATGGAGGCCGTGGTCAAAAACAAATGCCGGCCATCGCGGATCGCGGCTAAAAGGCCGGATCGTTCGGGCCGTACGAAAACGCCTGCATAACGCCGGATGCCAACGAAAGCGCCCACTAGTCCGGCCGCTAACTGGCCGCTCGACAGTAGGAGCGCTGCGAGCAACGTGTCTTCCGGATGATGCACGAAAAGAATGATACACGCGCCTGCGGCCACCTTTGCCAGCCCGCTAATGATTGACATGGAACGCATGCTTTCCATTCCCTGAAACAACCACTGCGGGAAAATGACGCTGCCGATCACCGCAAGGTAAGCCGCGCCATAGATCGCCGATTCGGCATGGAACCTCGGGATCCATAGGAGCATCGCCGCCATCACCAACGCCCCAATCGCCATCAGGAACGTCTTCACGCTGATGACAGTCCAGAAGATGCGGCTGACGGCCATTCGATCGTTTCGACTGGTGGTAATGGCCCTGGTTGCGGAGAAATTGAACCCGTAATCGGTGGCAATGATGAAATACTGCGCAATCGACTGGGACACCATCACCAAACCATACCGTTCAACGCCGAGCACTCTCACCAGGTAGGGCAAGAGCACAAGCGGCGTGACATAGTTCAACCCCTGCAGCGCGTAAAGCCACAGGATGTTCCATGCGAGCGAGCCTCGCCGCGGACGCGGGGAGTCGCAGGAGGCGCGCTCGATGGTTCCCGTCGAAGCGTCTGATGGCGGAATCGTGGCCACCGAAGACGCCGACGCGGTATTGAATTGGCGAGGCATCAAATCTATGTTTTACGCCGCGGTCCGCACCTTGCGCGCATCGATGCGCCCTGCGGCGATTAATTGGCCCTCGATCCAGTTGTAAGTCCTGCGAAGGCCTTCTTCGAGCGTAATATGCGGTTCCCACTTCAGCGCCTCGCGCAGGCGGGTGTTGTCGCTATTGCGTCCGCGTACGCCTTGGGGCGCCGACAGATTGTAAGTCTTGCTAATTGTCTTATCGGCAATGGCAGCGACCATGTCTACCAGCTCGTTGATCGAAATCATACGATCCTGCCCCAGATTCAACGGCTCCACGTAATCGCTGCGCATCAGCCGGAAGATACCTTCCACGCAGTCGTCGATATAGCAATAAGAGCGGGTCTGCTCCCCATCACCCCAGACTTCGATTTCGCCGCCATCTTGCGCCAGCGCTATTTTCCGGCAGATGGCGGCAGGGCTCTTCTCGCGGCCACCGTCGTAGGTCCCCAGCGGCCCGAAGATATTATGGAAACGGACGACGCGCGTGTCGAGTCCGAACTCCTCCCGGTAATGGCGGCAGACGCGTTCGGTGTAGAGTTTTTCCCAACCATAACCATCCTCGGCGTCGGCGGGGTACGCATCCTCCTCTTTGAGCGGCGTAACGTCGGTTTTCTTCTGGAGGTATCCGGGGTAGACGCAGGCGCTGGAAGTGAACAGCAGACGCTTACACCCATTCACGCGGGCGGCCTCGAGCGTGTGCAGGCTGATCAGTGAGCTGTCCCGCACAATTACGGCCTTATTGCTCTCAATGAAGCCGATGCCCCCCATGTTGGCGGCCAATGCGTAGACCTCTTCCACTCCGCGCGTGGCCACGAGGCAGTTATCCCATTTCGTCAGGTCCAGCAGCTCAAATTCTTGCGCGGCCGTTTCCTCGTACTCAGGGCGCTTAATGTCCACGCCGCGGACATAGTAGCCTTTGGCGACCAGGTCTTTCGCGAGGTGATGGCCAATGAAGCCGCCAGCGCCGGTAACTAATATCTTCTTCATGAATCGAATTTTCCTCCCGTTAGTTAGGTGCAATTATCGGACTGTTGCGGCGTACGTAGCTGGATATATAAAGCGCCGTGTCACACTCATGAGACGCTCGCGCGGCGAAGAGGCCGCTTGTCTTCCGGAACTGAGCGCCCGGCCGCTGCTGAAACCCAATGCAAACCAGAACCAGATTCCCAAGACTGGCCCTTCCATCAGCACGCCGAATGAACTATTTACTACTGTCGCGACCAGCATCATGACCCAGAAAGTCAACTCGTCACGCCGATCCGGAGTATACGGCTCGCCCCTCGCCATCCCCCACCAGACGCGGCCGAACAAGGTTCCAATGCCGATCAACAGGACGGCGACCCACAGGACGAATCCAGCGATCCCCATGCGCGTAAACACAGTCACGTTGAAATTGTGCGGCGACCGGACCTCGAATATCCCGTGTTCGGCGGAGAGCAACGGGTGGTAAACGTGCAGGCTCTCACCGAAACCAAGGCCGAATACTGGGTCTGTCTTCATTACCACGGCGTATAGGTGCTGCCACCAAATCACGCGCCAGTTCGCGGTGCCCGTGGGATTGGAGGGGTCGGCGTCGGCGAATCGATCGACGTGCGCGAGCGCGATTACTTTATCGGGATTGATCGCAAAACCCAGCACAAGCAGCGGGATCGCGGCGGCCGACAACGTGAGCAGCCGCGTGCTCAGGTGCGGCGCCTTTCGAGGCGAAAGACAAAGCAAAAGGGCGGCGGCCGCGCCCGATGCCATTCCTACGCGCATACCCCGGCCTTCGGCGGCGGCAAACGCCGCCAATCCCAACAGCGCAATGGGAACTAATATCGCTCGCAGAATCGGTTTCCGTTGGAGCGTAATGGTGCAAAGGACGATCATCGCCCCGAGAGCCAGGTTCTGCCCCGCCTCATGCGTGGAATTGAAAAGAAGAGGGACGCCGCGCCAGGGAATGATGGGCCCTGAATGCGACAGACGGTAGCGCGAAAGCAGATCGGCGGTATTCCAGACCAGTGAGATCATCCAAAAGACTCGTAGATAGAACCACACCCGATTTGCGATCGCTTCGCGCGCCGCAAGCCCCAGCCCTACGAAATAGAACAGGCCGTAATACCACATGGCCGCGTCGCGGATCGCGTCCAGTTTCCATTGCGGAAACGAGAGCGCGGTTAGTACAGCGCCCAACGCCATGAAGGCGACGATTACCGCGGTGGTCGGCCGATTTTTAGTTAGTAACTGGGTGCCGCGAGCCCACGGCGCAATCAGCAGGAGAGATAGCGCCAGCACCACCTCACCCCAAAACACCGGCGGGACGCCGAGATAAGTCGGCCCCTTGCCGATGATCGTAACTCCCGCCAGATAAGCCAACAATAGCTTGACCCACCATGGGAGCCGCGGACCTTTCCGGAGCTGTTCGCTCAACGCGTACCCCCGGCCGTGCCCGCGTGCGAACGCGAGCGGACGGCGCTGGTCAAAATAGCGTCGTGCGCGACGATCACATGCGCTCCTCAAGCCAC
This sequence comes from Bryobacterales bacterium, assembly GCA_963743705.1. Lineage (GTDB taxonomy): Bacteria > Acidobacteriota > Terriglobia > Bryobacterales > Bryobacteraceae > PALSA-243. Next base: position 649,238 of record CAVUQS010000001.1, on the reverse strand, counting down.
CGGCCGTCGCGTTCTGGATGTTGACGCCCGCGTTGCAAGGTTGACGCGATCGCCTCGGCAAAACGCTCCAGCGCGAACGGCGTGGCTACCAGCGTTCCTCTGGAATCCAACACCTCGCGGATGCTGGACGCATCCCAGGCGACTACCAGGCGGTTCGCCAGAAGCGCTTCGATCAGTACCGTGGGCAGCCCTTCCTCCTCGCCATGGGATTGAAAGCTCAGTAAGTCGATCTGCGCGAAAGCTTCTTCCGGCCTCTCCACCAGGCCGCGCAACACTACCGAATGACCGGCCTTGGCCGCGGCGTCGCGCATCTTCGGTAACAGAATTCCGTCGCCGAAGACATGCCAAACATGCGGCGTCCCCATCCGATTCAAGAGCCTGCTCAGTTCAAATACATCCAGCGGATGCTTGGCGGCCACCAGTCTGCCTAAGAAGCCGATCTGATACGGGCGCGTCAGTTTGGGAGGCGCCAACGATTCGAGCGCCGCTGCATTTGGCAGGCCGTTATGAATCACCGTTCCGGCCTGGTTGGGAAGTTTGAGCCTTAGGCACGTTTCATCGCGCACGTAATGAGATACCGTGACTAACTGCCACTGACGCCGCAGCAGACGCTCGCGAACCCGGCGCCATGCGAACCCGCGAGAACCGCTCAGCATCTCGCGGCCGCCATACCGCAGCGCGTGCTCCGTCCAGACTACGGGTACGGAGAGGGGAAGCAGCGGAAATACCGATCCGTGAGCGGAAATCACATCCACTCCGCGTTCTTTCACCACGCGCTGCAAGAATCGCGCGGTTCGAAGCAGGCCGGCAATAGATTTGTCCGGCTGATGGTCGATGAGTTCCACCTTCGGCGAGATCGAGCGGGATAGAAAATCGACGCCCTGGAACGGACCGGCGAGCAGAATTCGCCAGCCGGTTCTCGCCAGGCCGTTTGCCAGGTTCAGCGCAATACGTTCCATTCCGCCAGCGGGATCGGCGACGCTGCACCAGACCAGAGCAGTCAGCTCCCGGTCCGGAGCTTCCTCCGTGACGGTGAGGTTTTGTCCGCTCTGATTCTTACAGTCCAGATTCTCCTGAATCAACGTGTTCCTCTCGGCGCCGCGACGATTCTCGATTCTGCCCGCGATACCTGGGAGATTAGGCCCCGTATCTGGCATCGCTGTACTCGTACCCTGTCTCCTTGCCACTCCAGTCGGTCAAGATGGTGCCTATGACGGTCGATCCATCGTCCGCGAACCGCGCTCTTGCCGCCTGTGCAAGGTTGCGAGTGGTAACGCCCGAGCGCACCACCAGGATGACTGCATCGGAGAGCTTGCCGAAGATCCGGGCGTCTGCGAATGGCATTACCGGCGGCGTATCGATGAGCACCAAATCAAACTCGCTGCGAAGCTCAGCCAGAGTCTCGGCAAGACGGTCGGAATGCAACAGCGCAATCAACTGCCGGTTAATGGGACCGCTGGTCAACAGAAAGAGTCCGTCAACGTTGGTACTTTGCGTCATGGAAAGCGCGCGGTCTCTGTCGATCGGCCGATCGTCCAGCAGGAGGTCTGTCAGCCCATGGTCATTCGAGGCCGAATATATTTGGTGAAGCCGCGGATTGCGCAGGTCGCCATCAATCAAGAGCACACGCTTGCCCGTTTGCGCGGCCATCAACCCCAGGTTCCCCGCCACGGTGCTCTTGCCTTCGTGAGGGGACCCGCTAGTGACCACCACCAGCCTGGGCGACTCGGAGGAACGGCCGGAGAAGAATATGGAAGTCACGGCCGAGTGGAAGGCATTCGCGACAGGCGCGGCTTTGTCCGCGCGAAGGGTCGGGAGGAGACGCCTTCGTGATTTGAAAGCGGCGGCCGGCAAGTGGCGGCGGCCGGTGGGCATCAGGTGCGCCTTGGCTGACGGAATGACGCCCAGTTCGGGAAGGTTTAGGCAAGACGTGACCATAGCCGGGTTCTTGAAGCGACGGTCGTTCGTCGCTCTCACCAGCACGAATGCCGTTCCCAGCATCAGCCCGCAGAGAAGTCCAACCACGCCGTTGCGGACCGGATTCGGCCGGTAAGGTAGAGACGGAGGCGTGGCGGGGTCCACCACCCTCGCCGTGCGAACGCGCGCAGCCGCATTAACCTCCGCGTCCTTCATTCCGGAGAGAAGGGAATCATATAGGTTGCGGTTGATTTCGACTTCGCGCTTGAGAACGTTATAGTGGATGGCCTTTGCAGCCGAATCGCCCACCAGAACCGTCTGCTGCTTGTAGGCGTCTGCAAGCAGGCGCTCGTGCTGCTGCTCCGTTTCATACTGGCCTCGCATTTGGGCCAGGAAGCGTGCGGATTCCTTGGTCTGAGCGCTCTGCAACTCGGCGATTTCGGCATCCACTTCCTTCACCTTGAAGTATTCCGGCGTGAACGTGGCGGCCAGTAATGCGCGTTGCGCCTTGAGATCGAGTAATCGAGATTGGATGGTATGCAGCGTCGGGCTTTCGTCCTCGCCTACCAGGGAGTGGGCAGCCTCCGCCTCGGCGATTTTGTAGCGCGCCTCTAAACTCGCCCGCTTCGCCTGCGACTCCGAGAGTTGCTGTGCGATAAACTGCAACTTGTCCTCGGTCTGCTCGCCTACGTTCTCTTTGGGAGAAGTGTAGAGCAGGCCTGACGCGTTGGCGTAGTCCTGTAGTTGCTTCTCCGAATTTTCCAGCTTCGTCTTATTGCTTTCCAGCTCTTTCTGCAGCCACGCCCGAGTCTGTCCGGCCGTTCCCGCGCGAGCCGCAACTTCTTCTTGAATGTACTCGTTGGTCACCGAATTAACGATTTGCGCGGCCAGATTAGCGTCGGGTGATTCATAAGTGACCTCAATAAGACTGGTCCCTCGAATGGGTGACACCCCCAGGTTGCTCCGCATGGTCCGCACGTCCGCCTCTGCGATTTCCGATTCCGGTTTTCCAGGCACGACGGCAAGCCCGGAAAGAGAAACACCTGGTTTTATAATCCGTTCGCGCCGCAGCTCAGATAACACCTCGGTCAACAAGCTGGCGCTGCGAAGCTTTACGACTTGCGTATCGATGTAAGTGTCCCCGACGACCGGATTATTGCTGGTTGGAGTGTGCGTACTGAATGTCTGGCCGGGCTCGAGCATTTCCATCGTGCTGGCCGCCTGGTACACCTTCTGTTCGCGTTGGCTTAGCTGCCATCCCGCAGCGGTCCCCAGGATCGCCATGATCGCAATCAGCCATCCCCTGGCCCGAATGGTTCGCCAATATGAAAGGAGCCCGGATGGCGGTTGAGTATAGGATGCCGGAGTGTCCGGTGCTTCGAGCGCGCTAAGAAGTTCGTCCACCTTTGCTTCCAGGCGAAATGAATCATGAGCAGCGTCATCGGAATCGGGCCGATTTAACCAAGAATTGGCGAGGCGTTTCATTGAAACCAGTTCTCCATGATATGAGCCGGAAGTTAAGCTCTTACCGTGTGCAGATAGTCTCCGGATGCTCCGGTTGATTTTCCTGAGCGCTGGCGGCGGCCGGCATAACAGCCTTGCGCTCGCCGAACGCATAATGACAGGCGCCGGCGATCGAGGCGCTTAGCAGTCTGAGGGGCCTAAAGATGTAATAAAGAAACGCAAGCCGCGCCGGCAGCGCCACCAGTTCGCCGGACGACGGGTGGGGCTGCCGGATCGAAGAGAATAATATGATGCGCGCGCGATCTGTCCAACGTTCGCGCGACCGCAAGAGATAGAAGTACCAGCTTCCGCGATCGACGTCGCGCGTCACTTCGTTCTTGGGTTGAAACAGATCTCGCTCAATCTGGCGGGCGAGCCGCCAGGCGGTTGCGTCCTTTTCCATCTCCGGACGGAGCACTGCGGGCGCTTCGACTTGCAAGAGCTCGCTCGCCAGAATCAGCGCCAGATGCAGCAACCGCTGAACGCCGAATTCGCGCGCCCGCGCCTGAACTTCAGACCAGTTCAAGTCGGGTTGCGCGATAATCAGCTCGGCGATGGAGCAGATCCACTCGAGCCGGCTCCATTGATGCTTGTTTCCGTGGACGCATAGATAGAGCAGCAGGTCCTCGGGGCCAAACGTCCGCACCTTTCGGCCGGCCACAATCGCCGTTTGTGCGTTTTCCCAAAATCGCTTCACGGGGAGCCGGATCGAGAGATACCGTTCGGTGAGCGCCCAGTGCAGTTCCACAACGGCATTGCGTTCCGGGTGCCGCATCCGCACGGCGCACTCGAGTTTCCTATATGCCCGCTCCTGGTCCGCGGTGAATGTGTATTCCGAACGATACCCCTGTTTCGTCAATATCTCTTGCGCAAGGGGCAGGTGCTCTTCGTGCAGTAGAAGGTCGAGATCACCGAACGTCCGCAGCGATATATTTCCGTAAGCTCCCTCCGCCAAAACCGGACCCTTAAATGGCAGAACGGGAATTCCTTTTTCCTCGAGGCGCCCCATGACATGCAGTAACTCGGCGGTAAGCGCCAAATTACGCTGCTGCGTGCGCTCGCAGGCCTTGCGCAAAGTATCCAATACTGCCGCCGGGACCTCCGCTTCAAAGTGGGCATGAATGCCGCGCCGCAAAAGCGGCAGCACGGCGTTGGCATGCGCCTGTCTGAGTAGGAAATCCCAATCGAGGTTCTGACGCAGGAGACGGCGAACCTCGGCTATGTTTTCCGGTGTCAGGCGGCTGCGTACCGCCATCAACAGCGCCTGCAATTCAGGTTGGGCGCGTATCGGCGAAGTGCTGGTCATTGCAACACCGCTTCGTGTTCGCGCAACTCGCCCCGATTCTGCCGTGGCGTCAAAACCTCGTCGTATATCGACATCAAGCTCAAATAGTTCTTTTCCGCGGTATAACGGGCTTCGTAGGCTTGGCGGGCGTTCACTCGCATTTCTCGAATTCGATCCGCATGCTCGAATGCCCACTGAACTTTGACACCCAACTCCTCAGCATTTCCTGGCTGGAAAAGCAGCCCAGTATGTCCCGGCCGAATCAATTCCGGCATGGACCCAAGGTCGCTAGCAATCACCGGCAGGCCCGTGGCAAAAGCTTCGACGATGATCAAGGGGAAGCCTTCATACCACGTGGAGGGGCAAATCAGAACTCGGGCGCTTTGCATCTCCTCCAGTACCTTGGCTCGTCCGATCTCTCCTAGCCATTGAACATTCGAATTGCTGAGCGCCGTCTCTTTCACCAAGTCTGCCAGCGGTCCGCCGCCGGCGATGCGGAGAGGGACCCGGACTCCGGGGCGATTCCACGCGTCCAACAGAGTGGTCACTCCCTTCTCTGGCGAAAGTCGGCCTACAAATAGAGCATGACCCCGTTCGCCACTTCCGGCGCCGGGGTCGGGATCTATGAAATTTCCTTTCACGACTACCTTTTCAGCCGGCAGTCCTCCCTGGATGAATTTTCTGCGCGCGAATTCGGTCAACGCGATATAGCGGTCAACCCGCTTGCCCCAGGTTCCCAGTAGGTTATGCAGGCTGAAGGCGGTTGCGGAAACCGTACTGGCCGAGTAACTGTTGCGATAACACTTATGGATCGCCCCCGGCCAAACGATCTTCCGGCCAACACAGTCCTCACAGATTCGACCGTCTCGCATAAGCAGCGATCCGGGACAGATGAGCCGGTAGTTATGGAGCGTCTGAACAACCGGCACGTGAAGCTGTTGCGAAGCATAATATGCCGAAGGCGAAATCAAGGGAAAGGTATTGTGGAAGTGGCACAACTCCACCTGATTTTCCTGGATGACTTTACGCAGCCGGGCCGACCGATTGACTGCTCCAGATAGTTTGGAACTGCGGTCTTCAGCGCACCCTGCTGGCGAATTCGGTCATTATGTTCCTCGTACAGGAACACTTGGTGTCCCTGCCGCCGCAGCATCTCCGCCTCGGCGTGAAATACGCGGTCTTCGCCCCCGGACTGCTGGTAGAAATTGTGCACCAGCAGAATGCGTCTACTCACTGGCCAGTTTCCCCGCCTTAGTATCCAGGGAGAAAAACGTTGCATCGCCCACAGTGGAAGGAAGCGCGGCGTCACGAGCAGATAGCGCTGCCAAAGGCGCATAGGCTCGCTACACAGCCGGAAGAACCATTCCAGTCCGTTTCGCTGCATCCACGCGGGCGCTTGTTTGACGCGGCCGGCGTGAAAATCGAAAGCGGCTCCCACTCCGATCATGATCGCGCCGGGAAATGCCTCGCGATGCGAATGAATCCACTGCTCTTGCTTGGGAGTGCTGATGCCCACGAAGATAATGTCGGCTTTCGAATCCAGGATCATCCGGCAAACGTGTTCGTCTTCTTCACTAGTGAGCGGACGGAACGGCGGCGAATATTCACCCGCAATTTGCAGAGCCGGGAATCGGTCTTTGAGGCGCTTGCGCAATTCCAGGAGGCACTCTTCACGCCCTCCGTAAAGGAACACGCGATGTCCGCGTTCGGCCGCGTCCTCGCACAATCGCAGCATCAGAGTGGGCCCATACACGCGTTGCTGTTCCTTCATCCCGAAAGATCGCAGAGCCCAGACCAGCGGCATGCCATCGGGTGTCGCGATGTCTCCCGCGTTCAGGATTCCGCGCACCGCGCCGTCATCTCGCGCCGATATGACCCCGTGAACCGAAGTCACATAGATGCATCGCGCCCGCACCGGAAACGGAACCGAACGGCGCTCCGCTACCCATCCCCGGCAGCACTCCACTACTTCGCTGTAACTGGTAGTGCTGATCCGGACGCCGAGAATATCGAGCTTATTGGGGCTGTTTGCCACGTCTCGCCTTACTCCGTCTAAAACGCGCCCTGACCTGACAATACGGCCCGGAACGTTTTCGCTAATATGCTCAAGTCCTGACGAATCGATACGCACCGGACATATTCCATGTCCAGTTCGATCATTCGCGCGAACGGAAGTTCGCTGCGTCCACTTACCTGCCACAGACCCGTGATACCCGGGCGTACCACCGAACGCAGTTCCGCCCATTCCGTGAATGCTCTGCTCATACCGTCCGCGTCCAAGTCTTCAACCGGGAGCGGCCGCGGACCCACCAGGCTCATATCGCCGGCCAATACGTTGAACAACTGCGGCAGTTCGTCCAGGCTCAACCGGCGCATCACGCGCCCTACCGGGGTAATCCTGGGGTCTCGCCGAATCTTGAAGAGGTGCCCCGAACTCTCATTCCGCTGGGCAAGGTCGTGGCGCTTCGGGCCGCGGACGTACATCGTCCTGAATTTCCAAAACGTAAAATAACGGCCGCCCTTACCCACTCTGGGCGCCTTGTAGAAAATCGGACCCTTGGATGTGATCCTCACCAGAAATGCGAGCAGCGCGAAGAGCGGAGCCAGCAGCGTAATCAGACCCAGCGAGAGCACGATATCGAGACCGCGCTTCGCCACATCGCTCGCGTGAGAAAAGGAGACCGCCTCAACATCGATCAAGTGCATCCCGTACTGCCGGCGGTGCCGCACCAGCACACCGGAATCGGTCTGGGGAATCGGCCGGCTCACCAGAATGCCCATCCGCTTCGTGACCCGCCTGCAGTGCTCCACTTCAGGCTCGCTGAGCGATTCGCTCGCGAACATGATGCGATCCAGGCACTGACGGTTGATCACCTCCGCCAATTCTCTGGTGGTCCCCAACACTGGCATGAAAGCCGCCGCGCTTACTCCACCGGCGCCAACCCCGACTGCGGCGCGCTGGGCCGCCTTTTCGGGAAGGATGAGCCCGAGAAACAGAACCTCGCCGCCGGAAGCCCTTCGGATCGCTCCGACAATCTCTTCAGACTCCTCGGCCGACCCCACCACCGCCAATCGGTTCTGCGTAGGCCATCGTTTTTGGAGGTTTCTGGCGACGAATATGGAAACCGCCAGAGAGCCCACCAAACATACGAAGCTAACCGGAAATAATATGAGGACAAAGGAACGGGATAAGTCATCCCCGAACTGGCGAAGGAAGAAGGTTGCCAGGACAACGGTGGCGCAGAAAATCATGGTGGATTCCGCCACCCCCAACAGCGCGGCCACCAACGTTTGGTCGCTTTTGTCCCGATACGTTTTTAGCCACAGGGACGCAGCGACCCAAAAGCACAGCAGAGCGAGCAACTTGGGTGCGACCGTGGGCAGCGACCCGCGATAGATCGGCGTCGCCATATAAGGGTTCAGCAACAGTCGTATTTCCGCCGTTAACCGCCATGCTGAACTAAGCGCAATCAAGTCGAACACCAGATGCGTCCATTGAAAACTCGGACCGCATGGCATTACGCGAAGCGAATTAGTCACACGCGTCTCACTCGACACCATGTTCTCCTTTCGTTCCCGTACGCTCGGTTTGTGTTGGTTGCGGCGGTGCGGCCGCGATAGGTTCTGCGTGATCGGCTTCGGGGCCGTTCGCGGTTTTAGAAGCCCCGGAAGATCGCTACGCCGGAAATTGTGTTCAAGGCCGTCTCCAGGGTTCGCGTGGTCACGCGTTTGGAGACGTTGTCTGGGATGAATAAAATATCGGCGGCGGTGAGTTCGACGTCCGGGCTCTTCCCGGAGAGAATCTTTTGCAGATTGATCGGAATCCGTTGCCTGCTTGTGCTGTCGGTCCCAGTCTTTCTAAGAATGTGCGCACTTTTCGGCGACGCGTTTGGAGCCAGTCCCTCGGCCATGGAGAGAGCCTCCAGCGCGGAAAATGTACTGCCTTCGCGCAGCGTAAATCCGCCGGCCCTCTTGACGTTGCCGATAACGTAAATCAGTTGCGCGCGCGGCACTGAGATTTCGTCATGAGGCCGCACCGTGATGTTCGATGCCGAATCTCGCAGGTCAACCAGGTCCGCCACCTTGATGCTCCCCGTCATCCTGCCTGTCGCCGGATCCTTGACGACGTCCGGTAAGGTCAGCGCGCCTTCGTCTTCCTGCCGGGTGATTGCAATACGGTTTCCAGCATCGGGCTTAAGCCCGCCGGCGGCGGCAACCACGTCGAAAAGAGTCTTGCGGCCCTGCAAGAGTTGTGTTCCCGGGTTGTTGACGGACCCCATGATGGAAATCGGCTCGGGTCTCTGTTCGGTCACTGTCACAACCAGGTGCGGATCGATCACTTGCTTCTTGAGACCCGCCACCACCTCGGCTTCAAACTGCGGGAGCGTCAACCCCTCCGCGCGCACCCGTCCCATCAACGGAAGCGAGAGGCTGCCGTCGGCGTCGATTCGATATGGCCGTGTGCCATAGTCCGGTAACTCAGCCACCTGCACAATAACTTGATCGCCAGGGCCAAGTACGTAACCCGGAGTATTAGGTTTATCAGCGCCCGCAACGTTCAAGACGATCGCAGCGACGAATAGGCAGGATGGTTTTCTCATACATTGTTACCAAGCTGTTACTTGACGGGGTATAAGCGGAGTAAGTGCAGCTAAGAGGCCTTTGCCGCCGGCCGGATCTGGGCGCCGACGGCCTCCCGGTCCAGCAAAACAGAGACGGACCGCTGAAGCAGGGAAATGGCCACCAAAAGCCGTTGCCCGCCCCGCAGTCCGACGACTGTGCCTTCCGCTCCAGCCAACGCGCCCTTCTCGATGCGAACCCATTGGCCTAACGTCACGCTTTCTTCGCGCTGCACGGGTAGGCCGGCGCGCATGACAATTTTGAGCGATTCGATTTCGTGATCCTCCACCGGAATCGCCTGTTTTCCACAACCGACGATATGCACAAGCCCCGGTTGTATCAGGACGGGTAAACGGTTATTGATGTCGAACCGCGAGAAAAGATAGCCGGGGAAAAGTGGTTTGAGCGACTGCTTGGCGGAGTCGCCAGACGGTTGATATTCAGGAAGGAAAACTTCAAAACCCTTTCCTGTGAGACCAGCCGCAGTTACTCGCTCGCAGTTACTTTTAACTCTGAGGGCGTACCATGCGGCGGACATTGGATGTTCCATAGACGTAAGCTCCCATATGCGGCTAAATGCGTATGAATACCCCCTTGGACAGAGTTCCGGTAGGAGGCTAATGAGCAACGGGGAACACCAGACAGGGGGGTGACGGAGGCACTATGCCTCGACACATACGGAGTGGGAAGGTCAAGCTACCGCCCTTTTTGGCGGTTTGCCGGTGAGGATAACGGCCTATGTAGACGCCTTATCCAATTTGCAGGTATTTACCCAATCCGCAGAATATTAGATAAGTTAGCTACAAGGATGCAGGACAAGCGAACGTAAGTCAACGCGTTGGCTAATTATTTTGTGTGTTTAGGTACTTGGCATTGCGATGGGCTTTGCCCGTAGCCAGTTGGCTTAGGCGAATGCCTGATTGAATACGTCAAAGGTCCATAACGTGTCACATTTAGGTCAAAACCCTGGGGAATCGCGGGCACTTACGGCCGACATCTTGTTACGGCGCGATCAACATAGATCCACGGCGATCGCGCAAAATTTTCCATGAGGAAATGCCCCGGCGTATGATTGAGCCGCGCCTCGCGGCTCGTGCTTTTTTGCCGATCGTGGGGTCGCGGGGGCTTGGTGCGTGGCGGCAGGCGGACCTGCGGACCGCGCCATCGAATTTGACTGTTCAAAACGCGAATTGTATAGTAACGCATGGCTCTTTGCAGTCGATTTCTGACCGCCCCACTCTTCTTACTGGGCGCGATTGCGGCGCCCGCGCAACAATCCGCACCGATCGTGCAGCCGGGCGCCCCTGGCCAGCCGGGCAAATTTCTCACCGCAGCAAGCGTTCGAATTCCGCCCCGGCCTCCATTCAAAGCCGACGTGGATTTCATGCAGGGGATGATCATGCACCACTCGCAGGCTGTCGAGATGGTGGTCCTGCTGCGCACGCGCGGCAAGAATCCGGTCCTGAAATCCTTCGGGCAGAAGATCTCGATCTCGCAAACCGACGAGATCGGCTTCATGAAGCGCTGGCTGGAAAGCCGCGGCAAGCCCACCACCATGGAGATGGACCACAGCCACATGAGCGCGGCCGACATGAAAAACATGAACATGCTCATGCCCGGCATGCTCACGCCCCAACAAATGAGCGACCTCTCCAAAGCCAGGGGCGCGCAGTTCGACCACCTCTTCCTTACCGGAATGATCCAGCACCACGGCGGCGCGCTGACCATGGTGGACGATCTTTTCAATACCCCCGGCGCGGGTCAGGACCCCGTCTTGTTCGACTTCGCCACCGACATCGAGAACACTCAGAGCGCAGAGATCAAAATCATGCGCGGCATGCTTGACAAGGAGAAGAAATGACCCCGAGACCATATTCCGCACGTTTTCGCGCCTGCGCCGCATGGGCAGCGTTTCTGGCTGTACCCGCGCTCTGCACCGCGCAAAGGGGGCCGCAGCCGGATCCCACCAAGGCTTTGCCGCCCAGCGTCTATTCCAATCCGCGCTCCGGCCCGGACGATCCCCGCATTGGCCTCAAGGCTGGCTTGTTCGACGCCGGCGAGGCAATCTTCGGACTGCAGAAAATCGCCAGCCTGCAGAAGCCGCCCGGATTCGCGCCCGACCCCAACGCCCCCGAACCCCCTCCGCCTCCCGTTCCTCCTGCCGGCGCAGCCGCCGCTGGCCGGGGCGGCCGCGGCGGTCCCACGATCAACACCGGCTCGGTCAATTCCGACCTCGCGTTCATCGGCAACCATCTCTTCGTAGGGAACTATAACGGCATCAACTTTTACGACATTGACAACCCCGCCAAGATCAAGCTCGGCACTTCATTGGTCTGTCCGGGCGGACAAGGCGACGTCTCCGTGTACGGCCACCTGCTGTTCATGTCGGCCGAAGCCATGAACGGGCGCATCGATTGCGGCACGCAGGGCATCCCCGTTCCCACCGTTGCGGCCACGCCGGAACCGCCCGCAGCCGCCGGAACGCCGGACGCCGCCGGACGCGGCGGACGCCGGCCCACTCCCCCGAGTCCCGATCGCTTCCGCGGCGTTCGCATCTTCGATATCAGCGACATGACCAACCCCAAGCAGGTTGCCGCCGTGCAAAGCTGCCGCGGATCGCATACGCACAGCCTTCTAGTCGACCCCAAGGATAAGGACAACGTCTACATCTATATCTCCGGCACCGGCCAGGTTCGTCCAGCCGAAGAGCTCGCCGGCTGCTCCGGCGGGGATCCGAAGGCCAACCCGGAGACCGCGCTCTTCCGCATCGACATCATCAAGGTGCCGCTCGCTCACCCCGAGTTGGCGAAGATCGTCTCCAGCCCGCGCATCTTCACTGACACGCAAAGCGGCGACGCAGATGGCCTGTGGAAAGGCGGTACTCACGGCGAAGGCACCCAGTCGACCTCCACCACCAATCAGTGCCACGACATCACCATCTATTCCGCCGTCGGCCTCGCAGCCGGCGCCTGCTCCGGCAACGGAATTCTGCTCGACATCTCCGACCCCGTGAATCCGAAGCGCATCGATGCTGTCAGCGATCCCAACTATGCCTACTGGCACTCCGCGACGTTCAGTAACGACGGCTCCAAAGTGCTCTACACCGATGAGTGGGGCGGCGGATCCCAGCCTCGCTGCCGGCCGACCGACCCGATGCACTGGGGCGCGGACGCTATCTTCTCGCTCTCGAACCGCAAGCTGACGCTGGCGTCCTATTACAAGATGCCGGCGCCACAGACCGACATGGAGAACTGCGTCGCTCACAACGGCTCGCTGGTACCGATTCCCGGCCGCGACGTCTTCGTACAAGCCTGGTATCAGGGCGGCCTCTCGATGGTCGATTTCACCGACCCCTCGCATCCTTTCGAAATCGCTTACTTCGACCGCGGCCCGCTCGACGACGTGAAGCGTGGCACCGGCGGTTTCTGGTCGGTCTACTGGTATAACGGCTACATCTACGGCTCGGAGATCGCGCGCGGCGTAGACGTCTTCCGCTTGACGCCCAGCAAGTTCCTCACGCAGGAAGAGATCGACGCCTCGAACCAGGTGCATCTCGACATTCTTAACGTGCAGAGCCAGCCGAAGATTGTATGGCCGCAGAATCTGATCGTCGGCAAGGCTTACGTGGCTCAACTGGAGCGCAGCGGAGCGCTTGCCGCTCCGCGGATTGCTTCTCTAAAGGCCGCGATCGCCAAAGTCGAAGCTCCGGGTGCCAGCCGCAAAGATTCCTCGGCCCTGCAGTCGATGGGCGACGCTCTCGACAAAGATGCCGCAAAGGCGAAATCTGCGGCCGATGCAAGCCGTATGCGGGCTTTGTCGGCCGTCCTGAAGCAGCACTAAACGGTTGGCAGTTCTTCCTGGCTTGGGCGCGGCGGCGTGGCTGATGCATCGGTCCGCCGCCGCGCGCCATTCTGGCAGCGCGATTGCTATGTCTAACCCGTGAGACAAATGCACACCGCTTTCCGGAATATTCTTCTCTTCGGCGCGCTTTTGAGCCCGATTCTGACAACAGGATGCGCCGTCCATGCGCGGTATTATGACTCGCCCCATGCTGATTACCATGTCTGGGGCCCCGCCGAGCACGAGCCATACTCCCGATGGGAGGCCGATCAGCATCGCAAACACGTCGACTACAATCACTTGAAAAACTCCGACAAACAAGCTTACTGGAGTTGGCGGCACGATCATAATTAGCGTCCAGCGCTAAGTCTCGAAACCTGCCGCCAGCCGAATCGTCTATTCCCACATGCCCAATTGGCTCGGCGACTTTGCGGAGGATATCCGCTATGCCGTCCGCCTCCTACGAAAATCGCCCGGGTTCGTAACCACCGCGGTCTTCACGCTCGCGCTGAGCATCGGCGCGAACACCACTTTATTCTCTGTCGTCAATGGCGTGTTGCTCAACCCGCTGCCCTATCCGCACTCCGAGCGGCTTGTGGCCGTTTATGAAAAGACTCTCGGATTCGACCAGGGGCCGGCAGCCTATTTGAACTTCCTCGACTGGCAGCGTGACACGCGCACGTTTTCGTCGATGGCCATCTACCGCAACCAGAACTACAACGTCACTGGCTCGGCGGAAGGCGAACGTCTCGCCGGCTACATGATTTCCGCGGGCTTTTTTTCCACGCTCGGCGTACGGCCGGTTCTGGGCCGCGACTTCCGCTCTGATGACGATCAGCTGGGCGCGGGCCCGGTCGTGCTTCTCGGCGGCGGCCTGTGGCGGCGCAAATTCGGCGCTTCGCCGACAGTCCTCGGAAAGTTGATAACGCTGAATGGCACGTCTTACACGGTTGTCGGCGTGCTTCCGTCCGGTTTTACTTTCTACGGCAATGAACGCGACATCTACACTCCCATCGGCCAGTGGAACGATCCCTCTTTTCGCGATCGCCGCATCTCGGTGAGCGCGCATGTCGTCGGCCGTCTGAAGCCGGGCGTCACGTTGCTGCAGGCCACGGCCGATATGGACGTGATCGCGCGCAATCTCGCTGCCGCCTTTCCCGCCGCCGATAAAGACGCCGGCATCGCTGTCGTTTCCATGAAAGACGATATTGTCGGCAACGTCCGGCCATTCCTGTTGGTGCTTCTAGCCGCGGTCATCTTCCTGCTGCTCATCGCGTGCGCGAACGTTGCCAATCTTCTTCTCGCGCGCTCAATGGGCCGCGCACGCGAGTTTGCCCTCCGCGCGGCCTTGGGCGCCAGCCACGCCCGCGTCATGCGCCAACTTCTCACCGAAGGCGTTCTGCTTGCGGGCCTGAGCGGAGCGCTCGGCCTCCTGCTAGCCTTTTGCGGCGCAAAAGCGCTGCTCTACATTCTGCCCGGCACATTACCGCGCGTCGAAGAAATCTCCGTCGATGGGCGCGTACTGGCTTTCACGCTGGCGCTTTCATTGTTCGCCGCCATGGTTTTCGGTCTTGCGCCCGCCCTCAAGGGTTCTGCGGTAAACGTGATGGAGATTCTCAAGCAAAGCGGTCGCGGCTCGGTCGGCGGGCGGCGCCACGTGCAGAGAGTTGTCGTAATGATTGAAGTCGCGTTGGCACTCGTGCTGCTCATCGGCGCCGGGCTGATGCTGCGCAGCCTCTCGGGGCTCTGGCGCGTCAATCCCGGATACAATCCCAACCACGCAATCACCTTCAGCCTGTCTATGCCGTCCACGCCCGCAACCACCTCGGCGGAGACTCGCGCCCGCCTGCGCAGGTTCGACGATCGAATGAGCGCCATTCGCGGCGTACAGGCCGTTTCAGTCACGCTCGGCTCACGCCCGATGATCCATGACTCGTCGCTGCCTTTCTGGATCGAAGGCCAGCCCAAGCCGGCCAACGACAACGAAATGCATCAGGCGATGTACTATCTGGTCGAAAGCGGTTTCGCGCAGGCCATGGGAATCACGCTGGAGCGCGGCCGCTTCGTCACCGCGCAAGACAACGAGAACGCTCCCGTGGTGATCGACATCGACGACGTTTTTGCGCGCACCTGGTTCCCGCACGAAAACCCCATCGGCAAACGCGTCAATCTGGAGCAATTCAATGCGCAAGCCGAAATCGTCGGCGTGGTTCGCCACATAAGGCAATGGGGATTGGGCACGGATCCCAAATCGGCCGTCGAATCGCAGTTCTTTTATCCCTTCATGCAACTGCCCGAGAAGCTGATGCCGATGGTGGCCGGCGCCGTCGCCGTCGTGTTGCGCACCGAAGGCGACCCGGCAGCCATTATGGACCCGGTTCGCACCGCCGTGAAGCAAATGGATTCTCGCGACGTGATCTACAACGTTCAAACCATGGATGACGTCCTCGCCGGTTCCCTCGCCGCTCGCAGCCTCTCGATGATTCTGCTCAGCATCTTCGCGGCGCTCGCGCTGATTCTTTCTTGCGTCGGAATTTACGGCGTAATATCCTACGTCGTCACCCA
Organism: Bryobacterales bacterium; assembly: GCA_963743705.1. Classification (GTDB taxonomy): domain Bacteria; phylum Acidobacteriota; class Terriglobia; order Bryobacterales; family Bryobacteraceae; genus PALSA-243. The sequence goes on along the minus strand of CAVUQS010000001.1, from coordinate 633,508 downwards.
GCGCACCCAGGAAATCGGCGTCCGCATGGCGCTGGGCGCGCAACGCGGGGATGTGATGCGCCTCGTGCTCGGAGATGGCGCCAGAATGGCGCTCGCCGGCGTGGCTGGCGGCATCGTTGCCGCCTTGGGATTGACGCGCTTCATGGCTGACGAACTTTTCGGCGTCACCGCGCAAGACCCGCTGACGTTTGCCGCCGTTGCCGTCGTCTTGACGCTGGTCTCGTTGTTCGCCTGCTATCATCCGGCGCGCCGCGCCGTGCGCGTCGATCCGATGGTCGCTCTAAGGCACGAGTAGCGCAACGGTCTACTGCTTAATCACTGTCCCGTCAATTCGCCGGATCTCGCCCCAGCCGCCGTTTAACCCATTGCTATTCGTAAATGGCGATTTCGCCGCCGCCTTCTCGTCCACTTCGATGCCCCAGCCGGGCTTCTCGTTTGCCCAAAGGTAGCCGTCCTTCATCACCGGGCAGCCCGAGAAGACCTCCTGCGTGCGCGCATTGAACGGCGAGTATTCCTGAATGCCGAAGTTATAACTGACTAAGTCGAGCGTGACGTTGGCCATGTGACCGATCGGCGAGACATCGCCGGGCCCGTGCCAGGCGGTTTTCACTCCATAGGTCTCCGCCAGAATCGCAATCTTGCGCGCCGGGGTGAAGCCGCCTGCCTGCGAGACGTGCACGCGGATATAGTCGATCAAGCGCTCCCCAATCAGCGGCGTCCATTCATGCGGGCTGTTGAACAGCTCGCCCATCGCGATCGGCGTGGCGCATTGCTGCCGGATCTGGCGGAAGTACGCGAGATCCTCCGGCGACAACGGATCCTCGAGGAAGAACATCTTGAATTTCTCCGCATCCTTGCAGAACTGTACCGCCTGGTTAGGCGAAACGCGCTCGTGCATGTCGTGAAGTAACTCCACCTCATCGCCCAGTTCCTTGCGGCAGGCTTCGAACAACTTCAGAGCGCGGCGCAAATAATAGGCGGGCTCAAATACCGGCTTATCGTGCAAGGCCTTGACCTGATTCTCGCCGCGCGCGCTGCCATATCCGGCCATGCCCGGCACGCCCACTTGCACGCGCACGTGACGGAAGCCCTGCGCCACATACCTCTTGGCCGATTCGACCACGTTGGCATACTCCGCGCCATCCGCGTGACCGTAACAGGCCGCGGCCTCGCGGCACTTGCCGCCGGCAAGCTGATACACCGGCATGCCCGCCATGCGCCCCTTGATGTCCCAGAGCGCCTGGTCGATGCCGCTGATCGCGTTGTTGAGCACCGGGCCGTTCTTCCAATACGAGCTGTCGTAGCAGGATTGCCAGATGTCTTCAATCCGGTCCGTGGTCTTGCCCATCAGGAACGGCTTCAAATATTTTTCGACGGCTGGCTTCACCAGATCGGCGCGCTGCGTGAAAGTCGCGCAGCCATAGCCGTAAAGGCCATCCTGATCGGTCGTGATCTTGACTACGGTCAGCCGCACTCCGCCCGGCTGGGTTTCAATCACGCTGATGTCTTTGATCTTCGGAATGGGCATTCCGCGGCTGGCGCGCGCCGCTTGTTCCTGGGCGCGCATTTCGCGAGTGGTTGCGAGAGAAGCTACTGCAGCGGTTCCGATGGCATGCAATAAATCGCGGCGTTTCATAGGGGTCCGGGCGATACTATATCAGTTTCGCGCGGCCCCTAGTAAGTAGCTGTTGGATTCAACGGCGACCCGGTTCCACCAGTTACCGCAAGCGGTGCGTTATTGATCGGGTCTTGCCGCACCGTGTTGTCGAGAGCTATGCTGATTGGGCATGTTTAGATTCTGCGCGTCCGTTCTCTTTGCGACCGCAATCCTCAGCGCCGCCGACGCTCCACAAGCCGAACTGTCGAATGGCGAAATCCGTCTGAAAATCTATCTGCCGGACGCCAAGACCGGCTTCTATCGCGCCACCCGATTCGACTGGGCGGGTATGATCGGCAGTCTGCTCTACAAAGGCCACGAATTTTACGGCCAGTGGTTTCAGCGCGTCGACCCCACCGTTCACGATTTCAGTTACGAAGGCGCCGATATTGTCGCCGGCCCCTGCACGGCCGCCGTCGGTCCAGCCGAGGAGTTCGTGACGGAGACGAACCAGCCGCTCGGGTATGAGCAGGCGAAGCCCGGTGGGACGTTCGTGAAAATCGGCGTTGGCGTCTTGAAGAAAGCCAACGGCTCCGCTTACGACCGTTTTCACCTATATGACATCGCCGATCCCGGCAAGTGGACCGTGCGAACCACCGGCGACGCCGTCGAATTCACCCAGGAAGTCTCGGATCCGTCTTCCGGTTACGCCTATGTCTACCGCAAGAGCATCAAGCTCGCCAAAGGCAAGCCGGAAATGCAAATCGCGCACAGCCTGCGCAACACCGGCCGTCTGGCCATCGATACCAATGTGTACGATCACAACTTCCTGCACATCGACGGCGAAGCGCCCGGGCCCGACTACACCATCACCACGCCGTTCCAGATTCAATCCAACCGGCCGCCTGCCAAGGATTTCGCCGAAATTCGCGGCAACCAGATTGTTTTCCTGAAGAGTCTCGCCGATCAGGATCGCGTCGCAACCCCCATGCAGGGCTTTGGCGCCGCCGCGAGCGATTACGACATCCGCATCGACAACAAGCGCGCCGGCGTTGGTCTGAAAATTACCGGCGACCGGCCCTTGCAGAGTGAATCGCTTTGGTCCATCCGCGCGGTGCTGGCGGTCGAGCCCTTCGTCCGTATAGCCGTCGCGCCGGGCCAGGAATTCACCTGGGATATGACCTACGCTTATTCCCCCGCGGCAGCCCAGCTGGCCGACCTACCCGATGCAGGGAAGGCGGCATTCGAGAAGACCTGCGGCGGTTGCCACGACGCCTCGCAAGCGACCGGCACCCTGCACACCCGAGCCGATTGGGAACGCGTGATCGACGAGATGGTATCGAGAGGCGCCACCGCCTCGGATGCGGAACTCAAAGCGATCGCCGATTACCTTGCAAAGAACTTCGGTAAGAACTAAGATCGCACTTCGCCTCTAATTGGCTTATCCATGAAGAACCTTTTGCGCGGCCGCTTCCGCTGGGTGCTGGTTTTCTGGATGTTCCTCATCGCGGCCGTCACCTTCCTTGACCGCGTGAACATTTCTATCAGCGGGCGATTCATCGAGCAGGAATTTCATCTTTCCCACATCCAGTTGGGCTGGGTCTTCAGTTCCTTCGTGCTCGGCTATGCGCTATTTCAGGCGCCGGGCGGCCGTCTGGCCGATCTTTACGGTCCGGCCAAAGTGCTGGCCGTGGTGACGCTCTGGTATGCCCTCTTCACCTCGGCTACCGCGTGGACGCCTTCCGGAATCCCATTCGCCCTCTCTCTTCTGCTCGGCGTGCGCTTCTTATTGGGAAGCGGAGAGGCTTGCGTGTTTCCGTCGTGCAACCGCATGGTCGCCAGTTGGATCCCCCCTGCGGAACGCGGCTTGGCCAACGGCATCATCTTCGCCGGGGTTGGAGCCGGCGCGGCCACCGCGCCGCCGTTGATCAGTTTCATCATCAATCGCTTCGGCTGGCATTGGACTTTCTGGTTCACTGCCATCGTTGGCGCCGCCATCGGTCTCATCTGGCGCCTCATCGCCACCGACAAGCCGGAAGAACACTCCTGGGTGTTTCCCGAAGAAACCGCGCATATCCGCGCCGGCACCGGCAAAGCTCTTTCCCGCGGCCCCAGCAGCGTCCCGTGGAGCGCCATCGTCCGCAGCAAAGACGTTCTCTTCGTCAGCGGCAGCTACTTCTGCTACGGCTATGTCGCCTATCTGTTCTTTTCCTGGTTCTTTACCTATCTGGCGGAAGTGCGCCATCTCGATCTCAAGGCCAGCGCCCTCTATGGCATGCTGCCGTTCATCGGCATGATGACCTGCTCCCCGCTGGGAGGCTGGATGAGCGACCGCCTCACTACCCGCTACGGCAAGCGCATTGGCCGCTGCGGCATCGCGGTGGCGGCTCTCGCCATTTCCGGGGTCTTCCTGGCGTTGGGCACGCAGGTCAGCAGCGCTCCCATGGCGTCCCTGGTTCTTGCCGGTGGCGCCGGGGCCTTATACCTTTCGCAGAGTTCCTATTGGTCTGTCACCGCGGGTCTGGCCGGCTCGTCCGCAGGCTCGGTCTCGGGCGTAATGAACATGTGCGGCCAGTTTGGCGGCGTGGTAACGGCCTCCTTGACGCCTTGGATCGCCGCTCATTATGGATGGACGCCTTCATTCCTGGTAGCGGCGGCTCTGGCCATCTGCGGCGCCTTGGCCTGGTTGGCGGTCGACCCTTCGCGTGAGTTGGAACTGCCCGGCAAGGGCTAAGCGGTAGGGAGACAAAGATGGGCAAGCGGCCGGCGGTTCGATAAGTTCGTCGAGCACGCGATCGGCAGCGCCAAGAATCCGATGTCCGCCGCGCAACTGGCGCGCCTGGCTGTTGCCTAGAGTCTCGGCGCCGCAATCGACCCGCGGTGCAGCCACAGCAACGCGAGCCACGCGGAGAGAAGCAGCCCACCCGTTCCCAGCCATCTCCCAGCGCCCGGCCACGGGAAACCAATTGGGGCTGTGAGGCCGCCGCTCTGCACGTAACTCAATTCATAGTGTGACTGCGAGTAATTTCGATTCTGCGCCACGATTCGGATATCCAGATCGCGCGATACCAGGCAATTCACCTGATACGCTGCGATCCGGCTTTGGTGATGATTTTCGAGAATCAGTCTCCGGTTGCGCCCGCCGCGCGGCAGATCGGCGTCGAATTCGAGTTGGATCTCACCGCGTCCTTCCTTCATTTCGTCGATGGTGGGGAATTGCATGGAGAGCAACCGGGGCTTCACGCCATGCCCATCGAGCGTGAGCGTCAAATCCCCCAGCACCTTCGAGGCATACGCGCGCTGCTCGGCCTCTGAGATCGCCCCATCGGCGTTCGCGTCGATCTCCGCCAGCAGAGCCGGGAACACAGCCACGCCCGGCGTTAGAATCATCTGCGCGTCGAGCCGGTTTTTACCCACCGAGATGATTGTGCCTTGCAGATATTCATCCAGCCGGTGCCCGAACGCGGGCATCGCGGCCAGAACGAAAATCGCGGCGAGGCTCTTTCTCATTTCGCGCCAGGTTTCCGGCCATAGTCGTTGGTCGGATCGCGATACATCGTATGCACGTGCAGCGCCGGGTCGCCGCCCAACGTCTGGGGCGCGTACTCAATCACCACGTGCGGTCCTTGAATGCGGTAATAGGCTGTGATGTTGCTTCCCGGCGTGACCGTTACCGGGCCGCTCCAAGCAAACCACATCTGGTTGAGTTCCGCCTTCATCTCAGCCATGCGCGCAGCGGCCGCACTCTCGTGAATAATGCCGGCCCACTCCGAGATCACGTCGAGCATCATGGCGCGCTGCTTGTCGTTCATGTCCGAAGCCTTGAGGCCCTCCGGTTGGATCGTCTTGCCATCCTGCCCCGGCCCGAGCACCAGATCGGCCAGACGGTAACTTAGAATGGCTTGTTTTCGCTGATTCTCGTCGAGCGCGTTCAACAGCGCAATAGCCTTGTCGCTCTCCCCGCCAAGCGGCCGCACAGTCTTGCCGTTGGAAGTGAATAGCGCGGGCTGAGCGCCAGTCAGCGTCGGCGTGAGAATGCCGCGCTCTCCGTCGATGGTGATATTCAGCGCCAGATGGTGACCGCCGAACTGCAACATCCATGGATTCTTTTCGGACGGCGTTCCGAGAATAGAGAAGAAATAGAGATCCTTGCCGAACATGGCGCCGCCAGCGCCGCCTCCACCCGGAGGGCCGCCTTTGCGTCCACCCCCGCGGCCATCGCCGTTCCCGTTCGGTGGCCCGCCGGGTCCTCTACCGGGAGGTCCGCCGCCCCTTCGGCCGTTCCCCTCGCTGATCTTGTTGACCTCGTCGCCCTCCATAATCTGCTGAACCTTCTCAAAGCCTCGCGGGCTGAGCGCCGACGAAAGCAGAGCCATCGCGGCCGAAAGCTGAGCGGGAGACATTTCCTTCACGCTGATGCCCGCCCGCGGAACCATCGCGATGGGGAAGTTCGACCAGCGCTTGCGCTGTTCTTCGTCGTCGAAAGCAAACAGCACGCTCTGCCGCTGCTTGTCATCCAGCGTCGCAAGAAATGACTTCGCGTTGGTCACAATTCGAGCGGTCGCTGTCTGCGCCACGGCGGGGGCCAGCGATAAAGCCACCAAGCTTGCCGCTTGGATCATGTGGGTGATTCTCATTGGAAAGTCATCTCCTTGTTTTGGCCGTCGAGGCCTTGGCCGCGCAGCCGCGGTGAATATCGGGCGATCACGCCCAATGTCGTCAGACCGATCGCGATCCACACTGCGCTTTGCGCGAGCGCCATCACGACCGCATCCAGCGGATTCGGCATGCCCCAGAGCCGTTGCGCAATCCATCCGGCGGCCGCCGTGGCCGCAAATAACGCGCCGCCGATTCTGACGCTGCTATAAAGACGTGTCCGGCTCAATAGAATCAGGGCAGGCAGAGTGGCCCCGACCACAATCAGTTGCATCGCCTCAATGCCGCAATTGAATCCGAAGATGCCGGCAAGGCGTTCCCAGCGGCCGAGCCCCAACTCCGCCAGCGCCGTCGCAAACGCGAGGCCATGTACGAGACCGAAGCATCCGGCAATCAAAGCCTCGCGGCCCGGAAACAGCGGACGCAGCGCGTGTACCGCCGACACCATAATCGACACGGCGATGAAGACTTCGATGGGCCGGCTCGGAACATGCACCAGGTTTAGAGCGCCGGCCGCCAGCGTGACCGAATGTCCCGCTGTAAACGCCGTCACCACCTTGCCGATTCGCAAAAGGCATTGGCGAATCCCCGAGTAACCGGCCCACCGCCAATGCGAGACCAGCAGCGGCGCGGGAAGCAGCAGCGCCAACAGAAACAGCAAATGGTCAGTCCCTTCGGCGATGTGCCGCATACCGAGATTGAAGATGCTGCCGAAGCCGCGCCACCAGTTTTCGTCCGTGCGATCTACGCGCACAGACCGGTTGCCGCCGCGCAGCGCGCCGAGCAACTGCGGGTCGCTGGCGAACGTGCCTGTCCGCCAGTCATTGCGGATCGAGACCAGCACCACTTGCGATGCAATGCGATCCAGCAGGACGTCGCAGCGTAAATCGAACAGATCGGCGCTCGCGCCATCGGGCGGCAGTAGTCGAAGATGCGCAACCACATACGGCGCGCCTTCGATGCTAGCTAAGGCAACCGGCGCCGTCGCTTCGACCGCGAAGCTGCGCCCGTTCGGAAGCCTCGCGGAGAGGCCGTGCAGGATGTAGTAGGTGATGCGCGCTCGCTCTTGCTCGACACTTTGCGCAGTGATAGACGCCCCAATCGCAGTCTGCAGCCGTTCCACCGGAAGCTGCAACTCGGCATGGATCGTGTTGTCCCGGAAGTCGAGCAGCACCGCCGCCTGATACATCGAATGAGCCCAGACGTTCACCGAGATTCCCGCGCAGAAGAGCAGCGCGATCGAAAACTTCCTCGATATAGAGTGAATCATCTGTGCTCTCGACAGCCGCGTCAATTATGCCGCGAGTTGTCCTCCACGGCAAAGGAATAATACAGGCATGTTAGGAAACCTGTAATTAAGACGGCCGCGCGAGCCGAAATGAATCTCCTGGACATGTTAAGGAGTGTTATCCGGCCTCACGGCTCAAAGCAGTAGCCTTCGCCCCGCACCGTGACAATGTGGCGCGGCGTTTGCGGATGATCTTCCAGCTTTTGCCGCAACCAGGCGATGTGAACATCCACCGTGCGCGGTCCGATGAACGGCTGATCGTGCCAGACGCGGGCCAGCAGGCGCTCGCGGGAGAGCACCCGTCCCCGATGATCGATCAATTGCCGCAGCAACTGCAGTTCTTTCGCCGCCAGGTTCACGGCAGCGCCTGCGCGCAACACCTCTCGGCGCTCGAAATCGACCGTTACATCGCCAAACTGATACTGCAGCACCGGAGTCAGCGGGGTCTTTCCCAACCGGCGAAGCAGCGCGCTCACGCGCGCCAGCAGTTCCTTCGGGTCGAATGGCTTGATCAGATAATCGTCTGCGCCGGCGCCTAAACCCTCCACGCGGTCATCCACCAGCGCCCGCGCCGTGAGCATCAGGATAGCGCCGTCAAATCCGCGCTCACGCGCCGCGCGGCACAAATCGAAGCCGCTCATGCCCGGCAGCAGGACGTCCAGAATCAACAGATCGAACTGCTGCTCCATCGAGACGCGCATACCCTCGCCGCCATCGCCCGAAACGACAACTTCGTGACCATGCCCGCGCAGCAAGTCCGCGACAATCAACTGCACATCCGGCGCATCTTCAACCAGAAGGATGCGTGAAATCATGCAGCCTCTGGCGCCGCCGGCAGACGCACCGTGAATTGCGCGCCGCCGCCCGGAGAGTTGTGCGTCTCCACCGTGCCCTTATATCGCTCGATCGTGTTCTTCACCAGGCTGAGGCCCAAACCAGTCCCGTAGACCCGCTGGGCGCGGCTCTGCTCGCCGCGATAGAACGCCTCGAAGATGCGTTCGCGCTCCGCTTCCGGAATGCCCGGGCCGCGATCGCACACGCGAATCTCCACTCCCTCGCCGGATCGCGCCGCCGAAACTCCAACCCATTTGCCTTGCGCGCCGTGACGCACAGCATTCCCGATCAGGTTGCGAAACACCAGTTCCAGCGCTACCGGGTCGCCCGCCACCGCCGGCAAATCGGGCGCTACCGTCACCTCGATGCGGCAGCCGGCCTGTTCGATTTCCTGCGCCATGGATGCCGCCGCACGTTGCAGCAGGTCGCCAATCGCGCACGGCGCACCCCCTGGCTGCGCTTTCGAATGCAGCGACGCCGAAAACGCCAGCACATTCTCAATCATCGCCGTAAGCTCTTCGGAATTTCGAAGAATGAGCTTCGCATAGCGTGCAACCGCCGCCGGTTCCGTCACCACCCCATCCACCAGGTTGAACGCCGCGCCGCGGATCACCGTGAGTGGAGTTCGCAGATCGTGCGACACTCCGGCCGCGAAACGAAACTGCATTTCCGATAGCCGCCGCGAGCGCGCCGTATACCGCACCAAAGCCCACGCCGTACCTGCTAGCAGACCGACCAGAACCAGAGACGCGATCAAATTCCTGGTCCGCGCCCGCGCCACGGCCACATCGAGCGACCCCTCCCGATGCCGCACCGCGATCGTCCAGCGCGATGCGCGCGCGTCGTCGCGGGATCCCCCGCCGCCGCGGCCGGCTGTCGCGCCCATTTCCGCGCTGAAGATTCCCGCCGTGGCATCGGCGCCGCTGGCCACGCTCGATTTGTCACTGCGCGTGGAAAAGATAGCCGGGCCGCTCGCATCGCGCCAGCCCACCGAAACGTCGTAAACCGCCTCTTTACCGGGATTCAGATACTCCGCTACCAGCCGGGGCATCAGTTGGCCTCGCACATAATTCTCATTGAGCTCGAAGATCATCCACCCCAGCTCAGAGACGCGCTCGGACGAGTCCGCAAATACCGGAAGTTCGATCAGGTTCGAATCGCGCGGCGCATTAGGTGGCCGCCCGGCGCCCTTCGCGCGCGCCGTCATCGCCTCGCGTAACATCCTCCACTCCGCCGGCCACTGCATGGTGCCGATTCGCCCTTGGCTGTCGAGACCGTATAACTTCAGCGTCCCTTGCTCCGGCGCCGCGATCCCGATCCGCTGGAACAAAGACCGGTCATGCGCCGACGCCCACTGTTCATACCGCGCCCCGTGAGCTTTGGCCATGCCCTGTTCCCGAAGCTCTTTCGCATCCGGCAACAGCATCGTGCAGCTCTCGCGGATTTCGTCGTTAAAGCTCTGCGTCAGCCGTCGAACCTGATCGTTGAGGCCCGCGCGCAAAAGCGCCGGTTCCGCACGGCTCAACTCACCGGTCCAGCGGTATTGCAGCAACGAGAGCACGGCGCACACAACCGCGATGACGCCCAACAACGCCCATTCGACGCGCGCTTGCCCGAAGGATCTGATGCTTCGATCTTAGCCCGATCAATCGGCACGGACATGATTCGGCTTGCCCCCCATAACACTCCTTAACGTGCCGCATGGCGCCTCCGGAGCACAGGCCTCGGAATCTTGGCCTATGCATTGCAAGGTTGAAGCCCAGGCTTCTTCTGCCAATGCCGATGCTCCGTCCTTCCACCGCCACCGCTTCCTCGCGAATTACCCCCTTGGTCACCTCCATCGTGGTCTTGGCGGCTCTCTATTTCGCACGAGCGGTTTTCATTCCGTTCGCCCTCGCGGGTCTCTTCGCCTTCCTCCTCACTCCGCTGGTGAGGCGTCTCGAGATCTGGCGCCTGGGCCGCATACCAGCCGTAGTTCTCGTGCTGATTCTGACGTTTACCGTCACCGGTGGCTTAGGCTGGATAGCCACCAATCAGTTGATCCAGGTGCTCGAGGAAATGCCACGCTTCAAGGAGAATATCCACCACAAATTCATGGCGCTCGAAGGCTCGTCGGGCGGAGGCTTGGCGAAGGCGCGTGCGAGCGTCCAGGAACTCACGCAGGAACTGACCGGCGCGCAGCCCAGTGTAGTTTCTCCATCCTTGTCCCATCCTGGCCGCGGCGGAACTGCACAGCCGGTACGGCCCGTCCCAGTCGAGGTCGTGCAGTCCCCCTCGAACGCGCTACAAGCCATATCCGGCCTGCTAGGGCCGCTCGTGGTGCCCATCGGCACGGCGGTCATTGTCATTGTTCTAGCCGTGGTCATGCTGCTCAAGCGCGAGGATTTGCGGAATCGACTGCTCCGCCTGATTGGACAAACCCAGCTCAACGTCGCCACCACCGCCTTCGACGACGCCACGCAACGCGTCAGCCGCTATTTGCGCCTGCAGTTCCTGGTGAACGCGGTATTTGGCGCTCTGGTCACCGTTGGGCTCGCCTGCATCGGCATTCCCTACGCGCTGGTATGGGGAATCCTGGCAGGCGTGTTTCGATTCGTGCCCTACGTTGGACCGCTGCTCGGATTGAGCATGCCGTTTATTCTCGCGTTCGCCGCATTCGGCGGATGGCTGCAGCCGTTGTTGTGCCTGGCTTTGTTTCTTGTCCTCGAACCAATCGTGGCCTATGTGATCGAGCCGGCCCTCTATGGCCGCCACACCGGCATCTCGTCGCTCGCCATTCTGCTGGCGGCCGTATTCTGGACAACTCTATGGGGCCCCATCGGGCTGATTCTTTCCACCCCGCTCACGGTCTGCCTGGCGGTGATCGGAAGGTACACGCCGCAGCTTGATTTCCTGCATATCCTGCTCGGCGATGAGCCTGTCCTTTCGTTCGCCGAGCAGGTCTACCAGCGCCTGCTGGCCCTCGACCAGCAGGAAGCCCGCGCGTTGATTGAAGCCTATTTAAAAGATCACCCGATTATCGAGCTATACGACGACGTACTGATCCCCGCGCTCGGAATGGCCGAGGAAGACCGGCACAAAGGGGCCCTGGAGGAATCGCGCGAGCAATTCCTGTTGCAGAGTTTGGAAGAGTTCATTGTCGAGCTCGGCGAATCCCAGGCGCGCGTGGCCGCGGGCAAGCGTGAGCAGTGCGTCATCTGCATCCCCGCCGCGGACCATGCCGATGAGATTACAGCTTCCATGCTCGCGCAGGTTTTGGAAATCGCCGGATGCAGCGCGCTCGTGATCCCGCTCTCCAAGTCGCCATTAGACGTTGTCGAGACGCTCTTAAGAGATGCCGACTACACGGTCTGCATCGCGGCGCTGCCGCCATTTGCGCTCTTGCAATCGCGCTCGCTCAGGAAGGCGTTGCTGACGCGGTTTCCAGATCTGCGCGTCGTCCTGGGCGTATGGAGTTTCTCGGGTGGCGTCGAAAGAGCCGATGAACGGCTCGAAAAGGCCTTCGGAGCCGACGTGGCGACCCGCCTCGCACAGGCCGTCGAACGCATTCAAGCGCCGGCAGCCGCGATCGAACTGGAAAACGATGCAGATACTGCCCCGCTGGTAATAAGTTCCTAGAGAGGGAACCGCGCCGCGGCTAGTTGCAGTCAAGTTAGTCCTTTTTCAGGACTAACTAACTCTGGCCATCTAACTGCTGTATCAACTTACTGAACCTGGAAGAAAGCCCCCCCGGGTGTGAAAAAGGATAAATAAGCTTTATGGAAACTTCTGTGCATTCCTACGCAAATACGCCATTGGACGTCCCCGTCCGGAATGAAGCGCATTCGTCCGGCGTATCGTGGGGCGCGGTAATCGGCGGCGCGTTTGTGGCCGCCGCGTTGTCGCTAATCCTGCTTGCGCTGGGAGCCGGCCTCGATCTGTTGTCGGTTTCGCCGTGGTCCAACAGCGAGAATTCCCTCGCGCGTTTCGGCGTCATCGCCATCGTCTGGTTTATCGTGACGCAAGTGATTGCCTCCGCCATGGGCGGTTACTTAACGGGCCGTCTTCGCACGAAGTGGGCCGCGGTCCAGACAGACGAGGTGTACTTCCGCGATACTGCCAACGGCTTTCTGTCGTGGGCGGTAGCTCTGGTTCTCACGGTTTCGTTTTTGACCACGTCCGCCGGTTTCATGGCCGGCGGAGGCCCGCGCACCGCGGCTCCGAATAACGGCGCGACGGCATCCAGCGCGTTCACCGGTTACTATGTCGACGCTCTGTTCCGTTCCGACCCGCCGAAGGTGACGCCGGTCGAAGTTCAGTCCGAAGCCGGACGCATCCTCGGCCACACTCTCGCGACCAATAATGCTTCAGCGTTCGAGTCGGACTATCTGGCGAAGCTCGTCGCCGCGAATACCGGGATGACCGCGGCCAATTCCCAACAGCGCGTTTCAACCGTGCTGGCTGACGCCAAGCAAGCCGAAGACACGGCGCGCAAATCCATCGCCCATGCCCTTTTGTGGATCTTCCTCGCTCTGCTGATCGGCGCATTTTGCGCCAGCTTCGGAGCGACAATCGGCGGACGGCAAAGGGATCACGAAAGACTCATCTAAACGAAACCTATCCAGCCAAAAGGAGGCTTCCGGTGCGTTCGATTCTACTTTACTTAATAGGTGTGCCGATTCCGTTTATCTTGATAATCGCGCTCTTCACTCATCATTTTTGATGTTAGCCGTGGGCGCTCTCTACCGTCCCGCCAGGAATCAGGAGCCCAGGGCGGCCCTTGAAGCTCTTGCGCCGCGCGAAGCGAACGCGCAGCCGGTCGAAGTAGAGATAAATCACCGGCGTGGTGAACAGCGTCAGCATCTGGCTGACCACCAGGCCGCCCACAATCGCAATTCCGAGAGGCTTGCGTAACTCCGCGCCCGCGCCCCAGCCGAGGGCCATGGGCATGCCGCCCAGCAGCGCGCACATCGTCGTCATCATGATCGGCCGGAATCGCAGCAGACAGGCTTGGTAGATCGCGTCACGCGAATTCATGCCTTCGTTGCGTTCGGCCGCCAGCGCGAAGTCGATCATCATGATCGCGTTTTTCTTAACGATGCCGATCAGCAGAATGATGCCGATCATGCCCACCAGATCGAGCGGGCTCTTGAAAATGACCATCGCCACCAGCGCTCCCACGCCCGCCGAAGGCAGAGTCGAGATGATGGTGAGCGGGTGAATCAGGCTCTCGTACAGCATCCCCAGCACGATGTACACGGCGATCAGCGCCGTAGCGATGAGAATCGGCTGATTGTCCAACGCTTCCTGGTACGCGCGCGCGGTTCCGGCGAATTTGCCGGTGAGGTTGGCGGGCAAGCCCATCTCGACCTCCGCCTTGTTGATGGCTGCCACGGCGTCGCTCAGCGCGATATTTTCCGGCAGATTGAACGAATAAGTCGCGGCCGGGAACTGGCCCTGGTGCGGCAACGAAATCGGCGTTAGGCCTTGCGTAAAGTGCGTGAAAGTCGCGAGCGGCACATTGCTGCCCTTGGGCGTCTGCACGTAAATCGTGTTCAGGAAGTCCGGGCTCTCCCACCACTGTTGCTGCAGCGCGAGAACGACGTGGTACTGGTTGATCGACTTGTACATCACCGAGACCTGCCGTTGCCCAAAGGCGTCGTAGAGCGCGGAATCCACCGCCTGCGCCGTCAGGCCAAGACGCGACGCGGTGTCGCGGTCGATCACCACATTGGACGAAAGACCCGAATTCTGCTGATCGGAACTCACGTCGGCAAGCTCGTCGAGATTTTGCAGCCGGTCCAGCAATTTCGGTCCCCATAGCGCCAGCGAGTCGAAGTCCGGCGCGAGCAGGGTGTATTGGTATTGCGCGTTCGATTGACGGCCGCCCACGCGCACGTCCTGCGAGTTTTGCAGGAACAGCGTAGCCCCCGGAACCCCGGAAGTCTGGCGGCGCAGCCGGGCGATGACCTGGTCGGAAGTCGCCTTACGGACCCCCACCGGTTTGAGTTGAACGTTGATTTGAGCCGAGGTCGAACCGCCGAATCCGCCGCCGCCGCTCGATCCCGCCACCATCGTCACGGTTTCCACGTCGGGATCGTTGTGGATCTTTTCCTCGAACCACTTCGCCTTGTCGACCAGCGCTTGATAGGAAATATGCTGCTGTCCCTGAATGTTCCCCTGCAGGCGTCCCGTGTCCTGCTGCGGGAAGAATCCTTTGGGGATCTTATCGTAGAGATAAACGTTCACGCCAACGGTGATCAGCACGATCACCAGCACAGACGCAGGGTGATTCAGCACCACGTCGAGCGCCGAAGCGTAGGTGGAAATGATCCACCGGTAGAACCGTTCGCTCAGATTATAAAGAGCGCCATGGCCGTGGTCCGGTTTGAGCAGCCACGCGCACATCATCGGAATCACCGTCAGCGAGATCACCATCGACACGCCGATGGAGGCCGCCAGCACCACCGAGAATTCACGGAACAGCCGCCCCACGATGCCGCTCATCATTAGAATGGGAATGAACACCGCTACCAGCGAGACGCTCATCGATAGAACGGTAAAGCCGATCTCCGCGGCCCCTTTGATAGCGGCCTGCATCGGCTTCATGCCGGCTTCGAGATGGCGCGTAATATTCTCGATCACCACGATCGCGTCGTCCACCACGAATCCCGTGGCGATCGTCAATGCCATCAGCGAAAGATTGTCGAGCGTGTAGCCCAGCAGATACATTGCGCCGAACGTGGCGATGATAGATACCGGCACCGAGATGCTCGGAATAAAAGTCGACCAGCCGTTGCGCAAGAAAACGAACACCACGCAGACCACCAGCCCAATCGAGATGATCACGTTGCGCTGCGCATCGTGCAACGAATCGCGCGTGGTAATGGTGCGGTCGCTCGCGATATTGAACTTCACGGTAGGCGGTAGCTGCGCTTGGAACTGCGGCATCAGGGCTTTGATGCGCGCCACCGTCTCAACCACGTTCGCTCCGGGCTGCCGGTTGATCTGGATCTGCACCATCGGTCTGCCGTTCACCAGACCGAGATTGCGAACGTCTTCGTTGGCGTCGATCACGCGCCCGAGGTCCGAAAGCCGGACCGGCGCGCCATTGCGGTAGACCACCACCAGATCCCGGTAGTCTTTCGCCGTTAGCAGCTGGTCGGTGGCGTAGAGCGGCAGCTCGTTTTGCCCGTTCGAGAGAGAGCCTTTCGCCCGATTCGAATTGGCGCCTTGCAGGAACGTGCCGATTTGATCCAGGCCCACGTTGTAACGCGAGAGTGGTTGCGGATTCACTTCCACGCGCACGGCGGGAAGTGAACTTCCGCCTACCGAAACCTGGCCTACGCCTTGCACTTGCGCTAGTTTCTGGGCGAAAACCGAAGACGCGATGTCGTAGAGCTGAGGCCTCGGCACGACGTCCGATTCCAGCGTCAACAGCAAAATGGGCTGGTCGGCCGGATTGATCTTGCGGTACCTCGGAAGCGACGGAAGGTTCGCCGGCAGAAGGCCGGCCGCGGAATTGATCGACGCCTGCACTTCGCGCGCCGCGCCGTTGATGTCGCGGCTGAGATCGAATTGCAGCGTCACGTTGGCCGATCCCACCGAGCTTCGCGACGTCATTTCAGTCACGCCTGCGATGTGCGTGAACTGCTTTTCGAGCGGGGTCGAGACCGACGCGGCCATCACCTCCGGGCTCGCGCCCGGCAAGCTGCCCGTTACGAAGATCGTTGGAAAGTCCACTTCAGGCAGCGCCGACACCGGCAAGAGCGTGTAGGCAATCCCGCCCGCCAGCGTGATCGCCACCAGAAACAACGTCGTGGCGACCGGCCTTTTGATGAATGGCGTTGAGATACTCATGAGCGCCGCCTTTACGATTCCAAAAGAACTTCTTCAGGCTCCCGGGCGCCGCGGAAACGAGCCATCCAAGCCGCCGCGCGTCCGAAGTACAAGTAAATGACAGGCGTCGTGAACAGCGTCAGAACCTGGCTGATCAGCAATCCGCCGATGATGCAGATGCCCAGCGGCTGCCGCAATTCGGAACCGACGCCGCTGCCGAAAGCCAGCGGAACGGCGCCGAGCAGCGCGGCCATGGTGGTCATCATGATGGGCCGGAATCGCAGCAGGCAGGCCTGGTAAATGGCTTCCTCCGGCGTTTTCCCTTCGTTACGTTCGGCTTCGAGCGCGAAGTCGATCATCATGATGGCGTTCTTCTTCACGATGCCGATCAGCAGAATGATGCCGATCAGCGCGATCACATCGAGATCCTTGTGGAAGACAATCAACGCAAGAATGGCGCCGACGCCGGCCGAAGGCAGCGTGGAAAGAATGGTAATGGGATGAATGAAGCTTTCGTACAGGATTCCCAACACCAGGTACACCGTGACCGTGGCGGCCAAAATCAGCAGCGATTCGTTAGCCAGCGACGATTCGAATGCGCGCGCCGTCCCCTGGAACGTGGGCTCGATGCTGGCCGGCATGCCGAGATCGTGCGTCGCCTCCTTGATGTGCTGCACGGCCGCGCCTAGCGAAGCGCCGGGCGCAAGATTGAACGAGACCGTTACCACCGGGAACTGGCTTTGGTGATTGATAGTAAGCGGCACCGGAATACTGGTTGCCGTAACCAAAGTTCGCAGCGGCGCGGGCGCGATCGATGCCGCTCCGGTGAGAGCCGTATTCGTTCCGGCAAGCGCGATGGTGGATGCCAGATTGGCCGACGCCGAACCGATCGGCACATACATTTGAGAAAGCGACGCCGAATCGTGCTGATATTTCGGCTCCACCTCCAGAATCACGTGGAACTGGTTGGTCTGCGTGTAAATCGTCGAGACTTGCCGCTGGCCGTAGGCGTCGTAAAGCGCGTCGTCGATATTCTGCGGCGTAATTCCCAGCCGGCCGGCGGTGTCGCGATCGATATTGACCAGCAGCCCGACGCCGTTATTCTGCGCGTCGCTTGCCACATCCCGCAGTTCCGGCAACTGCTTCATCTTATCCATCAGGCGCGGAACCCACAGATCGAGCGTGGCCTTATCGGGCGCGTCCAGGGCGTATTGATATTGCGTCCGGCTGATGCGGTCTTCCACGGTGAGATCCTGCACCGGCTGCATGAAGAGCTCGATACCGGTCACCTGCGCCACCTTCGGCGTGAGGCGCCGGATCACATCCACCGCGGATACGCCCGCGCGCTGTTCGAGCGGCTTCAGCGTGATCTGCACGCGGCCGCTGTTCATGGTCGTGTTGACGCCGTCGGCGCCAATGAACGAAACCAGATTTTCGACCGCCGGGTCCTGGCGGATGACGCTCACCAGCCCCTGCTGCCGCTCTGACATGGACGTAAATGAGACCGTGTCTGGCGCTTGCGAAATGCCCAGAATCGAGCCTGTATCCTGAACCGGGAAGAAGCCCTTCGGAACGATGACGTAGAGATAAATGGTGAGAGCGAGCGTCCCCACGGCCACCAGCATCGTCAGAGGCTGATGGCGCAGCACCACGCGCACCAGCCTGCCGTAACCCTCGATGGTCTTGACGAAGCACCACTCCGACACGCGGTAGAACCAGCCTTGTTCAGATTCCGGATGGTGGCGCAGAATGCGCGCCGCCATCATCGGCGTCAACGTCAACGAGACGAACGCCGAGAAGATAATGGTGACCGCCAGTGTGACCGCGAATTCGCGGAAGAGACGGCCCACAATATCTGCCATGAACAGCAGCGGAATCAGCACCGCGATCAGCGAGACCGTCAACGAAACGATGGTGAACCCGATTTCGGCCGATCCGGTAAGGGCGGCTTCCATCGCCGTATGGCCCTTTTCCAGATAGCGCTGGATATTCTCGATCATCACGATCGCGTCATCCACTACGAAACCGGTGGAGATCGTCAGCGCCATCAGTGAGAGGTTGTCCAGGCTATACCCCAGCAGGTACATCACGCCGAACGTGCCGACCAGCGAAAGAGGCACCGCGATTCCGGGAATGATCGTGGCGGATGCGCTACGCAAGAACAAAAAGATGACCATGACCACCAGCCCGGTGGTGAGCATCAATTCGAACTCGACGTCCGCTACCGATGCGCGGATAGTCGTAGTGCGGTCCGCAATGACGCGCGCGTGCACGCCTTCGGGAAGAGACGCTTCGATCTGCGGCAGGATGGCTTGGACGGTGTCGACTACGCTGATGATGTTCGTGCCAGGCTGCCGTTGAATGTTGAGCACGATGGCGCGCTGATCGTTCACCCACGCCGCCAGCTTCGTGTTTTCCGCGCCATCGACAACCGTGGCGACGTCTCTGATCCGCACGGGCGCCCCATTGCGGTACGCAATGATGATGGGCCCGTACTGCGAACCGGAAGAAAGCTGATCGTTGTCGTTGATCGTCCAGGCTTGATCGGGCCCGTCGAAGCTGCCCTTGGCCTGATTGACGTTGGCGCTCGAAAGCGACGTCCGCAGCGTCTCCAGGCTCAAGCCGTAAGACGCGAGTGCGGTCGGGTTCGCCTGCACGCGAACCGCGGGTCGCTGGCCGCCGCTGATGCTCACCAAACCCACGCCCTTGAGTTGAGAGATTCTCTGCGCCATGCGCGTCTCAACCAGCTCTTCCACCTTGGGCATTGGCACGGTGTCCGATGTCACGGCTAGCGTCAGGATGGGCGCGTCGGCGGGATTGGTCTTGCTGTAAATGGGAGGGAAAGGTAATCCGCTCGGAAGAAACGTGGAAGAAGCATTGATCGCCGCCTGCACTTCCTGTTCCGCGATATCGATGCTGAGGTCAAGCGAAAACTGCAGGGTGATCAGCGAGCTGCTGAATGAGCTGATTGACGTCATCTGCGTCAATCCCGGCACCTGCCCGAACTGTTTTTCCAGAGGCGCGGTGATCGAAGATGTGACCACCTCGGGGCTCGCCCCCGGGTAAAACGTTTGAATCTGGATCGTCGGGTAATCGACCTGCGGCAACGCCGAGACGGGAAGTTGCCGGAAGGCCGTGATGCCCACCAGCACGACGCCCGCCATCATGAGCGACGTCGCGACCGGCCTGAGGATGAAGAGGCGTGAGGGACTCACTGGCCGCCTCCGCCTTGGCCCTTCTTGCCTCCTTTCTTGCCGCCCTTCTTGCGGCCGCCTCCGCCGCCCGCGGTCGGATCGAAGCCGGGCGGGTTATCCAGTTCGCCGGGCTTGCGCACGCGGACCGTGGCGCCTTCCACCAGACGGTCCGTACCGTCGATCACCACGCGGTCGCCGTCGGCGATGCCCTTGAGAATATCGGCTTGAGTCGCCGTGGTGACGCCCACTGTAACGGGCTTCAAATGCACTTGCGATTGGTCATCCACCACATAAACGAAGGTTCCCTGCTGGCCGTTCTGCACCGCAACGTTGGGGACCACAAGTTGACTCTGCAAAGTATCCACCAGCAGGCGGATGTTGACGAACTGCTGCGGGAAAAGCGTGTTGTCCTTGTTATCGAAAACCGCCTTCAGCTTCGATGTGCCGGTCGTGCTGTCGATCTGGTTGTCGAGCGTCACCAGCATTCCCGACGCCAGCTTCTTCGAATTGTCGCGGTTGTATGCGTCGGCCGGAAGCTTCACGCCCGCCCGCAGCTTTTGCGTGACTTGTGGAAGGTTGTCCTCGGGAATGGTGAACAGCGCCGCGATCGGCTGCAGTTGCGTGATCGTGATCATGCCGTTTCCGTCGGAGGCGTGAACGATGTTGCCCGGGTCCACCAGGCGAAGGCCCACCACGCCCGTGATCGGAGCGGTGACTTTGGCGTACGTCATTTGCAGCCGCGCGTTCTCGATGTTGGCTTGATCCTGTTTGATCGTGGCTTCCTGCTGCGACACCTGCGCCGACTGCGTATCCAGCTGCTGGCCGGAAATGGCGTTGGTCTTCATCAGTTCCTGGTAGCGGTTGAGATCGACTTTATTGTTCGCCAGGATCGCCTGGTCACGCGCCAGCGTCGCCTGCGCCATATCGAGCTGCACCTGATACGGCCGCGGGTCGATTTCCGCCAGCACCTGGCCTTCTTTAACCAGATCGCCCTCGTTGAAGTCGACCTTCATCAATTGGCCGTCCACCCGCGATTTGACCGTTACCGTGTAGTACGGGCTCACGTTCCCCAGGCCGTTCAAATAGACCGGAATGCTGGAGCGCGTAACTTTAGTGACCACGACCGGAACTGGCCCCAGCCCAGCGCCGCGCCCGCCGCCCTTGCCCCCGCCACCGCCGCCACCTTTGTTGGCGGTTGGGATCGGATCGCCTGCATGCAACACCGCATACGCCGCCACGGCCGCGATCAGCAACAGAAAAACGGCCCATAACAATCCGCGTTTCTTGGGTTTACGGGGTTCAGGCGTAGAGCCGTGTCCCGGGGCAGGAAGTTCTGGGGCTGATTGAGGGTTCGTTGACATACAAAACGCCTAGAAAAAATGGAACAGTTATCGATTATGACTGATTTGAGAGCCTCGCGGTAACACCCTCGGCATGGCTATTTTGGAAATCGACCGGCTACCCGCTGGCTACGTGCTCTCCGTTGTCAGCGGAAGTTCAATGCATACTTGCAGTCCCGGCTCGGCATTGCGCGCCCACACGTCGCCGTGGTGTACGCCCACCGCCCGTTTCGCGATCGCCAGTCCGAGCCCCACGCCGCCCGTCGCGCTGTCCCGCGAATCGTCCACCCGGAAGAATGGCTGGAAGATCTTCGTCAGCGCGTCTTCGGGAACTCCCGGCCCGTAATCCCGCACCGAAATCCGCGCCGCTTCCTTACTGGACTCCAGTTCCACGTTGACCTCGGACGCCGGCGGAGCGTGGCGAATCGAGTTGCGCACCACGTTCTCGATCGCGCGCCGCAGCAGTTCGCGATCGCCCCACACGTCCAACTGCGCGGAATCCGCGAGCCCGATCTTGCACCCTCGCGCTTCCGCCTCCACGCGGCAATCCTCCACCACTTCGTCCACCAGCTCGTTAAGCCGCAATTTATCCGGCGAGGTCGCCAGCGGGTCGCCTTCCGCGCGCGTGACTTGTATCAGCGTTCCTACCAGGTCCGTCAGCCGCTGAATCTCTTTCTTGAGCCGCGCCACCGCCGCTTCGCGATCTTCCGCTGTCCGCACCAGTTCCGCCGCAAAGCTCAACCGCGCCAGCGGCGATCGCAGTTCGTGGGAAACATCCTGCAGCAGCCTGCGTTCCGCCGCCATAAGAGTGGCGATGCGCTCCGCCATGCGGTCGAACGCGCGGCCCAGGTTGCCGAGTTCGTCTTTGCGCTTCCAACCCACGCGTGCCGTCAGATCGCCCGCGCCAAACCGGTCCACGGTCCGCGCCAGCGAGTGTAGCGGCGATGCGATGTTGAGCGCCAACAGCCAGCACACCAGCGCCACCGCGCCCAGAATCAGCGCATAGTACGGAAGATAGCTCCGTATCTCCATCGGCGGCGGCTTCATTTCCACAACCCAGCGGTAGAGACCATCCGGTGATTTCGCCATCACAATCACCGGCCCGTGCATCCGCCGCGGACGTGCGCCTTCCATTTCCGCCGACGCCAGCAGCGCCGAGCGGTCCGCGCCGGTCAACACATCCCGGCCGTTTGCGTCGGTTAAATAATGGTTGCCGTGCACGTAGCGGTGAAGCCGGTCGAGGAAAATCCGCAACTGCGCCGGCCCTCCCGCTTCGTACGCTTCGCGCGCTTCTTCCAGCTCCATGCTCTGAATCTGGCCGAATTGCCCGGTTTGATGGCTCGCTTGAAACGAAACTACTTCCGTCACGCCCAGAAAGGCGATCAGGGAGATCACCAGCGTCGCGAACGACCACAACGAAATCTTGGCATATACCGATCTCATGCCTCGGCCTCCGCTCCTGATGCGAACTGGTATCCAACGCCCCTCACGGTTCGAATCAGAACCTGGTTTCCGCGCTCCACCTTCTTGCGCAAATGGCTGATATGCACGTCGAGCGAACGTTCATACGGTGAAGACGGCCTCTGGTGCAGCGCGCCCGTCAGCTCGTCCCGTGAAACCGTACGGCCCGCGCCGCGCACCAGGATTTCGAGAATATCGAATTCCAGCGCCGTCAGATCGATCAATTCGCCCAGCCGCCACGCTTGTCTGGTTTGCGGGTTTACCTTCACGCCGCCCGCCTCGATCGTCTGCGGCCCCGCATCGCCTTTTCCCACGCGCCGCAGCACCGCGCGGATCCTCGCCAGCAGTTCCTCCGGCCCGAACGGCTTCGGGAGGTAATCGTCGGCCCCCGCATTCAGACCGGCCACGCGATCCGCTTCCGCCGTGCGCGCCGTCAGCATGATCACCGGCGTGCCGCTGCGCTTGCGAAGCTGCCGCAAGACTTCAAAGCCATCCAACATTGGCAGCATCGCGTCCAGGATGATAAGATCGTACGTACCGTCGATGGAGCGAGCCAGTCCCTGCCTGCCATCGTGAGTCGCATCGATTCGAAACCCGTGTCCCGCGAAGTAATCCCGCATCAAGCCGCACAAGTCTGTATCGTCCTCGATCAGCAAAATCGATCTCGGCGTGCGCTCCGCGTCCGGCATTTCGTCCCAGCTACTCTTTTAACGCATCCCAATAGGAGCGGGCGCCGCCTTTACAAAACTTAAGGCTCTCGCGGCGCCGGCATTACGTCTACTAACTATGGAAGCCAGCAGTACACGTTGTAATCCGCAATCATGCCTTCAGGCTCTCTCGCGCCGTCTTCGCCACAGCGCGCTTCCGTTCGCCGTTGCTCTCTTTGTTTCCGTCGCATCGGCCCAGCAATCCACCGGGAGCGTCAAAGGTACCCTGGTCGATAGCTCCGGGGCGGTAATTCCCGCAGCCTCCGTGACGCTCAATGGCGCCGGCGGCAGCCGCAGCGTCCAATCGCAGGCCGATGGCGCTTATTCCTTTGCCGGCATCGCGCCCGGTCCCTACACCATCTCCGTTTCCATCCCCGGTTTCACGCCGTTTTCGCAGCCGGTCACTGTCAACGCGGGGATCGCCGCCCAGTTGCCCATTCAGCTGTCGATTCGCGAAGAGAAGCAGCAGGTGACGGTCGCGGCCGAAGCCGCGCCCACCGTGAACGTTCAGCCGGAAGACAACCAGACCGCCATCGTTATTAAAGGTTCCGATCTCAGCGCCCTGCCCGACGATCCCGACGATCTCTCCGATGCCCTGCAAGCATTAGCCGGTCCCGGCGCGGGTCCCAACGGTGGACAGATCTACATCGATGGCTTCAGCGGCGGCCAATTGCCGCCCAAGGAATCGATTCGCGAAATCCGCATCAACCAGAATCCCTTCTCCGCGGAGTACGATCGCCTCGGCTTCGGCCGCATCGAAATCCTGACCAAGCCCGGCACCGACAAGCTTCGCGGCAACGTGATGCTCACCGATGGCGATGGAATCTTCAATTCCCGCAACCCGTTCTCCAACAACAAGCCCGATTTTTCGACGCGCATGTGGAGCGCGAACCTCGGTGGCTCGCTCAGTAAGAAGGCTTCTTTCTTCGTCGACTTCAACCGCCGCGACATCCAGAACAATTCCATCGTCGTCGCGCAGTATTTCGATCCCCAGACGCTCACCCAATCGAGCATCAACTCCGCCGTTCTCGCGCCCTCGTCCTTCATGGTGATCGCTCCGCGTTTCGATTACGCGTTGAGCGCCAACAACACCCTGACGGTCCGCGTGGAAGAGCGCTTGAATTCTTCCGAGAATGCCGGCGTCGGCGGCACCAGGCTGCCCGCTCCCTACTCCCAACTGGCTTACAACAGCACGGGCAATGGCCAGAACGTGATGGTGACGGAAAGTTCGATTCTCAGCAGCAAGATCGTCAACGAGACGCGTTTCCAACTCTTCCGCAACTGGAACGATACGCCCGGCAACATGCTGCCCCAGATCAATGTGGCCGGCTCCTTCATCACCGGCGGCAATGGTTTAGGCAACACGCACGATCAGACCAAGCACTTCGAACTGCAAAACAACACTTCCATCGCTCACGGGGCTCACACCATTCGCTTCGGCGTTCGCCTGCGCCGCGATAGCGATCAAAGCAGCCAGCCCGGCGGTTTCAATGGAAGCTTCACGTTTCTCGGCGGCGTCGAGCCCGTGCTCACCTCAGCCAACCAGATTGCCTTGGACGCAAACGGTAATCCGCTCACCGAGACCCTCACTTCTTTGCAGCAATACGAGCGCAATATATTCCTCTCGCAGGCCGGTATCGGCCAGGCGCAAATTCAAGTCCTGGGCGGCGGACCCTCGCGCTTCAACATCCAGGCCGGACAATCCTACATCAGCGCCAACCGGTGGGACGCCGGCCCGTTCGTTCAAGACGATTGGCGGCTTCGTCCCAATCTCACGCTCAGCCTCGGGCTGCGCTACGAAGTTCAAACCCTGGCCGGTGGCCATAACGATTGGGCGCCCGGCTCGGCTTCGCCTGGGCCCCGGGTAATCCCCACAACGGCCGGCAGAAGACGGTCTTCCGCGGCGGTTTCGGCATGTTCTATGACCGCATCGGCCTCGGCATGTTCGAATCCGCGGCGCTGAACAACGGAGTCAACCAGCTCCAGTACACGGTTTACAATCCGCTCTTCTATCCCAACATTCCGTCGCCCTCGACTCTCAGCGCCGGGCAGAATACCATCGTCAAAGTCGATCCCAACCTCAGGGCCGATTACAGCCTGCAAGGCGCATTGGGCGTGGAACGCCAGTTGCCGCGCAACACCACCTTGGCTCTGACTTACTCGTTCACGCGCGCCGTCCATCTGTCCCAATCGGTGCCGATCAACGCTCCGCTTCCCGGCACTTTCAATCCTGAATTGGCGCTGAGCGCATCGAACGGAGTCTTCCCGTATGGTTATTCCGCTGGCACGATTTTTGAAGACCAATCCGGCGGCTACATGCGCCAGCAGTTGCTCACGCTGAACTTCAACACGCGCTTCAGCAGCCGCGTAACGCTCTTCGGCAATTACTCCTTAAACTACGCAAAAGATCTTTCGTCGTCGCCGACCGATCCCTATAATTTCCGCCAGGATTGGGGCCGCTCGACGCTGGATCGCCGCAACAACTTCATCGTCCTGGGCAATATCGTTGGCCCCGCCAAAGTCCGTTTCTCGCCCTTCGTCACCGTCCGCTCCGGCCAGCCGTATGATGTTCTAACCGGCGCCGATCTGTACGGTGACACGCTCACCAACTCTCGCGCCGTCTTCGCATCTTCGGCCACTTGCGGCTCGGTGATCCGTTCGGCGACCACGGTCTGCTCGCCCTTCGGTACGTTCGCATCGACGTACAACGTTCTTAACCCTGGAAATCTCGTGCCGCGAAATTACCTGACCATGCCCGGCTTGGTCTCGGTCAACATGCGCGTCGAGCGCACGTTCGGATTCGGCGGCGGTAAAGCCAAGAAAGCGCAGGCTGACCAAATGGCCGGCGGAATGCCCTCGGCCGGCGTCATGGGAATGGCTGGCGGCGGTGGTGGCGGCGGGCGCGGCCCCGGCGGTGGTGGCCCGGGCGGCGGTGGCGGCGGCTTCGGCGGTCCCGGTGGCCCCATGGGCATGGGCGGCGGCTCGAACGAGCATCCATATAACATGACGTTCTCGCTCAACGTCGAGAACATCTTCAATCATCTGAACCCCGGCGGCTACCAGGGTGTCATCACGAATCCCTACTTCCTGCAGGCCACTTCGGTCAACACCGGCTTCGGCGGTGGCGGCCCTGGCGGTGGTCCCGGCGGCGGAGGCGCGGCCAACAACCGCCGTCTCATGCTCGGCGTCCGCTTCAGCTTCTAACAAAACTCGTGGCGCAGGCCTCCCCGGCCTGCGCCCTATCTTCACGTGAGCCCACGTGCTCTTTAATCCGGCAAGAACTACACATACACTTTTCGCCTCCGCGCGGCATCAAAACTGCCAACCAATACGCGGAGGCACACAGTGCAAAACCAAAAAATCAAACAAACCGATCCTGGCAAAAATTTCCGCCGTGTCATGGCCGCCGGCACGCTAGCGGGCGATAGCGTACGCAACTCGGCAGGGGAAGACCTGGGTAAGGTCGATGAAATCATGATCGACATTCCCACCGGACGAGTGGCCTATGCCGTCGTCTCGTTTGGCGGGTTCCTGCGCATGGGCAACAAACTGTTCGCCATTCCGTGGAGCTCATTGAAGGTTGACGAGGACGAGAAGTGTTTCATCCTCGATGTCGACCGCCGCACGTTGGAAAGCGCGCCTGGATTCGACAAGGAAAATTGGCCCGATATGGCCGACGCCACCTGGAGAACCAACGTCTTCAGTCACTACGGCGCCGTTCCGTATTGGGATGATGAAGCACCGAAGCGCCGCACGCTGAGCGGCGGCGGAGGCGTGTAAAAACGGGAAGCTGGGCGCCGTTCGAAACTCTTCAGTTCGAGCGGCGCTCGGCACTGCCCAATTCCAGCCGGTAAATAATCTCCTACGTCTTCGGTAATTGAGTCACATCCCACCCGCCGCCCAGCGCCTGAATCAGTTGCACCGCCGCCGTCATCTCGCTCACGCGAAGCGTCGTCAGCGTTTGTTGATCCGTCAATAGCGTCGTCTGTGCGGCGATTACGTCGAGGTATGGATCGAGCCCCGTCTGATACCGCGCCATCGCGATGCTCAAGTATTTCTGCGCCGCCTCTACCGCCGCTTGTTGCTTCGCAATCTGCGCCGAAGTCACGCGCAACGTCGAGATGTTATCCTCCACTTGCTGAAACGCGGTCAACACCGTCTCTTTGTAAATCGCCACATCCGCGTTGTAAGTCGCGGTGTATTGCGTCACCGTCGCCTTGCGCAGGCCGGCGTCGAAAAGAATCTGCGATGCCGAAGCCCCCAGCGACCAGAACAGCGCCGGCAACGACAATAGCTTGGTGATGCTCGTTGACTGCAGTCCGCCGCTGCCCGTCAGGCTCAACGATGGATAATACGCCGCCTTCTCCACGCCGATCAGCGCATTCGCCTGCGCCATAGTTCGCTCCGCCGCGGCGATATCCGGCCTTCGCTGTAGCAGCTCCGACGGCACGCCCACGGGAATCGCCGGAACCGGCGTCGTCAGACTCTTGACCGGCATGGAAAAGCTCGAAGCCGGTTTTCCGATCAGCGTCGCGATCGCATGTTCGTAGATCTCGCGATTGGTTTCGATGCCGGTGGCGGTTGCCTCGGCATCGCGCAGCGTCACTTCCGCCTGGGCCTCGGCTTCCGGACTATCGATGCCGGTTTCCACCAGCGCCTTCGTGAGCTCGAGCGACTTGCGATAAGCCTCGATCGTTTCGTTGTACAGCGCTTGTAGAGAGTCCTGCCCACGCAGTTGGAAGTAGAACACCGCCAGGCTCGCCTGTTCGCTGAGACGCTCGTTTTCGAGATCTGCCGCGCTCACCTGCGCCGCCGCGCGAAATTCGCGCACTGTGTTGCCGATGCGCCCCCAAAGATCGGGCTCCCACGAGACCTCAAACGGCAGAGCAAACTCGGAAAATGTCGTCGCATTGCGCGACTGCGCCACGGTCGTGGTCCCCGAAGAAGACGTAACCGCCGTTCCCGCGCCATTGCGCGACCGCGTCACGGAAGGGTCCGCGGTCACGGTGGGGTAGTAACCGGCCTTTGCCTCGCTTACCTGCGCGCGCGCAGCCATGAAATTCAGGAAGTATTCCGCGATGTTCTGGTTATCGATGTTCAATTGCTCTTCGAGAGCGTTCAGTTCCGGCTCCTGAAACATCTCCCACCACTTGCCCTTCAGCGTTGCGTCTTGCGGTTTCGCCGGCTGCCAAGTCCCCGGAGGGACCGATTTATACGCCGCCGGAGCCGCTTCTTTGAACCCCGGCGCCGAAGGCGGCGCGGGCGGCGAGTATTTCGGCCCGACGTTGCACCCCGCCAGCAGCGCGGCGCAAACCACCGCGCACGCGCGCTTCCTGGCGTCGCGCCTTCTGGCCATGATGAAGTGTTCCGCGCGCATCGTTCCCCCTTATGCCGGCGCTTCGCCGCCCTGTGGCTCGGGCGCGCGCTCGTCGCCCATAATCTTCAGGCGAATCTTGTCCATCAACAGATAGATCACCGGAGTGGTATACAGCGTGAGCGCCTGGCTCACAATCAGGCCGCCGATAATCGAAATTCCCAGCGGACGCCGAAGCTCCGAGCCCATTCCCGTGCCCACCGCCAGCGGCACCGCCCCGAACAACGCCGCCATCGTGGTCATCAGAATCGGGCGGAAGCGCAAGACCGAAGCCTCGAAGATCGAATCGCGCGTGTTCTTGCCCTGCTTGCGTTCCGCTTCGAGCGCGAAATCGATCATCATGATCGCATTCTTCTTCACGATCCCGATCAGCAGAATGATGCCGATAATCGACATCACGTCCAGTTCCGATTTCGTCAGCAACAGCGCTAGAATCGCGCCCACGCTCGCCGCCGGCAGCGTCGAAAGAATCGTCAGCGGATGCACCAGGCTCTCGTACAGGATGCCGAGCACCAGGTAGACCGCGAGAATCGCCGTCACAATCAGCATCGGTTCGCTGCCCAGCGATTGCTGAAAGGCTTGCAGCGTCCCCGAAAACTGGCCGTGAATCGATTGCGGCATGCCGAGATTGCGCTGGATCTGATCGATCTCTTGCGTCGCATGCCCCAACGAAACGCCCGGCGCCAGGTTAAAGCTCACCGTCACCGAAGGAAACAGGCCCGTGTGATTGACCGCCAGCGGCGCCGTAGACGGCACATACTGCGTCACCGTGTTGAGCGGAATCGCGCCGCCTCCGCGATTGGGGATCAGGTACGTGTGCTTCAGCCCGTCCGGCGATTGCCAATACTGCGGCGCAACTTCCATCACCACGTAATATTGGTTCAATTCCGTGTAGATCGTCGATACTTCAGATTGCCCGAAGGCGTGGTAAAGCGTGCTATCCAGCAGCGCCGGAGTTAGTCCGAGGCGCGCCGCCGTCGGGCGGTCGTAAGTAAGCAACGCCTGCAGGCCATGATTCTGTTGGTCAGTATTAACATCCTGAAAACCCGGCGTATGACGCAAACGATCCAGTAACAGCGGCCCGTACTTTAGTAAGTTCTCGTTGCTTTCGCCCTGCAGAGTGTATTGATATTGCGCGTTCGCCTGCCTGCCGCCGATCC
Source organism: Bryobacterales bacterium (assembly GCA_963743705.1). Classification (GTDB taxonomy): domain Bacteria; phylum Acidobacteriota; class Terriglobia; order Bryobacterales; family Bryobacteraceae; genus PALSA-243. Next base: position 604,079 of record CAVUQS010000001.1, on the reverse strand, counting down.
GTATGTCCTGAATGGCTTGCAGAAACGTTGCCGCCCCAGGGACGCGCGCCAGCTTGGGCCGTAGCCGGTTCAGAACCACTTCGGCGTTCACTTTGCGCTCGTTGAGCGGCTTCAGCGCGATGAAGGTCGAGCCGGCATTGATGGCCCCTTGTCCGCCCGTGAAGCCCATCACGTTTTCCACGGCGGGGTCGGCCTTGATGATGTTCACCACTTGCTGCACCGCGTCGCGCATCGCGTAGAACGACGTGTCCTGAGGCCCTTGCATGCCGCCCATCAGCGCTCCGGTATCCTGCTGCGGAAAAAATCCCTTGGGTACGAGCGCAATCAGGTACACGTTCAGGGCCAGCGTAATGACGAAAACCGCCAGAAACAGCGCCGGATGATCGAGCACCCACGCCAGCGTCGAGCGATACCCGTCCAGTATGAAATCGAAAACGCGCTCGCTCCATCGGTACAGTCTTCCGTGTTGGATCTGGCTTTCCGGAACCAGCACCCGCGAGCACATCATTGGCGTGGTCGTCAGAGAGACCGCCATCGAAACCAGAATCGCGGCGGACAGCGTAATCGCGAACTCGCGGAACAGCCGCCCCACAATCCCGCCCATCAGCAGTAGCGGAATGAATACCGCGATCAGCGAAAGGCTGATGGTGAATACCGTGAATCCGATTTCGCGCGCCCCCAGCAGCGCCGCCTCCACCGCCGTCTTTCCCTCTTCGATGTGGCGCGTGATATTTTCCATCACCACGATGGCGTCGTCCACCACAAAGCCGCTCGAAATCGCCAGCGCCATCAGCGACAGGTTGTCCAGCGAAAAGCCGCAAAGGTACATCACCGCGCACGTGCCGATGAGCGAGACCGGCACCGCCACGGCCGGCACGAGCGTCGCGTGAATGTTGCGCAAGAAAAGAAACACCACCAGAATAACCAGCACCACCGAGATCAACAGCGTGATCTCGATATCGTGGACCGACGCGCGAATCGTGAGCGTGCGGTCAAGAATGGTCACCAGATGCTGCGCCTTCGGAATCGACGCTTGCAGCGAGGGCAGCGCCGCCTTCACCGCGTCCACCGTGGTAATGATGTTCGCGCCCGGCTGGCGGAAGATGATCATGTTAACCGAAGGCTTTCCGTTCAGGAAGCCCGCCTGGCGCACGCTCTGCTGCGAATCGATCACCTCGCCGACGTCCTGCAGGCGCACCGCGCCGCCATTGTGATAACCAACCACGATCGGCCGGTAATCGGCGGCTTTCGAAATCTGGTCGTTGGCTAGAATGTCCGCCGTGATGTCGCCATTCGAAAGCTGCCCCTTCGCCGAATTGGAATTCTGTCCCGCGATCACCTGCTGCACTTGCGGCAAGCTGATGCCGTAGCTCGCCAACTGGTCCGGGTTGAGCTCGACGCGCACCGCGGGCAGCGACGCTCCCACCACCAGCACCTCGCCCACACCCTGAATCTGCGAAATTCGCTGCTCGATCACCGTCGAGGCTTCGTCGTAGAGCGCCGGAACGCCGTAAATGTCCGACTGCAGCCCCAGCACCAGAATCGGCGAATCCGCCGGGTTGACTTTCCGGTAGGTCGGATTCGCCGGAAGGTTCGCCGGAAGATACGTGCGCGCCGCGTTGATGGCCGCTTCAACGTCGCGCGCCGCGCCGTTGATGTCGCGGCTCAAGTCGAACTGCAGCGTGATTCCCGTCGTGCCCAGCGTGCTCGCCGACGTCATCTCCGTCACGCCCGCAATATGTCCGAGCTGCCGTTCCAGCGGCGTGGCGATGGAAGACGCCATGATGTCCGGGCTCGCCCCCGGAAGTTGCGCCGCGATCGTAATCGTCGGAAAATCCACCTGCGGCAGCGGTGAAACCGGCAGCACAAAGTAGGCCATCAGGCCCGCTAACGCCACCGCCACGGTCAGCAACGTCGTTGCCACGGGCCGTTCAATGAAGATCCGCGAAGGGCTCACGCGCTCTCCTGCGCCGGCTCGCGGCCACCGGCCTCGTCTTCATTCCGTCCGCGCCAACGCGCGAAACGCGCGCCCATGTTGTCGAAGAAGATGTAAATCACCGGCGTCGTATACAGCGTCAGCACCTGGCTGAAGAGCAGCCCACCCACCATCGCCACGCCCAGCGGTTTTCGCAGTTCGGAACCGATACCCGTGCCGAACGCCAACGGAATACCGCTGAGCAGCGCGGCCATGGTGGTCATGAGAATCGGCCGGAACCGCAGTAGCGACGCTTCATAGATAGCGTCGGTAGCGTTCTTGCCTCCCTTGCGCTCGGCCTCCAGAGCGAAATCGACCATCATGATGCCGTTCTTCTTCACGATGCCGATCAGCAGAATGATGCCGATGATCGCCACCACGTCGAGATCCAGATGAAACAGCATCAGCGCCAGCAGCGCGCCCACCCCCGCCGATGGCAGCGTCGAAAGAATCGTCACCGGATGCACGAAGCTCTCATAGAGCACGCCCAGCACGATGTAAACCACCACCAGCGCCGCCAGAATCAGGATCCCTTCATTCGAAAGCGAACCCTCGAATGCCGACGCCGTGCCCTGATAGTTGGCCACCACGCTCGCGGGCATATTCGCCGATTGAATCGTTTTCTTCATCGCGTCCAGCGCCTGGCCTAGCGAGTACCCATCGCCCAGGTTGAACGAGATCGTCACCGCCGGAAATTGCCCCTGGTGGTTGATCGATAGCGCCTCGCTATGCGTTTCGAAGTGAGTCACCGCGCTCAGCGGAATCGGAGTGGAAAGCGTGATGCTCTCCTCGCTGGAAGTCGATGCGGCGCGCGTGGTCCCACTCGAAGAAGTATTCAGGCCCGACGAAACTCCGGTGCTGGTGCTGCTGATCGATAGCACCGTATTGTTCGACGCGGCCGCGCTCGATGCCGAAAGCGCCGAAGTTGCATTCACGGAAGCCCCGTTCGCGTTGGATGAAATTGCCGTGATCGTCTGGTTGTTCGTCGTCGGCAGCGCCGCAGTCGATGGCGTCGCAGTCGAGATGCCCGTCATCGCGGCTGGCGTCAAGAGCGCGTTCCCAGGACTGGCGGTCACGCCCGACCCCGCGCCCGACGAAGACCCCGCCGAGTTGGACGCCACCGTCGTCCCGGCGGCCGGGTTGCTATTCAGCGCCGATTGTATATAGATGTCGTGCAGTTTTCTGGGGTCGAGTTGGAATTGCGGGTCGGTCTCCAGAATCACGTGATATTGGTTCGTATCGGTGTAGAGCGTATTGATCTGCCGCTGTCCGAACGCGTCGTAGAGCGTGTTGTCGATAGTCTGCGGCGTGATGCCGAAACGCGAAGCCGTCGCACGATCGATCACCACGCGCGCGCCGATGCCGCCCAGTTGCTGATCCGTTGCCACGTCCGCCAGTTGCGGCAGGCGCGCCAGTTTCACCACCAGGCTGTGCACGACATTATTCAGCTCATTCTGGTTCGGATCTTCAATCGTGTATTGATACATCGTGCGGCTCACCCGGTCGTCGACCGTCAGATCCTGCACCGGCTGCATGTAGAGCTTGATTCCCGGAACCTGCGCCAGCTTCGGCCCCACGCGATTGATAAATCCGGTCGCCGAGATGTTGCGCTGTTCGAGCGGCTTCAGCGTAATCTGCACGCGTCCGCTGTTCAACGTCGTATTGGTCCCATCCGCGCCGATAAACGAGGAAACATTCTCCACCGCCGGATCAGCCAGCAGCGTCTTCACCAGTTCCTGTTGCCTCTCCGTCATCGCCACGAAAGACGTGGCGCCGGCAGCCTGCGAAATGCCCTGCACGATGCCCGTATCCTGCGTGGGAAAGAAACCCTTCGGCACGGCGATGTATAACGCCACCGTCAACACCAGCACCGCCGCCGCCACCAGCAGCGCGATGGTCTGGTAGCCCAGCACGAACTTCAGCGTGCGCCCGTAGAAGGCGATGATCTTTTCAAACACGCTTTCCGAAATCCGAAAGAAGCGCCCTTGCCGTTCCGGCGGCGTGTATTTCAGCAGCCGCGCCGACATCATGGGCGTCAACGTCAGCGAAACGAATGCCGAAAGAATAATCGTCACCGCCAGCGTCACCGCGAACTGCCGGAAGAGCCGGCCCGCCACGTCGCCCATGAAAAGCAGCGGGATCAGCACCGCGATCAGCGACACCGTCAAAGAGAGAATCGTGAAGCCGATCTGCTCCGCGCCCTTCAGCGCCGCCTGCAACGGCTGTTCCCCTTCTTCGATGTAGCGCGAGATGTTCTCGATCATCACGATGGCGTCGTCCACCACGAAGCCGGTGGAAATAGTGAGCGCCATCATCGTGAGGTTGTTCAGGCTGAACCCCGCCAGATACATCACGCTGAACGTCCCCACCAACGAAAGCGGCACCGCCACGCTCGGGATGATCGTAGCCGAAACGCTGCGCAGGAAAAGAAAGATCACCATCACCACCAGCCCGACGGTCAACATCAGTTCGAACTCGACGTCTTTCACCGAAGCGCGAATCGATGTCGTCCGGTCCGTGACAATCTGCACGTGAACCGCCCGCGGCAGCGTGCTTTCCAATCGCGGCAGCACCTGCTCGATGCTGTTCACCACCTGAATCGTGTTCGCGCCCGGCTGCCGCTGGATGTTCAGCAGCACCGCCGGCGTCTGGTTCACCCACGCCGCCAGCTTGTTGTTTTCCACGCCGTCAATCACGCGCGCCACGTCGCTCAGCATCACCGGCGCGCCGTTGCGATAGGCCACTACCACCTGTTGATACGAGCCGCTGTTCACCAGTTGGTCGTTGGCATTGATGGTGTAATCCTGCGTGGGCCCGTCGAAATTGCCCTTCGCCGAATTGAGGCTGTTCCCGGTGAGCGAGTTGCGCAAATCTTCCAGATTGATTCCGTAAGACGCCAGGGCCGTGGGGTTCGCTTGAACGCGCACCGCCGGCTTCTGTCCGCCCGCAATGCTCACCAGCCCCACGCCCGATATCTGTGAGATCTTCGGCGCGAGGCGCGTATCCGCCAGATCTTCCACTTCCGAAAGCGGCATCTCGTTCGACGTCAGCGCCAGCGTCAGCACCGGCGCATCGGCCGGATTGGATTTGCTGTACACCGGCGGCGTCGGCAGATTTGCCGGCAGATAACTCTGCGCCGCGTTGATCGCCGCCTGTACCTCTTGCTCGGCGATATCGATGTTCAGGCTGAGCTGGAACTGCATCACGATCACCGACACCCCGCCCGCGCTGGTCGATGTCATCTGGCTGAGCCCAGCCACTTCGCCGAACTGCCGTTCCAGCGGCGCCGTCACGCCCGACGCCACCACGTCCGGACTCGCCCCCGGATAGAACGTCAGCACCTGAATCGTCGGGTAATCCACTTCCGGCAGCGCCGAAATCGGAAGCTGCAGATACGCCACCGCGCCCGCCAGAAACAGCGCCACCATCACCAGCGCGGTGGCGACCGGCCGCAGAATAAATGGCCGCGACGGATTCATGGACGCTTCACTTCCACCAGCGCGCCGTTCTCCAGCCGGTCGAATCCGCTGGTTGCCAGATTCACTCCCGGCTTCACGCCCGTCACCGCCGTCTCTTTGTCGTTGCTGGTCAGAATCTGAATGCTCTGCACGCTCACCGTGTTGTTGCCATTGATCGCGTAGACGAATGCCGCGCTCCCGTTGTGCTGCACCGCCGCGGTCGGAACCAGCGTCGCTTTGCGCAAGGTCTTGAGCAAAAGCCGCGCGTTCACGAATTGATTGGGAAAGAGCGCCAGATGCGGATTGGAAAAATCCGCGCGGAATTTCACCGTCCCGGTCGTCGTGTCGATTTGATTGTCGAGAGACCCCAGCCTTCCCGAGTCGATCTGGTGTTCGTTCGACCGGTCATAAGCTCCCACCGGAAGCGACCGGCCGCCGCGTACCTGTTCTTGCACGCGCGGCACGTCGTCCTCCGAGACGTTGAACACCACCGTGATCGGCTGCAATTGCGTAATCACGACCAGCGTGGAATTCGACCCCGCGAAGATCGTGTTGCCGGGATCCACTAGCCGCAGACCCACCCGTCCGCTGATCGGCGCCGCGATGTGGCAGTACGATAACTGCGTCTTGGCGTAATCCACCGCGCCCTGGTCCGCCTTGATGGTGCCTTGATACTGCACCACCAGTTGCTCCTGATCGTCCAGCTGCTGCTTCGCGATGGCGTTGCGCGCAAACGCCGCCTGGTAGCGCTGCAGGTCGATGCGCGCTTCCGCCAGCAAACCCAAATCGTGCTCCAGCGCTCCTTGCGCTTGCGTGAGCGTTGCCTCATAAGGACGCGGGTCGATATCGATCAGCGAATCGCCCTTCGTCACCATCTGGCCCTCGCGATAGTACACGCCCATCACCCGCCCTGTAATCTGGCTGTAAACGGTCACCGTATAGGTCGGCGTCACCGTGCCCAAAGCTTGTATGTAAATGTTGATATCGCCGGTCTTCGATTTGCCCGCTGTGATGGCCGCGCCCACGGGCGCTTTCTCCGCCGGCGGCGGCTTGGCGCCGAAGAATCTCCTGTACGCCACAACCCCCACCGCCAGCAGCGCAAGGAAAGCAAGCCACGCCAGCCATCGGTGACGCCGCGGCCGTTTGCGTGGTGGCGCAGGCGGCGCCGCCTCCTTCGCTCGCGCGCCTCCTGCGCCGTTCGCGTGGATCTCGGTTGTCGGAATGTCACCAGCCGGCTGAAGATCCGCCTCACGCTGGAGGTCTGTCGGGTTCGATTGGCCCATGCCGCGCGTTGCTCAGCGCGCCAGAAAGCCACAGCTGGCGCTGACATCTAGATGTCAGGCGAAAGGCCGCACGTTACGCCCCACTGTTTGGCTACACCATGCGCATGCAGCCCAGCGTGTCGAAACGTTCAGCCGTGATGCACGATGCCCGAGACCGCCGCCACAAACAGCGTCGCGAACAACCAACCCAGCAGAATCTGAACCCAAATGAACCATCGCATGTACGATTGCGACGCGGCCTGCCACTTATCCGCCTGCCCGAGCTTCACCAGCGGAAATGTATTTTCCAGCGAAAACACCAGCGGCTCGAAGCGTGGATAATAACCCGGCGCCTCGCGCTTGGGCTGGAACTCCTTGTAGACGTCTTTATCGGTGGGAACGATCGCTCCCGCACAGTAATTTTGCCAACACAGAAACCCGCCGATCAGCCACAGGGCCACCATCAGCCAAATCGCATTGCCTGGCTGGTATCCATATCCGATCAGCGCCTTCAGCCACCCAAAACGCTCTTTGGAAGAAATCTTCTTCTCCATCTCGATGAGCACGCGTTTCGCGCTCTTCGCGTGCCCCGAGTCGTCCAGCACCTTCGCGAGTTGCCGGTAAGGCTGCGTCGCGTCCGAGGAGTCCAACTTCAGCCAGCGGATTCGATATTTCGCCTCCCGCGGCTCGATGTTGCTATAGGTAAAGCAATCGAGCTTCAGATGTCCCGGAGCAGGCCAGCTATCAAGATCGTCTTCCAGAGCCGTGACCGTCGTGTTCGAGAGACAAAGAGTGCCTTCCACCTTGAAGCCGGCGCTCAGGAACAGTTGGCCTTGAATCGTTGCCCGTTCCAGCAGGAGACCGTTGCCGCCGGCATCCCGCAATTGTTCTTCGCTGCAATCGCGGTCCGCATTCAGGAATTGTCCGCCGTTGCAATCCAGGTCGCCGCGTATTTCCGCGCCAACTAGCCGGACGAGCCCCTTCGCGCAGAACGGCGCCTGGGAACCCGCTCGAAGCAACACGTCTCCCTGCACCTTGATTCCGTCGGCCCAGATGGCCTTGCACTCCAAGCCCGCAAATGTGCCCTCCTCGCAAGTCAAAGTCCCGCCGATTTCGGCCAGATTCAGCGAGAGCGTTCCGTCCATGTGCACACCCGATAAATAAACGGATTGCTTCACGCAAACTCCGTCTAACTCGATCGCTCGGGTCCAACTACCTTTCAAATCCAGGCGCGGTATTTGACAGCCATTCAGAAAGGCTTCTTTGGCTAGGCGGCAATTGACTAACGCCAAAGGAAACGGCACGGTGGTGTGCCGGAGATCCAGTTCGCCCGTCACCCGTGCGCCGAATATTTGAATGCCACGCGGATCCACCAGGCCTTTGGCATCGGCGCTGATGCACAGCCAGCGGATCACTTCCGCCCGGATCTCGCGGCCGCCGCCCCACGCTGTCACGCCGCTAGCCGCGTCTCCCGTTTCAGAAAACGCCGGATTGTTGAGCGCATCCAGCGGATCGTCGTTCGGTCCGTAGAAAACTCGCTTCGTATCCGCCGCCGCGCGAATCAATTTCGCCTCGGGCAGCTGCAAATCGGCGAAAGCCGCGCGCGCCAGCGCTTCCAGCCGGTCGCCGGTCTCTTTCACGGACATCGCTCACCTGCCTCACTCTTCCCGCATGAGTCTCGACGGATCCACCGCCAGCGCTCGCCGCGCCGGAATCGCCGACGCCGCCAACCCCAGCAGCGCCATCGTCAGCACCGCGCCGCCCACCACCATGGGATCCCGCGGATTCGCCTGATACACAATCTGCCCCAACAACCGGCTCGCAAAGATTCCCGCGAGCAGCCCGACCGCCGATCCCACGCCCAGCAACACCACGGCCCGTCCCACCGCCGCCTTCATCACCTCTGCTCCCCGCGCGCCCAACGCCACGCGGATGCCCAGTTCCTTCATCCGCTTGCTCACGCTGTACGCCGCCATGCCGAAGATTCCCGTCACCGCCAGCATCGCTGCCAGCACTCCCATCACGCCCAGCGCCACCGTCGCCGCCCGCGCCGGGAAAAGCTCCTCGTCCAGCGCATCCGACCAGTTGTGCGCCGTAATCGTCGCATCCGGCGTGACTCCGCTCAGCGTGCGGTGGAGCGCCGCCGCCATCTCGCCCGGCGCCAGCCGCGACCGCACCACCAGAACCGTATCGCTGCTGTCGCTTTGCGGCAACGGTATGTAAGCCAGCGGTTGTGGCGCTCTTGCAGGTCGTGATACTTGCCGTCCTCGGCCACGCCCACCACTTCCGTCAAATGGCCCGATGCAATAAAGCGCTGCCCGATCGCCGGCGTTGCGCCCCACATTCGCCGCGCCAAGGTTTGGTTCACAATCGCCACATACGGCATCTCCGCGGTGTCGTGCCATGAGAAATCCCGACCGCTCAGCAGGCGCGTGCCGGCCGCCTCCAGGTATCCCGGCGACATCGTAAACACGTACGGAGCCTGCACCGCATTGTTCAGTTTGAACACCGTCGTTCCCGGCCGGAAAATCGGGACTCCGTGCATCCCGCCGGTAAACGGCGTGCGGCTCACCGTGCCCGCGGCCGTCACCCCGGGAATGCGCCGCGCCGCCTCAATCGCCGCTTTCTTTTTCTCGAGCGCCGTGTCGCCTGGCTGTCCCGCCTGGCTCAGGTCCATCTCCACCAGCATCGCGCCCCGCGGCTCGAAGCCCAGCGGCGTGTGCAGCGCGCGCGTCATTCCGCGCACCGCCACCAGCGACGCCGTCACCAGCAACGTGCAGATGGCGATCTGCGCGCCCAATAGCAGGTCCCGCAGCGCAAACCGGCGAAGGTGCATCGAACCCATCGATCCGCCCTTCATCATCTCCAACGGGCTGCTCCTCCACACTTGCCGCGCCGGGGCCATCCCGAACAGCAGCGCGCTTCCCAGCGTCAACACCAGGCCCGCCAGGTACACGCGCGCGTCCACGTTTGCCGCCAGATGCCCTTCGGCCAGACGAGGCCATCGGTTCAGCACGCCGAGCAGCAAGTCTGCAGTCACCAGCCCCGCCGCTCCGCCAGCCAGCGATATCATCACCGCCTCGGTCAGAAGCTGCCTCACCAACCGCCACCCGCTCGATCCCAGGGCCACGCGCAGCGCCAGTTCCCGGCTCCGATCCGCCGCGCGCGCCGCAAACAGACTCGCCAGGTTCGCGCATGCGGCCGCCAGCACCAGCAGCGCCAGCGCCGTCACGCTCCAGAGAAATCCGCGAATCACGTCGCCCTCGTCCCCGATAAGTCCTGGATGGATCAGCCGCAGCGGCCGTCCGTCGTCGCTCTCCGGATACTCCCTCGCCAGCTCGGCCGAAATTGCATTCAGATTTTCCGTCGCCTGCCGCGCCGTCACGCCTGGCTTCAGCCGGCCAATCACCGTGGTGTTCACCGTATGTGCGGCTAGGCTGCCTGTTCACCATCGGAATCCAGTAGTCCGGCCACACAAACCGCTCCGTGCCGTGGAACGCCGCTGGCGCCACGCCCATCACCGTAAACGGATGCTGGTCGAGCTCTACGGTGGCGCCGGCGATCCCGCGGTCGCCCAGAAACACGCTTCGCCACAGAGCGTCGCTCAACACCACATACGGCGCTGAATCGGGGCCGTGCTGGTCCGTCGCATGGAAGAATCGCCCTACCTGCGGTTTCACTCCCAGCAGATCGAAGTAATTGTCGGTCACCGCATCGCCGTGGATCTTCCGCACGGCGTTACCCCAGCGCAGTTTCGCGCTGGAATAGGCATAAATCGCAGCCATCCCGCTGAAGGTGATGTTTCGCTGGCGGAAATCCTCAAACGCGGGATAGGACGTAGTCAGCAGCCGTCCGATCACCCATTGCTGATGGCGAATCTGATACAGGTTTTGTGGATCGCGCACATCCAGCGGCCGCAGCAGCACCGCATTCAGAACGCTAAAGACGACGACGTTCGCGCCAATTCCCAGCGCCAGCGTGACCAACGCCACCACCGTGAACGCGCGCGACTCTCGAAGCACGCGAAGCGCATAGCGAACGTCCGGCAGAAGGTTCCCCACGAAACACACTCTACCCCATCCGCCGCCGCGGCTAGCGTGCGTTCGAAGGCAGTTCGCCCATCAGTTTGAAGTTAGCGCTGCTTTGCAAAAACGTAGTCAGACGCGCCGGAGGAACCTTGGGATCGGAAAGCGCGAACATCGAACTCGCCGGCATCCCGTTTTGTTCCGCCACGAACTGATAAACGTACACCACGAATTGAGAGCAGAAAAACGGGTGGCCCTTCCCCGCAAGGATCCGGTCCAGCAGCTGATCCATGTCCGCCGGAGTCTTAGGCGTCGCGCCGTTGCCGAAAATCGAACCCACCGCGCCCTTGGTGTCATAGGGCAGCGTTTTCTGCGTGTGATTGATCTTCAGCATCATATTGGCGCAATCCGCGGCGCCTTGAGCCACGTTCGGATTCGACGCGCGAAAGACCATGTAGTGATACTTGCGGTCCTGAATCCGCAGATCCGTCGCCGAAATGCCCTTCGCCAGCGCCTCGATCATGTAAGTACCATCGAATAAAATTCCCGCGTGAACAACGTTGGAGTTACGGTGCATGGTCAATGCCTGTCCGGCAGCGATGAACGCGCCCGCCACGCTAGGGGCAATGAATTGACACAGGATGTCACCGGGGCGCAGGTCTTTGCGAGTCAGCATAGATCGCTTAGTATATCGCCGGGGTTGTGCCGCCCGCGCCTAACTAAGGTTGGTGCTTTTACGCTTACGCAAGTCAATTTTGAGACAATTCCAGCCATGCGCACTATTACTCTCCTGTGCCTCGGAATCACGTTATGTGATTTAAAGCATAACTTTGCCGTTTGGCAAGCTTATGCTTTAATTGGGCGCGATTACATCGCAGGCCCGCGTGAATTGGGGTTTCTACCTCGGGAACCCGAGGGCTTGTCGTGCTTCACGGACTGCGCAGGTGATGGTCTTCCATTCGCTGCAACACCCCGCTGGGAGGCGATCGACGATTTTGTTGACGGACGGATAGAGGCCCAGCCCCTGGAGCTCGGCAGCAATATTGCGGACATCAAGTGACAGTTTTTCTCGCCGTTGCGCTGTCACCGACGAAACCCACTGACGATAGTGCTCCGCGATAGCTTGTCGCACAGCGGGAAAGTACTTGTTCATGAAGAACACCGTTATGCCAAGGCGCTTGCAGACATCTAGCAACGACGGCGCCGGGCTTTCACTGAGTGCCGCTGCTGCTCTTCTCTCCAGATCCGCTCTGCGTTCAATAACGTGGGACCTGTGCCGCGCGGAGAGTTGCTCGCACAGATCCGGTTCATGCGCCCGCAAGACGCTTGAGCTCGAGTAGCCCAGGCGACCGCTCAGTTTCGAAAGCGTTGGTGCGGGATGTTCGTGGAGGGCGTCTTCCAGAGCCCGACGCATTTTGTCTGGTTTGTCTTGACTCGCCAGCGCGATCTTTTCACTGATTGCCCGACACAGTTCCGGATACTTCTGATGGACGTATCCGTCGTTCGCGTAACCAAGGCTCGCGGCCACCTGATGAACCGAGGTCGGCCTGCTCGACTGGAGCGACTGCTCCAAAATCTCCTCCAACCGAGCAGATTCGCAGATCCTGATTGCTCCCGGCTTCCTCCACCAATGACTCCGGCCGGACTGCCGATGTCTGGCAGCGATTCTGTGGCAGACTTTTCGGTCGGCTTGATAGAGTCGCTCGGTATTTGTGTAGCCCAAACTTCGCGCAATCTCCGATAAGGTGCGCGGAGCGGATTCATCAAGAGCCGCGAGCAGAGCCTCCCGGAGTTCGCTCGCACTCCGGTATGGCGATACGCCCCGATTGCCGGTGCGGGCAAACGCTTCCTTTGCGGCAACGATGTGCGCCGGCGCCGGCCCCGACGGAACGAATAAGCTCGAAGCGGGAACATTCAAGAACCGGCAGGTTCGCAGCAGGTTCTCAAGCCGAGGAACTGTCGCGCCTTCCAGCCAATTCTGGAGAATGCTGTGCGGGCACCGAATGTGCTGCGCCAAGGCAAGGACATTCCCACCCGTGACCTGATCGAGATAGGCAACCAAGCTCCGGCGAAACGACTCCCGGGCAGCAACTGGGTCGACCGACGGTAGCATCGCCAGCAAACCTTCCACCTGGGTGCTCGACCACAGCTGTTCTTCAGTGGTTGCCGAACCGGAGCGCGCCTGTTTGCGATCAGTATCCGATTCCCCCAACCAGCCGTCGCAGACCTCGCAGTATCCTGGCCGGGAGAACACGCCGAGTGGGCTGAGGCTACGTGCACAATGGCGGCAAATGCTATCGAGTGGTCGGGCGTGGACGGTGCAATGTGATGCCAGCGCAATTGCCCAGAGAAGCGGCTCATATACGATCTCTCCGTTCGCGCGCCATTGGTCGAAACACAGCATACACCACGCCCGGCGTTGGCGAAATAGGTGGTCTGGAAGTGCATGGCGGAACGGAAGGAGAGTGAGGCATCGTAGATCTCGGCGGGTCGTCGCGGCCTCAAGAGCGTCTACCCACGTGGCCGCGCGGTCCGTAACGCCGTTGATCGCATAGCTGCAAGCGCGGAACCCATGCCCGCCGACTCTGGCAGCCTTGGCCCCGGCGGTGACGATCCCACCCTTGGGATTCGCCAGATCCGAGAGTAGCCGACCTACAAGGTCTCCTACGCTTATCGAGTGCGCCTCGGCGAGCCGGGCCACGTACCCGGTCAGACTCTCAACCATGCCGGTGCCGACGCCAACCGGTTGCAATGAATAGAGCTGGCTCCTCGGCGGCACCGGCGGGCTTGATAGCGACCAAGACTCAAAGGGCTGCTGCATTTGCACTCACTTGTCCTACAACATCACGTGTCGGCAGCCGCTGGCCGGGTCGCCGGAATTTGGCCGACGGATCCGGTTGCTTCGGATCTGACTTGGCTGCGGACACGCTCAAACCGAGTCGACCACGAAGCCGCTCTACGGCCTGGCTGCTTTCATTTAGCTTGAGTTCGCCATCGGCAGTCTCCGCATGCATTTGCTCGCATTGAGCGATGGACAGGGCTTGGGCTTCAAGATTGGCTTTGGTCAGCCGCCCACCCTTTCGAACCGCCACCGTGGCGGCCCGCACCAGCCATTCCTTCAGTACGCCGATGCAGCCGAGGCTCCGCTCGTATAGGAATTCCCAGTCCCTCACGAGGTCTGGCCGGTCCTCAACGGGAAGTTCCTTCTCGAAGGACCGAACAACATTGATAAATGTCTGGCGATCGTCTGAATCTTCGGCATGGTAGCGAGCCAGGTGAACGTCGATGCTTCGCCTGCTGAGTTGACCATTCAGATTTCGAAACGCGAGCAGATCGTAGGTCCCGAGCAGCACATGCACAGTTTTCGTCTGGTTGGCAATAGATTTGACCACGTCCAACAGATCGAGAAGGCGGCGGCCCGATGGGATCTTGCCGAGGTGTTGGGCTTCATCGATCATGATCGCGACAGGCCTGCGATAGCGGACAGCCTGCTCTACGGCGTATCGGTACTCTGTGCCGACCGCCTTCGACGGCGGCATGAACCGCGGAATGGAGGCGCCAGGCGACCCCTCCGTTGGACGGTCCAGCTTGTGGTCGATCAGTGGCTCGTCAAGCTGGTGTAGGAGTCGCTTGTAATGATCGCGCCAATTAAAGCTGCCGGACTCGGGAGCTACTGCTTCCACACTGACTACTGGAATCCGGGTACAGTCTTCGCGGAGTTCGCTCAACATTTCCGCTGTAATTAGCTGTTCAGTTTTCAGCCGCAATGTGGTCTTGCCGACCCCGGTCGGCCCAAACACAAAAACGAGCGAATTCGGTTCGGCCCCGCGGATCGCATTCACCAGCGCCTCTTTGGCCTCCACAAGCCGGGGATGCGCGACCGTAAAGGTCCGAAATCGCTCGAGCCGCGAGTCAGAATCGTCCGGTTTCCGAGACGGGCTGGCTGCCATCAGAAGTCTCCGTAGACCGCCGTCGCCGCGGGCTGGCCAACCAGTGATGGTGCCGACGAAGGCCTTCCAGGCTTACATTCCAGGCAGGCCTCTGGATCCGGCGGATCGCCTGAGACAATTAAGGTGCCGTTGTTTCGGATTGACTTGCTTTCGCGGTCACGCAGACGCTGTACGAGACACTCTTCCTCCGCTTCGGCTGACCCAAGAAAATCCGCCAACTTCCGAGCCGTCAGCGTGAATCTCTCCTGAGAATGCAACTGGCGTCGTCGGCGTACCTCCTTCGACGCCAACATCACTTCCTTCTCCGAACGGTCTTTCAGCACCAGATGGTGCTCGGAACAGCACTCCATCCATCGGTTCTTCACGAAAGCATAGGCTATTCCGATATCGAATGGATCGTACCGGACGGCGATCTCGTGACCCTCAATCGTGGGATCGCGGAATGCCTCCGCCCAGTAGTAAATGTGATTGATAATGATCCCACGCCCCGATGACACCTTCGCGGTGCCGCGGGGAATTGTCGGAAGGGTAGCCATCAAGAACGCTTGATCGTACGCAATCACTCTGTTTGTGCGGTAGCCCGTACTTTCAACGCCGGTGAGATACGCTTCTCTTGGGCTCTGTCCCAGCGCGGGGTGCCCGATGGTGTCGTAGATCTCGAACAGGAACATCGAGAGGTAATCGTAAAGGCAACCAAGGGTCCAGGCCGCCTGTCCGACAGGTGCGTTGCCCTTCGTGACCTGGCGGACATTGCGCGTGATCTGAGTGTTGCCGCGTAGGTTGTGAATAAACTGAGTGTTCGTGGTGCCGAATAGCCGCTCGCAAACGGAGCCAAAACGGGCCTTTGCCGGTGGACGTGTCTTTTTGGTGCACTCATAGCGGGCCAGGAGCGTTTCAAAATAGGTGCTCTGGAACTCTGGGCCACCATCGATGACGATGATCTGAGGGAGGCGGCCACCGCGTCGGACACAGTCCCGAAGAATCATCATGCAGGACCGGTAACTCAGCATCGAACGTCAAATAGAGCGCGAGACAACGCCTCGAGAAGGCATCGGTGAGTATCGTCATCCAAGGTCGCCCGAGTGGACGGCCTGTGTCGGAGCAGACGACTTCAACATCCAGTTCGGTGTGGTCGATGTGGCCGATCTCGAAGGGGCGGTCTCCATGGCGTGGCGTAGTCGGCTCCAACTCGAAATAGAAAGATGCGTGGGTATAGGCAGCGCGCCGACCTTGCCGCTTGAGCGTTTGTTCGAAGACCGGCCGCGTTCGCACGGCAGCGCAGAACGTTACGTAACTCGGCGTAATCACGCCGCGCTCGTCGCACTTTCGCTTCAGCGCCGCCCAGGACGCGACCATCGTTTTTTGCTTGAGATTCTCGTAGTCAGTGTCGACAAACTCAGTGAGCAGCTTTTGTGATTCCTCGGGCAAACGGCTGGTTCGGTTTCCTTTGGCTCCGGTCTTCGGCAGTAAACCCACGTACCCGTTGCCATACTTGTCTTTTGCAAGCCGATACTGCGCGATCCAGAAACGCAGCGTTCTGGGCGGAATAGGAAGGGGAGCTTTCTCTCCCCCAAGGTGAAGTTTCACAAGGTCGTAGCGCCGGTTCGCGGCCATTAGGTCCTGCTCGCTGGCCCCCGCCAAAAGCCGGAACGCATCACCGTGGATATCTTGGGTCTGGCTAGAGCGGGCACCGATTCGACCGCTTATCATCGCGCCTTCCCCGTCGTCGCAACACGCGCGTTGGTACGCGCCAGCAGTTTCTGAATTCGCAAATACGCGAACTTGCTCCGGCTCGACGATCGCAGCAGCGCTGAGATCCACGTAGGCGCCGCCGGTGGCGATCAGCAAGTAGATCTCGTCAGTGTTCGGAACTCCGCCGGCCCTGTCCAACAGTTCGTGCAGGAGAATCCCCGGCTTTGCTTCGATCGTAGCCATAATGGCCGGGTCGACAAATCCCGCCGAGCCTGCGGGATCACATCGTAGGTAGTCTTCCAGGAACGTGAGATTTCGCTGCAGATTCCAGTTGATCTCCGCTGACGACCATACGCGATAGTCCAAGCCCAGTGGCGAACTGTGCGCTTCGCCCGGCGGGCAGCGCCATTTGCCGCTGCCATCGCGAAGGTAGCGGTTTGGAGTCCTGATGGCCAGTTTTTGAAGATCCTCCGAGGACTTGCATTCCACCCATCCCGCAGAGTCTTGGCGGATTATGAAGTAGTCCGGTGTGTGCATGACCGAAACGCGTCGTCCGTTTGCTGCGTGATAGGCGAGCGGAATAGAGGGCGGTTGGTCGTAATATTCCAGCACGCCATGGATCGTGCTCCATCTCGTAAACGAGCGGCAGTTCAACTCGATGACTCTCGAACTGGATGGTGAGCCCCATCTTGCGGCTCGGATATCGGCCGGAAACGTTATCGCGACCGCCACCAACACGGCGAGTTGGATTACGAGACCTTACCTCGGCGATGGCTGATTGCGTCGTCTCTGCCAGCGCGAGGCGTCTACACCAACCCAAGAAGTCACCCTCGTTGAGCACTCGCCACCTCCTGGCCGGGGCATCAGGCGCGCGGCCGGTTACTTTCGGTTTTGCAAAACGCGCTCATTCTTCAGCGCCAAAGTGTACCTTCGGCCGGCCTCAGTCATGAGTTTCTGAAGATCGCGGCCGTTGCGGATGGCCCGCTCCAAATCTCCGGCCAGGTCGTCTGGCACGTATATGGAAAACCGGCGATCCCCCTTGCGACCATACAATGCATAACTGGAGTGTCCTCGGCCGGACTTGCAGTCCTGGCAGCCCTTTCGGATGCAGGGACTCTTCCGCAAGGACAAAGATCCAACGGCCACCGGCCAGAGATCCCGAACTGCTCCCTGAAACCAGAGCCTGACCTGTTCTGTAGTTTCTATTCGAGCCATTGTATAGGTGCATAGTAGCACACATACGATTTCGATACAAGACAGAATCGATAGGCAAAAATCTTAGGCGCTGAACCGTCCGGCGCTACGGGTGGGCCGCCGCCGGAGTATGGGGTGGAATCGTCTCCGGTTCGATCACATAACCAATCGCGGCATAGCCTTTCAACCTGCGCTCGTACATCCTGGCCAGCATCAGAACATAACCGTCCACATAATCGTAGACCTGCACAAATCGCTTGTTGTCGTGGAGACGATGCAATCGGCCCACATACTGTTGCAGCGTGCCCTTCCAGGAGATCGGCATGGCCAGAAATAGCGTGTCGAGACGCGCGTCATCAAACCCTTCTCCGATGTAGCTTCCCGTCGCCAGAATCACTCGCGATTCGTTTTCCGGCACCGCCGCCAAGGCTGCCGCTATTTCCCGACGCTGCTTTTTTCCCATGCCGCCCTTCAAGACGAAGACGTGCTTGGCAACACCTGCGAGCTTGGCTGCGAAATACTGGAGATGCTCTGTCCGCCCAGTCAGAAGCAGTGGGCACCGTCCAGATTCTATGGCGCGCACGATGTCATCGGCGATCATCTCGTTACGCGGGACATCATTCACGAGCGCGGCGTAGATGTCTTGGATCGTGACCTCGGTGAGCTCCGGCGCCATTCGAAATTCTGTATGGCGGGGAGTGACCTTATGCTCGAAGGGAGTCGTTTCGGTCATCGTCTTGGCGCTCATGCTGAACCGCACGGGGCCACACTGCATGTAAATGATCGGATGGTGTCCGTCTTTCCGGGTTGGCGTTGCGGTCAAACCGACAACATATTTGGCCTTCACCTGCCGCATCACTTGTTCGAAGGTGAAAGCGGATATGTGGTGGCATTCGTCGACGATCGCCTGGCCGTACTCAGCTACGAAGTCCTTCACCTCGTCTTTTCGGTACAGACTTTGGATGACGGCGACATCTACGCAACCCGTCCGGTCCATTTTTCCACCGCCGATATGCCCGATCGATTTGGCAGGTAAATCCAAGAACATCGCAAGGCGCTCCTGCCACTGATCGAGCAACTGCTGCCGGTGAACCACAACCAGGGTATTGACCTTGCGTTTGGCGATCAGCCATGCCGCTACGGCAGTTTTTCCGAATGCCGTGGGAGCGCAGAGGATGCCTTCGTCGTGGGCGGTGATCTTCGCGACGGCTTCCTCCTGGAACGGCCGAAGCTGACCCTGGAACACCGCTTCAATCGCCGTGCCGGCGTACCGTTCGTCCCGAACTTCGGGCCGGATCTTGTGTGCTTCGAGAAGAGCCAGGGTCTCCGTCAGACATCCTCGAGGCACCGCGATATGCTGGACAAATTCCGTGCCGCATGCGATCACGCGCGGCTTGTCGTACGTCGAAAGCCGCATGGCCTGAGCCTTGTAGAACTCCGGATTCTGAAAGGCTGCCAGCCGGAGAAGTCGATTCAGCATAGCTGGCGGCAGATCCTTGCTTTCCACGTAAACAAGATTCGAGCGAACGATCTGAACGGTCTTTGGCAGCGGTCCTTCGATCGGCCGCTCCTTTCGCTTGCGGGATGGCGGTAGCGTCCACGGGTCTTGTGCATCCTCATCATCGGCGACACTCATCCGGACGCCAATCAGGTCGCCTTTGCGCTGAGCTTCGGCGACGATCTCCTCCGCGGTGTCGACCGGCATTCGTCGAATCGTCGAAAGGAACTGCCACTGGTCCGGATACGGGTGGAAGTCGGGGTCAATGAATACGCTGTTGTCCTGCTTGCGGGGCGCCCGCTGTAACGGCAGTGCAATCAGGTTCCCGAACCCTCCCTTGGGCATCGTGTCCTGGTTGGGGAAAAATCGATCGTAGGAATCAAGACCGATCTGATGCCTGCGCTCCATGGTTCGCGTAAGCAGCACGCATCCGAGTTTGCGCGCGGTGATCGCCGGCAACGCACGCTCAAAGAAGATCCAAATGTGGCCGCCTTTTCCCGAACGAGAACGTTCCAAGGCCGCGGGCACGTTCAACTCCCGGCACGTTTCCAGGAAAGCCAGCGAGTCGTACTCCCACGTCGTCTTGTCAAAGTCTGCCGCGAGAAACCAGCAGGTTTCGTCCGGCAGGAGAGCGTATACGCCAATGGTTTCCTTGCCCAAGAGGTGGTCCTCGATGACGGCGTCGGTCAGCGGAAGGAACCTCCGGGTCTTCTGGTCGACTTTCTTTCGATCCTCCGGGCGGCTTTTGTTGATGGCCTTCCAGTCCTTTACGACCACCGGCATATATCCGTGCCGGCCATCAGCATTCTCCCATCGCCGAGAGTAGACATCTTCTCTTCCGCGAAACAGGCTTCGAAACAGCGCGATCCTCTGTCTGGCGCGCTCCTCCTTGTCCACTGGCGGCGCCGGCTCGACGGTTTTGGTCGGAGGTGGATTCTCTGCCGGAAGTTGCGGTATAGGAATGCTGTGAACTGCCAGAAGCCGCCGCAGGCGAGCATTCTCCTCGCGGAGGCGAACATTTTCCTGGTCAGGAGGTTCGAATGGAAGAGAGTCTGAACCGTTCTCGGTCATACCGCGTTCACCGCTCTGTGCGTTGTGCCAGCACTTCTTCGACGAACTTCTGAACACCCGCAAACACCCCAGCGACATCTGTCGGGAGCCCGCATTCCTCGGCCAAGGCTTGAAACGGGAGCTGCCAATCTGCTGGCGGTGGGACCAAGTTCGCCGGCAAATCGTGTGTTCCTCTTCTCTCAAAGGTCAGACGCAAAGCTTCCATAATCCGCTGCTTATCCAACCCACCTGATCCGATCAGAAGAGCCAGGTCCACCAAGTCCTTCACCCTGCTGTTCGCCGCGTTCCGCGGTAGCGTGTATGCGTGAATCTTCTCGGCGAACTGCTGTTCGCGAGCGATCATCAGGACACGCGACGATTCGATGCCGGCGAATCCCAACCAGTCCGGGCACACGATTGTTTCCAGCGGTCGCATAACCACGTCACCAACGCCCGCGTCCAGGTGGAATCGGGCGAAGGTCCGTTCGTCCATTCGAGCTTCGACCGGATAGCGGGCTCCGCCGTACGGCGCCGCGGTCAAATCCATCGACGCCGGCCCGACCAAGAACTCGAACCAATCACCGAGAGAGATATCGGCCGCGCTCTGGAGCATCTCCCGAACGATCTGGTTTTGGTCGCCGCTGGCGGATGCTGCGACCCGCTGCACCGTCAAGTCGATGTCTACCGTTGATCGAGCCGCCTTGAAGCGTAGCTCCAATGCGTAGCCGCCCTTCAAAACCCAGGGCGCTGATTCTTCCCGGAACAGCCTTGCAAGCAGACGGTCGAATGATACCTGTCGGCGGAGGCGGTTGGGGTCGATCTGATCGGTCAGAGATGCCCTTTTCAGGCGTTCTTCCAGAGCCCTTCGGAATGCTCCCGCTGTCGCATATGTCCTGGGTGCCGGCATTACGCAACTCGCCGCAGCGTTTCCTCGACGATCTTGCGCGCAGATCCGCTCATTTGCGTGTTCCGAATCTGTTGACGAGTGATCAGACCTCGGTCAACAGCCTGCCTGAGTGCCTGGCGGATGAAGTTCCGCTCGACGGTGCCGGCCTCGATCAGGTCGAGGACCGCTCGCAGAGGGCGAGTAAGCTTGTAGCCTTGTGCTGTCTGTACGTCACTCGCGGGCAGGTCGGCAAAATGAAGTACGAGGATTCCAGGAATCTCGCTGTTGCGCCGGAAGTCCGTCGGAACGGTCATGTGGAGCTTTGACGGATTCAGATCCGACAGGTCGTAAAGACTGAGCGCCGTGTGGTGGCTGTATACGCCCTCGACTTCCTCACTCCGGTTCCGGGACCACAGCGCCCAAAGTACGAGTTCGGGCTTGTCTGTTGTCGGAAACAGGGCGAGCCGGTAGATACCGCGGTGCTCACGGATCCAATTCCCGACCTGGACGTGGTACGGATGGGTGTTTTCGGCGAAGCCGGCAGCCTTGGCCTGCTTCGTGGTGAAGAAGCCCTGCTGCTGCTCGGCGATCTCAAAGAGCCGCCGCGATGCTTCGCGGTGAGACTGGGCCATAACACAATACTACAACTTTCTTGGCACTCCATCAAATAGCTGGGTGGAGGGCCTGGCTCCGATCCGGACTGCAGTTCCGGCAAGATTATGCTTTAGCCTCGTGTGCTGGCCGACTTGGCCACCCACCAAGAATCAATAACTTGAAGGGAATTGAGCGGCAATATTATGCTTTTAAACCGGCAGGGTTATGCTTTAAACCACACGTTACTCTTGGCCGCCCAGACCCCGCAGCCCGCAGCCCAAACTCAGGCGCCCGAAACGAAGGCCACCGAAATACTTCGCAAAGCTCTCGAGTCCAAAAACCCCGATACTCGCAGAAACGCCGTCGTCGCCCTCAGCCTCGCGAGCGGCAACGACCCGCTGTACAAGCGTCTGGAACTGATGCTGGACGACAAAGACGTCCTCGTCCGCCTCGCCGTCGTATCCGCCCTTGCCGACGTCAAAACTCCCGACGCCATCAAAGCCCTCGAAACCGCGCTCAACGACGAAGTCCCCGAAGTGAGCTTCGCCGCCGCCAAGGCCCTTTATGCGCTCAACAATCCCGAAGGCAAAAAGGCGCTGCTCGCCATCCTGGAAAAAGAGACCAAAGCCAATTCCAGTTTCCTCACCCGCGAAAAGCGCACCGCCCTGCGCATGATGCACACGCCCGCCACCGGATTCCTGTACGCCGCGCGCATGGGCGCAGCCTTCTCCGGCGTTCCCGGCCTCGGGTTCGGCATCGCTTCCTTTCAATCCATCATGTCCGATGTCAACGTCCCCGGCCCCGTCACAGCCGCCCTCTTACTCGGTCGCGAAAAAGATCCCGAAACCATCAACGCCCTGAAAGAAGCGCTCAGCGACAAGGATTGGCGTCTGCGCGCCGCCGCCGTTCATTCCCTCGCGCTGCAAGACGATCCTTCCATGCGCAAAATTCTCGACCCCATGATCGAAGACGACCGCGAAGAGTTTCGCTTGCGCGCCGCCGCCGCGATGCTCCGCTTGTCGGCCGTCGAAAAAGCGCAACGGGAGCGCAAACCGCCCGCGAAGAAAGCCCCGGCCAAAAAAGCTCCGGCCAAAAAGAGCTAAGAAGGCAACCGCATTGCCAGCGGCGCCGCGCGCGGCGTAGCCTATCAGCATGCGTTATCGATCGTTGGGCATTTTGCTTTCTCTCTTCGCCGGTTCTCTGCTGGCTCAAACCGCAGCTTGGAAAGACGAGGGCATCGTCCACACCGCCAATTCGCCGCATGCCAAGCTGCACGACGTGCCCATCCGCGCGGTCACCATCGGAGACGGCTTTTGGGGCGAGCGGCGCAAGACCAACGTCGAGTCGAGCATCCCATCCATGCACGACCTGATGATCCGCGACGGGCGCATGGAGAACTTCCGCCGCCTTTCCGGCAAGAGCGCCGTGCCGCAGAAAGGGCGCGTGGCCTCCGACACCGACATCTATAAGTGGACCGAAGGCGTCAGCTTCGCGCTGCAATCGGGCGATCGTCCGGCCCTGCGCGACGAACTCTCCGGCATGGTCGACGACGTCGTGGCCGCGCAGGAGCCCGGCGGCTATCTCAACACCTACTTCCAGGGCGACCGCGCACCTTTGCGCCTGCAATGGGTCGCCACCGGGGGCGGCCGCGGCGCCCAATCCACCCAGGAAACCGGCCACGAGCTCTACACGCTCGGTCACATGCTGCAATCCGCCATCGCCTACTACCGCGCTACCGGAGATCGCAAACTGCTCGACGCCGGTATCCACGATGTCAACAATTTCGTTTTGAAAGACTACGGCCCCGGCGCCGATAAGAAGCCCCTCATTTCCGGGCATCCCGAAATCGAGATGGCGATGGTCGAGCTCTACCGCATCACCGGCGATAAACACGACCTAGACCTCGCCGGCTATCTCCTGCACGGCGATCCCGGACGCATCCCCCTGCGCCCCGATCGCTACGTCTACCTCTTCAGCGGCATCCCGTTCACCTCGCGCACCAAGCTCGAAGGCCACGCCGTGCGCGCCATGTACGCCTGCAGCGGCGCCACCGATTATTTCCTCGAAACCGGCGATCCTGCTTATTGGAAGGCTCTCGAAGCGTTATGGAAAGACTTGGTCGATTCCAAGCTCTACATCACCGGCGGCGTCGGCGCGCGCAGCGCCGGCGAGGCGTTCGGCGATCCCTACGAATTACCCAACGCCGCCGCATATTCCGAAAGTTGCGCCGCTATCGGCAACATGATGTGGAATTGGCGCATGCTCGCCGCCACCGGCGAAGCTCGCTTTACCGACGTCATGGAGCGCTCCCTCTACAACACCATCAACGCCGGCATGTCGCTCGACGGAACCCAATACTGCTATCGCAATCCGCTCGAATACACGCCTGGCTCGGGGCACCCCATCCGCAACCCCTGGTACGACACGTTGTGCTGCCCGCCCAACCTCGAACGCACCCTGGCCGCCTTGCCCGGCTACTTCTACAGCACCAGCCGCGATGGCGTCTACGTTCATTTCTACGACAACGCCGCGCTCGATTGGCATCTCGAAAACGGTACCGGCCTCAAGATCGTGCAAAAGACCAACTATCCCTGGGATGGCGGCATCGACCTCACCGTATCGCCCGCCCAAGCCTCCGATTTCACCCTGTATCTGCGCATTCCCGGCTGGTCGTCCAACGCCAAGGTGACTGTGAACGGCGCCGCTATCAGCGGCGCAGTGGCCGGACAATATCTCGCCGTAAAGCGCCGCTGGGCCGCCGGCGACAAGGTGCGCCTGCAACTCGACATGACTCCGCAAGTCGTCACCGCCAACCCACGCGTGCAGGACAATCGCGGCCGCGTCGCCGTTCAGCGCGGCCCGCTCGTCTATTGCATTGAGCAGTTGGACCAGCCCGGAGTCACATCGCTCACCGATCTCGCCCTAACCGTCGGCGCCGAGCCCGGCAAGGAATTCCAGGAAGACATGCGCAAAAACATGCTCGGAGGCATCGTAGTGTTGCAGCACGCCGGCGTCTATTTCGACAAGCCTCTCGCGCAGGAGCCTCTCTATCAGCCGTTCGCCAAAGACTCCGCCAAGGGCGGCCGCGCCGTCTCGGTCACCCTCATTCCTTATTACGCCTGGGCCAACCGCGAACCCAGCGCGATGCAGGTATGGATGGCCGCGCGCAGCCGGTAGGATTTCGCCCAAACCACGCCTATATCTTTTTTGGTATGTTGATTTGGAGCTAGACGGTCGCGATCCGAGAAGACCCCGCGCCACGAAATCGACCTGGCCCTGTCCCGCGTGAAATTGATCAAGGCGACGGAGAAGTAACCGATGGCACGTATCACCGAACTACACAAGAAATGGCTAAAGGAGCCGAAGTACCGCAAGGCCTACGATGCGCTCGAGGAGGAATTTGTCCTCGCTGCAGCCGTAATCGACGTTCGCAATCGCGCAGGCCTCACGCAAGAAGAGCTGGCGCGGAAGATGGGCACGACGCAGCCCGTTGTCGCCCGCCTGGAAAGCGGCCGCTCGCGCCCATCGATGCGAACGCTGGAGAGGCTCGCGGATGCCACCGGCTCGCGCCTGCTCATCAGCTTCGCGCCGCGCACGGCGAAAAGACCCGCGTAGGCGAACTCGCTAAGTTCCGAACCCCTCTTCGTAGGGCTCTTCACTCATTCCGAATCGCGTTTACCGGGTCCAGCGCGGCCGCGCGCCGCGCTGGCAGCCAGCAAGCGAACAGCCCCACCGCGCTCAACACCGCTGCCGCCGCGCCGAACATCATCGGATCGGACGGCCTATCCAGGAACTGCAAGCTGCCAAGCCACCGTGCGCCCGGTATCGCCAGAGCGGCGCCGAACGCGAGGCCGGCGATCAATTGCCAGACTCCGCGCCGTAGCACCAACCCGAGAATACTGCGCGGTGTTGCGCCCAACGCCATGCGCACGCCGATTTCCTGCGTGCGGCTCCCAGTCGCCTGCGCAATCACCGCGTAGATGCCCACCGAAGCCATCAACAGCGCAATCGCCGCAAACACGAGAAAGATCGTCCCGAACAAACGCAGGAACCAGATCTGATGATCCATCAACTCCGTCATCGATCTCACGTCCGACAACGGCAGATCCTGATCTATACCCTGCACCACCGTGCGCACAGCCGTCGCGAGCGTATGCGGATTCGCTCCCCGCACTGCCAGCGCCATCGAATCGTAAGAATCCTGGCGGTATGGCACGAAGATTAGCGGGTCGGAAGATGCCTCCACCGATTGCGTCACATCGCCCGTAACTCCCGCTACCGAAATCCATTCGCCTGGCTTGTTCCCGTCATAAAAGCGGAACCTCTTCCCCACCGCCGCGCTATTTCGCCAAAAGCGCGACGCGAACTCGCGCGTCACGATCGCCGCAAGCCGCCCCTCGGAGCCATCCATGACATTGAAATCGCGTCCCCGCAAGATCGGCAGGCGAATCGCGTCGAAATATCCGGGCGAAGCCGCCACC
The DNA here is from genome assembly GCA_963743705.1 of Bryobacterales bacterium. GTDB lineage: Bacteria > Acidobacteriota > Terriglobia > Bryobacterales > Bryobacteraceae > PALSA-243. Next base: position 578,014 of record CAVUQS010000001.1, on the reverse strand, counting down.
ACGCTGGCGGATGGTCCGTGAGACGGATCGTGCAGCGGAGCGTCCTCTATCTCGAAGCGCCGCGATCCCGATCCAGTCAACGGCAGATCGCTGGCGATAGCTGCGGCGCGCACGCCGGGAATCGCCGCCATGCGCGGCAACAATTGCTCAAAGAAACGGCGGCGGCTGGCGGCATCCGGGTAGCGCGTCTCGGGGAAACTGATCCGCGCGGTCATTAACCGGTCTCCGTCAATCCACGGATTGACTGCCTGCTTGTCGACAAAAGTCCGCACGAACACGCCCGCGCCCAACAGCAGCGCCAATGTCAGCGCGAACTGAAATACCACCAGCACGCTCGAAAGCGTTCCTCCGTGCCGCGTACCCGTGGTGCGCGTTCCATCCTTCAGAGCGCCGATCACGTTGGCCCGCGAAGACCGCAGCGCCGGAATGGACCCGAAGAGCAGCGCGCTCAGCACGCAGACCACCGCGAAGTAGCTGAACACGCGGTAATCCATCGTAAACTGCACCCAATAAGGCTTTCCGACGTCCTGGGTCGCCAGATCGAAGGCGTGCACGCCCAAGGCCGCCAGCCCCAAGCCCGCCACGCCGCCTAGCAGGCTGAGCAACAGGCTCTCCACCAGCAATTGGCGTACGATGCGCCATCGCGATGCGCCCATCGCCGTGCGTATCGAAATCTCCCGCCGCCGGGTGAGGCCGCGTGCAAGCATCATATTCGCCACGTTCGCGCACGCGATCAGCAGGACAAAACTCACGGCTGCCATCATGAGAGAAAACACAATCTCAATCTCGCCGCCGTTGTAGCGTTGATGGAAGGTCTGCACCAGCGCCGCGATGTCCTTATCGTCCTTCGCAAATTCGCTGGACAGGCGGCGGGAGGCGACATCGAAATCCGCGGCTGCCTGCTCCAGTGGAACGCCGGGCTTCAGCATGCCGAATAATTGCAGCGGCCGATGCGATCGGTCGTCGATATTGGCGCCCGCCTGGATCGGCATCCAGAGGTCGTGCTCCGAGGGAAAGCGGAAGCCCTCAGGCATCACGCCCACAATCTGCGCCGGCTTGCCGTTCACTCGCACCACCCGGCCAATCACATCGCGCCCGCCGTAGCGCTCTTGCCACACGCGATAGCCCAATAGCAAAACCGTCGCCGCGCCTGGCTTGTCATCCCCGGAACGGAAGTCACGGCCTCGCACCGGCAGGACGTGCAGCATGCTGAAAAACCCGGAAGAGATATTGAACACGCGGAAGCGTTGCGGCGCCACGTCCTGCTCGCTCAGAGTCGCGCCGTCTTCCGACCCCGCTTCCAGCGCCTCCAGCGAACCCACATGACTTCTGTAATCGAGGAAATCCGGCCACGAGACGCCCATCCTCCGCCCGTCCCCGCTTGGCGATTTGACGTCGCGCGTCAACACCGTAACCAGCCGTTCGCCTCCTGGCACCGGCACAGGTCTGAGCAACGCCGCGTCGATCAGCGTGAACACCATGGTATTCAGCCCGATTCCGAACGCCAGCGTCGCTACTACCGCCGCGCAGAACCATCGGTTGGTGGAAATCATACGCAACGCGGAACGCAGGTCCTGTGGCATATCTCCCTACTACGTTCGCGCGGGCTGCCAAGTTCGCAGAAAATGCTTGCTACGATATTTTCGCCATGACGAAGACCAACGCCGCCCGCATGCTCGACGCCGCCGGCGTGCAATATGAGCTGCGCGAATACGAAGTCGACGATCAGCACCTCGCGGCGCCCGAGGTCGCCGCAGCCATCGGCATGCCGCCCGAGCAGGTCTTCAAGACTCTGGTCGCTCGCGGCGACCGCACCGGCGTCGTGCTCGCGGTGATTCCCGCCAACGCCGAGCTCGATCTCAAGGCCCTAGCCAAAGCCAGCGGCAATAAGAACATCGATCTGGTCCCCGTCAAGGAAGTGCTTGCCTTGACCGGCTATGTCCGCGGCGGCGTCTCTCCCGTGGGCGCGAAGAAAGCCTATCCCCTCTACATCGATGAAACGGTCATTCTGTGGGACGCGATCTCTGTCTCAGCCGGCATTCGCGGCTGCCAGATGATTCTCGCCCCGGACGATCTCGTCCGCGTCACCAGCGCCGTCACCTGCGAGATCGGAAAGCTGCCGTGAGCTATCGCGCAGCCGGCGCCGCGCGCGTATAAAACGCCGCCAGATCCGTCTTCAACTGCTTCAGCGCATCCACATTCAGGTAAATCATGTGGCCCGACGGATAATACGCGAACTCGATATTCTGCCGCAGCTTGGGTTCTAGTTCCATATGCCCCAGATCGTATTCGGTAATGAAAAACGGCGTGGCCAGATCGAATAGTCCGTTCACTGAAAACACGCGCAGGTGCGGATTCTTCCGCATTGCGTCGGCCAGGTCGCCCGCCACATAAGCGTCGCGCAGCGGTTGCGGCTGCCCTTGTCCGCCGCCTCCGCCGCCAGTCGCGGGCGGCCGATGCGTGTGATCCCAATTCTGGTTGACGTTCGGCCCGCGCGGAAAGTACGTCTCTTTCGACGCGTACTTCAAATCGCGATCCAGGTAATCGTGAAACGCCGAAACGAAGGCCCCGGTGATTCCCGTGCTCGAAGGGTCATAGCCCGGGTTCTCGCCCGCCGCATCCAGATCCGTGCCCTCGAACCGGGCGTCATACCGTCCCAAAATCATCCGCTGATCGCGCATCAGTTCTTTGCGGAAACGCACCGGGCTGACGCGCAGATTCGCTTCCTTCACGAACTGCTCGCTGAGCCCCGTATATCCCGCCACCTTCGCCGCCATCGAATCGAACTGCGCTTGCGGCAAATTGTGCCCTTGCGCCAGCGCCTCCGCGTACGGCCCACGCGCGAAAGCGCGTACTTCATTCAGATACGCCGTGAGGTCCTTGCCTTTGTGCTGCACTTTCTCGTAGTGCCAGGCGATCGCCGCGTAAGAAGGCATGTTGCCGATAAAGATCGCATCGCTGCCCGGCGCTTGCGTGAAGTAGTTCAAGATCGTCGACATCAACACCACGCCGTTCACTGCGACGCCATCGTTTTCGAGCGCATCCGCCAGCGCCGCCGACCGCGTCGTGCCGTACGATTCGCCAAACAGAAACTTCGGCGAGTTCCAGCGGTGGTTCACCGAAACATAACGCTCGATGAATTTGAGAAACGCCTGCACGTCCTGATCCGTGCCCGCAAAATTCCGGATCGTCGCCTTCCCCACCGGCCGCGAAAAGCCGGTACCCGGCGCGTCCACGAACACCAGATCGCTCTTATCCAGCAGGCTGTACTGATTGGGGACCATCTGATAAGAGCCTGGGGCAGTCGCTTCCGGGCTTGAAGTCACCACGCGCATCGGGCCCACCGAGCCCATGTGCAGCCACAGGCTCGCCGAACCCGGTCCACCGTTGTAGAGGAACGTCACCGGCCGCGTGCGCGCGTCGGATACACCGGCCAGCGTGTACGCCACATAAAAAATGCTGCCGTACGGCTTTTCCTCTTCATCTGTGATCAGCAGGTTCCCAGCCGTCGCCGCGTAATGCAGCGCCTTGCCGTCCAAGGTCAGCTGGTGATCCGTGACCGAGCTGCTCTCCGGCGGAACCGGAGTCGTATCGCTCGCCGCAGGCGGGGGCGTTTGCGCAGCCCCACCCCGTTGCGCCAGCGCGCACGGCGCGCCGCAAACCGCAAGCGCGCACCAGAGAACGGCGGATGACCGCCAAATGCTATGACCAAACATAATCGGCCATTCTCCCACAGCCCCAAGCCGCGTCCAATGAAGCGGCGCTAAGCGCCACGCCGGCGTGTAAGCGAGATATACTCACTCGCATGAAACTATTGCCGATCGTAGTGTGCTTCGCCCTCACCGCTCTCGCGCAGAACGGGCCTCCCCAGGCGGGGCGTGGCCGAGGCGGCGGAGCTAACCAGGACCCTATCAACGAGCGCACTTTCGCTGCTCTGCGGGCCCGCTCGATCGGCCCCGCCATGATTTCCGGCCGCATCCTCCAAGTCGCCGTCTTCCCCGGCAATCCCAGCCACTACATGGTTGCGGTGGCCGCCGGCAATATTTTCATGACCGAAAACAACGGCACCACGTGGATTCCCGTCTTTGAGAACTACGGCTCCTACTCCATCAGTTGGATCACGATCGACGCCAAGAATCCCTCCATCGTCTGGGTCGGCACCGGCGAAAACAACAGCCAGCGCGCCGCGGCCTACGGCGACGGCGTCTACAAAAGTGAAGATGGCGGCCACACCTTCCGCAACGTCGGCCTCAAGACCTCCGAACACATCGGCCGCATCGTGATTGACCCGCGCGATTCCAACGTCGTCTACGTCGCCGCGCAGGGTCCGCTCTGGAGCAACGGCGGCGAACGCGGCCTCTTCAAAACCACCGATGGCGGCAAAACCTGGTCGCAGAGCCTCATCAAAGTCGACGCCTACACTGGCTGCACCGACGTCGTCATGGACCCCACCAACCCCGACGTCCTGCTCGCCGCCACCCATCAGCGCCAGCGCAGCTATTTCGGCATGGTCCACGGCGGCCCCGGCAGCGCCTTATGGCGCACCATCGACGCCGGCAAAACCTGGAGCAAAGTACAGGGCGGCTTCCCGCAAGGCCAGGGCGAAATCGGCCTTGGCCGCATCGGCATGAACTACGCTCCGTCTAACCCCAAAATGATTTACGCGCAGGTGGAAGGCAACGGCGTCGGCGGCCTCTACCGTTCCGTCGATGACGGCATCACCTGGGAGCGCCGCAACTCCGCCGATACGCAGGGCCAGTATTACGCCAAGGTCATAGTCGATCCCGCCAACTCCGATCGCGTCTACATGATGGGCGTCAACATCATGGTTTCCGACGATGGCGGCCGCACCTCCGCCAGTCTCGCCACCCGCAACAAACACGTCGACAATCACGACATCTGGATCGATCCCGCCAACAACAATCACTACATGGTCGGCTGCGATGGCGGCCTCTACGAAAGCTTCGATCGCGCGGCGACCTGGATCTTCAAATCCAACCTGCCCACCGGCCAGTTCTACGACGTCGCCGTCGATGAAGACGTGCCCTTCTATCACGTCTACGGCGGCACGCAGGACAACAACAGCGTCGGTTGCGCCGTTCGCACCAAGAACACCGTTCTCACCAACGCCGATTGCTTTGTCACCAACGGCGGCGATGGCTTCTACTCGCGCGTCGATCCCAAGGACCCCAACACCGTCTACGCCGCCAGCCAGAACGCGGGTATCGTGCGCTTCGATAGGCGCACTGGCGAGCGCGTCTCCATCCAGCCGCGTCCCGCCAAAGGCGATCCCGCCCTCCGTTGGAATTGGGACGCGCCGTTCATGATCAGCCCGCACTCCAGCACCCGTATCTACATCGGAGCGCAGAAGCTCTATCGCAGCGACGATCGCGGCGATTCCTGGGTCGCAGTCAGCCCCGATCTCACCCGCGCGTTGGATCGCAACAAGCTCCCGCTCATGGGCAAGATCTGGCCCATGGACGCCATCCAGAAGAATGTCTCCACCGCGCTCTACGACAACATCTCCTCCATGGCCGAATCGCCCAAAAAGGAAGGCCTGATCTACGTCGGCACCGATGACGGCCTGGTGCAGGTCACCGAAAACGGCGGCAAGACGTGGCGCAAAGTCGACAAGCCCGCCGGCGTACCCGAGAACGCCTACGTGCAACGCATCGTCGCCTCGCAGCACGATCCCGGCGTTGTGTACGTCGCCTACGAAAACCATCAGAACGGCGACTTCAAGCCTTACCTGATCAAAAGCTCCGACATGGGCAACACCTGGGTCAATATCTCCGGCAACCTGCCCGAGCGCGGCGGCGTGTACGCCATCGCTGAAGACCACATCAACAAGAATCTCCTTTTCGCCGGTACCGAGTTCGCGCTCTTCTTCAGCAACACCGGCGGCGAGAAGTGGATGAAACTCAACATCGGCTTGCCCACCATCATGGTCCGCGACCTCACCATCCAAAAGCAGATGGACGATCTCGTCATCGGCACCTTCGGTCGCAGCATCTATGTCCTCGATGATTACAGCCCCCTGCGCGTCGCCACCGCCGAGATGCTGCAAAAGGAAAGCGCCATTTTCCCCGTTCGCAAGGCGCTCGAATTCATGCCGTATAGCAGCGGCGGCGATCTCGGAACCAATTACTTCACCGCGCCCAATCCGCCCGTCGGCGCCACCATCACCTACAACCTGAAAGAAGCCATCCGCACCAAGGCGCAGGACCGTCAACAGCGCGAGCGCCAGGCCGAACAGCGCGGCGAAGCCGTGCCCTACCCCACCACTGAGGAACTTCGCGCCGAATCGCTGGAAGAACCGCCGGCCCTCATCCTCACTATCAAGGATTCCAAAGGCGCCATCGTGCGCCGCCTCAACGAACCCACCACCGCGGGCATCCATCGCGTCACTTGGGACATGCGCACGCAAGGTATCGCGCTGGCGCCTTCGGTCCCGCTCGGTGGAGGCGCAGGCGGCGGTGGTGGACGCGGCGGTCGCGGAGGCGCCGCAGCCGGCGGCCGTGGCGGTGGTGGTGGCGGCGGGGGTGGTGAAATCGATCCCGAACAGGAAGGAAATTTCGGTGGCCGCGGCGGTGGCGGAGGCGTGTTCGTCCTACCGGGCAAATACACCGTCGCTCTTGCCAAGCGCGTCAACGGCGTCGTGACCGATCTCCCTGGCTCCGAATCCATCGAAGTCGTCGCCGCCACTCCGTACACAATGGAAGAGCGCACCGCCACGGTGGAGTTCGAAGACAAGATCAGCCGCCTTCAGAAAGCTCTCACCGCCACGCAAGACGCCGCCGCCGAAGCCGCCTCGCGCCTCGATTCCATCAAGCGCGCCGTCGATGCCACGCCCTCGCTTACCAAATTGCATGAGCAGGTTTTGAACTTCCAGCGCGAACTCGACGCCATCAACATGGCGCTATCCGGCGATCGGATCTTGCGCAGCCAACAGGAGGGCGCACCCGCCTCCATCTCCGAACGCATCCAGGCCGCGGCCGGAGCCACGCGCGGCACAGGTCACCCGACCAAGACCGCGATGGAGCAATACCAGATCGGTTCCGACGAGCTTGCCATCCAGATCCCCAAGATCCGGAAGCTCATCGACACCGACATCAAGAACCTCGAAAAGCAGCTCGACGCCGCCGGCGCGCCGCCCACTCCGGGCCGCCTGCCGGATTGGAAAGGCGGCAAGTAGCCCGGCCTATTCCCCAATGTGGCGGTCGCACTCCGCGACCGCCGCTCTCGCCCCTTCCAACCTTCGCAGCGTATCCGCGGTCTGCGGTTTCCAAAGACTCCACCGCGTCAAATTCTTCTGGAAAAACACCCGCGCCCAGGCATAACGCCGGTTGCTCAGCAGCATCCGCCCATATAACTCGTCCAGATCCGACACCGCCTCCATCGCTTCTAGCGTAGGATGCGGCGCCGAAAGCAAACGCTGAACCAGCGGCTGCCCCTTCTCGATCAGCGCCGCCGTCTCGTCCTTCTGCCCACGCTCGAACGCAGCCCCGGCTTCACGAGAGATCGCCGTCAGTTGCGCCGTCGTCTCGCCGTACCAAGCCTCTTTCGTCGGGTCGGGTTTAGGCTTCTGCGCAGGCGCCGGTTTCGGGCCGCAACTTGTCAACGCCAGCACGAACACCAGAAGCCAGATCATCGCCGCCAGTCTATCTCAGCGCATAATTGGGATGGCCCGGCCGTGACATGCCATCCCTCCCTGAACACGTGAACCTCGCCCGGGAACTCGTTGTTCGGTACGGATGGAATGCCACGTCCTATCAAATCCTGAATCCCGGAATCGAGCTCTGGTTTTCCTCCCAAAATCGCGCCGTGGTCGGCTATACGCGGCGCGCGGGCACGCTACTGGCGGCCGGCGCGCCCGTCTGCGCCGATGACGAAATCGCCTCCGTTTGCCATGAATTCGAAACCTTCGCCAGAGGCGCCGGCCATAGGGTCTGTTATGTTTGCGCCGAAGATCGCATCCGGGAGGTCTTGGCGCAGTCCAGCCGCCACGCAACGATTGCGCTCGGCGCGCAGCCGGTCTGGAACCCACATTCCTGGCCGAAAGTGATTCAAGATCGGGCTTCGCTTCGGGCGCAGTTGAATCGGGCCTCCAATAAGGGAGTCGTCGTGGAAGCGGTGAGCGGCCCGCAAGCTGCCGCCAATGTGGAACTGCGCCGTGTCCTGCGCGAGTGGGTCGGCACACGAAGTCTTCCTCCGTTGCATTTCCTTGTCGAGCCGAATGTATTGGACGGTGTGCTGACAGATCGCATGGTCCTCGTCGCCCGCCGGCAGGGAAAGCCCGTTGCCTTCCTGGTCGCGTCTCCCATGCGTGCAAGAGGAGGATACTTAGTCGAGCTCCTTGCTAGATCGCCTCGTGCCCCGAACGGCTCCAGCGAACTTCTGATCGATGCCGCCATGCGCCGGTTCGCAGCCGAGGGCTGCCGCTATGCAACGCTCGGCTTGGTGGCGCTCGCGCATGCCGCCGGCCGCGAGATTCACAACAATCCCGCCTGGCTCCGCACGCTCATGTACTTCGCCCGTGCGCATGCCAACCGGTTTTACAACTTCCGCGGCCTCGAGCACTTCCGCGTGAAGATGTCGCCCGAACGCTGGGATATGGTCTACGCCATCTCGAACGAGCCCCGGTTTTCACTTCGCACCCTCTACGCCATCGGCGGCGCCTTTTCAGGAATTTCACCGGGGATCGCGATTGCCCTCGGCCTGCGCAAGGCCATCGCAGCAGAGCTACGGCTCGTGACCAGAACCGCTCGCGCCCGTAAGTGATACGATGTCAGCCAACTGCGGATGTCTCCGAGCATCAAGAGCGTAGCCGTGGCTGGCTGTGTCGCCGCCCTGCTCTTTCAATGGAAAGGGAGCGCGCAAGACGAATCCTTAGGCCGCAACGCCCAAGCCATACTCGCCGAATCCTGCTACGGCTGCCACGGCCCCGGCCAACAAATGGCTGGCCTGCGTCTCGATACTGGCGCTCGCAAAGTCATCACCCCTGGTCACTCCGCCGGCAGTCTCCTCATCAAGCGAGTCACTGGCGCCGACGGTTCCGCGCGCATGCCTCTGGGCGCGCCCGCTCTCTCCGCCGATAAGATCGCCACCCTCGCCAAATGGATCGACGCCGGCGCCGTCCTCCCCGCGCCCGCCCGCCACTGGGCCTTCATCCCGCCCGTTCGTCCCGCGGTTCCCGCCACCAGCCGCCCCGATTGGGTCCGCAATCCCATCGACGCCTTCCTGCTCGCGCGCCTCGATCGCGAAAATCTCAAGCCCTCGTCCGAAGCCGAGCGCGCCACGCTCCTCCGCCGCGCCAGCCTCGACCTCACCGGCCTTCCGCCCACCCCCGCCGAGCTCGACGCCTTCCTCGCCGACCGCAGCCCCAGCGCCTACGAAAAGCAAGTCGATCGTCTCCTCGCCTCGCCCCACTACGGCGAGCGTTGGGCCCGCGTCTGGCTCGACGCCGCCCGCTACGCCGATTCCAACGGCTACGAAAAAGATGCCCCGCGCTTCGTCTGGTTCTACCGCGATTGGGTCATCAACGCGCTGAACCACGACATGCCTTACAACCAGTTCGTCGTCGACCAGATCGCCGGCGACCTCCTGCCCAACGCCACCCAGGATCAGAAAGTCGCCACCGGCTTCCTGCGCAACTCCATGGTCAACGAAGAGGGCGGCATCGACCCCGAACAGTTCCGCATGGAAGCCATGTACGACCGCATCGACGCCATCGGCAAGGGCATCCTCGGCGTCACCATTCAATGCGCGCAGTGCCACAACCATAAGTACGATCCCCTGACTCAGGAAGAGTATTACCGCATCTTCGCCTTCCTCAATAACACGCACGAATCCGATATCGCCGTCTACAGGCCCGCTGAACTCACCAGGCGCGACGAGATACTCCGCCGCACCGCCGAGATAGAAGCCCAGTTACAACGCCGCAGTCCCAATTGGCGTGAACGCATGGCCGCCTGGGAAGACGCACTACCGCCGCAGCCGCAATGGCGCACACTCGAACTCACCGTTGATGACATCTCCACCGGCGGCGAGCGCGAGCTGCCCATGAAAGACGGCTCCATGCTCGCCCTCGGCTACGCGCCCACCAAACACACCGTCAAGTTCACCGCGAAGAGCGACCTGCCGCGCATCACCGCCGTCCGGCTCGAACTCCTCATGGATCCCAACCTGCCCAACGGCGGCCCCGGACGCTCCATCAAAGGCGCCGGCGCGCTCACCGAATTCCGCGTCGAAGCCGCGTCGCCCGATAAGCCCGAGAATTTCACTAAGATCAAAATCGCCGCCGCCACCGCCGATTTCAACCAGCCCGAAACGCCCCTCGAGAAAAAGTTCGACGACAAGAGCGGCAATCACCGCGTCACCGGCCCCATCCAATTCGCCATCGACGGCCGCGACGACACCGCCTGGGGCATCGACGCCGGCCCCGGCCTGCGCAATCAAGCGCGCAAAGCCGTATTCAACTTCGACAAGCCCGTCGACAACACCCGCGGAGCCATCCTCAACCTCTATCTGAAGCAAGACCACGGCGGCGCCAATTCCGACGACAACGAAAACAACAACCTCGGCCGCATCCGCCTCTCCGTCACCGACGCTCCCGACCCCGTCGCCGACCCGCTCCCCGCCGCCGTCCGCGCCATCCTCAAAACCCCGCGCGACCGTCGCACGCCCGCCGGCCAACAAGCCATCTTCCATTACTGGCGCACCACCGTCCCAGAATGGTCCACCGAAAACGACGCCATCGCGCAACTCTGGCGCGCGCATCCCGAAGGCTCACGCCAACTCGTCCTCGCCGAGCGCACCGAAGATCCGCGAGTCACTCACATCCTCAAACGCGGCGATTTTCTCCAACCCGATCGCGCCGTCACCCCCGGCGTCCCGTCGTTCCTTAACCCTTTGCCCGCCGGCGATACGCCCAGCCGCCTTACCTTCGCCCGCTGGCTCGTCGCCCGCGATTCCCCCACCACCGCGCGCTCCATCGTGAACCGCGTCTGGCAATCCTATTTCGGCACGGGCATCGTCGCAACGGTTGAAAATCTCGGCACGCAGGCCGAGCCGCCTTCCAACCAGCAACTCCTCGATTGGCTCGCGGTCGAGTTCATGGATTCCGGCTGGAGCCTCAAGAAACTCCAGCGCCTCATCGCCACTTCCGCCGCTTACCGCCAGTCATCCAACATCACGCCGGAGTTGCTCGCCAAAGATCCCGATAATCGCCTCATCGCCCGCGGCCCGCGCTATCGCGTCGATGCCGAAATTGTCCGCGACATCGCTCTCGCCGCCAGCGGTCTTCTCAACAACGAAATCGGCGGCCCCAGCGTCTATCCGCCCGCGCCCGCGCTCCTATTCCAGCCTCCCGCCAGCTACGCGCCCAAAACCTGGACCGTCGAGCAAGGCCCCGAGCGCTACCGCCGCGCCCTCTACACGTTCCGCTTCCGCTCCGTGCCTTATCCCGTCTTGCAGGCCTTCGACGCCCCCAACGGCGAAATGTCCTGCGTCCGCCGCGCGCGATCCAACACGCCGCTGCAAGCCCTCACCACGCTCAATGAGCCACTATTCGTCGAATCCGCCCAAGCTCTGGCCGCGCGCGCATTAAAAGAAGGGGGCGCAACCGATCCCGCCCGCGTCGCCTACGCCTTCCGCCTCTGCACCGCGCGCACGCCCTCGCCCGCCGAAGCCGATGTGCTGCTGAAACTCCTCGCCAAGGAAGACGCCCGCCTCGCCGACGGTTGGCTCAGCGCCATCGACGTCGCCGGCATCAAGAGCGGCGCGCCTCCCGGCGCAACGCCGCGCCAACTCGCCGCGTGGACCGTCGTCGCCCGCGTCATTCTCAACCTCGACGAAACCATCACCAAGGAATAAGTCATGAACTGTCAGGACCACACCTATCGCGGCATGCATCCACGCGACGTCACCCGCCGCTGGTTCTTCCAGCAATGTGGCGTCGGTCTCGGCGCTGCCGCCCTGACGCAACTCATGGCTGACTCCGGCTATGCTGCCGGCGATCCCCTCGCACCCAAAACGCCTCACTTCGCGCCCAAAGCCAAGCACGTCATCTTTCTCTTCATGGCCGGCGCGCCCAGTCACCTCGAGCTCTTCGATTACAAACCGCAGCTCGCCAAATTCGATGGCACGCTGCCCCCGCCCGAGTTACTCGCCGGGTACCGCGCCGCCTTCATCAATCCCAACTCCAAGCTCCTCGGGCCTAAGTTTCAGTTCCGCCGTTACGGCCAGACCGGCACCGAGATGTCCGAGTTACTGCCGTTCCTGGGTGAGATAGTCGATGACGTCGCCATCGTGAAGTCCATGGTCACCGACGCCTTCAATCACGCCCCCGGCCAGTTATTGATGAATACCGGCACCATGCAGTTCGGCCGCCCCAGCATGGGTTCGTGGACCCTCTACGGCCTCGGATCCGAGACCCGCGACCTTCCCGGCTTCGTCGTCTTCAGTTCCGGCGTCAAAGGACCCAGCGGCGGCGATAGTTGTTGGGGCAGCGGCTTCCTCCCCACCGTCTACCAGGGCGTCGAATTCCGCACCGGCGGCGACCCCGTGCTCTATCTCTCGAACCCCGGCGGCGTCAATCGCCAGTTACAGCGCGATTCCCTCGACGCACTCCAGCAGCTCAACCAAATGCGTCTCGACTCCACCGGCGATCCCGAGATATCCACGCGCATCAACTCATTCGAGATGGCGTTCCGCATGCAAGCCGTCGCGCCCGACCTCATGGACATCGCCAAGGAGCCCAAAGAGACGCTCGACCTCTACGGCGCCGAACCCGGCAAAGCGTCTTTCGCCAACAACTGCCTGCTCGCCCGCCGCCTCGTCGAAAAGGGTGTGCGCTTCGTGCAGCTCTATCACGAAGCTTGGGACCAGCACTCCAACCTCGTCAAAGATCTGCGAAAGAACTGCCTCGCCACCGATCGCGCCGCCGCCGCCCTCATCAAGGACCTCAAGCGCCGCGGCCTGCTTGACGAGACACTCGTGATCTGGGGCGGCGAATTCGGCCGCACCCCCATGGTGCAAGGCGGCGCCGACGGCCGCGACCACCACCCCAACGCCTTCACCATGTGGATGGCCGGCGGCGGCATCAAACCCGGCGCCCGCATCGGCGAAACCGACGACCTCGGCTTCAACGTCACCCGCGACAAGGTCCACGTCCGCGACCTCCACGCCACCATGCTCAAGCTCCTCGGCTTCGACCACACCCGTCTCACCTACAAGTATCAAGGCCGCAACTTCCGCCTCACCGACGTCGCCGGACAGGTTGTCGATCAACTCATTTCATAGGGATAGGCCCATCGATTGGCAGAATTTCTTTTTAGGGACGGTCCTGCGCGCCGTGATAGATGCGTAAGACTTCGATGGTCTGCTCCCTGACTCGGTAAACCGCGATATAGGGCAGGGGCGGAAACAGAATTTCTCGGGTGCCTCCCTCGGTTCCGGGTCGGCCTCGATGCGGCGACTGCTTCAACGAGCGGATAGTGTCCTACCGCTTCCGCATTGTGGGCTGTCTATCGTGCGGGTGGTGCTGTTTCAGGATTAGGGTATTTAGGAGCGCAACATCTCTTCGAAGCGCGCGTCCATTTCTTCTTCTTCAATGAACTCGCCCCGGTCGGCATGTGCGATACCTTCTCGCACGGCCGCGCGAAAGCGGGCCTCTTCCTGAAGCAAGCGCATGGCGGCGTCCTTCACCAGGTGTTCGAGGTCGGTGCCTGACCTAGTGGCGATGTGCGCGAGTTGCGCTTCCTGTTCGGGCGTGAAATGCACTTCCATGCCCCCAAGGTACGCGAAAAACCGGAAATGGCGCAACATGTCGGTAACCCTGCAGCTCATCGCCCGGCTTACTTGTCCCCACAATTGATACAATACGAAGAACTTTCCGCGCACTCGGAGGTGACGAGTGGAAACATCACGCCGGGGATTTCTTGCCGCCATGAGTGTGGCCGTGCCAAATCCAAACGATCCTACTCCTCAGACTCCGGACCATCAGCACCAGTTGGCGCCTTCCGACATCAGTCTGCGCGTCAAGTCACTCGAATCCCTATTAGTTGAGAAAGGCCTCGTAGATCCCGCCGCTCTCGACGCCCTCGTCGACACTTTTGAGACCAAGGTCGGACCGCGCAACGGCGCCAGATCGTCGCGCGCGCCTGGGTCGACCCCGCCTACAAGCAGCGTCTTCTTTCCGATGCGCCCGCCGCCGTCGCCGAACTCGGCTTCATGAGCATGCAGGGAGAGCACATGCTCGCGCTGGAGAACACCGCCAAGGTCCACAACATGGTGGTTTGCACCCTCTGTTCCTGCTACCCCTGGCCCGTTCTAGGCCTGCCGCCCGTGTGGTACAAATCCTCGGCCTATCGTTCGCGAGCCGTCATCGACCCGCGCGGCGTTCTCAAAGAGTTCGGACTCGACCTGCCCGAAGACGTTGAGGTTCGCGTGTGGGACAGCACCGCTGAGCTGCGCTATTTGGTGATTCCGCAGCGCCCCTCGGGTACGGAGCACATGGACGAAGAAACGCTGGCCGGCCTGGTCACTCGCAATTCAATGGTTGGTGTCGAGAAGATCGCGCCGCCGCAACCGAAAGGCGATCTATGAACGGCATACACGACATGGGCGGCATGCACGGCATGGGTCCGGTCCACGCCGAAGCCAACGAGCCTGTCTTTCATGAGCCGTGGGAAGGCCGCGTTTACGTGCTGACGCGCGCCATTGGCGCATGGGGCAAGTGGAACATCGATACCGGCCGTTTCTACATTGAGCGAATCCCGCCCGCCGACTATCTGCGCATGAGCTACTACGAAAAATGGTTCGTGCGCATGGTCGAACTTCTCATCAAAACCGGCCTGGTGACGCGCGAAGAAGTCGAGTCCGGTATGCCCGCGCCCGGTTCTCCGAAATTAACGCCGCCGCTTCATGCCGATCGCGTTCCGTTAGTCGCGCTCAACCGCAACATCGAATCGAGTCACGAACCCGCGATTCACCCGCGCTTCAAAGTCGGCCAGCACGTGCGCGCGCGCAATCTGCACCCCACCAGTCACACCCGTCTGCCGCGGTACGCGCGAGGCAAGACAGGCACCGTCGCCATCGATCACGGCGTCTACAACTTCGCCGACACCAATGCCGATGGTCACCCCAAGCGCCAGCACATCTACTCCGTGCGCTTCGCCGCCCGCGAGCTTTGGGGAGACCAGGCTTCGCCGCGTGACTCCGTCCATCTCGATCTTTGGGACGACCATCTTGAACACGCCTGACCATCCCGCCAGTTACCCTGACCTGCCCAGTCTCCCGCGCGACGAAGACGGTCCCGTGTTCGCCGAGCCGTGGCAGGCGCAAGCCTTCGCGCTGGCCGTGCGTCTTTCGGCGCAAGGACATTTCACTTGGAAGGAATGGGCCGCCGCATTGGCCGCCGAGTTCGCCGCCGCCGTCGAACGCGATGAAGCCGATGATGGCAGCGAGTATTACCACCACTGGGTGGCCGCTCTCGAAAAGCTGGTAGCGTCGAAAGGCCTCGCCGGCGAGCCCGAGCTATACGAGCGCAAGGAGGCTTGGGCCGACGCCTATCGCCACACGCCGCACGGCCAACCCGTCCATCTCCGCCCAGGCTTTCGCATCAGTTATACCTACCGCCAGAGCCCATTGATCAGCGTCACGCGCGCGGATGGAGTCCCCAAACAAATTCGCGTTCAAGACGGCCACTTGTTCGTCTGCAACGGATGCTGCTGCGGCCGCACGGACAAGGGCTTTCCCGCATTGCCCCTCGAAGAGTTCAAGCAGCAGTGGAAGAAGCGCGGCTTCCGCCGCCGCTTTCATCTCACCGTCTCCGGATGCCTCGGTCCCTGCCCGCTAGCCAACGTCGTGCTCCTGCAATTTCGCGGGCGCTCCCTGTGGTTTCACTCCATCAATCATTCAAACGATGTGGACTTGATCTACAACTATGTCGAGTCTCTGCTGCAAGCCGAAACAGATCTCGATATCCCCGCCGAATTGGCCGGCCGTCACTTTCAGCGATACTTAGTCGACTCACTCGCCGCCGAAACAGCGTGCGAGCAATAGCAATCTCCCATACCGCGTTCAGCACCTCTGGCTCAAAGAATCCCGGCAGGAATTATCGGCGTTCATCGGCGTTTATCGGCGGCCTATAGAATCGATCGCAGAGGCAGCCAGGAACTGTAGCATCATTCCCCGGCGTCATCGCTGTCGCCTCGTCGCTGTTTTCTTCTTGGCAGTTCCGGCCCGATGGACAACCGTCCGCGGCTTCCCTGCCTTGCCCTCCGGCCGCTCTGCCCCCGCGATGGCCGCTCTCACCAACTCTCGAACACCCGCCGCGTTCAAATCCGCCGCCTGCGCAATCCGCACATGCCGGATCCATTTGCCCTCTCCGCGCAGCAACCCCTGCGGGTCCGGCAGTGTCGCGCCGAAGTTAAACCCCAGGTTCACCCAATTGGCGTGCGTAGTCGTATAAACGAACGCGTCGCTAGGCCGCTCCGTAAACGCGAAGTGGTTCGCAATGGTGTATACCTCATGAACGAACTCGTTTGCCTCCGGCGCCTCTTCCAGGATCATCTTTCGCGCAGCCAGCGCAAGCTCCCGAATCACCTCCGCATAAGGGTCGATCAGCTTGAGATGTTCCGGATCTGGCGTCCGCACACGCATCCCGCCAGTGTATCCCACCGGGATGCTATAACTCCGTGGAAGTCCGGCAAGATCCGCACCGATCACGCTGGGCCATAATAGCCTAATGTTCTTCCGCTCGGCGGTCCGGGTGACATTAGCAGCCACAGTTGTTGCACATTGCGTCAGCGCCACGGTTCTTCTCGTTCGAGATTATCGACTTCAGCGGCCCCGGAATCCGCGCATCGTGTTCGCGATGGCGGCCACGTCGGATCAGGCGGTCCTCTCGTTCATCTCCGAGAAAACTGGTAAGTGGCGGCTTTCGCGTGTTCGAGACTGGTTGGAAAAGGAACCGCGCGAGGACGGCATAACTGTCCCTGGATTGGTCTACGGCGACCGCGAAGAATGGAACGGCCGTTGGTCTCCGGAGGTGCTCGTTACCCAAGATGGAAAGTCTGTGGTCTGCATAGCATCTGCGTGGCGGTCCCGCGGCCGCGGTCAGGACGAGTTCATTTCCGTTGTGAGCTTGTCCGAGTTTAAGCTCACGGCGAGCGTCCACATTCCCGAAATCCCGTCGTTGACGGGAAGCTTCAGAGAACACCATCTGGACAGGCAAGGACGCCTCGTGATCCGAGCCTACACTCCGTTTCCTCGCCGTCCGGGGGATGACATTAGCGCCGGAGGAAGTCAAGTTAAGATGGCTGTGCTATCGCTCAGCAGTCTTGCGGTCACCGATCAATGCGAATACTCGGAACGGACTCGGAACGGCTCGCCTGCGCGCCGTGACGACGAGAGTTCTTGTATGGCATTGCTGGCCCATGAAGGCGGCTTCACTTCTCTTTCGGGCTTCATTGACGATTTGACAGACAGCAATGAGGTGAGGCGAACCGACGAACGTCGCAGGCCGCCTCAATGCGCGTTTCTCGGGTACGCCCGCTACGTCTCGCCCGATGGCCGATATGAAAGGGAGATCTGCCAAACTTCCCATCGGGGCTTTTGGGGCAATCCTGTGGTGAGTAAATGCGTAGAAAGCATCTTTTCCGTCGGCTCCAGCGAGCACGTCGGTTCCATTAATGAACCCATCGACAGCGTCGACTCCAGATTTGCATCCGTCTCCGGGCGTGAGTACTTGCTCGTCATGGAAGGTGGAACTCGTCTGATGGTCTACAGCATCGCGGATTGAAAGAAGTCTGCTCTCAATTGAAATGTGAGCTTCGGGAAAATCGACCGCGACCGTCCGGCAATAGATGCCACTCGGCGCGGCGCCTTGTCGAGCTGTCCTGTCGAGACCCAACTGATCACCAACACAGCAACTTTATTTCGCCCCATTTCCCAATCACCTAGCGCCGGCCCAACCTGCAGCCGCAAACTCCACGTGTATCGTGGTGGCGTAGAGGCAAATCACAAATGCCAGACCAAACGGACACACCCAAACCGCGCTCCCGCCGCGCCTTCAACGCCTATCGCCACGGACTCACCGGCCAGATCCACATCCTCACCGAAAAGAACCAGCTTGCCTACGGGAAGCATTGCGCTGGCATCCGCGAGTCACTCTCCCCGCAGACCCCGCTCGAAGCCTCCATCGTTCAATCCATCGCCGACGGCCGCTAGCGCCTCCACCGCGCCGCCTCCTTCGAAGGCTTCCCTTGCCGTGCCATTCCCGGGCTGACCGATTCACCCAGCTCGCGTCATCGCGACCACGGCGGTACGATTCCGTTCATGCGCGCGTAGGCAATAGCCTGTCCAAGATGCTCCGCGATGTGCGTGTCCAGGCTCGCCAAAGCCCCCCGACGCGTGGCTTTCTGGCCGAAGAAATCGACTTCGCGATTCAACCCCTGCGCGCGCGCTTCTTCAAGCGCCTTTTTCACCGCGGCGAAGCTCTCCGTCAGCAAAACGATTACCTGCGCCTTGCTCACCGCCTGCTTTTCGTTCCGGGCGCTCTCCTCTTCCTGCTTCTGAAGGTCTTCCTTCGATGCCGTCCCGATGGCCAGCATCAGCTTGTTGCCGTATGCGATATGCAGGAACACCTCGCCGAAGGACCGCACGCCTTCGGCGGGACGCCATCCATACTTCTCCTCAGGCACTGCGTTAGCCAGGGCGATCGCGTGCGCCGACATTTCGTTCAACGGCAGCAGCAGATCGGCGAGGGCCGGCGTCGGTGGCGGAGGAGCCGGTGGGTCGCTGACGGCCACCAACTCGATGTCCTGGATCATCTCGGAGTTCGGCGGTACCTGGCCGTCGCTGGAGCCTCGGTCGCCATAGGCCAATTGCGGCGGAATAAAAATGCGCCGTTTGCCGCCAACCCGCATCCCCTCGAACGCCAGCTCCCATCCGGCGATCACGTTGCGCCGTCCCTGCACGAATACAAACGGCTGGTTGCGCGTATACGTCGAGTCGAACACCTTGCCGTTCCGAAGCCACCCCGTGTAGTTGACCGTATACTGTTTTCCCGGAGCCGCCGGCGCGCCGGTTCCGATCTGAATATCGATGTAGTGGACGGCCGCCGCGGTCATGACCGGTCCGCTGAGTTCCGGCACTGGCGCGGGCATGTGCGGGTCGAATGGCTGCGCCCACACGCAGGTTGCAAGACCAAGTAGGAAAGAAACTGCCAGACGCATACGCACAGTGTACGTGAACCCAGCAGGCAGGCGGATCTGTGCGCTGCTGAAGTCAATTCCTCGTTGTAGCGAGTTGGGCGTTGATCCAACGCGTGACACGAGCATCCAAGACATCCAGCGGCAGCGCGCCTCCGGAAAGGATTTCGTCATGGAAGGTCTTGAGATCGAATCTGGCGCCTAGCTTCTGTTTCGCGCGTTCACGCAGTTCGCGGATCTTGAGCTGGCCAAGCTTGTAGCTGCAGGCCTGTCCGGGTCCGGCGATGTAGCGGTCCGTCTCAGCCTGGATCGTGGGTTCGTCAACGGCATGTGACTTGCGCATGTAGTCAATCACCTGATCGCGGCTCCAGTCCATATCGTGAATGCCGGTGTCTACAACAAGACGGACAGCCCGGAACAATTCCGACCGGAGACGGCCGTAGTCCGAACCTGGGTCTTTGTAAAGCCCAATCTCCTTGCCCAGTTGCTCCGCATAGAGGCCCCATCCTTCCGTGTAGGCGGAGTTTCCACCGTGCTTGCGAAACTCCGGGAGCCCGGTAAGCGATTGTTCAATCGTGATCTGGAGATGGTGGCCCGGCACGCCTTCGTGATACGCCACCGCTTCGTCGTTGATGTAGCTGCGGTGCGCGGGGTCGGAGACGGCAACGGACACGCGCCCCGGACGCTTTCCGTCCGGTGTTCCGCCCTGATAGTGAGTGGCGGCGGCGGCCTGGAACGGAGGGATCGGCTCCACGGTCACCGCGGTCTTTGGCAGCAAATTGAATAGCTCGGGCAGGTGTGGCTGCATTCCGTCGATGTATTTGCGGAAATCTTCGACGATGGCTTCCGCCGAAGCGGCCTTGTACTTGGGATCATTTTCGATGTGGTTGCGGAAAGTGGCGAGATCCGCATAGCCATTCGCCTTGGCGAGCTTCGCCATTTCCGTGGTGATGCGATCCACCTCTTTTAAGCCGGTCTCATGGATCTGGGCCGCCGTCAGATTCGTGGTTGTGAAGCGGCGAAGAGTCGCCTGGTAGCGGCGCTTGCCGCCGCCAAGGGAATTCACCGAGAGCGTGGTTCGGCAGTGAGGAATGTACTCCGTGGTAATGAACGCCGCGAACTGCTTGTAAGCGGGAAAGACCTCCTTGTTCACGGTGGTGGTGATTTCTTCGGTGAGGCGATTCTTATCCGCCGCCGGGAAGCTCGCCGGGAATTTTCTGAGAGGAATAAAGAACGGATTCGCGGCGATCACGCCCTCTGCCTGGGCGGGAATCTTCTCGGCGATGAATCGTACGGGGACGAGATGATCCTGCACTCCGGCGCGCAACACTTCCTCGGTTTGGAGGAATGCGCGGGGAATCTGGTGAAGGCGGGAGATGTAGTCCTCATAGTGCTTGACCGAGTCGAATGGCATGGACAGAGGAAGATCCGCGAGGCTGGCGTGTATTCCCCCGCCGCCCCCGGATGAGCTGAGAGGCATCTCGAATTCTTTGAGATCGTAGTCTGCAACGCGCTCTTGAAGCTGGCGGAGGAAAAGATCGTGAGAGATTTGGTCCTGCTCGGGAAAACCGGAAGAATCGATGGCCTTGATCCGGGCCAGGTCCGCCACGTCACGCTGGTGACGCGCCACGGCCGCCGCGGGCGAATAATCGCCGAGTTTGTCGTTGTAACGGTAGTCCCCAGCCGCAGTCGCCTGAGTCGGATTCGTCTTGAGATTGGCTTGCCAGGCTTCGTCAAATAGAGCATTCTGGGCCGCGACCCGCGACGCCACGGATGTGGGCGCTTGGGCGGCGACGAATGGACACATTCCCGCCAGGGCGAGAGCGGGCAGAGCACGCAGATTACAACGCATACGGTAGAGAATAACAAACCATACGGAGGCGTCATCGCGCTAGAAGGAAGGAAGCAACCATAGGAACAAGACGCGCCAGACGACGGTACTCTTCGCGCTCACGAGGCGCCAGCGCTGATCGCGGAAGTGCGGTTTGCGCGCCTGCTACAAGCCGCGGCCGTCGGGGCTCTTCGGCGCGGAAGCGTTTAAAAGCCCTGGGCCTTTACGGATTTGATGAGAGTCTTGAGATCCGCCTTCAACTCCGGCGAGTGCCGAATGCGTTCGTCGAGCTTGGAAAAGACGTGATCCTCCGGAAGCGCCCGCCGGGACGCGAGCGTTTCCCCAGGCATCCCCTTCCCCGGCGCCCTTCCATTTGGTGAAGCAATCCTTCACCACCCGGTAGACAGCCGTCCGGTTGTGCGCGATCAGTTTCAGCCAACTCCATGTCCCTTTCTGCGGGAAATAAATCCCCCGGAAGAAGAACCTCGACATCAGGTGGCTGATCTTGTACGCCGCGGGCTCATCCTCGATCCAGTCCAAGGCCCGGCCGATGGCCGCCGGGCTGTAGGAATTCGTCCAGGCATACAGAACCTCGTCCTGCACCTCGGGGATGGAAATCTTCAGCGGCGTGTGCGCCATGCGGAACGGCGCGAACTCCAGCCAGTGCTTCGGCCGCGTCAAGCGCCCTTCCTTTTCCAGGCGCGTATATAAAGGAGTGGCCGGAAAGGGCGTAATCTGTCCAAACACCGGCAGTCCCGGGGGCCATTCTCGAAGCTTGCGAGAGCGTCCGCTCGGCTACGCCGGCTGTGTCGTTATCCAGCCCGAAGATGAACGATGTGATCGCGTAGACGTGCCGCCGCGCCAGAGATTCCAGAACGTTCGCGTAATCCGCCGGCTTGTTGAAGCTCTTCTTTACGCTCGCGAGATTCACCGGATCGAGCGATTCCATTCCGATGAAGATCCATTTCCCGCCCGAAGCCGCGATCAAATCCAGTAGCTCTTCATCCTTGAGCAGATTGGCGCTGATTTGCGCCACCCACGAAAGCTCCGCGCCTGCTGCGATGATGTCGCGCAGCAGCGACTTGGTTCGCTTCACATTGATCGCAAAATTATCGTCAACGAAAAAAACCGCCGCCTGGCCGCTGGAGTTGCGAGCCCTTTCCTTGATCCGCAGCAGTTCCGCGACAATGCTCTCGTTTGTCCGGAACCGGATCGAATCGCCAAAGAAGCCCGTCACGGTACAGAATTCGCACCCATAGGGGCAGCCGCGCCCCGATTCAATCGGGATGATGTGGAAGGTTTCCCACGCAGCCTGGAAATGGCGCATCACTGGACGCAGGAATCCGGGGATGCGATTGAACTGTTTTAAATCGAGCGTATCCCACGGAATCGTCGGATAGTCCTGCAAGCTCGGCTTGCGCTCCTGTCCGAACGCGTCCACCGGCGTATAGACTTCCTGGAGTTTCCCTCGCGCCGCGTCCGCCACAATGCGCGGCCAGGTCTCATCCGCCTCGCCCAGCGCAATCGCATCCGCATGGCGCGTCCCGCCGTCTCCGCCCAAGCGCTTCGTCCGGAACCTCAGTCACATGCGGTCCACCCATCACCACAGGAATGCCCGCCGCGCGCAGCGCATCCGCCACGCGATAGGCCTTGGCAATCATGCGCGTCATTGCGCCGATTCCCACCAGCCCGATCTTCTCATCGATCGCCAGTCGAACCAGCTCCGAATCGCTCATCGGCTGCGTGTTCCCATCGATTAGAACCACCTCATGGCCGCTCGGCGTAAGCGACTGCAAGAGGAACATCCAGAGGTGCGGCATGAAATTCTGTGTGACGCCGTTGTCTGGGTTATAGAGCAGGATCTTCAATTTTTTTCCCTGCCAGCGTCAAGAATCGCTGTTGAATATCAGGTGGGATTGCGTGCCGGCAACACATTCTAGCATCCGTTTTCGCCGGCAATCTGGAAACGCTGCGCGGCCAGTCGGGAGGTTACGCCACCAATTACGGAGCGCTTGGCAAAAGCAGATGCCGGGCGTCCGATCGCGCATTCCGTTCTTCGACGATTCTGAGCGCCTCAGTCAATGTTTGCCGCATATTCTGCAGAAGTTGTTCCCAGTGAACCCGGCCGTAGACGATCTTCTGTTCGTTGTCCGAAAGATTGATCTCGCCCGCCCAAATCCGCTCATGAAAATCGCGGAACGAGGGCGGATTCGCGTCTTTTCGAATCGGTTTGCCCGCTGAACCAAGCATCAGGAAAACTGCGGCGGCCAACATGTGCATCACCTGGCGCATGAGGAAAAATCGCGCCCGTTGGTACTCATCGGGCGGTTGGCCAAAGTACTCCGCAAGATAAGTTCGTTCCTCCGCCTCGTTGGTGACTACGAAGTTGGCGACAATTGCCAGATCGAAGTAGCGGTCGTTCCGGAACGCTGCCATCCAGTCGATGAGCCACACGCGGCGGCCGTCGAACAAGATGTTTTCCGGCTTCAGGTCCATGTGGCACGACACCAAATCCTCATCGAGCCGCGGGTACACGGCGCAGATTTGTTCATAGCAGCGGAAAACTTCCTCGATCTCAGCTTCAGGCAGCAGACTCGCCGTGCGGAGTCTCCAAATGAAGAACTTGTGCGCGGTGACGTAGTTGAACGTCTTGGGAAAAGGCGGCAGTCGGTGCAGGCTGCGTAGGGTTGCCGGAAGATACGTTAGCGCCTGCGCCATCGGAAGGGGCACGGTTTCAATCCAGTCGATGATCGCGATCCCTTCTGCCTCATTGGAATACAGGACGCGAGGCGCCAAACCCGCTTCCGCCGCCGCCTTCATGCAGGCGAAGACACGGGCCGGATCGTTCCTCTCGTCCATACGTGTCATGATCCGCAAGAGGTATGGAGTTCCCCGCACCACGATGCGAAACGCGAGATCCGAACTGAGGCCTCCAGTCACGCTGAGAATATCTTCGATCGATCTGGTGCCGAAGGCCTCGTCCAAACCTCGCCCCACCGCGGCGTTCTTTTCTTGCGGGATCATGAGCTCATCTCGCTTCATTTGGTTATGTTGCTGAACCGCCACAACTCCGAGCGCCGGATGTCATGTGCCGAAATCACGTCCCCTCGGGAGTCCACCCCCGGCACAAGATTATCTCCCGGCCTGTCAATCGGGATCACCGTGACAATCCCGCCATTGACGATGGCCGGCGGAGCGTTTCCTTTCACGGCCGGTGGACGCATGGTCGGGGTCTCGCAGGAAGGCCTCGGGTTTTTCTCCGCAACCAGCGGAGTCCGTCGCTCCAGCCATTCGTTCATGCGTCAAAGTTTTTTTTGGAATTCGAACACTTGACAGGAATAGACTTGGCATTGTGCAATTGTACACACCGTGACTCGAAGACAGTCACTCAAGCCGCTGGCCGCATCCGCAATTCCGTCGTCCGCCTTGGCAAGCCCCTATGATGCTCGCCCGCCTATTCGCCTTATCGCATTGGACGTCGGCGGCACGATCGTGGAAGATCGCGGCGACGTCCCCGCTTTGCTAGGCAGTGCGCTCAAGCATCGGGGGATCGAATCGACGCCCGCCGAAATCGCCAAGTGGCGCGGCGCTTCCAAACGCGAAATCATCCGGCATTTTGTCGAGACGCCAGCATTTCCAGCTGCGGCTGATCGCGACAAGCTCATCGAAACAATCTACGGGGAATTTACGGAATCGTTGATCGCGGCGTATCGAACCGTTCCGCCCGTTCCGGGAGCCGAAGCGGCAATTGCACAGCTTCGCGGCCGAGGTTACCTTGTCGCCACAACGACTGGTTTCGATCGCGCGGTCACGTCCTCGATCTTTCGCCGTCTTGGGTGGGAATCGCTCTTCGCGGCCGTGATTTGTAGCGATGATGCCGCCCAGGGCCGGCCCGCGCCTTACATGCTGTTCCATGCGATGGAGGTTGCTCGGGTTGAGAACGTCGCGCAAGTAATGGCCGTTGGCGATACGCCGCTCGATCTTCAAGCCGGAACCAATGCAGGGCTCCGCGGCGTGGTAGGCGTGCTGACCGGCGTCGGTACGGCGGATCAGTTGAGCGCCAATCCCCACACGCACATTGTGCCGAGCGTTGCGGATATTCCCGCACTCCTCGCGTCGAGTTTTTAGCCGCCGCTAGTTT
The DNA here is from genome assembly GCA_963743705.1 of Bryobacterales bacterium. Classification (GTDB taxonomy): domain Bacteria; phylum Acidobacteriota; class Terriglobia; order Bryobacterales; family Bryobacteraceae; genus PALSA-243. The sequence goes on along the minus strand of CAVUQS010000001.1, from coordinate 552,825 downwards.
CCTTCTGCATTTTGGCTCGACCCCGTCGTCCATAGCCAGCGTTCCGGGACATCATCGCTCCGCGCGTGTATTTCCGCTAATTCACGCTCGGTCTGTCCGCGCTATCGACCACAACCACTTCGACCGGACCCTTCGTGCTCTCGAGCCTGAGGCCCAACTGCTCCTGCAGCGCGGTGGAGATAGACGGGCGATTGGTCAACTCCGCGCCCCCGCCGCGTCCGCCTGACGCCGGGCCCGATCCCGGAGGTCCGGCGACAGTATCGTCGCGGGTAAACTCTAAATGGGCATCAAACATGTCATCGAAGCCCGTTCGGTCGAAGACGACGCGACCTACTATCGATGAGAGAACTTGGGTGAAGACATCCATTCGAATCGCTGTGACGTCTAGTGTGAATGCCCCTTTCCGGATATCGGCGCACTTTGCCATTTCGTAAAGGGCAGCGCAGTTTCCTTCCAGTTTGGCCGGTTTCAATCGGAGGCCGCCTTTGGCCGCAACCAGCGCAAAGACGGGGAGTTCCTTCAATTCACGGTGAAACTTCAACTGGAAACGTTCTCTGAGGAGCGTCTGGAGCATAGGTCCCTCTATCTGTCGTTGTGAGGGGTGGCTTTCGGCCTTCGCCTCGATGTCATATCGTTCGGATTTGATCCAGCCAGGCCCCCCAGAGATCTGAAAGTCTTGGAGATTGTAGGCCATCTGTATAAGACTCCTAACTGTTTGGTTTTCAGCCTTAAATCGCCCGGCGGTACCAGCCCCCAAACTTCCCCGCCCGCCTCCGCCGACATTCGGTTTAATGCTCGCCACGTCGAAGGTTGTTTCCACCTGCGCCGGTTGAGCCTTTGGGGCGCGCGTCCAGACCCAGGCTAGAAGAAATGCGGTGCACCACCGTCGGAACAAACCGTGCCATGCCATCAATGACCTCTCAGTTTGAAAATTGCAGCCGTTTAGCTCCATTCAGTTTTGGAGGGTAACGCCGACTTCTACAAAAATCAACTGGGCGACCAGCGCTACATGTAGCAGTCGCGTCACGCGACCAGCGGGTCCCGTATGGTCAAAATACTGGAATCCCAAGTGGCATCCGCGCTCGGAGGGGCCATTCGAATCAACTCCGGCATCAGAGTGATGCGAGACGGAGTATACTGTCGGGGTCCGTGCGGCCCAAGATGGAAGCCTCGGACAATGACTGAATCGTTATGATCGAACTCACCGTGAACGGCAAAGCCCGTAAATATGACGGGGACGGCGATATGCCGCTCCTCTGGTATCTCCGCGACGAACTGGAACTCACCGGCGCCAAATTCGGCTGCGGCATGGGGTTATGCGGAGCCTGCACCGTGCATCTGAACGGCGAAGCCACTCGCAGTTGCATCACTCCGCTCAGCGCCGTTGCGGGCAAGAAGGTCACGACCATCGAAGGCCTGAGCGCCACTGGTACGCATCCCTGCCAGTCCGCCTGGGAGAAATTTAACGTCGCCCAATGCGGCTACTGCCAGAGCGGCCAGATCATGCAGGCCGCCGCCCTATTGGCCAAGACGCCCAAACCCACCGATGCGCAGATCGATAACGCCATGGATGGCAACATTTGCCGCTGCGGCACATACACGCGCATCCATGCCGCCATCAAGGCCGCCGCGGGGGTGAAATAACATGAAGTGCACCTACGGAACCAGTTTCCCCGCTCCCGAGAACCAGGAGCCAAAGCCCCAGGAGCCAAAGAACGCCACTCTGCCCGGCATCGTGACCGGAGGCGTAGTCGCTACGCTGGCGCGCGCCGGCTATACCAATCGCAAGGATCTGCAAGTCGCCATTGAGAGCGTGCCGGTAGACCGCCGCGGATTTCTCGGCGCAGCCTTCACCGTCGGCGCATGGGTTCTAGGCGCCAACTTCCTCGCCGAATCCGCCGATGCCGCCGCCTCCTGGCAGCCCAGCGTCTACCTCGGCTTCGAACCCAATGGCACGGTCGTGATCACCGCCCACCGCTCGGAAATGGGCACCGGCAGCCGGACCTCGCTTCCGCTCGTCGTTGCCGATGAACTGGATGTCGATTGGAAAAACGTCCGCGTCGAACAAGCCATCGGCGATAAGCGCTACGGTTCGCAGAATACCGACGGCTCCTGCTCGGTCCGCGATTTCGTCGCCGCCATGCACCAGGCCGGCGCCACCGCGCGCCTGATGCTGGAACGCGCCGCTGCCCAGCAGTGGAACGTGCCCGCCGGCGAAGTCGCCTGAAGAATGGCGTGGTTACTCATACGGCGTCCAAGCGCCGCGCCAACATCGGTGATTTAGTTACGGCGGCCGCTAAGCTCCCCATTCCTAAGAAAGAGGAGTTGCGCTTCAAACAGCCTTCCGAGTATCGCTACATCGGCAAGAACATCCCGGTGATCGATCAGCACAAGATCGTCACCGGCGCAGCCATTTTCGGTCAGGATGCCAAGCGTCCCGGCATGCTCTACGCTTCCATCGAACGGCCGCCCGTGTACGATTCCAAAGTCAAGCGCTTCGATAACGCCGAAGCCCTTAAGGTGAAGGGCGTCCGTCAGACCGTTCAGATCCCCGGCTTCAAGCAGCCGCACCTGTTCCAGCAGGTCGGCGGCGTGGCGGTGCTGGCCGATTCCACTTGGGCCGCGATGCAGGGGCGCAAGAAGCTAAAGGTCGAGTGGGATGCCAATCCCGCGCACGCCGGTTACGACTCTGTCTCTTACAAGCAGGAACTCTTCGGCAGCGTGCACAAGCCCGGCAAAGTCGTCCGCAACCGCGGCAACTTCGATACGGCTTTCGCCCGCGCCGCCAAGAAGCTGGAAGCGGATTACTACGCCCCCATGCTGGCCCACGCCTCCATGGAGCCGCCCGCCGCCGTGGCCGAATTCCGGAACGGCAAGGTGGAAGCCTGGGCGCCCGTACAGGATCCGCAAGCCGTACAGCAAACCGTGGCCGCCGCTCTCGGGCTGAAAGAAGAGGACGTCACCTGTCACGTCACGCTGCTGGGCGGCGGATTTGGACGCAAATCGAAACCCGATTTTGTCGCCGAGGCCGCGATCCTCTCCAAGGCGACCGGCAAGCCCGTGAAAGTGGTCTTCTCCCGCGAAGACGATATCCGCAACGATTTCTACCATTCCGTCGCCGCGATGCACCTCAAGGGCGGCATCGGCTCCAGCGGCAAACTGGAGTCGTTGCTCTTCCGCAGCGCCTTTCCGCCCATCGCCTCCACGTTTGCAACCGGCGCCGAATACGGCATGGACTTCGAAACCGGCATGTGCCTCAACGAACTGCTCTTCGACGTGCCCCATATCCGCGCGGAGAACGGACCGGCCAAGAATCACGTTCGCATCGGCTGGCTGCGCGCCGTCTGTCACAACTTCCATGCCTTCGCCGTCCACAGCTTTGTGGACGAGCTGGCGCATCTGAACAACAGCAATTACGTCGACTTCTTCCTCAAGACGCTGGGCCCGGACCGCCACGTCGATCTCACCAAGGACGGCGTCAAACCCTGGAACAACGGCAAGTCCACCGACGATTTTCCGCTCGATACCGGCCGCATGCGGCGCGTGCTGGAGGCCTGCGCCGCCAAGAGCGGCTACGCCAGGTTCGCCAACGGCAAGGGCCGCGGCATCGGAATCGCCGCCCACCGCAGCTTCCTCAGCTACATCGCCACGGCGGTGGAGGTCAACGTCGACTCCGGGGGCAGCGTCACCATCCCGAACGTCTGGACGGTCGCAGACGTCGGGCAGGTGGTGATGCCGGACCGTGTGCGCGCCCAGTTTGAAGGCGCGGCCGTCTTCGGAACTTCGCTCGCCATGATGGGCGAGATCACCGCGGAGGCGGGCAAGATCGTCCAAAGCAACTTCCACAATTACCCGGTGGCGCGCATGAAGGAGTCTCCGCGAAAGATCGATGTAACGATCGTGGACTCCAAGGAGCGCCATGCGGGGGCCGGCGAACCCGGGGTGCCGGTGATGGCTCCCGCGATCGCCTCCGCCATCTTCGCGGCCACCGGAAAGCGCATCCGCGAACTGCCGATCAAGCACACGAAGCTGGTGTAGGAAAAGTAGATTAACAGCCCGTGGTCCCGCCCTTGAAAAAGGTTGCTTCGGCCGAAGCAACCTTTTTCAATCCTTCGAAAACCCCGATTTATTACCTGCTGTGTATGCAATGAATTGCGCGTTCGGCGCACTTACAAGGGCGGCCCCTTTTCTTTGCGTGAGGAGGCAGTTCCAAGACAGGGAAGTTAGCATTGGGTGTCAACATGACATGGAGTCCGAGACGCTGGAGACGCCGTACCAGACGGTCGCGCGTGCGTTGCGGATTCAGCCGGTCAAAATAATCGCCCCCTACTTCTCGGTATTCGGTGCGGTCGCGCAGTATGCAGAACGCAATGACAAGTAACCGGTGAGCCAGGGCCACGATCGCCTTGCGTACGCCGTGCTTGCCCGCTTTGCGGTAAAAGAAAGCGGCCAGATAACAGTTGCGCTTGCGGGATGCGGCCCACGCCGATTGACAAAGAGCGCGCCGCAGCCAGCGATTCCCCTTGCGCGTGCGATTACTCAACCGCTTGCCGCCGCTTTCGCGATTGCCGGGGCAAAGTCCGGCCCAACTGGCTGCATGCTTCGGGCTGGAGAAGACCTGCATGTCCTGGCCGAGTTCCGCCAACAACGTCCAAGCCGTGATCAGATCCACGCCGGGAATCGTGCACAGCCGGGTCAACGTGTCTAAGTCCGCCTGCGGAGCGATCGCCTTCTCCAATCGCGCGATCTTGCGGTCGACAAAGTCCAGATCCTCCAACAACTCGCGCAACATCATGCGGTGATGTTCGGTGACGCGTCCGCGCAGGGCCAGACGTAATTCCGGCCGCTTGGCGCGCAGAGTGCCTTTGGCCTTGTCAGCCAGCCAGTCGGGATGATCCTGGCCATCGATAATCGCCTGGATCATGGCGCGGCCGCTTGCCCCTAGCATGTCGCTGGCAACGGTATCCAGCTTGATGCAGGCATCCTCGAGCACCTTATGAATGCGGTTATGGACGCGGTTGCGTTCCTCGGTGAGCTTCACTCGATAACGCGTGAGATCCCGCAGATCGCGAGTCGCTCGCGGCGGCACGAAACTGGGCCGGATCAGCCCATGCGCCAACAACTCGGCCAGCCACCGGCTGTCGCGTGCATCGGTCTTGTTGCCGGGAATGTTCTTCACCTGATGCGGGTTGGCGAGGATGAGCTGAAAATGCCCGTCCAACGCCTCCCAAACCGGCTTCCAGTAAACGCCGGTCGATTCCATAGCTACGTGGGTCACCTTCTGAGCGAATAGCCAAAGCCTGAGATGGCCAAGCGCCTTCCAGTGCGTAGCGAACTCCTTCTTGCGGACGTTCGGTTCCACCGAATCGGAATAGACAACCACGCAAACCGTCACCGAATTCTTGTGGACATCGATACCCGCGCAACGCGAATATAAAATCTGCATAAACGCCTTTCTGCCGCCGGGCTGGACGCAGAAAAGAAACCAGACATTCCTTCTCGTGCTCTCCAGCCTTGCGGCGGGAGGCAACACTGCGTTGTACCAACAAACAGCGTCCGGCCAGATTCACAAACGGGCTCGAAGCACCAGACCGCAGACCGGCATTAGAGTGCCCAAGCGGCACTAATAAAATGCCTCAATCCACCCCAGTTTTCATCCCTCGTTGTGGCTGAAGCGTAGCGCCGGCCGTGGGGGAATCACAGATTCCGAAAATTTATTTCACCCCCATCCGCCAACAACTTACCCCTCCCGCGAGCCAGCAGCGCCAAATCCGTCCTGTAGAGTAATGGCCGAAAGGCAATCACTCATATGCAAGAGCAACAACCCACGTCGAAACCGCGTTCCCGCCGCGCCTTCAACGCCTATCGTCACGGACTCACCGGCCAGATCCACATCCTCACCGAAAAAGACCAACTCGCCTACGAAAAGCATTGCGCTGGCATCCGCGAGTCACTCGCTCCGCAGACTCCCCTCGAAGCCTCCATCGTTCAATCCATCGCCGATGACCGCTGGCGCCTGCACCGCGCCGCGTCGTTCGAAGACACGCTGTTCGCCGTCGAGATGTCTGGCCCCGATGAACTCGCCACCGGCAACGAAGAAGTCGACGCCGCCTTCGCCATGGCGAAAGCGTGGCTGGCCAAAGGCAAAAGCATCGAGCTCATCAGCCTCTACGAAACCCGCATCCACCGCAACCTGGAGAAGAATATGGCCGAGTTGCGCCGCCTGAAAGCCGAGCGGGAAGCAGCACTGCAACAAGCCCTAGAAGAAGCCGAAACAGAAGCCCAAATCGCGGAATACAAAGGCGAACCCTACGCAGTCGCCGAACCCGTCACCCGCCATCATTTTGTTTTTTCAAGCCAGGAAATCGGCGCTCGCGTAGCCGCCATCCGCCGCCGCAAAAGCGCGCAGCGCGAGTTCCTCGACCTCCGTTCCGCAGCCTTCGACGCCGCCCGCGCCGCATAATCTGTTTTTTCTCCGCGTTCTCTGGGTCTCTGCGGTGAATCTGTAGTCCTCGCCACCCCCACCCCCCGAGGTATGATCGATAAACTCAATCAACCGGAGGCAATACCATGGCCCTCACCATCACCGGTCTCTCGAAAACCTACCCCAACGGCGTCCGCGCCCTCAAGAATCTCTCGCTCACCATCGGCAATGTCATGTTCGGCCTGTTAGGCCCGAACGGCGCCGGCAAGAGCTCGCTCATGCGCACCGTCGCCACCCTCCAGGACCCCGACTCCGGCTCCATCGACCTCGACGGCATCAACGTCCTCACGCAGAAAGACGAGGTCCGCAAAACCCTTGGCTACTTGCCGCAGGAATTTGGCGTCTATCCCAAGATCTCCGCCGTCGATCTGCTGCACCACTTGGCCGTCATGAAGGGCATCGTCAATAAGTCGGAGCGCAAGGAAATGGTCGACGCCATCCTCAACCAGACCAACCTCTGGGACGTCCGTAAGAAGTCGCTCAGCACGTATTCCGGCGGCATGAAGCAGCGGTTCGGCATCGCGCAGGCGCTCCTGGCGCACCCGAAACTCATCATCGTTGATGAACCCACGGCCGGGCTCGATCCCGCCGAGCGCAACCGCTTTCTCAATCTGCTCAGCGGCATCGGCTCCAATGTCACTGTGATCCTCTCGACGCACATCGTCGAGGACGTGCGCGAGCTGTGCCCGCGCATGGCCATCATTTCGAATGGCGAGCTGTTGCTCGAAGGCGCGCCCGCCCAGGCTCTCGATTCCCTGCGCGGAAAGATCTGGTCAAAAATCGCCTCTACCGACGATGAGCTCCGCGCGCTCGAAACCAACTTCAACGTCATCTCCACGCATCTCGTCGCCGGTCAGCACGAGGTGCGCGTCTTCGCTGAGTCCAACCCGGGCGAGGGATTCCGGCCGGTGGATTCCAGCCTGGAAGATGTCTACTTCCTGAATCTCGCCGCGCAGGCGAAGAACTGATCGAAGAAAGGAGAAAGCCATGCGAATGTTTTGGGAATTCTTCACCTTCGAGCTCAAGTTCCGCTTCAAAAGCATCTCGACTTACGTCTATTTCCTCGCCTGGGTCACCTTCAACTTTCTCAACGTCGCCAGCGAGAACTTCGGGCCGGTTGGAAACGCCAATGGCAAAGTGATGCTCAACGGGCCCTACGCCAACATCTACAACGATATTGGCGTCAGCTTCTTCGGCGTCATCATCATCGCAGCGATTTTCGGCACCTCGATCCTGCGCGATTTCCAACGTGACGTAATCCAGATCCTTTTCACCAAGCCGGTCTCGAAGCTCTCGTATTTGGGTGGTCGCTGGGCCGGGTCGTTTGTCACTACCGTGTTTGCCTTCTCCGGCATCCTTCTCGGCGAATACCTCGGGACTCTCGCGCCGTGGGCCGACCGCACGCGCATCGCGCCCAATCATCTCTCCTGGTATCTGCAGCCGTTCTTCTCCATCGTCGTGGTGCAGATCTTCTTCCTCGGGTCGCTCTTCTTTCTCGTGGCCGCGCTCTCCCGCAAGATCTTCATCGTCTATCTGCAGGGCGCCGCCATCTTCATGCTCTATCTGATCGGGCTCACCATCTTCAGCGCCACCCGGTCCCTCGAACACTTCTGGTCCGGCATTCTCGATCCCGTTGGCTTCCTCTATAACGATGCCATCACGCGCTATTGGACCGTCGTCGAACGCAATTCGCTGCTCTATTCCTGGTCGGCGCATGCCGCCAATGGCGTCTTCTTGTACAACCGGTTGCTGTGGAGTTCCGTGGGTCTCCTTGCTTTGGTCGCGGTCTGGAAGCTCTTCCCCATGTCGGTCGAAGCGTTGACCACCAGCACCAGCGGCAAACGTGCCGCACTCGCCCGCGCGCAGGAACTCAACGCCACGTCGGGACGGCGTAGCCTCGTGGCGGCGAAGTTGCCCGCCGTGCGCCAGGTCTTCGGCGCCCGAACATCATTCGCGCAGCTTGTCTCGCTCACGCGGTTGCGTGTTTCGAATATCCTGCACGAAGTCCCTTTCTGGGGCATCCTGCTCCTCATGGCCGGCATAGCTCTCAGCAACGGTCACTACGCCGGACGCTCCGCGGATACGAACGTTTGGCCGGTGACCTACCTGATGCTGCAGGCCGTGGAAGGGGGCGCGACGCTTTTCCTCTACATCGTGGCCACGCTGTATGCCGCCGAGCTGATTTGGCGCGAACGCGATACGCACTTCTCCGGTATCCATGACGCGCTGCCGGTTTCCGAAACCACCGATTGGTTTTCCAAGCTCCTGGCTCTTTGTTTCGTCGAGGTCATCATGCTCGCCGTTACCGCGCTGTGCGGTGTCATCATGCAGACCGTCGCCGGCTATTACCACTATGAGCTTGGGCAATACTTCAAAGAACTCTATGTAGTCACCTTCCCTCAGGTCCTCTTGTTTGCCTTGCTGGCTATGTTTGTTCAGACCATGGTGTCGAACAAATTCATCGGCCACGGCGTCATCATTGGTCTGTTTGTCCTCACTCCCATCCTCTTCAACTTCGGCTGGGAGAATACGCTCTATCTGATCGGGAACACGCCGCCGTATACGTACTCGGATATGAACGGCTACGGACATTTCGTTCCCGCGCTGTTTTGGGCGATCGTCTATTGGCTTTCGTTCGCGTGCCTTCTGGCGGTGTTCTCGGTGGCATTCACGCGCCGCGGCGCCGCCGAGGGTTGGTCCGCGCGTTTTCGTCTCGCTCGCCAACGCATGCCGCGTCTGGTTCCGGCCGCGGCGTTCTTCTTTCTCGCTTTTGTAGGAAGCGGCGCTTGGTATTACTACAACGCGCACGTGCTGAATGAATATCTCACCGCCAAAGACCGGCGTGATATTCAAGCTAACTACGAACGGACTTTCAAAAAATACGAGAACTTGCCGCAACCCAAGGTGATCGCTGCCGATGCCGAGATCGACATCTTCCCCGATCGGCGATCCTTCTCCGGACACGGCCACTTTGTCCTGCAAAATAAGACCGCGCAGCCCATCGGACAGATCCACATTACGAATCAGATGCAGTCGGTAAGCGCCGTGCGCTTCGATCGTGCATTCCACGTCGTCGCGTCCACTCCGCGCGCCCTTTACACCATCTATCGGCTCGATTCGCCGCTCCAGCCGGGCGAAAAACTCAACCTCAACTTCGACGCCGGCTACACCAGCCGTGGCTTCAAAGACGGGAATGAGCGGCCAGAACTCGCCTATTCCGGCACCTTCTTCGACAGCAGCTACTTCCCCACCATCGGCTACGACGACAGCATCGAGCTCGGCGACCCCAGGCGGCGGCGCGAAGAGCATCTGCCCGAGCAGGAGCTACTCCCCCAACGCGGCGATGCCCGCGGCGAAGTCACCAATCTTTTCACGCCCACTTCGGACTGGATCAGCTTCCACACGACTGTCAGCACCGCCGACGATCAGATCGCGCTCGCCCCCGGCTATCTGACTCGCGATTGGCATGCCAATGGACGCCACTACTTCACCTACGACATGGGCAGCGTCAAGGTCCTCGATTTCGTCGCTTACGTTTCCGCGCGTTATGAGATCAAGCGCGAAATGTATCAGGGCGTCGTCAATCCCATCGCCATCGAGGTCTATCACACGCCCGCCCACACGTACGACGTCGACGACATGATCGCGTCGTCCAAGGCCGGGCTTGCCTATTACGAAAAGAATTTCAGCCCGTTTCAGTTCCGCCAGTACCGTATCCTGGAATTCCCGCGCTACCGTAGCTTTGCCCAGTCCTTTCCTAATACCATTCCGTTTTCCGAAGGCATCGGTTTCATTGGCCGCGTCGAAAAGCCAACCGATATCGATTTCACTTACTTCGTAACTGCCCACGAGCTCGGCCATCAGTGGTGGGCGCACCAGTTGATCGGCGGCCGCGTCGAAGGCTCCAACATGATGTCGGAAACGCTCGCCGAATATTCCGCGCTCATGGTGATGCAGCAAAAATACGGCCGCGACAACATGCGCCGCTTCTTGAAGAATGAGCTGGATCGCTACCTGCGCGGGCGCGCCGGAGAAATCCGACGCGAGCGTCCCGTGGTTCTCGTCCAGAACGAGCCATACGTCTGGTATCAGAAAGGCGGCCAAGTGATGTACACGCTCGGCGATTACATCGGCGAGGACAAGGTCAACCTGGCCCTGCATAATTTCCTGATGCAATATCGCTACGCCAATGCCAGCGATTCGCAATCGGCGGCCTATCCCGATACGCGCCAGTTAATCGCCGCGTTGCGCGCCCAAACTCCGCCCGAGCTGCAATATTACATCTCCGACGCTTTCGAAAATATTGTGCTCTATGACAACAAAGCCGTGTCGGCCGTCGTCGCGCCTACCGCCGACCACAAGTTCAAGGTTACGCTCACCGTCAATGTCCGCAAGCTGCAATCCGACGGCAGCGGAAACGAATCGCCCATGCCGCTGCACGATCTAATCGAAATCGGCGTCTTCAACGGCAAGAAAGACGACGAGAAGCCCCTCTATCTCAAAAAAGAGTGGCTGACGCAGCCTTCCCAAACCTTCGAAATCGTCGTCGACCAGATGCCCACGCGGGCCGGAATCGACCCGTTCAATAAGCTCATCGATCGCAACGCCGACGACAACTGGATGGAAGTGACCAAACAATGAGGAGATCCGCCAATGTGTCAACGCGCTGTTTCGCGTCGTAGCTTTTTCCAACGCATGGCCCTCGGTTCGGTGGCCGGCGCTTCGATTCTCGACTTGGCATGGCGCCGCGCCGCCTGGGCGCAAACCATGGCCCCTGGGGCTGCCACCGATCTGTTCGAAATTCAACCCATCGCCGAAGGAGTCTACTTCGCCTTCGCTCGCCCGCAAGCGGTGGCGAACTGCAATGCAACCATCTTCGTGAACTCCGCCGACGTGTTGGTAGTCGACGCCCATTCCAAGCCCTCGGCCGCGGCCGGGCTCATCGCGCAGATCAGGAAGCAGATCACCACCAAGCCGGTGCGTTACCTCGTCGATACCCATTTCCACTGGGACCACTCGCAGGGCAACGGCGGGTATCGCGAAGCGTTCGGCAAAGATCTCAAGATCCTTTCGAGCGAAACTACCAGGAAGTTGCAGACGCAGTTCCTCCAGTCCCGCTTGCGCGAATCGCTTGATCCGCACGGTCATCCGTTTTCCAGCCAGCCCCATATCCCAGTCATGCTGGATGCCGCGCGGCAGCAGTTGAGCGCCGCGGCCTCTCCCGAACAAAAGGCCGTACTTGTTGAGCGCATCCGTCAATTGGAATCGTTTCAGCGCGAGATGGAAAACTTCGAGCCGGTCTTGCCGAGCGTCACCTTCGGCAAGACCTACGTGATCAAAACCAGGGCTCACGACTTGCACATCGAGTTTCACGGCCGCGCCCATACCGCCGGCGACGTGGTGGTGTATTGCCCGCAGAAGCGCGTCGTCGCTACCGGCGACATGGTGATCGGCACGCTCCCATTTCTCGGCGACTGCTTCCCCACAGAATGGCCGAAAACTATCGATTCCGTCGCCAAACTCGACTTCGATCGTGTCGCCGGAGGCCACGGCGGCGTTCAGCAGGGCCGCCAACACATGACTGGCCAGCGCAACTACATCGAAGAGCTCGCCGCGCGCGTCGAAGCCGGCAAGAAATCCGGCAAGAGTCTGACCGAAATTCAAAACGGCATGCCCATCGCTTCCATCAAGACCCTCCAGGCCGATGGCTACGGCGGCCGCGTGCGCGCTGGCCGCGACGACGCCGCGATGCAGTCAGCCGTAAACGTCAATATTGAACACGTATTTCTGCGCCTGGCGAGTTGATTTCTACATCACTAACCCGTAATGGCAATTACAGGCAAACCTCCGTGCGATGAAGCGGTCATCCGAAGCGGCGTTGCCGATCCGGCCGTCTTCGGCGCTAAGCGTTGGGTGCTCGCGGCGGCGATCCTCGGCTCCAGCATGGCGTTCATCGATGGAACCGTAGTGAACGTTGCGCTGCCCGCGTTGCAGAATGCCTTGGGCGCGACCATCGCACAGGTGCAGTGGGTTGTCGTCGGCTACTCCCTGCTGCTTTCCTCGTTGCTGCTGACCGGCGGCTCACTTGGCGACCTCTACGGGGAACGCCGCGTCTTCGGCCTGGGCATCGTTCTTTTCACTTGCGGTTCCGTGTGGTGCGGCATCTCGCCCAATATCGTCCACCTAGTCGCCGCACGCGCGGCGCAGGGGATCGGCGGCGCGCTGCTGGTCCCCGGAAGTCTGGCTCTGATCAGCGTCTCGTTCCAGTCCGATGAGCGCGGCAAGGCGATCGGAACCTGGTCCGGCGCGACGTCGATCACGGCCGCCGCCGGCCCTGTGCTCGGCGGATGGCTGGTGCAACACGGATCGTGGCGTTGGGCATTTTTCATCAATGTGCCCATCGCCGTGCTGGCGCTGCTGATTCTCAGCCGCATTCCGGAGTGCGGCGTGAAGCGCGATGCGCGCCCGCTCGATTGGCCGGGAGCCGTGCTGACCGCGATCGGGCTCGGCGGGCTCGTTTACGCGGCGATCGAATCGGCGCCTGTCGCCGGAGCGATCGGCGCGTTGTCGCTCATCGGATTTCTCTTCGTCGAGTCGCGCTCCCGGACGCCCATGCTGCCGCTGGCGCTGTTCCGCTCGCGGACGTTCCGGGGAGCTAATCTGCTGACCCTCTTCCTGTACTTTGCGCTGGGCGGCCTTCTGTTCTTCCTCCCGCTCAACCTGATTCAGGTGCAGAGATACACCCCCACGCAGGCTGGGGCCGCGTTGCTTCCTTTCATCTTGCTTATGTTTCTGCTGTCGCGGTGGGCCGGCGGGCTCATTCACCGCTATGGCGCGCGGCTGCCTCTGACGATCGGGCCGTTGATAGCCGCGGCTGGATTCGCCTTGATGGCAAGGCCGGGCGTTGGCGGCGCCTATGTCACAACATTTCTTCCCGCGGTGTTGGTGCTCGGATTCGGTATGGCCATCAGCGTGGCGCCGCTTACAGCAACCGTCATGGGCGCTGTTCCTCGCGAACGCGCCGGTGTGGCTTCGGGCATCAACAACGCCGTCGCGCAAGTTGCGAGCTTGCTCGCCGTCGCTGTGCTCGGACTCGTTTTGAATGGCGCGTTCAACCGCTCACTGGATCGTAGGCTGGACGCTCTACAGCTGCCGCCAAGGGTTCGCGCACAGATCGATCGCGATCGGCCCAAGCTTGCCGCGTCCGATCCATCCGATCAGCGTGGCCGGCAGGCCATCGAAGAATCGTTCGTCGCGGGATTTCGCATTGTGGCGTGGGTTGCGGCCGCGCTGGCGGTGCTGAGCGCTCTCAGCGCGGCGGCGCTCATCGAAAAGCGCGCCGCGCCGGCGGATCCGCTATGAGCGGAACTTATAACCGAGCGTCTGCAGATATTCCTTGCTGGTGCGCGCGGCCTCGAACGGAGTCAGTGGCGGGTTGCGGCTGGAGTCCAGCTCGACCATGAAGATCTTCATGTCTTGCGATTTCTCGAGCAGGTCGACGATCGCCGGAACATTCACTTTTCCCTTACCCAGCGGGCAGTATTGCTGCCAATTTTCGCCGCCATCCCAGTCTTTCAGATGGACGTGGCGGATTAACGGCAGAAAGTCGGTGACCACCTTCACCGGATCCGACCCGCCTTTGGCAAGTTGGCCGACGTCGGGGCCGAACTTCATATAGCGCGTATCCATCGCATCGAGGATGGCGTAGACTTCGTCGCGGTATTCGATGCAGGTGCCGGTGTGTTGGTGCAGAGCGGGGGTGATTCCCATGCCGACCAGCGCGCGGCCGATCTCATTCAGCGACGCGACGATATCCGCCTTGCTGGCGTTGAAGTCGTACGACGGGCGCTTGACGCCGTTCGGGCCCACCACGGCCGTGACGCCGCCGTACTTCTTCACGATGGTCGCCCAGCGGACGATCTTTTCGACCTCGTCTTTGCGTTTGGCGGCGTCGGTGAGATTCACGCCGCAATAGGCCGAGATCAGCGGTAAATGATTGCTCTCCAGCGCTTCCTTGAGGCCGCCTTTTTGCTCCCACGCTTCCAACGTGTCGCCGAAGGTCTCGTAGCCATAGAAACCGAGCTCGGCGATGTCATGGACAGCCTGGGGCGGCTCGCTCCATGTGATGCCGGTGTGTCCCACCTTGAGCCTGCGCTGCGGAGCGCCGAACGCCAACGAAGGCGCCATCGACGCCAGGCCGAGGCCCGCACCCAACCCGCCGAAGAATTCGCGGCGATTCATGCTGCTATTCACGCCCGTACCTCCTTGCGATCTCATTGCGTATTATACAGCTCCGGTTGCGCTGGAAACCGGCGGGCTCTACGCGTTACTTGGTCGTGTAGAACTCATAGGAGATTTTCCAGGTGAACGTCTCGCCGGGGGCGATTTTCATATGGACATAAGCCTCCGGGCAGGCCGTAGACCGGATCGACCAATAGTTGATTCGCACTAACGGCCGGTCACAGGTCTGACGGACGCCCGCGCCTGTCTTCGTGTTTTCCTCCGAGATGTTGTAGTCCTTGGGATCAGAGCCGAATCCGGTGAGGTTACTTTGCGCGCTCTCGCGGCCGGTGAGTTCCTTAAGGTAAATCAGCTCGTTCCCTTTGATTTGCGCAAGGCCGCGCAGGTCCTGTGTGGCGTGGACTTCGAACGGAAATCGTACTACCACATCCGGCCCGGTCGGCTGCGCATCGAGCATATAGAAGTTGTGCTCGTAGACATCGGATTCGATGATCTTCTTGCCGGTGTTCTTGAGGCGGTGAGCCAACGTCATGAACGGCTTGCCTTTGACGAGTTGGACCACCTTTGTGTACTGGTAGGCGTATCCGGAAGACGGGTCGGCTACGGTTTGGGTGAACTCCACCGAATCGTCCTTCGTTTTCACGACCCACTTACCCGGATCGACGATCTCATAGGTCTTGAACTGCTGAAAGCTATGCTCTTCCGGCTTCCGAATTACTCCCACGCCGATCTTCAAAAATGTTCCCCCGGCCTTGGCTTCGGCGTAGCCAAGCCCGGCGCCCTCGGTGAGAAATTCTTCGACCGGGCCCATGATGGCGTCGTGCAACTTAGGATTGTAAGGCGCCGGATTCCAGTTACCGAAGTAAGTGTGGCCTTTGTATTCCAGAGAAGGCATCTGACCGGACCAATCGAATCGCGTGGCTTGATAGTAGCCCTTCTGCGCGTCGGGCAGGTACAGCTTGGCGTGCAGCGGCCCGTTCGAAATGGAGGCCTCGGGAAAATCCGCCGCGCAGGCCAGCGCGCAGAGTAACAGGTACGCCGCCGCGAAACGCGTCACGGGATGATCACCTTGCCGTCAATGGTGCGATCCGTCTTATAGGCGCCGCCGCCGCGGATTTCACCGAGCGGGTACTTGGCGGCGAGTTCTTCATTGATCTCGAGGCCCAATCCCGGCTTGCCGCTATCGTACAGGTACCCTTTGCGAATTTGCGCCATGCCGGGCAAGAGATCGTGGACGACCTGCGGGAAGTGGTTCTCTTCCTGGATGCCGAAAGCCGAGCTTGAGATATCGATGTGATAGCTCGCGAGCTGGTTGACCGGGTCGTTCTCGCCGCCTTCTTGAAACGCCGTCTTCAGGCCGTAGATTTCGCACATCGAAACCAGCTTGCGGAGCGGCGTGATGCCGCCGATCGCAGCTACGCGGCAGCGAATGAAATCGATGAGACGGTCTTGAATCAGCGGGATCACTTCGAATGGATGCGAGAAGACTTCGCCGATGGCCTGTGGCGTGGAGCATACTTGCCGGATGTTCCGATACCAGGAGACCTGTTCCGGCGGCAGAATGTCCTCTACGAAGTACATCTGTATGGGTTGCAGGCGCCGCGCCAACTCCACGGCGTTCGAGCCGTTCATTTTGGAATGCACGTCGTGGATGAGCTTGGGTGTGAAGCCTGCCTTTTCGCGCAGGTATTCGAATATCGGCGGGATGACGTCAATATATTGGTCTTCGTCGAAGGCGGCGCCCTGGAAACCGCTCTCCGGGCGGCTGCCTTCGCCGGCCGGGATGAATCCGCCGCCGCCATATCCTTCCCCAAACTGAATGCGGACGTGGCGAAACCCGTTGGCGAGCGAGCGCTGCAGGGTTTCGAGGCAGGCTTCCTTGGTGCGGCCGCCCTGATGGTCGTAGAGCGCGACGGCATCGTGCGCCTTGCCGCCGAAAAGTTCGTAAAGCGGCATGCCGGCGCGCTTGCCTTTGATGTCCCAAAGAGCCATGTCCATCGCGGCGAGGACATTGTTGTTCACCGGCCCGTTGCGCCAATAGGTCTTCATTTGCGCCGACTGCCAGAGATCCTCAATGCGGTTCGGATCTTTGCCGATCAACCAGGGTTTCAGATGGTCTTCGAGCGCGGCGATGACGGCCTTGGTCTCGTAGTTGTTATTGGCGGAGCCGATTCCGTAGAGGCCGGGTTCGCTGGTAACGATCTTTAAGAAGACCCACCGGTAGTTCCCCCCGGCGGTGGTGGTGATGACCTTGACGTCCTTGATGGCGAGCGGAGGCAGGCCGTTGGTGCGCTTCGCGGCTTCCTGGGCTGCGGCGGCGGGGATCATGGGCGCGGCGGCCAGAGCCGTCCGCATGAGTTCTCTTCGGTTCATAAGGGCCTTTGCGGAGTCGCACCTCCGACGATACACCCCTTAAACAACTAGCGGCAACGTTAGAGCGCCGGAAGGCCGTTAAAACGAGGCAGGAAACGGTTAAACGCGATGAATATATCTGCATGGTTCGGTTGGCGTTACGCCGGGCGTAACGTTGTCACCCGACTCCGATGCTCGTATGCTGAATAAATCCATGACTTGCCTGAAAGCACTTTTGACGGCTTCGGCGCTCTTATTCCTCGGCTGCGAGGCGTGGGCGCAGGATGCCGTGCCGGCGGGGCGGAAGACATTTGAAGCGCGCTGCTCGGTCTGCCACGGGGCGGATGGCAACGGCGGCGAGATGGGTCCGGCGATCGCGCGGCGCATCTCGAACCTCACCGACGCGCAACTGCGGACAACGATTCTCGAAGGATTGCCAGCGCGCGGCATGCCGGCGAACGATGTAGGCTCCGACTTGCCTGCGCTGATGACTTTCTTGCGGTCGCTGCGCGCACGCGGCGGTTTCGGGTTTCAGCCTTACGCCATCAAAGCCAAGCTGACAACCGGCGCGACGCTCGACGGAACGATTATTTCCGAAGCCTTCGACGAGGCAGCGTTGCGCACATCCACCGACAACCGGATACATCTTCTGCGCAAGGCCGCAGGGGGCGCGTTCCGGGAAGTGACCTCCCAAACCGATTGGCCGAGCTACAACGGCGACCTCGGCGGCAATCGGTATACCAAAGCGACGCAAATCGATAAGACTAATGTCACCCGGCTCGCGCCGCGTTGGATGTTCACGGTGCCCAATGCGCCGGGGCTGCAAATGACTCCGCTAGTGGTGCAAGGCGTGATGTATGTGACAGCGGCCAACGAATGCTATGCGCTGGATGCCGGCACAGGCCATCCGATCTGGCATTTCCAGCGCCCGCGCACGCGCGGCATCACGGGTGGCGGCGCGGGCGGCGCGAACCGGGGAGCGGCTTATGCCAACGGCAAGATATTCATGAATATGGACAACGCCCACCTGATCGCGCTCGACCGGTCAGACGGCAAGTTGCTTTGGGAATCCGAAGTGGCCGATTCCCACTTCAACTACAGCGCAAGTTCGGCGCCGCTGGCTGTGGGCAATCTCGTGGTGACGGGAACCGCCGGAGGCGAAGAAGGCGCGCGCGGGGTGGTGGCGGCGTTCGATCAGGAGACGGGTAAGGAGGCGTGGCGTTTCTGGACCGTCCCGGCACCCGGAGAACCGGGCTCGGAGACGTGGAAGGGAAAGGGCATCGCTCACGGTTCGGCGGCGGCATGGTTCACGGGCGTTTATGACGCGAGCACCGATACGCTATTCTGGCAAACCGGCAACCCGGGCGAGGACTATAACGGCGACGACCGTCTGGGCGACAACCTTTATAGTGACTGCATTCTGGCGCTCGATCCGAAAACCGGCAAGTTGAAATGGTACTACCAGACCACGCCTCACGACCTTTGGGACTGGGACACCACCGAGACGCCGCTGGTGATCGACGCGGTCTGGCAGGGACAGCCGCGGAAGCTACTGGTGCAGGGCAATCGGAATGGATTCTTCTACGTCTTCGACCGGACGAACGGCAAGCTGCTGCTGGCGAAACAATTCCTAAGGGACCTCACGTGGGCATCGGGAATCGGCAGCGACGGGCGGCCGATTCTAACCCCCAACCAGGAACCGACCGCCGCGGGAACGCACGTTTGCCCATCGCAGGATGGCGCGACCAACTGGTATTCGCCTTCATGGAATCCGGGCACGGGTCTGTTCTACATGCAGACCAACGAGAAATGCTCGGTTTACACGAAGCGGCCCGAAGAATTCGCGCTGGGGCGTTCGTTCCTGGGAGGCGCCCAGCGCGTGGATTCATCGCCGCAGCCGGAGAGACTGCTGCGCGCGCTCGATCTGCAGACCGGGGCGGTGAAATGGGAGGCGAAGCAATTCGGCATCGCCAACTCGTGGGGTGGCACGCTGGCGACCGCCACGGGAATCGTCTTTTATGGAGAAGATAGCGGCGCTTTTGTCGCAGCCGACGCCGAAACCGGAAAGACGCTGTGGACCTTGCATCTAAACGCCAACTGGCACGCTTCGCCCATGGTTTACCAGTTCGATGGGCACGAATTGATCGGCATCGTGGTGGGTAACACGGTGATGGCGCTCGGATTAGCCGAGTAGCCCTATCGAGCGTCTTGACGGGGGGCCTGTGATATGCTGTCCGACAAAGGTTCCCCATGTCGGGAAGAGCCAATCATGTAGATCAAATGGCGGCGATGACAAGCATCGTCGCAATCGCGCCGCGCGCCAGCGCTTTGCGCGTCCATTTGCGTTCCATCACGGAGAGTCCTGCGTTCAAGGGCAGCCGCCGCAGCCAGGAATTCTTGCAGTTTGTAGTGGAGCGCGCACTCGATCGTCAGTTTGACGATCTCAAAGAGCGCATGCTGGGGGTCGAACTCTTCGGCCGGTCTCCCTCTTATGACACGGGGGACGATGCGATTGTTCGCGTCACGGCGTGCGACGTGCGGAAGCGCCTGCACCAATATTACGCTGAGTTCGGACGGCAGTCGGATTTTCACATCGAGCTGCCTCCCGGCTCGTATATTCCAGAGATACACAGCATCGAGCCGCCGGCAGCGGAAGCTGCGGCGCCTCCGAAAATGAGCGCCGTGCTGGAGGCGGCGGCGGCGCCGGTCCCGCCCGTGCCGGATTCCATTGCGGCCGAGCCATCAATTCCAGAGACGATACCCGCGGCTGCGCGCCCGCGTAAGCGCTACGCCTGGGCCGCGGCGGTGATTCTATTGGGAATCGCGGCGGCCGGAAGCACGTTGTGGTTCACGAAACAGAGGCCGGTGGAGACGGGGACGCTCACGGTTCGTGCGCTGCCGTGGTCCGCTTTGATTCAACCGAATCGGCCGATCCGGCTAATATTCTGCGATCCGGAAATTGTCAATGTACAGCGATTGCTGAATTATTCGGTCACTCTCTCGGATTACGCCAACGGGCGGTATTGGCCCGCCGATATCAAGCCGGACGTGCGCAAGATTTTTCAATCGATTTCGTTCCGTGGCGCCAGCGTGGCGGCTGTCGATACCGGGATTGCGCTGAGAATCGATGAACTGATCCATCCCGCGACGAAACGCTCGATGCAGATGCAGACCGCGCGCAGCATGCGGCTGGGTGACTTCAAGACCGAGGATAGTTTCGTGCTTTTTGGCAGTCCGCGCTCGAATCCTTGGGTGGAGCTCTTCGAGGATCAACTGGATTTCACTTTTGAATTCGACGTCACGCGCAAGGCGGAGTTTGTCCGCAACCGGCGTCCGCGAAACGGGGAGCAGCCGGTTTATGTGCCAACCGCCGAAGGTTGGGGCACGGGAAAGGCTTACGCGATTGTCGCTCTGGCCGGGAATCCCGATCAGAACGGGAATGTGTTGGTGTTGGCGGGATCGAACGCAGAAGCGACGGAGGCCGCGGGAAAGCTGGCGGTAAATCTTGATGCACTTAGCAAGATTCTCAAAGGCGCGGGCATCGACGCGCGAGGACCGGTGCGGCGGTTCGAGATTCTCCTACGTGTTTCTACCATGGCGGGCTCGCCGAACACGTTCGACGTGGTGGCTTGCCACGCGCTGGGTGGCCACAGCTAGAAAACGAACTTCAGCGCTAATTGCAGCGAGCGCGGGGCATTCGCCTGGGTGGTGACAAGGCCAAACGTGCCGGGCGTGGCATTGAGGTTGGTGTTCGGCGTCCCGAATTGCACGCGGTTGAGCACGTTGAATCCTTCGAGGCGAACGTCGAGTTCGCGGCGGTTTTCAGCGGCCAGCGCGAACGTCTTGGCAAGCGCGACGTTCTCGCTGAGTATCGGGAAGCTGCGGATTTCCGGATTGGTGACGGTCATGTTGCCGACCTGATTGCGCGGCTGGAGCGGGAACCATCCCTGCTGCGTGATGGTGGGGACGTCGCCGTTCCAGTTGGCGAGCGTGGGAGTCTGGAAGAAAAGATCCGCGCCGGGGTCGAAGCTGCTTCCTTTGGTTGGCGCGCGCCAGCCCTGGTAAGTGGTGATGAAGGGCCGGTTGTTGATGGTGTTGCCGGGGAAACCAAAGGCGCCGGTCAACGCGATGGGCGTGCCGCTCGCATACCGCTGCGTGGTTCCGATGCGCCATCCGCCGATGACCTGAGAAAGAAGGCCGCGGCGCAGCAGCGCCTTGCCGGGACCAATGGGCAACTCATAAACCCAATTCACTTTCGCGTCGTGAGTGCGGTCGGAGAGAGAAACGTGCTTATCCAGCTTGCGATCGTAGGCGTCCATCGCCGTCTGATTGCTGGAGCTGCCGCCGGTGTTGTTGGTGGCGTTTTCTGTGTCGTCGAACATCTTGGAGAAAACGTAGGACGAATCGATCACGAGGCCGTGAGCGAATCTGCGAGTGACTTTCAGCACGAGAGAGTGATAGGTGGAGTGGCCGCTGTGATCGCCGCTGATGGCGGTATTAATGGCCGTGTATTGGGGAAACGGCCGTAACGCCTGATCGAGAGTGGAATTCACGGGGAATTGCGGGTAGGGAACCGCGTAGCCGAGCGACGCAAGATTGACCGAGGTGCTATTGAACGGCGTGGTCAGCAATGTCCGGCCGGCATTGGTGAAGATACTCAGTTGAGGCGGCAGGTTGTTGATGTTGATCCGGTTGTAATCGTCTTCGTTCGAGAGAAGATGCTCGCCGAGCGACGCCGCGTAGCCGGCTTCCAGCAGGAATCCCTTGGGCAGTTCGCGCTGCACGGTGAAATTCCAGTTGATGTTTTCCGGCAGGCGCATGGCTTCCTGGCCCTGCCACCAATAAACCGAGCTATTGTTGTCGAAAGTGGTGTCGATCAGCGGCGGATGCGGCCACGCCGGCATGCCGGCCGACAAATGGAACGCGGGGGTGATGCCGCCGCTCTGATCGGCTCCGCCAGGAGGGGTGCCAAGGAACGCGAAGCCATCGAAGTGGGAGGAGCCGCTGCTTACCTTGAGCGGAGAATAGCTCACGCCCGCGCCGCCCCGGATGACCAGCTTGCTGGTGGGATTCCAGGCGAAGCCGAAACGCGGGCCGAAGCCCTTATACCAGCCGGCAGGCCCGGTAGCATTCAGGTATGTGTTGGGATTGCCGTTGCCGCAGAACAGCAGCGCGCCCGGGCGGCCGTTCGCGCCTGGATTGGGCGTGGTGGGGTTGAAGTCGGAACACTGGTTGCCGGTGATGGTGGTCCGCGGATCGTATTCGAAGCGAAGTCCGAGGTTGAGGGTCAACTTGGAAGTGACCCGCCAATCATCCTGAATAAAGTAAGCATCGTAGTTATAGCGCAGCAGGAAGAAGCGCGGCGTGGTTACGGTGCTGGAGCTAACATCGCCGAGTAAGAACGACGCAAAACCCAGCCCCGTATTAGTGACATTGGGCTGGGCGGTATATCCCGTGGAAAAGCCGGCTTGCCCCGAGACGTTCTGGTTGCCGATGGATTCGTACTTGGTCCATTCGTATTGATAGCCGGCTTTAAACACATGGCGGCCTTTGGACCAGCTAATCTCTTCGCTGGCCGACCACGTCGGGCTGCCCCAGCCGTTCCAGCCGGACCCGCCCCATGTGCCAAATTCGCCGGTGCCGATCATCGGCAAGTTGATATCGCAATTCGGTACGTTCTGGATACAGATGCCTTTGCCCTGCCATCCGCCGTTCCAGGCCAACGGCAGAATGGGCTCGTGGAAATCGGTGACGCTCACGGAGAGGCGGTTATGGATGCGCGGGCTGATAGTGTAATCCCAGCTTCCGCGATAGACCAGAGACTGCGTCGTATCGACTTGAAAGCCGTTGAGAATCCCGGGGATGCCGGGCGCCCCATCGGGGCCGGGGACGCTTTCCTTTTTGTTGTATCCGAAATAGAACGCGAACCTATGTTTGGTATTCAGGTCGTGATCGAGCTTCACACTGAACTTATTGTTCGGGTTGACGGTGCTTCCCGACTGATAGTAGTTCTGTTGCCAATACTGCCATGTGCCGGGGGCGACGTCTGTCCGCAGATTGCTCGACATCGTCTGCTTGGCGAGCGCCAGTATGGACTTGCTGGTGGGGTCGATCATGTTCTGAGGCACCTGATTATTGGGGAACGGATTGCGGACATATTGAGTGCCGTTGAACGTAGTGCTGGTGGGATCGTAAACCAGGATCGGGATATAGTTGCCGTTGGCGTCCTTCTGGTTGGCGACTAAGTTGTGAAAATCGCCGTTGTAGAATTCGGGCGGCGGCACGGCGACAGGCGTAGTGGATGCGCCCACGCGGTTGCGGAAGCCCTCATAAGCCACGAAGAAGAAGGTCTTGCCACGGCCGTTGTAGAGTTTGGGAATTTCCACAGGGCCGCCGACCACGCCGCCGAAATCGTGCTGGCGATAGACGGCGACGCTCTTGGCAAAAAAGCCGCGCGCGTCGAAGAAATTATTGCGAATGTACTCGTAGGCGTCGCCGTGGAGTTGATCTGTTCCAGATTTGGAAACGAATGACACCAGGCCGCCGCCGGCACGTCCGTACTCGGCCTTGAACCCGTTGGTTTCAACCACGAATTGATCGATGGCATCGAGCGATGGGGAGTTTACCCCGGACCAGATGGCCGAACCGTAGCGGTTGCCGGTGATGGAACCTCCATCGAGCGTGGCGCCCCATGCGCCCTGCTGGCCTCCGGCGACGCGCACGTCGGTATCGCTGCCTTGCACGCCAGCGGTGAGATTGGCGAGGTCGAAGGGGCTTCGCATGTTGCCCGCGACGGCGGTTGGCAGATCGGAGATCAGCTTGTTCGGGATTTCGTTCCGCAGCTTGCCATCATCGGTAGTCAGTTGGGTGTTGTTGGCCTTGACGATCACCGTCTGCTGAACGGCGCCGATCTCCATCCGGACATCCATGCGCAGGGTGGACCCGGCGCCCAGACTGGCGGCTTCGTGGGTGGCGGTCTTGAAGCCGGCATTTTCCACGGTGACTTTGTAGTCGCCCACGGGCATCGAAGGCAGGGTCCATTCGCCGGCGGCGGTGGTGTTGGTGGTTTGATCAACCTTAGTTAGAACGCTGGTGACGGTGATTCGCGCGCCAGCGACCGCGGCCCCGTTGGGATCGGTGACCGTGCCGGTAATGGCGCCACGGTCGGCTTGCGCCAACAGGGCTGCAACTCCAAACCCGGCCAGCAGCGCAGACTTGGCGACTGGGTTCAATTTGATCTTCATGGATATGTCTCCCCACCCTTGGGACCACCAAACGAGAAGCGTGACTGGCGGCGATGTCGTAGTAAAAAGTAGCTTCGATTGGTGGCCGGTACAACGTTAGAGAGGATCTTAACTGCCTAAGACGAATAGATTGTTCGCTATTGCGATTAGGTTCCTAACGGTTAACTTATGCTGAAGCGGCGGGGCAAGCGGTGGATAATCGGTCTTGGCTCCGAGCGTGGCGAACGCGCCGCTGGATCGGAGACATGGAGCTTCGCATGAATCTGCGCCGTTGGTTGTGCATTGCCGCCTGGATTTCAGTGTTTGCAGCGTCCGCCCTGGCCCAGCTTACGGGCCTGGAGGGCGATGTCAGAGGGACCGACGGCAAGCTGTTGCCGAACGTGGAGGTTCGCTTTGCGCGGCTCGACGTAAGTCGAGCTTATCCGGTAAAAACCGACAAGAAGGGCCACTACTTTCACAGCAGCCTCCCAGCGGGCTTGTATTCGATCGCGGTGCAGATCAATGGGCAAGTGGCGGGCGGCGTCAACGGCGTGCTGACGACGCAGGGAACGCCGCTCCTGATCGACATCTATCTGGCTGACACGCCGGAGCAGCGAGCGGAGCGAACGCGCCAGCAGGTGCGCAAGATGATGGGCGAGTGGTCTTACATCAAGCCGATGATTATCGCCAGCGCGCCCGCACCCACTGCAAGCGGAACGCCGGCGAGCGCGCCGGAAGCTGCGCAACCGGCCAATGCTTCCAAGCCGCGCCCAGCGAGCAATGACGCTTTTGGCGCAGGAGTCGCGGCGCTCGATGAGAAGCGGTATCCCGAAGCGATTGCCTTGTTGCAGAAAGCGATCGAAAACGATCCGAAGCAATCTATCGTGTGGGCCAATTTGGGCGCTGCGTACACCAGGCTGTCTGTTTCCCAGAGCGGAGCCGACGCCTCCGCGAATCTGCAGAAGGGCCTCGACGCCTATGCCAAGGCGATCGAGTTGAAACCCGACGAGGCCGTGTTGCACAACAATTACGCGCTGGCGCTGGCGCGTGCGGGCAAGTTTCCGGAGATGCGCGTCGAGATCAAGAAGTGCGCGGATCTCGATGCGCCGAATGCGTTTCATGCCTACTTCAATCTAGGGTCGGCGCTCAGCAACGCGGGACAGGCGGACGCGGCGGGGGAAGCGTTCCAGCACGCGATCGCCACGGCCCCGAACGATCCGGGCAGCGCGGAGGCCTACTATCAGTACGCGTTGATCTTGATGAGCAGAGCCGAGACCGGCACTGACGGAAAGATGAAGCCCGTTCCCGGCACGGTCGAGGCTCTTCGCAAATATCTCGAACTGGCGCCGGCGGGTGCGAACGCGCAAGCAACTAAGGAGTTACTTAGCGCGCTTGGATCGAACGCCGAAACAGGCAAGGCCGGAAAGAAGAACTAAGGAATCGGTCATCGAGGGCCCGGCTTGGCGGGCAACTTCGGATCGGGCTTACTGTCGCCGCGGAACATGCGCGTAATCTCGTCCGCCAATCGTAGATACCAGTCGCTGGGCAAGTCAGCGCCATCGGCGTCGAGGGTGAGCCAGAATCCCTGGTCTGGCGCCTGGCTGCGATGAGACGCAGCTTTGAGTATCGCGGTGCCTTCATCGACTTCATCGAACATCGCAATCTTCAAAACCTTCGCGCCGGCCATCTTGGCGTTGTACGCCTGACGCCATAGGAACTCGCCACGCAAACGCGGGATCTGATTTTCCTTGCCGG
Organism: Bryobacterales bacterium; assembly: GCA_963743705.1. Taxonomy (GTDB): domain Bacteria; phylum Acidobacteriota; class Terriglobia; order Bryobacterales; family Bryobacteraceae; genus PALSA-243. The sequence goes on along the minus strand of CAVUQS010000001.1, from coordinate 526,770 downwards.
TCTTTTTCAGGTTGTGCCAGGAGAAGCCAGGGAAGACGACGGGCATATAGACTTGGTGATTCGCGGCCGCGAGTTTGACATCGGGAATCAGCACATCGTTTTTCCACTGGCCGACGGCCTCGAGCGTTCCGTAGCGGCCGACATTCCACGGCTGGATCACGTCCATCGACGCATATACTTCCGCCCATGCCGGCTCCGTGCGCGAATCCTTGGTCAATGTCCCCCAGCGCGCGGGAACGCCGCCCATGAACGTGACGCGGTATTGCGCGGGGGCTTTGGATTTGAACCATTCGATGAGGTCCTTGGCGGCCTGCGGGTCGGCGGGTGGATGGCCGGCGTCGTTCAAACCCATGCCCCAAACCGAGACCAGAGGCTTGCCGTTGTGACGTTGATAATTCGGATGCGAAGTTACTTTCAACTCGTCCACCAGATATATCCAATCGTCTTTCAACGTCTGCGCGAATGTTTCCGGATTGCCGCCGGAGATGTCGTACTCAATGGCGAAGGTGCGCCCAGATTCCCTGGCGGCGGCCATGATGTTCTTGAGGACGAGATCGCCATCGGCGCGCTTACCGCGAATGTTTCCGACGAAGCGCTGCACCAGAACGCCATCGAGACCGTATTCGCGCATCCAGCGGAAATGCCGGCTGACAGTCTTCTGATTGCGCGAGGAAAACAGATATGCGGGTTTCCCGGCAATGGTCATGCCGGGGACTTCGCAACGCTCGTCAGGATCGAGCTCGCTCACATCAGGGAACAGATCGACCGTAAGCGTGTCGGGCGCCGGAACGCCGCGCGCCCAATGCGTCCAGCGGTGCGAATCGTCTTGCGGACAAGTGAACCAGCCCTGGTATCCCAATAGCACTTTGTTATCGAGCGTCGATGGATCCACATCGCCGGCGGCGCGGAGCGCGCCGAGGCAGAACAGCAACGACAGCGCTCCGCTCGCGAGGAACTTTCGCATCAAAACTCCAATCGCAACGCCATGGTGATCGTCCGGTTGTTCGCCTTCGTCGTGATCTGGCCGAACGTCGACGAAGTAATCGACGCGCTGGGCGCGCCAAGGTTCGGATGATTCAGGATGTCATACATTTCGGCGCGGAATTGCACCCGCAGTCTTTCGCGGATGGGCTGCCAACGGCTCATGACGGAGTCGAAGGTGATTGCGCCAGGATTGCGCAAATCCGGTTCGGTGCGCGAATCGTTGCCCATGGAATATTGCGCGGGGTTGAGGAACGCGGTGGTGTCGAACCATGCCTGCATGCTCTGCTGGCCGCTGGGCAGGTTGCCGTCTTTCGTGCGATTGGGGGTGCAGCCGATGCCGGATACGCCGGGGAGATTGCACGATGCAGTGACGGAGATGGGCGTGCCGGTCTGCATGGTGAAGATGCCGGTGGCCTGCCAGTTGCCGAGAATCCAGCTTCCGATGCCGTGCGACAGATATTGCTTGCCGTGACCGAATGGCAGCTCATAGACGAAATTGCTGACCCAGCGCTGCGAGATATCGGCGGCGGATAGCGAGCGCGATTGCGAGAGGTTGTAGGGATTGTCGTAGTTGGAGCCGCCGACGAAGCGCTCATTCACATCATCGATCAGCTTGGCCGTGGTGTAGGACGACTGGAACAGCAATCCGTGCGCGAAGGACCGCTCGGCGCGCAGCGTAAAGCCGTGATAGATGGAATCGCCGATGGAGCCGCGTATCTGCGTAATGCCGCCATATTGCGGATAGGGCACGAGGAGCGAGCCTTCGCGCACCGTGGCCGCGCTTAAGCTGCCGGAGGCGATCTTTCCAAAGAAGGGATTGGGAACGAGCGTATTGAGCTGCGTGCCCAGCGGCAGATACTGCGTGTAAGTGGCGTTGGCGGTGTAGTTATTCCAGATGTGTTCGCCGCGCGTGCCGATATAGGCCGCTTCGACGATGAGATTGGGCGTGATACTGCGCTGGATGTTAGCGTTCCACATCTGATTTCGCGGCGTGGTCCACTGCGGGAAGATGGCGCTGATTCCGTTGCCAACAAGCGAATTGGGGAAGGGGTTCAGCCCGGTGACAAACGGGTTGGCGAGCGTAGAGCCCGGTATGGGCGTATTCGGGGCGGCCGGGACCTGGCCGAAGTAGACGGAGGTTGACGTTTCCGATCCGCTACCCAAGTCGCCGGGGCTCGATCCGATTCCACCGCTGCCCGGCGCGAAGAAGATGCCGTAGGCGGCGCGGAATACAGTGTTGGGCCGGAAGGTCCAGGCTAAGCCGACGCGCGGCGCCCAATTATTCTTGTACGTGTTGCTGGGGTAGCGGTGACTGCTGCTGGTGGGAACCAAGAGCCCTTTCAGTCCTGTGATGGGATCGGTAGCGGTGGGATCGAAATACGAGAGGTGATTGTAGCGCTCGTTCCAGGGCGTCTGATATTCCCAGCGGAGGCCGAGGTTCAGCGTCAAATTGCGGCTGACTTTCCAGTCATCCTGCAGATACCAGTTATAGCTGGTCTGCAAGAGCGCGAGCGAGGGGCCGATGGTAAAACTGCCTCCCGTGGGCGCGCCCAGCAGGAGGGTCGCGAGACCATAGCCGCTGGTGGCGGATGCGACGGCTGGGTCTGGCCCTTGCGTATAGGCACGCGTGAAACCGAAATCACCGGAGGGATAATCCGGGCGGAAGGTATTGAACTGGCAAAAAAGCACGTCGAAACCGGTCTTCAGAGCATGAGCGCCTTTGAGCCAGGTGAGATGCACTTGCGGCTCAGGAGTGCTTTCCGCGTCGACGTCGTGCGAGGCACGTTGCGGACCCAGACCAGTGAAATCGGTCACGTCGATTTCCGGGAAGAGCGCGTCGGCGGCGGCATTCTTCAAATACTGCGGCAGGCCGAGCGACGTGATGTCGAAGCCCGAGCTCAGCGGCGTCAGTCTGATCTTCGAGCGCGTGTAGCCGAAGCGAAATTCGCCGATCAGGGTCGGCGTGAATGTCTCGGTGTCGCTCAATCCGTAGATGTAAGACGTGGTGTCCTGATTTCCGCCGCCGTTGGTGCCTTCGCCGGGGAAGGCGATGCTGGTGTACGGGCTGGTTTGCGGCGAATCCTGATAGCCAAAGCGGAAGAAGAGGCGATTCTTGTCGCCGAAGTTCTGATCTTCGCGGGTGAAGTATTTCCGGTTGTTGGATATGGACGCGGTGGTGTTCGAATAGTTATTAATTACGCCGGGAAGCGAAGGTTCGGGGTAGTAACTCAATAGCTTTTTCGCGATGGGGTCGATGCGGTTGTTGGGGATCACATTGCCGGGGAACTGCGCCCGGGTGTATCCGCTAGCAGTGCTCGTGCTGGGGACGGTGGTGAGCGGATCGTAAATCTGGATCAGCGCGCCGGCGCTGGTCACGGTGTTGGAGAAATCACCGGCTTTCTGCAGATCGGTAGGCACGTTGTCATTGGTGATGACGCGGGGCGCGTGATTGACGACCTGCTCGAAGTTGAAAAAGAAGAAAGTCTTGTTCTTGCCGTTGTAGACGCGAGGGACCTCGACCGGTCCGGAAACGGTGAAGCCGAATTCGTCGTGACGCACGGGGCCGCGCACCACGCGATTTCGATTGTTGTTCCAAGAATTGGCGTTGAGCTTATCGTTCTGGAAGAATTCGTAGGCGCTGCCGTGAAGCTGGTTGGCGCCGGTTTTTCCGGCGGCGGTGAGCACGCCTCCGTTGGAACGGCCGTATTCGGCGGAGAAACTGTTGGTGATGAAGCGGACCTCGCCGACGGTTTCCATGGGCGGCGTGTATTGGTTATCGAGCGTCGAGTTATTTCGTGTGTCCTGCCCGTCGAGCAGAATGGCCGAGGTGTTGGAGCGGCCACCGTTGACGATGGGTCCCGTGCCTGAGTTGCCGGTGGCGATCACGCCGGGAGACAGCGTCATCAGCGCATAGGGGTTGCGGCCGGTGGGCAGCTCGAGTATCTGCTTGGTCCCGGTCACATAGCCGAGGGAGGAACTTACCTGATCAACCATTACGGCATTGGAAACGACAGTAATTTCATCGTGCAAACTGCCGGGCTTCAAAGTCACATTGATAGTGGCGGCCTGACCGACCAGCACGGGCACGGCTGTTACGCGATTGACGGTAAAACCGTCTTTTTCCACGGCGACGTCGTATTTGCCAGCGAGCAGGTAGGGGAGCTTGTAGTAACCCTCTTCGGTGGTTTCCGCGGTGGCAACAGCCTTGGTGGCCTGGTTGGTGGCGGTGATCTTGGCTTTGGGGACGGCTGCACCGGTTTGATCGATGACAGCTCCCGCGATGGCGCCCTGTTCGACTTGGGCGATACCGACAACGCAATTCGTGGCGAATAGTAAGGGCGCGATCAGGAGCGCCAGTTTCCGAGACATGCGGACCTCCTCTATATGGGCGGGCGAGGCCGCCGGGCATTTCTTGTTGGCTGGATCGTAACCCTAATAGGGCTCCCTGGCAACGTTAGGATGGATCGTAACGTCAGCGGAACTACGGGAAATACTGGACTTGCGGAAGGGGAGGGTGTTTTTCGACGCAGACGCAGAGGCACGGATAAGCGCGGAGATCCGGTTACTTGGAGTCTGCGATCCAGATGGCGCGGATGGTTTCTTCCTGACTTGAGCCGGTGGGGACGGCGGCGCTCTTGGAGTTGGCGAAGTACCAGCGGCTTCGGCCTTCTCCGGGAATATCCGGGCCATTGGTGAGCATCCGTCCGCCGGGCATCTCGAGAAAGCCGTCGGGGTCATGTTCCTTGAGCCAACTCCACGCATAGTGCAGCCATCGGTTGCGATAGGTTTCGGGCTGTTGCGCCAACCACGTGATCTCGTCATAGCCCCACACGAAGATCGAGGGGCCTCTGGCCTGTGATGCCTGGCCCGGAGTGCGCGTGCCGCCGAAGTTGTCGAACTCGACGAGGTACGGGAGATGGTCGCATTTCCAACCGCTGGGCGCGACGCCTCCGTGGCTGCGGCCGTAAATGGCGTCGGAATAACCGACGGAGAGGATAGCCTCACGCGGCATGTCCGCAACTTCTTTTGGACGGAGCGGAAACGAATGAAAATCGAGCAGCAAGCGGCCGTCGACCACCGGACCGCCTTTGGGCACGTGCGCATCGCAGATCACGTAGCGGCGGCGCGCTTTCTTCGACGCGTAGGCGCGCACGTGCTTTAACAGGTCATCCCAATCGTGGTAGCCCGCGTCCTGACGGCCCACCAAATCGAGTTGGCCGAAATGGATGGCCTCGATACCAACGTTCATATACGACGCGGCCAGGAAGAAGAACCACATCTTGGTCTCAGGCTGGCGGATATCGGGCACGGAGGATCCGCGCCGCCAGTGATCGACCATGCTCTGGTCGGGAAACAGCATCTTGGAATAGTCGAAGTTACGGCTCTCGGGAGTTTGCCCAAATTCCTGAAACACCCAGGCTGGAACCGGAATTTGGCCGACAGCCTGCGTCACAATTTCGAAGACGCAAGCTTGCAAAACGACGTCGGGATCGTTCTTGTGGATCCGCTCGGCCATGGTCTGGCCCTGGCGCAGGAAGTTCGGATCTGCAATACGCGCTTCATCGCCCCAAAGATAGATGCTGCGGCCGACGAATTTCGCGCCGATGTTCTTAAGCATGCGGATGTCGTCATCCAGATTGCCGGGGGAGCGGTACAACTCCGCCATGGTGATGGAACGCGAAAGGTAGCTTTCGAGCGTCTCACGCGAGAGCTCGCCGCTGAAACGGAAATTGCGCTCGCCGTACAAACGAGGGACGTCAACGGCCGTCAAAAGGAGGCAAAGGGAGATACCTGCGCGGAGATATTTGTGTTTCGTCAGTTTCCAACGCCGCGACATCAATGTAGCGCCAAAAGAGCCGTCAGACAACGTTAGGAGGATTGCTAACGTGCAGCTAAGCCTATTACGTATCAAGGGAAGAACGGAATCGGCGCTAGCGACGAGCGCCGGGTCGATGTTTAAAGTCTGCGTGTGCGATGCCGCACCAAACATGGCGCCGCAAGCCGCGATCGCTAGAACAATTGCGGGGTAGATCATCCGCATGCCTTTGCACACTGCACGCGGACTGCCGTGGAACGTACTATGGAATCGTGGACGCCCTGACCGCCTTCGGTCTCTTCGCAGTCACTTCCGGAGTGGTTTGTTATGCGCTCGAAGACCGGAGCCGATGGTTTATCCTGGCGTTCGCCGTCACGTGCGCGCTCGGCTCAGTGTATGGGTTTCTGCAAGGAGCCTGGCCCTTTGGGATGGTTGAAATCGTCTGGACCATCGTCGCGTTTCGGCGTTGGCTGACGACAAAATAACGCCGGGCGGCAGTCTTGCGAGGCTGCCGCCCGGCGCGGGGTTAAAACTCGATATTGGCGCGGAACTCGATCACGCGCGGCCCGGTGGCGCCGCCCGTGGTCTGCCCGAAACTGAGGCTCTGTACGCTGGCGGTGCTGGCGCCGCTAGTGACAGGACCCCACGTCGGATGGTTGAGAATGTTCAGACACTCGGCCTGGAATGCGAACCGGACGTGCTCGCGAATCGGGAAGCTCTTGTTGAGCGAGATATCCATGCCAAACCAATGCGGCCCGTAGAGGAACGGATGGTAGCCGTATTGGCCGGCGCTGGTTTCGGGGGCGATGTAGCTAGTGTTGGAGGCTCCGTTGGACGCGATGTACTGGGGATTGATGAAATACGCCCACGGGCTTCCGGTGTGATAGACGCCCATCTGCGATTGCACCTGCGCGACCGTCAGGCCGTTCTGGAATACCACGCCGGGGTCTTTCTCATTGAGCGTGAGATATCCCCCGTTGAGAGCAACGGGCGTTCCGGTCTGGAAGGTGGTGATGGTGCCGAGAGTCCAGCCGCCGAGGGCTTGGTCGACCAACTTACCGCTGCTGAGAAATCTCTTGCCTTTGCCGAACGGCACGTCGAACGTGCCGCTGATGTGGACTACGTGGCGGATGTCATAAGAACTCGGCGCGTAGTTCAAGCGGAAGTCGCGGTTCGAATAATAGAGGCTCGGACCGGTCGCCATGCCCTGAATTGCGTTTTGCGAGAGCAGCCCCATGGAATGCGCTAGGGTGTAGTTGATATTGAACTGAGCGCCATGAATGGGACGTTGGCGGAACTCCACCTGCATCGCGTTGTAATTGGAGTGCCCCGAGGAATCTTCGTAGTTGACAGCGCGTCCTGTCGCGAACGGGTTCACCTGCCAGAAGTTGATGGGGTATCCAGCACCCGGTCCGGTCACTCCTCTGGCCGCGCACGGCGAGAAGGTCGCGCCGAACATGTTACAGACGAAAGCCTGGTTGCCGGCGAGGTTATTCGCCATGGCGCCGGCCGCTCCGGTCTGCAGGTAAGTGATGTAGGTGCCGTTGGTGTAGTTCGAACCCGTAGTGCCGCCGAACGCCGCGCTCATAATGGGAAGCGCAACCTGGCCGGCGAGCCCGTTATTGGCGAAGGTGCTGCCCTTTCCGTTGGCGGTGTTGATCGCCAGGTTGCTCTGCGCGCCCTGGAATTCCTTCAGGAACCCGTTTTCGAAGATATTCACCTCGTTGATGTTGTAACTCACCCACGAGTGCATCGCCATGTTGCCGACATACCGGACTTCCAGGGCGCTGCTTGTGCCGAGCTGCCTTTGCAGCCCAACGTGAAACTCCTCGACATACGGAGTACGGATGTTGGGATTGAATCCCCAGGGAGTAGTGCTGCTGAACGTAGTAGAGGCTTGCGATATCTGCGGCTGCCAGGTAGACGGAGTGCCCAAGTATGCCGGCAAAGTATCGCCGAAGGTTAACGATCCGGGGACGAAGTTGCCGACGCCGGAAGCGGTGGTTGGCGTCAACGCCAACGACTGGTAGAAGAACGCGCCGCTGCTCGAGCCGAACGCCCAGTAATTCTGTTGGCCTTCATTGTAGACGCGCATGGAATACCCGGCGCGGATGACGGTCTGGTCTTTGCCAAAGATTTTCTCGAGGAAGCCGCCGCTGATCTTTGGATTCCAGGCGAGAGCGACAGCAGGTTGCGGGTTGACCTTAGACGTGTTGTAGTGATGGACCGCAGCGATCATCTGCGGGTCTTGAACCCCGCCCAAGGCGCCCGGTTGGAAACTTACTCCGAGGGTCGTGGGTCCCCATAAGTCGGCCACCGAACGGCTGCTGGTGTAATCGCCATTTACGTCGTGATCGTCACCGATAATTTCCCATCGCAGGCCATAGTTCAGCGTGAGGTTGGGAGTCAGCTTCCAGCGATCCTGGAAGAAGAAACCCGCAGACATCTGCGATTCATCCAGATCGTATTCGCCGAACGGCTTGTACTGCTTGGTGGCGAAGTCCAACGGGCGAGTGGTGCTGACGGCGGAGATTCTTCCCACCAGCGTGGCGTAGAGCGCTTCGGCGTTCGCCAACGGAGTGGTGCCGGCGCTGCCCAGCGCGGAAGTGAATACCGTCGCCACCGGGTCCTGGCTGTTGACGCCGAACGTGTAGCGCGGATAGCCGCTGGGACTGTTCCAATAGTGATCCTGTTCGCGCCACCACGTGCCACCCATGGTGAAGGAGTGGTTTCCTTTTTGCCACAGCACGGAGTCATTGGCGCTCAGCAGCGGGTAGTAGGAAGATACCTTCAAGCGGCCCAGGGCAGTTACGGCTTGTCCATATGCCCAGCTCTCGGTGTAGGCGGTGGAGAGATCGATGGCCTGATTCTCGGGATTGAATACGCTCTTCTGACCCGTGTAGCCAGCGTGAAATTGATTGACCAGCGTAGGCCGGATCACCCAATCGTAGGAGAAGGAAATGATCTGGTTGTTGGGGTTGACCGACCCCGCATCGCTTTCGATGGGATTGATGCCGCCCGGCCATGCGGGCGCGTTGCAAGGAACGCACTTCGTGGCCGTCTGGTTGTACACCAGGCTGATATGTTTGCTGTCGCTGATGCTGTAATCCAAGCGGACACTCGGGTATTTGATGGTCTGCCGCGCGGGAACGACAAAGCTCAACGTGGAAATATTCGGGTCGCTGGTCGGGACCAGCGTTCCCGAACCGAGGACGCCGTTGATCTTCGAGAGCTGGCCGGCAACGTTGGGCAGCACGCTAGAGGGATACCCCGCTGCGCCCGCGATCTGCAGCACATTTGCCGATTGCAAGGCGCCGCTTGCACTCTTGTAGGAGAAGATGCCTTGCTGCGCGCCGGGACTGAGCACGCTGGCGGTGGAAACGCGCGTTAGCGGCGCGATGGACCCGGCCATGCTGGCGTAGAAGAACAGCTTATTCTTCAGGATGGGGCCGCCGACGCTGCCGCCGAAATCGTTCAACTTGATGACGTTTCTGGGCAGGCGCTGGGCGTTGTTGATCCACGTGTTGGCGTTGAGGTCGGTGTTGCGGAAATCGTCAAACACGCGGCCGTGGAACGCGTTGGTGCCGCGCCGCGTCACGAGGCTGATTTGCAGCGAGGAGGTGCCCGCGCCGCCGCTCAGATCCATCTGGCTGGTGTTAATCGTCATTTCGGCGATGTTTTCGAGGCGCGGCTGGACGACCACCGTGCCGTATTGGAAGCCGGCGCTCTTGAAGCGATTGCTGATGCCCGGCACGCCGTCGAGGGTCGCGCCGACAATCGCGCCGCCCGGTAAGTTGTTGTAAGTTCCGTTAGTCGGAATCGTATTATCCTGGGGACCCTGCGAGAGAGTAGTTTGACTAACCACGGCGAGCGGCGTTGTGGCGAAGCCGGGCGTGGTGAACGCCAGGTTAAACACGTTGCGTCCCTGAATGGGGAGGTTTACGACTTGTTTGGTGTCGATGGTGGTGGCGATTGCGGTGGAGTTGGTTTCCACCAGCGGCGTTGCGCCCGCGTTGACTTCCACGGTTTCGGTGGCGCCGCCCAGCCGAAGGGTAGCGGCAACGTCGGTCTGGCGGGCGGTTTGCACCTGCACCGACGCGAACACTTCACGCTGAAAACCCTTGGCGATAATCGTCAATTGATAGAGCCCGAATGGCAGGTTGGGGAAGGTGTACGCGCCGCTTTGCGCCGTTACAGCCTTACGCACTTCGTTGGTGCCCATGTCCCGCAGTTCCAATGCGGCTTCCGGAACGGCCGCCCCCGCAGGATCCTGTACTGTCACGCTGATGATTCCCGTATTTCCGCTCTGCGCAGAGGCGGGGAACGTTCCCGGGAATAGGCAAAGCGCCAAAGTGGCGGCGACAATTGCCCACAGCTTCTTAGCCGACGTATGCATAAATAACCTCATGTCGAATCGTTGTCCAACCGCCTCCGCGTTGCGACGGCGCGCGGCGATGCCTCATGAACCTTGGACGAGCCACCCGCGGAAACGTGAAAAGAAAGGCCAGAATGCGCTTTTCCGCTGCGGACTACAGCCGATATAAGCAATCGGCTCGACCCGGCGCCAAAACTCAGAGTTTGTTTCCCCTTGGGGCCCGAGCGCCTTTAGCAGCGTCAATTTCGGCCTCTCCCACTTGCATATAGCGCAATCACAATTGCACTAGGTTTGTCGGGATTCTATCATCCACCCCAAGACGTGTCAAGAAAAGTCCGCCAATTTAACCCCTCCGGCCGAAGTTAATGCGTTAACCGATTCGCGGATAGCTTCAGCGGAGCGATAACGTGGCGAGTAAGTCAGCAAGCGGCGTGCTTTCTCGATGCTGCAGTTGGGGGAGTGCGAAATATGATCCAAGGTAACGCGCGCGTCGCGATCGGAAACCCCCTGGCGCCATTCTTCCCAGGGTAGAAACCGTAACTGGGCCGGTTGCTTGAACCATCCCGCGACAATTTCGGCGTAACCGCGCAAGGTCAGCGCTGCCGGCGAAACAACGTGGAAGCTTTCGCCAATGGCATTCGCGCGGTTCGCGAGCGCGCATGCGAACGCCTGCGCAACATCGTCCGCATGGACGTGATGGACGGTCTCCATGCCGAGGTTCGGAATGCGCACTTCCGCCCCACGCGCGAGATCGAAAAATATTTCGGGATTGAAGTTACCCGTGGGATTGATCGGCGCCCATCCGGGGCCCACCAGATGCCCGGGATGCAGGACCGTCGCGGGGAAACCGGAGTCGCGCGCTTCGGAAAGTAAGTACTCTTCGATAGCTGCCTTGCGGCAACCGTAATCGCCGAACGGGCAACGCGGCTGATCCTCGGTAGTTGGCGCCTCCACGGTGGGGCCGTGAACCCAGATGGTGCCGCAGTGCAGGAAGTGCTCTACGTGGCCGCGAAGGCCTTCCACCAATTGCCGCGCGCTTTCGGGCATGTAGCAAATCAGATCGATCACGGCATCCGCCCGCAGCTCGCGGATGCGCTGCCCGAACGTCCCCGAGGCCTCTTCGCTCTGGCGATCGAGGACGACGTTCTCGACGCGATCCCAAGCGCCGTGCGGCTGGTAGGGCGCGCGCTGCGAACGGCTGACGCTGACAACCTGGTAGCCGGCCTCGACCAGACGCGGCGTCAAGTACGAACCGATGTGACCGGAGCCGCCGATGACCACGACTCGCATGGCGGCTCAGGGAACGATGGCGATGCTGGCGATGTTGCGCCCCGGCAGGCGAACTTCATGCACCACTTTGCCGTCACGATCGAGCTCGACGATGCGGTGGCCGAGATAATCGTTCAGCAAAATGTTTCCGCCCGGAAGCACGTCAAAACCCGAGGCCCAGATCATGCGGATGTCGTTCTTCTCGCCGGCGACAGAGCGCAGAATCTTTCCCGCCGGATTGACTTCCACCAATTCGCCGGGCGACGTAAGCGTGATCAACGTATTGCCGTCCGGCAGGCGAATTCCCTTGTACGGACGACGCTTCGGGCCGCCTTCGCCGGTGTAACTCCAGACGATTTCGCCAGCTGGATTGACCTCGATGATCTTGCCGGCGGCCTCGATCGAAATCAGCGTGTTGCCGTTTTCAATGCGGCGCGAATTGCGCATGCGCATGTTACCCAGGTCGGCGCTCTCGTAAGTCCAGACCACTTTGCGGTCTTTGTTGACCTCGATCACTTTGCCGATTTGCGCGTCGCCGATGAGCGTATTTCCATTGGCGAGGCGCTGCGCGCTGATGGGATGCTGCAGGCCTTCATCGGGGCCGTAAGTCCACACCGGGTTGTGTGCGGCGTCCATCTCGATCACTTTGTGATCGGGCCCCAGCGTGTAGAGCACATGGCCATCGGGAAGCGGCTGCACATCGTGCCCGCCGTGATTGGGAACGGACCACAACTCCCTGCCGGTAGGCCATTCGACGGCCACAATCTGGCCCTTGCCGCCATGATCCGCCACCAACACGACTTTCTTCGGCGGCAGTATGCCGAGATGTTCATCGAGAAACGCCATCACGCGCGGTTCGGCGGAGGCAGCGTCGCTATCCACGTTCAGCAACTCCGCGTTCGCGCCCACGCGCTTCAGCTGCTCGACGAGTCGCTGCGATTGTTCGAGCGGCGCGCGCGCGTCCTTGGCGGCGTGGATGGCGAGAACGGGTGGCGCTTGCGGGGTGGCCCAGTTGATGGGGCTCGCCAGCATGTACGCCGTGCGGGTGTTTTCGAAGCTGCCGCCAAGAAACAGGGGCGCTGTTTCGACTTCGGCGCCGCCGCCCGCGACGTGCGCGAAATCGGTAAGCGCGTTGAAAGCCACCACGCAGGAGACGCGCGCGGAAACGTCGCGATTGGGTCCGCCGCTTTCAAATTCCGGCACTGACGGGGCCAGGCCGACCAGCAGCGCGAGCGTGGCGCCGGCGGAATCGCCGAGCACGGCGATGTGGTCCGGATCGACGGCGTACTTCGCGGCGTTGGCGCGGAGAAATTTCACCGCGCCCTTGGCGTCCTGCACCGCCGCGGGGAATTGCGACCCGGGCGCCATGCGGTAATCGATCGAAGCCGCGACGAACCCGTGCTGCGCCAGCCGCGAAATGAGGCCATCGAAGCTGGCGCGCTCGCCGGAAGTGAATCCGCCGCCGTGAATCGCGATCACGGCCGGATACGGCCCGGCGCCCTTGGGACGCGCGAGATCCATCATCAGGCGGCTCCCGGCGTTATACGCCACCTGCTTTTCGAGGGTGATGTTATCGGGAACCGTTTGAGCGAATCCCAGCGCGGCAAGCGCCGGCAAAAGAAACCATCGCGGCATTTTTCTCGTCACCTTGGAGTTATTTTCCATCGCGAATTACTTTCGTCGCGACCAGCGTGTTGCCGAACTCATCCAGGTTCTTGAAAGTCCAGACGACTTTCTTGTCGCGGGTGACTTCGATCAACTGCGGATTGTCGGGCCCGGCGTGCGAATTGCCGAAGATCAAATTGCCGTTGGGCAGCGGATCGATGGTGGTGATCCAGCACAGCGTGATGCCCGGCAGATCTTTGGACTCGATGCTCCACACGATTTCGCCGGCTTTGTTCACTTCGATGACGCGGTTGTTGTTGCCGCCGCCGATGAGCGTGTTGCCGTTGGGCAGGCGCTTGGCGGAGAACACGTTCACGCCGTGGCCGGTAAGGCCGGGCGACGCGGGCAGGTTGTTCATATCGAGCGCGTACTGCCATACGACTTTGCCGCTGCGATCGTATTCGCGCACTTTGCCATCGGCTTCATGCGCCACCAGGTAGCCGCCGCCGGGAACGCTGCGCACGAGGCGCGTATCACTGCCGGGGCTTGGTTTATCGACGGTCAGCGGAATTTCATGCATGATCTTGCCGGTTTTATCGACCTCGATGAGCCGCTGGTTGCCGCTTTCGGCGATCATGGTGAGGCCGTTCGGCAAGCGTTCGAAGGCGTGGACGCTGACGCGGCCCGTGTAGCCTTCCTTGGGCTTTGAAGTGTACTCCCAAACGACTTCCTTGGCGCGGGTAACTTCCCGTACAGTCGCGCCGTTGTGGAACAAAATATTTCCGTTCGGCAGCAACTGGATGTCGTGCATGGAGCCCGCTTGATTGGGAAATTCCCACTCCACGTCGCCTTTCATGTTGACGATTGCGATATGATTTTTGTCCCAGCCAAGGACTTGATATCGGCTCGTGTCTTCGCCTTTAGACTGGGCCAAGACCATGCATGGCCCATAGGCTAGGACCATTGCTAACGGAGCTACCCGGCTCCAAACTCGAGAATTGATTTGCATTTTGCTTCTCCTGTCAGGTAACAAAACAGCCATATCGCGCAGAAAAAGTCAAGAGCTTGACAAGTTACCCGCTCTTGGAATGTATTAAATCTTCGGGAGGGGAGAGTTTATTCCAATGCGTCGCACCACTCAGCTTTTCGCCGTTGCAGTATGCCTGGTTCTTCACGCCGGGGCTGCCATCAACCTGGTCACGCACAAGGTGGCCAAAGACCTCACCGGGGCCGAAATCACGGCGCTTTCCATCAATGGGTACAACTCGACGGCGGGCAACCTGATCGTGGTGTGGACGGTTACTTACTCCAGCACGCAACCGATCGGAGTTGTCACGGATTCGGCCGGCGATACTTTCACGCCCGCGACGCTCAATCGCGGCACGTGGCTCGGCCAGTGGTTCTACGCCAAGAGCGTGAAGGGCGATCCATTCAACGTGGTGACGATCCATCCCGCTACCACGGGAAGAGCGACGTTCATCTATCCCGGCATGAGCGTAATGGAATTCAGCGGCGCGGATAAAGCGGCGCCGCTGGTCACCGATGTCGCGGGGCCGCAGGGTTCGCTCAGTGGGGCGTGGACTTCGAACACCTTCAACGTAGCGGCGGGGCAATTGGTGCTGATGGGGATTGTCACCGCGAACGGCGGCGCATTTACGCCCAGCGCTGGATTCAAGATCGAGGATTCTTACCTGACGCCGAACAGCACGAAGTTCAGCTTTGCATCGATGGATCAGATTTTTGCGAGTGCGCAGACGGGAGCGACGGCGGGCGTGACGTGGACAGGCACGCTGCAGGCGACCGGGGCGGTGGCGGTGTTCAAGTAAGCGGCGCCGCTTCCTACCCGAAATAGGTACGGATGAACGCGATGTTCTTGCGCGTTTCTTCCACGCATTTTTCGGGCGTGGCGTGCGGGGTTTCAAATGCCAGCCATCCCTCGTAGCCGCTGTTCTTGATGGCGGGTAGGCCTTTGGTCCAATCGATCAAACCCGGCTCCGAGAGAAGCGGCACTCTGCCGTTTTTGAGATGCTGCTGGCAAATCAAATCGCCCAGAGTCTCGATGCCTTTCAAGCCTTCGTTCGGATGGGCCATGCTGTCGACGCCGTGGGCGTCCCAGTAAATGCGCACGGAGGGCGTGTTGAGCAGCGTCATCAGCTTGCGGTGCTCTTCGAGGCTCAGCGAAAGTTCGAGGCCGAGCACGACGCCCGAATCCGCGGCGACGCGCCCGAGCCGTTGCAACAGCTCGACGACGGGGCCGTAGGAAGCTTCGTCGTCCATCTTGGGGCAATCCTGGCGGAACGCCGGCACGAGAACCACGCTCGCGCCGAGTATTTCCGCGGCGACGATCGCCTTGCGGATGGATTCTTCGGCAGTCGCGGGTTTTACGAGAGAAGCGCCGGGCGCCATGACGCCGCCCATCGAGACGGTGCGGACGTTCCATTTGCTGGATTCGCGCTTATAGGCCAACGCAACTTCGCGCTCCCAGAGCTTCGACCGCACGGTTTGCACTTCGATGCCGGAGACGCCGCCGATGCTGGCGGCCAACCCATACACGCCGGGCGAGGATTCTTTCAGCATGTTGCCTTCGCGGTGGGCGATCTTGATGGGCGCACGCTCGGCCCATGCGGCGAGTGACGATGCGGCGGACGCGGACAAAGAGGCGAGAAGAAATTGGCGGCGGTCAATCATAATTTGCTCATTAGAACACCTTCGCGCCGCGTTGGATCAACAAACTTACTCGTAGTATCCGAAAAGTCATTTACAGTCCAGTTGCGAATATGAGAGTATCCTGTCCATGAAACGCGCACTTACTCTCTGCTGTTACGCCGTGGCTTTAGCCAGCGCTCTATTTGCGCAACGGCAGGCCCCCGCGCCATCGCCGGATGTTCAACCCGATGGGCATGTTACCTTCCGCCTGCGCGCGCCCAACGCCACGTCAGTGGTTTTGCACGGAGAGTGGACTGCCGATAACCTGCCGATGACCAAAGACGAGACCGGTCTCTGGTCTATCACCGTGGGACCGCTGCCGCGCGAAGTGTATGCGTATTCGTTCACGATCGACGGCGCGCGCGTCGCCGACCCGCAGAATGCCGTGGTCAAACTAGCCGCCCGCGCGCCGGCGAAAGCCTGGTGGCGATTCCCGGCGATCCGCCGCGCCTGCACGATCCGCGAGACGTGCCGCACGGGAGTGTGCAGGAGAACTGGTATTACTCGAAAACGCTCAACCATGAGCTGCGGCACTTTTACGTGTACACGCCGCCGGGTTACGATGCGCGATCGGCCGCCGGCTATCCGGTGCTGTTTCTGCTTCACGGCGCGGGGAACTCGGAAACCAACTGGCAATCCATCGGGCGCGCCAATTTCATCGTCGACAACCTACTGGCCGAGAAGCAGGTGAAGCCGATGCTGCTGGTGATGCCGTTCGGCCACGCGGTGCCACAGAATGGCCCGGATCAAGCGCGCAACAACTCGCTCTTCGAACAAGACCTGGTGACTTCCATCCTGCCCGCGCTCGAATCGAGCTATCGCGTGGCAAAGGGCGCGCGTAATCACGCGATCGCGGGTTTATCGATGGGCGGCATGCAGGCGCTGGCGATCGGTATCCACAACCCGGATTTGTTTGCATGGATCGGCGTCTACAGCCCGATCATGGAATCGGATTTCGACACGCGCTACGCGGAGCAGCTGGCGGGCGCGGACGCGCTGAACAAGAAACTGGCCGTGCTCTGGATCGGTTGCGGCACGGAGGACAATCTGTTCAAAGGCGCGAAAGCTCTGGACGAAACTCTCACCAAACGTGGGGTCAAGCACGAGTTCCATCCCAGCGAGGGTGGGCGCCACTCGTGGGTGCTGTGGCGCGAGTACCTGGAACGCATGGCGCCAACGCTTTTCCGCTGATGTATGCGCATGCATAATACGCAACGTTAATTGGCAAGGGCGAAATCCCTGTTGACATCGGACGTAAAATTGGGGAAAATTTAAGCGCTTACATTCTCGAAGGGGGCAATCTTTCGTGGTGTCTTTCCGGCCCGCTGCTCACGTTCTGGCATTCGGTTTCCTGCTGCCCTTGCCTGGTCTCTTCGCCGCCGACGCGTATAGCGTCCTTCAGAAGAATTGCGTCCCCTGTCACGGGGCGGCGAAAACTTCCGGCCTCGATCTTCGTACATCAGAAAGCGCCCTGGCGGGTGGCTCGCACGGCGCGGTCATCGTGGCCGGCGATCCTGACCAAAGCCGCCTGTACAAACTAATCACTCACGTGGCCGAACCGGCCATGCCTCCCGGCAAGAAACTGGCCGACGACGACATCGAAACGCTGCGCATCTGGATCGAAGCCGGCGCGCCGTATCCGAAAATCGACGTGAAAGAGGCTGACGCCGCGGAAAAAGCCGCATTGGCGAAGCTGGAAGAACGGCCCATTACGCCCGAGGAAAAGAATTACTGGGCGTTCCGGCCGGTGAAAGCTCAAACGCCGCCGAAAGTCGCCGAAGCCGCGTGGAACGCGAACCCCATCGACGCGTTCGCGCTCGCGGCGATGAAAGCGAAAGGCTTGAAGCCTTCGGCGCCGGCCGACCGCCGCACGCTGATCCGCCGCGCCTATCTCGATCTAACCGGGTTGCCGCCGACGCCGCAGGAAATCGACGCGTTTGTCGCCGATCGCGCGCCGGATGCCTGGCCGAAGCTGGTGGATAAATTACTCGCCTCGCCGCAATACGGCGAGCGCTGGGCGCGTCACTGGCTGGATCTGGTGCGTTACGCCGATTCCGAAGGATTCGAGTTCGATCGCGACCGCCCCGAAGCGTGGCGCTATCGCGACTATGTGGTGAAAGCGTTCAACGACGACAAGCCGTACGACCGGTTCGTCAAAGAGCAACTCGCCGGCGATGAGTACATCACCAAAGACACTCCGGCGGAAGAGGCCAAACAGGCGATTATCGCCACCGGTTATCTGCGCCTTGGGCCCTCAGGCGGCGGCGGAGGCGAGCGCGGAAAGCAGGATTCGCTCGACGATATCGTAGCGACGACGTCGATGACGTTTTTCGGAATGACCGTAGGCTGCGCGCGCTGCCACAACCACAAGTTCGACCCGATTCCGCAGAAGGATTATTACCAGATCCAGGCGGTGTTTTACTCGACGCGGCAGAACACTTACCCGCTGGTTCCACAGTCGGAAGTTTCCAAATACAGAACCGAAGCCAATCGCATCACCGAACTACAACGCCCGTTCCGCAAGGCTAAGGCCGCACTCGAAGCTCCGTATCAGAAGCGCCTGGTGGATGAAGCCATCTCGAAGCTGCCGGATTACATGCAGGTGGCGTGGCGCACCGCGCCCGATAAGCGCACCGACGGCCAGAGGCTGAACGTGCAGCAGATCGAGAAGACGTTGACCAACGATACGTTGGCGCACAAGATCGACGAGCCGATGATCGTTTCTCTGATGACGGAAGAGGAACGCAAGAAGCATCAGGAACTCAACGACAAGATCGCCGAGCTCGACGGTCAAAAGCCGACTATGTATCCCACGGCCATGGCCACGACCGATTCCGGCCCCACGGCGCAGCCTTCGTACCTGCTGCAGCGCGGAATTCTGGACGCCAAGGGATCTTTGATGACGCCGGGGACGCTCACAGTCGCGACCCTAACCCCGTACACCTACCCGACGCCTCCCGCCGGAGCGCAAACCACGTGGCGGCGCCGCGGATTCGCCGAATGGGTGACCTCGCCTGACAATCCGCTGACCGCGCGCGTGATGGTGAACCGCATCTGGCAGCACCATTTCGGCGAAGGCATTGTGCGTACGCCCAGTAACTTCGGCAAGATGGGCGAGTCGCCTTCGCATCCGGAATTGCTCGACTACCTGGCCTCGCAATTTGTGGCGAAAGGTTGGAGCATGAAGGCGATGCATCGGCTGATGATGAACTCGCAGTTATATCAGATGTCGAGCAACGACAACATGGCGGATCTGAAGGCCGATCCCGAGAACCGCTTCTTCTGGCGCATGCCGCGCGAGCGCGTGGAAGCCGAGGTGCTGCGCGATGAGATTCTTGCCGTATCCGGGACGTTGGATCGCACCATAGGCGGCCCGAGCATCTTCCCGTATATCGCGCCCGACATCTTCCAGGGCAGTTCGCATCGCACGTGGGCGGGCAAACCGGATGACGATCCCTCGACATTCCGCCGCAGTCTTTACGTGGACCTGAAGCGCAGCATTCGATACCCGCTGTTCGAAGCTTACGATCAGCCGAATCTGATCAACACCTGCGATCGCCGTAACCGTTCGACGATTGCCCCTCAGGCATTGCTGCTGATGAACAACAGCTTTGTCATCACGCAATCCAAACTCTTTGCCGACCGTCTGCGCAAAGAGGCTGGTACAACCGTGAGCGCGCAAGTGGATAAAGCGTTTCTACTCGCGCTGGGACGGCTTCCTTCGCAGCCGGAAAAAACGAGCGCGCTGGCGTTTCTCAATGGCGCTCCTAACCGGTTAGCGGAGTTTTGCCAGGCGATGTTCAACCTCAACGAGTTTGCATACAAGCAATGAAAAATTACTGTTGTTCGCGACGCCAATTATTGAGCACGCTGGGCGGCGGCTTCGGCAGCCTGGCGCTTGCAGATCTCCTCAGCCGCAAAGGTTTGCTGGCGGCGGAGAGGGAAAAGAATCCGCTGGCTCCTAAGCCGCAACAGGTTCCGGCTAAAGCGAAGGCCGTCATTTCGATCTTCTGTTATGGCGGCGTCAGCCAGGTAGATACGTTCGACCCCAAGCCGGAATTGTTCAAACGGCAGGGTGAGAAGATGACCGGCGTCGGCAACGTGGTCGCGACCATGGGCACGCCCGGTGGCTTGATGCCTTCACCGTGGGCGTTCAAGAAGCATGGGCAATCGGGGATGGAGATCTCCGAGTTGTTCCCCAACATCGCCCAACACGCCGACGACATCGCGTTGATCCGCTCCATGAATGCGCTCAGCCCAGCGCACGGACCGGCGCTGTTCCAGATGAACACCGGCACCATCCTGGCCGGCGCTCCGAGCGTGGGCAGTTGGGTCACCTACGGACTCGGCACGGAAAACGAAAACCTGCCCGGTTACATCGTATTCACCGACAATCGCGGCGGCCCGATTAACGGCGCACCCAACTGGGGCAACGGCTACATGCCGGCGGCGTACCAGGGCACGCAATTCCGCTCGAGCGGCCCGCCGATTGTGGATCTCAAACCGCCGGCCGATCGTACGCCGGAAGAGCAGCAGGCGTGGCTGAAGCTCCTCAACAAGCTGAACGAGGAGCACCTTGAAAAGAATCCGCTGGATAGCGAGCTTTCGGCCCGCATCTACACTTACGAGCTGGCGTATAAGATGCAGACTTCCGCCACCGAAGCTATCGACCTAACTAAGGAAACCCCGGCCACGCGTGAGTTGTACGGCCTGGACGACGATGCAACCGGTTACTTCGGACGGCAGGCGTTGATGGCGCGCCGCCTGGTGGAACGTGGCGTGCGCTACGTGCAAATCTATTCCGGCGGCGGCAACTTCGAGCCGAGCTGGGACGCGCACTGGGATCTCAAGGGTAACCACGAGCAGCATTGCCAGGAGACCGACAAGCCTCTCGCGGGCCTGATCAAAGATCTCAAGAGCCGCGGCCTGTTCGATTCCACTCTCATCGTCTGGCACAGCGAATTCGGACGTCTGCCGATTTCCGAACGCATGGATGGCCGCGATCACAACGCGGCAGGATTCAGCGTCTGGATGGCCGGCGGCGGCGTGAAGGGCGGAACCGTGGTTGGCGCCACCGATCAATATGGTTATCGCGCGGTGGAGAATCCGAAATCGGTCTACGATCTCCACGCGACGATTCTTCGCCTGATGGGTCTCGATTTCGAAAAGTTGACCTATCGCTTCAACGGCCGCGACATGCGCCTTACGGACGTGCACGGCCACCTGATTCCCGAAGTGCTGGCGTAACGCATTACTCGACGACTTCGCTGAGTTGCACGACGCTGCGAACGTCCGTGTAGTTGCCTTCATCCGCGATGAAGTCGGCAGCGGTTGCCGCCAGCGCGCTCTCCAACTCCGCCATCGTGCGAAAGAACAGGTGGCCGACAGCGTGATACGGCGGCGGCGCGCCGGGAGGGAAACCGGCGATTCCTCGATCGATTTCCGTGCGAACCAAACCGCTCCCGGAAAGCAGCCGTCGCGAGAGTTCCAGGTGCGGACCGAGATAGTAATCCCAATCGAAGCGCGAACCGGGGGTCGCGGGATACATCACGCTGAGCCTGAGCATCGGCCGAGCATATCACCGGTTCGCCGGAACGATCCAGTGGCCGTTCGATTTCAACTCACGTACCAGCCGCCATTGACGTTAATGGTCTGGCCGGTGATATAGCTGTTGGTCGCTAGCATGACTGCGGCCTGCGCGCATTCTTCGGGCAGGCCGAATCGCCCTACCGGAATCAGATCCGGCCGCGCGTTGAGATTCGCCGTCACCATCTCCGTTTCGATGAGCGCGGGCGCGATGGCGTTGGCCGTGATACCTTCCTTCGCCAGGCGCTGGGCGTAAGATCGCGTCAGGCCAAGCATGCCGGCTTTGGACGCGGCGTAATGCGGGCCCACCACGCCGCCGGTTTGGGCCGCCACGGAAGACATATTAATGATGCGCCCCCATCGGCGGGCTCTCATGCCGGGCAGCGCCGCCTGCGTGGCGATAAAGCAGGATTTCAGATTCACCGCCAGCGCGTCGTCCCAATCGCTTTCGGTGATTTGCTCGATGGCGCGGGGCGTGGCGATTCCGGCGTTATTCACCAGAATGTCGATGGCCCCGAGTTGCTCTTCCACGGCGCGAACCAAGCCTTGAACGGCGCTGGTGATGGCGACATCGGCCTGGAACACGGCGCTACGGCGGCCGGCGAGCCGCACTTCCTCGGCCGCGGTTTTCGCTTCGTCCTGACGGCTGTGATAGTGGATGGCGACATTGGCGCCGGATTGCGCCAGCGCGATGGCGATAGCGCGGCCAATGCCGCGGCTGGATCCGGTGACCAGCGCGGTTTTCCCTTTTAGATCGTCCATGAATTTTTACCTGAGGTTATCGCGCATCCAGCGGATGATTTCGTCCTGCGTTTTCTCGGGCAGGCGATTGTAATCCCAGGGCTCGCGCAGTTCTAATTTAGCAGCGGCGTCATAGAGCGCGTAGGCCTTTTTCGCCTGATCCATCGCGGTATGCACGTCGGCGGGCGTGGCATCGCGATCGAGCGCGGGCTGCACCACCAGCACGGGACGCGGCGCGATGGCGCCGAGCACTTCGTGAAAATCGTAGGGGATCTGGGTTTCGTGGCCCACGAAGAATCCCAGGCGCGGCATGAGGCTGCGCTCGCTGCTGTAGCGGGCTACGCCGCCATCGCCACGCTCGGCCACATCGGTGCGCATGGGCGTAAAGCCGCTGATCGAGACCATTCCTTTAATACGTGGGTCGAGCGCGGCCTCGTAGAGCCCGGCGGTCGCGCCGACGGAATACCCGAAAAGATAAATGCGCGCCGGATCGACAAGGGCGTCTTTCGACAGCGCATCCACGGCCGCGCGCGCATCCTCCACCATGCGGCCCATCTGCGACCAATGCGGGTAGCGGTCGTAGAACGGCCCGGCTTCCATTTGGCGGCTGCCGTTGCCGATCTGGTCGTAAGCCAGGACGGCGTAGCCGGCGCGTACCAGCGCAAGAATCGGATGCAGGTCGCTGTGATAGACCCACATATAGCCCAGGGAACAACTGAACCCGTGCATCCAGATGACGGTGGGCAGCTTGGTTCCTTCGCGAGTGTTGGCCGGATAATAAAGGTCGCCGCGCACGTTGAAGCCGAACGCCAGCGGTTTCGAAACGGTCGCGTCTTTTTCCGGCGCTTTCCAACCGTAGGAAGTTCCGCCATTGGAAATCACCCATCCGGCCAGATCGGGCGTGGTTTGTCCGGGAGTGGAGGGCGGCCGTCCGGTAACCGTGCCGCCTCTGCCGGGAGCGCCCGGGCCACCGCGCCCGCCGCGGCCGGGCGAGGGAGGCATCCTCGGCGGTTCATCGCCCAGCGCCCATTCCACCGACTTGCGAATGCCCGCGGCCTTGGTTTCCCAATCTGCAACCGAGGCGATGGCGTGACTCTCGCCGCTGAGAATGTCGTTGAAGCCGCGTTGCGTGTAGCGCCTCAGGTCGACCGTCTCTTTCGAGTTAGCGCGCCACTTATCCCAGTCCCATTGGAAGACTAAGTTATTGGTCCAGGCGCCGGGCGAACGGCCGAACTGTATGTCGAGCCAATCGAGGCAGGCTTCCTGGTCGTTGGCGCCATGAAAGCCGGGGACGCGCAGCGTGCCGAGCCGGTTCGGCTGCCCGAGAAGCTTATAGACCTTGAGCGCGGAGTAGTAAGTCTGCTCCATGCCCCAGGTGTTCGTGACCTGGTCGTTCGTGCCCCATTCGAGCAGCGCGGCGCGCGGAGCGATGATGGCTGCCAGCAGATTGCCGTCGATGGGCAAGCGGTCTTCACGGCCGGCGAAAAATCGCAGGCGCGGCACGAACCAAGTAGGGAATGATCGCGTGGCGCTTTCGATGCTTTCGCCGAAGCCGCGCTCGCCGGCGGATCGCCACGAGAGCACGCCGCCGACGCCCGTGCTTCCGGCGATCACAGCCGAGATGCGCTCGTGAATCGCGGCGGCCATTGCGGCCATTTTGCCGTCGCGCGAATAGCCGAACATGGCCACGTGCTTCATGTCCACTTGCGGCAGAGATTCCAGGTAGTCCAACACCGGACCCGCGGCCCAGGCGCGCCGCGGCAGCAAGGCGAAATCGTAGTTGGGATAGAGCGCGCCGAGCGCGGCGGCATCGTCCATGGCATCGTTAGCGGCGTATCCGCAGGAGATGTAGCCGCGGCGCAAGAGCGAGGGGCCCCATCCCGCGAGGTTGTTCGTGATCAGCACGGGGAACGGGCCTTTGCCGTCGGGAATCATGATCTGCACGCGCATGGTTCCCTTGCCGCCGGGGCCGAATTCCAGACGGACATTGCGCACCAAGTAACCCTGGCCGCGCGTCTCATCGATGGCAACGACGCGTTCCAGTTTCGGCTTGGGCGGGTACGTGCCGAGATCGTACTTCTCGAAGAGTTGCTGGATTTCCGTGCGCCGCATTTTCCAATCGGCCGCGGTGCGCACGGGCCGTCCGTCCAGAAAGCGCAGCGGATCGGGCAGCGCGTTCATGCGCGGCAGGGAATCGAAATCCGGCGGCAACTCGCCGCTCTTTTGCAGCCACTCCCGGAATGCGGGGGCATCCGGCAGGATCTGCTGTAGCTTTTCGAGATAGGCGCGGCGTTCCTCCGGCGTCATGGCTCGGCTGGGCGATGAGCCGGCAACAATCAGCAGGGCCAGGAGCGCAGCTACGCGGTATGCCATCCCCACAGCATACTATCGCCGGTCCGCGCTTTCCGTCTTCGGCCACACGGGGCTCGCCAGCTCAATTCGCCAAACTGGGCCGCCCTCAAACATGGGGCCTTCCGATTTCAGAAATCCCGGCGTTTTGCCGCCGACCATCCAGACGAAAGTATCGGGCGGTTGCTTGCCGATGATCGGAGCGACCACGCCAGCAACGCCGCCGAGATCGATCTTCACGCGGTAACGCATCGCCTTGGCTGCAACCCCGCCAACGGTGTAGGAGTCTTCGCCCTCTTGCGCGATCTTGAGCTTCACGATGCGCGGCTTCGGCGTGGCCACGATCATCGAAAGCTCGGTTTCGGTGGCCGCGGGCGGCAGATCGCCCAGCAGAGTGGTCACCAAACCATTCGCGAGATCCGGGGGAAGCTTGAGCTGGTCGGAAATATCTTTCGCTTTGCCATTGTCATCGGTGGAGTGAATCGTAACCTGACCGGTGGACCCGTTCACTGTCATGTCGGTCGCGCGCTTAAATGACGGTCCCTTCTCTACTAAGTGATAGTTGAGAAGCTGGAACATTTGGCGCTGAGAAAAGACGGTGGTTTCTTCGTGCAGCGACCCATCTTTGAAATGAAAGGTAAGTTGCGACGTGACGCGGCGGCCGTCGGTTTCCTGCGTCAGTGTTCCCGACGCCAGAATCTTGTCTTCAGTATCGCGGAGCAGAAGGAAGCCGTGAATTCGGCCCTCCAGATGCCGTACTCGAACCTGGTCGGCTACCGCTGCGGTGCTGGAAAACAAAGCGAAGAAGACGATCAATACATCGAGTTTTCTCATTGCGAACCGTGCCTCGGTCCGTGAAGTTGCAAGAGCGGGGCCATGCCGGCTACGTCGCAAGTAAACTCTTGGTGGGAGTAAAAAGCAGATGGCTGAAAATAAATGGACGCCGGGCGCAATCGTCTGGCGGGTGGTGATGGCACTGATCGCGATCTGGCTCGTCTTCTGGATGCTACGGGTCTACGTCTTATAACTTAGCTTTTCTGATCATCTTCGGCCCTCGGCCGACGGCGCTCCCGTGAACTGGTAATCTGCTCCACGTTTGCCGCTGCCTGATCGCGGTGGGATTGGAACTCCTTTTGGAGGCCCTCCAAATCCGCATCGGTCAGAGCTTCCATCTGAACGAGCTCGGTCCTGGCGGCGCCGAGCGCGCGTATCAGTTCATCCAACTTGAGCTGAATGACCTTGGAATCGCGGTTCTGTGTGTTTTGTATCAGGAACACGATCAGGAATGTCCCGATCGATGTTCCTGTATTAATTACAAGCTGCCACGTGTCCGAATAGTGAAAATAAGAGCCCGTAAGCGCCCAGATTAGAGTGACAACCACTCCGGTCAGGAATGCCGCCGGAGAGCCTACCGCGTCTGAAGCGCCGCGCGAAAATCTTCTGAATAAATCCCGCATCTATTTTTCCATGCACTCGAAGCGCCAATTGGCGCGCTAGCGAGACCGAACCGCTACTGCCTTGTTTCATAAGGGTTTCGCTGGCCTGCCCGTGGCGCTGCTGTTCTGCTTTGACATTGGAGTTCGATACCGATACGATTACGGGCGAATGATCGCGCCTGTGAAAAAAAGCAGCGTCTTCCGCGTCGCAGTAGCGCTGGGCGCGCTATCGGGCGGACTCTTTATGGCATCCCGCCCCGCCGTGTCAGCGGCGCCGCGCAAGCCGTTTTCGTCGTTTGATCCGCAGGTCAAACCGCTGCTGGCGAAGATGACGCTCGAGGAAAAAATCGGGCAGATGACGCAGCCCGACCAGTCCTATATCAAGGACCTCTCGGACATCGAAACCTACAAACTCGGCTCCGTCTTGAGCGGCGGCAACTCCGACCCCAAGGAAGGCAACAGCCTGGCGGCATGGACCGATCTCTACGACCGCATCCAGCAGCATGCCCTCAAGACCCGGTTGCGCATCCCGCTGCTCTACGGCGTGGACGCCGTGCATGGGCACAACAACGTTCTGGGCGCGGTGATTTTTCCGCATAACGTCGGACTCGGCTGCACGCGCGACGCGGCGCTAATCGAAAAGGTGGGGCGCATCACCGCGGAAGAGGTTCGCGCTACCGGTATTCAATGGGCTTTCGCGCCCTGCGTCACCGTGCCGCAGGATGAACGCTGGGGCCGCACGTACGAAGGCTTTTCCGAAGATCCGCAGGTGGTGAAAGAACTGGGCGAGGCGGCCATGCGCGGGTTTCAGGGCACGGATCTGGCAAATCCCCTGGCCGTTCTGGCATGCGCCAAGCACTACATTGGCGACGGGGGCACGGCGTTTGGGTCTTCCCGACAGGGCAAGGGTTTGGACCAAGGCGATACGCGCGTCGACGAAGCCACGCTACGCCGTGTTCATCTGCCCGGCTACATTTCGGCGA
This sequence comes from Bryobacterales bacterium, assembly GCA_963743705.1. Taxonomy (GTDB): domain Bacteria; phylum Acidobacteriota; class Terriglobia; order Bryobacterales; family Bryobacteraceae; genus PALSA-243. Next base: position 499,920 of record CAVUQS010000001.1, on the reverse strand, counting down.
TCCAGGCTGGCGTAGGCTCGATCATGCCGTCCTACAACAGTTGGAACGGCGTGAAATGCTCAGCCAGCAAACGGCTGCTCACGGAAATCCTGAAACAGGAACTGGGCTTCGAAGGATTCTTGATCTCCGATTACAACGCCGTCGATCAGATCGACCGCGATTACAAGAAGTCGATCGGCATCTCGATCAACGCCGGCATGGATATGGTGATGGTCCCAGATCACTACAAGCTGTTCATGTCGAATTTGAAGCAGCTTGTGGAAGACGGCACGGTGCCGATGGCGCGCATCGACGACGCGGTGACTCGCATCCTTCGCGTCAAATTCGCCATGGGCATGCTGGACGTGAATCGCTCTCAACTCGCGGACCGTTCCTTGCAAAAATCATTCGGCTCGCCGGAACATCGCGCCGTGGCGCGGCAGGCCGTGCGCGAATCGCTGGTGCTACTTAAGAATCAAAACCGCGTACTGCCGCTGGCCAAGACCGCGGCGCGCATCCACGTCGCCGGAAAGAGCGCGGACGATCTTGGCAACCAGTGCGGCGGATGGACCATCGATTGGCAAGGCAAAAGCGGCGAGGTCACAACCGGCGGAACGACTGTGCTGGCGGCGATTCGCAGAGCTGCAAAGGGAGCGCAGATCACGTTTTCCAAAGATGGCGACGGCGCTAAGGGCGCGACCGTGGGAGTGGTGGTGATCGGCGAGAAACCGTATGCCGAAGGCGACGGTGACCGCGCCGATCTGGGGCTGGCGCAGGACGACCTGGATGCAGTGGACCGCGTCAAAGCCGCCGGGATTCCGCTGGTGGTGATCGTGCTCTCCGGGAGGCCTATGATTCTGGGCCGCGTGGCCGAGCGGGCGGACGCTATCATCGCCGCATGGTTGCCGGGCACTGAGGGTGAGGGCGTCACCGACGTGCTCTTCGGCGACTACAAACCCACCGGCAAGCTGTCGCGAACCTGGCCGCGTGCCATGGCGGATGTGACCGCCCACCGCGGCGACCCGGGCTACAGCCCGCTCTTTCCCTATGGATTCGGACTAACCTATTAGCCGATGCATCGCGACGAAACCTGCAGGCTCATTCGTGAAATCGCCATCGTGCCCGCGGTGCGGGTTGCTGCGGCGGAAGACGCGCAGTTTGCGGCCGAAGCTATCGCCCTGGCCGGCATCCCCATCGTGGAAATCACGATGACGGTGCCGGGCGCGGTAGAGGTGATCGCTCAACTGGCGCGCGCTCATTCCAATCTGGTGGTGGGCGCGGGCACCGTGTTGACGCCCGATGTGGCGCGCCAGTGCGCCGACGCCGGCGCGAGTTTCCTCACGGCCCCCGGGTTCGATCCCCAAATCGTCGAAGCGGCCGCCAACGCCAATATCGCGGCGATTCCCGGGGCGTTGACGCCCACCGAAGTGGTGGCAGCGTGGCGCGCGGGGGCCGATTTTGTCAAGGTCTTCCCCTGCGCGCCTGTCGGCGGGGACCATTATATTCGCGCGCTCAAACGCTCGCTGCCGCAGATCTCGCTGATCGCGGCGGGCGGCGTGAATCAGAAAACGGCGACGGATTTCCTGGTGGCCGGGGCTACCGCCATCGGCGTGGGTACGGAATTGATTCCCACCGAAGCCATCCAGCAGCGCCGGCCGGAGCGCATCCGCGAATTGGCGCGCCGCTTCTTGGGATTCGTCAAGGAAGCGCGCGAGCGTCTGCACGCCTGATCGCTCGCGCTAAAGTTTCCCGCGGGCTCCGCCGATAGGCAAATCAGAAACCGTGAATCGCCAGCTATCGCAGCAGGAAATCGATTTAGTCTTCCAGAATCTGCACGACCGCAAGCGTGAGGCGCCTGCGGCGCGCTTTGATTTTCGGCGGCCCGACCGCATCCCCAAGTCGCAGGTTCGCGCCATCCATCTGCTGCACGATACCTTCGTGCGCAATTTGGTGTCGAGCCTTTCGGCGTACCTGCGCTCCTATCTCACCGTCAACCTGGTGAGCGTGGAGCAGCTTTCCTATGCCGAATTTCTCGACGGCTTGCCCTCGCCGACGTGTATGGTGTCGCTCGGGCTGCATCCCTACGACGGCAACGGCGTACTGGAGTTGAACCCATCGCTAGTGTTCCCTGTCCTGGAGATGCTTTTGGGCGGCAACGGCAAGTTTTCGGGGACGATCCAACGCGAAGTGACGGAAATCGAGCAGAAGCTGCTCGACGGCCTGTTCCGCATCATTCTGAACGATCTGCGCGAGGCGTGGCGCGGGGTCACGGAAGTCGATTTCACCATCGAATCGATGGAAACCGAGCCGCAACTGCTCCACATTCTTGCGCCCAACGAGGCCGTGGTTTCGGTGGGCGTGGAAGTGCGCATGGGCGAGACGGTGGGCATGATGAACATCGCCATGCCTTCGATCGTCATCAAGATGATGCGCCAGAAGTTCGACCAGCAATGGTCGGTGCGCAAGACCACGGCAAGCGAGACCGAACAAGCGCGCGTGCTGCGCTTGGTGCGCGGCGCCTCGCTGACATTGGAAGCGCGCCTCGAAGGGCCGCGGCTTTCGGTACGCGATTTTCTCAGCCTGGAGGAAGGCAACCTGCTCACCTTCGATTTTCCAGTGGGTCACCCCATCGATCTGACGGTGAACGGAACCGAAAAATTCCGCGCTCAGGTGGTAAGTTCCGGCAAGAAGCGCGCTTGCCAGATCGAAGAGATCCGCTTACAGCCCAATCAGGGCAAAATCAGCGACGAACCGGTCTCTTCATCCCTGGCGCTCTCATCGAGTGGCTGAGGCCGCGGCAACGCGTCTAAGAACGAACGCCCGAACGGACGGCCATTGTTCCGGTCGAGCGAGAAAATGTGGAGGAACACCAGCGCGCGCAGCAAATCAGCATCGCGCGTCTTCGCCATTCCCAGCGCCCCCTTTTCCTGTTTGAGAAACTCCGCAGCGGCTTCCTGGAGCGCCCGGTAGAGACGCGCCGCCAGCGGATTCTCCGGCACGCTCTCGTAAATCAGGCCATTTTGCAGCGTGCGATAGGTCTTGATCAAACCGTCCAGGGCCTCGCGCGCATCGGAATCCACGAGACGGTTCCGGTCCGCCTCAATCGTGATTGCCCCGCTCAAGAAACTAATCAGTTCGGCATTGGCTTCGATGAATTCGTCGCTGAGTTGGACATCCTGATGCGGAATTGTCGACGGGTCGATTTCGAGCGGCGCTTCGTGTTTCCGCGCCTCAATCAGATACTCGCAATCGGAAGGGCAGCGGATGGTAACCTCGCGCTCCGTTCCGCAGCAAACCGGGCAAATTTCACCGCGCACCCCCGGACAATAGCGGCGCGGCCGCCGCTTCTGGCAAATGGCGCAGGACATCACTCTAGTGTAGTGTTTCGAGAAGCGCTCTTGCCCGCTACTATGAAGAAATGAGCGTCACCAACCTCTTCTTCAAGGTGGTAATGAAGCACGATCCCGACGAATCGCCGGAGCGGCTGGCGGGAGAAATCCGCCGACAGTTGCTGCGCTCGTATGGCGTGCGCGAGGTCGAGCTTTCGAATTTCACCACCATGGAAGATCACGTAGAAGCGGAAGACTACGTGGAAGATTCCATCAAAGAATAGACGCGCTGGAAGAAGCTGTCGGTCATGCCCGCGATGTAGTCGCAGATTACGCGATGGGCGGGCTCGTTCTCCGCGCGCGCCCGATACGCTTCCGGCAGGCGATCCGGGTGGTCAAGAAAGAAGCTGAACAGTTCGCGGATGCGCTGCATGGAACGCGTCCGGTCTTCGCACAGGCTCGGCGCGGTATAGACTTTGGCGTGCAGAAACTGCTTCAGGTCGAGGCTGGCTTGGCCGGCGTCAGGCGTGAATGACGCCAGGCGGCCTGGCAGATGCCGCACCGCTTCCGGCTCTTCCACGCCCGCCGCTTCGGCCGCGGCGCTTGTGCCCTCGATCAAACCGGATGCCAGCGCGTCCACCAAATGCCGCAATCCCTCGTGGAAGCGCTCGCGGGGCGCCGCTCCGGGGTACTGCGTTTCCACGGTTTCGAAGATGGCGCGGTAAAGCGGAACGCTCTCCGCGACGTCCTCGGCCGTCAGCATTTCGGCGGCGTAGGCGTCGTCGAGATCGGCAGTGTTGTAGGCCACTTCATCCGCCAGATCGATCAACTGCGCTTCAAGCGGCGGACGCAACTCAGGCAGGTATTCGGCCGGCGCGCGATCGCTGGAATGCTTGACGATGCCCTCGCGCACTTCGAACGTGAGATTGAGGCCGGGGAAGCGCGCGTAGCGCTGCTCGAAATTTTCGACGATGCGCAACGCGTGCAGGTTGTGGTCGAAGCGGTCTCCGAAGCGGAGCATTTCGGCGTCGAGCGCCTCTTCGCCCGCGTGGGCGAACGGCGGATGGCCTATATCGTGCGCCAAAGCCAGCGCTTCCGTCAGATCTTCGTTGAGGTGCAGCGCGTTGGCGACGGTGCGCGCTACCTGCGCCACTTCGATGGTGTGCGTGAGCCGCGTCCGGAAGTGATCGGAAAGACCCGGCGCGAAGACTTGCGTCTTGGCTTCCAGGCGGCGAAAAGCGCGCGAATGGATTACGCGGTCGCGATCGCGCTGAAAACAATTCCGGTAAGGATGTTCCGGTTCCGGATACCGCCGCCCCCGGCTTTGATTGGCCGGGAACCGCAGCCTCGCCAACATGCGCTATTGCGCGATTTCGCCGAGCATGCCCACAACAAGCTGGCTGACGCCGCCGGCCTGGCTAGTGCGCAGCGGTTCGAGCAGTTTGCGCGCTTCGGCGTTGTTCTTGACCGCCATGTAGTGCCGGGCTAGCGTGACCGTGGCTTGATCCGACGAGACAAACGCCGTCGGGTGAGCAATCAGATCGCGCAGCAAGGCTTCGCCCTGAACGTTGCGTCCATCGGAGAAATAAATCTGGGAAAGCGACAGCTTGGCGAGCGACGCGTAATCGGCCTTGGCGTGGTCGGCCACGTCCTGAAAGCCCTTTTCCGCTTGCGCAAGATTGCCCTGATCGGCCTGAATCGAGGCCAGATAATACGAGGCGATCTGCGCTTCGCTACCGCCGGAGAACTTGTTTTTCAGGTCGGTGAAGGCCTTGACGGCTTCGGCGTCCTTGGCTTCTTGCGTGGGAAACGCAAGCCCGCCCGTACCGGACTGGCCAACCGGGGCCTCCTGCACTTCGACCGCATGCGTCAGCGCCGCTTCAGCGGCCTGGTGCTCATGCCCGGCATACATCGAATAGATGAAGATCAACGCCGCGACCACCAGCGCAATTCCGCCGTAGCGGATGATCTGATCGCGGTGCTCTTCAAACAGCGTTACTGTGTGGCCGACCTCGAGGGCGAAGTTGTCGGTCTTAAGCTCTTTTCGGGTGATTCTAGACACTGAAACCTCAGGTAATCTTGGAACTTATTATCGTATCATGACAGAAGGCCCCACGTTTTATGTTCCTGAAAATCCTAGCCCATCCCGTCTTACCTTATCTCAATTTCCACATGCCGATGATTGTGGATTTATCACATCCGCTGGTCATGTTGCGCGGTGAGAACGGAAGCGGCAAATCGACCTTGCTGCATTCGATCCACTACGCGATGCGCGGCGAACAGACGGATGGCTACATCTACCGGCTCGAGCCAGGCGATGTGAAAATCGGCGACGCTTACCTGTTCGATGCCGAGCAGCACAACCCGCGGCAGCAGCTCGAATTGTTCAAGGACCAGCCGCAGATGCTCGAGTTCCTAAGCATGGCCAGCCACGGCCAGGTGATGCTGTCGCTTTTCAAAGAAAGCTTCCCCAAGCTGCCGGACGGCACCACGCTCCTGCTCGATGAACCGGAGATGGCGCTTTCCGTTTCCAACCAGCGCCGCATCTTGAAGATGCTGATGGAATTGGTGGATCAGAAGCGCTTCCGCATCATTTGCGCCACCCATTCGCCGGTGCTGATTGAGGCGCCCGAAACTTACGTCATCGATCTCGACCGCCACATCAACAAGAATGTCGTAGCGACCGATATGGGCGTGCAAGGCGCGAGCACCATTAACTGATATGATCTGCTGCTCCGAATTCGACCGCCTGATGGACCGCGACCTGGCGCGCAACGCGCAGCCGCACCAGCTTTCGAACGGCACCATCGTCACAGAAATCGACACCGAGTATTTCCTGGTATTCGGCGACGATCGCCACCAATTCGTGGGCGTCAACTACTGCCCGTTCTGCGGCCGCGCGCTCTCGCGCCAGTTGTGGAATCAGGAAAAGAAGAAGTAGAACGCGCTTCTAGCTCACCAGGCGCTTCAAATTCCGCCCGCAGATCACGCTGCCGGCGTGTTTGTCGTTGGCCGGTCCAGGCCAGTGCGTTTCGAGGCTGATCCAGCCGGTGTAGCCGCTCATGGCCAGCGCGTCGATCTGCTCAGGCCACGGAATGTCGCCGCTGCCCAGTTCGAGCCACGTGGCTTTGTGATCTTCGACCTGGCAATCCTTGGCGTGAACGTGCGCGATGCGTTCGATCGGGACTTTCGCATAACCTTCCATCGGATTCTCGCCCGCCACCAGCGCGTTGGCCGGGTCCCAAACCAGTTTGAGGTTGGGATGATCGAGCTCCGCCAGCACCCGCGCCGCCTCACCGCCGGTGCCGATGTTGCACGCATGCTCGTTCTCGATGCCGACGATCACATTGTGCTGCGCGGCCTGATTCGCCAGCGCGCGCAAGGCGTGCACAATCTGTTCGTGGCACGCTTCGGGTTCGACGCTGCGCCAGTAGGAGAACACGCGAACGATGCGCGCGCCGGTCCGCTCGGCGATTTCGAAAGCGCGTGCGGTCAGGCGTGGCTGATCGGCAAACGTATGCTTCGACGCAAACGAATCCTGCTGGAAGCGCTCGTCGACGGGCGGGGCGTCCGGCAGCACGCACTTCAGCAGCGGCGACGCGATCGAGATGATTTCGAGCTTGTGCCGCCGCGCGACGTGAATGGCGCGCTCCACCTCGTCGTCGTTGAGATCGATCACGTTCTTTCCCCATAGCATGCGCAGTTCGGCGCCCCTCATGCCCACGCCTTCCATGGAAACGGCAGCGGTTTCGAAATCGGGCGCAAATTCGTCGGTAATCGCAGCAAGGCGAAAGAGTTCGGACATGGAATTTTATTATAGGGGTGCGACAATGTCCCCATGCCCTCCGTTGCCGCCTCTGTCACTCAGGTTCCGCATTCGCGCATTCGCGAACTGGCCGAGATCGCGATGTCCATGGACGGCGTTCTGCGCCTCTATTTCGGCGAATCGAATCTGCCCACGCCGGATTACATCAAACAGGCCGCGATTCGCGCCATGCAAGACGGCTTCACGTTCTACACCGAGAATGCGGGCCTGCCTTCGACGCGCCGCGCGCTGGCCGAGCACTACCGCAAGCACCATGCAGTCGAGCTGGACCCGATGCGCGAGATCTTGGTCACCGCTTCCGGCGTGCAGGCGCTGAATCTGGGCATTCGCTGCGTGCTCGATCCGGGCGACGAAGCCATCGCGCTCACTCCGGCATGGCCCAATGGCAGCGCTAATGTCCAACTCGCGAATGCGACCGTACACGAAATTCCGCACCCGCTTTGCGGCGATCGCTACCGCATCGATTTCGATGCTCTCGAGCGCACCGTTACGCCGCGCACGCGCCTGCTGATCTACACGTCGCCATCGAATCCGCTGGGCTGGGTGGCGACCGAGCAGGAACAGCAGGGCCTTCTCGATTTTGCGCGACGCCACAACCTCTGGCTGCTGGCCGACGAAGTTTATGACCGCCTCTACTATGCCGGCTCGCACCTCGGCGAAGCCGTGCCTTCGATTCTGCGCAAAGCCACGCGCGAAGATGCAGTGATGGTGGTGCATTCGTTTTCGAAAAGTTATTGCATGACCGGCTGGCGCCTCGGATTTCTGATCGCGCGCCGCGATCTGGCCGCGAAGGCAACCCAGATTAACGAATTCGTGGTCTCGCACGCCCCCAGTTTCACGCAAAAGGCCGGCGAAACAGCGCTGACGGAAGGCGAAGGCGAGTTGCTGCGTATGCTCGAAAGGCTGAAAGAAAATCGCGACCTTTGTCTGGAAGCGCTGGCCGGAATTCCCGGCGTGACCGTGCCGAAGCCCGATGGCGCCTTTTACGTGTTCCCTCGCATCGATGGCCTGACGGATTCGTTCGGCTTCTGCCGCCGCCTGCTGGAAGAGACGCGCGTGGGCCTGGCGCCCGGCGTAGCCTTCGGCGCGGGCGGCGAGGGTTCAGTGCGTATTTGCTATGCCGCCGAGCGATCGATTCTCGAACCGGCGCTGGAACGTTTCTCCGCGTTTCTGCGCGCCGGAGCGTAAGATACGCGCATCGAGCTACGATGAGCTAGTGGAAAGAAGACTATACGATTTAGAACCGGGACCGGACTGCCCGGAGGTAGTCCGCATGATCGTTGAGATCCCCAAGAATTCCAGCAACAAATACGAATACGACGGAGAGCTGAACCTGTTTCGCCTGGACCGCGCCTTGTATTCGCCTCTGCACTATCCCGGCGATTACGGTTTCATTCCCGGCACGCTGGCGCAGGATGGCGACCCGCTCGATGTCCTCACCATCGTCGACGACGCCAGTTTCACGGGAGTGCTGATGTCTGTGAGGCCGGTCGGGATGCTCGACATGGTAGACGAAGACGAACCCGACCAGAAGATTCTCGCCGTGCCCAACCGCAACCCGCGCTTCGACCAGATTCACACCATCGACCAGGTATTCCCGCACAAACTGCGCGAGCTCGAGCACTTTTTCGCCATCTACAAAGAGCTCGAAGGCAAGAAGACCACGATGCGGGGATGGCGCGGCCCGCGCGAGGCGCGCGAATGCATCCGCGCTACGCGCGACGCGTATCTACTGGAACACCCGGAGCAAAAGCAGGCAGCCGAGTCTCATTGAGCGCGCCGCACCCTCTCGTACATCGCAATAAACCGTTCCATCGCCAGTTGCTCCGCACGCTGTCCCGCTTCGGGCCAGGTATCGAAGATTTCCTTGCCGTAGACGCCCGCCAGGTTGTTGCGAATGGTTTTCCGCTTTTGGTGAAAACACCTTCCTACGAATTGCAGGAACGCCTCGGTGTCATCCACGGGCAGCGGGTCCGCGCGCGGCTCCAGCCGCACTACGGCCGATTCGACCTTCGGCGGAGGATGAAACGCGCCCGGCTTCACTTCGAAGAGCAAACGCGCGTCGGCGAATAGCTGCGTCGCCACGCTGAGGAATCCGTACTCGCGATGGCCTGGTGTAGCCGCCATACGCTCCGCCACTTCCTTCTGAATCAGGAATACCGCGCGCGATTGCCGCCGCCGCACGGTTCTCTCGATGATGGGAGTCGCGGCGTAATACGGCAGGTTGCCGGCAACCGGCGCGGCGCCCCATGACGTGAAATCTATATTCAGCGCATCGGCATGTATTACTTCGAGGCGCGGTTCGTCTGCGAACTTCTGGCGCAGATGATCGACTAAGTAGGCATCCAGTTCGATCGCCACCACGCGGTCCGCGCGCTGCAGCAGTTTCGCGGTGAGCGCGCCGCGGCCAGGGCCGATTTCCACGACCAACGGCTCATGCGCGGGGCATGCCGCCGCAGCGATGCGCTCCAGAATCGAGCCCTTGATGAGGAAATGTTGACCGAGTTTTTGACGAGCCACGAAGCTGCCGGACTAGCTGCGCCGGTCGCTATCGGCGCCGAAGATGGCTTGCACCTGGCCCCAGGTGGGCCTGCCGAACATGGTCGCCGGCGTAAACACCGAGAACAGAATGAAATTCTGCACTTCCGGCGTCATGGCGCCTTGGGTCAAGCGGTAATCGCGCACACGGCCGTGGTCGTCGATGACCAAAAGCACCACGATCCTTGCTGCGCCGGCCGGCTGGTTGGCCGATTCCAGCTTGGGAAACTCGCCTTCGCCCACTACCTGTCCATCGGGCTCAGTGAAGACGGGTGACGGAGGTTCCAGGGTTTTGATGCGGGCATAGCTCACGCTGGGAATCAGGACGCCGAACATGAGCAGCGCGGAAATCAGGCCGCCCGCCACGGGCAGAGCCACCGGCTTCATCAGGTTTTCGAACTGCAGGGCCACACGCTCGGACAGAGCTTCCCACCGCGCGCGCCAAGTGATCCGCGTCAGTTGCCGCGCACGCTCGTGCGAGGCGATCACGCGCAATTTGTCCGCGAGATTGCCCGGAACCGGCACATCCGCCAGACTTAGCAACACAGCCCGCTGCTGCTGCGCCGTTTGATATTCCGCGCTGCATCCGCGGCAGGCGGCCAGATGCGACATCGCCTCATCCCGCTGCTCTCCCGCCACTCTTCCAGGGAGCCGACGGTCCACCAGCGATGCGATCAAAGGTCTAACAGTCTCACAGCTCATAACGTTACTCGGCCGTTCCCGGCGCCAATCGCAGGCTCGCCCTGGTTTCGAGCGTTCCCGCCAGTTCGTCCCGCAGGGCTTCACGGCCCCGCAAGATTCGCGATTTTACGGTTCCCAGCGATACGCCAAGAACCACCGCGATTTCGTCATAGCTGAGGTCGGCGATGTCCCGCAACGCCACGGCCTCGCGAAAAATAGGATTAATACGTTCCAACGCGGCCTCGATGAGGATCTGCTGTTCGCGATCCACTGCCATTTCGAATGGCGAGCGCCCGGCGTCGGCAATTTGCTCCTTCCAATTGAGCGATTCGTCCGGATGATTATCCAGATCCACCTCGCGGCGGCGATGGCGGAAGAACCAACGGCGCGCATTATGCGCCTCGTTCACGGTAATGCGGTAGATCCAGGTCTTGAGGGTGCTTTGGCCGCGGAAGGCGGAAATATTGCGGAAGACCTTGAGAAATACCTCTTGCACGACGTCGCCGGCTTCAGATTGACCCGAAAGCAGGCGGAGCGCCAGTGAGTAGACAGGCTGCTGGAAGCGGGCGATCAGCTCCTCGTAGGCCCAATTTGCGCCTTCGCGGAGTCCTTCGACCAAGCGAAGATCTTCCACATCGGCTGTACCATCCGCCGAACGGTCCGGACTCAAATCCAGAATCGAAGTGGCCAAATTAGCCTCGCCTTTCTCCTGACCACCACCCTATCAGGAAAACTCTGGGCCTGCAAAGGTAGAGACACCACGCCTGTCCGAAAAGTTCCCGGCGCGGCAGAATTCGTAGCACCATGAATTTCGCCCGTTGGATGCGCTTCTCGCCCTGGCAGGCCACGCCGTGGCGGCGCCTGCGATCCACGCCCTCGTCATTGACGGGCAAAACAATCACCAATGGCAGACCACCACACCGGTATTGCGCAAGATTATGGAGGATACCGGGTTGTTTCAGGTGTATGTGCTGACCAGCCCGCCCAAGAATGCCGATTTCAGCGGTTTTCGCCCCGATTTCGCCAAGTACCGGGTGGTAATTTCCAATGACAACGATTTCGCCGGCGGAACCGTGTGGCCGGCGGACGTCCAGGCGGCCTTCGAAAAGTACGTAAAGGATGGCGGCGGCTTCGTCTCCTACCATGCGGCCGACAACGCCTTCCCGGCTTGGACCGCCTACAACTTGATGATCGGCATGGGCGGCTGGATGGGGCGCGACGAAAAATCCGGCCCGTTTTGGTATTATCGCGACGGCAAATTGGTCTCTGACCCTACGCCCGGAGCCGCCGGAAAGCACGGCCAGCGCCTGCCGTTCCAGGTGACAATGCGTAACACCACTCACCCCATCTCGAAGGGTTTGCCGCCGGTATGGATGCATGTTGGCGACGAACTGTACTCGCGCATGCGCGGCCCCGGCGAAAATATGACCGTGCTCGGCACCGCCTTTTCCGACCCCGCCAACAGCGGCAGCGGACATGACGAGCCGCTCTTGATGGTTCGCAGCTACGGCAAAGGGCGCATCTTCCACACTATGCTCGGGCACGACGTAGCCGCGATGGAATGCGTGGGCTTTATCACCACCTTCGCGCGCGGCGCCGAATGGGCGGCAATGGGCAAGGTGACGCAGAAAGTTCCCGCCGATTTCCCGGGCCCGGATAAGCCCAGCACGCGCGCTATCGGTACGCCACAATAAAGATCCGCCGGAACGGAAACAGCACGGCGCCATCGGCCTGCGGTGGAAAGGCCGGGCGCAGCAATTCGAGATATTCCGCCAGGAATCGCTGGCGTTCGCTCTCCTCGCCGATCGCATCCAGATAGGGCCGCAGCCCGGTGCCCTTGTACCATTCCACGATCGCCGCCGCATCCGGCATGACGTGGATGTATTCGGTGGCCCACAGATCGAGCCGCGCCGCGTGGGGCGCCAGCGCGTCGTAGTAATAACCGATATCGTGCGTGTGCCACTCGGCCGCGCGTCCTGTGGGGAACCACTGCCGCCAGCCTTCCGACGCCGCGAGATTGCGCATGATCAGATTCGACGGCCCGTCATAATTGCCCGGAGCCTGCACCGCTAGCGCGCCGCCTGATTCCACGTGCGCGAACAGCTTCGGGAAGAGATCGTCGTGATCGGCCAGCCACTGCACGGCCGCGTTTGAGAAGACCACGTCGAATCGCTCGCCGCCGGCCGCCGCCCATTCGGCGATATCGCCGGCGCGCCATTCCCATTCCGGATGCGCCGCCCGTGCAGCCTCGATCATGGTGGGCGAACTATCGAACCCCGTGATAGCCGCGTGCGGCCAGCGCGCGGCGATGACCTCCGCGCTGTTGCCGGGTCCGCACCCCAGGTCGATAATGCGCTCGGGCGCAGTCACACCGACGCGCGCCGCCAGATCGCGGCACGGCTGCGTGCGCTGTTCGGCGAACTTGAGGTATTGGGCGGGATTCCAGCTTGGCATGCCTATAGGCTAATATGCCTTCCGGCTCTATTCCTGCCGCAAGGCCGCCATCGGGTCCACGCGCGCCCCGCGGCTCGCCGGAATCAGCGCGGCGACCACCGCCACCAGCGCCAGCAATGCCACCGCGCCCGCGTACGCACGCCAGTCCGTGCTCTTTACCTCGAACAGCAAGTCTTGCAGGAAGCGCGTGAGCCAATACGCGCCTCCGACGCCCAAGACGATTCCCGCCGCGATCAGCGCGCCCGCCTGCCGCAGCACTAGCCTCACAATCGTCGCCGGCGAAGCGCCCAGCGCGACGCGGATGCCGAGTTCGGCCGTCCGCTGGCTCACCGAATACATCAGCACGCCGTAGATCCCGACGATCGCCAGCGCGACCGCCACGCCCGCGAAGATCAACAGCAGCAGGGTTTGAAAGCGGCGCTGCGCGGCGGCAAGATCGATGAGCTCATCCATCGTGCGGATATTGGTGACCGGCTGATCTTTGTCGACGCCCCAAACTTCGCGCGAAATCGCATTCACCAGCGCTCGCGGATCGCCCGCCGTGCGCACGGCGAAATCGGCAAGCGGCACCGGATAAAGCTTCGTCTGCGCCGCGCACAGATAGACTTCCGGCTTGATCTGCCCTTCCTTGCCGGCGCGCCGTATGTCGTTGACCACGCCCACAATCGTGATCACTGGCGCACTGGGGCTGCGTCGCATCGTATGCCCCAGCGGATCTTTGCCGTTGAGCAGTTGCCGCGCGAACGCCATGTTCACAACGGCCACCGGCTGGGTCTCCGCGCCGTCTTGATAAGTCAGCGAGCGGCCGCGCTGCAGTGGAATGCCCAGGGTTTGAAAATATCCGGGGCCGACCGCCTGAAAATCGGGACTCGCCTGCAAGTCCGGATTCCCATCGATGCGAATTCCCGAGGACCACCCGCCGCGCAGCGGCATGCGATTCGCGTACGTCACCGCCTGAATGCCGGGAAGCGGACGCACGCGCTCTTCCAGCCGCTTGAAGAATTGCAGCCGCGCCGCGGCATCGGGATAGCGCAACTGCGGCAGGTTGACGTTCATGGCGATCACGTGGTCGGGCTGGAATCCGAGATCAACACCCATGAGCGTGCCGAAGCTGCGTAGCAGCAAGCCCGCGCCCACCATCAGAATCAGCGAAAGGGCCACTTCCGCTATGGTCAGTCCGGTGCGCCAGCGCGCTTGCGATGCGCCGCCGGTTCCGCGCGAGGCCGTCTTGAGCGCTTCCACCGGCTTGGTCTGCGAGGCCTGCCATGCCGGCGCCATGCCGAAGATGAGGCCGGTAGCCACGGCGAGCGCGGCCGCGACCGCGAATACCCGCCAATCCATGCCGGCGCTTTCGATGCGCGGAATCCCGGGCGGCGCGAGCGCCGTGAGCCCCAGCATCATCACGCGTCCCATCACGACGCCCGCCGCGCAACCGGCCAGCGCGATCAGTAAACTCTCGGTCATCAATTGGCGCATCATGCGCCACCGGCCGGCGCCCAACGCCATGCGCACGCTCGATTCGTGCCGCCGCCCCGCCGCGCGCACCATCAACAGGTTGGCCACGTTCACGCACGCAATCAGTACGATCAATCCAGATGCGCCAAGCAGAGACCACAGCGATTGCTGCACCTTGCGCGACAGGTCGTCATTCAGCGGCGCTATCGCCGCGTGAATGCGGCCGTTGGTCTGCGGATACTGCTTGGCCAGGCTGGCGGAGACGGCGTTGAGCGCCGCGCGCGCCGTCTCGACCGAAACGCCCGTCTTCAATCGCGCCACCACGTTCACTTCGTGATCGCCGCGGCTTGCCAGCAAATCCCTCGAATAGGACGCGGTGGTATAGACCTCCACCGGCGTCTTTAACCCAAGCTGGTAGGGAGATTGGAAACCTTCCGGCAGCACGCCCACGATGCGATACGGCTTGCCATCCAGTTGGATGGAACGGTCGAGCACATCTGCCGCCGCGCCCAGACGCCGCTGCCAGAATCCGTACGTGACCATTGCCACCGCGCTGGCGCCTGGTCTATCTTCTTCTTCCAGGAACGCGCGGCCGCGCGCCGGCGTCACGCCGAGCGTCGCAAAGAAGTTCCAAGTCACCGCCTCGCCATTGAGCCGCTCGGGCGCGCCGATGCCGGTGAGGTTCACCGCCGCTGCATCGTAGGACGCCAGGTCCTCGAACATGCCGGTGCGCAGGTAGTCGCCGATATTGGCGACCGCAACGGTGGTGCGCTCGTTCGTGCCCGCGGTTCCCACCTGCGCCCCGCGGCTGCTGAAAGTGGTGTTCTGATCGTCCGGCTTGGTGTTCTCTTCCCAAAGGGAAATCAGCCGCGCGGGCTCCGGATACGGCAAGGCACGCAGAATCACTGCATCCACCGCGCTGAAAATCGCGGTGTTGATGCCCAAGCCCAGCGCCAGCGTCAGCACCGCGATGGCAGTGAATCCTGGCGCTTTGGCGAGCGATCGCGCGCCATACCGAATGTCTTGAATCCAGCGTTCCCACATCGTCCACCCCCACAAGTCGTTGACTTGATCCTGATAAACCGCCGCGTTGCCGAATTGCCGGCGCGCCGCGAACCCGGCGTCGAGCGCCGGATAGCCGGATTCGCGCAGCCTGCGGGCGCGCAGCTCCAGATGCAGATCCATTTCTTCGCGCACGGCGCGCGCCTGGTTTTCGCGGTCAAAAAGCGCGGCCGCCCGTCGGAGAAAGCGCGGCGGCTTCATATGGCATCCACCTGCAGGATGTTCGCAATCGCGCGGCTCACGCGCCCATAGCGTTCCAGCTCCCGCTCAAGCTGGGCGCGACCCTCCGGCGTCGGGCTGTAGTAGCGCGCCCGCCGATTCTCCTCGGTTTTGCCCCATTCGCCGTCGATCCAGCCTTTCAGCAGCATCCGTTGCAGCGCCGGATAGAGCGAACCCTCCTCCACTTGCAGAACACCGGTGGAAATTTCCTGAATGAAATCGGCTATTTCAAACCCGTGCATCGGCTTTCCGCGCACAAGTGTCCGCAGAATCAGCATTTCCAGCGTTCCGGGTGGAATTTCCTCGCGTTGTATCGGCATTACATAGACGACCTATGTTAATAGGACGCCGACGCGCCCAAAACGTTGGCCATCCGCTTGCAGGATATCTGGTTAGGAGGGAACAATGCTGCATTGGTCCTTAATTTTCTTGGTGATCGCAATCATCGCGGCCATTCTTGGTTTTGGTGGCATCGCCGGAACTGCCGTCGGCATCGCTAAGATCCTTTTCTTCGTGTTCCTAGTGATTTGGCTGATCGCCCTCATCGGCGGACGCCGATCGGTATGAGGTATTTCACTAGATTGAATTTTTGTTTGTTTACGTACAGAATTGAGACAACCCAGTAAGCCTGGGCGGGCGGGGAGCGAAGGAGTTAGTTCGCCAAACCCCGTTCGCCCGTGATTGATTCGCGAGGGCTTCCAATTCGTTTTTTGTTAATTTTTTCGCAATTTGGGCGGCGGCGAATGTAAAATCGGGCAATGCGCAGATTTTTTTCCGCTATCTTCCTGATCCTGCCGTTGCTTCTGCTCGCCGATGCGCCACAGCAGGGCGTTCACAAGAACCTGAAAGTACTTCCGCAAGATACGGATATCCGCGCCACTATGGGCGCGTTTCGTACTGCGCTCGGGCAGCAGTGCACTTTCTGCCATGTGCAGGGCGACTTTGCGAGCGATGCCAATCCGAAAAAGGAAATCGCGCGCCACATGATCCAGATGGTGAACGATATCAACGCCAAGTTCCCGGACGGTAAGGTGCACGTTAGCTGCTACACCTGCCACCGCGGCGCCAACATCCCGCTGACGGCTCCGCCGGCTCAGTAGAATCCGATCGCCAATGCAGTTTTAAGGAAGCCGGGCAGGCCCCTTCGGCCCGCTCAAAGCCCGCGGTGTTACTATGCCACATAGTATGAAGCCGCACCGTGCGCTCCTCTTTGCGATTCCGCTTTTCCTGGCCGCGCAACAAGCCGATAATCCGCTGTTGCGCGATCTCCGCTTCCGTTTGATTGGACCATTTCGCGGCGGCCGCTCCGTGGCTGTGGCCGGGATTCCCTCCGACCCCAAGACGTATTACTTCGGCGCCACGGGCGGTGGAGTGTGGAAGACCACCGATGCCGGCCTTTCCTGGCTTCCCATCTCCGACGCATTCTTCAAAACCGGCTCCGTGGGCGCTATCGCTGTCGCCCCATCGGACCCGAGCACAATCTACGTAGGTATGGGCGAAGCCTGCGTGCGCGGCAATGCTTCTAACGGCGACGGCGTCTACAAATCGAACGACGGCGGCCACACCTGGCGCAACGTGGGTCTCGAACAGACGTATCACATCGGCGCAGTCGTGGTGCATCCCAAGAATCCGGACATCGTCTACGTCGCCGCGCTCGGCCATCTTTGGGGACCCAATCCCGAACGCGGCGTCTATCGTTCCACCGACGGCGGCCAGACCTGGAAGCTGGTGCTGTCGCGTGGAAACGAGGCCGGCGCGGCCGATCTCGCCATGGACCCTTCCAACCCGCGCGTGATCTACGCCGGTTTCTGGCAAATCAGCCGCAAGCCGTGGCGCATGGATAGCGGCGGCCCCAACAGCGGCCTTTGGAAATCGACGGATGGAGGCGACACCTGGCAGGATCTTTCGCACGCGCCCGGCATGCCACGCGGCGTCGAAGGGCGCATCGGCGTCACTGTTTCGCCCGCCAACCCCGAGCGCGTTTACGCCATCGTAGAAGCTGCGGACGGCGGCGTTTTCCGCTCGGAAAACGGCGGCCGCACATGGTCGAAGCAAAATTCCGAAAACGATCTGCGCCAGCGCGCCTGGTATTACTCCCACATCTTCGCCGACCCCAAGAACGCCGACACGGTCTACGTTAACAACGTGGGCATGTTCCGCTCGACCGATGGCGGCCGCACATTCCAGCAGATGCGCCCGCCCCATGGCGACAATCACGATCTCTGGATTGCGCCTGAAGATCCGCACCGCATGATTCTCAGCAACGATGGCGGCGCCACCATCACCAATGACGGCGGCGAGACCTGGTCCACCGAAGATAATCAGCCCACGGCGCAGTTCTATCGCGTGGCGTTGGACGAAGATTTTCCGTATCACGCCTATGGCGCGCAGCAGGATAACAGCACCGTGCGCATCGCGACGCGCACGACCGGCGCCGGCATCACCACCAACGATTGGTACGACGTGGGCGGCGGCGAAAGCGGTTGGATCGCGCCCGACCCACGCAATTCGCAGATCGTCTATTCCGGTTCTTACGGCAATCTGATCACGCGCCAGGACCATCGCACCGGCCAACTACGTAACATCAACGCCTGGCCCGACAACCCCATGGGCTACGGCGCCGATGCGCTGAAATACCGCTTCCAGTGGAGCTTTCCCATCGCGTTTTCGCCGCATGACCCGAAGACGCTCTACATCGGCTCCAACGTGCTGATGAAGACCACCAATGAAGGCCAGAGTTGGGAAAACATCAGCCCCGATCTGACGCGCAACGATAAATCGAAGCAGGCTTCGTCCGGCGGACCGATCACGCAGGACAACACGTCCATCGAATACTACGACACCATCTTTACCTTCATCGAATCGCCTATTGCCAAGGGCCTGATTTGGGTGGGCACCGACGACGGCCTGGTGCAGGTCACGCGCGACGGCGGCAAGCATTGGGACAATGTCACTCCCAAAGGGATGCCGGAATGGCTGCAGATCAACTCCATCGACGCCTCACGTTTCGACGCGGGCACGGCGTACGTTGCGGCGACGGCTTACAAGCTCGATGACTTCCATCCGTATCTGTTCAAGACCAACGACTACGGCAAGACCTGGACCAAAATCGTCAACGGCATTCCGCCGACTCACTTCACGCGCGTCGTGAAGGAAGATCCGAACCGGCGCGGATTGCTGGTCGCCGGCACGGAATTCGGACTCTACATCTCGTTCGATGATGGCGCAAATTGGAAATCGTTCCAGTTGAACCTGCCTATCGTGCCCATCGCTGACGTGGCGTTCCACGCCCGCGAAAAAGAGCTGGTGATCGCGACGCAGGGCCGCGCGTTCTGGGTCTTTGACGATCTGCCCTTGCTCTATCAACTGAGCAGCGGCGCGCCCGCCGAAGCGGCGCACCTCTTCCAGCCTAAGAACACTTATCGCATCGGCGGCGGCCGCGGATTTGGTGGACGCGGCGGCGGCGCGGCCATCGGCGAGAATCCTCCCGGCGGCGTGGCGGTCGCCTATTCGCTTAAGGAGCGTCCGCAGGGCGAGGTCAAGCTCGAATTCCTCGATTCCACCGGCAAAGTGGTTCGTGAGTTTTCCACCAAGACAGTCGAGCAGCCCACCGTCGAAGGCCCGGCTGCCGAGAACCCATTCGCCGGGCCTCCGGCTCCGCGCGTGCCCGCGCAAACCGGCATGAACCATTTCACCTGGAACATGCGCTATCCCGACGCGACCACTTTCCCTGGCCTCATCATGTGGGCGGGCAGCGTCACCGGACCGCTGGCCGCTCCCGGCGACTACCAGGTGCGTCTCACGGTGGATGGCAAATCGCAAACGCAACCCTTCGCCATCAAAAAGGACCCGCGACTCGACACGACCCCCGAGGATTACGCCAAGCAGCTTTCGCTCGCCCTGCAAGTTCGCGACAAGCTCTCGGCCGCGAACGATGCCGTGATCCGCATCCGCAATGTCCGCAGGCAACTGGACGACTACGCGAAGCGTGACGACAAGCGAGTGGCCGACGCTGCCAAAGCGCTCGCCGCGAAGCTCACCACGATCGAAGAGGATCTTTACCAGACCAAGAACCGCGCCGCCGAAGATCCGCTCAACTACCCCATCAAGCTCAACAACAAACTAGCCTACGTGATGGGCACGGTGGAAAGTTCGGACAACCCGCCCACCGGGCAATCGTACATGGTCTACGAAGACGTCGCGACCAAAGTAAACGCGGACTTGAAGGCGCTCGACGGCCTGCTAGGCGCGGACCTCACGGCATTCAACAAGCTGGTGCGGGATGAAAATGTGCCGGCCGTTCATGTGAAGTAAGCATCCTATTGGATGGCGATAAACGGATTCACGACGCGGACGGACCCATAAAGCCGGTCATGTTGAAGATCCTCGGTGATGAGCTCCTCTAGACCGTAGTATTCCGCGTACGACCAGATGTGTGCATCGAACCAGTTGAGTTGGTAGGCTGCGCATCCACGTATGGCGTCGCGAACAATTGCTTCATTCGGGAAAAGTACCGTGAACTGCTTCAGGAATTCTTCTGCTTCTCGTAGCGCAACCGCCTGCTTGAGAATCACGTGCCCGCGAACGGAACGCGTCACGGCCGCGACAAACTCAACAATAGCTTGATGCGGTAAGCGAACTGAGTCTTCCGCTATGCCGCGTCTGAGAATATCGGTTGCTATCTTTTGCTTGCGGGGAAAGCGCGCGTCAAACCGGTAAACCAGGATGTTCGTGTCAATGAGAGCGGCCACGCAGGTAAAGATCCTCTCTGCTCCACCCTCTGTTGGTTGGTGAGGGCGCCTGGCGAGTCTTTGGACGCTTGCGATGGCGTTCTGTGGCTTGATCGAACAAACGAAGACGCAATTCCCGGCCGCTGGGCGCGGTCTGCTTTCCCGGAGGAATCACGCGAATCACTTCGCCGGCCGCCTCCCAGTCGATTACGTCGCCTGGATGGATGCCGTATCTTTCGGCGATCAGCTTGGGCACCGTGACTTGATATTTGGACGTGACTTTTGCCATCCGCTCCCTCATCCTTACTTTAGCAAGGACATAATCCTTTCGGGCCGCTGCTCCGGGCATGGTTGGGGGATTATTATGATGGGTTCAGCAATGAACCCCAAAAACAAACGCAGCAGCGAATGGTTTCGCGCGCCCGGATATTATGGCTTCTCCCGGCGCGCCTGGCTCAGGTCCGAAGGCTTTCCCGCGGACGTTTTCGACGGCAAGCCCGTCATCGGCATCTGCAATTCCTGGAGCGAGCTGAACAACTGCAACATTCACTTGCGCGACGTCGCCGCGGCGGTCAAGCGCGGCGTCATCGCGGCCGGCGGGGTTCCGCTCGAGTTTCCCACCATCTCGCTCGGCGAAATGTACATGAAGCCCACCACCATGCTCTTCCGCAACCTGATGGCGATGGACGTCGAGGAATCCATCCGCGCCAATCCCCTGGATGGCGTGGTGCTCCTCTGTGGCTGCGACAAGACCACGCCCGCGCAACTCATGGGCGCGGCCAGTGCCGATCTGCCTTCGATCTTCGTCACCGGCGGCCCCATGATCGCCGGACAGTGGCGAGGCAAAGCGCTGGGCTCCGGCACCGACGGGCGCAAGCTCTTCGACCTCTACCGCACCGGCCGCCTGAGTGAAGAAGAGCTCTGCGAGATCGAAGGCTGCATCGCGCGCACCGCCGGCCACTGCACCGTGATGGGCACCGCGTCCACCATGACCAGCATTGCCGAAGCGCTGGGCATGACTCTGCCCGGCTGCGCCAACATCCCCGCGCCCGATTCGCGCCGCATGGCCATCGCCGAATTGAGCGGACGCCGCATCGTCGAAATGATCGAAGCCGATCTTCGCCCGTCGCGCATCCTCACGCGCGCGGCTTTCGAGAACGCGGTGACGACACTCATGGCGCTGGGCGGATCCACCAACGCCGTCATTCACCTCGTCGCCATCGCGGGCCGTCTCGGCATTCCGCTCACGCTGGCCGATTTCGACGGCATTTCGCGGCGCACGCCCTGCATCGTCAACGTGAAGCCCTCCGGCGAGTTTTTGATGGAAGACCTCTTCAACGCCGGCGGCGTCCCCGCGGTGATGAACCGCGTGGCCGATTTGCTCGACGGCTCGTGCATTACCGTCAACGGCAAAACCATCGGCGAAAATATCGCGGGCGCGGCGGCGCAGAACGATGACGTGATCCGTCCGCGCCAAAATCCGCTGGATGCCGAAGGCGGAATCGCGATTCTTTATGGCAATCTCGCGCCGGACGGGGCCGTGATCAAACAAACGGCCGCCTCGCCCGATTTGCTGACGCATCGCGGCCGGGCTTTGGTCTTCGAAACGCGCGAAGAGATGCAGCAGCGCATCGATAGCGACGACCTTCCTGTGGACCGCGACACCATACTCGTGATGCGAAGTTGCGGCCCAAAGGGCGCACCCGGAATGCCGGAGTGGGGACAGATTCCGATGCCGCGCAAGCTGCTCAACCAGGGCGTGACGGATATGGTCCGTATTTCCGACGCGCGCATGAGCGGTACTTCGTTTGGAACCGTGGTGCTGCACGTGGCGCCGGAATCGGCGATTGGCGGCCCGCTCGCCGCCGTGCGTACCGGGGATGAAGTCGCGCTCGATGTCCCGGCGCGCAAGCTGGAACTGTGCGTTCCGGCGGAAGAAATCGCCGCGCGCCTCAAGCAATTCCAGCCAGCCAAGCCGCACTATACGCGCGGCTACGGAAAGCTATTCCTCGATCACGTCACGCAGGCCAACCTCGGCTGCGATTTCGATTTTCTGGTGGGATGACCGCGCTCAGGGCGCTTGCCTGCGCCGCACGGTGAGGACCAGCACCGCCGAGACTAGCGCGGCGATCGAGATGAACCACATGCCGCCGGAAAAAGCCCCGGTATCGCGGCTGAACCTTCCGATGAGATAGGGACCCGCGAAGCCGCCAAGGTTGCCGAATGAGTTGATCAATCCGATGCTCGCGGCCGCGGCGCTGGGCCCAAGAAAGCTGCTGGGAATCGCCCAGATGGGCGGATAGCCAGCGACAATGCCCGCCGACCCGATCGCCAGCAGAGCCAGCGCCATCGGCACGCCGACCGTAAACATGGCAAGTGCGGCCAGCGCCATCGCGGCGATGAAGCGCGGAAGAGCGCCATGCCAGCGCCGCTCGGCTTTTTTATCGGAATGCCAACCGTTGAGCAACATCGCCGGGATCCCGGCGATGGCCGGAATGCCCGCGAGCAGCGCCGCTTTCACCGCGCTCAAATGCCCCATGCGCTGGATGATTTTCGGCGTCCACAGATTGAGCCCGTACGTTCCACAGGTGCCGCCGAAGTAGGCGAGCGCCAATAGCACGACGTCGCGGTGCCGCAGCGCATCGATCAGCCGCATGCGCGCCCGTGGACCCTTCTTCGCATGCTCGCGCTCGATTTCGTCCGCAAGCCACGCGCGCTCATCGGGCGCCAGCCAGCTCGCGTCTTTTGGCCGGTCAGTCAGGTATAGATAGCTCACGACGCTCGCGATCACCGCCGGCACGCCTTCGAGAATCAGCAGCCAGCGCCAACCTGAGAGGCCGCCCCAGGTGACTTTCATGAGCGCCGCCGAGAGCGGCGACGCAATCATTTGCGATACCGGAATCGCCGCCATGAACATGGCGACAGCCTTGGCGCGGTCTTCGCTGCGATACCAATGGCTCAGATATCCGATGACGCCGGGGAAGAATCCAGCCTCGGTGATTCCGAGGATGATGCGCATCAAATAAAACTCGTGCGCCGAATGGATCAGGCCCGTTGCCGACGCCACGCATCCCCAAACCAGCATTGTGACGGCGATGGCTTTGCGTGCGCTCCAGCGCTCGATCAGCACGGCGCCGGGGATGCCGAGAACAGCATAGCCCGCAAAAAAGATACCCGAACCAAAACCGAAAACCGAATCGTCGAAGTGCAGCTCCGAGGTCATCTGCAGACCCGCAAACCCGATGTTAATGCGATCGATATAGGCGATGATGTAGAGCAAAAAAAGAAACGGCATCAGCCGCCGCGACACGCGCCTGAGCGTGCGTTGCGCAATTTCCGGCTGGCCTTGGGCGGTGTTTGCGATGCGGTCAGGATATCACGAGGGCATATATTCAGATCTTGACCCGGCTCTCCACCTTCGCCTCGTCCCATTCGATCCCATACCCCGGCAGATCAGGCAACTCGAAATGCGCGTTCTTGGGAACCGGCGGATGCTTTTCGAAGTGGTAATACGACCGCATCTTCACGATCAGGTATTCCGCCAGCGGACACACCGCGGGCGATTGGCTCGCGATCACGTGCAGTGCCGCGTGCAGGCTGTGGCCGTGCGGAATGACCGGCACGTCGAAGAGCGACGCCACGCCGCAGATCTTCACCAGCTCCGACGTTCCGCCGCACCATTCGGGATCGCACTGCACCACGCTCAGCGCGCCTTCTTTCAGGTAGTCGTAAACTTCCCAGCGGCCTTGGATATGCTCGCCCGAGGCCACCGGGATTGACGTGCCTTTGCGCAGCTCGCTGAACGCGCCGATCTTTTCGGCCTGCGTGGCTTCTTCGATCCAGCGCGGCCGATAGCGCTCCACGCGCTTCGCCCAATCGAGCGCGTACGTGAGGTTCCACCCGCTGTAGACATCGAACATCAGCTCGACCTCGTCACCCACGGCCTCGCGCAGCACGCGCACCAGGTCGACGTTCTTCTTCATTCCTTCCGGCCCGTCGCCGGGGCCGTAACCGAGGAACCACTTCTGATAGCGGTAGCCTTCGTTCTTCACGGCCACCGCGCGCGTCGCGGCCTTATCGAGCTCAAGCGAAAAATTCAGACAGCTCGCATAGGCTTCCACCGATTGCCGCGTAGGACCGCCGAGCAGCCGGTAGACCGGCGTCTGGAAATAACGGCCGCGCAAATCCCACAGCGCGTTGTCGATGGCGCTGATCGCCATCAGAAAGAAGCCGCGCCGTGAATGGCGGTTGGAACGGTACATCTGGTCCCACAGCTTTTCCTGCGCCAGCGCATCTTTGCCCAAGAGAAACGCGCGCAGATCTTCGTTGATCACGGTGGCGATTTCGCGTTCGATGGGTCCGTAGAGTCCTTCGGGCCCGCCGTCGGTGATGATCTTCAGATAAATCGCGCTGGTGGGCGCCGGGCCCGATGTGGGATTCGCCGCATCGCGATATGGGGCCGGGCGCAGTTCGTCGTAAATGTAGAGCGGGTTCACCTGATACTGCTGATCGACGCCGCGGGCGGCCTCGCGGTGGCCATGCAGCTCCCAAAGTTCGACGGCCGAGATTTTCAGCGGCTTGGTGATGGCCAGCGCTTGGGCTAGTGGCAGCGTGGCCAGAAAACCGCGGCGTGTGAATGCGAATGACATTTTGTTGTTATTCCGAATTATACTGATGCCCATGATCGCCCGCATCCATTTTGCCGCTTCCGCGCTGGCGCTCGCCATCCTGACGCCCGTCTACGCTCAACCTGTGCAACGCCCGCCCATCGTCGGCGTGGGCCACATTGCGCTGAAGACCAACGATCTCGCGGCGGCGCGCAATTTCTACGGCCGCGACCTCGGCTTTCTGGAGCCCTTCACCACTCAGAAGCCAGCGGGCGGCGCAACGGCGGCGTTCTTCAAGGTGAACGACCATCAATACATCGAGGTCTTTCCTGAGTTAAAAGAAGAAGCCGAAGACCGCCTGCTGCACATCTGCTTCGAAACCACCGATGCGCGTAAGCTGCGCGACTATCTCGCGTCCCGTGGCGTGAAGACGCCGGAGGCGCTCAAACTCGACGCCGACGGCAACTACAGCCTGATGGTTCAAGATCCGGAGGGCCATAACATCCAGTTTGTTCAGTACGTCCGCGGCTCGCTGCACAGCCGCAATTTCGGCAAATCGCTGCCGGAGACGCGCATCTCCACGCGCATCATCCACGTCGGGTTCACCATCAAGGATCGCGAAGCGGCCGACAAGTTTTATCGCGACATTCTAGGGTTCCACGAATTCTGGCACGGCGGCAATACGGATACGCGCGCCGATTGGATCGACATGCGCGTGCCCGATGGGACGGATTGGCTCGAGTACATGATGAACGTCAACAACCCGACGCCGCGCACGCTGGGCGTGATGAACCACCTGGCGCTGGGCGTTCCGAGCGTGGAGAAAGCCGTCGAGACGCTGAAGGCCCGCGGCATGAATGCCGACCTGCTGAAGCCGAAGATCGGCCGCGACGGCAAGTGGCAGTTGAATCTCTACGACCCTAATCTCACGCGCGCGGAACTGATGGAGCCCGAGCCCGTCCAGACGCCGTGTTGCTCTCCCATGGGTAAGTAATCGGCGCGGCGAAAATTTACGCTTTCCCGGCTTCTCTTTTTCTTCGCCCTCTGATAGTCTCGACCCATGAGTCCACAACCACAAACCAACGATCTTGCCAATCAACTTCTAGCCAGTCAGGATTTCTTCAACCGCTCCACCCGGGTGCTTGAGGAATCCGACTCCAGTTTTCAGCCGGCCGAGGGAATGATGACCGTCGCCCAACAGGTAGGGCACGTTGCGCAAACCCTCGATTGGTTCGTCGAGGGTGCTTCCCGCCCCGAAGGTTTCGATCTCGACTTCGCGGCGCACGCCCAGGCGCTGGCCGCCGTGACGTCACTCGCTGCCGCGCGCCAGATGCTCGACGGGGCATATGCGAATGCCATCCGCTTCGTTCGCTCGCTTGGTTCCGATGGCCTCGCGCGGCCATTGCCTGAAGGCCCCGTGATGGGCGGTCAAGCTACCGGCGATATTGTCTGGGGAATGGTGGAGCACACCGCGCATCATCGCGGCGCGTTGACCGTGTACTCGCGGATGTTGGGGAAGATCCCGCCCATGCCGTACGGTGGATGAGCGGGGGATTTTAGAGCGTCGTGCCGCGGCGGTTCCAGCTGGAATGAATCGAGATTCCGCCATTGACGTTGTCCAGGCGGATCCTGGCGCCACCGCCGCGCACTTCGAGTTGCTGTGCGCCGTCGATGCGTGAAGGGTGCCCGAATTCAGAATCGATGCCGCCGCTCACGTTGTGCGCGCTCAGGCTGGCCTTGGCGCCGCACGGCAACAGCAGCCGGATCGGTCCATTCACCGACCGCAGCATGATTGGCTCCGTCGCCTTTACTGTTTGGAAATCGGCTTCGAGTTGACCGTTGACCGTGGAAAGCTCGGCGCGCCCCTCGAGTTTTTCCGCCTTGATGTTGCCATTCACCGACGAGGCTTTTACAGGACCAGCCACGCCGCTGATGGTCAATCCACCGTTGCCCAGCTTGACGTCTTCGAGATTAGTCGAGCGCGGCACGCTGATGCGGTACTCCACCTTGGCCGGATTTAGAGCGTTCGAACCGGCGTATTGGGTGCGGATGGCCAGCAGGCCCTCCGAGGGCTCCACGACGATGCGCGCATCTTCCATACGGCGCGGATCGTTAGTCTGCTTCACCGCCTCCACCAGCACATCGTCACGATCCCACGCCACAATGCTGACGTTGCCGTATTGATTTTCGATGGTGATGCGCCCGTTCTGTCCCAGACTGAAGAACTGACGGAACTGAACTCTTGGACCTACAACGACATTTGCGAATATCGCGCCGCTGAACACGAATCCCAGCAACGCTACACACGAGCCCCTGCGTAGTACGGACATCGGGTTGCCTCGACTGCAGCCTCCCCGCCGGCTCGCGCCGGGAAGAGGCGAACATCTAAAGTGCCAGTTAATGTTTGGCGGCAGTTTCCGTGTTCTCTTCCACGATCCTGCCGTCGAATAGACGAATGGTGCGGTCCGCGAATTCCGCGTACCGCGGGTCGTGCGTCACCATGCAGATGGTCGAGCCGGCCGAATGCAATTCCTTCAGCAGGTTCATGACGGCTTCGCCGTTGGCCGAATCCAGGTTTCCCGTGGGCTCGTCCGCGAGCAGAATGAGGGGGTCGCCGCTCAACGCGCGCGCCACAGCCACGCGCTGTTGTTGACCGCCCGAAAGCTGCGAGGGATAGTGCTTCATGCGGTGGGACATGCCCACGCGCTCGAGCGCTTCCTGCACGCGCCGCTTGCGCTCCGACGATGGCATGCCGCGATAGGTAAGCGGCAGTTCCACGTTTTCGTAAACCGTCAGGTCGCCGATGAGGTTGAACGCCTGGAAGATGAAGCCGATCTCGCGGTTGCGGATGCGCGCGCGCTCGGAAAGCTTCAACCCGGTGACGGGTTTGCCGTTCAGCGAATACACGCCGTCAGACGGCGTATCCAGCAGGCCTAAAATCGCCAGCAGCGTCGACTTTCCGCAGCCGGACGGGCCCGAAATCGAGAGGTATTCCCCTCGCTTGACCTCGAAGTGGATGCTCGCCAGTGCGTGCGTCTCCACCTCGTCCGTTACGAAAACCTTGCTCACCTGATCTAATTTGATCAATGGTTGCGAGCTATTCTCCATTTTGATTGCCCTTTCCCCGAATGTATCCTAGCGGATCTATTCTAATTTGATCCTGTCGTAATTGTCGTAGGCCGACATATCCGACAGGATTACTTTATCCCCAATATTCAATCCCGACTTAATCTCGATGGTGTTGACCGAAGCCCGCCCGAACTGCACCTTGATCTTGGTGGCGTACTTTCCATCCGGGTCAATCCGGAAAAGCTGCACGGTGCTATCCTGCTGGCCGAACACCGGCCTATCGACGTACACGACATCGTTCAGCTTCGCCAATTCAATCTTTCCGTCCACGCTCAAATCCGGCCGCGCGCCATGCGGCAGAACGCCTTTTAAAGCGACGTCCACCGTCACCGTTCCGTTGATGATAGAAGTATCGATTCTAGATACGCGTCCTTCGATCAATCCGTTCGATCCTCCTCCAGCAAGACGAGTATCGATCACCGCTAATTGACCGGGCGCGACATCTTTTACCTGTGTTTCAGCGATTTTCAGCTCCGCCTTCAGGTGCGTCGGCTGCGCCACTTTGCCCAGGGGAGTTCCCGCCGTGATGGTCTGCCCGGCTTCCACCGGAACAGGCAGCGCTTCCAGCATGCCGTCGAACCCGGCGCGGATCTTGAGTTGATCCACCTGGCTCTTCTTCAGATCGTACTGACCCTTGAATTGATCGATGCGGGTCTGCTGCGCCGCGAGCTGCGATTCGTCGGCCGACTTGCTCACGTCCAGCCGTTGTTGCTGAAAGGCGGATTGCGCCTGTAGCTGGTTGGCTTTCTCCATCGAAATCTTGGCATCGATATCCGAGATCAAGCCACTTTTCAGAAGCTGTTGGTCGCGATCGGCCTGCAGTTTCGCCGTCGCCAGGTCGGCCTTCGTCTGCGAAGCCTGGGCTTCCAGATCAAGCCGCGCCTTTTGCAGCGTCGCCTTGAGGCTCATGTAATCGGCCTCGGCGCCATGCACCGACCCTTCCGCATCGTGAAGCTGCGATTCCAGTTCGGGGCTCGAAAGAATCATGACTACCGAATCTGCCCGCACGGCATTGCCCGGCTGGATCAGAATCCGCTCGATGCGTCCCGCGGTCTGCGCAGGAATGACCATCGTGTCTTCCGGAACCAGCGTGCCGATTCCGCTCACGTCAAGCACGATCGGCCCCCGCTTCACCGTTCCCGGCCAGAGGGTGGACATAGGAACACCCGGCGCCGCCGGCTTGAGCTTCATGAGCACGGAGGTGGTCCCTGCGATCACGCCTATGAGAATAACGACGGCAATCGACCATCGGATGGCCTTTTTTCTGCCGACATTCTTGCGCTTTATATCCATGTTGGGGTTCCGGGCCCTGGAGAGGGCACGGCTCCTGCCAATTGTCCCGTCGGCGTAAAGGTATGACGCACTTAGGGAAAATCGGATAGCCGTCAATTTCGCGGTGTCCGCTTGTGGGATAGCATGGGCGGACGTGGACGCTTTATTTCAAAAGCCCCCGCCCGCGAATCCAATCCGCCAGGCGGGCCGGCCAGGTGGAAAGCGCCTCGTCCGTCGGCGCTAGTCCTACCCCATGTGGCCCATTCTCATATATATGCATTTCCGCCGGCACTCCAGCCTTATGAAGCGCCATATAGAACATGACGCTGTTCTCCACTGGGACCGTTCCATCATTTGTTGTATGGAAGAGAAACGCGGGCGGGGTTTGCGCGGTCACCTGTAACTCATTGGAAAGATTCTCCACCAGGGCCGCATCCGGGGTATCCCCCAGCAGTGCGCGTTTCGAGCCCTGGTGCGCATTTTGGGTAAAACTGATCACCGGGTATCCCAGCACCATAAAATCCGGCCGGCTGCTCACACGGTCGATGGGATCCGCCGTATCCGGCTTTCCCGCGTCGAAATGCGTCCCGGCGGTCGATGCCAGATGACCACCCGCCGAAAAGCCCATGATTCCTACACGATCCGGCCGAACCCCATACTCGGCGGCATGCGCGCGTACCGTGCGGATGGCCCGCTGCGCATCCCCGATCTCGATGGGGTGATGGTACTTCGGACCCAGCCGATATTTCAGCACGAACGCCGTGACGCCCAGCGAATTCCACCACTTCGCCACGTCGCTGCCTTCCTTTTCCATGGAGAGGTGCAGGTAGCTCCCGCCTGGGCACACGATCACCGCCGTTTCCACGGCGCGAGCGGCTGGCGCGCGATACAAAGTGAGGGTGGGGATGTCTTCGTCGGCGGTTCCGAGCGCGCCCGGCGCGCCACCCGCCCACAGCGGCGCTGGGACCGGAGCCTGCGGCCCCTGCGCGGCGAGAATGGCCGCAAATAATCCGGCAAAAGCGGGTACGGTGAGCAAATGGCGGGCAGTCATGGCGTGATCCTCGCCGCTAGCTTATCACCTGCAATTCGCCTTTGCCCCACACCGTTTGCCGCCCCACGCCGGTGAATTGCGCCGCGCGCAGCCATGGCAGGAATTCTCCCAGCGCGCCTTCATATTCCGCCTCTCCGGTGAAGCCACCTAAAGGATGCACTTGCCCCGTTCTTCCCGATCTTCGCTCGCCGCGCTCCCACTCCACCGCGCAATGCGTCATGCTCACGGCGCGCGCCCGTTCTCCCAAGCCGGCAAAATCGAGATCGAGCGCCCCCGCGCCATAAATCGCCTGCAGCGTGGCGATGCGATCGCGCACGCGGGCAAACAAGACCCCGAATTCCGGCCGTCGCGCGATGGCGCCATCCACCTTTAATTCAGTGGGCGTCACAAACCGGACCGCCGTGCGATCGGCGGTTTCCGGCTCCAGCGAAAGCGAACATACCGGGGAAGCCTCTGCTCCATCCAGCCGAACGCGCGCCCGCCCCGGACCCAGACCTAGCCGTTCCCATTCCGCAAACGCCTTGCGGAAGCTTTCCACGCCGGGGTTGGCGCGGTCGAAAAGATGCACGCCGAGGGAGAAGACTTCGCCCGCTTCCCAGGCGCGCCCTTCGAGCTGCGCCGCGCGGAATACAAAAGGCCGCGGAGGGTCCGCCAGCCCGCTCGGCCCATCCGCCGCGCGCGGCTGGAATAGGCGCGCATATTCCCCGGCCGGCGCGGTCTGGTGCAACGCCAAGCCGAAAGCCCCGCGGATGGCATTGGCCGCTTTTCCGGCCGGAAAGCGCAGCGCGTCTAGCGCCGTGAAGTGAAACGCAACGCGCTGAAACTCAAAGTTTTGCATGCCACCGTAGGGCCGGTTTTAGCCCGCCAGCCTGCATCAAGATTACTGTATCAACCTGGTCGGCGGCGAGCCGTCGATAGTGTATAATGAAATCGCATTTGGCTCTAGTTTTCCGCTTCGAAATCCAGAGGGGTGCGTGAGTCTGGCCGCACCCCTTTTGTTTTATGTGGCAGTACGGGGAGCCGAAGCAGTTCAAGTTGACGAAGGAAAAAAGGCAGATGAAAGAAAAAGGTACAGTGAAGTGGTTCAACGCAGCCAAGGGCTATGGCTTTATCCAGCGGGAGAACGGGGAGGACGTGTTCGTGCACTTTTCCGCAATCCAGACGCAAGGGTATCGCACCCTGGATGAAGGATCGAGAGTTGAATTTGAAGTAACGAAGGGCCCCAAGGGTCTGCAGGCGACCAACGTCATAGCGGCCTAGTAAAATTCGCGGACCGGCCCGAAAGCGAAATTCGGACCGGTCCGCAAAACAGCGAGGTTTATGAGCAAAGAAGACAGCATAGAAGTAACTGGCACGGTTCTTGAGAAATTCCCCAGCGGACTGTTCAGCGTTCAACTAGAGCATCAACGCATCGTCCTGGCGCACTTGGCCGGACGCCTGCGCCGCAATCGCATCCGCGTTCTTGCGGGCGACAAAGTCACGCTGGAACTTTCCCCTTACGATCTCACCAAAGGGCGCATCACCTTCCGACATCGTTAAAATAGGCGCATGGCCTCTAGAAAGCTTTCGGGCGTATTCGCTCCCGCCATCACGCCTTTTCGCGCCGATCTTTCCCCTGATCCCGACCGTTACCTTCGCCACGCGCGCTGGCTTCTAGCCAACGGATGCGCCGGCCTGGCTGCCTTCGGCACCAACAGCGAAGCCAATTCGCTCGATGCCGGCGAGCGCATGAACCTGCTGGAACACCTGGTCGCGAACGGCATCGCTGCGGACGTGCTGGTGCCTGGTACCGGCTGTTGCGCGCTTCCCGATTCGGTGCGCCTCACCCGCCATGCCGTCAGCCTCGGATGCGCGGGCGTGCTGATGCTGCCGCCGTTCTATTACAAGGGCGTCTCCGACGACGGCCTGTTCCGCAGCTATTCCGAAATCATCGAGCGCGTGGGCGATGCGCGCCTGCAGGTGTATCTCTATCACATCCCGCAGGTCTCGCAAGTGCCGATCTCGCTCACGTTGATCGAGCGCCTGCTCAAGCGCTATCCCGAAGCCGTAGCCGGAATCAAAGACAGCGCCGGCGATTGGAACAATACGCAGGCATTACTCACCGCGTTCGCGAGCACGGGTTTTCAGGTCTTCGCCGGCAGCGAATCGTTCCTGCTCGCCACCATGCGCGGCGGCGGCGTGGGCTGCATTAGCGCCACCGCCAACGTAAATCCAGCTGCGATCCACAACCTCTTCGCCAACTGGCGCGAGCCGAACGCGGATCAACTGCAGGCGGAAGTTTCGGCCACGCGCGTCATGCTGCAGAAGTATCAGCCGCTGATCGCCACGTGGAAGGCCATTGTCGCCGAGTATTCCAACGATCCGGAATGGGCCAGATTGCGTCCGCCGCTCGATGGGCTCAGCGCCGCCAACCAGGAATCGCTGGTCGCGGACTTGCGCGCCGCAGGTTTCACGATGCCTGGCATTGCAAGCGCCGTTGAAGCCGGGGCCTAATTTTCCGTCGGCCGTTCCACGTGATCGATCACCACGTATTCCACCGGCCCTTTTGCGGATACGAGTTTCAGTCCCAGTTGCTCCTCGATCGCTGTAAATAGCGACGACCCCTCCGGCGTGCTGGCCTCGCCCGGGTGGACGTCTGCCCGCACTTCATCGCGCGAAAACTCCAGGTGGTAATCGAACAAGCCAGTAAGGGCGGTCTTATCGATGATGTCGCGGCCCACACCCTGCGCGAGCATTCCCGCCAGATTCGCCATCGTGGCGCCCCAACCGCTCATGGTCGTCTTGCCCATATTCGACATCGATTGCGCGCTGCCGCAATATCTGACGCGCGGCTCTCCCGGCGCCGGCTTCACCGGCATCCGGTTCTGATTCAAGTCGAGAGGAACGCAGCCTCCCTCCGGCGTCGCCTTCAGTTTCGGTCCGCCCTTCGCGATCGTCAAATCGTAGACCGACCCTTCACGCGTCTCGCGATGGAGTTTCAGCGCAAACCGCTCTTCGAGTAGTGCCTGCAGCATCGGGCCATTCATCTGCCAGATGGGCGTAGCGCCATCCGCTGTCGCCGTAATCGTGTATACATCCGAATCCATCCACGCGGGCCCACCCGCAATCCGTAGCCGCTTCAGCGTGATCGCCGGCCCGTTGGCGAAAATGCCGTACGCCTGCTGGATCAGATCCTGCAGGCTCGCGCACGTAATCTCCAAACGGCCGGGCGTGGGCGGTCCACTGCCCCTGCCGCCACGGCACGCTGGGTTGAGCTTGATGGAAGCCACCTCGAACTCGCGCTTTACTGGCGTTTGCGTCTGCGCGGCCGCGCTCAACAGCCCAATCATGACCGCGGTCATCGCGGCTGGAATTCGATGCGTCATCCTCGTTATACGTTCGCCGCCGCTTTTTGTTCCTACGATCCCGGCATCACCGGTTGCAGCCCGTGGCGCCGCATGATGGCGACAATCCGTTGAATGTCCGGCGGTGCTCCAGCGCTGACGGCCTCTCCGATTTCGCGGAAGTATTCCGGCCCCAGAATCCCCGGAGTGATCGCGCTCAGCACCAGCGCTTCCGCCTCGCCCAGATTCTCGAAGCCATGCACTGTGCCGCGCGGAATGAACGCCACATCGCCAGGCTTTAGCTCCGTCTTTTGGCCATCGATGGTAAACGTCAATACGCCTTCGAGACCGTACGCCATTTCATCGAACGCCTCGTGGTAGTGCGGTACAGGCACGCGCGCCCGCGGCGGCACGCGGAACTCGAACATCGTCAAGCTGCCGCCCGTCTGCTCTTTTTCCAATCGAAACCGCACTTGTATTTGCCCAACCTGAATGACTTCCGCCCCTGTGGAAGTTCCCATTTGCCTCATCCCTTTCGTGAAAAGCACCGTCAGTATAGCGCGGCCGCTCTTGCAATCCGCAGGCATGAGGTGCATACTCATATGGGAAACCCATATGGGAGAGAAGTCCAGCGTCTGGCAGGGCACTCTGGCGCTCATGGCCTTGAAAACTCTCGAAGCCACGGGCCCCTTGCACGGATACGGCATCGCGCGCCGCATCGAAGAGACCAGCGGCCGCCGCCTGCTGCTGAACTACGGGACGCTCTACCCCGCGCTGGTCAAGCTGGAACAAGAAGGCTACATCGCCTCCGAATGGGGCGTGTCTTCTCACAACCGTAAGGCGAAATACTATTCGCTCACCCGCGCCGGCCGCAAGCAGCTCGCCAAAGAAGCTCGCCAGTGGCGCGAAACGACCGACATCATAGGCCGCTTCTTTGCGCCCGAGGAGGAAGCATGAACGGGAAACTGCGCCGCGCCTTCTTGCGCCTCATCGCGCCATTCCGCCGCTCGCGCCTCGAACGCGAAATGGCCGACGAGTTCGAATCGCACCTCGAACTGCACATCGAAGACAACCTGCGCGCCGGCATGAGCCCCGCCGAAGCCCGCCGCCAGGCGCTACTCAAGCTCGGGCGGCGCCGAAGCCACCGCCGAATCGGTGCGCGAAATGTCCGCCGCGCTATGGATGGAAACGCTCTGGCG
The DNA here is from genome assembly GCA_963743705.1 of Bryobacterales bacterium. Lineage (GTDB taxonomy): Bacteria > Acidobacteriota > Terriglobia > Bryobacterales > Bryobacteraceae > PALSA-243. The sequence goes on along the minus strand of CAVUQS010000001.1, from coordinate 465,066 downwards.
CGATTTTCGCTATGCCCTGCGCGGCCTCGCCCAAAACCGCGCCTTCGCACTCACCGCCATCGTTTCGCTTCGCGCTCGGCATTGGCGCCAGCCTCTCCATTTTCACCGTCGCCGATTGCCTGCTGCTGCGCCCCATGCCGTTCCGCGAGCCCGGCCGCCTCGTCATGGTTTGGGAGCACAACAACAAAGGCAGAGGCTCCCAATTCAACTCCATCTCACCAGGCAACTACCGCGATTGGAAAGCGCAGAACAACGTCTTCGAAAGCATGGCGATCTTCGGCGACGGCCGCGGCGCCCTGATCGACGGCGCCCGCGTCGAAGAACTGGAAACCCGCTTCGCCAGCGCCGATCTTCTCCCGTTGCTCGGTGTTCAACCCTATCGCGGCCGCTTCTTCACCGCGCAGGAAGATTTGCCCAGCGGACCCAACGTGCTCGTCATCAGCTACCGCGTCTGGCAAAGCTGGTTTGCGGGCGAAGACAGCGTCATCGGCCGCACCGTGAAGCTCCGCGCGCAGCCCTACGTCATCATCGGGGTGCTCCCGCCGAATTTTTATTTCCTCAATCGCCAGATCGATCTCTGGGAACCCGTGGGCTACGATCCGGCGCGCGATTACCGCGCCACCAGCGGCCGCGCTCCCAGCGCCGTTGCGCGCCTCAAACCCGGCGTGACGTTCCAACAAGCGCAAACCGAAATGACGGGCATCGCCCGCCGCCTGGAACTGGCCTACCCGGTCTTCGACGCCAATTGGACCGTCCTGCTCGAACCGTTGCGCGATTCCATGGTCCGTCGCGTCAAGACATCCATCGAAATCCTGCTTGGCGCCGTCGGGCTTTTGCTCGCCGTCGCGTGCGCCAACGTCGCCAATCTGCTGCTCGCCCGTTATACGTCCCGCAAGCGCGAAATCGCCGTGCGTATCGCCATCGGCGCCGGACGCGGCCGCGTCATCCGCCAGCTCATCACCGAAAGCGTCGTGCTTTCGCTTGCGGGTGGAGGGCTCGGCCTTCTATTCGCGCGCTTCGCCGTTCGCGGGTTGGTGGCTCTCGCGCCGCAAGACATCGCCCGCTCGTCGGAAGTCGCCGTCGATTTTCGCGTCGCGTGGTTCGCCCTCGCGCTCTCCGTTCTCACCGGCGTCCTCTTCGGCATCGCGCCCGCGCTTGCGGCTTCCGGCGCGCGTATGATTCAGGGATTGCGCGAAGCTTCGCGCTCCAGCCTCGGCGGCGGAGTCCGCCTGCGCTCGATCTTGGTCTCCGGCGAGGTTGCACTCTCGCTGATCCTGCTCGCAGGCGCCGGGCTGCTCTTCCGCACTCTCACGGGGCTCGAAAGCGTCAATCCCGGCCTGAATCCCACGGGCGTCGTGACCTTCCGCTTTTCGCTGCCCAACGCGCGTTATCCCGAATCGCGCAGCAAGACGCAGTTCTTCGAACGCGCGCTGGACGAAATCCACCGCCTGCCCGGCGTCACCGCCGCGAGCGCCGTCAGCTTCCTGCCTTTCGACGGACTTGGCGCCGCAACCAATCTCACTATCGCCGGACGCCCCAAGCCCGCGCCTGGCGAAGGCCCGGGAGCTGCCGTCGACACGGTCATGCCCGATTATTTCCGCGCCACCGGCATTCCCATCGTGCGTGGACGCGATTTCACCGCTGCCGACAACTCGCCCGATACGCCCTACCGTTTCCTGGTAAACGAAACTTTCGTGCGCCGCTATTTCGCCGACGAAAACCCTCTCGGCAAACAGATCAGCGTCGCGATGGATGGCACCAATCCCTTCGGCGAAATCATCGGCGTCGTGGGCGACACAAAAGGCGGCGCGCTCGACAAAGACCCCGAGCCGACCGTCTATTACGTTCACGCGCATCTCTCCTACAACAGCATGGCCTTCCTGGTCCGCACCGCCGCGGACCCGATGACGCTCACCGAACCCGTGCGCCGCATCGTCCGCCAGATGGATTCCGCGCTGCCTGTGACGCAAATCCGGACGATGGATTCCATCGTGCGCGAAACCTTCTCGCGCCAGCGCTTCAGCGCGCTGCTGCTGATCGCATTCTCGGCGGTTTCGCTGCTGCTCGCCGCGGTCGGCGTCTATGGCGTACTGGCCTATGCCGTCACCGGACGCACGCGCGAAATCGGCGTCCGCATGGCGCTCGGCGCGGAACCCGGCGCGATCGCATCGCTGATCGTCGCTAACGCCGCTGCCGTGGTTTTACCCGGAATGGCCGTCGGCTTGGCGGGAGCGCTCGCGCTCACCGGACTGCTCCGCAGCATGCTCTTTGGCGTCAAGCCGCACGATGCCCTCACGCTCATCGTCGCGTGCGTGGCGCTGGGATTCGTCGCCCTGGCGGCCGCCTACATCCCGGCCCGCCGCGCCGCGCGGCTTACGCCGCTGGACGCCTTGCGCGTCGAATAGTCCAGCCGCGCGGGCCGGGGCGTCTGACCTAACGTGTACGGTTTTTGCCGTTGTATTACGTTTTTTATCGTAGTATGCTCGATTCAGATGAATCCTTCCGGCCGCAACCGACCGCTTGCAACTCCTCTCGCGAGGTTGCTTGGCCAATCGAGACCAAGCAACCGCACGGGTCTGGAGCCGGCCGTTATCACCGTTGCGGGTCTGCTCATGGTCGCGGCCTTTGGTTTGTTGGGCCAAACCACAGATCCACCTCGATTCGCGGTCGCATCCATCAAACGTAATCCGTCCAAAGTCACGGTCTCGATGGCTGTTCCCGTGGGGGCCGGCTATCGGCCCGGAGGCCGTTTTGTCGCGGGTAATGCTCCCGTGACGTTCCTGATCCAAAGGGCGTATGGGGTCCAGGGTTTTCAGGTGGTAGGCGGTCCGTCCTGGATCAGCACCGATGGCTACGATATCGAGGCCAAACCGGAGGGCAACACCGACCAGAAGCAGATGTGGCTGATGGTGCAAACGCTACTGGCCGACCGGTTCAAGCTTTCGATGCACCGTGAGACGAGAGATCTCCCCGTCTACGATTTGCAGGCGGTGAAGGGCGGGCCCAAACTCCCAACCCCGGCTGGACGCCCTTGCTCCGAGGTTCTTACGGCCTTGCCCGGGCCGGGCCAGCCGCGACCGGCTCCTCCATGTGGCCCAGGCGTGGTACAGGCCGGCACCGGGCTGGCTATGGAGGGGATCAGTGTGTCGATGCCCGCCTTCGCAAAGATGATCTCGACAATGGTAGGGCGGGAAGTGATTGACAAAACTGGTTTCGCCGGAAGATTCTCTCTTCACCTGGAGTTCGCCACCGATGCTCTCGCTGGACTTCCGAATCCCACCGGGCCTGACGTTTCTGCACCGCCGGACGCCGGTAAGCCAACGTTATTCACCGCCCTACAGGAACAACTAGGCCTGAAACTCGAAGCGTCCAAAGGCCCAGTTGAGGTTTTCGTGATCGACCACGTGGAGAGACCCACCGAGAATTAGATTTCATTAGGGGCTCGAGGAGTCGCCGGCTACTGCCCGCCGAACAGCACAAACTTCCCGATCGGCATGCCCGTCCCGTACCCCCTATAGAACGCCAACCGCTTCTCATCCCCCACGCAATCCAGGCAAGCCACTGCGCATGGCCGGCCCGCGACAGGCGGCGCATAACGCTGCGACGCATTCGCCACGCCCGTATGCACAAACTTCACGCCCGGCTTCCGCTCGCGCAACAGCGCCTGCAGCGGATATTCGAGCTGCAGGTTATTAATATCGATCCCCACGAGATCGCATCGCGATCCCGCCAGAACCTCCGACGCCCGCACATACGAATCGCGATTAGCCCATTGCCCCATATCCGCAAAGTCCTGCTCATCGCGCGGCGTGGTCAGAACGCTGTGCGGCCCCTTCAACGGACGCGTCCAGTTCTCAAATAGCGCTGGCCGCGCATTATTCACAAAGAAAAAACAAAGCGCCAGGCTCATCCAAGGCAGCGCTGGCTTTGTTTTTTCGACGGCAAAAGCCGCGAGCGGCGCCGCCAGCACAAACAGCGGCAGGAACAGCCGCGCCGAGAATGGCTGCCACTTCAAATATGCGCAGTACGCGATAAACCCGAGCGCCAGCGAAGCCGCGTAGAGCGCCCAGTGCGATTCGCGGCGGGTGCGCACTGCAATCACACAACAGACGATCAGCAACAGCGCCAGATGCCACCGGTTGGGCGCATCGGCTTCGTGATTGGCGTTCTTCGGCGGCTCGTAGACGCTTCCCGGCCAGGTCGTTCGCGGGTCGTCCGCGCCGACTCCCAACCATCGATGCGCCACCATCACGAAATCGAACACATCCCGGTTCCAACGCTCGCTGCGCGCGCCCATCTGCTCCGAGAAGTGGCGCAGTGCGTTCGACGCCGTCTCTTTCCAGCCGAAGGTTTCGTTCCGCCAGCGGAATACGCCGTTGCCCTGGGCTGAATCGAAGCCCAAAACCGATCCGCTGAGCCCGTAATTCCTCGCATACTGCGGCAGATTCAGCGCCCCTGCCACGCCCAGCGCCAAAAGCGCTCCTAAGGCCGCGCGCTTCCACGATTTCCGCGCCCGCCAAACGAAAATCGCCGCCAAAGGCCACGGCGCGAACAGGTAAGCGGTCGCTTTCGTGAGCAGCGCCAGGCCGAGCGCGGCGCCGAGCCACGCCGCGTCCGGTAGCCGCATGGTTTCGGTATAGCGGAATGCGAAGTAAACCGCCGCCACCAGCCACAGCGCCAGCCAATAATCGTTCTTAGCGCCGGAACTCGCCAAAATCCCCGACGGCAGCGTCGCGCAGAAGACCGCCGCTGCCGCCTGTCCGCGCGCACCCGCCCCCAATTCCCGCGCGATCAGCGAAACGCCTACGATGCTTGCGGCGGACGCGAACCATTGACCGAAATTCACCCAATGGTCTCCGCCGCACAAGACATACGTCTGCAAGGCTGCGTATTCCGCCATCGGCTGCAGCATGATCTGGTTGAGATACGGCGTGGGAAAGAATCGCACGCTTGCCTGTTCCGCCCAGTACACGACGCGCGGCAGGTGATACGCCATTGCGTCCGCGCTGTTCGGCGGACTGAACGCGGCGGTCAGAGCTGTAAGCGCCAGAATCCCCGCCACCGCCGCTAACCCTAGGGCGATCACCGGGTCACGGAAAACCCCTGGGTCGTACCATGACTTCTGCCGGAAATGCCGCGCGGCCTGTAGAATCGCGACGGCCAGAAGGCAGCCCCATGCGGCGATCAGCACTCCCTGCCGAATTAGTTGCAGAGCGCCCAGGCTTTCAGTAAGAATGACGAGGATGGCGCCCCAAAGGACCGCCGCGCTTAGAAACCGCGCGCGCGCACACTTGTCCTTTTGCGACGCAGTCGCAGCAAGAATTGCCGCGAAAGTTGCAGGCACAAGGAGGGCGCACATGACTTACACTACTTCATATGGGTACGGGCTGCTTAAGCCACACAATTCAATTGTGTTTGTGCAGGGTTTCCCGCAGGTGATTTCGCCTATTGAAGTACTATTCGTCGTAATTTTCACATCATTTTTTCATGCAGGCATGATAAAAATCAGTCATACCGCCGATCTCGGTCACAGGATCGCGAAATATTTTTTGGCGCGTTCTTCATGTCCGGCTAACCGGCTGATTCTGCTGCAAGAATAGGTACCGCTATGAAAGATCCAGATCGGCCGGAAGGGAAACGTCGCACGCGGTCCAAGGCGCCCTCCGCTCCTATAATCAAGGCGGAGGCGGCGGTGGAGAAGGTAAAGACTCAAGGCCGATCGAAGAAAATCGGCGGTGATCCGGCGGCGGATTTAGCGAGAGTACTCTCGCAAAAGGTAGTTGGCCAACCTGACGCGACACGCGTCATTATTCCCTACATTCAGATGTTTCAGGCCGGGCTGGCGCCCGAAGGCCGCCCGGTGGGCGTGTTCCTTTTGCTGGGCCCAACCGGCACCGGCAAGACCAGAACCGTAGAAGCCTTGGCTGAGGTCCTTCACGGATCAGCCAAAAATGTCCTGAAGGTCGATTGCGGCGAGTTTCAGATGGAACACGAGGTGGCCAAGCTCATCGGCGCGCCTCCGGGATACCTGGGCCATCGCGAAACGCAGCCCATGTTGACGCAACAGAAGTTGAATGCGGTTACCAGCGATCGCTCCGAGCTTTCCCTCGTGCTGTTCGACGAAATCGAGAAAGCCGCGCCATCGATGAGCCGCCTGTTGCTGGGAGTGCTGGATAAGGCCCAGCTTCGCTTGGGCGACAACTCCACTGTCAACTTCGAAAAGAGCTTGGTTTTTCTCACCAGCAACCTGGGCGCGCGCGAAATGTTGCGCGAGATCAATCCCGAATTCGGTTTCCAATCGGCCAAAACCACAGACCGCGCGAGCCTCACCAGCAAACTGCAAAACATCGGGCTCGCGGCCGTTCGCAAGCGCTTCTCGCCCGAATTCGTCAACCGCATCGATTGCATCATCACCTATCAACCGCTCACCACGGAATCGCTATCGGCAATTCTCGGGCAACAGATCGCCGATCTCCAGAATCACGTGAACACGCGCTTGGGCAATCGTTCGTTCATGCTCGAGGTGCCTGACGAGGCGCGCAATTTCCTGCTCGAAAAAGGTACCAGCGCCGAATACGGCGCGCGTGAACTCAACCGCACCATTCACCGTCATCTCACGCAGCCGCTGGCCACGCTGGTAGCCACCAATCAGGTGTCGCCGGGCGCGCGGGTGCGCGTCGAAATCGCCGAAGGCGGCGATAAACTGAACCTGCGCGCGTACGCGGCCACTCCCGCGCCCGCGCCCATGCATCCCACCGTGCTGCTGGTGGACGATAACCGCGACCTTTTGCACTTCCTGGAACGCCTGATGGCCGATGCCGGCTGGCGGCTTCTCACCGCTGAATCGGCGTCCGCCGCCAAGCGGCTGATGGCCGAAAACCGCGCCGATGCCGCGTTGCTCGATTACATGCTGCCTGATGGCAACGGCGTCGAATTGGGCGCCGAGTTCGTGGAACAGCGGCCTGGCATGCTGGTGATCATCATGACCGGCACCATCCTCCCGCCCGAGGAAGAGCTGGTGTGCGAGGAGCATCACTTCCCCGTACTGCGCAAGCCGTTCCTGGCGGCGGACGTGATGTCGCAAATCCGTGCGCGGCTGGCCGAGGCCGTGCTGGCTAGTCCTTCCAGTTAATAACGCCGCGGCATTTTTTGGCGCCGCAGCGGCACTTGATATCCTCGATATCGTCCGAGAACCGGTAATCCACCGTTAGTTCTTCGCCCGGCCGAATACTCCGTTTGCTCAGGTAGAGGATATGTCCGCGCATGATCACGGTGTAGAGGTTCGGCTCGCAACTGTGATTGATGATCTCGGCGCCGCTGCCGCCGAAGGCGCCGTCGAGCGTCCAGTAGTTGTCGAGCGTAAAGAGGTAGGTGACCGATCCGGTTCCCCGGCGTTTGGTCTCGCGGCGGTTGATTTTTTCGCCGGTGTACTCGATGACTTTTCGCCCCTTGGGGATGCGATCCAATGTGTAAACACCTCGCCGGTGGATGGACGATTCGCGGATATCCAGACGGAAACAAGCGTACCGGGGGTCAATAACGGGGTTTTTTACAAGGGCTGACGCCATGCGGAGGTTTCTAAATTGTAGAACAGGATACGGGCTCCGATTGTTATAAAAAATTCAAATTTGCGAAATCAAAAGTTCCGTCTGGCGGGTCGTTGCGCCGCGGCGGACAATGGCTTGATATGGTTCCGGCGGATCTTCAGGCCAAAATTGCGGCTGCACAAAGCGCGGGCGACAACGCCTGGATGCTGGTGAGCGCCGCGCTCGTGTTGATGATGACCGGACCGGGCCTGGCGCTTTTTTACGGCGGTCTGGTGCGCCGCAAGAACGTGCTCGGAACCATGATGCAGAGCTTCATTTTGATGGCCGTGGTCACCGTGATCTGGGCCGTGGCGGGTTACAGCCTGGCTTTCGGCGGTTCGGGACCGTTCGTCGGCGATTTCCATTTCGCGTTTCTGAATAATGTGGGCGCCGCGCCCAATCCGGATTACGCCGCCACCATTCCACAGCAGACGTTCATGATTTACCAGTTGATGTTCGCCATTATCACGCCGGCGCTCATCTGCGGAGCGTTTGCGGAGCGCATGAAATTCAGCGCCATGCTGCTCTTCACCACTTTGTGGTCGCTGCTGGTCTATTTCCCGATGGCGCACATGGTGTGGGGCAAGGGTGGCTTCCTCAACGCGTTCTCGGGCGGTTCGGTTCCCTGTTTTGATTTTGCGGGCGGCACCGTGGTGCACATTACCTCGGGCGTTTCGGCGCTGGTCTGCGCGCTCTATCTCGGCAAACGCGTCGGCTTCCCGCACACTCCTATGAAGCCGCACAGCCTGGTGCTCAGTTTCATCGGCGCCTGCCTCCTGTGGGTAGGATGGTTCGGATTTAACGCGGGCAGCGCGCTGGCAGCCTCTTCGCTCGCCACCAGCGCTTTCGTGGCGACCCACTTTGGCGCGGCCGCGGCGGCGCTCGGATGGCTGGCGGCCGAATGGCTGCACAACGGAAAGCCCAGCGTGCTCGGCGGAATTTCGGGATCGGTGGCCGGTCTCGTGGCCATCACGCCCGCTTCCGGTTTCGTGCAGCCGTTCCCCGCGCTTCTAATCGGCGCCTGCGCGGGCGTGGTTTGTTATTTCATGGTGGTTTTCGTGAAGTCGAAGTTTGGCTATGACGATTCGCTCGATGCCTTCGGCGTGCATGGCGCCGGCGGAACGTTGGGCGCGTTGCTCACCGGCGTTTTTGCCACCAAGCTGGTTAATGACGGCTTGAAGGACGCCAAAGGCAACGTGCTGCCGCTGGGCTGGGTGGATGGCGTTCCCGGGCAGCTCGGCCGCCAGGCGGTGGGTTGCCTGATTTCGTGGGCGATCGCGATCGTGGGCACGTTGATTATCCTGAAAGTCTGCGACGTCCTGGTGGGAGTCAGGGTCTCCAAGGAAGAGGAGATCGACGGGCTCGATCTCAGCCAGCACGGCGAGGAAGGATACATCTTCGAGGCCTGACCATGAAAAAGATCGAAGCGATCATCCAGCCGTTTAAGCTCGAAGAAGTGAAAGAGGCCCTGAAGGGCATCGGCATCGATGGCATGACCATCTCCGATGTGCGCGGCCACGGACGCCAGAAGGGTCACAAAGAGACCTACCGCGGCCAGGAATATAACGTCGATCTGCTGCCCAAGCTCAAGGTGGAATTAGTCGTGGCGGACAATCGCGTCGAAGAAGTGCTCCGCACGCTCTCCGCCGCGGCCCGGACGGGCAAGATCGGCGACGGCAAGATTTTCGTCTACGAAGTGTTGGAGGCCATCCGGATTCGCAATGATGACCGCGGAGAAGCCGCCCTCTAGGATTACCGGTTCGGTTGGCGGCGCTGCCATCACGCTGGCCGAGCGGACGGCGCGCGTCGATCGCGTCGTCACGGACGCCGCGGCAGCGCATCTCGCGTCCACTGCCGCGGCTGTCCTGGCCGTGGGCGGCTATGGACGCCGCCATTTGTTTCCGTATTCCGATGTCGACATCCTGATTCTTTTCGATTCCGAGCGCTCGCTCGCCGCCGCCAAGGAACCGGCGTCCGTCTTCCTGCAATCGCTGTGGGATTCGGCGTTGCGCGTCAGTCATTCGGTGCGCACGCTGGCGGAATGCCTGGAAGTTCACGAACAAAACGCCGAGCTCAACGTAAGCCTGCTCGATCAGCGCTATCTCACCGGTAACCGCGCTCTCTATGCCGATCTCGCCGCGAAGCTGCCGCGCTTCATTCGCGGCAACCGCGAGGCCCTCACGCGCAATCTGGCGCGCCTGGCCCGCCAACGGCATGCCCGCTTCGCCAACACCATTCATCACCTGGAACCGAACGTCAAAGAATCGCCCGGCGGGCTGCGCGACATCCAGTTGGTGCGCTGGCTCGATCAATTGCGCCAGCAGGATGCCGACGGCCAACTCGATGGCGCGTTCCTGCACTTCGCGCAAATCCGCTGCTTCTTGCACGCGCAGGCCGGACGCGACGCCAACGTGCTCACCTTCGATGCGCAGGATGCGCTGGCGGAGCAATTCTACGGTGGCGACGCCGCGCGCCTGATGCGCGAGTATTACCGTCACGCCCGCTTCGTCTTCCGCGCCGCGCAGCAGGCGTTGGACGCGGGCGAGGCGCAAAATAGCTCGCTCTTCTCGCAATTTCGCGATCGCCTGGGCCGCCTGGAAAACGCCGAGTTCAGCGTGCACCGCGAGCGCGCCCACTTCCGCGCGCCGTTGCAGCTCGATAGCGATCCGGAATTAGCGCTGCGCCTTTTCGAATTCACGGCACGCCACGGCATCAAGCCGTCAGTCGAAGCCGAGCGGCAAATCGAAGCCCGGCTGCCACGTTTGCGCACGGCTTTCACCGAATCGCGCGCGCTGTGGCCCGAGATCAGCCGCATCCTTTCCTTGCCGCATTCCCCGCTGGCCGTGCGCGTCATGCAGGACTCGGGTCTGCTCACCGCCGTCTTTCCCGAAATCGAGCCCATCGATTGCCTGGTGATCCGCGATTTCTACCATCGCTACACGGTGGATGAGCACACGCTGGTCGCCATGCGCAGTCTGGCGGGCGCGCAGGGAAATTTCCAGGCGCTGCGCGGCGAGATCGAGCAACCGGGCGCGCTCATGTTCGCGCTGCTGTTCCACGACGCGGGCAAGGCCGGCGCGACAGCCGGGCACGTGGCAGCCTCGGTAGATCTGGCGGACACGGCGATGGCGCGCATCCAAATGCCGGCGCGCGATCGCGAAATGGTGCGCTTCCTCATCGGCCGCCACCTGGAGCTTTCCGCCGCCATGCAGGCGCGCGATCTTTTCGACCCGCAAACCGTGCGTGAAATCGCCGAGCGGGTGGAAACGGTGGAACGTCTGAAAGCGCTAACCCTGCTGACCTACGCCGATATCAGCGCGGTCAACCCGGACGCCATGACTTCCTGGCGCGCCAGCCAGTTGTGGCAGCTTTATCTCGCGGTTTACAACGAACTCACGCGCGAGCTGGAGTCGGAGCGCATCGAAATCGCCGGCGCGGCGCCGCCCGAACGCGCCGAATTTCTCGAAGGGTTCCCCAAGCGCTATCTGCGCACGCACACCGACGCCGAGATCAATCATCATCTTGCGCTCGACGCCGTCCGCCGGCAACGCGGAGTGGCGGTAGAGATTTCGAAGCGCGAATCGGCGTGGCAGTTGACGCTGGTGGCGGGCGACCGCCCCGGACTTTTCGCTTCCGCCGCCGGAACGCTAGCCGGTTTCGGCATGAACATCCTGCGCGCCGAAGCCTTCTCCAACCGCCGCGGCCTGGTGCTGGACACGTTCCTCTTCGCCGACCCCAACCGCACGCTCGATCTCAATCCATCGGAAATCGAGCGCCTGCGCGCCACCGCCGAGCGCGTGATTTCCGGCCGCAAGGACGTGCGCGAACTGCTGAAGAATCGCCCCAAGCCCCAGCCGCCGAGCCGCAAGGCGCACATCCCGGCGGCAGTCTCGTTCGATCCGGAAGCCAGCGCGGCGGCCACGCTCATCGAAATCGTGGCGGAAGATCGACCGGGGCTGCTTTACGACCTAGCTTCGGCGATCTCTTCTTTCGGCGCGAATATCGAGGTGGTGCTGGTGGACACCGAGGCGCACAAGGCCATCGACGTGTTCTACGTCACCAGGAACGGCGCCAAAATCGAGCTCGCGGGCCGCGAAAAACTAGGCGAGTTGCTGCGGCTCGCCATCGAGAGCGCGCCCGGCCGTTGAACTTTCGCGCGGCTTGGCGGCCACCGCTTCGAGCAGCTTGTTGCTGGCTTTCGAGATCTCGTGGATAGCACGTTCGAATGCGGCCTGATTGGCCATCGAGGGCTTGTGAAATCCGCTGATCTTGCGGACAAATTGCAGCGCGGCGGCGTCAATTTCTTCTTTGGTGGCGAACTGATCGGGCCGGCGGAGTACTTTAATGCTTCGGCACATAAGGAAGTCCGCTTCTATTCTACCGGCCTGAGGCGGCGGGAGGCCGCTTCCCATCCGCCCTCAGGCGTTGTACGATGATTGATCGCAACAAGCAGGAGGTGCTTCGATGCAATCCACACGCAGAAACTTCATCGGCGCCGTGGGAGTTGGCGCGGCGGCGGCCATTTCCGCCAACGCCGCGGACACCGGAGGCGCACGCTCCGGAGGCAAGTTTTATGTCGCGATCGTCACGCCATGCGATTCCAAAAACAGGTTCGATGACGGGCTGTTTCGCGACCTGTTGCCATTCCTGAAGGAACGCGGAGCGGATGGCGTCCTCGTCCTCGGAAGTACCGGCGAGTTCCCGTCGTTCTCGGTCGCCGAGCGCAAGAAAGTCGCTGAAACGGCGCTGGCGCATCGCGCCGGATTGCGCGTCCTGATTCAGGTCGGCACGCCGAATCTGCCGGAAACGCTGGATCTGTTGGCCCACGCGGGCGCGCATGGAGCCGATGGAGTGCTGTGCATTCCGCCGTTCTATTTCAAGAAGCCAGCCACTGAGGGCTTGGTGAAGTATTACTCGCAGGTGCTCGAAGCGACCAAACTGCCGGTCTACTTGTATCACTACCCGGCAATGAGCGAGGTGCCGATTACGCCCGAGCTTCTGCATAAGCTGGAGCACTATCCCAACCTCGCCGGCATTAAGGATTCCACCGGTAACGCCGAAGGCTACACCGCATACACCAAGGAATTTCCTAAGCTCGATATCATGACGGGCACCGAAAACAACCTGCCCATCGCGATGGCGGCGGGAATGGGCACGATTTCGGTGGCGGGCAATCTCTTTCCGAAACAGGTGGCGGGCGTGTTCCAGGCGCAGCGCGAGGGTAAGGACGTGAAAGCGGCTTATGACAAGCTGCAGGAAACCAGCCGCATACTGAAGGTGCAGGGAGTGCCCGGCGGCGCCCCGCAAATCAAGTACGCGTTCACCGGCTACGGCTTCCGCGAGAGCTACGTCCGTCCGCCGTTCCTCAACCTCACCGACGAACAGAAAGCGCTACTGAAACCGAAGCTGAGCCAATTGAAGGGCCTCGGCTGATCCACACATACCTCAAGGGAAGAATAATGCCACCGATGATACGCTACGTCGCGATCGCGGCGCTGGGTTCCGTATTGACCTCCGCGCCGCTATGGGGACAGAACGCCAAAGATACAGAGTGGCCGTCGTATGCGGCCGATCTGAAGGGCTCGCGCTACCGGCCGCTCGACCAGATCAACGCGTCGAACTTCAGCAAGCTCGAAGTGGCTTGGCGCTTCAAGACCGATAACCTCGGCACGCGCCCCGAGTTCAAGCTCGAAGGCACGCCACTGATGGTCAACGGCATTCTCTATGCGACGGGGGGCAACCGGCGTTCGGTCTTCGCGCTGGATGCGGCGACGGGCGAGCTGATCTGGGTTCACGGCGAGCGCGAGGGCGCGCGAGGAGCGGCCGCGCCTCGGCAGCTTTCCGGCCGCGGCGTCGCGTTTTGGTCCGACGGTAAGGAAGAGCGCATTCTTTACGTGACTCCGGGCTATCGTCTGATGGCGCTGGATGCGAAGACCGGCGTGCCCATCAAATCATTCGGCGAAGCCGGCGCTGTGGATCTCAAGCTCAATGATGACCAGACCATCCAGCCCGACCTCACCACCGGTGAAATCGGCCTGCAATCGGCGCCTGTGGTTGCTAAAGACACCGTGATCGTGGGCGCGGCGTTCCGCGAAGGCATGACGCCCAAGACAATGCGCAACAACAAGGGCTACGTGCGCGGCTTCGACGTGCGCACGGGCAAGCGCCTCTGGATCTTCCACACCATTCCGACGAAGGGCGAGCCCGGCTATGACACCTGGCTGAAGGGCTCCGCGGAATACACCGGCAATACCGGCGTGTGGACCCAGATTTCGGTGGATGAGCAACTCGGCCTGGTCTATCTGCCGGTGGAATCGCCCACCGGCGATTATTACGGCGGCCATCGTCCGGGCAACGATCTTTACGGCGAAAGCCTGGTGTGCGTCGATTTGAAGACCGGCCAGAGGAAGTGGTACTTCCAGTTGGTGCACCATCCGCTGTGGGACATGGATATTTCCTCGGCGCCGATTCTGGCCGATATCAACGTTGGCGGCCGCGCCATCAAGGCCGTGGCACAGCCCACCAAGCAGGGCTTCCTCTATGTCTTCGATCGCGTCACCGGCCAACCGGTGTGGCCTATCGTCGAAAGGCCCGCGCCCAAGGGCGATGTTCCGGGCGAGTGGTATTCGCCTACGCAACCAATTCCGACGAAGCCCGCGGCCTATGCGCGCAACGGCGTCTTACCGGAAGACTTGATCGACTTCACCCCCAAACTGCACGATGAGGCGCTGACGGCCGTCGCCAAATACAAGATCGGCCCCGTGTACACGCCTCCGGTCGAGAGCAAAGTCGATGGACCTCTCGCCACCCTCACGCTCGGCACCGCCAGCGGCGGCACGAACTGGCCCGGTGGGTCGTATGATCCCGAAACGCACACGGTCTACGTCTACGCATGCAACGCCTGCGTGACGCCTATCGGCTTGGTGAAGCCGCCGAAAGAGATGTCGGATATGAACTATGTTTCCGGCACCGCGGGGCAGGCAGTGCGTATGGCAACGGGTCCGGGCGAAAACTCGGGCGCCGATGCCATTACCACGGCGCGCCTCACGCCGGCCGTGGCGGATACGCCCGCGGGCGGCGGGCGCGGTGGACGCGGCGGCGCAGCCGGAGGTGGTGGCGGCGGCGGACGGCTGAGCGTGGAGCGCTTGCCGCTGATGAAGCCTCCGTATTCGACCATTTCCGCGATCAATCTCGACCGCGGCGAAATCGTCTGGCAGGTTGCGCATGGTGAGACTCCGGACGACATCAAGAACAATCCCGCGCTGGCGGGGCTGAAGATCGAGCGCACCGGCCAATCCGGCTACAATATCGGCACGCTGGTGACGAAGTCGCTCGTGATCGCGGGCGAAGGCCAGATCAGCATCCAGGCTTCGGGCGTACGCGCGGCCATGCTGCGCGCCTACGACAAAGCCACCGGCAAGGAAGCCGGCGCAGTGATGATGCCGGCGCCGCAAAGCGGCTCGCCGATGACTTACATGGTGAACGGGCGGCAATACATCGTAATCGCCGTCAGCGGCGGCGCTTACTCGGGCGAATATCTGGCATTCACGTTGCCTACGGCGGAATGAAACGGGTCACGCTTCTAATCATTGTGGCCGTTGCCGGGGCGCAGACTACACGCTCCGTGTGGGATGGCGTCTACACCGCGGATCAATCGAAACGCGGCGCAACGGCGTATGCCAAGGAATGCGCGTCGTGCCATGGCGCGGAATTGACCGGCGGGGAATCTGCGCCTCAGCTCACGGGCGGACCGTTTCTTTCCAATTGGAACGGTCTAACGGTGGGAGACTTGTTCGAGCGAATCCGCCAATCGATGCCGCTGGACGATCCGGGCCGGTTGAGCCGGCAAACGGACGCTGACATTCTGGCATTCATTCTGAACGCCAACGAATTCCCCGCCGGCAAGACGGAGCTCGATAAACAGACGGAAGTCTTGAAGCTGATTAAGATCGAGCCAAAGAAGTAGGGCCGCTCACGCGCGTTAGCGCTTCAATTCCAGCAGCAGCGCGTCGATGCCCTTGGTGCGGTAAATCTCCGTCAGCCCCTGTTCGCCCGCCGAAGGCGGCAGCGTCTTGCGCAACTCCGGGTTGTCCAGATCCTCGCGGCTGGGGGCCCATACTTTGCCGTCAGCGAATTGCACCTGGTTGATGAACCCCTTCATGCTCTGGATCTTGAGCGGGCGTCCGTTGCGCGAAAGATCAATGACATTATCCTGCACCACCTGCGCTTTGCCGCGGGCGCCGAGGTAAAGATCGGGTCCGGCGGCCGGCAACGAAGCCGCCATGTATTGTTCGCCGTTTTCGTCGCGCACCAGCCAGCCGAGTTCCACATACTTCACCGCCTTGGCCGTGCGGTTCTGCACGTCGATGTGGGGCGAGCGCATCTGATTTCCGGCGACCTGCGCCCACCCGCCGATGGCCTCCACCGGCGCGTCGGGGAACTTTAGAAAAGCGAACTGCTCCTTGCGTTCCGGCCCAAGCGCGGTGGAATTGACCGCCATGCCGCGCGGCATGCGCAAATCCAATTGTGGGCGCAAGCGCTGGCGCTCCATACTGGCGAGGATTTCCTGCCGCAGACCTTCCACGCCCGCCCGCGCCAGCACCTGCCGGAAATATTCGCGATCGCGCTGCGATTCCATCTCGCGCGCCGTCAGCGTGCGCTGCGCATTGAGATCGGGACCGTAGAACGAAAGATCGTCAAACAGGACCCCTTCGAGCCGCACTTCCACCAGCGAGCCGGTAGCTTGCACGGGCTTCATCAATTGCGTGTCAATGCGCACCGGGAAAGTCTCGCCGGGGCCGACGTTCATGCCCATCTGCGAAACCGAGCCCTTGCCGCCCATGGCCACTTCCTGCGAAACCACGCCCATCTTCACGCTGCGGATGCGATGGCTGCTGATATTGCGCAATGTGAGCGAAAGATGGAGATCGATGAGCAGCGCCGCGCCGCGCGCGGCAGTACGCGATTCACCGACGTTGTTGGCGATCTGAACCACCGGCGAATCTGTGGGGAAATTGATGCTGACGGAGCTGCTGGAAAGTGGCGCATCCTGCGCCGCAGCGAATCCCGGCGCAAGCGCCGAGCACAGCAAAATCCGGATTGTCAGCCTACTGCGCATCGACCTCACTCACCGTCACGTAGCCCGTAGCCTGGCTCGTGTACTGTGCCTGTACAGAGCCTCCCGCGCTGCCGGAAAGCTGCACGCGGTCGGGATCCGCCGCGCTATACATCAATTTCATCCTCTCGGTGCCGATGCCGCCGCGCACCGTCCGCAGCGCGGTCTCTTCGCGTTCGATTCGCGGATGCGGCCGGTCCAGAATCACGCCGGTGACAACGATGGCCGTGATGCTCGCCATCGCGACGGCCGCGCGCCAGCCAAAATGGATACGGGATTTCGATTCGCCGGCGCCGCGGACGCATTCGCCCGCCGCCAGCCCCAGCCGGATGTTGGCGCGCATCTCCGCGGCCATGTGGTTCCAGGGCATCTCGGGTATTTCCGCCAGGTTCGCGAGCGAATCGCGAGTCGATTGGAACGCAGCAACTTCCTGGCAACACCGCGCGCAACCCGCAAGATGACGTTCGACTTTCCAGCGAGCGAACGCACCCAGGTCGCCGCCCGCGTGCAATGCCAGCGCCGCCTGATTGGGGTGTCTCATCTTCTTACCGCTTCCTTCTTTCCATGTAACGCCGCAGCTTGGTGCGCGCGTTGGCGATGTGCGAGCGCACCGTCGCCTTCGAGCAGCTCAACTGCGCCGCTACCTCTTCCGCCGCCATGCCTTCCACATCGCGCATCATCAGCGCCGCGCGCTCACGCGGACTCAACAAACGCAAGCCGTCTTCCAGGTATTCGCGATGCTCACTGCGCAGCAGCAATTGTTCCGGGCTCTCCGAGCCCGTGAAGTGCGAGTCTTCGATCTCGCAGAACTTGGCGCGTCCACTACGCCTCAGGAAGTCGATGGCCGTGTTGGTGGCGATGCGCGAGAGCCAATGGGCGGCCTTCTGCTCATCCTTGAGCTGCTCCTGGTGCTGGAGGGCCTTGATGAACGCCTCTTGCGTCAAATCCTGCGCATCGTGGACGTTCCCAACGATGTGATAGATCTGGGCGAAGATACGGCGCAAATGCTCGGCGACGAAGCGGTCCTGCCGCTCCGCCAATTCCAGACCGGTTTCGATGGCTTCGCTCATCCGGCTGTAAACGGCTGTTCCCACAGGATTTCCACGACTTCTAGTAACTTCTAACAAAATGACGCAGAAACCCGAAAAACGTGGAAACAATTCCGCGGGGACCAACCCCGTTTCGGTCCTATTCTACCTTGACCGTGAGGACGACGAAGAGGTCGGCACGCGGCAAACTGCCGTACGCCGGCAGCCGGACTTTTCCCAGGACGAGTTTCTGACCCTCATGAATCGTTATGTTGCTGCTGATCGACGAGATGACGCTATCTTTGCCAGCGCCCCCGCCGTTGCGCAGTTGAAATTGGAAGGGGCGCACGTTAACACCCTTACGATCGGGGCTAACCGCGACATCGCCATAGTCGACGCTATAGGCGTAGGGGAGGCCGGGCAGGATGTCCGCCGCGGCGGCGCTGCCATGCGAAACGCTGGTTACGGTGTCGAGTAGTGCGTAGTGTGCGTAGACGAACGACTTCTTCATTTCGGCCACGACCTCGTCCAACTGGGCCGGAACGGGGCTTGCGGCATCTTGCGGAGACTTGCCTGCTAGCGGCGGGGCCTCGCCCGCACGAATCAGGTAGGCGATGAATCGAATCTGCGGTTCGGGCGGCGGCGGAACGTCGTAGCGCTTGACGAAATCGGCCGCCTTCTGCAGTTGCTCGCGATTTCCCGAGTAGAGCACGACCGTATGCAGCTTCGGCTCCCAACTGATGGTGACGCTAAACATCGTCTGCGCCAGATGAGTGACCGCCATCGCGCTTTCGTTATCGAGGTGCTTGAACTCGTAAAGGACCGGATCGGGCCGCCCTTCCGGCATGACTTTCACCTGCTGCGCGGCGGCGGGCGCAATCGTAGCCAACAGCGCGGCGGCGACGGTCAAGACTGTGCGTCTATTCATTGGATGATTCCTTGGCCTGCAGCAAAATGATGCTGACATTGGGGTTGGAGGTTGCGATGCGGGCTTCGACGGGCGAATCCGACCCGGGTTTGGGCGGATCGTTGAGGCTCGCCAGCCAGCGGACGGCGACAAGATCGGCTGGTAGTGCGACGGACCGGTGGCGACGTTTGACCGCCGGTTTGGGTCGAACAGGCTCGATCGGCACGGGCGGGGCGGCGATATTCGCGGCGACAGCGGGAGGCGCGGGCTGAGCTGGCGGATTGGCGTGCGGCCGCATGACGATCGCAGCGGCCAGTACAGCCGCCGCTGCGATCACTGCCGGAACGTAACGCCGCACGCGCCGTTCGCGGACAATGGACGCGCGAATCTGGCGGCGGATCGCGGCGTAATCGGCCTCCGGCGGCGCGGCGGCCAGCGCGAGGCGATCGCTCTCCAATTCTTCGGCCAACGCCACGCAAGCGGCGCACGAGCCCAGGTGCTCCGCCACATCCGGCGCAAACTCGCCGCCGGTTTGTTCCGCGATCCTCTCTTGCCACTCCTGGCAGCTCATTTTGCTCCTCCCAATCTCGCGGCGAACAGCTTGCGCAGCCGCAGGCGCGCCCGCGAAATCTGCGAGCGCACGGTAGTTTCCGACGATCCTAAGACACGCGCCACTTCCAGCGTGGTCAAGCCTTCCATTTCGCGCAGCAGCAAAGCCGCGCGCTCGGTTTCGGGCAATTCGGCGAGCGCGGCTTGCAAATGCCGCTCGCGTTCGCGCGCCAACGCGGTCCGCTCGGGCCCGGCGGCGGGATCGGGCCGCGTGTCCGCGCCGTCTTCGAGCGCCACCAGCCGCGAGCGCCGCCGGACGCGGCCGATATCCCGGCAGGCGTTGATCACCACGGTGCAGAGCCACGGGCCGATGGCTCCTTCGGAATCGATCTTGCCGAGATGCCGGTGCAGGCGCAGAAAAGCCTCTTGCGTGGCATCTTTAGCGTCCTCGGCGTTGCCGGCCACGCGCAAGGCCAAGCCGTACACGCGCCGTTCATGCATGGCGATGAGGCGTTCGAAAGCATCGAGATCCCCGCGGCGCGCGGCCTGCAGCAGTTCCGGCTCGGAACACGCCCCCTTCACCATCAGGATTGCGTCCGCCGCTGGGAAATCAGCCACAATCCGTTATACGCCGATGGACGCCAAAACGTTGAGAAGCGGGGCGTGTCGAATCGAACGCGCGGTTCGGCTAATCTAAAAAATATGAGACCAGTTGCCGTGATTGGCATTGGAAAGACGCCATTTGGCGTATTTCCCGACCGCGATCTGCGCTCTTTGGCCGTCGAGGCCGGTGAAAAAGCGCTGAAAAACGCGGGCGTGCGGCCCGACCAGATCGAGTCTTTTTACCTGGGAAACTTCGCCGGACCTTCTTTTGTGGGTCAAAACCACCTGGCGCCGTACGTTTCCACCGCCCTGGGCATTCAAGGGGTGCCATCCACGCGCATTGAGGCGGCGTGCGCCTCGAGCGGATCGGCATTCTTCCATGGATGGGCCGAAGTGGCCGCAGGAATCAACGACATCGTGATGATCGCGGGCGTGGAAAAGATGACGTCGCAGCCCACGGCGCGCGTGAGCCAGATTCTGGCGGAAGCCGGGGATTGCTCGGGCGAAATGAAGGCCGGGTCGACGTTCGCCTCGCTATTCGCGATGATCGCGCGGCGCTACATGCACGATTTCGACGCGAAGAAGGAATATCTCTCAGCCGTGGCTGTGAAAAACCACGCTAACGGCGCGCTGAACCCGGATGCGCACATGCGCAAGGCCATCACGCTGGAACAGGCTATGAAAGCCAAGCCGATCGCCGACCCATTGAACCTATACGATTGCTCGCTCATCAGCGATGGCGCCGCGGCGGTGATCCTGGCGCCGCTGGAGCGCGCGCATGAGTTCACTTCTAAGCCGGTGCGCGTGCTGGGAATCTCGCAGGCCTCGGATTACGTGGCGCTCGATCAAAAAGACGACATCACCACCTTCCCGGCCGTGCGCCGCGCGGGAGAGAAGGCTTACAAGATGGCAGGCCTTGGCCCCGCCGACATCGAGTTCGCCGAAATTCACGATTGCTTCACCATCGCAGAGATCATCGCCACGGAAGACCTCGGCTTTGTCGAAAGAGGCAAAGGCGGGCGCTTCGCGTTCGACGGCCAAACCTCGCGCACGGGCAAAATTCCCGTGAACACCAGCGGCGGTTTAAAGGCCAAAGGCCATCCTGTGGGCGCGACGGGCGTGGCGCAGATCTGCGACCTCGTCCTGCAGATGCGTTGCGAAGCCGGCGAGCGTCAGATTCCGCGGCACTCGGTAGGATTGGCCCAAAACCTAGGCGGGTCGGGCGCGACCTGCGTGGTCAGCATTCTGGGGGTGGCATGAGAAGCGGAACCGTTTACACCGAAACCGTGATTTACTCTGCCCCGGAAGCATTCGCGGCGGATGCGCCGTATCAAACCGCGATCGTCACGCTGGATGACGGCGGCCGCTTGACCGTACGCATCGACGGCGAACGCGTGCAGATTGACGACCGCGTGATCGAAACCGAAGCGCGCGACGGCGTGCCGTTTTTCCGCAAAACCAACTAAGCCGGCTAGAGTACCGTTGCCGTTACGCTGTTCGACGTCCCCGTGGGGTTGGTCAGCGTCACACTTACGGATGCGATGCCATTCACGCTGCCGGTGACGGTAAACGGAATGGTGAAGTTGAACTGGCTGCCGTATTGCGCCGAAGCCGTGCCCTGATACCACGCGCTGAATAGCGACTGCGCGGAAACCGTAACGGTGCTGGTCTGCAAGGTCGATCCCGAAGCCGGCGTAAACGTGAAGTTGGCCTGCGTAATAGCGCGCGTGGGATCGAAGCCGATGATGGTCACACTGAAGCCGCCGGTGACCGACGCCGTAGTGACGCTCGAAATGGTGGGCGCCGCCGCTGGGATGGTGATGCTACGAACCGGCGCAGGCGACGGCGTGATATCCGTTCCGTTGGCAATAAGCTGCGTGGTAATGGTGATGATGCCCGCGACGGTGCCGGTCTGCACGCCAATCGTGGTGGTGGATGTGGTCGAGCCGGCCTTCACGATCAAGGTTGCGGTGCGGCCGCCGGTAGAGAACTGAATGTTCGGATCGTTCGCACCGGAAGTGGGCGTGAATGTCAGCGTCAGGTTCACGGTGACATCGGTGGGGTAAGTGGCGCCCAAGGTGACGGACGTAGTGGATTGCGTCCCTGGCGCTCCGGTGGCCGGTAGTCCGGCGAGCGTCACGGAGGGAGCGGCGGGAAGCGTCACCACCAGGGTGAGCGCGGCGCTGGCGGTCTGCTTGTTGGCGTCGGTAACGGTCACGGTGATGGACGACGTTCCCAGCGCGGTCGGCGTGCCGCTCAAGGTTCCGTTCGACGCGATGGAGACTCCGCCAGGAAGTCCGCCGGCCGTCCAGGTGTAAGGCGCAGCGCCGCCGGTAGCGCTAAACCCGACCGAGAACGACGCGCCAAGCGGCACCGGCGAGAGGCCGGTGGTGGTGATGCGCAACGGCGCCGGATTGATGGTAATGCTGAGGCTGGCGGTTGCCGATCCGCCCACGGAATCTTTCACCGAAACGCCTACCGTGAAGGTGCCGAGCGTGGTGGGCGTGCCTGTTATGGCGCCTGCCGACGAAACGCTAAGCCCGCCGGGAAGGCCACCGGCCGACCAGGTGTAGGGCGCAGTTCCGCCGCTAGCGCCCAGCGTTGCCGAATACGGCGCTGTCAATGCGCCGTTCGGAAGGCTGGTAGTTGTGATGGTGACTGGTGGCGCGTTGATGGTGACTGAGAAGGTTCCGCTGGTTTTCGTGCCGGCCGAATCAGTGACGGTCACGGAAATGGAAATGGTCCCCACCGCGGCAGGCGTTCCGCTCACGCCGCCGCTGCTCGAAACGCTCAGGCCGCCGCCGGCCGAACCGCTCCAGGTATAGGGCGACACGCCGCCGTTGGGCGTGAAGGACCCGGAATATGGCGTTCCGACAAAGCCCACGGGCAAGTTGGCGCTGATGGTGAGGGGTGCGGCAGTTACCGTGATGGAGAAGCTCTTTGTGGCCGTGGCGGGCGGCTTTTCGCTATCGCCGGCGTTAACGCTGAAACTGAACGTGCCGGGCGTGGAGAGTACGCCGCTGAGCAATCCGCCGGAAAAACCGGTGCCCGGCGGCGGAGTGCCGCTAAGAGACAAAGTGTAAGGCGCAACGCCTCCGGTGGCGCCGAACAAGACGGAGATTGGCGTATTCACTGAGATCGTGGTTGGCGGAGCGCCGGTGATGGAAATGGCGGCGGGAAGAATCAAGATGGAATAGCTTCCCGAGGCTGTGACGCCGGAAGAATCGGTTGCTTTCGCGGTAAACGAGAACGTGCCCGCCAGGGTGGGGGTGCCGTAGAGCTGGCCCGAGAATGCCAGTGCGACTCCAGGCGGTAATGTGCCGCCGGCCAAGCTGACGGAGTAATCGCCGGTTCCGCCGCTGGTCGCGATCAGCCCGACGTAAATCTGTCCCACCACGCCTGAAGGCAATGATGGGGTGAGAGTCAAAGGCGGGGGCGGTGGGAGGAGGCGCCGGCAATCCGGCGATCTTTAGGGAAACCGTGGCGAATCCGGACCTCTCGGACGAATCAGACACGGAAACCAGCAAGGAAAAGTTTCCCGAGCTCGTTGGCGTGCCGGTAATCGCGCCGGTTGTGTTGTTGAGGCTCAAGCCGGCGGGCAGTCCGCTCACCGTCCAAAAATAGGGCGCGATGCCGCCCGAGGCAACCAATGCCGCGCTATAAGGTTGGCCGATTGTGCCGCCTGGCAGGCTGGCTGGGCCGATTGTGATGCCGGCCAGGATGGATATAGTTTCGCTACCAGTGAAAACGTTGCTCCAGGAATCGACGACGGTGGCCGAAAAACTGTAGATTCCCGGAGTGGTGGGCGTTCCCGTAATCAGGTTGCCGCTAAACGAAGAGCTGCCCAGTCCCGGCGGGACTCCCGAGCTCAAACTCAGGCTGAACGATGGAGAGCCTCCGGAAGAAGCCGGCGATGAGTAGACGTTGCCGACAATGCCTGTGGGAAGGAAGCCCGTATCGCCCGGCAGGCCCAACGGCGAATTGATGGTGAAGTTAACCGTATTGGAGAAGGTGTCGGACTCGGTGGCCGGAGTGAACTGGTCGACGCTAACGCCGGCAATTCCCGGGCTTGTAAAAAGATCGGGAGTGACGATGGCTACGATCTGGGTGGGGCTCACGCTGAGCACTGACAGCGACTCTCCTTCGTCGTCTCCGGTATCCCAAAAGACCGAGATGGACGTGGTGGCGTCGAAGGTCCCATTGATGTAGAGCTTCATGAACACAATGGGCGTGCCAGCGGTGATGGAATCGTTATTTGTAGGGAAGCTGGAAACCGAGTCGCTCGATTGGAGCGAGGTGATGGTTTGCCCGGAAAGCAGCGAGGCAGCCGCCATTAAACCGAATACCCTGATACCCCAAATGACCCCGCGGCGATTCACCATTGCATCTCCGAACCAGGAATGTATTTCAATCAATTATTGGTGTAAAACTAACAAAATGCAAATGCGCCAACGATAATATCGCTGCATTATTTCCCTGACGACCCGAAGCCGCCCGCGCCGCGTACGGATTCGGCGAGCGCCTCTTCTATCCATTCGACCGCCTCGTATTTCGAGACGATCATCTGCGCGATACGGTCGCCTGCACGAATGGAATACGGCTCACGCCCGAGGTTGAGCAGGATGACGCGAATTTCGCCGCGATAGCCGGGGTCGATAGTGCCGGGCGCGTTCGGCATAGCGATGGCGTGGCGCAAGGCCAACCCGCTGCGCGGCCGCACCTGGGCCTCATAGCCCGCGGGCAGCTCGATGGTCAAACCCGTGGCTACCAGTTTCGGCAGGCCCGGTTCCAGCACCGCATCTTCCACCGCGCAAAGATCCATGCCGGCGTCTTCGCCGGGGCCATGCGCATACGTGGGGAGCACAGCGGCGGGATGAATCTTCTGGATGCGAATTTGCATGGGGCCGTTGCTATCATAACCTCTTGACGCAAACCAAGCGGGTGATCACGGTGGCGCCTATGCCGCCGGAAAAATCGGCGTATGCGCTGGCGCGGTACAGCCGCTCGCCCGATTCCATACGCGCTTCGATTGACTGGGTGCGCACCCACGATTCGCAGAAATTTCTCGAGAGCTTCTACTTCCAATACGGCCACGCGTCCATCGCCGACCTGGGCCATACGGTGACGTGCTTCGAAGGCGTGTCGGAATTGGCGGCGACGGAAATTGAAGCCGAGCCGCTCTGGGACGGCCAGGCGAAATCGTCTCGCTATCAGGATTTTTCGCGCTCCGGATTCGTGACGCCGCCGGAGTTCACCGGCGCCGATGCCGAGACTTACCGCGCGGCGGGCGAAGCGTTGCTGGCCGCGTATACCGAGCTCAACTTGCGCGTATTGGACCACCTCACCGAGCGCCACCCCCGGCCGGAGGACATGAAGCCCGAAGCCTACAAGCGCAACATTGCAGCGCGCGCGTTCGACGTGGCGCGATACCTGCTGTTTTGGGGCGTGCCCACCAACGTAGGGCAGGTGACGAGCATTCGCACGCTGGAAAAGCAGATCCGGCGATGGAAGGCTTCAGAATACGCCGAGATGCGCGCCCTCGGCCAGGAGTTGGCTGAGGCGTGCGCCGCCCCGCCCGACTGCGTTTGGAATTCGGCCGGCGCCGAAGAACCCCTGGCGCCGACACTGGCGCGCCATGCCGATGCGGATCCATATGCCGCGCCATCGCGTGAGGCTCTGGCGTTGTGGGCGCGGCAGAATTTGCCGGCCAGACGCGGGGTCGAACCCGGCCGCGTGGATTTGCTGAAGCCCACGCAAGTCGCGGCGGATATCGCAGCGACGCTCCTCTATCCGGTGACGGACCGGCCCTTCCGTGAACTCTACGAGATCGCTTGCGAATGGAGCGCTGCCGTGCGCGCGGAAGTGGTGGACGCCGCGCTCGGTTCCAACGGATCCAACGCCCGCCGCAGCGAATTTCCGATGGGCTTCCGCGGCGGACTGTACGCTTACGATCTGACGATCGATATCGGCGCCTATCGCGACCTGCACCGCCACCGACGCTGCCACCAGTTCCGCCAGGCGTACACGGGCAACCTCGGGTTCGACACGCCAGAAGCCGCGGTCCATGTGGGCGCCGGCCGGCACTACGAATCCGCTATGCAGGCAGCGCTCAACGCGTTGCGCCGCCTGCCCTCCCCTGGCGCCGAATACCTGCTGCCCTTCGGCGCTCGCTCCCGCTTCCTCTTCAAGATGGATTTCGCCGAGGCCGAATACATCTCGCGCCTACGCAGCGGCGTGAAGGGCCACTTCAGCTACCGCGAAATCGCGTGGGAGATGAAGGAAAAGATGGAGCAAGTGGAGCCGGAACTGGGCCGGCTGATCGAGGCAACGCCACCGTGGGTGGAAGATCCGCTGAAGCGGTGAGCGGCCGGTGCTACACTCTACCGATGGGCGAACTCGTCGATCGCGATAGCGAACATCTGCGCCTTTTGCAGGTGGGTTATTACATCATGGGCGCACTGACGGCGTGCATGGGGCTATTTGGTCTTTTATACGCCGGGATGGGCCGCCTGATAACGTCCATGCCGATGTCGGGTGTTCAAAACGGCGTGGACCCCGCATTCATCAGCTGGATTTTCACCGTGGTCGGTTTCGGCGTCACGGCGATTGGGTTGATCGGCGCCGCGTTGATTTTCCTGGTCGCGCGCTGCCTGCGCGCGCGCCGCCATCGCGTATTCTGCATCGTGATGGCTTGCTTGAGTTGCCTTCAGATTCCGTGGGGGACAGCGATCGGCGTGTGCACGATCATCGTTCTCGGCCGCCCCAGCGTCCAGGCTCTTTTTGATGGCCAACCGGCCCCGCCGCCGGCGCAATAGAACAGCTGACGGACGGTTGCGCGGAACGGCGCGATTTCGCTACAGTGGAGTAGTCGTTTTCTTCCTCAATCGCGCCCGTAGCTCAGTTGGATAGAGCGTCTGGCTACGAACCAGAAGGTCGGCAGTTCGAATCTGTCCGGGCGCACCACACAACCGATTCGCTGAAGCCTGCAGTAAAATAAGCCAGGAGCCGAATTCGGCAATGATGCCAACGAACCAATACGTAGAAATCCGCGATGGCGGCTATTACGTAGCTGGGACGCGCATTGGCCTCGATATTGTGACCTACGAATTTCGCGACGGCCGCTCCCCTGAAGAGATCTTTGAAGCCTATCCGTCGATCGGGTCGCTGGCAAAGCTTTACGGCGCCATCACGTTTGTCCTAGAGCATCCGAAAGAGATCGATTCGTATCTCGGGGCGCAGGACGAAAAGTGGAAAGAGTTGCAGGCGCGCGATCCGCTTACACCGGACATGGTGGAACGCCTTGAGCGTGCCAGGCGTGAACTGCCGGTCAGGTAGCCTTGCCTCTTCGGTTTCAGGCGGACGCCGATCTGAATCCCGCAATCGGCAGAGGTTTACGACGCCGTGAGCCATCGATCGACTTTCGCGCCGCCGGTGGCGTCATCCTGGATGGCACTCCGGATCCGGAAGTTCTTCGAATTACAGCCGAGGCCGGGCGTGTGCTGGTCTCAAGAGATGTTGGCACCCTGCCCGCCCACTTTGCGCAATTTAACCAACTCCACGAATCCCCGGGAGTACTGCTAGTCCATTCGCGGCGGCCAATCGGGAGCGTCATCGAGGGCCTGTTGCTGGTCTGGCTGGCCTGGACGGAAGAAGACCTCCGCAACAAGACCCGTTGGTTACCGTAACAGCGCATTCTTCCGCAGGACCAGAACCGAGCAATACTGACTGACGCCACCATGCGGGGGAGTGGGTATACCTCCGCAAGCCCCCGCCGGTGTCCACGTTTAAGTCGGCCGTCTTTTCTTCGTCGCCGGACAGTTGGCATCACGCGGGAACGGATTGCGAATCGTCAGCCCCTCGATCGTTTGACCGTCTTGCATGTCTTCCGAGTAAAACGTATTGGCCCCGGCTTGAATGGCCGCTGCGATCACCAGCGAATCGAAGATTGAATAGCCATACCGGTCTGCTAGCTGGACAGCGTGGTCGTGGATGGCAACAGTCAGGGGCATGGGATCGGGGCAGAAGACGCGGATGACCTTCAGCGCGCCGCGGACTTCTTCCCAAGTCCTGCCGAGTTTGCCGCGCGCCATGGCAACGAATTCGTTCAGGATCTGAACCGAGATTATTCCTCCAGCCGCCAGCAAGGCCTCGGCGGTCTGGCTGCGAGGATCGTCTCTTCGGAAGGCGTAAAGAATGACGTTCGTATCCAGGAACGGCTTATCGTTCATGGATTTCGTCGCGGTTGAATCGGAACCCGGATGGGAAGGTCCACTTCATCCGGCGGAGTTGATCGAGCGCCTCTTCCTTCGACCGGTCGCGTGCAACGCGGAAATCGCGTTTCCCCGCGACGGAAATCTCGATTTCGTCCCCTTCCTTGAGATCGAGCGCATCGACCACGGCAGCGGGAAGACGAACCGCCAGGCTGTTGCCCCACTTGGATACGTGCATATGGATATACTTATACAATTGTATATCCTTGGCCGCCAGAGGCGAATGCGCCGGCGCCCTAGGCCTTCGCGGCCGAGCTGTCTTTAGGCGGCGGCAGCACGTGCCGCCCGGTTTTCAATGCTTCCAGGGGCTCCACGACGCCCAAGCCGCTGACTGCCTCGAATATCTGCCCCACTGAATAACCGGGCTCCAGAGTTTCCATGGAACTGGACCACGGCCAGGGCAGCGGACCGAACACTATATTGGCGCTCTCCGCCGTGCCTTCGCCGGTGGTATAGCTTGGGGCTGCCCACGAGGGGCTGAGGGCGACCGCGGCGACGTAGGAGATCTTCCCCGCGCCCCCTGTGAGCGCCGCCCTCGTGGAGTTTTCGTATCCACCGATGTCGAGTTGGAGAGCGGCGATCGGCGCGAGGTTGGCGACAGTCGCTGGCGCACCCGTCGACACGAGATTCTCTCCGATGATGGTGATCGTCGTACTGCCCAGGCTCTTTCCCGTGTTGTCGGTCACGGTAAATACGGCGCCGGAGACAAGCGCGGAGGGGTCGCTATATCCATCGACCGGATAAGCGTCGTAGTAATTCAAAACGATATTGAGTTTGTAGTCGGACGGCAAGCGTCGTGCCCGGCAAGGTCGCCAGGGGAACGTGGATATTGTTCAGCACGTCGGTGATGCTTGATCCGCTCCAAGTCTGGAGGCTTGCCACAAGCTGGCTGCTGCCCGGGTTGGCGTAGATCAGGAATTGCTGCCATTGGGTGGTGACGGTGGGTCCCAATGTCGAATTGCAGTTCAACTGGAAGCTATAGCCATTGGCGGAGCTGACGAAATCGGACGTGATGGTGACAGTCACCGAGACGCCGGTGAGCGCATCGCCGCCGCTGACCAGGAAGTAGTTATGGAAGCCGCCGCCCAAGCTCAGCCCGGCCGCCGTCGCGGTCGGGAGAACCGTAGGAAAGCTTCCATCGACTACGGTCCAAAGCTGGTTCTGGTATGCAGTCAACTTGACCGGAAAAGCGTCGAGTAGCGTTCCGGCGGCGGTCGAGGCGTTCTGGACGTCGATCACGTTGCCGTTCAGCTTACTTACGATGAAACAGTCTCCCGAGCCCGCGGGATCGGCTACGAAACACCAAAGTTGGTTATCTGCCCCTGACTTTTGAGCGAAAACATCGAGTAGCGTTCCGGACTTGGTCGAGTCCCCCTCAATGTCGACTACTTTCCCGTCCAGCTTACTGACAATGTAGAAATATCCCGAGCCGAGTGGGTCGGCGGTGAACTTCCAGAGCTGGTTATCGGCCCCGGTTTTCTGCGGAAAAGCGTCGAGTCCGGCGCCGGATGCGGTGGATGCGCCTACGATATCCATCACGTTGCCCAATTTGCTCTTGATGAAGTAGTAGGGCTCCCCGACGACGATCGAGACGGGAACGCTGAAGCTATACGCATTGTCAAAAGCCCACACCGCCAGCGACCACGAATAGGAGCCCGTGGCAAGCGTGGAATCGGCAGAGACCGTAAGGGTGGACGTTGCGGATTTCCCTTGGCCTATCGTAAGAGAAGTTGGACTCAAGGTCGCAGTCACGTTAGGCGCTTCAGCCGATGCGTCGGCGCCCATGATGAGTTTGGCTGTCGTGCCGGCGCCTGCGGCAGAAGAGACTGTTACGGGGACCTTCACGGAGCTCCCTTGGACTATGCTGATCGAGGGAATTGTGACGGAAAGCTTGCCCACAGTCGCCGTGATAGGAACGGACACGGGGTTCCAGGTATCTCCCTTAATCAGAAGCGTGGCGGTGCTCGTGGCGGGAGTCGAGGCGGCCGGCGCGAATTGAATCGTGACGATCACAAATTGTCCGCTGGCCACGGCCAGAGGCGTGATTCCATTCGATTCCGCGACGGCTACCTGAACTACGGTTTTGATCGGGATCGGTTTCGTCCCTGGAGGCAAGTCGCCGGGATCTGGAAATGTAGTTTCGATTTTCGTGACGTAACTGTTCACGGAGACTAGCGTCAGAGCCCCACCGGAGGTGTCTCCGGTGATGCTGGCCGTAACGTTTGCGGGCGCGGAGAGAACTCCGCACTGAGTGGTCGGCGTTACCACTGCGCCCGGCGGGATCACTCCGCAGTTGATATTGGCGAAACTAACAGTAGTTGGCATACTTATCTCCTTTTTCGGGAAGGGCTCAGGTTACAGCCATTGCCTGGACCAGCGGTTTGGGGTCCGGCAAGATGGCCGAGGTGGGTGAGTAGCGCGCGGCTTGGCGGGCTCGAATGGGACAGTGAGACATTTCTCCCATCGAAGGAGTAACCCGCCACACGGAATTAGGTTTCGGATTTCTTTTGCAGAACCGGCTTGATCGTCACAACGATTCGCCTACATGCACTTCCCGCCCGAACACACATTCTTGCTGAAGAATGGCAGCACATGATTCTGGAACCGGTCGGCGACCGCGCTGGTGTGCGTGCCGGAATAAACCTCGAAGGTATTGGCGATGCCGTAGTTGTCGAGAATGTCGTGCAGTTTGCCCGCGTCGACGCGCAGGCCGTCTTGGTCGCCGACGTCCATCGCGATGGCGCGATACTGCCGCAAATTGCCGATGTATTGATCGACAAACGCCAGCGGGGCGTTGGCGGCCCACTTGGCGATCACATCCGGCCTTACAGCGCCGTTCTCCACCGGCAGATCGAGATAG
Source organism: Bryobacterales bacterium (assembly GCA_963743705.1). Taxonomy (GTDB): domain Bacteria; phylum Acidobacteriota; class Terriglobia; order Bryobacterales; family Bryobacteraceae; genus PALSA-243. The sequence continues at coordinate 434,148 of CAVUQS010000001.1, read as the reverse complement.
AGCGGCGGCTTCTTGGGGTTGGGAGACCAGGCCGCGGCGGATGCAAACTGAACGCGCAGCCCGAACGGCAGGCTGGCCGAATCCGCGGGCGTTTTCACGGCCTCCAAGGCTTTTTGCGTGTCCGGGTTGACGGGTCCGGCGGCTCGCGCGGAAAGGCAGCACGGGCTCATGATGTAGAGGCTGCCAAAGACATCGGGGTGCTTCATACCGATCCGGCTTGCGCCGTAACCGCCCATGGAATGCCCGGCCAGGCCGCGGCTGGTGCGCGCGGGAATCGTGCGGTAGTGAGCGTCGATATAGCTGACCACGTCGTGCGCGATGAACCGCTCAAAGTCGCCGGTGGTCACGGAACTCGAATACATGGATCCGTTATGGACGGTCTTCGAATCGGGCAGCACGACAATCATGTCCTGCGCGCCTTGGGCGAACGCGCCCTCGATCGTCTGCGGCACATGGATTTCCTGCGACCATTGCGCCGCGCCGATGGAATAACCATGCAGGGCATAGACCACCGGGTAACGGCGGGCCCTATCGCTGGCGTAGCTGGGCGGCAGGAAGACGATGACTTCGCGATCGACGCCGTCGCCTTCCAGGTTGCCTTCGAGCGCGGCGCCGTGCACCTTGATGTGTTCTACGGTTACGGGCTTGGCGTCCGGCACGACGGCAGGCACGTTGGTTTTCACCTGCGCGGTCGCGGCCGCCGCGAGGCACAGCGCCATCGCTAACATTTCGGAAATCCTGATTTGCACGGTTCAATCTTATCCGGATTTTTGTTCCGTCAAAAGCGGCGGCTCACAACAAAGGCATACGGAACGTAAATCGCGTTTCGTCACCGGCCGACTCAACGTCGAGCGTTCCGCCGTGAGCGATCGCAATCTCATGCGCGATATACAAGCCCAGGCCCAGGCCCTCTTGAGCTTTCAACACTTCTCTACGGAAAAAAGGATGGAAGAGGCGGTTCAGCGTGTCCGGTGGTATCGGGGCGCCACTATTCGAGACGGAGAGTTCGAATCTTCCTGCGCCGCTCACGGCGCTTACCCGGACCGGGCGCGCCGGAGAACCATACGTGAGCGCATTGGCTAGAAGATTCGAGAACATCTGTCCGACCCGGGCGCGATCGCAATTGACCGGATCGGCGAGTGAAAACGCCGCTTCCACGGATTGTCCGGGATGGCTTACGGATAGCTCGGCGATGACTGCCTCAAGCACCGGCTGCAGTGGCTGGTTCGAATCACGCTCCAGAGGCAACCCGCCCCCCAGATGGCCACGCGCCAGATCCAGCAGATTGTTAATCAACCCCGTCATCCGCGCCGCGCTGTTTCGAATGAGGCCGCCCATAACGACCGCGTCCTGATCCAGAGGGGTTTTCAACAACAATTCCGTCAGGCTTCCGATCGCCCTCATCGGATTGCGCAGATCGTGCCCGAGGACCGCAATGAATTGCTCTCGAAGTTCGGAAATTGCGCGCTCTTCTAGAAGTGCGGACTCGGCCACCGCCAGTCTCCGTTGGGCGTCGAGATGCTTGCCGATCAGGTCGGCAAACAGACGGAACATGCCGATGGTTTCGGGCGTATTCAGGCGCGCCGGGCGCGGATCGATAGCGCACAGCGTGCCGAAGAAGGAGCCGTCCTCCAGAATGATCGGCAGCGAAATGTAGCTTTGGAAGCCGTACATCGCCGGAGTACCGTGACAGCGCCAATGTTCGTCTTCGGCGACGTTGTCGATGATCACCGGCTGCCGGTTCTGGCGGATTTCGTGACAGATGGTCGTTTCGACCTTCAATTCGCCGCCCGGTTTAAGACCGAAGTCAATTTCGTCAAGCACGCTGCAAGCGACCCAGCGATCTTCGGTCACGCGGGCCACGGCTGCGAACCGCATGCCGGTGGTGCGGCGCACAACGTCGAGGATAGTGGGCACCGCTTCTATCCGGCCAACGCTTTCCACAGCGGCCTGAATGTCCGCCGGAAGTTCCATGGATGATGCGGGCACGGCTTTAGAATAACGAAACGGCGCAGGGGAAACTAGCTCACAGCTCGCCGTTTGCGTCTAAGCGCGCCGCCCAGGATTGCGAGTGTCGAGCCAAACAGCAGCAAGGATGCCGGCTCGGGCGTCGCAACCACCGATACGTCGTCGAGGTTGTAAAAATCGACGTCGTTGTGCGTCTTGAACTCGAGCAGCGCCGAGGTCTGGGAGACGCCGGTCGTCGCGTAGAAGGAAAACATTTCGTAGTCGAAAGCCGGTGCGTCGGTCAGAGTCAGGCCGGTTACGCCACCGAAAGACGCGCTGAAGAAGTTCGTGACTTCGTTCGTTGGGTCCGGATCGAATCCCTGCGAGACGAAGAACGTAATTTTGTACGAGGTCAGCGGAGTCACACTTAGCGTTTGGTCCAGCAGCGTGTTGTTAGTGACCGCGCCCAGATCCGCCGCGTAGTCGCCGCTGTTGACAAACGCGCCGGTGACGAATACGGCGGGCATTCCGCCGCCGTCATCGATATTGCCGTTTAACGTCCAGCCCGTGAAGTTGCCTGTCTCGAAACCGCCGTTCACTACGATGTCCGCGCTCAGCGTGCCCGCGGCGCCGAGCAGAAGTAACGCCACCGAATATAGTCTCTGCACATAGCCTCCGTTCGTTTTCATTTCATCTCTCAGCTTTACGGCCAGTTCATGACCAGGTTGAATACGTTCAGCGTACCGATGCCTGTCGCAAAATCCCACCCGGTTGTCGCGTGGTATGCCGGTTGATAGACGCTATTCGACGTAGAAAGCACGCCGAAAGTCCCGCTGGGCGTGAAGCAGTTGTGGGCGCCGTGGCAGGCGATATCCATGTCACCCGCGGTGACATCGTAAAAGACGCACGAAGCCGACACGGCATTCCCCAAGGTGGAATTACACGCGGGATTGCCCGAGGCGCCGTATTGGCTCGCAGCCAGGGCGTAATAAGCCGGCGCGGGATTCCCTTGCCTGCTTCCGGTTCTCTGATTAATCAGCGCCTGGATCCCGGCGGCAATTGGCGTTGAAACCGAAGTGCCGCCAAAGCCCGCCCACGTGCTCGGGGTACTGAGGCAAGAAGCCCCACCCTGCGCGACATCCGAAAAACAAACGACATAGTAGTGGCCGAGAAAACCGTTCGAGGCGAAGAGAGAGATGTCGGGAAGATCGCGAACTCCATCGTTGTGAATACCGGCAAATCCGGCTTGCCACGATGGTTTCGGATAGCCCGCGCATGTGCCGCTTACCACATCGGGAGTAGCCCCACTCGAATCGCCGAGGCCGCAAGCGCTGGGGCCGCCGCTGCCGGCTATATTATTGACGAAGCCATTGGTGACAGCGACCGAGCTGTTGCAAAAGCCGGATGCGCCGTATGGCGTAGGAAACCCGACGAACGCCGTAACAAGCGTTCCGGCGCAGGAATCGTTCCACGGAACCTCCAGCACATAAGACTTCGCGGAAACGTAGTTAGGCCCATTTGTCGTATTCCAATAGGCGTTCGTCGCGCCGATATATAAGTCGGCGAAATCCGTGCCGCCGACCGCCAGGTTGTTTGGCGTCGACCCCAGCCCGTTGACATTGATCCCGGAAACCGACGGCCCCTCGGAACCCGCACTCGAAACGTCCGCGCCCCAGTCACCCGAGGCCGCGAGGATGGAGATGCCCTCGGCCGCCGCGAGTTGGTAGAGGGCATTCACGTATGCATTGCCGCCGGAACCGATCAGCGCCTCAGACGCCGCGTAGCTGATGCTGATGATCGAAGGAGGCGTAGTTCCGTTCGTGAGCATGTTTTCGAGCGCAATAAAAATCCCGGCGTTGGTCGACGTGTTGGCGCACGACTCCAGTACGATCACGGCGTTCGGCGCGGCGGCGGAGGCCCATTCCGCGTCGAGAGTCGCTTCCCCATCGTCGCCGGTGACGCCGGGATCCGAACAGGGGCCCGCTGTGCCGGGTGCGGGATGTACCTGACTGAATGTGCCTTTGGAGTACTTGAGCGTCAGCCCCATGGTCTTGCGAAACGCGGCCCAGTCGGTGGCGCTAAACAGATCCGAATCTTCCAGGACAGCGATTGTCTGGCCGGCCCCGGTGTATCCGGCGGCGAAGGCGGGGTTGAGATTGTAGATGAGGGCGAGATCGGCGGGAACAATAGCATTCAGGCCGCTAGTGATGAAATAACTCTTGCGGGGAATGATCAGAGGCACAGGCCGGAAATCGTTCAGGCCGACAATGCCGGCGATGGCGTGCGCAAACGCGTCGGGCACTTGCGGATCGCTCATATTCGCCATGTGGCTTTCGCCTGCCACATCGAGCCGATGTATCTCCGTGTGGAAGGCCGTTCGCACCTGTCCTGTTGTTCCGGAGAAATCGATGGCCATTCGCGAAGGAGAAACGCCGTGTATGATGAAGCCCTTGGATGCCAACCAATTGGTTAGTTGGTCTGTGTCGTCTGGGGAGAGACCGAATCGCGAGCCATATTCTGCGGCTGTCATCCATTTGCGATAGTTCGCGGAGTCAGGCGTCGAGAGTTCATCGATGGCCTTCTGAACGGCTCGCTCGTCATCGGGTAATCGCTTGAGTTGAAGATGCATGTGATCCAGACGAAAATCCGCGGGGAGAGCGCCGCGGTCATTGACTCGCGTCGCTTCTCTCCGGGTGTTTCCTCCGAGAGTCACCATCCGTTGATCGGAAACCGGCCCTGTAATGATTCTCTTTTGGCCGTAGACGGGTACAGGAACCGAGAGCGCCAGAGCGGCGATCACAACGAAATATGTCCTAGGCGTCACGTATCCTCCGTTACTTCTGGGAGATTGTTCCAGTAAGTATATCGGTGTGGGGCGTGAAATCAATACGTTGGGGCCCCTACGGAAAGTCAAAGTACTAGTTGATAACTCGGCAAAGTATCATTTCATACGTGTCGGGAGAGGTTTGCCGCTAAGTTGAGAAACGCCAGTGGTCGAATAGGACGTGCCCATGCGCGGACGGACGGCTGGCCTACAATGAAAACAGCCTGCCAATGATCGCCAAGCCGCACCCTAATCAGGCGGGCCGCCTGGAAGCGCTGCACCGCTATAAGATCCTCGACACCCCAAAGGAAGCGCTGTACGACGATATCGCTTTTCTGGCGGCGCAGATTTGCGATGCCCCCATCGCGGTCATCAACTTTATCGATGAGTGCCGCCAGTGGTTCAAGGCCGAGATCGGTCTCGGAGTGCGGCAAACGCCGCTCGATACCTCGATCTGCTCTCACGCAATTCTAGAAGACGATTTCCTGTTGATTCCGGATACCCTGCTCGATCAACGCTTCGCGAACAATCCGCTATGCGTGTCGGAACCGCATCTCCGATTTTACGCGGGCGCTCTTCTAAAAACGCGCGAAGGCCTTCCGCTCGGCACGGTCTGCGTATTAGATACCAAGCCCCGCCGCCTGAGCGAAGATCAGAAGGGTTCGCTCTTACGCCTCGCCCGGCAGGTGATGATCCTGCTTGAATTGCGCGTTTCCGTAGAAGACGCCCGCCATAGTGAAGAACTGGCTCTGAGCGCGATGGAGAGCAACCCGGATTGCGTCAAGGTGCTCGACCTGGAGGGGCGCATTCTTTCGATGAACCGGAACGGCTGCCGCGTGATGGAGGTAGACGATTTATCCACTATCGCCAATCTTCCGTGGCCCGAACTCTGGCGAGGCGCCGAGCGCGAAAAGGCGGTCAACGCGTTGAAATCGGCCCGCGAGGGAAATCAGGCGCGCTTCAGCGGGTACTGCAAGACGGCGAAAGGAAAAGACAAATACTGGGACGTCATGGTCAGTCCGATCAAGGACACCGACGGCCTACCGCGCCGCATCCTCTCGATTGCGCGGGATATGACGGTCCGCCGCGAAGAGGAGGCTCAGTTCCGGGAAACCGCGAAGCTGGAAAGCCTCGGCGTGCTGGCCGGTGGAATCGCTCATGACTTCAACAATCTTCTTACCGGCATTCTGGGGAACGCCAGTCTACTGGCTGAAGTGTCCGCGAGTCCCGACGACCGCCACCTCGCGCGCGAGGTTGTCTCCGCGGCCGAACACGCCGCCGATCTGACCCGGCAGATGCTGGCGTATTCGGGCAAAGGCCGATTTCTTGTCGAGCGCATGAACTTATCCGCCGTCGTTCTGAATATCCTGCGGCTGATTCAGACGACTATCGACAAGAAAGTCGAGCTGGTCCTGAAGCTGGATGAATCGCTCCCCCCGGTGGACGCCGATCCGGCGCAGATGCAGCAGCTCATCATGAATCTGATCATCAATGCGTCGGAAGCCATGCAGGCGCGGCCCGGGAGGGTCGCTATATCCACCGCCGCCATCGATGTCGATGCCGATTTTATTGCGCAGACCTTCCGTTCCAATGAACCTTCCCTCAGCGCCGGCCGGTATGTGCGGATCGAAGTGCATGACACCGGCTCCGGCATGAGCGAGGAAACGCTCGGCAGAGTTTTCGATCCGTTTTTCACCACCAAATTCACGGGCCGCGGCTTGGGCCTCGCCGCAGTTTCCGGCATCTTACGCGGGCACCGGGGGGCGGTGCGCGTTTACAGCCATGTCGGGCAGGGAACCACCTTCCAGGTTTTTCTTCCCGTGGCGCAGGAGTATGCCCTGCAATCCGCGGATCTGATCGCAGAGTCCCCTCCATCCGCTCACCTCGGCTGGGGAACTGTTCTTCTGGCCGATGACGAAGAGACCGTCCGCCGGGTCGGCTTGGCCGCTATGCAAAGGCTCGGCTATGAGGTCTTGCTGGCGGAAGACGGCAAGCAGGCCGTCGAGCTTTTTACGGAGCACCACCGGAAAACCCGCCTGATTATCCTCGATCTCACCATGCCGGTGATGAGCGGCGAAGAGTCGTTAGACCTGTTACGGAAGGTGGATCCACAGATTCCGATCGTTCTTTCGAGCGGATATAATCAAGTGGAAATTATCCGCCGCTTCACTAAACAAAACATTACCGGGTTCCTCGAAAAGCCGTATACCGTCACGCAGCTTAGGGAAGCGATCGCAAAGGCCTTGCCGGAGAGTGCGCCGGCTGCCGAAGCGTAAAACCCCGGATGTAGAATCGACTCTATATGAAATATGCCGCCTTTTTTGCCCTTGCCGCCGCCGCATTCGCGGCCGATCCGACTGTGGGCCAGATCTACGACCGGAGTCTTTCCGGCGCCGAGAGCGAATTCATGTCGCTCGCCCAGGCTATGCCCGCCGAGGCTTACAATTTCGCGCCGGCGAACGGTGAGTTCAAAACGGTGCGCACCTTCGCGCAACAGGTGAAGCACGTGGCTGCGGTCAACTATATGGTGGCCGCGGCGATTCTTGGCGCCAAGCCGCCGGTGGATACCAACGGCGAAAACGGGCCGGATTCGGCAGCGACGAAAGACCAGATTGTGGCTTTCGCCAAGGGCTCATTCACGTATCTGCACAAGGCAATGCAATCGCTAGCCGCGGAGAATTTCACGGGCATGATCGCTTCGCCGTTCGGAGACAATCAGACGCCGCGCGGGTCGGTGGCGCTGACGGCGCTGACTCATCCTTTCGACCATTACGGGCAGATGGTGGTCTATGCGCGCATGAACGGCATCGTGCCTCCGGCAAGCCGATAACTTCGGATAACTGATTCGCCGAATGTATTGATTTAGGCCGGAATTGTTTTGGTTATAGCGCGAACATTTTTCTCAGTTGTGCAAATGCGCTATGTTGCCCAACGTTAATTTCCAGGTAAAATCCGCCGGATTTCTTTTGGCCCGTGGCGTGCTGATTTCGCGAGACATGGAAGGGAATTGTCATATCTCCGAGCGCCTGAAGGGGTGCTGCGACACGTGCGGCGAATGGCCGTCCAAGTTACACATGCCGGAAGAGATCCATGGCTGGTATTGCGCGGATTGCTGCCCGGCGTGCCATCCGGAATTGTTGCGGCAGGTGCGCATCATGCCGCTTGAAACCGAACCGCGCGCGGCTTAGTCCGGCAACGCCCGTTGGTAATAACGCGCACAATGGCCCAATTGGCGCGATGATGTAGGTATGAGGACTCTTCTCCTCGTTCTACTCGCGTCAGCGGCCGTGAATGCGGCGGATGAACAAAAGGTCGCGCTGCAAGCGGCGGCACTGGTGAGCTTTGACCGCGTTCAAGCTCCTGGCCCGCTTGATCTTGCGGCCACTGTGAAGTGTGCCCAAGCGCAGGCCATGCTGCTGGCTGTGGCCACCCCGGAAGAAAGCCCCACCATTGCTTTCCGTAGAGCTTTCTGCACTCTGGCCGGAGCCGATCTGACTCAGGATCCTGCCGCGTTTTCTTCGGCGGCTCAAGGTTTCGACGAGGCGATTGCGGACCGGCAATCCCCAACCTTGAAGCAAAAGCTGATTCAACCGGCCCCATCCACCTGGCGCATTCTTGGCTCGGTTGCGCGCTTGAAAACCGGCGGCCCCGCCGAGTCACAGGAGCAACTGCTCATTACGGCGGTGAATGCCACCGACTGCCAATCGAACGGCGGCGGGACGACCGAATTTTGCCACTCCGTACACCAACTTGGTAGCGCATGGTTGGGATGGATCGCTTCCGGCCGCGGAGATCTGCAGGCGGCGGAACGCAACTTCGCCGATTCGGGCGCCCCAGGATGGAGCGAATGGATGGCGGGACGGCACGCTTTCCAGGCGGGCGATTATTCTGGAGCCGTCTCGGCGTATGGCCGCGCCGTCGCAGCATGGCGGAACGCGCACCCGGTGGCTATCGCTCAGCGGCTTAGTCCTCAACCGGATTTTCCTGTGTCATTGACCGAATACGGCGGCGCACAACTGCTGGCGGGCGATGTATCAGGGGCGATCGTCACTCTGGATTCGGTAATCAAGACAGATCCGGCCAGCGCCCGCGCGTTGTATCTTCGCGCCGTGGCGAAAGACAAAGCCGGTCAGGCTGCGGCCGCGTTAGAGGATTACAACCTCGCGAGCCGCGTGGCGTTTGCGCGCACGGGCGATACGGCGGGCGAAGAGGCGCATCTCTATCGCGGTATTCTGCTCTACCGGCGCAAGGAATTTCTGCGGGCCGAAGAAGAATTCTCGAGCGCGGTGAACGCCGGCGGGGCCGAACCGTGGCGCGCCGACGCGCGCTCCTGGCGGCATCTGGCGGCGGTGGCAGGCGGGTCGTGCGGAACTTCGCGCGAGCTTTTGCAGCGTTCGCTGGCCTCGGCTTCGCCCTATTTCCCGAAGCAGGAAGCGCTCGCCGTTTCCGCGGCTTGTCCGGCCACTTCTCTGGCTTCGGTAATCCGCTAGAAATCGTTCGAGCCGGCCGCTTTCGTGCTACAGTTTCGGTAACTATGGCTTCCCGAAGCATCAATAAAGTTATGTTGCTGGGGCATCTCGGCAAGGATGCCGAGACTAAGTTCACGCCCAGCGGCGTGGCCCGATCCACTTTCACCGTGGCCACCAACCGGCGATGGAAAGACCAGCAATCGGGCGAATGGAAGGAAGAAACCGACTGGCACAGCGTGGTGCTGTGGCGCTCGGAGAACCTTGCCAATTACCTGCTGAAGGGGAAGCAGGTATACGTGGAAGGGCGTCTGCAGACGCGCAACTACGAAGACAAAGAAGGCCAGAAGCGCTATGTCACGGAAGTGGTGGCCGACGATTTGATCTTGCTCGGCGGCCGCGGCGATTCCGGCGGCGGGGCGCCTGGCGGCGATTTCGAGCGGCCCGTTTCCATGCCGCGCTCGCAGCAACGTCCGCAACCGGCGGCGCAAACGCAGCCGGCCGACGACTTCAATCAGGGCGTCACGGACGACGACGTTCCATTCTAACTGGACAGGCGTCTCCCACTACCGGCAATCGGCTCTCGACCCTGACTACGGGCGTTTGCGGTTTTTCCGTCCCGATGGCGGCGTGGGCTTCTTGTTGGAATCGGTCGTGCGGTGTCCTGGCGGCCGGCCGCGGCCACGCTTGCTCTGCTCGATTCGCTCGAGGCTTGCGATCGCCGCATTGAGGTTTTCCAATTCTTGGTTGAGCTGGGCCAAAACCTTCGCCAAATCCATGGCTCGTCCTTTTCCTAAGGAACCGACCGGCGGCGCACTCCGCCTATGTTTCGAAGCCTAAAAAGCGCAAACGGGGAGCGGCTTGAGACCGCACCCCGAAAGCCCTGAGTTCTCTTACTTACCTGGCCGCGGTAAAACTAGCCAAACGTCAAATCAGACCGGACGTTGTTGCAGGAGCGCATCCTCGGCAAACTCGGCCGGGTCGGCGAACGATTGCAGCGAATCGAGCGACTCGAGTACGCGCTCCAGCAAGCTGTCGGTCTGGGCGACGGTGGTTTTCAAGGTGTCTATGGAACGAGCCTGCGTCGTGAGACGTTCGTCTAGGGACGACATCGTCTTGGATAGCAGCTCTTCCATGGCAGAGACGATTTGGGCGGTTGACGGCATTGTCGCCAGCTTGGCGGAATGTTCCTCCAGCCGTGTTTCAATCTGGCTAAATCGCGTGGCGCCCATCGATTCCTGAGCCGCAACACGTGTTTCGAGCTGAGAGAGCGCCGCTTTGAGACCCGCGACTCCCGCCGGGTCGCCCGAAGAGGCTCCCCGTTCACGACGATTGTTGGTTAGAGCTACCGCCGCTACGCCAGCCAAAAACGCTGCGACGCCCGGAAGAATTCCTATAGACCGTGACATCGATTCAGGTATACCTTTTTTCAGAAACCTATTGCAAGTACTATGTTTATTGGATAGGTACTAGGTACGTACCCAATTTGCGTATTCGCAGCCAAACTGTCATTCTATTCAGGAATAGTCGGCAGTACGGTAGGAGATCTCTGGTTGATTGACGAGTGGGATTCCGGCTTTTCCGGCGTGACGCATCCGCTCCTGTTCGAATGCGATAGGGATGGGCGGGTGGTCTGGATGAGCGATTACGCACGTTCAGTAGTAGGCGACGCCACCCCTCTGTGCGTATCTCTTGCCGAATATCTGAGGAGCGGGGGCTCATTCCATATCTGGCCCGCTTTTGTGATGCCGGATACAATGCTGGTGGCGGCGCAGCCGGCGCGGATGCCGGAACCGGCGCTCGATATCCTCGAAGACGGCTTGCTGCGACGCTACTTTCATCTGGAGGAAGCCGAGCGAAAACTTTCCGCCCGAGCCCGGCGCAACCATCCGGATCGGCTGTCCACCCAGCGACAGATTGAACGCGAACGCCAACGAATCGGTAGCGAGCTCCACACCGGAGTGGGGCAGATGTTGACCGCGATCCGCCTGCAACTGGAATTTATCGCCACCCAAACGCCCAACGCCGTCGAGCCGGTGCAGCAGGCGCTCGATCGAATCGGCTGGCTGGCGCAGGAAGCGCTCGAGCAGGTTCGCGGCGTTTCGCGTCTTTTGTATCCGCCGCAATGGCAGCGCCTGACCATCGCGGAAGCATTACGCCAACTGTGGGAAGTCACGGGAATTCCCCTACGCTTCGAAGCGCGATTGAACCTGACGCCGCTCGAGCGGGAACCGGCGCATGAGATTAAGGTATTGCTTTACCGCTCCGCGCAGGAAGCGCTTTCCAATATCGCGCGGCATTCCGGCGCGACGGCGGTGGAACTGCGGCTGGAAGGGGCCGGCGATCGCATTATCCTGGCCGTTTGCGACAACGGCACGGGCTTCGACGCGGCTGCGGCCGGCGATGCTTCCGGCCTGGGGTTGCGGTCGGTGCGCGACGCCGCTGCCGATTTGGGGGCGAAATTCGTGGTGGAAAGTACCCCAGGAAGCACTACACTAAGAGTCGAAGCGCCGTTTGAGGCGAACTAAGGAGTATTCCCCGGGCCGATATGGATCAAGCTGAGGCCATCACCGTCGTACTGGCCGACGATCATCAAATCGTACGTGAAGGGTTCGCGGCTTTGTGCGCCGCTAATGGAATGCGCATCCTGGGGCAGGCTTCCGACGGTCCCTCCGCGCTGGAATTGATCGGCAACGCGCGGCCGGATTTCGCCATTCTCGATCTGCATATGCCGGGGATGACCGGAGCCGAAGTGATCCGGCGGTTACGCGACACCGGCTCCGACGCAAAGTTGATGATCTTATCCATCAGCCGCGAGGATGCCACTGTGATGGAAGCGCTGCGCGCCGGCGCGGACGCATATCTATTAAAGGATGGGCCGGCGAGGCATCTGCTGGATGCGATTCAATTCGTCCGCGATGGCGGCGTCTATATTTCTCCCATGTTGCGCGGCGTCGGATTGTTCACGCGCGCCGAGCGCCCGTCTGACGATCCCATGGGCACCTTGAGTCCGCGCGAATTAGAGGTCTTTACTCATCTGGTCAATGGGCTCCGCGCCAAGGACATCGCCGAGCGTCTCGACATCAGCCCCAAGACCGTTGACACGTACCGCGCCAGCCTGATGCGCAAGCTGAATGTTCACGACCTTGTGGGGCTCGTAAAGTTTGCGATCGAGCGCAACCTTACGAGCACTTCTGGGATGCGTTGAACGGAATGCACTCAGCGGCGCGTGGGCGATTCGCGCGCTCATAATCTTCCAAGGACCGGATCAAATCTTCGACCGCGGCCTTTCGGGCATACAGGCGATCCAAAGCGCGGCGGCGAATAAACTCCGCGGGGACCAGACGGTTACGTTCAATCGAGGCAGTTGCAGGAAGGGCGAGCATCATAGCTAAAGATTTTCCTTCAATTCAATCGGGGTTGTCCTTGCGATTGGTTCGGATCATCACGCTTTTTGGTTAGGATAATCACTAATGTCCGAACAGTCAAGGGGCAATCCTAGTACGTTCCAGATATTTCTTTCATAACAGAACCGTAACTTACTGGAAAAGTTAGGTTATTCTCCTTTCCCATAAATATCGTGGTACGATATTTATGGTGGCCATGACCGAGCTAACGCCAACAGACTACAGGGCCTTGCACGAGTTTCGCTTCCAGATCAGCCGGTTCCTTCATTTCAGTGAACAGGCGGCGCGCGCCGAAGGGCTGGAACCCCGCCAACACCAATTCATGCTGGCGGTTCAGGCCCACGGCGCCGACCCGACCATGGGCGAGTTGGCGGAGCGGCTGTTCGTCCGGCACCACAGCGCCGTCGAATTGGCGGACCGGCTGGTTGAGCGCGGCCTGGCGGAGCGCGTGCGCGGCAAACGCGACCGTCGGGTGGTCCGTATCCGTCTGACAACACAGGGGAAAGAGAAATTGCAGACGCTTTCCGGTGCACACCGCGAGGAGCTCGCCCACGCGGGGCCGCTCCTGGCCGGCGCTCTGAACGAGGTTCTTTGCACCCTTACCGAAACCGAAAATCGCGATGAAATCCAAAATCCAGACCTTATATAACGTTATCCGTGGAGAAGAGGCGGCGGACCACGGCGAGTTGGGCGATTTTACCAGCACGCCGCGCTTGATCTGGATCGCCATCCTGGCGCTTCCGATCGGCTACGTCAGCGCCTGGCTGGCGATGTTTCTTCTCAAGCTGATTAACCTCTTTACTAACCTCTTCTTCTACCAGCGATGGAGTTTCGCGGCCGCGTCGCCTGCGAACAACCACCTTGGCGCGTGGGAGGTACTAATTCCTGTGGCCGGAGCGCTAATCGTCGGCCTGATGGCCCGCTTCGGTTCGGAGCGCATCCGAGGCCACGGAATTCCCGAAGCTATCGAAGCAATTCTGATCAATGGCAGCCGCGTGGAACCGAAGGTGGCGATCCTCAAACCGCTGTCGAGCGCCATTTCGATCGGGTCGGGCGGACCGTTTGGGGCGGAAGGACCGATCATCATGACCGGCGGCGCCTTCGGCTCGCTGATTGCGCAAATCTTCCGGCTGTCGAGCGCCGAACGCAAGACGCTGCTGGTGGCGGGCGCGGCCGGCGGCATGTCGGCCACATTTGCGTCTCCGGTGGCGGCGGTGCTGCTAGCCGTCGAATTGCTGCTTTTCGAGTGGAAGCCGCGCAGCCTGATCCCGGTGGCGTTAGCCAGCGTGACGGCTTGCGCCACGCGGCGGTATCTGCTCGGATTAGGTCCGCTGTTCCCGGTTCCCGCGCATCCTGTATATATAGGTTTGGCCGGCCTGGGCGGATGCGCGATCGCGGGCCTCGCCGCGGGGATACTTTCCGCACTGCTGACTGGGGCGGTTTACGCATCGGAAGACTTCTTCCTGAAACTGCCGGTGCATTGGATGTGGTGGCCCGCCGCGGGCGGACTGGTGATTGGACTCGGCGGCCTGATTTTCCCGCAAGCGTTGGGGACGGGCTACGCCACCATCGCGGCGCTGCTGCAGGGCGACGTAGCGCGCAACGCGATTCTTGGAATTCTGCTGGTGAAATCGGTGATCTGGAGCGTGTCGCTGGGGTCGGGCACATCGGGCGGCGTACTCGCGCCGCTTTTGATGATGGGCGGCGCGCTGGGTGGAATCGAGGCCTCATTCCTGCCAAATTTGGGCGTCGGCTTCTGGCCGCTGGTGAGTATGGGCGCAATTCTCGGCGGTACAATGCGATCACCGTTCACCGGAATCATCTTCATGGTCGAGTTGACGCACGACATCAACATGCTGCTGCCGCTGCTGGTGGCGGTGACGCTGGCGCATGCCTTCACGGTGCTGACGCTGCGGCGTTCGATCCTCACGGAAAAAGTGGCGCGGCGCGGCTATCATCTGAGCCGCGAATACGCGGTGGATCCGCTGGAGCTCTTATTCGTGCGCGAAGTGATGCGCAAGAATATCGTCGCCTTCCCGGCGGAAACGCCGTGCGACGAAGCGCGGGCTTCGCTCAATCCGCGTTCCGAACGGCGCGGCCAGTTGCTTTACCCCGTGGTGGACCGCGACCATCGCCTCACCGGCGTGATTACACGCAACGAACTGCACGAACTCGAAGCCGGCGGTTGCCAGGGACGGCGTCTCGGCGATCTGGCGCGAAGCGCTCCCACTGTGGCGTACGCCGGCGAGCCGCTACGCGTAGTAGCCCACCGCATGGCTGAGAGCGGCTTTACGCGACTGCCGGTAGTGGAGAGCGCAGAATCGCGCGCGCTGGTAGGCATGGTCTCCCTGCACGATTTGCTGCTGGCGCGGACGCGCCATCTGGAGCAGGAACGGCGGCGCGAGCGTTTGCTGCGCATCCGCCTGCCGTTTGGAGGCGTGCGCACGCCGGCCGCAGACAGCTAAGGCGCATGCTGACCATCGGGCATTCCAATCGGAGCATCGAAGACTTCGTCGCGATGCTGCGCGCGCACGAGGTGGATCTACTGATCGACGTGCGCACCGTGCCGCGATCCCGATACAACCCGCAGTTCAATGTCGAGAACCTGCCGCGGTCCTTGCAGGAAGCCGGCATCGCGCATCTCCATATGCCGGAACTCGGCGGCTTGCGGCATGCGCGGCCCGATTCCATCAATACGGGTTGGCGTAACGCCAGCTTCCGCGGATACGCGGACTACATGCAGACTCCGGAGTTCGAAGCGGGCATCGCCAAATTGCTCGAGGTTTCGGAGGGGCGGCGCGCGGCGGTGATGTGCGCGGAAGCCGTGCCGTGGCGCTGCCACCGCTCGATGATCGCCGACGCCCTGACGGCGCGCGGGGAGTTGGTGGAACATATCATGAGCGAAACCAAACGATCGCCGCACGCGATGACCAAATTCGCGCGCGTCGAAGGAACGTGCGTAACCTATCCCTCGGAAAGCTTAGGCCTGTTCGACAATTAGAAGGCGAATGGATGTTCTCACCTTCTCGGGCGTGGTCTTCGGCATCTCCCTCGCGGCGGGCTTTCTTGGTTCACTGACTGGCTTAGGCGGCGGCGTAGTAGTGACTCCGGTGTTGACCTTGCTGCTGGGCGTCGACCTGCGGTATGCCATGGGCGCGTCACTGGTTTCCGTGATTGCGACATCGTCGGGCGCGGCCGCGGCCTACGTCAAAGAGGGCTACTCCAATGTGCGGGTCGGGATGTTTCTCGAAATCGCCACCACGATCGGCGCGGTGGCGGGAGCGCACCTGATCTCCATTGCGCCTGTGTCCGTTCTGGCGATTCTGTTCGGCGCGCTGTTGCTCTACTCGGCGTGGAAATCGGTAACCAGACATACGGACCGCCCGGCAACGCAACCGGACCCACAGGCAGTGCACTTGAAACTGGATGGAAGCTATCCAGGACCACAGGGTACGATCCACTACCATGTGCAGCGCGTCAAAGCGGGTTTCGCCGTGATGTTCAGCGCCGGACTCTTGTCGGGATTGCTAGGCATCGGATCGGGCGCGATGAAGGTCATCGCCATGGACCAGATCATGCGCATTCCGTTTAAGGCGTCCACCACCACCAGCAACTTCATGATCGGCGTTACGGCGGCGGCGAGCGCAGGAATTTATCTCAGCCGCGGCTATATCGATCCGCGCCTGGCGATGCCGGTGATGCTGGGCGTGCTCGGCGGGTCGCTGGTGGGCGCGCGCGTTCTCGCCGGGGCGGAAGTGCGGCCGCTACGGCTGCTGTTTGCGGCAGTGGTGGCGGTGCTCGCGGTCGAAATGATCGCTCACGGCGTCTCGGGGAAAATCTGAATGACCGACGAACGCATGGATATCGTGATCGCCGGATTGCTTCGCGCCGGAGTGACGATCTCGGCAGCGCTCGTGCTCGCGGGCGGAGCATGGTATCTCCGGACAAGCGCAGGTCAAAAGCCGGATTTCCGCCATTTTCATCCGGTGGTGCGCGGCTTTGCATCCCTGGGCGCTCTGGACTGGTCGCTCAAGATGATCATGATCGGGCTGTTGGCATTGATCGCCACGCCGGTGGCGCGCGTGGTCTTTTCGGTGGCGGCCTTCGCCGCCCAACGCGACCGTATGTATGTGTGGATTACGGTAGCGGTGCTGGCGGTGCTGCTCTACAGCATCGGTACGGCACTGTTCTAGCGGCCGGAGCCCGGGGATTTCGGCGCAATCTGCAAATTGTCCACGATGCGCACGACCTTCGGCACGGCGCGGGCCACGGCGTCCACTTTCTCCTTGGTCGCGGCGCTATCCACAGATCCTGAGAGCGTCACGACGCCGTTGGTGGAGTTCACCGAGACATCGGGCACGGTGGAGAGGCCCACGTCCGAAGCTAGCTTCGATTTCAGGTTGGCGGTAATTTCAAGATCGTCCACCTGTTGCCGCGGCGTTTCATTGGTCCGGCAGCCGATCAGAGCGCAGGCGAGAGCGAGTGAGAGAGCAAGAGCTTTCATGGGCGCACATCCTCGCCCATGTTTTTGCAAGCGTCACGCCACTGGGTTTTCGAGTACGCCCACGCCGGAAAGCTCCACCTGCACCACATCGCCCGGCGACATTTTGCGCGTGCTGCCCGGCGTGCCCGTGTAGATCACGTCGCCGGCGTTGAGCGTCACCCAGCCGCTGATCCAGCTCACGATGGCGGCGCAATCGAAAATCAGGTCGGACGTATACTGCTGCTGCACCACCTCGCCGTTGAGGCGCGTGGTGAGTTGCAGGTTGCCGTAATCGGCGCCCACGGCGATCGCCGGGCCGAAGGGCGCGAAGGTATCGGAACCTTTGGCGCGCCACCATTGCAGATCTTTTCCGGCGCCGTGCTGCCAGTTGCGCTCGCTGACATCGTTGCCGCAGGTCACGCCGAAGATGGCGTCGCCGGCTTCTTCGGCGCGCAGATGGCGCGCGTGCTTGCCCATGACGATCACCAGTTCGCCTTCGTAATGCATGTCAGTGGCTTCGCGCGGGGTGACGATGGGGCCGCCGGGATGTTGCAGGGAGCTCAGCGGCTTGAGAAAAATCTCAGGGCGCGTGGGCTGCGGCCGCCCGCCCAGGTGGCTCTTGTAATTCAAGCCGACGCACAGAACCTTCGACGGTTCGCAAGGATACAGCAGGGTCACCTGCGAGAGAGGGTACGTTACGCCGGTGGTGGCGCGCTCGCCGAAGAGATCGCCCGCGATCTCGTGGACCTGGTCTCCATCCAGAATGCCGTAGCGTATCCCTGTTTCAGCGCGGTAACGAATATATTTGGTCACGTTGCCGCTATTGTAACGTTGCCGCGCCGCCGCTCTTAGGATAAAGTTTGGAAAGTCATGCCCCGCGCCAGCACCCTAAGTTCGGTCCAATTGGATATCGCAGTGGAACCACGCAAAGCCGAGGCGATCGAGCCGGAAACGCCGTTCCGCATCCTGGTGGCGGGCGATTTCAGCGGGGGCGCGGGCGCCAGCCGCCGCACCGTCGAAATCGACCGCGATAACTTCGACGAAGTGATGGCGCGCGTGGCGCCGGAATTGAAGCTGCCGTTCGGAAGCGGCGAAGTGACATTGAAGTTCCGCGAGCTGGACGACTTCCATCCGGACCGCCTGTTTCAGAACCTGGAGCCGTTCCGTAAGCTGCGCGAATTGCGCCAGGGGATGGAGGACGGTTCCATTCAGCCGAAGGCCGCCGCTTCCGCCGCCCCGCACGAAAGCGCTCCGCCGAAATCCGGGGCCGATCTGCTGCGCGACATGATGGGCGAGCCTGCGCAAGCGGCCGCGCCGGCGCGCCGGAGCGATTGGGACCAGATGCTGCACGAGATCGTGGCGCCCTACGCCGTACCCGGCGACAATCCGCGGAAAGCGGAGATGGTGGCGCAGACCGACCGCGCCATCGCCGGCGAGATGCGCGCGTTGCTGCACCATCCGCGCTTTCAATCGCTCGAAGCCGCATGGCGCGGTTTGTACTTTTTGGTGCGGCGTCTGGAAACCGGCGAGATGCTGCGCGTCTTCCTACTCGACCTGCCGCGCGAGGCGTTCGAAACCGAGACATTGCGCGCCGCGGTGGGCGACGATTCCTGGGGCGTGCTGGCGGGCCTTTATTATTTCGAACCGAAAGACGAAGACAGACTCAAGGAGATTTCGTTCGTCGCACGTGTGGCGGGCGCGCCCTTCCTCGCAGGATTGGGGCTGGACGTGGTCGGTTTGGACAAGGCGTTCTCCGAACTGCGCCGCTCGGCCTATGCGCGCTGGATCGGTCTCGCCATGCCGCGCTTCCTGCTGCGTCTGCCTTACGGAAAAAGTGGAATGGAAGCCGAATCGTTCGCGTTCGAAGAGCTGAGTTCGCCGCCCGAGCACGAACGATACTTATGGGGAAACCCGGCCATCGCCTGCGTTTACCTGTTGGGCGAGGCGTTCACGCGTTACGGTTGGGCGATGCGCCCGAACTCGGTCCTGGAGATCGACAGCCTGCCGGCGCACGTGTTCAAAGAGGATGGTGAGTCGCAATTGAAGCCGTGCGCGGAGGTCTTGCTCACCGACGATGCATCCGAGCTATTGCTCGACCAAGGCTTCATGCCGCTCGCATCGGTGAAAGGCGCGGACAAGATCCGGCTGGTGAGATTCCAATCCGTCGCCGACCCGCCGGCGCCGCTCGCCGGGCAATGGGCGTAGTGGCCTTACTGCATCTGTACCGTGATTAACGGAGTCGAGGTGGGCTGAGGAGCGCCCGCCGCGTCTTCGAGCGTCACCGCAATCATCGCGACGGACGCCAGATCCACCGGACCGGCCTGCAGATGCGTCGCCGTGTTATCCGCTTGCGATTGGAACAAGCCGGCCGGCACGGGATTCGCGCCTTTCGGAATGATCCACATCTCGTAGGTCTTGCCCGCGGGGGCCGGCGGAAGATTGGTCGCCATCAGCACCACGCCCGCGCTTGGATTGACGAATACCTTTCCTCTGGTTCCGGCGCCGAACGTAACTTCGCGCGTGTCGCGTCCATTCATGATGGTCATGATTTCCGTGAGCCGCGTCAGTTCGATATCCTGCTGGCGCATTTGGTTGCGCAAGGCGGCGAGCTCATCCATGTAGCTATGTTCGCGCCCGCCGAAATACATAGCGGCCACCAGACAGAGCGCCGCCAGCGCGCCCAACCATGGGGCCATGCCCCAACCGCGCTCGACATGGCCCACGGACGCCAGAATCCGGCTGCGCAGCTTCGGCGATGGCGTTTGCGGGTCCGCCGAACCTGCCAGCGCGGCCACGATCCGCCTCGCCCGTTTCATCTCTGCCATACAAACCTCGCACCCCCTTTCGAGATGCGCGCGAATCTCTTCGCGCTCGGGGTCCCCCGCGACGCCCATCGCGTAAAGCTCGTACTCGCCTTGCAGTTCCTCGTGCGTCACGCCAGTGCCGCCTCTCCAAATTCTTCGCGCAGGTTTTTGAGGGCCGTCCGAACCCAGGTCTTGACCGTGCCGAGCGGCTCCCCCATGCGCTCGGCCATTTCGGTTTGGGTCAAGCCTTCGAAATACGCCAGCTCGATCACCTGGCGGTGCTTGGGTGCCAGTTTCTCGAGCGCCGCGCGAATGATGCGCGCGCGGTCGGAGGCGAGGATGTCACGCTCCATATCGACGAACAGCGAAGGATGATCCACTTCCTCGAGCTCCATGGCGTTGCGCTCGCGCCCGCTGGCGGAACGCAAATAATCGATAGCGCGATTGCGCGCCACCGCCAGCAGCCACGGCCCGAGAGCGCCGCGCTGCGCGTCGAAGCCTTGTGCGCGGTTCCACACGCGCAGGAAAGTCTCTTGCACCAGGTCTTCGGCCAGAGCGCCATCGCGCACCACGCGTACAATCAGCGAGTACGCGATGCGGCCGTAGCGATCGTAGAGCTCGGCGAGCGCTTGCGGGTCGCGGCGTTGGAGCCGCGCGGCGAGTTCAGCGTCGCCCTCCGCGAGTACAGCCATCAACAGTGAGAGCAGCATCGGCTTTTTTGCAGTCCTCTACGATAGTGTACGCATCGAGGCGGCGCGGCAGATTGCATTTCATGCGCCATCGAGACTCACCAACAGTCGAAACAAAATGCGCGAATGCATTTTTCTCTTGACTTTCATCGCGAACAACCTTATATATGAATCACATTGCGATTTTTTTTGATCGCAAAATTTGATGTTAGGGAGAATCAATCGATGAAGAGTGCAGCCAAGAAAGCCGCCCCGAAGAAAAAGGCCCCCGCCAAGAAGAAGAAGTAAGTACGGGAGCGCCCTTTAGGGCGATGAATCGAAATCACTCCAAGGCCCCGGTTAAGCCGGGGCCTTTTTCATTTTGTGGGGACTTCGATTTCACCACAGAGACGCAGCGGCGCGGAGAACGCAAAACATTATCGGGCTTCTCCGGGCCCCGGCGTTTATGCGGCCGAGATCACTCCTCAGGCGCTTCCCCGGTGTCTTCAGCGCGGTTTTCGAATTTCGTCTGCGCGTGCAAAAACACCAGATTCACAGTGCCCACAGGGCCGTTGCGCTGTTTGGCGACGATCAATTCGGCGAGGCCGCGCAGGTCTTCGCGGTCGCGATGGTAGACCTCTTCGCGGAAGATGAATCCCACCAAATCCGCATCTTGTTCGATTGAACCCGATTCGCGCAGATCGCTCAATTGCGGACGATGGTCGCCTTGCCGCGTTTCCACGGCGCGGCTCAACTGCGAGAGCACCAACATGGGCACATTGAGTTCCTTGGCGAGCAGCTTCATGCCACGCGAGAGTGCGCTCACTTCCTGGTTGCGGTTCTCAAAGCGGCCGCGGCCAGTCATTAACTGAAGATAATCAACAATCACTAACCCGAGCTTGCCGCGCTCGGCTTGCAGGCGGCGCAGCTTGGCGTGCATGTCCATCAGATGAAGGCCAGCGGTGTCGTCGATGTAGAGCGGGGAATCCACCAGCTCGTGGAGCGCCTGGTTGAGCTTGCGGCGCTCTTCCTGGCTGAGGTATCCGGCGCGGAAGCGCTGGCTATCCACACGCGCCGCGGCGCAAAGCATGCGCGTCAGCAGCGATTCGCGCGACATTTCGAGCGAGAACACCGCCGTGGGCTGCTTCAGACGCAGCGCCGTGTGCTGCGCGATGTTCAGAGCGAGCGCGGTTTTGCCCATCGAGGGGCGCGCCGCCAGAATGAAGAGATCGCCGCCGTGCATGCCGCCGGTCATTTCGTCGAGCTTGGCGAAACCGGTGCTGACGCCCTTGATGCGCTTGCTGGGGTCGAGGAAGGCGTTGATGCCGCCCTCGTAGCCCTCGAGGATGTCGTGCGCGCCCACCAAGCCGGTCTTGACGCGCGCCTCGCCTAACTTGAGCAGAGTCTCTTCGGCGCCGGCCAGGATGTCTTCGGCCGCCTCTTCGCCCAACAGGCAGCGGTTCATCATGTTCTGCGACGCGAAGATGATGCGGCGCAGCACGGCTTTATCCTTGACGATGCGGATGTAGGAATCGAGATTGGGTATTTGCGGCAGGCCGTCGTCGAGCGAGACCAGATAGCTGAGGCCGTCGCAGGCTTCGAGCTCGCTATACTTCATCAGCTCATTGGCAACGGTGATGCGGTCGATGCGCTCGCCGCGATCCTGCAGTTCACCCATGCGCAGAAAGATGCGGCGGTGCTTTTCGAGACTGAAATCGCCGGACTCGAGCGTCCCGGCGGCTTGAATGTAGAAAGCGTCGTCGAGCAAAATGGAGCCGAGGACGAACTTCTCGGCGTCGACGTTGGTCGGAAGTCCTTTTTCGATGGCGGTGGCGTTCGGTGCGGGCATGGCGCGAAGTTCCTACCTTACCGGGCGGCGCGGCCGCAACGAAGGCATTTTATTGCACTCCATTTTCAGCCGTTTAGCTTCTGAATAAACCACGTGGATGCGGTCCGATGCCTGCGGATGGCGAACTCCCACGCAATCAACCGCATGGGTTGGCATTCCCATAGGCATCCGCAAAATATCCACAACTCTTCAACCGGAGCGCCGAAACATGTCGCTCTATTCCTGTTTTATCTAAATACAGCCCGCCGCGCCAGCCGGTCCCCCTGGGCGCGCCTGGGTAATAATCTTCGATGGAGGCTCGACAATGCCCGCATGGTTCGCTACTCATTCGATGTGGCACGATATCTTCGCACCTGGTACCCCGTTGCTGGAAAAAATGCTGCGCCCGGTGATGGTTTACTTATTCCTGGTAGTTTCCCTGCGCGTTTTCGGGAAGCGCGAACTGGCGCAGCTCAATCCGTTCGACCTCGTGGTGCTGCTTTCGCTGTCGAACACCGTGCAGAATGCAATCATCGGAAACGATAATTCACTTTCCGGCGGTTTGGCGGGCGCATTCACCCTGTTGGGCATCAACTATCTGGTCATTCGCTTTCTGTTCCGGCACCGCCGCCTCGATCAGCTCTTCGAAGGCAAGCCTACTCTGCTGATCGAAGATGGCAAGGTGCTGAATCATGCTCTAGCCAAGGAGCTTCTCACCAAAGCGGAACTGATGACCGTGCTGCACCGCCAGGGGTTTGACGACGCCGCCGAAGTGAACCGCTGCGTGCTCGAGCCGGGCGGAACGTTCTTTATCCAACGCAAAACACCCGACGTGGATACTGTGAAGCACACCGAGGTAATGACTCAACTGAGGGACCTGCACAAGCGGCTGGACGCCTTGATGGAGCGCATGGAATCTTAGCGGAATTCCGCGTTTACGTAACCTTACATAGGTTGACATTTCATCGTTCTGAGTTTCCACGTTCTGTGTTAAGTTTTAGCCGTGAACATACTGTTAGTCGATGACGACTCCGAACTCTGTGCGCTGCTGGGCGAGTTTCTCAAGCGCGAAGGCTTCAATATGGAGTGTGTGCACGAGGGTAACGCCGGCCTGGAACGGGCCTCTCAGCCCGGCATCGACCTGGTGGTGCTCGATGTCATGCTGCCGGGCATCGACGGCTTCGAAATCCTGCGCCGCCTGCGCGTCCGCAGCAAGGTGCCTGTGATCATGCTCACGGCGCGCGGCGAGGACGTAGACCGCATCATTGGACTGGAAATCGGTGCGGACGACTATCTGGCTAAGCCGTTCAACCCTCGGGAGCTGGCGGCGCGCATCCGCGCCATCCTGCGGCGCTATGAGGCGCGCCCCGCTTCGCCTTCCACGCGCCTGGAAGTGAACGGCATTCTGCTCGACCCCGCCAGCCGCGAGGTGATTTCGAACGGCAAGCAGATCGATCTCACCACTTTTGAATTCGACATCCTGGAGATGCTGATGCGCTCGGCCGGCCGCGTGCTTTCGCGCGATGCCCTGATGGAGAATTTCTACAACCGCAAGGCGACGCCGTTCGACCGTTCCATCGACATGCATATCAGCCATCTGCGCAAGAAGCTGGAGCGCGGCGATTCGATCATCAAGACCATTCGCGGCGTCGGCTATCAGCTTGCACGCACGCCTGAAGACGCGGCCGCCGAATGAACTCGCTGTTTGGCCGAATCCTGCTGTGGTTCTGGTGCACGCTCGCCATTACGCTGATCGGTTCGGCATTCATTTCCGCGCTCAACCTCACGGAAAACATCTCCGACGCCACCGCGCCGGCCGCCCAACGCCTGAAGTTCGATTTGGAAGAAGCGCGCGCCGCCTATGAAAACGGCGGACGCCCGGCGCTGCAGGCGTTCATGGACAACCTGCACCAGATTTACGGGGCTACGGGAATTCTCACCGATGAGAAAGGCCGCGACCTGCTTACCGGCCGCAACCGGCTGGATCTCATTCGCAACTATGCGCAGCGGCCCAGCCTGCCGTTTCTGACGCTCGGGATTACCACCGCCGTGCAGGCGGCCGAAGACAAGAAATATTGGTTCATCTCCATTGCGCCGCGGCATGCGGTAGCGTCGTGGTTCATCACGCCCGACCATATTTTCTGGCTGGCCGCTACGCTGCTGCTTTGCTATTGGCTGGCGTCGAGCCTCACCAGCCCGGTGCGCGCACTGCAAAAGACGGTGGAGCGTTTCGGCAAGGGCGATCTCTCCGCGCGCCTCAATTCGACCCGCCGCGACGAGATCGGGCAGTTGGCGCAGTCCTTCGACCGTATGGCGGCGCGCATCGAGACGCTGCTAGCCGCCGAGCGCCGACTGCTGCTGGATATCTCGCACGAGCTGCGCTCGCCGCTCGCCCGCCTCGGAGTGGCGGTAGAGCTGGCCCGCACCGGCGACGACACGCAATCCGCGCTCAACCGCATCCAAAAGGAATCCGACCGGCTCAACGCACTAGTGGGCCAGCTTCTGCAGGTAACACGCGCCGAGGGCGACCCCGATTCTCTCCGCCGCGATCCTATCCGCCTCGACCAACTGCTAGAGCAACTGGTGGACGATGCGCGCATCGAAGCCGCGGCGCACGGATGCGAGATCGAGTTTCAGCCGCCCGGACCCATCACCATTGCCGGCGACCCGGAGCTGCTGCGCCGGTCGATTGAAAACGTGATCCGCAACGCCATTCGCTATTCGCCGAAGGGGAAGACCATTCAAGTTTCGCTGCGGCGCGATGGCCCGGTGGTGACCACCATCGTGCGCGATTACGGCCCCGGCGTGCCGGAGGAAGCGCTGCCGCGCCTCTTCGATCCGTTCTATCGCGTGGAGTCCGATCGCGGACGGATGAGCGGCGGCATCGGCCTGGGACTTTCTATCGCGCGCCGCGCGATCGAACTGCACAAAGGAAATATTCGTGCAAAAAATGTTCGTCCCGGCTTAGAAGTCACGATGGAATTTCCCGCCTAATTAGCCCGCACTTCACGTCGTTTCCCTTGGTACGCTAAGAAAACGGTTGCGCGTCTTGCACCCGGTACTTAACAGAAACCGAAGGCATTGATGCTTCGTCAGAAAGGCATGTTTGGAATGACCGCCCGGACGCCCTCCTATTTACTATTGGCTTTTCTTTGCATTGTTTTACCAATTAGTTCCCAAACTCGCGAGCATTACGCGCTAATTTTGCAGGATCCGCCGGTCACTGCGCGCTATGCCACACGCGAGGCCGCGCGTTCGTTGCAAGCGGAATCTTATCGCGTGCAGCTCGAATCGCGGCAGGCGGCGCTAAGAAGCGCTCTCGCTTCGCGGAACTTTCATGTAGCGGGTTCGGTGTCGGTGCTGGCGAACGCAGTATTCGTGGTGTCAACGGCCGATCGCGTGGCGGAAATGCGCAGCATTTCCGGCGTGTCCGACGTGATCCCGATGCGCAAAATGCATCTGCTGTTGAACAAGGCAACCAGCTTCTGAATGGCCCGGCCGCATGGACCGCTTTGGGCGGCGTCTCCAATGCGGGCGCGGGCATCAAGATCGGCATTATCGATTCCGGCATCGATCAGACGCATCCGGCCTTCCAGGATAAGTCGCTGACGCCGCCGGCCGGATTCCCCAAGTGCACCAATAACCATCCGGAAGATTGCAATTACACCAACAATAAGGTGATCGTTGCGCGGAGTTATATCCGCCAGCAATCGGCGGGGACCAACCCGTCGAATGTGGCCGCCAACTCCATACCCGATGACTATTCGCCGCGCGATCGCCAGGGCCACGGCACGGGCACGGCATCCTCCGCCGCGGGCAACGTCAATACCGGCGCGGTGACTTTCAACGGCATGGCGCCCAAGGCGTTCCTGGGCAATTATAAGGTTCTCGGATCCCCGAATTATTCGGCGGCACGCTGGTGGCGTTTGAAGACGCCGTGGTGCAGGCCATTGAAGACGCCTTCACCGACGGCATGGATATCGTAAGCTGCTCACTCGGCACGATCGCGCTTACCGATCCCTCGCAGGATTTCGTGGCGGCCGCGTTCGATAAAGCCGCGGTATCGGGAATGGTGGTGGTGGTCGCCGCGGGCAACGATGGCGGGAACGGACAGATTTTCCCCACGCCCACTTACAACACAATTTCGTCCCCTGCCACCGCGCCGCACGTGATCGCAGTCGGCGCCACGCTGAATTCGCACGTCTTTCAACCTTCGGTGAGCGTCCAGGGCGGGGCCGCCAACTTACAGAGTATTTCGGCATTGACCAGCGATGGTTACGATTACGGTCCGTTTTATCCGGTGTACGCGCCGCTGGTGGATATCACGCAGATTGGCGGCGACGCTTTCGCCTGTAACTCGCTTCCCTCGAATTCGCTTTATGGCGATTTCGCGCTGGTCGAAGTCAATCCTACGGGCACGCGAGGCGGATGCACCTTGAACACCGCCTCGACGAATCTCGCCAATGCGGGCGCGGTCGGAATCGTCTTCTATCTTTCCACCGGCGCCGCGATCTATTCGCCGATCATCGAAGATAACAGCGGCAATCTTCCCATCGCCGGACCGGTAGTCATGGTGGCCAATAGCGACGGAGTCAATTTGAAGAATTACGTGGACGCCCACGCGGGCGCGAACGTCACCATCGACCCCAACGGAACCGAACAGACCGTCACCGCCTACAGCACGTCCGAAGGCTATACGCCGCCGCTCGCTGCCAACCAACTCGCTAGCTATAGCTCGAGCGGACCGGCGCCTGGAGGCATGGGACTCAAGCCGGACATCGTGGCCACCGGCGGCTTCGACGGTAACATCGCGGCGTTCGCCAACAGCGGCATGTATCTCGCCACGCAGAGCTATGATCCTGCCGGCGAGTTGTACAGCCCCTCGGGATACACCTCGGCCGACGGCACCAGCTTCGCGGCGCCTCTGGTAGCGGGCGCAGCCGCTCTGGTCAAACAGGCGCATCCCAACTTCACCGCCGCGCAGATCCGCTCGGCATTGATCAATACGGCGTCGCAGGATACCAGCGTCGACGACCAGGGTTATGCGCGCACGCAAGTCTCCTTCGGCGCGGGCCGTCTGGATGCCGGCGCTGCGGTTGGCGCCGCGGTGACGGTCAGCCCGTCGTCGATTTCCTTTGGTTCGCTTGCGGGATCGCTGCCGGCCGCGACCGCGGTGACGATAGCCAATGGAGGGGCAAGCGCCGCGGCCTTGACAATCGCGGTTGGCGCGCCTGTGGCGGCCGCGGGCACGCCGGTCACGGGAATCAGCGTGAAGTCCGACCAGACTACCCTCACCGTGCCGGCCGGCGGGACTGCCACCTTCAATATTTCTCTTTCAGGCGCGGTTCCCGCATCCGGACAATATACGGGCAACATCACGGTGACCGGCACAGGCGTGGCGCTTCATATGCCGTACCTGTTCGTCGTGCCGAGTGGCGTGGCTTACGACATGTTCGCGATCATCTACTCGCAGATCTATAGCCTTTACGATTACGCCTGCTTCGAAGGTCCCCCGAGCACGGACCTCGGACCGGATCAACGCCTGCAGATCAAGGTCGTCGATTCCAACGGCGCTCCGGTTGCGAACTCGCCGGTGAAGTTTACGGTCTCTCCGCGGAACCAGGTTGCTTTGAGCAGCGCGACGGGTAACCCTGCCTGCACGCCGGCCAGTTCCGGAGGAACAGTGACCTGTCCTACCGATGCTAACGGCGTCGCTACGGCGGAAGTTACCACCGGTACCGTCATCGGTGCGACGCCTTACGTGGATGCGTCGGTTCCGGGCTTCGATTACCAATTCGGCTACTGCAACGCCGTGATCGCGCCGCCTACAGTTTCCGGCATCGCGGATTCGGCTGTCGGCGCAACCACCGTAGCGCCCGGCTCCTTCATTTCGATTTACGGCGCCAATCTGGTGAATCCGGCGGCGCTCTACGATACGACGCTAGGAGATTCGGCGGGATACGTTCCGTTCCCGATCGGCGTCGACGGCGTCAGCGTCAGCTTCGATATCCCCGGCGCTTATGACGGCACTCCCGCCGACTACAACGGCGCGCCCGGACACCTGGTTTTCGTGGCCGCCAGCCTCGGTCAGATCAATCTTCAGGTGCCATGGGAATTGCAGGGCGCGTCTTCCGTGCAAGTGAAGGTGAATGTCGATAGCGTAGCCAACAGCAACATCATCACTGTTCCGCTGGCACAATACGCCCCGACGCTCTTTCAGGCCAGCGGAATCGTGGCCGCCGTGAATGCCACCACTGGCACAATCATCACCGCGAGCAACCCAGCCAAGGCCGGCGATGTGGTGGAACTCTACGGCAACGGACTCGGCCCGGTGAACAACCAACCGGCGTCCGGCGATCCGTCGCCGACCACGCCGCCATTTTCCACGACGAAGACCGCTCCGACGATCCTGATCGGCGGCCAGAACGCCAGTGTCTCTTACAGCGGATTGGCGCCGGGAGTCCGGGGCTGTATCAGATCAACGTGACGGTACCGTCAGGCGTCGCCTCGGGGAATCAGACGGTAACACTAACTATTGGCGGAGCAACTGCGCCCAACGCCGTGATACCGATCAAGTAACCCTCAACCTGCAGCAGGAACGTGATGCGCCGCACGAAATGTGGCCATCCGTTAGCAGTGTATTGGCGCGCGCTGTTGTACACTCCAGGCGTGAGAAAAGTTGCCAGCAGCCTGTTCACGCTTCTTCTGGCCGCGCCATTCGCCGTTTTCGCGCAAACGTCGCCGCAAGCGCCAACTATCGTGGCGCTCCAAAATAACTACAGCTATACGCTGCCGTTTGCGCCGAATTATGGCATCGCGCAGGGAAGCATCTTCATTATTCGCGGCGCGAACCTGGCGCCTGCGTCCACCAATCTGCAGGCGTATCCGCTTCCGACTTTGCTTCTGGGCGTGACGCTCTCGGTGACGATAAATAACACCGTCACGCACCCCTATCTCTACTATGTGACTCCGGGGCAGATCGCCGCCATTCTTCCTTCCGCCACGCCGCAGGGAACGGGCACGATCACCGTCAACAACAGTGGCCTGATGGGGTCCGCGCCGATTCAAGTGGTGCAAAGCGCGTTCGGCATTCTGACGCTCAACAGCGGAGGCACCGGGCCGGCCGCGGCATTCGACGCCACCGCGAACCCATTGACTCCGGTCAGCGCGGCTACTCCCGGCGCCACGATCACGCTGTGGGGTTCCGGCGCCGGCCCGGTCAGCGGCGACGAGAGTAACTTGCAGACGCCCGCCAACCTGACCAACGTCCCCATGGAAGTGGATATCGGCGGCATCTCCGCCACTGTCTCTTATCACGGAAGGTCCCTCTACGCCGGCGTGGACCAGATCAACGTGGTCGTCCCCCCAACCGTGCAGCCCGGCTGTTGGGTTTCGGTGGTGGTGCGCAACGGCGCGAGCATCGGCAACTTCGCGACTATCCCCGTTGCGGCGGCCGGGCAGACCGCATGTTCCGACGCCGTCACCGGTTATACCGGCACTCAACTGCAGGCGCTTTATAACAAGAGCTCATTCAGCGTGGGCAGTATCGCGATCGGCTCCTACAACGTTCCGCCCGAGAGCACGCTGCGGCCGCCGATACCGGCCGAGACCTGGGACAACGCCAGCGCCACATTTGTTCGCTATCCTTCCGCGGCGGTTTTCAACGCGCAGATGTTGACGCCCACCACGCCTGTGAACGTAGCCGCGGCCGCCGTCTCGATGGGAAGTTGCATGGTGAATCCGGTGGGTTATATTGACACCGCGCCCACGATTCAATATGCCTATCTCGATGCCGGCCCGGGCATTCTGATCACCGGCGCCGGCGGTACGCAGACGTTGACGCCCATCGGCGGATATTACGGCGCCCCCAGCACGGGGAGCGTGGCTACCGGCGGCAATGTGCTGTCGAACGCGTTCATCACGCCCGCCGGCGATACCTTCACGTTCGTTAACACCCCAGGCGCGGCGGTGGCGGGATTCAGCGCCAAAGCCGCCGTGCCGCCCGCGTTCGTGTGGAATGAAATGAGCACGCTGACATCGGTGAACCGCGCGCAAGGCGCCACCGTCACCTGGCAGAACGCGGCGGCGAACAGCTACGTGCAGGTGACCGGGATGTCCTCGGCCACTTTCGGCGATATCTCGCTGATTACTTCGTTCACCTGTTCCGTGCCGGCCGCGGCCGGAACATTCACCGTTCCCTCGAGCGTGTTGCTGTCGCTGCCGGCCACAGCGTCGTCACCCGGCATCAACAGCGCGGCGTTTTTGGCGGTAGCAAACTACACGTTTCCGCAGGCGTTCTCGACGACCGGCATCGACGTGGGCACGGCCTACGGCTACGTGATCAATTCGACGGGCTTCAACTACGGGTTCATCTATCAGTAGGAACTATCGGGTCTCGACCTTCACGACGAAGTAAGTGACGTGATGGCCTTTTTCGACCAGCATTTGATGCGGCGTATTCGCTGGGATGTGCACCACATCGCCGGTCGCCACGCGATGGCGCTCGCCGCCGGTCACCGCAGTGCCGCGAATTTCGCCCGGCGCAGTCTGATGACGGCCATCGATGGAGCCGCCAATCAGCAGGGTCGCCTCGCCCGATTGAATCATGAAGATGTCGACGAACTTTTCGTGCAACTCGGCGCCGCCGGACGCTTCACGGTGCGCCAGTTGGGTGTTGTAGAAGCCGTAGTCGACAATCTTGTCGCTGGCAAGCCCATCGGCTCCCACTTTGGACGCGAGCGCAGATTCGCGCGATTTCAGGTCCGCAGCCGTCCACACCACGAAGCCTTTGGGATCTCCAGCAGCCATAACCAGCATCATAAACGGTAGCGCAAGCAGCGCAAGTTTTTTGATATTCATCGCCCCATCCAACCTCCATCGATAGTCAACACCGCGCCGCTGACGTAGTCAGACGCCGCCGACGCCAAATACACCACGGCGCCTGTCACATCCTCCGGCGCGCCCCAACGTCCCGCGGGAATCCGCGCCAAAATCGCCGGATTGCGCGCGGCATCGGCGCGCAACGCAGCCGTATTATCCGTCGCGATGTAGCCGGGCGCAATGGCGTTCACCTGCACGTTGCGGCCGGCCCATTCGTTCGAAAGCGCTTTCGCCAGCTGCGCCAGGCCGCCCTTGGCCGCCGCGTAAGCCGGCACCGTGATGCCGCCCTGGAAACTCAGCAGCGACGCCATGAAAATGATCTTGCCCCCGCCGCGCGCCAGCATATCGCGGCCGAACTCTCGCGCCAGCACCCATTGCGCGTTGAGGTTGATCTCGATGGTCTGGTCCCAATATTCATCGGGAAATTCAGCGGCGGGCTTGCGCAGAATCACTCCCGCGTTGTTCACCAGAATATCGATGGGCGGGCACTCGCGCTTCACCTGTTCAATAAACGCGTAGACCGCGGCGCGATCGTTCAAATCGCAGGCGTAGCCCCAAAACTTGCGGCCCGCCGCCTCCACGCGCTTTGCCACGTCGCTGCCTTCGGCTTCGAGCGATGCGCTCATGCCGACAATGTCCGCACCCATTTCGGCCAGCGCCTCCGCCACCGCGAGACCGATGCCGCGGCGGGCGCCCGTCACGAGCGCGGTCTTGCCGTGCAATTGAAAACGGTCCAGGATCATCGGGCGCTATCCCCGGCCCACTGTTACCGCGATTTCGGTGCACGCTGCTTTGAGCGCCGGCGCGAGCGATTTGGCGCGGTTCATATCCATGCGGAAGACAGGGCCCGAAATGCTCACCGCAGCCAGGACGCGGCCATCGGGCGAGACAATCGGCGCGCCGATGCAACGTCCGTCGAGCTCATTTTCCTGATCGTCAATGGCGAAGCCCTGCTTGCGCACACGCGTCAACTCCGCCAGCAGCGCCGCTTTCGTCACCAGCGTGTTCGCCGTCAGGCGCGGCAAGCCTTTCAAACGCGTGATGCGCGCCACTTCCTTATCCGGCAGCCCGGCCAGGAAGCACTTGCCGAGCGCCGTAGTGTGCAGATGGCGCCGGTTGCCGATCTTCGACGACATGCGCACGCCCAGCGGGCTTTCAACGGTGTTGATGACGACTACCTCGCCCGCGTTCAAGATGCCCAGGTTGACCGTCTCCTTACATGCGTCTACCAGGCGTTCCAACAGCGGCTGCGCGGCGCGGCTCACGATCTGCTCAATGGAATCCTGCCGCTGCAGATCGAACATCTTCTTCGCCAGACGATAGCCGCTATCGTGCGAGCGGTCGAGATACCCGCGCCGCTCGAGCGTCGCCAGAATGCGGTAAACCGTAGCCTTCGGCAACGCCGCGGACCGCGTCAGATCGGCCAGCGAATATCCCGATTCGCGCGATTTCAGGATCTCGATAATGTCGAGAGTTTTGTGCAAAACTCTCACGCCGGAATGTTCGCGCCCGGCGGCGGATGCGGCGGTGGCTTTCATAACTGGTTCACATTGTAAACCACGCGGAGTTGCTTTTTCGTTACGTTCGATTGACTCTTCTCCGTCTTTTTTTTAGACTACGGTCCAGGCTGTTTCGTATTGTGAACCAGGAGGGTTTGCCGTTGCCCGATGCCGTGTATGCAATTAACGAAGCCAGTTGTGTCCGCCGCGGCACCCACACTGGCAAAGGGCGCACCGGTTGGCTTGCGCCGGGCGACTCCGCCGTCAAGCACCTGCGTTACGGCCGCGTGATTCTGGATGCCGGCGCGTCACTGGAATTCGCCACCGGCGAATGCGAGACAGGGTTGGTCTGTCTTCGCGGCGGCGCTTCTGTCACCGTCGATGGGCTCTTCGATTTGAAGCGATACGACGCGCTCTATGCCCCGCCCGGACGGCAGGTGCGAGTCGAAGCCGGCCCCGAAGGTTGCGATCTTGCCGAAATCGCCGCGCCGGTGACCGGAACGTATCCGGTGCAATTTGTTTCATTCCAAGACGTGCGGGAGGACCCTTCCCTGCACTTCATCGCCGGCGGCGAAAGCACCACGCGCGATCTCAACATCGTGATCGGCGACAACGTGAAGGCCGGGCGCATCCTGGCGGGCGTCACGTTCAGCAAGCCTGGCAATTGGACTTCCTGGCCTCCGCACGAGCACGGCGCCACGCTCGAAGAAGCGTACCTCTATATCGATATGCCCGCACCAGCATGGGGCATCCAGCTTGTTTATACCGACCGCAACAGCCCGGAGCTTGCCGTGGTGGTCCGCGAAGGCGATTGCGTGGTGATGCCCGCGGGCTACCACCCCAACGTCGCGGCGCCGGGCGGCTCCATCGCCTTTCTGTGGATGATGGCGGCGCACCGTGAAGTCACCGACCGCCGCTTCGGCGTGGTGAACGTCCAACCCGAGTACGCCTCCGGCGGCAGCGGCCTGGAAGCATCGCACAAGGACCTCGAATGATTTCCGTGGCGCGCCCCGCGCTTTGGCTCTCTCTCGCCTTCGGCCTCTCAGCCCCGGCCGCGCCCCTGGTCAAAGTAATCAAGCTTTCCGTCACCAATCCCAGCGCGGTGGCGCGCCCCGCCGAGGACATCGCGATTCCGGTGGCCACGCTGAAGCGCATTGCGCCGGATTTCAACGCGGGCAGCGCCATCGTCACCACCAGCGATGCCGCGACGCTCGATCAGGACGCGCGCACGCTCGAAACCACCGAACTGCCTTCGCAGGCTGACGACCTTGATGGCGACGGCAAGTACGATGAAATCGCGTTCCAGATCGATCTTGCGCCGCGCCAGACGCGCATCGTAACCATTGCCTACGGCGATATGGCGGCGATGCTGCGCATCCGCTCGAAATATCCCAAACGTACCGACGCCAAGTTCGCCACGCGATACGAAGGCCCCGGCTGGGAATCCGAAGAGACCGCCTGGCGCATCTATTTCGACGCGCGCAATGCGATCGATCTCTTCGGCAAGCGCCGCCCCGGCCTGTACCTCGATCTCTTCGCGTCGCCGGAATACGTCTATCACATGGAGGGCCCGTTCGGCCGCGATATCTACGGCATCGGCAAAGCGCTGGGCGTTGCCGGCATTGGCGCGCTGGTGGATGGCAAAGCCCACCCCGTGGCCGATGTCGCCGAACGCAAGTGGCGCGTTGCCGCGGCCGGCCCGGTGCGCTCCGTGATCGAGCTGGAATATAAGCAATGGAAGATCGCGGGCCGCACGGTGGATCTCACCAGCCGCATCACGCAGTGGGCCGGCGAGCACGGCTTCGAACACCGCATCGCGATCTCCAATGCCGAAGGCCTGACGCTGGCTACCGGCCTGCCGTATAAATCCGCGGTTGAAGATTTGAAACCCGCGATCCCGCAAGTTGGCGCGCTCGCCACGTGGGGCCCGCAAGTGGTGCTCGGCGGCAACAAAGCGCAGACCGTGGACGTGCCCGACGAAAATCTCGGGGTCGCAGTGCTGCTGCCGCAGGCCGAAGCCGGCGAAATCTCGAAGGACGATGCCAATCGCCTCATCATCGTTCGCCCGCACGACGGCGTCGCGCACATGTACGGCGCCGCCATGTGGGATCAGGAAGGCACGGATTCGCTCATCGTCCGCACGCCAGCCGCCGCCGATCGCCAATACGATGGGACCATCCGCCCGGCCAACGCCGCGCGTCCAACACGTGAACGCTTCCTCGCGTATCTCAATGCCGCAGGCGCACGGATGTCGCAGCCCGCGCGCGTCGCAGTTCTATCCAAAGCGGCCGCGCCGCAATCCGCGCCGCTCGATACGCTCGCGCCCGTGCATCGCAGCTACACAGAAGCCATCGCTTTGATGCGACAACAGGCCGATCGCACCGCGGCCAAGTTCGAGCCCCTGGTGCGCGCCAGCGCGCCCGGCACGGTGGATAAATACGCCGGCAACGGCTTCTTCACCGATGGCTCGAACGACGGCGAGTACAAAGAGCAGAAGGGCTACTTCTGGACTGGCAGTTTCTGGACGGGCGAACTCTGGAAGCTCTACGCAACCACGCACGACGATAAATACAAAGCTTGGGCCGAGCTGTGGACGTCGCGCATCATGGGCGCAGAACCGAAGCAAAACCACGACACCGGTTTCCTCAATCTGTATTCCTCCGCCCTGGGCTTTCAGATCACGAAGGATGCTAAATACCGCGCCGAGGGACTGCGCGCCGCCGCCCGCCTGAAAGAGCTCTACAATCCGCTGACGCATCTGGTTTCATCCTGGGGCGTCAACGGCGACGACACCATCATCGACACCATGATGAACCTGCAGATCTGGTGGTGGGCTGCGCAGCAAACCGGCGACAAGCAATGGATCGACCTGGGCCGCAATCATGCCCTGCGCTCCGCCGAGTGGCTCGTGCGCGCCGATGGCTCGGTGGCGCAATCGGCGCACTACAATCCCGGCGACAATCGCCAGACGTTCACGTCGAGCGCTCGCACGCTCGATTATCCGAACCACGCCGCGCCCGGCGAGTTGGTCTTCACCCACACGCATCAAGGGCTCTCGGCCGATTCCGCCTGGTCACGCGGCCAAGCCTGGGCCGTCTACGGATTCGCGGAGGCGTATCGCGCTACGAAAGAGCCGTCGCTGCTAGCCGTCGCCGTAAAAACCGCCGCTTACGCACTCGATCACCTTCCCGAAGACGGCGTGCCCTGGTACGATTTCGCCGACGAAGGCGTTTTCTTCCGCAATCGCGATTCCTCAGCTGCCGCGATTCTCGCCGGCGGCCTGCTGCGCCTTTCCGAACTCGAAACAAACGCCGAGCGCGCCGCCGCCTACCGCCGCGAGGGGACGCGCATCGTTCGATCTTTAATCGACCGCTATCTGAGCGCGACCGGCGCTCTCCGCCACGGCTCCAATACGCGCCCAGCCGACGGGATGCTGGTCTACGGCGACTACTATTTGTTGGAATCGCTGCTCTGGCTAGGCGAACATAAATAGAAGTTTCTTGTCTTCTCCGCGGTTCTGCGTCTCTGCGTCGAATCCCAGCCTCTGCTATCCTAAAAGTACCACCCTTGAAAGTCGGTTTTGTCAGTCTTGGTTGCCCCAAGAATCTAGTCGATAGTGAGGTCATGATGGGCGAACTTGTGGCCAAAGGCCACGAGCTGACGCCGCATCCCGATCAAGCGGACATCCTCGTCGTAAATACCTGCAGTTTCATCGACCCGGCCAAAAAGGAATCCGTCGACACCATCCTGGAAATGGCTGATTACAAAAGGGTTGGCCGCGCCAGGAAGCTGATCGTCGCCGGCTGCCTGGTCGAGCGCTATCGCGGCGATATCCGCAAGGACATGCCCGAGGTCGATGCGCTGATCGGCACCAATGAGCTTTCGCGGATTGTGGCGCTGTGCGAAGGCGAGGAAGACGCGCCGAACCCGATCGAGCCGTACCTCTATCACGACCTGACGCCGCGCGTGCTTTCCACGCCCAAGCATTTCGCCTACATCAAAATCGCTGAGGGCTGCGACCATCCCTGCACGTTCTGCGTGATTCCGCAGTATCGCGGCAAGTTCCGCAGCCGCCGTTTTGAATCGGTGATCTCCGAAGCCACGCGCATGTTCCAGCAGGGCGTACGCGAGATCAACCTGATCGGCCAGGACACCACCTGCTACGGCGAAGACTTCGGTCTGAAAGACGGACTGGCGGTGCTGCTCGAACGCCTGGCGCAAATCGAAACGCCGCGCGAGAAGTGGATCCGTTTCCTTTACGCCTATCCGAATAAAGTCACGCAGCGCCTGCTCGATACCCTGGCGGCGCATCCGGCGCTGGTGAAGTACATCGATATGCCGCTGCAGCACGCCAGCGCGCCCGTGCTGAAGCGGATGAAGCGCGGCGCTTCGGGCGATATTTTCCTCAAACTGATTGAGCGCGTGCGGCGCACCATTCCTGGCGTGGCCATTCGCACCAGCTTCATCGTCGGATTTCCCGGCGAAACCGCCGAAGATTTTGAAGACGCTCTGCCAGTTCGTCGAAGCCGCGCGGTTCGACAATCTGGGCGTGTTCACGTATTCCGACGAAGACACTAGCGCCAGTTTCGCCCTGGA
Source organism: Bryobacterales bacterium (assembly GCA_963743705.1). Classification (GTDB taxonomy): domain Bacteria; phylum Acidobacteriota; class Terriglobia; order Bryobacterales; family Bryobacteraceae; genus PALSA-243. The sequence goes on along the minus strand of CAVUQS010000001.1, from coordinate 396,746 downwards.
TGGCAAGGTGGATGGCCGCACCATCCAGAATCGCAAGCGCCGGCTGATGGCGATTCAGCGCAAGATCGCGCGCGCCCGCAATCGCGCTTTGATCGATGCCGAAGTTCCGGTGTTGGTGGAAGGCCGTTCGCAGGATACGGATCTTTTGTGGGAAGCGCGCATGCCCACCCAGGCCCCTGGAATCGACGGCGTCACGATGATCAACGATTTCGAAGGCGCCGAGCCGCAACCGGGCGAAATCCGCCGCCTGCGCATCACCGAAGCGCATGATTACGACGTCGTCGGCACGCTGCTCGAACCGCCGAGAGCGCCGCCGCGGCATGCGCCTTCACCGCTAGTTCATATCGGCGCATAGATAAATCCGGAAGCAGCGTATGAAGTGCCCCATTTGCAAGAGCGAAGTCGCGCCGAAGGCGCGCCCGATTTTCCCTTCTGCAGCGAACGCTGCCGCCTCATCGATCTGGGAAAATGGGCGTCGGAAGAATACCGCATCCCGACGCCGGGCGCGCCTCACTCCGAGGTCGAGAACGAAGACCGAGGATGAAGGTTGATCCGCCTCGCCAACATCGTTGCCACCTGGTTCGGCTGCGGCCGGTCCCCGTATGCCCCGGGCACGGTCGGTTCGGCCGCGGCCATCGCCATTGCGCTCGCGCTCGAGCCATTACGCCGGCTTCACCCCCTTCGTACTTCGCCGTGCTGGCGGCGCTCTTGTTCGTTCCCGCGGTGTGGGCGGCCGATGTTGCGGCGCGCGCGGCCAAACTCAAGGATCCCAGGCTTCGTGGTGGTGGATGAAGTGATCGGACAATGGATCGCGCTCGCCGGCGCGCGCGCCACTTGAACTGGCGGAGCTACCTGGCGGCCTTCGCGCTGTTCCGGATCTTCGATATTTGGAAGCCCGCGCCGGTGCGCCAACTCGAGCGCCTGCCGGGCGGTCTGGGCATTAATGCCGACGACGCCATGGCGGGTATCTACGCGGCGCTTGTCTTATTTGTAGCTGGGTGGTTCAATCTTTATTAAATATGCCGCTTCGTAAAGCTTCCGGTAACGGACCGCAAATCTCGAAGTCACGCCCGACGGCCGCCATCGCGGGTGGGGAACTGCAAATCCGCGGTAAAGGCTTCGCCAAACCGGATCGCCCCCGCGTGACCATCGGCGAAGTAGCGGCGCCCATCGTCATTGGCTCCGATTCGCTCGTGATCGCGCGCGTGCCCGAGGGCGCAAGCGCCGGCGAGCTGGTGATCGAAAGCGGCAAACACGCCAGCGCAGTCCTGGTCGTGCGATATCGGCGTACTGCTGGCCGATAGCCTGCATCCGGTCGCGAATCCGGCGGTCGATTCGTTCGGCAATATCTTTACGACTTTCAGCGGGTCGCGCGGCCAAAAGACGCCGGTGGCCGTCTACCGCATCGATCTCAGCTTCAATCTGAAACCGTTCATCAATGAGCTGATGAACCCCACGTCGCTGGCGTTCGATTCGCGCGGCTCACTCTACATTTCGAGCCGCTATGACGGCGTCGTCTACCAATCGACGCCCAATGGCAACATGTCGATATACGTGGAAGGAATGGGCGTGGCGACCGGCATTGCATTCGACGGGGAAGAAAACCTCTACGTCGGCGACCGCAGCGGGACCATTTTCAAGATCAGCCCCAACCGCCAGATTTTTGTCTTTGCCACGCTGGAGCCCTCCATCGCCGCCTATCATCTGGCGTTCGGCCCCGATGGCTACCTTTACGTCACCGGCCCCACCACGTCCAGCTTCGATTGCGTCCACCGCATCTCCCATGAGGGCGAGGTCGAAGTGTTTTATCGCGGGCTCGGGACGCCCGCAGGGCATGGCGTTCGACGAACAGGGCCAGCTTTATGTCGCGGCATCCATCGCCGGACGCCGCGGCGTGGTGCGCATCACGCCCGATAAGCAGGCCAGCCTGTTCCTCTCCGGTCCTGGAATCACCGGTCTGGCCTTCTCGCCTTCGCGCGGTCGATGATCGTAGCCACCACCAACGCCATTTATCGCGTCGACGCTGGAATCAAAGGCTTCCCGCTCGTGCGATGAACGCGGAAATCATCGCCATCGGCTCGGAAATGTTGACGCCGCAGCGCGTCGACACCAACTCGCTCTATCTCACCGCCGAGCTGAACAATCTGGGCGTGGAAGTGGTTTCGAAGTGCGTGATCGGCGACGACCGCCTGCGTCTCGCCGATGCCGTGCGCGCGCGCCATGTCGCGCACGGAAATCGTGATCCTCTCGGGCGGCCTCGGCCCCACCGAAGACGACGTCACCCGCGAGGCCGTGGCCGAAGCGCTGGGCCGCAAGCTGGTATTCCACGCCGATATCGCCAACGCCCTGGAGCGCCGCTTCGAGCAGTTCCAGCGCAAAATGGCGGAGATCAACAAGCGCCAGGCATTCGTCATCGAGGGCGCGCACGTGCTGCCCAACGATCGCGGCACGGCGCCCGGCCAGTGGGTGGAGGAAGTCCGATTCGGTGGCGATGCTTCTGCCTGGCCCGCCCCACGAATTGAAGGCCATGTTCGAGCGCGCAATGCCTGCCGCGCCTCGACAGAATCGTGCCCAAGCGGATCATCCGCACACTTCATTTGCGTGTGGCCGGCATGGGCGAATCCGATGTCGATCAGCTCATCGCGCCCGTCTACAAGAAGTTCGAGAACCCGGTGACCACCATCCTGGCCGCCGCGGGCGACGTACAGATCCATTTCCGCGCGCGCGGCTCGAACGTCGCCGAAGCGGATGCCCTGCTGGTGGAAGTGGCGGTTCCCATTGAGCTCCTGCTCGGCGATCGTCTCTATTCGCGCAACGGCGATGCGCTGGAAGTCGTGATCGGCGAGTTGCTGCACCGCCGCGGCGAGACGGTTGCGGTCGCTGAGAGCGCCACCGGCGGCATGCTCGGCGAGCGCCTGACGCTCGCGCCCGGCAGTTCGGCATATTTTCTGGGCGGCTTCATCACGTATTCCAACGCCATGAAGATCGAGTTGCTCGGCGTCAGCCCGGAAACGCTCGAACATCATGGCGCCGTGAGCGCCGAAGCCGCTGAAGCCATGGCCATCGGCGCGCGCCGCCGCACCGGCGCCACCTTCGCCCTCTCCGTCACCGGCGTGGCCGGCCCCGACCCGGGCACGGACGACGCTCCCAAAGGCACGGTCTACGTTGGAATTGCCGGCCCCGATGGCACGCGCTCCGTCCATCGCCAGTTCATCGGCGACCGCACGCGCGTGCGTACATTCGCCGTCCAAATGGCGCTCGATCTGTTGCGTAGACAGCTGTTGGGTTAGGCATTTTCAGACAGATACAGCGCGGAAAACATCCGAAACGCGTACGGCATGCGTAGCATAGATAAAGCGGCGACGTTTATGCTTCGATACTTTCCACCCATCGCGGCAGTCATACTCTTCGCGGCGCTCCTTCCAGCGAGCCCTCTGCCAGCGGCGGATGGCGGCATAACCGGAAGATTGACCGACCCGCAAGGACGCCCGGTCGCGGATGCGAAGGTCAGACTGGTATCGAGCCGTGGGGCGGCGGTCCATGAGAGCATTACCGGACCGGATGGCGTGTTTTCATTTCCGCCCGAGCCCGCGGGAAACTACAGCTTGGCCGCCTCGGCGCCGGCATTCGCCGATGCCACCCGCTCTCTAAAGATCTCAGGCGGCGATGCCGTCACAGCCGATCTTCAATTTACCGCTCTGGCGGCGCATAGCGATTCGGTGACGGTCACCGCCGACGTTAAGGATGTCAACATTCAGAATCCGGACCCCGCGCAGCGCGTTCTGGTCCGCGAGGAAATTCTCGACGCCAATCCGGGACGGCCCGGCGCGCCTGTTTCAATTCCAGGACTGCCCATCGAAACCGCATCCAGCGGCATCAAGGCGCCTCAATATTTTGCGCCGGGCGTGGCGGGCGATCACGGCGAGCCGATCGCTTCTTTCATCCAGGTGGGCAGCTACCTGATGCCGAACAACCTGAGCGCCAACGCGCACGGAAACGGATACTCCGATCCCAATATCATGGTCCCCGCGATCATCGAGAGCGTTCAAACCGATGGCGGCGCGTTCAACGTACGCGAGGGCAATCACTCGGTGGATTTAGCCGCGGTTTATGGAATCCGGCCGCAACTGGCGCCCTTCGCGACGCTCACCGGCGATTACCGCGACGTCGATTTGAGCGCCGGCTGGAATTGGCTGGCCATGCAGGCCTCCTACGGCAACGGCTTTCTGGATACGCTCGAGCACCGGCAGCAATACAAGGTGAACGCGCTCAAGACGTGGACCATTGGTTCGCACAATTTGACTCTGCTTGCGCTCGGTTACTACGGCCAGTCGCGCATCCCAGGACTCGTCCCAGTGAATGTTCCCAATCTTCACGATACGATCGACCCTCGCCAGCGCGACCAGACGCATACCGGCGAGATTGCCTTGAACGACGTGTGGCACGTGACGCAGCAAAGCGAATTGCAGTTATCCGGCTTCTTCCGTACCTACAATCTGTCGCTCTATTCCAACTTCGGAGACGGGCTCATCCGGCAAAGTGAATTCCGAACCGTCGCGGGCGGCAACGGCAATTACATCCGGCGGCTCAACCGGCATTTATCGATCATGGCCGGCCTCGATTATTTTCGCGAAGCCCCGCGCCGTGACGATCTGGATCACTACGCATCCACCAACCCTTTCGTCTACGGCCCCTTCGAGAAAGTGACGGCAAACAACATCACGCTCAATTTCGTCACGCCGTTCGTCGCCATCGATGGCTTCATCACGCCATGGCTGCACTACAACTTGGGCTGGCGAAGAGACCAGATCGGGTTCAATAACGTGGATCTTCTCAATCCGGGGAATTCGTTTAGCCGGTGGGTGGGGATCAACTCGCCCAAAGCCAACTTGTCGATCCTTCCGCCGGACGGAAATCCGCTGCCCTCCGTGTCATTCAGTTTCGGCCAGACATTCTTCACCAACGACCCGAGAATCGGAACCGGAGAGCAGCAGGGCAGCTTGGTAAGCCAGGCGCACGCCTACCAGATGGTGGTCTCAAAGACCATCGCGAAAACCGATTTTCGCGTGACGCTGGGCCACGTGACGCAAGAAGCATCTCTGGCCAAGATCGACGCCGACACCGGTCTGCAATTCAACGAAGGCCCGGGCCGGAACCAGTACATTACGATGTCCGCGCGGCATTCCTTCACTCACGGCCTGCTCCAGGCATCCGTGTCCAAAGCCGATGCGCGGGATTTATCCGACGGAACGCCTCTGCCGGAGGCTCCGCGCCTGATCCTCGATGTGCTGGGCACGCTCGACCGGCTTCCGTTCCACTTGCAGGCGCGCGCCGAATTCGAAGAGGTAGGCCGCAAGCCGCTGGGAGATGGCTTCATCAGCGTTCCGGTGCGAGAGTTCCGCGCAGCCCTGGTGCGGCAGTTTATGAATGGCAAGCTCGATACGGGAATTCACTTCCAAATCGCCAGCGGATATACCGGTCAAACCACGGAAGTGCTGGCGTTACCCGGCGACGGAGAGCCTTTCGAACGCGTCACGGGCGTGTTCATCCCTTCATACGCCACGCTCTCGTTCACCTATCACTTTGGGCGTTGAGCTCAGTATCCGTTGGAGCGGTGATTCACCAGCGCCAGAAACTCATCGCGCGTCTTTTTCTGCGACCGGAAAATGCCGAGCATGGCGCTGGTCATCGCGCCCGAGTGCTGCTTTTCCACGCCGCGCATCATCATGCAGAAATGGCGTGCTTCGCAAATGACGCCTACGCCTACCGGGTCGATAGTCTGCTGGATCGTCTGCGCCACTTCCTGCGTCAGCCGTTCCTGAATCTGCAGGCGGCGCGCATACGCGTCCACGATGCGCGGGATCTTGCTCAGCCCGATCACGCGATTCTTTGGCAGATACGCGACGTGTATCTTGCCGTAGAACGGCAGCATGTGGTGCTCGCACATGCTGAAGAACTCGATGTCGCGCACCACCACCATTTCGTCGTACTTCACTTCGTACAACGCGTTGTTCACCAGCTTGGGAATGTCCACCGAATAGCCGCTGGTCAGGAACCGGAGCGCCTGCTCCACCCGTTCCGGGGTGCGCAGCAAGCCCTCGCGCTGGGGATCTTCGCCCAGCCTCCCGATGATTTCGCGAACCAGCGGGGCAATCGGCGCCTCTTGCTTCGGCCGGATCATTTTGACCAGCGCCTTATTGGATTTCATCAGCCCTCAACTCAAAGATGTTACGTTCCGTCTCCGCGATGCGGATCTTTTCGAACTTCGGCCACTCTCCCGGGAACGCTGAATGCCAGTTGCTCTTCAACCGCCTCCCGATTTCGAGCGCCAGATTCTCCGTGGTCGGCACGCTTTCGCGGAATGCGTCCGTATCCAGGTTCAAGTTGCGATGGTCGAACGGCACCAGCGCCTCGCGCTTCACCAGGTCGTCCAAATCTCCTAATCGCGCCGTCAGACCCGTTGTTTCGTCCGCCGGGCCCCACGCGCTCACTTCGATCGTATAGTTATGGCCGTGTCCATACGGGTTATTGCACTTGCCGTAAAGCCGCTGATTCTCCTCTTCGCCGAGCTGGCCGGAATGCAACCTGTGTGACGCAGCGAAGGTATAGCGGCGCGTCACGCGGAACACGGCTGCTCCCCGAAGTAATCCACAAACAGGTCCGGCGTTTCGTACAACCGTACAGAGTGCAGACGCCCGCGTCCGTTGCACAAATGCGGTTCCAGGCGGCGCCAGATTTCCCGCGCCACGTTTTCGGCGGTGGGCACGATGCGGTCGAACGGCGACGCTTCGTAATTCAGAAACCGGTGATCGTAGGGCGCCACGATCTCGCGGTTTAACAATTCTTTCAGCTCCTTCAAGTCGAGCACCATGCCCGTCACCGGGTCGGGATCGCCCTCAAGGCTCACTTCCACCACGTAATTGTGTCCGTGCCCGTTCCGATTGGCCGCTGCGCCGTAAAGATGGACATTCTGCTCTTCGGACAGCTGTTCGCTGCGGCAAACGTGCGAAGCCGAAAATTCCACTTTACGGGTGATAATCATGAGCGCTTGTAAGGATGCCGGCTCGCGCGCCGGAGCTACAATTAAATTATAGATCCATGGCAAAACTGAAGACTGATCGCGCCCTTCGCATCGCTATCTGCGCCCTCACCGTGGCGCTGATTTTTGCGATCTACAGCGGCATTCACCAGCGCGTCGTCATCGCCGGCGATTCCGCACCCGATTTCACCCTTGTCACCGAAAACGGACGCACCGTTTCGCTGAACAACTTCGGCGGCAAGGTGCTCGTGCTCAATTTCTGGGCGAGCTGGTGTCCGCCGTGTATTGAAGAGACGCCTTCACTCAGCGAACTGGCGCACGAGTTCGGGCCCAAAGGCCTCGTGGTGCTCGGCGTGAGCGTCGACGACAACGAAAAGGCGTATCGCGGCTTCCTCACGCGCTTCCATCCCGAGTTTCTCACCACCCGCGACCTCAAGATTCACGAGGACTACGGCACTTTCATCTATCCCGAAACCTACATCATCGGCTCCGATGGCCGCGTGCTGCGCAAAGTCGCAGAAGGCGCCGATTGGATGAGCCCCCAAATGACGCAGTACATCGGCTCGCTCCTTTAAATCATGGTTGCAGCATTGTTCCTTTACGCAGCGCTGGTCGATAACGTCCGCGGCCTGATTGCCCAGCACAACTTTGACGCCGCTGACCGCCAGGCGCGCGCCGCGGAATCGCATGGCGCCACGCCTGAAGTCGCAGCCGCATTTTCCTGGCTGGCGCGCGGCGAACTGGACGCCCAACGCTACGAAAAGGCCGATGCCTACGCCGCCGAAACGCGTAAGATCTCGGACGCGCTGCTGCATGGGCGCAAACTCGATGCCGAGCCCACGCTCCCCATCGCGCTGGGCGCGTCCATCGAAGTGCATGCGCAAACGCTGGCCGCCACCGGACGGCGCGCGGAAGCCGTCACGTTCCTGCGCGAACAGCTGAAGCTTTTTGCCGGCACGTCGCTAGTCGAGAGGATCCGTAAGAACATCAATGTATTGAGCCTGGAAGGAAAGCCGGCGCCGGAATTGAATCTCAGCGATTGGCTTGGCCCAAAGCCGCCCACCCTGGCAAGCCTGCGCGGGAAGACGGTGTTGCTGTTTTTCTGGGCGCACTGGTGCGTCGACTGCAAAGCTCAGGAACCGCAAATCGCGGATCTGCAGAAAATCTACGCGCCGAAAGGATTGGTGGTGATCGGGCCGACTAAGTTCTACGGGTATGCAGCGAATGGGGAGGATGCTTCACCGGCGGTGGAAAAGCCGTACATCGACCGGGTGCGGGCGAAGTTTTACGCGACCATCTCGCCGATGCCTGTGCCGCTTAGTGCGGCGAACTTTCAGGCTTACGGAGCGAGCACCGTCCCGACTCTGGTGCTCATCGATTCTTCCGGTATCGTGCGCATGTATCATCCAGGCGCGATGCCGGAATCGGAATTATCCGCAAAGATCCAGGCAACTATGAAGCGCGGAAATCGCTAGGCTGATTTGCGCTTCAGCATTTGTTTGGCTTTTGGCGAGTCGCGATCATACTGTTCCAGAGATTCGATGAGGGTATCGATTATGGAACGGCGGGCATAAAGATACTCCAGTTGTTTTCGAAAACTGGGATCGTAGTTGCCAATCAAGGGGGATTTCTTGGATAACATAGTACATATGTACCAAAACGTCCACGTTAGTTCAATAGTAAACCAAGGAGCTCCCTGATACTAATTTGCGGGTTAACTATTACCCGCGCCTGTGGGTAAAACGCCGTTAACCAGAAATGTTATCTCATTGAAAATGAAAGCTGTACAACTAGAAAAAGGCAGAATCTGCGTTAAGGAAGTTCCGCTTCCAGCGCGCCAAAATCAGTATGCGTTGATACGGTTTCTGGTAGGCGGTATCTGTAACACGGATCTGGAATTGCGCAAAGGGTACTACGAGTTCGCCGGGACGCCCGGGCACGAATTTGTGGGCGAAGTGATAGAATCCGATCGCCAAGATCTAATCGGCAAGCGCGTCGTCGGCGAAATCAATCTGGCCTGCACGCACTGCGAATGGTGCCGCAAGGGGCTTGGCCGCCACTGCCCCAATCGCACGGTTCTCGGTATCGTCAATCAGCCCGGCGCTTTTTCCGAATACTTCGTGCTGCCCGATCGCAATCTTCACGTAGTTCCCGATTGGATGCCGCTCGAGCGCGCGCTCTTCACCGAACCGCTCGCCGCGGCGTGCGAGATTCTCGATCAGGTGACGATCCCTCCCGGCGAACCGATTGCCGTTCTGGGCGACGGCAAGTTGGGATTGCTGATCTCTCAGGTGCTGCACGCGCACGGCTATCCGGTGCGCCTCTTTGGCCGTCATTGGGAAAAGCTGCGCATCGCCGCGGCCGCCGGCGTAATGACCGAACTCGCCGATGGTAAACTGCCCACCGCCGCATTCGAATGGGTGGTGGATGCCACCGGCAATCCCGACGGCCTGCGCGCCGCCGCGTCCATGACGAAGCCGCGCGGCACGGTGATCCTGAAATCCACCGTACACAGCGCCGTGCCGGTAGACATGGCCCCGGTTATCGTCAACGAGATCACGCTCATCGGCTCGCGTTGCGGCCGTTTCGAAGCCGCGCTGCCGCTGCTCGAACACGAACTAATCCTTGTGGAAGAAATGATCAGCGCGCGCTTCCCCCTCACCGACGCGGAGCAGGCTTTCGACAAGGCGGCGGAACGGGGCTCGCTGAAGGTGGTACTGCACTCCATGGACGCCCGCTAGGCGTCTTTCCCCTCATTACCGAAGCGTGAAGGACATTTCCCCGTGCGGCTTCCGCGAAGGGGACACCGCGATTTCAACATCCTGACCAAGCGCCGTCAGGAATTCCATAAGCCGTCCAACCGAAAAACTTCCGGCGCGATTGCGCGTCAGCAATGAGACATGCGGTTGTTTGATGCCAAGCGCTTTGGCGGCCGAGGCTTGCGTCATACCGCGGTCCTTGATAATGCGGGCGATCTGGAGCGTCAACTCCGCCTTCATCAACTCCTGTTCGGGGTTGGGGAGGCCAAGATCGGCGAAGACGTTGCCGCTGCTCTCGGTGATCGTCCTGAGGGATTTTTTCGGGGACTTGGTCATGGTCAGTTCTGCCTTGATCTGTGGTCGCGTTCAGCCTCGGCCACGAGCTTACGCCGGCTCACCACTCGCCGGCTGCTGCTGCGTCATGCAGTGCAGCGCACCCAGCCCCCAAATCAACGCCGTGCAATCGATGCCCGTCACTTCGCGATCGGGAAAGCACTTTGCCAGGGTATTCAGCGCCACGCGGTCGGCCGGATCGTTGAACGTGGGAACCAACACTAACCCGTTCGCAATATAGAAATTCGCATAGCTGGCGGGTAGCCGCACGCCCACGAATATCAGCGGCCGCGGCATGGGCAGTCTCACCACGCGCAGCCCCGCGGCCTGTAATAGTTCGTAATTCTCGCGCAGCGGCTGGTAGTTCGCATCTGAGCGATCGCTTTCCGATGCCAGCACGACCGTGTCCGGCGCCACGAACCGCGCCAGATCGTCAACGTGTCCGTGCGTATCGTCGCCCGTGATGCCGTTGCGCAGCCAGATCACACGGTCGGCGCCCAGATAGTCGCGGAGGTGGCGCTCGATTTGCCGCGGCGACATGCCGGGGTTGCGGGCCTGCACATCGCTCAGCAGGCATTCTTCCGTCGTCAGCAACAGTCCCTCGCCGTTGACGTCCACGCTGCCGCCTTCGAGCACCATCTCCGGCGTCCACGCCTTCACGCCAGCGCGCTTCGCCGCGAATCGCCCCGCGGCCGCGTCGAGCTTATGGTTGGGATACTTCGCCCACCCGTTGAAACGCCAAGCCGTGGCCGCCACTTCGCCGCGCCGGTTCTTCACGAACAGGGGGCAATAGTCGCGCGTCCATACCCGGTCGGTAGGGCATTCGAAAAACTCCACGGCATCCATGGACGCGCCCACTTTGCGCAGCGCCGTGCGCGCCTGGCGCTCCTGCGCGCTGCCGTTCACCAGAATGCACACGCGCTCCACGCGGCTCAACTTCCGCACAATCTCGCCGTACACCCACGGAATGGGCGCGAAGCGGCCCGGCCAGTCATCGCGATTATGCGGCCAGGAGATCCAGGTCGCCTCGTGCGGGGCCCATTCGGCGGGCATGCGAAAGCCGAGCTTCCGCGGAACGGATTCCGTCAATCGATCACCCGGTTGAGTATTGGCCCGTAGGCGTCGATGCGCCGGTCGCGCAGGAACGGCCAGTTGCGCCGCGTTTCCTCGATGCGCCGCGGGTCGCATTCCACCAGCAGCGTTTCCTCTGCGGTGTGGCCGGCTTCCGCCAACACCACGCCGAAGGGATCGGCCACAAACGACGCGCCCCAAAATTCCAGTCCGTGATCCGCCGGGCCCTCGAAGCCTACCCGGTTAACCGCCGCCACATACACGCCGTTGGCGATCGCGTGCGAGCGTTGGATGGTGCGCCACGCATCGTGCTGCGCCGCGCCGTATTCCGCCTTCTCCGCGGGGTGCCAGCCAATGGCCGTAGGGTAGATCAGCAACTGCGCGCCGCCCAGGGCCGCCAGGCGCGCGCCTTCCGGATACCATTGGTCCCAACACACGAGCGGCGCGATCCGCGCAAAACGCGTATCGAAGCAGCGAAATCCCAAATCGCCCGGCGTGAAGTAATATTTTTCGAAATATAGCGGGTCGTCCGGAATGTGCATCTTGCGATATGCGCCCAGAGTCGTGCCGTCCGCATCGATCACCAGCGCCGTATTGTGATACACCCCGGCTGCACGGCGCTCGAAAATCGAGCCCACGATCACCACGCCCAACTCGCGCGCCAGCCGCGTGAAGCTTTGGCTGGTAGGTCCGTCCAAGGGTTCGGCCAGATCGAACAACTCCGCGCTCTCTTCGCGGCAAAAGTACTGCGAGCGGAACAGCTCCTGCACCGAAATGATTTGCGCGCCTTTACCCGCCGCCTCGCGAATGCGCCATTCGGCTTTGGCGAGGTTCTCGTTCGGGTCCTTCGAACACGCCATCTGGATCAAGCCCAGCGTGAATTTTCGTTGATGCACACCACTATTGTACCGGCCAGAATTTAGCAATCGCCGCCTCTTCCCGGCGCGCAATCCCCTCCGGCAGCGCCAAGTATCCCAATGCCGCTGCCTGCCGCTGACCGGACCCGAGCATCCACTTCAGAAACTCAGTCATCGCACGTCTTTTCGCCTCGGGCAACTGCGCCGGCACGACGAACCAGGTGAACGAGGTGATGGGATACGCGCCTGCCGCCGGGGAATCCACAATCGAGCCGCGGAAATCGGCGCCGATCGCCGTGCCCTCCGCAGCGGCTCCGATGCTCTCCAGATCCGCCGCTACAAATTGGCCTTTCTGATTTCTCACCTTCGCAAAGCTCAGATGATTCTGCAGCGCGTAGATGAACTCGACGTAGCCGATCGCGCCACCCAACTCCTTCACCAGCTTCGCCACCCCATCGTTTCCGTTCGCCGCGCGCCCCGCCGGCCACTTCGGAAGCAACTCTGCGCCAACTTGAGCCTTCCACTCCGGACTGGTCTTGGAAAGATAGTCGGTCCACGTATAGCTTGTGCCGCTGCCTTCGGCGCGATGCACCACCACGATATCGAGATCGGGGAGATTCACTCCGCGGTTCGCCTGTCTGAGAATCGGGTCGTTCCATTTCCGGATCTTCCCCAGATAAATCCCCGCCAGGGTTTCCGGCGTGAGTGCGATACCGCCGGCAAATCCTGGCAGGTTCACGATAGGAACCACCGCGCCCACCACAGAGGGCAGCAGCAGATATTTGCCCTCGTCGTTAGGCGCGAGCTCGCGCAGGATCTCCGGATCGTCCGAAGCGCCAAAATCCGCCTCGCCGGCCAGCAGCTTGCGAACCCCGGCTTCCGATCCGATGGCGTCGTAGGTAATCGACACTCGGGGGTTCTGGAGCAAATAATTCGCGATCCACTTGGCGTAAATCGGCTGCGGAAACGTGGCGCCCGCTCCGCTTAAGCTGGTCATGGCTCGCGCGGAAATACCCGCCGGCCGCTCGCCGCCGTGTACCAGCGCCTCTGCCAGATGTTTAGCCACTCGCTTCGCCAGATCTTTCGAGATGTCGTCCGATCCCGACGCCGGCGTCGCCAGGTATGACCACAGTGTGTCTCCCTTGGCGTCTTTCAGCTCAACCGAGAGGAAGCCCGCGTAAAGCGGCGTGCCATTCGAGGGCGATCTTCCCGAGCGGGGATTCAGGCTGCGATAGCCCTTGATCCACGTTTCTCCATCGCCAGTCAAAACCGCGTCGGCGCCCGAGCGTTCCGGCGCAATCGAGATACTCAACTTACGAAGCTCCGCGATAACATCGTCCCGAAGCTTGACCGGCGCACCTTTCACCGCGAAGGCTTCCACATATAGGCGCTTGACGCCGGCGGGCGGCGCTCCGGCTTGCCACGCGCCTGCGCCGCCGGCTACAACCAGGCAACCAGCCAAACAGACGCACCACTTCGAGGCGGTAATCATCGAGACCCGAGACCTTCATCCTGACATCGAACCCGGCGCTCTATAGTTACAGTCACATTACGCAAGCGTGAAAGTTCCGTTCCATCACCCCAATTTCTTGACTTAGGCTCGCGCTGGCGCCGACCATGGAGTGGCTTGCGATTTTGCCCGGCGCTTTTCATCCTTCTTGCTTGGCCGCTTCTCGCTCAGGACGGCGCTGCGCCCGCGCCCGGCGGCGGTGATGAGTCGTTCTGGAACCGCCTCTGGGTTTCGTTTCAGGTGAATCTCATTCGCCAGCAGCATTCCGCCTTCGATGCGCAATACTCCGGCGTCAACAGCTTCCTTCCGGCCAAAGAACACGCCACTTCACGAATTGAAACTCTCTACACCGGCTTCCAGATCACGAAGCGGCTCGAAATCCTTTGCGACGTCGAAAGCGCCGGCGGCGCTGGCCTGAGCAGCGCGCTGGGGATCGCCGGCTTCACCAATGTCGACGTGGTCCGCAACCCCTCGCTGGGCGAAGATCCCTACGTTTCGCGCGTCATGCTTCACTACACCATCCCGCTGGGCGGCGAAACCACCGAGGCTACGCGCAATCCGTTGTCGCTCGCCTCTATCGTTCCTTCGCGGCGTCTCGAAATCCGTTTCGGCAAGATGAGCACAGTCGATTTCTTCGATCTGAATTCCGACGGCAGCGACAGCCACCTCCAGTTCATGAACTGGGCCATGGTCAACAACGGCGCCTACGATTATGCCGCCGATACGCGCGGCTACACCTATGGGCTGGTGCTGGAATATTACTCCGGTCCGTGGGCGGCGCGGTTTGGCGAAATGCTGATGCCGACGGTGGCCAACGGCATAAACCTGGATTGGAATATCGCCCGCGCCCGCGGGGAGAATTTCGAGCTGGAGTATCACCCGAATCTGATCAAGGCTCGTAGTACCGTCGTTCGCGGCCTCACGTTCATGAACCACGCCAACATGGGCAGCTATCGCGAAGCGATTGACGGCTATCTCTCGGGTAAAGATCCGACTCCCGATATCACGCTTTACCGCAAGCAAGGCCGCGTCAAATACGGCTTCGGCCTGAACGCCGAGCAGGAGTTGACCCCGTTGTTACGCGCCTTTGGACGCCTTGGCTGGAACGACGGGACCAACGAATCCTACGCCTACACGGAAATCGATCGCACCGCACAGATCGGCGCGGATTTTCGCGGCAAGCCTTGGCGCCGGCGCGCCGACAAGATCGGCGCTGCTTTCGTTTCCAACGGCCTCTCCGCCGAACATCGCGAGTATCTCGCGCTAGGCGGCCTCGGGTTCATCCTGGGCGACGGCGGCCTCAATTACGGCCAGGAGAAGATCTTCGAGACTTACTATACGGCGCACGTCTGGCGCGGCGTATCGGTTGCCGCCGATTATCAGCACGTGACCAACCCCGGCTACAATCGCGACCGTGGCCCCGCCAGCGTGGTCAGCTTTCGCGTCCACGTCGAAGACGCTATTCCGTTCGATAAATTCGGCTGCCGCTAGAAGCGGAAGCGCAAACCAAGCTCGATGATGCGCATCGGCTGAACCGTGGTGAGAGCCACCTGCCCCTCACCGCCGATATAGCCCGGGAATGCGGGCTTGCCGGCGGCCGCTTGAGCGGCTGCCAGCTGAGCGCCAGTATTGAGAATGGTGAATCCGCTGGCATAGGTCGGGCCGTTGGCTTTGTACTGAATCGACGTGTTGGTGCTGATCCGTCTTACCTGATTGAACGGGTTGAACGCGTTGACGCGCAATTCAAACGCATGCTTTTCGGTGATCCGGATCGACTTGATGAGGCTCATGTCGTTCGTGAAACTTCCCAGGCCGTTGAGGAAATTACGCGGACCGGTTCCATCCGAGCCGAGCGTGGGAATCCCGAGTCCGCCAGCATTGAAATACAGGGGCGAAGTCGCCGAGTTTGGGGAACCCGTGACCAGCAGCCGGGGCGTGAGATCCCCCGTACCCAGAAATAGATTTCCGAGATTCACGTTGGTCGTGCTATTGGCCTGCTGGATGCTGAATGAGGGCGAATACGGCGCGCCGCTGAATGCGGTGAATGCGCCGGTGAAATGCCAGTCGTCAAACACGCGCCGGCCGAACCCGTTATTCATGTGCACGCCACGCGACAGTTTCGGTATCTCGTACGTGTACACAGCGTTGAATACGTGCTCCCGGTCGTTGCTCAACACGTAGCCTGTATACGCCTGCCAGTTCTGGCGGAACAGGCCCTGATTCTCGAGATTTCCCAGGGTCTTGGCCAGCGTATAGGACGCTGAGAAGGAGAGCCCGTGACTCATATGCTTGACCACGGTGACCTGGAGCGAATCATAGTGGGCGTTGCCGCTGTTTTCGTTCATGGTCAGGGAGTTGTACCCGGGATACGGTCGCATGATCGAGGGATCGGCGGCGTTGCTGCCCGGCAGAGGGCCTGGATTGCTCGCGGAGATAGTGCCGGCAAAGTTGCTGCCTGGATTGCTGGGATCGATATACTGTGACTGGAAAGCCGTTCCCAGCGGGACGGCGTTCAAATTGAACTGAATGGGCTGGTGGCGCTGCAGGTTGCCGACGTAAGCCACGTCCAGCAGCATTTGGCCTGGCAAGAGGCGCTGCACCGACAGGCTATAGTCGTAAATCGTCGGCACCTTCCGGCTGGAGGTATCCGTCGCCCCGAGGCTGAGAATCCCAATAGGAGTCACATTGGATGGCGCCGAGAGAGTTGCCAGGCTGGTGAGCACGACGTTGGTTTGCTGGGCGTTGCCGTTTTCAAAAGCGTTGAGCGCCTGCGCGATGTTGGGACGATTGTAGCCCCAGCCGAAGCCGCCGCGGATCACGGTCTTGTCGCCGCTTCCCGGCGACCACGCGAAGCCGCCGCGCGGAGCGAAGAGAAGAAACTTGGGGCTGAGAATCCCGTTGTTCCCGATACCGTTAGTACCGAAGGGAGCTACTCCATCGCGCGGATTGCCCGAGCCGGGGACAATGGTGTACTTCAGAATGTTGGTCAGGCTGGTGGGCAGCGGGTTGTTCGGATTCGCAGGATCGATCACCTGAGTGGGACTCTTGGGATCGAGCACATAGAGGCGCACCGCCTGGCTCGCGGTCCACAGGCTGGGGACGAAAGTCGCGTCGTTAGTGTTCGCGGGATTGATCTCGTATTGCGACGGCATGTGGTAAACACGCAGGCCGTAATCGAGAGTCAGGTTGTGCTTGATCTTCCAAGTGTCTTGGATGTAGAAATCGGTATCGGCGTATTCGGCGTCCTTATGCGCGATGTATTGAGTCTGGGTGAAACTGTTCAGCGATCCCAGTAGGAGATTCGAGGGCCCGTATCCGGTGTCGAACGGGCTGTTGGCATTGGGCGAGAAATCGAAAGTCCCCTTGTCGTTGCCGGCGCCGGGGCCGCTGCTATCGTCCTCGTTCTTGTAATTGCGGATGTGGAGTAGGCCGAACTTGATGATATGCGTTCCCTTCGACCAAGTGAAATTGGTCGAAAACTGATATTCGTTGGTGTAGGAATCCGCCGGAGTGCGTGGAAACGCAAAGTTCGGGTAAGTTCCGAAAGTCATGGCGGGCAAAATATCGTTAGTCGGCGTGTAGGCCAACGGCAGTCCCTCGAGCCCGTTCGCCTTCTTGGTGAGAGCCTGCTCATTCGAGAGGATCCAATCCACACGATCGAAGCTATAGGCAACCAGGGCGTCCATCACGAAGGTGGGCGAGAACGTGTGAGTGAATGTGCCAGCAGCGGCGCGGTCCGGACGGGGCCGTTGGATGATGGCGTCCGCCAGGTTGCCGGACGTGATGTTGATGTTGGGGCCGGCCTCCGTTCCTCCATCCTGCGTGTATCGGCCGGAGAGCCGGGTGTTTTGACTGATGTTCCAATCGCCCTTGGCCGTACTGTCCCACCGCGGCATCGTGGTCTCGGACTGGAAGCTGTAGTTGTTGGCGATGCTGCCCGCCAAGTTCGGTTCGGGGAACAGCTTCATGATGGCTGTGCCGAGCGGATTGATCATATTGGCGGGGATGATGTTTCCGGGAAAGGGAATCCCGCTGGCGCCGTTGGTAAGCTGCGTTCCCGGCTCATAAATGATCTGCTGTTTTCCCGTGGTCGGATTGAGCGTCTGCGAGAAGTTTCCAGCCCGCTCCAGATCGGTGGGCGTCCGGTCCAGCGTCGTGCCGATGGGCGTGGTCTGGATGAAATCCTCGAAGTTGTAAAAGAAGAATAATTTGTTCTTCTTGACCGGGCCGCCCAGGTTGCCGCCGGCATAGTTGTAGCGGTACTTCTGACGTGGAGCGTTGGTGCCGCAAGCCACGCAATTGCCTGCCCAGCTATTGGCGTTCAGATCTTCGTTGCGCAGATTGTCAAACGCCGTACCGTGAAACTGGTTGGTTCCGGACTTGGTAATCACGTTGATCACGTTGCCGCCACGGTAGCCATACTGCGCCTGGAAGTTATTAGCCAGAACCGAAACTTCTTCGACGGATTCTTCGCTGGGGGCAACCGTGGTCTTGGCGTCGCTACCCTGATCCACAATGCTGCCGCCATCCAGGTTCACTTGGGTTGAGCCCACCGGTTTGCCGTTGATGCGGAAATCGGCGTAGCCCGTGGCCGTATATTCGCGGCCATTGAACGCGATGCTGTTGTTAGTAGACGCGATCGCGTTGGCGCCGGGGACGACTTTTAGCAGAGTAACCCAGTTACGGCCGGCCAGCGGAACCGCGTTCGCCTGTGCGGCGTCAATGGCGTTCATACGCGTAGCCGAATCCTTCACCAGATCCTGATTGGCGGTTACCGTGACGGTCTCCACCGGACCTTGACCGATTTCCAACGTCAACTTTCCGAGCGCCACCTGCTGATAGGCGTTTATCTCTAAGTTGTCCAGTTGCCGGTCGCGGAACCCCGCAGCCTTGATAGTCAGCGTGTAATGCCCCACTGGCACCGACGGGAAGGTGAAGAGGCCTTCGGCATTGGCCACTGTGGTTAGGGTGGTTTGCGTGGATTTTTCGACCAATCGAAGACTGGCGTTAGGAAGTTTGGCGCCGGCAGGGTCGAGTACCTCTCCAGTGATAGAGCCAAGACCGGTTTGCCCATAAACCGGCAATGACGCGGTCAGGGCACAAGCTAAGGCTAGTTTGCAAACATGGCGGAACATAGTTACTCATCCTTATCACGAAACTGCCCATTTTGTTCCCATTTTTTAGCGCTAACGTTCAAGTTAACGCCGTGTGCGTTTCACATCGTGAGAACCGGATGGCGCTGGCGCTTGCCCGCGCGGCGGCGCGCTGGTAGCATCGGGCCTTGCGTGCAAAGCCGACAAGCCGTTGGCCGATTGCCGTGGCTCTGGCGGCGGTCGTGTTCCTCCGCTTCCTGCCCGTGCTGCGCAACGGTTTCGTGGGCTATGACGATCCCGATTATGTCACGCGAAATCCGCATGTCGCCGTCTTGAGCTGGCGGATGGCCGCGTGGGCGTTCTCCAGCACTCATGCCAGCAATTGGCATCCGCTGACGTGGGTCTCTCACGCTCTCGATTTCTCGCTGTTCGGACTGGCGCCGGCTGGGCATCATCTCACCAGCCTGCTGTTGCACGCGGCCAACACCGCGCTGCTCTTCCTCTGGCTCAGCGGCGCGACCGGCGCGCGGTGGCGCAGCGCGTTCGTGGCGCTCGCGTTCGGGCTGCATCCGCTGCATGTTGAATCCGTCGCGTGGGTCGCGGAGCGCAAGGATGTGCTCTGCGGATTCTTCCTGATTCTCGCCCTGCTGGCTTACACGGCTTACGTGAAAGTAGCGTCGGCGGGGCGGTATGCATTGGTCGCGGCAGCATTTCTCGCAGCACTGCTCTCGAAGCCGATGGTGATCACGCTGCCGCTGCTGCTGTTGGCCATCGACCGCTGGCCGTTGGCAAGATCGGAATCGTGGCGGCGGCTGATCGTGGAGAAGTTGCCCCTTTTCGCGCTCTCCGCGCTCTCCGCGGCCGTGACCCTTTGGGCGCAATGGGCGGGCGGATCAGTAGCGGCGCTGGAAGGTCTCCCCTTGGGCCTGCGCATCGAGAACGCCATCGTTTCCTATGCCGCTTACATCGTCAAAATGCTCTGGCCCGTCAATCTGACGGCATTCTACCCGTTTCCCGTTCACGGCATCGCGCCGTGGAAACTGGCGGCGAGCTTGGCCGCACTAGCCGTGATTTCGTGGATTGCCTGGCGGATGCGGCGCGAGCGTCCGTGGATCGCTGCTGGATGGATTTGGTATGTGGTTGCGCTTCTCCCCGTCATCGGGATCGTGCAAGTTGGCATGCAGGCCATGGCCGACCGCTACATGTACCTTCCGATGATCGGGCTGCTGGTGGTGATTGCGTGGACATTGCCGCGCGGACGCATGACCGCGGCCGCAGCGGCCGTTGCGCTGGCGGCGTGCGCAGCGCTCTCCTGGCGGCAAATTTCATATTGGAAAGACGGCGTCACACTGTGGACACACGCCATCGAAGCCACCCACGACAACTTCGTGGCCCATGACAACCTGGGCGTCGAACTGGATGCGCTCGGCCGCCCCGAGGAAGCGCTGGCGCAATACCGCGAGACGTTGCGCATCGAGCCCGGCGACCGCAACGGCGAAGCCAATTTCGCGCAAGCAAGTTTCGCGAAAGGCCAGCGTCTGGTGCAAGCGGGCCAGGACGCTCAGGCAATGGCGGCATATCAAGATGGCTTGCGATATCGTCCGGGGAATGCGCTGGCGCGCATGCAGCTCGGCGTCGCATTGGCCAGGCTCGGGCAACTTGGGGAGGCGGAAACCCAATTGCGCCAGAGCGTGGCGCTTGACCCATCCAGCGTGGAGGCTCACTTTGATTTCGGATTGGTGGAAGCCGCCCTCGGAAAGCGCGAAGCGGCGCTGGCAGCGTTCGATGCCGCGCTGCGCCTGAATCCGAACGACGCATCGTCGCGCGACGCGCGGAACAGTTTACTTGGGCACTAGCACGAACCGTTCGATGGAAACGCGCGCGCTGCGATCACCCCGGAAGCGATCGCGGTGAAATACGACGTCGAATTCATCAAACGGTGGAGTATTCGGCGGAACGTCGAATGCCAGCGTCTCCGCCACCGGTCTGACCGGTTTCTGCGCGAGATCGGGAGACGAATGAATGGGCGCAAAGCCAATCCGCCACGCGGGCCCGGCGCGGTCGATCACGGCCAGTTCTACCGTGATCGTTCCTAAATGCTGATCGGCGTTTAGGACTTCGACGCGAATCTGGCTACAGCAGGAAAGATCGATTTCGCGGTCGAGGCGCTGATGCGCCTCCATCTCGAGCGGCCACGCATCCACGGTTTTGAAGGACGTGCTGGTCGGCGTGCCACGCTCCACAATGGAATTGGCCGGCGGGCGGGAGAATCCGGAACGGAACATCCAATACGACCCGGCGAACGGAATGACAAATGGCCGCGACGCTTCGCGAGACCCGAGCGTTGTCCCCTTGGGCATCGGTTCGACCAGCAACGGCGCCTGTCGCGTTTCCGGCCACAAAATGACGCCGGGCACTCCGCCCGGAACGTTGACGCTGGGGCCGAGCCGCGCCGGGTCGATGGGCGGCGGTTCCCTCTTCCCCATCGCGGGCAAGACTTTAGGCGGTGGGGGAGGAGGTTCATAGCGCGCCCTCCGGCCGCTCGACGTCCCGGTGCCATATGCGTCGTCACCGCCGAACCCGCTGCCATACATGCGCACGCCGACGGCGACGATCAAGACCGCGAGCATCAGGGTGACCGCCACTGCGAGAATCGAACGCGGCAAAGTCGGGTTGCGGTCGCGCGTCCAGACGCCCGCAGCAATGGAGTAGGCAGTGAGCAAGCTGGCCGCCAGCGCATAGAACACTCCGGCGAGCACCGAACCTTCGAGGTTGGAGCTGACATATCCGGCTTGCAGCGCCGCCGCGGCGGCGAACGCGGGCCAGAAATCGCGCGGCAGAAAGCCTTGAGGCAGCTCGCCGGTGAAAATGCCGGGCGGCTCGGGCGCATCGTCCTCCACCGATTTCGGCGCCAGATGCCACTGCGCATACAGCACGCGCGTGACGCTCACTACCAGCGCCAACGCGGCCGTGAGGGCGAATGGAGAACGCGCGCCCAACAGCATCACCGCGGGCGCGAACCAGATGCCGGCGGCCGACGTGCGCAGCGTGACGTTCCATGCGTCGGCGCGCTCGATGCGCCGCATAGCGAGCAGCAGCAGAAACGTGATCACGCCGCTCATCACCAGCGCCGCCAGGGAAAACCACAGCGCTAACCCTATCGTCATCGACAGCAAACGTCTCGCGGCAAATGGAAGAAACGCGGTCTTGGCAATTACCCACCCGGTCGCGATCAGGCTCGCAACCTGCAGCCAGAAGACGGCGCGCGCGCGATCGGTGATAGGCGACGGCAAGAGAGCTAGAAGATGAGACACCGCCGCCGCTCACTCGGTTCCCGGATCGGGCTGGCAAATTGGACCGGCGGCCTAGCCTTGTTACCATCCCCTATATGAACGCGCTGCTGCTGAAGGAATACATGAAGCTGGAACTCACGTCGATGCCGGAGCCCGACATCGCCGCGGACGAAGTGCTAATTCGCGTCCGCGCGTGCGGCATTTGCGGCAGCGACGTGCACGGGCTGGATGGCTCTACGGGCCGGCGGATTCCGCCGCTGGTGATGGGACATGAGGCGGCGGGAGAAGTGGCGGCGATGGGGGCGAATGTGTGCGGGCTAAGCACCGGGGACCGCGTAACCTTCGACTCCACCATTTATTGCGGCCAATGCTTCTACTGCGGACGCGGCGAGGTGAACCTGTGCGACAACCGCCAGGTGATGGGGGTTTCACCCGGCCCCTACCGGCGTCATGGAGCGTTCGCCGAATATGTCGCCGTGCCGCGGCGCATCGTTTACAAGTTGCCGCCGGAGTTGAGTTACGAGCAGGCGGCGATGATCGAGGCGGTTTCGGTGGCGATGCATGCCGTCAATCTGACGCCCGTGCGGCTGGGAGATACGGCCGTAGTCATAGGCGTGGGAATGATCGGCGTGCTGGCGGTGCAAGCGCTGCGCGCGGCGGGTTGTTCGCGCGTGATCGCTGTCGATCCCAACCAGCAGCGCCTGGCGATGGCGCGCGAACTCGGCGCCACGGAAACTTCGCCCACCGCCGAACGCTACAACGCGGATTTGTGCCTGGAATGCGTCGGCACGAAGGATTCCGTCCTGGCCGCCATCGCCTCCGTGCGTAAAGGCGGCCTGGTAACGTTGGTTGGCAATGTCCAGCCAACGGTCGAGCTCCCGCTGCAGGAAGTGGTAACCCGCCAGATTCGCCTGCAGGGTTCGTGCGCTTCCAGCGGGGAATATCCGGCAGCGATTGACTTAATGGCGCGTGGCGCAATTCGCGTCGACCCGCTGATCAGCGCCGTAGCCCCCCTGCGTGAAGGCGCCGAGTGGTTCGGCAAGCTCTACCGCCGTGAGGGAAATTTGATTAAGGTAATCCTGCAGCCTTAGGAACCAGAATTTCCGGTTCGCACGCTACCTCAAACTTCACCGAACGCGCCAGCGCGCACACGGTGTGCGCCTTGTGGTGTAGCTGCGCGGCTTCCTCGCGGCGGGAGGCATCGGCTATGGTCATGCGCGGACGCAACGTCACCCGCGTAAACTCGCCGGAGCCGTCGCGGTGTTCCGCTACCGAGCCTTCGGAATCGTCCTGGTAATCGGTGATCACGATGCCTGCGTCGGCGCAGAGATGCAGCACCCACAACATGTGACATGCAGACAACGCGCCAAGCAAAAGCTCTTCGGGGTTGTAACGAGCCGGGTCGCCGCGAAATGCCGGGTCGGATGAACCGGCGATGGGCGCGCTCTTTCCCGGCGCGCTCAATTCATGGTCGCGGCTGTAAGCCGAATAAGAGGACGTGCCGGCGCCCAAGTTGCCGGTCCAGCACGTGGTCATCTGATAACGGTGCTTGCGATTGCCCACTTTAATAGATATTAAAGCCGGAACCAGTGGACTCGCCAGCCACTGGTCCCGCCTCCGAGTGGGTCTGTCATCCTCGCAGGATCCCCGTTGGCAGTTGTAAGTGCAGGCACGATGCCAAATCTAAACGGTTGATTCTATTACAGAGCGATGTCAACAACCTAGACATCTGTATACTTCATAGACACCACGGCGTGTTTGGGATAAACTGTAAAATTCATGGGACCGGCCACACAGATAGGCGACCAGGGCGGCAAATTTGCCGACATCCTCGCCATCTGCCAGCGTATCAACTCGGAGCACGATTTCAGTTCCCTGCTGGATTTGATCGCGCGCGAGGCCACCAAACTTCTGGATTGCGAACGCGCCAGCATCTTTCTGCTCGATCGCGAGCGCAACGAATTATGGTCGAAGATCGCGCTCGGCAGCGACGAGATTCTGCGCTTCAACGCCGCCAACGGCATCGCCGGGGCTGCGGTGACCGGCGGCGGCATCGTCAACGTGCTCGACGCCTATAGCGACCCGCGCTTCTACACCGGCATCGACACGCAAACCGGCTACCGTACCCGCACCATTCTGGTAGCGCCGTTGCGCAATCAGGCCGGGGAGATTATCGGGGCGTTCGAAGCCCTCAACAAGAATCTAGGCGTGTTTAACCGCCGCGACGAAGAAGCGCTGCAAACGCTGGGCGCGCATGCGGCCATCGCCATTGAAACCGCGCAGCTTATCGGCGATCTAAGGCGCAGCCAGGATGAGTTGGTGGCGCAGAACGCGCACCTCTGGCGCGAGGTCGAACAGCGCTATTCGAGCCACGGAATCATCGGTTCCAGCGCGCGCATTCAACATGCGGTGCGGCTGATTGAGCGCATCCGTGACAGCTTGGTCAACGTATTGATTACGGGCGAAAGCGGCACCGGCAAGGAAATGGCGGCGCGCGCCGTCCATTTCACCAGCTCGCGCGCGCGCAAGCCGTTCGTGGCGCTGAACTGCGCGGCCCTGCCCGAAACGCTGGTGGAAAGCGAGCTCTTCGGCATCGAGAAGGGCGTCGCCACGGGCGTGAATCCTCGCATCGGCCAATTCGAGAGGGCCAACGGCGGCACGCTTTTTTTGGATGAAATCGGCGACCTGAGTATGACCGCACAGGCCAAAATCCTGCGCGTATTGCAAGAGCGGATGGTCGAGCGCGTCGGCGGCCGTGGTCCGGTTCCGGTGGATGTGCGCCTGCTCGCCGCGACCAATAAAGATCTCGACGCCGAAATCCGCAAGGGCAACTTCCGGGAGGATCTTTACTACCGCATCAAGGTCATTCACATGCAGATGCCGCCGCTGCGGGATATCCGTGACGACATTCCATTGCTGGCGCGGCATTTTCTCAAAGACTATTGCGCCGAGATGCGCCGCGAGGCCATGGAGTTCTCGCCGGGCGTTCTGCGCGGGCTTTCGGCCCGCGAATGGCCGGGAAATGTCCGCCAGTTACGCAACGAAGTGATGCGCCTGGCAGCGTGCGCGGAAGGCCGGACAATCCTCGAGCACGACCTGTTCGACGACGAGCTCGACGCAGGTCCGCCTCCAGCGCGCACGAGCTCTCCCACGCCACGATCCCTGAAGAAGGCCATCGCCGATCTGGAAAGAGAGATGATTCAGGAAGCGCTGACCTCCACTAACAATAACCAGCAGCAGACCGCGCGGTTGTTGGGTCTCAGCCGGCAGGGTCTTATCAATAAGCTAAAAAGATATGGCCTGACTGGCTAATTGCGCCTCCCGGCGACGAACCCTACAATGAGGTGCGATGTTACGGGGTTGGTTGCCGCTGGCGATGGTGCTATCGATCGGCAGCGCTCTAGCGCAACCGCCTGGCTATACTGCTTCGAGCATCGTTAACGCCTCGGATTACTCCTCGGGACCCTTTGCGCCGGGAAGCATTCTCAGTATCTTCGGCAGCAACCTTTCCTTCGAGACAGCCGGTCTTAACTCGGATAACGTCAGCGCCACACTCCCGATTTCCCTGGGAGACACCCATGTAGTGATCGATGGCTCCTCGGCCCCGTTGTTTTTTGTTTCTCCCGGCCAGATTAATGTGATGATTCCAGCGAACAAAATTGCCGGCAATATCTCGGTGCAGGTGGTGCGGCAGAGCATGCAGGGGCCGATGGTGACTCTCGCCCTGGTAACTGCTTCGCCCGCGCTGTTTGTCTCCAGCGGCTACGCTCTGGCGCAGGATTACAACGCGCACTATGCTGTGGTCAAGCCGGCTGCGCCCGCGCAGGCAGGAGACGTGATCGTGCTTTACGCCACCGGTCTGGGCGGCACACAGCCACTTCCAGCGCTAGGAGAGATTCAGGAATCCCCGGCGCTAATTAATGGATTCGCTTCCGGCGTGTTGCAGGTCTTGCTGAACGGGAAAGCCATCGACCCGAAAACCATCGCTTACGCCGGTTTGACTCCCGGCTTCGCGGGCTTATATCAGATCAACTTTTTGCTGCCGTCCGATTGCCCGGCCAACCCTCAGATTCAAGTGGCCATGGGCGGGCAGATCACCCCAGGGAACGTCAC
The DNA here is from genome assembly GCA_963743705.1 of Bryobacterales bacterium. Lineage (GTDB taxonomy): Bacteria > Acidobacteriota > Terriglobia > Bryobacterales > Bryobacteraceae > PALSA-243. The sequence goes on along the minus strand of CAVUQS010000001.1, from coordinate 370,678 downwards.
GCTGGCGGTCGCGGGACAGTAGTCAGCGCATGTACCGCATGTCTGTCAGGGCATGGTGCAGCGCGTGAAGCTTAGCGGCATCGTACTTGACGACTTTGCGGTCGTAGGTCATCAGACCATTGACTTCGGTTTCGACGTCCGAGGTTTGCGTGTAGATAGCGGCCGCCAAGCCATCCTTCACCAGCGGGGTGAGCTTGACGATCAGGTCTTCATAAGCCGCCTGCAGCGCATTGCGATCGGGAAACGTGCGGTAACCCCAATTGCGCTTGTCGTCCGCGAACCAGAGATGGCCTTCTACCGGGAGACCTAATCCGCCGAATTCACCAAGCACGCTGGCGCGGTCCGGCATTACCGGGAACATGGCCGGTCCGGGATAGTGGGGGGGGGGGGGGGGGGGGGGCGGTGTGGGCCCGTTTGAATCGGCATTTTCTGCCAGACCATTAGCCCAGTTGTCGCACCAGTAGTAGTAGCGCGCCGGCTCGACCTTCACATGCTTGCGCAGCATGTTGTAGCCGAGACTCTTCAGCGTGTCGATATCGAAGCGGATAGCGGCGTCGGTGGGCGCAGTGTAGAGGCCGTCCGGCCACCAGCCTTGATCGAGCGGCCCAATCATGAACTGCGGCGCGCGGTTGAGAAATAGACGCTCGACGCCCGCCGCATCGCGCTTCAATTCGATCTTGCGCATGCCGAAATAGCCGCGCACGGAATCGCCGGATGCAAGTTTGATGTCGAGATCGTAAAGCGTAGGCGAATCGGGCGACCAAGGCTCGATGGCGTTCAGCGGAATCGCCGCGGCCGCGCCTGTTTTGCCGGTGACGCGCCCCACGGTTTTACCGTGTAGCGTCGCGACGGCCGTGAAATTTCCAGGCCGTGAAGATTCCACCGAAAGGCGTAGCGCACGAGCGTCGAGATCGGGCGTGATCGAAATGCTCTGGACGTAAGCCTCGCGGACTGGTTCGAGCCACACCGTTTGCCAGATTCCAGTTACGGCCGTGTAGAAGATGCCGTTCGGGTTGAGCACCTGTTTGCCGCGCGGCTGTAGCCCGGTATCCGTTGGGTCCCAAACCGCGACCGTCAATTCCTGTGCGCCCGGCTTGACCGCGCTTGTGATATCGAAGGTGAAAGGGTCGTAGCCGCCTTCGTGCTCGCCGACCTTGGTTCCATTGACGAAGACTTCAGTGCGCCAATCGACGGCGCCGAAATGCAACAGCAGCCGCTTGCCCTTGAGATCGCCCGCTTGAAATGAGCGGCGGTACCAGAGGCGCTGATCGGGCGTGACGGCGCGCTTCACGCCGGAAAGTGCGGATTCAATAGGAAACGGCACGAGGATGCTGCCCTCGAACGCCTGCGGCCGAGGCGCGTCTTTGGGCGCAATGGCGTAATCCCAAAGACCGTTGAGGTTGGTCCATGCCTCGCGCGCCATTTGCGGGCGTGGATAATCGGGGAGCGCGCTTTCGGCGCGGACATCGGCAGTCCACGGCGTGGTGAGGCCGGAGGCTGGCTTCCAATCGGCGCCGAACAGAGGCGCGCAGGCTAGGACAAGGGCCGCGAGACGCATGCATCCTCCATGCTAACGCTGCTCCTGGTCGACCGTGATGGTGGATTGCACGTCGAACTTCTGAAATTTGCTGCAGGCGTATTCGGTCCGCCACTCGGGCCGTGTTGTCTTGTGATCCTGCTGCCAGATCTCCACGACCAGCGCGACCTCGAGCCACGCGTCCTCGCCGACCTTATCCGCGTCCATTTGCAGGAAGCTGCCGGGCATGGCAAAATTCACCCCGTCGCCGGTGACGGTATACCGCACGCGCACGGGCACGCTTTCCGCTTGATCGATCCAATATTTGCGGCGGAAGCTCATGACGTCGCGTTCGTGCTGGGTGGCCGGCACGCGTCCGGCTTTCGGCACAGCGTCGAGCACCCAGACTTTGCGTCCGCGAATTTCTTCCTCGCCTGTCAGCGTGACGTCGAACAGATTGGGAAGATCCCCGTGAGTGCCGATATCGATGCTCCTGCCGTTCATGAAAATCTGGCCGCCCGGGACAGGACGGCGCTGTTTGCGTCTCTCGGACGCGGTCTGGCGCACGGCTTTTTCGATTTGCGCCTGTTCTTTGCGCGGCAGCGGCTTCCCGTTGCGAGCCACCAACTTGCGAAAAGGAAAGCCCTCAACGAAAATCACGTCGTAGGTTTCGGTGTAGCGCTTTTTTTGCGTGCCGTCTTTCTCGTAGCTGTAGTGCACCGCTTCTTCGGTGAAGGTATAGGGCTGCATGCGATCGTGATTTTGCCTATCCGCGTCGATCAGGCGCTGGACAATCGTGTTGGCGTCATTGGCGGCCCAGAGGGGAAGAGCGGCGAGAAACAGCAGAAGACGCATGGCAGTGGAAGACGAGCGGGCCGGGCCCGATTCCATCCTACAAGCGCATCATTAAGAAAACACAAGGAACCACCATATTCCCGGGAGCGTCGGTTAAGATGGGCGTGGTTGTCACATGATTAATGGAAAGCGCATCGTGGTGGTTCTACCCGCGTATAACGCCGCTAAGACCTTAGAGGCGACTGTGCGTGAACTGCCGGAGACGGTCGATGAGACCATCCTGGTGGACGATCATTCAAAAGACGAAACCGTGGCCATGGCCCAACGCCTTAACCTGACGGTTTACGTACACGAGCGCAATCGCGGCTACGGCGGCAACCAGAAGACATGCTATGCGCAGGCGCTCGCGGCCGGCGCGGACGTCGTGGTGATGACGCATCCCGATTACCAGTATTCGCCGCTGCTGGTGACCGCGATGGCGAGCATGGTCGCGTATGGTGTGTACGACGTCGCGCTGGGTTCGCGCATTTTAGGCGGCGGCGCGCTACGCGGCGGCATGCCGCTTTACAAGTACATCGCCAACCGCGCGTTGACGGCATCGCAGAATCTGATGATGGGCGCGCGCCTTTCGGAATATCACACTGGCTACCGCGCTTACAGCAAAGAAATTCTCAACGTGCTGCCCCTCGAACGCAATTCCGAGGATTTCGTCTTCGACAACCAGATTCTGGCGCAAGCGATTCTGTGGGGCGCGCGCATCGGCGAGGTTTCCTGTCCGACGCGTTATTTCCCGGAAGCGTCGTCGATCAACTTCCGCCGCAGCTCGATCTACGGATTGGGCGTGCTGAAGACCGCGCTGGAGTTCCGGCTGGCGAAGTGGGGCCTGCACCGCGTACCGATCTTCCAGTTCGATGAAACCGCCGGACACTCGATTGAGTTGGCGGACGGCCTTCGGCGCTAGTCTAAATCAGCAAATAGCTCGGATAGATGGATCGAAACCGGCGGTGCCTCGAGCGTGTCTTCCGTGACGACTCTCCGGCTGGATTTTGCGCAATCGAAGACCTCGCGCGTTTGCGGATCGAAGACCCAGACGTGCGGAACGCCCATGGCTAGAAAATCCTGAATGTACGCTTCAAAGGGCGTCCAGCGATCTTCAGGCGAAAGTATCTCGATACAGACTAAGGGCGGCTTGCTTGGAATCTGTTCGATCGGTTCGTTCCGGGAGATGACGCACAGATCGGCTACGCGAATTCGAGTGGCGGAAACGCGGATCCGGAGTATGGGCAACACATGGACTCCCAATCGGCGCGCGCGCGCTGCCAAATGGCCGATTAGAGCGGCCATGAAACGACTGTGATCCAAGTCTCCACAATTGCGCTCTACGAGCTCGCCGTCGACAAACTCGCACTCCGGCTCATAGGAAGTCGTGACGTACTCTTCGATCGCGATCACAGCTTAAACAATTCGCGCAGCCGCCGCGTCTGCACGCGGCTCACGGGAATTTCCGTGTGCTTGCGGTCGTCCATGCGCAGTTGGTAGCTGGATTTGAACCACGGCACCACTTCCTTAATGCGGTTGATGTTCACCAGGAACGAGCGGTGGACGCGCCAGAACATGTCGCGGTCGAGGTTGGCTTGCAGATCCTCAATCGTGCGGTAGTTCGAGTGGCCTTCGAAGTTCGTCGTCACCAATGTAATCAGTCCGTCATCGATTGTGGCGTAGATCACATCGTTCGCATCCACAATCAGATAGCGGCTGTTGGAACGAACCATCAGCTTGTTGCGCGGGGTGGCGGCAGGGGTTTTAGCCGGGGCAACTTCCGGTGGGGCCTTTTTTTCCTGTATGTTGCGCCGCGCGCGCTCGATGGTTTCGGCGAGACGATTTTTGTCGACCGGCTTCAGCAGGTAATCCATCGCTTCCAGCCGGAAAGCCTCGACGGCATGCTGCTCGTAGGCGGTCACGAAGATGAACTGCGGCAGATCGTCCGATTGTTCACGAAGCTTCCGTACCACGCCGATGCCGTCTAAGCCTGGCATGTGGATATCCAGGAAAACCAGCTCCGGTTCCAGGTTCCGGATCATGTCTACAGCCTGTAAACCGTTGGAACCAGTAGCGATAACCTCGATTTCAGGGAAATCCTTCAGTAGATATGAGAGTTCGTCTCTAGCGAGCTCCTCATCATCGATTACAACCGTAGTAAGAACGGCGGTCGCGCGGTCGCGCATGGAGTTGGTATTATAGCATTTCGACTTTCAAGGAGAATGCTGTTGCCTAACCCCGAAAACGTCCAAATTGCGCCTGCCGAAGGCAAATTGGGGATCCTGATCCCCGGCATGGGCGCGGTTACCACGACGTTCATCGCCGGCCTCGAAGCCATTAAGAGGGGGATCGGTAAACCGATCGGGTCCTTGACTCAGCTCGGGACCATCCGCCTGGGGAAACGCACCGACGGACGCAGCCCGGCGATCCGCGATTTCGTGCCGCTGGCCAAGCTGGAAGACATTGAGGTCGCCTGCTGGGACATCTTCGAAGACAATGCTTACGAAGCGGCGGTGAAGGCCGGCGTTCTGGAAATGCCGCTGCTTGAACAGTTGAAGGAGCCGCTCTCGGCCATCAAGCCGATGAAGGCCGTCTTCGATCAGAATTTCGTTAAGCGCCTGAACGGCCCCAACATCAAGACCGGCGGCACCAAGATGGATTACGCCGAGGCGGTGATGGACGATATCCGCCAGTTCCAGGAACGCACCGGCGTCGCGCGCATGGTGATGATCTGGTGCGGTTCCACCGAGGTTTACCACGAAGCCAAGCCCGTGCACGCCACGCTCACGGATTTCGAGTGCGGCCTGAAGCACGACGATCCGGAGATTTCGCCCAGCCAGATTTATGCCTACGCTGCGCTCAAAATGGGCATTCCCTACGCCAACGGGGCGCCGCACCTGACCACCGACATGCCGGCGCTGCTCGAACTCGCGCGCGCCAATAACGTGCCGGTATCGGGGAAAGATTATAAGAGCGGCCAGACGTTCCTGAAAACGCTGATCGCGCCCGGGCTGAAATCGCGCCTGCTGGGTCTGAGCGGATGGTTTTCCACCAATATTCTGGGCAACCGCGATGGCGAAGTGCTGGATGAGCCGGGCTCGTTCCGCTCGAAGGAAGTCTCGAAATCGTCGGCGCTGGAATACATTCTGCAGGGCCAGCTCTACCCGGATCTGTACAAAGAGTTCTACCACAAGGTCCGCATCGAGTATTACCCGCCGCGCGGCGACGCCAAAGAGGGCTGGGACAATATCGATATTTTCGGGTGGCTCGGCTATCCGATGCAGATCAAGATCAATTTTCTTTGCCGCGACTCGATTCTGGCCGCGCCGCTGGTTCTGGACATCGTTCTGTTCATGGATTTGGCGCAACGCGCCGGCATGCGCGGCATTCAAGAGTGGCTTTCGTTTTATTTCAAAGCTCCGATGCACGCCCCGGAGCTGTACCCCGAGCACGACATTTTCATCCAGTTGATGAAGTTGAAAAATACGCTTCGCTGGATGCGGGGCGAAGACCTCATCACGCACTTGGGACTGGAATATTACGATTAGCCGCTGTATCGTGTAATCAGCGCGGCTCCGCAGCGAACGCCCGGTGACACTTCGGGCGCTCAGTTGCGTCTCACTATCTAGGAGAGTATGAAGGTACTGGTAATCGGCGGCACTCTTTTCATCGGTCGCCTCCTGGTGGAGGAACTGGTGAAGGGCGGCCATGAAGTCGCCATTTTGCACCGTAAGCCGAAGCACGATCACGGCCGCAAGGTCGAGAACATCATGGCGGACCGCAACGACGCGGAATCCCTGCGCGAAGCGCTTTCGGGACGCCGCTTCGAGGTGGTCTACGACAATGCGTACGATTGGGAACGCGGCACCACGGCGGCGCAGGTGGAAGCGACCGTAAAGCTGGTCGGCGACCGCATCTCGCGTTACATCTTTATGTCCAGCGTGGCGGCCTACGGCGACGGTCTGAATCACAAGGAAAGCGACCCGCTCGCGCCGGATTACCACGCCGACCCCTACGTCCGGCATAAAGCGACCACAGAACGTCTTTTGTTCCGGATGCACTCGCAACGTGGGCTGCCGGTGGTGACATTCCGTCCACCTTTCGTTTATGGGCCGCACAACCCGTTCTATCGCGAGGCGTTCCTCTGGGATCGTTTGCGCGCCGGACGCCCCGTCATCATCCCCGGCGATGGGCACCGCCTGATGCAGTTTGCCTACGTGCATGACGTGGTGCATGCCATGGTTCGCGCCATCGATGAACCGCGCGCGGTAGGCGAAGCCTTCAATATCGGCGACACCAAGCCGCTGACGCAGGTGGAAGTGGTGGAAAAGCTGGCAAAAGTCGCCAATGCCGACGCCACCCTTGCCCGCGTGCCGCGCGATCTCATCGCGCAGGCCGGCGGCAACGTGATGGAAGAGCCTTACTACTTCGGCGAATACTTCGACCTGCCCCCGATCACGATGAACATCGGCAAAGTGACGCGCATGTTGAAGATGAAGTTGACCCCGTTCGAGACGGGACTCAAAGAAACCTACAAGTGGTACACGCGTAATCACACCAAGCCGCGCGCCAGCGCCTTCGATTTCGACGATAAGCTGCTGGCTCTGGCAAAGACGGTATCGCCCGCCAGCGTGTAAGGTTCGTCAACCGAAGATCGCTACTGCGCGCCGCGTATCAGCCCGCGTGTACGCCACACCGTTCGAAACCCGTCCGGCAGCGTGAATGACTGGCCGTCGACAAAAAATGACGCGACGCCGGGCAGCTCCGGCAGCGTGATTTTCTCGGTGGTGATGGTGACTTTGGGACCAGACGCGACAAGTTCGCTATCCGTAAGAATCGGGCGGATGGTCTTGCTGCGGTCTAAACTCAACAGGTCGGCATAGAAGCGCATGGGAGCGCCGTTTACTTCGACTTCGGTGAACTCGAGACCGACAATGAATTGGTTCTTGGAAGGAAAGCGCTCGAGGCGTCGAATGCGGCCATGAACGCGGGAACCGCCCGGAATGATCACCTTGCTGCCGCGCTTCACGTCGCCGGAAACGCGGCCCTCGATCGGACTGCCAACCGTATCGCGATCCGTCACGGGAGTAGTGAGTTGGATGGTCACCGCGAGCAACGCCGGAAGCGTTTCCGGAGCGCGCACTGACGGGCCGTTCGAATTCACCCCCGCGGCCGGCGGCGCGTCGTCGAAGCTGACGGCGCTTTCCGCCGAATACGCGCGGCAATGGGTGAAGGCGATGCGGTTGTACTCCTGCTCTCCCCCGGTCTTCTCCAGGTTGAGCCCCGCCTGCTGCGGCAACAGAGCGTCGCCGCCCCCGATGCGCGTGCGGGCGTAATCGACATCGAGGTTCAGGCCGGCCAGGGGCAGATAGACCGGGATCTCCTCGGCGTGCGACTCGAGGCGAATCAGATCCAGCGACTTCGGGTCAACCCACAACGAACCGGCTTCGCCCACCGTTCCATTGCCGGCCGTGAGACTGATCTCGAGACCCTTTAACAAGCGCGGCAGCCGGAAGTCGTAGCGCACCGCCGGACGCCCATTGACCGCCTCTTCGCCCCGCGGGGTGAAGGTCGCCACGCCAGTGAGGAAGATGTTGTGCAGCGTGATGCCGAACATTCCGTTACCGATCATTCCGCTGCCGATGAAGGCGGCGGGATTCTCCTCCGCCAAGGCGCGGCTGCCGGGCTCGCCATACCATTCCTTTCGATCGGTATAGATGACTTCGAGGCGAACGACATCCAGCGAACGCAGCAGCCTCGGATTGTGCGCCTTGTCCGAAGCGTCGCGGTAAAAGCGATTGGTGGTTTCGAGGCAGGTGTAGTTCGGCAGGCGTGAGAGCTCGTCGCTCATATGAGCCTTGATGCGGGCCAGAAGCTGTAAGTCCGGCGCGAGATCCTGCGCCGGGGCGAAGACGGCCACCGCCATCGCCGCTATGATCCAAAGCCGCATCGTGCCGCCAGGGGATGATTCCGTACTACCGCCAGTTTGATACCAAGGCCGTAGTTTGTCTATCATGCGGCTATGCAATTGAACACGTATCTGTCATTCAACGGCCAATGCAAAGAAGCTTTTCAATTCTACGCGAAGACCTTCAACGGCAAGATCGCGATGATCATGACCTATGGCGAATCGCCGATGGCCGCGCAAACCGACCCCGCGTTTCGCGACAACGTGATGCATGCCGCGCTCGATTTCGATGGCCAGCGGTTGACCGGCGCCGATGCGCCTCCGCAGCGCTACCAGAAACCGCAGGGCATGAGCGTGCTGCTCAGCGTCAACGAGGCGGCCGAAGCGGAGCGTATCTTCCAGGCGCTCTCGGAAAACGGCGTGGTGCACATGCCCATGCAGGAAACCTTCTGGGCGCTGCGCTTCGGCGTGGTGGTGGATCGATTCGGCACGCCGTGGATGGTTAACTGCGCGAAGCCGATGTAGCGCCGCTGGACGTTCGCTCGGCTTCTTCTCTAATCAACTTCCAAAGCGCCTCAACGTGCTCGCGCTCGGTAGGCAGCGCGCCGATGGAGACCCGCACCATCCAGCGGCCATCGAGGATCGCGGGCGTCAGATAAGCCTGGCCGGAACGGTTGACGCGATCCGCCCACGCAACCGTGTGCCGGTCGAGCGCTTCGCCTTCCAGGCCGTTGGGTTCGTGGCGGATACAGACGGTCTGCAGCGGAACCGGCGCCAGCACTTTCCAGTGTTCGGTTCCGCGCACCTGGTCGGCGAACCACTGCGCGTTTTCCAGGTCGCGGCGCAGGCGCTGCTGCAACCCGCTCACGCCTTGTTCGCGGATCATGAACCAGAGCTTCAACGCGCGGAAACGGCGGCCGAGCGGCAGGCCCCAATTGCGCAGGTTTTTGACCTGCTCGTCGGCCGAAGATTGCAAAAAGCTCGGGTTGGTCGACATGACGCGCATCAGGTGCTCCGGATCGCGGACATAGTAAAGCGAACAATCGAAGGCCGCGCCCAGCCACTTATGCGGATTCATGACCAGCGAATCGGCGCCTTCAATGCCCTGCCACATCCAGCGGCATTCGGGCAGAACCATCGCCGAGCCCGCCATGGCTGCGTCCACGTGCAGCCAGATGCCGCGCGCGGCGGTGATGGCCGCGATCTTTTCCACCGGGTCGAGCGCGGTTGTCGCGGTCGTGCCGGTGGTCGCCACCACGGCGCACGGTTTGAGCCCCTGGGCCAGATCGCTCGCGATCGCGGCATCGAGCACTTCCGCCCGCATGCCGAAATCGCCATCGCATTCGATCAATCGCAGGTTCTCGCGCCCGAATCCGGCAAGCAACGCCGCTTTCTCCACCGAGCTGTGACTGTGCGCCGACGTATAAACCACCAGCGGTTGCTTCTCGCCCTGCAGGCCGCCCCGGCCTAGGCTGTAACCGGTGGCCCGTTCGCGTGCGCACATCAGCGCCACTAGAGTGCAGGTGGATGCCGTGTCTTCAATGACGCCACTCCACGCGTTGGAAAGCCCGGTCATCTGCCGCATCCAATCGGTGACGACTTCCTCGACCTCCGTCAGCGCCGGACTCGATTGCCACGAAAGCCCCAACACGCCCAAGCCGGTGCTGGCGAAATCGCCGAGCACGCTGGCCAGCAAACCGTTGGACGGAAAATATCCGAAGAACGACGGATGCTGCCAGTGCGAAAGGCCCGGCAGCACGATCTTGTCGAGATCGGCGGCGATCTGGTCGAACGGCTCCGGTTCGAGCGGCGGCGCGGCCGGCAGTTGCGCTTTGACTTCACCCGGCGCCGTGCGCGCCATGACAGGGAGTTCGCCCACGCGGGTGCGATAATCGGCCAGCCAATCGATCAGCCGATGGCCGGCGGCGCGAAATTCTTCTGTCGTCATGCTCCGATGAAAACTTCCTTCACTTTTTCCGCCAGCCCGGCCGCAGTGTAAGGCTTTTGGATAAATCCGGCGAGCCCCTTGCCGGCGAAGCGCTGCACCGCTTCCACTTCGTTGTAGCCGCTCGAAAGCAGCACCTTGACCCGGGGATTGACGGCCTGCAATTGGCGTAGCGCTTCCTCCCCGCCCATCACCGGCATGGTGAGATCGAGCAGGACCATGCCGAATTCCTCCGGGCGTGCACGATATGTCTCAAGCGCCGCCAGCCCGTCGTTTGTGAGCACGGTATGGTACCCGTAGCGTTCGAGCGCGTGACGCGCCGTGACGCGCACGATTTCTTCATCGTCCACCACCAGTACCGTGCCCTTGCCCGACAGCTCGCGTTTAGCCGGCGGATTCGCCGAAGGAACCGGCGTAGCCGAACCCGGAAACAGCACCTTGAACGTGGTTCCCTGGCCGAGGCGGCTATAGACCTTCAGAGCCCCTTTGTGCGCGCGCACAATGCCCAGCACCGCGGATAAACCCAATCCGCGGCCGGCAAACTTGGTGGTGAAGAACGGGTCGAAAATTTTGGAGAGTGTCTCTTCGCTCATCCCGACGCCGGTGTCATGCACTTCCAGGCAAACGTAGCGCCCCGGCTTCAACAAATCCCCGGCAGTCGACATGGTGGAGATGTAGTGCGTGTCGATCTCTTGCGCGGAGGTGCGCACCAGCACCGCACCTCCTTCCGGGCCGATGGCTTCCGCGCCATTGATCACCAGATTCATGATGATCTGCTGCAATTGGCCGGGGTCGGCGTCGATGCCCGGGAGATCTTCCGCCAACTGCAGGCGTAGTTGCGCGCGCTTGGGGAACGAGGCTTGCACCAAGCCGCTGATTTCACGCACCAGATCCGAAAGATCGAGCGTACGCATGATAAAGCGGCCTTTACCGGCGTAGGCCAGCAACTGGCGGGTAAGATCGGCCGCCCGCTCGGCGGCGCGAATCACTTCTTCGAGCAACGGGTAATTGGGATGATTCGGGCCAGTGCTGTCCAGCACCAGGCTGGCGTTGCCGAGCATGCCGGTGAGCAGGTTGTTGAAGTCGTGCGCGACGCCGCCCGCCAAAACGCCCAGGCTCTCGAGCTTGGCGGTGTGGCGAAGTTGCTCCTCGATTCGGCGGCGCTCGGTGATGTCGGTGACGATTTCCAGGAAGCCCGCCAGGCCGCCGGCGTTGCGGCGCACCGCCCAGCGGCTGGAGACCCTTAGCTTCGAGCCGTTCTTGTGCTCATGAATCAATTCGCCTTCCCAGTGCCCCGAAGTGGAAACTTTGTCTTCGATCTCGGCCAGTGGCTCCGGAAATTCGGTCTTGAGCAGGTCGTGGATGATCTTTCCCAGAGCCTCTTGGGGCGCATACCCATACATCTGCTCGGCGCCGCGATTCCAATAGCGGATCGTGCCGTCCTCATCTAACGCCATTACGCCGTCGTGGGCCAAATCGAGCAATTGCGCTTGCTCGCGCGCGTTGTCCGCGGAGACGCGCGCTTCGCTGGCTGCGCGCAGAGCCTCCTGGCTGCGCTCTTCCACGCGCCGCTCCAGATCGTCCGCGGCCTTCACCAATTCGCCTTCACGCTTCCTCAGGCTAGCGGCGAGAGCGCTGATCAGCACGGAAACCGTCAGCAGCAAGGAAAAGCGGATGACGGCGTCGGGCGACGAAAGGCGGTTCGTTGCCGACGACGTGCTCAGAATTCGCGGCACGGCGAACATGATCAGCGTCCACGTCAGAATCCCTGCGCCATAGCCCAACCAGGATGAGCCCAGCAAAACCAATAGATAAAGAATGGCGAGGAACACGCCGATCAGGCCGCGCGAACCGCGAGGCGTGGTTTCTATAATCGGGTAAGAAACGGCCGTAACCAGCAGGAGACCGGTCAGGGAAATCACGTAGGGGCGAAGGAGAGCGGGAATCCAGCGGGTAACTTTATTCAGCCATCGTTCCGGTGCGGAGCCTTCGACCTGTCGGACCATGTAATTCTGGCTGTAAACCCACCATTATCTTACCTGTTTTCCCCTATCCGGCGTTCGTAAACCACCCATTTCACTGCCGCCTAATTTTGACTTGCCTGTTATAATTGTTGCAATTCACCCAATGCCCCTGAAGCCCTTTGCGCCGAATTACGGCGATGGAAAAAAGATTTTTCTGCTCAAGCCGCGCGGCTTTTGCGCGGGAGTAGTGCGCGCCATCGACGTAGTGAAGATCGCCCTCGATCTTTACGGGCCCCCGGTCTATGTGCGCAAAGAAATCGTTCATAACAAACACGTAGTGGACGAATTGCGTGAGGCGGGCGCGGTGTTTGTGGAAGAATTGCACGAAGTGCCTTCGGGCGCGCGCGCTATCTTCAGCGCGCACGGCGTGGCGCCATCGGTACGCCGCGAAGCGAAGGAACGGAATCTGCATATTATCGACGCGACCTGCCCGCTGGTGACGAAGGTTCACCTGGAGGCGGTCCGTTTCGCGCGCGATGGGTCGAGCATCGTGCTCATCGGGCATAAGGATCACGACGAAGTGATCGGCACGCTGGGCGAAGTGCCGGACCGCAGCTATTTAGTCGAAACCGTGGAAGACGTGGACACGCTGGAACTGGCCGACCCTACCCGCGTCCGGTATCTGACGCAGACCACGCTCAGCCTGGATGAAACCCGCGATATCATCGCCCGCTTGAAAGAACGGTTCCCGCACATCCAGGGCCCGCCGGCGCAAGATATTTGTTACGCTACCGAGAACCGGCAAATGGCGGTTAAGGGAGTTTCCGAGCATTGCGATTTATTATTGGTAGTAGGTTCGCAGAATAGTTCGAACTCCAAGCGGCTGGTGGAAGTGGGCGATAATTTCGGCGTCCGCTCCTATCTGGTAAACGACCGGGGCGATATCGACCCGGCATGGTTGGAAGGCGTGAAGGACGTTGCAGTAACCGCGGGCGCTTCGGCTCCCGAGCACTTAGTGCAGGAACTCATTGAGTTCTTGCGTGATCGTGGCTTCCATGAAATGGAAGAAATCGAGCTGGTGGAAGAAGACGTGCGCTTCTCTTTGCCCGCCGAACTGACCGTATCGATTCGATGAGTGCGCAAGTTCAACTCGGCAGCTCCCTCGCTTCGGCGGCGGGGCAGGCCGCGCGGCGTTCGGCTGAGTTCGTCGCCAACTTACAACGTCCCGATGGGCACTGGTGCGCGGAGCTTACCGCCGATACCACGCTCGAATCCGATTACATTCTTTTCCAGCTCTGGCTCTATCCTCCGCAGAACGGCGTTTGGCAGCCGGAGAGCCGGCCGCTGATCGACAAGGCCGTCCGTTCGATTCTCGATCGTCAGCTGCCCGATGGCGGTTTCAACATCTATGTCGACGGGCCTTCGGAACTCAGCGCCTGCGTCAAGGCGTACTGCGCGCTGAAGTTGGCCGGGCTTTCGCCGGACGATTCGCGCATGCTGCGGCTGCGCGACCGCGTCCTTTCGCTGGGCGGCATTCAAGCGGCGAATAGCTACGTCAAAGTCAATCTCAGCCTCTTCGATCTTTATCCGCGCGAGCATTGCCCCTCGATTTCACCGGAAGTCGCGCTTCTGCCGTTCGGTCTGCTGTACCAGATGTCGTCGTGGACGCGCGCCATCGTAATTTCGCTGGCCATCGCGCATGCCGCCGATCCGCGCAGCCTGGCCCCCGCCGGTTTCCATCTCGACGAATTGTGGCTGCCCGGCGTGAGCGGAGCCTTCCGTAAAGACGACAAGCTGTTTTCCTGGCGCAACGCTTTCCTCGCGATCGACCGCGGCCTGAAGTGGTGGGAACGTAGCGCGCTCGCCAAGCCCATTCGCCGCCGGGCGATGCAGCGCGCGGCCGAGTGGATGATCGAACGCCTGGGCGATTCCGACGGCTTGGGCGCGATCTATCCGCCCATGATGTATACGGTAATGGCGCTCGATGTTTTGGGCTACGCCAAAGACCATCCGCTGCGCGTCGAAGCGTTGCGCCAGTTCGATAGCCTGATGATGAACGACGGCGAGCGGTTCTTCTTCCAGCCGGCTTTTTCGCCCATCTGGGATACCTCCATCGCCGCCTTCGCCCTCAGTCAGGCCGATCCGCGGCATCCCTCTCTGAACGCGGCGGCCAATTGGATGCTCGCACGAGAGATCCGGCGCAAGGGCGATTGGTCCGTGAAGCGGCCGAACCTGGAACCCTCCGGCTGGGCATTCGAATACCGCAACGATTTTTATCCGGATATCGACGACACCGCCATGGTTATGCTGGCGCTCAAACGGGCGGCGGGATCGAATGCAGCGGATCAGCAGGCTTGCCATACGCGGGCGCTCAACTGGCTGCTCTCGATGCAATCGAAGGACGGCGGATGGGCCGCGTTTGACGCCGACAACAATTGGGAATTTCTGAGCCACGTTCCCTTCGCCGATCACAACGCCATGCTCGACCCCACGTGCCCCGATATCACGGGCCGCGTGCTCGAGGCGCTGTGCGCGCACGGATATAACCAAAGCCATCGATCGATCCAGCGCGGCGTAGAGTACCTGGTGCGCAATCAGCAACCCGACGGAAGCTGGTACGGCCGCTGGGGCGTCGCCTATCTCTACGGCACTTGCTTCGCGCTGCGCGGACTGGCAGCCGCGGGCGAGAGCGACCGCGAGGCCCACGTGCTCCGCGGCGGCGAGTGGCTGCGCTCCATTCAGAACGCCGATGGCGGCTGGGGCGAAAGCTGCGCCAGTTACGATAACTGCCTCTACACCGCCGGTCCCAGCACGCCCTCGCAGACCGCCTGGGCCATCCTGGGATTGATCGCGGGTGGCGATGCCGACAGCCTCAGCGTCCGGCACGGCATCGAGTATCTGCTCGAAACCCAACGCGCCGATGGAAGCTGGGCTGAAGAATTGGCCACCGGCACCGGCTTCCCCCGTGTCTTCTACTTGAATTACCACCTGTACAAAGACTACTTCCCGCTGCTCGCGCTCTCTACCTACGCGAGCGCACAGTCGAACGGGTGAGCATGATTTTGACGCAGAGACGCAGAGGCGCAGAGAGAATTAAGCATTTCTCAGCGTCTCCGCGTCTCTGCGTCAAATCCTAGTTATCCATGAGCAGCGTGCTCGTCACCGGAGCCTCCGGTTTCCTCGGCTGGCACGTCGCCAATCTACTCATCGAACGTGGCGATGCCGTGCGCGCTTTGGTGCGCTCGGGAAGCAGCGTACCGGAACTCGCCGTCGAAATTGTGACTGGCGATCTGCGCGATGCGGCGTCGATCGAGCGAGCCATCGCCGGCTGTTCGGCGGTTTACCATGTCGCGGCCGACTATCGCTTATGGGCGAAGGACCCGGCTGAACTCTATCGCTCCAACGTAGACGGCACGCGGAACGTGCTCGAAGCCGCCCGGAAGGCCGGCGTGCAGCGCGTGGTCTACACCAGCACGGTCGGATGCATCGGCGTGCCGGCCGGCGGCATCGGCGATGAGACGCAGCCAATTTCGCTGTCCGATATGGCGGGCGATTACAAGCGCTCCAAATTCATGGCCGAACAGGTGGCTCTGGAATATGCGCGCGGCGGGTTGCCGGTGGTGATCGTAAACCCCACGGCGCCGATTGGCGATCACGATTTCAAACCGACGCCCACCGGCAAGATCGTCGCCGATTTTCTGGCGGGCGCAATGCCGGCTTACATCGACACCGGCCTCAACGTGCTCGATGCGCGCGATTGCGCGCGCGGGCATCTGCTGGCGTTCGATCGCGGGCGCGCCGGCGAGCGCTATATTCTTGGTTCGGAAAATCTCACGCTGGCTCAGATACTTCAGAAACTCGCGGAAATCACTGGTCGCAAGGCGCCAACAATGGAAATTCCGTACGCGCTGGCCTATTCGGCGGGATTGTTCACGACAGCTTGGGCGCGGGTCACGGGACAGCCGCCGCGTGTGCCGATCGAAGCCGTCCGCATGGCGAAAAAGAAGATGTGGGTGAGTCATGAGAAGGCGCGGCGAGAACTGGGTTTTCATCCGGGACCGGCCGATATCGCGCTGGCGCGGGCCGTCGAATGGTTCCGCACAAGGCCGAAGCGGAAATGAAAATCCTCTTCGTCGCTTCCGACCGCATGGAGTTCCCGCGATTTTTGAAGCGCGCCACCGCCGTGAAGCGCCCAGCCCTCGCCGTCGATTGGGCGCGCGAAGCGGCGCTGGGAGGACACGCGTCGTTGCTGGTGGCCAACGGCGTCGGCCCCATGCGTGCCGCGGCCGCGGCCAGGATTGCTATCGAAGCCTTCCGTCCGGATGCCGTGGTCAGCACCGGCTTCTGCGGGGCCCTCTCGCCCGCGCTCGGCATCGCCGATCTTGTCGCAGCGAATTGCATCGTCGCCGATAGCGTTACATTTGTGGCCCGGACTTTACCAGGACTGCTGGCCGGTTCAATCCGTTCGGTCACTTATGTTGCGGCGACCGCGGAACAGAAGCGCGAGCTCGCCGCGAATGGCGCCATCGCCGTCGAAATGGAAGCCGCCGGAGTGGCCGCCGAGGCCTTGCGCCATCAACTGCCGTTTTACTGTATTCGTGCTGTAACCGACCTGGCAGGCGAAGCTCTGGCGAACGACTTTAATATGGCCCTGCGTCCGGACGGCCATTTCGATACAATGAGAATCTTAAGGGAAGCCTTGCGTCATCCCGCGATTCGGTTGCCAGAGCTGATCCGGCTCAGGGACAGGTGTAACCGCGCAGCGGGCGCGCTAGGGGATTTTTTTGCCAATAGCAGATTCTGACATAGCCATTCCGGAGACTATGCATGCGGCCGTGTACCGCGGCGAGAGCATGGTTCACGTGGAGGAGATTCCAACTCCAGCCATTGGCCATGGAGAAATTCTCATCCGCGTGGAGGCCTGTGGAATCTGCCATACCGATCTCAAGAAAATCGAGTACAACCTGCTGACGCCTCCCCGCGTGTATGGGCATGAAACCGCGGGCGTAGTGGCCGCCGTAGGCGCGGGCGTCACCAAGTTTCGTGTGGGCGACCGTGTGGTGGCCTTTCACCACATTCCGTGCCTCGAATGCTTTTACTGCCGTCACAAGCTTTACGCGCAGTGCCCGATCTACAAGAAGGTTGGAATTACGGCCGGTTTCGAGCCGGCGGGCGGTGGGTTTGCGCAGTACGTGCGCGTGATGGATTGGATCGTCGAGCGCGGCGTCGAGAAGATTCCAGACGGCATATCCTTTGAGCGCGCCACGCTGGTCGAGCCCCTGAACACCTGTCTCAAAGCCGTAGTGCAGTGCGATCCGCAGCCGGAAGATTTCGTCCTGGTGATGGGTCAGGGACCCATCGGCCTCATGTTCACCATGTTGGTGAACCGCACCGGCGCGCGCATCGCCGGCACAGATACCATGGCGGAGCGCCTGGAGACGGCGCAGCGTTGCGGCGCGGAGTTTGTCTGGGATCCGCGCGAGCGTGACATCCCGGCGGAAGCAAAACGTCTCACCGGCGGACGCGGGGCCGATATCGTAATCGTGGCCGCGTCGGCCAAGGGCATCGTCAACCAGGCGATTGCCAGTTCGCGCCCCGGCGCGCGAATTTTATTGTTCGCTCAGACCTCGTCGACCGAACAGATTGAAGCTTCCGGCGCGGATATTTGCGTCGGCGAACGTACTTTATTTGGATGTTATAGCGCTTCGGTGGATCTGCAAGCCGAGTCCGCACATCTAGTGTTTAGCGGGGAATTGCCGGTAGAAGAACTGATTTCCCATCGCTTCCCCTTGGTTAAAATACGTTCAGGATTTCATTTGGCATTGCATCCGGAACCTAAATCGTTGAAAATAATCGTTCAGCCACAGAGGTGGTCATAGTGAAGAACCACATGATGGCTGCTGTGCTTTATGGCAAGGAACACTTGCAGGTGGAGCCGGTAGCCGTTCCCAAGATCGAAGCGGGAGACATCCTGGTGCGCGTCAAGGTGGCCTTGACCTGCGGCACCGATGTCAAGGTATTCCGCCGCGGATACCACGCCCGTATGATTGTTCCACCCGCGGTATTCGGACACGAGTTGGCAGGGGACATTGTCGCCGTAGGCGAAAATGTTACTAACTTCCATGTGGGTCAGCGAGTAGTTGCCGCTAACTCAGCGCCTTGCGAAACCTGTTTCTTCTGCCGCCGGGGCCTTCAGAATCTTTGCGAAGATCTTCTGTTCAACAACGGCGCCTACGCGGAATATATCCGCATTCCGGCGCGCATCGTCGAGCGCAACACTTACCTGATCCCGCCACACGTCAGCTATCACGACGCGGCTCTGGTTGAACCCTTGGCCTGCGTGGTACGCGGCTTCGAAGAAACCGCTCCGCAATCCGGCGATACAGTTTCAGTGATCGGCCTCGGACCCATCGGCCTGATGTTCGTCAAACTGGCCAAGCTTTACGGCTGCCGCGTAATCGCGGTGGGCCGGCGCAAAACGCAGCTTGACCGGGCGGCTGCGCTGGGCGCGGACGAATTGATTATCGGCGCGGATAGCGCCAACCCCGTCGCTGCCGTACGCGACCTGACGCACGGACGTGGCGCGGATGTAGCCATTGAAGCCGTTGGCAAGCCACAGACCTGGGAATGGGCGGTCAATATGGTCCGCCGCGGCGGCATCGTGAATTTCTTCGGCGGCTGCCCCAACGACAGCACAGTCGATCTCGACACGTCGCTGCTGCACTATTCGGAAATCACGTGCAAGGCGAGTTTCCATCACACGCCCGCGTACATCCGTAAGGCGCTCGACCTGGTGGTAGCGGGGCAAGTGACGGCATCGTTCTTCGTCAACCGCGAAGAACCACTGGCCAACCTGCTCGAAGTCATGCGCCATCTGATGAGCCACAACGGCCACTTGAAAACGGCGATTCTGCCGTAGCTCGAGGTGGGGCGCGCGTTTTCGCCTGCCCGCGCTATGCTTCCTCCCGCGGAATTTGTTCGCCACAACGAAGCCCTGCAAAAGCGGTGGCCGCTCGATGAGTCCCTCGCTTACACGCGCTGGCTGGCTACCAATCACTACGAGAATTTCCACGTCGTCAGCTTCCTGCTTCCCAAGCGTTTGCACCAGGACTTCTACAACGTCTACTCCTATTGCCGCTGGGCCGATGACTTAGGCGACGAAATCGGCGACACCGCCGAGAGCTTGCGTTTGCTGGCCTGGTGGCGTGGTGAGTTGGACGCCATGTACGAAGGCCGCGCGACCCATCCGGTGTTTGTGGCGCTGGGCCCCACCGTGCGCCAATACGGCATCCCACGCGAGCCGTTCGCCGGCCTGATCGATGCCTTCGTGCAGGACCAGACCGTCACGCGCTACCGCGATTGGGACGACTTGTTCGGCTATTGCCGCAACTCCGCGAATCCGGTGGGCCGCCTGGTTCTCTATCTGTGCGGCTATTCCGACGACGCGCGCCAGCGCCTTTCCGACGCCACCTGCACCGCGCTGCAGCTCGCTAACTTCTGGCAGGACGTCACGGTGGATTGGCAAAAGGACCGCGTCTATATCCCGCTCAGCATCATGGAGCAGCATAACTGCACGCTCGCGCAGATCGCCGCGCGCGAGTTCAACCCCGCGTTTCGCGCGGTGATGAGAGAAATCGTCGCCAAAACGCGCGATCTGTTTCAGCAGGGCCTGCCCTTGGTGGGAATGGTGGAGCGCCGCCTTTCGCTCGATATCGATCTCTTCCATCGCGGCGGCATGCGCATCCTCGACAAGATCGAGGAGCAGGACTACAATGTGCTCGCCGCGCGACCGGCGATCTCGAAAGCGGAGCGCTTGATGCTGCTGCTCGGCGCGTTGGCGAGGGCGGCTTTTTCCCGGGCGGCGTGATGCGCGAAATCGATCGATCTTACGCCTATTGCGTGCGGGTAGCCCGCAGCCGCGCCAAGAACTTCTACTATTCGTTCGTTCTGCTTTCCAAGCCGCAGCGCCGCGCCATGTGCGCCATCTACGCCTTCATGCGCTATTGCGACGACCTCAGCGACGATCCCGGCGCCAATCGCGCCGCCATTGAGCGCTGGCGTATCGAGATGGACGATGCGCTGGAAGGCCGTTTCAGCGGGCATCCCATGTGGCCGGCGTTCCATCACACTGTACGCCGCTTCGGCATCCCCCACGATTATTTCCGCGCGATGATCGATGGCGTTCTGGGCGACCTGGAGCCGCGCACATTCGAAACGTTCGACCAGTTGTATCGCTACTGTTATCAAGTGGCGTCGGTGGTGGGTCTGACGATTCTGCACATCTTCGGATTCGATACCCGCACCGCGCTGCCCCTCGCCGAAAAGTGCGGCGTCGCCTTCCAGTTGACCAACATCCTGCGCGATATCCGCGAGGACGCCGAGCTGGGCCGCATCTATTTGCCCGCCGAAGACCTGCGCAGTTTCGGCGTTACGCCGGACGATCTGCGCGCCGGCAAGCGCAACGAAGAGTTTCTGCGCCTGATGCGTTTCGAAGCCGCACGCGCCCGGAAATACTACGACGAATCGGCGCCGCTGCTGGACCTGATTCACCCGCGCAGCCGCCCTTCGCTCTGGGCATTGATTGCAATCTACTCGCGCCTGCTGGAGCGCATCGAAGCCACTAACTACGATGTTTTTCGCCGCCGCGTGCGCTTATCGCTGATGGAAAAAGGGTGGATCGTAGCACGGGCGATGGTGGGATGACCGCCGCCCACGCCTCCGTCTAGTTCACCGGTCCGGGATAGAGCGCCGAGCCCGGGTCTGTGGTGAAAGTTCCCAGAAACTGGGCTGCCCGCGTGTCGTAAACCGCCACTGTGCCTAGCGCGTTGGCCATCCATATCGTTGCGCCATCCTGGGACATTTGCATCGACGCGGCGGAGGTGCTGGGAAGTCCGGAATTGACGACGGCTGTCAGTTTATGGATAGTCAAGTCGAAGACGGAGAGTTGCGTTCCGTTGTTCCAGAACAGCCGTGTGCCATCCGGATGGATGAACACCTGCCCGAGACCGTAGCCACCTGGCTTGCCCGGCGTGTAGGTGGAAAGCGAGAGATCGGCGGTGCCGCTTAGGATGTCATAGTAAATGATCACGCCGGCGTCATCCAGCATGTAGGCGGTATAGGAATCGGGCGCCATCACCAGGGCGATCGGCCGGTCTTTCAGCAGCAAGGTGGACGAGAGCTTGCGGTTGACGACGTCAAAAACCAGCAACGCGCCCTGATTACCGGCTGAATCGGGCGATGAAAACTTGACAGCTTCGAGCGCGGTCGCGCCATCGTTGGTGAAGACAATCGCAGCCGGAGAGACGGCTACCGGAACCGAAGGTGTTGAGATGCTGGCCAGCACCTTCTGAGCGGCGAAGTCGGCGACAGTGACGCCTCCGGCGCTTGCCAACCAAATCTCCGTTTGCGGTCCGGTGCTGGTCGGCCGGACCCCCATGGGACCGGTCGTGCTGGGGACGGTGACCTGGGTTACGATCGACTGCGTCGTCAAATCGAATTGAATAGCTGTGTTTCCGAGGCCGTCCAGGAACATCATTTGCGGATCCGGCGCGATTCCCGGCTGCACGGTCACCAGTTGTGGCTGAACAGGCTCGGCGGCTACAGATTGCGCATGAAGCGGCCGCACAGACTGATACACCGGAGGGAGATGAGGGGCGCTCGGATGATAATTGTAGAATTCCGCCAGAGCCGCTGAAATCGGGCCGAGATTTTCGGCCTGCGACTGGGACAGAGGGGCGCATTTCGGTATCGGGAGCGTAATCCACAAATAACTACCTGGAAAGGTCGGAATGGCGGTATTGTAAACGCATTCCTTAGCGCTAAAGGTGAACACCTTGTCGCCATTCGGAGCTCGGGTGATCGACCAGGAATATTGGGTCGTGTAATCGAGGGCAGCGATCCCGCCATTGCTGAACTGATAAGAAGGGATGACGTCGCCGCCCATATCGATGAACGATGAGCCCTGCGCAGGCTGGGCGCACAAACGTGCCGCCAGAAGGACCAACAAGCAGAATCTCATTGCAACACCACCGATTGCGCAAGCCAGTTGGAAGTAAGCACCATCCCGCTCGCCGCCAAACCATTAGTGAACGATTTCGCGGTATTCAAACCGAGCGTCCCGATGAACAAGTTGGCGTATGAGCCGTCAATCAGACCATAGGTCGCGGGAAAATTCGCCAGAGTGTCAGCGGAAATCGTAAACGAATTCGCTCCCGGCGGGGCAAGGCACTGCACCTCGACGGTGGAATTATTGTTGGCAGTGTAGGAATAGAGAACGATTCCGGTTGGCGCCGTGGGGTCTCCCGGAGTAAATGTGAGCGCGAGCGGAGCGTTGCGCGGAACGACAATAATCGCGTTCGGACGGCTCCAGGCAAGCGGTGGCTCGAGACTGAGGGGAACCTGGAATTGATTCGCGCCGCCGGGATCGATGGTGATTGACGCATTCGCTCCCAGCGGATTCATCGCGACCGGAGTGGAGTTGGCGCTGGCGGCCATGGTGCTCGAAAAGAACGATCCACTGGGAGAAAATGTGATCGCCTGCGTGCCGTTGTTGTAGGTTTGCTTGGGCTGCGGACTTAGGCTGGCGCTAGCGGGCAGGACGCCTCTCAGGCTTTTGGTCAACACGGCATCATTCGAGGTCTGATGCACCAGACACGATCCGGCCGGCGGATAAGACATATACGGATCGAAGTTATAAGGCGAATTCGGCCGCGTATAGAAGCGGGTGTAGAGCTTGTCCATTGTCTTGGGGAGAACCGGGGAAATGTTCACGTTGTCGATTGTGTCCATCCGCTCCACGTCGATGTAGGCTTGCGTTCCCGCAGTCCGGACGAGAGCCGAAAGCGGATTGCCCGGATCGCTGCACGACGTTGCTCCGGGCGCGGCGATCGCCATGGTGATGGTGTTCGAAACCACTCCCCCGGCGTTCACCGTTACGGGCGCCCAGCAGCCTAGCGGAACGTTGTTCGGAACCGTGGCGACGATTTGATCGACTCCGGAGCAACAAGGCGTGCGCCCCGAGTATTGAACAGCCGCGGGCTGACCGCCGATGGTGAGGGTAACGGGCGCTGCTACGTTGCCCGCGGTGGGCGCGACGTTATCCGGAAAAGTGACCGGACCCAGACCCGTACCCCAAATGGTGACCGTCTGCCCCGGAGTAGCAGGCACTGTCGAGGCATTGATGGGCTGATTACCAGCACTGACAAAGTTCTGCACAATCCCTGGCCCATAGCCTCCGCTCGACACCGCGAAGACGCCGGGCGCGGAATTGGCGATCTGAATCGTGATCGCGTTGCTTTTGCCCGTGAGATAGGTGAGACGCAGCGTCGCCAATCCCGCAGCGACCGAAGACGGCATGATCGCGTTGATTTGCGACGGTGAAACGAAGATAGGAAATGCTTGCGTGGTCGTGCCGTTTTGCGTGACGGCGAGTGAAACCCCCCCGAATGTCGGCGTGAGAGGAAACGCCGAGACAGTCTGGGGCGTTGCCGGACCGAGATTCTCGCCGAAGACGGTAAATATACTGCCTCGGGCAATGGGAGCGTTCGGCAAGCCCGAACGGCGCCAGAGACGCAGCGTTGACCGTCCCGCGATGATAGAGAACGGGCTGCTGGCCCCACAATACACTGACTGGAAGAAGAAGGAAGATCAGGGAAAGACCGCGAGCCCGCATGGGTAAGAAGTTATCACAATATCGGGCCGGTCTCTGTCACAGTTCTATGTGATGTAACACCCGATTCCATGCACCTTGGAGGCCCTGGCGCCGGCCTCTTCCAAACCCCCGCCAAAGCCGCACTCTGTTACGCTATGCATTGTGAATATTGACGAAATCCGCGAGCTGATCGCGCTCGCCAACGAGAGCGGAGTAGCGGAATTGGAGGTGCAGCGCGGTGAAAATCGCGTCCGCATCCGCCGCGCGGCGTTCTCCTCCACGCAGGAGTTCGGGGCGTCGCATGCGTCTGCCGCTTCACCGACGGCGACCCCGCATGTTTCCGCGCCCGCCGCTTCCGCAGCACCCTCCGAATCCGCCAAGCCCGCCAAAGCCGCCGGGCCCGACCCGAATCTCACACTGGTCAAATCGCCCATCGTCGGCACCTTCTACGAATCCGCTTCGCCGGGGGCCGCGCCGTTCGTGCGAGTGGGCGAGCGCGTGCAGCCGGGCAAGGTGCTCTGCATCATCGAATCCATGAAGCTCATGAACGAGATCGAGGCCGAGACGTCGGGAATCCTGGAGAGCAAGCTCGTGATGAACGGCCAGCCAGTAGAGTACGGGGAGGCTCTGTTTGCCATCCGTGCGGTTTAAGAAGATCCTGATCGCCAATCGCGGCGAAATCGCCGTTCGCGTCATCTGCGCCTGCAAGGAACTCGGAATCGAAACCGTCGCGGTCTATTCAGAGGCCGATCGCTACAGTTCCCACGTGCGCTTCGCCGATCAAGCCATTTGCATCGGGCCGGCCAAGAGCGCGCGCAGCTATCTCGACATTCCTTCGATTATCAGCGCGGCCGAAATCACCAACGTCGACGCTATCCACCCGGGCTACGGCTTTCTCAGCGAGAACGCCAGCTTCGCCGAAGTCTGCGAGACCTCGGGCATCAAGTTCATCGGGCCGAAGCCCGGCGTTATCCGTCTCATGGGCGTGAAAGAGCGCGCCCGCGCCTACATGCGCGAGATGGGCGTGCCCGTGCTTCCCGGTTCGCTCGGCGTCATCACGTCGCCCGAAGAGGCTCTGGTCACCGCGGAAGAAATCGGCTACCCGGTAATCCTGAAAGCCTCCGCGGGCGGCGGCGGACGCGGCATGCGCGTGGTTCAAAACGCGGAAGAATTACCCGGCCTTTACGCGCAGGCACAGACCGAAGCGGGCGCGGCGTTCAGTTCGGCCGACGTATATCTCGAAAAGTTCATCGGCGCGCCTCGGCATATCGAGTTTCAGGTGCTCGCCGATGAACACGGCGCGCGTCGAAATCTTGGGTGAGCGCGAGTGCAGCATCCAGCGGCGGCATCAGAAGCTGCTCGAGGAATCGCCGTCGCTGGCGGTGACGGAATCGCAGCGCACCGAAATCGGAGCCGTGCTGCGCGACGCGTTATCGAGAGCGGGCTACACCAACGCCGGCACGGTCGAATTCCTGATGGATGAGACCGGCAAGCTCTACTTCATCGAAGTCAACGCGCGCGTGCAGGTGGAACATCCGGTTACGGAGTTCGTCACTGGCATCGACATCGTCAAGAGCCAGATCCGCATCGCGCAGGGCGAGCCGCTCAGCGAAGTGATTCCCGGCCCGATTCAATTGCGCGGCCACTCCATCGAGTGCCGCATTAACGCCGAAAACCCCGAGACGTTTGTTCCCTCACCGGGCCGCATCACTGGCTTCCATATGCCTGGCGGCATCGGCGTGCGCGTAGACACCTGGGCGTACACCGATTGCGTAATTCCACCGTTTTACGATTCGCTGGTGGCCAAGCTGATCACCTATGGCAGTGATCGCGGCGAAGCCATCCGCCGCATGCAGCGCGCGCTGAGCATGTTCATCGTGGAAGGGATCTATACCTCGATCCCGCTGCATAGGCGCATCCTCGCGGATGAAGATTTTCAGGCCGGCCGCTTCGACACCAACTTCATCAAGCGATTCATGCCGGCGCCCAAAACGGAAGCGGGCAGTTAGCCCGCAGCGGGCCTAAAGCACGCGTTCCGACGCCTCGCGCACCAACATCCCCATCTTCGGATGCGACGGTTCCATGGCGGGATGAAGTCCGAACTCCTCCAGCGCCTCGCTGGTCGTCGGCCCGATCGACGCAATCCAGGCCTTGCTGAGGCCTGCCCGCGCCGCCGGCTCCACGCCCATCTCTCCTGCGATGCGCATCAGGTGGTCGATCTGGATCGAGGTCGTGAACAGCGCCACGTCGAATTCGCCGGCTGTCAGCCGCCGCACCGCTTCGCGTAAGGGCGCCGTGTCTTCCGGCATGTCCCACTGATAAACGCGCACCGGGGTGACCTCTGCGCCGCGTGCGCGCAGAGCTTCCAAAAGCTCCGGATTCGAGCGCCCGTATTCCTGCACAGCCATGCTTCGCTCCGGCCGCCCCTCGAGAACCTTCAACAACTCGCGCCAGGTATTCGGTTCGGGTGCGACCACGGCGGGCGTAAGCCCCATCTCGCGCAGCGCGGCCACCGGCTTCGGGCCGCGAGCCGCGATGGCCATCTTCCGCAGCGCCTCTGAAAACGACGTCTCGTGATACGCTTCGCTGAGCGCGCGATTCAGTTGACGCGTACCCACGCCCGTGAGCAAAATCATCATGTCGAAATCGCCCGCGAACAAACGTCCGGCAAAGTCGTGGAGATCGCGATTCTCCTCCAGCGGTTTTTCCCGCATTGAGGGCGCGACGAAAGGAAGACCTCCCTGGCGGCGGATCAATTCCGCCATTTCCTGCGCGCGGCGGCTTTCCAGCGCGAGCACGCGTTTACCATCTAAGGGCATGCCCGATTATAAAGGGAGAACATGAGGCCCGCCGCGCGAATACTCACGATCGTTGCGATCGTCGCCGCCGTCGCGCTCGCGCTGCGCGCACTGCTCGGTCCATATTCCGTCGCCACTGTACGCGTCGCCTCGCCGATGGGATTGGAAAGCGTCTTCGCCTGCGCTTTTGTAACACTGTTGTTTCTTTCGGCGCAATCGAAGCCGGCGGCCGCCGGATCTCACGTGCCGTTGGCCGCCGTGCTGGCGCTCATCGCGCTGGCCTACCTTCCCAACCTGCGCGACCCGTTTCTGAGCGACGACTACATTCTCGCCGCTCGCG
This sequence comes from Bryobacterales bacterium, assembly GCA_963743705.1. Taxonomy (GTDB): domain Bacteria; phylum Acidobacteriota; class Terriglobia; order Bryobacterales; family Bryobacteraceae; genus PALSA-243. The sequence continues at coordinate 343,723 of CAVUQS010000001.1, read as the reverse complement.
CCTCTTTCGCTTCGGCCGCTCATTTCTCGCTCTTCACCACGCCCGGCGGCGACGGCTCCTTCCGCCCGCTCGGCTATCTCTATTTCGGATTGCTCCGCGACGCTTTCGGCCCGAATTCGTTCGCATGGCACAGCGTGGCGCTCGCGATTCATCTCGCCAATTGCGCGCTGCTCTATTTCATCGTGAAGACGCTGTGGGATCGTCCGCCGCTGCCCGCCCTCGCCGCTCTGCTTTTCGGCTTGCACGGCACACGCCCGGAGGCCGTCGTCTGGAGCGCTGGCAATTTCGACCTCCTCGCGTGCGGATTCACGTTCGCCGCCGCGCTATGCGCACTGCGCCGCTACCCGCTCGCCGCCGGCGCCTTTGCCGTGCTCGCCATTCTCAGCAAAGAGAGCGCCTACGCCGCGCCGCTGGTAATCCTCGGGTTCGCCGCCGCCGGAGGCAAACTGCGCGAGGCGCGCAACTCGATCCTCGCCGTCACCGCGGTCTGCATCGCCATGTTCGTCTACCGCTGGACGCTTTTCCACGGTCCCGGCGGCTACACAGACCCAGCCACCGGACAAGCACAGGTGCTCTCGTTTCATCTAGGCAGCGCGCTCAAAGGCCTGTTACTGCGCGTGTGGGCGCTAATGCTGGTGCCGCTGAATTGGGATTCCTTCACAACCAGCGCGATGGCGGATGCGGCCATCCTCTGTCTCGCGGCCGCGCTGCCGTTCCTCGCGCCGCCCTCACGGCGCGTCACCATCGCGCTGCTCGCAACCACAGTGGGGGCGCTACTTCCCGCGTATCATCTCGCCTTGATCGGGCAGGATCTCAACGGCTCGCGCATCCTCTACTTGCCTGCCGCGGGATTCTGCGCGCTCTGCGCGCACCTCGCGTATTCGCGACGCATCGCCGCCGCGGCGCTGATCATATCGAGCGCCCTGATGCTGCGCGTCAATCTCAATGCCTGGCACGAAAACGCTGTGCTGGCCGATCAAGTTTGCGCAGGCGCAACGGCCCAGCCGCCGGTTCACGACCGGCTGGGCGTTGTGTTCTTCGCCAACGGCTACAAGGAGTGCCTGGCCCTGAAAGGCCGGTAGAGGCTACTGCCCCGGCCCGAGCGTCGAAAGCGCTGTGTGATCTTTGTTCAAGAACGGCACGCCCTTTTCCATCCAATCCGGCGTTGGCGCACCCTTCAGGTAGTGATCGAAATACTGCTGCATGCGGATGGTGTAATCCTTCTGGTCCGCTCGGTTCCGCAATCCATGCGGCTGGCCGTTGTAATTGAAGAGATACGCCTCTTTGCCCAACCGGCGCAGCGCCAGGAAGAACTCGATGCCCTGATACCACGGCACCGCATCGTCGCCGTCGTTCTGCAGAATCATCACCGGCGTCTGCACGCGGTCGGCCCAGAAAATGGGCGAGTTCTCGATGAACCGCGTCGGATACTCCCAGATCGATCCGCCAATACGGCTCTGCGTCCGTTCATATTGGAACTGCCGCGGCAGGCCCGTGCCCCAGCGGATGCCGTCGTAAGCACTGATCATATCCGCCACCGGCGCGCCCGCCTCCACCGCCTTGAATCGCTTGGTCTGCGTCACCATGTAGGCGATCTGATAACCGCCCCAGCTATGGCCCTGGATGCCGATCGCGTTCTCATCCACGATGCCGCGATCCACCTGCGATTGAATCGCCGGCAGCACGCATTTCAACGCGCTCTGCCCGGGATAACCGGTGACGTATACGATATCCGGCGTCAATACCAGATACCCGTTGCTGGTGTAGTAGCTGATATTGATGTTGGTGCCCGGCGCGGGCGCCACGAAATGGTTTACGTTCTGCGTCAGCTTCTCGTAGATGTAGACCATCATCGGGTACTTCTTCTTGGGGTCGAAGTTCGCGGGCTTATAGAGCGCCGCGCTCAACGCCACTCCGTCGGCGTTCTTATAATGCACCACTTCCGACGTGCCCCACAGCAACTGATCCTGCTGTGGATTCGCGTGGCTCACCTTGCGTATTTCCTTGAACGTGCCGTCGGTGGTCACGAGGTCCGGAAATTCCGAGAAAGTCTGCTCCGTTAGCAGGTACACATCGGCGTTTTTCGCCTTCACCGGCATGGCATAGTTCTTAGCGCCCATGATGAGCTGCTTCGGTTCGCCGCCGTCGATCGACGCGCGGAAGAAGCCGGTATCCCAGGTGCTCAGATTCTCCGCGTGCAGCAGCAGTGGCTTCGAGCTGTCGATCCAGCGCTCGCGCGTGTCCGTGTCCTCGCGGACGTAGCGGAACCGCAGATCGTGCGCCCGGCCGTAGCCGGCCGTGATGTTCTTCGCGCCGCTTCCATCCGGCGCCACGCGCCAGATGTCGTTGTGATCGTAGAGCAGCACGTATTTGCCGTCTTGCGTCCAGCCCGCGTTGCCATAGGCCGGCGGCGTGTCCGGATGGTCGTCTTCCTCATTCCAGAATTTCACGGAGATGCCGGAAGTGAGATTGACTTTCTTGCCATCCGGAACCGAAACCGTGTTCCAATCCTTGCCGTCATACGCAAGCAGGTAGCGGCCAGAGGGTGACCAGGTGTAGGCGCCTCGCACTTTCTTGGCGACCAGTTTGCGCGTGCCGGTGGTCGTATCGAACAGATACACGTCGGAAACGTGCTCGCCGTAATCCTGTTCACGGCGATATTCGCGGTTGTCGCTTCCGATTGCGTATTGCGGATTCTCGGACATCGTCGCCGTTTCCATATCGTTATCGGCGATCTGCACTACCTTGCCGCCGGCAATCGATACCGTCGCCGTGAAAGTACGGTTGCGGTCGCGGCCAGCCTGCACCTTCTGAATGGGCTGGATGAAATCGTCTTTCGACGACCACACTTCCACGATGGCCTTCTCATCGGTCCCAGCGTCGGCATCGTCCTTCTTTTCCGCCGCCGGCAGCGCGGCGCCGAAATAGACTTGCGAGCCATCCTTCGAGAAGCTCAAGTTGCCGTTATCGCTGACGATGAATTCCTTGCGCATCCCTGGCGTCGCGGTGGAAACCAGCTCCGTCGCCGCCGCCGATTTGCGATCCCACCGGTACAGCTTGAACTTCGCCGGCTTCGACCCTTGGTCGTCGCGGTCGCTCAGGAAGACAAGCTGTTTTTGTGGTTCGTCCCAGGTGACCTTCAGATATTTGCCCTTGCCAGCGAGCAGCGCTGTGGGCGCGGCGGAACCCGCCAGTTCCGCTACGAAAACGCCGTTCTTCGACGTGTCGTGCGCCGCAACCGCATAGACCATCTGCTTGCCGTCGTGCGTCAACGAGAATTCCACCACATCGCTGAACGTGCGCTCAGTCGCATCGGCGGTGGAGCGCACCACCAGATCCGAGCCGAACTGCGGACGCGCTCCGCCGCCACCCGCTCCGCCACGCCCGCCACCGCCCCGGCCGCCACGCCCAGCTTGCTGGTCGTTCTGGCCGTTCTCCTGCGGGGTCTCCGCCGCGCCGTTTCCGCCGCCTTCCCCTTCTTTGAGATATGCAATATATCCGCTCGCGTCCTGTGGCATCGCGAACCGGCGAACGCGATCGATCTTCGCCGATTTGCCCGAAGCCAGGTCGACGATCATCATGCCGTCGCGCGGCGCCGGTTTCTTATCCTTCTTGGCCTTGTCCGATTCCGCCCTCGACGGGAAGATCGTGAAGGCCACCGTATGGCTGTCGGATGAAAATTCAATCACCGCGCCGCGCACCGGCGCTTCCGGCGCCTCTTCCGGAGTGGCCGCCGGCGTAGGCGCGGGCCGCATTCCGGCGGGGAAACGCGTCTCCTGCCCGGTGACCAGGTTGCGGACCACGATCTCGCCGTCGCCTTCCTGCGGGAACAATCCATACGCCAGGAATTTGCCATCGTTGGTGAGCTTCTGACCCGCGATCGCGCGCCAGGGATCGTAATCGTGGTGGTTGATGGGGCGCTTGGCGGTTTGAGCCGGAGCGGAAGAAATCAACAGGGCTGCCGAAGCAACCACGGACAACAGGCGGAAATACATATTGGACGCTATTGTAGACAAAAATAAGCGCTTGCGTCAGGCGGCGGTGCGCAATGCGACAATAGTCCCTTGAGCAAAACGCCATGTTTTCCTTCTTGCGTTTGGGTTGCGCGCTCGCACTGGCCGGAGAGGCTCTGATGCCGCTGTCCGGTCAAAATCCGGCGCCGCCGTTGGCGCCGGTCCGCGAACATCGCGAGGTATGGCACGGCGCGGCAGTCACCGACAACTATTTCTGGCTGCGCGAGAAGTCGAATCCGGAGGTAGCCAGCTACCTGGCGGCGGAAAACGCTTATACCGCGGCCATGACCGCGCATTTGAAGCCGTTCGAGGACGCCCTCTACGCCGAAATGCTGGGGCGCATCAAGCAGACCGATTTGACGGTGCCCGTGCGGCGTGCGGGCTATCTGTATTACTCGCGCACCGAAGAAGGCAAGCAGTATCCCATCCAGTGCCGGCGCAAAGGCGGCATGGACGCGCCCGAGGAAGTACTGCTCGACCCCAACGAAATGGGGAAGACGCACGCATTCGTCGGCGTCGGCAACTTCGTGGTGAGCGACAATTCGAATCTGCTGGCCTACACCGTCGATTTCACCGGTTTCCGGCAGTACACGCTGCATATCAAGAATCTGAGCACGGGCGAGACGCTGCCGGATACAGTTGAGCGCGTCACCTCGCTGGCTTGGGCGGCCGACAATCGCACGCTCTTTCTCACCACCGAAGACGAGACCACCAAACGCTCGGATACGCTGTGGCGGCATCACCTGGGCGACCGAGCCCCCACTCGCCTCTACAAAGAGGAGGACGAGCTTTACGACATCGGCGTGGATAAGACGCGCGATCGCAAGATCGTCGTGCTCGGCATCGAGTCGAAAGACACCACCGAGTGCCACTATGTGCGCGCCGACAACGCGGATGGCGATTTCGCCGTATTTCTGCCGCGCGAGAAGAAACACCGCTATTACATCGATCATCGCGCCAGCGAATTCTTCATTCGCACCAACAAGGGCGGCCGCAACTTCGAGGTGAAGACGGCGCCGGAAAGCGATCCGGCCCCGAAGAATTGGAAGACGTTAGTGGCGCACAACGACAATGTGCGCATCCAGGATATGGATCTGTTCCGCGATTTCGCAGTGGTGGTGGAGCGGACGGAAGCCATCGACCGGCTGCAGGTTTACGACTTCGCGTCGAAGAAATGGACCAGCGTTGCGTTCCCCGAGCCGGTCTATGCGGCATCGCCGGCCGGCACGCCGGACTACGACTCCTCCACCTACCGCTACAACTATCAAAGCCTCATCACGCCCCCGAGCGTCTACGATTACGACGTGCGCGCCGCGCATTCCACTTTGCTCAAGCGCCAGGAAGTGCTGGGCGGCTACGATCCTTCCAAGTACGCATCGGAACGGCTGTGGGCCACCGCCCGCGATGGCGCGAAAGTTCCCATTTCGATCGTTTACAAGAAGGGCTTCGTGCGCGATGGACACGCGCCGCTATTCCTCTACGCTTACGGCTCCTACGGGTACGGCACGCCCGCATCGTTTTCCAGCAACCGTTTCAGCATGATTGACCGCGGCATGGCTTTCGCCATGGCGCACATTCGCGGCGGCGATGAGATGGGTGAAAAGTGGCGCGAAGATGGCATGCTGATGAAGAAAAAGAATACGTTCAACGATTTCATCGATTGCGCCGAATACCTGATCGCGCATAAATGGACTTCGAAGGAACGTCTCGCCATTGAAGGCGGCAGCGCCGGCGGGCTGCTCATGGGCGCAGTCGCCAACATGCGGCCCGATCTCTTCCGCGCCGTGCATCTGGCAGTGCCGTTCGTCGACGTGATGAACACCATGATGGATGCAACGCTCCCGCTGACGATCGGCGAATACCTGGAGTGGGGCAACCCCAACGAGCAAGCCGCGTTCGACTACATGAAGACGTATAGCCCCTACGACAACCTGGAAAAACGCGCGTATCCCGCGATGCTGGTCACCACCAGCTTCAACGATAGCCAGGTGATGTATTGGGAGCCTGCGAAGTACGTGGCGCGCTTGCGGACGCTGGATACGGGCCCGAACGAGCTTCTGTTGAAGACAAAGATGGATCCCGCGGGGCACGGTGGCGCTTCCGGGCGTTACGACCGGCTGCACGACCAGGCGTTCGAATACGCGTGGATGCTTTCGCAGGTGGGGATAACGAAATAACACCGCGGCGGAAACGGGATTCCGGCGCATTTCGTCGAAGATTATTAATCGGGAGGGTCTTTTTGGCGTACTTATCTAAATTTGGAGCCGCGGTTTGCCTTTTCGCCGCCTACGCAGTTCAGGCGCAAACCACGGGTACCATCACGACGGTAGCCGGTAATGGCACCCAGGGCTTTTCGGGCGACGGGGGCGCGGCTCTCAACGCCAACCTGAACATTCCGTTCTCGGCGGTGGTGGTGGGCGGCAATTTATATATCGCCGACCAGGGGAACAACGTCATCCGCGAGGTGAGCGGCGGCAATATTTCGACTATCGCCGGCAACGAGATCAACGGCTACACTGGCGACAACGGCAAGGCCACCAGCGCCTCGCTGGCGCAGCCGACTGGCGTGGCAGTGGACAGCTCCGGCAACATCTACATTGCCGACACCTCGAATCAAGTAATCCGCAAAGTGACCTCCGGCGGAACCATCACGACCTTCGCCGGCACGGGCCTGAACCCTGGCTACGGCGGCGATGGCAACGGCGCCGCCGGCGCGCTGTTGTTCAAACCGGCGGGGCTGGTGCTCGATAGCGCCGGGAATTTGTTCTTCTGCGATAACGGGAACAATGTGGTTCGCAAGATTGTGCTGTCGACCGGCATCATTACGACGTTCGCGGGCAACGTAGCGTCGCCGGGGTACCTGGGCGACGGCGGACCGGCGACGAAGGCCGGGTTGAGCGCTCCCGCAGCGGTTGCCGTCGACACGTCCGGCAACGTGTACATCGCCGACACCAACGACAACGTCGTTCGCAAAGTCGCAACCAATGGCGTCATCAGCACGGTAGCAGGCAACGGAACCCCTGGATTCTCCGGCGACGGAGGCCGCGCGGTGTTTGCGCAGTTGAGCCACCCGAAAGGCGTCGCGGTGGATTCGTCGGGCAACGTTTATATTTCCGATACGCTGAACAGCCGCATTCGCATGGTAACGCCCAACGGCACCATCAGCACGATAATCGGAACCGGCCAGAGCGCGTATTTCGGCGACAACGGCCCAGGCACTTCCGCAGCCGTGAACTTTCCGGCTGGACTGTCATTCGATTCCTCCGGCAAGCTCTACGTCGCGGACACAAACAACAGCGTGATTCGCGTGTTTACATCGGGGACGCCCACCGGGGCGAAGCCCGTGATCAATTCGGGCGGCGTCATCAGCGCCGGCCAGTTCGGCGCGTTCACCTCCGTCGCGCCCGGGTCGTGGATCGAAATCTACGGTTCGAGCCTGGCCGCCGGTACCGCCGATTGGAGCAGCGCCTTCCAAAACGGGAACATCAATGCGCCGACCCTGGTTGGCGGCACCACGGTCACTGTGGGCGGCCAGAACGCTTTCATTGATTACGTGAGCCCCGGACAGGTAAACGCGCAAGTCCCATCGAACGTCAACCCCGGTTCGCAGCAGGTGGTGGTGTCGACGGCGTCGGGACAAAGCGCGGGGGTTGCGGTCACCGTAGCTAACACCGTACCTGGGCTCTTCGCCCCCACGAATTTCGTGATCGGCGGTAAGCAATATGTAGGCGCGCAGCACCTGGATGGCACGTGGGTGCTGCCGGTTGGCGCCGTTTCCGGCTTCACATCGAGCCCCGCGAAAGTGGGCGAGACCATCACCATGTATGGAGTCGGTTTCGGGCCGGTGACCACAGGTCAGCAGGCGGGTCAGATTGTGCAAGCGCTGAATGGCCTAACGACGCCGTTGACGATCTTCTTCGGATCCACCCAAGCCACCCTGCTCTACCAAGGCTTGGCGACGCAGGCGATCGGACTCTACCAGTTCAACGTAGTCGTGCCTGGCGTGGGAAGCAGCAGCGCCGTGCCGTTGTCGTTTATCTTGGGTAGTTCGAGCGGAACGCAGACGCTCTATACAGCGGTGCAGTAGCGGTTACGCCGCGAAAACGGAATCGACCGTTAGCGTTTGCCCCGCGGCCAACGCTAGCGGTATCGCTTGCCCGGCTTTATAGGTACGCGTAAGCCCATCCGGCGTCGAAACCCGGATCTCACGCCGCTGTGGGTCTACTTCCCAGAACCCGGCCGACCCATTCTCCAGGCAAAGCGCCGCTTTCTCGTTGATCTCGCTCACAGTGTTGGAAGGCGAGAGCACCTCAATTGCGATGTCAGGCGCGCCGTGGAGATTATCGTCGTCCTCGGCGCGATCCCAGCGCGCGTGGCTCACGTACGCGACATCCGCGACGCGCAGTTCGTATTCGGGAAGGGCCCGAAAGGCCAATTCGGTTTCGACAATTCCGTCTTCGAGCACCGCGCCCAGCAACTCGCGGAGCCTCCGCTGGATGCGGGCATGCTTCATCTTCGGGCGAGTCACCTGGACCAGTTCCCCCTGATGCAATTCGCGATAGAAAGGCCCTGGCTCCGGCAGTTGCCGGAACTGTTCCACCGTCATCAGGCCGGTCGTCGTCGCCACAAAAGCGCTCCCAGTACGATCTTAATACTTCGGTACGTTGGGGTCGACCTTGTCGCTCCACGCCAGGATGCCGCCAACCACGTTGCGCACATGCTCGAAGCCCGCCCGGCGCAGCACGTCGCAGGCTTTCGCGCTACGCATGCCGCTGCGGCAATGAATCACGATGTCGTCCTCGGGATTGAACTCGCCCACATGCTGCGGAAACTCGCCCAGCGGAATCAGCCGCGCGCCGGGGATGCTGCAAATTTTGTATTCGTGAGGCTCGCGCACATCGATCAGCGTGAATTTGTCGCCGCGATCGATCTTCTGCTTAAGCTCGACGACGTCGATTTCGCCTTCGTTCATTTCGGTCTCCTGAACCGGCGCTGCATCCTTCGGAGACGGCACGCCGCAGAATTGATGGTAATCGATCAGCTTTGTGATCGTACGATGGTCGCCACAAATCGGGCACTCCGGATTCTTGCGCAACTTCAACTCGCGGAACTTCATGCCCAGAGCGTCGTACAGCAACAACCGGCCGATCAACGGTTCGCCGATTCCGAGAATCAACTTCACGGTTTCGGTGGCTTGAATCAATCCGATGGTGCCAGGCAGGATGCCCAGCACGCCGCCCTCGGCGCAGCTCGGAACTAATCCAGGAGGTGGCGGCTCCGGATACAGGCAGCGGTAGCAAGGCCCGCCTTCCGTCGCGAAAATGGTGGCCTGTCCCTCAAAGCGGAAGATAGAGCCGTAAACGTTCGGCTTGCCGAGCAGCACGCAGGCATCGTTGACCAGGTAACGCGTGGGGAAGTTATCCGTGCCATCCACGACGATGTCGTAGTCCTTCAAGATATCGAGCGCGTTCTCGCTCGACAACGCGACCTCATGCTTGACGATTTGCAGGTTCGGGTTGATGCCCTGCATCTTTTCGGCGGCGGAATCGATCTTGTTGCGGCCCACGTCCTTGGTCGAGTGAATCACCTGACGTTGCAGGTTGGTGAAATCCACCACGTCGAAATCGACCAGGCCGATGCGGCCGACGCCGGCGGCGGCAAGATAGAGCCCCAGAGGCGCGCCCAGACCGCCCGCGCCGATGAGCAGCACCTTCGCGGCCTTCAGCTTCTGCTGGCCATCGATGCCCACCTCGGGGATGATCAGGTGGCGGCTGTAGCGCAGGATTTCGTCTTTGGTGAGCGCCTCCACCGGGGGCTCGGCGACGGCCGATCCGCCGGCGATGGAGGGCACAAGCGAAATCGTGTCACCGTCTTTGACCGGCGTTGCGGACTTGCTCAGGTAGCGGATGTCTTCGTCGTTGAGATAGACGTTCACGAAGCTGCGCAGCTTGCCTTCATCGTTGAAAATCTGCTTGCGCAGGTCGGAATATTGCGCGGTCAGCGCATCGAGTACCTCGCCCACCGTGGCGCCGGAGGCGGAGACGGAGTCCTGCTTGCCGGTGAACTGCCGTAACGGCGTGGGGATTAATATTTTGGCCATATTAGTAACTCAACTCCTCTTTGGCTGCGTCGGTTTGCTCAAAGTTGGGCAGCCAACTGTTGGCGTGGTGAAACTCGCCCTTTTGGATCGATAGCACCACGAAGGAATACCACGGGCACGAATTCTGCAAATCGGTCTTCGAAAAGTAGGCGTCGCAATCGGGATGCGAATGATAGATGCCGATGAGATCCATCTGCCGTTCGCGCGCTGCTTTGTCGGCCGCCAGCAAGTCTTCCGGCCGCAACTCGTAACGCGCGGCCTGCGCGCCTTCAAAAGCGTTTTCGAGCTGCATCGAAGCGCGCACAATCTTCGAATCGCCGTCGATCACGCCCAGCATGGCGCCGCAGCATTCGTTTGGATAAGTAGAACGGGCATGCGCCACCATGGCGGCCCAGGGGTCGGATTCGATGCGGATCATTCCTCGTCCCAGAAGTCTTCGCTGAGGTATTTTTCAGCGCTATCGCACAGCATCGTAACGATGGTAGCAGTCTCGCCGCGCTCTGCAATTTCGCGCGCCAGCAGGGTCGCCGCGTACACATTGCAGCCCGACGAAATGCCCACCAGCAGCGCTTCTTCGCGCGCCAGGCGGCGCACCATGCGGTACGCGTCCTCGGTCTCAATCCACAAATTGCCGTCGGCCAACCGCTCGTCGTAGATGCCGGGGACGATCGCCGTGGGCATGTGCTTCAAGCCTTCCAGGCCATGGAACCCGCTCGAAGGCTGCACCGAGTAGCATTTGACGCCCGGCACGTCGCGCTTCAGGCGGCGCGAGGTTCCCATGAAGGTCCCGCTGGTACCCATCGCGGCCACAAAATGCGTGACGCTGCCGGCCGTCTGGCGGATGATTTCGGGTCCAGTGGTTTCAAAGTGCGCCTTCCAGTTAGCCGGGTTGTTGTACTGATCTGGGTAAAAGTAAAGATCAGGATCAGCCTCATAGATCTGGCGGACCTTGCGGATAGCGCCATCCGACCCTTCGCCCGGATCGCTGAAGATCATCTCGGCGCCGTAAGCCTTGAGGATGCGCTTGCGCTCGTCGGAAGCATTGCCTGGCAGAACCAGCCGCACGCGATATCCGCGATTGGCGCCGATCATGGCGTAGGCGATTCCGGTATTGCCGCTGGTCGAATCGAGAATAATGCGGTTATGGTTGAGCTTCCCGGAACGCTCGCCATCCAGCACCATGTTGTACGCAGCCCGGTCTTTCACCGAGCCGCCGGGGTTGAAATATTCAGCCTTCCCCAGGATCTCGACGCCTGGGAATTCCCCCGGAATCTTCGCTAGGCGGATCAACGGGGTATTGCCGATGGTGGAAAGCAAAGGCTCCGCCAAAGACCGGATGTGGGTTTCGACTGGAAGTACGGTTGCCATGCTCACCTACCTTTTGATTCCTCACATGGCCCACGGGATTCGAACCCCGCATCTCGCTCATGCTAAAAGGAAATTCAGCCCTCTGATTGTACCATCACCCTAATCTCCGTCAAAGAACTAGAGTTGGAGCTCTTGGGGTGTTTAACGGCATAACGGCGGGCCTTGATCCCGCCGCGGAAGCTGGCTAAGGTGATTGCATGGCCGAAGATGCGAACGCCACCCAGGAGCTGAAAGCCGCCATCCGCGCCAACGACGCCGCACAGGTCGCCGCCGTGCTGGAAAGCCATCCCGAATTGAAGGCCCATTTGAACCATCCGCTGCCGGATTTCAACTTCGATTCAACAGCTCTACTGGGCGCGGTGTCCCAACGCAACCGCGAAATGATCGACGTGCTCCTGCGAGCCGGCGCCGATATCGACGCGCGCAGCGGTTGGTGGGCCGGCGGTTTCGGGGTATTGGATTATGAGACCGGTCTCGAGCCGTTCTTGATCGAGCGCGGCGCCCTCGTGGACGCTCATGCGGCGGCGCGGCTGGGAATGCTCGATCGCCTGAAGGCCCTGGTTTCGGCAAATCCGGACCTGGTGCACGCACGCGGCGGCGATGGGCAAACGCCGCTGCATTTCGCGTCGTCCGTCGAGATCGCCGAGTACCTGCTGGCGCAGGGCGCAGAGATCGATGCCCGCGACATCGACCACGAATCGACGCCGGCGCAGTACATGGCGCGCGAAAGGCAGGACGTAGCGCGCTATCTGGTCTCGCGCGGCTGCCAAACCGATCTGCTGATGGCCGCCGCTCTGGGCGATCTTGCCCTGGTGCGCCGCCATCTCGATGCCAATCCCGCGGAAATCGCCATGGACGTGTCGGAGCAGTGGTTTCCCAAGCGCAATCCACAGAGCGGCGGCACAATCTACAACTGGGTCTTCCGCGGAAACAAGACGGCGCACGAGATCGCGCGCGATTTTGGGCGTGAAGACGTTCTCCGCTTCCTGTTGGAGCGCAGCCCGGAGAAGCTCAAGCTGATCGCGGCCTGCGAAATCGGCGACGAAGCGGCGATGCGCGAACTGCTGGCGACCCAACCGGGCTTCGCCGCGACGCTCTCCCTGCCGGAACGGCGCCGCCTGATCTCCGCCGCAGAGGGCAACAAGACGAATACGGTGCGGCTAATGCTGGCGGCGGGCTGGCCGGTGGAGACGCAAGGCCCGGGCGGTGGAACCGCGTTGCATTGGGCGGGGTTCCACGGAAACCTGGCGATGGCGCGCGAGATTCTTCGCTTCCATCCTCCCCTCGAACTGGAGGATTTCACGTTCCACGCGACGCCCATGGGCTGGGCCACCTGGGGCTCGCTGCACGGCTGGCATGCCAAGACCGGCGACTACGTGGGGACGGTACAAGCGCTTCTTGACGCCGGAGCGAAGATTCCACAGGGCGAATGGAAAGCCAGCGATGCCGTGCTGGCCGTTCTGCGGCGTTAGACGCAATCGCATCGCCAAACCTAAGATACGGCGGAACTAGCGCCTGTTTCAGTAACCCATCTAGGCTACCCTTCGTCACTGGAATAATGGCGCCAGATGTTATGATTCGGTGACTTGGCGCAGGCCTCCCCAATGAATTCAAAAGAAAACTTCAACGCGTCGCGCACTCTGCCGTGGCTGCTTATCTTATTCGCCGGCAGCGGATGCTCGGCGCTGATTTACGAAATCGTCTGGTATCAACTGCTGCAACTGGTGATCGGCTCGACCACCGTATCGCTGGGCGTGCTGTTGGCGACGTTCATGGGCGGCTTGTGCATCGGCAGTCTGCTGTTGCCGAAATATCTGGCTAAGCACCCGATGCACCCGTTGAAGGCTTACGCGCGTATCGAATTGGGCATCGCCATCTGCGGCATCCTGGAACTGGCGATGATTCCCTTGGTGGATTCGATTTACGCCTCTGCGGTGACGCACGGGCTGCCATCGATCCTGTTCCGCGCCGTGATCTGCGCCATTTGCCTGCTGCCGCCCACCATTTTGATGGGCGCGTCGCTTCCGGCGATCGCGCGCTGGATCGAGGCCACGCCGCGCGGCGTTTCGTGGATGGGCCTGCTCTACGGCGGCAATACCGCCGGCGCGGTGGCGGGATGCCTGCTAGCCGGTTTCTTCCTGCTGCGCGTTTCCGACATGACGTCCACCACCATCGTCGCGGCCGCCATCAACGTCGCGGTGGCCATCTACAGCTTCGCCCTGGCCAAGCGCACGCCCGAACACGCCGCGCCGGAAGAAGACGATCCCAAGCGGGCACCGTGGGCCGCTGGATCGGCGACAGTATACGTCGCTATCGCCATTTCGGGCGCGACCGCGCTGGGTGCGGAAGTCGTCTGGACACGCCTGCTGAGCCTGTTGCTCGGCGCCACCGTATACACGTTTTCCATCATTCTGGCCGTGTTTCTGGTGGGCCTGGGGATTGGTAGTTGGGGTGGCGCGCTCGCCTCGCGCGGCAGAAGACCGGCTGTAGCGTTGGGAATCTGCCAGCTCCTGCTGGTAGGCGGCATCGCTTGGACCGCGCTAATGATTGCAAAATCAGTGCCCTATTGGCCCATCAATCCGCTGTTGTCCACTGAGCCCGCTTACACCTTCCAGATCGATATGGCGCGCGTAATCTGGAGCATCCTGCCCGCCGCGCTACTGTGGGGCGCGAGCTTCCCGCTAGCGCTGGCTGCGGCCGCGAGACCCGGTGAGGAGTCTTCACGCCTGGTGGGCAACATCTACGCCGCGAACACCGGCGGCGCAATCCTGGGCGCACTGGCCTTCAGCATCTTCCTGATTCCCGGAATTGGCACGCAGGGCGCCGAGCGTACGCTGATTCTGCTAGCGGCGGCCGGAGCGCTGGTGGTGCTCGGCCCGATCGTGCTGCGCGCCAGAACCATCCTGGGGATGGTAGGGTTGATCGCGGCCATGGGCCTCGCGGCTTATGCGGAATCGAGCGTTTCGCCTGTACCGCCGGAGCTCATCGCCTACGGACGCCGCATGATGATCAACATCGGGCGCTCGAAGATCCTATATACCGGCGAGGGCATCAACTCGTCGATCGCGATCTCGCAGTGGGACGATGGCGCGATCCAATTCCACGTCAGCGGCAAAGTGGAAGCCTCGACGGAATCCTACGATATGCGCCTGCAGCGCCTCTTGGGCCAGATGCCGGCGCTGTTCCACCCCAATCCGAAATCGGTGCTGATCGTCGGCTTCGGCGCGGGCGTGACGGCCGGCTCATTCGTCACCCAGCCGACCATCACCCGCATCGCGATCTGCGAAATGGAACCGCTGATCCCACCCACCGCCACGCTATATTTCGGGCCGCAGAATTACTATGTGAAAAACGACCCGCGCACGCAGATCTACTACGACGACGCACGGCATTTCGTGCTCACCACGCGCGAGAAGTTCGATATCATCACGTCCGACCCCATTCACCCGTGGGTGAAGGGCAGCGCGACGCTGTATTCGAAAGAGTACTTCGAGATGGTGAAGGCGCACCTGAATCCCGGCGGTGTAGTGACGCAATGGGTTCCGCTCTATGAGAGCGATGCGGAAACGGTGAAGAGCGAGATCGCCACGTTCTTCGATGTGTTCCCCGGCGGCTCCGTGTGGGCCAATGAGCTGAGCGGCGGCGGCTATGACGTCTTCCTGCTCGGCCAGGCCACGCCGTCGCGCATCGACGTGGATCAACTTCACGCCAAGCTGGCGAGCCCCGAATATGCGCGTGTGGCGCAATCGCTGCGCGAGGTCGGGTTCGACAATGTCGCCGGTCTGTTGAGCGTGTACGCCGGGCAGGATTCCGATCTGAAGCCGTGGCTGCAGGGCGCCGAAATCAATCGCGATTGGAACCTGCGCCTCCAGTATCTGGCCGGCCTGGCGCTGAACGTCAGCCAGGAGGGTTCCATCTACGGCGACATGCTGAAGTACAAACGCTATCCCGCGAACCTGTTCACTGGCTCGGAACAGACGCTACAGCAAGTGCAGGCGGCGATCATGTCGCCGCCCGTCAAGTAGCCGGAATTAGGCATGTCTTCCCTGAACCCCAAGGCGGGCGCGAGCAACCTGTTCGCGCTGATCGCCGGGTTCGGCGGCCTGCTGGCCATGATGGCGTTCGCCGAAATCGACGGCGTGCGCGCATTGCGCGAAATTGAACGCGCCAACGACGAAATCCGCGAAGATTTTCTGTTGCGTACGCGCCTTTTGGAGCGTATCCGCGGCGACGTCTACGTTTCCGGCACCTACGTACGCGATTACCTCCTGGAACCAGAAACCGGCAAAGCCGAAGGCCATCGCTACAGCCTGCTGGAGACGCGCAACGATATGGATAGCGCGCTGGCGCAATATTCCACTTTGCTTCGCGCCCGCGGCCGCCCGCCGTTTCAGGCGCTCACCGCCGCTCTGGCGGAATATTGGAGAACCCTCGATCCTGTCTTTTCGTGGAGCACCGCCGAGCGTAAGCGCGACGGTTTCGCCTTTCTGCGCGACGAAGTATTTCCGCGGCGTATGGCGATGCTGGGAATCGCCGACCAGATTCGCGCCCTCAACGAGACCCAACTCAACGAAGGCAAGATTCGCGTGCAACAAACGTTCGAGGCGTTTCGCCAGCGCCTGCGTCTGACCATCGGTCTGACGATCGGGCTGGGGTTGTTGCTCGCCGCGTTTAGTATCCTGCGAATTCGCGGCCTCGAATCCGAAACCGAGCGGCAGTTCCGCGAGGTGCAGCAGCTTTCCGCGCGGTTGGTGGAGGCGCAGGAGGACGAGCGGCGTTCCATTGCGCGCGAGCTTCATGACGAGGTAGGGCAATCGTTAACCGGCGTGTTGGTCGAGATGGCGAACCTTTCGACTCTGATCCGCGGCCGCGATCTGGAGCCGGCGGCCGAAAAAACCGACGAGATCAAGAAACTGGTCGAAAGCTCGATCGGCGTCGTTCGCAACATGGCGCTGCTGCTGCGCCCGGCCATGCTCGACGATCTGGGCCTGGTTCCGGCGCTCGAATGGCAGGCGCGCGAAGTCTCCAAGCGCAGCGGCATCTGGGTGAACGTAGATGCCGAAGGCGTTTCCGAAGAATTGCCCGAAGAGCACAAAACCAGCGTGTTCCGCATCGTGCAGGAAGCGCTGCACAATTGCGTGCAGCACGCCGGCGCGCACAAAGTCGCCGTGAAAGTCAGGCAGGAGCCGCGGCGTTTGCATGTGACCATAGAAGACGATGGCAAAGGCTTCGACGCCGCGCGCGCCAAAGGCATGGGTTTGCTGGGAATCGAGGAGCGTGTGAGCCGCCTGGGTGGAACGTTCACGGTGGAATCGCAGCCCGGGCACGGCGCCGCGCTACGCGTCAGTTTGCCGCTGGACGAGGCCGCGCGATGAAGACCGTGCGGATTCTGCTGGCCGACGATCACACGGTGGTCCGCAAAGGCCTGCGCCTGCTGCTTGAGAACGTGCCTGAATTCCAGGTGATCGCCGACGCAGCAAACGGCCGCGACGCCGCATCGCTCGCCGAGCAGCATCGCCCGGAAGTAGTCGTGATGGACGTTGCCATGCCGATTCTCAACGGCATTGAAGCGGCGCGCCAGATCGTGGCCAAGCTGCCGAACACGGCGATCGTATTCCTAAGCATGCACAGCGACGAAAGCTACGTGCTGCGCGCGTTGAAAGCCGGCGCCCGGGCATATCTGCTCAAAGATTCGGCCGAATACGACCTGATCCAAGCGGTGAAAGCCGTAAGCGAAGGCAAAGCGTTCTTCTCCCCTGCCATCAGCAAGATGCTGGTAGAAGACTACATGCGTCAAATGAAAGAGCGCGGCGTCGAAGATAGCTTCGAGCTGCTGACCCCCCGCGAGCGCGAAGTGCTGCAACTGCTGGCCGAGGGCAAAAACAACAAAGAAGCCGCATCGCTGCTGAATCTGAGCCTGTATACGGTGGAGACGCACCGCAGCAACATTTTTCAGAAGCTGAACCTGCACAGCCAAGCCGAGCTGATCTTGTACGCGATCCGCAAAGGCGTCATTAGCTGAAGGCGCGTCGGCAAGAAAAAGCGCGATACTGGTTACGGTATGGAGCTACATCTCGCGCCTGAGAAGGAAGCCCGCCTACGAGAGGTCGCGGCCCGCACGGGAAAGAATGCGGTGCAGGTGGTCGAGGAGGCTGTCGACCGAATGCTGGAGTACGACGCCGCTTTTGTGGCGGCCGTCGAAGAGGGCTTGGCCCAAGCGGATCGGGGCGAGTTGCTGGAACACGACGAGGTTGTGGCCCGAATTGAACGGATGTTCCATTCATAATGCACGTCCGCTGGACGCCTAACGCCGCGGACGACCTCGAACGAATTGTGCAGCGCATCAGCCGGGATAATCCCGACGCGGCACTGCGCGTGGCACGGACCATCCGCTGCCGTATATCGCTGTGTATAAGATCGTCGATGATCAAATCCGCGTGGCGCGCATTTGGCACGCCTCGCAGAATCGCCCAACCTAGCTGCCCCGGACCGCTTCCCTACCAGGCCAGCGCCGAAGCCGTAGTCCTCGGGTCCGCCGCGCCCATCACCGTGCCGTTCTTCCAATCGATCACGATGCCGGCGCTGTCATTCATCGACCACGGGCCGCGCATCCCGACCTTGTGCCCGCGCTTCTCCAACTCCGTCTTTACCGCATCCGAAATACGGCCTTCGAGCAGCAGGTCGCCGGGATACATCGTGTGCGGGAATGGCGACGCCGGGAAGCTGCGCGTTGCCCAGCGCGGGGCTTCGATAGCCTGCTGCATGTTCATGCCGAAATCGATCATGTTGAGCAGCGTCTGAATGGTGCGCATCACCTGGTCGTCTGCGCCGGGGCTGCCGGTTACGAAGTAGGGCTTGCCATCCTTCATCACCAGCGTGCCTTGCAGCGTGCTGCGCGGGCGCTTGCCGGGCGCGAGCGCGTTGGCGTGCCCCTCGACCAGCGAATAGTAGTCGCCGCGGCAATTGAAGATGAAACCGAGATTGCCGATCGCTATTTTGCTGCCGAAAGCGCTATGCAAGCTGGGTGTGAACGAAATCAAATTGCGGTCACGGTCCACCACCGAAATGTAGCTGGTGTCGCCTTCGTGGCTTGCGTTCCCGCGAAGATCGACGTCGGTGGGATAATCCGTGGGCTTGTAGCCCGAGCCCATGTAAGGCGTCACGTCGCCGGGACGGAATTCCAGCGAAGCCTTCGCCGGATCGATCTGCGCGCGCCGCGCGGACGCGTACTCTTTCGAAAGCAGGCCGCGATACGGGATCTGGATGAAATCCATGTCGCCGAGATATTTGTCGCGGTCCGCCATCGCCAGCTTCACGGCTTCCACCGTGGTGTGAATATAGTCCGCGGAGTTGTGGCCCATCTTCTTCAGGTCATAGCCTTCGAGAATATTGAGCGCGAAAAGCTCGGCCGGTCCCTGGCTGGCGGAGGGATTCTTATAGACTGTGTAGCCGCGATAATCGGTGGAAACTGGCTCTTCCAGCTTGGCGGTGTAGCTGGCGAAATCTTCATAGCGGAACAGGCCGCCGTTCTCCTCGGAAAATTTGCCCATTTCGCGGGCAATCTCGCCCTTGTAGAAGAAGTCGCGCGCAGCCTTCAGACCCGCGAGACGCCCTTGACCGGAAGCCGCTTTCTCAGCCGCGAGGATGCGGCGCCAGGTGCGGGCCAGGTCGGGATTCTTCCAGACTTCGCCTTCGCTCCAACGGCCGCCATTGGGCGCGCCAAAGAGCTTGGCGCTGGTCGGATACTTCTGCAGGGCGGCGGCGTTCATGCCGCGGCCGCCGATGGGCAGGCCGGTTTCGGCAAGCTGAATGGCCGGTCCCAGCACGTCGGCGAACGTCTTGGTTCCCCACTTCGAGAGCATGATGTACCACGCATCCATCACGCCGGGAACGGTAGCGGAAAGCAGCGTGTCGTTGACCGGAATCTTGCCGCCTTGATGCGTCTTGTACCACTCGATCGTCGCCAGCTTCGGCGCCGTGCCTTCGGCATTCAGCGACCAGACCTTTTGCGCCTTGGCGTCGTAAATCAACAGCGTCGCATCGCTGCCCATGCCGTTCAGGCTCGGCTGCACCAGTCCCAGCACCGCTTGTCCGGCGACGATGGCGTCGAACGCGTTACCGCCATCGCGAAGCATATGTTCGGCGGCGAGCGTGGCTTGGGGCGCCATCGACGCAGCGGCGTATTGCGTGCCCCGCGCAAGCTGTTTCATCGTCTGTCCGCGCCCGGCATTGGCGCTGGCATTTGCTTCCTCATTGGCATCGCCGCTGGAGGCCGCGGCGCCGCGCGCCCCTCGGCTGCGTTGCTGTGTTTGAGCCGGCGGGGCGGTTTGGGCGGCCAGAACCGCCGCGAGCGCAAAGAGAGAGAGCAGCGACTTTCGAAGCATGAAGGTACTCCTGGCAGGCCAGTATCTCAAATTGTGATAGAAGTATTCAATCGTCCCTGGAGGCATAGTGAAATCGCTTACACCGTTTGCGCTGGCGGTTACCATCGCCGGCGCCGCGCTGGCCCAAACACCATCCGGCGCGCCGAAAATCAAGTTCACCGATAACACGCTCCCCAACGGCTTGCGCGTCCTCATTTCCGAAGATCACTACGCGCCCGTTTACGCCATCTGCGTCAGCTACAAGGTCGGCTCGCGCGATGAGCGGCCGGGGCGAACCGGCTTCGCTCACCTGTTCGAGCACATGATGTTCAAAGGCTCCGAAAACGTCGGCGTCGGCGAGCTCGATTTTCTCATCTACAACAACGGCGGCAATTCCAACGGCACCACCAATACCGACCGCACTTCTTATTACGAAGTACTGCCGAAAAACCAGGTCGATCTTGGCTTGTTTCTCGAAGCCGACCGCATGCACGGCCTCGTCATCACCGCCGATAATCTCGAAAATCAACGGCAGGCAGTAAAGGAAGAGCGCCGCCTGCGCGTCGATAACGTCGCGTACGGCCAGACTTCGGAAAAAGTCGAAGCGCTGATCTACGACAACTTCGCCTATCACCACCCGGTGGTCGGCTCGATGGAAGATCTCGACGCGGCTTCGGTGGACGACGTCAAGCAGTTCTTCAAGACCTACTACGCGCCCAATAATGCCGTGCTGGCGCTGGTGGGCGATCTCAACACGGCCGACACGCTGGCCAAAGTGAAGAAGTATTTCGGCGCCATTCCGCGCCAAACGCCGCCCAAGCCCGTGGACCTCAGCGAAAAGGCGATGGATGGCGAACGCCGCGCGACCCTGCAGGACCCGCTGGCGCGTCTGGCGCAGGTGGAAATTGCCTATCGCATTCCCGACGCGAATTCAGCCGATACGCGCGCGCTGGGCGTGGCAGCCTCCATTTTGGGCGGAGGCGGTGGTGGACGCGGCGGGCGCGGAGGCGGCGGCGGAACGTCGCGGCTCTACAATCTGCTCGTTGACGAAAAGGAAATGGCGCTCAACGTTTCGGCCGGCGCCGAGCGGCGCGGCGGTCCCGGCATTTTCCGCGTGACGGCCACGCTTCGCCCGGGCAAGACGCCGCAGGAAGTGGAAGGCCTGATCGAAGAGGAAATCGCCCGGCTCTATTCGCAGCCGGTCACCGACAAGGAATTGCAGCGGGCGCGCATCGCGTTGCGGCGCGCCGCCGAAAATCGCGTGACCGCACTCAGCCGCGCGCAGGCGCTGGCCGATGCAGCGGCGGTCTACAACGATCCCAACCGCGTCAACACCGAAATCCCGGAGGAACTGGCCGTGACCCCCGCCGATATCGAACGCGCGGCAAAAGCGCTGCTGGTGAAATCGAATCGCGTGGTGGTGGAAACCATGCCCGCCGCCGGTGGCCGCGGCGCCAGACGGGGAGGCCAATAGTGAAAACCATACTTCTCACGCTCTTATTCGCCGCGCCGGCGTTAGCGCAGGAAGGCGGCGCCGCGCCCGAAAGTTTCCGCGGCATGGTGCGCTTGAATCGCGCGCCGGTTTCGAATGAACTGCTGAAAGTGAAACTGCCACGGCCGGCCGAGCGGCAACTTTCAAACGGCATCAAGCTGCTGGTGATGGAAAGCAACCGGACGCCCTCGATCTCGCTCACCATCCAGATTCCGGCATCGCCGCTGCGCGACCCCGATGGCATCCCGGGCGTCGCGGAAGCCACGGCTTCCATGATGATGATGGGCACCACCACGCGCTCAGCGCGGCAGTTGGCGGAATCGTTGGCGGAGATCGGCGCGCAGTTAAGCTTCGGTGGAGGCGGTGGGGGTGGCGGACGCGGGGGCGGCGGTGGGGGTGGCACCGGCACTGGCGCCATCACGCTGAATTCGCTCTCAGAATATTTCGATCAATCGCTCGCCATTCTCACCGACGTCCTGATGCACCCGTCGTTCCCCGCAGATGAACTCGAAAAGTGGAAGACGCGGCAGCGCAGCTCCATCGAGCAGGCGCGCACCCAGCCTGCGGCGCTTTCGAGCGAAGTGCTAATGAAGACGCTTTATCCCAACGATGCGCGTCATTTCACGCGCGTCACGGCGGAATCGCTGGATAAAATCACACGCGAGCGGCTCATCGCGTTCTACAAAGCCTATTACGTTCCGTCGGGCGAGTGGGCCGGGATCGTCGGCGAGATCACGCCACGCGATGCGGTGGCAAAACTCGAAAAGGCGCTCGGCGCTTGGAAGGGCGCACCCGTCGCCCCGCTCTCGCTGCCCATCGACGCGCCCATCGCTGAGAAGAAAGTCTACCTGATTTCACGGCCCGGCTCCGTGCAGACCGAGCTCACCCTTGCCAACCGCGCCATCGACCGCAACAGCCCCGATTACATCGCCTGCATGGTGATGAACCAGGTGCTGGGCAACGGTCCGGCGGCGCGCCTCTTCCGCATCATCCGCGAAGAGAAGGGTTACACCTACGGCGTAAGCTCTGGCTTCGCCGCGACCAAGTACACAGCGCATTTCACGTCGTCGATGTCCGTGCGCACGGAAGTGACTGAACCCGCCCTGACCGATCTGCTCAAGGAGTTTCGCGAAATCCGCGACGTGCCTGTTCCCAAGGAGGAATTGGAAGGCGCCAAGCGCGCCATGGCCGCCAGTTTCGCCGTCGGGCTCGAAAGCCCGGCCAACGTTCTGAATCGCTGGCTGCAGCAGCGCGAATACGGCTTGCCCGAAGACTATTGGGACGCCTACACCGAGAAAATCGCCGCCATCACTGCCGCCGATGTGCAGCGCGTGGCGCGCAAATACGTGCCTTACGACAACGTGCAAATCATCGCCGTGGGCGATGGCGCGAAGATCCGCGAATTACTCAAGAAATTCGGGCCCGTGGAAGAGGTTTCGCCGGGCAATTAGCGCCATTTGTTATCCTGGAGTGTGACCCGCAAGCCTGAAATTATGAGCCCCGCGGGGTACTGGCCTCAATTGCGCACCGCGATTGAGGCAGGCGCTGACGCGGTCTACTTCGGCCTCACGCACTTCACGGCGCGCGCTAAAGTCGGTTTTTCGCTCGACGAGCTGCCCGAAGCCATGCGCACGCTGCACCGGCGCGGCGTAAAGGGCTACGTCACCTTCAACACGCTGCTCTTCGACAACGAAATCGGCGAAGCCGCGCGCACCCTCGAGGCCATTGCGCAGGCAGGCGCGGATTCCATCATCGTCCAGGATTTGGGCGCTGTAAAGCTGGCCCGCGAAGTCGCGCCCGATCTCGAAATCCACGGCAGCACGCAGATGAGCGTCACTAGCGCCGATGGCGTCCGCTTCGCGCAGAGCCTGGGAGTGAGCCGCGTCGTGATGGCGCGCGAGTTGTCGCTCGACGACATCCGCGCCATTCGCGCCGAAACCGATTGCGAGCTCGAAATGTTCGTTCACGGCGCGCTCTGCGTCTCCTACTCCGGCCAGTGTTTTTCGTCGGAGGCGTGGGGCGGCCGCAGCGCCAACCGCGGCCAGTGCGCGCAGGCCTGCCGCCTGCCGTATGAGCTGATGGTAGACGGCCAGGTCGAGCCGTTGGGCGATGCCCGCTACCTGCTTTCGCCGGGCGATCTCTACGCGCTCCGGCAGATTCCGGAAATCGTCGGCATCGGCGTTTCGGCGTTGAAAATCGAAGGCCGCTACAAGGATTCCGACTACGTCGCCCTGACCACGCGCGCCTACCGGCAGGCGGTCGACGACGCCTGCGCCGGCATCCTGAGCCCCGTGGATCCAGCGGCCGAGTTGCAGCTCGAACAGGTGTATTCGCGCGGCCTCGGGCCGCATTTCATCACCGGAACCAATCACCAGACGGTGGTCGACGGCCGCGCGCCGCGCCATCGGGGCGTATTCATGGGAAGCGTGACACGCGTCTTCAAGGGCGGCGTGGCGTTTGAACCGTCGGAAGCGCACTCCATCGCACCGCTCAAGCCCGGCGATGGCGTGGTATTCGACGCCGCCGATTGGCGCAGCCCCGAAGAACGCGAAGAGGGCGGCCGCGTATTTGAAGCCACCGGGCGCGAGTTGCGGTTCGGCAACGGCGCAATCGACGTGGCGCGAATCCGGCAGGGAGATTTGCTCTGGCGCACGCACGATCCCGAATTGGATAAAACCGTTCGGCCGTATATCGACGCCCCATCGCCGGTTCGCAAGCAGCCGGTGAGTGTGCGCGTCACCGCGCGGGCGAGCCAACCACTCGAAACGGAATGGAACGTGGGCAAGGTGAGCGTGACCGTGCGCTCAGCCGAAGCCTTGGATACCGCGCAGAATCGCGGCCTGGACGTGACGTTCTTGCGCGCCCAACTGGGACGGCTGGGGAACACGCCTTACGAGTTGTCAGAGCTGACGCTTGATACGGAGGGCGCGCCGTTCGCTCCAGCGTCAATCCTGAACCAAGTGCGGCGCGAGGCAGTGGAGAAGTTGCAGGAAGCGCAGGGCGCTCCTCCCGCACGAACAACTCGGCACGCCTGGCACGCGCCGGCCGAAAGGCCGGCCACAGCCCCGAAGGGCTGGCCCCAGTTGCATCTCCTGGTTCGCACGCCGGAGCAATTGGAAGCCGCCATCGCCTTCCGCCCGGCGACCATCACGCTGGATTATCTCGATCTTTACGGCTTGCGCCCCTCGCTCGAGCGCATCCGCGCCGCTGGACTCGCGCCGCGGGTCGCCAGCCCGCGCGTGCTCAAGCCGGGCGAAGAGCGCATCGGCGATTTCCTGTTGAGCTGCGATTGCCCCATTCTGGCGCGCTCAGCCGGTCTGCTGCACGCGTTGCGCGGGCGCGAACATCGCGAGCTGATCGCCGATTTCAGCCTGAACGCCGCCAACGCCATCACCGCCTCCGGACTCTTCGATCTCGGCATCGAACGGCTCACGCCGTCTCACGATCTCAACGCCGCGCAGATCGCCGAGTTAGCTCGCGCCGCCGGCGCCGGCCGCATCGAAGCCGTAGCGTTTCACCATTTGCCCGTTTTTCATACCGAGCATTGCGTCTTTTGCCGCTTCCTTTCTACCGGCACAAGCTACCGCGATTGTGGCCGCCCGTGCGAAGAACATCGCGTAGCCCTGCGCGACGCCTCGGGCCGCGCCCACCCTGTGATGGCTGACGTCGGTTGCCGCAACACCGTCTTCGGCGCCGAAGCGCAGCAGGCCGCGGCGCACTGGAATGCGTGGCTGGCCGCCGGAATCCGCCATTTCCGCATCGAATTCGCGCACGAATCCGCCGAGCAAACCAGTGCCGTAGCCGAAGCGTTTCGCGAGACCGTCGAGGGTCGCAGTTCGACGCGCGACTTGGCTGAAAAGCTACGCCGCGCCGCGCCGGAGGGCATCACTGAAGGCAGTTTGTTCGTTCTGCAGTAGGGCTAATCGAAGAAATTTCCCATTTGCCGGAATTTCTCGTACCGATGCTCCACTAACTGCGGCCCGCTCATCGGCGCCAGCTCGCCCAACCACTTGTTCAACGCCTGGCGCAGATTCTCCGCCGCCAGATCGGTGTTCTCGTGGGCGCCGCCAGGCGGCTCCGGAACAATGCCGTCGATCAATTTGAGTTGCAGCAGATCCTCAGCGGTCAGCCGCATGTAGGGCGCCACTTGCTGCGCCTTACCGGCGTCTTTGAAGATGATGTTCGCGCAGTTTTCCGGCGAAATCACGCTATAAACGGCGTTTTCCAGCATCAGCACTACGCTGCCCACGCCCAGGGCCAACGCGCCGCCGCTGCCGCCTTCTCCGATGCAGACGGCCACCACGGGAACCGGTAGGCGCGCCATCTCGCGCAGATTGCGCGCAATTGCTTCCGCTTGTCCGCGCTCTTCCGCATCCACGCCGGGGTAAGCGCCGGGCGTATCGATCAACGTGATAATAGGCCGGCTATACTTCGCCGCGATTTGCATGGCGCGCAGGGCTTTGCGGTAGCCCTCCGGCTTGGGCATCCCGAAATTGCGGAATACCTTCTGCTTCGTGTCGCGGCCCTTCTGCTCGGCCACCACCATCACCGGCTTGCCTTCGAAGCGGCCCATGCCTGTGACGATGGCCGGATCGTCGCCGAAGGAGCGATCTCCGTGAATTTCCTGAAAATCGGTGCAGAGCCGGGTAATGTAGTCGAGCGAATGCGGCCTCTTCGGGTGACGCGCTAATTGCACTCGCTGCCACGCCGGATTCGACTCCGCAACCGGCGCCTCGGCCGGACCGCTTTCAGGCTCCATCTGTCACATCTTAACAGCCGCAGCCCGTTCGTCATGCTCGTTGTATCGATTGGCACCGTGTCATGGTTCATAAAGTAACCCGGTCCGCCGCGGTAGCCTTGTCAAAACCGCCCGCTGGAATCGACACTCAAATTATGGAGGAAGAAGCGAATCATGTGTGACTATTCGCTGATGTCAGTTCCCAATCGTCTCGCGTGCGAAGGCGAAGAATTGGTCGCTTACCGGTTTCCGACGGGGTCGCTTGGCCTAGCCTCGCCCCTCGACGTGAATCGACCGCCCGCTCCGGTTGCCCGCAAGAGCTTCTGGATCACCCTGAAGGAGTTTTTTCAACCCGCGGCGCAAGACCCGGTATGCGCAGTTTGCATTCCGCCGGGTGCGCGTCTGCGGCTGCAGGATATTCCGCCGCGGCTGCAAACGGAATTGGGCGTCGGCCCAGCCGAGGAAGTAACATTCACGCAACTCACGGCCGCGGCGCATAGCTACCGCGACGCCGTGCGGTTCCCTAATGGGCGCGAGGTTCGGCTTCAGGAACTTCGGGAAGGGCAGCGAGTTTCCGTGCTCGATCTGTCGCTCGCCGGGGAATTCGATCTCGATCGCATCCGCGCAGAAAGCTCGGAATTGTTGCGTTCGCGCGCTTGAATCTGACAGACGATTTGACAGGCGCTACTCATACCCCGTAATCTTGATATAGATTGTCTGAATTACTGGATTGGGAGAAGGCGCAGGCGTCTGAGATTCTATCGTGGGCCATCCGCGCTCACGGGGGCGGCTTCGCAATTGCAACGAGTTTTCAGAGGGAGGGCATGGCGATAATTGACATCGCCGCGCGCCTCTCGTCCAATATTCGCGTCTTCACTCTCGATACCGGCTGGCTGCCGGACGAGACGCACGGCATGATCGAAACCGTGCGCAAACGCTACGGGATCGCGGTGGAAATTGTCCGCCCCGATGCCGAAGAAGTCCGGCAGCTCATAGCTCCCCACGGCCCCGATCTTTTCTACAACAGCGTCGAGGCGCGCCTCAGTTGTTGCGAGGTGCGCAAGGTTCGCCCTCTCGAACGTAAGCTGGCCACCCTATCCGCATGGGCCACCGGCGTCCGCCGCGATCAATCCGCAACACGCGCGGGCACTCCGAAAGTGGAACTGACAGCCCTTCCTGTTAAAATCAATCCTCTGGCGGATTGGACCTTGGCGCAGGTGGATGACTACACGCACGCTCATCGCGTGCCGGTGCATCCGCTCTATGCCCGGGGCTATACCAGCATCGGATGCGAGCCTTGCACCCGGCCGGTTCTGC
Source organism: Bryobacterales bacterium (assembly GCA_963743705.1). Classification (GTDB taxonomy): domain Bacteria; phylum Acidobacteriota; class Terriglobia; order Bryobacterales; family Bryobacteraceae; genus PALSA-243. The sequence continues at coordinate 316,332 of CAVUQS010000001.1, read as the reverse complement.
CGGGAGAAGATCCGCGCGCCGGCCGCTGGTGGTGGGAGCGGGACGCGCACAAGGAGTGCGGCATCCACTTCGGGCCGGATGGGAAGGTGCGTCGCGTTGCATGATTCATGAAGGCTTTACGCTTTGGTTCACCGGCATGTCCGGTGCCGGGAAGAGCACTATCTCCGGCATGATCGAACGCCGCTTGCGCGACGAAGGCGCTAAGGTCGAAGTCCTCGATGGCGACGTGGTGCGCACTCACCTGTCGAAAGGGCTCGGATTCAGCAAAGAAGATCGCGATGAGAACGTCCGCCGCATCGGCTTCGTCTGCGAATTGCTCTCGCGCCACGGCGTGATCGCGATCGCAGCCGCCATATCGCCTTACCGCGGCGTGCGCGAGGAATTGCGTGCGCGCATTCCCAACTTCGTCGAGGTGCATGTCGCGTGCCCCATCGAAGTCCTGGCCGAGCGCGATGTGAAGGGGCTTTATAAGAAAGCCCTGGCCGGGGAAATTCCTCATTTCACCGGCGTCACGGATCCTTACGAGCCGCCTTTGAACCCCGAAGTAACTGTTAACTCATCCAGCGAAACTCCGGAAGAAAGCGCCGGGCGTATTTGGGCTACACTGGAACGTTTGGGTTTAGTCTCCTTTGATCGATCTCCACTCGCACACCAATGAATCGGACGGGACCTTCTCGCCCGCACAACTTGTCGCCGAAGCGTTGCGCACGGGCGTGACCTCGCTCGGCATAACGGATCACGATACGTTCGCCGGGCACGATCTCGCGTTGCCCACGGCCCGCGAGGCCGGGCTCGAGCTGATCTGCGGCATTGAGCTTTCCACCAAGCTGCACGGGCATTCCGTGCATCTGCTGGGCTACTTTCTGCGCACCGATCGCCTCGGCGATCTGCGCTCGTGGATCCTCGATCTACAAGCCGCGCGGCGCGACCGCAATATCCGGCTGGTGGCGCGGCTCCGTGAGCTGGGCATCGATATCACGCTGGCAGAGGCGGAAGCCCGCGGCCGCGGCATGACCGGTCGTCCGCACTTCGCGCAATTGCTGGTGGAGAAGGGCGTCGTGCCGAACCTGCGCGAGGCGTTCGATCAATACCTCGATGAATCGGCCAAGGGCTACGTGTATCGCAAGGAGCCCGCGTTTCAGGAAGGCGTGAAGCGGATTCGCGAGGCCGGCGGAATCGCGTCGCTGGCGCACCCAATCCGTGTGAAAGGCGATATTGAAGCGCTGACTCCGGAACTGCGCGAGATGGGCCTGGCCGCGATCGAAGCGTATCACAGCGATCATTCGCCGCAGGACACCGCGCTCTATCTCGATATCGCACGCCGCTTCGACATGCACGTCACCGGCGGTTCGGATTTTCATGGCGCCGTAAAACCCGACGTGAACCTGGGCACAGGCTGCAACGGAAATCTGAAGATTCCGGCCGATCTGCTGGAGAAGCTCCGCAACGGCAACAGCGGGAACTGAACCAGGGCCCACGGTGTCTAACAGGGCACTGTGGCCAAGCGACAATTCCGCATCCTCTTTCGCCAGTTTCTATTCCGTATCATCGATCTCGAACTGCTGGCGGCTGACGCGCGCGGCGATGCCGAAAAGTTGCTCGGAAGGTTTGCCGCTACTCTGCTGGCATTCAGCTCGGTGCAGGGCTTAGGGGCCATTTTTTTCAACGGACGCCATTTGCCCTCTGAAGCGCTTCGCAGCATCGCTTGGCAAATGGAGCATTCATTCATTTGCACCACGATGTTGGCGGTGGGAATTTTCGCCGTGCTCAGTTGGGATTCCACTTTCCCCAATCGTCGGGATGTTCTGGTACTCGCGCCTTTGCCTGTGCCGGCGCGCGCTGTGTTTTTCGCGAAGGTGGCCGCCGCCGCGGCCGCGCTCAGTGTCACCGTGCTCGCGTTGAACGCATTTCAGAGCGTAACATGGGCCCTGCATTTTGCGCCGGCCGGCCTGCTGAGCCCGCCGCGGGCGGTCCTGGCATTTTGGCTAACGATGTTCGCCGCGGGCAGCTTCGTTTTCTGCATCTTGTTGGGCGTGCAAGGACTCTCCGCGCAATTGCCGCGCAAGCTCTTTTTGCGCGCGTCGGCGTTCCTGCAAATCGCGGCGTTCGGCTTGTTGGTGATTGGATACTTTGTCGAACCCACATGGACAACGCCAAGAGCGCTCGCCGATCCGGCGCATCAGCGCTTGCTCGCCTGCCTGCCGCCGTATTGGTTTCTCGGATTGTATCAGGCGCTGAACGGATCCATGCATCCGGTAATGGCGCCGCTCGCATGGCGCGCGGTGTGGGCGCTGGGCATCGCTGCGCTTGCGGGCGGCGGCGCGTTTCTGCTGGCGTATTTCCACACCATGCGTAAGATCGTGGAGCAACCCGACATCCTTCCGGCTGCCGGCGGCCTGCGCTGGCTGCCGCGATTCGGGCGCGGTCTACCCAATGCGGTGGTGCAGTTCAGCATTCGTACGCTGTTGCGTAGCCGCCAACACCGCGTCATCTTTGCGTTCTACCTCGGCGTCGGGTTGGCGCTGGTGACGTTGATCGTCAAGGATACTCGCATTCCCTTGAACCACCCCGGACAGCCCGGCGTGCTGGCAGCGACGCTGATTCTATGCTGCGCCTGGATATTCGGCGCGCGCGCCGTATTCGCCATGCCCATGGAGCTGCGCGCCAATTGGATCTTCCGCATCACGCAGGTTCACGGCGTGCAGGAATACCTCGCTGCGGCGCGCAGGCCGCTGTTCGTGCTGGGTTTGGCGCCGGTACTGGCGGGATCGGCGGCGGTTCTGTTCTCAATATGGCCCTGGCAGCCCGCGGCGAAGCATTTGGCGCTGCTGGCACTCTGGGGAACGATCATCGGATACGCGTGCCTCTATGGCTTCCAGAAGGTCCCGTTTACCTGTTCTTTTCTGCCCGGCAAATCGAATTTGCACATGCGCATCGCCATCCTGTTTATCGTGTTCCCCGCTATGGCGTCGTTCGTCAGCTTAGAGATGACCCAACTTGGCCAGACGGCCGCGTTTGCGAAGATTCTGGCCGCAATGGCGGCTGTGGCGCTGATCGCGCGCCGCCTAACTGTCGCGCAGGCCAACGACGAATTCGCCGAGGTGTTGTTCGAAGAAGCGGAGACGCCCGCCATAATGACGCTGTCGATTCAGAAGGACGGCGCCGCGCTGGCGTAGCTAATCTTCTTCGTCGATCTGGCCGACTTTCAACACGGCCAGGAACGCTTCCTGCGGAATCTCCACGCGGCCGACGCGCTTCATGCGCTTCTTGCCCTCTTTTTGCTTTTCGAGCAGCTTGCGCTTGCGGGAAATGTCTCCGCCGTAGCACTTGGCGAGGACGTTCTTGCGCAGCGCCGCGACCGTTTCGCGCGCCACGATCTTATTGCCGATCGCGGCTTGCAGCGCTACTTCGAACATCTGGCGCGGAATCAGGCGGCGCAAGCGCGAGATCAGTTCCTTGCCGCGCTCGTAGGCGAAATCCTTGTGGATGATCAACGACAGCGCATCCACCGGGTCGCCGGCCACCAGCACGTCCAGCCTTACCATCGGCGAGACGCGAAAGCCGGCCAGATGATAGTCGAGAGAAGCGTAACCGCGCGAGGCGGATTTCAGCCGGTCGTAGAAATCGAGCACGATTTCGTTCAGCGGCAGCTCATAGGTCAGCAGCACGCGGCCGCCGCCGATGTATTCGAACTTCTTCTGCACGCCGCGCTTGTCTTCGAGCAGCTTCAGGATGCCGCCGAGATATTCTTCGCGCGAGATCACCGTGGCGTCGATGATGGGCTCTTCGATTTGCTTGATGCCGGAAGGGTCGGGGAACTTGGTCGGGTTATCGATTTCGACCACCGCGCCATCCGTCGTCGTGACGCGATAGCGGACACCCGGCGCCGTGGTGATGAGATCGATATTGAATTCGCGCTCAAGGCGTTCTTGCACGATCTCCAGATGCAGCAGGCCCAGAAATCCGCAGCGGAAACCGAAGCCGAGCGCCACCGAATTCTCCGGCTCGAAGCTAAACGCGCTATCGTTGAGCCGCAACTTTTCGAGCGCATCGCGCAGCAACCCGTGCTCGTGCGATTCCACCGGATAGAGACCGGCGAATACCATCGGCTTGATTTCTTCGAAGCCAGGCAGCGGCTCCGGCGCGGGATTCTCGTGATCGAGAATCGTATCGCCGATCTTGGCGTCGGAAACCGTCTTGATGTTGGCGAAGAGAAAGCCTACCTCGCCAGCCGAAAGCTCATCGCACGGCGTAGCTTTGGGGGCCTGATAACCGAGGCCATCGACGTCAAACGCCTGACCATTCGACCATAAGCGGATCTTCTGGCCTTTGCGCAGCCGGCCATCGAAGACGCGGAGCAAAATGATGACGCCGCGATAGGCATCGAACCACGAATCGAAAATCAGCGCGCGCAGCGGGGCTTCAGCGGATCCCCTTGGCGGCGGAACCAGGTGCACGACGGCTTCGAGGATCTCGTGAATACCAATGCCCTGTTTGGCGCTGGCAAGCACGGCATCGCGCGCGTCAAGCCCGATGATGGTCTCGATCTGCTCGCGAATACGCTCGGGCTCGGCCGCCGGAAGATCGATCTTATTGATCACCGGAATGATTTCGAGATTGTGATGCAGCGCCAGATACGTATTCGCAAGCGTCTGCGCTTCCACGCCCTGTGACGCGTCAACCACCAGCAGCGCGCCCTCGCACGCCTGCAAGCTGCGCGAAACCTCGTACGAAAAATCCACGTGACCCGGCGTATCGATGAGGTTCAACTGGTAAAGCTGGCCATCGTCGGCGCGATAATTCAGGCGCACGGCGTGTGCTTTGATGGTGATGCCGCGCTCGCGCTCGAGATCCATCGAATCGAGCACCTGCTCCATCATTTCGCGCTGTGAAAGCGCGCCGGTCGTCTCGAGCAAACGATCCGCCAGCGTTGATTTGCCGTGGTCGATATGCGCAATGATAGAGAAATTGCGGATGAATTCGCGATCCATGCGATGCGGGGGTCTGGCCCAATTATCCCACAGCGCGTCTATTCACCGCTGAGACGCAGAGGCGCAGAGAAAACCAATGATTAGGCTTTCGCTGCTACTTCGCCGCGGGGCGCACTGTCGGGTATTTGATGCCTAGCTGATCGAGGTAGTTGTCGTACTTCGATGGGTCGTAATACAGCGGCTTCATCAACGGGCGGTATTTTTCCATGATCTTTTCGTTCAGGAAGGTCGCCGGTTGATCGCCGTCGCGGATGAAGCTTGTGTATTTCATCTCCTTGGTCTGCACGTTGTGGAAGTAGTCCCACGCCTTTTGCACGATCTCCGGATGCGTGAGGATGTCGAGCATCGTCATCGCCTGCGCCTTCGCGCCGGCGATCACGCCTTTGTGCGCGATCGGCGTAGCCATCGCGACGCCGTCCGCCCAGTTGTGTCCAGGGCCGCCGGGAATGTTGGCCGGATAGCGCAAGGTCACGGTGGGCACCACCCACGAAACGTCGCCGATGTCGTCGGAGCCGCCGCCGGTGGGCATGGCTTGGCCGCGACCGCCGCCATCGTCCGCGTTGGCATCCGCGCCAGGCGCCGGCTGCGCCGCCGCTCCGCCGCGGCCTCCCCGGCCTGCGGGAACGCGCGTGGAAAGCCCGCGCACCGCAACCTTCAATTCAGTCTGCAAGCCACGCGCAAGTTGCTGATCGGCGTCGGTCCATTGCGGCATTCCGACTTTCTGGATGTTCGCCGTCATCGCCTCTGCGATCGCCGGGCTGAAGTGGCCGGGCCATGCGCTGCCGAGCAGGCGCGAAGTGTAAGTCGTATCCGTCATCAGCGTGGCCGCCTGCGCCATATTATTCCCGATGCGCCACATGTCCATGATGTGGTCGTAATCTGCTTCGCGGAAGTAATACCAGACGCTCGCGTTGGGCGGCACCACGTTCGGCTGGTCACCGCCATTGGTGATCACGTAATGCGAGCGCTGCGCCAAGCGCAAGTGTTCGCGGCGGAAGTTCCAGCCCACATCCATGAGCTCCACCGCGTCCAGCGCGCTCTTGCCGCGCCACGGCGCGCCCGCGGCGTGGGCGCTCTCGCCTTTGAACATATATTCCACCGACACCAGGCCATTCTGATTCAAAGACGGTCCGGAACTGACGCCGAAAGCGGACGCCACATGCGTGAAGAGGCACACGTCAACATCCTTAAACATGCCGGCCTTAACGTAAAAGGCCTTCGAGCCAAGCTCTTCCTCGGCGACGCCGGGCCACAAGCGAATCGTCCCCTGCAGATGCTCGCGCTCCATCACCTTCTTCACCGCGATGGCCGCCAGAATATTGAGCGGCACGCCGGAGTTGTGACCCTCGCCGTGACCGGGCGCGCCCTCGATGACCGGCTCATGCCACCCCACGCCCGGCTTCTGCGAAGCCTGCGGGATATCGTCAATGTCGGACCCGAGCGAAATCACCGGCTTGCCGGAACCCCACGAGGCCACCCACCCCGTCGGAATGCCCGCGTATCCGTGCTGCACCTGGAAACCTTCCTTTTCCAAAATGCCGGTGAGGTATTTCGACGTCTCGAATTCCTGAAAGCCAAGCTCGCCGAAACTGAAGACGCTATCCACCATCACCTGCGCCTGCTTCTTCATAGCGTCGATCTGGCCAACGAGATCCGCTTTAATGGACGCTTCTTTCTCGGGCGAGAATTTCGGCTGTGCCAATGCGCCCAGCGCGCCGCAAAAAACCAAGAGGGCGAGTTTTCGCATGAATGCTCCTATAGGGAGATAGTGTAGATGAAAAACGGAAGCTCCCGTTAGGTTCGACCCGCGGCGACTGCAGCGCGGTCAATTTTCGGTGGGCGTGCGCTCGAGCTTGTCGATCACTAACACTTTGACCGGCCGTTTCTGAAGCTCGAGTTTCAGGCCGAGTTGTTTCTCTACCGCTTCCGGCAGCGAAATTGCGCCGGTCGGGTCGGACGCCCCAGCCGGTTCGTTCGATGCCGGCCCCGCATCTCCGCCTCCGCGCCCGCCGCGTCCGGCCAGCGCAACTCCCAGGCCGGCAGGGCTGAAATTCAGAGTGAAGTCGTAGGCGCCATCCAGACCCGTCGCGTCCAAAACAGGGCTGTGGACGTAGCCACCCGCCAGACTTTGCAAGCGCTCCGCGAACTCCGCCATGGTCACGTTCTGCGCGGTGATCAGCCGCCCGTTGGAAGGATTGGTGTTCCTTGGATCTTTCCCATCCGTGCCCGGACCCTCCGCGAATCGCGACCGGCTGGCCGGGTCGGCCTTCTTCATCTTCGGCTTGCCCGCGAGCAGCGTGTACGCCGGCATCATCTGTTCTTCCTCGTGAACAACCAGCTTGAACCGGTCCGCCAGCAGCGCGCGCATCATCACCCAGACGGAATCCATATCGAGGTCCGGTCCGCGGCCGGGCCCCGCCCCCGCGTCTGGCGCATCCTCCTCCGACTGGGCCCGCGGCGCCTTTGCCACCAGGTCGTAACGATCGTCGTCGATCCATTTCGGCGCGCCCACTAACATATCGGGCGTCAAATTCCAGGCTTGCATGATCATGGTTCTCAGCGTCATGCCGGACATATTGACGCGCCCGCCCGGCTGAATCTGAAACCGCATCCCCCTCCCGCCGCCCGGCGCGCTGGGCTTGATGTCCGCCACTTCGAACTCCGTCGGCGGGGCGCTCTTCTTCAGGATGTCAATGGCGCCCGGCACGTTGGCCGAGGGCTTCCGGTCGGCGCTGTCCACCGCCATGACATCCATCGGAAGCGTGGCAGCGGTCAGCTTTAGGCCGAGCTGTTTCTCCAATGCGCCAAAGATCGTGGTGGAGTCGCCACCCGGCCCCGCGCCGCCCAAGATGATGAACCCCCGCATCGAGGTCGTCAGGTCGAAATCCCAGGCCCCTTCCAGGCCCGTTTGATCGACCACCGGCGCGGTGGTCTGCGCGCGTACCTCTTTCACAAACATCGCCATCGTCTCATTGCGGCAGGAATACTGGAGCATCGGCATGATCGGTCCGCCACCGGGCGTTGGCGGCGGCATTGAGACCTTCTCCTGGCATCCCGTTTGGCCCGACCCGTCGCTCTTCTTGAGCTGCGGTTTTTTTCCTACGGTCAACGCGAACGCCGGCATGGGCTGAGTCACTTTGTGTACCGCCAAATGAAACCGTTCCGCCAGCAAACCTTGCAGCAGTGGCCTCATCTCCGGCTTCTTCGCCCCCATCGGCGCCTGCGCGATGACTTCGAACCGCTCCATTTCAAGCCAATTGGGGCCGCCGACGACCTTCTCGCGCTCGACGTCGTACGCGATCGAAATCAAATCCACCATCGTCGCCTGCCGGATCTCATAGTGGCCTGGCCGGAAGAACGGACCTCGCAGGAACGGATTTCGAAGCATCGGACTGCTATGAACGTCCGCCACCTCAAAGCCCGCCGGGGCCTTAGGGGATTGTCCATATAGGGCGCTGCATAGGGCGCTGCCGGCGAATGCGAAGCAACCGAGGCACACTAAGACATGCTTCATTCGATACTGACTCCTCCAATAGAAGAACGAACGTAGGACGCGATTTTCCTGATGCAGTTAGGACGCACTTAGCGCTGGAAACGTACAGAAAATGTTTTCAGCGCGCAATGAAGGCGTCGAGATCGATATAAACATCTTTCGATTCCTCGCTCTTCCGGCCCGTGGCCTTCAGCACGGCCAGATGCGGCCCCTGCCCAAGACAGCAGAAATCCAGCCGGCTCTGCCATTCGGGTACGGGCGCGAACAAATCGATTTCATGCGGCACGCCATCGATTTCCAAATTCGCGATGCCGCGATTGAAAGCTTTGGTGAAGACGTACGTTAGCTCGCTGCCCTCGAACGCGAAGAGGACCTCGGCTGCGGGTGAGAAGGTATAACTGACGGAACGGCGGTAAGGGCCAACAAAACCCTTGCTGCGGGTCCACGCGCCGCGGAAACGAAGCGCAGGGTCGAAATCGTCATAAGTCCCGGGCGAGACCAGCGCCGGTGGCGACATTTCCAGCTTGGTTTCGAGTTCCGTATCGCTCAGCGACTCGCACTCGGGCGTGACGCGGGCGGCATAGAAGCGCCCATTTTCGAAGAGCGTCGTGGTGCAGCTGGCCATGAATTGGCCGAAGGAAGAGGGTGACAGAAGATCGTCGTCCGGCCCCGGCCGGCGTGAAATAAAGTACCGGATGCCGAGGCGCGAAACCACGCGGCGCACCGCCGAAACCGATTGCGTTTCGGAAATCTCCCTCCAGACGCGGTGTTGATGCCAGTGATATTCGAAAGAGTTCGAGCCGGCGTCGGCGAGATCGTGTTCCACCAGCAACAACACCGGTTCCTGGGGATAGGCTTCACGGAAACGAATCGTGACGTCGCGTAGCGGAATGTTGTCGTGGATGATACGCGCGCGGCCGCCTTTGCGGAAGATCGTGGGCGAATAGAAGTCCTTGTGATACCAGCCCGAGACCGAGGAGAAATACACGTTCAGCGCAATACATCCTACGGCGGCGGCGAAAAGCGCGATGCAAAGGCGACGCTGGCGCGCGGCGAAGCGGGCCCCGAGTGCGGCCAGGGGAATCGCCAGCAACGGCATCGCGGGATAGACATAGCGCGCGTAGGGTTGTGAAACCATGACCAGCGCCCCCGCGGCCAGGGCGACCCCGGCCGCGATGCGCGCGGCGTAACTGCGGGCCGCAAAGAGCGCAATCGCCCCCAGCGGAATCAGGAACAGATATTCGAACCCGAACGCGCCCGGCAGCCCCTCGAGGAATCGACCGGTATGAAAGGTGAGATCGAAGGGCGTTTTCCAGGTGAGCGGCTGAGCGAAGTTGTTGTTCCTAAACTCGACGCCCCGTTCCAGCATCATCGACGGGAATCTCGAATTCAGGAACGGAAAAACGGGATTGCCGGTTTGCGCAAACGCGATGATATAAGGCGGCGCGGCGAAGACGAGCAGCAGCGCCGCGGCGAGCAAAGCCGGCCCGGGCGCGCGTCTGCGGCGCAACTCCACCACAGCGAACGCGAACGCCATCAGCACGAAGGCCCAGGCGCCGAACTTGGCAGAGGCGGCCGTTCCACCAAGGGCGGCCGCCAGCCACAAGTAGCGCGCGTCGCCGGTTTCCTGCAGACGCCATAGCGCCATCACCAAGCCGAAAATCATGACCGCGACGAAATTCTCGATGAAGAGCGATCCGGTGACGAGAAAGACCAGAGGCGTACTGGCGAAGAGAGCCGCCACGATCATCGCGGGCCCGGGATGCAGCCATTGCCATGCCGCCCGGAACAACAGCGCCACCAGCATCAGCAGCAGTGCGAAATTAAGCAGGCTCGCCGCCGCTTCGCCGCCGAGAAGATAGACGATCGAATAGCTGAAATCGGCCGCCATCGGCATCACGGACCACACGAACAGGTTCGGGTGGAACGTCATGACGTGATTCGCCGCGATATCCATTGGTACGGCGAGATGCATCGCGAGGCCGTCGGCGCTCGATTCCGGCTGCAGCGCGACGAACCAGTGAACGCACAATACGCCGAGGAGAATGGCGAGCGCCGCGCGCACGCGCCAGTTGCGAAGCTCGATGGCGCGCAAGGCATCGAACCATGCGCGCAGGCGGCTCGCCGTACCTCGAAGATCGAGCGCGATCGGTAATGCCAGCAGCAGCGCCCATGCCGCGGCATAGTTCACCGGCAGGCGCGCCGTCAGCGTCATGATCGTCGCGTAGATTCCGATGCCGAGCAGCGTGGCCAGCGCATCCGGCGGCTCAGGACTGTGGCTCACGCGTCCCAGGCGCGAAATCACCGCCCTGCCTGACGCATTGGCTGAAACCAGAAAGAAGAGGACCGCGAACACGGCCACCGGACCCTCCGCCAGCGCGGTCGCCCCTAACAGCAGCGCGGCAAATACGGTCGCGTAAGCCCACGGAAAGATCAGCAAAATGGGCAGGCTGACCGCGCCGAACAGGGCGCCAAAATGGATGAGCCGACGGCGTCCCCAAGCCAGCCAGACGAATTCGTGGAAGAGATTTCCCTTAGCGAAGCCGTAAATGGCGGCCGCGATGGCGCCGAAAAACACCGCGAACGTAACGGCGGCTATAAGCCGCGTGATGGCTCGATACGGCCGCGCCGCCGCAAGGAAACGGACCAGCGGCCACAGCGCGCGGCCGGCATGCGCCGGTTGTGGCGCGGCTGCGATCTCTGAGATGGGAACGTCGTGCTCTGCCGCAACCACCAGTGTTTGCAGATCGAATTCCGCGCCGCGCGGATCGAGGGTAAGGAGGTGCGGAACCAATCGCGCTGGGATCGATCGCAATGTCGTCCACGGATTGGAAACTTTGATCCCGGCCAGAAGGCGCATGGCCCGGTTACGCCGCGCACCCGCATCGGTTCCGAGCGTGAGCACGCCTTCGTTTTGCGAGACGCGCGCGATCTCAGCCGCGGAATGAAACTCTTCGGCGAGAACAATGCAATCCAGAGCCTGCGTTTGCGCCAGGGCCGCGTGCATGCCCGCGCGAATGGCCGCGCCGCGTCCCACCGGCACAGCATGGCGGACGAGCGTGACCCCGCGATCGGACAGTTGCGTGAATATGCCGCTGTACTTCGCGTCGCTGCCCTCGTCCACTATGACGATCGGGGCGAATGCGCCCGGCTCGAGCGCGTCGATCAAATCGAGCAGCGCTCCGGACGGCTGGTGCGCGGGGATGACGAGGGCTTTCACTTCCTTCTCGCCCTCACTTCTTTCTCCGCGCGAATTTCATGCCGGTCCAATCGGCATCGACGGCGCAGATTTTGTAGTCCACCATGCCAGCCGCCATCCCCGCCTCGCGCACGTGGTTGAGCGTGAAATCGCAAGCGATGGCGCCGGAGCGTTTCGGATAGACCAGCCACACCGATGCGTTGGCGGGCATGTGCAGGCTGGAACGCTCCACCGCAAAAACCAATTCCGCGGCCGTGCGCACAAACCAGACGATCAGCGCGGTCTCCGCGGTGATGCGCGTTTGAAACGCGAAGTCTTCGGGCAGGCCGTCGATGCTCTCTTCGAACGCCTCGGGCGCGTGGATTAATGCGCAACGCAGGCCGCTCTTCAGGCCGAGTTTTTGCGAAAGCCCCGAACCCTGGTAGCGTTCCATGTGCGGGCGGGGCTTGACCGGATTGACCGGAGCGTTCTTCAGCGCCTTGCGCACCGCGGGTCCGATGGTCTTCCAGGGCGCGAAAGCCGCGTCCGGCAGTTCCTCGCGAACGCGCGCGGTTTTTTCCTCGATGCCGCCCGCGAACACCAGCGGAATATGACGCGTGGACGCGCTCGAACGGATGACGGCCCCGGCAATGCGGCCGTGCGACGGCAGGCGGTCGAGATCGATGACGACAGCCGCCGGCGACTTGCGCTTGAGATCGCCAATGAGCCGCGATGGGCTGAGCGGCGACGCATCGACCGTGAATCCGGCCTTGCGCAACTCGGCTGCGCGCTCCTCGGTAAGCTCGGCTTTCCAGCAGAGGAGACGGATTGTGGCAGACGGGGGCAGAGCGCTATTTTCGCATGTATAAGTGGCGCAGACCTCCCGGTCTGGCCGGGAGGCGCGGGCCGCGTGCTGCCTGTCGACGACGCCTTTCATGAGGAATTGCATGTGGTTAAGACAGCGCGCATTCGACGCGGAGGCGCAGAGACGCGGAGGGGAAGAGATCATGCGGCGCGGGCAGCATCGAAGGCGGCCATTTGCAGTGTTCGGTGTTCGTTTCGGACTTGTTTGCGGCGTTGGATGTGGGCGATTCTGGCGCCGATTTCCTGCTTTGAAAAAACAAAGTGGTGGTGTGTGACGTCTTGGGTTACTTCATAGGGTTCGCCTTTGTATTCCGCGATTTGGGCGTCCATTTCGGCTTCTTCGACAGCCGTTTGGAGCGCGGCTTCGCGCTCGGCTTTGAGGCGGCGCAGCTCGGCCATGTTCTTTTCCAGGTTGCGGTGGATGCGGGTTTCGTAGAGGCTGATCAGCTCGATGCTTTTGCCTTTGGCTAGCCACGCTTTCGCCATGGCGAAGGCGGCATCGACTTCTTCGTTGCCGGTGGCGATGTCATCAGGGCCGGACATCTCGGCGGCAAAGAGGGTGTCTTCGAAGGAGGCGGCGCGGTGGAGGCGCCAGCGGTCGTCGGCGATGGATTGAACGATGGAGGCTTCGAGCGGGGTTTGTGGCACGAGTGACTCGCGGATGCCAGCGCAGTGCTTTTCGTAGGCGAGCTGATCTTTTTCGGTGAGGATGTGGATCTGGCCGGTGAGGCCGTGGCGATAGGCGTTGAAGGCGCGGGGGGAGCGCGGTTTGGATGATTCGTTCTGTTCGTGCATGTGAAATTAGCCTCTACGCCATCACGATACACGTCGAGTTTGCGGCTGCAGACCGGCGCCGGCGCTAAGTGATTGGGAAACGGGGCAAAACAAATTCGCCGTACGCGTGATTCCCCCACGGCCGGCGCTACGCTTCAGCCACAACGAGGGATGAAAACTGGGGTGGATTGAGGCATTTTATTAGTGCCGCTTGGGCACTCTAATGCCGGTCTCGGTCTGGTGCTTCGAGCCCGTTTGTGAATCTGGCCGGACGCTGTTTGTTGGTACAACGCAGTGTTGCCTCCCGCCGCAAGGCTGGAGAGCACGAGAAGGAATGTCTGGTTTCTTTTCTGCGTCCAGCCCGGCGGCAGAAAGGCGTTTATGCAGATTTTATATTCGCGCTGCGCGGGTATCGATGTCCACAAGAATTCGGTGACGGTTTGCGTGGTTGTCTATTCCGATTCGGTGGAACCGAACGTCCGCAAGAAGGAGTTCGCTACGCACTGGAAGGCGCTTGGCCATCTCAGGCTTTGGCTATTCGCTCAGAAGGTGACCCACGTAGCTATGGAATCGACCGGCGTTTACTGGAAGCCGGTTTGGGAGGCGTTGGACGGGCATTTTCAGCTCATCCTCGCCAACCCGCATCAGGTGAAGAACATTCCCGGCAACAAGACCGATGCACGCGACAGCCGGTGGCTGGCCGAGTTGTTGGCGCATGGGCTGATCCGGCCCAGTTTCGTGCCGCCGCGAGCGACTCGCGATCTGCGGGATCTCACGCGTTATCGAGTGAAGCTCACCGAGGAACGCAACCGCGTCCATAACCGCATTCATAAGGTGCTTGAGGATGCCTGCATCAAGCTGGATACCGTTGCCAGCGACATACTAGGGGCAAGCGGCCGCGCCATGATCCAGGCGATTATCGATGGCCAGGATCATCCCGACTGGCTGGCTGACAAGGCCAAAGGCACTCTGCGCGCCAAGCGGCCGGAATTACGTCTGGCCCTGCGCGGACGCGTCACCGAACATCACCGCATGATGTTGCGCGAGTTGTTGGAGGATCTGGACTTTGTCGACCGCAAGATCGCGCGATTGGAGAAGGCGATCGCTCCGCAGGCGGACTTAGACACGTTGACCCGGCTGTGCACGATTCCCGGCGTGGATCTGATCACCGCTTGGACGTTGTTGGCGGAACTCGGCCAGGACATGCAGGTCTTCTCCAGCCCGAAGCATGCAGCCAGTTGGGCTGGGCTTTTGCCCCGGCAATCGCGAAAGCGGCGGCAAGCGGTTGAGTAATCGCACGCGCAAGGGGAATCGCTGGCTGCGGCGCGCTCTTTGCCAATCGGCCTGGGCCGCATCCCGCAAACGCAACTGTTATCTGGCCGCATTCTTTTACCGCAAAGCGGGCAAGCACGGCGTACGCAAGGCGATTGTGGCCCTGGCTCACCGGTTACTCGTCATTGCGTTCTGCATACTGCGCGACCGCACCGAATACCGAGAAGTAGGGGGCGATTATTTTGACCGGCTGAATCCGCAACGCACGCGCGACCGTCTCGTACGGCGTCTCCAGCGTCTCGGACTCCATGTCATGTTGACGCCCAATGCTAACTTCCCCGTCTTGGAACTGCCTTGCCTCACCCGAAGAAAAGGGGCCGCCCTTGTAAGTGGCGCCGAACGCGCAATTCATTGCATACACAGCTGGTAATAAATCGGGGTTTTCAAAGGACCGGGCGCCGACGCCTCCCGGCTACTCGTCGCGCAGCGCGATCATCGGGTCCACCCGCGTGGCGCGAAGCGCCGGAACGTAACAAGCCACCAGCGCCACCGTCGCCAGGAATATAGACACGCCCGTGAACGTGGCCGCGTCGTGCTCGCTCACGCCGAACAACAGGCTCGCCATCACGCGCGTCAGCGCCAACGCGCCGATCAGCCCGATCACGATGCCGGCAATCGCCAGATCCATGCCGCGCCGCACCACCATGCCGAGAATCGCGCGGCGCGACGCACCCAGGGCGATGCGCACGCCGATATCGTGCGTGCTCTGCGTCACCAGATACGAGATCGCGCCGTAGACGCCGATCGCCGCCAGGATCATGGCGAACGCGGCGAACCCGCCCAGCGCGGTCATGGAGAAGCGCTGCCGAGCCAGTGAATCGTAGAGGCGGCCTTCCATGGTGCGGACGTCATAGATGGGAATTTCCGAATCGGCGGCGTGGACGGCGCGCGTCATCGCGCTCGATAGCGCCGCCGGGTCGCCTTCGGTACGCGCCACCAGCCAGCGTGACGGGCCGTTTTCCGGGAAGTACGCCACCATGCGCGTATCCGTGCCGAGGCCGTACTGTTTCACCACGCCCACCACGCCCACAATGGTGAACGGTTGCTTGGGGTCGAACCAGACGTGCTTGCCGATGGCGTCGCCCGCGGGCCAGAAGCGCCGCGCCAGCTTCTCATCGATCAGGGCAACGTGCTGGCTATCGGGCGTATCGTGCGCGTCGAAGAAGCGGCCGTGCACCAGCGGGATTTCCATGGTTTCGAAGTAGCCGGGCGACGCGCCGCGAATATCCACCTGCAATTCCGGCTGCCCCGGTGGCGGCGTATAGCCCTCGATGTTGATACCGCCCCAACTGATGGATTCCGTCAGCGGCAGGACATCGGCGCCGCCCGCGCGCTTGATTCCGGGCAGGTGCGACACATTCTGCAAAATGACGCTGCCCAGTTGGGCGGACGCTTTCGGATCTTTATAGCGCGGATTGGGCGGCGAGCCGAGCGCGATGGAAATCACATGATCGGGGTTGAAGCCCGGCGGCACCGATTCCAGTTGCACGAAACTGCGCACCAGCAGCGCCGCGCCGATCAGCAGCATGAGCGAAAGCGCCAGTTCGGAAACCACCAACAGCCCGCGCAAACGGCCGCGCGCGAAGCCGAACCCGCCATCGCCCTGGCCCGAGCGGCCGCCGGCTTTGAGCGGCGAGTTGAGATCCATGCGCAGCGCGCGAATTGCCGGCGCGAGGCCGAACAGCAGGCCGGTCACCACCGAAACCGCGAACGTGAAAGCCAGCGCCGTGCCATCGATGCGGATTTCTTCGAGGCGCGGGATATTGCCGGGATTGATTGTCCGCACCGCCCACAGCGCGCCATACGCGATCGCCATGCCGGCAACGCCGCCGGCGATGCCGAGCAGCAGGCTCTCGCTCAGCAGCTGGCGCATCACGCGGCTCCATCCTGCGCCCAGCGCTGTGCGGATCGCGACTTCTTTTTGCCGCGCAGTGGCGCGCGACAGCAGCAGGTTGGCCACGTTGGCGCAGGCGATCAATAGCACCAGGGCCACCGACCCCAACAGCACCAGCACTGCGCGCCGCACATTCCCCACCACCTGTTCGAGCAAGGAAACCACGCTGACGGTAAACGTGGGGTCGCGATGATCCTTCTCGCGAATGCGCCGCGCGATCACGTCGATATCGGCCTGCGCGCTCGCGGCTGTCACGCCGGGTTTGAGGCGCGCGATCAGGTTGTAATTTTCATCGCCGCGGCGGCCGATCATATCGGCGCCCATGGGCAGGCGCGCGAAGATATCCATCTTCGGGAGCCCGCTCACGGTGGGCATCACTTCGCGGCTGAGCATAAAATCGGGACGCAGCACGCCGACGACGGTGAATGGATTTCCGCCAACCATGATGGTCTTGCCGGGCACGTGAGGGTCGCCGCCGAAGAGGCGCTGCCAGCATTCATAGCTCAACACCACGACACTGGCGCCGCCGGGCGCGTCTTCCGAGGAAAGAAGCAGCCGCCCGATGTACGGCCTGGCGCCCAGCAATTGAAAAAGATTGGACGACGTGCGCAGTATGCCCACGCGTTCCGGATGATCGAGCCCGGTTAGCGTAGAGCCGCTTCCGCGCGAGATCGACACCGCCTCGAACGAATGGCTCTGCGTCACGATGTCGTTGTATTCACCCGGTGAGGGCCAATCCTGCGGGATGCCAAGCCCGGGCGAACGCAGCCACAACTCCGCCAGACGGTCCGGCTGCGGATAGGGGAGTGGCTTCAACATCAAAGCGTCGGCCACGGAAAAAATTGCGGTGTTGGCGCCGATGCCGATGGCGAGCGAAATCACGATGACCAAGGTCAATCCGGGGGTCTTGCGCATGGTGCGCAGGGCAAAACGAAGGTCCGCCAGTAGGGAATGCATAGGATTTAGACGGGGTCTCTGCCCGCATGGTAGCATCCCCAATAATGCCCGACGCGCTTCTGGAGGCCTTGAAGGCCGGCCGCGCCAAACTTGTGGAGATGATGGCCGAAAGCCGATGAGCCGCCCGCGCCGGCAACTTAATCTCTTCGACGCCACCATGATCGTGATGGGCGGCATCGTAGGTTCTGGCATCTTCATCAACCCCTACGTGGTCGCGCAGCGCGTGCACAGTTCCGCGCTGATTTTGGGCGTCTGGCTGATGGGCGGCGCGCTCGCCATGCTGGGCGCGTTTATCTGGGCCGAACTCGCCACGCGCCTGCCGGAGGCCGGAGGGCAGTACCGGTATTTGCGCGAGGCGTATCACCCCATGGTCGCCTTCGTCTACGGATGGGTGCTGCTTCTGGTCACGCAGACCGGTGGGATGGCGGCGGTAGCCGTCACATTCGCACACTATTACCGCGAACTCACGGGCATCTCATGGAGCGACAGCGCCATAGCCGCCACGGCGTTGCTGGCGTTGACGGTGATCAACTGTTTCGGCGCGCGCGCCGGCAGCAACGTGCAAAGCGCGCTCATGCTGATGAAGTGCGCGGCCATTGGCACTCTGGTAGTCGCCGGATGGCTATGGGGCGGAGGAACCGTGCACGTCACGCCGCTGCTCGACCGCCCCGCATCGTTCGGATTGATCGGCGCCATTGGCGCGGCCATGGTTCCGGTGGCATTCGCCTATGGCGGTTGGCAAACCGCCAGCTTCGTCGCGGGGGAAATGCGCGACCCGCGCCGCGACCTTTCGCGCGGCCTCTTTCTGGGCGTCGCGGGCGTGGTGGTGCTCTACCTTTCCGTGAATTTCGTTTGCGTCAAAGTGCTTGGGCCGGCCGGACTGGCCTCCACGCCGACTCCCGCTTCCGCCGTCATGCGCGCCGCGCTTGGCGCGCGCGGGGCCCAATGGATCGCCATCGGCATCGCCATTTCCACACTCGGATTTCTGAGCCAGGGTATTCTCACCGCCCCTCGCGTCTACTACGCCATGGCGCGCGACGGCCTGTTCTTCGAGCGCGTGGGCCGTCTTTCGAAGCGAACCGGCGCGCCGGTGACCGCGATCGTGCTGCAAGGCGTCTTCGCGATTGCGATCGCGCTGTTGGGAAAGTATGAGCAGATTTTGAACTACGAGGTCTCGGTGGATTTCATTTCGTTCGCGCTTACTGCGGCCTCGATCTTCGTTTTTCGCGCACGCGAGCATGGCGTGAGGCAACCCGGTGTCTACCGGACGCCCGGGCACCCTTTCACTACCGGCATCTTCGTGTTCAGTTGCGCCGCGATTGTGGCGAGCACCTGGGCCGGGTCGGTGACAAATAATCTCATCGGCCTCGGCATTTTGCTCACCGGTATTCCCGTATATTTGTATTGGCGCAAATCATGACGCCCAAACACTCCGAATACATGCACTGGGCCAAGACGCAGAGCAAGGCCCCTTACAACTTGGCGACCAGCGGCGTCGGCCCGTTTCCGCTCCGCGAACTGCCGTTCGATTGGGGCGGCATCGAAATCAACGGCAACAACGCCTACGGATTTCCGCCGCTGAAAGCCGCCATCGGGCGCAAATACGGCGTGGACCCCGATTGCATCGTCACCGCCGAAGGCACGTCGATGGCGAATTATCTCGCCATGGCGACGATTCTTGAACCGGGCGAGGAAGTTCTGATCGAACAACCGGTCTATGGCCTGATCACGGATGCCGCGCGCTACATCGGCGCCGAAGTGAAGCGCTTTTCGCGCAGCGAAGAGAGCGGCTGGGCGCTCGACCCCGCCGAGCTTCGCCGTGCGATTTCGCCGAAGACGAAGCTGGTGGTTGTCACCAATCTGCACAACCCATCGAGCGTGCTCGCAAGCGACGCTGCATTGAGCGAAGCGGCGGATATCGCCGCCGGCGTGGGCGCGATCCTGCTGGTGGATGAAGTTTATCTCGATGCCGTCTACGAAAACACGCCGCGCACGTCTTTCCATCTCGCGGCCAACGTGGTGGTGACCAACAGCCTGACCAAGGTTTACGGCGTAAGCGGGCTGCGCTGCGGATGGATCTTGGCTCAACCCGATCTGGGCCGCCGCATGTGGCAGCTCAACAACCTGTTCGCCGCGACGGCCGTGCACCCTTCGGAAATCATGAGCGTGGCGGCGTTCGAGCACCTGGATATCCTGCGCGATCGCGCGCGCCGCGTGGTGGAAGCCGACCGCGCCGCGCTCACGCCGTTCCTCGATTCGCATCCGCAAGTCGCGGCCGTGCGCACCGATTTCGGCACCACTTGCTTCATGCGCCTGAAGAGCGGAGACGTGGACGGATTTCTGACGCGGCTGCGCACGGAATACGAAACGTCGGCCGTGCCCGGGCGCTTCTTTGGAATGCCCGATCACTTCCGGATCGGCATGGGCGTCAACCACCCGATGTTTGTGGATGGATTGCGGCGGCTGGGGCTGGCGCTCGGCTAGCCAATCACGTGATACGCCACGAACGCGCCGATATATGCCAACAGGCCCATGTATGCGAATTGCGCGATAGGCCATTTCCACGAGCCGGTTTCCCGGCGCACAATGGCAATGGTAGAAGTGCACTGCAACGCGAACGCGAAGAATACGAGCAACGCGATCGCGCCGCCTAACGAGAGATCGTGCTGTAACGCCGTCTGCAGGTGGACCGACGCCGCGGCGTGATCCGCGCCATAAATCGTCCCGAGCGTGGCCGGCATGGTTTCGCGCGCAACCAGCGACGTGATCAATCCGATGCCGATTTTCCAGTTGAAGCCCATGGGCTTGATGAGCGGCTCGATCGAACGGCCGATCATCCCTGCCACACTATGGCCGATCTCGGGCGCCTGGCCGTGGACGTAGGGAAAGTTCAGCAGGATGGCCAAAACCACCGTGACAATGAGAATCACGGTGCCTGCCTGCTTCACGAACACGATGCCGCGGTCGAGCACGCGCAGGCCGAGCGAACGGGGCACAGGCCAGCGGTAGGCGGGCATCTCCAAAAAGAACGGCGTGCGCGAACTCTTCAACACCGTGGACTTCAACAGCTTCGCCGTCATCACGGCCGCTAAAAATCCAAGGACGTAGAGGCCCAGCATCACCGCGGTTTGCAATCCCAACAGCGGGCCAATAAGATTCCGCTTCGGAATGAACGCCAGAATGATCAAGGTGTACGCCGGAATGCGCGCCGAGCACGTCATGAAGGGCGCAATGAGAATCGTGGCGAAGCGATCGCGCTTGTTCTCGATGGTGCGCGTCGCCATGATGGCCGGCACGGCGCAACTGTAGGCAGAGAGCAGCGGGATGAACGATTTTCCCTGCAAGCCCACGCGCGCCATGGTGCGGTCGGCAATCACCGCCGCGCGCGCCAGATATCCGGAATCCTCGAGCACTCCGATAAACAGAAACAGGAAAAGGATTTGCGGCAGGAACGCCAGCACCGAGCCGACGCCGCGCCAAACGCCTTCGATCAGGATGGAGCGCAACAGCGAAGCCGGCATCACCATAACCAGCAAGCGCTCGGTCTTATCGAAGAAATCGCCCACAATATCGTGCAGCGGCGCGCCGATGGTGAAGATCGCTTGAAACACCGCCACCACCACCAGGGCGAAAGCCAGAGGCCCCATCAACGGATGCAACAGAATGGAATCCAGCTTGCGCGTCCAACGGTTCGGGCCCGGCGCGCGATATCCGGCTTTCGAGCCGATGTCGCCGGCCCATCGGCGGCAATGCGGCACATCCTGCAGCACGGGCAATTGAACCGGCAGCGGCTTGGGCAACGCGCCCGCCAGAAAATCGAACACCTTCTCCATGCCGTCGCCATTGCGCGCGCTCACCAGCGCCACAGGAGCGCCCAATTGCGCCGCAAGCGCGGCCGTATCCACCTTGCCGCCGCGATGTTGCAGGTCATCCGCCAGGTTGAGAATCACCAGCGTGGGTAAACCAAGGGCCAGAATCGGCGCGGCCAACATCAATTGGCGGCTGAGATTGGTGGAATCGAGCACCAGCAGGACGGCTTCGGGTTTGGCTGCGTCCTTCCGTTTGCCGGTGAGAACATCGTGCGCGATCTGCTCATCTTCCGACCGCGGCGAAAGACTGTAAACGCCAGGGAGATCGATGATGCGCACCGAGCGGCCATCCGGCAGCTCGGCGATACCGATATGCTGTTCGACGGTGACGCCGGGGAAGTTCGCGACCTTCTGGCGCAAACCCGTGAGGCGGTTAAAAAGGGTGGTTTTGCCGGAATTCGGAGGGCCGATGAGCGCTACCGCGAGGCGCGCGCCTTGCAACCGCGCTGCCGCAGGTGGTTCCGCAACTGCTACCGGGCCGCAATTTGCGCAGCCATGACATTCGCTCACAGAATCCTCAATTACTTCGGCTGCGCCGGATCTTCATATGCCGCGCCGTCTCGCTACGCAACGCCACTTCGGAACCATCGACCTGAAAAACCCGCGGATCGCCGCCCGGAGCGCTCAATCCAGCGGTTACCCGGGCGCCCGGAAGAAACCCGAGTTCCATCAACCGCCGCGCTTCGTCGCCGGGAAGGTCGATTCCAGCTACGACCCCGGCTTCGCCGCGGCGCAAATCGAACAGCGTCGGTAAAGGCTGCGCGGAGGCGTTGTTGCCACTGAGTTGCAACACATCCTCAGTTTGGGGCGCCGTCTTCCGCTTGTCAACATTCGCCGTTCTGAACTTGCGCTTCCT
Source organism: Bryobacterales bacterium (assembly GCA_963743705.1). Lineage (GTDB taxonomy): Bacteria > Acidobacteriota > Terriglobia > Bryobacterales > Bryobacteraceae > PALSA-243. Next base: position 294,124 of record CAVUQS010000001.1, on the reverse strand, counting down.
GGCTGCCAACGGTTCCAAATCCGATCCAAGTGGTCGAAAATAAAGGATAACAAATATGGCTGCGCGATTTTCTGTCCGCCCGTTGCGCCCCGCTGACATGGACGCCGTCCTCAGCATCGAACGCGCCAGCTTCGGCGAGGACGCGTACGATCGCAATCTATTTGCAGAATACGAGCGCATCTGCGCAGGCCTGTTTCTAGTGGCCCAGGGGGCGCACGGAATCGCCGGGTACTCCATCGCGTGGATTGTGAGCGGGCGTCCCACACTGGCCAATCTGATCTCTATCGCCGTCCTTCCCGAAGCGCGTGGAAGCGGCGCCGCTTCCCTGCTATTAACCAGCACGATTCGCCGGCTAAAGTTGCGCGGCGCCGATCGCCTGACCTTGACCGTGCGGGGCTCGAACGCGCGCGCCATCCGCTTTTATGAGCGCCACGGCTTCACCGCGCTGCGCCGCATGCCCCGCTACTACGAAGACGGCGAGGACGGCCTGTTGATGCGACGGGACTTGTAGCATACTGAGATTGATGGGCCGCCTGTTAGCCGTCTACGCGCCCGTGATCGCCGCGGCGATCGTGGCGAACGCCGGATTGCCGCTGGCCGGTTCGCTTATTTGCGTGGCCGCCGGGCTTTTCCTGTGGACGCTGCTCGAATACGGCATTCATCGGTACGCCTTTCACGGTTTTCTGCCCCATTATCAGCACCACGACGACCCGAAAGATCCGAAGTACATCGTTTCGCCGTTCTGGCTTTCGGGCGGAACTTCGCTGTTGCTGTGGGCGATCATGCGCATCCCCGCCGGATCGTGGGCGCGCAGCGGCCTGACCCTCGCCGCCATCATTTCCGGCTATCTCTTGTATGAGGCGGTGCACCTGCGCATCCACGCTAACGAATCGGGCGGCCCCACGCTCACGGCGCTGCGGAAGCGCCACTACTACCACCATTTCGCCGATGAGCGTTTTTGCTACGGCGTCACCACTTCGCTTTGGGACCGCGTCTTTGGCAGCCTTCCGTAGCTTTCACCCGATAGCCGATGACCTTTGAAAACGTGGCCTCCAATCTGCGCGAATCCTTCCGCGTGGTGGCGGCCAGCCGCGCGCAGGGCGAGACCCGCGAGCTGCCCGGCGTCAGCATCGCCTCGGCCGGCGTGACGTTCCAAATGTTCAACGCCGCGTTTCTTTCGGCGCCGGTGGCAAGCGCCGATGAGCTGGCGCAGCGCCTTCTACTGGCGCAAACGCACTTCCGCACGCGTGGGCTCGACTGGGCTTCCTGGGTCTGCGAAGATTGGCTCCCCGGCCGCGGCCGCAAGCGCCTGCGCCGCACCTTCGAAAACATCGGGCTCCGCCATTCCGTCGATCTTCCTGGCATGGTGGCCGAGAGGCTGGCGCCGCCCGCGCACAGGCTGCCGGTTCTGGATGTCCGCCGCGTGGAACCCGGACCCGTACGCGACGCGTTTTGCGCCATTGGCGCGCTCTGCTTCCACGTGCCGCCCGCCTGGTTCAACCAGGTGTTCGACACCGATATCGTCTGGCAAAACTTCGCCGGATATGTGGCCTACCACGATGAGGAACCGGTTGCGACCACGGCGGTAATCGCGGGCGGCGGCGCGCTGGGCGTATACAACGTCGCGACGGTGCCCTCCCGCCAGCGCCGCGGCTTCGGTGAGAGCGTGATGCGCGTGGCTCTCGAAGACGCCCGCCGACGCACCGGTATCGAAAGATTCGTTTTGCAGTCCACGCCCGCTGGCTACAAGCTTTATGAGCGCATGGGCTTCCGCACGGTCACGCAAGTTGCGGTCTACGCGAGTTGACGGGCCGCCGCGCCGGTAGTGGATAATGTGCCTGATGGCTAGCCCGGAACAAGCAATGCCGCCCTTCGTGGCGCTCAACCAGATGGTGTCCGCCACCTGGATCACGCAATCGATCTATGTCGCCGCGGAGCTCGGCATCGCCGATCTTGTGAAAGATGGGCCGCGCACGGCAGCCGATCTCGCAGCGGCGACCTCGACGCATGCAGAATCGCTCGGGCGTGTGTTGCGCGCGCTCGCCAGCGTTGGAATTTTCCACGAAACGGAAAACGGCTTCGAGCAGACGCCCATATCGGCGTTTCTCGCCTCCGGCCACGGGTCCATGCGTGGATGGGCGCGCTGGGGCGGTCTCCCCTTGCGCTGGGACTTTCTCGGCACTCTTCTCGACACCGTGAAGACCGGTGAGGATTCGTTCCGCCGCGTGCACAAGAAGAATCCGTTCGAGCATATGGCCACGGTTCCCGGCGCTTTCGAAGTTTTCAACGACGCCATGACAAGCTTCTCCGGCGCGGAAATGAGCGCGATTCTCGAGGCCTACGATTTCTCCGGAATCGGCACGCTCGCCGATGTCGGCGGCGGGCACGGCGTGTTGTTAACCACGATTTTGAAGAAATATCCCGGCATGCAGGGCATCCTTTGCGACCTGGGCCACGTGATCGAGAACGCCAACCTCAGCGGCGTGGAAACCTGCTGCCGCAAGGAGCCGGCCAATTTCTTCGAGGCGATTCCCAGCGGCGCGGATGCATACATGATGAAGCACATCCTGCACGATTGGAACGACGAGCGTTCCGGCGCCATTCTGCGCAACATCCGCCAGGCAATCCCGACGGGTGGCAAACTGCTGGTGCTCGAATTCGTGGTGGGCGGCCCCAACGATCCCGATTTCGCCAAGCTGCTCGACATCGAGATGCTGCTGATCGGCGGCAAGGAACGGACCGAAGCCGAGTTTGCGGCGCTATTTCAATCCTCTGGTTTCAAGCTGACTCGCATCGTTCGCACGCAAGGGCCAGTTGCCGTGGTGGAAGGCGTCGCGGTCTAACTTCAGCGGTTCGGCACTCCAAATGCACAGGCTTGTGCGGAGCCTGTATGAGTTTGGATCGCAAAGCGGTGCTGTTGGGCGTGCTGATTATCACCATTCTGGAGGTCAGCGGCTGCAGCAAAAACTCGGGACCCGATCCCGCGAATGCCAACCTGGCGCCGGTGGATCAGAACGCGTCTCAGACGGCGCCCAACGATCAAACCTGCGCTAACGGAGGAGCCGGTTGCACCAAGCCTCTGACGGTAGCCCATCAGCCCCCGCCGCCCCTGCCGCAATATAGCCAACCGCAGTGCCCCGGCGAGAATTATATTTGGACGCCTGGCTACTGGGCTTATGCGGAAGCCGGTTATTACTGGGTTCCCGGCGTCTGGGTGCTGGCGCCCTATGTGAATGCGCTTTGGACACCGCCTTACTGGGCGTTCGATGGAGGTAGTTACCATTGGCACGGCGGGTATTGGGGTCCCCATATCGGTTACTATGGCGGCATCAATTACGGATTCGGCTATGCCGGACTCGGCTACTCCGGTGGCTACTGGAACGCCGGCGTGTTTTTCTACAATCGATCCGCCAGTAATGTCAATGTGAGCATCGTGCGTAACGTCTATAGTCACTCGGTAACTAACTACACGCCGTTCAATCGGGTTAGTTACAACGGCGGCCCAGGCGGAATCAACCGGCAGGCAAGCGCGCCGGAACTAGCGGCAAGACGGGAAAGCCGCGTTGCGCCGCTGCCGGCTCAAGTCATGCAAGAGCGCACCGCGAGCGTCAATCGCGCGCAATTCGCCACGGAGAACCACGGCCGGCCTACAACGGCCGCGTCTCAACATCCCCTACAGACCTCATATCGAGCCCCAGCGGCCGCACCGCGCGAGTGGCAGCGAAGCGAGCCCACACGCGGCGCCCCGGCAACGGAGGCTAGACCGCCCGCCGCCCAACCAGCACACGGCGAAATGCGGCGCGCCACGCCGTCCGGTTCCGCCGATCGCCGTCAAATAGAACCTCAGCGAGCCGCTTCGCCGGTTCAGCAGCAGCGAAGTCCGCAAGCCAGAATGACCCCGCAAGCACGGCCAGCGGCCCCTGAATCGAAACCGAGCCCGTTCCCACACGGGAGCGCCCCACAAGCGCGGCCGCAGTCTGGCCCGCAGCAGCGGCCGGCGCCAACCCCGCAAGCGCACCCGGAAGGGCATCCAACTCCGCCGCAACAACATAAAGATGACCGCGGTCGCGGAGGCCGATGAGAACGGTTCCTACGCCCGCTGAATGTGCCAGGTGGCGTAATAAACCGAGTTACTGCCGCACCCGTGCGCTGAGTCAGTGCCGTTGTGCTTGGTGGTGTGGGTAAACACGCCGCTCGCCGTCTTGGCGATCAGATCGTTATAAGTGAAGGTGTTCTGCTCGGCGGCGACCGCGCCATCGCAATTCGCATTGAGCAGGCTGGTGATCTCTCCGGCGAGCCACCCGGCGACGGCGCCGAGGGCGGTTCCCAATCCTGGAATGACTGAGCCAATGGCCGCGCCAGCCGCAGTTCCAGCCTCGGTCGCGAGCTTTGTGCCCGCGCTCTCCAACGTCGATACCACCTGGCTCGGGTTCTTGTGTCCGGTGTTCACGATGAGATAGTTCAACACCGCGGTGTCCGTGGGCGCGATCGAAATTTTTGAGTACGCCAGATTCACCGGGAAGGTCCCGTTATTGACGTCGCCCATATACTTGGTGAGCGTCTGGGGCGTACCGCTACCACCGGCCGATTTGACCAGTAAGGTGAATGATACGTAGTCGGTATCTTCGTGACGCGACCGCGTATCGGTAATCTTAAACGAATCGAGTGTGAACGTAAAAAATACATTCGGTTGTGTGGCCATCTGTGTTTCCTCCTGAGTTATCTCTCACTTAGACATGCGGAAAATTGCGCCGGCTTGAACGAATTCTTGTACGGCGGAGGACATGCGCCGCTGCAAGCCGCTCTGGATCAAATCCACGTCCTCTTCCGCGAACTCCATCGGCCGGTTCGCCATCTCTTGCATTTCGCGGGCGCTCCACCGCGCCTTCATCACGCCGGTTGCGGAGTGCCGCGAGACGCCCTCGATCAGATGCGTAAGTTCGTGCGCGATTACGTGTGCCAGAATCGCCGCCAGGTGGTTTGGAGACGCGGTGCATTGTTCGACGCGGTCGAACAGAATCACGACATGTACGCCCTCATAAGGTTGCGTGTACGCCAGGGCGTCCGGACGATAATCTGCCGGCGTATCGATGGAGAACTCGAGCATCACCGGCCGGGGATCGCCTTTTCTGCAAGCGGAGGACCCGGCCGCACGCCATTCGAGATCCACCCCGGCGGTCGCCAGCATCTGCGAACTCAAGAACTTGGCGCGGCTCAAAACATACGGCGGCGCATAGGCCCAAGACCCGAGGCAAACCGGAACCTTACTCGAGGCCCCGGCCACCGCCGGCAGAATCGCCAGAAGGCCCATCGCCCAGAGTTTGTTTATCGCGTTCGCCATCAATTTCTCTCCACACTTGACTTGCGGAAACGGAGAGCAAAATTGAAATGGCGAAGGCGCGCGTTGACCCTCTGTAACGCGGTTCTATTGGGCCTCGCGGTATACTCAATCGACAACGGAGTAAGGAGTCTGACTTGTAATGGGCCCTGTGAAGTCCACGCTTTCGTTTTTCCTGTCGTTCGCCTTAATAACTTCTTGCGCTGGCATTTCGCCCGCCGCGCAATTTCGTGAAATCGGCCGCGCGCCGGTGTCGCCGACGGTCGCGCGCAAGCAAATCGCTGGCCTGCTGGCGGGAGTCACGCCGGATAGCCTTCAACAGACCGTCAAGACTCTGTCTAACCTGGCGCTTTGGTATCGTGACGTGCTCGACGACGAACTTATCACCGCCTGGAAGAAAGACAGCCGGGCGAACCTGACTGAGCTACTGCAACAGATGCCCGATGCGCGAGTTGCGGTGGGAATCATCGAGTTTTCCTGGCGGCAGGCTCGTCCAGCTACCTTCATCCCGGCTTATGTGCCGATGCTAGAAAACCTGATGACTCGCTACGGGGATAGCACGAAGCCTTTTTTCGACGACCTTTTGGCGTCGAGCGGACCGGACGGCCGCCCGCTCGATCTCTCCCCGTCCGAAACCGAAGTGGTGTGCAGGATCCTGCTCGATCTGCCCGATCTTCGAACCTGGCGGCGCGACGCCTTGCAGATTCTGCCCCGCTATCGCCAGGAAACGGCCAAGCTTCTGGATGCCGACCTGCATACAACGGATCAATCCGTCAGGATGAGGGCTTCCCGATGGACAGCCGATCTCGCGCCGCCTGACCGGTCTCAAACCGCGCGCACGCCCGGCGCAACCAGTTCCACCGGCCTCCGTCAGCGCCCCAGTACAGGGACCGTTCCGAAGCTACTCCGGCAAGCGGATATGGGCTTCACCGACATCGCTCAGAAACTGCGCGTCGTGGGATATTCCTATCTCGATCTGATTGTGCAGGAGGATGGCAGCGCCCGGGATGTCAAGGTGGCGCGGCCGCTCGGATACGGACTGGACGAGAAAGCCGTCGAAGCGGCGTCGGCTTCGCGATTTAGTGCAGGAACGAAAGATGGAAAGACGATTCCCATGCTCTTTCATCTGGCATTCGGCGTTTCCGAAGCTTAGCCCTCGGGGACCGGACATATGGAATGCGAGCACGATGGTTTTCGCGGTGGATAGCGGAGTCACGCCGCCGGTTGTCACCGCCGGCATGATGCCGCGGCGTGGCGTTGGAAACCGGGGAGACGAGAGCGCGATCTTCGATTTTACGGTCGATGAACATGGCGCTCTCACTAATATCCGTCCCATCCACGGCACCAAATCGGAGTCCGATCTGCTTGCCACCTATCTGGTCAGCTGGAAGTTCACCCCCGCCAAGAAAAATGGTCTACCGGCGGCGGCGCAAGGCCGGGTTCTGTTCATCAAGGGAATTGGCGACGAGACATCGAAGCAGGGCATCGCTCCGCCGGGCTCTCCTCAGCCTAATGGGCCAGTGCAGCGGCCTCAAACGCAGGCGGCAAATACATCCATTCCGCGCGCCACTCATGGCGCCTACGCGGACAGACGATAAAGATGGTCAGGTCTACGTATGGATTCCGCCAGGCACGTTCACCATGGGTTGTTCCGAGGGCGACACCGAGTGTAGAGACGATGAAAAACGAACCCACCCCGAACAGCTCGAAAGCGGTTTTTGGATGGGACAAACGGAAGTAACTCAGGCTGCCTATCAGCGCGTGATGCATGTTAATCCCAGCGCCAAACAAGGCGACCAGTTACCGGTTGACAACATGCCGTGGAACAAGGCGCTGGAATACTGTCTCGCGGTCGGCGGACATCTGCCATCCGGAATCGAATGGGAGTATGCGGCGCGCGGACGGGCTGGATTGACGGCCGCGCGCTACGGAAACCTGGACGCCATCGCATGGCATTCGGGTAATAGCGGCCAAACCGTTCATCCGGTGGCTGCCAAAGAAGCCAATGCTTTCGGGCTTTACGACATGCTTGGAAACGTGTGGGAGTGGGTGGAAGATTCTTATGACGGAGGCAGCCCCACGGCCAGGATTCTGCGCGGCGGTTCGGCCTTTTCCGATTCGCAGAATGCGCGCGCTTCGAGCCGCGCGGTAGTGGAATCTTCGCTGCCTTCGGCCGGCAAGGGTTTCCGCTGCGCCGCCGATTGGCCCGCGCCGAAGCGACCCGCGCCACCGCCGGCGTCGGCTGCTTCCAGCGGCAGCCAGTGGGAGGCAACGCATCCTGGGGCAACGAAGCCCATCCTTTTGCGCAAAGTGGAACCCGATTATTCCGAAAAGGCCAGGAAAGCCAAGATCCAAGGGGTGGTGGTGCTCGTGATTGACATAGACGTCACAGGCCACGTTACCAACCCGCACGTGACCAAGAGCCTGGGCTATGGCCTGGATGAAAAAGCCATCGAAGCGGTGAGGAAATGGAAGTTCGATCCGCCTAAACAGGACGGCAAGCCATTCCAAATGACCGTGACCGTCGAAGTAAATTTCCAACTGCTTTGATTACGCGTAACTTCATACAGCGCAGGACCGCGCGTTTTCGGCGCAGCCCTGCGTTCGACGCTGTTCGATCTTTAGCCGGATTACCGGTGGACTCCAACCGTAGGTGGGCCGCGATGCGTCACCACCATCCGGTAGAAGGCCAGCAGCAGAATCGCCCCTAGCGTTGAGACAATGAATCCGGCTCCCTGATTTGGTCCGTAAAGACCCAGCAGTCTGCCGATGAACCCGCCCACTAACGATCCGGCGACGCCCAGGAGCATGGTTACGAACATTCCGCCGGGGTCACGCCCAGGCATAATCAGTTTCGCCAGAGCGCCGACAATTAACCCGATGATCAAGACCCAAATGATGTGAAACATCTCGCACCTCTCGTTGCTGTACTGCTACGCACCGCGTCAAGGCAGCGAGGCCGCTCGAATCATCCCACGGCGCGCATCATCTCCACAGCAAGAACGCTTTCTTGGCGGCCATGACAATAAGGGGATGCCCCCGGCCGGCAGACCGATTCATTCTCATAGATACATTCTCTGAGTCGAAATGTTTGCCGCGGCGTCGTTGTTAATAGGCGCGATCCGTGGCGCCTGGGGCTTTATGATTCGAACGGCCGATCAACCCGTAACCGTCACGCCGAAGAAGAAACGCAACTGGAAACTCTGGCTGGTTCTGATCTTCATTGTTCTTCCAATCCTCCTCTTCGCCGCCTATACATGGATCACCCTCCATTATTCCTATTCGGCAGGCGAGCGCAGCGGGTACATCCAGAAAATCTCAAAGAAGGGTTGGCTCTGCAAGACGTGGGAAGGCGAACTGGCGATGAGCACGGTGCCGGGCACGGCGCCGCAGATTTTTCAGTTCAGCGTTAGAGACGACGACACGGCCAAAAAACTCGAGCAGGTTTCCGGTCAGCGCGTTTCCGTGAGTTACGAGCAGCACAAGGGAGTCCCCACTTCTTGCTTCGGCGAAACCGAATATTTCGTCACCGGCGTGCGGACCGTCGGCCCCTGATCTTCACTTCGCAAAAATAATGATGTGCTGCTGCGGCAGCGTTTCAATGGTCTGAACGAACCGGAAGCCCTCCGGTTCGATCTCGGCGCGCACCTGAGCGATCGTCATTTTGTGTTCCGGCCGGATCGGGACTTGCGGATCTTCGCCGCGATACTCGATCAGCACCATGCGCCCGCCCGCCTTTAACCCCGTCTTAATCCCCTGAAGCATCTTTTGCGGCTCGGAGAACTCGTGGTAGACATCCACCATCAGCGCGAGATCGATGACACCGGGAGGTAGTTTCGGGTCGTCAACCGCGCCCAGCACGGGTTCCACGTTGCTCAGTTTTCGCTCGGCCATGTTCCGGCGCAACAGATCGAGCATCCGCGCCTGAATGTCGATCGCGTAGACTTTACCGCCGGGCCCGACTTGCCGCGCAAGCAGCGCCGTCATGTAACCCGAACCGGCGCCGATATCGGCCACCGTTGCGCCCTTGGGGATTTTCAACGCGTCGATCGCCCGCCTGGGCTGCTCCTCTGCGTCCCGATCGGGGCGCGACAGCCAATCGGCGCCATCGGCGGACATGGGTCTCGCAAACACGCGGCCAGTGATGGGGTGAACCCCAGGCGCGGCGGTTTGCGGCCACGCGGGAAGAACGAGGGCCGAAAGCAGCAGCAAGGCCGGCGCGAATCGGTGCGGAAAATGATCGATGATATAGTGTATCGTCCCAAATGGAGATTGACCGATGATGACTCGTAAACTGCGGGCCGCCATTCCGGCGTTGACCCTGTTACTACCGTTTCTGGGTGCGGCGCAAACCCTGCCTCCCGGCGTGCAACAGAAAGCGTCGATGGGCGGCATCACCGAATATACTTACCCGAACGGTCTGCGCGTCCTCCTTTATCCCGATGCCTCCAATAACCAGATCACGGTTTGTTTGACGGTGCTGGTGGGTTCGCGGCATGAAGGGTACGGCGAAACCGGCATGGCGCATCTGCTCGAGCACCTGGATTTCATCGAGACCACGGATGGCCGGCAGATCAAGAACGAAATTACCGCGCACTCCACCAACTGGAACGGCACCACCAACTCCGACCGCACCAATTACTACGAGACATTTGTCGCCACCGACGACAACTTGAAGTGGGCCCTGGGCCTGGAAGCGGATCGCCTGGTGAAGGTGAAGTTCACCAAGCAGATTCTGGACACCGAAATGACGGTGGTGCGCAACGAATTCGAGCGCGGCGAAAACAACCCGCAGAGTATTTTGCGCGAGCGCGTCGAGGCCACGGCTTACCTTTGGCACAATTACGGAAAATCCACCATTGGCTCCAAGGAAGACATCGAGAAGGTGCCGGTCAATCGGCTGGCGGAGTTCTACCATAAGTTCTATCAGCCGGATAATGCGGTGCTGGTCGTCACGGGGCGCATAGACGAATCGAAGACGCTGCAACTGGCCGCCGATACGCTGGGCAAGATTCCGCGGCCTACGCGCGTGCTCGACCAGACCTACACGGTGGAACCGCCGCAGGATGGGCAGCGCTTCGTCGAATTGCGCCGCGTCGGCCAGGGACAGGAAGTGGCGCTGGCGTATCACGCGGTGGCGGCCGGTCATCCCGATTCATCCGCTCTCGCCGTGCTCTCGGCGATCATGAGCGGGGGCGGGGGAGGCGGCCGTGGGGGCCGCGGCGGCGGCGGGGGCGGCGGCGCGAATGAAGGCCGCCTGCAAAAGGCTTTGGTGGACACCAAGCTCGCTACATCCGCCAGCATGTCCTTCGAGCAGCGTCACGATCCGGGTCTGATCTTCGTGACGGCCAATCTTACGGACGAACAATCGCTCGATAAAGCCAAGCAGGCGATGATCGCCGCTCTGCAGGACATCCTCAAGAATCCGCCCACGCGGGAAGAGGTCGAGCGCGTCAAAGCATCCATGCTGCGCAATCTGGAGCAGCAACTTTCGAACGCCGCGCAACTCGGTACGGGGCTCAGCGGGCCTCTCTCGCAAGGCGACTGGCGCTTGATGTTCCTGGCGCACGACCGGCTGAAGGACGTACAGCCCGCCGATCTGGTTCGCGTGGCCAAGGCGTATTTCAAGGAATCGAACCTCACCGTCGGCTATTACATTCCCGACGCCGCGCCCGACCGCACCGTAATTCCGCCCACGCCGGATCTCAATTCCCTGCTGAGCAACTACAAGAGCACGGTGAACATCAGCCACGGAGAAGCCTTCGACGCGACGCCGGCTAACATCGAAAGCCGCGTGGTGCGTTCGAAACTGGCCAACGGAATGAAGGTTGTGATTCTGCCCAAAAAAACCGAAAACGGTGTGGTTGACGCCTCCATTGAGCTTCGTTTCGGCAACGAGACGTCTCTCGCCGGAAAGCGGGCCGCGGCGCAATTCGCCGAGTCGCTGATGGGGCAGAGCACCAAGGAACACACGGCGGCGCAACTGCGCGACGAAATGCAGCGCCTGAACGCCCGTATCACCGTCGGCGGTGGTGGAGGCGGCGGACGCGGTGGCCGCGGCGGACGCGGTGGCGGTGGAGGCGGCGGCCTCTCGAGCGCGAACGCGAGCGTGAGCGCGCCGGCGGAACATTTCGCCGCGGCTCTGAGCCTAGCGGTGGAAATGTTGAAAGATCCGGTTTACTCCGAGCCGGACTTCGAGCGCGCGCTGCAGCAGCGCATCCGGGGCCTCGAAGCTCCGCAAACCGAGCCGACGCAACTCGCAGCCGAGGTTTTGAGCCGGCATCTGAGTCCGTATTCGAAGGGCGATCTGCTCTTCACCGGTTCGCGTGAGGAACAGGCCGCGGAATTGAAGAAGATCAAGATTGAGGACGTCAGAAAATTCCACGACGAGTTTTACGGCGCCAATTACGGCGTGCTGGCGGTGGTGGGACCTGCCGATCAGGCCGCCGTCCAGAAAGCCGCAGCCGATCTTCTCGGCGGCTGGAACACGTCCATGGCCTTCAAACAGACGATTGCGCATTATAAAAAGGCGGACGCGATCAACCAAAAGATCGAAACTCCGGATAAGGCCAATGCGCAGTTCGAGGCCGGTCTACGGTTCCAGATGTCGGAAAGCGATCCCGATTATCCCGCGATGTTGGTGGCGGGCTACATGTTCGGCGGTCCGATCACGTCGCACATTTCGGATCGTATTCGCAACCGCGAAGGCTTGAGCTACGGCGCCAACGCCCGCGTCGCGATTCCAAACGAGGGCGACGCCGCGGAACTTTCCGGAACGGTCAGTCTGAACCCGACGAACGGACCCAAGGTGGAATTCAGTTTCGTCGACGAACTGAAGCGGACGGTGAAAGAGGGCTTCACCGCGGACGAAGTCGCCGCGATGAAAAAAGCGTATCTGGATTCACGCGCCCTAGGCCGGGCGCAGGACGCCGGATTATTGACGCAGCTTGCGCAACACGAATTGCTGGGCCGCACGATGCAGTGGGATGCGCAATTAGAGCAGAAGATCCAGGCATTGACGCCCGAAATGATCAGCGCCGCGTTTCGCAAACATATCGATCCGGCCGCGCTTTCTGTAGTGAAAGCCGGCGATTTCAAGTCAGCGGGCGTTTACCAATAGGCGCCTTGACCATCAGCCAATACGGGATAAGCGCCGCGAGCAATACGATTACCGCAACTACGAAGGCGGGGAAGTAAGATCCCGTCTTCGCGATGATGAGTCCGGTAGCAAGCGGCGCGACGATGCCGGAGAGATTGCCGGCGAGATTGAACAGGCCCACTGAGAAGCCGACGTTGCCCTCGCGGCTGATGCGTTGCACCAGCGCATAGAGGTTTCCGGTGGAGAGCCCCACCAGCGACGCGCCACCCAGAAAAAGAACGCTGGATTTCGTATCGGTGGCCATGCCGGCGGGAATCAACAGAATCCCCGTGAAAAACGCCGCGGCGATGACCGTTTTGCGAATCAGGGTTTCGTCTAATCCCATGGCCACCAGCCGGTCGGCGAGCCAACCGCCGATCGGTTCGCCCAACCCGAAGGTCAAGTACGGAACCAGAGCGTAGGCCCCGGCGGTTTTCAGCGGGAGATGCCGCACTTGAACCAGGTACGTGGGCAGCCACGTCACCATCAGGTAGAAATAATAGCCGTAGCCGACATTCGCTAGGCAGACGCCCAGAAGGCTGCGATCCACCCGGCCCCATTTTTCTTCCCGCGAGCGGGGCCCTGCGAATTCGGCGGTATTCGCGCCGCGCGGGAAAACGGCGATCCACGGAATGAGCCACACCAGAGAGCTGAACCCAAGCAGGAAAAACGCGTTCTTCCATCCGAATGCGACTACCAGGGAAGCGATCAACGGGGCGCCGAACGCAAGCCCCGCGCGCGTGCCGCAATTGACCAGGCCCGACGCGAAGCCGCGATCCTTGGCGGGGAACAGAACGCTCACCATCTTCATGCCGCCGGGGAGATAGATGGATTCCCCGATGCCCAGCAACACACGCAGCGCCAGAAGCACGCCGAGGCTGGCGGCGAAGCCGGTGAGACCGCAGGTGAGTGACCAGAGACCGAAGCACCCGGCGTATAACCAGCGCAAGTTATACCGGTCAGAGAGCCAGCCGGCGGGAACCTGCATCAAAGCGTAGGACCAGAAAAAAGCGGAAAGCAAAATCCCCATGCGCGCGGGGCCCAGGCCCAAATCCGCGGCGATCGAGGGCAAGGCTATGGAAACGATGGTGCGGTCGAAATAATTGATGAGACCGGCGAAGAAAAGCAGCGCGGCGATCCACCACCGGCGGCCGACCAGGACGCTGCGCGCCTGTACCTGGAGCGCGGCCTCGGTCGCGGAGAGCATATCGCTGTGTTCAGTTGTAGCAGAGTCCGGCGCCGGGCTCAAAGAAACCGGCGACGCTCCGCCTCGGATGGCAGGCGGCAGGTGGCGCGGCGGCCAAACCACTTCAGCCGATTGCGCGCAAACCAATCGTAGACGAAATCCCGCGGGGCGCTGGGAATCAACCGGAACACCTTCGCAAGTGAAAAGGGCAATCCCAGAAGTTCGAGCATGCGCAGGACAGCCGCGGAGCGCTGCAGGATCTCGCCGCGATCCATCACGACGATCGAGCCTACGCCACCCTCGGGAAGGCCTGCCTTGCGCATGAGCGCGGCGCCCGATTCCGTCTGGCGCGCGGCAAAGCGGAAGACATCGCGCCGGTCGAGGCGCAGCAGGAAATCGACCCAGCGGTTACAGAAGGCGCATTCGCCGTCAAAAATCACCAGCGCGTGCGAGGCATCGCCGTTCACACTCCTATTCTCCCGCGCCGCCGCGCAATCGTGCCGCGCGCCTTGCGTGGTATCGTGTCAGGCACCTTGAGCGTGTGAATGTCAGAATCGGCGCTCGCTTTCGACGTTTTCATCAGCCACAACAGCGATGAGCGAATTGCGGTTGCGGAGTTGTGCGAGCGGTTGCGCGACGAGGGCCAACTCCGGCCATGGCGCGATCAGGAATCGATTCAGCCCGGCGCCGAATGGGAACGCTCCATCCAAACCGCGCTCGCGAACTGCCCCAGTTGCGCGGTATTCTTCGGCCCCCGCGGTTGGGGTCACTATCACTTTCTTGAGGCCATGCTGGCTCTTCGCAGCCGACGCCAACGATCCGGCTTTCGTGTAATTCCGGTATTACTACCCGGCGCGCTCGACGGCGATCTGGAGCAGTTGCCGGACGCAAACGACGAGGAAGTCGAGGCGTTGAAAGAGTTGAAATCGCTGCAGCGGGTCGACTTTCGAAAAGGCTTGGATGACGACGTAGCGTTTTTCAAACTCATGGCCGCCATTCAAGGCCGGGAGCTTTCAGCCGAAGACCTGCCGGGCCTCTCCCCTTACCGGGTGAACAAGGATGCCCGCACCTGGAAAAACAACGGATGCTCCCCGCGTTACTTATATAGCGGCGGCCACCTCGAAGATGCGCAACGGTTGGCAAAAAAAGGAGCCGGAAGCGCTGACCGATCTCTCCGTGGAATTTCTGGCCGCGAGCGCCGCGCGAGCGCGCCGTACCCGCAGACGCGCGCGGGATTGGGTGGCGCTGGCCGCCGCGGCCGCGGTCTACTTCGTGGTGAAATGGTTGGCTTCCGCTAAGTGAATCCGAACTCTCGACCATCATTTGCAGCCGGGCACGGCAAATGACCCAATGCGCGTAGTCGAAGATGTAGCGCCGCTCTTCAGGTAGTTGCCGGTGAACCAGAAGGTACAGTCGTCGGATGGGTCGACCACGATGTCGGTGTAGTCTTCCCAGCGCAGGCTGCCGGTTTGCGAAGCCTTGCCGTCAGCCAGTACGGATTCGTGAAAAGTAAGCTGCCCTTTCGGATCCTTCGCCAGACGCGCGGCTACGCGCTGGCCTGGGTAATCGGGGACGCCACCGAAGGAGTAGCCCAAACCGATGTCGCCCTTGCGGTCCATGGCGATGCTTCCCAGCCAGCGATAGAGCCCGTCGGCGGGGGCATAGGTGGACTGCTGGTACAAGACGGGGTCGCGCTGTTTATTCAGCCGGAACTCGTACCAGCGCACGCCGCCGCCATGCGCGGCAGTCGCGATAGAATGCTCCGCCAGAATGGATTCGTGATTGCCGAAGTTGCGATACGCCAGGCGCTGAATCAGCTTGTCTCCCTGTGAATCGAGGCGGCGTTCCGTGCCGGGCTGCGAGACGCAGTTACTCAACTGGCCGTCACAAAGATAGTGATAGGGCGCCACCGGGATCTTTTGCGGCGCAGAAACGCTGGTCTTCGATATATCGTTCCAATCTACGTGCACCTTGTAGAAATATATGCCGTCGTC
Organism: Bryobacterales bacterium; assembly: GCA_963743705.1. Lineage (GTDB taxonomy): Bacteria > Acidobacteriota > Terriglobia > Bryobacterales > Bryobacteraceae > PALSA-243. The sequence continues at coordinate 278,468 of CAVUQS010000001.1, read as the reverse complement.
GTCGAAGATCTTTTCAAGCTGCGTGCCGCCGGTGGACATCATGATGTTAGGCGCGCCCGCTGGCGGCAACCGCTTGCCATCCACGTCGGCATTCAACATAAAGACGCCGCCGTCAATGACCACGCATTGCTCGGTTGCAGGCAGACCTTTGAGCATTTTGTTGCGGTCAGCGATACAGTCGTGTTTCTGCGTAATGACGTCGGGCAACCGGTTGTCGCTGGTGCTGGTGGGGTTGTAATAGCCATCGGGCCAGATGGCGGGGCGTGGATAATCGGGAAAGAGCGGCCGCTGGAACTCATAGCGGTAATACGCGCCCAGCGGGTCGGACGTCACGCTCACGGCGTAGCACATGGCGTAGGGCCCTGGCTGCGCGAAGACCGGAAGCACGAAGAGCCAGCGGTCGGCCAGTTGGTCATAGCGCACCACGGTATCGCTGTTGTTGGTGACGCCGCAGCGGTTGCCGAAGCCGGCGAAGATGGTGTCGTTGGGAACGGGACCGTAGAGCAGCTTACCAGTGGTGTCGTACTTCTTGCCCTTCTTGGTGAAGACGGCCAGATTTCCGCCGAGGATCTCGAAGATGTGGTCGGGACCGACGGCCAGGCTGATATCGATACCGCCGCGTCCGCCGCCGCGCCCACCATTGGCCTCGCCCGCTTCGGCCGCGCCGGGGAATTCGCGGCCGGTGAAGCCTTCGCCAAGCGCATCAAAGGCGTCCAACACCGGAATCGCGGCGCGTCCCCCCTCCTTGGTCTGCTCGACAGCGGCGCCTGCCGGCTTGATGTCGGGCGCGGGCGGCGGTGGCGGAATCGGCGGGGGCGCGGTAGCTCCACGCGCGGCCCGGCCACCCCCGCGAGCGCCTGCGCGACCGCCGCGAGCAACCGGCGCCGTCGGCGGCGTCTTACCCAAACCCGCGCCCGGCCCTTGCATCGAGCCTTGTGTTTCCGGCTTGCTTTCCACAGCCGGGTGAATGACGAGCCGCTTATCGGGGATGAACTGGTCCATCGATTCGAGCGGAACAGATGTATCGAAGAGCGTTGCCGCGCGCGAGACGGCGACGGGTTTTCGAGCCTCGGCCGTGCGGGCGGGCTTCACCGCCAGCAGGCATGCAACCGCGACCGTCACCACACCGAGACCAAACAGCGGCAATACCGAACGTTTCATACGCGCCCTCTGGCGATACAGTATCACAGCTTTGTAAGCGGTTTCAGGAAGTTCTGCAGCCGGCTTCACAGGGTCAGGATAGAGATCGTTCCAGCCGAGCAGCGGCATCCAAATCGGCGCGCGCAGGCGAATCTTGCCCGAGCAGCGTCAAGACGTGGCTGCGGAGAATATAGAGGTGTGGTTCGGCTGGCGCCAGCCGAATCGCCTCCGTGAAATCCTGGAGCGCGGACTCTGTGCCGCCCGCTTCACTGAGATGTATCTGGCCGCGGTATTCCCACGCTTGCCAGAGACCGGGGTCCAGCCGAAGGGCTTCATCCAGGAGTGCGAGCCCGCGGCCCGTCGCGCCCGTCGCCGCCAACTGGAGAGCCTTGTCGAGTATCGCCGCTGAATCGGGGGTTTGTGGCCGGTGATCTCGTCCGACAAAATAGAGGTACGCTGCCGCAAGCAGGCACAGGCCCGCTATATCGAGTGCGCCGTCGAACCTCCAACTGCCCAGAAATAATTTGCCGGACAGTGGCAGGCTCGCGAAGATCAACGCCAGCGCCAGTGCGGCTCGATACCATTGGCGAGCCCGTGAAGCCGACGTGTATGCGGACGATTCCACATCCTCGTCATCTTGTGGAACAGGCATGCTCTCACGTTACCCCCCTGGCGGCGTAGCGGGGTCGAGGATACTACAGCTTGCGACTCTTCAATGTCCCCGTGATCTGCTCGTTCAGAGCCTTGAGGCGCTTGAATTCCGCAATCCACTCCTTCAACGTCATGCTGTTGATGGTCCGCACGCCGACCGTCCTGTCGAGCCAGTCGTCGGCAGCGCCGCCTGTGAATAGGAAGTAATTGGTTGCCTTCACGAGGCGCTCGGCGAATCCGAGCCGCGCCAATTCTTCGTTCACTGTTTTGAGGGCCAGCCGGTCGGGCATGCGTCGGTACAATTATTATCCTGCATGCCGAATCGTAGTGCCTACCGCCCAGATGCAGCAACGAGATAATGTCATTGATAGAGGATGGATGAAGCAATGAGCGCTGCCTCCCAGAAGGTCAATCATGTCCTGGTGATCGATGTCGGCGGAACGCATGTCAAGGTGATGGCACCCGGACAAGGCGAGGAACGCAGGCTTCCATCCGGCCCAAAGATGACCGCAGCCAAAATGGTGCGGGATGTCAAGCGCCTCGCCAAGGGCTGGCAATATGACCGCGTGTCAATCGGCTATCCGGGACCCGTCATTCATGGACACCCCGTGCATGAGCCCTACAATCTCGGCCGCGGATGGGTCGGATTCAATTTTGGCAAGACCTTCGATTGTCCCGTTAAGGTTATCAATGACGCCGCCATGCAGGCGCTTGGAAGCTACCAAGGAGGCCGGATGCTGTTTCTGGGTCTCGGCACGGGGCTCGGGGCCGCCATGATCGTTGACGGGATACTTGAGCCGATGGAATTAGCTCACCTTCCTTACAAGAACGGAAAAACGTATGAGGACTACGTTGGTGTTCGCGGTCTGAAGCGACTTGGGAAGAAGAACTGGCGCCGCCACGTGGCCGATGTGGTGGAACGGCTCAAGAAGGCTCTGGAGGCCGAATACATAGTCCTTGGCGGAGGAAATGCCCAACAACTCAAGGATCTGCCGCTGGACACTCGCATGGGCGACAACCGCAACGCTTTTGTAGGTGGCTCTCGCCTCTGGGGGAAGAAGACTCAGCCGTTCGGGGGCAATGAGAAAAAGCCTGCCGCCAAGAAAAGGAGATGACCGATGAAAGCCTCTCATTCGGACGCGTTGGTACTCTTCGGGGTAACCGGCGACCTCGCCCACAAGATGATTTTTCCAGCGCTTTATGCGATGGTGAAACGCGGCTCCCTTAAGGTCCCGATAATCGGCGTCGCACTCCCGAAGTGGAGCCTGCCGCGTCTGCACAAGCGTGTGACGGAGAGCATAGAACGATCGAGCGGGGTCGACAACCAGACTGCCCTCCACCATCTTCTTTCCCTGTTCCAGTACGTGAGCGGGGATTACGACGATCCGAAGACGTTCACGGCGATAAAGAGCGCGCTGGGTAGCGCCCGGCGCCCGGCGCACTACCTGGCTATCCCGCCCTCGCTCTTCGAGATGGTGATCCAAAGACTGGGTGCTGCGAACTTGGCCGCGCATGCGCGCGTCATTGTCGAAAAACCGTTTGGACGCGACCTGGCGTCCGCGCGGGAGCTCAATCGCGTCGCGCGGACGGTGTTCCCGGAAGACTCGATCTTCCGCATCGACCATTTCCTGGGAAAGGAGGCGATTATGAATATCCTCTATTTCCGCTTCGCCAACTCGTTCCTGGAGCCGATCTGGAACCGCAACTACGTAGCCAGCGTCCAGGTGACCCTATCCGAGGATTTCGGCGTCGGGAGCCGCGGGTCATTTTACGAAACTGCCGGCTGTCTGCGCGACGTGGTCGAGAACCATCTCTTCCAGGTCGTCGCGCTGCTCGCCATGGAGCCGCCGGCCGATAAGGACTTTGGCGCGGTTCAAACCGAAAAAGCGAAGGTCTTTCGAGCCATGCGCCCTCTCACGCGCGACGACTTGGTGCGCGGCCAGTATTCTGGCTACCGGAAAGAGCAAGGCGTGGCGAAAAACTCCGACGTCGAAACCTTCTGCGCCATGCGGCTCTTCATTGATTCGTGGCGCTGGGAGGGAGTGCCGTGGTACCTACGCTCCGGCAAGTACCTCGCCGAAACCGCGACCGAGGTCGTGGTGGAACTGAAGGCGCCGCCGCAGAAGCTTTTTGCCGACTCAGCGCCGTCAGCCGGCCCGGCCAACTATCTGCGCTTCCGGGTCTCTCCCGACTCGGCCATCGCCATCGCAGCTCGGGTTAAACTCGCCGGGAAAGAGTTCGTCGGGGAGCAACGAGAACTCTACCTGTTCGAGGAACAGACGGGAGAGGAAGCGCCCTACGAACGGCTCTTGAGCGACGCCATGAGCGGCGATGGAGCACTCTTCACTCGTGAGGACGCGGTGGAAGCCGCCTGGGCGGTGGTCGACCCAGTCCTGAAGAAGCACCACAAAGCCCGCCCTTACAGGCGCCACAGTTGGGGGCCGAAAGAGTCTGACGCGATTATCGCTTCGGACGGCGGTTGGCACAACCCTATACTCAAGAAGAAATCCGGACGATGAGCCTGCGGCCGCCGCCCGCTACACTGTTGACGTGGCCTCGATCTCGGATCTATTGGTTTCACTGCGAGCCTTCCGCGCGGTCGATTTAGCGCAACCCTATTATGTCGGTGCACCCCACCACCCGGCCCACCCTGCGTACCTATACAGTCTCAATAAGAAGCATGGCGACTATGTGAACCCGGGCGGGGCGAGTTCCGCCGCGGACGCGATAGCGCTCGGAACCCACGTAGGCACGCACATCGACGCTCTCTGCCACTTCTCCTGCAACGGGCAGTTGCACGGCGGAATCGAAGCGGCCGGAGTGCAGAGCTATGGCGGCGGGATCGAGCGGCATACCATCGATCAGATCGAACCGGTTTTGCGCCGGGGCGTGCTGCTGGATATCGCGAAGGCGGAAGGAGTGGATGTTCTGGCAAGAGACTTCATGATTCGCCCGGAGCACCTGGATAAGACCGGCGTGAAGGTTGGCGCGGGCGATGTCGCTTTGATCCGGACTGGCTGGGCGACGTATTGGAATGACGCCGCGAAGTTCATTTCAGAGGTCCGAAGCCCGGGGCCGGGACTGGACGCCGCGAAGTGGCTGAGCGAACGGCAGGTGTTCGCGGCGGGATCGGACACGGCGCCTTTCGAGTTTGCTCCGAGTCCGGAAATGAACGTCCATGTCCATTTGCTGGTGGACCGCGGCATTCATATCATTGAGTGCCTGAACCTGGAGGAATTGTCTTCCAGCGGAGTGACCGAGTTTGTGTTTATTGCTTTGCCGCTGAAGATCCGAGGTGGCACGGGATCTCCCATCCGGCCAATCGCGCTCATCGCTGCAACCTGACCGTGCGCAATTCCGTTTGATGACGTTTTGAAAACAGGGCCTACTCGGTAGGGCTCAACGCCGGCAGCGATCTACGCCGTGCCCACCCGTCTACCACGAAATGTATCCGCGAATTTGCGCGTAACGCGCGCCGCCGTTGGGCCCGGTCGTTCCAGTGATTTGTCCGAACGTGGTGGACGTGGGACTAGTGCTCCCAATCGCAAGGAACGGCCCTGGCCCGCATACAGCCGCAGAGGATCTGCTGGAGATCATCATGCGTCGTTACGAGCGGTTCAGCACTCCGCTGACCTCCAATCGCCCGGTCGAGGATTGGGGCAAGTTGCTGGGCGATGTCGCTGCAGTGAGCGCCATGCTCGATCGCCTGCTGCATCACGGGCACGTGCTGAAGTGCGGTCCGCGCAGCTGGCGCACGAAAACCCCAGATTAGTGGTTCCGTTGGCCGCTTTTCAGGTGATCACCGAGGGATAGGTGCCGTTAGCCGCTATCGGGCAGGCGCGAGGGTCACATCTCCGGCGACATACAGCGCCAAGGCAATGTGGCCCGTATCTTCCAGCCAATGATATTCCAGGACGCCAGCATCTCCCTTGCGCGGACTGCTTCTGAGAGGGATGTCCGTTTCGCCGATCTTAAGGCGCACGTTTTCCAGTGAGAGGTGCATGGAATCGATCGTGCCGGTGGCAGACGGGGCAGCCGTGTAACTAACCTGACCCGCTACTTTCGAACCGGCTTTGGCCGCGACGACGCCGTTTATGTCCAGGTCCTTGACGAGAACGAAGGTAATCGACCTCGCGGTCTGCGGCGTGGCGGAACGCAAGTCCTCTACGGAAAACAGCGACACCGGGGTTCCGTCGCGCAGCACGGGCTGCGGCCGCGCTAGCACTTTCGGCACATGCGTCGTCAGCGGGCGGTAGACGAATTGCTGCAGGAGATGGGAGGATGCTCTGCCGCTGAACCCCAGCAGAAAACCATGGAAAGCGCGCAGCCCCGAGCGCGACGTACCGGGGTAATAGAGGTTTGAAATCTCACCAGCGGCAAAGCCTCCCACAATATCGGAATAGTCCGGCTGCCAGCGCCCGTTGTCGCCTTTGGCAACGAACGCGGTTCCGATAGCGTAGAGAAATCGCGAACCAAAGCGGCCGGTTCCTTTATAGAAATAACGCGGGTCCTGGTGAAACACGGACTGGGTGAGCGTGTGCCCGATCATGACATCGATCACGCTGGTGGCATAGTCCGCGCCAAAGTGCTTCCCATATCCTTCCATGCCTTGGCCGAATTGGCGAGGGCTGTTGTGCCACTGCTCGATTCCGGCGCTAAGTGCGTTGCCCAGGATAACCTCCGGATCGATGATGGTTCGCAAGCCGAGTTGGAATTTCTGCGCGGCGGTCAAAGGCGCTGGATTGGGCTGGTAGCTGACGTAGAAGTTCGGAAAGATCCAGAGTAGGCGCTGCTTCTCCTCGGCATGCACCTGTTGCGTAGCAAGGTCGTGCGCCGGAAGTCCCACATCCACCTTGGTGACGGCTGGTGCGATTTGCAGAATCACAGGAGGTAGCGGCGGATTCTCTCCGGAAACTACCGACACTTCGGTGTTCCAATCCGCGAAACCGTCGGCCTTGATGGTGAGTGTGTAGCCGCCCCGCGCGACGTCAGAGAAGTGGAAGGAGCCCGTCTCGCCTGTGACAGTGGTGCGCTGAGCAGTGGGCCCGGCTGCCTGCAAACTGACGATAGCGGCCTCGACCACCGCCCCGGAAGAGTCGGTGACGGCGCCGCGAAGGGTTCCAAGTGTGGACTCAGTTTGTGCAGCCCACGACTGTGCAACCAACAAGATCCACAGGGATCGCATGACGGCAGGCGCCCAGCGCACACGCGATTGGGCGGGTTGGAGCTGCGGCCGCATAGACCGATTCTCGCACCGTCTCGCCAGATTTGGAGGAGCGCGATGAACGCGCGAGGAGACTCGCTTCTTCGAGCTTTTCTCAGATCGATCGGCCGTCCGAGCGGCCCAGAAGCTGGCGCAGACCTTCTTACCAGGATCGTGGAGTCGACTTGACGGAATGATATTTCGTATTATCTTGGACGGATCGCAGGTTATGCCGCAGGTTGCTATCGCTTGGTTCCCAGGAAACTCTCAGGTGGCCCCAGGTAGCTGAGGGCTCTCGCCGAGGCCGGCGTGTCGATAAGGATGCGCTCGAGGACCACGCCGGGGTCGACCATCCATACCTTGAAGGTGTGATAGCCGGGGGCGTCAATCTGGTGCTTGCTAGTGATGTAGCGGGCATTGTCGCGAACGGATTGCTCCCAATCACGGTTGCCGTTCGCGGCATTGTAACCTTGCGGGACGATGGTGAGGACTTGAGGCGCCTCGCTGTCCATCGAGACTGCGATGCGGACCGGGCGATCGGGCGCAAAGTTCAACGCGGGGCCAAGCGTGAGGCGGGCAGTTGCTTCGCCGGGCGTGAAAACGTAGAGGCGATAGTCGAGGTGCGGACCGGCCTTGAGGCCCTGGACGTCGACGGCAGCATCGGTACGCATGCCGTGTTGTTCCATCGGGTGGAAAGCGGACTGGCCGGCATCTGTTTTCGAGGCGAAGTGACCGGCGTCGATGGCGACGTAACCCGCCCCTTCGGCGAAGCCGGTGAGGGTGTCGCGCGTCAGGTCGGAGGGCTTGCGAGCGGTGAGCTTGATGGTCTCATCAGTGGCAGTTCCGGTGATCTTGATCGAGCCTTGATTCATGCCAGCGGGGACCATGGCCCAATCGATAGTGACCCAGACGCGCGTTTCGTCTTCCACGCGGCCTTTCGACTGGCTCAATGTGATCCAGGGAGCGCTGGGGGTTGCCGTGAACTCGAAAGTCCCCAGGCCTTTGTTGAAGACATCTATGTAGCTGCGCTGTTGATTGAGCGAATCGAAGGCGGGTAGCGTGGGCGAGCCACCGTCGGTGGCAATGCCGAGGGAGGCCGCAGCGGGCGCTTCTACGCTAGCGAGTTTGATAGCGGCTAGAGTGTTGGCGGGCGGGTCGCGCCAGGAGGTGTAGCCGATGTGCGGCTGATCCATGAAGTGCTCCCACTTACCCCCGTTGAGCGCGTCCCATTGCTTAGTCAGGGCGGCGTCGCCGTCAAACAGAGTCTTGACCTTGGCGGCCCAGGAATTGGCGCTGGCCCGGCCTTGGGAAGCATAGAGAGCGTTCTTGCCCGCGGCGAGGTACATCGCGTTCAGATTCGCGGACGCCTTGGTGGGGAACAGGACCAGTTGGAAAAAGCCGTCGCGCCTGGCTGCGGGAATCTTCGCGTAGAGAGCGTCAGCCCGGGCGGCGAGGGCTTTGTAATCTTCCACGACGCGCTCCGCTTCGCGATAGTTAACGAGGCTGTAAGTGCCGGGCTCGAGCAATTCGGGCTTGCGGCGGCTGTTGTAGCCGGTGTAAGCGTCGACAATTGCCGCAGCCTCGGATGCGTAGGGCGCGCCGAACTCACGCTCGGCCCACTGGCGGGTGTACTCGTTGACCTTGTCGCCCTGCCATTCCGCTGTGTTCCAACCGAGGCTGAGGAAGAACTCGGTGGGAAGTTCGTAGCCTTTGAAGTGCCCGACGTTCACGATCCAGATGCGGTCGGCGCCGTATTGTTTGGCGAGCGACATCTGCTCCCAGATCTTGTTCAGGGGACAGGTGTTCAACCACTGATAGCTGCGCGGGCCGCCGTGATAGTCGAAGTGATAATAGATGCCGGCGCCGCCGGGGCGCTTGCGCTCTTCCGGCGTGGGAAGACGGCGCAGGTTGCCCCAGTTGTCGTCCGCCCAGAGTAGCGTAACGTCGTCGGGCACGCGCAGACCGCCTTCGTAATATTGCTGTACCTCTTTATATAGAGCCCACAGTTGCGGGACCTTGGTCACGTCGGGATTGACCTCTTCCGCCAATATCCGGCGCTGGGCGCTAACGATCTTTTCGGTTAAGGCGACGCCCTCGGCGGCCGTGCGCACCATGGCCGAGTCGTTTTCACCGCGAAGACCGATGGTGTAGATGTTTTCGAAGTCCTTGCGCTGGCGGACGCCCTGGCGCCAGAAGTCATCGAGGATAGTGGGTTGAGTGGCGTAGTTCCAGTCGCCGTTGGCGCGGCGAAGATGCCAGTCCCATTCTTTCTGGGCGCGCATCATGGGCTCCTGATGGCTGGTGCCCATGACGATGCCGTATTCGTCCGCAAGGCGGGGATTGGCTGGATCATCCTCGGCGAAGGCGTTGTTCCACATGGCTGGCCACAGGTAGTTGCCCTTCATGCGAAGGATGACCTCGAAAACTTTGGAGTAGAAGGCGCTGTTGAAGTTCGCGGCCGTGCCGCCGGATACGGCGTGTTCGCCGAATTTGGCGCGGACCCAGAAATCGAGGTCGGGCTTTTCGTCATTGAAGAAGATGCCGCGGTATTTGACGCTGGGCTCACCCTCCTGATATTTACCGGTAAGAACGTAGAGGGCGGACTTGTGATCTGGCGTGACATCGGCCCACCAATACCAGGGGGAGACGCCAATTTGTTCGGACAGGTCGTAGATACCGAAGATCGTGCCGCGCTTGTCGCTGCCGGCTATGACTAAGGCGCTATCGACGCCGGGGAAGGGGTTGGCGACGGTCTGTAAAAAGAAGGATTCCCATTTACCGCGGATGCCGCTGACGTCGATCTTGCCGGCGCGGACTAATTGCTCGATGAGGGGACTCTTGCCGACGGTCCCGATGAGAACCATCTTGCGGGCGGTGGTGTCCCAGGCAGGGGTGACGCCAGTTACGCGATTCACGTCGGCTTGTAAATCGTGTGCTGCTCGCTGTACGCCTGGCCAATCCGCGGCATCGACCCGGACGGCTCCGGCTGAGCCGTTTTCAACCAACGCGAAGGCGCCGGGGTGTGGAGATGTCTCCACATAGCGCGGACCGCCGAGGGCCCAAAGATTCGCAGCGAACAAAAAGAACGTCAATATGCGGCGCATACGGATATAGTATGGCGCCAGAACTATATAGCCCCGCGCTGAAACACGGCATCATCCAGTGGAACAGGCATGCTCTCACCACACCCCTTCGCGCTTCACGAGGCGTTAAGGCGTGATATCGTCCGTTATCAGTTCAGTTTGATCAATCGGTTCTATCGCGGGCGTAACGTGAATCGCGTGACGGCCACGACTCTGCTGCTCGACCTGTCCCTCTGCTCGTGCCTACGGAAGCGCATAGGCGATAACGGCGTCGCTGCCGGAAGCGTTGCCGGGAAGATGACCCTGTCCACCAGCGATGATCGCGACGTACTGTTTGCCATGCGCGCCGCTATAGGTGATTGGTGTGCCATTACCCGTGGCGGGCAGTTTAACGGTCCAGAGTTGCTTTCCGGTCTTCGCGTCGAAGGCGCGGAATTTTCCATCGGCTGTTGCCGCGATGAAGACCAATCCGCCGCCGGTCGCGATCGGTGCACCGAGGTTGATTGCGCCGGTATTCTTCAGGCCCTTGGCTTCGAGTTCATCGAAGGACCCGAGAGGCGCCTTCCATGCGATATCCCCAGTCTTGGTGTCGACGGCCGCGAGCTCCCCCAGGGCGGCTGATTACACGGATAGCCCTCCTGGTCCACAAAGCGGGCGTAGGCAGTTTTGTTGCGATAGGCCATTGGCGCTCCCGCGCGGGTGGCCTCCATCTGTCCAGTCTGGCCGAGGTTCGAGTAATTCGCAAAGATATAGCTGATTTTGGGGCTGAACGCTACGCCGGCCCAGTTGCCGCCACCGATCGCGCTGGGAAAGCTCAGCCGGGGTTCGAGCCCGAAGGGCGTGTAAGCGCCGTAGGTTTTGAGTTTCTCAAGCTGCGCTACACAGTAAGCGTATGATTCAGGTGAAATATTTGAGAGTTCCTCTTTGGTCAGAGTGGAACGCGCCAGCGGGGGAGGCTTCACCGTAAAGGGCTGAGTGGGCCAGGACGCTTCCCCCGGCAGATCGCTTTGTGGAACCTTTCGTTCCTCAACATCCCAAATCGGTTTACCGGTTTGCTCATCGAGCACGAAGAGCATACCGGCTTTCGAGAATTCCGCGACGGCAGGCACGCGCTTGCCGTTCAGCGTGGCTTCGACCAGAGACGGCGGCGCCGCGACATCGGCATCGAATATGTCGTGATGCGTGATCTGGTAATACCACTTCAGCTTCCCTGTAGCTGCATCAAGAGCGACAACGCAGTTCGCGTACAGGTTGGTTCCTTTGCGGTCGGCGCCGTAAAAGCTGTCGGCGGGGTTACCGATCGGCATGAAGACGATGCCTTTCTCGGCATCGACAGTCATGCCACCCCAGGCGCTCGGTCCCGCGCGATCTTTCCAGCCGTCCGGTCCCCAGCTTTCGTTTCCTGGTTCGCCGGGTTGCGGGACCGTGTGGAAGCGCCATACCAGCTTGCCCGTCCTGGCGTCGAAGGCACGCGGATCGCCGCTGGGGCCTTTGCTGGGGCCTTCCTGTGTCGAAGGGCCCAGAATAATAAGGTTCTTGTAAATGGCAGGCGGGGATGAGACAACGTACCGCGCGCGCGGATAATCGTCCGTAACGCCGGCAAGCAGATCGATCTCGCCATTGTCGCCAAACCCGGCGACGGGCTTGCCAGTTTTTGTATCAAGCTCGATGATGCGAGCATCGGTCGCATGAATAATGCGAGGGGGGTTGTGGGCGTCGCCCTGCCAGTAGGAAAGTCCCCGGTGTTCGGAAGGGCGAGGGGTTTTCGGATCGTAGCTCCAGAGTTCCTTGCCTGTGTCGCCATCGAGCGCAATCACGCGATGCTTCCGGGAGGCGAAGTACATGATGTGATTTACTACGATGGGCGTCTCTTCCCATGTGCCGACGGGATCGGTGGTGTGATAGGTCCAGGCGACGGCGAGCTTTCCGACGTTTGCGGGCGTAATCTGGTTCAGCGGGGAGTACTTCGAACCGCCGGGGTCGCGGCCGTAATTGGCCCAGTCCGCCGTATCCTGTGCAATCAGCAGACCCGCGGCCAACGCCCAAAACGTGACAAACCTGAGGGCATTAATCAATCTGACCACCTCCATGGATGCATCGCCAAAACGCGGCGCGACGGTTGCAGGCTGGATTGTGGGATTGGCAGAAGACTTCATCTTCGTAGTGTTTCTAATTCCAGCAACCAAGAATATCATCTGGGGCAAAGGAAAGATGCCGGGCTCTTTCAGACGGGGAGAAGGTGCTGGCGGTGGAGTGGCTGTGGCTCGAACGCTGGCGGGGAAGGTCTCGCGCGTATTACTGGCACCCGAGGAGTTTCCAACGTTTGCGGCCGTTCGCGAGCGATGGGACGGCGACGTGTTGATGAGCTGATCCACACCTGCTAGTTGTGCGATGCCAACTCGTTCGAGTATCTGACGGTGCTGTAGCGGATTAGAGAAATCGGATCACGGGCTTCCGTACTGGAGTTTACTACTGCGCACGGTACGCGGTTTCGTGCCGCGGCAGACGAGACCAGCGCCGATCCTCTCATGATTTCCTCATACTTTGACATCCCCAACAGGCGGGCGGAAGCCTCGTGCTTCAGGGATTCTCCTCGCCGACACTGTTCTTCAACGACACATTGCCGGCGATCGAAGGCGAGAGCCTTCGGGAACAAATAGAATCCGCGATGACGCTTCTCACGTAGCGGCAGATGGCGATGGTCTTGGAACTCGCCTATTCCAACCTGCAAGGCACCTATCACTACCGAAGTTCGTTCAGGGTTCGATGGGACCCACTGCAGGAGTCCATCGTCGACGTGGAGCCGATCAGCACGAATATCGATCCCAATCCTCCGACGTCGGCGCCGCCCGATGTGATTCCCGCCCAGGTCGGAGAGCTGGCCTTTGCCGAGTGGCACGCTGGCGATACACGGGGCTTTCCGAACCGGTACGGCGATGCTCAGCCGTCATGGATGGCGGTCGCCAACAAGCAAACGACGCCGGCACGAAAGGCAACGAACGTCACCGTGCGACTTGAATTTATGGATTCGACCGGCGCGACGCAATTTACGGTCCCGCAGACGGACTGGTTTTATGTCGAACGCTCGGGAACCACGAAGGTGGAGAGCTGGCGGCGTGACGTGACGATCGAAGGCGGGGACGAACAGTCATTCGTGCTGTTCTCACAGGGAACCAGCCGAACCATCGTGTCCAAGAGTTCGGGAGAGCCGATTGGATGGCTTGACTACGACAGATGGCGCGTCAGAATCATCGTGACATCCGATGACGCTCAGGGATTCGAAGGCCATCTCGGCTTCGCGATCACGCGCAGCGGCATGGAGATTGACCGCCCCGCAGTCAAGCTCCAGCGCACGATCCCGCCGCTGGTGAGGTCACGAACCGTATCGTCGTGACGGTGGGCTTACTAAAGCCGATGCATGGCGGATACCCGAGTGCTTCCGCACGAGGCCAGCGTAGAAGACCGGAAGCATTTCTCACTTGTGATGGTACCCTCTTCTGCGCGTGACGCGCGCCAGCGGGTGTATCGTCGCCGACTCGCAGAAAGGTGCACCGTCGTTCGACCCGTACGACGGCGCTGAGGCGCCTGCGCGGAGACCATGACGGCCCTGATATCCAGCATTATCGATAGGTTTCCATGTTTAGGTGAACCCGCTGATTGCAGGCCGGCTGAGAAAGGCAGACTTGTTTTGCGAGCATGCAGGTGTCCTCGCTTGTGTCGGATGAGGGCAACCTGAGCGGGGCGGCAAAAGGTGTTATCAGCCAGCATTTGTCAGCGATCGCCAAGGTTGCGACTCCGGATGACACCTTTCTACTGTCGTTTTCCGGGCATGGCGTACGCTGATTCAGATTTGGGGCAGTTGGCCAACGACAAGCGGATTCGGACTCCCGCGGCGACCCCGGCGGCGGATGTGGCCTGGAAAAGCGAGCATTTGGGTCGTGGATTGTTGAGTTTTGCGCTGGTACATGACGGGTTAACAAGGAGGGGGAAGCGGATTGGTAGCCCAAAGCCAAGAAAATGACAATCGCGGAGTGGCTGGGTTACGCCGTAAATGATGTGCCAGAGTTCTGTCGAAGAAAAGACGGCGATAGCCGGCATACTACCGCCCGGAGGACACGGGGCCGGTTCTTTGTAATCTCCGCACCAATGACGAATACAGTGCAGATTCTCACGCATGTCCTCGAGCCGCCAGCCCATTGCGTTTTCTCACCGAAGGCCATAAGACAGCGGCCCTCATGAATCTCATTACTGACATGCGCATCGTCGATATTGTGAGCTTTGTAATCTGCTGCGGATCGCTGCCATTCTTGATTGTGAGACGACCATGACACGACCCTTCGCCGCGCCAACATTGCGTTCCTTTGAATACACGAAAGAACGGCTCCGAACCATAACCCATTGCGTCGGTACACTGGTTCAAATTAAGCACAGATGCCCGCATATAGAACCTGGGTTGTCATTCCTGATGATTCTTCTGCAAAGAGCGTTATTTCGGAATGCCTGGTTTACCCTGGTCGCCTCTGTCTCATCCGTCAGCTGTGGCAAAGCCTTGCGAACCTGGCTCAGATGCTCCGGAATCCTGACGCCGTACTCGCTCAACAGGCCCCGGATCTGATTCGCCAGGTGCGTTCAACAGCCGATCAGCCGGCTGCGCACGCGATGAATGCACTGCACATCCTCCTGGCCAACTGTTTTCTGCGGAATACACCGCATACTCGGCCGGCTCACCGCTTCACAAATTGCGGCCGCATCATTGGCGTCGTTCTTCGCCCCGTGTTTCAGATAGGGCTTCACCAGTTGCGGCGCGATCAGTCGGACGGTGTGTCCGAACGTGCTGAGCACCCGTGCCCAAAAGTGCGCCCCACCGGTTGCCTCCATTCCGATCATGCTCACCTGCATGGTTCCCTCTTTCCGGTCAACCCAACAAACTACTGTTAATCGAGCCGCGTCCATACCATCAGGCCAGGTGTACAATATTTAGTCGGGTGTGCGTGTGAGAAAATGGCTTGAATAACTGAGCCGTCGGCAAGTGAAAACGCTACAAGCGAGAGTGCCTCGTTGATCGAGTTTATCTGTAACATTTGCGGCAGCCCCAATTGCGCACACGCTAACACGTTTGATCGTGAATCGCCGAACTGCTCATCTTGCGGATCCAGTGTTCGGGTTCGGGGCATTGTTCGGGCTCTCTCGATAGAGCTACTGGGTATAGCCCTGAGCTTGCCAGAATTTCCGCGCCTCAAGAGTTTGCGTGGTATAGGATTGACAGATTTCGATCCTTATGCCTCGCGGCTGGCCGAGAAGTTCGAATACAAAAATACTTTTTATAACCGCCCACCCCAGCTGGATATCTGCAATTCCTCACTAGAGGACATGGGCAAATACGACTTTATCATATCAAGTGAAGTGTTCGAGCACGTTGAATCTCCAGGGCGTGCGTTCGAGCATGCGTGCCGGCTGTTAAAAGAAAATGGTGTTCTGATACTCAGCGTGCCGTATTCTCTGGAATCATCGATGGACGAACACTTCCCCGATTTACACGAGTTTGGAATGGCACAGGTGGGCGGCAACGTAGTTCTGTAAACCGTACTGTAACCGGTCAGATACAGGTATTCGAGAATTTGGTCTTCCACGGTCCCGGGGCAGGTAGAGCGTTGGAGTTGCGGGAATTTACGGAAGGCGCCTTGCGCGAAGGTCTTAGGGTGGCCGGATTCAGACAAGTGCGGATTCATTTCGAAAATGATCCGGGCGCTGGCATCTTTCATTCTGAACCATATTCGCTGCCAATCAGCGCGCGCAAAGCCGAGCTGGTCCTGGGACCCGATTCGATGCGCGAGATGATGACGGAATGGACCGCACTGCGAAGACTTTACGAAACGGAAACGCGGCGCCTCAGTGGAGAGGCAGGGCAGGCGAAAGATCAGATGGCCACGCTCTTGCGAACGAGTTGGGTGCGAATTGGAAAAAAGTTAAGGCTCTGCCCGTGAGGCGACGCTGTGGTCCACAAAAATCGGCCTTTCGCTAGGTTGCCTCTTTGACAGGATTACGCTCGGCGGCCCAGGCCGAACTGGAAGTATTTGACAACGATGCACATTAGGGTGTTTTTTTGTTAAAATACTCTTGACCTGCCTCGGTTTTATCTGCCAAACATAACTGAGACTCCGCGTCTACTGTAACTCCTCTTTTCCCATCCCGTCGGAGCCGCCCGTCGCACCATACCCTTGACATGCACCCATTCTTCGTCCAGGTGAGACCTAAATATTTAGCACAGGTTTCCCGCCTTGGGCAAAGTTCTGAGCAAACTCACTCGGGGAGCGGTAATCGAGGCTGCTGTGCGGCCGGTCGTGGTTGTACTCGTGGCGCCAGGCGCTGATCTTTTTGCGCGCGTCCCACAGGTTGTGGAACCAACTGGTATTGAGGCATTCATCGCGGAATCGTCCATTGAAGCTCTCCGCGAATGCATTCTGCGCCAGCTTCCCCGGCTGAATGTGAGCCAGCGCAATGCGGCGTTCGATTCCCCATGCCAGAAAATGCCGCGACGTCAGTTCGGTCCCGTTATCCATCCGAATGCATTCTGGCCGCCCACGTTGCGCGATGACTTCGTCCAGGGCGCGCGTGACTCTCTGGCTCGGCGTAGATGCCCATCAGCACGTTCTCGAACGACCATATCGGGAAGACGTTCCAGCAGAGTCCGATCAAACGTCTACATATCGGCGTTGCGGTTTTTTGGCGTTGGGTCACGCGTGTTGAGCATGGGACGCGCCGGTCTTCTGCGCATCGAGATAAGATCGTAAGGCAGGTTCTTGGCAATGTCCCGTTTGGAAGAAAAGCACCCACTCGCCATTCGATGGTTTCACTGGATCAGTTTCCCCTTGCTCTTCTTGATGATCTGGAGCGGCTTGCTGATCTACTGGGCAAACGGCATCTACAGAGTAGGATTGGGCGGGATCACCCTATTTCATTTCTTCCCCAATTGGTTCTATCAGCTCTTGGACATTCCTCAACGCCTGGCGGAGGGAATGGCGCTTCACTTCTTCTTCATGTGGTTATTCGTTGCCAATGGGGTGGCCTACGTACTCTACCTGGCGTTCTCGGGCGAGTGGAGAAATCTCTTACCTGGTAGAAGTTCCTTTCGCGATGCTCTGCTGGTGACGCTTTACGACCTTCGTCTAAGAAAAGACCCGCCCCTGCAGGGTCTCTACAACGGCGCCCAACGCATCGCCTATACGGGAGTCATCATCATGGCGATAGGCAGCGTGATCACCGGATTGGCAATCTACAAACCGATCCAACTGTCGTGGCTTGCCGGGCTGCTGGGTGGATATCCCATGGCGCGATGGGAGCATTTCTGGCTGATGATCGGGTTTATCGGTTTCTTCGTGATCCACATCGCGCAAGTGATTCGCGCAGGTTGGGACAACTTCCGGTCGATGGTTGCGGGATTTTCACTCGTCCCGGAAACACCAATCCAAGAAAAGCCGATCCAAGAAAAAGAGGAAAGCCTTGAAGAACCCAGCTAACGCCCCTGGCAGAAACGCCGAAGCCGCGTCGCGAAGCAGACGGGCGTTCCTCACGCTGGGAGTTGGGGCCGCAGCCGCATACGGCGGCTGGAGTTGGCTACGATCCAGGCCGGAAGAGGACGAGTTAGAAGGTCCGCTACGCGGCGTGCTTCGCGGCAACGAGCGAGTCGCCGGAGCTTACTTCAGCGATCGTCATCTCGCGCCCACCTTCGATGCATCCGCGGTGGCCGAACGCAAGACTCGCGTGAATGGAGACGTGGGTCTCGGCGACGGGTTTGACCCTCAGAAATGGATTTTGCATGTTGCGGGATCCCACGGCGCCGGCCAGGTCACCCTGGCCCAGATTCGCGAGTTGCCGCGCGTAGAGCAGATTACCCAATTGAACTGCATTGAGGGCTGGACGGTGGTTGTACAGTGGGCGGGCGCGCGCCTTTCCGATTTCGCGGCGAAATTCGCGCCTGAATCGCGAAATGCGAAATACTTCAGCATGGAGACGCCGGATCAGGGCTACTTTGTCGGCTTGGACGCCGCCAGCGCGTTGCATCCGCAGACCCTGCTTTGCTATGAAATGAACGGCGCCGAACTGACGATGGCGCACGGCGCCCCTTTGCGGCTGGTGATTCCGGTGAAGTATGGAGTCAAGCACATCAAGCGCATCGGCAAGATCACATACGCCAACGATCGGCCGGACGACTATTGGGCCAAAGACGGCTACGACTGGTATGCGGGACTATAGCTGCCGCTTTCCCAGCAACTCGCTTTTGCTGGAGCGCGCCATCGAATGCATCGAACAGGCGGCGCTGCGCATGAAACGCACGATGGATTTGGCAGCCGGCCCGCGACAACTGCGCCTTCCTCAACCGCAGCCTCGACCAAGCAAATTCCTGCGTCTTCGTCACCCCGTGCCTCTCGGCCACCGCATCGATGGATGGCGCGTCTGCTGGCTCGGCGGATGGGATAAATGCCGCGTGCCGAACTTGCCATGTTGAAGCGCTAAGTGTTTGGAAAGTTTGGTGGACCTGGACGGGTTCGAACCGTCGACCTCTTCCATGCCATGGAAGCGCGCTCCCAACTGCGCCACAGGCCCATTCTGCTTGGGCGCAAGGCCCTTGGGATAGCCCAAATATAGCACATCCGCGCACGTTCCACGATTGACACTCCGCTCGCGCGCCTGCCTACAATGTTAAGAATGATCTTCAGGCGTGTTCCTGTCTCTATCCTGCTGATCTGCCTGATTTTCTGCGGACTTACATCATGCTTTGCGCGCCGCCGGCTCATCACGCGGAGGGCCACGGGCGGCCACACCGCGCCCACCCTGCAGGTCGCCGACGAAACCGCTCTGCTCGATAGCCTTTCCAAGCAATACAACGCCGTCCACGATTTCAGCGCCACCGTCAACATGACCCCCGCCCTGGGCACGGCCGAAAAGAGCCACATTACGGAATATAAAGACGTCACCGGCTACATCGTATTCCGTAAGCCCGCCAACATTCACATCATCGGGTTATATCCGGTGATCCGCTCGAAAGCCTTCGACATGGCTTCCACCGGCGCGGATTTCAAACTGTACATTCCTTCCAAAGAGCTTTTCCTCACCGGCAGCAACGAAATCGTCAAGCCCTCCACCAACAAGATCGAGAATCTGCGGCCCCAATTCTTTCTCGACGCCATGCTGGTGCGCCCCTTCGATCAGAAAAATAATAAGGTGCTGATGATCAACATGACCGATGAGGACAGCGCCTTCTATATCCTGCAGGAACTTCACGAGGCCCCCAATGGCGATCTGCAGCTTCTGCGCTCCGTCTGGTTCAACCGCATCGATTTGCTGCTGGCGCGCCAGTTGATCTTCGACCCTGCCGGCAACATCCTCACCGACGTCCGCTATAGCGAGTGGAAACCGTGGGATAACGTGCCCTTCCCCAAGCACATTGATTTCAATCGCCCGCACGACGAAATCGGGGTAGTGATCGACGTCGTTAAGATGGATATCAACAAGGGTGTGCCGGATGATAAATTCGTGTTAACGCAACCGGAAGGAACAAAATTGCAAACCGTTGGCCAGCCTGAAGGACCGCGTAAGTGACAGGGAAGCTCGTTCTAGAAAATCTCAAGCATCGTCCCCTACGCAGCTTGCTCAGCACGTTGCTGATCGGCGTGTCCGTGATGCTCATTCTCACGCTGGTCGGGCTCAGCTACGGCATGTCGGAGGATTCGCAACGCCGCCAGGCAGGCACCGGCGCCGATCTCATCATTCGCGGTTCCGACGCCAGCACGATTCTGAGCGGCAGCAGCGCCACCATTCCAGAGGCGCTTATCGCCAAGCTCGAGCAACAGCCGCACATCAAGGCAGCGGTTGGGGTGGTGAATCATTCCATTGATTTTCCGGTGTTCGCCACAGGCATCGACCTCGCCGAGTTAACGGCTTTCAACGGAGGCTTCGTTTACCTCGAAGGCGGCCCGTTTCATGGACCGAGCGACGTCATCGTGGATAAACGCTACGCCGAACAAAACCACCTGCGCGTCGGCAGCACCGTCAAGCTCATCGATCGTTCATGGCATGTGGTTGGCATCATCAGCGAGGGGAAACTGGCGCGCGTCGCGGTTCCGCTCGCGACCATGCAGGAGATCAATAGCGCCGATCACAAAGTCACGCAGGTTTACATCCGCCTGGACGACCCCTCCAGTACCGACGCCGTAGTTCACCAACTGAGAACGCTGCTGCCCAGTTACCACATCGATAGCATGGCGGATTACATCGCTATGTTCGGCCTCGGCCGCATACCCGGGATCAAGGTATTTCTTTCCGTGATGGTGGGCATCGGCGTATTTAGCGGCATTCTCACCGTCGGCCTCTCCATGTACATGGCTGTGTTGCAGCGCACCCGCGAAGTCGGGATCCTGAAATCGCTCGGGGCCTCGAAGGGCTTCATCCTGGGCGTGATTGAAGCGGAAGCTATGCTGCTCGGGATCGGCGGCGCTGTTACCGGGATTCTGCTGAGCGTTCTCGCCACGTGGATTATCAACACCTTTGTGCCTTCCACGCTGCCGATGGTGCTCAAAATCTGGTGGTGGCCCATCGCTGCCGGCATCGCCATGATCGCCGCGGGCCTCGGCGCGCTCTACCCCGGCCTCAGCGCCGCCTCGCATGATCCCATCGAGGCATTGGCGTATGAGTAGCGCTCCGATCATTGAAATCCACAGTCTCGAAAAGACGTACCACGTCGGAGAAGTCGCAGTTCACGCCCTGCGCGGCGTCGATCTCAACGTGAAGCCCGGCGAGTTTCTTTCCATCGTTGGGCCGTCGGGATCGGGGAAATCCACGCTCTTTCACATCATCGGCGGCCTGACGCCGCCCACCTCGGGAACTGTTCGCGTGGGCGATCAGGACCTTACGGCGATGACGGATGCCGAACGCACGCACATGCGCCGCCGCACCGTCGGCTTCGTCTTCCAAAAGTTCAACCTGCTGCCGAACCTGACTGCGCGCGACAACATCGCCGTGGCCCGTTTTCTGGGCGGCAGTAATTCTACGCCCGACCCCCAATTTGAAGAAATACTCGGGGTGCTCGGCATCGCGCGCCGCCTCGATCACAAGCCGAACGCCCTCTCCGGCGGCGAGCAACAGCGCATCGCCATCGCGCGCGCCATCGTCAACCACCCAGCGATCCTCCTGGCCGACGAGCCCACGGGCAACCTTGACACCGAGAACTCGCAAGCCGTTCTCGCCGTCATCCGCGACCTGAACCAACGCCTGGGCCAAACCATCCTGATGATCACGCACAACCCCGAAGCCGCGGCGTACGGGCATCGGACGGTGCGTATGCGGGATGGGAAGATTGTGAGTTGAGAGGGCTTGTATTTGACGCAGAGGCGCTGAGACGCAGAGAAAAACGCAAAAAGTGTTTCTCAGCGCCTCTGCGTCGAAAAAGAGGGGCTCAATTCGAGGCTACGTTCTCTGAGCGACCGCAGGCGGCTCTGGTGCTCTTCATAGAGCGTGCCGAAGCCGGCCCAGAAATAGCCCATCACGAACAGCATCAGGAATGGAACCGCGAAGTAGTTCATCGTCTCGATGGCGAATACCACCATCCCGACGAAGTATGCGCCGCAACCGATTTCCACGTAGGGGAGCCAGCCGCTGCGGCGCTTGTATTTCTTGTTTTCGAGGTTCATCACGCCGCCGGAAATGTTGTATTTCGGCGTCCGCGCAAAGGCGGTCTGGACGCCGAAGAGCGCTTCGAGCACGGCGCGCGTATTGATGATCGTCAAACCTACGCCCACCGCCATCAGCATCGGCAGCATCAGGATCGATCGCTTCCAGTTTTTCGGATACAGCTCGCGCTGCGCCACCACGTAGAACAGAGAGATCGACCAGAAGGAGGCGGCGATCAACGGCAGGTCGAGGTACAACATCTGCCAGGGGCCCATGTAGAACCGCACAATCATCACCGGCAGCATCAGCGCCGAGACCACGATCATCAGCGGGTACGAAATATTGGGCGTCAGGTGCAGGAAGGCTTCCGCCTTTTGCCGCTTGGTGGCGCTCGATTTCAAAATCGCCGGCAGCAACTTCTTCGCTACTTGCGTCAGGCCCTTGGCCCAGCGCGATTGCTGCACTTGGAAGCCGTGCATCTGCACCGGCAGTTCCGAGAGGCAATCTAGCCCGGGCATGTAGACAAAGCGCCAGCCTTTCAGCTGCGCGCGATAGCTCAGATCCGAATCTTCGGTCAGCGTATCGTGCTGCCATCCGCCCGCATCGTCGATCATCGACTTTCGCAGGATGCCCGCCGTGCCGTTGAAATTGAAGAAGTGACCCGCACCCGACCGCGCTCCGTGCTCCAGAATAAAATGCCCGTCGAGCAGCATCGCTTCCACTTCCGTCAGGAAGTTATAGTCGCGATTCAAATAGCTCCAGCGCGTCTGCACCACGCCGACCTTTTCATCGGCGAAGTGATGGATGGTGCGCATCACGAAATCCGGCGGCGGACAAAAATCAGCGTCGAACACCGCTACGAACTCGCCTGTCGCTACTTCCAATCCAGCCTGTAAGGCGCCCGCTTTGAAACCGTGCCGGTTGGTGCGGTGGTGGTATTCGATCGGATACCCCATGTTCTTGTAGCGCTCCACCAATGCTTCGGCAAACAAATGCGTATCGTCGGTGGAATCGTCCAGCACCTGGATCTGCAGTAGCTCTTTGGGATACTCCATCTTCACGGTTTCTTCGATCAGCCGCTCCACCACGTAGCGTTCGTTATAGAGCGGGAGCTGGATCGTCACCGGCGGGAGTTTTTCGAACCGCTTTGCCGGTTCTTCCGAGGCCTTTTTCTTGTGCTTGAAATAAGTCCGGATGATGTCGTAGCGGTGGAGCCCGTAAATGGAAAGAATGAAGAGTACGGTGAAGTAGGGAATGAGCATGGCCCAGTCGAACCATGCCATCTGATGTACGTTGGCGAACGTATCGTCGAACAGCCCGCGGATCATGCGATCCGTCGCGCTAGGTACAACGAGAAACGCCCATAAAGAACCTGGCATATCTAGAGGCAAACCAAGAGCGGAAAGATAGAAAACAATTCAAATTGCTTTGTTTGCCGCTCTGTATTTTACCACGCTTCAGAGATGTTACTTGCGTTCGCGCTTATACACTTGGCCGTCCTTCATTACGAAAATCGGCCGTTGCGTGACGCGTATGTCCTCTACGGGATTTCCCGGCACCGCCACTACATCCGCCAGCTTGCCAATCTCGAGAGTTCCCGTGCGGTCGGCGACGCCGATGAGGTCGGCATCGACGGACGTGCCCGCCTTTAGTGCGTCGATGGGCTTCATGCCGCAGCTCACCAACTGTTCGAATTCGCCGGCGTTCTTGCCGTGGGGATATACCCCCGCGTCCGTGCCGAGCGCAATCTTCAGATTCATCTGGACCGCCTTGGTCACCGTATCGTGCAAGGCTTTCATGGCCAGCCGCGCCTTCTTCTCGATTGGTGGAGGCATGTAGCCATCGGTCAGGCTCTGCTTCAAGCCTTCGGCCGCCATCATGGTCGGGACGTAATATGTGCCGCGCTCCTTCATCATGCGCATGGCCTCGTCGTCAAGAAACGTGCCGTGTTCGATGGAATCGATCCCCGCCAGAATCGCCCGTTTCGCACCGCTGGCGCCATGCGCGTGCGCGGCGGTCTTGCGGCGCAGGGCGTGGGCTTCATCCACCAGCGCGTTGAGCTCGGCCTGCGTCAATTGCGGCGTATCCACATCGTCGGTGAGGGAGAGCACGCCGCCGGTGGCGCACACCTTGATTACGTCCGCTCCATATTTAATGTTGTAGCGGACGGCCAGGCGCGCCGCGTCCGGGCCATCGATGACGCCATCGGCGATTCCCGCTTCATGCCCGAACAGGCCGGGCAGAAAGCCGGCGTGCGGATCGCAATGGCCACCGGTCGCGCCCAGCGCGTGGACCGAAACCAGCATGCGCGGCCCCGGAATCTTGCCGGCGTTAATGGCGTTGCGCAGGCCGACATCGATCAAATCCTCTGAGCCGACATCGCGCACGGTGGTAAACCCCGCCATCAAAGTGATGCGGGCGATTTCCGATGCGATCAACGCCCGTTCGGCCACCGGCTTCTTGAGAGCGTCCATCTCGCCCTGCCGGTAATCGGCATAGTAAGGATCGGAAAGATGAGTATGCGCGTCCATGAACCCCGGCAGCAGCGTGGCATCGCCCAGATCGATAGTCTGCGCTCCCGCCGGAATTTTCGCGCTGTCGCCCACGCCCACAATCTTTCCGCCGTCCACCACCACCAGTCCTGGCGATACGACGCGGTCGCTCTTGCCGTCGAACATGCGCGAGGCCTTGACCACGATCGGGTCCGCCGCGGCAAGCGGAAGCACGGCCGCCAACGCCGCGACCATCAGTTTTGTCATTGGGCTATCTTATCGTGGCTGCGAGAACCGCAGCGCCGTGTGCGTGTCCGAGAAGCGCGCGACCTTGGTGTCCTTCAAGCCAGCCGCCCGGCCCGCTTCGATCACTTCGATCTCGCGGATCGCCGCGACGCCCTTCGGGTAAACCACCCAAATCGCTCCGCCCGGGTTCAGCCGCGATTTCAAGCGCGCGATGCGCCCGAGTTCGGCGGTCTTCGATGCCGCGAAAAACAGCAGGTCGGCTTTGCCCTTCACCGCAGCCCCAAGCTGCGCGAGAAAATCGCTCGCGAATTCGCCCTCGATCGCAATCGACGTCCCTGGTTTCACGCCCAGTTTATCCAGTAACGATGGCGGATGCAGAATCTTGCCGGCCCACTTCTCTGCTGCTTTTCCCAGCTCCAAGGCCACCGGGCCGCCGGCGAATTCCAGCTTCAGCACGCCATCTTTCGCTGAAACCCCGGTCAGATCGCCGAACGCGATCTTCAGCCTTTCTTCGCCGCGGAAAAGGAGGAAGTCTGTTTCGAGATGGGCGCGTCCGCTCAGCGTGCGTTTGCCCAGACGCAGTTTGCAATCCAGTTCCTGGCCCATTTCACTCCCCCAACTTCGCGCCGAGATTCTTGAGATACGCATCCACGCTGCCGTAGTATCCAAAAATGAAGCGCGACATAAAGCGGAAGATCACGTTGTAGACCTCGCCATCCTCGGTAACGCGCACTTCGGATTCGTCTGGCGCAACCGGCGCGACCTCGATGGTCCAAGTGCCGCCGTACGGCAATTTCTCATCGGCGATGCGCGTGACGCGACGCACGGGCCGCGAGTCTTCCACCAATTCGAAGGTGATCTTCTTGCCGTGCGAATCCTGCTCCCACCACCGCTTGCGCCCGTTGGCGCCGGGAAGCGCGCCCGAGGCCTTCACGTCAGGCCGCCAGTCCGGCGAGCCCGCGATCACGGCGTAGATGGCTTCGGCCGGCTTGCGGAATCGCGCCTTGCGCGAAGCCTGATGCTTCACCGGAAGCATCGCGCCTACGGCAGCCATCACTACCGCGGCAAAGACCAGACTTCCCACGATGAGAATCACCCACTTCATGCCGCACTTCCTTTCCAATAGCGCTGCATTTCGCCCGATTCCACCAGTTCCCGTGCCGCGTCGGCCAGCAATTCGAGCCCGCGAAGGGCTTTGCGGCGACGCTTTTCGTCCATGCGCCCCAGCATCACTCCGATCAAATCCGGCTCCAGCACTTTTTGCTGCCGCTTGATGCGCACGCCGGCCGCGGTCAGCCGCAAATCCACGCGGCGCGCGTCTTGCTTGCTGCGGTCGCGCCTGACGTAGCCGCCGCGCTCGAGGCGATCCACCGTCAACGACATGGTGGAAGCAGTGACGCCCATGTGCCGCGCCAGTTCCAACACCGGCGTACCTTCCACGTCGTCGAGATGATCCAGGATGCTGGCCTGGTGCGCGCTGAGGATGTTCTGCGTCTTCTCATCGCGCACATGGCGCCGGTGGCAGGCAAAGTAGATTTGCGGATAGCAGCGTAATACAGTCTCGACTTCAGCCCGGGCCATGACGCGACTCTATCAAATATAGTTTGGTTAGTCAAACCAAACTATACGGGGGGGGGATTAGACCCGCTCAAATATCTCGGCCACTGCTCGCATCCGCGCCGCCAGTTCCGGCGTAGGATCCGTTGCGCGCATGCGCCAGCGCCAGTTGCCGCTCGCCACCGACGGCGTGTTCATCCTGGCTTCGCTGCCGAGGCCCAACACATCCTGCATCGGAAACAATACCGTATCCGCCACCGAAGCCATCAGCATTCGGATCAGAGTCCAATTCATCTCGTGGCCGTCTGTCGCCAGATAAGACCGCGCATGCGCCTTCTCTTCCCCAATATCGTCAGCGGATCGCGTGCTGTCGCCGCCCCCACTGCGCCACCAGCCCATCACCGTGTCGTTATCGTGCGTGCCGGAATACGCCACCAGGTTGCGCACGTAGTTATGCGGACGGAAACCGCGCGCCTGGTCGTCCTTGCCGAAGGCGAATTGCAGAATCGCCATGCCCGGAAATCCGAACCCATTGCGCAACGCCTCCACTTCCGGCGTGATCACCCCCAGGTTCTCCGCCACCACGGCCAGCGGACCCAACGCCTCCCGCAGCGCGCGAAACAAATCGGGCCCTGGGCCTTTGATCCATTGCCCATGTTCGGCCGTCGGCTCTCCCGCTGGCACGGCCCAGAAAGCCTCAAACCCACGGAAATGGTCGATCCGCACGACGTCGAACATCGCCAGCGCCGCGCGCATGCGCTCGATCCACCAAGCGTACCCTTCGCGCTTCATTTCATCCCAGCGATAGAGGGGGTTGCCCCAAAGCTGGCCCGTTGCGCTGAAGTAGTCCGGCGGCACGCCGGCCATGCCGCTGCGGTCGAACAACTCGGGATGCTCCCACACGTCGGCGCTATCGGTGGCGATGTAGATAGGCAGATCGCCCATTATGCGGATGCCCTGCCCCGTGCAGTAATTCTTCAGCGCGCACCATTGGCGGAAGAATTCGAATTGCACGAACGCGTGATATTCGACAGCGCATGGATCGGCCGCGTGCGCCGGGTCCCACTCCGTCCACATGCTGCCTCCGTTGGCGTCCTTGAGCGCCATGAACCGGGTGAATCCCGGCAACCAGTGCCGGTTCCGTTCGGCAAATGCCGCCAACTCCTCGCGATCGGCCGGTAACGAATGCGTGCGGAACCGCTCGAAAGCTTGGCGCAGCAACCCGGTCTTCCAAGGGATGACGCTCTCAAATGCCACCGATTCCTCGGGGAAGACGGGCCTAGCGATCAAATCCGAGGCCTCCAGCCATCCGCGCTCGACCAGAATCTCCGGGCTGATCAGCATGGGGTTGCCCGCGAACGCGGAAAAAAGCTGATACGGCGATTCCCCGTAACCTACTGGCCCTAAAGGCAAAACCTGCCAAATGCGTTGGCCTGCCGCCGCCAGCCAATCCGCGAACGTGTAGGCCTCACGGCCAAGGTCGCCGACGCCGAATCGCCCCGGCAAGGACGTCGGATGCAGCAGAATTCCGCTCGCGCGCGTGGTTGTCACAACTTATTTTGCGAGAAACCACCTCCGCTACGCACTATCTCTTCAGACGCCGATGAGAGCCGCCATACTAATCCTTTTGGGCGCAACGCTCTGGGCGCAAGGACCCAAACCCGCGGCCGACCCGGCCTATGCGCCGCTGGCCCGGGCTTACCAGGCCCTGCACGCGCGCGATTATGACGCTGCCATCGCCAACTTTCTAAAGGCCACTGAAGCCGCGCCCGGCCGCGCTTCCATCCGCAAAGACCTTGCCTACGCTTACCTCAAAATCGGCGAAAACATCCTGGCGCGCGAGCAGTTCCGCGAGGCGATGGCCATGGATCCGGCCGATGTGCAAGTAGCGCTGGAATACGCCTTCCTGTGTAACGACACCAAGGAGCAGGCGCAGGCGCGACGCATCTTCGACCGCATCCGCAAAACGGGCAACGCCACTGCGGAACAGGGCTTTCCGCGCCATCGATGCGCCGCTCGCCGAGGGCATCGAGCGGTGGAAGAAAGCCATCGAGATGGGCGCAAATAATTTCAGCGCGCACTTCGAACTGGCCACGCTGGCCGAGCAGCGCGACGACCTCGCGCTCGCGGCCGAGCACTACGAAAAAGCATGGCGCTTGCGGCCCGAACGCCGCTACGTACTGGTGGATCTCGGCCGCGTGCTCAAAGCCGCCGGCCAGGAAGTAAGAGCCAATGCCGCGTTGCTGGCGGCTTCGCGCGGCGGCGAATCGCGCGCCGCCGAGTTGGCGCTCGAGCTACTGCCCGAACGTTACCCCTACGTTTCCGAATTCCGTAGCGCGCTCGAACTCGACCCGCCGAATGTCGACCTGCGCCGCGAGCTGGCCTTCCTGCTGTTGCAAATGGACCGCACCGCGGAGGCTGAGCAAGAGCTGCGCGCCCTGGCGGATCCACCGGTGCAGGATCTGCTCTCCACCGCGCAGCTTGGCTTGATGCTCTACGCGCACGGCGATCGCGCCGAAGCCACGCCGCTGTTTCAGCGCGTTTTGGATTCCAACGACGAAGATCTCTCGAACCGCGTGCGCGATGCGCTTCATCTGCCGCACCGCGTGGTCGTGGGCGGGTCGCTCGAATCCGCCACTGACGCCAGGGCGATGGCGCAACGCAGCCTGCAAGCCGGCTATATGAAAGATGCGCTGCGTTATTTCGAGCTGGCGCTCGAGGAAGATCCGGGCGATTACTCGGCCATGCTGCAGCTTGGCTGGACCAACAACATTCTGCGCCGCGACGCACAGGCATTCCGCTGGTTCGATATGGCGCGCCGCAGTCCGGACCCTAAGATCGCGCTCGAGGCGACGCATGCGCGCGACAACCTGCGCGAAGGCGTGGAAATGTTCCGCACCACGGCATGGTTTTACCCGCTCTTTTCGACCCGCTGGCACGATCAATTCGGCTATGCCCAGGTCAAAACCGAAATCCGCACGCACTTGCCCATCAGGCCCTACCTCAGCGTGCGCTTCGTGGGAGACACGCGCGAAACCATCGGCAAGACGACGGCCGGCGTCGCTCCGCAATATCTTTCCGAAAACGCGTTCATTGTGGGCGCGGGCGTTCGCACCGTTCCATGGCGCGGAATAACGGGATGGTTCGAAGCCGGGTCGTCGATGAGTTACCTCACCGGGCACATCTTGCCCGACTATCGCGGCGGCGTCAGCGCCGCGCGCAGCACGGGACGAACGCTCGGCAGCGAAGCCTCGGGCGCATTTGCGGATTCGACCTTCGACGCCGTCTTCGTCAGCCGCTTTGGCGACGATTCGCTGTTCTACTCGCAATCGCGCTTCGGGTATAGCATCGGTCCTCGCGCGTTGCGTCTGCAGGTCTACTGGAATGCAAACGCCACGGTGGATACGCAGCGCCAATACTGGGCGAACTTTCTCGAAACCGGGCCCGGCCTGAGGTTTCGCGCGGCGTGGATGCCCGCGGGTATGTACGTCACAACGAACCTGCTGCGCGGAGTCTACCTGGTCAATGACGGCAATCCGCGCGGCCCGAATTTCTACGATGTGCGGACGGGGGTTTGGTATGCGGTTACGCGCTAGGTTTCTGCTATTGGCGCTGCCGCTTGCCGTTTCGGCCGCGGAGTTGCCCTACTTCAACGTGCTGGCGCGCGACCCCGGCGCATGGCCGCAGGTGCTGGAATCGGTCGGTTATCAATCGCAGGAAGCCGCGGCGGCGCACGTTCTGGTGGCGCGGGCCGGCGCGCCTTATTTACCCGCCTGGCAGAAGCGCGTCGAAAAGGGCGCGATTCTGGTGCTCGAAGGCGAATCGCCGCTTGCCGAATCGTTTGGATTCAAGCGCGGCAAACAGACCGTGCACACGACGAGCCTGCGCGACGTGCATCGTCCGTCGCTGCCCATCATCTGGGAAAAGCCGCTCGAGCTTCCGATGATGGACTTGCCCGCGAACGCGACGGTCTTCACCCGTGAGCGCTGGACGAACGCGCCCATGACCGCCGGCATCCGGCGCGGTGCGGGCGCGGTGCTTTGGGTGGCCGCGGCGCTGGGCGAACACGGCTACGAGCGCTTCCCGTACGTGCTCGCGGCGCTGGCCGATCTAGGCCTCGAAATGCCGTTTCAGACCTCGCGGCTGTGGGTCTTCTTCGATTCGGCTTACCGTTCGCGCGTCGATCTCGATTACTTTGCGGAACGCTGGCGGAAGTCCGGCATCGCGGCGCTGCACGTGGCAGCGTGGCATTTCTATGAGCCGGATGAGGAACGCGACCGCTATCTCCAGAAACTCATTCAGGTCTGCCATCGCGAAGGCATCCTCGTCTATGCGTGGCTCGAGCTGCCGCATGTCAGCGAAAAGTTCTGGGACGACCACCCGGAGTGGCGCGAAAAGACGGCCGTCCTGCAGGACGCCAAGCTCGATTGGCGGAAGCTGATGAACCTGACGAACCGCGATTGCTTTCGCGCCGCATCGGCCGGCGTGAAGCAGTTGATCTCGCGGTTCGACTGGGACGGCGTCAACCTTGCCGAACTGTACTTCGAATCGCTCGAAGGCATGGGCAATCCATCGCGCTTCACACCCATGAACGACGACGTGCGCGCCGAATTCAAAGCGCGCTCGGGCTTCGACCCCATCGAGTTGTTTGGCGCCCGCAAAGATGAGGCGTCACGCCGCGCCTTTCTGGACTATCGCGCCGACCTGGCGCGCCGCATACAGCGGGAATGGCTCGGCGAACTGGAAAGCCTGCGCGCAACGAAACCGGATCTCGATCTTGTTCTGACGCACGTCGACGATCGTTTCGACGCCGGCATGCGCGACGCGTTGGGCGCGGACGCCGCACGCATCCTGCCGCTGCTCGATAGCCGCCAATTCACGTTTCTGATTGAGGACCCGGCGACCGTGTGGAACCTCGGCGCGCAACGCTACCAGGCCATCGCCGAAAAATACCAGGCCCTGACGCCGTACCGCGGACATCTTGCCATGGATATCAACATTGCGGACCGCTATCAGGACGTCTACCCGACCAAGCAACAGACGGGCGCAGAATTGTTTCAGCTTGTGCACAGCGCATCCGCCAGTTTTTCGCGCGTCGCGTTATATGGCGAGAATTCACTGCTCGCGCCAGACTTGCCGTTTCTGGCTTCGGCGGCCGCCACGGTGTCACGCTTCACGCGTACGGGGACGAAGCTGTTTATCGATTCCGCCGGCAGCATCGGCGTCTCGTGGAAAGGGCCGGCGCTGGTGGATAGCCAGCTCTGGCCCGCGGCCGACGACGCGACAGTTTGGCTGCCCGCTGGAAAGCATACCGTGGAGCATACCCTGGAATCGGCGCCGTCGCCGCTTCACGCGCGGTTGATGCGTCTCAACGGAGACCTGCGCACGGCGAAGGAGTTGCCGGATGGCGGCCTTGAGTTTTCGTATTACAGCGGGGCTCACGCCATCGCCATCTTCGACCGCGCGCCACGCGAGGTGCGGGTGGACGGCGCAATCCATGCTGTAGAGCTCGCCGGGCCGCGCACAGTGGTGTTGCCCCGGGGGGAGCATCTGGTGACAATCCGCTTTGACTGAGCTAGGATGGCGGATGGCTCATGACGGATGTTGCGTTACAACCCGGCACGCCAGAAATCCCCGATAAGCTGTACTTCAAAATCGGCGAGGTGAGCGATTTGCTGGGCGTTGAGCCCTACGTCCTGCGTTACTGGGAGACCGAATTCGCGGTGCTTTCGCCCAAGAAGTCGGGCACCGGACATCGCCTCTACCGCCGCAAGGATGTCGAGCTGCTGCTGCGCATCAAGCATCTGCTCTACGACAAGAAATTCACCATTGAGGGCGCGCGGCAATGGCTGCACGAACAGGCTCGGCTTCCGAAAGCACGCGGCCCGAAATCGGCGCAGCGCGATCTGTTCTCGAGCGATCCTTTGCCTGAAATCCGGCGGGAACTCGCCGGCATTCTCGAAATGTTGAAGTGATCGCCGCTATTTGCGGATGGAAAGCGGCGCTTTGGGAGCTTCCGGCGCTTGTGGAGCCGGCCCCGACATGCGCGGCGCCTGATAATTTCCGAAATTCAAATCGCTGTCGCTGAAGGTAAGCGTGCGGTCGAGAACCATCTCGACGGTGCTGCCCTTCGCCAGGACGGCATCGGGACCGCGTGCAATCAACACCGCAATAATGCCGGCCGCCGCGCCAACGCCTGCGCCGACGCCAAGGCCCATGCCAGGATGCTTTGCCACCGCGCCGGCGATGCCTCCCAGCGAAGCTCCGGTGGCGGTAGTCTCCGCAACGGTCTGCAGGTCTCCGGTTTTATTTCCCTCGCTTACAACTTTGCCTTCATTGCGATCGAGATTGCCCGTAGAGGAGGCGTCCATGGTTGCCATACGGGAGCGGAAGTCGCGCGTGACGCCATTGGGGAGCGTCAATGTATCAAAACGTACATATAGCTCACCGCGGCCCTTCATTCGACCGGGCTTCTTAATTTCAGTGACAGTGCCGGCGACATAGCTTCCCACGGGAATTACAATTCTTCCGTTCGCAAGAATCGGGAAGGCAGTTTCCAGGTAGACGGCGTCGCCTTGCTGGGAGTGCTTGGTGCTGATGCTGTTGATCAGGCTCAATGGAACCTTGACGCCCGTCTCCACGGTGTAGGATGGCGGCGTCACGGACACCACCGCCTCTTGGGCGACCAATGCCGCCGCACCACAGAGAGCCGTCAAAATCAGCGCTTGCAATCTCATGAACAGACCTGCCCCTATCGATATTTAGCCTAACTGATTTAACGCGCGGCGGGCCAAAAAGGTTGCTGTATCACTCGCCTACAATCGCGCCGTAAATACGGTCCAGGTCTTCCGAGGAATAGTAATCGATCTCGATGCGGCCTTTTTGCTTGGCCTTTTCTACGATCCGAACTTTCGTTCCAAGCACCCGTTCCAGTTCCTGGATCGCCGCTTTGACATTGGGATCGAGGTCCACTTCATCCACGCTCTTGGGCTTGCGGCCTTCGAGCATCTTCTGCGTAGTGCGCTCCATTTCGCGCACGGACCAGCCGCGGGCGACGGCGCGCTCGGCCACTTCGCGCTGGAGGTCGTTGGTCGGTAACGAGAGCAGGCAGCGCGCGTGCCCTGCCGTTAAGCGCCGCTCGGCGACGAGTTGCTGAAGATCCGCAGGAAGTTGCAGGAGCCGGAGCGAATTGACAATGGTTGTCCTGTCTTTGCCGGTGCGTTGCCCGATGTCTTCCGGCGACAACATCAACTCCTCGGCCATACGCTGAAAGGCGATCGCGGTTTCGATGGGGTTCAGGTCTTCGCGCTGAATGTTTTCGATCAGCGTGATTTCAAGCAGGCGATCGTCGGGGATTTCTTGAATGACTACAGGCACTTGCGACAGATTCGCAAGCTTGGCGGCGCGCCAGCGCCGCTCCCCCGCAACTAACTGATAACGCTCGCCGAACTTGCGGACCACCAGCGGCTGGATAATGCCATTGGTGCGGATAGACTGGGCGAGTTCCGCCAAGCGCTCCGGCTGAAAGATCCGGCGGGGCTGGAGGGGGTTGGCGTCGATCAGATCGATGGCGATGCTTCCGGTTGGTTCCACCGTGGCGGGCGGGGCTTCCACCGGAACTACGATGGGTTGCGGACGCGCGGGCAGAAGCGCGCCAAGCCCCTTACCGAGCGCGCGCCGCGTGCTGTCTGGTTTGTTCACGGTCCAGAATTTCCTTTGCCAGTTGAATATAGCTTTCCGCACCCTTGGATCGCGGATCATAGGCCAGAATCGGCTTGCCGAAGCTTGGGGCCTCGGCGAGTTTGACGCTTCGCGGGACGATGGTCTTGAAAACCTGATCTTGGAAGAACTCGCGGAGATCGGCGGCGACTTGCCGGGTGAGGTTGGTGCGGTCATCATACATCGTCAGCAAGATGCCTTCGACTTGGAGTGGGTGGTGAAACGACTCGCGAATACGATCGATGGTGTCCATCAACTCGGAGATGCCTTCGAGCGCGAAGAACTCACACTGGATGGGCACGAGCACAGCGTCGGCCGCCATGAGCGCGTTCAGGGTGAGCAAGTCGAGAGCTGGCGGGCAATCGATGATGACGTAATCGTAGTTCCCGCGAATGGGCGCGAGCCGCTGGCGCAGCCGGAATTCGCGCTCCGGAAGGTCGACGAGTTCCAGATTGGCGCCAACCAGGTTCTTGTCGGCGGGAATCAGCGATAAGCCCTCAAAACTGGTGGCGACGATGGTCGTTTCCGCGGGAGAATCGCCCAGGAGAGCATGGTACATGCTGGTGCGTTCGAGGCTTTTCTGTACGCCTACACCGGAGGTGGCGTTGCCTTGCGGGTCGCTATCGACCAAAAGCACCCGTAAGTCACTAGCTGCCAATGAGGCAGCCAGGTTTATGGCAGTGGTGGTCTTGCCGACTCCGCCTTTTTGGTTGGTTGTCGCTAGTATCCGGCCCAAGCGGCTATCCTAGCATTGTTCGAACTTCACATTAAACGGCTAGAAGGAGCCGGGACGTAAACCCCTTGGACTGTTTCACGTGAAACAGATCCGCGACGGTGTTTCACGTGAAACATCACTTCCTCAACGTAGAAACGGGCCTTGCGACGCGATCTTACCCAAGCCAATGCCCAATTCTCAACAAACGAGCGTCACCGCCTGGAACAGCAACGGCATCCTGCCAATC
The DNA here is from genome assembly GCA_963743705.1 of Bryobacterales bacterium. Classification (GTDB taxonomy): domain Bacteria; phylum Acidobacteriota; class Terriglobia; order Bryobacterales; family Bryobacteraceae; genus PALSA-243. The sequence goes on along the minus strand of CAVUQS010000001.1, from coordinate 243,748 downwards.
ACACCGCCAGTCGGTCGGAGGGAGCTCCGAACCGGAAAGCAGCGCGATATGCGGAGCTAATCGCCACACCGAGGCCCTCAGATCCTCATAACTCACAGCCCGCGAAATCACCCAATCAAAACTTCCCTCTACCTGATCGGCACGTACCGCCAGAACTTTAATGTTCCTGATCGCCCGCGAAGCCTCGCGCAGGAAAACAGCCTTGCGCTGGTGCGATTCGACCAATGTGACTTCGCATTCGGGGCGCAAAATCGCAATCGGAAAGCCTGGAAACCCGGGGCCAGAGCCGATATCCGCTATTCGCAGACTGCCCGCCGGCAAATGCGCCCCTAAAAACAGCGATTCGCCGTAGTGCCGGTCAATCGCCTCTTCCACGCCAGTGATTTTGGTTAAATTGAGCGCCTTGTTCCATCGCACCATCAGTTCATAGTGCGCTTCCAGAGCCGCGAGTTGTTCGTCCGAAAGCTCCACTCCATCGAGCCGCGCCCGCAAAAGCTCACCGAACACGCGCAACACTCAGGTAAACGTCGAGAATGGCAACAGCGGCCGGAGTCACGCCAGGGATGCGCGCCGCCTGGCCCAGCGTCGACGGGCGCACGCGCTCGAGCTTATCCTGCACCTCATGCGAAAGCCCAGGGATGCCGCCAAACCCGAAATCCAGCGGGATGGGCCGCCGCTCCGAATCTTTCAAGCGCTCGATCTGCCGTGTTTGCTGTCCGATATAACCGCTGTACTTAGTTTCGGTCTCGACGGTAGTCATCACGCCGTAAGCGGGCTCTTCGCCGAGCGTCTCGCACACCCACGGCAGAATCTCCTGCATCGAAGACTCGGGGCGTTTCAACCACTGTCCATGCTTGTGCCGCTCCAATGCAGCCGTTAACCGCTCCTTCTGCGCTTGCTTTCGCTCGAACACCCGCCACCGCTCATCGGTCACCAGCCCAGCGCGCCGGCCTATGGGCGTCAAGCGCTCGTCGGCATTGTCGATTCGCAAATGCAGGCGAAACTCGGCGCGCGACGTAAACATGCGATACGGCTCGTCTGCGCCCTTGGTGATCAGATCGTCGATTAGAATTCCGGTGTACCCTTCGGTTCGGCCAATCACGACCGGCTCACGTCCCGATAGCCCGCATGCCGCGTTCAAACCGGCAATTAGCCCCTGGCAGCCTGCTTCCTCATAGCCCGACGTCCCATTGATCTGGCCGGCCAGGTACAGCCCCGGAATCGACTTAACTTCCAGCGTATGATGTAGTTCGCGCGGGTCGATCGCGTCGTATTCGATCGCATACCCCGGCCGGATCATCTCGGCGCCTTCGAGCCCCGGAATCGACGCGACCATCGCCATCTGCACGTCGATCGGCATGCTCGTCGACATGCCATTCAAATAAACCTCGTTGGTGTCGAGGCCCTCGGGCTCTAGAAAAATCTGGTGACGCGCCTTGTCCGGGAACTTAACGACCTTGTCCTCGATGGACGGACAGTAACGCGGTCCCACGCCCTCAATCTGCCCGCTATAGAGCGGCGACCGTGGAATCGCCTCCCGCAGCACGCGAAGCGTCTCTTCTGTCGTGTAGCCGATGTGGCACTCGATCTGTGACCGCTCAATTCGCTCCGTCAGGAAAGAAAACGGCGTCGGATTGGCATCGCCCGGCTGCGCCTCGAACTGCGCCCAGTCGATGCTCCGCCCATCCAGCCGCGGCGGCGTCCCCGTTTTCAGGCGGGTCCAATTCAGGCCAAGACTGCGCAGTTGATCGCCGAGAAGCTGCGACGGCGCCTCGCCATTCCGACCGCAACTATATTTCGATTCACCAACATGCGCCAGCCCGTTGAGAAACGTCCCGGTCGTGACGACTACCGCCCCCGCCGAAATTTCTCGGCCATCGCGCAGCAGGACTCCCGTCGCCCGGCGATCTTCGCCAATCGTTAGCGATGCCACCTCTGCCTGCTTGATGCGCAGGTTCGGCTCCTGCTCGAGTACCTCGCGCATGCGCACGCGATACATTTTCTTATCCATCTGCGCACGTGGCGACCAGACCGCCGGGCCGCGGCTGGTGTTCAGCAGGCGAAATTGGATACCGACGGCGTCCGCGACCTCGCCCATCACGCCACCCAACGCGTCGATCTCGCGCACCAGATGACCCTTCGCAATCCCTCCGATCGCCGGATTGCAAGACATCTGCGCGATCAGGTCGAGGTTCATGGTGACCATGGCCGTCTTCAGGCCCAGGCGTGCGCACGCGCGCGCCGCCTCGCAGCCCGCATGGCCCGCGCCGATCACCACGACGTCGTATTTCTCGCGCACGTTATGATTGTAGCGAATGAAAATCCTGGTCCTCGGAAGCGGCGGGCGCGAGCATGCGCTGTGTTGGAAACTAGCGCAATCCCAAGGGGTTGAAGTCTTCGCGACTCCCGGCAACCCCGGCATCGCACAGGTCGCCACTTGCCTCCCTCGAACCGGCTCGTTCCTCGAAGCCGCCGAGCATTGCGGCGCCGATCTGACCGTTGTCGGCCCCGAGGTTCCGCTGGTGGAGGGCGTGGCCGATGAGTTCCGCGCCGCCGGCCGCCTCATCGTCGGGCCAGGACGCGAGGCCGCCCAACTCGAAGGCAGTAAAGTATTTGCAAAGCGCTTTTTTGCGCAAAGCGGAATCCCCACCGCCGGTTTCGCTACCGCGGAAACGCCGGCCGAAGCCCGCGCTGCGCTCGACCGCTTCGGTTTCCCTGTCGTGCTGAAGGCCGATGGACTCGCGGCTGGAAAAGGCGTCGTCATCGCGCAGGATCTCGCCGAAGCCGATGCCGCGCTCGCGCAACTGCAAGGCAAGTTGGTGGTCGAAGAATTTCTGCGCGGTGAAGAAGTGAGCTTCATCGCTCTCTGCGACGGCCGCGACGCCGTTCCGCTGGCGCCCACACAAGATCACAAAGCCGTCTTCGATGGCGATGCCGGTCCGAACACTGGCGGTATGGGCGCCTATTGCGATTCGTCGATTCTCACGGCGGCCCAGACGCAGCAAATCCTGCGCGACGTCATATACCCCACCGTCGACGCCACCCGTTTCACGGGCTTTCTCTACGCGGGCTTGATGATGACCGCCGACGGCCCCAAGGTTCTCGAATTTAACGTGCGCCTAGGCGACCCTGAGACGCAGCCGCTCATGCATCGCATGCAATCGGATTTTGTTCCGCTGCTCCTCGCCGCGGCCGAAGGCAAACTGGCGGGCGCGCGCATCGAGTGGCGCGACGAACCGAGCGTCTGCGTGGTCCTGGCATCCGGCGGGTATCCCGGCGTGTTCGAGACCGGCAAGCAGATCAAAGGCATCGAAGCCGCGGAAGCGACCGGCGCCACTGTGTTCCAAGCCGGTACGCGTCTTGGCGCCACAGGCCTCGAAACATCCGGTGGCCGTGTGCTCGGCGTAACGGCCCGCGGCGCCGATCTGAAAGAAGCCATTCGCAACGTCTACGTCGCCGCCAAGCGCATTCATTTCGACGGCGTCCATTTTCGTAACGACATCGGGCGCAAAGGCCTGAGCCGGGTACAATAGAAGGACCGCGGGCACGTAGCTCAGTTTGGATAGAGCGGCCGCCTCCTAAGCGGCAGGCCGGCAGTTCGAATCTGCCCGTGCCCACCAACGTTTCCTCCCGGCTTTCGTCTAACATGCCGTCATGACCGCCGTCCAAAATCTGCGCTATGCGCTGCGTGTCCTCGCGCGGAATCCGGGCTTTGCCGCCGCCGCGGTGCTTTGCCTCACGCTCGGCATCGGAGCCACCACCGCCATTTTCAGCGTCGTGAACGCCGTGGTGCTGCGCCCGCTGCCCTACGCGCACGCCAACCGCCTGACTCGCGTGTTTACCGAATTCCCAACGCTGAACGGCGGCCTGCGGCACTTCTGGATGTCGCCGCCGGAATTCCTCGATCTCAAGCGCGACGCCAAGTCGTTCGACGATTTGCAAGGCTGGGTGGATGGCGGCGTGAATCTCTCCGGCGCCGCGCAACCCGTGCGCGCCCAGGGATCGTTCGTCACCGGCGGACTGCTCGCGATGCTCGGGGTGCAGCCGTTTATCGGCCGCCTGTTGACCGATACTGACGATCAGCCCAACTCGCCCGCCACCGCGGTGCTCTCGTTCGGGCTCTGGCAACGCGCCTACGGCGGCGAGCGCAGCATCCTCGGCCGGGATATTCAGCTCAACGGCAAACCGTGCACGGTGGTCGGCGTAATGCCACCCTCATTCGATTTCCCGCCGGGCGAGACGGATCCCGCCGAGCTCTGGACGCCCTTGCAGCTGGACCCCGCGAGGCCCGGCGGACGGGGCAGCCATTACCTTTCCATACTTGCGCCACTCCGCCAGGGCGTTACGCTCTCGCAGGCGCAGAGTGAAATGACGCGCTATGCGGCGCATTCCTCGGCTACCATCGCGCGCAATAATCACCCGTTCGATCCGAAATTCCATCCCATCGTGCTTGCCGATTTCCAGGACGAAGTAGTGAAGGGCGTACGTCCGGCGATGCTGGTGCTGCTAGGCGCCGTCGGCTTCGTATTGCTCATCGCGTGCGTCAATGTTGCGAATCTCCTGCTGGCGCGCGCGGAAGGCCGGCGCCGTGAAATCTCGGTGCGCGCCGCGGTGGGCGCGAGCATGGGCGATCTGCTGCGCCAATTCATCACCGAAGGCGTGCTTCTCTCCTTCGCGGGCGGCGCGCTCGGTACGCTGCTCGCGATCGGCGGATTACGGTTGCTGGTCGCTACCAATGCCGGCAGCATTCCGCGCGTCGGCGAAGTAAGCATCGATTGGCAAGTGCTGGCGTTTACGCTCGGCGTGTCGCTGGCGACGGGCATCATCTTCGGCCTCGCGCCGCTCTTCCATCTGAAGCTCGGAACGCTTGCCGAAACTCTGAAATCAGCCGGCGGACGCAACACGGTCGACTCCTCGGCGCACGTGTTCCGCTCTGGCCTGGTCGCCAGCGAGTTGGCGCTCGCGCTTGTGCTGCTCATCGGGTCGGGCCTGATGATCAAGGCGTTTTGGAAGCTGCAGCAGGTCGATGCCGGCGTGCGCCCTGACCACGTCCTCACCATGCGCGTCACCCTGCCGCAGCCCGCTTATTCCAACCCTGACAAGAGCCGCAACTTCTGGGGGACGCTCCTCCAGGGCATTGGCGGGCTCCCCGGCGTGGCGGCCGCTTCCATGACCAATGGCTTGCCGCCCAAGCGGCCGATCAACGCCAACGACACGGGCATCGAGGGCTTCGTCCCCGTGCCTAACGGCCCGATGCAAAACGTCGACTATTGGAATTTCGTCAGCCCCAATTATTTCGACGCTGTCGGCGCGCGCTTGATCGAAGGGCGCTTTCTCAACGCGGGCGATGGATTCAATGGAAATCCGGTGGTGGTGGTTAATCAAACCATGGCCCGCTGGTTTTGGCCGCGGGAAAGCGCCATCGGACACCGCGTGAAGACCGGCGGAGCCACATCGCCATGGCGCGCGATCGTCGGCGTGGTGGCGGACATCAAGAACGCCGGCGTCGATCGTCCCACAGGCACGGAGCTCTTCATCCCGTACGCGCAATATCAAGGCGGAGTTTCCACGGAGTATCTGACCATCCGCACGCGCGGCGATCCGATGGCGCTCGTCAACGCGGTGCGAGCGCAGGTGCAATCGCTCGACCGCTCGCTGCCGGTTTCCTCGGTGCGTTCACTCGAAGATGCGCTCAACGCCGATCGTTCGCGCCCGCGCTTCCTGACCATGGTGCTGACGCTTTTCTCCACGTTGTCGCTGGCTCTCGCCGCGCTAGGGATTTACGGCGTGATCTCCTACGCCGTCGCGCAGCGCACCAGTGAGATCGGCATCCGCATGGCGTTAGGCGCGCAGCGATTCGACGTGCTGCGGATGATCGGCGGCGACCGGAATGCGCCTAGCGCTCATTGGAACGGCCGCCGGCGCTGTGGGGGCATTCGCGCTCACGCGATTCCTCGATAAGCTGCTCTTCGGCGTGAGCTCGGTAGACATCGCCACGTTTCTTGCTATGGCGGGAATACTGATGCTTGTGACCCTAATCGCCTGCTACGTGCCCGCGCGCCGCGCCAGCAAAGTAGACCCGCTGATCGCCCTGCGTTATGAATAAGTGCGGGGTTACCCCGCGACCCGCTCCAAACACTCCGCGCCGCAAATCTCTTCCAGCGCGGCCTTGAACTCCCGATCCGGCCGCACCTTCGCCTGTACATCCAGCAGCACCGCGAAATCGCGCGGCGACTCCAGCCGCAGCCGCACCTGCGTATCTCCTGGTTTGCGGCGGAACAGATCTTCCAGCGCCTGCGCTTTATCGGCCACGCCGTTGCGGCCCAGCCAAACGCGAATCGAGATCACCGCCGGCAAATTGATGCGCACGTTATCCAGCGGAATGATGTCCTGCACCGAGATCTTGGTCGCCGCGTTCTCTTCCGGCAGCGCCAGGCCGCGGATGAACACCGCCTGGTCTTCCACCACCTGCGGGGAAAGACGTTCATAACTCGTGGTGAAAACCATGGTTTCCACCCAGCCCGCGCGGTCTTCCAGCGTCACCGCCGCCCACGGCTTGCCTTCCTTGTTGCGTTTGCGCGCCACGGTGGTCATCACGCCGCAAAGGGCGACCTCCGTGCCTTTCGTCAAGCCTTCGAGATTCGTGCTGTTGTGCGTGGCCAGCTCGGCGATCTTATCGGCGTAGCGATCGAGCGGATGCCCGGTGACCCAGTAGCCCAGTAGCTCCTTCTCGCCCGCCAGCTTGTCTTTCTCCGTCCAATCCGGAACGTTGGGCAGCGGCATCTCGTGCGATTCCGCGATTACCTCGCCAAACAATCCGCCCTGCCCGCTCTCACGATCGCGCTGCGCGCGCTGAGCGGATTCCATGGCCGATTCCAACGCCGCCGTCTTCTGCGAGCGCGTGCCATCGAGAGAATCCATCGCGCCGGCCTTGATCAAGCTCTCGATCATGCGCCGGTTCAGCGCGCCCAAATCGACCTTCTCGCAGAACTGGTAGATCGAATGGAATTGCCCCTCCACCTCGCGCGCTTTGCCGATCGCCTCCACTGCGTTCTGCCCCAGGTTCTTCACCGCGCCCAGGCCGAAACGGATGGCCTCGCCGTCGGGCGTGAAACTCCATTCGCTGTGATTGACGTCGGGCGGCAATATGCGAATACCCATTTCGCGGCATTCGTTGATGTACTTCACCACCTTCGCCGTGTTGCCGGTTTCCGAAGTCAGCAGCGCCGCCAGAAAGTCGATGGGATGATGCGCCTTCAGATACGCAGTGACAAACGCCAGGTAGGCATACGCGGCCGAGTGCGACTTGTTGAAGCCGTAACCCGCGAACTGCTCCATCAAGTCGAAGATTTTCTCGACTTTCTTCTGCGGGAATCCGCGCTCCAGCGAGCCCTTCACAAAGCGCTCGCGCTGCTGCGCCATCTCCTCGGCCTTCTTCTTGCCCATGGCGCGGCGCAGCAGGTCGGCGTCGCCCAGTGAATAGCCGGCGATGCGGTTCGAAATCTGCATCACCTGCTCTTGATAAACGATGACGCCGTAGGTCTCTTCTAGCAGTTCCTTCAGCTCGGGCAAGTCGTATTGCACCGCGCGGCGGCCCCATTTGCGCTCGATGAAATCGTCCACCATGCCGCCCTGAATCGGGCCCGGACGGTAGAGCGCGTTGAGAGCGGTGAGGTCTTCCAGGCGGCTCGGTTGATAGCGCCGCAGAATGTCGCGCATGCCGGCGGATTCAAATTGGAACACGCCGCTGGTGAAGCCTTTGCAGAAGATCTCGTAGGTCGCCGGGTCGTCGAGCGGCAGATCTTCGGGAACGATCTTGATGCCTTTGCGCTTCTCGATCAGGCGTAGCGCATCCTGAATCAGCGTGAGCGTCGTCAGCCCCAGAAAATCCATCTTCAGGAGCTGCAGCTTATCCAGGCCGTTCATGTCGAACTGCGTCACAATTTCGTCGCGGTTCGTCTTATAGAGCGGCACCAGCTCTTTCAGCGGTTGCGGCGAGATGACTACGCCGGCGGCGTGAACGGAACAATTGCGCGCCAAGCCTTCGAGACGTAGCGCGACCTTCAGCACGTCGTCGACGCGCGGATCTTTCTTCGCGGCGTCGGCAAACCCCGGCTCGGTCTTAATCGAATCTTCCAGCGAAATATTCAGGACGCCGGGCACCATCTTGGTGATGCGCTCGACATCCGCGAACGGCATTTCGAGCACGCGGCCCACGTCTTTGATCGCGGCGCGCGCGCCCAGCGTGTTGAACGTGATGATCTGCGCCACCTGCTCGCGGCCGTATTTTTCGGTAACGTATTTGATCACCTCGCCGCGCCCGTTCACGCAGAAATCCACGTCGATATCGGGCATGCTCACGCGCTCCGGATTCAGGAAGCGCTCAAAGAGCAAGCCATACTGCAACGGGTCGATATCCGTGATCGACATCGCATAGCCCACCAGGCTGCCGGCGGCCGATCCACGGCCTGGGCCCACCGGGATGCCACGCGATTTCGCGTAGCGGATGAAATCCCACACGATGAGAAAGTAGCCCGAGAACTTCATGGTCTGGATCATGCGGATTTCGCGCTCCAGCCGCTCCATGTATTCGGGGATATCGTGCTTGAGCATCCCCTTGGCGCGCATGGCTTCGAGGCGCGGACGGCGCTTCTCAAACCCCTCGCGCGCCACGTACTCGAAGTAGGTATCGGTGGATTGCCCCGCCGGCACATCGAAACGCGGGAACGGCTCCTTGACCTTTTCCAGACTCACGTTGCAGCGCGCGGCGATCTCGCCGGTACGATCGACCGCGTCTTCCAGCTCGCCGAACAGCTCCATCATCTCGGCGCGCGATTTCAGATAGAAGTCCGGCGAGTTCCAGTGCATCCGGTTGGGGTCGGTCATCGACTTCCCCGTCTGGATGCACATCAGGATTTCGTGCGCGCGCGCGTCTTCCTTGCGCAGGTAGTGCGAATCGTTGGTCGCCACCAGCGGCAGCCCGGTTTCATGAGAAAGGCGGTTGAGTTCGGGGGTAAGTTTCTTGTCCTGATCTAAGTGGTGGTCCTGCACTTCCAGGAAGAAGTTATTGCGCCCGAGTATGTCCGAGTAAGTATGGGCCAGCCGCCGCGCGTCGTCGTATTTATCCGCCAGGATGGTCTCGGCGATGTGCCCGCGCAAGCACGCCGAAAGCCCGATCAAGCCCTTCGAGTGCTGCGCCAGCAAGTCGAGATCGATGCGCGGCTTGTAGTAAAACCCGTCGAGGTACGCCGTCGAGACCAGCCTGATGAGGTTACGGTAGCCCTCCTGGGTCTCGCACAGCAGGACGAGATGGTTGTAGCGATCCTGATCCGAGCGCGTTTTGTGCCCCTGCTGGGAGACGTAAACCTCGCACCCGATCACCGGATGCACGCCCGCGGCCTTCCCGGCGTTGTAGAACTCGACAGCGCCAAACAGATTGCCGTGATCGGTCATCGCCACCGCTGGCATCTTCTGCTCGGCGACGATCTTCATCAGCTCGCCGATCGCGCAAGCGCCATCCAGCAGCGAATAATCGGTATGGCAATGCAGGTGAACAAAGGACATCGTCGGCGTTCGCTCCTCCGGCCGGAGACACTCCGTGCCTTGGGGAGAGGTGGATATCTACATTGTACAGTGACGCGGGCCTCCTGGCCTGCACGCTGGTTTTACGCGAAGTACCACCCGTCGAGGGTGTAAGATATCCCGCATGACGCGCTTGCTCATTTTCCTTCTCACGGCGCTGATCGCTAGCGTCGCCGCCGATCTGCCGACACGCAAGTACCTGAATCTCGCCGCCATCAAAACCATGGCTGCGGCGGCCGAGGCCGAAATGCACAAACGCAACGTCGATGTCACCATCTGCATTGTCGATGAAAGCGGCAACCTGCTCTTCCTGCAAAAAGCGGACAGCGCGGGCCTGAACACCATCCAGTTCGCGCAGCGAAAAGCGCGGCAAGCGGCGTTATACCGCAAGCCATCCAAATCCGCCGCGGATCAGTTGAAGGGCGGGGACATGAGCGTGCTCGTTTTCCCCGATGCATTTCCCAACCAGGGCGGCCTGCCGATCCAGGTGGATGGACAAACCATCGGCGCCATCGCATGCAGCGGGGCGGCCTCGGAAGTAGATGAAGCTATCGCCCAGACCGCCATCGATGCTTTACTAAAAAAATAAACTCATGCCAATTTCTCTCCGGGACAAAGTCGCGCTGGTGATCGGCGCATCCAGCGGCGTCGGTCACGCCTGCGCCACTATGCTGGTCGGTGAAGGCGCAAAAGTGATGGCCTCCGCGCGCCGTGAAGACCGCCTGCGCGAACTGCAAAACGCGACCCACGTCGAGATCTTTGCCGCCGACGCCACCAACGCCGCGCAAATGACGCAGCTTGCCGAAGAAACCGCGCGGCGGCTCGGCCCCATCGATATTCTGATCTATGCGACGGGCACCAACACGCGCGACCGCTACCTCCCTCGCCTGACGCCGGCCATTTGGGACGAGATGATCGCCACCAATCTCAATGGCGCGTTCTACGCCGCGCACGCCGTCCTGCCCGCTATGCGCGCGCGCAAACAGGGCCACCTGATTTTCATTTCATCGATCTCCGGCTTCGCGCCCGATGCGTCCGGCGCTTCCTACCAGGCATCGAAGCGCGGCCTCATCGGCCTGGCGCACGCCATCCGCTATGAGGAGAAGGAAAACGGCATCCGTACCACCGTGGTCAACCCCGGCTTGATCGACTCGGAACTGCTCGCCAAGCGGCCTGTCCAACCCACGCCCGAGCAACTCGCGGTTGCGATGTTGCCGGAACACGTGGCCGAAGCGGTGCTGGCGTGTGCGAAGCTTCCGCCACGCGCTGTGATACCCGAATTAACCATCATGCCGTCGGCAATGTGAGCGGCGAATTTCTCAACGATTTCCCCAGCTAAGGCGTCTAACGCACATGCACGTGCGTGCATTAGCCGCTCTGGTATTCACATCCGGCGCCCTTTGCGCCCAACAGCAAGCAGCCGCGCCGCCAAGACCGTCGTTCGAAGTGGCATCGGTCAAGCCCGCCAACCTTACGTTCCTGCAACTCTCGCCGCAGCGCTCGGGCGGCCTCATCCGCTGGAGCACGGGCCTCAACCTGGTCATCGAATACGCCTACCATCTGCAGGTCTGGCAGATCGCCGGATCTCAATCGACTCCGGGCGAGATCTTTGCCTTTGAAGCCACCACTTCTCCGGACGCGACCGACGAACAGATTCGCCTCATGTTTCAAACGCTGCTGGCCGATCGATTCAAGCTGGCAGTGCACCGCGAAACCAAGCAGCAGGATGGCTGGGCGCTGACGCTCGGCAAGAGCGGGCTCAAGATCAAAGAGACCAAGGACAGCGATCCGCCTCCTCCCATGCCGGAATGGTTCGGCAAATTCGAAGTGAAGGCTCTCGACGGCAAAGTGATTACCTCGGCGGAGGGCAAAGGGATAGGGGCGCTCACTGGCCGCCGTGTCACTATGCCGGAACTCGCCGCCGCGCTACAGGGTGTTCAGCGCGCCTTCGTCCATGACGAGACCGGTGTCTCCGGCAAGTATTATTTCGGAATCAAGTTCGCCCGGGATAACGGACCGGCCGATGTGGATCTCGCGCCGCTGATCGTCGCGATCCAGGAGCTGGGTCTCCGCCTCGAAAAACGCAAGGGCCCGGTCGAAGTACTGGTGGTCGATCACCTGGAAAAAGCGCCAACCGAAAATTGAATTGTGGATTTGTTTGGAGCGGGAGACGGGATTCGAACCCGCGACATCGACCTTGGCAAGGTCGCACTCTACCAGCTGAGTTACTCCCGCTCGAGTGGAAGACCCCATTTTCCTCCAGAAACATTTGCCCTGTCAAATGTTACGCTAATATTAAGAAAACACTACAGTTATATTGTTGCGGTAAAGTTGGCGGCCTATGCTAGACTACAGTCTCGGTTACGGGCTCCGACGCCGGAATTTGCGCCGATCCCGTACAAAACCTCGGTCAAGTCAAGCCGGTTTTCTTTGGGAAACCTGTGGAAGATTGTGTGGAAAACCGACGCTTGAAGTGTGTGATAACGATGAACGTCTGGGAACAGATTCGTGAATATTTGCAACATAAGGTCAGCGCGGAAAGCTACAACAACTGGCTCAAAGGCACGTCATTTCTCGGCATGGAAGGTGAAACAGTCTTCGTTTCGGCGCCCGATCGCGAGACTCGCGCCTGGCTCGAATCCGAGTATGGCCCGCTAGTCCGCTCTGCGATTCACGATCTTGGGGTGAACGTCCGCCACGTCAGCTACGAATGTTCGCCTGCCGCAAAGAATCTCCCCCTCGCCCCGGCTACGGATGGCGAATGGGAGTCACCCAATCACCCGCTCAATCCCAAGTTCACGTTCGACAGTTTCGTAGTGGGCGCATCCAATCAGTTCGCGCACGCGGCCGCGAAATCGGTCGCCAGGAACCCATCGCGCAGCTATAACCCGCTCTTCATTTACGGCGGCGTGGGCATGGGCAAAACCCATCTCATGCACGCCATCGGACGCTCGCTCATGGATCACTACGCCACCATGCGCGTGATCTACACCTCCACCGAGCGCTTCATGAACGAGATGATTTCCTGCATCCGCACCGAGCGCATGACGCAGTTCCATCAGCGCTACCGCGAAGCGGACGTGCTGCTCATCGACGATATCCAAATCCTCGGCAGCAAAGAACGCACGCAGGAAGAATTCTTCCACACCTTCAACGACCTTCACGAACACCAGAAGCAGATCGTCATCTCGAGCGACGCGCCGCCCAAGGATATCCCAGGCCTGGTCGAACGCCTCCGTTCGCGTTTCGAATGGGGGCTCATCGCCGATATCCAGGCCCCTGATCTCGAAACCAAGATGGCCATCCTCGACAAGAAGTCGGAAGCCGAGGGCGTCAAGCTGCCGGACGACGTCCGCACCTTCATGGCGTCGAAAACCAAATCGAATGTCCGTGAACTGGAAGGCGCCCTGGTCAAGCTAATTGCCTATGCCGATCTCACCGGCGCCGGCATCAACCTGCCCATGGCGCAGCAGGTCCTGAAGAACCTGCTCCATGTACAGGAGCGCCGCGTCACCATCGATGCCATCCAAAAAGCCGTGGCCGAGCGCTTCCAGATCAAGCAGTCGCAGCTCAAGGAAAAGAGCAACACCAAAACCGTGGTCTACCCCCGGCAGATCGCCATGTACCTGGTCAAGGAACTGACGCATGCTTCGCTGCCGGAAATCGGCCGCGCGTTCGGCGGCAAGCACCATACCACGGTCATCCACTCCATCGGCAAAATCGAGTCCCTGCGCCACAAAGACGCGGATTTGAACAAAATGCTCCACAGCCTAATGGATTCATTACAATGAACTTATCCCCGGTATCCACAGCGCTTGTGCAAACCTCCCTGCGGAAAGTGTGAAAAGGCGCTCCCGGAGGCGCTTTTTGCTTGTTTCACCCTCTGTATTTCGACATGCAAGAGTGGTCAAAAGTGCTTGAATTTAGTATAATTTAGGTAGACTTCAACAGTTTGCACAGGCCTATGAATGCGGTTCTTATAGTGCTTATCTATACAGCCATCCCAGAGTAGGAGTCGCGCCACATGGAATTCACCGTCAGCAAGTCCGATCTTGTGCGAGAACTGAGCCTGTCGCAGGGCGTGGTGGAGAAGAAGACCACCATCCCGATTCTTTCGAATGTGCTGCTCGAAGCCGCGGATGGCCAGCTTACGCTCACTGCCACAGATCTCGAATTGGGCATCCGTTGTTCCTGCCCGGCTCGCATCAAAAAAGAGGGATCGGGGACGGTTCCGGCGCGCAAACTGCTCGACTACGTTCGCCTCTTGCCGGAAGGCGACGTGAACATGAAATTCCTGGAAAACCACTGGGCCAACATCACCAGTGGCCGCTCCAGAACCCGGATTGCGGGCATGTCGCGCGAAAGTTTCCCGGAGCTGCCGCAAATGCCGCCGCAGATCGCCGAGATTCCGGTCAAGACGCTCATGTCGATGATCGCTCGCACCCAATTCGCCATCTCGATGGAGGAATCGCGCTTCACGCTCAATGGCGCGCTGCTGCTGCTGCGACCGGAAGGCCTGACCATGGTCTCCACCGATTCGCATCGCCTGGCGTTTGTGCAAGCCGCGGCCGCCAATAGCGGCAAAGTGGATCAACAGTTCCGCGCCCTCATCCCGAAGAAGGCGATGACGGAACTGATGAAGCTCTCCGATGAGGCCGGACCGGATGGCAAAGTGATTTTTGCGGGCGACGACAACCACCTGTTCTTCCAGGTTGGGCATCGCCTGCTAATGACGCGCAAGCTCACCGGCAATTTCCCCGATTATGAGCGCGTTTTGCCCAAAGATCACACGCAGAGCGCGAAGCTGCAGAAAGACGAGATCAAATCCGCCATCGAGCGCGTCGCGCAATTCGCCGACGAGCGCTCGCGTGCCATCCGCGTGCGCTTCACCAGCGGCGAAGTACAGATATTCTCGTCGTCGGTGGAAATGGGCGAAAGCGAAGAGAGCGTGCCCAGCGAATATACCGGGCCAGATCTCGAAATTGGCTTCAATGCGCAATACCTGCTCGATTTTCTGCGGGTGATTCCGCAGGACCATGTGTCGTTTGAATTGAAGGATCAAAAAAGCGCCGGCGAATTGCGCCCGGCGGGCGCCGATATACCGGAGCAATACCGCTACGTCGTCATGCCCATGAGAATTTGAAACGAAACACTATGCCAAATGAAGCGGCTCCCGGCCAAAACGGCCAGAGTGACGTCTACGATTCCAGTAGCATCAAAGTTCTAGAAGGTCTGGAAGCGGTTCGCTTGCGTCCGGCGATGTATATCGGTTCCACCGGCGAAGCGGGACTGCACCACCTCGTCTACGAAGTCGTCGATAATTCCGTCGACGAAGCCATGGCGGGCTACGCCACCGAAGTCAACGTCACCATCCACGACGATAATTCCGTTACGGTGATCGACAACGGCCGTGGCATCCCGGTGGGTATCCACGAAGAAGAGGGCGTCTCGGCCGCGCAGGTCGTCATGACCAAGCTGCATGCCGGCGGTAAGTTCGATTCCAAAAGCTACAAAGTTTCCGGCGGTCTCCACGGCGTGGGCGTAAGTTGCGTGAACGCGCTTTCCGAGCGCCTGGATCTCGAAATCTGGCGCGAGGGCGCCACCTGGCAGATGGAATACGCCTGCGGGGCTCCCAAGGCGCCGCTTGCCAAGACTGGCACGGCAAAACGCAAGACCGGCACGCGCATTACCTTCAAACCGGATCCGACCATCATGCAGGCCACCGTGTTCAACTACGACACGCTGGCGAACCGTTTGCGCCAACTCGCGTTTCTCAATAAAGGCCTCAAGATCACGCTCACCGATGAGCGCGTCGATTCCGATAAACACGACGAGTTCCTTTTCTCCGGCGGCATCGCCGAGTTCATCAGGCATCTCAACCGCGGCAAGCAAGTGCTGCACGAGAAACCGATCCACTTCGAGCAGGAACGCGATATGCCCAACGGCGCGGGCACGCTGACGATGGAAGTGGCGCTGCAATACAACGACGGATACTCGGAAACCATGCTGACGTTCGCCAATAACATCCACACCGTGGATGGCGGCGCGCATCTGCGCGGTTTCTATTCCGCGCTCACCCGCACGATCAACGTGTTCGGCCAGCAGGCCGGGCTCTTCAAAGACGTCAAGGAAAACCTCACCGGTGACGACGTGCGCGAAGGCCTCGCCGCGGTTATCAGCGTCAAAGTTCCGCAACCACAGTTCGAAGGCCAGACCAAAGGCAAGCTGAACAGCGACATCAGCGGCCAGATGACGCAGTTCGTCAACGAAAAGCTGGGCGAATATTTCGATAAGAACTCAGCCGTTGGCCGCAAGATCGTCACCAAGGCGATCGAAGCGTCCCGCGCCCGTGAAGCCGCCCGCAAAGCCCGCGACCTGACGCGCCGCAAGGGCGCGCTCGAATCCGGCGGCATGCCGCATAAGCTGGCCGATTGCCAGGAGCGCGATCCCGAGCGTTGCGAGCTATTCCTGGTGGAGGGCGAATCGGCCGGCGGAACCGCCAAGCAGGGCCGCGACCGCCGCTTCCAGGCGATTTTGCCGCTCAAAGGTAAGATCCTCAACGTGGAAAAAGCGCGCTACGACAAGATGCTCAGCCATGAAGAAATCCGCGCCATGATTACGGCGCTGGGCACGGGCATCGGCAAAGACGATTTCGACGCCACCAAAATCCGCTACGGCAAGATCATCATCATGACCGACGCCGATGTGGATGGTTCGCACATCCGCACCCTGCTGCTCACGTTCTTCTTCCGCCACATGAATGAGCTGATTCTGCGCGAGCGCGTTTACATCGCGCAGCCGCCGCTCTACAGCATCAAGAAGGGCAAGAGCGAAAAGTACATCAAAGACGACAAAGAGCTCACGCGCGAAATCACGCGCCGCGCCATGGACAACCTAACCGTCGAAATCCATTCGAACGGCAGCGGCGCGCCCAAAGTTGTGATCGAAGGGACGGAGCTGCGCAATTTCCTGCTCAACCTCGATGAATTCGAGCAGATGTTCCACAAAGTGGAGCGCCGCCTGCGCGACGCGCGTGTGGTGGAAGCGTTGAGCAACGTCGATCTGCGCATCGACGCCAAGGCCGATTTCCAGGAAGAAGCCAATCTCAAGCCGGTGTTCGAGAAACTGACCGAGCTCGGCTTGAAGCCCGAGATGCGCCGCGATGAGGAGCATTCCACGTTCGCCGTGATCTATAAAGACCAGACGCAGGCGGAACGCGGCGTAGGCATTGGCTTGCTCGTGCAGCCCGAGTACCGGCGCTTCCGTGCGCTGGCCAAAACCATCGCGCGCTACAACGACCCGCCATTCGTGGTGGTGAAGAGCGGCGATCGCGCGTCGCAAGCCGATTGGAGCGGCCTGCTGAGCTACATCAAGGCCGAAGGCAAGCGCGGCATCGACGTGAAGCGTTACAAGGGCCTCGGCGAAATGAACGCGGAGCAACTCGCCGAGACCACCATGAACCCCGAAAAGCGCACGCTCTTGCAGGTGCGCCTCGAGGACGCGGTGCAGAGCGAAGAAATCTTCTCAACCCTGATGGGCGAAGACGTCGAAAGCCGGCGCAAGTTCATCGAAGAGAACGCGCTGGACGTGAAGAATCTGGACGTGTAGGGCGAGTGGTAATGTAAGCGTATGGACACGGCGACTCTCATCTCCGTCGACGAATACCTGAACACCTCGTATTCGCCCGACAAGGAGTTTGTCGATGGCGCGCTGGTGGAGATCAATGTGGGAGATCCGCTGCACAGTTCTACGCAAAGCAACATCGTCTACGCGATTCGCTTTAAATACCCACACCTGAAGGCGCTGCCCGAACTCCGCTCGCGAACCACCAAATCCCGCTTCCGCCTGCCGGATGTTTGCGTCACGCACCGCACGCCAACCGGCCGCTTTCTCGATGAGCCGCCAATCGTCGCCATCGAGATTCTGTCCGAAGACGACCGCATGACGCGGGTCATCGAAAAGCTGAAGGAATACGCGGCTCTTGGCACCCCGAATATCTGGGTGCTGGATCCGCGTGCGCGGCAGATGTTCGTGTTTCGCGGAAACGCCTTACAAGAAATCGAGGGCGACGTCATCGCCTCCGAATCGCCGCGCCTGGAACTCACCCGCGACGAAATCTTCCAGGATTAAGCGCCCTTGCGCTTCATCATCCTCCACTACCACATCCTCAAGAACGCCGGCACCACAATCGAGAACATCCTCGATCGTAACTTCGGCGAGCGCCTGGCGCGCCTTGACACCGAACATCGCGATGGCCGAATCGAGCAGCGCGATATCGTCGAATATCTTGACCGGCATCCGCACGTCGAGGCGATTTCCAGCCACCAGATCCACTATCCGGTTCCGGCCGTGCCCGGCTATCTGTTCTTCGATTGGTGCTTCCTGCGCGATCCCGTCGATCGCCTGCGTTCCACCTATGACTACTTTCGCCAGCACCCCGCCGACGGCGACCCGCTGAGCGAAGCAGCGAACCAATTCGAGTTCGCCGCCTATATGCGTCGTCTGCTCGACCGTTTTCCCGAGCAGGTGGATAATCCGCAGACGAACCTGCTCGCCAACGGCGAAGCCGATCGCGAAACCGTGCCAGAGGATCTTCCGCACGCACTTGAGTGCATGCGGCAGATCGTGTTCCTGGGCGTGGTGGATTTATTCGCCGAAAGCGCCGCCGCGGGGCGCCATCGCCTCCGCGCCATCTTCCCGCGTCTCGATTTTTCCGCGCAGCCCGCCAACGTTTCGAGCGGACTGGGCGGCTCCGTTTCCGCCCGCCGCCTGCGCTTTCGCGAGTCCGTGGGCCGCGCCATCTATGCCGAAGTGCAGCGGCTCAACGTCCTCGATTTCCGGTTACTGCGCGCCGCACGCTCCGAAATCCGGCGCCGCCTGGCGTTTGTGCCCGCCGAAAGTCCGATCGCGATCGCGCCACCGCAGCCGGCGAAGTCCAGCCGTCTGCCATGGGCCCTTCGGCGCGACGAGGAGCGCAACCGCCGCCAGGGTCTCTTCGACCCCGCCTTTTACCTCGATAAATATCCGGATGTCCGCGCCGCAGTCATCGATCCGCTGCAGCACTATGTGATGAACGGCGCCGCCGAAGGCCGCAAGCCGCACCGTCTCTTCGACCCGGCCTACTACCTGCGCCAGCGACCCGAAGCGCGCACCGCTGGTGTCGATCCACTGCTCGATTTCCTCGAGGCCGGCGCACCGCAAGCCAACCCGCATCCGCTATTCGATTGCGCGGGCGACGCCGGCACGCTGGTGAATTACGCCGCGAAGCATCCCACGGCCACCCACGGCCCGAATGCGGTGTTCCTGGTCTCGGATGAGCCGGCGGATCTCACCATCCTGCCGCAGCAACGGGCGTTTTTCGAGGCGATCCGTCCCGATCAGCTTCGCGCGCAGACTTCCAGCGGCAATTTGGAAGCCAGCAGCTCCCGATAGAGTTTCGTCTGCGCCCGCGCGATGGTGTCCCAGTTGTAGTCGCGCTCTACGCGCCTTCGCGCCGCCACGCCCAGACGCGCGCATTCCACCGGATCTTCCAGCAGCGCTTCAACCGCGCGCGCAAATTCATCCGCGCTTTCGGCCAGAATGAAGTCCTCGCCGGGCTTGAGATCCAGGCCATTCACGCCCGCGCGCGTGCTCACAATCGCTTTGCCCATTGCCATCGCTTCCAGAATCTTGATGTTCGTCCCCGCCGAGGCGCGCAAGGGAGCGATCACCACCGCCGCGCGCGTATAAGCCGGACGCACATCCGAAACGAATCCCTCCACTTCGATGCCCGGAGCGCTTAAATCGAGCTTCACCTGGCTGCGTTCCAGATGATAGTGGTGGCGCGCGCCCGCGATCACGTGCAAACGCGCGTTGCGGATCTTCGGCCACACATCGTTCAGGAAAAACTCAGCCGCCAGCAGGTTCGGCAAATGCGCGAATGAGCCGATAAACAGCAGCCCGCCGCGTTCCGGAAGCCGGGGCGATGGTTGGAAGCGGTCGAGATCCACGCCGTTGGGCAGGGCCGCGGCCGCCACGCCGGTGATCACCGCCTTATCCCGCTGCGACATCGCCACCACGCAATCCATGTCGCGCCACGCGGCGGTTTCGAAGCTGCGCCAGAGCTTGAGCTGCTGACGAAGGTCCCAATCGTCGCCCAGCGCGAGCAGTTGCGAGTAAAGATCGAAGGTGACGTCGTGCTCCACCAAAATCGTGCGAGCAGGCGCGCAGTCGGGCGCGTACTGCGCCATCTGCGTGAATTCCAGTTGAGCGATCTGCGGCTGCCACTCGCGCACGGCTTGCCTGAGCGCGACATGAAACACCGGCGAGTCGAATTCCTCCACGGTTTCCGGGCGATCGCTCGCCCGCTGCAGATGGCTGCCGGTGCGGCGCACCAGCGTGACTTGTGTGCAGATATCCAGTAATTCGGCCGGCGGTGGATCGCTCGTATCCGTGAACGCCACCAGAATCTGGTCGAACGATTCCGCCGCGCGCCGCATCAGGTTATAGATGCGCACCGCGCCGCCGTGCGAAAGCGGAAACGGCACGTACGGGCTGGCGATCAATACGCGCGGCCTGGCGGCGCGCCCATGGAATACGGAAACCGACGGTGCAGGCGCGCTCGCTGCTGTTTCTGGCGCCGCCTCCGCCGCAAGTTCGGCCGTCGCAGTGCTCTTCCGGCCCCCAAAGTGCCAGCGAAGGAAATTGCGCGCGCGCCACAGGCCATGCCGCACGATGGCCGGAATACATCGCGGCCGCAGCATGAAATTGTTGAGATCTTCGTTGAACGCCAGCAGATTCCGCGGCGCGAGCAGCAGCGCCAACAAACGCAACCGCCGCAGAGGAACGTTCGGCGCGAGCATCACCGCGGCCAGGCGAATGCTCGACCCGCGAAACGCGGCCCGGCAACGCGCAAGGTTGTGGCGGAGCGGCCGATCCACCTGGTAGCGCACCCAGCGCACGCCCCGGTCGGCCGGCGGAAACTCGGACACCACGCACAGCGGCAGGCCCGGAAAAATGTTCTGCATGCGCTCGATGAGTCGAGCGTTCAGGTCGTCTGTTCCCGAGGCGAAAACGACCTTTACGTTTGGTTTCAACCGAAAAATTCCTCAGCGAACCGCACCCATCGGCGTACCCCGACACCAACCCTGTTTGTAGTTTAGGCAAATAAGTCCGGAAGTTCCCTTATTTCGAGCCAATGGAGGATATAGACTATCCCAAGTGTGCGGAATCGCAGCAATTTTCGACCGGTACGGCAAGCCCTCGCGCGAAGCCGTCGAACGCGGGATAAAAATCTTGCATCACCGTGGTCCCGATGGGGCGCAAACGTGGGAATCACCCGATCGCTCCGTCAGCCTGGGCCATGCGCGCCTGAGCATCATCGATCTCGAGACCGGCGACCAGCCGATCGCCAACGAGGATGAAAGCATCCACATCGTCGTTAACGGCGAGTTCTACGATTTCGAAAAAATCCGCGCCGATCTCACTGCGCGCGGCCACCGTTTCCGCACAAAGAGCGACAGCGAAATTCTGCTGCATCTCTATGAAGACCACGGCGTCGATTGCCTGCACCACCTGCGCGGCGAATACGCGTTCGTGTTGTGGGATGAGCGCAAGCGCCTCCTATTCGCTGCGCGCGATCGTTTTGGCATAAAGCCGCTGTTTTACACCGAAAAGAACGGCCGTCTGATGCTGGCTTCGGAAGTGAAAGCGCTTCACGCCGCGGGTTGGCCAGCTGCATGGGATGAAGCCGGTCTGCGCGATACGCTGGCGGTGGCGGCGATTCACCGCACTCTGTTTCAGGGCGTTTCGACGATCCCTCCCGCGCACTATCTGATCGCCCAAAACGGCGACGCCACGCTGCGGCAGTATTGGGACTTCAATTTTCCGCTCGAAGAAGACTTGCCGGCGCGTTCCGAAGGCGAGTACGCCGAAGAGTTCCGCGCGGTGCTGGAAGACGCCGTTCGCACGCGTATGCGAGCCGACGTCCCCGTGGGCTGTTACTTGAGCGGCGGCCTCGATTCCTGTAGCATTCTGGCGCTAATGGCGAAGGTGGCGCCTAACCGGGTGCGGGCGTTTTCGCTGAGTTTCGATCACGAAATCTACGACGAAGGTCCTTTGGCGCGCGCCATGGCGGAGCGGACCGGCGCCGAATTCTCGCTGCTGCCGATCCGCCAGATCGACATCGCCAACGATTTGAGCGATGCCGTTTGGCACGGCGAATCCATGTTCATCAATGGCCATAGCGCGGCCAAGTTCGCGCTGAGCCGGGCTGTCCGCGACGCTGGATACAAAGTCGTGCTCACCGGCGAAGGCTCCGATGAGGTGCTTGCCGGCTATGCATTTTTCCGCGTCGATCTTGCGCGGAGCATGGGAGGCGCCGAAGGCGCCGCGGCCGAGGAACGTCTGCGCGCCACCAATATGGCGTCGCGGGGCCTGATCATCGCGAGTGCCGCGGTGCAGGCGCCCGATGCCGTGATGCGGCGATTGGGTTACTTCCCTTCGATCATGGAAGTGACCGGCTCGCGATTCCAAAAGATGGCCGGCGCCTTACCCGCCGATTGCAACATCGAAACGCTTTATTCCAACGTGCTCGATCAACTAGACATCGCCGGCCAGGTGCGCGGGCGGCACGTGATCAACCAAAGCCTTTACCTCAACAACAAGACCATCCTTCCCACGTACATTCTCACCGTGCTCGGCGACCGCATGGAAATGGCGCATTCGGTGGAAGGCCGCGTCCCGTTTCTCGATCACCACCTGGTGGAACACACTCGCCGGATCCCGGTCACGCAGAAGATCCACGGGTCGGTAGAGAAGTTCGTTTTGCGTGAGGCCCTGAAACCTGACCTCACGCCGGAGGTCTACGCGCGCCAGAAGCACCCGTTCACTTCGCCGCCCGCGCTGTTGAAACCCGATGAGCCGTTGCATGAATTGATGCAAGACACGTTGCGCAGCGCCAAGCTGGCCCGCGTGCCGTTCTTCAAGCGTCAAGGCGTCGTCGAAATGTTGGATAGCGTGCCATCCCTCGACGACGCGGAAAAAATCGCCATGGAGGTCCCGCTGATGCAGGTACTGACAGCATGCATTCTGGCGGAACGTTTTAAGCTGTAACGGCCGCGGCCGCCTGGCGGACGTCGTCGAGCAGAATCTCCATGTCGCGCTCTGTCGTGCGGTAGTTCAGCACGCACCCGCGCAGCGCGAATTGCCCGCGGATGGTCGCATTCGAGACGTAGCTGCCGCCCGCCCGCTGCAGGGCAACCAGAATGCGCTCATTCAGCGCGTTGAGATCGCCCGCAAAGCCGCGCGGACGATAGCGGAAGCAGAATATCGAAAGCTCCACCGGCGCCAGCATTTCGAAGTCTCCGCTCGCCTCTACCAGCCGCGCCAGATATTTCGCGCAAGCGATATTGCCCTCGATCGCCTCGGCCAGCCGCGCCGAGCCAACGTACTTAATCAGCATCCACAAATCGAGCGCGCGGAAGGGCCGGCTTAATTCCGGGCCGTAATCCCAAAACGCGAACGCCTCGTCGCGCACCAGACCGATGCGGCGCGTGAAATCGGCGTCGTGGCTGAACGCCTCGCGCGCCGCGGCGGGGTCTTTGTAGAGCACGCAGCCGCAGCCCATCGGCCCGTAGAGCCATTTGTGCGGGTCGAGCGCCACGGAATCCGCCTCTCCCAGGCGCTCGAACAAGTGCCGCGCGCTGGGCGCGAGCGCGGCAAAGCCTCCGTAAGCAGCGTCGACATGCAGCCATAGCCCTTCGCGTTGCGCGAAATCCGCAACCTCGCCGATGGGGTCAAACGATCCCGTTGCCGTGGTCCCGGCATTGGCCACCACACAGAACGGCAGAAATCCGGCGGCGCGGTCTTCCGCCACGCGCCGTGCCAGATCGGCCATATCGATGCGCAGGCGGCTGCCGGTGGCGATCTGCCGCACATTTGCCTCGCCCAGCCCCATCATCCCGGCGGCCTTCGCGAAGGCAAAATGGCCTTCCTCCGAAATGTATGCGCACATGCGCGGCAAACCCATCAACCCGTCGCGCCTGACATTGCCTGGCGCTTTGGCCGAACGCGCGGCCGCCAGCGCAGCGAAATTGGCCATCGATCCGCCGCTCACCAGCAGCCCCGCGCCCCCGGCCGGGTAGCCCAGGATCTCTTTCATCCAACGAATCACCGTGTGCTCGATCTCCGTGCCCGAAGGCGCCGAGCGCCAGCAAGTCACGTTGATATTCATCGCCGCCGCGATCATCTGGCTGATGGCCGTCACCGGCGCGCCGGGCGACGAAATGTAGCCGAAGAAGCGCGGGTGCGCGCTGTGGCGGTTGTAACGGGCGATGACGTCGCCCACCGTGCCGATCAACTCCGGAAGGTCCGCGCCGCCTTCGGGCAGCGGTTCATCCAGCGTTTTGCGCAGCGCCTCGGCCGTAGTTGGGACCAGAACCGGGCGGCTGGAAAGCGACTGGTAATACTCCGTCACGAAATCGGTGGCCGCGCGCGCGAGCGAGGGAAAATCTTCAGCCGGTATAGCGAGTTTGTCGGACATGCCCTCGTCCATTTTACGGGCCGCGCCCGATGAGCGGAAAAAGACAAAATCGCATACACGTTTTCGGCGAAAACGCAGTATTGATGAGTAGATGACGATGATCGTGGCCGTGGCGGCGATGGAGGGGCCCGAACCGAGCCAGACCTCCATTGCAGCCGCACGCGCCGGCGACATGGCCGCCTTCGAGCTGTTGATGCGCCAACATGAGCGCTTGGTGCTGGTCACCGCGTTGCGCCTCACGGGAAATATGGAAGACGCCCAGGACGTCTCGCAGGAAGTTTTCCTCCGCCTGTACAAGAATCTGGCGAAAGTGCACGCGCCGGGCGCGCTGCCCGCCTGGCTCTATCGGGTGACCGTGAACGCGTGCCACGATCTGCGCCGCCGCCGGCCCTTTTCCGCGCCGGTGGAGCTGGCGGAAGAACTGGCTACGACGGAAGCCGATCCGCAAGCCGGCGCCACCGAAGCCGAGCGCCGCCGCGTGCTGGAATTGAGCCTGCGCCAGCTTCCCGAAAAGGAGCGCGCCGCGCTGGTGTTGCGCGATCTCGAAGGTTTGTCCACGGAGGAAGTCGCCCAGGCGCTCGGTTCCAGCCAGGCGACGGTGCGGTCGCAGATTTCGAAAGCCCGCGCCAAGGTGCATGATTTTGTGGAGCGATATTTTTCGCCGCGCCCAAGGAGGCAGTCATGAAACAAGACGACGCCCTGGAAATTTTGCGGCATGCGCACCGCGAGGAAATTCCCGAAGCGCACTACGCCGCCGTACGCGCGCGCGTAATGGCCCAGATCGCCGTTGAACGCAAGCCGTTCGCCTGGTGGAAGTGGGCCGCATGCGGGTTGGCCGCAGCGCTCGTGCTGGCCGTGTTCGCCGCGCGCCCGAGGCATTCTGCCGTAGTCCGCCCCGCCGCCCCGCAAATGACGGCGATGGCGCCCGAGGCTCCGCCTGCGCCCGAACCCCCGGCCGAGCCAGTCCTTAGACCCAGACGCAGAACGGTGGCGGTCTCGAGGTATCGGGTGGTCGGTCCGCCGGTCGCTCAGCCGCCGCTGGTAGTGAAGATGCTCACGGACGACCCCGACGTAGTGATTTACTGGATCGCATCAGGAGGAGAGTGAAATGAAACGAGTATGGATGGTTTTGCTGCTTGCCGCTACGGCCTTCGCGCAGGATAAACCGAAAGAACAGAAAGACGAGCCGAAGCTGGTGCAGCGGCTCTTCATCCTGAAGTATGCCGACCCGTCGCAGATCGAAGGAATGCTGCGCGTATTTACGTCGTCGCTCACCACCAACCGCGAGATGCACGCTCTTGCCGTCACCGGAACCCCGGAGACCATCGCCACCATCGAGGACGCGCTCAAACGCCTCGACGTGCCATCGGCTGCGCCGAAAGATATCGAAATGACCATATTCCTGCTATCGGCGGCCGATGCACCAGCCACCGACGCGCCACCGATACCGAAAGATCTCGATCCGGTCGTGACTCAGCTTAAGAATACGTTCCCGTTCAAGAACTATGATCTTCTCGATGTGCTGACTTTCCGCTCGCGCACAGGGCAGCAGGTGAGTGCCTCCAGCTCAGGCGGAGCGTTTCAGATCGGAACCCGCAGCGTCGCCGTCATCACGTCGCTTCGGATCAACTCGATCAGCGTGCAGGGAGATGGCAGCACGCTGCGGGTAGACCGGCTGAATGCGGATATCAGAGTCCCGCAATCGACTGGAATTGCCCGGCGACACGCAATTCAGTTACATCGATCTCGGCATGCAAACCGACCTCGACATCAAAGAGGGTCAAAAAGTGGTGGTGGGCCGCCTCGGCATGAGCCATGAAAAAGCCCTGTTCCTGGTAATGACCGCCAAGATTCTTTAAGTGGCGCGGGCCTCCCGGCCGGCGCATGGTGATGGTTTACGTGAAACTACTCGCGCAGGCCAGGAGGCCTGCGCCACTTAACTTACGCCGCCGCCCGGGGCGTCTTCTGATCGCTCTCCACCTTGCCGTCCCGAATCGAAATCACGCGGTGGGCGTATAACGCGATATCGTGCTCGTGCGTCACCAGCACGATCGTGTTGCCCTTCTGGTGCAGTTTATCGAACAATGCCATGATTTCGTTGCCAGTGACCGAATCCAGGTTGCCCGTGGGTTCGTCCGCCAGCAAAATCGACGGATTATTCACCAGAGCGCGGGCAATCGCCACGCGCTGGCGCTGGCCACCCGAAAGCTCGTTGGGCTTGTGATCCATGCGCTTTTCGAGATCCACCTGGCGCATGGCTAGCTTCGCCATCTCGATGCGTTCCTTTGAAGAAATGCCGGCGTAAATCAGCGGCAGCTCCACATTGTGCAGCGATGAGGCGCGCGGCAGCAGGTTGAACGTCTGGAACACGAATCCGATTTCTTTATTGCGGATGCGCGCCAGCTCGTCGTCGCTCAGCTCGCTCACCAGGTGCCCGTTGATGTAATACTGGCCCTTCGTCGGCGTGTCCAGGCAGCCGATCAGGTTCATCAGCGTCGATTTTCCCGAGCCCGACGGGCCCATGATGGCGACATATTCGCCGCGTTTGATCTCGATGTCTACGCCGGAAACCGCATGGATTTCCTGGTCGCCCATCACATAGGTTTTCCAGAGATCGTAGGTGCGGATGACGATGCCTTCGCTCTTCAAACGCTCGCCCCGCTCGAGCATTTCCCGCTCTGCCGCCGCTGTAGCCATTCTGTTCTCGATTTCGTTTAAGTCGTTTTCTCGGGCGTTGGAACCTTGTTGTCGATCTTTACCGACGCCTCATTGCGGATCGTGCGAATCACCTGATACGTTCCGGTGATAATCTGATCGCTCTCTTTCAATCCGCTCAACACCTCGATGTCGGTTGCGCCTGTGATGCCCGTCTCCACTTTGTGGAACATGGCCTTGCCGTTCTCGATAACAAAGACGCCCTGAACCTCTTCCTTGCGCACCTTTTCTTCCGCGGGCGTGTATTTCTTTACAACCACCGGCGTGCCCGCCGCGGGCTGGGGTTCCAGGTCGCCCTTCTGGCGAACTGTCAGCGCTTGAATCGGCACCGTCAGCGCGTTCTGGCGCGTGGCCGTGGTAACTTTCGCCGTGCAGGAAAGGCCGGGACGCACTTCGTCCGGCGGACTATCCATCGCGATGACCACCTTGAAGTCCTTCGCTTCCTGGCTCGAAATCGCGCTCTGCGACGCCGCCAGGCCGGTGGACCGCAAAATCGCCGTGTTGCCGATTTCTGTCACGTGGCCTTTGAACGTCTTGTTCGGGATGGCGTCGATCGTAATGTCGGCCGTTTGTCCCAGATGGATGTTCACGATATCGGTTTCATCCACCTTCACCTCGGCCGTGATCACCGACATATCGGCGATCGTCATGATCGTGCTGCCCTCGGAGTTCTGGATTCCCATCACCACCGATTCGCCGACGCGCACCGGCAGGTTCGTCACCACGCCGTCGATCGGCGCGAACGCGTTGTGCTTCCGCAGAATGTCGTCGAAGCGCACCAGGTTGGCCCGGGCTTGCGCAATCTGCCGCTGCGCCGAGGCAAGCTGGGCCGCGGTCTGCTCGCGCTGCGCCTGCGCCTGCACGATCCGCGCTCGCGATTCCGCCAGCGCCGCCACCTGCGCGTCGTAGACGTACTTCTTCATCTCGAAGTCCTGCTTGGCGCCCAGTTTTTCATTGAAGAGCTGTTCCGAGCGCTGATAGTCGGCCTTCATGCGATCGAGATCGGCTTTATCGTGCTCCATCGCGGCGCGCATCGTATTGATGTTTTCATCGGAAGCCTTGACCGCGGCTTCCGACGCGGCCGATTGCGCTTCGGCCGAGCTCAGCGCGGCGCGCTGCGCCTGCACATCGGCTTCCGGCTGCACGTCTTCGATCTTGGCCAGCAACTGGCCCTTACGGACGTGGTCGCCTTCTTTCACCAGCAATTCGGTGATATCCCCCTGAGCGTTGGCGCCGATATTGATGTAATTTTTGGGCTTCACCTCGCCCGAGGCGGTGACGAGGCTGGTAAGATCCTGGCGGATCGCTTGGCCGGTCTGCACCGAAACCAAGCCCTTTTTGCTATAGACGGTGCTGGCGTAGAGCCCGATCCCCAACAGGACTACTACCGCCAAACTGATGATAACCTTCCACTTAACCTTCACAGCGCCAAACCTCTTTCGATTGTCCTATCACCCACTTTAGACGTAAAAGTGGAGCCCCTAGTTCGATACTATTTTAACAATTGGACAGAGGGCATAAATGAAGACGAATCGCGCGCCGCAAGATTAGCCGGAAGGGGGCAGGCCCCGCAAGGAGCCTGCCCTGGCGCGTTGTTATCGCCAGTAGCCTTGCACCATCACATATCCGCCGCCGCGGTGCACCCAGTGCGGGGCCACCCAATGGGCGTGCGCGCGTGGCGGACGCACCCACGCGCCGGGCGCCCATGCGTACGCGCGGCCGTCCCAGCGCTGGTAGCCCGGCGTCCAGACGTAGCCGACGCCCGGCGACACAGGCCGCCTTTCGACTACGGCTCGCGGCGGGGCGACTTTCACGATGACGTCGGCGGCGAAAGCGCTGAATGATAGCGTGGCCGCGGCAAACAATCCCAATAAACTTTTACGAAGCATTTGTTCTCTCCTCCGACTAGAGAGACGGCACGCCTCGGCCCAGGCCTTGTAAGGGAATGTATATTAATCTACTCTTCATCCTGCTGCGCCGCGAGCCGCGTAATGACCGAAAGATCTTCGAGTGTCGTCACGTCGCCCGTCACTGAGTTGGAAGTCACAATTTCGCGCAGCAGGCGCCGCATAATCTTCCCGCTGCGCGTTTTGGGCAGGGCATCCGTGAAGCGGATCTGCTCCGGCTTGGCGAAGCTGCCGATCTCATGCGCCACCCACTGCCGTAAATCGGCTGCGAGCTGGTCATGGTTCCATTCACCCTTCTTCAGCGTCACGAAGCAC
The DNA here is from genome assembly GCA_963743705.1 of Bryobacterales bacterium. Lineage (GTDB taxonomy): Bacteria > Acidobacteriota > Terriglobia > Bryobacterales > Bryobacteraceae > PALSA-243. The sequence goes on along the minus strand of CAVUQS010000001.1, from coordinate 214,708 downwards.
GCCACGGCCTGCCCCGTGATCTCATGCGGCTTGCCCACCACCGCCGCTTCCGCTACCGCCGGATGCCGCACCAGCGCCGATTCCAGCTCCATCGTGCTCAAGCGATGGCCGCTCACGTTCATCACGTCGTCCACGCGCCCCAGCACCCAGTAGTAGCCATCGTCGTCGCGTCGCGCGGCGTCGCCCGTCATGTAGACGTCCGGAATGCGCTCCCAATAAGCCTGCTTGTAGCGCTCCGGATCGCCCCACAGCGTGCGCGCCATGCCCGGCCACGGCCGTTTGAGGATCAAGTAGCCTTCCTGATTCGCCGGCACGGGATTGCCCTTCAGATCGACGATTTCCGGCAGAATTCCGGGCATCGGCAGCGTTCCCGACCCCGGTTTCGCAGGCACCGCGCCCGGCATCGGCGAGATCATGATCGCGCCCGTCTCCGTCTGCCACCAGGTATCGACGATCGGGCAGCGCTCCTTGCCGATGGTCTTGTAATACCACTCCCACGCCGCCGGATTGATCGGCTCGCCCACCGACCCCAGCAGCCGCAAGCTCGACATATCGTGCGCGTTCGGCCACTGGTCGCCCTGCCGCACGAATGAGCGAATGGCCGTCGGCGACGTGTAGAAAATGTTGACGCGGTATTTCTCGATCAGCCGCCAGAAGCGGCCCGGGTTCGGAAAGTCGGGCGCGCCTTCATACATCATGGTGGTGGCGCCCGCCGAGAGCGGCCCGTACACGATGTAGCTGTGCCCCGTCACCCAGCCGATATCCGCCGTGCACCAGTAGGTGTCTTCGTCGTGCAGATCGAACACCCACTTCATCGTCATCGTGGTCTGCAGCAGATAACCGGCGGTCGTATGCACGATGCCCTTCGGCTTGCCCGTGGTGCCGGAGGTGTAAAGCACATACAGCGGATGCTCGCTATCGAGCTGTTCCGCGGCGCAATCCTCGGACATGCCTTCATCCAGCGTGTGCCACCAGTGGTCGCGCCCTTCGAGCATCTCGACAGGGCCGCCCGTGCGCCGGTATACGATCACGTTGCGCACGCTGGGGCATTCCTTCAGCGATTCATCCACGGCGTCCTTCAGCCGCACTTCCTTGCCGCGCCGCCACGCGCCATCGCAGGTGATCACCAACGACGCGTCGAGATCCTGAATGCGCGCCTTGAGGGCCTCGGCCGAAAAGCCGCCGAACACCACGCTATGCGTCACGCCCAGCCGCGCGCAGGCCAGCAGCGCAATCGGCAGCTCCGGCACCATGCCCATGTAGACGATGGCGCGGTCGCCCGCTTTGAGGCCGCGCGCCTTGAGCACATTGGCGAAGCGGCAAACCAGCCGGTGCAATTCCTGATAGGAAATCTGCCGCTGATCGCCCGGCTCGCCCTCCCACAGAATCGCGACTTTATTCTTGCGATGCGTTTTCAGATGGCGGTCGATGCAGTTGTACGAGGCATTAATCTTGCCCCCCACGAACCACTTCACGAACGGGTAATCGAACTCGAATGTCTTGGTCCAGTTCTCGAACCACGCCAGTTCCGTCGCCGCCAGATTGCCCCAAAACCCTTCGGGATCGGCCGCGGCTTTGTCGTACAGGGCGCGATAGCCTTCCATGCCTTGAACGTGGGCATGCTTGACGAAATCCGGACTCGGCGGATAAACGTGCGAAGTGGACATGCAGGAATCTTAGCAAGACACGCGTAATTGTTTGTGGGCAAGAACGGTCCCGAGTTTCATGCATCGAAAGACGAGGGCGATGGCAAAGAGCACATCGACATTCGCCCCATGGCTGTCTCCGGAATCAGCGCCACCGGCCTCTCGGGCAAGTTCGATCTCTCGCTGAAATATGTCCGCGACGATGCCCCCGCCGCCAAACCGGACTAGGGGGCGCGGGCTAATCCTGCAAGAACGGATTCAACTGCTTCTCCAACCCAATCCGCGTATTCGGCCCATGCCCCGGAATCACGATCGTGTCCTCCGGCAGCGGCAGCAGCTTCTCATGAATCGAGCGCAGAATCTGCCGCGAATCGCCGCCCGGCAAATCCGTCCGCCCGATGCTGCCGCGGAACAGCGTATCGCCCGCCACCACTTTGTTTTCCGCCGGCGCGTACAAGCTGATGCTGCCCTGCGTGTGCCCGGGCGTGTGCATCACGTGGAACTCGGTCGCGCCCACCACCAGCGAATCGCCGTCCTTCGCCGCCGCGTCGATTTCCACCGCGTCCGGTTCGCGCGTTCCCAGCCACGCCGCTTGCAAGCCCAGCATCGCCTGTAGTTCGGCGTCATTGGAATTCATGTACACCGGCGCGCCCGTGGCCTGCTTCAGTTTTTGCGCGCCGCCGATATGATCGAGGTGCGCGTGCGTGATCACGATGGACTTCACCTTGAGGCCGTGCCGCGCGATGATTTCGAGAATGCGCTCGATCTCATCCCCCGGATCGATCACCATCGCCTCCCTGGTTCCCTCGTCGCCGAAGACCGAACAGTTGCATTGCAACGGCCCGACCGCCAGGATCTCGTGAATCATAGATATACTCTACAGACATGCCCGATGAGATCGCGATTTCCCTGCGTTGGCTTCACATCGCCTCCATGGCCGCGCTGCTGGGCGGCATGATTTTCTGGCGGCTCGTTTTGGTGCGGACGGCCTCAGACGGCGACCGTGGCGCATTTGCGGAAAGAGCCGCTGCCGCATTTCGCCCGCTGGTGCTTACTTCCATTTGCGGGCTGGTGTTCTCCGGCTTCATCAACTACCTGACTGCGCCGGGGCACACCAAGTTCTATCACATGTTGCTTGGATTCAAGCTTCTGTTAGCCCTGCACGTGTTCGCCGTTTCGATTCTTATGGTGCAGCCCAACAACCCGCGCCGTACGCGCATGGCCACCGGCACGATAATTTCGGGCTTGATCATCCTCGCTATTTCCGCGTGGCTGCGCCGCATCTTCTGAAAGCGCGCTAATAATCGAAGTATGAGCGAAGGATATACCGCGCTGCGCAGCGGCGCAGCATTACTCGATCTCTCGGCCCGCGGCCGCATCGTGGCACGTGGCCGCGATCGCGCGCGCCTGCTGCACAATCTCACCAGCAACGAAGTCAAGAAAATGACGCCCGGCGCGGCCTGCTACGCCTTTCTGCTGAGCCCGCAGGGCCGCATCCAGGCCGATCTCTACCTGCTGAGTTTCGCCGAGCATTTCCTGCTCGACGTCGAACCCGAGCTGCGCGAAAAGGCCGTGGCGCACATCAAGCGCTACATCATCGCCGACCAGGTCGAGCTCGAAGACGTCACCGTATCTACCGCCTGCCTCGGCGTCGAGGGCCCGGCTGCGGCTGCCGCGCTGGCGCAGATCGGCGCGCCGGTCCCCGAGAACTACCAGCACACTGCCTGGGGAGATGCTACCGTCGCCGGCTTCACCGCCACCGGCCAGCCCGGCGCGCGCATTTACTGCGCAGCGGGCGAAGCAGAAAACATCGCGGCCAAACTCGAAGCCGCCGGCGTGAAGCGCGCGTCGCTCGAAGACGCCCGCATCGTGCGCATCGAAAACGGCAAGCCGCGCTACGGCGACGACATTTTCGAGAAGACGCTCCCGCAAGAGAGCCAGCAAATGCACGCCGTCAGTTTCACCAAAGGCTGTTATCTGGGCCAGGAAATCGTCGAACGCATTCGCGCGCAGGGCCACGTGAACAAGAAGCTGGTCCGCCTCGAAATCGCGGGCGCCGACGTACCCGCCATTGGAGCCAAGGCCCAATCGAACGGCGCCGACGTGGGAGACATCACCACTGCTGTCTACTCACCCACGCTCGACAAAGTCGCCGCCATGGCCTATCTCCGCACTCAGTTCACCGATCCCGGGGCTGAAGTCCTGGTGGATGGCCGCCAAGCACGCGTCGTAGGGCAGGCTTGAGCCTGCAGCGAGCTTTAGCTCGCCGCCCCGCGCGGTAGAATCGCTTTCATGCTTCGCCCCGCTCTCGCCCTCGCGCTGCTGGCCTCCGCCGCTTTCGCCGCGGACACGCGCTTCGAAATCTCCTATCCCGCGTCCGTCAAATCCGGCCCGCTCACCGGCCGCGTCTTCCTCATGATTTCGCGCACCGCGGAACGCGAGCCGCGCCTCGAAATCGGCCGCGTCGGCGTTCCCTTCTTCGGCCGCGATTTCGAAAAGCTGGCGCCCGGACAAGCCACCGTCATCGACGCCGCCGATCTTGGCACGCCCGTCGAAAGCATCGCGCAGATTCCGCCCGGCGATTACTATGTCCAAGCATTCCTCAACATCTACTCTGAATTCAAACGCGCCGATGGCCACACCGTCTGGATGCACGACGATCAATGGGAAGGCCAGCGCTGGAACCGCTCGCCCGGCAACCTCTACAGCGTTCCGCAAAAAATGACGCTCGATGCGTCCAAGGGCTACAAGATCTCGCTCGTGTGCGACCACGTCATTCCGCCCATCGAAACGCCCAAGGACACCGAATTCGTCAAACGCTTCCGCATGCGGAGCCCCATGCTCACCAAATTCTGGGGCCGTCCCATCTACTTCGGCGCTACCGTGCTCTTGCCGCGCGATTACGATAAGACCTCGATTGAATACCCCGCGCTCTACGCGCAGGGCCATTTCTCCACCGCCGCTCCGCTGCGCTTCGCGCCCGGCGACGATCGCGGCATCTATCCCGATTGGATGAAAAACGGCTTCCCGCGCATGGTCGTGGTCACGCTGCAGCATCCCACGCCTTACTTCGACGATTCTTACGCCGTCAATTCCGTCAACGTCGGCCCTTACGGTGACGCCATCCTGCAGGAGCTGATCCCTGAAATCGAGAAGCGTTTCCGCCTCATCAAGCAGCCTTGGGCGCGTATGCTCGATGGCGGATCTACTGGCGGCTGGGAAGCGCTCGCCCTGCAGATTTTCCACCCCGATTTCTTCGGCGGCGTTTGGGGCTATTGCCCCGATTCCGTCGATTTTTCCGACGTGGAAGGCATTGACGTCTACAAAGACAAGAACGCCTTCTACAAAGAGATCGATTGGCGCCGCGAGCCCACCATCAACAGCCGCGAAGTAAACGGGCAGGTCCGCCAGACCTCCGAGCAGCGTAACCATTTCGAGCTCGTCAACGGCACGCATGGCCGTTCCGGCGAACAGTTGGATATCTGGTCGGCTGTCTTCGGCCCGCTCGGCGCAGACGGCTATTTCGAGCCCCTCTTCGACAAGAAAACCGGCGTCATCAGTTCCTCAGTGGCTCAGTATTGGAAGGAACACTACGACCTGCGCTATTACATGGAAAAGAACTGGTATACGCTCGGCCCCAAGCTGCAGGGTAAGATGCACGTCTTCGTCGGCGACGCCGATAACTTCTTCCTGAACAATGCCGTGCATCTGATGCAGAACTGGATGGTCACCACCAAAGACCCGCACTATGAAGGGTTTTTCGTTTACGGCGCCATGCGCGGCCACTGCTACACCGGCCCCGGAACCACCACCGATCGCATACGCGAAATGGCCCAATATATTCTGGGCAAAATGCCTCCGGAAACCGTCGCGCAGTGGCAATAGGTAACGTTTTTGATCTTTCGGCTACTGGGGTGAATCAGCCCATTCAACATGTCCCTAGAGGCGTATAATTCTGCCAAGGGGAGAGTACACATGGGACACCTCGACGTGCCCGAAGTGCTCATTTTAATGGGTGTAGCGTCGTTTGTATGGTTGGCGCTGTATAACTGGCGCCGGCATCATCACGACCACCACATACCGCACCGCTAATCACGCTTCAGAGCTTTCGCGAAGCGCCCAGCGAAGACTCCAGCGCGATGCGCACTAACTGACTACGCGTTCGCACGCGCGTTTTCTGAAAGAGTTGCTGTAGCGTAGCCTTCACCGCGCTCTCGGAAACTCCCAACTGCCCGGCAATTTCCTTGTTCGTCAACCCTTCAAACAGCGCCTGCAGCACCTGCCGCTCGCGCATGGTCAGCAGGCTATGCAGTGAGCGGTCTTCGAGCCGCGGCACTCCCTCGGCCAGCATCCGCACGATCTTCGGATCCACCCACATCTGCCCGCTGGCCACCATGCGGATCGCCTGCGCCAGGTTCCCGGGCGAGCTGTGCTTGAGAAAGATGCCCGACGCCCCATTGGTCAGCGCGTGCGACGATTCGGCCGCGCTCATGCCCGCCGTCACCATCAGGATCTTGCCTTCGTACCCCGCCGCCCGCGCCGCCGCCGCGAAGTGCGATGCGTGCTCGCCGCCCAGATCGAAATCCAGCAGCACAATGTCGACCGGGGTGGTGCGCAGCAGTTCGAGCGCTTCGTTGGCGTCGCCGCAATGGCCGGCCATTTCGAAATCTTCCTCGGATGCCAATAACCGGCTCAGGCTCTCGCGGAAGAGCACGTGGTCGTCAAGCAATAGTAGCCGGATGCGTTCCATGTTCTAGCGCGTTCGCGCCGGCTGGCTTGGGTTCGGCGCCTTGCCCCGCCGCGGTGAGGTCAATCGTAAATGCGCAGCCGCTCTCACCCGGATCGTAACGCAAATCGCCGTGGAATGAGCGCAGGAAAGCCCGCGATAGGTAGAGCCCCAGCCCGGTCGATTCCGCGCCCTTCTGAAAAGGCTGAAACAGCTTGTCTACCGACGTAATGCCGGGCCCCGTATCCGCCACGCGAATCGACACCACCCCGTGATGCGCCGTCACCGAGACGTCGATGCGCTTCACCGCCGCGTCTTCCAGCGCGCGTTCGCTGTTTTTCATCAGATTGAGCACGGCCTGTAGCAGGCTGTGCGGTTCGGCCCAAACCTGCGGCAAGTCAGGCGCCACATTCCACGTCACGTCGATTCCCGCGTCGTGGCAATACGGCTCCAACACGATGCGGAGGTCGTCGAGAGTATCCGCCAGGTCGATCGCCGCCGCTTCGCTCCGGTTCTTGCTCTGCTTCAGCTCGAGCGAAGCGATCTTGTGCAGCGTTTCCACCAGCGATCCCAGCGCTTCGAAATCTTTGTTGCCCCGCAAGCCGCCGCTGCGCGCCAGGTTCTCGTGAATCACGCCGATGGCGCCGCACACGTTGCGCACCTCATGCGAAACCGCGCCCACCAGAATGCGCGATCCGGCCATCAATTGTTGCAGGCTGACTTCTTCGCGGTCGCGCAAATCTTCCGACGCATCCACCACCAGAGCCGCCAGACGCGGCCCCGCCGCCGTGTTGTAGGTCGAAAAGAAAACGTTGGCCAGGAACACGTCGCCGTTGGCGCGCTCACCGCGGCACTGCATTTCGGTGCGATAGGCGCCCGGGTCGCCGCCGCTGTAGACGCGGCTCAACGCCGGCAGAAAGCGGCGCACGTTGGCGCCGTGCAATTCGGCCGCGGTGACGCCGAGCAAACGCTGCGCCGCCGAATTCGCCTGGATGATGGTGCCTCCCACGGTCATGGTGAGCACGCCCACCGGGCTGCTGTCGATCAGGAACTCCAGTTGCTCTTCCGCCTCGCGCCGCGCCGCCGATTCGCGTTCCACACGCCGCAGGTTTTCGATCTCGCGCGCCCGGCTGCGCGTCACCTCGTAGGCGAACAGCCCCGCGCCCAGCAGCGCGGTGCACACCAGAATGTCCTGCGGAAGGGCCGTCGCGGTCGTGAACGGATACGGGTCGAACCAATCCGCCAGGCAGGTGCAGAGCAGCGCCACGCCCGCCACCGCCCAGCGGGGGCACGCCGCCCCCACGATCAACATCGGGAAGACGTAAAGGAAGCCGAAGGCGATCGACGCATCCACGCGCCAGTCGAGGACTGCGATGGCCGCAATCAGAATGGCCGCCGGCGCCACGCGCGCGGTCCCGGAAAAACGAAGGAACATGCTCATGGCGCTCCAGCTTTCATTTTAAGTATTCTGGAACGTGCGGCAATCAACTCGGCCAAAAGATAGGTTGACACCGGCCTGAAAGATATCCTTGTCCGAAGGTCAGCCGCACGCAGGTTCATCGATAATGAAAATTCCGGCTTTCCGTAGAGCTGCTTTGAAACTCAGACGCTCCAATCCCTCCCACGCCCAACGCTCTATTTGCGCTGTCGCGCTGGCATTCGCTTTCGCCGGCCCTATCGCCGCGCAGACCGGGCTCACCTGGGATCAGGTGAAGCAACGCTTCATCGCCGCCAACCCTACGTTGATGGCGGCCCGCATCAATGTCGATGAATCGAAGGCGGAGGAAGTCACGGCGTTCCTGCGCCCGAACCCGAATTTCGGGTTCAGCATCGATCAGATTGAGATTTTCCCGTCCCCAGGTACGCCCTTCCGGCCATTCGGCTATTTCTTTCCGCAGTTCGAGTTCGATTACCTGCACGAGCGCCAGCACAAGCGCGAGCTGCGCCTCGAAAGCGCGCAGAAGGGCACCGCCATTTCCGAATCGCAGGCAGCCGACCAGGAGCGCACGTTGCTCTTCAGCCTGCGCGCCGCTTTCGTGCAGACGCTCCAGGCCAAGGCGCAATTGGCATTAGCCAAGGAAGAGATCGATTATTTCGAAAAGCAATACGCCATCACGCAGGATCGCTATCGCGCCGGCGACATCGCGCAAATGGACATGCAGCGCATCCACCTGCAGCGCGTCCAATACGATTCCGACTATCAATCCGCCCTGGTCAACCTCCGCACCGCCAAGATCACGATGCTGATGCTTCTCAACCAGCGCACCCCCGTCGATCAATTCGATATCGACGCCCGCTTCGATTTCAACGAAAGAATCGAGCCGCTCGAGCATTTTCGCGATCTCGCGCTCGCAGAGCGCCCCGACCTGCGCGCCGCCGTTCAGGCCGTCGATAAGGCCGATACCGATCATCGCCTCGCAGTAGCCAACGGGTCCACCGATCCCACGTTCTCCATCGACATCGCGCGCAATCCGCCCATCACGCTCTATTTCGGCGTTGGCATCAATATTCCGCTGCGCATTTTCGACCGTAATCAGGGCGAGAAAGCCCGCACCGAAATCGATATCCGGCACGCCCAACGCCTCAAGGACGCGACGCAGGCGCAGGTCTTCAGCGACGTGGATTCCGCTTACTTCACGCTGGTGAGCTCCGTCAGCCTGCTCACGCCGTATAAGCAGACCTATCTCGCCGAAGCCCTCGACGTGCGCGACAAAGTCGCCTTCGCCTACCAGCGCGGCGGCGCCGCGTTGCTCGATTACCTGCAGGCGCAGCAGGATTACCGGACGGTGCAGCAAGCGTACCTCAACCTGGTCGGCTCCTACCTCCTCGCCGCAGGGCAATTGGACATGGCTGTGGGACGGGAAGTAGTGCAATGATCTTGAAACGCGGAGCGGCGCTCCGAACGAATCCTGTGAGAGACCCCCGCAAAGCAGTAGCGTTTCTGGCGTTGTTCTTAGCCTTTTTTCTTGCCGCCTGCGGTTCCAAGGAAACCCCCGATCCGAAGGCAGAAGCCCCGCCGCCGGCGCAAGTGGAGCAGGAACCCGATGCCAACCACGTCAAGGTCGATCATCCCGATCAGTTTCCATTGGCGACGGCAACCGCTGTGGACGCGGCGCCGGAATTGAACGTCACTGGCGTCGTCAGCCCGGACGTCTCGCGCAACGTGCCCGTAATTTCCATCGCCTCGGGCCGCATTTTGGAAATCCACACGCGCCTCGGCGACCAGGTGACCAAGGGCCAGTTGCTGATGAAGGTGCAAAGCGCCGATATCGCTGCCGCGTTTTCCGATTACCGCCACGCCGTGGCCGATGAGACGCTGGCCCGCGCCCAATTGGAACGCGCCAAGCTGCTGCTCGAAAAGGGCGCCATCGCCGCCAAGGACGTCGAAGTGGCGCAGGATGTCGAAGACAAAGCCAAGGTCGATATCGAAACGTCGCTCGACCATCTGCGCGTGCTTGGCGCGGACATCAACAATCCCAGCCCGGTCGTCAACGTCTACGCCCCCATTTCCGGCGTGATTACCGATCAGCAGGTCACTGCCGCCGCCGGCACCCAGGGTCTGGCGTCGCCCAGCGCCTTCACAGTCTCCGATCTCTCGCATGTATGGATTCTCTGCGACGTCTACGAGAACGATCTGCCTTTCGTGCGCGTGGGCGAATACGCCGACATCAAGCTGAATGCCTACCCCGGCCGCTTATTCCGCGGCCGCATTGAAAATATCGGGCCTGTTCTCGACCCCAGCATCCGCACCGCCAAGGTCCGCATCGAAATCGATAATCCTGGCTTGCTGCGTCTCGGCATGTTCGTCACCGCCACGTTCCACGGTTCGCAGAAGGTGTTGCGCGCTTCCATCCCGGCCAACGCGGTGCTGCATCTGCACGATCGCGATTGGGTCTACATGCCCATCGAAGGCGCCACCGGCGAGTTCCATCGCGTAGAAGTGAACGCGGGCAAAATGATACCCCCGAATTCCCAGGAAATAATCTCCGGCGTGCGCCCGGGAGATCGCGTCGTCTCGAACGCCCTGGTTCTGCAGAATACGGCCGAACAATAGAAGGACTTTCATGCTTCGTGGTCTGGTCGATTTTTCCCTCAACAATCGGTTTCTAGTCACGGCGTTCGCCTTGCTGCTGCTTATCTGGGGCGGCATCGCGTTCCACCAATTGCCCGTGGAAGCATATCCCGACGTTGCCAACAATTACGTCCAGATCATTACGCAGTGGCCCGGCCGCGCAGCCGAGGAAGTCGAGCAACAGGTCACCATTCCGATCGAAATCGCGGTTAACGGCATCCCGCACCTGGAACATCTGCGCTCATTTTCCGTCTTCGGCCTTTCCAGCGTGATGCTGATTTTCGATGACGATTCCGCCAACGATTGGAATCGCCAGAAAGTTCTCGAACGCCTGACGCAGGTAACGCTGCCCGCCAATCTTCAGCCGCAGATCGGGTCCGACTATAGTCCCGTGGGCCAGATTTACTGGTACACGCTCAAGAGCACCAATCCCAATTTCGATCTGATGGATCAGAAAACGCTGCAGGATTGGGTGCTCGAAAAGCAGTTCAAGTCCGTTCCCAACGTGGTCGATGTCGTCAGCTTCGGCGGCGTCACGCGCGAATATCAGGTTGCCGTCAATCCCGATAAGCTGGTCGCCTATGGTCTCAACATCGGCCAGGTGGAGCAGCAACTCGCCAACAACAACGTGAATGCCGGCGGCAGCTTTGTGGAAGCGGGCTTACAGCAGATCAACGTGCGCGCGCTCGGCCTGGTGCGCTCTGCCAACGACATCGCCAATACCGTCATCAAGACGCAGAATGGCACCCCTATCCGCGTACGCGATATCGCCACAGTTACGCAAGGGCCCAAAATACGCCTGGGTCAAATCGGCAAAGCCATCCATCGCGAAGATGGCAAAGTGGTCGACAACTCCGACGTCGTGGAAGGCATCGTGCTGATGCGCAAGGGCGCGAATTCCGATTCCACGCTCGACAGCATCCACGACAAGGTCAATGAGCTCAACGAGCATTTGCTCCCGCCCGGCGTGCAGATCGTGCCGTTCCTCGATCGCAGCAACCTGCTCCACTACACCACGCACACCGTGCTGCACAACCTCACCGAGGGCATTGTGCTGGTGGCGATCATCCTGTTCCTGTTCCTCGGCAACATCCGCGGCGCGTTTATTGTCGCGCTCACCATTCCTTTTTCACTGCTCTTCGCATCTATTTGCCTGAACCTCAATCACATTCCCGCCAATCTGCTCTCGTTGGGCGCGCTCGATTTCGGCATGGTGGTGGAAGGCGCGGTCGTCATGGTGGAAAACATCATCCGCTATCTCGGACACCGCCACGAATCGGACACGCCGATCGCGGCTATCCGCAAAGCCGCGCATGAAGTGCAGCGCCCGGTCTTCTATTCCATCGGCATCATCATCACCGCCTACCTGCCCATCTTCACGCTGCAGCGCGTGGAAGGCCGCCTCTTCAAGCCCATGGCGTGGACCGTCTCCTTCGCCCTGCTCGGGTCGCTCATCTTCTCGATGCTGATCGCGCCCGTGCTCTCGAGCTTCGTTTTCCCCAAGCAGGTGAGGGAGTGGGAAAACCCGCTCATGTTGTGGCTCACGCGCGGGTATCGCGTTAGTCTCGCCAAAGCAATCCGATTTCGCTGGGTAACGGTAGGCGTCGCCGTGATCGCGTTGGGCGCCTCGGCTTACCTGCTCTTCGGCGGCGCGATCGGCTCCGAATTCCTGCCGCATCTCGACGAAGGCGCGATCTGGGTGCGCGGCACGCTGGCTCCCAGCACCGGACCCACCGAAGGCGCGGCTGTCATGAACCGCTGCCGCCGCATCCTGGCATCGTTCCCCGAAGTGGTACAAGTGGTCAGCCAGGTCGGACGGCCCGACGACGGAACCGATACCGCCGGCTTCTTCAACACCGAATACTTCGTCGATCTCAAGCCCAAGGACAAGTGGCGCCCCGTCTTCCACGAGAACAAAGAAGAGCTCATCTTGGCGATGGATCGCGAGCTCGAGAAAGTCCCTGGCGCGCTTTGGAATTTCTCGCAACCCATCGCCGACAACATGGAAGAAGCCGTCAGCGGCGTCAAAGGCCAGCTCGCCATCAAGATCTACGGCGAAGATCTGAAAACCCTCGAAGCCAAGGGCGATGAAATCGTAGGCGTGATGCGCACCATACGCGGCATCTCCGATCTCGGTCTGTTCCGCGTCATCGGCCAGCCGAACCTTGAATTCGAAGTCGATCGCGAAAAAGCGGCGCGCTACGGTCTCAACGTGGCCGACGTTCAGGACGCCATCGAAACCGCGGTCGGCGGCAAGGCCGTTACCCAGGTCCTGCAGGGTGAGCAGCGCTACGACGTGGTGGTCCGCTATCAGGCGCCATTTCGCAACACCCAGGAGGCCATCGAAAATATCCGCGTGGTGGCGCCCAGCGGCGAGCGCGTCTCGCTCGCGCAACTCTGCCACATCAACGTACGCGACGGCGCATCCGAAATCTATCGCGAAGGCAACTCGCGCTACGTCGCCCTGAAATATAGCGTGGTCGGCCGCGACCTAGGCAGCGCCGTCGAAGAGGCCATGAAGCAGGTGAACTCGCGCGTCAAACTGCCCACCGGCTATCACATCGATTGGGCCGGAGAATACGAGAGCGCCAAGCGTTCATCGAAGCGCCTCGCCGTGGTGGTGCCTCTGACCCTGTTGGTCATCAGCATGATCCTTTTCACCATGTTCAAGACATTCAAGTGGGTCTTGTTGATCTTGGCCAACGTTGCCATGGCGCCCCTTGGCGGCCTGCTCGCGCTTCTACTGACCGGAACCCACATGAGCGTCTCCTCCGGCGTCGGGTTCCTTGCCCTGTTCGGAGTCGCCGTGCAGACGGGCGTCATTATGCTCGAATACATCAACCAACTTCGCGTCCGCGGCCACGATATTCTGGAAGCCGCCATCGATGGTTCGGTGCAGCGCCTGCGCCCCATCATGATGACCATGCTGGTAGCCAGCATCGGCCTGCTTCCGGCGGCCCTTTCGCGCGGGATTGGTTCCGATTCGCAGCGTCCCTTTGCTATCGTTATAGTGGGTGGCCTTGTTGCCGCGCTCATCCTCGGCGTTTACCTGTTACCCACGCTGTATGTGTGGGTTGCGAGCGAACGTGACGTTTTGCCCGAAGTGGAAGGCGAAACCGAGTAGAGCGGGCGTTTGGCGTCTGGGCCCCGATTAAGGTAAGGTGGAATTATGGCAGGCCGGGGATCACAAACCTTCAAAAAGATGCAGAAAGAGCAACGGCGCAAAGAAAAGCGCGGCGAAAAGGCCGCTCGCCTGTTGGAGCGCCGCCGCCAAGCTGCCACTTCGCCCGAGACTTCGCTCGACACGGAATTGCCGCTGGAACCGGAACCGGTTGCCACCGAGCCCAACCCTTCCGAACCCGCTAGCGAATAACCGGCCCCGAAACTCTTCGCCGTTAACTACCTGGCGTCATAATATGCGCGGTCGACGTACCCGGATTCATGATCCAGGCGCCGCCCTTGGCAGGGCTGTCCGGTAATCCCGTGGATTGCGGCGTCGCCCCCGGCACCGCGATGGTCGCGTGGACTCGAGCGTGCGCTTCGTCGGCGCCGTTCATGTCGAGCCAGATCGATCCGTATTCCGGCTTCACCCGGGTTCCATCGGCTTCTGCCTTGTCTAGCGCAGCCTGTCTGGCGGTCCTGTCGGTCATTGCTTCGAACTTGCGATTCTGGGCCACCCGAGGCAAGTTCGCCAGCATGGTGCACTGCACCGCGAAGGGTTGACGCCCAGGCTCGCCCGACCGGTCGTAACAGACCAGTTGATTCGTGCCCTTTTTGAGCGTCTCGTAGGTGTTGTCGGCTTTAAACTTGACGACCGTCGCGCCCTCTCGCATATTGCGGGGCGCGGCTGCCAGGGGCCGATCGATTTCCGGATTCGCTTGTGCGAACCCGCTGGCCGAAAGTGCCAGCGCGCCGAAAGCGATCGTTAACATGCGTTTCATTCTGCGACCTCCGATTGGTTGCGACAAGCAATTATCATACGCAATGGCCGGCATTGTGGGGACGCCGCGGCAGGCTATCCGCCATGCCCGCTCATGGCGGGCATCTTGTATCCCTCGTACTCCACCATCGCCATGAACCCGAAATCCATGTGCAGTTGTTGGTGGCAGTGAAATAGCGTCGCGCCCGGATTATCCGCCACGAACTGCACCTCTAGTTTTTTCCGCGGCGGACACATCACTACATCCTTCATCACGCCCGCCGTCGGCTTGCCCGCGATGTTCACCAACTCGAACGCGTGCCGATGCAAGTGCACCGGGTGCGGATCGTCGCTCTGATTATCGAAGATCAGGCGGTAGCGCCTGCCTTCCTTGACACGGATCGGGTCCGTATGCGGAAACTCCTTGCCATTGATGGTCCAATGATCCACCCAGCGGTTGCCCGCCCATTTCGATTTGAATACTAGCGGCACGCGGGCATCGGGCTCGGCGGCCGCGCCATCGCGCCCGAAGACTGTGTAGTCCCACAGCGTGGTTTCCGTCTCCGCAACCGCCGTCCATTGCGGCTCGCCGGTACGCCCCGCATATTCCACCACCAAGCCCAGCCCGCTGCGGCGCGTCTTGTCGTCGGCATCGCCCAGAATCCATACGCCGGGGTTCGTCATCTCCACCAGCGCATCCACGCGCTCCGCCGGCGCGAGATCGATCGCCTCCACCGCGCGCGGAGTGGGGACCGCGTTGCCATCCAGCGCGATCACCGTCATGCGATGCCCCGCCAGCGCTACGCGATGCGCTCCCGTCGCGCTTGCGTTCACGATGCGGAACAGCACGCGTTGCCCTTCCTTCACGCGCACCGGCTCGCCCGCGCCCAATGAATGTCCATTGACGCTATGGAAGTTGTAGCCTACCTCGAGCGATCCATCTCCCATTGACGTGAAGTAGGGATCCCATCCGTGCAGCGCCAGCAAAACCTCCTGGTCGTAACGCGCCGCATCGCGCGCGGGAGCCACCAACAGTAACCCGAACTGTCCGGTGTAAGTGCCTCGATGTAAGTTGCGCCCCGCGTAAGTATGCGAGTGATACCATCGCGTACCCGACGGCCTGGGCGTGAAGCTATATCTTCTATGGCCCTTTGGAGCCACCGCCGGAGTTCCTTCCTCCGCGGCGCCATCCACTTCTGGCGGACTGAACAGACCGTGCCAGTGCACTAACTCTGGCGTTGCCGTGTCGTTGAAGACATCGATCGATATTGGCTTGCCTTCCTGCATGCGCAGCACCGGCCCGGGCACGCTGCCGTTGTATCCGATGGTCTTGATGATGCGCCGCGGCGCGATCTCCACGTCCACCGCGCCAATGTGAATGGTGTAATCGGCCGCGCCGGTTTCCTGCGCGCGGGCTCGCCGGTGTGACGCGAGCGATAACAGTCCCGGCCCGAGGCAAGTGCCGAGAAAACTTCGGCGATCCATGTCGATATGTAATTTAGTGTAAATCCAGTGCACGTTCTATACGCAAGTAACCAGGAAAACGAAACACGCGTATACTGAGTTGGGTTGGAAGAGATAGGAGGCACGCCATGAAGCGGTTTTCAGAAATTCTCCAGCAGAAATTGGCGGTCGTGCTTTGTGCGTTGATGATTGCGCCCGCGCCCATCGCACTTTACGCGCAGGATCAGCAGGGCCCTCCACCGCCTCCACCCCCCGGGCAGACGCTCACGCCCGATCAGCTCAACGATCTCGTCGCGCCCGTGGCGCTGTATCCCGATCCGTTGCTCAGCCAGGTGCTGGTAGCGAGCACGTATCCGCTCGAAGTGGTGCAGGCCTACCAGTGGATGCAAAAGAACCCGGGCGTCACGGGCGCTGCGCTTACCGAAGCCGTGCAGCAGCAGAATTGGGATCCGAGCATCCAGGCGCTTGTCGTGTTTCCCGATGTCATGAAGCGCTTGAACGACGACGTCACCTGGACCACCAATCTCGGCAACGCTTTCCTCGCGCAGCAATCCGATGTCATGGACGCCGTGCAGCGCATGCGTCTGCAGGCGCAGCAGGCCGGCAAACTGGCCTCCACGCCGCAGGAGAACGTCACTACGCAGGCCGACAATGGCCAGCAGTATATCGATATTGAACCCGCCGACCCGGCCGTCATCTACGTGCCCGTCTACGATCCGGTATGGATCTGGGGCCCTCCGATTTGGTATCCCTACCCCCATTGGTATTGGCCCGCGCGCTCCGTCATCGTGGGCGGCGTCGGCTTTGGTTTCGGTATCGGCATTCCCATCGGCGGCTTCTTTGGAGTCGGTTGGGGCGGATGGGGCGGATGGGGTTGGCATCCCGCCTGGGGCAGCCACACGGTGATTGTGAATAACACGTTCATCCATCGCTACAACTTCAATACGGTGAATGTCGCCAATGTCCACGGCCGGACGGTCTGGCAGCACGACGCCATGCATCGCGCGGGCGTGCCTTATGCCACGCCGCAGCTCAACCAGCAGTTTCGTGGCAATGTCCGCCAAAACATCGCACCGGCCGAACGGCCCGCGGTGAACACCAACTCAGGCGAGCGCTTCGGCAATCGCAGCGTTCCGCAGAGCCAGCCGCCCGCGCGCAACGGCAGCGCATTCGGCAACATCGGCAACGGCAACGCGGCCCGCACTCAAAGCGATCACGGTTACTCCAGCCTCGGCCCTCAGCGCACTGGAGGCGGAGGGGGTGGAGGCATGCGTTCCGCGCCGCCGCGCGGAGGCGGTGGTGGCGGTGGCAGAGGTGGTCGTCACTAACCAAGGATTCTAAGAGGCCCACATGCAGAGACGCTTGCATCCCTTCCAAATCCTCGTTCCCGCGGCCGCCCTTGTGGCGGCCGCTGCCATGTTACATGCCGCCGGCGAGCGCACGTTCCAAAATCCTGAAGCAGCCGCCCAAGCGCTCACCGAAGCCGCCGAAAAGAACGACACCGCCGCTTTGCTCAACATCCTCGGTCCTGGCGGGAAAGATATCGTTGTTTCCGGCGACGCCGCTTCCGACAAAGAGGGGCGTGAGACTTTCGCGCGGCGCGCGCGCGAGAAGCTCACCATCGAACGGCCCAATGCCACTCGCGCCATCATCGTCGTGGGCTCCGACGATTGGCCATTTCCAATACCGC
Organism: Bryobacterales bacterium; assembly: GCA_963743705.1. GTDB lineage: Bacteria > Acidobacteriota > Terriglobia > Bryobacterales > Bryobacteraceae > PALSA-243. The sequence goes on along the minus strand of CAVUQS010000001.1, from coordinate 197,191 downwards.
TGGTAGCGCGCAACGGTCAGTGGATGTTCGACACCGCCGCCGGCAAGGTAGAAGTCTTGGCGCGCCGTGTGGGCCGCAATGAGCTGAACGCCATCGATGTTTGCCGCGGCTACGTGGAAGCCCAGATGATGTACGCCGAGCGCGATCGCAACTCAAGCGGGATGCTCGCCTACGCGCAGCATATCCTGAGCTCCCCCGGCAAGCATGACGGGCTCTACTTCGCGGGCGCATCCGAAGCGCTGGTGCCGAAATCCTTCGCCGATGCAGCCGCCGTGATTCTCGCCGCCCAAGGCAAGACTCCCCAGCCGTATCACGGCTATTACTTCCACATTCTCAAAGCGCAGGGCTCCGCAGCTGAAGGCGGCGCCATGGATTACGTCGTCAAAGGCCAGATGATCGGCGGCTTCGCCATGGTTGCCTGGCCGGCCAACTACGGCGTCACCGGCGTCAACACTTTCATCGTCAGCCACCGCGGCATGGTTTATGAGAGGGATCTCGGCCCCACCACTAACACGCAGGCCCGCGCCATAACGCGCTTCAATCCCGAAAAGGGTTGGAAGAAAGTCACCGGCGAATAGCCGGCAAGTTCTTACGCCAGATCCCACGCATACGCTGAAAAGCGTCGCGTGATCTCGAATCCGACGTGTTGATACAGCGCCACCGCATTGGCGTTAGCGGCCGTTACCGTTAAGCTGGCCGAGACGCATCCCGATTCGCGGAACGTCACCAGCGACCGCCGTAGCAGCTCGCGTCCCAGGCCGCTGCCATGCAATTCCGGCAGCACGCAAATCTGAGTAATGTGCCCGCTTTCCGGCGCCACCAGGCTCGCCATCGAGATGCCGCACAACCTCCCCGCATCGTCGAACGCCGCAAACGACGCGGGCCGGAAGAACACGCCGCATCCAGGGAATTGAACGATGTTGAAGAGAAACCGCCGCGCGCCCATCACGCTGCGGTACTGGTCATTGATGCTGCTGTCGATATGGTCCGCGTACGCCGCGGCAATCAAGTGCGCTGCCGCTTCATGATATCCGTCGGACCACGGCTCGATCGTGACCTGCCCGCGTACGGGCCGTTCCACGTAATCCGCCCGGCCCGTGGCCAAGCGCATGAAATAGCGTTCGTATTCGCAGGCGCGCTCCGCCAGCGGAAGCTGCCGGTTGGGCGCATGTCCCAACATCAGTAACTGCGCCTCCATGCGTGTGATTGAACGGTTACGCGCGATCTCTTCCACCGCCGACGCCAGCAACAGATTTTCGCGTTCCGCCGTGCGATACCCGCGCCGCAAATACAAATCGCCGATCAGCGCCTTGTTATCTTCCACCACGTAATAGAGATATCCGGTAGGCTGGCCCCGATCGAGCAACGCGCTGCCGTTGAGCGCCCGCAAGTCGACAAACCGCCGTACCAGGCCTGCGGAAAGGTCGAACTGCCATTCCAATTCGTGCCGCCATGCCACCACTTCTTCTGTGAGCAGAGGTTCCAGATCGCGCGCCTTCAGGGAGCGCAAGTCGACCAGATCCGGCGGTCGCAAATCGGCAAGGTGGAGCGGGGTCGCCATTCCAGGCGATTAGTATTGTATCGCGGACGGGCTAAACTGAGTAGGCGTGATCCGCGCTCTCTGCTCCCTTGCCGCTCTTTCGTTCGCCGCCGCGTGGGCTCAGAACCAATCTGCCGAATTGCCGCCCATGGAAGCGTTCGCGCATCGCCCCGGCGTGCATGAGGCGTGGTCGCGCGAGACTGGCCGCATCGCTGTGGCGGATGCGCGCGCCATCGTCATCGCTCTCGTACTCGAAGACTCCGGCAAGCCCGTTCGCCGCATGCGCGGGGTGCGCGTCGATCTCTCAAGCCCGGATGGCAGCGACCGCATCGATCTGGACGAAGCCGCCGTCGCCCGCACCATCCAGGCCCTCGCTGAAATCTCGCGCGGTGTGGCAGAAATCGATGCGCAAGGTCACGGTTGCGTCCGCACGCCCGAGCTTCAACCTCTCGAACATTGGCCCTGGAAGCAATACCATGAGTTGAACGCCGATTACTGCGTCATCCCCGGCAGCGCCGGTCTGAGGCTTGTTGGCCGCCACGCCGCGGTCTTCTTCCAATTCACCGGCCAGAAGCCGGAGCGCCTTGCCGCGCTCCTTCAAAGCGCGCTCGATCGCCTCAAATCTCGCTGAATCGCCCCACGCGCACGTCCGGACCGCGCGGCGCCCAAATCGCGGGATCGCTCGGACCGAAGAGCGCCAGCACCGGCGTACCCACCGCTGCCGCAAGATGCGTGATGCCGCAATCGTTGCCTACAAACAAGGTTGCTTTCGCCAGCCAACAAGCCAAGTCATAAAGATTCTCGATACGCACCGCGTCGTCGAGCGGCGGATCGTCCGGCCCGTAGCACCAATACACCGGCATGGCGATTTGCAGGCGCCGTGCCAGCTGGCCGAAGTTTTCGAGCGGCCAATTCTTGCGTTCGCTGCCCGAAAACGGATGAATTACCGCGAAATCCTCGCGCTCTACATCGCACCGGATGCGCGGAACGCCATCGCTCTCACATGGCCCGAGCGTCCTCACCTGCTCCAGATAGAAATCCGCCGCATGTACGCCCGTTCCCTCCGCCGGCAGCGCCGGAAAGAAGGTAAAAGGCAGCCCCAAGCGCTCCACTTCAGCGCGAAATTCCGGCCGGTTGGAGCCATACCAGGACACGATCGAATCGAAACTTCGCAGATCGTCAAGTAGCCGGGCGGGCGCTTCCGTAACCGCCAGCAAATCCAGTCCGGTGGATGCGATGGATCGTACGCGATCGGCAAACTGCACCAGCGGCGCCGTTTCCGAGCGCGTCCAAATCTCGTAATAGTCCGTTCGCAGGCATTCGAGAGCAGGCAAGGAGACAATGAAGTCCCCTATTCCTCCCGGCCGGATCGCGAGCCGCCGCATTTGGCCATTCTCTCAAAACAAGATGCGAAATACATGATTTATCCACAGCGAATACACTGGATTAGCGTTGTAACTTATTCGAAATAAGCCAAAAAGAAGCTGTTGAAAAATGAGCGATAACAAACAAAAATCCGTTGACCGCGAAAGGGTTCGGGAGCATATTGAATGAGGTTCCAAGAGGTTTGAGGAACAGCGAGTCTCCGGTAGCGTAGCGGACCGCGGACGATGATCCGAAGCCCAAACTAGTGATAGATGGGGCGGCGGGGAGCGAGCGGAGATCGGGCGGAATCGGAAGGCGGACCGGACGGCGGCGACGCCCGTTGAACGCTTTGATCCAGAGGGAAGGAAAGTTCCCGAAGGGGAGTGGAGACGGAGAGAGCAGCCGGATGAGTTGGCCGGGGAAAGCGCAACGGGTCTGAAGCGAGGAAGCTGCTGGAATCGGGGCTAACCGGTGCTGGCGGTGGAGCGGAAAGGCCGAACGGGTGCCAGAACTGGTTGGCGTTAGAGCGAAGGAGCAGGCCGGGACCATTGACCCCGGAATGGAATCCGTGAAAACGGAGGCCGTTGCGGGCGAGGGAAAGGCCGTTTCGAGCGAACGGTTCCGTTACGGAGAAAGAAAGCTGCGGCGCGTTGGAACGCGTTGAAGCGGAGGCCGGGAAAACCGGCATTCGTGGAGCGAACCAGCGGTGGCGTCCGGCGCTCCGGAACGCAATGTTCGGTGCGGTTGCATGCCCGCGGCGAGCAAGGCTGGAAATCGGGTCACTTGGAACCATTTCCTTTTTTCGGCCCCCTTCTGCAACGCCCTCAATTTGGCAGACACTGTCTGCCGAATCTCCAACCTCATTTCTTCTTGGCGTCGTGCATGGGCAACGCGCGCCGCGCCGCATTGAGCCGCGCGGCGATTTCCTTTTCATTAGGCAGGCTCAGACGGTATTCGTGCGCCAGCACTTGGTTCTGCAGGTTGCCCAACGCATAATGCGCAACAGTAGAATCCTTTTCCGAACACAATATCAACCCCACCGGCGGATTCTCATGCGGCTGCGTCCAATGCTCGCGTGCGTAGTTCAAATACAGATTCATCTGTCCGGCATCGGCGTGCGTGAATTTGCCGAGCTTCAAGTCCACGATGATCAAGTGCTGCAGCCGGCGATGGAAGAAAACCAAATCGACCCTGTACCATTCCGTTCCCACGCGCAGGCGTTTCTGTCGCGCGACAAACGCAAAATCGTTGCCGAGCTCTAACAAAAATTGTTCGAGGCTCTGCACGAGCGCGTCTTCCAGATCCGTCTCCGAATACTCATCCTTCAAATTCAGAAACTCCAGAACAAACGGATCTCTCACCTGCGCATCGGGCCGATGACGCCTCATCTTTCGTCGCTAATGATCTTGCGCCGCGAGTTCTATGGTAGGCAAGCGTAGCGATCTGCCGATCCAACTGCCTGGCCGACCAGCCGCCAATCAACGCCTCCCCTTCATAGTAACTTCGGGCCTTCTGATCGTTGACCGAAAGCAGCCGCACATAATGAGACCACTGCAACGGAAATTGAGGCCGCGATCCAAATTTGGCAGACACTGTCTGCCGAATTGGCCAGCTCAGATAAAACAACCGCATCTGCCGAATGTTGCGTTCCGAAAAGCCGCGGCCAAGTCTTGCGGTCAGATCCTGAGCCAGCCGCTCAATCAACTCTTCTCCATACGCGGCGCGCTCTTCTCCAGACTGTTCATGTTCGACGATCCGTTGGCCTACCAGCCAATAAGTGGACGTCAGCAATACATTCACCGATCGCACCGCGCCGAGCCGGGATTGCTCGATCAGTTCGACGACGCTCCCGAGCAACTCGCCATACGGATCGCGCACCGGCTTCAGCGCCCGGTTCGGCCTCTTGGCGGGATGTTTAAGTGATTTAATCGGCTTAGGAATCTTTCGCCTCCGGCGCCCCACCACCACACCATTTCTTCTACCCATTTCTCACCTGCCTCCGTCCCGATTCCCCGCAGGTAGCCCGCTTCTTTTCAGTCATTTGCCCTCTGGACACGCCGCTAATTCCAATCCCTTCTGCTACCATGAAACCGGCTTGTTTTTTCACAAAAAACCTTTGGCCTTGCGCGCCATCGCTATCATTCCCTCGAACCAAACACCTCCCGCTTGCGTCCTCTCTTTAGATCCAGGCGCGCCCGCATGGTCATGACCACCCTCAAGTCCTCGGCCCGTACCGACCCCGGACGCGTCCGCGGCAACAACGAAGACGCCTTCCACGCCGACCCCGACCGCGGTATTTTCGTCATCGTTGATGGTATCGGCGGACATGCCGCCGGGGAGAAGGCTGCGGCCATCGCCATCGAACGTATCCGTGCGCGTCTTGAACGCCAGACCGGCGCGGCCGAAACCCGCATCCGCGAAGCCGTCACGCTCGCCAACAACGAAATCTTCGCTGCCGCGCGATCGAATCCCGCATGGCAGGGCATGGCCTGCGTACTCACTCTCGCACTCATCGAAAACGGCATAGCCCACATCGGTCACGTTGGCGATTCGCGCCTCTATCTCATCCGCCGTGGTGAAATTCGCAAAGTCACCCGCGACCATTCCCCCATCGGCGAGCGCGAAGACGCCGGCGAAATCGGCGAAGCGGAGGCCATGCGCCATCCGCGCCGCAACGAGGTTTTCCGCGACGTCGGCTCCGAAAACCACGCGCCCGACGATCCCAACTTCATCGACATCGAACGTCTCCCTTTCGATGCCGAAAGCGCGCTGCTACTCTGCAGTGATGGATTGAGCGACCAGGTCCCAGCCTCCGAGATCCAGCGTTCCGTCGAACGCCACGCGGGCGATCCCGATGCCGCCGCGCGCGAGCTCGTGGATGCCGCCAATCGTGCGGGCGGCAAGGATAACGTGACGGTCGTAATCGTGGAAGGCGAACGTTTCACCGCACCCGCCACGCAGCCCGCCAAACCAAAATCGAAGAGAGCGTTCGCCATTGCCGCAACCCTCTTCAATTTGGCGATAGCTGGCGTGTTGCTGTACGAAGTATTCCAGCCAAAGCCGCCGGTTGTCATCGAACCCCGCACCATCGCCGCCGGCGCAGGCGCGCAGTATCCTACCATCGCTGCCGCTCTCGACGCCGCCCGCAACGGTGATACGGTCGAAGTTCTCCCCGGCGAATACCGCGAGCGCGTGGTGTTGAAGAGCGGCGTCACGTTGCGCAGCCGTCTGGCGCGCGAGGCTCGCCTGATCGCGTCCCCGCTCAACAACACGGCGGTCGCCGCGACCGGCGTTCAAAGCGCCCGCTTTACTGGTTTCCTGATCGCCGCGGATGCGCAGAATCCCCTCGACGTCGGCATCCTGCTCGAAAATTCCGCCGTCGAAATTGTGAACGTTGAAATTCAAGGCCCCGCCGTTGGCATCCAGATTCGCGGACCGCGCACGCCCGAACTGGAAGGCAACTCCATCCGCGATTGCACGCAGGCCGGCATGGCCATCGAAGGCGCCGTAACTCCGCTCCTCTCTCACAATTCGTTCCAGCGCAACAAAACCGCGATCATTCTGCGCGATGGCGCTACGCCCGAACTCGCCGGCAACGTATTCGAGAAGTCTCCGCTCGATTTGCCGCCCAATCTGCTCGCCACCATCCGCGAGCACAACTTCCTGCTCGATCAGAAGCCCCCCGTCCGCCGGATCGCGCCCGCTAAAGGAGGCCGCGAGCAGTGATTCTCAGCGCCAGCCGCAAGCTCGGTAAATACGAAATCGTGCGCAAGCTCGGCCGCGGCGGAATGGCCGACGTGTACCTCGCAAACAATGTCGAAGCGAATCGCGAGGTCGCGCTCAAACTGATCGAACACCTTGCCGATTCCGACACGCACGACGCCATCGAAGCCGAACGCCGCGGCGCCGGGCTGCAGGAGCAGCTTGCCGCCGTCGATCCGCGGGTGGTACGCGTCTACGAATGGGGCGACCTCGAAGGTTTCTTCTACGTCGCCATGGAATACGTCGATGGCCAGGACCTTGCCGAGCTGACGCGCCGCGGCCCGCTCGCCATCGAATTTGCCACAGACGTCGCCATCGCCGTTGCCGAAACGCTCGATCACGCGCATAATCTCGAAACCACCGCCGAAGGCCGTCACTTCCAGGGCATCGTGCACGGCGACATCAAGCCCAAGAATATTCGGATCGACGCGCGCGGCAATACGCGCGTCATCGATTTCGGTATCGCCAAGGCGCTTTCGCTTTCGCGCCGTCTCACCCGCAACGAATTCGGCAGTGTACCCTACGCCTCGCCCGAGCGCCTTGATTCCGGCGAGGTCAACGCTCAGTCCGATCTATGGTCGCTCGCCGTCATGCTCTACGAGATGGTCACCGGCCTTCAGCCCTATCAGGCCGAAAGCACCGAGCGTCTGGAGCGCATGATCCGCAGCCGCATTCCTCCTCCGCCCGCGCCCGATCCGTGCCCTGAGCCATTGCGCCGCATTCTCATGAAAGCGCTGGCCAACGATCCTGCCGTGCGGTATCACACCGCGCGCGAATTTGCCAATGAGCTGATTCTGTTTCGCACCGGCGGCCCCATCGATGCCGACCCCGATACGGACGCCACGCGCCGCACGGCAACGAGCGCCGGCATCCGCTTTGGGCAACCCGCCTCGGAACCCGACGACGAGACTCGCCGCACCACCACTCCACGCGAGCCCGCACCCGCCCTGCATACCAAGCGGCGCCGCAGTACCTTCGCCATCTTCGCGCGCGTCGTGGCCGTGCTCGCTCTGGCCTCCGTTGTCTACGGCTCCTGGTCGATCTATTCCTTCTTCGATCTCCGCTCTCACGCGCGGCAACTCGAGCGCGACATCAAGTCTGAGCAGCTCGCCGATTCCGATCAGATTTGGAACAAATGGAACGATCTCGCCAAGTCCGATCCATCGTCCTGGGCGCTTTCCAGCGCCCGCAGCGCCGTAAGCCGCAAATTCGTCGACGCTGCCGCTCTCGTGGTCGCCCGCTATCGCAACGACACGCAAGCCCTTTACGAAAAAGATTGGCAGCACGCGCAAACTCTGCTCACGCACGCGCTTTCCGTCGATCCCGATAACGAAACCGCGCGCGGCTATCTCCGATTGTGCGAAGGCCAGATCGCGCGCCTGGAGGGCCAGCGCCATCGCGATCCGCAACAGCTCAGCACCGCTGCTGAAAAGTTCGCCGAAGCCCAAAAGCTGCTGCCCAATTCGCCCGACCCGCAACTCGGCCTCGCTCTCCTCGATATCTACGGCCTCAAAGACGTCGACAAGGCCGACGCCGCGCTGCAACAGGCCGCCCGCCATGGATACCAACTCGGCAACCGCGAGCGCGCTGAACTCGCCGATGGCTACCGCGACCGCGCCGACCGCCTCTATAAAGATTCGGTCAATGTCCGCGGGCTTCCTCAGGAAAAAGATCAGCTTTCGCGCGCCGCCAACGATTACACTCATGCCATCGATCTCTACCAAGCCATCGCGCCCTACGGCAATGCCGGAACGAATATCAAGCGCGTCCAGATAAGCCTCAATGGGGTCACCGCCCGTTTGCAGGAAATCCAATAAATGGCCGTCACTCGTAGCAGAGCCCCGGAACGCGCCACGGTCGCGTCCGCGGGCATTCGCGCCTGGCGCGTCGACGAGTTCGTCTGGCTTCTGGCTGCATCGGCGTTCGTCGCGTTTGGCCTCTATCTGGTCAACCAATCGCGTCAGCCCGCACTCAACGCTACCCCCGCGCCGCTCAATCTCAACGCGCTCTCGGCGCGCGAAGACCTGTTGCCGGCGCTGACGCCCGTCATTCCTGACACCGCTTTACGCAATTTCGCCGCTCAAAAAATCTACTACGCTTCCGGATCGCTATCGAACGTCGGCGCCCTCGCGCGTTTGCGCATCAATGCCGATGAGCTGGCGCCCCGCGCTATGAAATCGTTGCGCGACCGCATGGCCGGCCGCACTTCGATCCAGTTGCTCACCGCCGAGCAGTTCCGGCAGTTGAAGCCGCTCTTCGCCGTGCGCACGCCCGATAAGTTCCGCCGCACGTTCGTGCTTTGGAGCGCCCTGTTTTTCGCCGCATTTCTCCTGGCGCATATCTGGCTCAGCGTGCGAGGCTTCGCGGGCGATCAAAGCCTGTTACCCGCCACGCTGCTATTGAGCGGCATCGGTCTCATCCTCATGGTGAGCCTGCGCGACCCGCTACGCGACAATCTCCTCTTCGCCGATTTCGCGCAGGGCGTCGTGGCCGGGTGCATCGTGCTTGCCATCCTGGCCACGCTGGATTTCCGCCGCCTCTTTGGTGGCCTCAGCTATGTTCCGCTGATCGCAAGCTTCGCGCTCTCCGTGCTGCTCATCGCTTTCGGTTCCGGCCCCGGAACCAGCGACGCCAAGGTGAATCTGTTCGGCTTCCAACCCGTCGAAATCATCCGCCTGCTGCTCGTCTTTTTCCTCGCCGGTTATTTCGCCAATCGCTGGGACGTGCTGCGCCACGCCCGCGAAACCCGCCCGTCGCTTTCCGCCCTCACGCGCCATTTCGATATTCCGCCGGTCGAATTCACATTGCCCGTAGCTTTCTGCGTCGCGCTTTCGCTGGCGTTTTTCTTCCTGCAAAAAGACATGGGCCCGGCGCTCGTCTTCGCGTGCCTGTTTCTCGCCCTCTACGGCATCGCGCGCGGCAGCGCCTTCGTCCCCGTGATTGGTCTCGCTCTGGTTGGCTTCGGTTTCGCCGCCGGATACCTGCTCGGCGTCCCGCACACCGTGGGCGAGCGCGTCTCCATGTGGCTTTCGCCATGGAACAATCTGGTTCACGGCGGTGATCAACTGGCGCATTCGCTCTGGGCGTTCGCCACCGGCGGCCCAACCGGCATGGGAATCGGTCTCGGCGATCCCGCGATCGTTCCCGCCGCGCACACAGATCTCATTCTTTCCGCGCTCGGCGAAGAATGGGGCTTCCTGGGAGTCGCGGCGGTCTTCGCGCTCTACGCGCTAATCATCTATCGCGCCCTTCGCATCGCCCTCCGTGCGCGCTCCGACTACGAGTTTTTCCTCGCCGCAGGATTGGCCGCCGCCACCGCGTTCCAGATCTTGCTCATCGCCGGTGGATCGCTCGGCGTCAGCCCGCTCTCCGGCGTGGTTACCCCGTTTCTCAGCTACGGCCGCACTTCCATGCTGGCCAACTTTGCTGTAATCGGCATCCTGCTATCTCTCAGTAGCGTTAGTGGCGCAGGCCTCCCGGCCTGCGCACAACCTTTACGTAAGACCTCTGCGCAGGCCGGGAGGCCTGCGCCACTGAATGTCTTAGGCGCTGTGATTGCGGTTGCTGGCGTGGTGATTCTCGCCAAGTCCGCCTACGTCCAAATCCTCCACGCCGACGCCATCGTCGGCCAAGGCACCCTCGTCGTCCAAGCGGACGGCCAGCGCCGCTACCAATACAACCCGCGCTTCCAACTCGTCATGCGCGAGATCCCCATGGGCTCCGTCTACGATCGCAACGGTCTCCCGCTCGCCACCAGCGATTGGTCCGAGCTCGAAAAACATCGCGCCGATTACCAGCAGTTCGGCATCGATATCGATCGTGCCTGCCCCAAAAACGAGTCGCGCCATTATCCCTTCGGCGGCCTGCTTTTCGATCTGCTCGGCGATATTCGTACGCGCACACGTTGGGCCGCCAGCAACACTTCCTTCGTCGAACGCGATTCCGCCCGTCGCCTGCGCGGCTATGACGACCGGCCCACGCTCGTCGAAATCAAAGATCCCAAGACCCACGCCACCGAACGCGTCCTGCGCTACGATTACCGCGAGTTGGTGCCTCTCCTGCGCCATCGCTACGACCCGCAGAATCCCGCTGTCCGCCGCATCCTCGATCGTGAGCGCAACGTGAAAATGACCATCGATGCGCGCCTCGAGATCCGGACCGCCGAGATTCTGCGCAAGCAGCTTCAGCAATCGAACCGCGACAAAGGCGCGGCCGTCGTGATGGATCCGGCCACCGGCGACCTCCTCGCCGCCGTCAGCTTTCCGCTTCCCGCTAACAACCAGCCCAACGAGTCCGAATCGAATCCGTATCTCGATCGCGCGCGTTACGGCCTCTATCCGCCTGGCTCCACGTTCAAAGTCGTCACCGCCATGGCCGCCCTGCGCAAAGATCAGCAGTTGACGCACAAAACGTATGAGTGCATCCGTCTTCCCGATGGCCGCGTCGGCAACTTCATCAAGGGCTCGAACCGCCCCATCCGAGATGACATCGAAGATAAATCGCCCCATGGAACCGTCGACATGGAACGTGGCATCGTGGTCTCCTGCAACGCCTATTTCGCGCAGCTCGGAACTTATGATGTTGGCGCGCAGCCGCTCTTCGACACCGCCACGCTGCTCGGCATCGCGCCCGCTTCCCCTAACACCGCGGCCCAGTTGAAGAAGAGCTTGCCGCAATCGTCCTACGGCCAAGGCCAGGTGGTCGCCTCGCCCTTCCAGATGGCGCGCGTTGCCGCCACCGTCGCTAACGCCGGCCAGATGCCCCAAGGCCGCTGGATCGCCGACGAAACCAACCCGCGCACCAACCCGCCGCAAGCCGTTCTAAGCGCCGATCAAGCGCAGCTTCTTGGCAAATTCATGCGTGAAGTGGTGACCTCGGGCACCGGCCGCCGCGCCGCATCCACCGCCGTTCCGATGGCCGGGAAGACCGGCACCGCCGAACTGCAAGACGCCGATTCCCACGCTTGGTTCATCGGCTTTGCGCCCTATAGCTCAGCCTCGCAGAAGATCGCCTTTTCCGTGCTCGTGGAAAATGGAATATACGGTGGAACCGCCGCCGCGCCGGCCGCCGCTGAAATCGTCAACGCCGCGGCCAAATTGGGATTGATTCAATGAGCCTGTTTTCCGGCATCGAAAAGAGTATCGAGCGCGGCTTCCAGCGTTGGACCGAGCGCCTCTTCGGCGCGGCCGAATCGAACGAGTTACTGCTGACTCACCGCGCCATCCTCGACGACATCGAAACCAAGATCGAAACTCTCGCCCGCGGACGCCGCATGTTCCCTTTCGCGCGCGTCGTAGTAACCATCGTCTCACCCGACGCCAATCGCCGCGCCATGTTAGAGACCGCATTCGGCGAGCGGCTCGAAGCCGATGTACGCGAAGCGTTCGAAGCCGCCGCATGCGAGATCCCGCGCGATTTCTCGCTCGAGGTTCGCACTTCCGAGCAAGGCGCCAAGCCCTTCGAAATTGAGTATGTCGTGAAGTCCGCCGCCAAAAAGGCCGCCGCGGCCTCGCCGGCATCCGCTGCCCGTCTCTCCGTGGTCAAGGGTAAGACCCAACAGACGGAATATGAACTCACCGGCGCGCGCACCAACATCGGCCGCCTTGCCGAACTCACCGATTCTGAGCATCGCGTGATCCGCCGCAACGCCATTGTCTTTGAAGAAGGCGCCGACGAAGCCAACGCAACGGTCTCTCGCAAGCATGCTCACATTCGCTTCGAAGATGGCGAATATCGCCTCTGCGATGACGAAAGCGAGTTCGGCACGCGCGTGTTTCGCGATGGCCGCTCTATCGACGTACCCGCCGGAAATCGCCGCGGCGAGAAGTTACGTTCCGGCGACGACATTTACTTAGGCCGCGCCTGCTTGAAATTTATGCGCTTGTAACATTGGTTCTGTAGACTGGCAGACCGAGGTGCCTACATGGCCGCAGCAGCGCCTGCCACAACCATACACGCCAAACTGAACAAGGGACCGGGGAAGATCGGAATATTAGTCTTTGGAATCGCCCTGGTCATTGGTCTTATATACGTCATAGCCCAAATTACCAGCGACCTTTCGGTAGTTCACGGAGTGTCCTTATATCCATACGTCTTACTCGGCGTCGCTCTTTTCATAGCCCTGGGTTTCGAATTCGTGAACGGATTCCATGACACGGCCAATGCCGTCGCCACCGTGATCTACACCCATTCGCTCGATCCGCACATCGCCGTCGTGTGGTCGGGTATGTGGAACTTCATCGGCGTTCTCATGTCTAGCGGAGCCGTCGCCTTCAGCGTGGTCTCTCTGTTGCCGGTGGAACTCATCCTGCAAGTGGGCGCTGGTTCCGGTTTCTATATGGTCTTCGCGCTGTTGACCGCTGCCATCATCTGGAATCTTGGCACGTGGTATTACGGCCTGCCTTCCTCCAGCACCCACACTATGGTGGGCTCCATCATCGGCGTAGGCCTTGCGAACCAGTTCATCAATGCCAGCAGCGGCACCAGCGGCGTGGATTGGAGCCAGGCGGCCGGGGTGGGACGCACGTTGCTGATTTCGCCGTTGGTTGGCTTCGGCGTCGCCGCTTTGTTTCTCACCATCGCCAAAGCCGTCATCAAGAACAAAAAGCTCTACGAGGCGCCCGAGGGAACCGAACCGCCGCCTTTCTGGATCCGTTGCCTGCTTATCCTCACCTGCACCGGCGTAAGCTGGGCCCACGGCTCGAACGATGGCCAAAAAGGGATGGGCCTGATCATGCTGATCCTCATCGGCACTGTGCCCACCGCCTACGCGTTGAACCGCGCCATCACGCCCGCCCAGACGCAGGATTTCATCGCCGTCTCACGCCAGGCGGAAACCATCATTCAGAAATACATTCCTGCGGGAGCCTCCGCAAGCGACCCGCGCGCCGCAGTCACGGACTATCTCCGCACGCGCCAGATCCAACCCGCAGCCATCGCCGGCGTGGACCAGTTGGTTACTTCTCTTGCCGATAACGCCGCCCGCTATCGCGAGCTGAAATCCGTGCCCGCGAAAGATGTTCCCAACTTCCGCAACAGCATGTACATCGTCAGCGAATCTTTGCGGATGATGAAGAAATCGAATCAACCCGCCATCACGCCGGCGGATTGGACGGTTCTCGATAACTACAAATCCCACATCGACGGCGCCACGAAATTTATTCCGAACTGGGTGAAAGTGGCTGTCGCTCTCGCGCTTGGTCTCGGCACTATGGTCGGCTGGAAACGCATCGTCGTCACCGTCGGCGAAAAGATCGGCAAGCAGCACCTGAGCTACGCCCAAGGCGCCGCCGCCGAAATCACAGCCGCGTTGACTATCATCGGAGCGGATAAATTAGGCATGCCCGTCAGCACCACTCACGTGCTGTCGTCCGGCGTGGCCGGCACGATGGCCGCCAATCATTCGGGATTGCAGTGGAGCACGGTGCGGAATCTGCTCATGGCGTGGGTTCTCACGCTGCCGGCCTCCGTCATCCTTGCCGCCGGCTTATTCTGGCTGTTCCATCTGCTCGGATAAGTCGGGCGGCGGTCGCGAATCGCGGCGGGTTACGGCTGGAGCCGGTTGGTTCTGCCCCGAACCCGCTTCCGGTTGTTCTTGATCAGCCATTCCTGCGCGTTTAGCGCGTTCTTACCATCTGCCTTTTTGCGAACGTACGCGCCGGTAGGCAGCATCTGCCGCGTCTTGACGGTGTCGGCCAAATACACCGGCAGCACTTCGTCGCAAATGTGGCGCACAATCTTCTGGTCCTGAATCGGCGCGATCACTTCCACCCGATGATCGATGTTGCGCGGCATCAGGTCCGCACTGCCCATGTACACTTCCTCGTCGCCGCCGTTCAGGAAGCAGTAGACGCGGCTGTGCTCGAGAAACCGCCCCACCACGCTGTGCACTTCGATGTTGTCGCTGACGCCAGGTACTCCCGGACGCAGACAACACGTTCCCCGAACCAGGAGCTGTATCTTCACGCCCGCGCGTGACGCACGATACAGGCTGCGGATCATCGGCGTATCGACCAGCGCATTCATCTTGAAAATCAAGCGCGCCTTGCGCCCCGCCTTGGCGTGTTTGATCTCGCGCTCGATCAGCGCTTCCATCCGTTGCCGCGTATTGACCGGCGAGACCAGCAACTTCTTATAGTCGGATTTGTACGAGTAGCCGGTCAGATAGTTGAACAGGTTGCTCACGTCATCGGCGATGTCTTCGTCGGCCGTAAACAGGCCCATGTCCGTATATAAGTGCGCTGTGACCGCGTTGTAGTTTCCCGTCGAAAGGTGCACATAGCGCGCGATGCGATCCTGCTCGCGCCTCACGATCAGCGCTACCTTGCAATGGATTTTCAGGCCGATTAATCCATACACCACGTGGACACCCTGGCGTTCCAGCGCCTTCGCCCACTCGATGTTGCTCTCCTCGTCGAAGCGCGCCTTCAGCTCCACCAGCGAAGCCACCTGCTTGTCCTCTTCAATGGCCTCCAGCAGCGTCTCAACGATCGGCGAATTGCGGCCCGTGCGGTACAGGCAGATCTTGATCGCCAGCACGTTGGGGTCCCGCGCGCCTTTGTGCAGAAACTCGATCACGGGCTGGAAGGAATCGAACGGGTGGTGCAGGAAGATGTCGCCGCGGCGGATCACCGCGAACATGTCCTCGTCCTCGGGAATGTTGGAAAGCTCCTGCGGCACGCTGGGCACGAACGGCGCATCCTTCAAATCGGGCCGGTCGAGGCCGTGCAGGCCCATCAGCCGTTTGAGTGAGAGCGGGCGCGGATGCTTGTAGACTTCGGCTGGTCCGATTTCGAGGTTGTTCATCAAAATGGTCAGCATCGATTGCGGCATATCCGGCGTCACCACCAGCCGGATCACGCTGCCGAAGCGCCGCTGCCGCACGCCCTCTTCGATCGTTTCCAGCAGATCTTCCGCTTCCAGTTCTTTGATGGCAATGTCGGCGTCGCGCGTCACATGAAACGGATGCGCCTGCACGATCTCCATGCCCGGAAACAACGCGGGCAGATTCGCGGCGATCACCTGTTCCAGCCACACCATCTCGGTGCGTTTCGGCTTGGAATCGTGTTTCGCTTTCGGCTTCGTGGCGGGCAGCAGCGGTACCAGTTGCGGCAGGGAATCGGGCACCTTCAGGCGCGCGAATCGTTCCTCGCCCGAGCGGTCGCGAATGGTCACGGCGAGATTCAAGCTCAGGTTCGAAATGTGCGGGAACGGGCGGCCCGGGTCGAAGGCGAGTGGCGTGAGCACCGGAAACACGGTCTCTTCGAAATACCTCATGGCGCGTTTCAACTGCACTTCCGTCAAATCGCCATAATCGAGAACGGCGATGTCTTCGGCTGCCAGCGCAGGCATCAGCTTGTCCAGGCACTTGCGCGCGTCATTCAGCAGCCGTTTCACCTCACGGCGGATCGAGATCAATTGCGCGCGCGGGCTCATGCGGTCCGGGCCCACTTCCATGGTTCCCGCTTCCACCTGCGCCGCCAGTCCCGCTACGCGCACCATGAAGAATTCGTCGAGGTTCGAGCCTAAAATGGCGAGAAATTTCACCCGCTCCAAAAGCGGATTGCGCTCGTCCTCGGCCTCTTCCAGCACGCGCCGTTGGAACGCCAGCAGGCTCAGCTCGCGGTTGATGTAAAGATCGGAATTATCGAAGTCGGAATCTGCTGCGGAGTGCTTCTCATGCGCCACTGCCTGTGCGGCGCGCGCGCGCGTTTCTTTTTTCGCCATTTCTTCCATATAAAGGATAGCCGATGCGGGTAAATCGCTACTTTCGCACTCCAGAGTTAATGTTCGATGACAAATTGCCCAAGAGCCCGCTACAGGCGCGCATAGTATCCTCAAGCATGAACCTGCCCCGCTTTTTGCTGGACGAGTGGCTGGCGCAGAAACACAACCCGCAAACGCCGGTCGAATTCGACCTCGGTTCCAGCACCGGCCCGGTCTGGACCCTTCGCGAATTGCTCTCGCTGGGCGGCGATCTCGAAGAATTGCTCGATGCGCCTGTCTCTTATGTGGGCTCGAACGGCACCCGTGAGCTGCGCGACCAAATCGCGGCGCTCGAAGGCTGCGACCCCGATCACGTTCAGGTCATGACGGGCGGCGCCGAAGCCCTGCTGCTAATTTTTGCCGGCGTCGCCTCCCCCGGCGCCAACGTCGTGCTGCCGCGCCCAGGTTTCCCGGCAAATGACGCGATGGCGCAGGCGTTCGGCATCGATGTACGGCATTACGTCTTGCGGCAGGAGAACGCATTCCGCATCGATCCCGATGAAATCCGCGGCCTCATCGACGGCAACACGCGCATGGTGCTGATGAACTCGCCGCATAACCCCACCGGCGCGACTCTGAGCGACGCCGAAATGGAAGGCCTGCACGATTACTGCGCCGAGCGTGGCGTGCAGTTCGTGTCCGATCAGGTCTATCATCCGGTCTATCACGGCCCCGCGATGCGCACCGCGGCCCGGCTGCCCAACGCCACCACGCTCGGCGATTTTTCGAAGGCGCTTTGCCTCAGCGGACTGCGGCTTGGCTGGTTGGTGGAGCCCGACGCCCAACGCCGCCGCGAGTACCTCAATGGCCGTAGCTATTTCACCGTGTGCAGCACATCCATCGGCGAGCGCCTGGGCGCCCTGGCGTTGCGCCATCGCGAGACGATTTATGCGCGCGCCCGCAAAACAGCCGCGCGCAATCTCGAATTGCTCGCCGCCTTTTTTGCGGAGCGCCAACAGGTTTTCCAGTACACGCCTCCGGGCGGAGGCATGACTGCGTTTCCCCGCATGGCCGATGGACGCGATGCGCGCGAATTTTGCGTGCGCGCGCTACGCAGCGGCGTTCTGCTGGCCCCGGGCGATTGCTTCGGTATGTCCGAATACTTCCGCATCGGTTTTGCGGCGTCGGGCGACCGGTTCCGCGGCGCACTCGAGAGGCTGTCGGAAGTAGTCGCGCACTTATAATCGAGTAGTGCCCCGCCAGGTAACCCTCATCCCAGGAGACGGAATTGGACCCGAAGTCGCCGACGCCACGGCCCGTGCGGTCGAAGCCACCGGCGTGGCCATCGAATGGGAGCGCGTCGATGCCGGCGAACGGGCGCTGGCGATCCACGGCCAGCTGATCCCCGACGATCTATTTGCGTCGCTTGAAGTCACGCGCGTCGGTTTGAAGGGCCCCACGGCTACGCCCATCGGCGGCGGCCATGCCAGCATCAATGTTGCATTACGCAAGAAACTCGGGCTCTACGTCAACTTCCGGCCCGTGCGCATGCTGCCCGGCTTGAAGACGCGCTTCGAAGACCTGGCGCTCGATCTCGCCATCTTCCGCGAAAACACCGAGGATCTCTACTCCGGGCTCGAACACGAAGTAGTCCCCGGCGTGGTCGAAAGCCTCAAGATCATCACGCAGAAGGCCTCGCTACGCATCGCGCGCGCCGCTTTCGAATGGTCGCGCCGCGAAGGCCGGAAGAAAGTCTCGGCCATCCACAAAGCCAACATCATGAAGCTGAGCGACGGCCTGTTTCTGAAGTGCTGCCGCGAAGTGGCCTCGCAGTTCCCCGAGATTCAATACAACGAGCTGATCGTGGATAACGCCTGCATGCAGCTCGTGATCCGGCCCGAGACGTTCGATGTGCTGGTGCTGCCGAACCTCTACGGCGATATCATTTCCGATCTCGCCGCCGGCCTGGTTGGCGGCCTCGGCATCGTCCCGGGGGCCAACCTCGGTGACAATTACGCGATCTTCGAAGCCGTTCACGGCACCGCACCCGACATCGCGGGCAAGGGCCTCGCCAATCCCACGGCGCTGATGCAATCGGCGGCGCTAATGCTGGCGCACCTCGGCGAACGCGAAGCCTCCTCGCGCCTCGAGCGCGCGGTGTACGAAGTCTATGCCAATCGCGATCACCTGACCGGCGACGTCGGCGGCAACGCATCGACCACCGAATTCACCGACGCCGTGATCCGGCGAATACGCGCTTAGGTCTACCGCCTACTTACCCCTGCTCAACCCCAGCGCCCTAATCCGCTTATGCAGATTCGTCCGCTCCATCCCCAGCGCCCGCGCAGCCCCGGAGACGTTCCAATTCGATTCCTCGAGCGCCCGCAAAATATGTTCGCGCTCGGCCGATTCGCGGGCCTCTTGAATAGTCGATTTCGGCCCGGATTCGCGATGGACGCGAATTTCCACGGGAATAGCATCGCGCGTCAGTCGCTCACCCTGCGTGAGAATCGCCATCCGCTCGATCACGTTGCGCAGTTCGCGCGCGTTGCCGGGCCACGCGTAGCCCTCGAGCATGGCGAAGACGCCGTCATCGAGCTTCTTGGGCTTGAAGTTGTTGCGTGAGCAGAAATCGTCGAGGAAATATTCGGCCAGCAGACGAATGTCGTGCGGACGCTCGCGCAACGCGGGCACGCGAATGGGAACCACGCTCAGCCGGTAGTAAAGATCCTCGCGGAATTTGTCCTGCGAAACCATCGACGCCAAATCACGGTTGGTGGCCGATATTACGCGCACGTTGACGCGGATGATCTGCTCGCCGCCGACGCGGTGGAATTCGCCCTCCTGCAGCACGCGCAAGAGTTTCGCTTGCGACGCGCCGTGCAGATCGCCCACTTCGTCCAGGAAGATCGCGCCGCCGTCGGCCAGTTCGAACTTGCCACGCCGCGTGGCCGTCGCGCCGGTGAACGAGCCTTTTTCGTGTCCGAAAAGCTCGGTCTCGATCAATTCGGTTGGTATCGCCGCGCAATTCACCTTCACGAACGGTCCGTTGGCGAAGGGGCTCGATGCGTGAATATGCGCCGCCAAGAGTTCCTTGCCGGTGCCGGATTCGCCGATCAATAGCACGCGCGCGTCCGAGCGCGCGGCCATCGATGCCTGTTCCACCGCGCGCATCCACGCCGGGCTCGAGCCGATCATCTTCGGCGCCGATCCGCTGCCCACCAGCTCGCGCAGGCGCTCGTTTTCTTGCTTCAGAGAGAAGTTGTCGATTGCGTTCTTGACGGCCAGCAATACGCGGTCGCGGCTGAGCGGCTTCTCCAGGAAATCGAAAGCGCCGGCGCGCGTAGCTTCCACTGCATCCGCGATGGTGCCATGGCCCGAAATCATCACCGCGGGCGAGCGGCCGCCGTTGTTTTGCTTGAGCGCGCGCAGCAGATCGATGCCGTTGCCATCCGGCAGCTTCATGTCGAACAGATAGACATCGGCGGTTTGCGCGGCGGGGTGCTTCGAAAAATCCGCCACGCTCTTACACACGTTCACGTTGTAGCCTTCGCGCTCCAGAATCATGCGCAGCGAGCGGCCGATATTCTCTTCGTCATCCACGATCAAAACGCGTTTGGTCGCCATCATTTGCAATGGGCAGCAGCACGCGGAATCCCGCCCCGCCCAATTCTCCTTTCACCAGCACAATGTCCCCGCCCGATAGCAGCGCGCTTCGCCGCGCGATAGAGAGCCCCAAGCCCATACCGCGCTTCTTGAATGAAATCGTGGGCTGAAAGAGCGACGCGCGCGCCTGTGCGCTCAAGCCCGGCCCGGAATCGTGAATCTCGATCGCCACGTGGTGGTTCTCCGCCGTCGCCGCCGCCAGAATCCGTCCGCCTTGCCCCGCCGCTTCGGCGGCGTTTTCGAGAAGATTGGTGAGGATCCCTTTTAACAAATCGAGATCGGCGCGCGCCGCGGGCGTATCTTCGCTCACGCGGCACTCGTAGCTGACTTCGGGATGCGCCGTTTTGAGGAACGCCACGCGCTCCTGCAGCAAGCTGTTCACCTGTACGCTTTGCGGCTGCACCGGCGGCTCCGCGGCGAATTGTGAGAACGCGCGCACGCGCCGCTCCAGCGTTTCGATCTCGTCAGCCACAATCTGTGCGGCCTGTTCTATGAAAGGCCGGTCGGCTTCGTTATAGCGCGCGATCATCTCTTCCACCGTCAGGCGGATGGGCGTGAGGGAATTCTTCACCTCGTGCGCCATTTTGCGCGCCAGAAGCTGCAAGCCTTCGAGCTGGCGCATGCTCACCAGGCGCTCGGTGCTGGCTTGTAGCCGCGCCGCCATGCCGTTGAACGCTTCGATGGCGCGCCCCACTTCGTCGTCGCGATAAGAAGGTACGCGCGCGTTCAAATCGCCAGCGGCCAACTGCGTCAACCCTGCCGTGAGGCTTTGGATGGGGCGGCTGATGCGGTGAGCAAGATAAACCAGCACCGCGAGCGAGATCACCCAGAACGACGCCGCCAGCAAGATGTACGTCAGCAGCACGCCCCGCTGCAGATCGCCCTCTTTGACGGCTTCGGAGAGCGCGCCCGCGTCGTGAATCTCGCGGCCCAGCCGATCCAACCCCACGTCGCCCAGACTCGTGGTGTAAACCCAGATTTCATCGCCGTGGCGCACCAGGTATTCCAGCGCGTTGCCGTCACGGCCCGTAGTGGCGAACTTCTCCGTCTGATTGCCGGCGTCGAAATCCTTCACGTCGCCGGGCCATTGGCCGCGCGTCGAAGGCGCGAATTTAGCGGGCTCGATCTGTCCGGCGTCGGCCTGGCGTTTCAGGTCGGTGCGGGCGCGTATGTAGAATTCGTGGCCGGTGCGGCCCAGCGAGCCGGCCAGCGAGTCGATTTGTTTTACGGCGAGGTAGTTGGGATTCCATCGCAGCAGCGTTGTGGTGACCCAGAGAGTGGCGCCGAGGGGCGCGAGCGTAGCTGCCAGGAAGACGAGGATTAGCCTGTTGCGAAGACGGTTCACCCGCGGTGCGCGGGCCGGCCGGACAGCCGGGGCAGGTCGATCAAGCGCAGCCAGCCCGTCTCCCGATTCCACTGTTGCTCGCCCGCTCCGGGCTTGCGGCTGAGAATGTCGACCAAGCTCACGATGCTCAATCCCGAGTCGCCCAGCACGCGGGTGAGATCGGGGCGCGAGAAGCTCCGCAGTTCGAAGCGCATCCGGAAGGGCCGCGACGGATCCAACCCCGAAGCGCTGATCGCCATCCTCTCCAGACACCACGACTCCGCCTGCGCAACGGAGAGTCCCTCCTGCGAGCCCAGACCCGGAATGGCGACCTTGAATGTCTCTTCCCAAATGGAATAGCTCACGATGAAGCGCCGCGGCGGGCCAACGCGCGTCGGCGTCTCACTTTGACCGCTAAAGATCGACAACTGCGAAACAAAAGCCTGCGTATCGGCGGAGGCGCGAAGCCGCTCCACAATCTTCGGCGTCAGAAAGTGAACGTCCGGCGCAACAGGGTAAAGGTTGTCGCCGTCGTAGTTTACGCTTAAAACCGTGGCCCCGCGCGCGCGGAACAGAGGAATAGCCAAGCCAGCCAGAAGCAGGCTCCGCCTCGTCGTCCCTCTATCGCGCGCAGTTTGCGCCATCAATAATTCATGCCGCCATCAATAATTCATTCCAACTATGAAAACCGGTTCTACGTGCCGGTCCCTCATGGGGAAGGCCACCGCGATGGAGAACGGCCCCTCCCGGATACCGACTCCGGCGGAACTGCGCGCGACTATACCCTCGCCGCCATCCCAGATTGCGCCCATGTCGAAAAACGTTTGAAACGCTCCGTACCTGTACTCTACGGAATTATGCAGCATACGGTTTCCGCCGAGAGGATCCAGTTCGTATTTATTCCAGCCACGCAGCGTCGAACTGTTACCCAAGCTGAAGCGCTCGTAGAGCGGCGCCCTGCCGGTGATCATGCCTGCCATGGCATCGTCGATCACCACCTGGCGGCCGTGAGTCCAAGTATAGCGAAATTCGAAATGGTGGCGGTTGTAGGCGAAATCGCTGGCGAGCGTTCGCGTACCGGCGCGCAGATCGTACCCCGAATCGAAATCCTGCTGGTTCAGCGCGTTTTCGATTTGATAGTGAAAGCGCGCACTGGCGATGAACGCGTTCGCCGCTTCGGTGCGCGGCGTCACGCCCTCGGTCTGCATTTGCTCGAAGCTCGCGCCGAAGCTCACCGCAAGCGGCCGCGCCACTTGAATCGTGACCACCGGCTCGAAGTTATCGCGCGTACGGTAAAGCGCGGAGGAGTCCGCCAGCCGTGTGCTGTCGTTCCAAAGATCGTGGAACGTATCGAACTCGAAACGGAAGTGCACGCGGCTGCTGCCGAGGTACGAATTCTCATACCGCGCCTGCAGCCCGGTGTAGCGTTCCAGCAACTCGTCGCCGTCGCTCACGAAGCCCACCGTGAATGCGTTGTGATTCACAGTTGCTGTAGCTTCCCCTGCGCCGTTCCATCCCTGGTTCGAGTTGTAGGCGAATTTGGGTACGGCAAGATCGAAGCGCGCGGGCCGCAATTTGACGTCGTAGACCACCTGCACCGTGTCCGGCGTCTTGCCGCGCAGCACGTGATGATCGACAGTGCGCGCGTGAAATTCCTTGCGCAACTTGCGGCCGATCTCGTCGAGCGCGGCGGGGTTCAGCTTCTGGCCGATCAGGGCCGCCAAGTCCTTTCGCAGGCCTGAGCTGATGTGGTTATCGCGATCGGAAACCAGGCTGGTCGTCCAACCATCGCCCGCCACCTGGATATCCTCCACCGTGTAGCGGGTATTGACGTTGAATTCGGAATCCTGGGTTCCGGCAAAGAGCGGGAGGCCTGCCACCAACAGGACGCACGCCCCAATGAATCTCATGGGCTGCGCAGGAGCACGCCTCATGCCAGCAATGATAGCTTGAAAAGAAAGCGGATGCGAGGCGGGGGAATGTGCCTCTCTGTCACAGGTGTATACGGGTGTGAGAACGGTCGCATACGCTCGCCCATGCGAGCGTAGAAGGCTACAGAATCTTGGCCAATTCGTTGGCGAATGCACTCCGCGGCGCGGAGTCGCGGTCTTTACCCCCACGCTTCCGGCGTTCGCCTCCACGGGCGGAGCGGTCGGCGCCAGGCGCGGGACTTTGTGCGGAATGGGCGGCGGTTTGCGGTATCTTGCCGTCTTTTCCCTTGGGGGGTTGAGCGGGATTGGCTCGCAGCAGCCGGTCTTCCAATGGAGCGCGGTCAAAACGCCGTATAATTGCGGCCATTTCGTCCGAAGTGGGAGCTTCGACAAATGCGAAGCCCTTCGATTCTTGGGTTTCGTGATTGCGGATCACTTTGACGGCATCGGCGACGAGGTCTTCGGCGGCGAGCCATTGTTTAATATCGTCAGCTGTGACCCAGATGGGCAAGTTGCCTAGAAAAACGGTAAAGCTCATTCAGTTGATTTCTTAACTCCGTTGGTTGGATTGGCGGCGCTGCAAAGGAAGGATTCCGATCGCTCCAATCGATGGTAGCAAACAGTTTGGCGGCTTTGCAAACGGCCTTTTGGGTACAATCGAGGATTATGAGACGGTTCATGCCCCGGTTTTTTGCCGTAATCGCCTTAGCTGCGTTGTCGGCTTCCCTGCTTTCCGCCGCCGACGTCAGCGGCGATTGGAAAGGCGCCTTCGATTTCAACGGAACCTCGGTGCCGTTGACGTTTCATCTGAAGGTTTCCGACGCCAGCCTGACTGGTAGTATCGAGGGACTTCCCACCACGCCCGTCGATATCAAAGACGGCAAAATCGATGGCGCCACCATCACCTTCACCGCCACCACGGACTACCAGGGGGCCCCGGTAAAGCTGCTCTACAAAGGGGCGATCGCCGCCGATCAGATCAAACTCGTAATGTCCACCGAAGACGGCCAGTTCTCCGTCGATATCGTCGTCAAGCGCAGCAGTTAGCTCTCCCGCGAGTCCTCGCCGGCCAATTCGTCGGCCATCCGGCGCTCGAATTCGCCCGTCGAAAACCGCCGCGACCATTCCTGCAGCCGTTCAGGCTGAATCCGCGGCTCGATCTGCTCGAACCGGGCGATCGCTTCGGCTAAACTCTCCCCGGTTTGCTGGCTGAAAAACACGCCGCCAAAATCCGGCACGGTTTCGAGCGCGCCGCCGCGTCCATACGCGATCACCGGCTTGCCGCTGGCCAGAGCCTCCACCGGCGTAATGCCGAAATCTTCCTCGCCCGGCATGAGAAACGCGCGGCAGCGGGAATAGAGGCCGCGCAAATCGGCGTCCGGCACGCGGCCCAGAAACTCGATGTTGCGGCCCGCGGCGCGCCGCAGCGCGCTCAGCTCCGGACCGTCGCCCGCTATGCGCAAGCGTTGCCCGCTACGCGTAAAGTGCTGGACCAGAAGGTCGATTCTCTTGTAGGCCACCAGCTCTGAGACCGCCAGGAAATAGTTTTCGGGGCGCTCCCAGCGAAACGATTCCACGTCCACCGGCGGATAAATCACCTCCGATTCGCGCCGGTAAGTTTTCCAGATGCGTGTGCGCGTACTGGCGCTATTGGCGATGAAGCGGTCTACGCGCGCCGCCGCGGCGTAATCCCAAAGCCGCATGTAGTTAGTGAGCGGCGTCATCAGCGCGCGCTTGAGCCGCGAGCGCGTCCAATCGTTGCGATAGGCCGGGTAGAGGTCCCACAGATAGCGCATCGGCGTATGGCAATAGCAGATGCGGCGTGCCGTGGAAGGCGCAATCACGCCCTTCGCCGGCCCCGATTCGCTGCTGACCACCAGATCGTACCCGCGTAGATCGAAAGATTCGAGCGCCATCGGCATCAGCGGCAGCAAATTGCGATGCCACCGCCGCAGCGGATCGAGAAATGAGACCGTGACCCGATGCCGCCGCACCTCATCGCTGAGCGTCCGCGGGTCGCAGAACAGCGTGAAAACATCGGCTTCGGGCAGCAGCCGGCACAGCGAATCGAGCACCTTCTCGCCGCCGCGGCGGTTCAGCAGCCAATAATGGATGATAGCGGCGCGCATGAAGGACGCTTTCGCGTGCCGAGCTATTATGGCACGGCATCCGAATCGGAAGCCCCGGCCTATAATCGGAATAGCTATGACGCTCGACGTGCTGCGCCAAACCTATCGCGACGAAGTCCTAGCGGCGGCAGCGCGGCACGGCGCGGGGAATGTCCGCGTATTCGGATCGGTCGCGCGCGGCGAACCGGGCGCCCAGAGTGACTTGGATCTATTGGTGGATCTGGCTCCGGGACGCACTTTGATGGATCTTGGCGGCCTGCTCATGGAACTTCAGACCCGCTTCGACGTGCGGGTTGACCTCGCCACCGAACGGATGTTGCGCCCCGAAATTCGCCAGCGCGTTCTGGCGGATGCGGTTCCGTTGTGAGGGACGATCGCGCCAGGCTACAAGACATTCTTCGCGCTTTGGATCGAATTCAGTCGGAGACGACCGGGGGACGGGCTGCTTTTGACGCGGATCCCAAACTGCAGGTCTGGGTGCTGTATCACTTGCAGGTACTGGGTGAGGCCTGCCGTGGCCTAAGTGACGCATTTCGCTCGCGCTTTTCAGATGATGTCTGGAGCAAAGCGATTGGATTGAGGAACATTCTGATCCATCACTACTTCGAGATTGATCAGGAATTGGTTTGGCAGGTGGTGGAAACCGATCTCCCCGCCTTTCGTTCAGCCGTTGAGTCTGCCCTGCGCCAGTTTTCATAGCCTGCTACTGTGAAATCCCGGCACGTCAACCAATTTACTACTGTTACCCTAATCGACGTGTTATCAGTGGGTTGTGAGATCTCCCCAGGTTTTTGCGCGGCAATCCGACCCGCTGTTATGTGACGTCGATTTGCCGCTCCGGCGTTCTTATTATCCTTACGGCTTTCAAATAGATATCGCGTCGAATTCCTCGGACGTTCATCAGGCTGCTGCCGAAATTTGGAGCGGGTACGAAGCGGAATACTCCGATCCGCCAATTACATTGCGCATTGCAGTTCAGCCCGGCGATAGCCTTTCGCCGCAACCTGTCCACCGCCTGCAGAAACATCTGTACACGATCGTTGCGAATCAGGAAAACTTCGCCTGCGTCGATCTCGACGCCGCCTTCGGTTACGCCTGGATCACCAGCGCCACGGCTCACGACCACGCCTGGTTCCGCTGGTTCTTTCTGGAAGGCATGTCGGGCAGCACGCTTGCGCAGCGTCATAACGTGCCCATGCACGCGGCCTGCGTCGAGCGGCGGCGCGGCGGCGGCGTAATGTTGTGGGGCCCGTCTGGCATGGGCAAGAGCACGCTCTCGTTTGCCTGCGCCCGCGCGGGATGGACTTTCATCTCCGACGACTGCACCATCCTGCCGCAGAATAGCGGCGGCCGGCAAATCACCGGCAAGCCGCATCTGGCGCGCTTCCGCGAGGATGCGCCCAAGTTATTTCCCGAAATCGAAGGTTTTCAAATGCGCGCCCGGCCCACGGGCAAGCTTTCGATCGAAGTGCCGATGAATCACCTGCCCGGTATCCGCACGGCCACGCGCTCCGAAGTCGAAGCCATGGTGTTTCTGGACCGCGGCAAGTCGGGCGGCCTCTGCAATATTTCGCGTGAAGACGCTCTCGAGATCATGCTCAGCGATTCGCGCCAGTACAGCCCCGAAACTTTCGCGCGGCATGAACGCGCCCTGCGGCGGCTGATGGAAGCGCCGATTTACCGGCTGCGCTATACCACGCTCGAGGAAGCCATCGAAGCGTTGGAGAAGCTTTCGGCATGAAACGCATTCTAGGCGCCCTGGTTGTTTGCGTTTCTCTCCGTGCGCAAGTCTCAACCGCCGTGTTGAGCGGAACCGTCACCGACCCGGCCTCCGCGGCAGTATCCGGAGCTTCCGTAATCGCATCGCAGAAAGACACGGGTTTCGCGCGCACGGTCCTCACCGATTCCCGCGGCGAGTATTCCATCGACGGCCTGGCGCCCGGCGCCTACGCCATTACCGCCCAAAAGGACGGCTTCCGCGATTTCGAAGTCACCGGCGTCGTGCTCGAAGTCAATCAGCACGCGCGGCGCGATTTCCAATTGACCATCGGCGACGCGCGGGCCCGCATCACTGTCGCCGGCCAGGTTTCGCCGGTGGATACCGGCAGCGCCACCCTCGGCTACCGCATGGATAACGACCGCATCATGTCGCTGCCGTTCGATTCGCGCAATATCGTGGAACTGGTGACGCTCGGTCCGGGAGCCATTCCGCGGCAACTCGGCGGCTTCGCCCATGACGTCAATAACGACGTGCAGGAAGGCACGCGTGGATCGGTCGCGCTGAATCCGCCGGTCAACGGGGCGCGCTCCACCATGAACGCGTTCTTAGTCGACGGCGCCTACGATACCGACCGCAACACGTTCGCCATCGCCGTCTATCCGCCCACCGATTCGGTGCAGGAATTTCACATTCAGTCCTCGCTCGCGCCCGCGGAGTTTCCGCAATCGGGCGGCGGCGCGATCGATGTCGTGACCAAATCGGGCGCCAAGCAGCTTCACGGCGGCGTGTTCGAGTATTTCAACAACGAAGCCACCGATGCGCGCAATTTCTTCGACGACCCCACGCTGCAGCGCCCCATTTTCCGCCAGAACGAATTCGGCGCCTCGCTCGGCGGTCCCGTGCCCAAGCTCAAGAACACTTTCTTCTACGGAATCTATGAGGGGCTGCGACAGGCCGCCGGCAACTCGTCGTTGAGCCTGGTGCCCAATGCGGCCACGCGCAGCGGCAATTTTCAAGGGCAGAACGTCATCTACGACCCGCTCACTAACGTGCCGCGGACGCCGTTTCCGGGTGACGTGATTCCGCAAAATCGCATCGACCCGATCGCCACCCAGTTCCTCGCCAAGTTCGAGCCGCTGCCCAACAGCAACTCGGCCAACGGAGACTATTTCAACGCCACGCCCAACACCACGCGCACGGATAGCGAATCGGGACGCGTGGATCACCAATTCGCCGATCAAAGCTTATTGACCGGGCGCTACACCATCAACGGCGAATCCAACGTTGTTGCCGGATCTTTTCCGGAACTGCCGACTGCCGAGCAGGTGCGTGCGCAACAGGCGGCCGTCGGCTACACCAAGAGCCACGCCCGATGGATCGACGAAGCGCGCTTCAGCTTTACGCGCCTGCGCCTGTACGACGTGCCCGAAAGCGCGTTCCACGACAACATCGCCAAGGATCTCGGCCTGGCCGATCCGCCCACCAACCCCTTCTTCTTCGGGCTGCCGTATTTCAACGCCACCGACTATTCCATGGTCACCGATTCGCCGACGCTGCCGCAGACGCAGCGCGACAATTTGTGGCAGGCATCCAACGGATTTTCGCTGCTGCATGGCCGCCACACGTTGAAATTCGGCGTCGATTTCATCCACTTCCAGTTGAACTATCTGCAGAGCAACACCGCCCGCGGCGAGTATCTCTACACCGGCGCTTTCACCAGCGTCGATGGCTCGGGCGTCGGCTCGGGCGATCCGTTCGCGGATTTCCTCCTCGGCGATCCGCAGACCACGCAGCATACGGTCGGCTCCGGCCAGGCCTACATGCGCCAGAACGATTTCGCCGCCTATGCGCAAGACAGCTTCCGCGTCACGCCCAAGCTCACGCTGAACTTCGGGTTGCGCTGGGAATACGCGTCACCCTACACCGAAAAACGTGATAACTTGCTGAACTTGAATTATTCCTCGCTGCCCAATCAACCCACCTTGCAGCGCGTCGATTCCGCGGTCAATCCGGACCATCGTAACTTCTCTCCGCGCGTCGGGCTGGCATATCGCCTGCCGAAGCTGCTTCCCGGCGGACAAACCGTCTTCCGCGCGGGCTACGGCATCTATTTCAGCCAGGAAATCGCCGTCGAAACTTACGACCTGATCCTCAACGGCGAATCCAACCAGTCGAACCAGACCAACGGTAATCTGCCGCCGGTGCTCACCACGCAGAACGGCTTCGCGCACACCGCGTCCAGCGGATTCCCAAGCTACTTCGGCATCGATCCCAACGCGCGCACTCCTTACGTGCAGCAGTGGAACGCCGGAATTCAGCACGAATTGCCGGGGCGCACGCTCCTGGATATCGCCTATGTCGCTTCCAAGGGATCGCACCTCGGGCGCTTCCGGCAGTTCAATACGCCCGCGCACGTGGAAATCGGCCAGGATTTGGCCCCGCGGCCGGGCGATCTGCAATCGCTGCGCACCTGGCCCGATCTCGGCGAGATCATCCAGCGCCAGCACATCGCCAATTCTTCCTATCAATCGCTGCAGGTGAAGGTGGAGAAGACATTGTCGTCGAAGCTCTCTTTGCTCGCGAGCTTCGTCTGGTCGAAATCCATCGACGATGCCGACAGCCCCATCGTCGGCCTCTTCGATAGCGTGGGCGCGCAGGATGAACGCAATCTCCGCCTGGAACGCGGCATTTCATTCGACAATCCGGGCCGGCGAATCTCGGCCGGCTACGTGTATAAGCTGCCCCAAGCCCACTTCGCCGCGTTTCGTAATTGGACGCTCAGCGGCACGGTCACACTGCAGGATGGAACGCCCGTCGATCCGTTCTATTTCGGCCTCGACTTTGCGAACTCGGGCACGCCGAACCGGCCGAACGTGGTTCCAGGCCAATCCGTGAATCTGCCGCGCGACATGCGGTCGGTCTCCGAGTTCTTCAATACCGGCGCCTTCACGGCCCCTGCTCCCTATACGTTTGGGAACGCCGGGCGCGATACCATCATGGGCCCAGGCAACAATATTTTCGATTTCTCGCTGGCGCGGCGCTTTGTCATTCACGACCGCGGCGCCATCGAAGTGCGCGCGTCAAGCTTCAACGCGTTCAACCATCCGAATTGGGGCATACCTGGGCCAAACCCCGATTTCGGGCCGTTTTTTGGCAGAATTTTCACCTCGGGCGACCCACGGCGCATGCAATTCGCGATGCGGTACGATTTCTGACGTGAGTTTGGACTGGGCCAATGCGCGAGGCATGCCACGCCCTGCGGCCATGGCTCTGTCTGCGCTTCATTTGCGCCATCCGCGCCCGGATCTTCTGGCGGCTTTATCCGACGCCGAATGGCGCGAGGCCCTGAATTTCACCGATCGCACGCAACTTACGCTGCCGTTGCGCCTCGCCGCCCGCGATGCCATGCCAGCATGGGTACGCGAGCGCGTGGACGCGTGCGCCGCGCGCAATCTCGAGCGCCTGCGAAAGTTTGAAGCCCTCTACCGCGGTATCGACGATCGCCTGCGCGCGGCGGGCATCGATTATCTGGCGCTCAAAGGGCTGACCCACTGCCCCGATTTCGGCGCCGGCGCCGAAACTCGCGTGCAATACGATCTCGATTTGTATGCGCCGCGCGACCGCGTGTTTGCCGCGCGCGATGCGCTGATCGCCCTTGGCTACGAGCCGCTCGCGGAGATGGATCGCTTCCCCACCGATCATCTGCCCGCGCTGATCCGCAAAACCGGGTGGGAATGGCGCGGCGATTTCTTCGACCCCGAAATCCCCATAGCCGTCGAAATTCATTTTCAATTCTGGAATGAGAAGCTGGAGCGCCTGCGCGCGCCCGGCGTCGAGGAGTTTTGGCCGCGGCGCGAGCGGCGCGCGGTCGCGGGCGTTCCGATGGGAACGCTATGCGCGCCCGATACCCTCGCCTTCGCGTCCCTGCATCTGTTGAAGCACGTGGTGCAAGGCAGCGCCAGGCCGTATCACGTTCTCGAGCTCGCGCGGTTTTTGGAAGCACGCGCCGGCGATGCCGAATTCTGGGCGGCGTGGAGCGAACTGCACCCTCCGCAACTACGCCGCCTGCAGGCATCCATGTTCCTGCTGGCCCGCGAATGGTTCGGCTGCGAAACAGCGCCGGATGCCGCCCGCGAAATCGAAGGCTTGCCCTCCGCCACGCGGCAATGGTTTGACGAATTCGGCGCTTCTCCAGTCCGTCAGATCTTTCATCCGGCGAAAGACGAGCTCTGGCTGCATCTCAGCCTGGTGGAATCGCGCATGGACGCGCTCGCGGTCGCTCGCCGGCGGCTATTACCGCTGAGCATGCCCGGGCCGGTGGATGCCGTCCACCTCCCGGAAAGCGAATTGACCTGGAAGCGGCGCTTGCTGCGCCGTGCGCGCTACGTGAAGCACATTGTCAAACGCGTCGCGCGTCACGCGGCCGCGTTTCCTCCAGCCGTCGCGGCAGGGGCCAGGTGGTGGTGGAAGACCAACCGCCTCGGGCAGCAGTTCTGGACTTTCCTCGCTGCGGCGGTCCTATTCAATTTCGGGCTCTTCATCTACGTTCTCCTGTTTAACCTGCGCTTGCTCGATCTTGGCTTCCGCGAGGACATGCTCGGCTTGATCGCCAGCGCCACCACGCTCGGCAGCGTGGCGGGCACCTTGCCGGCCGCTGCCGCCGTGCGCCGCTTCGGCCTGCGCAACACGCTGCTGGGCGCGATTGGTGGATGCGTGCTGCTGGCGGGGTTGCGCGCGCTCGCTACCGGGCGCGTGGAACTGGCCGCCCTTGGGTTCGTCAGCGGAGCGTTCTTTTCGGCATGGGCCGTCGTGATGGCGCCATCGGTGGCCGCCACCGTTCCCGAAAAGCGCCGGTCTGCCGCGTTCGGCTTTTTCTACGCCACTATGTTCGCCATTGGCATCGCGGGCGGATGGGTCGGCGGCCACCTGCCAGCGATGGTTTCCGGGAGCGCGGTTGCCGGCAAACAACCCGCGCTGATTCTCGCAGCGGCCCTGGGCGCGCTGGCGCTGATTCCGGCGGCGCGTCTGCGCCTGGCTTCCTCCGCACCGGCGGCGCGCGCAACGAAAGTCTATCCCAGCGCGCGCTTCCTGACGCGATATATGGTTCCCTTCGCGCTTTGGAGCTTCGCCACCGGCGCCTTCAATCCGTTTTTCAGCGCCTACTTTGCACGGTTGGGCTACTCGGTAGCGCACATTGGCGGTATCGCATCGGCCTCGCAGGTAGCGCAGTTAGCCGCGGTCTCGCTGGCGCCTTTTATCTTCCGCCGCATCGGAATGGCGCGCGGCGTCGCAAGCATGATGGCTGCCACCGCGGTCTCGCTGGCATGTTTGGCGGCGCGGCCGTTCGGAGCGCCCGCCGCTGCATATATCGTGTATATGGCCTTCCAGTGGATGAGCGAGCCCGGACTCAGCGCCCTTCTGATGAACAGCGTCCCTGAGCGCGAACGCGGGGGCGCCGCCGCCGTCAACTACTTGGTAATGTTCGGTGCGACCGCTGCGGCGCAATGGGCGGGCGGCGCTTTGGTGACACGATATGGCTATGCACCCACCCTAACGGGGGTGGCAATTTTGGCAGTAATCGCGGCAGGAGGCTTCGATTTTTTCATGGGTGAGAGCAAGGTTTCGAAGGCATTGGCCTCACCAGCCTGGCTACGGTAAGTTCCCTATAAGATTGGTACCCGTCATTTTTCGCACACAAAGTTATCATAAGGCCGTGCCTCGATCCAGGTACCAGCGATCCATTCCGGCTAGGTACGCCGCCGGATTGGGGGCGGTGGCGCTGGGTCTACTACTGAGAGCGTTGATGACGCCCTGGTGGGGCAAGCGCTTTCCTTTATTGTTCGTTTCGATGGCCGTCATTTTTGTGGCCGGGTATTTCGGTGCTGGCCCCGCCACTTTTAGCCTTCTCGCGGGCGGCATCGGCGGCGCGGTCCTTTTTAATGACTGGCAGTTCGGCCCCAGCACGGAATCCGCCGGCCTCGTCGCATTCTTCCTCGGCAGTGGGGCCGCCATCGTTTTCGTGCAAACCGTCCACCGCTCTCGATCGCATGCCGAAGAACGGCTGGCGCAGCTTCACCAGGAAACGGCACGGCTGGTCCGGGAGGAGCAGGTTTCCAATCGGCTTCGCGCCATCGTGGAATCGTCGGAAGACGCCATCGTTTCCGTCGACCTCACCGGCGCTATTACGAGTTGGAACCGCGCCGCGGAAGGATTATTCGGATACGCCGTGGAAGAGGCGCTCGGCCGCCCTATCTCGATCTTGACCCCGCCTGCCCGCTCGCAGGAGGAGGCGGAAATGCTGGCCCTCATTCACGGCGGCGAGCGCGCCAAACCCTGCGAAACCATCCGCACTCGCAAAGACCACCGCCCCATCGAGGTTTCGCTCACCATTTCGCCGATTCACGATCAGACCCGCGCCCTGGTGGGCGCATCCTATATAGCGCGCGATATCACCGAGCGCAAGCAATTCGAGCAGCGCCTGCTGCAGGCGCAAAAGATGGAAAGCCTCGGCGTCTTGGCCGGCGGCCTCGCCCACGACTTCAATAACCTGCTCACCGACATCATGGGCAATGCCACCCTTGCGCTGAAAACTCTGCCCAAGCCCGAGGCCAAGGAAGGCATCCAGGAAGTTCTCCTCGCCAGCGAGCGCGCCGCGCGCCTGGTGAGCCAGATGCTGGCCTACGCCGGCAAAGGGGCGTTCGTTGTCGACCGGCTCGATCTCTCGCGCGTCATCGAAGATATTCGCCCTCTCATCCGGACCTCAATTTCGCAACAAATCGCCCTCGAATGGCACCTGGAAAACGGCCTGTCGCTGGTGGAAGGCGACCGCGCCCAGGTCCAGCAACTGGTAATGAACCTGGCGCTCAATGCCGCTGAAGCCATCGGCGCCAACCCCGGCACCGTCTCGATTTCCACCTCGCCCGGCGAAGCCGAAGGCGCTCTGCATGTCGTGCTGGAGGTCCGCGACGATGGCTCCGGCATGGATGACGCCGTGAAGGCGCGTATCTTCGATCCGTTCTTTACTACCCGCTTCACCGGCCGCGGCCTGGGCCTTGCGGCGGCGCGCGGAATCATCCGCGCGCACGGTGGAGAGATCTTCGTGGAATCCGCTCCCGGCCAGGGCAGCACGTTCCGGGTGGTTTTCCCCGGGACCGCGGCCGCGGCCGCCGAAAAAGCATAAGCGCGCCACTTGCCTTTAATTCACACATAATAGTATTTGCCTGCCACGGAACAGTTGCGCCCGCAATCCCGTTCGCTTGCCGACGTGCATGCCTCGGTAGCGACCGCGCAGCCTTCGTTCTGGCGGCGTATGTTCGCCTTCGCCGGACCCGCCTATCTGGTGAGCGTCGGCTACATGGACCCCGGCAATTGGGCCACCGATATCGAAGGCGGCGCGCGCTTCGGCTACCAGTTGCTCTGGGTGCTGGTCATGTCGAACGCCATGGCCGTCCTGCTGCAAACCTTAAGCGCGCGCCTGGGCATTGTGGTCGGACGCGACTTGGCGCAGGCCTGCCGCGAGCGCTATCCGCGCGGCGTCAACATCGCCCTCTGGGTTCTTTGCGAGATCGCCATCGCCGCTTGCGACCTTGCCGAGGTGTTGGGCGCCGCCATCGGCCTCAACCTGCTGTTCCACATCCCGCTGCTCTTGGGCGTGTTGCTGACGGCGGCCGATACTTTGCTGCTGCTCTGGTTCCAAAGCTTCGGCATCCGGACTCTCGAAGCTTTCGTGCTGGCCTTGATCGCCGTCATCGGTGGCTGTTTCTTCATCGAAGTGCTGTGGGCCAAGCCGGCGATCGCCGATCTCGCGGCCGGCTTGGTGCCGCATCTGAGCCAGGGCAGCCTGTATCTGGTCATCACCATCGTCGGCGCCACCGTGATGCCGCACAATATGTATCTGCATTCGGCATTGGTGCAGACGCGGCATATCGGCCAGAACGAAGCCGCTAAGCGCGCGGCCTGCCGCTATAACCTGATCGATTCCGCCGTGGCGCTGAACGGCGCCATGTTCGTGAACATCGCCATCCTGGTGATGGCGGCGGCCGTTTTCTTCTCGCGCGGCATCGCCGTCACCGAGATTCAACAGGCCTATCAACTGCTCACGCCGCTCATGCACACTGGTCTCGCCAGTGCGGTTTTCGCCATTGCGCTGATCTGCTCCGGGCAATCCTCCACGCTCACCGGCACGCTCGCCGGACAGGTGGTAATGGAAGGCTTTCTCGATTTCCGTATGCGCCCGTGGATGCGGCGCCTGGTGACGCGGTCGCTGGCCGTGATTCCCGCCGCGCTCACCATCTACTTCGTCGGCCCGCAATCCACTTTGGGATTGCTCCTGCTCAGCCAGTGCATTCTCAGCATGCAGCTTCCGTTCGCCATCATCCCGCTGATCCATTTCACCAGCGACCGCTCGCGCATGGGCTCGTTCGCCAATCGCCTCTGGGTCAAAACGCTGGCCTGGATCGCCGCGGCCATCATCGTCGCCTTAAACCTGCGCCTGGCAGTTCAGGTGATTGGCGATTGGATGGCCCACGCCGGCGCCTGGCGCCCCGTACTCTGGCTGGCTGGGATTCCCATCGGCATCGGGCTGCTCCTGCTGCTGCTGTGGGTAACCCTCGAACCCTACATCACGCGCCGCTTCAAGCGCTTCGGCACTGCCCCCATCACGCTTCCCGAAACCGTGCCCGCCGAGGCCGCCGCGCCGGCCTACCAGCGCGTTCTGTTGCCGCTCGATCACACCGAACTCGACCGCTTGGCCGTGACCCACGCCGCCGCCATGGCGCGGCTGCACCATGCGAAAGTCTATCTGCTGCACGTGGAAGAGGGCGTCACCAGCCAAATCTACGGCCGCGAGGCTTCCACAGCCGAGGTCGAAGCCGGCGAAGCCTACATCGAAACCATCGCGCGCTTGTTGCGCGAGCAGGGCATCGAGGTCGAAACCGCCATCCGCCATTCGCTTTCACCCACGCGCGAGATCGTGCGCTACGCACACGAGATCCATCCGGATCTCATCGTTATGGGAGCCCACGGCCACGGCGGATTGAAAGACCTGATCTTCGGCAACACCATCAACCCCGTGCGCCACAATCTGGATGTGCCGATGTTGATCGTGCGCCCCAACAAGCCGTAGTACGACAGGCTTCCAGCCTGTCGCCGCAGGAAACTGACGAGCAGTTTCACGTGTTGCCTCACTCCAGATTTTCGCGTACCTTGAAGGCATGGAAGTACATTTCTCGCCCGATGTTGAAACGCAGCTCCAGCAAGTGGCCCTTGCCAATGGCAAGGACGCCGAGCAACTGGTGAAAGACACTGTTGCCCGCATGCTCGAGAATCAGGCTCGCTTCATCGCAGGGGTGCAAAAAGGCATCGAGCAAGCCAACCGGGGCGAGCTAGTAGAGCACAAAGACGTGCTTAACCGTATCGACCGGCTGTTTCACTCGTGAGGCTAATTCGGTGGACCACCGAAGCAGCCGACCAACTTGAGGCTGCGGTGAAACACATTCAACAAGACAATCCAACCGCTGCCCGGAATGCCGCTCAGGCAGTTGCCGACCGCATTGAACAACTGGCAACCTTCCCCGGCCTTGGCCGGCCCGGAGAGATGAAAGGAACCCGCGAACTCGTCAGCCCACCTTACGTTGTGGTGTACCGTTCCACCGAAGAAATTGTCGAAATCCTGTACGTCTGGCACGGGGCGCAAGACTGGCGCTGATGCGCCGTTGGAAACTCGTGCTCGCCGGGCGCCCTCAGTGCGTCATCGAGTAAACGACGTAATTAACCCCAATCCGAATCGCCAGCCCCGCCATCTTTTCGGGATACTGCGGCCCGTCGGCCCACTCCCAGGCATCGCCGATATCCGAATTGAACGAGATCGCGATCATCACGCGGTTCTTGTCGTCGTAGACGCCCAGCCAATGCGCCTGAGTGCCTACCGCGCGCTGCTGGCATTGCATGGAAGGGCGCACGCACCAATCGCCCAGAATCTGCACGCGATCGTCGAGATCGTAGACGGTGTGAAAGATGGCGTCTTTGCTATCCATCTCCACCACTGGCCGGTCGGGGAAGATCAGCTTCATGCTTTCGTCGAAGCGCTCGTATTCCTCCGGGCCCCAGAAATCGTCGAACATCATGAAGCCGCCGCGCAGCAGGTATTCGCGGATGGTCGCCGCTTCGGCGGGCGTGAGTTTCCAATCGCCCATTTCGCCGGCGTTCATCCAGGGCCAGTTGTAGAAATCGTTAAGGTCGTCGGGGTTCGCGGGTTGCTCCACCGAACGCACGCTCAGGCGTGTCAGGCGGCGCAGGGCCTGCACGAAATGCCGGTCGGCGCGGGGATAATCCTGGGTCCAGCTGGTGCCGCCTTCGCGCCAATCCATATACCAGCGCACGCGGCGCGCCAGCAAAGCGTTCGGATGCTCCGGGTACATCAGGCGTGCGAAAACCCATTCGGTTTTCTCCTGCCAGTCCGAAGGCAGCGTTACGTTGTCGTAGGGTTCAAAGCTGCGGTAAATGCGGAATGGATTTTGGAAGCCGTAGAGCGCGCCAATCAGGGCCAACCCGCCTACCGCAACCAACAAAACTCGCCGAACTGCCATCTTACTTCCCTAGGATCCGGGTTCGTTCTCGCTTTTCGCCTCGGCGACAGCTGCCGCTTCGGGTCCCGCGGCGCGCGCTTCGGCCATCAACCGCACAGCCTCATCGGCCATGGCGCGCGGCACCTGCACTTGGAATTCGAGCGAGGGAATCATGCCCGGGCCCACCACAATGGCTTCTATTTCATTGGATTGCAGCATTCCGAGGATAGTGGTCGCTTCCATTTCGGCGTCATGATTGCTCGAGCTGAAAATCGTAATTAAATCCAGGTCTCGGGAGGGGTCTACTTCCAACTCGGGATCTTGCGCCATGACTCAAGGATATCGCAGAATGGAAAAGGAGGCCGCCAGCAGCATGTCCCACGACAGCGATGATCTAGAGTATTCGCAAGACGAAGAACAGGGATCGAACCGCATCGCCTGGTTTGTGACGGGCGTAATTCTTGGCGCGACCGTGGCGATGTTATACGCGCCCAAGAGCGGCAACGAAACCCGCCAGATTCTGGGCGAGCATACCCAGAAGGGCAAGGAAGCCGTCACGGGCGCCGGCAAGGATATTGCCGATGCCAGCCGCGACATGTTCGAACGCGGCCGCAAAGTGGTGGAGGACGCCGCCGACCTGTTCGACCGCGCGCGCAAATTGGTGCGCGGCGACGCTTGACCTTTGGCGATTTTGAAATCACGGCCATACGCGCCGGAACCTATTGGTGGGATGGCGGCGCGGTTTTCGGCGTAGTGCCGAAAACGCTCTGGGGCCGCAAATTTCAAGCCGACGAGTTCAACCGCATCGAGCAAGGCTTCAATTGCTATCTGATTCGCACCGGCGCGCGCGCCATTCTCATTGAAACCGGCTTGGGCGATAAGCGCGATGAGCGCGCCCGCGAACGCATGCGCGTAGCGCCGCAAACCGAATCCATCGCCGAAACGCTCGCGCGGTACGGCGTGGACCCCGAATCGGTCGACACCGTCGTCAACAGCCATCTGCATTGGGACCATTGCTGTGGCAACACCGGCATGCGCGACGGCCGTTGGCAGCCGTCTCTCCCACGCGCGCAATATTTCGCCTCGCGCGGCGAGTGGCAGCACGCTCACGAACGCCTGATCCGCGACGGCGTAAGCTACCTCGACGAAAACTACGATCCGCTGCTGGAGGCCGGCCGCATGACGCTGGTGGATGGCGATTTCGAAGTCGCGCCCGGCGTGTGGATGCGCCGCGCGCCCGGCCACAACCGCGACATGATGGTCGTCACCGCCGAAAGCCGCGGCCAGACTTTCTGCTTTCTTTCGGACCTTGTGCCAACGCACGCGCACGTGCAGCCCTCGTGGGTCTCCGCCTTCGATTTATTTCCGCTCGAGACCATCGAAACCAAGAAGCAATGGCTCGGCATAGCTGCCGATGGCGGCTGGCTCTGCGGCTTCGCCCACGATCCCGTCGTGGACTTCACGCGCGTTGAGCGCGACGCGAAAACCGGCTTTCGTTGTGTCTAGCTCGCCGCTGCTTGCCCCGCGAGTTGCCGCAACACATACGGCAGAATCCCGCCATTGCGGTAGTATTCCACCTCTTGCGGCGTATCCACGCGGACATCAGCCATAAACTTGATTTCCTTGCCGTGGTCAGCCACCGCGCGCACCGTCGCCGTACGGCCGCCGCCGTTCATCGACGCCTTGATGCCCTCAATCGCGAATGTCTCGCGCCCGGTCAGTCCCAAACTCACCGCATTCTCGCCTGCTTTGAACTGCAGCGGCAGCACGCCCATGCCGACCAGATTCGTTCGATGGATGCGCTCGAAGCTCTCTGCGATCACCGCGCGCACGCCCAGCAGCAGCACACCCTTCGCCGCCCAATCGCGCGACGATCCAGAGCCATACTCCTTGCCCGCCAGAATCACCAACGGCACGCCATCGGCCTGATATTTCACCGACGCGTCGTAGATCGACATCTGCTCGCCATCCGGCAGGTGTTGCGTCCAGCCTCCCTCCGTCCCCGGAGCCAGTTGGTTACGCAGCCGGATATTCGCCAGCGTCCCGCGCACCATCACTTCATGGTTGCCGCGCCGCGCGCCGTAGGAATTGAAATCCGACGGCTTCACGCCCTGCGCGATCAGGTAGCGACCCGCTGGGCTGTCCTTCGGAATCGAGCCCGCCGGCGAAATATGATCCGTCGTCACTGAATCGCCCAACATCGCCAGCGCGCGCATGCCCTCCATATCTTGCACGAAAGTCGCCGGGTCTACCATGTGGTCGAAGTAGGGCGGCTTCTTAATGTAGGTCGAAGCGTCGTCCCAGCCGTAAATGCCGCCCGAGGGAATCGGCATCGATTGCCAGTTCTTGTCGCCATCGAATGCCGCCGCGTACTCGCGCTGGAACATGCCCTGGTCGATCGAGGCGCGCATCGTAGTCTGCACTTCCTGATCCGTCGGCCAGATGTCGCGCAGATAGACCGGCTTTCCGTCCGATCCCTCGCCCAGCGGTTCCGCCACCAGATCGATATCCACCGTTCCCGCCAGAGCATACGCCACCACCAGGGGCGGCGACGCCAGATAGTTCGCCTTCACCAGCGGATTGATGCGGCCTTCGAAATTGCGGTTGCCGCTCAACACCGCCGCCACCACCAGGTTGTCCTTCAACACCTGGTCGCCCACTTCTTCCGGCAGCGGCCCGCTATTTCCGATGCACGTGGTGCAGCCGAAGCCCACCAGATGGAAGTTGAGCTGTTCCAGGTAGCTCATCAGCCCGGCCTTCTCGTAGTAATCGGCCACCACTTTCGAACCCGGCGCGAGGCTGGTCTTCACCCACGGCTTCACCATCAAGCCTTTCTCCACCGCCTTCTTCGCCAGCAGCCCAGCCGCCAGCATCACAGAGGGGTTCGAAGTATTGGTGCAGCTTGTAATCGCCGCGATCACCACGCTTCCGTTCGTGAGCTTCTGCGCGTGATCGGCGACTTCCGCACCCGGAAACGCGGCATGGAAATTCCCGCGCACTTCGGGCAGCTCCACGCGATCCTGGGGCCGCTTCGGCCCAGCAAGCGAGGGCGTCACGTTCGCCAGATCGAGATCCAGCGTGTCCGCGTATTGCGGATCGGGTGTCGCATCCGTGCGGAACAGGCCCTGCTCCTTCGTGTACGCTTCCACCAGCGCGATCAAATCCTCGGCGCGATTGGTGAACTTCAGATAAGCGAGCGTTTCCGCGTCCACTGGGAAGAAGCCCATGGTCGCGCCGTACTCCGGCGCCATGTTGGCTACCGTGGCGCGGTCGGCGAGGCTCAGCGCGCTCAATCCCTGGCCGTAGAATTCCACGAACTTGCCGACGACGCCTTTCTTTCGCAGCATCTGCGTAATCACCAGCACCAGGTCCGTCGCCGTGCAGCCTTCGTGCAGCTTGCCGTGGAGTTTGAAACCCACCACCGGCGGCAGCAGCATCGAAACCGGCTGGCCCAGCATGCACGCCTCGGCTTCGATTCCGCCCACGCCCCAGCCCAGCACGCCCAGGCCGTTGACCATGGTCGTATGCGAATCGGTGCCCACCAGCGAATCGGGATACGCCTGTCCGCTCGCGTTGCGGAACACCACCGACGCCAGATATTCCAGGTTCACCTGGTGCACAATGCCCGTATCCGGCGGCACTACGCGGAAATTGCTGAATGCCGTTTGGCCCCAGCGCAGCAGCATGTAGCGCTCGCGATTGCGCTGGAATTCCAGCAGCGCGTTCACCGAAAATGCGTCCTTCGAGCCGAACTGATCCACCTGTACCGAGTGATCGATCACCAGGTCGGCCGGCATCAACGGATTGGCGCGCTCCGGGTCCGCGCCCATCTCCGCCAGCGCGTCGCGCATCGCCGCCAAATCGACCACGCACGGCACGCCGGTGAAATCCTGCAGCAGCACGCGCGCCGGCATGAAGCTGATTTCTTTCGCTTCGCCGCCTGCGGCCGCGCCCGCCACATAGCGCACGTCGCTTTCCGTCACGCGCTTGCCATCTTCGTTGCGCAGCAGGTTTTCCAGCAGGATCTTGGTTGAAAACGGAAGGCGCGAGACGTTCCCCACGCCCGCTTCTTCAAGCTTTGCGAGCCGGAAAATTTCGTATTCCGCGCCGCCCACGCGCAGCTTCGCCGCCGCTCCGAAACTATTTTTTGGCATCAATTTAATTATAGTGGCGGAAATCATCGAAGCATGCTCTAAACCCTACAGTTTTCACCAGATCCGCCGATGAACCATCCGTGGCGAGTCAAGCGCCGCTGGCCGCGCATCTCGAAACCCTCGTCGAAGAGTTCGATCGCGATACGGCCGGCGTTCGTGAACAAATCCGCGACCTCTGCGAGCGAGATCCTCGAGCCTTCCAGGATGCCGCCGTCCGCGTGGTGAAGACCTCGTATAGCTCGCGCGGCGTTCAATACGTCGTCGGCTTATTGGCATCGAGCGATTTGCTGCTCGTCGCGCTGTGCAATCCCGCCCTGACGCGTGACGATGCCATTTCGCTCGCTCGCGCTGCGCTGAATCTCGACAACACGATGGATGTCCGTCTGGCTAAAACACTGGCGGAAAAAGCCGGCGCCGGGTTGCCCGCTGTCGCCGCCGCACGCTTGATGGATGTGCTCGACGCCGTTTCCGGCGGCAATCGCATCATGCCCTCGCTGCTGCGTCTGCTCCGCCAGCCCGATTTGCAACTTCGTTCCAAAGCCGTGCTCATGATCGGGCGCGCCAGCCGCAGCGTGAAGTGGGTACAAAATCGTCTTTCCGATGCCGATCCGCGCACCCGCGCCAACGCCGTGGAAGCATTGTGGGGAATCGATACCGCCGAGGCTCGCGATCTGCTGCGTTCCGCCGCCGCCGATAACAACAATCGCGTGGCTGGCAACGCGCTCTTCGCCCTCTACCGCATGGGCGATACGTGGGCCAATGCCGAGCTGCTCAAAATGGCCACGGCCGAAGCTCCTCTGTTCCGCGCTTCGGCCGCCTGGGCCATGGGTGAAACCGGCGATCCGTGCTTTTTGGAAGCCCTGGCGCACATGATGGGGGATGCCAACGCTCTCGTTCGCAAACGTGCTTTTTCCGCGCTTGGCCGCTTAAAGAATGCCGCCGCCAGGCAGCGCCCGGCGCGCGAATGACTTCGGATTCCGCTGGTTAATGGGGAACTACGGTGTAGCAGGACCTGCGTTGCGGGAGGTTTAGGCCGTCATGCAAAGCGGCTCGAACGATTCCGTCAAGTCTTCCAGCTTCGTTTCCAGTCGCGCACGCTCACGCGGGCCGGCATTCGCCACCAACAACAGGGGCGCAACTTCCAGATAAATTTTCTCCGCCTCCGGGCCTTGGGTAGCTAGACCTTGATCTAATCGCATATTAATCAACGTAATAAGCTCCCGGTCGGTACGCGCTCGCAATTCTTCCAGCTTGCTTATTTTGGGCCGCGTCTTCATACCTATATAGACGAACGAACTTTGCGATTTGCTCAAAACCAACCATGAATTTCTCGAAAATTTATTTTGTGTCGTATTGCCAAACGCAAGTTCCGCCAACGTAAACAGATAACGCCGGCTCGCGCCCAAAGAAGTAGGGAAGTTCCCGATAATCGAAGCAATCGTGGATGACGAAATCTGCTTGTTTGCCCGGCTCCAACGACCCGATTTCGCCTCCGCGCCGCAAGCTATAAGCGGCATTGATGGTCGCTGCTGTAAGCGCTTCCGCGGGCGTCATTTTCATGTGCGTGCACGCCAGTGAGAGCGCCATCGGCATCGAAGCCGTCGGCGATGAGCCCGGATTGAAATCGGTTGCAAGCGTTACCGCGAGCCCCAACCCAATCATCTCTCGTGCTGCGGGGTAACGTGACGATCCCAGATTATAGACTGACGCCGGCAATAGCACCGGCTGCACATGGGCCGCGCCCAGCG
Organism: Bryobacterales bacterium; assembly: GCA_963743705.1. GTDB lineage: Bacteria > Acidobacteriota > Terriglobia > Bryobacterales > Bryobacteraceae > PALSA-243. The sequence goes on along the minus strand of CAVUQS010000001.1, from coordinate 153,582 downwards.
CCTTCAACCCCTCGCTGGTCGTCGCTTCCAGGTGATCCGCCGTCGCTGCGCCCAATTCCGCCGCCAGCCGCGCCCCCGAATCGGCCGTAAATTGATCCGCATGCAGCCGCAGACCCAGCCCATGCTCGCGCGCCGCCTGCAAAACCGCGCGCGCCTGCTCGGCCGGAAACACGTTCGGCTCGCAAAACACATCGCAATATTCCGCGAGGTGTTCGCCCGCCACGCGCGGCAGCATTTCGTGAATCACTAACTGCGCGTACTCCGCCGTTCGCCCGCGAAACTCATCCGGAATCTCGTGCGCGCCTAAAAAAGTCGGAACATAACGCAGGCGCCCCGCTTGCGACAGCCGCCGGATCACGCGCAGAATCTTCAGCTCCGCCTCGAGCGACAACCCATATCCCGATTTCGCCTCGATAGTGGTGGTGCCTCCGCGCAGGAACCACTCCGCGTAACGCTCGGCCCCCGCGAGCAGATCGTCCTCCGCCGCCGCACGCGTGCGCCGCACCGTTGAGCGAATCCCCCCGCCGCGCGCAGCAATCTCCGCGTAGGTCGCGCCCTCCGCGCGCTGCTCGTATTCATCGGCGCGCGTGCCCGCGAACACCGGATGCGTGTGGGCGTCCACGAACCCCGGCAACACGATGCGCCCGCGCGCATCCACCACGTCCGCGTCCGGCGGAAGCACAATCTCCGAAGCGCGCCCCGCTGCCACGATGCGCCCATCGCGCGCCAACAGGGTCGCGTCCTCCACAATCGCCAACTCGCGCAACTCCGCCCCCACGCGCGGCCGCGCCGGCCCGGCAAGCGTAACTAGTTGTTTGATATTGACGCAGGCCAGCGTTCGCGGGTTCAAAGGCATCCTCCTAGCGATGCTAGCGTAGAATCATGCGCACGCGGCGGGTACTCTTCATCATCGTTCTCGCTCTGCTCGCCCTGTATGCCGGCGACTACATCGGCGCGCGCTTCGGCCTTTTCCACGGCGGAACCTATGGCTCGGTCCGCGTGAAGAAGACGCTCGCCGTCCTGCAAAAGAACGAAAAGAACGAGTTCTACTTCCTTCCCACTGAGGACGTCCCCTGCGTCAACTCCCTGTTCCCGCACTTCGGCGCGCCGCCCTGCTGGTATCTCATGCGCCATCCGGTGCAGCAGGTTCAAATGTAGGGGCCTGCCGCAGCCGTTTCTCTGATAAACAATAGGACATGACACGCTTCGTCGCGCTCGCCACCCTCGCTGTCTCCGCCCTCTCCGCGCAGGATTGGGCCAAACAGAAACTGGAACAGTCGCCGCGCCATCGAGAGTGGGCCACCGTCAAGCATGACGGCCGTTCGGTGCAAGCCTACATCGCTTATCCCGAAGTCAACCACAAGGCGCCCGTGGTCCTCGTGATCCATGAAATTTTCGGTCTGTCCGATTGGGCCGAACTCGCCGCCGATGAGTTCGCCGCCGCCGGTTATGTCGCCATTGCGCCCGATCTGCTTTCCGGCGCCGGTCCTAATGGCGGTGGCACCAGTTCACTCGATTCCGGCGCGGTAGGCCGCGCCATCGGCGCTCTCCCGCCCGATCAGATCACTGCCGATCTCAACGCGGCCGCCGATTACGCCCTGAAGCTTCCTGCCTCCGATGGCAAGCTCTTCGTCGCCGGCTTCTGTTGGGGCGGCGGTCAGACCTTCCGCTACGCCACCAACCGGCCCGATCTCAAAGCCGCTTTCGTGTTCTACGGTCCTCCGCCCGCCGATGACGCCATCGCGCGCATCCACGCGCCGGTCTTCGGTTTCTACGCCGAAAACGACGCCCGCATTAGCTCCACCGTCGACGCCACAAAAACCAAAATGGCCGCCGCTCACAAGACCTACGAGCCCGTTGTCTACCAAGGCGCCGGTCACGGCTTCATGCGCGCCGGCGAGGACCCCAACAACAAAGTCGAGGGCAACGTCACCGCGCGCACCGAAGCCTGGACGCGCATGAAAGCGGAGTTGGCCAGGCTCTCGAAGTAGCTATTTCGGCAGCCCGGCGGTTTCGGCAACGCCCATAGCCGCGCGCTCATATTCCATCGGGCAGCCCAACCCGACTCCGTCCACTCCCATGCTGCGCATCGCCGCGGCGGCCGTCAGACGGCGGTACGAGTTGAAGGTGACCAGGTGGGCCAGCATGCCACCGAACGTGAACTCCTCCGGCGGCTGGCACAGTTCGTCGACAAACACGTCGTCCCATCCGCCGCGCGCGCGTACCGCGCACATCACCCGCTGAAATTCCGCCTCGGCGCGATCGTAACGCTCCAGCAATTCCGCCGGGCTCAACTTCCGTTTCTGCTCTGGAAACTGACCCGCGGTAATCGCGGCGGTCCACACTTCTTTCGTGAACACGATGCGGTCCAGCAGCTCCCGCAGGCTGCGTTCGGGCTCGTGCCACGGCAGAAGCTCCGGCGTCGTGATCGGCCGGTCGAGCTGTTCCTCGGTAAGCTGGCGCGCGTGCTCCAGCAGCTTTCGCGTATGCCAGGTTTCGTGCCCGGCGAATAGGTCAAACAGGTCCATTTCGCATCTTCCTTTCGCAGGAGAACCCGGACTCAGAAAATGCACGCCGCCCGCGCCCGCCAGCCGGAAGTGCAACACGCCCATCCGGCGATACAGGCTTGGCGAAACGCCGAACGCGTTGCGGAACGCGCGCGTAAACGCCTCCAGCGAGCCGTATTGCGCATCCAGCGCGATTTCGGTGACAGCGTCATCGGTGCGGCCCAGCCGCCACGCCGCGCGTTCCAGCAGCAACCGCCGCCGCATGGCCGCCGGCGTCTCCGCCAGCAGCGCGCGAAACACGCGGTGGAACTGTGTCCGGCTTTGGAACGCGCCACGCGCCAGGTCGCGCCCTTCGCTTTCCGCATCGAGCGAATCCACAACCACTTTTCGCAGCCGTTCCGCTTCGTGCCCGTTCTTCACGTCCCGGTTCTCTGGCTGAAGAGTATCATCGGCGGGACCGCCGTTGCCTGATCTTTCGTCCCAAAGTTGAGCGAAGCTTAGGCTACCTATTTCGGATCCGGCACTTTGGGCGTGCCGTAAACCTTCTTCAGCGCTTCCTGGTATTCGCCGAAGAGCGTGTGAATGCCGTCGAATTCGCGCTTCACCGCATCGCGATAATCCGCGTGCGTTGCGAAATCGAACAGCAGCGCCGACATCGATTCAGCATCCACCACGAAGCCATGATGCCCGATGTCCTTCAGCGCATCCGTTTCCATTTCGTAGGTGTGATTGGCGAACGTCGAAGTCTGCGCGCTGAATCCCATGCCCGGAATCGCGCTCGAAACCGTGCCCGTCTCTTCAAACCCTTGCGGCTTGCCGTAGGCTTCCTGCACATTAGTCGCGCCGAACTGTTTCATGTACGCATAGCCCAGCTCGCCCAGCGTCGAAATCGAGATGCCGTCGCGCGCCTGGCCGTAGTTATCGATCTTGACCTTCGTGCCCGTGGCCAGCGCTGCCGCGCGCGCCGCGTTGTCCACGAATTCGCGCACCTGCGCCAAGTACACCGCGTCCGGATATCGGATGTAGAAATCGGCCGCCGTCCGGTCCGGCACCACATTCGGGGCCGCGCCGCCTTCCGTGATGATGCCCTGCACGCGCGCTTCCGGCCGCATGCTGGCGCGCACTGCGTCGATATTGTTGAATAGATGGATCACTGCTTCCAGCGCGTTGCGCCCTGCCCACGGCGTCATCTGGTGCGCGGGCGCGCCCGAAAACGTATATTTCACACCATCGATGTTGAGGCAGCACGTGCCGAAGCCCGGCGCCGGACGCGTCGTGGCGCTGGTCGAGTGGCTGCGCACAATCACGTCCATGCCGCGGAATACGTCGGCCTTGAACATCACTTCCTTGGCGCTCGGCGGCATCATTTCCTCGCCCGGAGTGCCGAATACCGTGATGCTGCCGGGCGTGTGCGTGGTCCGCAGGTATTCCGCCATCGCCAGCGCCGCCGCGATGCCCACCGGCCCCTGCGCGCTATGCTGATCGCCGTGGAACGGCCGCTCCGTGCCGCGTAGCGCGTCGTATTCCAGAATCACGCCCAGGTTCGGACCGCCGTTATTTCCGTTGAACCGCCCCACGAACGCAGTCTCGAGGCCCCCCGAATCCGTGGTCACGGTGAAATCGTGCTTTCGCAGATAATCGATCAGAATCGCAATCGAGCGTTTCTCTACGAAGCCGATTTCCGGATGCTTGGTGATGTCGTCGCTCATCGCGAGCAGCTCCGTCTCCATGAGTTGCTTCGCGCGCGCCGCCACCTTGTCGCGCGCCGCATTCGGCGCCGAGAGCTTCGCCACCCAACCCGATGCGTCGGCCGCTTTTTCCACCACGGCCATCTTCGCCAGCACATCGCGCGCCGCCTCGCGTTCCGTCGGCGTTTCCTGCGCGCATGCCAGAGCGGCCAGGCAGGCCCCAATCGCGATCGTCTTCACGCCTTCTCCCATCTACCGCGCGTGAAGTCCGGAAACTTCACCGGCGTGCTGCCCTTCGCCACCGATTCCTCGCTCAGCGGCCCCGGCGCGCTCCACGTCGCCGCGTCGTATACGTCGATTTCCGGCGGCAGCCCCTGCTGCATGCACTTCACCAACCGGTATGCCATCACGAAATCCATGCCGTCATGCCCGCCGAGTTCCCGCGCTTTCACGCCCACCTCGGTCCAATACTTGTGCTCGAACTCCTTCTTATACGCGTCAATCCCCGTGAATTCCTCGCGCTTCGCGCCGTCCAGATAAACGCGCGCCGGATAGTCGCGGAAAATTCCCTTCGTCCCCGCGATCATATTGATGCGGTCGTAAGGCTGCGGCGATGACGTATTGTGCTCGAGCTGAATCACGCGCCCCTTCGCGGTGTGGATCAGGCTCACGTTCAAATCGCCGCACTTGTACGTCTCTTTCAGCTTGGGATCGCCCGCCTTCAAGTGCTCCTTGCGCCATGCGTACAGCCCCGCCACCGGCGAACTCATCGACACCATGTAGTCGAAGCGGTCGCCGCGCTGGATATCCATGTAATGCGCCACCGGCCCCAGACCGTGCGTCGGATACAGATTGCCGTTGCGGTTGAAATGTTCGAAGCGCCGCCACAACCCTTCGCCTTCGTCCGAAAACAGCAGGCTGCGCAGATCGTGATTGTAGGCGCACGCCCCATGCGTCAGCTCGCCGAACATGCCGGCCTTGGCCATGTTCCACACCAGCATTTCGTTGTATCCGTAGCAGCAGTTTTCGAGCTGGATGCAATGCCGGCGCGTGGCCTCGGATGTATCCACCAATTGCCAGCAATCCGCGATCGTCTTCGCCGCAGGCACTTCCACGCCCACGTGCTTGCCGTGCTTCATCGCCGAGAGCGCCATCGGCACGTGCCACAGCCACGGCGTCGCGATCAGCACCAGGTCGATATCGTCGCGCGAGGTCAGTTCCTCGAATGCGCGATCGCCGTTCGAATATCCGGCCGGCGGCTTCGATTGCTTGCCCAGCTTCGCGATCTTCGCCTGCGCCTTCCCCACCTTATCCGCCACCACGTCGCACAGCGCAGTGATTTGCACGCCATCGATGGGCGCAAAATTATCGATCAGCGAATTCCCGCGGCCGCCCACGCCGATCAGCCCGATCCGCACCTTCTCGGTCCGCTGGAACGGCACGCCCGCCATCGTCTCCGCTTTCTTCTGCGGAGCCGCTTCGGCTGTCCGGGCCGCCAAGGTCAACGATGCCGCCTTCAGCAAATCACGCCGCGAACTATCCATCAATTACCCCCGCCCCTTATCTCCAAAGCCTGGTAGTCACCCGAATCAGAACCGTCCCGCTCACCGCCAGCACCGCCAGCAGGCCGAACGCGTAACCCATCCTACCGTACAGAAAATTGCCCACCATGAAAAGCCCGGCCCAAATCGTGATGCACCCCGCGAACCAGCCCATCAGTGCAAGTGTGAAGTGCTGGCCGTCTGTATCCTCCGCCGCCGGAACGCCCGCCTCCGCGCGGATCGATTTCCACCCCGGCCCGCACGGGTGCACCTTCCGGTAGAACGCGATCAGCGTGGCGTGGTCCGTCTGCGGCCCCACGTACGCCGTCGTCACCCAACAGATCGTCGTCACGATCACCGTGATCACCAGCGCCGGCGCCGCGCCGATTCCCACGCCGGTTCTCGCCATCAACAGCAGCACCATCGACACCACGAACGAGCTCACCATGGCCACAATCTCGCACCATGCCGTCACCCGCCACCAGAACCAACGCGTCAGGTAAAGCAGCCCTGTACCCGCGCCCACTTGCAGGATGATGTTGAAGCTGTCTGCCGCCGTTTCGAGCGCGAACACCAGCGCTGACGACGCCACGAACAGAATCACCGTCGCGAGGCGCCCCGCTGTCACATAGTCATGCTCGGAGCCGGTTGTGTTGATGAAGCGCCGGTAGAAATCGTGCACCAGGTACGACGCGCCCCAGTTCAGGTGCGTCAAAATCGTCGAAGAGTTCGCCGCGACCAACCCGCCCAGCATGAGCCCGATCCATCCCACCGGCAGAAACCGCAGCATCGCCGGGAAAGCGATGTCGTGCCCCAGTAGCCGCGGATCCAGATGCGGAAACGCCGTTTGGATATCCGAAAGCTGTGGATACACGATGATCGACGCCAGCCCCACCAGAATCCACGGCCACGGGCGCAGGATGTAATGCGCCAGGTTGAAAAATAGCGTGCCGCCCAGCGCGTCTTTTTCCGATTTCGACGCCAGCATGCGCTGCGCAATGTAGCTTCCGCCGCCCGGCTCCGCGCCCGGATACCAGACCGCCCACCATTGCACCGTGATCGGCAGGATGAAGACGGCCACCGCGAGATCCCAATTACTCTTGAAATCCGGCAGCATGCTCAGATAGTTCAAGCCGCCCGGCCCGTGCACTTTCGAAAGCTTATCGACCAATCCGTGCAGCCCGCCCACCTCCGGCAGTTCCACCGCGAAATACGCCGCCGCAATCACCGCCGTCATCTTGATGAAGAACTGCACCATGTCGATCACCAGCACGCCCCACAACCCCGAATGGGTCGCGAAAACGACGTTGAGCAGCCCCACCGCCAGCAGCGTTTGCCAGCGCTCGAATCCGAACAGCACCGCCGCGATCTTGACCGCCGCCAGGTTCACCGTCGCCATGATGATGCAGTTGAAAAAGAACCCCAGATATATCGCGCGGAATCCGCGCACCGCGCTCGCCGCCTTGCCCGAATAACGCAGCTCGTAGAATTCGAGATCCGTCAGCACGCCAGAGCGCCGCCACAGCCGCGCATAGAAGAACACGGTAGACACGCCCGTAAGCGTGAACGCCCACCAGCGCCAGTTCCCCGCCACGCCTTCGGTGCGCACGAAGTTCGCCACGAGGTTCGGCGTATCGCTCGAAAATGTCGTCGCGACCATCGAGAGCCCGGCCAGCCACCACGGCACCGAACGGCCCGAGGCAAAGAACTCAGTGGTGCTTTTGCCCGAGCGCTTGGCCACAAATAGCGCCGGCGCAAAGCAGATAACGACGCAAATCAGGGCGATAACCCAATCGATCGTATGAAGCTGCATGTTTAACCTCTTAGTGGCGCAGGCCTCCCGGCCTGCGCGCGCCGATCATTTACGTTAACCCGCCATCCCCCGCTTCCGCCTCAAACGTCTTCCACCGCCCCTGCAACACTCCCGCCACCCGCCCCGCATCTGCCCGCCGGCACAACGCCACCACGCTCCCGCCGAACCCCGCACCCGTCAACCGTGCCCCCAGCGCCCCCGCTTCTGTCGCGCACTCCACCGCGCGATCCAACTCCGTATGGCTCACGCCCAACCCATCGCGCAAGCTCGCGTGCGATTCCAACAACAAGCGGCCGAAGGCCGCCGCGTCCCCCGCTTCCATCGCCGCCACCGCCGCACTCACCCGCGCCGATTCACTCGCTACATGCGCCGCCGCGCCCGGCGAACTCCGCACCGCGTTATACCTCTCGCGCGCCGCGCCGGATTTTTCCGCGCGTACCCCGCTATCCACCACCAGAAAGGCCCAGTCGCGCTGAACCGGCACATGCCGCACCGCCGCTGGATGAAAACTCACCAGAGACGCGTGCCCTGCCCGCGAAGCCAGTGCGGCCGCGTGATCCATCCCGCCCCCGCGCGTCCCCACGAACTGCTCGCCGTCCGGCAGAATCTCCATCAATTCCTCGAACGTCGCGCGCCATTCGTTCGCGCGCAGCAGCGCCAGCGTGAATGCCACCAGTAGCGCCGTCGAAGAGGAAAGCCCCGCCGCCGCCGGCAGGTTCGATGTCACGGTTGCGTCGATGCCGCGCCCCACGCCCCACTTGCGCTCCACCGCCCGCGCCGCCGCGCGCAGGTAATTTTCCCAATCGCCCGCCTTCACGCGTTCCAGATCTTCACGCCATTCGAACTCGCGCACGCCATACGCCGGTTCGCTCATCGCGCGAATGCGCCGGTCCTCGCGCGGCTCAAACTTCACTTCCACGCGCTGCTTCAGCGCCATGGGCAACACCGGCAGACCGTGATAATCGATATGCTCGCCGATCAGATTGACCCGCCCCGGCGCCCAAACCCGCTCTTGCATTTCGGCTCGCTCCCGATCACGATACCACTATGAGCTTTCGCGTCCTCTTATTGATTTCACTCGCCGCCGCCGCGCTGGCCGCTGCCGAAATGCCCTCGCCCGCGCTGCTCGCCCTCAATAAGGAGGGCACGCTCGCCATCGTGAACCCCGCTACCAAGCAGATCGTCGCCAAGGTGCGCGTGGGCGAAAGCCCGCACGAGACCGCCGCCACGCCGGATGGCAAACTCGCCTTCGTCAGCAACTACGGCAGCACGACGCCCGGCAGCACCATTTCCGTCATCGATCTCGTCACGCAGAAGGAAATCCATCGCGTCGATCTCGGCACGTTACGCCGCCCTCACGGGCTTGCCGTCTTCGATGGCAAACTCTACTTCACCTGCGAAGTGAACAAGATCATCGGCCGCTATGACCCCGCCACCAATCAAATCGATTGGCTGCTCGGCACCGGTCAGGATCAAACGCACATGATCGAGGTCAACAAAGATGGCACGGAAATGTACACCGCCAACATTGCCGGTAACACCATCAGCATCATCGATCGCACCGGCGCCGCCAACTGGACGGTAACGTCCATCGAAGTCGGCAAAGGCCCCGAAGGCTTCGACGTCACACCCGATGGGAAGCAGCTCTGGGCCGCCGGTTCGCGCGATGGCTCGGTGTCGATCATCGATATCTTCTCGAAGCGCGTCACCCACACGTTCAACGTGCAGACCAAGCGTTCCAACCGCCTGCGCTTCACGCCCGACGGACGCCTCGCGCTCATTTCCGATCTCGATGCCGGCGAATTGCTCGTCCTCGACCGCGCCACGCTCAAGGACCTCAAGCGCATCAAGCTCGGCAGCCAACCCGCCGGCATCCTGATTCAGCCCGATGGCGCGCGCGCCTACGTCGCCGTCACCGGCGACAACAACATCGCCGTGATCGATCTCAAGAATCTGACATTGGTTGACCGCATCGCCACCGGCCAGAACCCCGATGGCATGGCCTGGGTCAAATAAAAAGCGCGAAATAATCAGCGCCGCGACGCGCCCAGATGGAACTGTTGCACGGCCTTTTCCACCAGCCGCCGCAGTTCCTTGATCGGCTCCGGATTATCGTCGACCTGCAGCCGCATCACAACGTCGTTGTGCACCCACACGCCGCCATCCTTCTTGACGATCAGAATCGCTGCCGACTGCATTCCGCGCTTGTCGCCGCCCGCCTTCTGCCCGCCGTCGAGCGCCGCCAGCAGCCGCAGCGAAAGGTGTCCGGTGGTGTTTTCAAAGCCTTCCACCATTCCATTCACCACGCCCTCGCCCGCCAGAATATTCCCCTGCGCGGTGCAAAACTTGCCGCCTTTATTGCCCGCCCACGGCGTCGCCTTCGGCCCGGTGTACGCGGCGTATTCACCCTTGGCATTCATCACCGCGAACTGCCGCCCCTCTTTGCTCCAGCGCGCAGGATCGGGGTCCGGATCGGCATCCCAGATGAATTTGATGATCTTGTCCGGCGCGTAGCCCAACTTCAACAGCGAGATCGCCTGCGGCCCGTAGCTGACATCCACCACCGCCTGTGTCGCCGCCACACCCACGCCGGCCTCGCCCCACAGCACGCCGTTCCCTACCGAGAACACGCGCGACTGCACCGCCGCTCCAATTTCACCCGTCGCCGGGTCATACCCGAGAATCGAAAAAGTAGCGACCGGGCTCCAAAATTCCAGCGGAATCTGTGCCACCGCCGTGGTCGTCAGCAGAGCCGCCGCAACCACGCCCACAAAAACCTTCCCGCGCATCATGCCTCCCATGCTCTGAAAGCATAGCGTGGTTTCCCCAGCGGTTTTTCTCAGCGTCTCGGCGTCGAAACAAGCCCTCGAGCGCTACTGATCCTTGATCAGCTTGCTCACCCGCTTCAAATTAGCCTTGATCTCCTCCGTCGCCTCGGTGATTTGGTTGGTGTCGTAGATCACGCGCGGCGTCAGGAAGATGATCAACTCCGTGCGCGCGGTGGTCGTATTCTTGGCGCCGAAGAGCCACCCGACGAGGGGAACGCGGTGCAGCCCCGGGATACCCGATGAGCTGTCCGTGTGCTGTTCCAGAATCGCGCCGCCGATGGCGATCATGTCGCCGTCGTTCACCGTGACTTGCGTGCTCACCGAACGGTTCGAAAAAGAAGGCGATTGAATAGCCGACGAAGCGGCCGGCGCGATTGGCGCGCTCACCTGCTGGTTGATCACCATCGTCACGATGCCGCTCGAGTTCACGTGCGCCATGATGTTCAACGTCACGCCCGAGCCCTGATTGCTCACCGTGTTGGTGAAGACCGAATTGCCGCCCGATTGGACGCCCGGGATAACCGCCTGCGAGGAAAGCGTCGGCACCTGCGTTCCCACGTTCATCGTCGCCGGAACGCTGTCTGTGGCGATGATGCTCGGGGCCGAAATCACGCGCGATTTCCCTCTTTGCTCAGCCGCGTTCAGCACCCCGATCAATTCGTTGCTATGCAGCACCAGTGCGCCCACGGTCAGGGCGATACCGCCCGGTCCGCCGGCCGCCGTCAGCGCTGTCGAAGCCGGTAATCCTGTGATGCCGCCGGTTTGCCCGGCATTGGTGTTGCCGCCAACGCTGGTCGCGGCGCTCGAGTTGATCTTCTGAAAGTAGCTTTCCACGCCTTCGGCGAACTCGTCGGTGAGATCCACTTCGTAGATCTTGGCGTCGATCAGCACCTGGCGCGGCGGCACATCCAGTTGGACGATCAGCGTCTTGATCTGCTCGATATCCTGCGCCGTTCCGCGCACCATCACCGTGTTGTCGAAGGGATTCGGAATCACGAAGGGTGTGTTGGGCGGAAGCTGGCCGCCTTGGGTCAGATAAGACCCGGTCTGTCCTGCGCCACCCTGGGGCGTGCCGTTAGGCGATAACGCCACTCCCACAGGCGAACTCTGCACCGGCGTATAGCCCCCGTTCGCGCCGAAGCCGTTCGCGCCCGCGCCATACCCGCCCCCGCCGTACCCGCCGCCGTAACCGCCACCCCCACCGAAGCCTCCGCCGTAGCCGCCACCACCATAGCCACCGCCATTCCGCCGCCGCCCATACCCGCGCTCGAACCCATGAAGCCCATGCCGGCCTGCATCATGCTGTTATTCATGCTGTTCGCCATATTGATCAGCGCTGTAGGGTTGCCGCTATAAAGCGCCATGATCGCCGCCGCCACTACTTCCGCGCGTTGATATCTCATGCGGGTGGTCCACATTTGTGTTCCGCCTGCCGACACTTTCACCGGGATGTCGAGCTTTTCGATCCATTCCTTCACCTTCGCGAAGATGCCCGGGTTGGGCGCGACGGCGATGATGAGGTTGATGTGGTCGAGCCCAATGAAGTGGACGGCCGAGCTCTTTTCCGAAAACGCATAGGCCCGGAAGACGGAGTCCAGGTCTTTCACCAGATCGCTCGGTTTGCTATTGGTCACGTCGAACAGTTTCACGCGCTGGCCCGCGAACGTATCGCTGTCGAACATCCCCACCAGTTCCATCACGCGCTTCATGCTGCGGCTGTTGTCTTCGAGGATCAGCAGGTTCGCCGGCTCATAAGTCGAGTGGCGCGCGCCCTCCCCGAAAAACGGATCGAGTAGCTTCTCCATATCGCCGGCCGTTGTATATTTCAGGAAAATCAGGTTGAGCACCATGCGCTCGTCGTCGGGCAGCGTCTTCGGGTCGGCGTTGCTGATCGGATCGGTCGGCAGGTTCGACACCGAGTTGATCGGCACGACGTGATAAAGGTTGCCCACCTGCACGATCGCCGCGCCATTCACGCGCAGAATCGTCTGCAGAAGCGCCATCAGGTCCACCTGTCCTGTCATCTGGCCGTATGTGTGGATCGTGACCGCGCCCGCTACCTTGGGATCGCGAATATAGTTGATCTTCAACCGCTTCGCCAGCAGATCGACCATCTCCACCAGGGAAACGTTGTCCATCGAAAACGAATCGGTGTCGCTCAGCCGGCCCGTGATCGGCTGTCCGTTCTGCACCGGCTGCGTTGCCGGTGGCTGTCCCGGCTGCGCTGGTGGCTGTTGCCCTGGTTGCTGCCCCTGCTCCTGCTGCTTCCGCGCCTGGTCCTGTTGGTATTGCGGCGTAAGTTCGTAAGGCACCGAAGGCGCCACGCCCAGCGGATTCTGGAGAATCTGCGGCTGCGGTTGTTGCTGTGGTTGCTGCTGCTGGGGAGGCCGGGTTTGCGGCGGATTTTGCGGCGGGGTCTGCGGCGGCGTCTGTTGAGCCGATGCGGCCACGCATAGGGCCAGTGAGAACGCAATCGAACGAGTGATCAAGTGGCGCATCATGCTCATCGGTCCTATTTAGCTCCGCTCTTGGAGGCGGCGTCCGCGGATTTCTCTTTTTGGCGCTCCCATTCGGCCTTCTCCGCCGCATCCAGATCGGTCTTCTTCTTCGTCCACTTATATACGCCGAACGGCCCCGGCCGCTCGAACTTCACCTTGTCGCCGTCTTCGGTGATCTTCACGCCTTCCATGCCGTGATCTTCCTGCAGCTTGTGGCGCAGCGGCTCGCCCGTGTCTTCTTTCCGCGCGATGCCGAACGGCGTCTCGAAGAGAATCCACTTCTTGCCCTTGACGTCGGTCCACCGGTAGGCGCCCTGCTCGATTTGCACGGCGTTCGCCGGAATCGCCGTCAGCGGCTTCTCTGGCGCTTCCGTCTTAGTAGTTTTCGCGGTCTTCGCCGCGGGTTTGGCGGCCTGCTGGGAATCCTGCGGCGCGGCGGCGAGCGCCGCGGAAAAACAGATGGCAATCAGTAGCTTCATGATGACTCCAATTCCTTATCTGTGTTGCAAATCGATCTTTGTACTTACTTAGCCGGGTCCCAAATGCATGCGGGACCGAATGGCGTCGCGACCGATACCTTCTTGAACCCGTCCACTACCGTGCCCACCGGAGTGTTGTCGCTGGGCTGGCAAATCTTGGTGCCGAACGTCGTTAGCGCGCCTGGGCCCTTGGCTGAAGGAGGCTCTGCGGGCCTCGGCGGCGGCGCAGCCTGCTGCGTCTGCGCTACGGTCGCTACCGGCTCCGACGTAGGCAGCGTGTGGCTCTGCAATTCCCAAAGTTCCTTGCGCACCCGTTGCCCATTCCATTCCAGCGTCAAATCGTTGCGCGTGATGTCGATCAGCTTGAACGCGCCGATCATCTCTCCCGGTTTGATGGCTTCGTGCTTCCCACCTGCCGACACGCTCATGATCGCCAGCGGCCCGTCGCCAATGTTCATCGCGCCGTGATAGACCGGCAGCGCCGGCATCGGCGGCGGGGGTGGCGGAAGCGGCTTCGGCTCAATCGGTAAATCCGGATTGCGCGAGCGGTCGAACAAATCATGCTGCGCGATATCCAAATAGTTGGCCGGCAGCGCCGCCGTTGGCGCCGGGGCCTTCGTGTAAGGCGGCGCCGCAATGTGCGGCGATTTCTGCATCAGCTCCGCCGCGGCGCGGGCATGATCCGCGCGCCAGATCTGGCGCAGTTCGACGCCCGCATACGCCGCCAGCCCCAGCAAGCAGATATTCAAAGCCCAAAGCTTGCGGTTCAAAGCGACGACGCCCCTTTCTTCGGAATCAAGTTGCGCGGCACAATCGCCGACACGCTCAACCGCACCTGGATCGTTTTCCTCTTATCGTTGCCGCCAGACACGTGAATATCGTTCGTCGCCAGAATCTGCGGTTGATTGCCGATCGCCGCCAGGAAGTTAACCAGTTGCTCGATGCTGCACCCGAACGACACGGTGGTCCAGATCTCGCCGTAGTCGTCGCTCAACGGAATTCCGCGAAATTCCTGCATGCCGCGCGCATCGATGTTGTTCGATTTCGCGATGCCCTGAATCAGTTCGAGAAGCTGCGCCTGCGCCTGCGCTTCCGTCGCGGCTCGCATCACACCCTTCTCGCGCTCCGCCAGTTCGGCCTTCGCCAGCTTGAGCAATTCCTCTTTGCCCGGCACCGTGGCGTTCATTTGCCGCACTTTATCCAGGCGTTTCTCCGCCGCGGGAATCGTCTCCACAGCTGTCACTGAAGGCGTGCTCGAATCCGAAAGGAACACGAAGCGCCAGATCAGAATCACCGCCAGCCCAGCCGCCAAGAGCAGGACCGCGCGCCGGTCGCGCGTGCTCATCTGCATCACCGCTTCCTCCGCGCCGCGTGAATCTGGAACGTTTCGCCCGAGCCGCCTTGCATCGAATTCTCGCCGTCGATCACCGAGTTCTCAAAATAAGCCGATGAATCGAGAACCTTCACCAACCCCGCCGCCTGCGGCGCTTCGCCAATCATCCCCACCGTATCCCGGCTCAGAATGAGGTTGTTGGTCCAGATCGGGAACGCGATCAGTTTGGTGACGTCCTTGAGGGAATCGAGATCGTACTGCGTCTGCCCGCGATACCGGTCGAGCAGCTTCACCTGCGCCGTCACATGGTCGAATTGCCGGTCCAGGCTGGCGGCCCGCTGCGCCCGCGGCTCGATCTTCGCGATCTCCGCCTTCAGCGCCCGCATGTATTTGCGGTCGGCGTATGCCGAGTAGCCCCATAGCCCGCCGAACAACAGCAGCGCCACAGCCGCCAGCGCGATCGACGGAATAAGCATCGCGCGCGAATTCAGCCGCCGGTGCTCCAGCGGCAGCACGTTCGCCGACGGCGCGAAACGGGGACAGGCCCCCGCCAGCGCCGTGGCGTACGGCAGTGCGTTGCGGGAAAGATCGTTCTCCACCGGGTTCACCGCCGGCTTGGGCAGCACTTCCTCGATGGTCGCCGCCGCCGTCTCGGGCGGCAGCCGTAATTCGGCCAGCGCCAGCGTCGTGGCCCGTTGCGGCGGCAGGTCGAATTCGGCCGAGAACACCGGCCGCGCCTCGCTTTCGCCGTAAACCTCCACGCCTCCCGAGGCCGAGCGGCTCAACGCGACGAAGCCCTGCCCTTCCTTGTGCCCGTTCAGCCGCACGGCCGCATGCAGCGCCGCCGCCGGAAACGTAAAACTCGAAATCGCCACGCCCGCTTCCGCGAAAAGCTCGATGTAGCGCGTGATCGTCTGCTTCCGCGCCATCCCCACCAGCGCCGCGTTCTTGCCTAGCGGTGACCAGCCCCAGCCGATTTCTTCGTCGCCGTAAGGATGCAGCGAATCCAGATCGAAGCGGATGGCGTTTTCCATATCGCCCGCCGCCACACCCGGCAGCGGCACCGGCCGCGCGATCACGTCGCGCCGCGGCAGCAGCACCGTCGCGCTCACGTGTTTCAGGCCCACCGATTGCAGAAAGCGTGCATATTCCATGCCCCATTCCGCCGCCGGCCGCGAAGCGTAATTCTCAATCGTCAATCGCCCCAGCACCTGGATGCTTGAAGGCCGCACCCGCGCTGCTGCGATTTCCAGGTGGTTCGCGCCGATCTCGATGCCCACACCCGCGCCGAACGCCAGCAGTTTGCGCAAATCCCTGGGAAGCGATGCCGTCAGCATGCCCTTAATTGCTCCCGTCCGTTGGTGGTCTCACTCCGAACGGAAGTGGCGGCATGGTGGGGATCCAGCGCGCATCCGAGAATGACGTGTCGTACCAGCGCAGCACGTGAATCGGTGAATCATAGCCCTGCGGCATGTATTTCACCATCGCCGCCACCGTTCGCTTCACGTCGGAAAGGCTGCCGTCCGCCCGTCGCGCCTGCGCCGTGGCGCGTATGGTCACAATCGAATTGCCTTCTACCCGCAGGTGGGCGCCCGAAATGCCCTGCTCGCCCAATGCGCCCATGTCTTTCTGCGTAAATGGCTTCTGCGCCCGCCGCTGCACGATGAACGCGATCCCTTCCGGAGGCACGCCCACCGCCGCCAGTACCGCCGGTTGCGCCGTGTTGACGTCCACGGTGTCCGTCGCGCCGAAAACCGAGAGGCAGTCCACCAGCCCCGGCCGCGCTTCCAGGCGCGGCGCATCCGGCGCCGTGCCCGGCACGTAGGTCCCGAACAAAATCTCTGGCGTAACTCCCTGCACGTTCACCATTTCCTCAATACCCTGAAAAGACGCATGAGGGACCTCAAAAGTCGGACCAATCGCGTTTCCAGGCGCCGGTAAATTACTGACCCCCGGTCTCCGCCACGCCAGCGTCGCCGAAGTGATCACCGAAGCCCGCTGCGGTTCCACTCCCATCGCCAGCAGCAAACGGTTTAACTGCTCTCCTGTGATGAGGTTAACGCTCAATTTCCCGGCTTCCGGCAGGAATTCCACATGCGCCATCCCGGTCTCGAACGCATAGTCGATAAACGTCGAAGCCTTCGGGATATAACGCTTGCCGGGCATAGTCACCGACCACAACAGCTCGAGGCTCGCCCGTTCAATCGCCCCGCTCGCGACGTAATACGCCCGCAGACCGTCCAGATCGGTCGTTGCGCGCTCGATTTCCCCGCGCACCGTCGATGCCAGGGTGAACCCGAACGCCGCCAGCGCCACCGAAAGCCACATCACCGCCAGCAGCGCCGAGCCCTTCTCTTTGGTCCTAGAAATCGCCATAGGTAATCTTCGGCGATAGATGCAAATGCAGCGCCGCCGTCACCGTAAGCGGCTGCAGCGTCGAAGGGTCCGCCGTCAGCGGCGCCATCTCCACGCGCACCGCCAGCGGCCATCCCGAATTCTGCGCGATCGGGCTCCAAATCGTCAGCGGCCCGTCTTTCGTCGGCTTGTCCGGCTGCCACAGATAGTTGAACCGGCAGAAGGCCAGTTTGTCCGCCAGCACAAACGATTGCGGCCCCGCGTTTACCGGCAAAAATTGCGGCAAAACGATCCCGCTGTTCGGGTCCGGCGCCAGCTTCGTGCACAATCTTCCCGCCATCAGCGGACCGTAGTACGGCAGCTCGTTCACCACCAGCCGCACGCCCGGGCCATCGTCGCGCGGAATCACGAACATCTCGAGCACATGCGGGCTGCCGCGCCATGCTTGCTGCAGCGAAAACGTCGATACCAGCCGCATCACCGCCGGACCCGCCTGGAAGAACGCGAACCAGCTGTTATCCGGAGTCGCCGATGGCGGCGCGTCCACGCCGCAGGGAGCTGCCGCCGGCACAATGCCCTCCAGTTCCTGCTCCAGAATGCGTTGGGCCCCCACCACCCGCCGGTCTTCCATCAGCTTGGCCGTGGTTTTCTGATACGCGTTGATGCCCAGGCGCAGTGCAAACGCCATAGCCACCGAGAGCAGGCTCAGCAGCGTGACCGCAATCAGCACTTCGATCAGCGTGGTTCCGGCCTGTGAGCGGCCGCGGCGCGTCATTTCGCTGCTCCTGTCTGAAAATCGCCGTCCATCGTGAAGCGCTTGCGATAGCCTTCGAACGGCAGCGTGCGCCGCGCGCCATTCTGCATCCACCAGATTTCGAGCCGTACGCGGTCGAGCGCCAGCATTCCAGCCGCCGAGTCCGGCGCTTCCGCCGTCGATAGCTGCGCCCGCCATCCCGCGTCCATCCCGCCCAGGATTGCCGGGTCGAACTGCCCGCTCACGATCGTATTCCGCGGCAGCGCGTAATCCGCCAGCAGTTCGTTCATCTGCTCGCGCGCCACCTGCGCGATCCGATCCGAGTCCCTCAGCCGCGCCGCGTTGCGCATCGAGCCCGTAATGCCGGACATCAACCCCGCCACCGCTATCCCCAGGATGGCCGTAGCCACAATCAGCTCCAGCAAGGTGAATCCGCGGCGCCCCATCTACTTCTCGACGTTTTCCACGCGCGGAAAGCCGGTCATCGGGTCCAGGTGCACAATCCGCCGCGTTCCGTGCTCATTGACCAGTTGGATTCCCACCGCCGGCGCCGTCGCGCCCGGCATCAGGATCAATTGCCGCGGCGTGTCCGGCGATTCTCCCTCGAGCGCCGGCAGCACCGTCTGAATCGAGACGCCATCGGGCAGCTTGAGCTTTTTCTCCGACCCAGCCTCGTTCGCATACATCACGATCGTGTTGTCTTTCGGCGAAATCACCAGCGCCACCGCTTCCTGCCGCCGCTCCGACCGGTTCACCGCAGCGTTCAGAAACGCCGCCACCTGCCCCGTGGCCGTCGACATCCGCACGCTATCCAGACCCGCCGCAATCGAAGGAAACGAAATCGCAATCATCAGCCCGATGATCGACACCACCACGATCATCTCGATCAGCGTGACGCCGCGTTTATTTCCAGCTGACGACGTCGGCATTAATTCCTTCGCCGCCGGGTTGTCCATCGGCCCCGAGGCTCACGATGTCCGGCAGGTCGCTGTGCTCGCCAGGGAACTTATAGATGTAGTCGTGACCCCACGGATCTTTCGGCAACTCCTTATCCGTATACGGGCCCGCCCATTGCGTTGCATCGCCCGGCTTCACGCGCAAGGCCGCCAGGCCCTGCTCCGTCGTCGGGAAATTGCCGTTATCCAGCTTGTAAGTGCCCAGCGCGTTCTGCAACCCCTCGATTTCTACGCGCGCCTTGGTGATCTTCGCCGTATCCACATGCGACCACAACTTCGGACCCACCAGCGCGATAAACAGCCCGATGATGGTCACCACCACCACCATTTCGATGAGCGTGACGCCCGCCTGGGAACGTCTGCGATTGCCGATTTTTCGATTCATGTTACACCGCCACGTCGTTAATGCTCGTAATTGCCAGCAGCATGCTGAGAATCAGCGCGCCTACCATGATACCCATCACTAAGATCACCACCGGTTCGAAAACCGAAGTAAATCGCCGGATCGCCGCGCGCGTGTCGTTCTCATAAATATCCGCCATGCGCGTAAACATGCTGTCTAGCCGTCCGGTCTCTTCGCCGACGATCAACAGATGCGACGCCAGCGGCGGAAACACGCCGGTTTTCTTCATCGGCCCCGCCATGCCTTCGCCGCGCTTTACGCCCAGTGCCACCGTGCCCAGGGCCCCCGAGAGGCTCGTATTGTTCAATGTCGCCGACGCAATGCCGATCGATTGCACCAGCGGCACCGAGTTTCCGATCAGCGTCGCCATCGCCCGCGCGAACCGTGAAGTCTCCGCCTTCAGTAGCGCATCGCCTAACAGCGGCAGCTTCAGCCGCGAGCGATCCCACCACAGCCGTCCCGCTACCGTTCCGATATAAGTTCGGAACCCTGCGATCGCCGCGATCAGCGCCACCGCCACCATCCAGCCGTACGTATTCACCAGCCGGCTCGCTTCCAGCATGATCTTCGTTGGCGTCGGCATCTTCATGCTCGACCCCTCGAAAATCGTCGAAAACCGCGGCACCACAAACTCCAGCAGGATGATTACCGACCCCACGCCCACGCACGCCAGCAACCCGGGATAAATCATCGACGAAATAATGTAGTTCCGCAAATCGTCGCGCGAGCGCTCAAACTCCGACAGCCGCTCGAAGATCACCGCCAACGATCCCGACGCTTCGCCCGCCCGCACCATGTTCAGGTACAGCTCCGAAAAATAATCCGGATGCGTCCCCAGGCTATCCGCCAGCGAACGCCCGCCCTTCAGCACGCGCAACACATCCAGCACGATGAACCGGAAGCTCGCCCGCTCTGTCAATTCCGCTGTAATGCTCAGCGCGCGGTCCAGCGGCACGCCCGAATTCAGCAGCGTCGAAAGCTCCTGCGTAAAGAATAAAACGTCGCGCCGCCTCTTCATGCCAAACGCCGGCAGTTTGAGCTCGAACGACGTCCCTTTCGGCGCGACGCCCACATACACAGGCGTAAGCCCCTGCTTGCGCAGTTCGCGCGCGATCGACTTTTCGTCGCCGCCCGCCAGGCTCCCCGTCCGCATCTTGCCGTCGGAAGCAACCGCTCTAAAAAAGAATGTGGCCATTACAGACTAAGGCCACAGATAAACACAGATGAACACAGATAAGACCCAAACCGGCCTTTTGTTTTATCTGTGTTCATCTGTGTTCATCTGTGGCTAATGAAAACTCTTGTTAAAGCTCTTGAGTCACCCGCATCACTTCTTCCACGGTCGTGACTCCCTCGCGAATCTTCCACCAGCCGTCTTCCCGCAGATTCCGCATGCCATTGCGGCGCGCGGCCTGCGTGAGCACGGAGGCGTCGGAATTGTTCATGATCAGCCGCCGGATCTCCTCGTTCACGTCCATCATTTCGAAGATCCCCACGCGCGTAATATACCCGCGCCCGTCGCACTCGGCGCATCCCGTCCCGCGAAACGTCTCCACGTTCTCGCCGTCCGGCGCCAGCGCGAATCCGCTCGGCGTCTTGCAATTCGGACAAATCACGCGTACCAGCCGCTGCGCCAGCACCGCCACCAGCGACGACGTAATCAGGTAGTTCTCCACGCCCATGTCCGTCAACCGCGTGATCGCGCTCGGCGCATCGTTCGTATGCAGAGTCGAAAACACCAAATGCCCGGTCAGCGCCGCGCGAATCGCGATATCCGCCGTCTCGCGGTCGCGAATTTCGCCCACCATGATCACGTCCGGGTCCTGCCGCACGATATGCCGCAATCCCGACGCAAACGTTAGCCCGATCTGGTTATTCACATGGAGTTGGTTGATGCCGTCCATCTGATATTCCACCGGATCTTCGATCGTGATGATCTTCTTATCCGGTTTGTTGATCCGCTTCAGCGCCGAATACAGCGTCGTCGATTTCCCGCTGCCCGTCGGCCCCGTCACCAGAAAGATTCCGTGCGGCAGGCTGGTGAAATGTTCCATCCGCTCCAGCATGTGCGTGTCGAAGCCCAGCTTCTGCAGGTCGTAAAAATCGCCCGCCGAGCGGTCCAGCAGGCGCATCACCACGCTTTCGCCATACAGCGTCGGCAGCGTCGACACGCGCAAATCCACGTCGCGTCCCAGCACCTTGATCTTGATGCGTCCGTCCTGCGGCAGTCGGCGTTCGGCGATGTTCAGCTTCGCCATCAGCTTCAGACGCGAAATAATCGCGGCCTTCAACTCGCGCGGCGGCGTTTCCTGGTTGAACAGCACCCCGTCCACGCGGAAGCGGATGCGGAATTCCTTCTCGAACGGCTCGATGTGAATATCGCTCGCGCGCTTCTCCACCGCGTCCGCGATCATGGCGTTCACCAGGCGGATGACCGGCGCTTCGCTCGCCATGTCGCGCAGGTGTTCCAGGTCGGCCGATGCCTCGGCATCGTCGCCCAGCGCGTCGAGCAGGCTTCCGCGTTCGGTTTCGCCGTAATGCTTCTCGATCGCGTCGAGAATTTCCTGTTCCGGCGCCAGAGCCACCGAAACTTCGAATCCCGAAAACGCCCGCACCGCCGCGATCGTCTCGAAATCCAGCGGGTCCGCCATCGCCACCGTGAGCGCCGATTCCACCAGCGCTATCGGATATACGCGCGCCTGCCGCAAAAACCGGTGCGAAAGCCCTTCAATCTCCGGCGCCGAGGGCGGCGGACCGTCGATCGTCACCAGCGGCACGCCGAGCTGGTCCGAAATCGCCGCCAGCGCATCGCGTTGCGCAATCAGACCCATGTCGACCAGAATTTTGCCTAGCTTGTCGCCGCGTTCTTTCTGTAATTCCAGCGCGCGCTCGAGCTCATCCGCCTCGATCTTCTTGCGCTCGATCAGAATTTCGCCCAGGCGCATGTAGCGCGGGCCCGTCTCCTCGGTCTGCGACTCCGGAATGGGGGGGACGGCAGCGGCCACTACTCGATCACCGTCTTGATATCGCCCAATTGGGCGGCTTTCTTATCGGCCGTCATCACGATCTGCGCCGGCAGGTCCGTCGTGTCTTCCCACATCAGGTAGCGAAGGCGCACTGCCATCACCACTTTCTGATCGTCGGGCATCGTTACCAGGGTGAGCGCATTCACTTTCATCATTTCCTTCATCAGCGCTTCCAGCTTCGAAAGCTGTCCGGCTTTGCGCTTATGCACTTGCGCCTTCTGTGCCGGTGAAAACTCCTGCTGGTACGGCAGCGGCATCGCTCCCGGCGCCACGATCAGGCTCACTTCGGTAGTGAACACCGTGCCGAAGCCCGGCACGTAGAGGCCGCGCGTGCCGCCCAGCATATCGATCGGATCGGTAGCATTCAGCGTTTCCAGACGGCCGTCAAAATTCTTCTCGAGGCTGGCCAGCATCACCTGTGGAATATGGGCGGTTGGAGAGGGCGCCGTCGTCACCTCGGGAGACACCGCCCGTTTTGCCGTCTGCGCGCCCATCGGAGGCAACGGAATCGCCGCCAGCATCAAAGCGAATGCCGCGAGTTTCATTTCGGATCCTCGCGATCCTTCGCCGGCAGTGTGTAATTTGCCGCTCTCAGCTGATTACGCATGCGGCTCCGGTCGTATTCGAATTGCTCCGCCGCCTGCAGCACCTGCCTCCGCAAGCCATCCACCTGTTTGGCCATCTCCACGGTCTTCGCAGCCACGGCTTTATCCACCGCCGTCTGTATGCGCTGCTGCATCTCCGCTTCCGATACAGACGCCGGCGCAACTTGTGCGGATGCCGGCGCCGCCACCGTTCGCACAATCGTCACCGGTGCGGGAGCCGGTCGAAGTGCGAAAACCAGAAGCGACGCCGAAAGCATAGCCGCGCCTGCAAATCCGAGGCGAGCCCCGGAATTCCAGAACGCGGCCAGCCGGCGGCGCCAAGGAGAAGGTTCGAAGATTTTGTCCGAAACGAACGCAATGCGCTGTGGAATTTCCTCGTCCACGGACGAGTGCAGCGCCGCGCCCATAATGCTTAGCCGGTCCAGCTCATCGTGGCAAGACCCGCAGGTCTTGACGTGCGTTTCCACCAGGCGCCGGTGCGGGTCCGGCAATTCCTCGAGGAAGTAGTCTCTTAAATCGAATGGCGAACAACTCATGAAACGCCCCCTGGTCGAGCAATAGCTCTTACCGGAGCCAATTCCGCCTTCAATAAATCGAGCGCGGTGTATAAACGGGATTTGACGGTGGAAACCGGACAGCCCAAAACCTCGGCCATCTCTTCGAACTTGAACCCCTGATAAATTTTCAGCACCACTGCCTCGCGCTGTTCCGGCGTCAGCCGCTCCAGCGCGCTAGCAACGGCCAAGCTCAGCTCTACGGGAAATACCGAGCTGCCCCCTACCGTGATGCTGGTTTCCGTGCTCCCCGGCTCGATCTCATCCACATCCGTCTCGGGCCGCCTCTTCCGGAACATCGAGTAGGCCTCGTTATGCGCGATGCGGTAAATCCAGGGCGCGAACCGCCCCGGGTCGTCAAGCTTACGAAGGTTTTGGTAGGCCTTCAAGAACACATCCTGCGTCAAATCCAAAGCGTCTTCCCGGTGACCGGTGAGCCGCAGAAGATAGTTATAAACTCTCTTCTCCCATCGAGACACCAGGAGGTTATACGCCTCCACGGCGCCTTTCGATGCCTGGCGGATCAGGTCGGCATCTTCGACCGCCCGAAAGATCAATCTCTGGCTCCTTGTTTACAGACGCAGTCCGGCCTGGAAAAGTCGGACGGGGTAAAGGGCTATTTTAACTGGATTTGCGCTCTCAGGGGGGTACCTGTTGCCGTTTCGGCGCCTTGCCGGAACCGGACTTTCATCGGTATACTAGCAGTTTCGCTGAGTTTTTTTTATGACGGCGAGAGAAGAACAGGACCCATTAGCCCCCCAGCGGGAAGCGGCCTTCTTTTACGGTCTCTTTCTGCGCGGCCACGACGTCGACGCCCTTCGCCAGGACATCGACATCCCCCGCGGCATGATTTATAAGTGGATGCGCGCCCCCGATTTCGAGGCCAATTTCCGCCAAAACCTCCAGCGCGTCTACGAGTACCGCAAACAGGTGCTGGCCATCTTCGACGGCCTCATCCTCAACGAGCAGGATCGCCCCCGCCTCCAGTAGGTAGTTCACGTACAATGGTGGCCTATGCGCCACCTCGCATTCGTCCTCGCTTTCGCCGTCCTCCCGCTGTGCGCCCAGCGCGGCGGCCGCGGGCAAGCCCCCGCATCGCAGGAAAAAATCCTCATCAAAGCCGGCAAGCTTATTGACGTCCGCGCCGGTAAGGTCCTCGCTAACCAGAACATCCTGGTCGAGGGCGACCGCATCGCGCAGGTTGGCCCCGATATCGCCGCTCCCGCCGGCGCCCGCGTCATCGATCTCAGCCACTCCACTGTCCTGCCCGGCCTGATCGACAACCACACCCACGTGCTGCTGCAGGCGCACCCGACCGCCGCCGACTATGACGAGCAGCTCATCAAAGAATCCATCGGCTACCGCACCATCCGCGCCACCGTCTCCGCCAAAATCTCGCTCGATAACGGCTTCACCGCCATCCGCGATCTCGAAACCGAAGGCGCCATGTATGCCGATGTTGACGTGAAAACCGCCGTCAACCGCGGCGTGATTCCCGGCCCGCGCATGTTCGTCGCCACCCGCTCGCTCGCCCCCACCGGCATGTACAACCCCACGCGCTTCTCCTGGGAGCTTCGTGATATGCCCACCGGCACCCAATTCGTCGATGGCGTCGACGAAATCCGCAAAGCCGTCCGCGAGCAAATCAAATACGGCGCCGATTGGATCAAATACTACTCCGATGGCGGCACGCAATTCCGCGATGGCGGCATCCATTCACGCCCCAATTTCACTGACGAAGAAGCCAAAGCCATCTGCGACGAGACCCACCGATTAGGCCACAAAGTCGCCTCGCACGCCGGCGGCCGCGAAGCTATCGAACAAGCCCTCAAAGCCGGCGTCGATTCCATCGAGCACGGCAACGGCATGGACGCCCCGCTCATCGACCTGCTAATCGCCAAAGGCGCCACCTGGTGCCCCACGATCTACATTTACAGCCGCGGCGGCCGCAACAACGCCAGCACCGATTTCCGCGCCTCGAATTTCAAGCTGGCCGTCCAGAAAGGCGCCAAGATCGTCTACGGTACCGACATCGGCGGCTACGCCTGGACCGAGCCCCAATCCGCCGATTTCCCCTTCATGGTCAAGTGGGGCATGACGCCCATGCAAGCCATCCAATCCGCCACCATCGGCGGCGCCACGCTACTCGATCAACAGGACCGCTTCGGTGTTATCGAAGCCGGCAAATTCGCCGACATCGTCGCCGTCTCGGGCGACCCCATCGCCGATATCTCCGCCCTCGACCACATGCAATTCGTCATGAAAGGCGGCGTCATCTACAAGCAGTAAGTGGCGCGGGCCTCCCGGCCGGCGCAAGCGCGCGAAGCGCGCTGGTTTACACCTCTGCAAAGCCGTCTCCCTCGACCCCCCCTTTGCGCTGCTCGCCAAAACCTGATATCTAAGTCCCTAAGAAACCAACGTCCTGCTTCCCCAGAAAGGGGTGCTTTGTGAATCTCAGCTCCCGGCAACTAACGGGTCTTTTTGCTGTCGCGCTTTCGGCAGCTATTTTTATTCCCCGGCCATCCTACGCGCAATCCCAAGCCATCAACGGCGCCATTCGCGGTCGTGTCACCGACCAGGCGAACGCTCCTGTGGCGCAAGCCAAGGTCAGAATCGATAACACTCTCACCGGTCTTTCCCGATCCGCCGAAACGCAGGAAGACGGCTACTTCGTCTTCCCCAACCTTCCGCTCGGCGCCTACACCGTCACCATCCAGAAAGACGGCTTCGACACCCAACGCCACACCGACGTCGTTCTCGATGCCGGAACCGAAGCCACTATCAACGCGCAACTTCGCATTGGTTCCGTGACTACATCAGTCGAAGTCAGCGGCGGCGCGCCCATCGTCGATCCCTCGCGTGTCAGCACCGGCCGCACCATCGGCTTCGAAGAAACCGACAACCTCCCGCTCACTTCGCGCAATCCCTACAACTTCATCCTCTTTCAGCCCGGCGTCAGCGGCCACCCCAATCCCGAGCTTGGCATCCCCCGCCTTCTCAACACCAACGGCCTTCCCGATCGCGTGAGCTACCAGCTCGATGGCGCCGTGGACACCGAAACCGATCGTTACGGTCTTCGCCTCTTCGCCATCGCCGATAGTTACGTCAGCGAAGTCCAGACCGTGTCCAATAGCTTCGCGCCGGAGTTCGGCAAGATCGCCGGAAACATTTTCAACGTCATCACCGGCTCCGGTACCAACTCCTTCCATGGCAACGTCACCTATATCGGCCGGCCCCTCGATCTCGTCGCTCGCCCCATCCTCGCCACAGCCACCACCCTGCTTCCCATCGCCAACAATTTCGCCGCGCACGCCGGCGGCGCCATCGTCAAAGACAAGCTCTTCTACTTCGCGTCCTATGAGCATGTAACCAGAAGCGTGCCGCAACCCATTACCATCAACCCGGCAAGCGCCGCTTCCATCGGAATCCCGAATAACTTGCTCACCAACCCTCCAGCCATCGAGCACGCCCATTGGGTCGATGGCCGCATCGATTGGGTCATCTCGCCCAAGCACCAGTTCTTCGTCCGCTACAACTATTTCCGCAATCAGTACCCCTTCAACTCCAACATCGGCGGACTCAACGCGCTCAGCGTCGCCGCCGATTTCCGCGACCGCGCCCACGTCCTCGGCGCGCAGCTTCTTTCCACCTTTTCGCCGACCGTGCTGAATGAACTCCGCTTCGGCTGGCCCTACCGCAACGAGCAGCACGTGGCCGATCCTCTCACCGGAACCGGCCCCCAAATCAACATCAGCGGCATCGCGAATTTCGGCGGCAGCATCGCTGTCGGCGACCGTTTCCAGGAAAAGGTGCCCAACCTCAACGACAACCTCACCAAAATCCAGGGCGCGCACACCATCAAGGTCGGCTTCGGGTTCCAACAAAACCTCGACGTTCAGGCGGCCGACGTCTACACGCAATACATTTTCCCCACCATCGCGGCGTATCTCGCCGCGGCGTCCGGCGCCAATCCCCTCGGATACACCACCTTCAACGCCAGCGTCGGCCAGCCTGGCGCCTGGTATCACTCGTTCTTCTGGGATTTCTTCGCGCAGGATAGCTGGCAAATCTCTCCCAAGGTGTTGATCGTCGGCGGAATCCGCTATGACAAATTCTCCGGCCCCTCGGGCGATCCGAACTTCAAGGTCCCCTATTCGCAGACCTTCCACTCGCCCAGCGGCGATTTCTCACCGCGCCTCGGCATCGCCTGGTCCATCGATTCCAAGACCGTCCTCCGCGTCAATTCCGGCATCTTCTACGAAGCCCCGCCCACCAATCTCTGGTACAACGCGCTCTATAACGACGGCGGCTCCAGTTCCTACATCGCGTCGATCTCTTCCGCCACGCCCGGCGCTCCGGCCTTCCCCGCCACCGTCGTCAACGGAACGCTGCCGCGGTCCGCGCAAACGCTCTACACCATCACGCCTAACTTCAAAGACGGATACGCCATCAACTCCAGCGTCCAGATCACGCGCCAGTTGTCCACCAACGACGCGCTCACCGTCGGCTACGCCAACTCCGGCGGCCGGAATCTCGAGTTTCTCCGCAACATGAACCTCATCAACCCGATTTCGTTCCTCGCTGATGGCCGCCCCGTCTACGGCCCCGCCGGCGCCGCCACGCGCGCCAACGCGCTCTACAACAACATCGCGCTCCAGGATATCGGCGACAACAGCGCCTACAACGCGCTCATTCTCAACTACCAGCGCCGCGCCGCCCGCGGCTTGCTCATCAACGCTTCCTACACCTGGTCGCATTCCATCGACGATGCGCCCGAAGCCAACAGCTACGATCAGGGCGGGGTCTTCATTTCCGACCCGACTAACCGCAATCGCGACCGCGGCAACAGCGCCATCAACCGGCCCAGCGCGTTCACGCTGAGCACTGTGTGGACGCCCGCCGCCAAACTCAATAGCCGCGCGCTCAACTATCTCGCGAATAACAACCAGATCTCGTTTCTCGCCAACGTCTCATCCGGCGACGAGCAGAACATCACCGCCAATAGCGTCCTCAACGGCGATAGCCTCGCCAGTTCCGGCTCCGGCGCCGCCACACGCCCGCTCTTTGTCGGCCGCAACACCGCCCGCACGCCGAGCGTCTACCAGTTCGACATTCGCTACACGCGCACCTTCTTCAAGCTCTGGGAGCGCCTCCAGCCCAGGTTCTTCGTCGAGGCGAATAACATCTTCAACCACCCCAATATCACCTCGATCAACACCACCGCGGCAGTAGCCGCCACCGGCGCGATCGTGACCAACCCGACCTTCGCCCCCGTATCCACGCTCCTCGAAGGCCGCATCGTTCAACTAGGAGTCCGCGCCGACTGGTAATAAGTGGCGTAGGCCTCCCGACCTGCGCTGGTGTTGCGGTTGTGTTCTCAAGTACCGCGTCTATGCGACAGCGCATCGGCCCCTAAATATCGCTTGACTAGTGTATTAGTTAAATAATACAGTAAGGCATGGCCGCCTTCGAGTCTCTCTGGCAAGATGCGCGCTACGCTCTGCGCGCCATGCGCCGCAGCCCGGCATTCACCGTAGTGGCCGTCCTCTCGCTCGCACTGGGAATTGGCGCCAACGCCGCCATCTTCAGCCTGTTGAATGCCGTCATCCTGCGCACATTGCCGGTAGGCCATCCCGAACAACTTGTCGAACCGCTCACCCAGTTCCCGCAGGCCGGCGAACCGCGCCTGAACGGATGGAGCCCCACGCACTTAGCCCATTTCCGCGAGCACAATCACGTCTTCACAGCACTGATTGCGGAATCGCTGATTCCCCTCACCGGGGTGCGCGGGGCGTCCGCCGATGTACAGGCGGGCGCCGGCAGCTTTGTAGATGGAGGCTATTTTTCCGTCCTCGGTCTCAAGCCCGCGATCGGACGCCTCATCGCACCGGAAGACGACCGCGCCGGCGCCGGGTCGGCAGTCGCGGTGATCGGTTTCGAATGGTGGCGCAATCGCTTCCATCTCGACCCCTCCATCCTCGGCAAACAGATCGTCGTCGAGAGCGTCCCCGTAACAGTCATCGGCGTGGCGCCGCGCACTTTCGTCGGTCTTCAGCCGTGGTATCCCGTGGATGCTTGGATGCCCCTGGCGGAGCAGGCCGTGATCCACCCTCCGCATGGTCCCGGGGACAGTTTCCCTGAGGCAATCGTTGGGCGCCTGAGACCAGGCGTTACGATCGACGAGGCACGCTCCGAAATGGCCGTTCTCTTCCATCAACTCGGGCGCGATGAAGTCCGGACATCGGGCAACGTGTTGCGCAAGGTGCGATTCTACCTGGAGCCCGCCGGCGCCGGACTTTCGCAGTTGCGCGACCAGTATGCCAGGCCGCTCACGGTGTTGATGGTCGTGGTCGGCCTGCTGCTGCTAATCGCCTGCACGAACCTGGCCGGCATGCTCCTGGCGCGCGGCGCGGGCCGCCAGCACGAACTGGCGCTGCGCGTTTCGCTGGGCGCCGGGCGCCTTCGATTGGTCCGGCAGGCTCTCACCGAGTCGTTCCTGCTCGCCGGAATCGGTGCAGGGATTGGAGTGGCGTTCGCCGCCTTCGCGACGCGCGCACTGCTGAGCGGCATCGCCTCCGGACGCATGCGCATCGAGCTCGACATCACTCCCGATGCGCGCGTGGTGCTGTTTACCATCGCAGTGACGCTCCTTACCGCCATCCTGTTTGGACTGGCGCCGGCGCTCCAGGCGCTTTCTACTCCTCCCGCCTCGGCGCTGCGCGATGCCGGCCGCAGCGGCGAAACGCGACGGCGTCGCATCTTGGGAAGAAGTCTTGTGGCGGCGCAGGTGGCGCTTTCCCTGGCTCTTGCCAGCGCCGCCGGCCTGTTCATCCATCACCTGGCACAGCTGCGGGGGCCCGATAGCGGCCTGCGCCGCGATCACGTCCTGCTGGTCAGCGTAGGCGGCCGGGCGAGCGGCTACAGTACGGAGCGCCTGGTTGCCGGCTACCGCGAGTTGCTGGCGCGGCTCGAAGGCATTCCCGGCGTGCGCACGGCAACCTTCTCCGGCATCATGCCGATTTCCTTGCAGGGAGGTCCGCGGGCAGTCAGCGTGGAAGGCTACCAACCTACGCCGGGCGAGCGCCGCGGCATCTCCCTCAATTGGGTAGCGCCAAAGTACTTCGCAACCTTCGGCATCCCCCTGCTGCTTGGGCGTGACTTCACGCCGCGAGACGATGGGGGCCCGCTAGCGGTTATCGTCAGCCAGACCATGGCGCGCTACTATTTCGGCGCCGCCAGTCCCCTCGGCAGACGCCTCAGCTTCGATGGTCATCCCGGTTCGTACGAGATCATCGGCGTAGCCGCCGACGCCAAGTACAGCGACCTGCATGAGCCGATGGTGCGCGTGGCGTATGTCGACGAATTTCAGGATTCCACCTCTTCCGGCAATCTCGCTCTGCGCACCAGCATCGACCCCAATGCCGTGGCGGGCGCAGCGTTGCGGGCCGTGCGCGAGGTTCTGCCCTCGGCGCCGGTCACGCGCGTCATCTCGCTCGAAGACCAAATCGATCGCTCTATCGTTCCAGAGCGCCTGGTGGCTGCGCTCTCCGGCCTCTTCGGCGCGCTGGCAGCGTTGTTGGCTGCCATCGGGCTCTACGGCTTGCTGGCCTACACGGTGGCGCGCCGCGTGCACGAAATTGGCGTCCGCATGTCTCTGGGCGCCACCGAACGCGACGTGACGCGACTGGTGCTCTACGATGCGCTCGCCATGACCGCCGCGGGCATCGCCGCCGGCATTCCGCTGGTGTTGTGGAGCGTGCGCTTCGCGTCCAGCGTGGTGGAAGGCCTGCATATGGAGATCGCAGCGCCGCTCCTGTTTGGAACAGCCGCAATGCTTGCAGTGGCGCTCATCGCCGGGTACTTGCCGGCGCGGCGTGCCGCACACATCGATCCGGTGGTGGCGCTGCGGCACGAGTAGCGGGCGCATCACGCGCGGCCGGCGCATAAATCGTCTATGATTGCCCATGCTTGATCGTCTATAATTTCCCCATGCTTGATCGCCGCCAGTTTCTTCGTACGTCTGTGTCCGCCGCTGCCGCCGCGTCAATCGCTGCATGGGCGGCTAACACGCCCGTCAAGATCGCTCACCGGGAAGGCAACATGCCGAAAAAGCCCGGGGCGTCGGCCTACGAGCTTGCCTCCAGTATTCCCGGACTCAGCGGTCTTGAGATAGGGGGCGCCCGGGTTTTGGACCGCGCGAACGCCCTCGCCTACAAAAACGAGTCCAATCGTTGGAGGATTCGGACCGTTTCTCTGTACACTTCGTTGCCGAAGGGCACGACGCTGGTCAACGCGGGCCCTCCCGCGGAAGAGGCGCTTCGCAAGACGATTCAAGCAGGCGAACTTCTTGGCGCGTCGGTAATCGCAATGGGCGGATTCTTTGCAACGTGCCCCAAAATGGACAGCGAGGCGTCGTACGGACCCTGCGTGGAACTATTGAAGAAGATGGGGCCAGTGGCCGCGGATTCAGGCATGACGATCGCCTTGGAGCTTTCGCTGAGCGTGGCCGAGTATCAGAAGCTGATGCAACTGGTGGGAGACCCGGCCGTTCGCCCCTATTGGGACGCAACCGGCACCGACCACATGGGACATCCCGGTGACGGGCTCAAGGGTCTGGAGGTCTTTGGCAACAACATCCCCATGATGCACCTTAAAAACGGCCGCGCGGGATTCCTGATGGAGCAAGTCCATCTGCTGGACAAGCATCCGCAGAGTCCGGTGCCTGAGCAAGTGATGTCCCTCAAATGGGCGGACGAGTGCTTCCCCGTTCTCAAAAAGGCCGGATACGAAGGTTGGTTCGCATTTGAAACCTCGCATTCGAGCCTCGATGCGTTTGTCACGGAAACCACGAAGAATGTCGCCTTCGTGATGAAGTGTATGTCCTAGCGGCTCGCCGCGGCGGCGCCAGCGACGTGCGGAAGCAATGGCAGCTTCCTGGTCAGCAACCCCTTGTACAATGACCGTGGATGTCAGACGAACCAGCCCGAAATTTCGGTCCATACCAGGTGATCGCGCCGATCGGCGAGGGCGGAATGGGCAAGGTCTTCAAGGCCCGCGACAGCCGCTTGGACCGCATCGTCGCCCTGAAGATTTCCCATGCTCAGTTCAGCGATCGCTTCGCGCGTGAAGCTCGCGCCACAGCCGCGCTGAACCACCCGCACATCGCGACCTTGTACGACGTCGGTCCGGATTACCTGGTGATGGAGTTCGTGGAGGGCGAGACGCTGCACGGGCCCTTGCCTTTGGCTCGCGCATTGCTGTACGCCGGACAGATTCTGGAGGCGCTCGAGGCCGCCCACCGCAAAGGCATTGTGCATCGCGACCTAAAGCCGGCGAACGTCATGGTGTCGAAAAGCGGCGTGAAGCTACTCGATTTTGGACTGGCGCAGGTAAAGGCGCCGGCAACAGCTGGCGATCAGACCGCCACCATGGCGCTTTCCACCGAGGGGACAATCGTCGGCACTCTCCAATACATGTCGCCGGAGCAATTGCAGGGCAAGGAGGCCGACGGCCGCAGCGATATCTTCGCGTTCGGGCTGACTTTCTACGAAATTTTGACGGGACGCCGGGCATTCGATGGCGACAATGCAGCCAGCGTTATTTCCGCAATCATGACGGCGGAGCCGCCCGGCTTACCCCAGCAAAAGCTTGCCGCGCCGCCGGCGCTGGACCGGGTGCTGCGGATGTGCATCGCCAAGGACCCGGATGACCGGTGGCAATCGGCCTCCGATGTTCGGCGCGCACTCCAGTTGGTGGATTTAAGCGCCGAGTCCGCGGAAGTCGCGCCACCCCCCAAACGATTCCGATGGGGATGGATGGCCGCGGCAGTGATGGTGGGCGTCATCGCCGGTGCGGCCATACTACGGCTATCCGCGCCGAAGTCGCCGGAGCCATGGACGTTCCGGCCCCTCACTTATTCCGGCTTGGCGTTTCTCCCTTCCCTCTCTCCCGATGGAAAACAGGTTGCCTTCATCTGGAGGGACCAGAAGAGCCAGGGCCAGGATCTCTATGTGCAACTGGTGAATGGCGGGAATCCGCTGCGGCTGAAGGATGTGCAGGCGGCGGGTAAGCCCGCATGGTCGCCGGACGGGAGCCGGCTCGCGTTCATCCGGCGCGACGGCGGCATCTACGTGATGCCGGCGCTGGGCGGGGCGCCGCAGCGTGTCTCGTTATCAAAGGGCGCTACCAGCGCCGGTCTCGCGTGGTCGCCGGGAGGAGCCTTCTTCGTTTTTACCGGCGCCGGGCAAGGTCTGTCTATGGTTTCGGCAGACGGTGGGGAGGTTCACGAGCTTACCAAACCGGCAGCCGGCGCCGATATGTCGCCGCTCTCTCGCCGGATGGCGGCATGCTGGCGTTTGTGCGCCGCACCAGCACTTTTAACTCGGGCGTATTCGTTATTCCGCTCAATCGCGACGGAACTACGGCCGGAACGGCGAAACAGATTACGTCCGGCGTGTGGGACATCAATACTCTGGATTGGATGGCCGACGGACGGGAGATCCTGTTTGCGGGTTCGGCGGGCAGCGGGAACAGTGCGCTCTGGCGCATCGCGCGCGATGGCGGCACGCCCACGCGCTTTCCGGCTCCGACCATGGTTTCCGCACAGCCGAGCGTGGCGAGACAATCCGGCCGCATGATCTACGTCACGAGCCAGATCGAAACAAAGATATTCAAGATGCCGCTCGGTGAGCGCGCCGGCGAGCCCAGTCCTCTGATCGAAAGCGACGGCGACCAGCGCGATCTCGGTGTGGCGCCAAACGGCGAGCGCATCGCGTTCATCAGCAATCGCACGGGCTCCAAGGAGATCTGGGTTGCGAACAATGACGGCTCGGACCAGACGCAGTTGACCTTCTTCAACGGGCCTTCGGTGGGCAGTCCCCGCTGGTCACCCGACGGAAAGCAGATTGCGTTCGACGGCTACGCCGGCGGGTCTAGCGATATCTATGTGATGTCCGCGGATGGCGGCAAGCCTACGCGCGTGACGAGCGACGCCGCCAACGAAATCCGTCCCAGCTGGTCTCCTGACGCGCAGTGGATCTACTTCGGCTGGGACAAGGGCGGCCAATCGCAGATCTGGAAGATTCATCCTTCGGGAGGCGTGCCCGTACAGATTACGCGGCAGGGAGGCTATTTCGCGTTCGCGACACCGGATGGGCAATGGCTCTATGTCGTGAAGGGCCCGAACATCTTGCGCATACGTCCGGACGGCAGCGAGGAGACGCCCCTGCGGGATGGAATCGCTACGGACCATTGGAATGTCGGCGGGCGCCACGTCTTCGTCCTGACTCAAACCGGCGATCTTCAGCGCGCCGCATTCGGCTCCTCCACACTGGAGACGGCTTACCATTTCGGGGGCGCAGCGGGCGTCCCGGCCGGTGGAGGAACGGCCATCGCGATGCCGGCGGACGAAAGTTGGATGATCTATCGGGCCATGATGCCGGGCCGCGAGGCGCTAATGCTGATCGAAAAATTTCAGTAGCTTGCGCACGACCCGTACACACTGGATTGGCACGGCCGCGTGGTATGGTGGGCCGAATGTCAAAACAAGACCCGCTCGTGTGCGCACTAACATTCCTCGCCAGCTTGATGTTGCCCGCCTTGTGTCACGGACAGGTCATCACCACTGTGGCCGGTATCAATAACCAAGGTTATGCCGGCGATGGCGGCCCGGCCACCAGCGCCAGTTTCAGTTGGACTAACTCTTTGTTCGTAGGCCTGGCGATGGACGCCGCCGGGAATGTGTACTTTCCGACAGCGGTCATGGCCGGGTCCGCAAGATAACTCCGGCGGGGATCATAACTACCGTGGCGGGCAATGGAGTGCCAGGGTCCGGCGGCGATGGCGGTCCCGCCACCAGCGCCTCGCTGTTCGCGCCGGCCGGTATAGCGATAGACTCCGCGGGGAACCTCTACATTGCCGATCCGTCGGTCGGCCGCGTGCGGAAAGTAGACACGTCGGGAAATATCAGCACGGTAGCGGGCACCGGAACCGTGGGTTACTCCGGCGATGGGGGCCAGGCTACCAGCGTCAGATCCTCCCGCCCATCGGGTTGGCGGTGGATGCCAAAGGAAGCCTGTATATCGCGGAGAGCGGCGCCGGCGTTCCACACGTTCGAAAAGTGGATTCCTCCGGAGTCATTACCACGTTTGCAGGCAGCGGAAGCTCGGCCGGTTTCTCCGGCGACGGCGGTCCAGCTGTAAACGCGCAGCTAAATACGCTGGCAGGTTTGGCCGTGGATAAGGCCGGGAATCTATACATCGCGGACGCCGGCAACTACCGCATCCGTAAAGTGGATACCTCCGGGATCATTACGACGGTAGCCGGGACCGGCCAGATCGACCTGGGTGGCAATGGCGATGGCGGGGCGCCAATCAGCGCCGCATTGAAGCCTTCGGGTCTTGCCTTCGACGCCGCGGGCAACCTGGACGTTTCCGACTACAGCGCGGGACGCATCCGCAGAATCTCGTTCGGAACAGCCCCGCCGGGTCTTTCGGTGAGTTCGACGTCGCTGTATTTCGCCGCGCCCGTCAGCGACTTCGGAGCCCCCAGCCAGACTCTGACGATTTCGAGCGCTGGCGCGCCGATCGCCTTCACCGTGACCGCGACCACGACATCGGGCGGTTCGTGGCTGGGAGTGGGTACGAGCAGCGGCGTCACGCCGGGTTCCACCGGGGTGGACGTCAACAATAGCCCGTCGCCCCTTCCGGCCGGCAAGTATACCGGCACGCTTACCATCACGCCGACCTCGCCCGGCTACACGCCGGTCACCGTGGCAGTGACCTTGGTGCTCAGCGCGACGGTGCCGGCCAGGCCGGTGATCGGCGCAAATGGAGTTGTGAGTGGCGCAAGCTTTCAGCCGGGACCGGGAATTGTGGGAGATTCGTATCGCACGATTCTGGGGACGAACCTGGCCTCCACCACCGACACATGGAACAAGTCGATTGTGGGTGGGCAGTTGCCTACCGTGCTCGACGGAGTGACGGTGAACATCGAAGGGATCCCCGCCTACATCAGCTATATCAGTCCGACGCAGATTAATGTTCTGCTTCCTCCGCTGCCGCTTGGCGCATTTCCTGTTTCGGTGACCAATAACGGAGCTGCAGGGCAGTCCAGCACAGTACAGGTGAGCCAGTATGCGCCTGCGTTTTTCACTTTGGGCACTCAGGCGATTGCCACGCGGCAGGATTACAGTTATGCCGTGAAGAACGGTACGATCCCGGGCCTGACGACTGTTCCAGCGAAGCCCGGAGACGTGCTGATTCTGTGGGGCACGGGATTTGGCGTAACGACGCCGCCGACGCTGCCGGGGGTGGTGACGCCGAGCGATAACACGTACTCGACCAGTACTCCGGTCACGGTCACGATTAACAACATCCCGGCAACTGTGTACGGTGCGGCATTAGCGCCGGGTTTTGCGGGGTTGTACCAGGTCGCGATTCAAGTTCCGGCGTCTCTGGCGAATGGAGATTGGCCCATCGTGGCGACGATTGGCTCAGCAGCGCTATTTAACGTCGCGTCATCACCGGGCGGAGTGATATTGACGGTTCAAAATTAGGAGCGGCATATCCCGGCAGGTCTACAATATGGTCAAACGCAAATGATGATTTCTAGAATTGCCGGAAAGATCGTTTTGTGGATAGCCGCTGTGACCCTACCGCTCGCGGCCCAGACGCGGGTCTCGATCGAGACGGAGGCTGGCGTAATCGAAGCCGTCCTCGATGACCAAAAGGCGCCGATTACGGTTGCGAACTTCCTGAAATATGTCGACGCCAGGCAATATGACGGCGCTGAGTTCTTTCGCACCGTCCGTACCAAACCGGATAACCAGCCGAAAGTAACTGTCAAGATCGACGTGATTCAGGCGGAGGTCAACTCGGCGTTTCGCAGGAAATCATTCGGTCCCATCCCGCTCGAGCGCACAAGTGACACCGGATTGAAGCATGTGGACGGCGCCCTCTCCATGCCGCGGAACGCGCCGGATTCCGCAACGTCGGGTTTCTCGATCTGTATCGGAGATCAGCCGGAGATGGATTTCGGAGGCCGGAGGCAGCCCGACGGTCAAGGCTTTGCTGTCTTCGGCCGCGTCACTTCCGGGATGGAGGCCGTGCGCAAGATTCACGCCTCTCCTTCCGGGCCTTCCGCGGCCAAGGGGGGCGTCAGCGCGGGCGACCAGCGGCTGACGCCGGCAGTCAAGATCCTTTCGATTCGAAGAAAGTGACGTCGCGCCTGCTTGCCTGCGGGTCCGCTACCTTGCCGCCAAGAGCCTACGCAGGTCGGGACGCCCTCATTTAGGGGCCATCAACCTCTCAGGATGCACCACCAGGTTCTCGATGAAAAATTCCATCATGTGCTGGTTATTCACTCCGCTGTGACCCTGGTCGGGACCCACCTGCAATTCGAAACTCTTGCCGGCGCTTTGCAGCGCGCGAATGAGTTGCATCGAATTGTTGGGGTGCACGTTGTTATCCGCGGTCCCGTAATAGAGCAGCAGACGGCCGCGCAGGTCCTTGGCGAAGTTCATGGCGCTACCGGCTTCGTAGCCCTCTTTGTTCCCCTCGGGGATCCACATGTAACGCTCAGTGTAAATCGAGTCGTAGTTATACCACGAGGTCGGTGGCGAAGAAGCCGACGCGGCCGTAAACACATCCGGGTGCCGGAGAATCTCCATGGCCGACGTGTAGCCGCCGTATGAGGTGCCATAGATCCCCACACGAGTCTTATCGAAATATGGCCGGTTCCAGAGCGCTTTGATGCCCTCTGCCATATCGTCCATCTCGGTGACGCCAAGCTTGAGGTACATGGAATCCAAGACGCGCTTGCCCATTCCCGGCATGGCGCGGGAGGAGAGCGAGACCACCAGGAACCCGTATTCGGTCGTGGGGCTCGGAGTAGCGAAATTTTCGGTGGGCACATTATTGCCGGCCGCAGGGCCGCCGTACACAGAAACCAGCGTGGGATATTTCTTGCTCGGGTCAAAGTTAGACGGGAAGGCGATGGTGCCGAATAGCGGGGTCTTTCCGTCGGCTGCCTTATAGGTGTACATCTCGACCTTCTTGAGGCCAAGCTGATCGAACTTGGAAGTGTCGGCCTTGGCCAGTTGCGCCACGACCTTCCCCGACGCATCCAGAAGTTGTGTAGCTGCCGGCTGGTCGTGAGTCTGGTAGACATCGACGATAAACTGATTGTCCGATGAGATACCGCAGCCGCCGCCTCCGCCGAAGCCGCCCCGTCCACCGCCGCGGCCGCCGCGACCGCCCCCGCCGCCTTCTCCGCAAGCCGCGATGGTGTGGTTGAATTTCGGATCGGTCAGGCGCACATCCCCTTTGCCATCCAGTCCGACGCGGTGAAGCTGCATCTTCATGAAGTTGTCGCCGTCGCGCGCCGTGTAGAACATGACGCCGGCGGGCTCA
Source organism: Bryobacterales bacterium (assembly GCA_963743705.1). Taxonomy (GTDB): domain Bacteria; phylum Acidobacteriota; class Terriglobia; order Bryobacterales; family Bryobacteraceae; genus PALSA-243. The sequence continues at coordinate 114,832 of CAVUQS010000001.1, read as the reverse complement.
TCGACTTTAACGATATTGCCCGATTCGAAAGTCGTGTTGTTAGTAAGGGTCGCGAGTTGCTTGCCGCTAAGATCGTAGAGATAGTAGTTACGCCAGCCGTTGCGCTCTGATTCCCAGATGAACCGTCGATTGTCCTTCAGATACTGCATGGCGGGGCGGTTGGTAGTCCAACCGGTCAGCCACTCCTCATGCACCACCACCCGGCACGCGCCGTTGGCCGGGCTGCAAGCAACGAACTCCATGATTTGCTGGCGGCGATTGCTACGGTTCAGGAAAAGCTCGGCGCCGTCGGGCGACCAGCGCACATCGTAGGCATAATGCCCGACCACGTCATCGGAGAACGGCTTCCCGCCCCGGATGTCCATCTTCACGGACTTTCCCGCGGCAGCGTCGTAGATGAAGATATCGGCGATCGGATTCGGCGTGCCCGGTTTCGGGTAAGCCTCGACATCCATGGTGTCCTGCACCGCCGTCTGGTTCATTTGCAGATAGAAATCTTTTACCTGACTCTCGTCGAAGCGATAGTATCCGACCTTCGAGCTATCGGGCGACCACCAGATCGCGCTGGTCTGGGCAAGTTCCTCGCCATAAACCCAGCTGCCGGTCCCGTACTTAATGCGGCCCTTCTCGCTGCCGTCCGTACTGATCGCCTTTTCGTTGGATCCGTCAAAATTGGCGATCCACAGATTGCGATTACGGTAAAAGGCCTTCAGCTTATGGTCGGGAGATTCGACGCAGAACGCCTGCCGGCCGCGCGCTGTGGCGCCAGTAGGGCATCCCTCCACAGGGGTGGTCGGCATCTCCGATTGCTCCTGCTCCATACCGCCGCGGCCGCCGCGCGCCGCCTGGCCCTGACCGCCGGCCGGCGGCTGACCGCCTCTTCCGGCGCGGCCGCCGCGCCCGCCACGCCCGCCCGCATTGCCGGCCTCTTCCGGCGCGTCGCCGGTCACCGCAGCTTCGCGGGCGGCTGGATCGTATTTGTACGATTTCCCGCCGAGGTTGTAAGTAAAGCTCTTGCCGTCGCCCGCCCAAGTCACGGCCAAGGATCCGGGTGTGACGGAGCCGTTGATCTCGGGCTGCATCTTGGTGAACTGATCGTGCCCCGGCATATCCTTGATGCGATCCTGCGCCAGCACAAGGGTGGCGCCGGCAAGCCCGAACAGTGCTGTTGCGATGACTGTGCGCATAGACATTTCGGGATTATAGCAGCACGCTAACTTTGGTCAGGTCGATTGGGGCCGGCGAGGGAGTCCCTTTGCCTCGGCTCCAGGTGGTTCACGGAACGGTTCCACAGAAATGCGCTCGTAAAACACTTCCAGGATGGTCAGGGATTCTGTACCGCCCGGTGCTTGGAGAACTACGCAGTCGCCCGCTGCCGACTTCATCAATGAGCGCCCCAGAGGCGACACCCAACTGATGTGGTTTCTGGTGAGATCGACCTCGTCGGCGCCCACGATGCTCACCACCCGCTCCATTCCTCCGGCATTGGCGTAGCGCACGGTCGCTCCGAAAAATGCCCGCGTCGCCGCCTGCCCCGCTCTCGGACGTTCCGGGTCCACCACTTCCGCGGCCTCGATTCGCTTCGTGAGAAAGCGAATCCGCCCATCGATCTGGCGCAGCCGCCGCTTCCCGTACTGATAGTCGGCGTTTTCACTGCGATCGCCGTTGCTCGCAGCCCACGCCACCACGTTCGTCACGGCCGGGCGTTCCCTGGTGAGCAGAAACTGGTACTCATCTTTGAGGCGCTGCAGGCCGTCCGGCGTTATGTAGTTCTTGACTTGCGTCGCGGGCTCGTCCCCTTGCGGTTTTCTCGTAAATCCTTTTCGCATGTCGTAACCCGGCCTCACACTGCGGTCTAGTTCACCGCGCGGTTGCATCGGCCGGATCGTCCCAGCCTGCTATGTGGCGTAATCAGTTGCCGTTACCGGGTGTTTTAATCAGCATCGCGAGCGAGCTTTTGGGGACCTTGGTCACGACGTTAAACTCGGGGTCCACCAGCTCGGTCACTTCGATTTTCATCACGGCCCCCAGCAACAGGGCGACCTCGCTGTCGCTGAGCCCGTAGTCGTGCTTGATCCAGGTCGCAAGCTGCGCAGTCGACACCTTCAGAGCCTCCTGCAGCGAACCCGCCACGCCGAACGAGATGATGTAGTCCGAATCCTCCTCACGGACGCCTTGCGACTGGTAGCCCTTGATTACCTCGACGGAAAAATCGACTGCCATCGAGACTTCCAGTCCCGTCTGCGTTACTTCGCCGTCGGCCATAGCCGCGTGGCCATCGCCGAATCCGAAGAGCGCGCCCGGATGAAAGACGGGGAAGAACATCGTCGTGCCGGACACGGTGCCGTTATAGTCGAGATTACCGCCGAAGACGCCGAGGTGCGGGCCGGTCAGGGCTTCGAACCCCGGAGGTGCGACGGAGATGCAGCCCAGCATCGGCTTCATCGTGAGCTTGAAGTTCTTGAGCGCGGGCGTGGGCGCGGTGAGCACCGCGATGCCGGTCGCGTTGTCCAACTGATATTCGCCGTTAAAGCCCGCGTCGTACTTCGCAGCGAGATTGTAAGCCGGCGTGACGCCAAACTGTTGAATTCTACTCCCCTGCCGGGCCGTCTTGCGGTTCGGCTCGATCTTGATCAGGTGCACCACCAGCGTGTCGCCGGGCAGCGCCCCTTCCACATAAATAGGCCCGATATTCGAATTGGGTCCCAGAGCTACGCGTTTCAGGTTCTTATCGGCTCCCCCGGAATCGGGCGCCCAGGTGTGCACGATATCGCCCGGGAAGATGTGAATGCCCGGCTTGTTCCCGGCGTAGTAGTAAGCCTGAAAGGTGGTGGGATCGTAGTTGATCTCGCGCGGTTTGGCCGGCGGCGCCAGTTCGCGCGTCAGCTTCCATGCCACCTCTTGCGGCACGGGAGCGCGTGCGCCGGAACCAGCCCCGCCGCGGCCTCCCCTGCCTCCCGCGCGCGCCATCGTTCCTCCGCCCTCGCCCGCATCACCCTCGATTTTGCCGGTGAGCGTGCCGGCATCGCGGCCCGCGGCATCTGTCAGCGCCAGCGACACGGTCGAACCCTTCACTGTGCCCTTCACGATCTCAGTGCCCCACGAGCCGCTCACCGCATCGCCCGTCCGCGCAAGCACGACACGGATGTATGCGGGCTCGAGGAGCGTCCGGCTCGTCAGCTCGGCGACCCATTTTCCCGCCACCTCGCCACGGCCGACGCCGGGCACAAGAGCCGCAGCCACCACAATTGTTGCAATCCAGCGTGAAAGCATAGCCATCTCCTCGCCCCTGGGGGCTCATCAGAATTCAGTGATTTATACCATGCTACGCTCTGCCTCTACAACCGGCATCGGCCTGTTTGTCGCCGCCACGTGAGAATGTCCGCTGAATGTGAGCGAACGCCAGGTACGGCGTCTCCTGGGAAAGATGAAGGACCAAGGAGATGCGGGCCTGATCCACGGTTTGCGTGGGCGGGCATCGAACCGCGAGGCGAGCCATCGATTGTCCCGCCAGCAGTACCGCGCAGGGCTTGACGGCGTACGGTATTACCGTACGCAATGAAGGAGGGCGGTGACGTGCGATTCGGACGGTTTCGCCACAATAGGGCTTAAGGCGCTGCGTGAGGGCGACAACGCCAAAGGTGTGCCTGGCCCGATAGCCGACAAGCTGCGCAAGCTCCTCTTCACGCCTGAAACGGCGGACAACCTTGACCAAGTCGGCCTGATCGATTACCACTAAGGAGGCGCAAGATGCCGATGAAAAACCCGCCCCATCCAGGCGACCTGATCAGAACCGAGATCATCGAGGAGCTGGGCCTGACCGTAAAGAAGGCGGCCGAAATTCTCAAAGTTCGCCGCGCGACGCTGTCGGACCTGCTCCACGGCAAGGCCGCGCTCACGCCGGATATGGCTTTGCGCATTGAAAAAGCCTTTGGTCCCGACATGGACCACCTGCTGCGCATGCAGCTTGCATTTGACGTCGCGAAGACGCGGGAGCATGCCTGGAGCATCGATGTTAAGCGGTACGTGCCGGCGTGAAGCAGCAGCCCCCCGCTATTTTTCTGGACAATGGCCCGAGAGGGTCACCAAGAAAGCAAATTTATTCGCCCCGATCTCTCAATCACTTACCGTCCGAGATAGCTTGCAGCCGCAGACTCGACGTGTATCGTGATGGCGTAGAGGCAACTTCACATGCACGAACAGAACGAATCGTCCAAACCGCGCTCCCCCCGCGCCTTCAACGCCTATCGCCACGGCCTCACCGGCCAGATCCACATCCTCACCGAAAAAGATCAGCTCGCCTACGAAAAGCATTGCTCGGGCATCCGCGAGTCACTCGCTCCGCAGACGCCGCTCGAAGCCTCCATCGTGCAATCCATCGCCGATGACCGTTGGCGCCTGCACCGCGCCGCCTCCTTCGAAGACACCCTCTTCGCCGTCGAGATGTCCGGCCCCGATGAAAACGTCACCGGCAACGAAGAAGTCGACGCCGCCTTTGCCATGGCCCGAGCCTGGCTGGCCAAGGGCAAGAGCATCGAGCTGATCAGCCTCTACGAAACCCGCATCCACCGCAACTTGGAAAAGAACATGGCCGAGTTGCGCCGCCTCAAAGCCGAGCGCGAAGCCGCGCTCCAAACGGCTGTCGAAGAAGCCGAGATGGACGCCCAAATCGCGGAATACAAAGGCGAGCCCTACGAAGTAACCGAAGACATCACGCACCAGAGTTTTGTTTTTTCAAAACAGGAAATCGCCGCGAACGTGGTGAGCACCCGGCGCCGCAAACACGCCAATCGCGAGCTCCTCGATCTCCGTTCCGCCGCCTTCGACGCGGCTCGCGCCGCCTAAAAGCTGAAAATCCCCGCCAACTTGTTCTTTGAAAATTGAATATTCCCTGTTCGGAAAACAGGGACCCCGAAGTGTATCTGTGGGGCCAGCCGTTTTGGGCTGCCGCCGGCCTTTCGGCCGGCGCGGGCGGCCGTCACCGCCCCCCTAACCCTTCAGCGGATAAAGCCGATGCGCATTCTCCCAAGTCAGTTTCTGGAAATCCGCCTCGGTCACGGTCTTCTTCAGCAGCGTCAGCGTCTCTCGGGCCACGCACTTCCCAGCGAGCCGGCTGGCGCTGGGATTCCCCGCCTGTGAGATCCCGCCGCCCTTGCCGTCGGTACACGAACAATCGCTGCCGAAGATCAGTTTGTTCATGTGCCGTTTCAGAAACCCGGGCGTGAATTCCGGATCGCGCGACAACGCGTTGTTTCCCGAGTTAGCCGCCAGATCCCCGTACAGGTTCGGGTAGTCGCTCAACAGCTTGTCGGTCACGCCACCCGGCTTGATCTTTCCGCTCGGATACGCATCCTGGTTGGCATAGTCCGCGCTGATATTCGCCCAGAAAGCGTCGGCGTGTCCGATGAAAGTCGTCTTGGGAAATGCCTTCAGGATAGGTTCAAAGTTCCTGAACCCCGTGGCGAACACGCCCTCGGTCGGCGTATGCGGCACTTCCTGAAAGTGAACCAGCACGGGAACCTGCAGGTCCGCCGCTAGCGCGTACATGCGCCGCAATTCCGGTCCCGCGGCTTCCACATGGAACTTCAGCTCGCCCAACCCGATGGCCCCGCTCCTCACTGCCTTGGTCAGCAACTCTTCTGCGTCGGGGCTCGCAATATTCGCACTGGCAAACCATCCCAGAACCCGCCCGGGATACTGTGACCGGATCGGTTGAATCGCCTCGGCCGAATTCCACTGTGCCAGCATCATGGCGTTCGAAACGCCGCAACCATTGAGGTGGACAATATTCTGTTCGGGCGCGCGCCGCAGATGGTGATGGCAGTCCACCACCGGTCCGCCCCACAGATCCTCCATCGGCTCCTGCGCCGCCAGACTCGCGAGCGGAGCCGCGGCCATTAGTCGCGCGAAGTCTCTGCGCGTGATCTTAAAATGCATGCGTCCCCCAGACGCGAGCATTCTATCATTGCCATTCGTGGAAGAGGCCTTCGAGGTGTGCGCAAAAAAAAGGGCAGGCGCACAGCGCCCGCCCGGGAAGGTTGATACCTTACTTCAAAACATCTTCAAAAAACGTCAGCGCCCGCGGATCCCTCGACGATTCCAGCGCGCTCATCGCCTGCTTGCGCACTTCCTGGCTCTTCGTCGTCTTGATCACCTGAATCAGCAGTGGAATCCCCTCGCCATCCGGCAACGAATTCAGCGTCGAGATCGCCCGCCGCGTCACCGTGATATCGGGGTCGTCGATCGCCGCCCGCAGCGTGTCCAGAATCTTCGGTTCCGGCCGCCGCGAAAGCGCTCCCACGGCCTGCGCTCTTAACTTCGGATTGCTGTTGCGCCGCGCCGTCTCTAGCAGCAGATCGAGCGCCGCCGGGTCTTTGCTGTTGCTCAGCGCCGAAACCGCGCGCTCTTTCACGCGCTCGTCGGGGTCGTTCGCAATCGCGTTCTTCACCGCTTCAAAGCCGTGATGCCCGCGCTCGGTCGCCAGCAGTGAAATCGCCCGCTGCCGGATCGAAAGCGGCGATTGCGGGCTCGCAAAGCGGTCGAGCGCCTGGTCGGCCGATGCATCCGCGTGCATCGCAATCGCGCCCATCGCGTTCGAGGAACCCGCTTCGCGCTCGCTCACCAATGTAGACAGCAGCGCTACGCTCTCCGCCGGCTTCACGTCCGTCAACCAATGCATCGGCACGCCGCCCGCGTCGATTTCGCAATCCGGCGAGATGTATCGAACGCGGCTGATCGCGCCCTGATCCACACGCATCAGAATCACCGCATGGTCTGGCGGCTCCAGATGCACCGTGCCTTGCCCCGGCCTCGATTGCCCATCGCCATACACGAATTCGCAGCCCATGTTGAACGTCCGCACGCTGGCCACCGCCCACCCGATCCACGCCGGCTGCGGTTGCGCCGCGAGTAGCGGCCGGAACGTTGCTTCCAGCCCCGCGCCCGCGGATTTCGTATCCAGGTTGGCATTCACAAGCAGCTTAGGCTGCGCCATCAGGGGCAGCGAAGCGGCCAGCAGTCCACAGCAAACCGTTCCCCGGTATAGCCGCGACCGTAAGGAAGCGGCCGCTCCTCCCCCGATGTGTTTCATTTGTTGAGAATCTCCATGTAGAGCTCGTTCGCTTCGGCCGTGCGCATGTTGCCCAGATGCGTCAGAATCGTCTTCTTCAATTCGAAGTTCGATTCCTTGTGGTAGATATCCACCAGCGCTTTCGCATTGCGCTGCCCGGAGATTTGGTTCAGAATCTGGCGCTTCACCTGAGCGTCCTGCTCCGATCCGTAGAGGTTCGTCAGCATTTCTCCCAGGTTCGCCGAGCGATTCTGTGACAATACCTCAATCGCCTTCAGCCGGACCTTGGTATCTTTGTCGGTGCGCGCTACATCGTAGATCCTCTCCACGTTGCCGTTGTTGTACATCGCATTGAGAATCTGGATCTTGCCTTCCGGCGTGGTCTCGGCCTGATAGAGCGTCCATAGCTCCGCATTGCCGTTGCGGTCGCCCAGGCCGCCGATCGCGGCGCTGCGAAGATCCGAATCCTTCTCCGTCTTGTAGATCTGCACCAGGTGTTCGGTGTCGTTGTTGTTCTTCAGCGCGCCGATGATTTCACGTTTCACGCTCGCGTCGCTTGTGGAGCCGTAGATCTCAAATAGCGTCGTCGTGCGGTTCGGGAACTGTTTGTTATCCAGCATGTAGCGGATGGCCGTCAGTTGCAGATCCGGATTGCTGTTGCCGCGTGCGATCTGTTCCAGCATTTGCTGCGCTTGCGGCGCATTGTTGCTTGCCAGTACGAAAACGGCTCGCTTCTTGAGCGCCGGTGAAGCCGGCCCCTTCAGCAGCTTTTCGATCGCCGGAAACGCCCGCGCTGGGTCCGTCCGCGAGAGCCCGTTCAAGGCCATCAGCTTCAGCTCGTCGTCCGATTCGCTATCCGGCGAGACCGGCTTGCCCGCCAATTGCTTCACCTCGAGCTCGAGCGCCTTCGCGTCCTCCAGCCAATGGCTCTGGGGGAACGACGTGCGAAGCTGGCCGATCGTCGCTACCGCTTCGTCGCGCCGGCCGAGCTTGTTCAGCGTATACGCCTTCCAATAGAGAGCGCCGTCCGCCTTCGGTCCGCCGCGAGCCACTACTTCGGTGAAATCGTCGAGGGCCACATCGTACTTGTGCTCGTCGAGCGCGCTCTGCCCGCGGCCATACAGCGTTCCGTCATTGAATCTCACCATGCGCGCTGGGCCGGTCACACCCTGGCCGACACCCCCGCGCTGCTGCGGAGCCATATCGAGATTCAAGTTGAACGACGGAACCGCAATCCGAAACTCACGCGCTTGTTCCCGTGCCTGCTGCTCGATTTCCCTGGTCTGCTCGCGCATCTGTTGGGCCTGCTCGCGCGCCTGTGCCGCTGCCTGGCGCGAAAGTTCACCCATCGATTGAGCCCAGTCGTCCGGCTCCAGCGATACCACGTAAGGCGCGGCGGGCGCCGCCGCCGGTGTAGGCGCTGCCATCGGTCTGGGCGGCGCGGGCGGAGCGGTCTGTGCCGGCGCAGCAGCGGGCGTGGGTGCCGCAGGGGGAACCGGCGGCGCATCTTGCTGCGCCAGCGCGGCGCTCGCCGCCAAACCCGCAATCATCGTTAATCGTCGAAAATATTTCATGTCTATCGTCCTTTTAGAGCGCGGTCCGCCCGTGTTTGGCCCCCGGCGCTTCCTTTTCCTCTGGAGTGCGGACCTTCGATCCAAGCACTCGCATCTTGAACAAAATTCCTTCCGATTCCAATCGCTTTTGCAGATGTTCCAACTCTGCCGGCGAGACCTCATCGGGTCCGTGCGCAATCTCCAGCAGCACCCGGTCCAGTTCATCCAGCGTGGTCGCCACGGCCGGATCGCCCGTGTGCTCCGCCGTCTGGCGGTAAAGCCGGCTTTCGCTCACCAGATCCACCGCGCGCTGCCGCTCGGCCGAGATATCCAGCTTGCCTTTCGGATCGGCGTTCGCCAATTCGATGAGCACCATCTGCGATCGCTCCAGGTAGTCGCCCACCGCCACCAGCAGCACCTTCTCCCCGGCTTGAGGATCCGCCGCCGCCGTGATCTGAGTCCGGCCCGGTTGGCCCGGCGCCGCGCTCTGCGGGAAGTGGCGCCCGGCGACGAAGGCGGCCGCCATCAAGGCCACCGCCGCCGCCGCTGCCGCCGCCCAGCGCCATTCGAACGAAGGCAGTGTCAGCCACTTCCGCCGGGAGGGTATGGCGGGTTTGATGCGCTGCCACACTTCCGCGCCGTATTCCGGGTTGCGCGCCGGAACCGGCAGCGAATCGACTACGTTCAACACGCGCTGCAGCGAACTATAGATCTCGCGGCATTCCTGGCATTCTTCCAGGTGCCGTTCGGCGCCGGGGGTTTCGCCCTCTTCGCCGTAATAACGCAAAACCAGCTCTTCTTCCGTTAGATGGTTCATCTTGTTGCGCTCACCAGCGGTTCTAGCGACCGCCTTAATTTCTGCACCGCGCGAAACACGCTGTGCTTGGCCGCGCCCGGCTGGCAATCCAGCACGCGGCTGACTTCTTCAATGCACATGCCTTCGAAATGCCGAAGCACGAAAGCCGTGCGTTCATTGGCGCTGAGCTCCTCCATGGCGGCTTCGAGGCGCTCTCGCACCTCGCCGCTCAGCGCCATCCGCTCTGGAGTCGGTTCGTGGGTCGGAAGCTGAAGTACAATCTCTTCCGCGCCTTCGTCCCCCGCCGGAGCCACATGTTCCGAGCGCCGTTTGCGCGCCCGGACCAGGTCGAGTGAACAGTTGGCGGCGATGCGGTAAAGCCAGGTACCGAATGTCGCCCGCTCGTCGAATTTCGCGAGCTGTTTGTACGCGCGCAGAAAGCTTTCCTGCACCACGTCCTCCGCGTCTTGTTGGTTGCCGGTCATACGAAAAGAAAGCCGGAACAGAGCTCGGCTGTGACGTTCCACCAGCACCCGAAACGCGTCCGAATCCCCGGTGCGCGCCCTGGCGACAAACGTTGCATCTGTCGGCTCCATTCAGCTGTCAGTTAGACTATTGCGGACAAAACTGGTTAGCAAGCTCTCAGGGGTGATCCGGAGCGCCGGAAAAGCAGCCATCCGCTGGCTACGGCGCCCACCGTACCCAGGGCGATTTTGGCCTCAAAAAGCCATACGTTGCTGACATCGCCGCTCGGGACCACCGAGCATCCGATCGCCAGTAGCGTTACCAGCGCCCCGGAAACCGCGCTCACGCGCTTCCCGGCCTTCCAGGAGCTGCCAAAGATGTAAAGAAACGGGATAAACCCCGTCAGCACCATCAGGGAAACCAGCGATTGATACGCCGCCCGCGCCGTATCCCCAAGCTGCATCGCCACCAGCAGGAAGGACGAAACCGCCCCAAACACCACAATCGAAAGGTGTGGCGTCCCCCACCGTGGGTGGATCTTGGCAAACGCCTTGGGCAGCAACCCGTCCACGCCCGCCGCGAATGGCAGCCGCGACACCGCCGTCCCCATGCCGCCGCACTGCCCGATGGCGCTCGCCAGCACCAGCAGGGCGATCAGCGGCGAGAGCCAGCCTACGTGCAAAAGCGCACCGGCCGAATCGGCCGTTTCCGCGAAGCCGTTGAGTTCACTGATGCTTTCCGGCCTGAGAATCACCAGCATCGAAGCCGTCGAGACGATGTAAAAGACCGTGATGAACCCGGAAGCGATCCACCCCGCCCTCGGTAGCGTGCGCTTCGGATCGCGGATTTCGCCGCCCATCATCCCGGCCAATTCCAGGCCGCTCATCGCATACGCGATATTCGACCAGAAGTTGACCGTGCCCCAGTCCCACCGCGGCGCGATGTGCATCGGCGTGGCCGAGCCGCGTTTCGCATAGACCAGCGCCGCCGTAACCGCCAGCAGCGCGCACAGAATCCAGTTCGAAGCGCCGCCCAGGTTCTCGGTCCATTTGCCCACCCGCATGCCCACCAGATTTGCGCCCAGCGCCATCCAGATCGCCGCCAGCGAAACCGCCACCAGCAGCGTCCGGTTCTCGCTCACGCCCAGCATGTGAAACGCCGCGCTGCAATAGAACATCGCCGCGCTCGGGAACCAGAACGCGATGCCTAACCAATAGAGCCAGAAGCCCAGAAAGCCATGCCAGGGCCCGAAATCGGCGCGCGTCCAGATGTAAAGCCCGCCCGCGCCCGGATACTTCACAATCAGCGCGCCCACCGCGATCGCCAGCGGGATGACGAAGATCACCGCGCCCAGCGCCCACAGCGTCAGCGAGCCCGGACCGGCGTGAGAAGCGGCTGGAATCCATCGCGTGGCCGCCATGCAGGTGATGGCGAACAGTGTGATGTCCCGCAGCCCGAGCTCGCGCCGCAATCCGGCTTCAGGCATGAAGTTCGAGTCCCATGCGCCGCAACCCTTCGCTCAGAAACTCGGGTTTACCGCCGAGCCATAGGCGCAGGTAGCCTTCCAGGCCCAGATGCGCGCCAGGAACAATCAGCACGCTCTGCTTTTCGCGGATGCGCTCCGCCAGTTCGTAGCTCGGCGTGGCTGCATGATATTGCACCAGGCACAATGCGCCCGCTTTCGGCTCGCGGAAGGTGAGGAATCCGGCGAAGCCGGCCGCCCATTCGCGCATGATCGGCAGATTGTGCTGCAAAATGGCTCGCGTGCGCGCATACAGCTTGTCGCGATTCGCCACCGCCACCCGCGCCACCATGTCCGAGATCTTATTGGGCCCGATCGTCAGGTAATCGTGCTGGGTCCAGCAATCCGCGATCACATCCGGCGGCGCCGCAATCCATCCGATGCGCACGCCCGGAATCCCGTACGCCTTCGAAAGCCCGCTGGTCACGATAATGCGATCGCTCATGCCCCAGAAGCTGCGCGTGCGCTCGCACTCGATCTCCGCGCCCAGATAAACCTCGTCCGCCAGCAGATAGGCGCCCACTTCCTCGCAGCGCGCCACGATGCGCCGCATCGCGTCGTGCGAAAGCACCGAGCCCGACGGGTTATTCGGATTCGAGAGATAGACCAGCCGCGTCTTCGCGTTCACCGCGCTCTCGAATTCTTCCCAATCCGGCTCCCAATCGCGCTCGATGCGCAGACTGAAGCGGCGGACGGTCGCCCCCAGGCTCTGCGGCACGCCTCCGTACTGCATGTAGTTGGGAACCTGGAAAGCCACTTCATCGCCGGGCCGGATCAGCGCTAGCGCCAGCAGGTAATTGGCCTCCGAAGTCCCGTTGGTGACCTCGATATGATCCGCTGTCGCCCCCGGATAGACCGAGGCCAGCGCCTCGCGTAGCGCAACGGTGCCGTTCGATTGGCTGTAGCCGAGCGGCATATTGAGAATGGCTTCGAGATCGAGCCCCATCTCGCCCAGTTCGCGCAAGCTCACCGGACGGACGCCGCTCTCGCTCATATCCATCTCGACGACGTTTTCCCACGTCGATTGCATCCGCTCCATTTCAAACTTTTCGATTCTCATAGACGTATTCGGCGATATATAGATCTTCCACTCCCAGGCCCGTGAAATCGGCCAGCGAATAAGGCGCATCCGCGGTGCGCTCCGATGGCTCGATATGCTGCAACTCTCCCAAACGCGCGCACTGCTCCGGCGAATCCAGCCACAAGGTTTGCGCGCGGCGCACGATTTCGGCGTCCAATTCCTGCTTGCCCGGCGAATCGGCGCCGACCGCGGAAATGTGCGTGCCGGGCTGCACATCGCCCGCGAAAAGCAGCGGCGCGCGCGATCCGGTGGTAGTGACCATGAGCCGCGTTGCGCGCGCCACATCGGCTGGCGTCGCCGCCACAGTCACGGCAACGTCCGGAAGCGCATTGGCGATGTCGCGGCGGCAGCTTTCGGCGCGCTCAGGCGTGCGCCCCCAAAGCACGATGCGTTCGAGCGGCAGAACTTCGGCGTGCATCCGGGCCTGCAGCCGCGCTTGCACGCCGGTCCCAAGAATGCCGAGCGCCGTGTCAGTGCGGCCGAGATCCTGTGCCACCATCGCCGCTACCGCGGCCGTGCGGATGTCGGTCAAATGCCCTTCATCGGCCAGCAGCGCGACCGGCTGTCCGGTCTCGGCCGAGCACAGCAGCATCATGCCGCTGCCGGTCGGGATGCCGCGCTGTAAATTATTTGGAAACGTGCTCGCCACTTTCAACGCGAAGTAGCGGCCGCCGCGCCGGTAGCTCGATTTGATGTGAACCTCGCCGCGTTCCGGCGCGATATCGAGGTGCATGGGCATCGGCATGTCGCATTCGCCGTTGCGGAATGCCGAGATCGCATCGCGCATGCAGGCAATCGCGCCGCGATAATCGAGCGCGCGTTGGATTTCGGCAAGCGGGATGGCTTCCATGCAGGCGTCTCATTCTATCCTGATTGAGTGCACATCTCCGAAATCGATACGCCCGCGCTGGTGGTGGATCTTGACGCCTTCGAGCGCAATCTTTCGCGCGTGGCCGGCTATGCGCGTGAGCACAATCTGCGCTTGCGCCCGCATGCCAAAACCCACAAATCGGCGTGGATCGGACGCCGTCAATTGGATCTCGGCGCGGCCGGGTTGACCTGCGCCAAAGTCACCGAAGCCGAAGCACTGATGGCCGCCGAGCCGCCCGATTTATTGCTGGCTTACCCCATCTTTGGGCGTGCCAAGCTCGATCGCCTGATGCAAATCGCGCGGCGCACGCGCGTCACCGTGGCGCTCGACAGCATCGAAATCGCGCGCGGTCTTTCGGAAGCCGCGACCGAAGAAATCGGCGTGCTGGCGGAAGTGGATGTCGGCCTCGGCCGCGTCGGCGTGGCGCCGGGGCAACCGTTGCTCGATCTGGCGCGCGCCATTCAATCGCTGCCGCACCTGCGCTTGGAAGGCATCACGTTCTATCCAGGCCACATCAAGAGCCTGGATGCTGATGGCCTCGAGGCGCTCGCCAAGCTTTCACAATTGGTGCGCTCGATTCTCGACGATTTCCAGCGGGCCGGGATCGAAGTGAAGATTGTCAGCGGCGGGTCGACGCCCGCGCTCTTCCATTCGCATGAAATCGATGGCTTGAACGAAATTCGCCCTGGCACGTACGTTTTCAACGACGTCAACACGCTGCACAGCGGCGCGTGCGCGCTGGAGGATTGCGCCGCGAGCGTTCTGGCCACCGTCGTCTCCACCGCGCGTCCCGGTCACATGATCATCGATGGCGGTTCGAAGACCTTCTCCTCGGACCGCCTCTCGAATTCATCCGAGGTGACGTTCGGCCGCCTCACCGAAGCGCCAGGCGCGCGCTTTCACAAGATGAACGAAGAGCACGGTTACATCGATCTCACCGCCGCCGGCCGCGAATTCCGCATCGGCGACCGCGTGCACGTGATCCCCAATCACGTCTGCGTCGCCGTGAACCTGCACGAGAAGATGTACGGCGTGCGCGGCGAAACCGTCGAGCGCGTCTGGCAAGTCGACGCGCGCGGCAAGCTCCAGTAGAGGGGCTTACTGGCTCATCGTGAAGATCACCTCGACGGTGGTCGATACCGCGACCGGCTGTTCGTTGAGCAAGGTCGGTTGATATACCCACTCCTTGACCGCATCGAGCGACGCCTGGCGCAGCAAGGGATGTCCGCTTATTACGTGAATTTCCCGCATGTGGCCATTCGGCGCGATGACGACCGCCAGTTCCACGGTGCCGCTGATTCGGGCCTGGCGCGCAATATCCGGATAGACCGGTTGCGGGTTCGAGATCAACTTCGCCGCTTGCACGCGTGCGCCGACGGTAATCGCCCCCGCGACGGCCGGTGGCGCGGATCGCGCCTCCTCGGGCTGTGTGGCGCGTGGCGCGATCAAGCGAACCGTCACGCCGTCATTTCCCTGAATGACGCCCACGACGAGGTGCTCGTCGATGTCGTGAGCCGCGGCTCTGACCTTGTCGAGTGCGTCGTTGTTCCACGGGTCGCCCACGTGAACCGGCAGGCGCGCCACAACGTCTTCGGTAGCCATTGCGAGGCCGTCAACCTGGAAGGCGCGGATCGCTCCCGGATTCGCAGACGCCGGAGCGGCGCGGGCTGCCGAAGGCGGAGGCAGAGGCGGCGCCGTCACGGTAATGCGGCTCCCTTGTTCGGCAACTGCAGTCGGCTGCTGCGGCGGAGGAGTGCGGAACGTCACCGCGATCTGCCGCGTGCTGCCGGCCGCGTCCTTCGTGAAATGCCACGTGAGCAGCGACTGCAGCACGGTTCTGCGCAACTCGTCCGGTCCGCTGAGGATGGAGACGTCCGCGACGTTGCCGCCGTCGCCGACCTTCACCTGCGCCATCACCACGCCCTCGATATTCTTCTCTCGCCCTGCGGTCGAATAGAAAACCCCCGAGCGGTGCAGAACAGTGGCGCCCTGGAGGTCTACCGTTACGCCCGGCCCATCGGCGACGAATTGCGGCTGCGCGGTTAACGGCAGAGCGCCGGCGATATACCAGCAGGCGCCGGCCAGGAAAGTGAGTGAGGCGGCTAGAGTGGCGAGGGTCCTCGTCTTCGACATGTGCTTCTCCTTCAAAATGGATACTACGCGTTGCTTAAGGTGCCGTTTGCGCAGGAATAACGGGGCGGGCGCAAGATCCGCCTGCAAAGGCGCGCCGGCCGCGGCCAGCAGCGCGTCCACATACGGGTCGCGCGCATTAGTCACGCCGACGACTTCGCGATCGACCGCCTGCTCGCGCGCCAGTTGGATCTCGCCCAGCACCCACCAGACGGCCGGATGGAACCAGAGCGCAGCGCGGATCAACTCCTCGGCCACGGTGAACAGCCAGTCGTGCCGCCGCACGTGCAGCGTCTCATGGCACAGGATGGCCTCTTTAATCTCCTCCGAGAGATCGGTAAAGTGGGCCGGGAGCAGAATCACGGGGCGCAGGAATCCGAAAGTCACCGGACCGGCTGCCTCCGCGGAGACGCGAATATCGGCTTCGACCGACCATGCCGGCGCGGGCGCGAGCGGTATCGAAGCCAGCCGATAGCGGCGCAGGCGAAGCAGGCCGATCGCCAGCATGCCCAGGCGCGCCAGCGTTCCCGCTGCCAGAAGCGCGAGAATAATGTCCCGCGGATCGAGGGCGGTTGGCTGATTGACCAGCCTGGCTGCGGAGGGCGGCAGCGGCTTGGGCGCCGTAGGAATCGTGACCGAGATCACTTCGCTCTTCCACGGCCGGATAGCCGGCAGCAGCAGGCAGGCTACGAGTAACGCCTGGAAAAAGGCCAGACGTGCTTTGGGGGTGCGCAGACGTACCGCCGCCGGAATCCAGCCGGCGAGCCCTACCAACAGGCCCACTTGCAGGCTGTAGTTCAGGAAGTTATTCCAGGCGATGGGGTTCATGGCTTCCTCCGGGATTCTTCACGCAGGCGTGAGATTTCTTCCAGATCCTCGCGCGAAAGATTGTGCTCTTCCACCAGATGCACCAGCAGCGGCTCGGCCGACCCGTTGAAGACGCGGTTGACGAAATCGCGCACCATGGCGCCCACCACCTGCCGCTGCGGCTGCGCGGGGCGGTAGACGAAGGCGCGCTCGTTCTGGGTCTTTTTCAGGTATTTCTTCTGCTCGAGGATCTTCAGCATGGTCATGACCGTGGTGTACGCCACCTTACGGCGCTCGAGCAGCGTCTCGTAGACGTCGCGAACCGTGACCGATTCGCGCTGCCAGACGATCTTCATGATTTCCAGTTCTTGCGCTGTGAGAGTTGCGCTCTTGCGTCGCATACTAAATTTTTAGTACTAACCGTCCGTTCTGTCAAGAATTTTCTTGCGCGGTATCATCGTGGACAGAGCAGCCTTATGAAATACGGTTATTTTCTTGTCTTTGCCTTCCTGCCCGCGGCCCTGTTTTCGGCCGATCCGCCGCCCGCGGCATCGTCGTCCGGCCTGGATACCGGCGCGATGAACAAATCGGTCGACCCGTGCGTGGATTTCTATCAATTCGCGTGCGGAAACTGGATCGCCTCCCATCCGATTCCCGCGGACCGCTCGCGCTGGGGCCGGTTTGCGGAGTTGAGCGACCGCAACGAGAAGGTTCTGCTCGATCTGATCCAGGGCGTGGCGGCGAAGAAGGAGAACCGCACCGAGGTGGAACAGAAGATCGGCGACGCCTACATGGCGTGCATGGATACGGGCGCCATCGAGCGCAACGGGATCAAGCCGATCCAGCCGGAGCTGGCGAAGATCGCCGCGATCAACGGCAACCCGGCTGCGCTGATGGAACTGGCGCGCCTGCAGCGTATGGGAATCGGCGCGGTTTTCACGTTCGGCGCGCGGCCGGATGCGAAGGATTCCACCAAAACCATCGCCAACCTGGGCCAGGGCGGGCTGTCGCTGCCCGACCGCTCGTACTACCTCAATACCGACGCCAAATCGGTCGAAACGCGGCAGCGCTTCGAGCAGCACATGGCGAAGATGTTCCAGCTGGCCGGCGATTCGCCCGAAGCGGCGGCGGCCAAAGCGAAGCTGGTGCTCGATTTCGAAAGCATGCTGGCGAAAGATTCGCTCGATCGCGTGGCCATGCGCGATCCGAACAAGACGTACAACATCATGACGCGGAAAGAGCTGCAGGCTCTGACGCCGAACTTCGATTGGAACTCGTATTTCAAACTGATGAACGCGCCCTCGTTTCAGACGCTGAACGTCGCCCAGCCGGATTTCCTGAAAAGCCTGGCGGCGCAACTTTCCGGCGTGAGCCTGGATACGTGGAAGGCATATTTCGAATATCACCTGCTGCGGCAGAGCGCGGAGCAGCTCCCGGCGGCCTTTGAAGCGGAGAACTTCGATTTCTGGCAGCGGTACCTGACCGGCGCCCAGGAACAGCGGCCGCGGCAATACCGGTGCGTGCGCGTGGTGGACCGCGAATTGGGCGATCTGCTGGGCCAGAAGTACATCTCAGCCGTATTTGGCCCCGATGCGAAAGCGCAGATTACGCAGTTGGTGACGGCGCTCGAAAAGGCCATGGGCGAGGACATCCAATCGCTCGACTGGATGAGCGCTCAAACGAAAAAGGCGGCGATCGCCAAGTTGAATGCGATTACCAACAACGTTGGTTATCCGCAGAAATGGCGAGATTATTCGAAGATCGCGATCACACCCGACGACTTTGCAGGCAATGCGAACCGGCTGGCGCAATTCCGCGCCGCCGAGAACATCGCGAAGATCGGCAAGCCCACGGATAAGAGCGAATGGACCATGTCCACCCCGACGGTGAACGCCTTCTACAGCCCGCAAAGTAACAGCATCAATTTTCCGGCGGGTATCCTGCAGTCGCCGTTCTTCGACCCGCGGCGCGACATGTCGATCAACTATGGCGGCGTCGGCGCGGTGATCGGTCACGAGATGACGCACGGGTTCGACGACCAGGGGCGCAAGTTCGACGGCGACGGCAACCTGCGCGACTGGTGGACGCCGGCGGATGGCGCGGAGTTCGAAAAGCGCGCCGCCTGCGTGGCCAACGAATACTCGGGCTTCACGGCGGTGGACGATGTGAAGTTAAACGGGCGGCTGACGCTGGGAGAAAACACCGCTGACAACGGCGGGTTGCGCGTGGCTTACCTGGCGCTCGAGAATACGCTCAACGGCAAAGGCGAAGCAATGGATGGGTTTACGCCCGAGCAGCGCTTCTTCCTCGGTTTTGCGCAAGTCTGGTGTGAGAGCATGGCGGCGCAGGAATCGCGTAACCGGGCCTTGACCGACCCACATTCGCCCGGGCGGTATCGCGTCGACGGCACCTTGCAGAACATGCCGGAGTTCCAAAAGGCCTTTGCCTGCAAGGCTGGACAGCCGATGGTCAGTGAAAACGCCTGCCACGTGTGGTGAGGGCGCGAATCCCATACCGCCGTAACCGGTCCGTCGTATTTTGTTACTCTATCTGGATTAGCCATGAGTCTTACCCGAAGGAAATCCCTTGAATCGCTCCTGGAGCGAGCCAAACATAACGAACTCAAGCGCACGCTGACGGCGAAGAGCTTGGTGGCGTTGGGCATCGGCGCAATCATCGGCGCGGGCCTGTTCGTGCGAACCGCCGCGGCAGCGGCGCAATCGGCTGGCTCGGGCGTGATCCTCTCGTTCATCGTGGGCGCGATCGGCTGCGTGTTCGCGGGGCTGTGCTACTCGGAATTCGCGGCCATGATTCCGATCGCGGGCAGCGCCTATACGTACGCATACACAACGATGGGCGAATTCGTGGCGTGGGTAATCGGGTGGGCGCTGATTTTGGAATATGCGCTAGGGGCGGCGACGCTTTCGATCGCCTGGGCCGAGTACCTCAACAAGCTGCTGACGCAGATGGGCGGCAGTCCGGTGCCATTCGCGTGGAGCCACTCTCCGATGGAGGGGGGCATCATGAACGTGCCGGCGGTGATCATTCTGATGGTGCTCTCGATGGTTCTGGTGAAGGGCACGCAGGAATCGGCCAGGCTGAACTCCATCATCGTCGTGGTGAAGATTGCGATCGTGCTGGTGTTTATCGCGGTGGGATGGCGATACATCAATCCGGCGAACCACACGCCGCTTCTGATTCCCGCCACCGAACCCGGTCACGCGGGCATGTTCCACCACGGATGGTGGGGAGTGTTGGGCGGCGCGGGCACGGTGTTTTTCGCGTTTATCGGATTCGATGCGGTTTCGACGGCGGCGCAGGAAACAGTGAATCCGGGGCGCGATATGCCACGCGGGATCTTAGGGTCGCTGGCGATCTGCACCATCTTATACATCACGTTCGGCTGGGTTTTGACGGGTGTGGCCAATTGGCGCGAGTTCGGCACGGTCGGTAAGGAAGCTTCGGTGGCCTATGCCATCCAGCACGGCATGCCGGGTTACGGATGGCTGGCGACGGCGGTGACGGTGGCGATCCTGTTCGGATTTTCGTCGGTGATGCTGGTGATGTTGCTAGGCCAGAGCCGCGTGTTTTATACGATGTCCGAGGACGGGTTGCTGCCAAAACTCTTCAGCGAAGTTCACCCGAAGTTCCGTACGCCTTACAAGTGCAATATCCTGCTCTTCTTCTTCGTGGGCGCTTTCGGGGCGTTTCTGCCGGAATCGCTGGCGGGCGATTTGACGTCGATCGGAACACTGTTTGCGTTCGTGCTGGTTTGCATCGGCGTGGTGATCATGCGCAAGATTCAGCCGAATGCGAACCGGCCATTCCGCACGCCGCTGGTGCCGCTGGTTCCCGCGCTGGGCGTACTCGTCTGCGGCGGCATGATCTACGCGCTGGATACGCGCACGCAGTTGACGGCGCTGGGTTGGATGCTGATCGGGTTCGTGATCTACTTCCTGTACGGCAGATCGCATAGCAAGCTGAATACGGGCGAATAGAGCGGTTCTATTCGACGCAGAGACGCTGAGCCGCGGAGAAAGACGTCGAGATCTTAGCGGCGGCGTTTGCGATGAGCCACCGGGGTGGTTGCGGCGGCTGCGGCTACTGTCGATTGACCGGTTTTCTCGGGATCTAGCTTGCTGAGGATGCGGTCGTGGATCCAGTGTTCGTCCCACCACTCGCGCGGGTTTACCTGGACGCCGTCGATCTGCATGCTGAAGTGGACGTGCACGCCGCCAGCTAAGCCGGTCGAGCCAGCGATGCCCATCTTTTGACCCTTCTTCACCATGTCGCCGACTTTGACGTCGATCTGTTTGAGGTGGCCGTAGATCGATTGCAGGGCGTAGCCATGATCGACCACGATGCAGTTGCCGTAGATGCCGAGATCGGCGGCCCAGACGACGCGGCCATCGTTGGCGGCTTGCACGGGACCGTTGGCCACGTCGGATAGATCGAAGCCCAGGTGTACCTGCCGGTCGATCTGCTTGCCGTGGTAGATGTAATTGCGCACGTCGGCGAAATCGGCTTCTTCCTTGCCCCAGTGGATGAACGGGCCGTTCCAGAGGATCTTCTCTTCGGTCTTCAAGCGCAGGTCGGCTAGCTGCTGGTTGTTCTTGGCGCCGCATTTCACCGTTGATTTTGAGGAAGCGGGTGACGCAGATCGGGGCCGGGGACAAGCTGGCCGGTGGGATCGACCGAGTTCACCAGCTTCTCCATGAGGGCATCGTCAATGGGGAAATCGCGGACGCGGAATTTCTTGGGGAAGACTCTAATCCAGAAGTGGCTGGTGGCTTCGGTTCCGGCGAGGTTGCGCGCGTAGACCAGCGGGATGAGGTCGGGCGGCAGATCCCAGGCATAGGCGAACATCGAGAAGCGTTCTTCGGGATGGCCGGGCAGCGGGAAGCTGCGGAAGGAGTATTTGCCGACCTTGACGCCGGATTCGGTCCACGATCCGCTGGGCGTGAAGGTCACCAACTCCATGCCGGCCTGGTTGATGTAGTGCTGCAGGCCGTCAGGGATGACGCGCGGCGGCGTCAGGGTGACGTCTAAATCATAGGAAGCGGTGTCGGTGGAGGCGCGAAGATCGTTGGACACGGCTTCGACGACCAGACGCGCCTTGCCGTCCTTGAGATTCGGCGCCTTCGTCTTGCCCGCATCGAACATGTAGAGGCGCGGAGCAGCGTTGTGCTGCCAAAAGAGGCGCGTCGCGGGGTCCTTTTGCTCGAAGAGCGGATAGCGCTGGCCGTTCTGTTCGAGATAGGCGGTGAGGCTGCGCTCGCCGTGCGGGTTGAACGCCTTCACCGTGACAGGCGTACTGACGCCGATCACTTTCACTTGAGGCGTGACAGACAAATTGGTGTGTCCCGACATCACGAGAAGTGCGCCGATGGCCACAATGACAACGAGAACCAATCCGATAAGAACTTTCACTTTTTCACCCAGGAATCTGCCCAATCGAGAAATGTCTTGTACCACAATAGGCTGTTTTGCGGCTTCAGAACCCAGTGCCCTTCGTCGGGAAAGATCATCAATTTCGATGGCACCTTCTGCATTTGCAGCGCGGTGAAGAGCTCCAGGCTCTGCGTGTACGGCACGCGGAAATCCAATTCCCCGGCGACCACCAGCGTGGGGGTGTGGAAGTCTTTCACGAACGAGTTGGGCGACCACTTCGCATAATCTTCGGGCTTGTCCCAAGGCGTGCCGCCCATTTCCCAAAGCGGAAACCAAAGCTCCTCGGTAGCGCCGAATTCGCTGACCAGATCGTAGACGCCGGCGTGGGAAATCGAGCGCCTTGAAGCGCTGCGTGTGGCCCAGAATCCAATCGACCATGTAGCCGCCGTAGGAACCGCCGGCCGCGACCATGCGCGTGCCATCGGCGTAGGGGATCTCGGCGACGACGTGATCGGTGACGGCCATGATGTCGTCGAACGGCTTGCCGCCCCAATCGCCGTTGATATCGTCGATGAACTTCTGGCCGTAGCCGGTGGAACCGCGGGGGTTCGGCATCGACGACTACATAGCCGGCGGCGGCGAAGACCTGCGCGTTCCAACGATAGGTCCAGTTCTGGCCCCAAAAGCCTTGCGGGCCGCCGTGAATCAGCATGAGCACGGGATATTTGCGCGCGGCGTTAAAGCCATACGGCTTGACGACGAAGCTCTGGACGCGAGCGCCATCGGGCATGTCGACCCAGAATTCTTCGAGCGGCGTGGTCTGGCGGGAATTCAGCGTGGCGTCGTTGAGGTGCGTGAGTGGGACGGGCGCGCCGCCGGCGGATGACGCGCGGATAAATCTCGACGGGCGAGACGCCGGTCTGCTGCGTGTAGACCATGGTCTTGCCGTCGCGCGTCAACTGCATGTCGTCGAGCTCGCTTTCGCCGCTGGCCACGACGCGGATCTGGCCGCCGGCGACGGGAATCATCTGGATGGCTTGGCGGCCGCGATCGTCGGTGGTGAAGAAGAGGGCGTTGGAATCGGGGGCCCAGGTGAAGCTGTTCACCCAACGGTCGAGGTTCTCGGTGAGATTGGTGAGGTGGCCGGTGGCGCGCTCGAGCGCGATCAGGCGCCAGCGGTCGCTCTCATATCCGGCGCGCGTTTGGGAGCGCCAGGCGAGTATTTTCCATCGGGCGAATAGCGGGGGCTGGAATCGGCGCCGGGCGAGATGGAGATTTTGCGCGCAGTGGCCGCCGCCGATGGGAACCACGTAAAGATCGGCGTTGGTGCTGATGGCGGGCACGGGGCTATCGTTCATCGAGTAGCAGACTTCCGAGCCGTCGGGCGAGACGTCGTAATCGTCGGGTCCGCCGAGTGAGAAGGGAGGCACGTCGCGCGTCACCGGGCGTGAGATCGCGCGGATTTCCGCCGGTCACGGGAATGACGAACAGGTGGCTGCGGCGTTTGGATTGCCATGCGGTCCAGTGACGGTACAGAGTTCGGTGTAAATGCGCGCTTTGACCTTGTTGGCCGCCTCTTCGTCGAGCTTCTTCTGATTGCAGGCGTTGTCAGCGCCGCATTCGGGATAGACCACGCTGGTGAAGAGAAGGTTCTTGCCATCGGGCGAATAAAGGACGCCATCGGTTTCGGCGGCGAAATTCGTGACCTGCCTGGCGTTGGAGCCGTCGGGATCCATCAGCCAGATTTGGGAAGAGCCGCCGCGGTTCGAGACGTAAGCGATGCGCTTGGAGTCAGGCGACCAACGGGGGCGCTCGTTATCGTCGCCATCGTGCGTGATCTGACGCGGCGAACCGCCATCGATGGGCACAATCCAGACCTGAACGGGCTTTTTGTTGGCGGCGACGTCGGGGGTTTGCACGGTGAACGCGACCCATTTGGCGTCGGGAGAGATTTGGGGGTCGGAGATGCGCTTGAGCGCCATTAGGGCGTCAACGTCGAAGGGCTGCTTCTGCGCGGCCAGAATGGACGCGGTTGCCAGCAGCAGGGCGAAGCGGCGGAGCACAACGTAATTGTATCGCCGGGGCTGGGGGCGAATTGCGCGCACGAGCCGATCCGCGATTGAGGCTGTACGTAAATGTTCAACAGCGCAGACCCGGAGGTCTGCGCTGTTTACGTTCCTTTTTTCATGCTGGCCTGATCGGGGAGCTTGGTGGCATCCCAGCCGCCGCCGATGGCTTGCACGAGCGACACGCTGGCGTTGAGGCGGCGAGTCAGCAGGTCCACCTGGGTGCGCTGTGCGCTGAGCAGCGTGGCCTGCGCGGTGATTACGACCAGATAATCGCTGGTGCCGGCGCGATATTGCGCGGTGGAAATGGTGAGCGCCCGCGTGGCCGACTGGACGGTATCGGCTACCTTGGCCGTTTCCTGCTCCAGGATGCGGAGGGCGGAGAGTTGATCTTCCACCTGCTGGAAAGCGGTCAAGACGGTCTGGCGATAGGTGGAGACGGTCGCGTCGTAGGCAGCCTGCTCTTCGACGACTACCGCGCGGCGGCGTCCGCCCTCAAATACGGTTTCGGCGAGCGTGGGGCCCACGGACCAGACGCGGCTCGGGAGACCGAACAATTTGATCAGGCTGTTGGACGCGACTCCGATGGAGGCGTTGAGCGTCAGATTGGGATAGAACGCGGCCATGGCGATGCCGATCTGCTCATTGGCGGCGGCGACTCGGCGTTCCGCGCCGGCGATATCCGGGCGGCGTTCGAGCAGCTCGGACGGCAGTCCGACGGGCACCGGCGGAGGCGGCGTGGTGAGCAGGGCGGGAGCGATGCTGAGCTGCGATGGCGGCTTTCCGGTGAGGACGGCTATGGCGTGCTCGAGTTCCGCGCGCTGGACGCCCAAATCGATCAGCGCGGATTGCGTGCCATAGAGCTGCGATTCCGCCTGGGCGACGTCGAGATCGCTAGCTACGCCGCCGCGGAAGCGGTTCTGGGTGAGGGTGAGATATTCGGTATACGAGGTGGCGGTGCGCTGTAGCAGGTCGGCATCGCCATCGAGGCCGTGGAGCGCGAAATAATCGGCGGCCAGGTCGGATTGAAAGAGGAGCTTGGCGTTTTCCAGATCGGCGAAACTCGCCTGAGCCTGGGACGCGGCGCCGGTGATGCTGCGGTGGATGCTGCCCCAGATATCCGGCTCCCAGCTGGCATCGATGGGCAGGCCGAGATTGGTGTGCGTGCCAGCGCTCGAATGACCTTCGGAAAGCGACGGCGCGACCGTGACCGTGGGATAGAGATTGGCGCGGGCCACCCGCACCAACGCCCGGGCCTCGCGATATTGCGCTTCGGCCGTGAGCACGTTCTGGTTATTGATGTTGATCTGCTCTTCGAGCCCGTTGAGGATAGGGTCGTTGTAAATCTCCCACCACTTGCCCTTGGCGAAGGCGTCGGAAGGCTGTGCCTGTTGCAGGCCGGCGGCCTGGGCTTCCTTGAAGCTATTGGGCGGCGCCTCTTTATACGCCGGCGTGGCGATGGCGGCGGGGCGCTTGTAATTGGGGCCTACCAGGCAGGCCGAGCAAAACAGGAGTGGAATGGCCACGAGGGCCTTGGCGCGGTTTGGCATTCAGGCCTCCTGCCCCACAGGCTCAGAATGGCGCCGGCGTCTGTGCGCGCGGCGGCGCTCCCAGAAATTTTGAAGGCGATCAAAGTAGAGATAAACCACGGGGGTAGTGAACAAGGTAAGCATCTGGCTAAAGATCAATCCTCCGATGATAGTGATGCCGAGCGGCCGCCGCAACTCCGACCCGGTGCCGGTTCCGAAGGCGAGCGGCACAGCGCCGAGCATGGCGGCCATGGTGGTCATCAGGATGGGCCGGAAGCGCAGCATGCACGCTTCGAAAATGGAATCGCGCGAGCTTTTGCCTTCGTTGCGCTCCGCCATGATGGCGAAATCGATCATCATGATGGCGTTCTTCTTCACCAAACCGATCAGCAGGATGACGCCGATCATGGCGATGATGCTGAACTCGGTGCCGGTCAGCATCAATGCCAGCAGCGCACCTACGCCCGCCGATGGCAGCGTCGAGAGAATCGTAATGGGATGAATGTAGCTTTCGTAGAGGACTCCCAGCACCAGGTAAACGGCGGCCAGCGCAGCCCCAATCAGCAGCGGTTCGCTATCCAGCGAATCCTTGTATGCCGCCGCGGTCCCCGAGTAGCCGGTTTCAATCGTGGCCGGCAAACCTACCTTCGCGGCCGCGGCGGTGATGGCCGCCTCTGCATCGCCCAGCGCCACACCCGGGCGCAGGTTGAATGAGATGGTCGCCGACGGGAACAGCCCCTGATGATTCACGGCGAGAGCCGTGTTTTGGGGCGCGAAATGAGCGAATGCCGATAGCGGCACCTGGCCGCTGGCGGGCGAGGTCACGAAAATGCGCTTCAGAATTTCGGGGTCCTGCCAATATTGCGGGGCGGCTTCCATCACCACGTGATATTGGTTCAGGGAGGTGTACATGGTCGATACCGGCCGCTGCCCGAAAGCGTCATAGAGCGTGTTGTCGATCAACTGCGAGGAAATGCCGAAGCGCGCCGCGGTGCTGCGGTCGTATTGCACCCACGTCTGTAAACCGCGGTTTTGCTGGTCCGTATTCACGTCGGCGATTATCGGTATCTGCTGCAGGGCTTCGAGCATCTGGGGCCCGTACTCGTTCAGAGGGTCGACGCTATCGCTGCGCATGGTGAACTGATATTGCGCATTGCTCTGGCGGCCGCCCACACGCAGATCCTGCGAAGCCTGCAGAAAACAGGTCGCGCCCGGCACCTGCGCCAATTTCGGGCGGAGACGGTTCACAATATCGTCGGCGTTCACCTTGCGCTCCTCGAGCGGCTTCAGCGAGATGAACATGCGGGCTGAGTTGGTGGCGCCGCCGCGGCCCCCGCCGGTGAATCCGTTGACCGTATCCACCCCCGGGTCGGCGGCAACGATGTTCACGAATCGCTTTAAAATCGAATCCATCGCCGTGAACGAGGTATCCTGATCGGCCTGCACCGAGCCCTGGAGCCGTCCATTGTCCTGCTGCGGGAAAAATCCCTTAGGCACCCGGATGAAGAGAAACACGTTGAGCGCGATGGTCACCAGCAGCACCATCAGCGTGGCGAACGAATGCCGCAGCACCGCAGCCAGCGCGCGCCCGTAGAGATCCACGACGAAATTGAAAGCGCGCTCGCTGGTCCGGTAGAGCCACCCGTGCGCGCGCTCTTCGCGCAGAAGGTGGGCGCACATCATGGGAGTCGCAGTCAGCGAGACCAACATCGAAACCGCAATGGCCACGGAAAGCGTCACCGAGAACTCGCGGAACAATCGCCCCACGATTCCACCCATCAGCAGCAGGGGAATGAAGACCGCCACCAGCGAGGTGCTCATCGTCAACACCGTGAAGCCGATCTCCTGCGCGCCCTTCAGCGCCGCCGCGTAAGGATTCATTCCTTGTTCGAGATAGCGCATGATGTTCTCGATCACCACGATGGCGTCATCCACCACGAAGCCGGTGGAGATGGTGAGCGCCATGAGCGACAGATTGTCGAGGCTATATCCGAACAAATACATGACGCCGAACGTCCCGATGAGAGATACCGGCACGACGACGCTGGGGATGAACGTGGTGCGCGGATTGCGCAGAAAAAGGAACACCACCAGGATCACAAGGGCCACCGAGATCCCCAGCGTCTTCTCCGTGTCGCGTACCGAGGCGCGGATGGTGACCGTCTGGTCCATCGCAACCTTCATATCGATCGATTGCGGAATCGAGGCCTTTAATTGCGGCAGCTCAGCGCGGATAGCGTCTACGGTGTCGATGATGTTGGCGCGCGGTTGCTTGAAGATGATGACCAGCACCGAAGGCTTGCCGTTGGCATAGCCCGCGTTCCGCAGATCCTCCACGGAATCGACGGCTTGTCCTATATCCGAGACGCGCACCGGCGCGCCATTGTTGTACGCCATGATCAGGGGGGCGTAATCCGTCGCATGGAAAATCTGATCGTTCGCGCCTACCTCCCATGTCCGCACGCCGTCGGAAAAGTGTCCCTTAGGCGTATTGACGTTGGCGTTGGCCAGTTGCGTGCGTATCTGTTCGAGACTGAGGCCGTACTTACTGACCTGGTCAGGGTTCAACTCAATGCGCACTCCGGGCAGCGCGCTGCCGCCGACCGTCACCTGGCCCACTCCGGTAATCTGCGACAGCTTCTGCGCCATGATGGACGACGCCGCGTCGTACATCTGGCCCTTGTCGAGCACATCCGAAGTAAGCGCGATCATGAAGATCGGCGAATCGGCGGGATTCACCTTGCGATAGGTGGGGTTGCTCGGCAGGTTTGTCGGAAGATAGCCGCGCGCGGCGTTAATCGCCGCTTGCACGTCGCGCGCCGCCGCGTCGATGTTACGGTTGAGATCGAACTGCAGGGTGATGCTGGTGGAGCCGAGACCGCTCGACGAAGTCATCTCCGTGACCGAGGCGATGCGCCCGAACTGGCGCTCGAGCGGCGTGGCGACCGACGAGGCCATCGTCTCCGCAGATGCGCCCGGCAGGCTGGCATTGACGTTGATGGTCGGGAAATCCACCTGAGGAAGCGGCGAAACCGGCAGAACGTTGAACGCGACTGCGCCGGCGAGCGCGATTGCCGCCGTAAGCAGCGTGGTTGCGATGGGACGCCGGATGAATGGTTCGCAGATGTTCATGGTAGGATCTGCCTTCCGCGAAAGCGCGCCTCGCGCGCCGGACAGGGCGGGAGGCCCGTCCTGCTAATGCGCCGGTTCAAATTCGCCCTCCGGCGCCGTCTCCTTGTGCCGCGACAATCGGCGCGCCAGCCGCTCCATCCACAGATAAATGACCGGCGTGGTAAACAAGGTGAGCATCTGGCTAAAGATCAATCCGCCGATGATCGTGATGCCGAGCGGCTGCCGCAATTCCGAGCCCGTACCCGAGCCGAACGCCAGGGGCACGCCGCCGAGCATTGCCGCCATTGTGGTCATCAGGATCGGGCGGAACCGCAGCAAACAGGCCTGGTAGATGGCGTCCAGCGGCGCCATGCCTTCCTTTCGTTCCGCGTCGAGCGCAAAATCGATCATCATAATGGCGTTCTTCTGCACAATACCGATCAATAGGACGATGCCGATCAAAGCTACGATGCTGAAATCCTGGCGGCAAATGATGAGCGCCAAAAACGCGCCGACGCCCGCCGAAGGCAGCGTGGAAAGAATCGTCAGCGGGTGGATGTAGCTCTCGTATAGCACGCCCAGCACGATATACACTGTCACCAGCGCCGCCAAAATTAAGACCGGCTCATTGGCCAGCGACGCCTGAAACGAAGCCGCCGTGCCCTGAAACGCGCCCTGGATGCTGGCCGGCATTTGCAGTTGGTCTTTTACGCGGTTCACGGCATCCACCGCGTCGCCCAGCGAGGCGCCGGGCGCCAGATTGAAGGAAATCGTCACTACCGGAAATTGTCCCTGGTGATTGATGGTGATGGGGGCCGACTGCATCTGCACTTGCGAAAACGTGCCCAGCGCCACCTGTCCCCCATTGGGGAACGCGCCCGCGGACGCCGCGTTTCCATTAAACACGGCGCTCGACGGCGTGGCGCCGGAGCCGACCACGATAGAGGTCGCCGCGTTTCCCGCGGAGTTCTTCGGGCCGGTGGAAAGCGAGGTGGATGAATTTCCGCCCGATACCAGGCCCGCGCCTCCGGCTTGCGACCCCGTTCCCGTCCGGATATAAAGGTTGCGCAAGTCGAGCGGGGTGCGCTGGAACCCGGGCATCAATTCGAGGACGACGTGATACTGGTTCAACTGCGTGAACATCACCGAGACTTCGCGCTGCCCGTACGCGTCGTATAGCGTCTGGTCGATCATGTTCGGCGTGATGCCGAGCCGCAAAGCGGTGTTCCGGTCGTAGATCAAAGAGGCGCGCAGGCCCTGTACCTGCTGGTCGCTGGCCACGTCGCGCAGGTAGGGAATCTGCTTCAGCAGATTAATCATGCGCGGCGTGTAAACGTTCAGTTCGTCAGCGCTGGCGTCTTCCAGCGTGTATTGAAATTGCGTGCGGCTTACCCGGTCTTCCACCGACAGATCCTGCACCGGCTGCATGTAGAGCGTAATTCCCGCCACGGCGTCGAGCTTCGGCTGCAAACGGCGAATCACATCGCCGGCGCCGGTTTTGCGCACATCGAGATCTTTCAGGTTGATCTGAATGCGTCCGCTGTTCATGGTGGTGTTGGTGCCATCGATGCCGATGAACGAAGACAGGCTGTCCACCGCCGGATCCTTCAGAATCACCTCCGCCAGGGAGTATTGCAGCTTCGACATTTCGCGGAACGAGATGGTCTGCGCCGCTTCCGAAATGCCCTGGATCACGCCCGTATCCTGAATGGGAAAGAAGCCCTTGGGGATGTAGAGGAACAGGAGCACGGTAACCGCCAGCGTTCCGACCGCCACCAGCAGGGTCAGCGTTTGGAAACGCAACACCACCTGCAGCAACTTGCCGTACTGATCGATGATCCAGTTGAAGCCACGTTCCGAGACGCGGTAGAACCAGCCTTGCTGATGCTCCGGCGTGTGCTTCAGCAGCTTGGCGCACATCATGGGAGTCAGCGTGAGCGAAACCAGGGCCGAAACCAGAATGGTGACCGCGAGCGTAACGGCGAACTCGCGGAACAGGCGGCCGACAATGTCTCCCATGAAGAGGAGCGGGATGAGGACGGCGATCAGTGAGATGGTGAGCGACACGATGGTGAAGCCGATCTGCGCCGAGCCCTTGAGGGCGGCTTGCAGGGGAGTTTCACCTTCCTCGATATAGCGGCTGATATTTTCGATCATCACGATGGCGTCGTCCACCACGAAGCCGGTGGAGATGGTCAGCGCCATCAGTGTGAGGTTGTTCAGACTGTATCCCAGCAGGTACATCACGCCGAAGGTGCCGACGAGCGAGAGAGGCACAGCAATGCTGGGAATAACGGTTGCGGAAAGATTGCGCAAGAACAGGAAGATCACCATCACCACCAGCGCGACGGTGAGCACGAGTTCGAACTGCACGTCAGCCACCGAAGCGCGGATGGTGTTGGTGCGGTCGGTCAGCACCTGAACGTGTACGTCCGATGGCAGCGACGCCGTGAGCGTCGGCAGTAGCGTTTTGATGCGGTCCACTACGGCGATGATGTTGGCGCCCGGCTGCCGCTGAATGTTCAGGATCACGGCCGGCGTCAGATTCCACCACGCCGCCTGGCGCACGTTTTCGATATCGTCTTTCACGGTGGCTACGTCCGTGAGCTTTACGGGAGCGCCGTTGCGGTAGGCGATGATGAGCGAGGAGTAATCGGAGCTCGATAGCAGCTGGTCGTTGGCCCCGATCTGATAATCCTGATATAGGCCGTCGAAGTTACCCTTGGCCTGGTTCACGTTGGCCGCGGTGATGGCGCTACGCACGTCCTCGAGGTTGAGGCCGTAGGATCCCAACTGGGTCGGGTTGGCCTGTATACGCACGGCCGGCTTCTGCCCGCCCGAAATGCTTACCAGACCCACGCCCGGCAGTTGCGAAATCTTGGGAGCCAGGCGCGTATCCGCGAAGTCTTCCACCTTGGCCAGGGCGAGCGTGTTGGAGGTAAGCGCGAGCGTCAGAATCGGCGTATCGGCGGGATTGGTTTTGCTGTAGAGCGGCGGGGTGGGCAGGTCGGGCGGGAGAAACGTGCCCGACGCATTGATGGATTGCTGCACCTCCTGCTCGGCGACATCGATGTTCAGGCTGAGGGTGAATTGCAGCGTGATGACCGAGCTGCCATCGGAGCTGGTGGAGGTCATCTGTTGCAGCCCCGGCACCTGTCCGAACTGGCGCTCGAGCGGCGCCGTGACGGACGAAGCCATCACGTCCGGACTCGCGCCCGGATAGAACGTCACCACCTGAATAGTTGGGTAATCGACTTCGGGCAGCGCCGAGACCGGCAGTTGCTTGTATCCCACGGCGCCCGCCAGCAGGATGCCTACCATCAATAGCGAGGTTGCAACAGGCCGCAGAATAAACGTCTGCGACGGATTCACTGCTTTTTGCCTCCGCCCTTCTTGCCGCCCGCGCCTTTTCCCGAGGCTGCGCCGCCCGGATTGCCGCCGGCGCCGGCGCGGCCGCCCCGGCCTGCGCCCTGCTCGCCCTGAACCTGCGGGGTTACCTTCTGGCCTTCCTGCAACTTATCCACGCCGGTCAACACTACTTCGTCGCCCGGCTGCAGGCCGGAGGTAACCTCTTGCTCGTTGCCTTCGACGGTGCCGGTCGTAATATCGCGCACGGTGACCGTGGAATCGGGTTTGACCAGCCACACGTAGGAGCGGCTGCCGGAGAGCTGCACGGCCGCGCCGTTCAAAAGCACGACGCCGGTTTTCACCTGTTGCAGAACGCGCACATTGACGAATTGATTGGGGAAGAGCTCGTGCTCTTTGTTGTCGAAATCGGCGCGCATGCGCACGGTGCCGGTGGTTTGATCGATCTGATTGTCGATGGTCACCAGTTTGCCGGTGGCCAGCTTCGTGGTGTTGGCGTGATCCCAGGCATCGACGCTCAACTGCTGGCCGGCGCGCATTTTTTTGTAAATGGCGGGGAGCGAATCCTCGGGGAGGGGGAAGATGACGCTGATGGGGTCGATTTGGGCGATGACGACGAGGTTGGTGGTGGTCTGGATGATGTTGCCGGGGTCCACCAGGCGAAGTCCGAGACGGCCGGTGATGGGGGCGATAATCTTGCAATAGACCAAGTTCAATTTGGCGCTATCGATTTGGCCCTGGTCGGTCTTCACGATGCCGATATCCTGATCTACCAGCGCCTTTTGCGTCGCAAGCTGCTGCTCAGGGACGGCGTTCTGATCGTAGAGCGTCTGGTAGCGTTTGAGATCGACGCGCGCGTTATCGAGCGCGGCCTGATCTTTCGCCAGTTGCCCTTCGGCCTGCTCGAGCTGCACCTGGAAGGGGCGAGGGTCGATCTCCATCAGGACATCGCCCTTGTTGACCATGTCGCCTTCTTTGTAGCTGACGCTCATCAGCTCGCCCACCACACGGCTCTGGATGACAGTGGTGTAGACGGGGGTGACGGAACCGAGCGCGCTGACGATCACGTCGATGTTGCCGCGCGTGGCGCGGGTGGCGACGACGGGCGCGTTTCCACCGCCGCCGCGTCCGCCCTTCTTACCGGACTTGGGCGCGGGCGCGGGCGCGGTAAACAGCGATGTGATTTTGGACCAGTTCAGATACCCCGCGACCAGAACCGCCGCAAAAATTGCCCAGCCGAGGAAGCGCCATTTCGATTTCGGACGGTCGGGCGGCGCCGGCGGTAACGCGTAGCGAGGTTTAGCCGGTGGCAGCGCGCGCAAGGGCGGCGCTTCGGTTTCGCCGGTTGTGGAAGAAGTACGCTCGATCATGGTCGCCTACGGTTGGGACACACGCCCCAAAAAATACATCATCAATTCTAGCCGTTCTCGAACGTGGAGTTTTGAGGCTGGACAAGCAAGTTCCAAAATCTTCGACACTTGTCACCCTATCACTGGGGGCGACTTTTCCCAACCGCGCAGTTACGGGCCCTTTGGGGCTAGAGAATCGAGCAGAACCTTGACCACGCGCGCCGCAGCGAGGCTAACCTCTGAAGGATAAGGCTTTAGCATGCGCGCCACTTCCGCGTTTTGTTGGGTAACCCAATCGGCGGGGAGGGGCGAATTGGAGCTCCAGGCATCGAGAATGCGGAGGCCGGCGGTCCCAAGGGTGGCGAGATCGGTGGAAAGTGGTTTCAATTCGGTTAAAAGCGAGTTATTGGCGGCCAAGGTCTGGAACGTGGCGTCATTGGCGGCCCAGCGGGTGAATTGGTTGCGGAGGAGGGCGGCGTCGGCGGGATCGTGCTGCGGGTCGACCACCAGACGCCGGGCGGCTTCTTCCAGCGCGCGGACGCTTTCGCTTTCGGGCCGGTCGGCGTCGACGAAGCGGTTGAGCGGCGTGGCGGTGGTGATGCGGCTGCTGCGCCGGCCGACCCCCAGTCCGAGGGCTTCGGAGGCGTCGGCGAGGGTGCGTAGGGAATCATTGCGCTGGCCGCCGGACAGGCGGTCAAGCATGGGGGCGTAATCGGAGCGGTGAGTGACTCCGGTCCATTCGAGCGTGCGGCTGACGACTTCCATGCGCGCATACATAGAAGCGACGTCGGTGGTTTCCCGCGTCGACCAAAGGCGCTCGGCGATGGCGGCGGTGCGCGGCCAAACGCGCGAATCGACGGTTTCGGAATCGACCAGTTCAGCCCACATGCAGGCTTCGCCGCCGAGGATGCTCTTGGCTTGCTCTTCGGTCAATTGCGCGGCGCCGCCGCCCTGGGGATCGACGCCGTAGTGGAACTTAGCGGGGCTGAGGTGGTCGAGGTAATAACCCCAGGAAAGAATGGTTCGGTGCCCGGCCTCGACGGCATTGGCGAGCGAAGCCTGGTTGCGCCAGATGTGAACGACCGTCGCTTTGGGGAGATCGGGATGGAGAATCTCATCCCAACCGATCATGGTCTTTCCGTGGCGGGTGACGATCTTGAGAACGCGCTGGTTGAAGTAGACCTGCAGGTCGTGCGCGTTCTTGATGTTGTGCGCCTTCTCGAACGCCTGGATCTTGGGCGATTCGTTCCACTGCTTGGGATTGACTTCGTCGCCGCCGATGTGGAAGAACTTGTCGGGGAAGAGCGTGGCCATTTCGCCGATGAAGGTGTTCAGAAATGTGTAGGTGGATTCGCGCGTGGGGTCAATGACGGCCTGGCTGCCGCCGAAGGTGCGGAGGATCTCGTAGGGTCCGGGGCCGCTGGCGAGCGCGGGGTAGCCGGGCATCCAACTGGCGGAGTGGCCGGGCATATCGAATTCGGGCACAACACGGATGCCGCGGTCGCGCGCGTAGGCGACGATGGCGCGGATCTCGGACTGCGTGTAAAAGAGGCCGTCGGAGCCTTTGCCCTGCAAGTGCGGATAGCGACGGCTTTCCACGCGGAAACCCTGATCGTCGGAAAGATGCCAGTGGAGCACGTTGAGCTTCACCGCGGCCATGGCGTCGAGATTGCGTTCGATGGTTTCGACGGGCATGAAGTGGCGTGAGACGTCGAGCATGAGGCCGCGCCAGGCGAAGCGCGGATGATCTTCAATGCGCATGGCGGCGACGCGGAACCCGTCGGGCGAGGGTTGGATGGCCTGCGCGAACGTTTCGAGGCCGTGGAGAGCGCCGTCGATGGTTACGGAAGTGATGGAGGCGCCGGCAGGAGTGATATCGAGCGTGTAAGATTCGTCCTCATCGAGCACGGGGTAAGGGGTGGCTTTGCGGGTGGAGACGGAGACGCGCAGCATGGCCTCGGACGCGGTCTTAAAGGGCTTGCGGTTGGCCATCATGATGCCGGTCTGGCGCGAGACGCGGGCGATGAAGCGGGTGAGCGCGGCGTCGAGGCGCGCGTCGCCGGCGACGGTAAATTTGCCGTCGATCACAAGGCCGCCGGTTCCCGTTTCGATTTTGACCGGCAGCGGCATCAGGGCCGGCGGCGCGTCGGCAAGAAGCGCCGGCGCGGTCAGAAGGCAGAGGACAAGAAAACGCATTCCCTATACTTCAACACAGGTGCGGGGGCGTGAGGCGGGCCTCGTCCGCCACCCGCGCCACTGGAAAAAAGGCGTGAGCTCACACTTGTGGCATAATGGCATTTCTCAAACAGGAGGAGTAGTGAACTTCAGCAGGCGTG
The DNA here is from genome assembly GCA_963743705.1 of Bryobacterales bacterium. Classification (GTDB taxonomy): domain Bacteria; phylum Acidobacteriota; class Terriglobia; order Bryobacterales; family Bryobacteraceae; genus PALSA-243. The sequence goes on along the minus strand of CAVUQS010000001.1, from coordinate 79,390 downwards.
CCGCGATCCTGGGGGCTACGGCGCTGCCGATGATCCGGATCGTCAAGGCGCAGGCGCGGCCGAAATTCATTGCGGTGGGGAGCGCGAACCGTTTTGACGGCGGGCTCAATGCATGCACGAAAGCCGTCGAGGTGATGAAGGCGGGCGGGGATACGCTCGATGCGGTGATTCAGGGCGTCAACATTGTCGAGCTGGATGTGCGCGACGACAGCGTCGGGTTCGGCGGGCTTCCGAATGAAGACGGCGTGGTGGAGCTGGACGCGAGTTGCGTGCACGGTCCGACGCGGCGCATGGGCGCGGTGGGCGCGCTGCAGAATATCAAGACGCCATCGAAGGTGGCGCAGCGGGTCATGCTGGATACCGACCACATGTTTCTGGTGGGAGCGGGCGCGTTGAAGTTCGCGCGCATGGAAGGCTTCGAAGAAGCGAACCTGCTGACGGAATCGTCGCGGTTGAAATGGCTGGTTTGGAAGCGGACAATGCGGGATCCGGACGGGCACAGCAATTGGGGGCCGGGCGTGGATGCGCCGCCAGTGGACGCGAAGAAAAAACTGCAAGGCTCGATTGAGCTATTGAAGAAGGAATTCCCCTGGGCGAGCGAAGCGCTGCTGGCGGAGGCGCTGCACGACGCGGTCAGTCCACCGCACGGCACCATTAACTGCCTCGGCATGAATGAGAAGGGCGAGATGTCGGCGGTGACGACCACCAGCGGCATGGCGTGGAAACTGGCGGGACGCTGCGGAGATTCCCCGATCATCGGCGGCGGGCTGTGGCTCGATCAAGATGTGGGCGGCGCGGGATCGACGGGCCGCGGAGAAGAAAATCTGCGGGTTGCGGGCGCGCATACGTGCGTCGAAAACATGCGGCACGGCATGGATCCGAAGGCAGCGGCGCTCGATACGTTGAAGCGCGTCGCAAGAAATTTCGATAACGATGAGAAGCGTCTCGCGGCGATCGATATTCATTTTTATGTGCTGCGCAAGGACGGCGCGTTTTGCGGCGCATCCCTATGGAATAAAAGTAGTGAACGCGTTCCGCAAGTGGCGCGCTTCGCGGTGTGCGCGGATGGCGCGGGACGGTATGAGAACTCCGTTTACCTGCTGGAGCGCAAGGGGTGATCGCAGCCAATCGCAGAAAAAAGCTGAACATTGCCCGTGTATTCGTTTACAATGTTTCTTCTCAAGAATCGAGTTGGTGGAATCTGAGGTTGCGTTCTCCTGAGATGCGACAAGAAATAACTCCGACTACAGAAACGGGACGCGCGTAAAGCCATGTCCCAAATTTTTCACTACAGCGCAAATTATTGGGCGCGAGCCTCCATTGTGGGCGTTGGATGCCTGGTCGCCTTCATTGCATGGGGCGGTTACGAAATGGATCGCGGCTCTTATGAGACGCGGCAGGACGAAGCTCGTGAGCAGCCGATTCCGTTCAGCCACGCGCATCACGTAGGCGGGCTGGGCCTCGATTGCCGCTACTGTCATACGACGGTGGAAGAGTCGAGCTTCGCGAATATTCCGCCGACCAAAACCTGTATTAATTGTCACTCGCAGATTTGGAACACGAGCCCGACGCTCGAACCGGTGCGCGCGAGCTATCGCACCGGCGATTCGATTCAGTGGAACCGGGTTCACGATCTGCCCGATTTCGTTTATTTCAACCACAGCATTCACGTAAACAAAGGGGTCGGTTGCGAAAGCTGCCATGGACGTGTGGATAAGATGCCGCTCATGTGGAAGGCGAACAGCCTGGAGATGAGCTGGTGTCTCGATTGCCACCGCAATGCGCAAAAGGCCTTACGGCCGCTCGACCAGATCACAACTATGGGCTATGTTCCGCCGGGCGACCAGGAAGAGATTGGGCGCCAACTGATGCAGGAGTATCACACCCCAGACGTGCGCGTGCTGACCAGCTGTTCTACTTGCCACCGATGAGCGAACTACGCAAGAAATTAGACCTCGCCGCGGCGCGCGCGCGGCTTGAAGGAGCGCGAGGCAAAGAGTATTGGCGCAGCCTCGACGAACTCGCCGCGACGCCGGAGTTTCAGGATCTGTTGGACCGTGAATTTCCGCGGCAAGCAGTGGGCTGGAGCGACGACGAGAACGGCGGAGAGGGGCGCCGGAATTTCCTCAAGCTGATGGGAGCGTCGCTGGCGTTGGGCGGATTGGCGGCTTGCACGCGCCAACCCAACGAGCACATCACGCCTTATATCCAGCAGCCGGAGGAACTGATTCCGGGGCGTCCGCTGTTTTACGCCACTTCGACGACGTTGAGCGGCGTCTCGACGGGCGTGCTGGCCGAGAGCCATGAGGGCAGGCCGACCAAGATTGAAGGCAACCCGGAGCATCCGGGTTCGATGGGCGCATGCGACGTTTATTCGCAGGCTTCGGTGCTGCAGTTGTACGATCCGGATCGCGCGCAGGCATTGACGTTTCAGGGTGAAACGGCGACGTGGGCCGGATTCTACAGCGATCTGCGCGGGGTTCTAGCGGATCAGCAGGCGAAGAAGGGCGCGGGGCTGCGCATTCTGACGGAGACGGTTTCGTCGCCGAGCACAGCCGATCTGCTGACGACCATCAAAGCGACTTTTCCGGAATCGAAGTGGCATCAGTGGGAACCGGCCGGCGCGCATAGCGCACGGGCCGGCGCGATGCAGGCGTTCGGGTCAGCCGCCCATACGCATTACAACTTTTTGAACGCGAACGTCGTCGTAGCGCTCGACAGCGACTTCCTGGGAAGCGGCCCGGGCTGGCTGCGGTACGCGCGAGAGTTTTCGGCCAAGCGGCGCGTGGTGGGCGATCAGAAAACCATGAACCGGCTGTACGTGGCCGAGCCCAATCCGACCGCGACCGGTTCCAAGGCCGACCATCGCTTCCCGATGAAGGCTTCCGACGTGGAAGACTTCGCGTTTGCTCTGGCGGGCGCATTGGGCGTAGGCAGCGCGAGCGGTAATCCGGCGTATGCGCGGCGGATAGCGGCGGTGGCGCGCGACCTGCAGGCGAACAAGGGCGCGAGCATCATTATCCCCGGCGATCAGCAGACGCCGGCAGTGCACGCGCTGGCGCATGCGATGAACGCGGCGCTGGGCAATGTGGGCAAGACGGTGATGTACACGGATTCGATCGAGGCCATGCCCGTCGATCAGGTGGCATCGCTACAGGAATTACTGACTGATCTCGATGCCGGCGCGGTGGAGCTGCTGCTGATCGTGGGCGGCAACCCGGTGTTCAACGCTCCGGTGGAATGGGGCGTTCGCGACCGGCTCAAAAAGGCCAAGATGCGCATGCACCTGAGCCTTTTCGAAGACGAGACTTCCGAAGTTTGCCAATGGCGCTTGCCGGAAGCCCATGCGCTCGAAGCGTGGGGCGATGGACGCGCGTACGACGGCACGATCACGCTGCAGCAGCCGCTCATCGAGCCGCTGTATGGCGGCCGCTCCGCCAACGAAGTGCTGGCGATGTTCACGGATGTTCCGCTGCGCGGCAGCATGGAGATCGTGAAAGGCTATTGGGCCGGGCAGCACAAGGGCGCCGATTTCGAATCCTGGTGGCGCCGCGTGGTGCACGATGGCCTGATCGCCGATTCGGCTCTGCCAACGAAAACTCTGACGGCCAAGGGCGGCGTTCAACCGAGCGCCAAAGGCGACCAGACTAAGCTGGAAGTGAATTTCCGGCCGGATCCGGCGGTTTACGACGGGCGCTTTGTCAACAACGGCTGGCTGCAGGAAATGCCGCGCCCGGTGACGAAATATACGTGGGATAACGCCGCCATTATCGGTCCGGCGTTGGCGCACAAGCTCGATGTGGATACCGGTCAGATGCTGACGTTGAGCTATGCCGGCCGGTCGTTGAAGGCCCCGGTTTGGGTTCAGCCGGGTCATGCGGATGGCTGCATTACGTTGCACCTGGGCTACGGCCGCACCAAGGCGGGACGCACGGGCACCGGGGTGGGCTTTAATCCTTATGGCCTGCGCATGTCGCGCGCTCTGTGGTCGGATGGCGGTTTGGACGCCCAGAAGACCGACGGCAGCTACATTCTAGCGTCGCAGCAGATGCAGCACATGCTGGATACGCGCCGCGGCATCATCCAGGGCGGAACGCTGGCCGAGTACATCAAGAATCCGGAATCGATTCACGAAGGCTTCGAAAACCCGCCGCACGCGCTGACCATGTACGCCGATTGGAATTACAAGAACGGCTACGCGTGGGGCATGTCGATCGATTTGAACGCGTGCACGGGCTGCGGCGCGTGCATGGTGGCGTGCCAAGCGGAAAATAACATCGCGGTGGTGGGCAAGGATCAGGTATACCGTGGCCGCCACATGAACTGGATTCGCGTCGACTCCTATTACAACGGGTCGATCGAAGAGCCGATTATCAACAATCAGCCGGTTCCGTGCCAGCAGTGCGAGGACGCGCCCTGCGAACTGGTTTGCCCGGTTCAGGCGACCAGCCACAGCGCGGAAGGCCTGAACGATATGGTCTACAACCGCTGCGTGGGCACGCGCTATTGTTCCAACAACTGCCCATACAAGGTACGGCGGTTTAACTTCTACCTGTACTCCGACTACGAAACCCCCAGCCTGAAGCTGCTCAACAATCCGGATGTGACGGTACGCAGCCGCGGCGTGATGGAAAAGTGCACGTACTGCGTGCAGCGTATCAACCACGCGAAAATCGACGCGGAAAAGGAAAACCGCGGGGTTCGGGATGGCGAGATCCAGACCGCCTGTCAGGCGTCGTGCCCCACCGAGGCGATTATTTTCGGCAATATCAACGATCCGAACAGCCGGGTGTCGAAACTCAAAGCCGACAAACGCAATTATTCGCTGCTGGCCGATTTGAACACACGGCCGCGCACGACTTATATGGGGCCGCTGCGCAACCCCAACCCGGAGATCGAGGCTTAAGGCGAACATGCCAACGGAACAGGAATTATTAGACCGGCAGCCAGCGACTAAAGCGGATATTATCGGCGAAGGTTATTCGCTCGGTAACATCACCGATCAGATCGCAGACGTCGTTTTAAAAGGCAAGATGCCGCTGCTGTGGTACGGCTGCATCGCGGCGAGTTTGGCGCTGCTGGGCGCGCTGGGCCTGGTGGTGGTGATGCTCTTCGCCAAAGGCGTCGGCATCTGGGGTATCCGCATTCCGGTAGGTTGGGGCTGGGCGATCACGAACTTCGTGTGGTGGATTGGTATCGGCCACGCGGGCACGCTGATTTCGGCGATTCTGCTGCTGCTCAATCAGGAATGGCGCAACTCGATCAACCGTTTCGCCGAAGCCATGACGCTGTTTGCGGTGGCTTGCGCCGGTTTGTTCCCACTGCTGCATATGGGCCGTCCGTGGATTTTCTACTGGATGTTCCCGTATCCGAACGCGATGGGCATTCAGCCGCAATTCCGCAGCCCGCTGGTGTGGGACGTGTTCGCGGTTTCGACGTACGCCACGGTTTCGCTGCTGTTCTGGTTCGTAGGTCTGCTGCCGGATTTGGGAACGCTGCGTGACAAATCCACCAACCGCGTGACGAAGGTCATTTACGGCATGCTTTCGATGGGATGGCGCGGATCGGCCAAGCATTGGAGCATTTGGGAAACGGCTTGCCTGCTGCTGTCGGGCCTGGCGACGCCGCTGGTGCTTTCGGTGCACACGGTTGTGAGCTTCGACTTCACCATCGCGATCGTTCCGGGCTGGCATAGCACGTTCTTCCCGCCCTACTTCGTGGCGGGCGCGATCTATTCGGGATTTGCGATGGTGCTGGTGCTGGCGATTCCGCTGCGCTCGGCTTATCACCTCAAGGGCCTGATCACGGACAAGCACCTGGATAATTGCGGCAAGGTGATGCTGGCGACGGGATTGATTGTGGCTTACGCCTACCTGATGGAAACCTTCACCGCCTGGTATAGCGGCAGCGTTTACGAGCAGCAGGCGTTCTGGAACCGTATGACCGGGCCGTACGCCGGCTATTACTGGTTTCTTTTAACTTGCAATATCGCCGCGCCACAAGCGCTGTGGTTCAGGAGAATCCGTCAGAGCCCGGGCTGGCTCTTCGCGTGGTCGGTGATCGTGCTGACCGGCATGTGGCTGGAGCGTTTCGTGATCATCGTGAGCAGCCTGGCGCAGGACTACCTGCCTTCGTCCTGGGGTTTGTTCCATGCGACGCGCTGGGATGTGGCCACGTACGTCGGCACGCTGGGATTGTTCACTTTCCTCTTCTTCTGTTTCGTGCGCGTGTTGCCCATGATCTCCATGAATGAAGTTCGCATGTTGACCCCGGCGGCCAAGGTGGAACCCGAGGAGGCGCATGTCGAGTAACACTCACGCGCCCCACGGGATTTACGGCGTGATGGCCGAATTTCAAACGCCGACGGAGTTGGTGAACGCGGCCAGTGCGGCGCGGGATGCGGGCTACCACCATATGGATGCGTACAGTCCGTTCCCGATCGAGGAACTGAACGATGTGTTGCACCTGCACAAGAATAAGCTGCCGTTGATTGTACTGTTGGGCGGAATCTGCGGCGGCCTGACCGGATTCGGTCTGCAGTGGTATATCACGGTCTTCAACTTCCCCACGAATATCGGCGGACGTCCGCTGTTTAGCTGGCCGTCGTACATCGTGATCACGTTCGAATTGACGATTCTTTTCGCGGCGCTCTCGGCGACCCTGGGGCTGCTGGGGCTGTGCGGATTTCCGACGCCGTATCATCCGGTGTTCAACGTGCCGCGGTTCGAAAAGGCCACGCGCGACGGCTTTTTCCTGTGCATCGAAGCGCACGATCCGTTGTTCAGCCTGGAAAAGACCAAGAGCTTTCTGGGCGGGCTCGACGCCAGGGAGGTAACCGAAGTTGCGAACTAAGATCGCATTCGGGGCCCTGCTGGTCTCGGCCTTTTTGGGCGCCGGCTGCCGCCAGGACATGCACGATCAGCCGAAATATCTTCCGCTGCGCGAGAGCGATTTCTTCGGCGACGGCCGCTCGGAGCGCCCGTTGATCGAAGGAACCGTGGCGCGCGGGCATCTGGACGACGACTACGCCTTCTACACCGGCCGCGGACCGGATGGAAAGTTCGTCAATGAGTTTCCCTTCCCCGTGACCACGGCGGTGATGGATCGCGGGCGGCAGCGCTTCAATATTTATTGCGCGCCCTGCCACGATCAGCTGGGGAACGGCAATGGCAAGATTGTTCGCCGCGGCTACCGGCATCCGCCGTCGTATCACATCGACCGGCTGCGGGAAGTTCCGAACGGGTACATTTACGACGTGATCACGAGCGGATTCGGCGCCATGCCGGATTACGCCGCGCAGATACATCCAGCCGACCGTTGGGCGATCGTAGCCTACGTGCGCGCGCTGCAGTTGGCACACAATGGCAAGATCGACGACGTTCCCGCCGACAAGCGCGGGGAGCTTAATCAGGAGGCCGGGCAATGACCGCTTCGGGAATTGATTTCCGCGTTTCCCCCGAACTGGAAGCCGACCTCAAATCGCTGCGCACGAAGGCGGGCGCGGTGGGGGTTTTGTTCCTGATCCTTACGGTGGTGGGCGCGTTCATGGACACGCCGCAGTTTTTCCGGTCTTATCTGTGGTCATTTGTCTTTTGGCTTGGCCTTTCGGTAGGTTGTCTGGCTTGGCTGATGGTGCAATACCTGTCGGGCGGCGCGTGGGGCGTGATGAGCCGGCGCGTGGCGGAATCCGCAGTGCAGAATTTTCCGATGCTGCTGGTGCTTTTTATTCCGCTAATATTCGGAATTTCGGACCTCTATTCAACCAGCTGGGCGAACCCGGCAATGGTGGCGCGCGACCCGGTCCTGCAACACAAGGCGCTGTATCTGAACCGGACTTTCTGGATCGTCCGGGCGTTTATTTATCTGGGCGGGTGGTCGTTGCTGGCGTTTCTGCTCAATAAATGGTCCAACCGCGAAGACCGCGAAGGCGGCGTGAGGCCGCGTCAGGCGATGGCGAAGATTTCGGCGCCGGGGTTGATCTTCTTGGCGTTCGCCGTGACCTTCATGGCGACCGACTGGATCATGTCGGTGAACGCGGACTGGTTTTCGACGATGTTCGGCCTGCTGTTTATCGCAGGCGAGGCGCTTTCTTCGCTGGCTTTCATAATCACCGTGCTCGTGATGTTGTCGAACCGGCCGCCGATGTCGGAAGTGATCACCAAGCGCCACATGCACGATCTCGGCAAACTGCTACTGGCGACGACGATGCTGTTCGCGTATTTTTCGTTTTCGCAATTCCTCATCACCTGGGCGGGAAACCTACCGGAAGAGATACCCTGGTATAAGCACAGGCTGGAGGGTGGTTGGGAAATCCTCGGTTTGTTCCTGGTGATCGGCCATTTCGGACTACCGTTTGCGCTCTTGCTTTCGCAGGATTTGAAGAAGAATTTCAAGGCGCTGCGGGCGGTTGCGATCCTGATCATGGTGATGCGGCTTATGGGCGTGTTTTGGGAAACGATTCCGGAATTCTTCCCCAACCATATTCACGTGAGCTGGATGGATTTCACCGCGCCGATCGGTCTGGGCGGCTTGTGGGTTGCGCTTTTCCTGACAAACCTGATGAAGCGCCCGCTGGTCCCGCCAAACAATCCACGTCTGGAGGAGGCACTGGCCCATGGCAGACGATAGACATGATGAAGAAGTAGAGCGATTTACGCACGGGGCGACGGAGCCGCACCCGTCGCACGATCTGAGCGATCCGGAAAACCGGCACGAGCACCGCGACGTCAACGTTTGGGCGCTGGGCAAGTTCGCAATCGGCCTGGTGATTGTTTCGATCTTCAGTGCCGGATTGGTGATGGGGGTTTTCCAATATCTGCTGCACCGCGAAGGCGGCATTCCGGCTTCGCGTATCGAATCGCCGGCGCAGGATTCCCGGCAGCTTCCGCCCGAACCGCGCCTCGAAGTGACACCGGACAGCGATTTGCGGGAAATGCGGGACGCCGAAGCGAAGGTACTCAATAGCTACGGCTACGTGGATCAATCGGCTGGAATTGTAAGGTTGCCGATTGACCGCGCGATGGAATTGGTGGTGCAGCGCGGGCTTCCGTCGCGCGCACAAGGCGTGGAACACTCGGCGGCGGCGAAGATGACGGTTCCAACGGCATCGGCGCTGGGTCCGGTGATGCAACAGGTGGGCGGTCCACTGGCTTCGCAGAGCGCGGGGCAAGGAAAATAAGATGCGTTTGGGCTCCATAACCGCGGTGATCGCTGCCCTTGGCGGGGCGGCATTCGCCCAGCCGGGGCAACCCGCTCCGGCGCAGCAGACCTACAGCATGCAGGACAGCAATCTGAAGCCGGCGATTCCGGGCGCGCTGAAAGGCGTGGGGATCGATCAACGGCTGGACGCGCAGATTCCGCTCAACCTGACCTTTAATGACGAAGCCGGCAGGGCGCTGCCGCTTTCGACGTATTTCACGGGCAAGAAGCCGGTGGTGCTGGCGCTGGTATATTACCGCTGCCCGATGCTCTGCTCCGAGATTTTGAACGGACTGGCGGGAGCGCTGAAGGCGGTCTCACTGAACCCCGGACAGGATTTTGAAGTGGTGGCGGTGAGCTTCGATCCGAAGGACACGCCGGAAATCGCCGCGGCCAAGAAGCAATCGTACCTGCACCGCTACAACCGTCCGAACACGGCCAACGGCTGGCATTTCCTGTCGGGCGATGAAGCCAACATCAAGGCTCTCACGGACGCGGTGGGCTTCCACTATACGTACGATCCCGAGACAGATCAATTCGCCCACGCCAGCGCGGTGATGATCGTGACGCCGACGGGTAAGCTTTCCAAGTATTTCTACGGCGTGGAATATTCGGCGCGCGATTTGCGCCTGGGCCTGGTGGAGGCGTCGTCCGACAAGATCGGAACGCCGGTCGACCAGATTCTGCTGTTCTGTTTTCACTATGACCCCGCGACCGGCAAGTACGGCGCGTTGACGATGACGTCCCTGCGGGTTGCGGGCGCCGGATTCGCGCTGGTTTGCGGCGCATTCTTGTTTGTGGCATTCCGGCGCGATACGCGCGGCGGCAAAACCAATTCGAGGCGGGCTGGATAGTTCGAGATGGGATCTACACTACCTCTATTTCCGGAACAGGCATCCAACTTCGCGGCCGAAGTGGATTACCTGTATTTCTTTTTCATCGCGGTCACGATCTTCTTCACGGTGGGAATTTTCGCCGCCGTTTTCATCTTCGCCATTAAGTACCGGCGCAAGTCGGACACGGAGATTCCGGTGGCGACGCACACCGGCATGCTGCTCGAAGTGGTGTGGAGCGTGGTTCCGTTCGGCTTGACGATGATCATGTTCGGTTGGGGCGCGAGCATCTTCTTCAAAGAGAGCCGGCCGCCCGACGACGCCACGCAGATGTACGTGGTGGGCAAGCAATGGATGTGGAAGATTCAGCATCCGGAAGGCCAGCGAGAGATTAACGAATTGCACGTGCCCACGGGCCGCGCGATCAAGATGACGATGACCTCCGAGGACGTCATTCACAGCTTCTATATTCCGGCGTTCCGCACCAAGCAGGACGTGGTGCCGGGGCGCTATTCGACGATCTGGTTTATTCCCACCAAGCCCGGCAAATATCATCTGTTCTGTGCGGAATATTGCGGTACGAAGCATTCGGGCATGATCGGCTGGGTCTACGTCATGACGCCCGACAAGTATCAGGAATGGTTGAACGGCGGCGCGCCCATGGGTTCGATGGCGGAAAAGGGCGGCAAGCTGTTTGACGATCTGGCGTGCGCCAACTGCCATAAGCAGGATGGGTCGGGACGTTGCCCGTCGCTGGTGGGGTTGTACCGCAAGCATGTACAACTCGCTGACGGCCGCGTGATCACGGCCGACGAAGCCTATTTGCGCGAATCGATTTTGCAGCCGAACGCGAAAGTCGTGGCCGCGTTCCAGCCTTTGATGCCTACCTTCCAGGGATTAGTGAGCGAGGAAGGCGTGGTGCAGTTGATCGAATATATTAAGTCGCTTTCTCCCGCGCCGGGAACGGGGCCCGCGCCGGTAAACGTCTCGACCCCGTCGGGTGAATTCAAGGAGCTTCCTCCGGGCATGGCTCAGCCGGCAGCGGGAAGCGGGACTCCGAAGGGTCGTTAAAGAAATTATGGCAACCGCGGTTGTACAGCAAAGAGAAAATTACTTAACGGCAGGGCATGGCCTCAAGTCGTGGCTCCTGACGAAGGACCACAAGCGGATCGCCCTGTTGTACTTCTTTACCATCACGGTGTTCTTTTTCCTGGGCGGCGTCTTCGCGTCCTTGATCCGCATCGAATTGATTACTCCGCAGGGCGACTTGGTGTCATCGGACACATACAACAAACTGTTCACCATGCACGGCGTGATCATGGTGTTCTTCTTCCTGGTGCCCTCCATCCCGGCGACGCTTGGCAATTTCTTTCTACCGATGATGATCGGGGCGCGCGATCTGGCGTTTCCGAAGATCAACCTGCTGAGCTGGTATCTGCTGATCGCGGGCGGCGCGTTCGCCCTATTTGCGATGTTCGCGGGCGGAGTCGACACCGGCTGGACCTTCTATACGCCGTATAGCACGACATATTCGAATACCTGGGTACTCGCGACCGCGGTGGGCATTTTCATCGCGGGATTCTCGTCGATTCTGACCGGCCTCAACTTCATCGTGACCGTGCACCGCATGCGCGCGCCGGGCATGACATGGTTCCGGATGCCGCTCTTCGTGTGGGCCCACTACGCCACGGCGCTGATTCAGGTTTTGGGAACGCCGGTTCTTGCGGTGACGTTGGTACTGGTGTTTGCGGAGCGCGCGCTGCATATCGGTATTTTCGATCCGGCGCTGGGCGGCGACCCAGTGTTGTTCCAGCACCTCTTCTGGTTCTACTCGCATCCGGCAGTCTACATCATGGTGGTGCCGGGCATGGGCGTCATCAGCGAACTGATTTCGACGTTTTCGCGTAAGCCGGTTTTCGGATACGGTTTTGTGGCGGCGTCGAGCCTGGCGATCGCGGTCATCGGCTTCCTGGTTTGGGGCCATCACCTATTCGTCAGCACGCAGTCGGTTTACGCGGGCATGGTGTTCTCGTTCCTGAGCTACTTTGTAGCGATTCCTTCGGCCATTAAGGTGTTCAACTGGACAGCCACGCTATACAAGGGCTCAATATCCTTTGAGACGCCGATGCTTTATGCGTTCGGCTTCATCGGGTTGTTCACGATTGGCGGATTGACCGGCCTGTTCCTAGCCTCGATCGGCTTGGACGTTCACGTGACCGACACCTACTTCGTAATCGCTCACTTTCATTACGTGATGGTGGGCGGAACGATTATGGCGTATATGGGCGGCTTGCATTACTGGTGGCCGAAAATGACGGGCCGAATGTATCCCGATGGCTGGGCCAAACTTTCGGCGGGCATCATCTTTCTGGGATTCAATTTGACATTCTTCCCGCAATTCATCCTCGGCTATATGGGCATGCCGCGCCGCTACCACGCCTATCCGGACGAGTTCCAGGTCTTGCACGTGCTTTCTTCGGCGGGCGCGTCGGTGCTGGCGATCGGATACCTGTTGCCGGCGATTTATTTCACCTGGTCGTTGAAATACGGCAAGGTGGCGGGCGCGAACCCCTGGGGTGCGACCGGTCTGGAGTGGAGAACTTCCTCGCCGCCGCCCACGCACAATTTCGACGAGACGCCGATTGTGGATTTCGAGGCCTACGATTACAACACCGTGGAGGCCGAAGTTGCATAGGGCAGACGTGCACGGTTCGGAGACAACGCATCCGCTCGCGCTGCGGGAGCAATTCGATACCGCGGATCAGCAGAAAGACGCTTCGACGCTGGGAATGTGGATCTTCCTCATCACGGAAGTCATGTTCTTCGGCGGCATGTTCCTGGCGTACAGCATCTACCGCACGAAGTATCCGGAAGTGTTCGCAGTGGCGAGCAGCAGTCTGAACGTGATCATCGGCGCCGCGAATACCGTAGTGCTGCTGTGTTCCAGCTTCACGATGGTGATGGCGGTGCGCGCTTCGACCCTGGGGAAGAAAAGCGCGATTGTTTTCTGGCTGGTTTTGACGCTGCTCTTCGGTTTGACGTTCCTCGGCGTCAAGGGCTTCGAGTGGAACGAAAAGTTCGAGTTGCACCACGTGCCCGGCATGGCGAATTTCCATTTGAACGGAGTAGACCAGCAGGGCGCGGCGCAGATCTTCTTCGCGCTGTATTTCTGTATGACCGGCCTGCACGCACTGCACATGGTGGTGGGCGTAGGAATTCTTTCGGTGCTGGTGTACCAGTCCCACAAAGGGAAGTTCACGGCCGATTACATGACGCCGGTGGATATCTCGGGCCTGTACTGGCACTTCGTCGATATCGTTTGGATTTTCCTGTTCCCGCTACTTTATTTGATAGACCGGCACCTCAATAGCTGAGAGCACTCACTATGGATACGAATACCCGCCACATGATGGATACGAATACCCACCACATGGATACCGTCAAGACTTACGTCATGGTCTTCGTGGCGCTAATTTTTGCCACGATTTTGACCACGTGGGTCGCTACGATCGATTTGGGCGCGTTCAGCGTGGTTGTAGCCCTGGCCATCGCGGTGTGCAAGATGCTGCTGGTTACGCTATTTTTTATGCACGTGCGGCATAGCACCCGGTTGACGCGGGTCGTGCTGCTCGGCGGCCTGCTTTGGTTCGGAATCCTGATGGGGATGACGTTCATCGATTTCGGATCGCGTACCTGGATGGGCGTCCCGGGCCGGTAGTATCCACTAGGATTGCGCGGCGATTAGGAATGCGTTAGAATTTTTGCGAGTGAGGCTGCCGGAACGTTGGCCGCTCCGGCAGCCTTGTCACCCTAACGTCCCCGAGGGAACGTCAGGACGATTTGGATCTTCCCGAACTTTAGGACGATCCTCACTCGCAAGGTGCGCATTTAAAATCACCCCTCTTCAGCGCTCTAGATTCGCGGGATGCGCCGGCTGCTACCGGCCTTCCCGCTGGAGCGCCGAATTTCGCTCGTTACGGGAACCGCCAGCATCCCCTAGGGCCTGAAATCAAGTAGTGCGTGGCAGGGGGGATTCCTCTCAAGAATTTGCAGCGAGGGTTCGTTTGTCCGGTTGCTTCAACGCGTCCCGCCCTGTTAGCCTGAATTCTTCATGTCTGAAGCCGCGCTCCGCAAGACACCCTTGCACTCCGTCCATCGGCATCTCGGCGCAAAGATGGTTGATTTTGGCGGATGGGATATGCCGGTGCAATATTCCGGCATTATCGACGAGCACAATGCGGTACGAAAGTCGGTGGGGCTTTTCGACGTCAGCCACATGGGGGAAGTTGAGATTCGCGGCGCCGAAGCGGCGAAGCTGGTCGACTTCGTGTCCACGAACAACGCTGCGAAGCTCAAACCTGGTCAGGCCCACTATTCGGGCCTTCTATACGAGCACGGCGGCTTCGTGGACGACATCCTGGTGCACAAGGTGGCGGACGACGATTTTTTTCTGTGCGTGAACGCATCGAATCAAGAGAAGGATTTCGAGCACATCCGCGCGCACCGCAGTGGTTTCGACGCGGCCGTAGATTTTGCCAGCGATCGCTATGCGCAGCTTGCGATTCAGGGCCCTAGCGGGCGCGCGACATTGCAGAAGCTTACGCCGGTGGATCTTTCCGCCATCAAATATTACTGGTTCACCGACGGCGAAGTTTGCGGCATTCCGGCGCGCATCGCGCACACGGGCTACACGGGCGAGGACGGCTTCGAGATTTATGTGCCGCCTGCGGAAGCGCAGCGCATCTGGCAGGAAGTGATGGACGCCGGGGCCGAATTCGGCATCAAGCCGTGCGGGTTGGGGGCGCGTAACACGCTGCGGTTGGAATCGAAGATGGCGCTTTACGGACACGAAATCGACGCGTCGATCTCGCCGCTCGAAGCGGATCTGGCGTGGATCGTTAAATTTGAAAAGCCGGAGTTCGTGGGGCGCGAGGTATTGGCTCAACAGAAGGAAAGCGGCGTCAAGCGCAAGCTGGTGGGATTCGAGATGCGCGGCCGCGGCATTGGACGCGACGGTTACGAAGTGCTGTTGGAAGGCACGCCCGCGGGTTGGGTTACCAGCGGCGGACCTGCGCCCACGCTGAACAAGAATATCGGTCTCTGCTACCTGCCCGTGGAACATGCGGTTCCAGGCAAGACGATACAGGTCGTCATCCGCAATCAACCGGTGGACGCGGTGACGGTCGAAACCCCGTTTTACAAACGAGCGAAATGAACATGTATCCAGAAAACTTCCGCTATACGAAGGAACACGAGTGGGTTCATGTGGAAGGCGACGCCGCGACCATCGGCATCACCGACCACGCGCAACAAGAACTGGGCGATATCGTTTATGTGGATCTGCCCAAAGTGGGCGCGAAATTAGAACGGGGCAAGACGCTGGGATCGGTGGAGTCGGTGAAGGCCGTCTCGGACGTCTACGCGCCGGTGAGCGGCGAAGTCACCGAAATCAATGGGTTGCTGGCCGATTCGCCAGAGAAACTGAACGAGGATCCGCATGGCGCGGCTTGGCTGGTGAAGTTGAAGCTGAGCGCCGCGGCTGAAGTTCAGAATCTGATGACGGCGGCCGAGTATCAAACATACGTGGGGGCTGAAAAGTAGTTGCGCTATCTTCCGAAGTCCGATACCGAGCGCCGGGCAATGCTGGACGCCATTGGCGTTGGGTCCGCTGAAGAATTGTTTTCTCATTTGCCGGAGGCGGTCAAGCTCAATCGTCCGCTGAGTCTGGCGCCGGGCATCTCCGAATACGAGATCGTCGATTATTTCCGCCAGCGCGCCGGCGAAAACGCCAACGGCTACGCGTCGTTTCTAGGCGCGGGCGTGTACAACCATTTCCGCCCGGTGCTGGTGGATACGGTGGTTTCGCGGGGCGAGTTCTTGACCTCGTATACGCCGTATCAAGCCGAAATCTCGCAGGGGACGCTGACGACCATCTTCGAATTCCAGACGATGATCTGCCAGTTGACCGGCATGGATGTCGCCAACGCTTCGATGTACGACGGCTCGACCGCCGTGCCGGAAGCGGCGATGATGGCCGTGCGCGCGACCGGCAAAGGCCGCGTGCTGATTGCGAAGACCGTACACCCGGAATATCGCCAGGTGTTGCAGACCTACGCCAAGCATCAGGGGATGCCGGTGGAGGAGTTCGGTTACGACGCCGAGGCGGGCACGATCGATCTGGAAGATCTCGAACGGCGCATGGACGATCTGACGGGCGCGGTGATTGTGCAGTCGCCCAACTTTTTCGGCATCGTCGACCAGGTGAAGGCGGCGGCCGAAATCGCCCACAAGCGCGGCGCGCTGCTGGTGGTGATATTTACGGAAGCGGTTTCGCTGGGGCTGATGGAACCTCCGGCCGAGGCCGATATCGTCGCGGGCGAGCTGCAATCGTTCGCGATTTCGCCGTGCTACGGCGGCCCGTTCGCGGGCATCATTGCCACCAAGGAAAAGCTGATCCGGCAAATGCCGGGGCGTCTGGTTGGTCAAACCACGGATTCGCGCGGCCACCGCGCGTTTTGCCTCACGCTTTCGACGCGCGAGCAACACATCCGGCGCGAGAAGGCGACGTCGAATATCTGTACGAACCAGGCTTTGATCGCGCTGATGGCCAATGTGTTTATGACGGTCTACGGCAAGCAGGGCCTGCGCGAGCTGGCGGAGCAGAATCTCGCCAAGGCGCACTATCTCGCGGGAAAGGTGAAGCCGCGCTTCACCGGGAAGTTCTTCAATGAGTTTGTGGCGCGGGTGGAAAAGCCGGACGAAAGGAACAAAGCGCTGCTGAAGAAGAAAATCATCGGCGGCCTGCCGCTAGGCGCGTTCTATCCGGAACTCGCCGACGGCATGCTGCTGTGCGCGACGGAAATGTCGAAGCGGGCGGATATGGATGTAATTGCGGAGGCGCTCGCATGATCGAAAAAGTCACCCAGCATCTCTCGCAAAACGAAGGCCTGCTGTTCGAGCGCTCATCGCCGGGCAAGAAGGCGTATCAACTGCCGGAGCTTGACGTGCCGGCGGTGGACGCGGACGAGGCGCTCGGCGCCGGGAACGTGCGCGCGGAGATCGAAGGCTTCCCCGAAGTAAGCGAGGTCGAAGCGATCCGCCATTTCACTCGGCTTTCGACGTGGAATTACGCCATCGATCACGGCATGTATCCGCTGGGGTCGTGCACGATGAAGTACAACCCGCGCATCAATGAGCTGGTGGCGCGCATCGAAGGGCTGGCGTGGGCGCATCCGTATCAGCCGGAAGCTCTGGCGCAAGGCTGCATGCAGGTGATGGCGAAGCTGGAAGACGCGCTCGCCGAAATCACCGGCATGGACGCGGTCACGCTGCAGCCGGCGGCCGGCGCGCATGGCGAACTGACGGGCATCCTGCTGATTCGCGCGCTGCTGGAAAAACGCGGCAACCCGCGGAAGAAAATTCTGATCCCCGATTCGGCGCACGGCACCAATCCGGCCACGGCGGCGGTGGCGGGCTACGCGATCGAAAACATCAAGTCGAGCGATGCGGGCGTGCTCGATGTCAGCGCGCTCGAGCATATCGTGAATGAGGATGTCGCCGCGCTAATGGTGACGAATCCTAACACGCTTGGCGTGTTCGAAGAGAACATCGTTCACGTGGCGGAGATCCTGCACAAGAAGGGCGCCATGCTTTATATGGATGGCGCCAACATGAACGCCCTGGTTGGCGTGGCGCGCCCCGGCGACTTCGGCGTGGATGTGCTGCACCTGAACCTGCACAAGACGTTTTCGACTCCGCACGGCGGCGGCGGACCGGGCGCGGGCCCGGTGGCAGTGAAGAAGGCGTTCGAGCCGTTCCTGCCCATCCCGCGTCTGCGGCGTAGCGGAAAGAAGCTGGCCTACGATTACAAGCGGAAGCACTCCATCGGCCGGGTGCGCGCGTTTTACGGCAACTTCGGCGTGCTGGTGCGCGCGTTGGCGTACATCCTGGCGCATGGCGGGCCCGGGTTGCGCAACGCCACGGTGGATGCAGTGATGAACGCGGTCTATATCCGCAAGAAGCTGGAGCCTTACTACGACCTGCCCTATCCCTCGCCCAATATGCACGAAGTGGTATTCAGCGACGACCGGCAGAAAAAGCTCGGCGTTTCGACGGGCGATCTGGCGAAGCGCCTGATCGATTATGGATTCCATCCTTACACCGTCAGCTTCCCGCTGATTGTGCACGGCGCACTGATGATTGAGCCGACCGAGACCGAGAGCAAGCTCGAGATCGATCAATTCGTCGATGCCATGATTTCGATCGCGAAGGAAGTCGAGACCGATCCGCAGATGGTGAAGAACGCGCCATATAACACGCGCATTGGCCGCGTGGACGAAGTGACCGCCGCCCGTAAGCCGGTGCTGCGATGGAAGCCGGCCTAGCATCCGGCGGCCGCCGCGGACTTTGGCTAGTCCTGGCCCTGACGCTGCTGTTGCGCCTGCCGTTTCTGAATCAGGCGGTGCAGGGCGACGACGACATCTACATTACTGAAGCGGCGCACGCACAGATCGAGCCGCTGCATCCTGCAAACGTAAAATACGTTTTCAAGGGCGATGTGGTGGATCTGCGCGGGCACTCGCATCCGCCGCTGAACGCGTGGCCGCTGGCGCTGCTGGTGGCAATATTCGGCGGCGTAAACGAGATCGCGTTTCATGCCGCGTATATGGTGTTTTCGCTGATCGCGGCGTGGGCGATGTGGTTGCTCGCGCGGCGATTCTCGCCGCATCCGCTGTGGGCGACGTTGTTGTTTCTAGCCGTGCCGGCGTTCGTGGTGAACAGCAATTCGTTCGAGGCGGATGTGCCGTTTCTGGCTTTTTGGATGGCATCGATCGCGCTGTTCATTTCGAGACGCGCGGGATGGGCCGCGGTGGCGATGGCGCTGGCGTCGCTCGAGGCGTATCAGGCAGTGTTCCTGACGCCGGTGCTGGCGGCGTATTGGTGGCTTTGCGTGCGCGAGAAGGGCAAGAAACGAGCCTTGCCATGGGCTGCGCTCACGCCAGTCGCGGTGATTCTTGCGGTGCAGATCTTCGAGCGCCTGGCCACAGGCGCGGTGCCGGCTGCGGTGCTTTCCGGCTATTTTTCGCATTACGGATTTCAGGACCTCCCCAAGAAACTGCACAGCGCTCTCGCGCTGGCGATTCATTCCTGGTTCATCGTTTGCCCGATCCTGGTTCCTGGCGCCGCGATTCTCGCCTGGCGCGCGAGGCGCGACCGCGACACGCAGTTCCTGCTGGCTTGGGTCGGCCTGTTCTTTGCCGGCGCGGTGATCGTCTTCTTCGCCGGATCGGCGCGCTATCTGCTACCGATGGCCGCGCCTGTAGCATTATTGACCTCGCGTCTGCGGGTGCGGTGGCTGGCGCTCGGGTTCGCGTTGCAGATGATCTTGAGCTTGGGGCTCGCGATCGAGAATTACGCGCACTGGGCGGCGTATCGCTCGCTCGCGCCTTCGGTTTTGAAACTGGGGAACGGCAAGCGCGTTTGGGTGGACGGCGAATGGGGCCTTCGCTACTACACGGAACAAGGCGGCGGGCTTCCGCTCACGAAAACGCAAAAACTGCGGCCGGGCGATGTGGTGGTTTCGAGCGCGCTCGGACATTCGGTGACGATTACCGATCCGACGACCACGATTTTGCAGGCGGGAATCCGCAGCGCGATTCCGTTGCGCATTTTGGGGCTGGAAACTCACTCCGCGTTTTCCGACGCGTCGGGTGGGCTATGGCCGTTCGGCGTGTCGAGCGGATTGATCGACCGCGTGACGGCGTTTGCCATCGGCGAGCGGCATATCACGCTCGAATACCTGCCGATGGAAGCGGCGGAAGCCCGCGAGCAGATCGTGAGCGGCGTGTTCGACGACCATTGGATGGGCGGGGACGCGATCATCGCGCTCAAGAGCCCGCCATCGCAACGTAAACTGCGGTTTGTATTTTATCTTCCGAACGCGAGTCCGCCACGCAGGGTGACGTTGAAGCTCGACGGACGGGAGGTTGCGGCGCAAACGTACGCGGAAGCGGGGGCGTACACGCTGGAATCGGCGCCAGTGAAGCCGGAAAGCGCTGTAGGGACAGTGGAAATCGCTGTGACGCCGACGTTTCGCGCGCCGGGCGACGCCCGCGATCTGGGGGCCGTAGTGACAGCGGTAGGCTTCGTGCCGTAGGATGGTTGCATGGGATGTGGACACGGACAGAGCGGCTTCAACCAGATTTCCAACGCAATTAACCCTAATGCTCACAAGGTGTTTTGCGTGAAGTTCCAGAAGGAAATGGAGGGGCTGGACGACGTGCCCTTCGAAGGCCATCCGCTGGGGCAGAAAATCTACGACAACGTGTCTAAAGAGGCGTGGAAGATGTGGGTGGAGCACATGAAAATGCTCATGAACGAATACCGCCTCAATCTGGGCACGGCCGAAGCGCAGGAGTTTCTCATCGAACAGATGGATAAATACTTCTTCGGCGAAGGCGCGGCATTGCCGCCGGATTTCGTCCCGCAAAAAGCCAAAGCCTGAGATCAGCCCCGCGGCGGAAGCGTCTCCAGCGCGGTTGCGATTTCGAAACGCAGCTTGGCGTGAGATGCGCGTAGCGCGGCTTCTACCTCTTGCGTCACAGCGCCGCGCGCGAAGATGAACCCCAGATAACTTGCCCCCTCGGGCAGCGGAATCAGGCGCTGTCCGGCTTTGGCCGTGATGACGATGTCTTCGATGCCATCGATCCGGCCGGCTTCTTCGACGCCTTCCGCGGATTGGTATACGCCATCCTTCGGAATCGGAATCATCATCACGCCCGATGCGCCCGGCTCGAGGCGTAATTGCGAGATATCTTCACCTAGCGCGTGGCGCAGGATGGCTTCTTCGAGCGGTACGCCGCCTTCGAAGCGAAGGGCTTTGGCGCAGAGGCCCCCAATGGGCCGCGCGTGGGTTTCGAGCATCCATGCGCCTTCGTGGTTATAGCGCAGCTCGGCGTGAACGGGACCGTGGCGCAATCCCAACGCGCGCACGGACTGAGCGACAGTTTCGATGAGCGCGGCTTGTACGGCCGCAGGTTCGCGGGAAGGCGTGATGTAGAGGGTTTCTTCGAAGAAGGGGCCTTCGAGAGGATCGGGCTTGTCGAAAATGGCGATGGCGCGAAACTCTCCGTTGGTCGCGATGCCCTCTACGGCGAACTCGCGGCCCGGGATGTAGCTTTCCACCTGCAACTGGAGCTCGCCCATTTTGCCGATGCGCTCGAAGGCGGCGACGAACTCCGAGGGATTGTTCGCGCGTATCACCCCACGGCTGGCGGAAAGCCCGAGCGGCTTGAGCACGCACGGAAACGGCGCCTGCGCGGCTAGTGCGTGCGGATCTTCGGTAAGAAGCGCGCGGTAGAACGCGGGCACGCGCATGCCCGCAGCCTGGTAAAGGCTGCGCGCGAGAAATTTGTCGGAGCAGGCACGCGCCGCGGCCGGCGGATGGAACGGCGCGCCGAACACCTCCGCAGCCTCGGCCGCGAGGAGCGCAGGACGGTCGCCGACAGCCGCGACGGCGTCGAAGCGCATGCTGCGGAGCACGTCCACCGATTCGGCGGGACGGTCGAATTTGACGGCGATGGCGCTATCGCCCCACGGGTCGTCGAGGATGTGGCAACGGTCGGTGGCGAGAGTCAGATCCACACCCAGACGGCGCGCAGCTTCGGCGAACACACGAATTTGATAGCCGGTGGTCGAGGCGAAAAGCAGCAGCCGTTTTGACACTCTTTTTATTTTCGCAATTGATATGGTGGTTGATGTGAAAGCATTGGTGAAAAGCAGGCGCGAGGCAGGGTTGTGGCTCGAAGACGTCGAGATTCCGAAGATCGGCATTAACGATGTTTTGATTCAGGTGCTGCGGACGGGCATTTGCGGCACGGACGTTCACATATATAAATGGGACGATTGGGCGCAGCGCACGATCCCTGTGCCTATGGCGATCGGTCACGAATTTGTGGGACGGATCGTCGAAGTGGGGTCGAACGTCAACGACTTTTTCCCAGGCGATATCGTGAGCGGCGAAGGTCATGTGGTTTGCGGGCGGTGCCGCAACTGTCTGGCGGGACGCCGGCATCTGTGCGCGCACACGTTGGGCGTGGGCGTGAACCGGCCGGGCGCGTTCGCGGAATACATTGCGCTGCCGATGACGAACATCTGGCGGCATCACGAAGGCATCGACCTCGACGTGGCGGCGATTTTCGATCCATTCGGGAATGCTGTCCACACGGCGCTTTCGTTTCCGGTGCTGGGCGAAGATGTGCTGATCACCGGCGCCGGTCCCATCGGCATCATGGCGGCGGGCGTGGCGCGCCACGCGGGCGCGCGCTTCACGGTCATTACGGATGTGAATCCGACACGGCTCGATCTGGCGCGCAAGATGGGCGTGACGCGCGCGGTGAACGTGCGCGATACAAAACTGGGCGATGTGCAGAGCGAACTCGGGATGACCGAAGGCTTCGATGTGGGGCTGGAGATGTCGGGAAATCCTTCGGGCTTCCGCGACATGATCGCCAACATGAGTCACGGCGCGAAGATTGCGATGCTGGGCATTCCGGCGGAAGAGATGACCATCGATTGGCGCACGGTGATTTTCAACATGCTGACGATCAAGGGCATCTACGGGCGCGAGATGTATGAGACCTGGTACAAGATGAGCGTGATGCTGCAATCGGGTCTGGATATCAGCTCAGTGATTACGCACCGGTTCCATTACACGGAGTACGAAAAAGGATTTGAAGCGATGTCGTCCGGCAATTCCGGCAAAGTGATCTTGAGTTGGGATTGAGCCCGCGCTATTTCGGCGGGCCGATTTCGTAGTGCTTCAGAATCGTATTCCACAAGCCGCGGGATTTCAAAATCAGCTCCACGACTTCGCGCACCGCACCTTCGCCGCCGCGTGCTTGCGTGACGTAATGCGCCTGGCTCTTCACTTCTGGGCGGGCGTTGGCAACCGCAATGGCGAGGCCGACGCGATGCATGATGACGATGTCGGTGAAATCGTCGCCGACATAGGCCACTTCTTCCGGACTGACGGCCGCATCGGCGAGAATCTCTTCGAGAATCGGAACCTTTTCGATGTGGCCCTGATAGACATAAGTCATCTTTACCTGGCGCGCGCGTTCGGCGGTAGCAGGCGATATACGTCCGCTAATAACTCCAGTCTTGATGCCATTCCAGCGCAGCCACATCAGGCCGATGCCGTCCTGTGAGTCGAAGCCTTTGGATTCGACGATCTGGCCATCACGGCCAGGCACGCCAAAAAGAAGCCCGCTGGTCAGGACGCCATCGACATCCATTAACAGGAGCTTGATACGTGCGGCGCGGTCGTTGGCATTCATAGAGGAAGAGTAGTGGAGGCGGCTACAATCGAACTGTGCTCCAGCGGGTAGTCGAAATCATCACTCGTTATAACATGTTCAGACGCGGCTTCCGCGTTGGAATCGCAGTTTCCGGCGGCGCCGATTCTATTTGCCTGCTACATCTTCTAAGCGTACTGGGACGGGAATGGGGATTATCTCTGATTGTCTTGCATCTCGATCATGGATTGCGTGGAGAAGAGTCGCGCGGCGACGCGAAATTCGTAAGTGACGTTGCCGCGAGCATGGGGTTGCCGGTCATCATTCGTGAGGCGCACCTGGAATCGGGCGAGAATCTCGAGCAGCGGGCGCGCGATGCGCGGCTCAGTTTCTTTCGCGATGCGATGCGCGACGAGCGGCTCGCTTGCGTCGCTACCGGCCACACGCTTTCCGATCAGGCCGAGACTGTCCTGTTCCGGTTTCTCCGCGGATCGGGCACGGCGGGCCTGGCCGGCGTGCGCCCGGTGACGCGCGAGGGCATCGTGCGCCCGCTGATCGAAATCCGGCGTGAAGAGGTGGAAGCATGGCTGCGCGCGGAGGGCATCGCGTGGCGTGACGACTCGAGCAACTTCACGCTGCAATTCGCGCGCAACCGGATCCGGCGGGAATTGTTGCCGGAACTCGAGCGCGAATGGAATCCG
Source organism: Bryobacterales bacterium (assembly GCA_963743705.1). Lineage (GTDB taxonomy): Bacteria > Acidobacteriota > Terriglobia > Bryobacterales > Bryobacteraceae > PALSA-243. The sequence continues at coordinate 55,363 of CAVUQS010000001.1, read as the reverse complement.
TCGATCCGCGAGACGCTGGCGCAGACCGCGGAGTGGGCGCGGGCGGAAGAGGCCTATTGGGCGGCGGAAATGGCTGGCCTGGGCGCCGAGCGCTTAATCGAGGAGCGCGGATTCGTCCTTATAGATGTGAGGGAATTGACCAAGCTCCCGCTGGCAGTAGCGCGCCGGCTGGTGCGGGAGGCGATTCAGCGCGTGAAGGGGGATTTGCGGGGCGTGGACTTCCTGCACGTCGAAGCTATTCTGGCGATGGCGACGCAGACGGAAGGCCACGGGCGCGTGCAGCTTCCGGGTGTGGATATATTCCGTTCGTTTGAATGGATGCGGTTCGGGCCGATTTGGGCGGATAGTGCGGTTGCGCGCAATTATTCCACGCCGGCGGCGCCGGGGATCATTCGCGTGGAAGGTCCGGAGATTGAGATTGCGCTGGAACTGATTGAAAAACGGGCAAATTCCGACACCTGTGGTTCGGTATATAATACAACTATGGGCTGGCTCGACTGGGATCGCCTGTCCGGGTCTTTAGTTTTACGGAACTGGCGGCCAGGGGATCAATATCAGCCCGTGGGTCGTTCGCGCGCCGAGAAAATCAAAACGTTGTTCCAGGAATTTCGTATCCCATTGTGGGAGCGCCGGCATTGGCCCGTCCTGATGGACGGCGACTCGATCGTGTGGGCGCGGCGGTTCGGCGCTGCGGTTGGTTTTGCCGCCCATAGCGGCAGCCAGCGGGTATTGCAAATCCGGGAATCGGAAACGACTCGGACGGCGTCTATTAAATAGCGCCGGGTGCGGAGGCTTCGTGAGTTCGAATCTAAAGACATTACTATTTTGGGCTGTATTAATTCTTTTAGCCGGGATGTTGTTCCTAGTCGTGAAATCCGGCGCTGGCAAGAAGGAAGACACGATTTCGCTGACGGAGTTCGTCACGAAAGTGCAGGATAAGGAAGTTAAGGACATCACCATCACGGGAAGCGATGTCCACGGCGACTACGTTCAGAATCCGACCAAAGGGTTCAAGACGAAGCTGCCTCCGAACTACCCCGAGATTTACACCCTCCTTTACAACAACAAAGTCACGGTGAATTACGACGACGCGAGCTCGTCGAACTGGATTTCCATTCTGGTGCAGGCTTCGCCATTCATCGTGGTGATTGTGTTCTGGATTTTCATGCTGCGGCAGATGCAAAGCGGCGGCAACAAGGCGCTTAGTTTCGGCAAGAGCCGCGCGCGGCTACATTCCACGCAACAGAAAAAGGTGACGTTCAAAGACGTCGCCGGCGTCGAGGAAGCCAAAGAAGAGCTGCAGGAAATTATCGAGTTTTTGCGCGAGCCGCAGAAATTCCAAAAGCTGGGCGGACGCATTCCCAAAGGCGTGCTGCTGATCGGCTCCCCCGGAACGGGCAAGACGCTGTTGGCGCGCGCTATCGCGGGCGAAGCCAGCGTGCCGTTCTTCTCGATTTCCGGTTCGGACTTCGTCGAGATGTTCGTGGGCGTCGGCGCGAGCCGCGTGCGCGATCTGTTCGAGCAGGGTAAGAAGAACGCGCCCTGCATCGTCTTCATCGATGAAATCGACGCCGTCGGCCGCCATCGTGGCGCAGGCTTGGGCGGCGGACACGATGAGCGCGAGCAGACGCTGAACCAGTTGCTGGTGGAAATGGATGGCTTCGAATCGAACGAAGGCGTCATCCTGGTGGCCGCGACCAACCGGCCCGACGTGCTGGACCCCGCGCTGTTGCGGCCGGGCCGTTTCGACCGCCGCGTGGTGGTAGGCCGTCCCGATGTGCAGGGCCGCGAGGCGATTCTGCGCGTCCACACCAAGAAAATTCCGTTGGGCGAAAACGTCGATCTGACGGTGCTGGCTCGCGGAACACCGGGTCTGGCGGGGGCCGATCTGGCGAACGTGGTGAACGAAGCGGCGCTGAACGCGGCGCGTCAAAACCGCAAAGTGGTCACCATGATCGATTTCGAAGTCGCCAAGGATAAGATCCTGATGGGCGCGGAGCGCAAATCGCTGGTGATGAGCGAGGCGGAGAAGCGCAACACGGCTTATCACGAAGCGGGCCACGCTCTAGTGGCGGCCTTGCTTCCGAACGCCGATCCGCTGCACAAGGTAACCATCATTCCGCGCGGCATGGCGCTGGGCGTGACGATGCAGTTGCCCATCGACGACAAGCATTCCTACAACAAGGACTACCTGCTGGCGCAGTTGGCCATTCTGATGGCCGGCCGCATCGCGGAAGAGAAGTACATGCACCACATGACCACGGGCGCGGGCAACGATATCGAACGCGCCACGGACATGGCTCGCAAGATGGTCTGCGAGTGGGGCATGAGCGAACTCGGACCGCTCAGCTTTGGCAAGAAGGAAGAGCAGATCTTCCTTGGCCGCGAGATCGCACAGCATCGCGATTACAGCGAAGAGACCGCCATCCGCATCGACGAGCAAGTGAAGAAGCTCGTGCAGGGCGGATACGACACCGCCGCGCGGGTGATCGATGAACACTCCGAGGCGCTGACGAAGATTGCAGAAACGCTGTTGATCCGCGAGATCCTCGACGGCAACGAAGTGATGCAGATTATCAAGGGCGGCGACCTGCCTCCGCTACCACCTCCGGGCACGAAGGAAGCCGCGGACGATACCCAACAGGTGATTCGTCCCGAGGCCGGCCGGCGTTTGCCCGGCTTTAGCGAAGGGGAGCGTCCGCAGCCGGCGTGATCCCGCGATTTCGCGCATACCTGTTCGACATAGACGGCACGCTGCTGGATTCCGCACACGACATCTGTGGCGCAATCCAGCAGACCCTCGAACCGACCGGATGCGGGCCACTCACCTTTGAATACCTGCGCGGATTCATCGGCCTGCATCTAATTGACTGCTTCACCGACGTTCTGCCGCATTACACGCCCGAACAAATGGACACGCTGGTGCAGGATTACCGCGCGTGCTACCCGGCGCGCGGGCATAAACTGACGAGCATATACCCGGGTGTGGCGGAAGCGCTCGAAGCGCTGGGCGGCAGAAAAACCACGGCGACCACGAAAGGCAGCAGCGGATCGCGCGCGATCCTGGAGCAGTTCGGCTTGCTGCCTTATTTCGATCACGTGCAGGGGACGGATGGCTTTCCATGCAAGCCGGCGCCGGACGTGCTTTTTCGTGGGATGCAAGCGTTGGGAGTGCAGCCCGAGGATTGCCTGATGGTGGGCGACGCGCCGAGCGACATGATCGCCGGCAAGCGCGCGGGCGTCAAGACCTGCGCGGTGCGGTATGGATACGGGAAGCAGGAGGAACTGGCGGAGTTGAAGCCAGACTACTGGGTTTCCGATCTGCGCGAGCTAATTTAGCGAAGCTACTCCGGTTTGCCGGTGATGTAGACTTTTTCGCCGGGCTTGAGCATCTTCAAGCGCTGGCGGACTTCCAGCTCTTGTTCCGAAGGATTGGTTTCGAGGCGCTTGATGTGATCGCGCATGCGTTCGATTTCGCGATCGAGCTGCATGTTGCGATCTTCCATGACTTGAATCTCGTGCCGTTTTGCCAGGAGGCCAGGAATTCCATGCGGCCCACGCAACGTGAAAAACGCATAACTCACGGCGGCGACAAACGCCAGGAGGTACGCCATTCTAACAAGAGGGGCTTTCATCTTAGGCGGGGCCTGGAAGATAATAGTAGCATCGCTAGCGGGGTTCTCTCCCCACTTTTTTCACATGACCGACAAGATTGTGGTTCTGAGTACGTGCGCCTCCGAAGAAGAGGCCGATCGGATCGCTCGCCTGTTAGTGGAGCGGCGCCTTGCGGCGTGCGTCAACGTGTTGCCGAACATGCGCAGCGTATACCGGTGGAATGGCGGGATCGAATCGGCGAACGAGTGTCTGTTGGTGATTAAGTCGGCGCGCGGGTTATTCGAGCAGTTACGCGCAGCGTTGGAATCGGCGCACTCGTATGAGTTGCCGGAAGCATTGGCGCTAACGGTGATCGATGGATCGCCCGCGTATCTTAAGTGGCTCGATGCGAGCCTTCAGGTTGAATAACAACGTGACTGCATTTCTCTTCGATATGGACGGCGTGATCGTCGATTCCAACCCTCATCACCGGCTGGCATGGGAGGAGTTCAACCGCCGCTACGGCCTCGATACCACCGAGGCCATGCATCAGCGCATGTATGGACGGCGCAACGATCAGATCGTGCGCGATTTTTTTGGCGACGCTCTTTCGGAGGAGGAAGTGGCGGCGCGAGGCTTCGCCAAGGAAGCGCTTTATCGCGAGAGGATCGCGAATCGGGTGGAAGAAATGCTGGTGCCGGGGCTGCGCGATTTCCTGGAACGGCATCGCGAAGCGCCAAAGGCGGTCTGCTCAAATGCCGAACCAGACAACGTTAACTTTTTGCTGGATCGGTCCGGACTGCGCCCTTATTTTAAAGTGGTGCTGAACGGGCATCAGGTGGGCCACCCGAAACCCAATCCCGAGATCTACTTACGGGCGGCGGAACTGCTGGGGGTGACGCCCCCGGATTGCATCGTTTTCGAGGATTCTCACTCTGGGGTAGAAGCCGGACGGGCTGCAGGAATGTTAGTTATGGGTCTCAGTACCACTCACGACTACTTGCCTGGTACCCACCTTACCATCGATAATTTCAACAGCACGGAGTTAGAAACATGGCTGGTTGCCCGCGACGGGGCGAAGCATTAGCTATTTGCCGGGTAGTGCTCTGTTTAGGAGCGCTGGGCCTAGCGTCTGCAGAGGCGCAGACGCGGCTCACCCTGGCTCAGCTCAACCAGCGGCAACCGCCTGATTTTAAACCAGTTTACCTTAACCAAAAGGTCCTGGTCGAAGGCGTTGTCAATGCTTCCGCGCTGCACTTTCCAGGCTACACGGAACTCGCGTTTGACGACGGGACCGGGGGTGGAATTCTAGGCCAACCGGCCTCCGGGCCCTCGCTGGACGATTACCGGCCGGGCGACGCTATCCGCGTGCTGGGCACGGTTTCGCAATATAGCGGGATGACGGTGGTGCTGCCCGAGCGTATAGAAGTAACGGGGCAGAAGCCGGTTCCGGCGCCGATTCCGGTGGCGCTCGCCGATCTGCAGGACTTCCGCTATCTGGGGCGGTTGGTGCGGACGGAAGGCCGCATCAAGAGCGTCGGGGATACGGTGTCGGGCCCGTCGATCACGTTCGAATCGCCGGATCCGTTCTGGGTTTTCCTGCCGCAGGCGCAGGATGAAAAAGCGGGCCAGTTCTCGTCGTTCGGCAGAGGCGATTTAGTAGAAGCGACCGGCATCGCGTCGCAGTATTGCCCGCGGCCCCCTTACAACCATTCATTTGAAGTGCTGGCCCTGGGCCCGGAGAGCGTCCTGCGGAAGGATCGCGCGCTGGCATTGCCGCCGGTGGTGATTGCGTCGGGGTTGACGCTGATTCTGCTGGTTGGATTCTTCCTGTGGAGCCGCGAACGCCGGCTGCGCAATCAGCGCGAGCGGCTGCGCAAGACGTATCAGTTGGGCGAAGAGATTTTGGGAGCGGCGTCGGTGGAGGCCATCTGGAAGCGCATCGCCGAGACGCTGCCAACGATTCTGGGAATTACGCGCGTGCACCTTTACGTGTACAATCGCGCGGCGAAAACGCTGGACGGCGTGGCGGAAGAATCGGGAGAGGCTGTCTCGGTATCGCTTTCGGCGCCGCCCGCGGGCACGCAATCGGGAGCGGCGGCGTGCTTCCACTACCGCACGCTACTGGTGATTCCCGATATTGCGCGCTGCCCGTTCCCCATCGCCACGCCGGATAACAACGCGCCGCAATCGCTGCTTTTCGTTCCCATGATGGCGCAGGGCGAAGTGATTGGCGTGATGGAGCTGGATCAGGACGACCGCATGCGCGATTTTTCGGCCGATGAGCAGGCGTTGGCGCAGCATCTCGGCAACCAGATCGGCGCGGCGTTGCGGCTGCTGGGACAGCGCACCGTGCAGGAGCAGCTCTTCCGCACGGAAAAGATGGCGGCGGTGGGACGGCTGATTTCGGGCGTGGTGAACGAGCTGCAGATGCCGTTGCAATCCATCACCGAACTGGCGGGTCTGGCCATGGGGCGTGAATCGGGTACGGCCGAGCGAAATCTGGAAGCGATCGCGGCGGAAGCGCAGAAGGCTTCGGCGATGGTAGCGCGGCTGGTATCGTACGCGGCGGCCGAGCAGCAAGAGGCGCGTCCGGTGTCCATCAGCGCGCTGCTACACACGTTGATCGAGTTCCGCGAGGGCGATTGGAAGGCGAGCGGCATACGCTTCACCGAGATGATCAGCAGCGAAGCGCTGAACGTGCTGGGCTCGCACGGGCAATTGGAACAGGTGTTCCTCAACTTGCTGGTGCACGCGGAACAGGCGTTGGCGGAGGCGCCGAAGAAGTTGATTGCGATCCGCACCAGCCTGCTGGCGCGGCGTCTGCTGGTAGAGATTTCTTTCTCCGCGCTGCCGGAATCGGGCAAGCCGGAAGAGGCGGCATCGATTCTTGGAGTGACGCGCAGCGTGGTGGCGGGACACGGCGGCGAAGTCCGGCTGATTCAAAAGCCGAACACCGATCCGCGATTCGAAGTGGAATTCCCGCTAGCGGCAAGGGACCGTACAGGTTCATCCACGCCCTCGACTGCGACGGTAACGCGGATGGAACCGGGCCGCCGCATGACCGCTCTGGTGATCGAGCCGGAGGACAGCGCGCAGCGCCACCTCATCGGGTTGCTTTCGGCGCGCGGCTATCGCGTGGTGCCGCTGGTCAATGCGGACAACGGCCTGGATCTCGCGAGCCGCGTCCGCTTCGACGTGGCGTTCTGCTCGGTGCACGCGCCGGGGCTGAATTGGGTGGAGCTCTCCGAGCGTCTGCACTCGCGGGTGGGCGGGTTCGTTCTGCTCTCCGAAGGCTATGACGCCGAGCTTTCGAACGATTTCGGCGGCGACGGGCAGTATGTGCTGCCGAAGCCGGTGCAGGAAAGCGAATTGGATAACGTGCTGCACGGCATCGAAATCACCGCGTCGAACAAGGTCATCAATATCCGCAATATCGTGGCGTAGAGCGCCGGGGTCCTCAGCGGCCGGTGCTCAATTGGATGGCATCGCCCGCGCGGCAGCCGATCTTCGCCTCCGCCGAAGCCTGGTTCATCGATACCTCCAAATATCCCGAGCTGCCTTCGATGACGAATAATTTGCCAAGAGGCGGCGCGGCGTAGGTGTGGACGGCGGCCGAGATCTTCGCGCGTCCAATTTGCAGTGAGAACGGTTTGCCGGCGATATCGCTTGGGCGGAGATTGGTGACGATATTGCCGAAACGGTCGACGTGGAGCACCTGGGGTTGGGTGAGGTCGAGGCGCACGGGGCCGGCGATTAGCCTGCCGACACGCGCCGGCGGCGTTCCGGCGGCGAGGTGCGCGGCGACCGGCGCGAAGATATCGCGCCCGTGAAAAGTCTGGCTGACGGGGTGACGGAAATAGCGCTGCGCGGTAAGCTCGCGGACTTTGTGGCGCTCCTGCGCCATGATCAGCGTGAAGACGCCGTTATCGGGGCCGACGAAATACTGGCCGGCGGCTTCCATCAGGATGGGGCGGCGCGCTGAGCCCACGCCGGGATCGACCACCACGACGTGCACGGTCTTTTTCGGGAAGTGCGCGTAAGTTTGCGCGATCAGATAGGCTGCTTCGGCGATCTGGAACGGCGCGATCTGGTGGCTCACATCGGCGATCTGCGCGTCCGGACAAATACCCAAAATCACGCCCTTCATGGCGGCCACGTAGTGATCGGAAAGGCCGAAATCGGTGGTCAAAGTGATGGTGGAATGGGCCATTCGCTAAAATAGAGTTTCGTGCGGCATTTTTATTTCGACCATAACGCCACCACCCCCATCGCTCCGGCAGCGCTAGAAGCGATGTCGGCGTGCCTGGGACAAGTGTATGGTAACGCTTCGAGCATCCACTACTTCGGCCAATTGGCCAAGCAGCGTCTGGAAGCCGCGCGGCGTCAGGTGTCGGCGCTCTTGGGGTGCGATGCGAAGGAATTGGCATTCACCTCTGGGGGCACGGAGGCGGATAATCTTGCGATTTTGGGCGTAGTGCGGGCATCGGGCGGCGCGCGCCATGTGATTACGAGCGCGATTGAGCACCCGGCGGCGCTAGGACCGTGCGCGCAGCTCGAGCGCGAGGGAGCGGAGGTCACGCGGGTTGCGGTGGGCGTGAGCGGGATTGTCGATCCCGTAGATATCCGGCGGGCGCTGCGGCCCGAGACGCGGCTGATTTCGATCATGCATGCCAATAACGAGCTGGGAACGGTGCAGCCCATCGCCGAGATTGCGGGGCTGGCGCGCGAGGCGGGCGTTCCGCTGCATGTGGACGGCGTGCAGGCTCTGGGCAAGATTCCGGTCAACGTGCGCGAGCTGGGCGTGGATCTCTATAGCGTTAGCGCGCACAAAATCTATTCGCCCAAAGGCGTGGGCGCGCTGTACGTGCGCAAGGGTATGAAACTGGCGGGCGTGACGTTTGGCGGCCAGCACGAGCGCGGGCGGCGTCCGGGGACGGAGAATGTACCGGCGATTGCGGCGTTCGGGGTGGCGGCGGAGTTGGCGATGGCGAATATCGAGAGCGAAGGCGCACGTCTTGCCGGGCTGCGCGATCTGCTGGAGACGGAGATTCTGGGCCGCATTGCGGGAACGCGCGTGAATGGATCGCGCAAGCAGCGCACGCCGAATACGTCCAATATCCAATTCGATGCGGTGGATGGCGAGGCGATGGTGATTGCGCTCGATCTGCGCGGATTCGCAGCGTCCACGGGCTCGGCTTGTTCGAGCGGGGCGATTGCGCCTTCGCACGTGCTGACGGCGATCGGGCTATCGGCGGAGCGGGCGCGTTCCAGCCTGCGCTTTTCGCTGGGCGCATCCAATACAGCGGAGCAGGTGATGGAACTTGCGGACGCGGTAGAGGCGTCGGCCGCGCATCTGCGCCGCATTTCGGTGCACGCATGATGCAGGAAACGCTTCCCATTGCGGTGGCGATGTCTGGCGGAGTGGATAGCTCCACCGTGGCCGCGCTGCTGGTGCGCCAGGGGCATCGCGTGGTCGGCATGACGATGCAGCTTTGGAACCAGCGGCGGCTGCCGGAGCTTTCGAGCGAAGGCGCAACCGGAAGGTGCTGCTCGCTCGACGACGTCTACGATGCGCGCCATGTGGCGGAGCAGCTCGGCGTGCCGTATTACGTGGTGAATTTCGAGCAGCAGTTCGAAGAGCAGGTAGTGAAGCCGTTCGTCTCCGAGTATCTGGCGGGCCGCACGCCGGTGCCGTGCACGCTGTGCAACAACTACATCAAGTTCGACCGGTTCCTGGAGATGGCCGATGCCGCGGGGGCGCGGCAGGTGGCGACGGGGCACTACGCGCGCATTCGCCATAACGAGCAGACGGGCCGCTATGAGCTGCTGCGCGGCGTGGATCACGCCAAGGATCAAACTTACTTTCTTTTCGGACTGACGCAGGAGCAGTTGGCGCGCACGCTGTTTCCGCTTGGGCATTTGACGAAGCCCGAGGTGCGGGAACTGGCGACTTCGATGGGCCTGGCGGTGGCGGTGAAGGCCGATAGCCAGGAGATATGCTTTGTTCCGAACGGCGATTACGCGGCGTTCATGAGCGCATACCTGAAGGAAACCGGCGTGGAGCCGGCGCGTACGGAAGGCGAGATTGTGAGCGAAGACGGGCGCGTGCTGGGCCGCCATGCTGGAGTCCACCGCTTCACGGTGGGACAGCGTAAGGGCCTGGGCATCGCCGCCGCGGAGCCGCTGTATGTGATCGCGACCGATCCGGCGTCACAGCGCGTGGTGGTGGGGCCGAACGACGGTTTGCTGCGCGGGCGATGCTTCGTGAACGATGTCAACTGGGTGTCGATCGCCGGCGCGAACGGGCCAGTGCGCACGCAGGTGAAGATCCGCAACAAGCATGTTCCGGCCGAGGCCACTATGCACGCCGCGGGAAGCGCGACGCGCGTGGAAGTGACATTCGATCAGCCGCAGCGCGCCGTCACGCCCGGACAGGGCGCGGTGTTCTACGACGGCGACGTGGTGCTGGGCGGCGGCTGGATTGAGTGAGCGCTACGATGGGTCTATGGCTAAGAGATTGATGGTCGCCGTGGTCGGCGCCGGTATCGGTTCGCTGGTAGGGCTGCTAATCGACTACGCGGGCGCGGGCAACATGGGAGTGATCGGCGGCGCCGTCGCGGGGGCTTTGATCCCGCTAGCCTTACTAGGCCAGCCTGGTCACTAACTTCTATTTCCTTCCTTAACTTCGCCTCCATCCGTGATAAGTTAGAACAATTTCGTTTTTGAGGAGGCAGTAAATGTACTGTCCGAAATGCGGGGGTTCGGTCGCGGCGGGTCTGGCGTTCTGCCCAACGTGCGGAGCGATGCAAGCAGCGTCAACGCCGCAGCAGCCGGCGATGCCGCCAGCTGCGCCCTACGGCGCTCCTCCGGCTTACGCCGGCGCTCAGACGGTTTGGGATTATGCCACGTGGGCCACGCGCGCGGTCGGTTATATCATCGATTTTCTGCTGATAGGCGCCGGCATGGTGGTGCTCTATCTCGTGGGTGCGACAGTCCTCACATCCATGGCGGGGCTTCTAGGCCACGATGCGGCAGGCAGCACTTGCTGCATGATGATCATCCTGTTCCCGGTGGCGTCGCTAGTAGTGGGTTTGTATAACAACTGGTATCTGGTGGCGCAGCGCGGTTACACCATCGGACAAGGCGTGGTGAAGGTGAAGGTGGTGGACGCGAATGGACAGCTCTTGACGCAAAGCGCGGCGTTGATCCGCCTGCTGGTGCGCGTGGCGCTGGCCTGCGTGCCGCTGTTGCCGCTGCTCGATCTGCTGTGGCCGTTGTGGGATGACCGCCGCCAGACGCTGCACGATAAGGCAGTGAACTGCTACGTGATCAACTGGAAATAGACCATGGGAAGGAAACACGCGCGATCGGTCTCGCCGGCATTTTGGGTTGGCTTGGTCACGCTTGCGGATCTTGCCGCCGGGCGGATGCTGCTTCAGGCCGACGAAGCGCGCGTCTATTTTTTGGGCCGCGCGCTCGATTGGAAATGCGCGTTCCACGCCAGCACCGGGCTGCCGTGCCCGACGTGCGGATTGACGCGCAGCGTGGTGATGAGTTTGCACGGCGAATTCGCGCGGGCCTGGGCGTTGGCGCCCGGAGGTCCGGCGCTGACGATCGGCCTGGCAGCGTTTGCGCTGGCGATGTTGGCGCTGGCGTTCGCGCAGTGGAAGGGCTCGGAAGGCAGGGTCGCGCCGGCGGGCAAGTGGATTCGCAATGGCGCTCTGGCCTATGCCGCAGCGGCGGCGGTGGTCTGGCTGGGCGGATGGGTGATAAGCTTTCAGGCGGCCTTGGCCTTGCGTTAGCGCAGTACCGTACTAGACTTGCGGTTTGGCTTGGGCAGCATTAAAGTTTCTCAGAGGAGGATTGTCTCAAATGCCGTTTTGCGCCAGTTGCGGGTCTCAGGTAGAGGGAAGATTTTGCGCGAAGTGCGGCGCATCGGTGGGTGCGGGTCCCGCCGCGCCGCCCCCGCCGCCACCCATGGGAGGGAGCTATCCTCCGCCGATGCAGCCTGTGGGCGCCGCGGGGATGACGGATAACGTCGCATCCGCGCTCTGCTATGCGCTGGGTCTGATCACGGGCGTATTGTTTTTGGTGCTGGCGCCTTACAACCAGAACCGCACGGTTCGCTTCCACGCGTTCCAATCGATCTTTCTGACGGTGGCGGCGATTATCGTTTCGATTGTTGTAGGGATCGTGGACACGATGCTGTTCAGCGTGATGGGCTTCTGGATGGCCTTGCTGGTCGGACGGGTGTTCAATCTGGCTTGTATTTTGGTCTGGCTGTATATGATCGTCACCACGTATCAGGGGAAGACGACGGTGCTGCCGATCATCGGGCCGATCGCTCAGCAGCAGGCGTAATCTTCTCTACGGTGGCGTCTAACGCGCCTCTAGCAAGGCGCACGTGGATGTGTGCGCCCACGGGTGCTTCTGAGGCGTTGCGCAGCGCGCCAGTTTCGTTAGACACGATGGCATAGCCGCGCTCCAGGATGCGCAGCGGGCTGAGCTGCGATAGCTTGGCTTCGAGTTGCTCCATCCGCCGGCGTCGTTCTGCGAGACGCAGACGCGCGTGCTGAGCGGCGAGGGCGCGCGCGGCGTCGAGTCGCCGGCGTCCAGTCGCCAGGCGCGGGCGCAGATCGAAGCGGCGAACGCGCATCTCCAACGCACGGCGGCGGCGTTCCCGGGTTTCCGTGGCGGCGCGGATACGTTCGCGCAGGCGGAATTCCTGCTCGTCGGTTCGTTGCAGGTTGCGGCCGATGCGGCGGTGGAGCACGCCGAGCGCGCGGTCGATGCCCTGCTGACGCAAACGGCGGTCGCGCATAGCGAGGCTATAGCGAAGCGCCTGCGTGCTTTTGGCGCGGGCGATGGCGATGCGTTCGGCGACGTCGTCGAGCAGCGGGACGGCCAGTTCCGCGGCTGCCGAAGGCGTGGGGGCGCGCAGGTCGGCGACGAAATCGGCGATGGTGACATCGGTTTCGTGGCCCACGGCTGAGATCACCGGCACGCGCGATGCGGCGATGGCGCGCGCGACGGCTTCTTCGTTGAAGGTCCACAGATCTTCGAGCGAGCCGCCGCCGCGCCCGGCGATGACGAGATCGGCCCAGCCGCTGCGGCTGAAATAGTCGATGCCGCGGCAGACCTCCTCCACCGAGCCTTCGCCTTGCACCAGCGCGGGATAGAGACGGATGTGCAAGCCGGGGAAGCGGCGGGTGAGGATGTGCAGCATGTCGGCGATGGCCGCGCCGCGGGGCGATGTGACGATGCCGATGCGGCGCGGAAAACGTGGCAGTGCGCGCTTACGCTCCGGCGCGAACAAGCCTTCGGCGGCGAGCTTTTTCTTGAGCTGCTCGAAAGCCAGTTGGAGCGCGCCGAGGCCTTGCGGCTCCATCAGTTCAGCCAGCAATTGATATTCGCCGCGGGCTTCGTAGACATCGATGCGGCCGCGCACGAGCACGGCGAGACCGTCGCGCGGCTTGAACTTCCAGTAGCGGTGCGACGAGCGGAAGGCGACGCAGCGCACCTGGGCTTCGCGTTCCTTTAGCGTGAAGTAGTAGTGGCCGCTCTGCGCCAGCTTCAGGCCTGAGATTTCGCCGGAAACCCAGACATCCTGAAATTCGGAATCGAGCACCGCGCGAATCGCCGCGTTCAGCTCACTGACGCTGAAGACGCGGCGCACCGGCGTGAGATCGAATTCGAGCGAGAATTGCTCCACGCCTAATTATGCACGGTCAATAACGTGGTGCTGGGCGATGGGGCTCCGCCGATGGTTGCAACGACTGGATAGTCGCCGTTTGCGAGCGAAGCGGGCACCTGAATTGCCACCTGATAAAGACCAGCAAAGCCAGGGGCAAGCGCGGCGCCGTAAACAGTGGCGGCACTGGAGCCAATCATGACGGTGACCGGAGTGGCTGTTGAGTACGTTTGGTCCGCGGGCACCACCATGCCTACGGGCGCTGTTGGGCTTGTCGGTCCAAATCCAGTGCCCCATAGGATCAGAACGTCGCCGGGCTTGGCGGGCGTCGTGGTTACGCCTTGGAACGTTCCCGCTTTCACCGCGTAGGAAAAGTCCTGCCGTGTGGCGACGGCGTAGCTTCCTGGCCAGAGGAAGAAAGCAGGTTGCGTCGTCTGCGACGTGGCGGTGGCCGCTGAGCTTGTTGCGCTGCCGTTCGTGACGGTGACCTGCATCGATCCAGGCCCGATATTCGGCGCGAGGACGTTTATCTGGCCGGGGCTGACGTAGTAGACGTAAGCGGGTTGGCCGCCGACGTTCACACTCACGCCATCGAGCGTTGTCGGAAGCTTTCCATTGATGACGGTCCAGCTGTCAGTCGTGGACGCCAAATTAGCGCCCTGGATGGTGAGCCACGAATTCGGCACGATTCCGGCCTGGAAGCTCGCGCCGTTAACGACGCCGCCAGAGCTGATCGTAGGTGTGCTGCCGCCGGCGCTCGCGGGGGTCAGCGTGTATTTGGTGGAATAGATGTGATCGCCATTTTGCGTCGGAGGATTGCCCGCTCCGGCATTGCCCGCGAGATAGATGGTCACGTTGCCCACGTTGGTGGCCGGCGGATTCCACGTGAAGGTGAATGTGTAGGGTAGTTTGCCAACGGAATTGGTGAAACCGGCGAGGCTATGTTCGATGTATTGCAGGATGTAACCGGTCTTGCACTGGGAACCGCTCGCCACCTGCGTGAATACCTGCAAGTTGGTTTGCGAGCAAACCACCTGCGTATTGGCGTCATTAGAAGCGAAGGTGCCGGCCATCGTCGAGGTCGACGACGCCTGACGCGCGGTGAGTTCGAAGCCCGCGGCCTTTTGCGCCGGGTCGGTGACGGTGACGCTCAACGTCTGGGCAGCGCCAGGCGTATACGTCATGCCGTTGGGAAAATTCACAACAACGCTGCCTTTGTTGTTCGGGTCATTGGCCGTTCCGGCGTGACATCCGCTATTGGCGCAGGTTTGCCCGCCGTTTTCGGTCGGGATGCCCGTGTATCCGGGGTCCGGGCCATATTCGTAGGCCCACAACAAAACCGGCAAGGTCCCCATTACGATTGCCGCTTTCGCGAGAATTATTTTCCGCTGACGCGTCATAGTTTTTCTAACCCGTATTTTCGCAACTTCACTCGTTAAGAAGAGCTAAAGAATTCCAGTTTCCAGGTTCAATGCCTTGCGGGCCGTGGTGCTCAATGGAACCTGCAGTAGCTCCTCTTCGTCGAACCAGCGGAAAGGGCCTTGCGGCACGCGCACCGCGGCGGCGGCTACCTCGAGCGTATACAGATGGTGCGTGATGGTGTGGCGGATCTCGCCGAAACGGCGGCCGATCCGCGCGCCCGGGAGATCGGCGGGCGTGGGGAGGTCCCAAAAGCCGGCCATGCGGCGGGCATCGGCTTCACGCTGGCGCAGTAGCAGCAGCCCGCGGCGGCGCACGATCAGCAGCGTGCCCTCGATGCGGACGGGCTCCTTGCGGCCCAACTTCACCGGCAATTGCGTGACGGTTCCAGCGGCCAGAGCGCGGCATCCGGCAGCCAGCGGACAGGCATGGCAATGGGGATTCTTCGGGAGGCAGACGGTGGCGCCGAGCTCCATCATGGCCTGGTTGAAGGCGCCGGGATGGCGCCGGTCGAGCCAGGATTGCGCGATCTCGCGGAAGCGCTCGCGCGTGCGCGCCGAGCCGATATCGGCCGCGTCGTTTTCGAAGCGCGCCACCACGCGCAGCACGTTGCCGTCGACGACGGCGTACGGCAGATGGAACGCGATGCTGGCGATGGCGGCAGCGGTGTAATCGCCAATGCCCGGAAGAGCGCGCAAGCCGTCAAAGTCGCGCGGGAATCCGCCGGCGGCCTGTTGCGCGGCGCGGCGCAGATTGCGGGCGCGCGAATAGTAGCCGAGGCCGGCCCAAAGCGTGAGGACCTCTTCCTCGGAGGATGCGGCGAGCGATTCCACGGTGGGGAAGCGATGCAGGAAGCGCTGGTAATAAGGAATCACGGCCTGCGCGCGCGTCTGCTGCAGCATGATTTCGGAGACCCAGATGCGATAGGGATCGGCGGTGGCGCGCCAGGGGAGATCGCGGTGGCCGCGCTCATACCAACGGCGTAGAGTGGCGCCTATTCGATTACGCGCAGCCATTCGGCGACCACGGCGAAACCTTCGGGGTCCACGTCCCAGGGCTCATACTCGGGGTTCAGCGGCTCAAGGCGGATGCGCGTGTGCTCCCATTCGTCGCCGGATTGCCGCTTCTGGCTGGTGTAGCGTTTGACGGTGTAGCGAGCGGCGTCGTCGGCGACGCCAAAGCGTTCGATCAGCACGATCTTGCCCTGGCGCGAGCCGGCGGGATTGAGGCGGAAAAGGTTGAGGCTGCCATCGGGGATGCGCGGCTCCATCGAGCGCCCCACTACGTGCGCGACGAAGAGGTTGGGGTCGAGCTTCATGCCCTCGGGCGCGGGCACCCAATCTTCCGCTTCGACGGACATTTCCTCGCCGAGATGTCCCGCGGCGGCGCGCAGCGTGTAGAGCGGCAGATGGGTTTCGAAGCGGCGCACTTCAATGGGCGCGACGTGATCGCCATAAAGCTGATCGAGCGTGCGGGTGAAAGATTGCGCCATCACCTCGCGCCGCTCGCCGATGCGCAAAGCGTTCGAGAGCGTATCTTCCATCCATTCGAGAAGCGCTTCGGCGCCGCCTGCATCCAGGCGATCGCGGAGATCGGATTCCAGCGCCTCGAAGACTTCGGCATCGCCGGGATCGGCGATATCGTCATAACGCTCGCGCAGTTTGAGCCAGCCGCGGCCGGTGGTGGAATCGAGAAGCAGCACGCCGATATTGCACGGCGCATGGCCGGGCAGAGCGGCTTCCAGTACGGCGTAAACGCCCGGGCGTCCGGAAATAGAGACTGCCCGGGATCCCATTACCTTTGCACCGGTGGCGCCGCCCAGTAACCCGGCTTGGCGCGGATGATTACATTGGGGTATTCGGGAGTATCGACCTTAATGCGACGCCACTGGCGCTCTTTGGCGCCGGTATCGGCAACGTCGGGGATGTAGCGCATCACGTATTGCTGCGTGATGTCGCCCGCAATGCCGCCTACCGCCTTGATAATTCCACCGGAGATTTGCGCGGCGTATCCGCCCGTGCCCACCGTGAGCGCGTAGTTGCCATCGTCGGAGGGATGCGAAAGGTAACCGTCGACGTCTTTGTAGAGGTTGTTGAGCGGATATTCGATGCGGCCGCCGGTCTGGCGGACCAGCTTTTCCAGGACGTCCTGATCGGGATTGTCGAAGCCAAAATTCTGCGTGCTGATGGCGTAGATGGTGACCAGGTTGCGCTGCGCCAGTTCGAGCACCTGATCCATGGTGTGGCTGGTGGAGGTATCGTGTCCATCGCCCACGATGATGATCACGCGCCGCGGTTCGTAAGGCTCTCCAGGGACCAGCTTGCGGTCGGTGCAGGCGCGATAGACTGCGTCGGCCAGCGCGGCGGCGCCGCCGGGACGCAGCGAGCGGATCTTATCGGTGATCTTTTCGGAATCCTGCGTGGTGTTGACCGCGAGCTCGGCGTTGGTGGAATAAGTGATGAGATAGCCGCTGTAGCGCGGGTCGCCGGGAAGCAGCGCCCAAACCATCTCCATGATGGCGTCCTGATAGATCTTCCAATGGGTACGGGTGCTGTTGCTCATGTCGAGCAAAAAGCCGATGACCACGGGCTGTTTCGCATCGTGGCTGAAGAAGCGGATCTGTTGCGGGCGGCCTTCGTCGAGGATGCGGAAGTCCCTGGATTCGAGATTGGAGACGAATTTGCCCCGCTCGTCGGTGACGGATACGGGGACGATGATCTCGGTGGAGTTTACCTTGATGGTCGTGCCGGAATCCTGCTGGGCGGCCTGCGCCGGCGTCTGCTGCGCTGCCGGCGGCGCGCCTGATTTCGCAGCGGCCTGATGCGCATCCGCCTTCGAACCAACGGCCTGCTGGGGAATCGCGGGCAAGCCTAACGCCAACGCGGCCAGGCAAGCGACCAATACTCGGTAAAACATGATTGCCCTATTTTACCGCGACAACATCGACTCCGAAGCCCGCGTCCATGGAGGGTAACCCCTCGAAGAGCAGAATGGTCTCGGCGGGGGAACGAAGGAGGTCGCCGCGCACCTTGCGTACTTCGGCGGCGAGGCCGGGCGAGAGCGGATAGTAATGCGCGTAGGCGATCTGAGAGGGCGCGCCGCCGGCCTGTTCGATGGATTTCCGGAGGCGTTCGAAGGCGAGGCGGGCGTCGGATTCCTGGTAGCCGAAGGAATCCTGGGTGCCGGTGAGCACGACCTGCGGCGCGTTCACAAACGCCATTTGGACGCTGCCTTCCCCTGCCGCGAATTGCAGCGGTTGCGCAGGCGCAGTACGCAGCCGGGCCACAGCCTCGCATGCCGCCGAGGCTTCGCGCGGGGCGCGTGAGGGTTGCACGTAATCGAGCGCGGCATGAGCGTACGAGGCTTCCACCAGACGGCGGGTTTCAGCGAGATTCGCGAGCGAGCTGACGAAGCAGGTGACGCGCACGGCATCGGAAGGCGCGAGTTTGGCGGCCGCGAGCGATTGGCGCAATCCGGCGAGCGATTTTTCTATGAGCGGAGGAACCGGGCCGAGCGGGTCCTCGGCGGTAGCGATAGTGGGTGAAATGAAGGCCAGGCCCACGGGGTTGACGTTCTTTTTGGCGGCTGCGGTGGCTTCCAGAACGACTTGAGCTCCCTCCAGGGGAAGCGCGCCGACCTTGACCAGGGCGATCGAAGGCAGAGGTTGCTTGTGAGAGGTGAAAAATTCGCTGACCAGATCGCGCACATGGCGGAGATCTGCCGAGCCCGCGACGAAGACGCGCAACTTGAGGACGGTCTCACCGCCGGCTTCGTGCTGCAGCGCTTTGAGCGCCTCACGAACCTGGGGCGTGAGCAAGCCTTTGGCGGAAAGCGGCGTGGTGTGGAAGGTGAGGCGGGCGGTTTCGCCGCTGACGGCCGCGGGCAGCTCTTCGGGCACGCGCAGCGTCTGGGTCTCTTCTTCCTTCTTTTTCTTCTGCGCGGCCAGAATGGAAACGGCCAACAAGGCGCAAAGGAGGGCCACCGACGGGCGCATCGTTCTTGGATTGTAGCAAAGGGGTCGCCGGGTGGCGGACCAATCTCTCTGGACCTCCGGGCCAGCCAATATGGTATGCTTTGGCTGGATGGTCTTGAATCCCCAATCCGAGATTCCGCTCTACCGGCAGGTTTTCGAGCATCTTGCCCTGCAGATTCGCTCGGGCGAGCTGGCGCGGGGCGAGCGGCTGCTGCCTACGCGGGAATTGGCTGGCCAACTTGGACTGAACCGGACCACAGTGTCGGCCGCTTACGAACTCCTAGAGGCCCAGGGATTAATTGCGGGACAGGTGGGCCGCGGAAGCTTTGTGACCGGCGGGGCGGCGACGGCGCAAAGCGGCATAAATTGGGGGACGCTGCTCGATCGCAACGACAACGGCTTCGGAATTCTGAACGCGGCGATGGGGCGCGAAGCCAGTTTCGTGATGTCGCGGCCTTCGAGCGACCTGTTTCCGCTGGACGATTTTCGCGCGAGCTGCGAAGCGGTGCTGGCGCGGCACGATCTCGCGGAAATCCTGCAGCTTGGTGCGCCCAGCGGGTACGAGCCCTTGCGGCGGCATTTGTTTGAGGAGGCGCGCGCCCAGGGTCTGGCGGCGGCGGGTGACGATCTCATTGTGACCAACGGGTGCCAGCAGGCTCTCGATTTGATTGCGCGGATTCTGCTGCGCGCGGGCGATGCGGTGGCGATTGAAGATCCGGTGTACCCGGGCATCCGCAATTTGCTGGGGGGAATGGGCGTTCAGCTTGTGGGCATGGCAATGGGCGCGGATGGCGTGGACATCTCGCAGGTCGAGCGCGCGTTGGAACGCGACCGGCTGCGGCTGGTGATTGTGACGTCGAACTTCCAGAATCCGACCGGCGCGACATTGCCGGAGGCTTCGCGCCGGGCGCTATTGCAGGCCGCGCGCGCCAAGGGCGTGCCGGTAGTGGAGAACGACGCCTACGGCGAGCTGCGCTACGAAGGCGAGTCAGTGGCGCCGGTGAAGCAACTGGACGATCGCGGCGGCACGGTGCTGCTGCGCAGCTTCTCGAAGGTCAGCTTCCCGGGGCTGCGCGTGGGCTGGGCGCTGGGACCGAAGATGTTGATCGATCGCATGCGGCAGGCGAAAGAAACGTCGGATCTGCATACCGACCAGCTTTCGCAGGCGGTGCTGTTGGAATTTGCGGAATCGGGGCGTTTGGCGACGCATCGCGCGCGCGTTTTGGATGCGGGAGCGAAACGGCTGCGAGCCACGCTGGATGCCTGCCGCGAATATTTGCCCGCGGGCACGCGCTGGACGCGTCCGCAGGGCGGCATGAACGTTTGGGTGCGGCTGCCCGAGCCGCTGGACGCGGCGGCGCTTTTGCCGCGCGCGCAGAAAGAAGGCGTGGCGTATCTTGCCGGGGCGGTATTTCGCCGTATCGCGGCAGGACGCGAGCGCACTGCGGTTGAGTTTTGCCGGTCTGCCGCCGGAAGAAATCCGGCGCGGAGTGGCGGTGCTGGGGCGGATCGTGGCGAGCGAAATGGAAGCCGTGAGTGAGCGGGTGGATCCGGCGCCGGCGATGGTTTGAGGGAGTGTGGATTTGACGCAGAGGCGCTGAGACGCAGGGAGAATTAAGTATTCTCTGCGCCTCAGCGTCTCTGCGTCGAAAGATTTTGGCTAAGGAGCGGATGATGTTTCAGTTTTCGAGCGAACAATTTCGAGTGAAGACCGGCTTGGCGGAGATGTTGAAGGGGGGCGTCATTATGGACGTCACCAATGCCGAACAGGCCAAGATTGCGGAAGATGCGGGGGCGTCGGCGGTGATGGCGCTGGAGCGCGTGCCGGCGGATATCCGCAAAGAGGGCGGCGTGGCGCGCATGGCGAGCATCGCCAAGATGGAAGAGATCATGGCCACCGTCACCATCCCGGTGATGGCGAAGGCGCGCATCGGTCACTTCATGGAGGCGCGGATTCTGGAAGCGCTGGGCGCCGATTATATCGACGAGAGCGAAGTGCTCACGCCGGCGGATGAAGAGCATCACATCGATAAGAACGGGTTCAAGGTTCCGTTCGTGTGCGGCGCGCGCAATCTCGGCGAAGCGCTGCGGCGCATTGCGGAAGGCGCGGCGATGATCCGCACCAAGGGCGAAGCGGGGTCGGGGAACATCGTTGAAGCGGTGCGGCACATCCGGACCATCATCAAGCAAATGAGGCAGCTCACGGTGCTGGGCAAGGAAGAGCTGGTGCACGAAGCGAAGAACCTGCAGGCGCCGCTGGAACTGGTGGAGTGGGTGGCGGAGCACGGCAAGCTGCCGGTGCCGAACTTTTCGGCGGGCGGCATTGCCACGCCGGCGGATGCGGCGCTGGTGATGCAGTTGGGCGCGGAAGCGGTGTTTGTGGGCTCTGGCATTTTCAAATCGTCGGATCCCCAAGCGCGCGCCAACGCGATCGTGAAGGCTGCGAAGAATTTCAACAATCCGGAGAAGCTTCTCGAAGCCAGCCGCGAATTGGGCGACGCCATGCCGGGGCTCGATATTTCGAAGCTGCCGGAAAGCGAGCTGTTGCAGACCCGAGGGTGGTAATGAAGAAAGTCGGCGTGCTTTCGCTGCAAGGGGATTTTGCGGCCCACGGCGCGGCGCTGGAACGCGCCGGGGCGGAGCCGGTTTATGTGCGCGAGGCGTCGCAGTTCGACGGGCTCGACGGGCTGGTGATCCCCGGCGGCGAAAGCACGACCATGTTGAAGTTGCTGCGGTACGAAGGCCTCTTCGACAAACTGGCCGAGTTTGGGCGGGAGCGTCCGGTATTCGGCACCTGTGCGGGCGCGATCCTGCTGGCGAAGGAAGTTTCGAATCCGCCTCAGGAGAGCTTAGGATTGATGGATCTTGCGGTGGAACGCAATGCGTATGGCCGGCAGATCGACAGCCGCGTGCGCGAAATAGAGCCAACACCCGATTTCGCCGCGCGAACCAATGCGGGTAAGCTGGAAGCAGTGTTCATTCGTGCGCCGATTATCCGCCGCACCGGACCTGAGGCTAAGGTGCTGGCGACTTACGAGGGTGATCCTGTTCTGGTGGAGCAAGGGCGGCATCTGGCCGCGACGTTCCATCCCGAACTGACGGTCGACGCGCGCGTACACCGCTACTTCCTGACTAAACTATGACCGCTGAGGATCGCAAGAGAGTTCTTTTCGTTTGCATCGGTAATTCGTGCCGCAGCCAGATGGCGGAAGCCTTTGCGCGCGCCTATGGGTCGGACGTGCTAATCCCGGCTAGCGCGGGGCTGAGGCCGGCGTCCGCCGTGGCATCCGACACGCAGCGCGCGATGGTGGAGAAGAACATTGAAATGCGCGACTATTTCCCGAAGCATATGCGGCAATTGGGGCGCGCGCACTTCGA
The DNA here is from genome assembly GCA_963743705.1 of Bryobacterales bacterium. Lineage (GTDB taxonomy): Bacteria > Acidobacteriota > Terriglobia > Bryobacterales > Bryobacteraceae > PALSA-243. The sequence goes on along the minus strand of CAVUQS010000001.1, from coordinate 33,305 downwards.
CCTGATCGTGAACATGTCGGGTTCGGAGTTAGGGAAAGTTCCCGGGGAGCGCGTCATTCAATGGGATGTCGCCGACCCGATTCGCGCCACCTTCGAGCGTCATTGTGAAATTCGGGATGAAATCGAGCGCCTGGTGATGAACCTGGTGCTTGAAGTGCGGAAAGCGGCTGCCTGAGCTTCCGGGCAATTTTTTCTCTCCCCGACTGAGCTATTATTCGCGAATTTCATCTATCTTGCCTGTTTGCGTTACTGGCGACGCGATTGCAAATTCAGACCGGTGAAGGCGGCTCCTACACGTTTGGAGCATGTCTTCAACTTAAGGAGTAGAAATGACAGAAAACCTGGTTTGCGATAAATGCGGGCAGAAATTCAATAATCAGATGGACCTGCAGAAACACAAGCAGAACTGCGCAGGCAAAGGCGCGCAGGGACGCGGCCCGGATCGCCCCATCACTCGGGGGGCCGGAGGCGGCCAAGGTTCGAGCGAATAGGTAGCACGATCATTCCTTCCTTTTTTTCGGGCGGTCCCTGCGGGGGCCGCCCTTTTTATTGGTGCGATGACTTACAACGGATCGGCGGTTGCATTTCCGAAGTGAGGAGGCGATAAATGTTGCTACTGCTGATTATTTTGATTGTTCTGTTGTTTGCGAGCGTGCCCGCGTGGCCGTATAGCCGGGGATGGGGGTACTATCCGAGCGGCGGGCTGGGCTTGGTGGTCTTGATCCTTGTGATCATGCTGCTGACCGGAAATATCTAACTGGAGTAACTACGTTGTCTAACTGCGTCGTCTAACTACGGCTCGATCCAAATCGAGACGTGGTTACTCTCGTGGCCATCAACCGTGAGGTGCAGTTCCGACATGCCCGCATTGGTGATGGATGGCAGTTGCAGCTCCACCAGGTAGAACCCGATATGGCCCGGCGCGAGCGTCGCGCGGGTGACCTGAAGGGGAGCGCCATCCAGCGAGGCGCGCACTTCCGCGGCGACAGCGGGGGCGTTTTCCGGAGCGGGAACGCCCGCCGGCCAATCCGGGCGGACGCGGCCAAGGCCGGTGGCGAGAATGGCCACGCGTCCGTTGGAATGTGCGGCATTCTTCAGATCGAGGGGAAGATTGGTGTCGGCGTCATAGAGCATGGGCACGCTTCCGGCGCCTAGCAGAATCGCCGGGGAAACCGGTTGCATGGGCAGATTGGCGATGAGCCGGCCGGCAACTGTTTCGAGAGCGAGCGCGACGCTGGGGCCGGTAGCTTCGAACGGCACCTGAATCTGCGATCCGTTTTGATTGGCGACCAGCACAGGGTATTTCAGATTCCCCGCGGTGGCGGAGCTCACTGCCGCGCCGACTACGCTCAGCAGCGATCCGGGCGCGGCGGGACGCACGGCGGAATCGGCCGCATCCACGATGCGCAATGAGCGGCGGTTATGCGGCGCCGCGGCGGCCCAGACGCCATAGCCATCGAGCGAAATGTAAAGCTGCACACCCGCCGCATCCAGGCGTAAATCGGTTGCGGGGGCTTGCGGCAATTGAGCCGTCAGATTTTGCCAGGCGACGTTGTTGATGGCGGCGGTTTCGAGATCGGCATGGCCGAAAAACACGCCCTTATCGGTGGCGACGTAGATCGATCCGGAAGCGCGATCGGCGGCGATGCCGTGCGCGGGTGCATTGGGCAAGCTGGGCGAATCGAGAATATCCCACATACCGCCGAAATCGACGGTGCGCAGCACGTGCGGGCCGTTGCCGCCGAGCGCCGCCACGGCGACGTTCGGCTCGGAGGGGTCGGCGAAGATGCTTTCGACAGGTCCGCCCGCGGGGTGAGGCAAGTCGAAGGTTTTCCCGCTATCGCGCGATACCCAGATGCGGCCGTCGGTGGAACCGGCATAGACGATGGTCTTCGATGTTGCGACCGCGCGAATTTCGGAGCCCAGCAATCCCGAGTAGCGCGTGCGGGTTTCGGTTTGCGCCGCGAGATCGGCGGCCGCGGTCACCTGCCATACGGAAGCGCCAGGCTGCAATTCCAGTTCACCCAAGCCATCGGCCGCGATGCGCGTGCCGGCAGTGCCGTTGGGCGTCGAGATAATTTGCTGCACACGAAGATTAGGCAGGCCGAGGTTCAGGCCGCTCCAGCTCAAGCCGCCATCGAGCGAGCGCCACACGCCGTAATCGTTCGCGGCTACGATCTGGTTGGAATCGGTGGGCGAGACCACCACGCTGTGTTGAGCGACGCCGATTATCGAGCGGCCATGATAGCCGGTGAGGCTGGTCCAGGTGTGGCCGCCATCGATAGAACGCGAAACCTGGCGGCCCAAGCCGAAAATGGAGTAGCGGTCGCCGGAAACGGTGACGATCTGAGCGCCGGATTCGGGCAGCCGCGTGGCAAGCGCCTGCTCGATTGCAGGTATTTCCACGTCAGATGTTACAGGGACCCAAGTTTCGAAATCGGCGGTCTGAAAAACCTTGCCGGAAGCCGTGTGCGCGAAGAGAATGCCGCCGGACGAGAACCACACGCGGTTCACCGGGCCGGTGGCAGGGGAAGCGAGCGCCAGATCGACCGCCGCGCCGCCGATTTTACGCCAATCGGGCGCGGTTTGGGCGGACGCCAGGACTACTAAAGTTAGTATAAATCCTGCGACACGCGTTGTTCCCTTATGACACACGATCGCTCCCATTCTACCCTAAGTGGCTCACGGCCTTTGTCAACAAATCACTGAAATTACGTACTTTGTGAGCGAACCTTAATGGCGGGCACTCAGTTGCTTTGCAGGTTTGATGCTAGACTAAAGCAGTTTGTATGAGGGTGAGGTTTTTCACGCCGCAACTCGAGCCCATCAACGATCACCCGCTAAGCTCGAAGCTTGTTCGCTCCTTATGGATGTCGCTTGCGGCTTTGGCGTGTTTGCAGCCTTTGAGCGCGCAAGACCGGGGAGCGGCGACCATCGAGCAGATGCTGGGACAAGTGTCGTTGCTGGAAAACGACCACCCCGGCAAGCCCCTGTTTGTGGGCACCGTGGTCAGGGCGCAACAGACCATTGTCACCGGGCCGGATAGCTACGCCAAATTCCGCCTGCCGGACAATAGCACCTTCGAAGTTTTCGAAAAATCCACGGTGCAGTTCCACGAGGATTACGGCTGGTCGCATCTGCTGAATGTGCTGATGGGGCGCGTGAAGGTCTTCATCGATCACTCCAAGGGGCCGAACTCCAACAGCGTGACCACGCCGACCGCGGTGATTTCCGTACGGGGCACCGTCTTCGACGTCATCGTGGAGGATGCCGACGGCACGACGCTGGTGGTTTGCGACGAGGGCGCAGTGCAAGTCCGCAACCTGACGGCGCCGGGCGGCGAGCCGATGCTGCATCCGGGCGAATACGTCCGCATTTTCCGCGGCCAGGGCCTGATGGGGAGACAGATCAATAAAGATCCCATCTTGCAGGGCGCGCTGCGCGCTGTGCGCGACGCGTTGCAGATGGCGGTGCAGCGCAGGGTCGGCGGCGTTCCGGGCATTGGCGGCGTTGGCGGACCCGCGGCCGGCGGCGGTGGCGCGCAAGGCGATAAAGGCAAGGGAGGCGCTGCGCCTCCGCCGCTCCTCCCGCCGCTCCTCCGGCTGGAAACGGCCACTAGACTCCGACGTTGACCCGCTCCCGCTGGCGTCCGATCGCTACCTACATGATGGAAACCGAGGCGCACGTGTATGCGCTCGCTATCGCGGCCAGCGTGCTGCTTTCGTTCTATCCGTTTTTGACCGTCATGCTGTCGTTGTGCCGCAATGTGTTGCGTTGGCCGGCGGCGGTGCAGGCGATCTATGTCGCTCTGGACGATTACTTCCCCGGCGATCTGGCGGTCTTCTTACGCAACAATGCGCCGCAAGGCAAGGTTCAGGTCAGTTCGATGTTCCTGCTGCTGCTGACGGCCAATGGCGTCTTCGAACCGCTCGAAGTGGCGCTCAATCGCGCGTGGGGCGTGGCCAAGAACCGCCCGTATTGGAAGAACCAACTAGTGGCGCTGGGCATGATTTTCGCGTGCGGATCGCTGGCGCTGCTGTCGCTCATGTTTTCGGCGCTGAATACGGCGTGGATCAACCAATGGGCGTCGCATTCGAGCATGGCGGTGTGGCTCAACCTGGTTGTCTTCAAAATCGCCGCGCTGCCGCTTTCGATCTTCGCGCTGTTTCTGGTCTATTGGCTGTTGCCGAACCGCAAGATTGATCCGCGCGGCGCGGCGGCGGCGGCCATCCTCACGGGAATCGTGCTCGAAGCGCTGAAGTATCTCAACCTGCTGGTGTGGGGCTTCATGCAGGCCAAGATTCGCGGAGAATACGGCGTGTTCCAGCATTCGGCGACGATTCTGCTTTGGAGCTTCACGGCCGCGATGATCGTGCTGGCGGGCGCCGATTGGAGCGCGCGGCGCAGCACCGAAGCGGAGAATCAGGGAATGAACCTATAGCCGACGCCGTGCACGGTGAGGAAGTGGCGCGGGGTGTTGGGGTCGGGCTCGAGTTTCTGGCGGAGCTTCACCACGTGCGCATCGACCGTGCGCGTGTTGGGGAAGAATTCGTAGCCCCATACGGAATTGAGAATCATGTCGCGCGTGAGCGGCCGGTCGGCGTTCTGGATGAAATAGCAGAGCAGGTTGTACTCGGCGGGCGTGACCTTCAACTCTTCACCTTTGCGGGTGACGATGCGGCGTTCGAAATCGACTTCGGTATCGGAAAAATGAGCGATCTTGCGCGCGTCGGGCGAGGAGCGGCGCAAAACGGCGCGAATCCGCGCCATCAGCTCGCGCGTACCGAATGGCTTCACGACGTAATCGTCGGCGCCGATTTCGAGCAGCAGAACTTTGTCGAGTTCGTCGCCCATGGCGCTGAGCACGATAATGGGCGTTTTGAGGTGGGCGGCGCGAAGCTGCTTGCAGATTTCGGTTCCGCTCATGCCTGGCAGACGCAGATCGACCAGCACGAGGTCGGGCTTCAGCGTTAGCGCTTTTTCGAACCCGGCGCGGCCGTCCCCGATGAGCACGGCTCGGAACCCTTCTTGCTCCACCATCACCCCGATGGTGTCGCGCAGGCTCTCATCGTCATCTATTACGAGGATGGTCTGCATTTGAGGTAGTATTGATTTTACCGGATCTGTCGGAGGCCCTTCTCCCCGACGCGTAAATTAATCCTATGCACGTAACAGTCATTGGAACTGGCTATGTAGGAACGGTCACCGGCGCCTGCCTCTCATTCATTGGCCACCACGTGTCGTGCGTCGACACCGACCAGGCCAAGATCGCCAAGCTGAAGCGCGGCGAATCACCGATCTATGAGCCGTACCTGGAGCCGTTGATCGCACTGGCCGCGGCGCGCGGTGGAATCGAATTCACCACGGAGATCGGGCCGGCGGCCGCGGCGAGCGACGTGATCTTCATCGCGGTGGGCACGCCGCCGATGCCGAATGGCGAGCCGAACCTCGAGTATCTGGAAAGCGCGGCGCGCGGCATTGGGGCGGCGATCGGCGCGGCCGCGGACAATCGCGTTTCGCGTGGTGGTGAACAAGTCAACCGTGCCGGTGGGTTCGGGCAATCTGGTGGAAACGCTGGTGCGCGAAGGCATGGAAGAAGCGCGGCGCGCGATGTCCGTTCTTCGGCGTCGCGAGCAATCCTGAATTCCTGCGCGAAGGCAACGCGGTGGCCGACTCGCTCTATCCCGACCGCATCGTGGTGGGCGCGCAGGATGTGCAGACGATGCGCACTATGCGCGAACTCTACGCGCCGCTGGTGAAGCAATCGTTTGAAGCGCCGGAGGGCGTACCGCGGCCCGCCGGTCATGACGGCGGCGCCGCTGGTGGAAACGTCGCTGACCAGCGCGGAGATGATCAAGTACGCGGCCAACGCGTTTCTGGCGATGAAGATCGGGTTCGCCAACGAGATCGCGAATATTTGCGAGCGCGTGGGCGCCGAAGTCGCCGGAAGTGATGACGGGCATCGGCCTCGATTCGCGCATCGGTTCCCGGTTTCTCGAACGCAGGAGTGGGTTGGGGCGGCAGTTGCTTCGGCAAGGACGTGAACGCGCTGCTGCACACGGCGCGCGAATACGGCTACGAAGGGCGGCTGCTGAGCGCGTCGCTGGATGTCAACGCGGCGCAGCGCATGGTGGCGATCCAGAAACTGCAAGAGAAGCTCTACATTCTCAAGGGCCGCACCATCGCGGTGCTGGGCCTGGCGTTCAAGCCGGATACCGACGATCTGCGCGACGCGCCCAGTCTGCACATGATCGAGCGGCTGCTGCAGTTCGGCGCGCGCGTGAAGGCGTATGACCCGATCGCGATGGACGCGTGCCGCGCGCAGCACCCGACGCTCAAGATCAAATATTGCGATTCGGCGCTGGAGTGCGCGCGCGAAGCCGATGCGCTGGTGATGGTGACGGAGTGGGCGGAATTCCGCCAACCTCGATCTGAAGGCGCTGGCGGAGGCGATGGCGCAGCCGATTATGGTGGACGGGCGCAATATTTTCAACCCGGACGACGCATTAGCCGCGGGGTTTCGACTATGCGGGCATCGGCCGCAGGCTGCGCGGGCCGGCGGCCAAGCGCGAAGGCGGCGTCGCCTTTCTACATGCCGTTCGAACGAGTTTGTTCCCTCGACGAGTTGCCGCCGAATTCCGTGCTGGAAGTGCTGGTGCGCGACGAACCTTACGCCATCTGCAACGTCAACGGAGAAATCACCGCGCTGTATGGCATCTGCCCGCACGCGGGCGGTCCGTTGGGGCAGGGGCAGGTGGAAAAATCCGGGCGCATCGTTTGTCCGTATCATATGTGGGAGTTCGATTGCCGTGACGGGCCGCAGCGCCTTTGTGGCAAGCGATGAGCGTGCCCACTTACCCGGTCAAAGTAGAAGGCAATGACGTGTTGGCGGACCTGCCGTAGCAGTTTCGAGATGCCTGAGCTTACCCGAAGTAGAAACGGTTACCCGCTCCATTGCGCCACTGGTGGGAAGGCGTATCGTGTCCGCGGAGTTCACCTGCCTGCGCATTTTGCGCGGCGGCGATCCGGACCATATGTCCGGCGCGCTGGCCGGGAAAAAGATAACGCGGGGTGAAGCGGTACGGCAAATTCATCGTGGTGACGCTGGGCGACGGTGGATACCTGACCATCCATCTTGGCATGACGGGCCGCTTGCTGCTTGGCGGACCCGGCGGGGAAGCACACGCACGCCATTTTTACGCTCGACAAGGGCGTGCTGCTTTACGACGATAGCCGGCAGTTCGGCTGCATCGAGCTATCTACGGAGTTTCCGAAGCGCGTGGCGCGTCTGGGGCCGGAACCGCTGGAGATCGGCGTGGAAGAGTTCGCGGCCGGATTGAAGCGGCGCAAGACCAGCATGAAGACGCTGCTGTTGAACCAGGCGTTCGTGCGCGGGATCGGCAACATCTATGCGGATGAAGCGCTGTTCCGGGCTGGAATTCATCCCCGAGCCTCCGCCGCGCGATTGCGCGCCGACCGGGCGCGCAAACTGCACGGAGCGATTGGCGAAGTGCTGTCGCAGGCGATCGAAGCCGGCGGATCGTCGATCTCGGATTACGTGGATGCTGAAGGACGCAAAGGGTTTTTCCAGTTTCAACACCGCGTGTATCAGCGGACCGGCGAGCCCTGCGTACAGTGCGGCGCGGCGGTAAAACGGCTGGTAATTGCGCAGCGGTCTTCGCATTTTTGCCCACGATGTCAACGTCTCTAACGGAACACCATTGAAACCGTATGAAAGCGCGCCGCGTCCCTGTTGTGCAACGGGCCTTTTGGCCTCAACCAGCTTGTTTTCATGGATAATTGAGTCAAGTGCGCAATTCGTAAAAATATAGGAGAAGTTATCAAGTGAAGCTTATTCGCCGTACCTTCCGCTGGTTCTTGCCGGCGCTTTTTGCATTCCCTTTGCCAGTGCGCAAAGTACGTTCGATGTAAATATGGGCTTTGGGGCTCTTTCGGATTCCGAGTCCACCACGGGTATCGACAACACAACCTTGTTAAATTGCCCCGTGGGTGGTAGCACGACCTGCGTGCAGACCCCGGGTCTGAGTGGCATTTACGATGGGCTTTGGCGGTAATTTGATGCTTTGGAAGCACTTCGGCGCGGGCGCTGAAGTTAGTTTCCAACCTGGCAAACAGAATTATCTTTCGCTTCCGACGGCGGGCACGGGTCTCACTTCGGACGTGATTCAATCGCGCATGACGTTCTTCGACGTTAACGGTATCTTCGGTACCGGTACGGACGAAGAAGGCGTCGCTGCAACTTCACCGGCGGCATCGGCGGGCGAATCTCCGGTTCTATGAGAACGCAAGTTCCTCCAACGCGCTATCACCGGCACCAGAATTTCAGCCAGTTTCGCCGGCAGCTCCAATCATTTCGATATCCACGGCGGCGCGGGCGTTCAGATTTATCTCACGGATCACGTTCTTCGTGCGGCCGCAGTTCGATCTGCACTACGTGCATAACCTGTCGCAGTTTGGGCGCAGCACGGTTTTGGAAGGAAGGTTTGGGTCGGTTATAGCTTCGGCGGACAGTAGAATGACTACGTGGACCGCGGGAGCGGCTTCGCCGGTGAGGTCTTCAAACTTCACCGGCGGATTGTAGAAGAGAATCCGCTGGCAATTCTCGCAGGTCATCACTTCCGAGCTGCGCTTGAGATCCTGAAAAAACTGCAGCCTTAAAGTGAGATGGCAGGCGCTGCAGCGGCCATCGATCACTTCAGCCATCGCGACGCCTTTGCGGGCCTTGCGCGTGCGCTCATAGCGATCGAAAACACCGCGCGACATGCCGGAAGCGATGGATGCGCGCTCAGTCTTCAATTCCTGCTCGGCGCCTTGATCTACCGCGGTGCGCTCGCGCGCTTCCTGCTTTTCCTGCTCCACTTGAGCTTTTTCGACCTTGAGGGCGGCTTCGGCGGCCTTGACGTTCTTATCCAGCGGTTCGGATTCGGTCATCAATTCGAGGATGCGATCCTCGTAGCGGCGAATTTCCTTCTGGCAGAAATCGATCTCGTTCTGAAACGCCCGATATTGATCGTTGGTCTTGGCCTGGAGCATCTGATCTTTAAGCTTCGAGATCTTTTGCTCCTGCATTTGAATTTCGCCTTCGGATTGCTTCCGTTCTTTTTGATTGGCGGAAAGCGCAGCGCGGTCGGCCTCCAACTTGCGCTCGTGGGAGCCAAGTTTTCTTTCAATTTCAGCGATGTGTTTGGGGAGGGTCGCGATCTCTCGCGCCAGATCTGTCAAACGATTATCGATTTCCTGGAGACGGACAGCTAACTTCAGGTCGGGGAGCATTCCTTTTTGAAGTGTAGCACGCGGCAAATCGTATTATTCCGCGCGCCGGATCTCGATGCGGCCGTACATTTCCTGCGTTTGGGCCAGGGAGGCGAACGCCATGCCGGGCAAGACCGCGGAAGCCGTTCCCGCGGCGACGCCCCAGCGTAGCGCATCGGCGGCATTGGGGCGGGCGTTGTTCATGCGCCAGACGTAGCCCGCGGTCAGCGCGTCGCCCGACCCGATGGGGCATACCGCCTTCACCTGCGGAGGAATGGCCTCGTATAATCCATCGGCGAAGGCGCCGACAGCGCCGCGGCTGGCCAGAGATAGCGCCACGGCTTCGGCGCCGAGCGCGCGGATTTCGGCCGCCGCTTTCAGCCAGTGGGTTCGCGTCAGCAGCGACCGGTCGAGCAACCGCTGCGCTTCGCTTTGATTGGGCGTGACTACCGAAGGGCGCGCGGCGATGCCTTCGCGCAGCGCGTCGCCCGAGGCGTGCAGCAACGTGCGCACTTTTTTGGCGCGCGCGGAAGCGATCAGCCTGGCATAGAACGAAGCAGGGACGCCGGGAGGCAGGCTGCCGCACAGCAGAAGCCATTTGGCGCGATCCAGCGTTTGCAGCACGGAACGCTCAATTTTCGCCACTTCGCGCGGCGATAGCTCGGGGCCCCGCTCATTGAGATTGACGGTGAGACCGCGCTGATCGGTGATGGTGAGATTGGTGCGGATTTCTTTGCCGACCGCCACCGCACGCGTGGGGAATCCGGCCTTGTTCAGGAAGCCGTTGAGGCGCGCGCCGGATTCGCCGCCGCAGATGGTGAGCGCGAGCGTTTTGCCGCCGAATGCATGGATGACGGCCGACGAATTGAGCCCGCGGCCGCCGGCGGATTCGCTTGAGGATTGAATGTAAGCGCGATCTTCGAAAGCCAGGTGGTCAACGCCGATGGTGCGATCGATGGCTGGGTTGAGCGTGAGGGTAACGATCAACTTACCATTCTACGAGGGATCGGCGCGTCGCGTCGCTGCGACCATGCATAGTTACGATGTTGTTCGAAGTCGAAGGGCTTTCGAAGCGATTCGGCGCCATCGCGGCGCTGACGGACGTGAGCTTCCAGGTGCGCGCGGGCGAGTTGCTGGGTCTGATTGGGCCGAACGGCGCCGGGAAATCGACGCTTTTCGAATGCCTGGGGGGCGTCCTGCCGAGCGATCGCGGCGTAGTGCGCGCGGGAGGGCAACCCGTGGGCGCGCATGAGCGGCCGTCGCTCCTCTACTACGTGCCCGATGGCATTGCGCCGTGGCCTTCGCAATCGGTGAGGTGGGCGCTCGACTTCACCATCGGTTTTTTTGGCGGGCGCACGGACCTGCTGGACGAAATCATCGTTCAGCTCGATCTCGGGCCGTTGCTGGGTCAGCCGATTGGCACGCTGTCGAAAGGCCAACGGAAGCGTGCGCTGTTGGGCATCGGCTTGTTGACGCCGCAGCCGGCGCTCCTGATCGATGAACCATTCGAAGGGCTCGACCTGCGCCAGACACGTGACATCGCGCAGGCATTGCGCTCGCACGCGGCCCGTGGACGCACGTTGTTTCTTTCGATCCATCAAATCAGCCACGCGGCGAGTTTTTGCGACCGCTTTGTGCTGCTAAGCGGCGGGCGCGTGCGCGGCGAAGGGACCGTGCAGGAACTCGCGGCGGTAGCGGCTTTGCGCGATGCGGCGGGGAACTACCAGAACCTGGAAGAGGTGTTTCTTGCGCTCACGTAGATCGCCGTTTGCGTGGCTGCTGGAGAAGGAATGGCGCGAGCTGTGTGCGTCGCGCGCGTGGTGGTGCCTGCTGCTGGCGATGGGGCCGCTGGTGGGGCTCTCGTTCATCGGCGCCATGCGCACCTATGCGGAAGTGAGCGGATTGAACGGGACGTCGGCGGGTGTGGGAGAAGCGCTCTCGCCGCTGACCGGCGTTTGGGGGCCGGCGTTCAGCGCGTGCGAACTGGCGGCGGTGTTCCTGCTGCCGTTCGTGGCGATCCGCGTCGTGGCCGGCGACCGGCAAAGCGGCGCCCTGAAGCTGGAACTGCAGCGCGGGATGCCGGCTTTCGAGCGCATGCTGGCGAAAGCGATGGCGTTGTTCGCGGGATGGTTGATTGCGATGCTGCCGCCGCTGAGCGCGATCCTCCTGTGGCGGATTTATGGCGGGAGCGTGTATGCGCCGGAAATCGCCGTGCTCACGCTGGGGCATCTGCTGAATGCGGGGTTGACGATTGCGCTGGCGGCAGCGATGGCGTCGCTGACGGAGAATCCGTCGACCGCGGCGATTCTCACGCTGAGCGCGACGGTGGGCACGTGGATCCTCGATTTCTTCGCTGCGATCCAGGGCGGCTTTTGGGAGCGCGCCGCGGGCTATACGCCGGCCGCGATGGTGGCCCAGTTTCAGCATGGGCTGGTGCGGCTGGACGTGGTGGTGATTGCCCTGGCGCTGATCTGCGCGGGGCTTGGCTTCGCGGCGGTGTGGATGCGTCTGGGCGTTCCGGTGAAGCGGCGCGCGGTGGAATCGATCGGCGTGGGCGCGCTGGCGGCGGTGGCGATCTTCGCGTTCAGCTTCGCCAGGCCGAGTTGGGATGCGTCCGAAAGCCGCGGCAACTCGTTTTCCGAGGCGGATGAGCAAGCGCTGCGGCAAATCCATCAGCCGCTGCGCATTGAGGCGCATCTGGCGCAGGAAGACCCGCGGCGTGCGGAATTGGAACGCCGCGCATTTTCGAAGCTGCGCCGCGCGATGCCCAACGTCGAGGTGAAATATGTGTCGTCGACGTCGATCGGTTTGTTCGAGCAGACGGCGCCGCACTACGGCGAGATCTGGTATGAACTCGGCGGCAAGAAAGAGATGAGCCGCGTGACGACCGAGGAGGGTGTGCTTGAAACCATTTACTCGGTGGCGGGCATCAAGCCGCCGGTGGAAAGCGACGACGAGATCTTTCGCGGCCATCCGCTGGCGGTTGCCCCCGTGGGCGCCGGAGCGGTATTCTACGGCGTCTGGCCGTGCTTGTTTCTTGGCGCCGCCTTTCTTCTCCGAAGGAGATTCCAATGAAAATCATCAATAAAAACGGGGCTCTTCTACTATCAGCCACGTTTCTCACGGCGACGCTTTTCGCTGCAGACATAAAAGTCGATCTCAGCAAGGAGACGCCGGGAAAGCCGCCGGTGACGTTCGAACCTATCGTGGGATCGTGGGTGGTGGTCCAGGATGGCGGCGAAAAAGTGATCATGCAGGATGGCCGGCCGTGGGTTGCGGCCAAAGATACTCCGACCAAGTTGCTGGTGGAATCGGCACGCAAGCTATACGGCACCTCGAATGAAGAGTTGATGGATAACGCGAAGCAGTTCGCCTTTTATCCGGTGGCCATCTTGAAGGGCGTGGACAATTTTTCGAATGGGACGATCAGCGTGAAGTTCAAGACGATCGCCGGCGACGCCGACCGCGCCTCGGGGATTTTGTTCAACGTGAAGCCGAACGGCGAATGGCTCTGCATCCGTTACAACGACACCGAAAACAACGTCGGTCTGTGGGAGTTCCACAACGGCATCCGCCGCAATGTGCGCTTCAGCGATCGCACGAAGCCGTTTATGCTCGACCGCGCTGCCTGGCACGAGCTGAAGATGACGGTGGACGGCGCCAATTTCAAGTCGTGGGTGGATGACGTGATGGCGATCGAGTACACGCTCGGCAGCGAGCCCGCACCGGGCAAGAAAGGGCCGCCCAATCCGGACCTGTTCCCGGCGAACAATCCCGTGCTGCGTCCGCCGGTGGCCGGCAAAATCGGGCTGTGGACGAAGACGGATAGCTCGAGCTACTTCAAGGACTACGTGGTTAGCCCGAAATAACCATTCAAAAACCGGCTGTGCCGGATTCCGCGCGCCCACATCACGCTACTCTGTAGTGGATAAGACTTGCTTGAGGCTTAGTCCGCCTCATTCTTATGCCACGACGCCTTGCGGTCCTGCTGTTGGTTATTTCGATAAGCGCCGCAGCGCAATCGCTTTGCCCCTCGGTCAACTTTCTCGCCGCGCGAACTGCGAATCTGAAGCCCAGCCCGACGTCGCATGTTGACGTTGTTCGTCAAGGCGACGGCTCTTACACCGGTTTCGAGGTGACGGACGCCGCGCCATACCGCGCAATCCGGACGACGCCGCATTTTGAACAACAGTTCGCAGCATGTCTTCCACACACGCTCCCGGCATCGCCCAGCGGCGTTCCAGCCGCTAACCCGGTTGGCGCCGGCTCACAGCTTCAGGTCTCGGCGCCGATCGGGGCTAACTTCTTCGCCGCTCACATTAGCGACGACCAACTTACTATTTATTTCGACGTTTTCGATGCCCAGCACAATCTTCTTTCCGAGAAGCCGTTCACGTCGGTGGTTTCGCCGCCGGGATATGTAGGGTCGGCCAATGAGCGTTTTCAATCCCTCGCGCTGGCCGATCTGAACAACGATGGCAAGCTCGATTTCATTGCCGTGTTGGACACGCCTCTTGCGCAAAGCATTGCCTATGGCGGCGTGTGGACATTTCTTGGCGACGGCGATGGCACATTTCAGACAGGCGACCGGCAGGTACTGACTTCGAGAGCGTTGCTCATGGCCGCGCAATCCGTGGCGATTGCCGACCTCAATGGCGACGGCAAAGCCGATCTTGTGTTGGCCGCGCCCGAGATGGGGGCAGTGAATGTGTTCCTGGGAAATGGAGATGGCTCTTTCAATACCCAGCCGCTTGCCGTCGCGATGCCGACGGCGATGCAGAGCTGGGTGTCGATCGCCGTCGCGGACTGGAATGGCGATGGGAAACCCGATCTCATAGCCGCCCCGTGTTTTCAGGGCTCTTACCCGGCGGTCGCGGTCGCTCTGGCCAATGGAAACGGCAGCTTTCAACCCGCGGTCACTTATGCCGCGCTGCTGCCTTCGGCATCCGCTACGCCCGCCGCGATAGCGATGGTGGCCGCGGGGGATCTGAACGGCGACGGAATACCGGACATCGTCACCGCTGGGGGAACCATCCTATTCGGCGATGGCAAAGGCGGCGTTGCCTCGCGAATCGACTATCCTTCCAGCGCCGCACTTTCGGTTGCGATCGGAGATTTCGATGGCGATGGCAAGACCGATGTTCTGTTCGGCAATGGCAATCCGGTTTACTTCTCCGGTAACACGACTTACTCGTCGCTTACGGTATTGTTCGGCGAGGGCGGCGGGGCTCTCGCCAGCGCTCCCTTGAGCGGCGGGCCAATCTCGAGCAGCGGCTTTGCTTACAGCGGGCCGAGGCCGCCTCCGCCTGGAGCTGCCATATTGCCCGCCGATTTCAACGGCGACGGCATCACCGATATGGCGCTGGTGACGTTCACTGTAGACTCTTCCAATACGGGATCGGTCCAGATCACGGTGCTGGCGGGCCGTGGCAATGGCCAATTTTCTTCGGGGAACACGCAGACCTTTCCGCACGCGGCGAATTTCCTGATGGAATCGGCTGTGGCGGCGGATTTCAACCACGATGGCAAGCCAGATATCGCGGTGCTTCTGTGGAATGGGCCCAGCGGCGGCGAGGCGCAAATTTACCTCGGCAAAAGCGACGGTACGTTTGCGGCGCCGCTGAGCGTGGCCGCGCCCAGCGATCCGGGTGTCTCCATTTCAGCGCCGGATTTTAATAGCGATGGGATTCCCGACCTGGTAATGACCACCGAAAACACCGCAGTTGTGCTGCAGGGCAAAGGCGACGGCACGTTTGGGCCGCCTATTTCCTTCAATGGAGAATCGGTGGCTTTCGGAGATTTCAACGGGGATGGAAAGCTCGATTTAGCGACAATCGGCGAGACCTCGACCAGCGTGAGCGTGATGTTGGGCAGAGGCGATGGTACGTTCTTCTCCCCGATTATGAGCCCGCTTCCCGCACAGGTTGGCGGTTACCCCATTTCCATCGCCGCCGCCGATTTCGATGGCGACGGACGTCTCGATGTCGCGGTTCCAACGCTGGCAGGGGTCGTCGTGTTATCGGGGAAGGGCGACGGAACATTCTCCGGATCTCATACGAGTTCAGGAGCGACTACCGGCTTCGCCGCGCTGGATCTGAACGGCGACAAAATACCCGATCTCGTCGGCTATGGCGCCCCCGGTTTAGCGACTAACTCCGGGCCCTTATCTGTGCGCCTCGGTAACGGCGATGGTACTTTTCAGCCTGCGACGGTGATTCTCGCGCAGCTTTCCAACGTCACTTCGCCGGTTTTCGCGGCCGCCGATCTCAATCGGGATGGCTCCCCCGACATCGCTGTGCTGTATCAGGGAATAGGCGTCTCCGCTCTCCTGAATCTCTCGCAGCCCGCGGCGCCGCTAGTGGTGGTATCGGCCGCTACTTTTGCGGCAGGCTTTCTCGCTTCCAATTCGGTGGCCTCGGCGTTCGGTGAGGGCATTCTGCCGGCGGGCCAGTCGGCTTCCGGATCACAGCCATTACCTGCCGAACTCGCCGGAATCACCGTGACCGTGAAAGACTCGGCAGGCGCAAGCCGTGCTGCCCCGCTCTACTTTGTATCGCCGAATCAGATCAATTTTGTTGTGCCGGCCGCGACGGCGGTCGGTCCCGCGACCGTTACCGTCAACGGCGCGGCATCAGGCAAGCCGCTCAGCGCTCAGGCAAACGTGGCAAGGGTCGCTCCCATGCTCTTTACCGTGGGATCGAACATCGCTGCCGCCTATGCGGTCGCGGTAGCTCCAACGGGAATGCAGACCGTCGTCCCCGTCTTCACACAGCAAGCGGGCAGCGTTGCCACGAACCCTATCGATCTGACCACACCCGGCGCTGTTTATCTGACTCTATTCGGCACCGGCTTCGATGCGGCTTCCACCGGCTCTGTTTCGGCGACGGTTCAGGGAGTGATCGTCCCGGTGTCTTATGCAGGGACGCAGCAGTCGTACGCCGGGCTGGATCAAGTCAATCTACTGCTGGCGCCATCACTGACGGGAACCGGCGACGCCAGCGTGGTGGTGTCGGTCAATGGGCAAACTTCGAATCCGGTCTTGATTTCGATTCGATAAGAGCTAGATCTCACGCGCGTTCATCGCGTGCGCGGACAAAGTTACTTCTCCATGCGGACGGGGGCCGTCCAGTTCCTGTTCCGCGCGGAGCCAGTCTTCTTCGGGCGATCCCGATGGGCTGCCGCGATCCTGCCAGAGACGGTATGCCAACTCGGCGATTTTGTTGTAATCCGGGTTTGAATGCTTCATGGTTGTACTCCTTTACTGATTGCTTGCGAAAGCGCGGCCACGTGGAAGAAAAGGAAGCGCGGCGCTGATGTGCAGGTTCATCTGCTGAGGATTCAACTGCAACAAGCGGGCGCAGATTTGCGACGGCAGCCCGAGAAGTATGCGCAGCACAAAGCTGCGGCGAAGTTCCGGGGCCAGTTCCATCACGGCTAGTAATTCGGCCGGCAGACGCCATCCGGCATCGTCTGGCTCGGGTGCGGCGGGGAGGTTTGTGTTCTGCGCAGCCGCGGCTTCCATGGCGTTCTGAAACAGCGCCTCCTGGCTTTCGGCCCTGGCGTCCCACGCGTCGATTGCCTGCATCACGGCGGCTTCGGCCGATTCCGCGCTGCCAGTTAAGAGAAGAGCCGCAACAAAAGCTCTACCTGCCAAATTTTGTATGACGCTTCCCGCGAACGGTTCCGGCTCCATGGCGGCGCACATGATTCCCTCCTAGGCTTCGTTGAGGACTTCGTGCAGGAACCAAGTGCGGCGCTCGGTTTGATCGATCCAGTTCTCGATCAAGCTGGTGGTAGCGACATCGTTGAATTTTTCGCAGAGTTCGTGCGCGGCGCGGAGATAGCGGGTGAGTTCGATGTTATCGTCGCGCAGTTCGGCGATCATTTTGGAAGGCGCGACTTTATCCTCGTCGTTGTCTGTCAGGCGCTGGCGGCGCGTAATGTCGCCGATGGAGCGGATGGTGGAGCCGCCGATCTTGCGGGCGCGCTCGGCGATATCGTCGGTCATGGCGAAGATCTGATCGGCCTGCTCGTCGAGTAAGAGATGATAGTCGCGGAAATGGCGCCCGGTCATGTGCCAGTGGAAATTCTTGGTCTTCACATAGAGCACGAAGACATCCGCCAGAAGCTCACGCAGGATGCCGGAAATCTCGATTACGCCTTCCCGGCTCAAATCGTATTCATTTTTTGGAGGTTTTGCGATTGTGTTCTGAACCATTTTCTTTCCTTTCCTCACGATCCATATTTCGCAGTGCGATTACCAGTTTTCCCCGTCCCCGCCGCGGCGTCTTGCCGGCGAATACATCGGACGCTTTAGAAAGCGGCATAACGCAATCGAGAACCGGTCGGAGAGTCCCTGCGTCTAGCAATGCCGCGATTTCGAAGAGCTGCTTCTGATTCGGTTCGACGATGAAGAAGGCTTGACGGGCGCGCGGATCGGTAGCATCCTCAAGGGCCGAGACTATGGTCACCACACGGCCTTGCGGCTTGAGCACGTTCCAGGAGCGGTCCAGCGTATCGCCGCCCACAGTGTCGAACACGACGTCGACATTCTTCACGCTATCTTCGAAACGCGATTCCTTGTAGTCGATGACCTGATCGGCGCCCAAGCTGGAAACCAAATCGCGATTCCTGGCGGCGGCAGTCGCAATTACGCGCGCTCCATGGCGGTGCGCCAATTGGACGACGAAGACTCCCACCGCGCCCGCGCCGCCATGCACCAGAACGGTTTCGCCCGGTTGCAGCCTGGCGCGGTCGAAGAGTCCCTGCCAGGCGGTGAGCGCGCTGATCGGGACTGCGGCGGATTCGTAGTGGGTCAGGCGGCGCGGCTTGGGCGCGACCGCGAAGAAGGGCGCGACGCAATAATCCGCCATTGCGCCTTCGCTATACCAATCGTTCATCCCGAAGACGTGGCGCCCGATTTCGAGCGAGCCTACGCCTTCGCCCGCGGCCACCACGACTCCGGAGAATTCGTGCGACGGCACTGCCCGGCGCCGGGCTTCTCCATTCTTGCGGTGCGAAGTGGGATACCAGGTCAATTCCGTGGATATGACGCCGGCCGCGCAAACGCGGATCAATAACTCTCCGCGGCCGGGCGACGGCTGAGGCGCGACGTCCCGGACGACGGATGGCGGAACCGAATCGGTGAGGTGAACGGCTCTCACTTGGGCCTTGCCCCGCCTTGCGCACGGCGGCGGCGGCCGCTCAGAAGATAGGCGGATGCGCGAACTTCGATTAACGGATCGCCGGAGGATTCGATGCCATCGACGCGCGGAACCGGGTCGAAGATGATTTGGCGCTGTTCCGCCTCGTTGTTGGGTACGATGCTGACAAGCTCGATTGCGCCGAAGGCGATTTCGGGCCGGTCTTTGGGCCAATGAATGGTGGAGTCATCGGTAACATCGCCGCTCCCGGCGACTTGTACCGCGATGCGCATTTTCACCGTACCTTTGGCGAGCCGAGCCGCGATTTCATCGAAGAGAAAATTTGGCGTGGCTTTGGCTTCGGCGGCGGGTTCGAGATGTTGGACCTCGCCCTCGGGCCGGATGCGATAACGGCCGAATTTCGTAGCGCCGTCGCTGCTAATGAATTTGTAGGCATTCACGGCAAAGTAGGATTCCGTGGTGAAGCTGGCGGGCATGGGTTTGGGCGCCTGGACAAACTCGAGCGCGGCTGGATGCGCACCCAGAAACTTTTCGATGGGAGTCGGCTTGATTGCAGTTCGCATGCTCGAATAAATAGCGTGTAGAAACTCCACGAACTCTTCGGGGGTCCGCGCCGGGAATCCGTCGACTGAGTGGGCGATGATGTCGGTATGAGAGTGTTCGGCGAGATGGAACCGGATGACGCAGCCGCGGGGGCTGGCGTTGGGGTCGTTATCGGGAATCGACGGTACTCCGGCGAAATCGGAAAAGCGAACGGTAACAGGAGTGGAGGTGCGCTGCAGGTGGGGCGCGCGCGTTAAGGACGTCGCTTCGGGCGCGGGGGTAAACGTCCCCGCAAGCAAGATACCCTTGGCGTGGGCGGGGCGGTAACCGGGTTGCGGTCCGTTTAGCGCATCGAACGCTTGTAGGGCTTCTTCGGCCACAGAATTGGCCGGGTCGATTTGGGTTCCAGGCATGTATCGAGTATGCGCGAGGCGTTTCTTGAAGTCATCACGCTTTAGAGGGTTCTTTAACTAACTCGAAGGGATAAAGCGCCGAATAACACACTCGCGCTTTTCCGAAACATGTTCGTCATCTTCGCTCGATCCCATGATCGTGGTATCCGGGGATGACCTTCTCTCGGGTCGCGGCGTGCACCTCATAATGGAGCACTATGAAGACGATTTCATCCCGAAGCGCCGACCTCGATGGCGTCACCTTGCACTACCTGACCGCGGGCGATGGGCCGGCGGTAGTTTTGCTGCATGGCTACGCGGAGACGAGCCTGATGTGGAAGCCGATCATGCCCACGCTCGCCGAGCGATTCACGGTGATCGCTCCCGATCTGCCGGGAATTGGCGATTCCTCGATACCGCAGGACGGCTTAGATATGGCTGGAGCCGCCGTGCGCATTCACGCTCTGGTGAAATCGCTGGGCGTGGAGAAGGCCGAGGTGGTGGGGCACGATATCGGCTTGATGGTGGCTTATGCGTACGCGGCGCAGTTCCCGAGCGAAGTGTCAAAGCTGGTGCTGATGGACGCGTTTCTTCCGGGAGTGGAAGGATGGGAGGCGATCTACAACAATCCGGGCATCTGGCACTTCCGATTCAATGGGCCCACGCCGGAGTTATTGGTGGAAGGGCGCGAGCGCATCTACTTTGAACACTTCTGGAACGATTTCGCGGCCGATAAGACGCATTCTATTCCGGAAGAGAACCGCCAGGCTTACACGGCGGCGTATTCGCGCCCGGGGCGGATGCGCGCCGGTTGGGCGTACTTCGTCTCCTTCCAGCAAGCCGCCAAGGATTTCGCCGGCTTCGCCCAGACTAAGCTGCCGATGCCGGTGCTTTCCATCGGCGGAGAGAAAGCCAACGGCGTGGCGCTGGGGCGTCAGGTGAAATTAGTCGCCATGGACGCGACGGCGGTGATTATCAAGAACAGCGGGCACTGGTTGATGGAGGAACAGCCGGCGGCGACGAGTGAGGCGTTGCTGGGGTTCCTTTGATTCGACGCGGAGACAACAAGAATAAATCAGCTGTCTCTAAGGAGCGAAGCTGCCAGCGTTGCCAGAAATAGCGCCGGAGGCATGACGACGGCGCCTACTTTGAGAAACCGCCACGCGCCGATCTCAAGGCCTTCGCGGCGCAGCGCGATCAGCCAAAGGACTGTGGCGAGCGAACCGGTCACCGAGAGATTCGGTCCCAAATCCACGCCGATGAGGACCGAATTCCGTATCCAAGGGCCCGCGTGCGAAGCCGTGAGCGCGCTGCCCGCGAGCAATCCGGACGGCAGATTATTCATGACGTTGGAGAGCGCGGCGATACTAAAAGACGCGAGCAACGCTCCCCCGATGCGGGGCATGGCTGCGAACCTTTCGAAGAGATGCGCCATGTGGGTCAAGGCGCCGGCGCGGTTAATGGCTTCCACCAGAACGAAGAGAGCCGCCACCAGCGGCAGCACGCTCCAGGAAACGCCCGCGGCTACTTCTCGAATGGCGGCTCCGCGCAGGCGGGTTGTCACCAGCGCCGCCACCAGGGCAGCGGCGCAAGTGGGAAGGCCGAGATCGAAACCCAACGCGGACGCGGCGATCAGCGCAACTCCGGCTACGGCGATTCCCCACGCCGCGCGCCTCCCTTCCCGCGAGAGTTCCACGGGCAGCGCTGCGCCATCGATTTGGCCACGAATTTCCTTGCGCACCACCCACCGCAAGGCCGCGTAGGTTGCGGCGATCGAGCAGAGCGAGGGCAGAAGGAACGTTCGTAGCCAGGGCGCGAGCGGCGGCAGCGTTTTGCCGTAAACCACCAGGTTCGCGGGATTCGAAATGGGCAGCACGAAACTGGCGGCGTTGGCGATGAATGCGCAGATGAATAAATAACTGAGCACGTCGGCGCGGGCCTTCCTGACGGCGGCGTAAACGGCGGGCGTGAGCACCACGGCGGTGGCGTCGTTCGATAGGAAAACCGTCACCAGAACGCCAACGGCGTAAACCAGGGTGAACAAGCGCGCGCGCGACCCTCTCGCGGCCTGCACGGCGTGGGTGGCAAGCCAATCGAAGACGCCTTCCACGCGGGCGAGTTCCGCGAGCAACATCATGCCGGTGAGGAAGAGATAAACGTCTGTGCCCTTCGCGATAGCGCCCAGGGCCGCGCCGGTGGGAACCAGGCCGCAGACGATCAACAGCAGCGCGCCGAGCGCGGCCCAGAGCGCTTCGGGCAATTGCCTGGGGCGGAAGATCACGCCGGCGATGGCGCCGACAGTAATGGACCAGGTGAGAACCGTCTCGCTGGATGTCATGGCCTGTTTTGAATTGTAATCGGCGACGGCTGGCTCGCCTGCGATCGGGCGCCGGATGGAACAAGCAGAGTGAACAGAGTCGCGCCCAGCGCGGCGAGCGCGGCGAAGGCGAAAAAGGTAACCCGAAATCCAAGCCGCTGGACAAGCAGGCCCGAGAGAACGGGGCCGGCCACGCCGCCGGCCGCGACGGCGGTGGCGAAGAGGCCCATCAAGGTGTTGAACGCTCCTTTGCCCTTGGTGAGTTCGGCGCAGGCCGCGACTACAGCCACGCCATAGATTCCCGCGCCGATTCCATCCAGACCTTGCAACCAGACCACTGCGGACGGACTAGTGGCGAAGGCATAAGTCGCGATGCGCAACGGCAGAATCCAAAACGCGATGGCGAATACGCGCTTCCAGCCCCAGGAATCGCACAGGCGTCCGGCGAACAGCGCCACCGGGACCATCACCACTTGCGCGGTGAGCACGGTAGCGGTCATCAAGTTATCCGAGCCGCCAAGTTTCTTGACGTAAAGAGCGACGGTGGGCAGGATAGGCGCATTCGCCAGATGAAAAAGGAAGACTGAGAGCAACAGGAACAGAACCGCGCCGCTGTGCAGAAGATACTTCCACGATGGCGGAGCGTCTTCACCGTCGGTCAAGCCGGTGGCGACGCGTTCGTTCAGATCGCTTTCGCGAATCAGGAACATGGACGCGCCGGCCAGCAGGGAGCAAGCGCCCACGGAGTAGAAGACCGAGCTGAGCCCGAAGGCGGATACCATCGCCATGGCAAGCAGCGCAGCGGCGATGTTGCCGGCGTGATTCCATCCCTGGTTGGCGCCCATGACGCGATTCAGGCGCTGGTGTCCGGCGAGGCCGAGCGCAAGCGCGCCCAGAAGCGGGACGAAGAGGCTCTGCGAAACGCCGGAAAGGAACAAGAGCGAATCGATCCAGGCGGGGATGCGCGGAACCAACGGGATCGCGACGAAACACGCGCCGGTGACGAGAGCGGCTACGACAAAAACTGCGCGCCGGCAAGTCAGTTTATCCGTCAACCAACCTGCCGGCGCCTGGAAGAGAAGCGTGCCGAGCCCGGCCACCGCGGTCGCGATGCCCAGCGAATCGTAGCGCCAGCCCGCTTGCCTGAGGTAACCATTCAGCACCGGTAGAATGACGCCCACCATTTCCGCTTGCAGAAAATTGGCGGCATTCAAGCCGAATAAGCTCCGGCGCGGAATTGCCTGATTTGCTCGTGCCACGCTCATAGCCTCGATGTAGAGCACTTATCGGCCCGGAGGCGGCGGTAACGGTGGATCGCCCCGTCCCCGGCGCCCGCCCCGTCCGCCACGGCCCGGAGGTCCAGGCGGCGGGGCGGGAGGCGCGTCGAAAGGCCCGGCGTTCATCGAAATCGTCTGCCCGTTTACGGTGATCGATTGAACGTCCACTACTGTTCTGCCGGTCGCGGCTGTGCGCGCGAATCCAGAGAGCGCGATTTGCGCTCCCGCTTTGATCGCGGAAACGTCGCTGGTTCCGAACGGTGGCGTTCGCGCGATCATTCCGTTGTCGAGGACAAATCCGTTAACCGTGCCATCGCGGTCGTAATTCAACTGCCGGATGACGCCTGAACCCGCATACGGGCTCGGTTGCGTAGGCTGCAATAGCGAAAGATTCTTCCCGGCCACAGTGAGTGTCTGCGCGTCGATGACTTGCATCCCCGATGGCAGCGGCGCGCTGTAACCGGTAACCTTTACGGGATCGCCGCGTTTCGCGATGGTCTCCACCTGCATCGCCCAATCAGGCGGCAGAAAGACCATCGTGCCAGGCGATATCAGGAATCCTTCGACTCTGCCTTCGGGTCCGTAGTTGAACTGTGAGATCGTTCCGTTGACGGTGCTCACCACTCCCATTGGGGCCTGCTGATCGGGCAACGGGGGCGGCGGTTGGCCTTGCACTTGGCTTGAGCAGGCCACGGCGAACAGAACGGTTGCTGCCAACGTTGTCACTTTCATCTCGAAGCTCCTTGCGCCTGTTGGCGGCGCGCCCATGAAAATGCAGTCGGCGTGCCACTGGGTTGCGGCGCCGCAGAGCTACGAAATCAGTAAGTTAATCGGAAGCGGCTGGCGCCCGGACGCGCGGAAAGCGGACAGGGCCAGGAGTAAACCGGTCGGTGGCGCTTCGGCGTCAAAGCGGGTTCCTCCGTACGCTTTGCGCCCGGCATGTCCGGAAAACGAACACAGGATGACCGCAATCCCGCCATATTTGTAGGAGAGGGCATTGGCGCCGGTAGTGCCCGGAGATAGTTGGATGAAAGGGTTCCTGATAGGATTGGCAGCCGCCGGTTGCGGGCTGGTTCCGCAATTGAGCGCACAACCGGGACGCGGGCCAGGAACACCGCGCCCGCCGGATCCGAAAGCTGTGCAGCGCCGCATCGGAGAGATCAGGGCACGTCTCGAAGCGAATCAGCTATCTACTTCGGAACAGCGTGAGCTGGCGGCGTTCGTTCGCGAATACCTGGACCGCGCGGGGCGAGAGCTCGCCATGGGCCGGCAGTTTCAGGCAGCGCGACTGGCCGATGCCGCGGATGCTTGCCGCCGGCCGATCGAACACTTGCAGAATGCCGGCGGTCCGGCAGGTCCGCCCCCGCCGCCACTTCCGGACGACCGGCTTCGGCAAGTCTATTTTCGGCTTCGTGTGTCGGAGTTCTTTCTGCAGCAGATCCCGGCGCCAAAGCCGAAGAGGCTGCTGGAGCTGGCGCGCGCGTTTTACGAACTCGCCGTGAAGGCGAAGGAAGCAGGCGCCGCAACCGCCGCCAGCGAGTACGCAACGGCGGCCGACGATCTGACGCACGCGCTGGAGAGTCTGGCGCAGGCATACGTCGCGGAGGTTTCGAAACTTCCATGAAACGCATTTTGCAGCGCCGTTTTCAGTTGCAGCTTCTGTTTGCGCTGCTGGCGGCTGCCTCCGTGGCTGTGTTGACGGTTGGTTTGGTGGCGAACGCCGTGGGGCACGCCGAGAGCGTCGTTTTGGCTGACGCCGATCGCACGCTGGATCACGCTATGCGCGAACTGCGGCGTGAATACGATTTACGCCTGCGCGGCGATACCTCGTGGCCGCAGATGCCTCTGAGCGCTCGCGACCTCACGCTTCGAGGAATTTCGCAAACCGTGCTCAGCTCTTATCCAGGCGTGGAGGGCGGCTTTTGGGCAGACGGACAGTTTCTCGGCTACGCCTATCCGACGCACGACGGCGCTTCCGCCAAGGTCGACGTTCCCCCGGCCGAGCAGCCGGAGATCGAGCAAGTGATCGCCAGCGGAATCGCATCGGGCGCGAGCAGCCGCACACTGCGCGGCAAGCACGATCTGGTGATGGTTTCGGCGGTCGCGATGGGCCCGGCTGCGGCCTGGGCCATGAAAAGAATGCCGGGTCAGGCGGAGCCGGCGCAGCGCACGCGAAGCATCCTCGCCGCGTGTCTGGTAATGATCGCGCTGCTTGGCGCTGCCGGGGTGCTGGCGACTGCGGTGGGTCTGCGCCGAGGGGTGGCCCAGATGAAGAGCGGGCTGGCGGCTCTGCACGGCCCAGGAGCGCCCAGCCTTCCCGAGCGGTACGACGAACTGGGCGAGATCAGCGCCGCAATCAACCAGATGGCCAAGACGCGGCGGCAGCTCGAAGAGGAACTACGGCGCGAAGATCGCGTGAGGGCTATCGGCAAGTTGGTGGGCCGCATCGCCCACGAGATGCGCAATCCGTTGAACAGCATCCGGCTCTCGTTGCAAATGCTGTCGCGCCGGCACGAGGAAAACCGGTTAGGGCATGGAGATTTCCAAATCGTGATCGGAGAAGTAGATCGAATGAACCGCCTGCTCTCCGACTTGCTGGCGTTTCAGCAGCCGAGGCCGCCGAAGATCGAAAGCCAACCCGTGACGCCGATTCTGCAGGAGTGCGCGCACCTGGTAAAACCGCAGGCGGACCGCGCCGGAGTGCAACTGACTCTGACGGAGGGGTGCGGGCCCGTGGCGCTGCTCGACGAACAGTATGTCCGGCAGATCGTGGTCAATCTGCTGCTCAACGCGATTGAAGTTTCCGCCAAGACCGTGGATGTGAGCGCCAGGGAGGGGGATGGCTGCGTTGCGGTGCAGGTTTCCGATGCGGGTCCGGGACTGACCGCGGAACAGCAAGAGCGCCTCTTCGAGCCGTTCTACACTACGAAGGCCGATGGCCACGGATTGGGGCTCGCCGTTTCGCGCGAATTGGCGCAGAGCATGGGAGGCGAACTGCGGTACGAGAACAGCGGCGGACCGGGCGCCACATTCATTCTCCGGTTGAGGGCTGCCAATGCAAACTAACGGTTCCGTTTTGCTCGCGGAAGACGAGCGCACCGCACGAATCTCGTTGGCCGAATTGCTGGAAGGCCACGGCTATCGCGTCACGCAGGCGGAAGACGGCGCCGCGGCGTTCGCGGCTTTGACGGAGAGAATTTTCGACGCCGGAATTCTTGACATCCGCATGCCGGGAATGGACGGGCTGGATATTCTGAAACGGGCCCGCGAATCCGGCATCGACGTGCCGGTGATCGTGATGACCGCCCACGGCGACAGCGGCACGGTGATTGAAGCCATGCGGCTCGGCGCATACGATTACATCGCCAAGCCGCTGGATTTCGATCAGTTGCTGGCGCAGCTCGATCGGGCCGTGGCGCGCCATAAACTTGCCCGCAGCGCACTCGGGAATGTGGCGCAGGCGGCGGCAGCTCCGGCGATTGTGGGCTATAGCCCCGCCATGCAGCATGTCTACAAGCTCATTGGACAGGTGGCGGGCAGCGACGCCACGGTGCTGGTGAGAGGCGAATCCGGCACAGGCAAGGAACTGGTGGTCACGGCGATTCACCACAACAGCATGCGCGCCAAGGGGCCGCTGGTGAAAGTGAACTGCGCGGCCATTCCCGAAACGCTTCTGGAATCGGAATTGTTCGGACACGAAAGGGGCGCATTCACCAATGCGATGGTGCGCCGGATCGGGCGCTTCGAAGAGGCCAACGGCGGAACGCTCTTTCTCGATGAGATCGGCGAGCTCTCGCCGGCGCTGCAATCCAAACTGCTTCGGGCCGTGCAAGAGCGGACGGTGGAGCGGCTCGGCAGCAATGCGCCGATTCGTCTCGATTTGCGCCTGATTGCGGCGACTTCGCGCAACCTCGAAGAGGCCGTTGCGGAAGGAGCCTTTCGCGAGGATCTTTACTATCGGCTGAACGTGGTGGTAATCGAGCTGCCGCCATTGCGCGACCGCAAACAGGATATTCCGGTACTGGTGGAGCATTTCCTGCGGCGAGGGGCGCGCGCGATTTCGTTAACGCCCGATGCGCTGAGCGCGTTGTGCGACTACCACTGGCCCGGCAACGTTCGCGAGTTGGAGCATACCGTGGAACGCGCGGCCGTCTTAGCCAGGAGCGGCGTAATCGATGCGTCCGACATTCAATGGAAGTCCGTCGCACGCGCAGCCACGAACTGGACCGATCAGATGCCGCTTGCCGCCGGGTGGAAGGGCAATCTGGCCGCCGCCGAAAAAGCGATGATTTCGCGCGCGCTGCGCGTCGCCGGAGGAAACAAATCGAAAGCCGCAGAAATGCTGGGTATGCATCGCAGGCTTCTCTACGAGAAGATGCGGGAATACGGAATGAGCGACGATGCGAGTTGATTCCAACCGACCATGCTTCGGTTGAGCCATATAATTCTCTAGGGAGCCACTCCATGAGCCGCTTGTTGAAATCCGCACTGTTCCTGTCTCTTTCGTTCGCGACCGGCGTGGCATGCGCGCAGGAACCGACTGCCGCGCGGCCCGGCGCCCGAACGCTGATGGACGCTCACAATTGCTATCCCTATGGCGAATGGTGGGTGGATCGCATCGACCGCGCGCTGGCCGGCGGGATGCCGCTTGCCATCGAGCAGGATTTGTACTGGGACAAAAAGCGGTCGCGTTCCGCGCTGGCGCACGCGGAGCCGCTGTCGGGCGAGGAGCCGGGAATGGAGGTCTACTTTTTCGAGAAGATCCGCCCGCTAGTGGAGGCGGCGTTGAAGAATCCCGACCATTCGCAGTGGCCGCTGATCACGCTCAATCTCGATTTCAAAACTGAGGAGCCGGCGCACTTGCAGGCCATTCACGCAATGCTATCGAAATATCGCAACTGGCTGACGACGGCGGCCCGGGGCGCGGACCCGCGCCACGTAGAGCCGTTGCAGATCGGCCCGGTGCTGGCGCTTACCGGCGAATCCGACGCGCAGCAGAAGGTGTTCTTCGACGATCTCGCCGCCGGCGAACGGGTGTTGGTGTTCGGCGCCGTTCACACACATACTTCCGATCGCCGCGCCGCGCCCGATGTCATCGAGCCCGAACCGGCGAGCGACTACCGGCGATGGTGGAACAGCGCCTGGAATATCGTGGAACCAGCGGGCCAACCGCACGCCGGCGCTTGGACGCCGGAAGCCGCCAAACGTCTGCGCGAGATCGTTCAGCACGCGCATGCCAATGGGCTGTGGATGCGCTTCTACACGATGGATGGCGCTTCGCAGGAGGAACGCAGCGCCAATGGCTGGTTCCGCAGCTACAGTTTCCCAACGCTCGATGCGGTGCGCGAACGCTGGCGCGCAATGGCCGAAGCCGGCGTCGATTACATCGCGAGCGATCAATACGGCGAGCTCGCGGCCATGCTGCATGCGCGCGCAGCTAGTCATTGACGCGGCGCATTGACGCGCGCTATTCGCCGTTGCCGTGGTGGCTGGTTTCGTAGTGCGCGGCAAGCAGGTCGCCGCCGAAATCGTTGCGGAGATCGCGCCAGACGGAATGGATGTGGTTGGCGTTATCCTGCGTGTCGTCGAGTTCGATGAGGAACGACGCGGTCTGAATGCGGTAATAGTGCGGATCGCCCGGATGGATGCCGCCGGCCCACGCGAAATGCGCGTTGCGTCCCGCGGCGTTGATCTGGTCCATGCGCCGTTGGGCCAACTCGTCGGGCAAATTGCGGGCGTATAACTCGGCCAGCGCGCGCAGGGCGTCGAACTGTTTCGCGTTCATCTTCGCGGCGGCGAGTCCCGAAGGCTGGCCCTCCAGCGCAGCCTTCCGATTGGCTGCGGAGAGGATGTCGCCATACGCCTTGGCGTCGACGATGGCGGCCTTTTGCAGCGGCTCGTCCAACGTGCGGATCATCTCAAAGCCCATGTCGTCTTCGGCCGCGAGCACGCGCAGGCCCTTGCGCGGCCCTTGGCGCACTTCGGCGGGATTGGAGCCGAAGAAGCTCGGACCATCCACCACCTGGCCATTTGTGACGGTGTAGTTCTGGCTGAGATGGTGGCCTTCGACGCGCCAGCCCCAGGTGCCGGAGTCCGATGGCGCGCCGAAGATAGTGAAGTGATACTTCTCCGGATTGCGGCGCTCGCCGTTATCGTTCTCCATGATCTTCAGCACGTCTTCGAGGCTCATCACAGAGACGGCTTTGATGTACGCGGTCTGGCTGAGCCCGGAGGCGAGCAGCGCGCTGGCGAGATGCCTCTGGTATGGCGCCATTTCGCCGAGCGTCAGGCCCTTGCGTTCCTTGGGGATGTAGTGCCAGTTCATGCGCTCGTCGTCGGTGAACGCAAAGGTGGCCTTGGCCCGCTGTTCAGGCGTAAGCGCCGCAAGGAACCGGTTGGCCGTCTCGGTCATCAGCGAGACAGCGCGCGCGTAATGACGAACGCTGGCGGTGGATTCGTGCGCGTGATCCTGGCTGTGGGCCACGTTAGCTGCCATCGCGCCCCCCGCGGCCAGCGCGGCGGATGAGCCCAGGAATGAGCGGCGTTTCATCTGGCACATGGAATTCCTCCCCATCAATAATAGTCCGCCGGGAGATCAGCGATGCTACCGGTGCGGGCGCGTGAACTCCAGCCCGATCGAAGGGTTTTCACGCGTGCCGCCGATGTGAATCGGAATCACCGCGCCGGCTTTGTTCTTGCTGAAGATGGGGTCGAGGGCCTTCAGGAGCAGAGACTTCCAGCCCGTCGTCATCTGCGAGAGTTTTACGTCCGTGATGACGGAGCCGTGGAAATCCATTTGTTCCGTGAGCAGACCGTACGTGCCGTTCAACTGGATGCGCGCGCCGGGCGTGGCGAAAGAAAGGCCGCCAAGCTTGACGATGCCGTTATTTAACGAGAAGGTTCCTTCGAAGTCGGATCGCGGCCGCGTTTGGCCGCCGCTTTCCGTGTCGCCGCGGCCGCGCTCGCTCAGCGCGGCGACTTTCTTTTCCACGGATGGGCTGGTGAAGATGGCTTGCTCGATGTGAAACTTGCCGATGAGTTGAAGCTTCTCCGCGATGTCGCGATCGCCCGGTGGAATTACGATCCTCGAATGAAAGCTGATGTTGCCTTCGAGTGGAGGCTCATTCGATTTCACCGCGAAGCGCAAAACGTCGGCAAGATTCCCGTGATCCACCACAGCATCGAGTGACACGGTCTTCCCCTTGGTTCCGCTCAGATTGGTGACGCTGCCGTTGGCCGTGACCCTGGTGTGCCCGAAATCGGCGATCACCGGATGCAGGAGCGTGTCGCCATTGGTTCCATCGACCGTGGCCTGGTATGTGGTTTTGAGATGTACCGGATGATTGCCGGCCTTAACGTTGAAGTTCGGCGTATCGGTGGCGCCGTTGACTTCGAGCTTGCTGAGCACTCCCTTGAATTCGCCTTTTGAGGAAAGCGTGCCGGCTAGGCCTTTGAAGACGCCTAGGTCGGCATTTGCGAATTGAAACTTGCCTGTGAGCGGCGTGCCGCCGGGATCGTCGCTGTTCCAGGGCCCAAAATCGCCCGCGGCGTGAATCAAGCCGGGCGGCGTTGCGTTGCGCAGTTCGGCTTCATAGTGGGACGGCCGGTCGAGCGCGACATCGGTCATGGTGAGCTTGAAAATGGGAAAATCCAGGGGGTCCTTGAGCGGATTCCTGGGCAGGATTTCAACCAGCGCGTTGTCGGCGACGATCGTATTGATCACAAACGACGCCGGAGATTTCGAGCCTTTGTGTTTTTCTTGCGGGTTGGCTTGATCGTCTGCGTCCCGGCGGCTGATGTGGACTTCCAAGCCTTGCAGCCGCACGCTTCCGATGCGCCCCAGCAACGCGTTGTGCCAGCCGGCGCTTGCGTCGAAATGCCGCAGCTTGATCAAGGGAGGAATGTCGGTGCGGCCGTGCAGGCGCAAGACCAGGCCGTCGCCCGAAGCGCGCGGATATGGCCAGAGCAAGACATTGAGATTGCGCAGTTCAACATCGCTCTGATATTCCTCACGCAGGGTGGAAATCAGCTTACGCTTGACGAGCGGGGTGAGAAGCCCTCCGGCGATGGCCAGCACGAAGCAACAGATCAAGCCGAAGACAATGAGGGCGACGTGCCAGAGTTTAAAGCGGCCAAGCGAATAATGCACGGTACCCTTCCAAGGCGCGCTGCCGGTCGTAAAGCTGCTCGACCAGCTTGCGTCCATTTTTCGCGAGCGTCTCCCGCAATGACTGTTTGTCTAGCAATTCGTTGACCGCGTCCGCGAACTCGCTCACTTCGCGCGGTCCGCGAGGAATTGTTCTGCCAGTTTCGGGGGTGACGGCTTCCGGAACCGCGCCTACCGCCGATGCTACCACTGTCCGGCAGGAAGCGAATGCTTCCAGAATGATGAGCGGGATGCCCTCGGCCGCGGAGGGCAGCAGCACCAGGTCGCATTCCTCCAGGAGGGGGACGATATCGGCAACGTACCCGCGGAGATCGAATACGGCGTCAAGACCGCACTTATGCACGCGCGCCGTCAACGCGGCCCTTTCGGCGCCGTTGCCGGCTACGACGAACCGGAAATCGTCGCTTTTCCTGCGTTGGCGTAATTCTTGCGCGATGTCCGCCAGCAGAAGCGGCCGTTTCACGGCATCGAGCCTGCCCGCGAATAAAATTCGATGAAGGCGGTCATGTGCGTTCGCCGCGCGTGAGGAAAAACGCCGGAGATCCACACCGTTGCGGATGAGCTGGATCTTGGCGTCGGGCGTTCCATGCCGTTGCAATTCAGAGCGGATCGCGGCAGAGATTGCCACTCGCGAGTCGAGGGCAGGCGCTACGTCGCGCGTTGCCTTGACAAGATTCCAATCTTCGTCGACCGAGTGAATCAGATCGATGGTCCGCAGAGAAGGCAACCGGGTCTTGAGTTGCGGCAGCACGCTGTATCCGGTCAGGGAATTCTGCACCAGCAGGGTTTCGACGTCCCAATTGGCGGCAATGGAATAGATGGCCGCGCCGGCCTTATCGAAGCCAACCAGATGCTGCAGATCGTATATGTGATCGGCAGCGGCCTCCCAGCGGCCGCGCCAAACATCGTCGTGCGATTGAGTCGCCAACAGGAGCAGCTCATACCGATCGCGGTCTAGGGATGCCGCGATGTCCAGCAATACCGTTTCCGCGCCGCCCGCTCCGAGATGCGGCGTAACGAAAGCAACGCGTTTCCGCGAAGACGTTCGCGGAAAGTAACAGAGCGGCGTTTGCACTGTGCCGGCCGCATGGATCGACTCAGGGCGAAACTGCATGTAAAAGCTGAGATCGAACAGTTGCCGCCCGGTGAACTTGTTGGCGCGCTCCTTCAGCCGCAGAGGGATGATTCTGGCCGCCGATTGAAGCGGATGCCGCGTCCACGCGCGCAGGGAGAGCAGCCCGGCATTCGAAAGGTGCCTGCGCAGGCGCTCCATCCCGGCAGGAAAAGCCTTGGAACTCGCGGCTCTTTTGGGCTCGCTGCGTCTGAGCGCGCCCTTCAGAAAGGCGCGGGGTGAGAGCGCGAGCGACCCGTCCGGCAGTTCCAGGCGCTCGCGGCCTCCCCACACCGCCAGGGCTGCCAGCTCCGCGCTATCCGGCCTGAGAACTTGAGCGCTTGCAGGCTGGAGAAAAGCGGGGCAGGCGGCCGCAGTCTCATCCGTTCGCACAAACGGCGCCCAATCTACGATGGTTTGCTGGACTATCTGCGATTCC
This sequence comes from Bryobacterales bacterium, assembly GCA_963743705.1. Lineage (GTDB taxonomy): Bacteria > Acidobacteriota > Terriglobia > Bryobacterales > Bryobacteraceae > PALSA-243. The sequence continues at coordinate 622 of CAVUQS010000001.1, read as the reverse complement.
ACCGCGGCAATGTGGACTGCCGGCGACCATCGCCTTTTGAGATCCGCGCGAGCCTCCCTGGCATACAAGGCTGGATGTTTCCGGTGAATGTGCTCAAGTATTTCCGTATGACGGGCGCGAGCCTTATCGAGAAGCGATGGGCCATGTTTGCGGTAGTGGAATAGGATGCGATTTGCGTGACGTCCGAAGCGGCCGCGGTCTCCGAGTCTCAGCCAGAATTCCCAGTCCTCATATCCGCTGGACATCGAATCGTCGTAACCGCCAACCTGCTCCCAATCCTGCCGCCGAATCGCCGCAGCGTAAGGAAGGAAATTGCGGTCGAGCAACTCGTAGAGGTTGTATTCGGCCACTCGTTCTATGTAATTCTCGGTTCCGAATACGCGATAGTCCGGATAAACAAATGCGGCGTCCTGATGGGCGTTGAGGGCTTCCAGACACACTGCCGCGTAGCGCCGGTCGAATAGATCGTCGGCGTCGAGCGGTATGACCACATCGGAGGCGGCGGATCGAAAACCGGCGTTCCGGGCGGAGGGCAGGCCACGATTCGGCTGCTCGATGTAGCGATCCACGAGAGTACGTGCGCCGCCAATGATTTCGCGGGCCGCCGGATCGTCCGTGCCGT